>CAVOPM010000001.1:0-267602 GCA_963697985.1 uncultured Solirubrobacteraceae bacterium
AAACCGCACTCGGCGCCACGGCTGCCGCGAGACTTGTCCTGCACCCAGGCGTTGAACCGGTCCTGCGCGTCGGGCTTGACCTCGATCGAGGCGGCCCCGGACCTGGCCACCAGCCGCAGGCAGCTCATGATGTACCGGCACTGGGACTCGATCATAAAGATGATCGAGTTGTGGCCGAGCCCGGTATTGGGCCCGACCAGGAAGAACAGGTTGGGGAAGCCGGTCACGGTGGTGCCCAGGTGGGCGGTGACGCCGGTCCGCCAGGCGTCGGTGATGTGCAGCCCGTTCCGGCCGACCTCAGGAACACGGAGTCCCCGTCCTCCAACCGGAGAGCATCAACACACCGGAGGGCGTCGCCGCACTGCACGAGCTGCGGCCGGACTTGCTCGTCGTCGCCGCTTACGGTCAGATTCTGTCTCGCGATGCCCTCGCCGTGCCGCCGCACGGCGGTATCAACGTCCACGCCTCGCTGTTGCCGAAATACTGCGGCTCGCCGCCCCCATCGCCTGGGCCATCTATCACGGCGAGACACGAGACCGGCGTCACGATTATCAAAATGTCGGTATTGCTCTGAACGCTGGCGACATGCTGGAGCAGGAAGCGATTGACATTGGAGCAGAGGAAACAGCGGGCGAAGTCGAGGCTCGTCTGGTGCCGCTGGGGGCCAAGCTGTGGCTCTCAGGTGATCGAGCAGATCCAGAATGGCACCGCGCAAGGGAAGCAAACAAGATCCCAGCCAGATAACGAAGCGCCGAACCTGAAGAAGGAAGATGGCCCTGATTGACTGGGGCCGCAGCTGCGATGCAGGTGGGCAACCAAATCCGGGCCATGCAGCCGTGGCCCACTGCTTACACGTTCCTACGGCGACAGGGGCAGCCGCCTATACGAATGATTAATCGTCTGAACCGGGAGATACTTCTCATTCCCACGGTTCCAATGGTGCCGGGGGATATATACTCATTAGAAGAGAACAATAATCTCTCCGCGGCGGAGCTGACAGCGCTGCGCCGAGGACCCCGATCACAATCGCCCCCATGGCCATGTACTCATACCGTCCGGCGTGCTCGCCCAGCATCCGCTGCGCAAGGAACATCAGCACCAAGAGGCCGGCGGCGAGCGCCGGCTGCACCACGACCAGCGGAGCCAGCGGCAGAGCGAGCACTTGAAGCGGGAAGCCGAGGATCGACAAGCCGGTCCCGAGCAGCCAGCGGCACGCCGGGGGAGCCCCCACCGAGTGCCAGGCGCAGGTGCTCATCGTGGGGCGCCTCCCTGGCGTCCATCGCCTGGAGGGCGATCCCTAGGCTGTAGAGCGTCGACGCGCCCACCGCCGCGCCGATTCCGAGCACCAGATCGACCATGTCCAGCTCCGATCATCGCACTCCGGCACCCGACTCCTAGGCGCGCTTTCCGGGGTGGCGCTCGCAAGCTATCTGCTGCCGGGGCTCGCCGGGCTATGGCCGGCGCTCCGCCGACCGCTGGGAATCGAGGACCGAACGGCCAGCGGGCATGGCTATGCGCTCACGTTCGACACGGCCCCCACGCGCAAGGCACCCCCGCGGTACTCGAGATCCTCGCGGGCGCGGGCGTCGATGCGACGTTCTTCCTGGTTGGCGAGCAGGTTCTCCGCAACCCCGCGCTCGCTCGCGAGATCGTCACGGCCGGACACCGAGTCGGCCTGCATTGCCACCGCCATCGCAACCTCCTGCGCGTGACACCGCGTGGCGTACGCGAAGACATCACCCGAGCGGAGGCGATCATCGAGGGGGCGACCGGCTGCTCGCTGGGCCTCTACCGGCCGCCCTCGGCGTCGCCAACGCGGCCGCGCTGCGCATCGCCCAAGGCCGCGGCTGGCGTACGCTGCTGTGGAGTCAGTGGGGGCGCCGATTGGGAGGCGCGGGCGACGCCGGATTCGATCGCCGCGCGCGTAACCGCGGCGCCGGCGCGGCTCGGTGCTGTTGTTGCATGACGCCGACGACTACTCCTCGCCGGGCTCTTGGCGGCGCACCGTCGGTGCGCTCCCGCAGGTCCTCGAGGCCCTCGCCCGGCGGGGGCTCCAGCCGGTCGCGCCTTGAGTGGCTCTGCCGCTGCGGATAACATCAAGGGCTTGTCAGGCGCCGTTTCGATCGACGCGCGCGGCCCTGCCGCGGCGATTCCCGACCTTGGTGCGCTCGGCCGCGCCCGGGGGCGGACGCGCTGGTGGGTCGAGGGCCTGGTGATCGTGTGGTTGTGCTGGGTCTACGACGCGACGACGAACTTCGCGCCGCTGCGGCTGCACGCGGCGATCGGCAACGCCTGGAGCGTTCTGCACCTCGAGCAGGCGCTTCACCTGGATCCCGAGCTGGCGCTCGACCGCTGGCTCGCCGGACACCATACGTTGGGTCTGATCGTCTCCGATTACTACGACAACGCACATTTCATCGTCACGCTCGGGCTGCTGGGATGGCTGTGGTGGCGGCGCTCGGATCTCTACCGCCCGCTTCGTAACTCCCTCGTCCTCGTCAACGTGCTGGCTTTCGTCGTGTTCTGGCGCTACCCGGTCGCGCCGCCGCGGATGCTGGGCTCCTACGGCTTTACCGACGTCGTCGCCTCCAGCCATGCTTTCGGCTCGTGGCACACCGGGGCGCTGGCCTCGCACGCCAACCAGCTGGCTGCAATGCCGTCGCTGCACATGGCGTGGGCGGGATGGTGCACGATCGCCTTGTGGCGAATCTCTCGGCGCCGTTGGGTCCGGGCGCTCGCTGTCCTCTACCCATGCCTGACGGCACTGGCGGTGCTCGCCACCGGAAATCACTTCCTCCTCGACATCGTCGGTGGGCTGGCGGCGATCGCCGTGGCGGTGCTGGCGGTCGGGACGACCGGGCGGATCGCGAGGCGCAGGTGGCGCCTGCCGTCGCTGGATCTCCGGCACAAGCGCTCGCGCAAACGGGCCGTCGCTCCCGCGTACCGCATGTCACAAACTTGTTACGAAGTCCAAGACCAGGTAGAGTGACCGAGCCGCCGCAGACGCTCGAGAAGCGCCTCCGGAGATGGTTGGGGGGCGCTTCGTCAGGTTCGCCGCAAAGGGCGCGCGGACTTTTTCGTCGGGTCTGTAGGGTGGCTCTACGCACATGCCAGACTTCGACGCCAACGAAGACCCCACCCCCCCGAGCGGCGCCCCTAGGGACGAGCCGCCCGAGACGGCCCGAATCTGGCCGCACACGGTACGACGCTCGCGCTATCTCACCTCCGGTGACTGTCTCGCCGAGCAGGAGGCGTCGAGGCCACGGGTCTGCGCGGCGCTGCTCACGCAGCGCAGACGCGCCGCGCGGAGAGCCTGCGCCGACGGTCGGCGCGTTCCGCTGCTAGCGCTCCCGTTGCGCCACCGCCGGCGCCTGTGGACGCTGTGCCACGGGCGAGCACCCGGATCGCCAAGCTGACGTGTCTGCCTCGCCAAGTGCATCGACGGCCAGCAGCCGGCCTGCGCCGGATCACGACGCGGTCGCCGCGACGTCCTCGCTGGCGGACCTCGCGTCGGCGCAGGACGCCGGCTCCGACCCTGCAGGGCGCCTCCGGCAGGTCCTTCGGCATCTCGACCTCGTTGTGCTGCCGATCGGCGTCGCGGTCGCGCTTGCGCTGGGCGGGCCTGTGTTCGGTTTGCTCGCAGGCGCCGGCGGCTGGCTCCTTCAACGTGGGCTCGCTGTGGTGGACCGCAGGCTGATCGACCGAGCCGCGGAGCCCGGGTCGCGGCTCGGTCTTGACTTCGTCGACGCCTTTGCTCGCATCTGGCTGCTGGCCGGCGCGATCATCCTCGCGGGAGCCGCGGGCCGCCGCTCGCGATGGCCTGGCCGCGGCGATCGTGGTCTTCGTCTCGTACTCGATCGCGTTCGCCGTGCGCATCGCGAGGGGGCAAGGGCAGGCAGGGGCGGCGCGATGAGCGCCGTCGCAAGCGCGCCGCCGATCTCGCCCGGCGCGGGAGGGTCCTCGGAGAAGCAGGGGATGAGCCGGGCGCGCAAGATCGGCTACTCGGTCCTGGCCGCTTGGATCGGCGGGGTCGTGTTTTTCATACTCGTGTTCGGGTTCAAGCCGCACAAGGCAGCGTCGGTCGCCAGCGGCGCATTCTCTCCAACCGACGAGTTCAAACTCGACACGTGGTTCAAGGTCGGCCCTGTCGCGTTCAATAAGGGCATCCTGTACCTGCTCCTGACCGTCGTGGTCACGCTCGGGGTGATGCTGTACATCGCCAAACGGCTCAAGGAACGCCCGGGCCGTCTGCAGGTCGCGGTGGAGGGGTTCTACGACTTCACACGCAAAATGTCGCGGGAAAACCTCGACGACAGCCTCCAGCGCAAGTACTTCCCGCTGATCGCGACGCTCTTTGTGTTCATCCTTGTGTCGAACTTGATCGGCTACATCCCGCTGCCGGTCGACTCGGGCCAGACGTTCAAGATCTTCGGCGCGCACATCCCGTCGCTCCAGATCTACGCGGCCGATACGAACCTCGCGTTCCCCCTGATCCTGGCGCTCAGCGTGTTCGCGCTCTTCACCTTCGAGGGCGTCAGACACCACGGCCCGATTGGGTACGTCAAAAGCCTCATGCCCGGGGGGATCAAAGGTCCGCTCGTCGGGCTGATCTTCCCGATCGAGATCCTCTCCAACTTCCTGCGGCTGATCTCGCTGACGGTGCGACTGTGGGCGAACCTGCTCGCCGGCCACATGCTGATCGCGTTCATGGGCGGCGAGCTCGGGGTGCTCGTCGGGGACACGTGGGTGTCGTGGCTCCTGCTGCCGTTCGGAGTTGCCATCTACCTGTTCGAGGCCGTGCTGATCGCAGGGCTGCAGGCCTTCATCTTTTCCATCTTGACCGCGATCTACATCGGCGGATCGGTCGAATCCCATTGAGAAAACGACAAGGAGCCTGACATGTTCCACGCACTGATCCTCGCCGCGGCGGGGGAACCCCTCGAATACGGGAAGGCGGCCGGCCGGGCGATCGCGCTCGGCGTCGGCGCAGGCGGCGGGGCCGCGGGCGCGGGCGCGGGCATCGGCCTGGTGTTCAACGCCTCGATCCAGTCCAAGACCAGGCAGCCCGAGCTGCGCGCAGAGGTGGAGCGCGACCAGTGGCTCGGCTTCGCGCTGACCGAGGCGACCTTCTTCTACGGCCTCGTCGGCGGCTTCATCGCCTTCTTCTTGTAGACCGACATGCCGGCCACCGTGAACATCCCACTCGCCTCCTCAAAAGGCTCGTTCCTGATCACGCCGAACGTCGGGCTGATGGTCTGGACGATCGTCGTGTTCGTGATCTCCCTGTTCATCCTGCGGCGCTGGGTGTTCCCGCTGATCGGCGAAGCCCTCGACAAGCGGGCGAAGTCGATCGAAGGCGACATCGACTCCGCGCACGAGCTGCGCCAGGAGGCCGACAAGGTGCTCGATGAATACCGCGAGCGCCTCAAGGAGGCCAGGGCCCAATCCGAGGAGATCATCCAGCGCGCACGCCAGACGGCCGAGGCGCACGAGCACGAGGCCCGCGACAGCGGGCGGGAGATCCTCGCCGAGGCGGCCAAGCGGGCCGAGCGCGACATCGAGGCCGCCACCAAGCGGGCGATCGGCGACCTTCGCCGAGAAGTGGCCGACCTCACGGTCATGGCCACCGAGAAGGTCACCCGCAAGGCGCTCAACGACGATGATCAGCGCCGGCTGGTCGAGGAGGCGCTGAGCGAACTGGACTTCTCCGAGCTGTCCACGGGCGCGAATCGCAACTGATGGAGGAGCTCGCCCAGGTATACGCCCGCTCGGTCTTCGATGTGGCACGCGAGCAGGACTCACTCGACGAGCTGCGCGAGCAGATCGGCCAGTTCGCGGACGCCCTGAACGAGAACCGCGAGCTGGCTGTGTTCTTCTTCTCGCCCTACTTCTCGACCAAAGAGAAGCAGGAGGCGCTCGGGCGCATCCTCGACGGAGCCAGCCCGATCCTGATGAACTTCCTCAGCCTGCTGATCGAAAACCATCGCATGCCCGTCATCTTCCGCATCCGTCAGGAGTACGAGCGGCTGTGGCAGGAGGAGAACAGGATGCTGCCGGTGGAGATCACAAGCGCGATCGCGCTCGACGACGCGACGACCGCGAGCCTCGGTGAGACGATCGGCGAGCGCGCCGGGCGCAAGGTCACCCTGTCCGCGATCGTCGACCCGGACATCCTCGGCGGCATCATCGTCCGGGTCGGAAACTCGATCCTCGATGCCTCTATCCGCAACCGACTGGAGCAGCTGCGCAGGCACGTTGCCCAAGGAGCCTCTTAGGAGCCGATATGCAGATCAATCCCGACGAGATCACAAGCATTCTGAAGAGCCGCATCGAGGGACTTGACAGCGGCACGGCCGAGCTGACCGAGGTGGGCACCGTGCTGTCGGTCGCCGACGGCATCGCGCGCCTCCACGGCCTGGAGAACGCGATGTCCTTCGAGATGCTCGAGCTTCCGCACGGCGTAACCGGCCTGGCGCTCAACCTCGAGTCCGACAACGTCGGCGCGGTGCTGTTCGGCGATTGGGAGCGCGTCTCCGAGGGCGACACGGTCAAGCGAACCGGCTCGCTTCTGGAGATCCCTGTCGGCGAGCAGATGCTCGGGCGGATCGTCGACCCGCTCGGCCGCGCGCTCGACGGCAAGGGCGCCATATCCGTCGAGCAGACCCGGCCGGCGGAGTTCAAGGCGCCCGGCGTCGTCCAGCGCCAGCCGGTCAAGGAACCGATGCAGACCGGCCTGAAGGCGATCGACGCGATGATCCCGATCGGTCGCGGCCAGCGCGAGCTGATCATCGGCGACCGGCAGACCGGCAAGACGGCGATCGCGATCGACACGATCATCAACAACAAGGACACGGGCGTCGTGTCTGTGTACGTGGCCATCGGCCAGCGCATGTCGACGGTCATGGCCATCGCTCAAACGCTCGAGGAGTACGGCGCGCTGGAGACCACGGTCATCGTCGCCGCGCCCGCGGATGAGGCGGCGCCGATCAAGTTCATGGCCCCGTACGCCGGCTGCGCGATGGGCGAGCACTTCCTCTACAACGGGCGGCACGCGCTGTGCGTCTACGACGACCTCACCAAGCACGCGTACGCGTACCGCCAGATGTCGCTGCTGCTGCGCCGGCCGCCCGGCCGCGAGGCGTACCCCGGCGACGTCTTCTACCTGCACTCGCGCCTGCTCGAGCGGGCCGTCAAGCTCAACGACGAGCTCGGGGGCGGCTCGCTGACCGCGCTGCCGATCATCGAGACGCAGGCCGGCGATGTCTCGGCCTATATCCCGACGAACGTGATCTCGATCACCGACGGGCAGATATTCCTCGAGTCGAAACTGTTCAACTCGGGCGTGCGCCCGGCGATCAACGTGGGGATCTCCGTCTCGCGCGTCGGCGGCAACGCTCAAATCGGCCCGATGAAAAAAGTCGCCGGAAGAATCAAGCTCGAGCTCTCCCAGTACCGCGACTTGGAGGCGTTCGCGCAGTTCGGCTCCGACCTCGATGCCGACACGCAGCGCACGCTCGCCCGCGGTGAGCGGCTGGTAACGACGCTCAACCAGCACGAGCGCGCGCCGCTTGCGGTCGAGGATCAGACGGTGCAGATCTTCGCCGCCACCAACGGCTACCTGGACAGGCTGAACGTCGACCGCGTCACCGAGTTCCTGCTCGGCATCACCGAACGCCTGCACTCCATGCACCCGGACCTGCGCGAGAAGATCAACGGCGGAGACTGGTCGGATGAGACCCAAAAAGAAGTCCGAGACACGCTCGACGCGTTCGCCGCGGACTTCGGCTATGACCTCGACGAGGAGGGTCAGCCGCTGGAGGACGGTGAGGCTCGCCCGCCGACGCAGTCCGGCGACCACGACAAGTCGGCCCACGCGGAGGAGGTTCCGGCGGTCTAGCGGCGGCCGCCGAGCGAAGCCATGGCCTCTCAGCGCGACGTCAAGAACAAGATCGCCTCGGTCAAGAACATCCAGAAGATCACGCGGGCGATGGAGATGGTGGCGGCGGCCCGGCTGCGGCGGGCAGAGCAGCGGATCTCTGCCCTGCGCCCGTACGCGGACGCGATCGGGCGCATGACGCGTCAGGCCGCGCACGCGGCGGGCGCGGAGGCCACGCGGCTGCCGTTGCTGTCGGCGCACGAGTCAGAAACGAACGTCGGCCTCCTGCTCGTCACGGGCGATCGTGGCCTTGCGGGCGGATTCAACTCGCAGATCATCCGCGCCGGTGTGCGCTTCTCCGCCGAGATGGCCGAGGAGGGACTGCGCAGCAGCTGGTATGCAACCGGCCGGCGCGGCGTCTCCTCGCTGACCTTCCGCGGCCACGAGCTCAGCGGCAGCTACACGGGATTCGCCGATCGACCCGCCTACGCGGACGCGCGCACGATCGCCGACGATCTGATCGAGGCCTATACGGACGGCCGCGTCGATCGCGTGGAGATGGTCTACAACTCCTACGTCTCGCCGCTCACCCAGACCGTCACGCATCAGCGGTTGCTCCCGCTCTCACACCAGGCGATCGCCGGTGAGCCGGGCCCCGATCGCGAGCCCGCCCCGGATGCGCCCGGCGCCGAGGGATCACAGACTGGCCCGCGCGCGTCGGTCGACTACGAGCCGGAAGCCGAGAAGATCCTCAGGCGCTTGGTTCCGGACTACATCGAGATTTCGATCTACCGTGCGCTCGTCGAGTCCGCGGCAGGCTTCTTCGGAGCTCAGATGACGGCAATGCGCAACGCGTCGGAGAACGCCGGCGAAATCATCACCGACTACACCTTGCAAATGAACCGTGCCCGCCAGGCCGAGATCACCCAGGAGATCATGGAGGTGGTCGCCGGCGCAGAGGGACTCAGCTGAGGTGCGCAGACCACCAAGACTTCAACAGAGATGAAAGAGGAGAATCAGACAATGGACGCCAGTACCGCCACCGAGCCGACCCCGACGACCCCAGGCGCGGCCAACGGGGGCGCCGCAGCGCGCAACGTCGGGCGAATCGAGGAGATCCAGGGCGTCGTGATCGAGGCCGTCTTCCCCGACCGCCTGCCGGAGATCAATCACGCGATCACGATCGTCAGGCCTTCGGCCGCCGAAGACGAGGAGGCGCCCGGGATCAGCGCCTCGGCAGGCGTGGGCATACTCGTGTGTGAGGTTCAGCAGCACCTCGGCGACGACCGCGTCCGGGCCGTGGCGATGGACACGACCGACGGACTGGCACGAGGCCTCGAGGTGCTCGACACGGGCGGCCCGATCACGGTCCCGGTGGGCGAGGTCACGCTGGGGCGCATCTTCAACCTGCTCGGCGAGCCGATCGATCTCGGCGCCGACTTGCCCAAGGACGTGGAGCGCCGCGGCATCCACCAGGACGCGCCGCGCGCCGACGATCTGACGCCGACCACGGAGATGTTCGAGACGGGCATCAAGGTCATCGACCTGCTCGCTCCGTATGCCAAGGGGGGAAAGGTCGGGCTGTTCGGGGGAGCGGGCGTGGGCAAGACCGTGCTGATCCAGGAGCTGATCCACAACCTCGCCAAGGAGCACGGTGGCCTGTCGGCGTTCTGCGGCGTGGGCGAGCGCTCACGCGAGGGCAACGACCTGTGGCTGGAGATGAAGGAGTCGGGCGTCCTTGAGAAGACGATGCTCGTGTTCGGCCAGATGAACGAGCCACCGGGAGCGCGCATGCGGGTTGCGCTGTCGGGCTTGACGATGGCCGAATACTTCCGCGACAAGGGCCAGGATGTGCTGCTGTTCATCGACAACATCTTCCGCTTCGTTCAGGCGGGCTCGGAGGTCTCGGCGCTGCTCGGACGGATGCCCTCGCAGGTCGGCTACCAGCCCACGCTGGAGACCGAGATGGGTCAGCTGCAGGAGCGCATCACCTCGACCAAGAGTGGCTCGGTCACCTCGATACAGGCGATCTACGTGCCGGCCGACGACTACACCGACCCGGCTCCGGCGTCCGTGTTCGCGCACCTGAACGCGACCACCGCGCTGTCGCGGGCGATCTCGGAAAAAGGCATCTACCCGGCGGTGGACCCGCTCGACTCCAACTCGACGATCCTCAAGGCGGACATCCTCGGCGAGGACCATTTTCGCGTCGCCAACCGCGTCAAGGAGGTCCTGCAGCGCTACAAGGAGCTGCAGGACATCATCGCGATCCTCGGCATCGACGAGCTCTCCGACGAGGACAAGCTGACCGTCCAGCGCGCGCGCAGGATCGAGCGGTTCCTCTCACAGCCGTTCTTCGTGGCCGAAGAGTTCACCGGCACCCCGGGCGCGTATGTGCCGATCGCGGAGACGATCAGAGGATTCGAGGAGATCCTCGACGGCAAGCACGACGAGGTCGCCGAGAGCGCGTTCTTCCTCAAGGGCACGATCGACGAGGTCGTCGAGGCGGCCAAGAACTAGACGATGGCGCACGCCAAATTCCCAGCGGAAGTGCTCACGCCCGAGGGCGAGGTCTTCGCGGAGGAGATCGAGATGCTCTCCACCGTCACGACCGTGGGCTCGATAGGCATCCTCGCCAGGCACGAGCCAATGCTCGCGCGGCTCGAGCCGACCGAGCTGCGCCTGTATCGCTCGGAGTCTGAGATCGTGCGTTTCGCCCAGGCCGAGGGCTATCTCCAGTTTGCGGAGAATCGTGCGCTCGTGCTGGTCGAGGAGGCGATCGCCGCCGACGCGATCGACCGCGCGACCTTCGAGACCAAGCTGTCGGAAGCCCGCTCGTCCGCGGAGCGCGCAGAGCAGGGCTCAGAGCTGCAAGCGCGAGCGCTGCGCGACATACGCCGCTACGAAGCCTTTCTTGCGGTCGGGCAGTAACCTCGCATCGTGGAGAGTTCGAGTCCGGCCAGGGCTCACTTCGAGCGCAAGCGTCCCGGCTGGTTCACGCGGCGGATCTTCAACCCCGCCGTCGCCCTGTTTACCCGCCTCGGCCTCAGCCTGCTCGGCTCCCGTGTTCTCGAGGTTCGCGGTCGCAGCTCAGGCGCGCCACGTCGCACGCCTGTCAACCTGCTCGTCCTCGACGGTGAGCGCTATCTCGTGGCGCCACGCGGTGAGACCCAGTGGGTCCGCAACCTACGGGCCAGCGGCGAGGGCCGGCTGCTCGTCGGTCGCCGCAGCGAGCCGTTCACGGGCGAGGAGGTCGACGACGAGCACAAGGTGCCGATCCTGCGAGCGTACCTCGAGCGCTGGAAGGCGGAGGTCGGCGTGTTCTTCGATGGCGTTGGACCGGACTCCTCAGATCAGGAGCTGCGCTCGGTGGCGCCCAAGCATCCGGTATTCCGGCTGCGCGCCGGCGGCTCGTGAGGGCGCCGTCGCACCGGGCCCGCGACATCCTCTCACCCCGCACCGGCTAGCCTTCCCGGCTGGATGATGGCTCACAGCGCAGCGCAACCAATCGGAGTAATCGGCACCGGCTATGTCGGGCTGGTGACCGCGGCGGGCTTCGCCGAGATGGGCAGCGAGGTCTGGTGCGTCGACATCGACGCCGCCAAGATCGAGCGGCTGCGCTGCGGCGAGGTGCCGATCTATGAGCCGGGTCTCGAGCAGCTGCTCGCGAGGAACGCCGGACGGCTGCATTTCTCCACCGGTCTCAGCGGTGCGCTCGAGCATGCGCGCCTGCTGTTCGTGGCGGTCGGGACCCCTTCGACCTACTCCGGCGACGCAGATCTGTCCGCGGTGCACGCGGTGGTCGACGCCATTCCCGCCTCCGACGAGCACGCGCTCGTGATGAAGTCGACCGTGCCCTGCGGAACCGGCGCGTCGCTGCGACGGTCGTTTCTCGAGCAGGGCAAGCATGGGCTGGCGTACGTGTCCTGTCCTGAGTTTCTCAAGGAGGGATCGGCGGTCCAGGATTTCCTGCACCCCGACCGCGTGGTTGTCGGGGACGATCGCGACTGGGCGGGACAGGCGGTCGTCGACCTCTACGCTCCGCTTCAGGCGCCGATCGTGCGAACGGACATCGCGAGTGCGGAGATGGTCAAGCTCGCGTCGAACGCCTTCCTGGCGACGAAGATCTCGTTCATCAACGAGATCGCGAACGTCTGCGAGGAGACGGGCGCCGACGTGGTCGAGGTGGCGCGCGGAATGGGCCTGGATGACCGCATCGGCCCGAAGTTCCTGCAGGCCGGCATCGGCTACGGGGGCAGCTGCTTCCCCAAGGATGTCGACGCGCTCAAGCAGCTTGCGGGCAACTCGGGGTACCACTTCCAGCTGCTGACCGCCGTGATCGAGGTCAACGAGCTCCAAAAGCGCCGCGTGATCGCCAAGCTGCACAAGCATCTCGGCGGTCTGGTCGGCAAGCGAGTGGCGCTGCTCGGTCTCGCCTTCAAGCCGAATACCGATGACATGCGCGAGGCTTCCTCGCTCGTGCTCTCCGCGCGTTTGAATGCCGACGGTGCACGCGTCAGCGCGTATGACCCCGTCGCCGAGGAGGCGGCTCGCAAGCTCGTCAGCGGCGTCTCCTTCGCGAGCTCTCCGCTCGATGCCGCGGCCGACGCCGACGCCGTAGTCTTGGTCACCGAGTGGCCCGAGTTCTCCACGCTCGACTGGAAGCTTCTCGCCGCGACCATGAGCGGGAATCTCGTGATCGACGGACGCAACGCCCTCGACCCGGACGCGATCCGCTCGGCGGGCCTGGTCTACGAGGGCATCGGGAGAGGCCCGCACGCCTCCTCGAGCGAGCGCGGGACGCGCCCTCCGGCACCCGTCACGGAGGCGCCGACGTGAAATCGGCGATCGGAGGCTGTCGATGCAGGCCGTGATCCTTGTCGGCGGTGAGGGCAAGCGCCTGCGCCCACTGACCTCGACCGTGCCCAAGCCGGTGGTACCGCTCGTGGACAGGCCGTTCATCGCGTTCATGCTCGAGTGGCTGCGCCAGCACGAGATCGACGACGTGATCATGTCGTGCGGGTTTCTCGCCACCAGCGTTCGCAACGTGCTTGGCGACGGCTCCCAGTTCGGCATCCGCCTGCGCTTCGTCGAGGAGCCCGATCCGCGTGGCACGGCGGGTGCGCTGAAGTTCGCCGAGCCGATGCTCGACGAGCGCTTCCTGATGCTCAACGGCGACGTGCTGACCGACATCGACCTGACCGAGCAGATCGCCCAGCATGAGGCGACCGGGGCCAAGGCGACGCTGGCGCTCGTCCCCGTGGCCGACCCCACGGCGTATGGCCTGGTGCACCTGCACGAGGATCGCTCCGTCAAGGATTTCGTCGAGAAGCCCAGCCCGGACGCGATCGACACAAACCTGATCAGCGCCGGCGCGTATGTGTTGGAGCGCGAGATCCTCGAGCTGGTGCCCTCGCAGCGCAGCGTCTCGATCGAGCGCGAAGTCTGGCCGCTGTTGATCGGCAACGGCCTGTTCGGCTATCCATCGGAGAGCTACTGGATGGACATCGGCTCCCCCGAACGCTACCTGCAGGGCACGTTCGACATCATCGAGGGCAACGTCTCCTCGGCGGTCACGGAGCGCCTGGGAAGCGACTGGCTGGCGATCGACGACGGTGCCAAGGTGCACGGCAGGGTGATTCCCCCGGCCGTGCTCGAGCGCGGCGTGAGGATCGCCGCGGGCGCCCACGTTGGCAGCCTCGTCGTGCTAGCGGAAGACGTCTCGATCGGAGCCGGCAGCACGGTGGAGCGCTCGGTGATCCTGAACGGCGCCCAGATCGGCGCGGGCTGCACGCTGCGCGACTGCATCGTTGCGGCCGGCGCTCGCGTCGGCGCGCGCACGCGAATCACGGGCGGAGCGGTGCTCGGCGAGGGCGTGACGATCGGGGCAGACAACGTGATCGCCCGCGGGGCGCGTATCTTCCCTGGTGTCGCACTGCCCGACGGCGCGATCCAGTTCTAGCTTCGATCTCCCAGGTTTCCCCGATGGCTCCCAGATCTCCACACTCTCCATTCCCCCGTCTATCGGCCCCACAGGAGGCGAGCAGATGAGCGAAGGCGCCGCCAGCGCCGTATCCACCGACGAGGCGCTCTCGCGAGAGGCGATCGCGCGCATCGACCCGTCCGACCAGCTGGGCGATGTGCTGGCTCTGCCCGATCATCTCCGCGACGCGCTGTGGCGCGTGGAGTCGGCGATCATGCAGGGTTGGGACACCTCCGCCGGGCTGGTCGTAGCCGGGATGGGCGGCTCGGCGATCGGCGGCGCGCTGGCGCGCGCCGCGCTGGGTGATCACGCCTCACGGCCGATCTTCGTGACCCGCGCCTATGGCCTGCCGCCATGGACGACGCCGGACACGATGGTGCTGTGCGCGAGCTACTCGGGCAACACCGAGGAGACGCTCGCCTGCTACGAGTCCGCCGGAGCACTCGGCGCCAGGCGCACGGTCGTGACGACCGGCGGCCGGCTGGCCGAGATGGCGCGCGCCGACGGCGTGCCGGTGATCCCGCTGCCGGGTGGATTTCAGCCCCGTGGCGCGGTCGCCTACATGACCGTCGCGGCGCTCGAGGTGGCGGCGCTGTGCGGCGCCGGCCCGCGGCTGACTTCGGAGATCGACGTCGCCGCGTCGCATACCGAGCAGCTCGTCGCCGAGTGGGGTCCGGACGCAGCCGAGGACTCGCTCGCCAAGGAGATCGCGCGCAGCCTGCTCGGTACGACTCCGGTGATCGCCGGCGCGGGGCTGACGACCCCGATCGCCTATCGCTGGAAGACGCAGATCAACGAGAACGCCAAGCAACCGTGCTTCGCCAACGAACTGCCCGAGCTCGACCACAACGAGATCGTCGGCTGGGAGGGCGCGCAGCGACGTGGGGCGCTTCTCGGCCGTGTTCCTCGACGACTCCGACGCCCATCCGCGCGTGAAGGCGCGCGTCGAGCTGACCGAGCGGATGATCGCCACCACTGCGGTGGCGAGCTTCCGGCTCCAGACCCGCGGGCAGACCTCGATCGAGCGCGTGATCTCGCTCGTGCTGCTCGGCGACCTCGTTTCGATCTACCTCGCCGCGCTGCGCGGCGTGGACCCCGGGCCCGTGAAGGCGCTCGACGACTTGAAGGCCGCGCTCGCCAAGCGGTGAGCTACCCCATTACCATGGAGAGCACGATGAACCCGACTGCCACCGTGACCGAGGCCGACTTCAAGGTCGCCGACCTCTCGCTTGCCGAGTTCGGCCGTAAGGAGATCGTCCTCGCCGAGCACGAGATGCCCGGCCTGATGTCGATTCGGCGCGAGTTCGCCGCGTCCCAGCCCCTGAACGGCGCGCGCATCACCGGCTCGCTGCACATGACGATCCAGACCGCCGTGCTGATCGAGACGCTGACCGCGCTCGGCGCAGAGGTCCGCTGGTGCAGCTGCAACATCTTCTCGACTCAGGATCACGCCGCGGCTGCGGTCGCGGTCGGTCCGAACGGAACGCCGGAGGACCCGAGCGGCGTGCCGGTGTACGCGTGGAAGAGCGAGACGCTCGAGGAGTACTGGTGGTGCACCGAGCAGGTGCTCCGCTGGCCGGAGGGCGAGGACGGCTCGACGGGCCCGAACATGATCCTCGACGACGGCGGAGACGCCACGCTGCTGGTCCACAAGGGGACCGAGTACGAGCGAGCCGGCGCCGTGCCCGATCCGGCGAGCGCCGACTCGGAGGAGTTCCAGGTGATCCTGTCCGTGCTCACGCGCTCGCTCGCCGAGGACCCGCAGCGCTGGACGCGGATCGGCGAAGGCATCAAAGGCGTCACCGAGGAGACGACCACCGGCGTGCACCGTCTGTATGAGATGGTCGAGAGCGGCGAGCTGCTGTTTCCGGCGATCAACGTCAACGATTCGGTGACGAAGTCGAAGTTCGACAACCTTTACGGCTGCCGCCACTCGCTGATCGACGGCATCAACCGCGCGACCGATGTGATGATCGCCGGCAAGGCTGCCGTCGTGTGCGGCTTCGGCGACGTCGGCAAGGGCTGCGCGGAATCGCTTCGTGGCCAGGGCGCGCGCGTGATCGTCACCGAGATCGACCCGATCTGCGCGCTGCAGGCCGCCATGCAGGGTTACGAGATCACGACGCTCGAGGACGTGATCGACAGCGCCGACATCTTCATCACGACGACCGGCAACCGGGACATCATCCGGGCCGAGCACATGGCCCGCATGAAGCACCAGGCGATCGTCGGCAACATCGGCCACTTCGACAACGAGATCGACATCGCCGGGCTGGCGCGGATTGCCGGCATTGAGCGCGTCAACATCAAGCCGCAGGTCGACAAGTGGGTCTTCCCCGACGGCCACGCGATCATCCTGCTCTCGGAGGGTCGCCTGCTGAACCTCGGCAACGCGACCGGGCACCCGAGCTTCGTCATGAGCAACTCGTTCTCCAACCAGACGATCGCCCAGATCGAGCTGTTCACCAAGAACGACGAGTACGAGAAGAGGGTCTACGTGCTCCCCAAGCACCTGGACGAGAAGGTCGCCCGGCTGCATCTGGACGCGCTCGGCGTGAAGCTCACGCGGCTCACCGCCGAGCAGGCCGCCTATATCGGCGTGCCCGTGGACGGCCCATACAAGCCCGACCACTACCGCTACTAGCCGCCGTCGGCAGATGAGAGCGATGGTCCTGGCGGCGGGGCTGGGCACGCGCCTGCGGCCGCTTACCTACGAGATCACCAAGCCGATGGTGCCGGTGCTGGACCGGCCGGTGATGGAGCACATCCTCGAGCTGCTCAGCAGGCATTCCTTCGAGGAGGTGATCGCCAACCTGCACTACTTTCCGGACATGATCCGCGACTACTTCGGCGAGCGGATCTCCTACAGCTACGAGCAGGAGCTGCTCGGCACCGCCGGTGGCGTGCGGGCGTGCTCGGACTTCTTCGGCGATCAGGCCTTTCTGGTGATCTCCGGCGACGCGCTGACCGATATCGACCTCGGGGCGCTGGCCGCGAGGCATGCGCAGGCCGGCGGGATCGCCACGCTGGCCGTAAAGCAGGTGGCCGACACGCGCGAGTACGGCGTTGTCCTGCACGACCGCGACGGGCGCGTGACGGGCTTCCAGGAGAAGCCGAGCCCCGAGGAGGCGCTATCGGACCTCGGCAACTGCGGTATCTACATGTTCGATCCGACGATCTTTGACTACTTCCCCGAGCGCCCGTTTGCCGACTGGGCGCAAGACGTGTTCCCGACGCTGCTCGAGAACGATGTCCCGTTCCACGTCCATGAGGTTCGTGAGTACTGGAATGACATCGGCTCGCTGAGCGAGCTGCGCGAGGGGACCTTCGATGCGCTGCGCGGCGAACTGCATCTGCAGATCGAGGGCGAGGAGGTCAGCCCTGGGGTGATCGTCGCCGGTGCCTCGCCGCTGCGCGAGGACACGCAGGTCGAGGGTGCCGTGTGGATCGGCCACGACGTTCAGATCGGGGCGGGCGTGCGCCTGATGGGGCCGCTGGTGCTCGGTGACGGCGCGAACGTCGGGGATCGCGCGCAGTTGCGCAGCTGCATCGTCTTCCCCGGCACGGACGTCGCGGCCGAGTCGATCCTGATCGGCGCGATCGCCGCTCACAGCGGCATCCTCGAGAGCCTGCGCCGACGCGCATGACGCGAAAAGGTCCGCCGAAGCGAGCCCTTCCGCAGCTCACGGCCCCACGCAACCGACGCTTGGCGGCGCCTGATTCGCGGGCTTCGCTCAGGCGAGTTCGTAGCGCTCGCGACGCTGCTGCTCGCGCTCGGACTCGGCCAGCGCCCGGGCGAACAGCACGACCAGCGCGATCCCCATCACGATCGACTGCTCGACGGCCATGATCAGCCCGGCGATCGACTGGTCATCTGCGGCCGACAGGCCCCAGAAGTGAGCGTGATGGACGTAGTACGGGTAGAGCGCCGCCGGCGCAAACGCGAGCCCCATTCCGAGCGCGCCGACAAACAGCTTGGTCGCGGCCATGTACACGACAGGCCCCATGCCGTGCAGGCGCATGCGCGCGCGGATCGGCGAAAGCAGGTGCCACCAGTAGAGCGAGCCGGCGAGCAGGAAGCTGAAGTGCTCGAGCGCGTGGACGGCGGAATGGCGTAGGGCGAAGTCGTAGGCGGCCGGGGTGTGCCAGCCCCAGATCACGGCGACATACAACAGGACGGCAAACGCCGGCTGAGCCAGCCCGCGCGCGCGTCGCTCGAGCTCGCCGACGGCCCGGGTGACCGGTCGCAGGATCACCTTTGTGAAGCCGAGGATCGCGAGGATCGGCACAAGGTCCAGGAGCAGCATGTGCTGGATCATGTGCATGAAGAAGACCTGGTCCGCCAGCGCGTCGAGCGGCGAGACGAGCGCGACCAGAACGGTGAGCAGCGCGCCGAGGAAGCACAGCAGCCGCCAGACCGGCGCCTCGGCCTGTCGCCGCGTCGATCGCCCGCGGCGCACCCGCCGCCAACGGACTGAGTAGGCGCCGCCGGCGATCACAACGCCGACCACCACGCCGGGATCGAGCGTCCAGGACGCGTCCGGGCTCATGTGCCGCGGATTCTCCCACCACGGCGTAGTCGGCGGGGCAAGGTGCCTGCACTCGCGATCCGAGCCGGCCCCGCGCCAGGTGCGGGCGGGTTGGACCATCGATGGACATCCGCTGTGCCTGGGCGTAGCATTTGGCCAGCGCCCGACAACGCCGACCAAGGGAGCCTCTGATGCAGATCGACATCAAGGGTCGCAATGTTCCGGTCACAGACGAGATCCGCACGCATGCGCAACGTCGCCTGAACAAGGTCGCGCGGCAGGTCTCCGACCTGGCACGCCTCGAGATCGCGATCTACAAGGAGCCCAACCCGCGTGTCGCCGACTGCCACGTGGCGGAGGCCACGCTGTATCTGAAGGGCGTGACGCTGCGCGCGCGGGACGCCTCGCCGGACATGCTCCACTCGCTGAACCTGATGGTCGATGAGCTGGCACGCCAGGTCAAGCGACACCGCGACAAACGACGCCACCGTCGCGAGGCACGCGCCGTTGCGGTCGACCGCCGGGTGGCCGGCGAGGGTCCTGGGCTGGCGCCGGCCGCGCCTCAGCCGATGGCCTGACCGGCTGGGCCTGGCGGCGCTGGGCGCCCGCGAGCGCCTCCCTCGTTACATCAAAGAATCTCCGGTTTTCGGCACATTGGGCCGTTTTGTTCTGATACGTTCGGCCAGTTCTGTTGCTGTGAGCGGCCGATCGAGCGTCGGCGGAGGGAGCGGGGATGAGCAATATCGGTTTGCGAACGGGCACACTCGCGGCGACGCTGGAGCGCGCCTGGAAGGCGAGCCTCGCTGCCTCGCTCGTGCTCGCCGCAGCGCTTGCCTCACCGCTTGGCGCCCAGGCAGCCATGTCTCGCTCGCTGCCCGCGAAACAGGGAACGGCGCCGCGGCCCGGCCCCGCGGTCCTGTATGAACCGCTTGCGCACGCGCCCCAGCTGGAAAATGCGCCGCACAGCGTGTGGCACGCCAAGCCGATCCTCGTGTCCGGCGCCAGCGCTTACCGCAAGGGCGAGTTCGTCTACCAGGGCTACCTCTACGACGACCACGGGGCCAAGGAGACCGAAGACCCAAAGAACCCGATGATCTCTCCCGGCGGTGATTCCAGCGGAGGCGACCTGTTCTCCAAGCCGGACGGCACCTACGACTATCCCTCGGGACTCCATTACGACGAAAACGCCGCCAACCTGATCGAACTGCGGGTCAAGCCGCTTGTCAGGGCAACGGCCTTCCGGATCACGCTCAACACCCTGGAAGACCCCAATCTCGTCGCGACCGCGATCGCGATCGGCGGCACGTCCGGCGTGACTCACCCGTTCCCGTTCGGCGCGAACGTGAGCGCGCCCGCGCAGTACTTCCTCACGATCCACGGCGAAACGGCCGTGCTGACGAATGCTGAAACCGGCGCCGTCGTGCCGGGCGCGGCCCCGACTGTGAGCATCGACCTCGTGCGCCGCCAGATCACGGTCTCCGTGCTCCACAGCGAGTGGAACCCGGGCTCCTCGGTCGTGCGCCTCGCTGCGGGCGTGGGCCTCTGGGACGCCTCGGCGAACAGCTACCTACTGCCGGGCGCCGAAAGGACCGAAACAAAGCCCGGCGGCGGCGGCGAACTGACGAACCTCCCGGCCTTCTACGACGTAGCGTTTCGCTTCAACGCGCAGGAGCCGGTCCCAGGGACTTCCGAACCGGAAACCACTGCGAACCCCCGCTGGTGGCGCGAGGCCGCGCAGTCGCAGGCGCTCGCGACGGGCGACATCAGCTCGTTCCACGCCGAAGTCGACTTCTCCAAGCTGCTCGCGAAAGTCAACGACGACATGCCCGGCGGTCCGACCGGGGTTCCGCAGTCGGGCTACTTCGACCGCATCGTCGCGTCGCACTTCTCCGACGGCCAGGGCGCCGACTACGCGACCGGCGGCTGCGGCAACGCCAAAGAATGCATCGGTGAGATGCGCGGCCAGCTGCTGCCGTACGCGATCTACGTGCCCAGCGCGACGCCGCCGGCAGGAGGCTACGGCCTGACGCTGCTGCTGCACTCGCTGTCGGCCAACTACAACCAGTTCGAGGGCTCCAAGAACCAGTCCGAGTTCGCCAAACGCGGCGAAGGCTCGATCGTGATCACGCCATCGGGGCGCGGCCCGGATGCGTGGTACTACGACCGCGGCGGGCAGGACACGTTCGAGGTGTGGGCCGACGCCGCCGCGCACTATCCGCTGAACGCCGCCTTCACCGACATCGCCGGCTACTCCATGGGTGGCTACGGCACCTATAAGTTCGCGACCCAGTTCCCGGACCTGTTCGCGCGCGCGCAGCCGACGGTCGGGCCGCCGGCCCTCGGTATCTGGGCGCCGCCCGCGCCGCCGACGGGTGGCGAATCGACGCTCACGGAGCGGATGCTCGGCTCGGTGCGCAACATACCGTTCCTGATCTGGGACGAGAAGAGCGACGAGCTCGTGCCAATCATCGGCGTGAAGGAACAGGTCAAAGAGTTCGACACGCTTGGGTACCGCTACGAGTTCGACGAATTCCAGGCGGGCGACCACCTCACACTGGCGATCAACGATGAATTCGCTCCCGCAGCCGCATTCCTCGGTACCGAAACGGTTAACCGCAACCCGACCCACGTGACCTACACGTACAACCCCACGATGGACTTCCCCGCCGACGGCACGACCGCGGGCCACGCCTACTGGGTATACGGCATCGGGCTGCGCGAAGCCGGCGGCAGCGCACCGCTCGGCACCGTCGACGTCCGCTCAGAGGGCTTCGGTGTCGGCGATCCGCCGGCGAACGCGACCGAAACCGGAGCTGGGACGCTCACGGGTGGTCAGATCCCCGCCATCCCGTTCATCAGCGAAACGAAAACGTGGGGCAGCGCGCCGAGTGCGCCCAAGCGTGACACGCTCGACCTGACGGCGACGAACGTCTCCGCGGTGACGATCGACGCCAAACGGGCCAAGGTCAAATGCAGCGCGAAGCTCAACGTCACGACCGACGGCCCGCTGACGGTGACGCTCGCCGACTGTCCGGGAGCCCCGGGAACGACGGTGACGCAGAGCTTCAGCTGATCTGCGGGATTCCGCGGCGACTGTCAGGCGCCCAGGCGCCGGGAGCTATCCTTGGCGAGATGCCCTCCTTGTTGGATCGCGCGCTGAACGCGGGCGAGGCGAAGAAGTTCAAGACATACCAGCGACGCGTCGCGTTGATCGGAGCGTTCGAGGCTGAGCTCGAACACGATTCGGACGCCGAGCTGCGGGAGCGGATGGACGCTCTGCGCGAGCGCGCACGGGGCGGGGAGCCGCTCGACGCACTGCTGCCGGAGTGCTTTGCGATCGTACGCGAGACCGGCAAGCGGACGATGTCCATGCGCCACTTCGATGTCCAGATGATCGGCGGGATGGCCTTGCACGACGGTCAGATCGCGGAGATGAAGACCGGTGAGGGCAAGACGCTGACGGCGACGTTGGCGGTGGTGCTCAACTCGCTCGCCGTGCGCGACCAGGAGTCCGGCGAACGCAAGGGCGTCCACCTGGTCACCGTCAACGACTACCTCGCACGACGCGACGCCGAATGGATGAGCCCGATCTACGACGCGCTCGGCGTGACGGTCGGCGTGCTGCAGAACATGCAGCCCTACGAGGACAAGCAGCACGCGTACTCATGCGACGTCGTCTATGGGACGAACTCCGAGTTCGGCTTCGACTACCTGCGCGACAACATGGCCACGGATCTCTCCGAAAAGGTTCAGCGCGGGCACTCGTTCGGGATAGTGGACGAGGTCGACAACATCTTGATCGACGAGGCGCGGACGCCGTTGATCATCTCGGGCGCCCCAGAACAGGCCGCCGACCTGTACGTCAGGTTCGCCCGCCTGGCGCCGCAGATGGTCCTGGGCAAGACACCCGAAGGCATGGACCCGCGCTCCAAGAAGCAGTTCACGGCGGACTTCGACTTCGAGGTGGACGAGAAGCACAAGACTGTCTCGATCACCGAGCAGGGAGTCGCGAAGGCAGAGCGTTTCCTCGGCATCGACCACCTCTACAGGGCCGAGAACGGCCATCTCGTCAACCACCTGATCCAGGCGCTGCGCGCCGAGGCGCTGTACAAGCGCGACGTCGACTATGCGGTGATCGACGACGAGGTAAAGATCATCGACGAGTTCACCGGGCGGATCCTCGACGGGCGGCGCTGGTCGGAGGGCCTCCATCAGGCGGTCGAGGCAAAAGAGGGGGTGCGCATCCAGGAGGAGAACCAGACGCTGGCGACGATCACCTACCAGAACTACTTCCGCCTGTACGACAAGCTCGCCGGCATGACCGGCACGGCGCTGACCGAGGCGACCGAGTTCATGAAGATCTACGAGCTGCCCGTCGTCCAGATCCCCACGAACATGCCGATGGTTCGCGCCGACCGCAACGACCAGATCTACAAGACCAAGGACGGCAAGTGGAGCGCCGTCGTCAAAGAGATCGCCGACCGGCACGAGAACGGTCAGCCGGTGCTCGTTGGGACGATCTCGGTCGAGGTCTCCGAGCTGGTGTCTGCGCAACTGACCAAGCGCGGCATCGCGCACACAGTGCTGAACGCCAAGCCCGAGCACGCCGCCCGTGAGGCCGAGACCGTCGCCGAGGCCGGCCAGCCCGGGGCGGTCACGATCGCCACGAACATGGCCGGTCGCGGCGTTGACATCAAGCTGGGCGGCAACCCCGAGCACCTCGTGCGCCTCGAGCTCGCTCGTCAGGACGTCGACCCCTCCGACGCGGAGACCTACGAGCGCCGCATGAACGAGCTGCTGCCGGCGGTCGAGCGGAAAGTGCAGGAGAGCCGTGAGCACGTGATGGCGGCCGGCGGCCTGTTCATCTGCGGCACCGAGCGCCATGAGTCACGGCGCATCGACAATCAGCTGCGCGGACGCTCCGGGCGCCAGGGCGACCCGGGCGAGAGCCGCTTCTTCCTCTCGGCCGAGGACGACCTCGTGCGCCTGTTCGCCGGCGACCGGATCTACAAGATCCTCGACCGCCTCGGCGGCGTCGACGAGGAGGGCAACGAGGAACCGATCGAGGCGGGCATGCTCTCCAAGCAGATCGAGAAAGCGCAGAAGAAGGTCGAGGAACAGAACTTCCTGATCCGCAAACGCGTGCTCGAGTACGACGACGTGATGAACGAGCAGCGCCGCGTCATCTACGCCTATCGCGACGAGGTGCTGGAGGGGCAGAGCATCGGGGAGGAGGCTCGCCGGGAGGTCATCAACGTGATCGAGCGCACGATCGACCAGTACACGCCGGGTGACTTCATGGAGGACTGGGATCTCGACGGCCTGTTCACCGCGCTCGGGCAGTTCTTCCCCCTCGACCTCGGAGCCGACGACCTCAAACCCGACAGTGTCGACCGTTCCTCCCTGACCGAGCGCATCAGCGAGATGGCGATTGAGCGCTACAACGCGCGCGAACAAGCGCTGGGCGAGGAGCTCATGGGCGCCTTGGAGCGCTTCCTGCTGCTGCAGATCATCGACGAGCGCTGGCGCGAGCACCTGTTCGACATGGACTACCTGCGCGAGGGAATCCACCTGCGCGGCTTCGCCCAGATCGATCCGCTCGTCGCCTACAAGAACGAGGCGTTCACGCTGTTCGGCGACCTGATGAACAGCGTCTGGACCGACTACGCACGGATGATCTTCAACGTGCAGGTCAACGTAGAGGGCGAGAACGGCGGCGGCGCGGCGGCCCCTGCCTTCGCAGCTCCCGGCAGCTCGACCCGCGCCGGGCGCGTCTCCTACTCCGGCGGGACCAGCGCAGCCGGGTCCGGTGCGATCGCCGCGGCCGCAGCCGCCGGAGGCGGAGCCGACGGCGCGGTGGGATATGCGGAAGGAGAAGCCGAGCCGGAAATGATGCCCGTCGTCGAGCAGCGAGTAGTCGACGAGGAGCACCAAGTCGGCCGCAACGATCCATGCTGGTGCGGGAGCGGCAAGAAGTTCAAGAAGTGCCACGGGGCCTAGCGATGCCGCGTTGATAGCGTGGGGGCATGGCCACCACGGCCCCCAGCGAGTCCACGCCCCAGCGCCTGGCGTCAATCCGTGAGCAGCTGAAGCTGCTCACGGACTATCTTTGACCCGGTTGCGCTGGGCGAGCGCGTGGCGGCGCTCGAGGCCGAGATGGGGGCGGCGGGCTTTTGGGATGACTCCGACCGCGCCGCGGCCGTGTCCGGCGAGCATTCGCGTGCGTCCAAGCGTCTCGAGTCCTTCAGGGCGCTCGAGCAGGATGTCGAGGACCTCGACGGTCTCGTCGCGATGGCCGCCGAGGAAGCGTCATTGCAGGGCGAGGTCGACGAGCAGATCGCCTCGGTCGAGTCGCGCCTGGCGGTGCTCGAGGAGCAGCGGCTGTTCTCAGGGCCCTATGACGCGGGCGATGCGCTGGTGAGCGTGAACGCGGGGGCGGGGGGGACCGACGCGCAAGATTGGGCGGAGATGGTCTTGCGAATGGAGATGCGCTGGGCCGAGCGGCGCGGCTTTCAGGTGGAGCTGCTGGAGGCGAGCGCCGGAGAGGAAGCGGGCATCAAGTCCGCGACCTTCCGAGCTTCCGGCGAGAACGCATACGGTCTCTTCGGCGCCGAGCGCGGGGTGCATCGTCTCGTACGCCTGTCTCCGTTCGATTCCGCCCATCGCCGCCAGACGAGCTTCGCCGGCGTCGAGGTCGCACCCGTCGTCGAGGACACCGGCGAGATCGAGATCAACGACGAGGACCTGCAGGTCGATACCTATCGCGCTTCAGGCGCCGGCGGCCAGCACGTCAACAAGACCGATTCGGCCGTGCGGATCACGCACCGCCCCACCGGGATCGTCGTTCAGTGCCAGAACGAGCGCTCGCAGTCCTCGAACCGCGCGACCGCCATGGCGATGCTGCGCGCGAAGCTGCTACAGCGCTACGAGCGCGAACGCGCGGAGGAGATCGCGCGCGAGAAGGGAGAGGCGCAGGACGTCAACTTCGGATCGCAGATCCGCTCCTACGTGCTCCACCCCTACACGATGGTCAAGGACCACCGTACCGGGCAGGAGATGGGCGACGTCGAGCGGGTTCTCGACGGGGACCTCGACGGATTCGTGCGCTCGTATCTGCTCGCCACAGCATCATCGGGCGGATAGGCGTGGTAGGTCTCACCGCGCTGGTGGGCAGGGCGCTGGACGAGGACATCGGGCCGGGCGATATCACGACCGAAGCCACGGTCGTGGAGGACGCGGACGCGCGGGCACTGATCACGCAGAAGGCGCCGGGCGCGATCTATGGCCTGGACGCGGCCGCGACGGCGTTCGCGCTGCTCGACCCCGACGTCCGCACCGAGCGCCTCGTCCAGGAGGGCGTCTGGCGTGAGCAGGGCGGCCCCGTGATGTCGGTGGAGGGTCGTGCGCGCGCCCTGCTGAGCGCCGAGCGCACCGCCCTGAACTTCCTCGCCCACCTTTCTGGCGTCGCGACGATGGCCGCACGTGCCGCCCGCGCCGTAGAGGGCACCGGGGCGAAGGTCCTCGATACGCGCAAGACGACGCCCGGGCTGCGTGCGCTGGAGAAGGCCGCGGTAGCGGCCGGCGGCGCCTGCAACCATCGCGCGGGCCTCCATGACGCGATCCTGATCAAGGAGAACCACATCATTGCCGCCGGCGGCATCGCGCAGGCGGTCGAGCGGGCTCGCGCCGCTGCGCCCGCGCTCGCCGGCGCACTCGAGGTCGAGGTTCGCGATCCAGCGGAGATCGAGCAGGCGCTCGCCGTCGGGGCGCCGCGCCTCTTGCTCGACAACATGGATGACGGCCAGCTGCGCGCCGCCGTCTCCCAGGTCGCCGGACGCGCCCGGCTCGAGGCGAGCGGCGGGGTGACGCTTGAGACTCTCAGGGCGCGCGCGCAGACCGGGGTAGAATGGGTCTCGATGGGCGCGCTGACGCACTCGGCGCCGGCCCTCGACCTGTCCCTCATGCTGGAGGTCTCGCCATGAACCTGCCGATGGCGCCAACGCTGCCGATGGCTCCCTCCCAGGCCGGACAGGCCGAGCTGTCCCCCGAGGAGATCCTTTCGCTGCAGGCGGAGGTGCGCGAGCTCGCCGCCGAGCGCCGCGCGGTGATCCTGGCGCACAACTACCAGGTCCCCGAGGTGCAGGACGCCGCTCATTACGTGGGAGACTCGCTCGGGCTCTCGCGTCAGGCGGCCGCCTCCGAGGGCGAGGCGATCGTCTTCTGCGGCGTGCACTTCATGGCCGAGACGGCGTCGATCCTGTGTCCGGAGAAGACCGTGCTGATCCCCGACCTCGACGCCGGCTGCTCGCTCGCGGCGTCGATCGACGCCGAGCAGCTGGCCTCCTGGAGGGAGCAGTACCCGGCCGGCGTAGTCGTGATGTACGTGAACACGACGGCCGAGGTCAAGGCGCTGACCGACTACTGCTGCACTTCCGCCAACGCGGTGGAGGTCGTGCGCCACATCTATGAGACCCACGGCCCGGACACGGAGATCCTGTTCGGCCCTGACATGTGGCTGGGCGCATACGTCGAGAAGGAGCTGGGCCGGCGCATGCACGTGTGGGACGGTGAGTGCCACGTGCACGCGGGCATCCGCCCGGCGGACATCGAAGCGATGCGTGCCGCCCATCCCGGCGCCGACTTCCTGATCCACCCCGAGTGCGGCTGCTCGACGAGCGTGATGGAGTACGTGGCCGCCGGCGACGTCTCTGCGGATGGCGTGCACATGCTCTCAACCGGCGGGATGCTCAAGTACGCCGAGTCGGCGACCGCTCGGGCTGCCGCCGAGGACAGCCTGCAGGTGGAGGAACCAGGATTGGACGCCTCCTCCGAGCCGACGGATGCGAGCGGTCGTCCTGGCAAGGTCCGGGAGGCGATCGTGGCCACCGAGACGGGCATGCTCTACCCGCTGCAGATGGCCGCGCCGGACATCGATTTTATCCCCGCGAACGCGGAGGCCTCGTGCGTGTACATGAAGATGATCACGCTGCCTAAGCTGCGCGACGCGCTGCGCGACATGAAGTACGAGGTGCGCGTGCCGGAGGAGATAGCCGTCCGCGCGCGGGTGCCGATCGACCGCATGGTCGCGATCGGGTAGTTGGCGAATACGCCACTAATCAACGCCAACATGTGGCGGATATGCTACTCTTGTCGGTATGGAGACCCACACCGTGGCGGCCGGACTGATCGCACGCATCCGTAAAACGAGCGGGTTCAGCCAAACAGAGCTGGCGCAACGCAGCGGTCTCGACCGTTCCGTGCTGAGTGCCTATGAGCATGGTCGCCGTCAGCCGTCGGTAGCGGCGCTTGCCCGCATCGCTGCGGCGGCGGGCATGGAGTTGGACCTGGCGGCTGCCAGCAACGCAGCTGCAGACGAGCACGTTGGTCGTGTCCTGGCTCAGGTGCTCGAGTTGGCTGAGGCTCTGCCCTATCGTCCGCGCGACGAGCTCACCTACCCGCCGCTGATCCAGCTCAGCCCATGAGCAACCTGGGCGAGCTGCTGTTCGCAGTCCACGACGCGCTGGATCGAGCCGGTATTCCACACGCGGTCGGTGGGGCCATCGCTCTCGCCTACTGCACGCTCGACCCGCGCGGCACGAGAGATCTCGACTTCAACGTGTTCGTCGGGCCCGAGCGCGCGCGCGAGGTCTTCGCTGCTCTACCGGAGGGTCTCGAGGTCAGCGGCGACCGGCTGGAACGCTTCGAACGTGATGGTCAAGTCAGGCTCAAATCCGGGATCACCCCAGTCGATCTGTTCCTTAGCGTGCTCCCGTTTCATGACCACGTCGCGGAACACATACGACAAGTCCCTTTCGAAGGACGGACCATTCCCGTCCTGAGCTGCACCGCGCTGGTCGTCTTCAAGGCGATGTTCGATCGAACCCAGGATTGGGCGGACATCGAGGCCATGGTCGAGGCCCAGTCGTTCGACGTGGATTCGGCGAGTCACTGGATTCGGGAGATGCTCGGGGACGATCGTCGCATCGATCACTTGGCGGCCGCGCGGCAGCGACGTCGCTCGCAGGGGGAGCCTCCGCCGCTGCGCCCAGCGGCCGGAATGGCCGAGGACGAGGCTGGCTAGAACTCGTCGGCGGAGTGCGGCCCAACGCACGCGATCGCGAGCCTGTCGGCGACGCCCGCGGCGACCTCGCGGACCTCGTCGAACGTGACCGCGTCGAGCGCGGCGATCGCGGCGTCAGGGTCGATCGACTCGTCGAACACGATCTTCTGGTTGGCGGCGTACCGGGCGACCGCGTTGGTGTTCTCGAACGCCAGCACCAGTCGCCCGGCGGCATACGCGCGAGCGCGCTGGACCTCCTCGTCGGTCGGGCCATCCGTGCGTAGCTCGACGACGATCTCGCGCATCCGCGCGTAGGCCTCGATGCACTTCGCCGAGTCCAGACCAGAGCCGAGCTGCAAGATCGGCACGTCGGCGAATGCGTGGTCGGCCGCATAGACCGAGTAGCACAGCCCTCGTTTCTCGCGGATCTCATCGAACAGCCGCGATCCCATCGAACCGCCCAGCAGCGTCGCGTAGATCGACAGGGCGGCGCGTTCGCGCACGTCGGTGACGGCGATCTCCGGACGGTAGATCATGCGCAGATGCGACTGGTTGGTGTCGCGTTCCTCCACGAGCGTCTCCGGCGCGAAGTCAGGCGCCGGCTCATAGGGCGCGGACGTCGGCAGGCCCGGGAAGCGCCCGAAGCACGCCTGGAGCTCCTCCTCGCTCGGGAGATGCTCCAGGTTGCCCGCGAGGAAGGCCCCTCCGCGCGAGCCCGCCCAGCGACGCTCGCGGAAGGCGACGATGCCCTCGCGTGTAAAGCTCCTCAGGTTCTGCTCCGGCCCGAGTACCGTCCGTCCGAGCGGGTGCTCGCCGAACGCCGCCTTGTCGATCAGGTACTCGGCGACCGTCGCAGGCTGGTCGTAGGCGCGGTTGATCTCCTGGATCACCACCCCTCGCTCGCGATCCAGCTCCTCGGCGTCCAGCCGCGGACGCCCGACGAAGTCCGACAGCAGGTCGATCGCGGGCCCCGCGCTCTCCGCGCGGACGGTGATGTGGAAGGCGACGATGTCGTGGCTGGTGTAGGCGTTCAACACGCCTCCCAGCCGCTCGGCGGTCTCGTTGACATCCCTGTAGTGCGGGTACTTCTCGCCACCCTTGAAGACGAGATGCTCGAGGAAGTGGGCAGTTCCGTTCTCCTCCGGACGCTCGTTGCGAGCACCCGCGTCGAACGCGACGAGGACCGTGAGCGCCCGCGTGCCCGGCAGCGGTATCCGGTGGATCGGCAGATCGTTGGACGCAACTGTCGTGGTCTGGATGGCGGCCATGCGCGCCGCCCACGATATCCAGCGGCCGCCGCCCCTCCGCGACGAGTTCGGGCAGCAAGCTGCAAAACCCGTTGCATGCAGGCATTTTGCCCGGCCGGCGGTGCGGCCACGGTACCCTCCCGGGCCATGCCAGCGACCGAAACGACGCCGCGACCCAGCAAGGATCGCCGGATCCGCGACCTACCGCCACCGGGGCGCGAGCGTCGCCGCAGCGAGCAGCCCAAACCGCGCCGTGACCGCCCGCCGCGTCGCGACGGTCGCGACACCGTCGTCGAGTTTCGCGGCGTCTCCAAGCTGTACGGCCCCGGCGGCGTCGGTCTCGAGCGCGCGACATTTGCGATCCTCCGCCAGGAGATGGTTTTCCTCGTCGGCCCCACCGGCTCGGGCAAGTCCACGATCATGCGCCTGCTGATCAAGGAGCTCGAGCCGACCGAGGGCACGATCCGCGTCGCCGGGCACGATCTCGACGCGATCGAGCGCAAGAAGGTCCCCTACTACAGGCGCAACGTGGGCGTCGTCTTCCAGGACTTCAAGCTGCTGCCGACGCGCACCGTGTACGACAACATCGCCTATGCGCTCCAGGTGACGGGCACCCCGCGCAAGCAGATCCGCGCCACGCTCCCGGACATACTGCGCCTCACCGGCCTTTCGACGAAGCTCCACAACTACCCCCACCAGCTCTCCGGCGGCGAGCAGCAGCGCGTCGCCGTCGCGCGCGCGTTCGCCGCTCATCCCCCGCTGCTCCTGGCCGACGAGCCCACCGGCAACCTGGACCCCGAGACCTCGATCGGCATCATGCAGCTGCTCTACCGAATCAACCGCGCCGGCACGACCGTGATCGTCGCCTCGCACGACAACGAGATGGTCGATCGCATGCGCCGCCGCGTGATCGAGCTCAAGCGCGGGCGCATCGTCCGCGATGAGGCCTCCGGCCTGTACGGCGCCCGTGAAGAGAACACGGACGAGCTCGGCGCCAGGCTGCGCGACGAAACCGCATGAAGCCCGGCTTCTTCCTCAAAGAGGCAATCCGCTCGATGCGCCGCAATGCCGTGCCCAGCGTCGCGGCGCTCGCATCCGTGCTCGTCACCACGCTCGTCCTCGGCGTGTTCATCCCCGTCGTCGAGGCGACCAACGGCGCCGCCAACGATGTTCGCGGGCGCGTGCTCGTCGACGTCGACCTGACCACCGGCGCGAACGCCGCCGAAGTCGCGCGCGTGCAAGCCGAGCTGCGGCGCGCTCCGCACGTCAAGAGCGTTCAGTTCGTCTCAAAGCAGCAGGGATACGAACAGGAGCGCAAGCTCAACCCAAAGGCCTTCCAGCTGATCGGCTACAACCCGCTGCCCGACATCTTCCGGATCACGCCCGACAGGCCGGAGAGCTCGGGTGCGCTACGCGCCGAGCTCGACCAGGCCAGCCCGCTCGGCATTCGCCTCGTCACCGACCCCGCGATCGCCGCCGTCCAAAACCGCCAGGCGCAGACTGACCAGATCCTCTCGGCCACGCGCGTGATCAAGATCACGATGGCTCTGCTCGCCGCCCTGCTCGTGTTCGCATCGATGCTGCTGATCTCAAACACGATTCGCCTGTCGCTGTTCTCGCGCCGTCGCGAGGTCGAGGTGATGAAGCTCGTCGGCGCCACCGACTGGTTCATCCGCTGGCCGTTCGTGCTCGAGGGGCTGTTCCTGGGGGCGCTCGGTGGTGCGGGCGCAATCGGCCTGCTCGCGCTCGCCAAGGTCACGCTCGTGGACCCGCTAGCCAACACCGTCAAGCTGATCTCACAACCCGACATGATCGCCTTCCCGCTTCTGATCGCGATCTTGATGGGCGCTGCGATCGCCGTCTCGGCGGCCGGCTCGGGCATCTCGCTGCGGCGCTTCCTGCGGGTCTGACGTCTACCCTGCGGAGGCATGTCCTCCCGTCGACGAAGGCCGCTCCTCACCGTGCTCGCCGTGGCGCTGCCGGTGCTGCTGCTGATTCTCGGCATCTGGTTGGGAGGGCATCCGGAAGACCTGCCGTCGTTCGCGCGCAGCGCCTTCGTCGCCGATCACGCGACGAGGGTCGTCGACGAAGCGATCAACCGGATTGCCAGCGACTACTATCGCCCGGTCTCCAAGGGCCGGCTCGCCGATGCGTCCGTCGCCGGCGCGGTCGCGAGCCTCGACGACCGCTTCTCCCACTACCTCACTCCCAAGGAATTTCGGGAATTCAACCAACCGCCGAGCTTCACGGGCATCGGCGTCGCGGTTGACCCGACTCGTGGCGGCCTGCTGATCGCGCGCGTGTTCGATTCCTCGCCGGCCGCTCGCGCGATGCTCAAGACCGGCGAGGAGATCGTGGCGGTCAACGGGCGCATGCTCGCCGGCCTGTCGGCCGACGCGGCAGCGGCATTGATCAAGGGGCCGCCCGGCACCAACGTCGAGCTGCGCGTGCGCGAACGACGCGGCGGTCACGCGGCCATGCACAGCGTGAGGATCACGCGCGCGACCATCTCCGAGCCGGTCGTCGCGTCGGCGACACGGGCGGTCCGTGGAGCAAAGCTCGGCGTCGTCGCGCTCGCCACGTTCTCGCCCGGCGCCCACGGTGAAGCGCGTGAAGCCGTCGAACACGAGCTGCATGGTGGCGCCCGCGGGATCGTGCTCGATCTGCGCGCCAACGGCGGCGGGCTGGTCGAAGAGGCGCGGCTGATCGCGAGCATCTTCATCGCCAAGGGCACGATCGTCTCAACGCGCGGGCGCGCCCAGCCGAGCGAAGTGCTCACCGCGGCCGGCCGAGCGATCCCGGGCTCGATTCCGCTCGTCGTGCTCGTCGACAGCAACACGGCCTCGGCCTCGGAGATCGTCGCCGCGGCGCTCCAGGACCATCGCCGCGCGACGATCGTGGGGACGCACACGTTCGGCAAGGGCGTCTTCCAAGAGGAGCAGCCGCTGTCCAACGGCGGCGCGCTCGACATCACCGTCGGCGAGTACTTCACGCCTAACGGGCGCAACCTCGGCGGCGGCGGCGTCAAGCAGGGCGCGGGCATAACGCCCGAAGTGCCCGTGCGCAGCGGTGTCGACAGTCCGCACGGCCTCGCGGTCGCGCTGAGCACGCTCCGCGCCAAAGTGAAGTGAGCGACCGGGGGTCGGGCGGGCACCGCCCGCCGCGCCGCACCGGTGGGCCCGACGCGCGGGTCGTGTGGCCGCCGCAGAGCCGCCAGAGCGCCCGCGCGGCGATCGACGCGCTGATGCGCGAACGCGGGCTGGCGCGCATGTTCACCCGGACCGTCATGCGCGACGCCAGGCGGGCACGGGATCGTGGGCTCGGCGCTCAACCCGACCTGGCCGCTCGACGCGATCTGACCGACCTGCCCACGTTCACGATCGACCCGGCGAGCGCGCGCGACTTCGACGATGCGATCTCGGCCGAGTCGCTGCCCGGTGGAGGCGTTCGCGTCTGGGTCCACATCGCCGACGTCAGCGCATACGTCAAACAGGGATCGCCCGTCGATCTGGAGGCCCGCGCCCGGGCGACGAGCGTGTATCTGCCGGGAGCCGTCGAGCCGATGCTCCCACCGGCGCTGTCCAATGACGCCTGCTCGCTCGTCCCGGGCCGCGAGCGCCTGGCCGTGACCGCCGAGCTCGAGCTGCGCGGAGCCGAGGTCGCCCGGGCTGCCTTCTATCGCTCGGTGATCCGCTCCGACGAACGCCTGGACTATGAGCGCGTCGACCGTGTCTTTGCCGGCCACGAGCCCGCACTTGACCCGTGGTCGGCGCCGCTTGCGGCCGCGCGCGCGGCCGCCGCGGAGTTGCAGCGCAAGCGTCAGCGGCGCGGCGCGCTCGTCGTCGACTCGATCGAGCCCGAGTTCGTCTTTGACGACCAAGGCAACGTCGCACAGATCCACGCTCGCTCCCAGACCGAGGCCCACCGCCTGATCGAGCACCTGATGATCGCCGCCAACGAGGCCGTCGCCGACCTGCTGGAGCGCGGCAGCGTCCCCTGCCTGTACCGCGTTCACGAGCGCCCCGACCCCGACAATGTGGTCCGCCTCGCCGCCCAGCTCGCCTCGCTCGATGTCCCCACGCCGCCGATGCCCGACGGCATGTCCGCCGCCCAGGCCGCCGACCTCGTGGGCGCGATCTCAAAGCTTGCCGACGAGCACGCGCGTCGCACCGGCCACGGCCGGCTTGCGCTGAACGCGCTCGTGCTGCGCTCGCTCAAGCAGGCCTACTACTCGCCGAAGAACCTCGGACACGCTGGTCTGCGCTCCTCGCGCTACTGCCACTTCACCTCGCCGATCCGCCGCTATCCCGACCTCGTCTGCCACCGCGCGCTGCTCTCCGCGGTCGCCGGCGGGGAGCGGGCCCACCGAGCGGGCGAGCTCGTGGAGCTGGGTGCCTGGTGCTCTGAGCGCGAGCGCGAGGCGATGACGATCGAGCGCGATGGCGACGATATCGCTCGGTGCTTCGCGCTCGAACAGGCGCTCTACCACGACGGATGGGAGCAGGAGTTCCGCGGCGAGGTCGTCGGGCTGATCTCCGCCGGCGCGTTCATCACGTTCGCGGGCCCAGACGCCGATCCTCCTGTCGGCGCCTCGGGCGCAATCGCCCCGGAGGGTGCCGGCATCGGGCTCTATGAGGGGATGCTCCCCGTGCGGCGCATGCGTGTGGAGCCCTCCGGTGGCGGTCACGGCGCCTCGCAGCCGGGGCCGGCCGACGAGTGGTGGGAGATCAACGAGCTCGGCACGATCCTCCATGGACAGCGGACCGGCGCGACAATGCGCCTCGGCGATCAGATCGACGTGACCGTGGCGCGCGTGGATGCTCAGCGCGGGCGCGTCGATCTCCTCGGCGCCGTCTCGGATCCGCGCGGCGGCTAGGCTCGGAAGGGATGGCAAAGGGAAAAGGCAAGCGCAAGATCGGCGCGGGCGATGTCGCATCCAACCGCTACGCCTCCCACCGCTACGAGCTGCTCGAGCGACTGGAGTGCGGGATCATGCTGCAAGGCACCGAGGTCAAGGCGCTGCGCGCATCCGGCGCCCAGCTGAAGGACGGCTACGCCGCGATTCGCGACGGCGAGCTGTGGCTGCACAACATCCACATCCCCCCGTACGGGCCGGCCGCGCGCGAAAACCACGAACCGGAGCGCGAGCGCAAGCTGCTCCTCCACCGGCGCGAGCTGGACCGCATCGCCGCGCGCGCGAACGAGCGCGGGCTGACGCTCGTGCCGACCCGAATCTACTTCTCCGGCGCCCACGCCAAGGTCGAGATCGCGCTCGCGCGTGGCAAGGACATGTACGACAAGCGCCAATCGCTGCGCGAGCGCGAGACCAAGCGCGACATGGAACGGGCCGTCCGCGAGGCCAGGCGCTGAGCACCTACCCTCGATCGTTGGGCGCGCGCGAAGGCGCGATCGGTCGCTACAGGTGTCGGAAGCTGTGGCCGGCCGAGGAGAGGATGTGGGTTTCGTACATCCCGACGGCGAGCAACACGATCAGGCCGACATACACGGCCCCGACGAGCAGCCTGTTACGGGGCGAGACGCGGTAGTAGGCGGCCTGCTCGAGCGAGCGCGTCTTGCGCTGCTTCCAGCGACGCCACGTCTCCATGGCTCCGAAGAACACGATCAGCAGCAGGATGAAGTTGGGAAAGACGAACAGCATCGCGACCAGGGCGCCAAGGCCGACGAACCACATCCACGGCGCCATCGCCGCCATCGCCCGGCCGCCATCGAGCGGGACCACCGGCAGCAGGTTGAAGAGGTTAAGGAAAAAGCCGATGTAGGCGAGCGCCCGGAACAGATCGCTGTTCGTCACTTCGCCGATGACCAGGCACGCGCCGGCACCGATGCTGCCGAGGATCGGCCCCGCCAGACCGACCCGCGCCTCCGCGAGCGCATTCTCGCCGAGTGACTTGGCCGTGATCAACGCGCCCAGGAACGGGATGAACATCGGCGCGCTGGCCTTGATCCCCTCACGACGCAGCGCGATCACGTGGCCCATCTCGTGCACGAACAGCAGCACGACGAACCCGACGGCGAACGTCCAGCCGAAGAACAGCGAGTAGGCGGCGACCGAGATCAGCGCCGTTCCCGCCGTCGTCAGCAGCTTGAGCTTCGGCAGCAGCAGCAGCCCGCCTTTGACCACGGCCCAGAACTTCGCGATCACAGCGGCGATCGCCGCGAACGCGCCGCCCAGTCGCTTGCGCAGGTTGCGCATCGGAGCCGGCCCCCGCGCCGGCTCGCCAAAGGGGTTCTCGCCCGGCCGGGGGCCGGGCGAGGGCGCTGGCGTACTGGGGACGGCCGGAGCGGGTGCGGGGAGCGAGAAGTCGCCGCTGTCCATAGTCCCATTGTGGCAGCACCGCTAAGCGTTGCCTAAGGCTTCCGCGCACGCCGCGCACGGGCGCAAGCCGCGCACGGGCGCGAGCCGGCGGACCCGGGGGATCGGCTGCGCACGACGCCGCGTCATCGGCGACGCCGGTTCGGTGGAGACGAGCGTTTTTTTCGCAAGATGCGGGGTGTCGCTCGGGAGGGGGTTGCATTGGCCTGGGGTGCGAGCTACGTTGCATCCCGACGCGGAACCGAGCCGCAAAGAGCGAGGCCACTGAGGTGTGAGGCCGCGCCACCAACAAAGTCAGACTTTCGGGTCAGACGGCGGAGGTTCCTCAAGCGGCCCGGGACCGCGTCGTTTTTTTCCTTTCGCGGGCCGCTCGCCGTCGGCCCAAGAGCCTCGCCGCGACGTGTGCGCCGCTACACTGGCGGGGCAGAAGCATCCCCGGGGACGACAGGCTTCGACGCGGTCGGCTCGTGGGGATGGTGGCGAGCCGAGGTCCCGGGCGGCCTCGTAAAACACCCGGGAAAACCATAAGTGCGGACTCTCACGAGTACGCCCTCGCCGCTTAGTCAATAGCTAAGCCGTGAGGTCTCGGGCCCCGCTCGCCTGCGGCGGGGAAGGCCGGGATCAGAAAGCAGGCTCACCCGGCGCGGTCCGCCTCCGCCAAGCCGGGGAACCTCAAGGAGGCTGGTCCCCCGCAACCCCGCCGGCGAGGCGAGCGAGGGATGAGATCAGAGCGCCGGCTACGCTCGTAGAAGCCATTCTCACGCGATCGCGGACGTGGGTTCGATTCCCACCGTCTCCACTCATTGCTCTAAGCCAAATACTACTCGTGCGAACGGATACATAGCGGCGGCAATCGAACCTCCCCACCGTGCGGGTCGAAGAGGATCGGGGTCCACTGGAAGTTCCTCGGCCAGGTTGAGCGCGGCCAGCGCAACATCAGCCTGCACAACCTGCTCAAGCTAAGCCCGTGGCCTGGGCGTCGATCCCGCTGAGCTCGTCAAGGGCCTGGAGCTCGGGCCGACGGCCAGCCGTATGCTGCGCAACCTGCTCGGGGACCGCGGGATAGCGCTCAAGGCAGGCGCCTACGCGGAGAAGATCGAACACGGCAAGCTCCACCTCCACCCGCGCGCCACGCTCGAGGTCGATCAGGTGGTCACCCTCGCGCAGCTCGAGGGTCCCGCTCTCCGGGGCTGGCTTCCGACGCGAGCGGCTTCATTGCCGTGGACGAGCACAGCCTGGTGACCGGTCTCGACGACGTGTACGCCGCCGGCGATGGAACGACCTTCCCGGTGAAGCAAGGAGGTATCGCGACCCAACAGGCCGATGCAGCCGCCGAGGCCATAGCGGCGCAAATGGGCGCCGCGATCACACCATCCCCCGATCCGGCCCACGCTCCGGGGCGTGCTGCTCACCGGCATCGCCCCTACCTACCTGCGCGCGCAGATCGCGGGTACGGGCCACTCATTCGAGACCGCGGCTAACCCGCTCTGGTGGCCACCCAGCAAGATCGCCGGCCGCTATTTGGCACCCTACCTCGCCGGCCATAGCCCGCTCACCCACGACGAAACGCTCCAGGAGCGTGCACCCTCCACTCAGGATCCCGCGAGACTCCAAGTTTCACACGACGAGGCTCGTGAGCTCGCGCTGACGTTCGTGGAGCGCGATGCCGCCGATGGCCACTTCAAGTCCGCCCTAGAGTGGCTCGAGGTGATCGAGCGACTTGACGGCGTACTCCCGCCCGGATATCTGCAAAAGAGAGCTGACTGGCAAGATCGCGCCCGTGAGTGAAATACGAGCCACGGCCACATCACGCTACCGCCTAGGGGGGAGCCGCGCCTTGGCGACACAGCCGGTTCTCCAATCCGGTCGTCTGCGCGGACAGCTTTGGCACGCTCGCCTTCGGATGTAAGGAGGCGTCTCGGCTGAGCCTAGCGAGACGCCCGGAATGGACGATACCCGGCCGCACCGCCCTAACAACCAAGCCGCTTGAGCCGCACCGGTGTCGTAGATACGTGATCTCTGAGCGTGAGAGACATCTCACCCGCGGCTTAGCTGGGATTGTGTGCTGACTGGAATCATGATCGAATGACCCCCCGGCATTCATCGCGTGCAAGAGATGCAGGGCTGCGGCAGCTCGCGCTCACCAAGCGCTGGCTCCTCGCCGGCAGCCTGTCCTTGACCGGAATGCTCACAGCGGTCGCGGCCCATGCATTCCCAGGGAAGACAGTCAAGCCGTCGAGCGCCCAGCCAACAAGCGTGCGGCACTCGGGCGAACCGTCGACCAGTCATCAGCACGAACACACCCAAGAATCCCCGAGCTCGCTGAAATCCGCGACGAAAGCGCCAGAATCCGCGCCGGCCCAGGAATCGGCGCAGGCTGAACAGAGCGAACCCGTGCAACCGGCGCCCGAAGCACCAGTGATATCGGGAGGATCCTAGGAATCGGCGTGGCCGCGGCGACGTGCGTTGACGCCAACATTGCTGGCACCGCGCCGCTCGTCTGCCCGGGCTCGTGCGTTGCGTGGCGCGCTAGGAGCCGTGCACCCGCCAATCTCGTCGCCGAGAACGGGCGCATGCCGAGCGACGGCAACTCGCTTCAAGAATCTGGGCGCCAGCCGGAGCGATCGGCGCAATGACGCCCGTGCCACTCACCATCGGCCCGAGTGCCTACTGGTACCTGACGCGCTCTACCGGCGTCGTCTCGCTCCTTTTGCTCACCCTAGCCGTGGTCCTTGGCGTGATCGACGTGAGTCGCTGGAGTACTCCGCAGTGGCCACGTTTCGTACTGGACTCTTTGCATCGCAACGTCTCAATGCTGATGATTGCTTTCCTCGGCGTGCATATCATCACGGCGGCGCTTGACAGCTTCGCTCCGATTGCGGTGATCGATGCCGTGCTGCCGTTCATCGGAAGCTACCGCCCGTTCTGGCTGGGCCTTGGAGCGGTTGCCTTCGATCTCCTGCTCGCGATCGCGATCACCAGCCTGCTGCGCGAGCGCCTGGGCCATCGCGCCTGGCGGATCACGCACTGGCTTGCCTACGCGTGCTGGCCAATCGCACTGCTGCACGGGCTGGGCACCGGCAGTGACGTCAAAAGCGCATGGTCCCTGGCACTCACCGCGGTGTGCGTCCTCGCCGTGGTGATCGCGGTTTGCGCTCGCGCGCTCCCCGGATGGCCCGAACGTCGCAGTGTGCGCGTCGGTGCGCTCACGCTAACCGCGATCCTCCCGGTCGGTCTGATCCTTTGGCTTCCCGGCGGCCCGCTCGGGCACGGCTGGGCGCGGCGCGCGGGCACACCAGTATCACTCCTCGCTGCAACCGGCCCTAGCGCGTCCGCGACAACCACGAGTGCGAAGACGCGCAACCCAGGTTCACCGTCAAGCGGGCTGGGCGGCCCGTTAGACGTGAGCTTGTCGGGGAGTGTCCACCAGGTCCCCGGACCGGCGCCCGGCCTGGTCGCGGTCAAGATCGCGACAAGTTTCAGTGGTCCACCGTCGGGACGACTTGATATCGAAATCGACGGTCGGCCGATCGGCGCGAGCGGCGTCTCCATGAGCAGCAGTCGCGTGACGCTTGGCAGCGGCTCGACGCCCACGATCTACCGCGGGCGGATCGTGGCCCTCAACGGCACACGCCTTCTCGCAAGCGTGCTGAGGGGAGACGGACATCGCCTCTCACTCCAAGTGGCGCTCGCGGTCGACTCTCGAGCAGGCACGGTCACTGGGACGCTCGCGGCCTCTCCCACCGAGGCTGCGGGTGGTGAATGAGCCCGCAGCAAGGAGTCGGGCGCGCCGCGTCCACCGCGACCGCGACCGTCAGCGGTGCAACGGTGAGCGGCTCGCGCCTTGGTCAATGATGCGCGTGCAGCCACGGACCGAACTGGGGATGTAGGGGATCGCGAGCATTAGCCCAGCAATAAGTACTCCGTCGAGAGACAGTACCCCCCGGCCCGTCGGTTGCCCTGCTTTGCCACTGCGGTTCGATCTCATACTTCGCGCTCAGCGCTCGCGGTAGGTCTTGCAGATGACCAAATACGTGGACGGCGGTAACGCCGATCCAGACCACGAAGCTCGCCTTATGGATCAGCAGCAGCGACCCGCGGGAGCTCGGTCCCAGCAACATCAATGCGACTCCGCTTGCAAATACCACCACCGTCGAGCCCACGAGGATCGGCGCTGTCAGGCGCAGAATGGGGGCGGGCACGCCCTTGCGCGGCCCTGCCGAGAGCGTGCCATGAACCCGACCAAAGCCTACGGCCCCGCCTTCTTCGCCGCCCCCAGTGTCTCTTGGAGAAGCGCAGGTGAATCACCCAACGAGCTCGATCAACTCGTGTCCGAATGCCGAGGCAACGACTGCTAACACGAATATGATAGTTGCGTGCAGACTTCGGGACGAACCTCAACCGACGCCCAAGCTCACCGGTCGATCCCGCGCGCGCGGCACCCGACCGGCGCACCTGCCTGATCCCGTCCACCAAGCCCCGCAGGCCGGACCACTCACGATTGAGAACGCGATGCGCGCAAAGAACTGCGATCAGTGTCGCGAAGCTAGCCCGGGCCCGAAGCGTCTGCGCGAAGTTCTTGCGGAACAAATACGTGCGGTTGATCACCTGAAGCCGATCCATCTCGCGCCGATCCATGTGACGCCAGCCGAGCTCGTGGTGATTTACGACCGCCGAAGGGTCGTAGCGGATTCGCCCGCGTCGCGACAGGCGATAGGAGAAATCATCGTCCTCGCCCAAGCTGTACGCCGCGAGCCGCTCATCGAAGCGGACCTCAGCAGCTAGATCGCGACGAGCCGACATAAGAGGGCCGGGCATATATTGCACGTCGCGCGCTTGCTCCACGTCGATGATTGGACGACGAAACCCAAAACTGGTCATGCTTCCCTGGCGACCGCCGCCAAGCAGCAGCCACCGCAGCCTGGAGTGGGGGTTGCTACCCAGCCGCTCGCACGAAGGCCCGTCGATCCGCCCAGTGACACCCACCACTGAAGGATCGCCGTAGGCCCTCGTGAGAACCTTGAATAGCCCCGGCTCGACAGTGCAATCGTCATCGATAAAGATCACGACGTCGCCATGCGCCAGGTCGATTCCCACATTACGCTGGAGAGCTGCACCCGTCTCACTCGCCACATAGCGAATGTCCGTGTCCGGATGCCGCCGCGCAAGCCCCCGAACTACGCTCTCGGCCGAGCACTCGGGATCGCCGTCCACGACAATCACCTCGCCGTTGGACGGGAGTCCTCTCGCCGAGCTCTCCAGGGCATCCAGCAGAGATGTGGGTCGGCCCTTGGTGGCGATGATCAGGGAAAGACGCGCAGAAAGCAGTGGCTGCTGACAATGCCCGGGGCGGGGGCGCCGCTTCGTCGTCCCCAGAGATCATCTCCGGCCCGCTCCAGCTAAGTTACCCATCCAGATATTATCTGTCGCGTTCCATAAGCTGCACCTCAGTCAATGGTGAGACCTCTCTCAGGCGTTTGATTCTTGAGATTTTTCTCACGCCGACGGAGCCAGGTCATGACCCTACGGTTAAATCTTGGCCCAGCGCCTCTAACGTCGGCCCCAATCGGACCCGGCAGAGCGTCGGGTTTAGATATGTCAAGACTTACAAGACCGTCCCTGGTCCTCTCACTACGACCAGTCCGTCGCGCGCTGGGTAGTTGTAGACCGCCTATCGCGCGGCTGAGGGCGCCAAGCGCACCGGCGAGGATCACAACGACGTTCTTGACGTGAGTCAGTTGCCTGACAAACGGTTCCACGGGAAGCCAAGCGCGAGTGCCTTCGTGTGGATGTGAGCGCGACGGCGTTAACACTCACACTAGCTGGATCGGACGACGACCACTAGTTCGCGCTCCGCCCGCCAGACGCTCGCTTAGCCCGTGTAAGCATCAGTGTGCCGAGGTAAGGTGGTCGGCGCGATGTCCTCTTGGCGAAGCGCCGCGCGCCGGCGGACGATCAGACGCAGCCGAGCAGTGGCCCTGGCCGCGCTAATCACCTTGATCGGCGCTGTTGCGATCGCCAGCAGCCGGCACGGCGGCGGGGCGGCGGAGAGCGCCGGCCGGCGCGCGAGGCAGGGAGTGCTGGCCGCACGCGCCCAGCGAGCGCCGGGCTGGCGCGGCCGCATCGGCACCAACGGGCCGTGGGGCCTGAGGTGGGGTTCTGATCCGAGCGTCCTGCCGGGACCGGTGCTGATCGCCGACAGCGACAACAACCGTCTGTTGGAGGTGAGTCCGGACGGACGGGTGCTGTGGCGCTTCCCCGCCCCCGGCGACCTGGCTCCGGGCGAGACGTTCCAGGTTCCCGATGATGCCTTCTTCTCGCCTGACGGGCATCGAGGTGATCGTGACCCAAGAGGACGATTTCGTGATCAGCGTGATCGACCTCACAAGCCACCGCATCGCGTACCGCTACGGCCACCCGGGCGTGCCGGGCTTCCAAGCCGGCTACGTGAACAACCCCGACGACGCCTTGCTTAGGCCCTCGGGCGACATCGTGGCTGGCGACATCAAGAACTGCCGGGTAGTCGTGATCCGCCCGCCGTCCCACGCGCTCCTGCGCCAGCTCGGCGTCACCGGCAGCTGCGAACACCAACTGGGCGCGTCCTACGGCAGTCCCAACGGAGCGTTCCCGATGGCCGACGGCGATGAGGCGATCACCGAGATCAACGGCGACTGGCTCGACGTGGTCGCCCCCAACGGTCGGCCCGTGCTCGCCACCCATCCCCCTGGCTTCACCTACCCGTCGGACACGAACGAGGTCCGCCCGGGCCTGTTCCTCTCGGCCGACTACACAAGCCCCGGAGCAATCGAGACCTTCACCAGCGACGGCAAGCTGCAGTGGCGCTACGCGCCAACGGGAGCGGCGGCGCTCGACGAGCCCTCGCTGGCCCTGCCACTGCCAAACGGCGACGTCCTCGCCAACGACGACAAGAACAACCGCGTGATCGTGATCGATCCTCGCACGAACCGGATCGTCTGGCAGTACGGTCACACCCACGTGCCGGGCGTAGGCGAAGGGTTTCTCAGCGACCCCGATGGAGTCGATCTCGCGCCGCCGTACTCGCTGGCGGCGCGCTTCGCCCGCACGTCGCGAGCCCTATCACGCGCTCATTAGTCATCGAGCTGCCATCCGCCGCAACGCTCGGGGGTGAACACGCGGCGTCTGGCGCAAGGATGCGGCGTTGGTCCGTCAGAGGTCGAGGGCGTGACCCATGGCGACCTCATTCCTTGGGCGTCAGCACGAAGATCCGGGCAGGGGGAACGGGCTCGAAGGAGAACACGGACCAGGACCGGCCGCGGTAGGTGACGGTGCCGCTAAGCGGGGAGCCTCGCTGGACCGGCACCGCCCGCGAGCTGCTTTTGAGCCGGCGCGGATGAAGACTACGCCGTTGGTGCGTCGAGCGCACGATGTCAACCAGTTCCTTGTAGTGGGGTGGGAGCGGCTTGAAGCCGGCCGCGATGTGGGCCGCGACGCTTCCATAGGCCGCGCTGCGCACTGTCTGGCAGGGTCCGCTCGCAGCGGCCTTTCCTCCGCGAACAGGGCGATCTGGAGAGAGCCGCTGGGAAAGGCCCCGGCCTCCATGACGTTCGCACGGTACGTGCTCCCGGCGATGGTCGCCGTCGCCCCTGTCCTCACGCCGTGCGCTGGCTTGAGCGTTCCCATCAAGAAGGAGCCGTTGCGGTAGATAGCGATCGGGGCACCGATGAAGCGGGTCACGAGCTTGACGAAGCCGACGTCGTCCTGGACCGACATTACGTAGCTGCCGACCGAGCGGCCATGCCATCTGAGCGGCCCGGTGACTGGCGCGATGATGTAGGGCCCGCCGACGTCGGCGAGGACCTTGCCTGCCTTCAGCACGCGCAGCCGGACGATGTGCCAGTGGGGGGCGTAGACGAGCCCGTGCACGGCCGCCTGGACAGCGGCCATGTTGGAGGCCGCCATCGCCCTGAGCAGCGCATGGGAGCCGACGACGTGGCCGATGTCGGCCTTCACCTGACCGCCGTAGAGCTCGCCCGCGTAGATGCGGCGGGCGGCCGCCACGTCGACGGCGGAGACGACGGCGGCGCCAGCGCTGCCACAGGCTTTCGCACCGGAGCGCCCCGCGGGTCCGACCGCGACCGAGGCTCGGGAGACGCCGTCGTGGTCGAGGTCGATCGTGAGGCTCGCGATCAGAGCGACTGCCGCTGTGCTGACTGTGACGAGCATCGCCCCGCGTAGCTTCGGGCGTCCCGATGAGAAGAGCATGGCCCTGAGGTTGGGTCATCGAACTAAGCGCTATATCACGGCCCGGTGAGACATGCCACATCTGTCGCGCGGCGGATGCGTAGAAGAACCCCGCCCCGGCCGGACCGTCCTGAAAGCCTCGGGGGTGATCGCCGGCGGCCGAAACGTCGTCGGCTTTTCGCTCTTCGGTATCAACGCAAGCGTCGTCCTGCGCTTTGACCCAGAGACCGCCCTTAGCGCCAACGGCACCCGTGAAATGCCCTGCCAGTCGGTCGCCTCGGAGTTACTGCTCTTTGAATGATGAGAAGACTCTATGCAGCCGCATAGGGTGGACTTTAGGATCGGCGCAACACAATGAGGGCATCTCCGGAACCTCCAAGAACTGGGATAGACACGTCGCGGATGCCGAGTTGGTCGCACGTGGCGCGGGGTTTCGGGCGCTGCGCGACCGCATCCTTGAGCTTGCCGATCCGCAGGTAGGAGACACGGTCGTCGACGTCGGCTCAGGCACTGGCTTGCTCTCCCTGGCCTTCGCCGAGCGCGCCGCTCGCGTGTGGGCGATTGACAGCTCTCCCGCGATGGGCGACTACCTGACGGTCAAGGCACGCAGCGCGGACCTGCACAATGTCGAGACCGTCGTGGCCTCCGCCGTCAGCCTTCCGCTCGTCGACGGGGTCGCCGATCTCGTGGTTTCCAACTACTGCCTGCACGAGCTTCAGCACGCCGACAAGCTTCGCGCTCTGGCTGAGGCCAGGCGCGTTCTCAAGCGTGGCGGGCGGATAGTCATCGGCGACATGATGTTCTCGCTCAACCCAACGCGCCCACGTGATCGTCGCGTGGTAATCGCCAAGCTGCGCGAGGTGGCGCGTCGTGGTCTGCCGGGCCTCTGGAGGTTGCTAAAGAACGCCGCCAGGCTTGCCATCGGGCGCTGGGAGTATCCGGCGAACGCCGCCTGGTGGCGCGACGCGTTGACGCAGTCGGGCTTCGATCACGTACGTGTCGAAGTGCTCGCCCACGAGGGGGGCGTCGCGCGTGCAGAGGTACCGGCGCGAGAGAGCGCTGAGGTGCAAGTGCACGCGAGCGATCCCGTGCGCGAGGGTCTCTCGGGCTCTGTATGTGCGCCTACGCTGGGGTCAGCACCCAAATAGAGGTGAGAGTGTGCGGAGCGAAGTCGGACTAGCGTTCGGCGAGTAGGGAGGCAGTATCGGGCACGTTGCCCAGCGAGGGAAGCTTCTCCAGCGCGCCGGGGCGGCTCTTGAGGTAGCCGTCCAGGAACGCGAGCGTGACTCGCTCCACGATCGTGAGCTGTGGTTGCTGGACGGAGTACGGCGCCACGTGTTCGGCTCCGAGCAGGCTGAGGAGGTACTTCGGCCGTGGCGCGGCTTCGAAGAAGGCGTTCGTGGCGCTCGGCGGGTTGACCGTGTCCGCCGTGCCCTGGACCGCGAGGAGCGGCGGACCTTCACGGGGAAAACCAAAGGGACCGACGTCGGGAATCTCCGCGCCCGAAAGGATGATCGCGGCGCGAACTCGGGGATCGCGGAAGCGGGGGTCATAGGCGACCGCAAGCGCCGTGTCGCCTCCATCGGAATGCCCTGCGACGGCGATCCGGGCTGGGTCGATCAGTCCGGCCAGCGTGCTCGAGCTCGCGCCGCTCGACGCCAGCAGGCGGGAGATCAGGAAGCGCACGTCGGCGGGTTGATTTGCCAGGTCGGACTCGTCCGGTCCGTTTGGCGCGTTGGCGTTCTCGAGCGGGAACACGGGTGCGGCGACGACATAGCCGGCCCGCGCCCAGCTCTGCAACATACGCGAGTAGGAGGCCGGCGTGAGCGCGAAGCCATGCCCGAAGACGACAAGGGGAAAGGGACCGTACGCACGAGCCGGTGGGGCGCCCGTCAGATCGGTGCCGCTGGGCGCGCCGATCGTCGGGTAACGAACGTACACCGTCAGCGTCCGAGGCTCCCTGCCGCCATTCGCAAGGTCGACTGTGCGGCTGGTATCGACCAGTCGCAGCAAGCGCAAGCCGACCGCGAACGCGGACGGCGGCGGCTTGGCTCGTGCGGTGCTCATTGTCGCCCTGTCACTATCGGCCGGGACGCTCCGACCGTGCCCTCGTCCCGAGGGTCCGCTCATGGCAAGCGCGATGATCACGCCGGTGGTTGTGGCGGCGAGCGCGATAAGTCCGACTGCCAGCAGGCGCTGGCGCAGGCTCACCCGTCCACTCACGGGCTTAGCAGGTCCCCAGTAGGCGGCCGAGCCATGCCCGAGCGATGGTTCGTCGACCGCTCCCGCATCACTCGAACGCAGGATCGCACCGAGGTGCACGACGTACCAGACGCCGCGCCAAGAGATCATCGAGGCGATGCCGAACGAGCGGATCTGTCCATCCTCGCGATAGACAAGGCGGGCATTGGGCATCTCGTAGTAGCCGACGCGGTTGTAACAGACGTCTGGGCTGATCCAGTGCCCGAAGCCTCCACGGACATCGACCGCGATGAGCCGCGCCTGCGGGGCACCGCGACCGAGCAGCCGGTGCGCGGCGCCGATGTCAAGACCGTAGTCGTGCACGAGGCGGCTGGTCCAGTCCGAGTCCGCCGAGGGTATCGCCTTCAGCTGTCGATAGGCGCCTTTCGGGAAGAACGCAGCGAGCGCCGGCGTGAGCGAGCCTTGCACGACGCCTGCCCAGAGCGACGCCATCACCGACTTGAACTGGGCGCTTCGCGCGGAAGGATAGGCGTGGGTCTGCGGAAGCGATCCCGCAGCGGTCCGCTGACTCTGCGCAGGCGCAGGCTGCGGGGCGAGTGTGGGCTGCTTGGTGCCCGCCGCCTTGGCCGTTGGTGGCGCGTCCTCGGCACGGCGGGGTCGCGTCGGCACCGTTCCGCCGCCGACGCTGCCGCTGATCAGAAGCGTCGCCACCGCTCCGACCACCACCAGCGTCAAGCCCCGGGCGCGGCGAGGTCGCAGTCGCACGCGGCGCGCTCGCTCACGCCGTGCGCGACGACGATCGGCGCCGCCGCCTCGATGACCATCGGGCCCTCCGACCGGCCCGCGGGGCTCTTCGCTGGCGGTCATGATCGGGCGCCGTACTCTAGTCGAGTGGTCAGTGCCGATGTAAGGAACGAGTGGTGAGACCTCTCTCACCCCGGCTTTAGGACACGCTTACGCGACGGATCGAAAGTTGGCGCGTGGGGCTGCAGTCTCATCGCCGGCCGGGCTTGCCTGCACACCAGCATCGGTACCGCCAGGTGCCGCGAGCGAGGAGCGCTCGACCCCACCCGCCCTCGCTGGACGGTCGTACACCGCTACGCGCGCGCGCTCACACTGCTCCTGACGCTTGCGCTGGGCGCCGCGGCAGCCGGCTGCGGCGGCCAGTCAAGCGCGGCCCAGGCGCATGGTGGCGCAAAGTCATCCCATGACGGGCAGTCATCGACTGGCGGCCATGCTGGCCGCGTGCCCGCCGCGACGGTGAGCACGCATCCGTCGGGCACCCCAATCGTATCCGAACCCGGCCAGCTCGGATCGCGATGGGCCGCGGTGGCCACCGTAGGCGGTGCGCCTGCGACGTGGATCGACGAGCGGTCCGGTGTGACCCTGCTGCGCTTCAACCAGCAGCTGGTTCACCTCGATCTGCACGCCGGGTCAAGCGAGCCCGAAGGCCGAGGCTGGGGCTATGGAGACCAGATCACCCCGAGCGAGGTACACCGCGTAATCGCGGCCTTCAATGGCGGCTTCAAACTGGACTACGGATCCGTCGCCTTTGTCTCCGGTGGGCGTGTTGCAGTGCCGCTGCAAGCCGGCCTCGCCTCGATCGTGACCTATCGCAACGGGGTGACGGCGATCGCCGCTTGGCACAAGGGTGTCCCAGCGCCGGGATTGAAGATCGCCTCCGTGCTCCAGAACCTCCACCTGCTGGTAGATCATGGCGTGGTCGCGCCCACCGCCACAAGCTGCGTGATCGCCTGCTGGGGTCGAACGCTGGGAGGGGGAACGGACGTTCCGCGCTCGGCGCTGGGCATCACCAGCGAAGGGCAGCTGGTGTGGGCGGCCGGCGCAAGCCTTTCGCCGGCCGCGCTTGGGCGCGCGATGTCGGCCGCTGGCGTCGTGCGCGCCGTGGAGCTCGACATAAACCCCGAGTGGGTCGCCGGATATCTGTATGTGCACCACGGCGGTGGGCCGACCGCCGTGCCGGTCATGCCCGGGCAGCTGGGGATCCCCGGCCACCTGCTCGCGCCCTACAGCCGCGACTTCTTCACGATCGTGGCCAACTGACGCACCTGCCTGCCTCCAGGGGCGGTCAACTCAGGAGCGCTGCGCCAGGTTCTCAGCGCTGGGCTCTCGGCGCCGCCGCTTCGGCCTCAGTGGCACGCTCGCTCGAGGTGCCGGTCGGTCGGGCTGCCGGCAGCGCCCGGTGAGCCGGTCGTCAGATAGCGCCAAGCGTGCCCGGTGTGGTGAAACACAAACGCTCGGAGGCCGGCATCTGGTGTGCGCACGCAAACCACGGCGAGGCTGGAGTCCGAGCGCGAGACGTACACGCCTTGGACCCCCGCCGAGCTCCCGTCGTTGGCCTTCAGGGCCGCGAGGATCGCCGAGCGCTCAGACCTGATGGCCGGCCGGGCGTATGAGCCGCCGGCGAGCGCGACGCTCGCGGCTGTTACCCCAAGTGCGATCGCCGCGATCGCCGCGATCGCCGAGCGCCGAAGCGAGCGAGACCCCATCTTTCGCAAGCTAGCGCTTTCCGCCTGAGCATGGAGATGGATGAGCGAAATCTCATCGGGACGGGCTCGGCGATTGACGGCCACCTCTGAGCTTGTCATCCCGATCCCTGTCGCGTTTGGGCCCAGAGGCCAATAGACCAGATCGCACAGGCGTGGCGGGGGCCGGTTTTTGCGCCGCCGTGTGCCCCAGCCTGGAGGTTGTGTAGGTGCACGCGTGAGCGTCTGCGTGGCCGGACCTCGGGCCGTGCCAGACTCAAATCGTGAGACCTCGTACGGTTGCTCTCGCGTTTGCGACCGGCGCGCTTGGCCTGTATCACGAGGCGATGCGTCGGCCCCGGTGGCAAAAGGAGCAGTCGCGGGAGCCGGAGCTCGGACGAGTGCACGGACAGCCGAACGTGAGGGGGCGATTGAACTAAAGCGTGGGTTCGATTCCCACCGTCTCCACTTTCAGGCCCTAGTTCTCCTGCATCGCCTTACTCCCCCGGGCCGGCCGCGTTGTTTGTTTGCATCGCTGCCTCACGCGCAGCGCGATGCGAGGGAGCGGCAGGCGGCGTCAACACAGCAGAAAGCCCCCGCGTGACGGGGGCTCTCGTGTGCTTCAGAGGTCCGGCTATGAATCAGCCGAGTGTGCCTGCTGGCGTTCGCGGAGCGAGGCGAGTGGGCGGCATGCTGCCAGGTTCGGGCGCGCTTGTCGGTGCTTCCGGCAGCGTGCCGCCGGTCACCACGAGGTCGACGACCTTGTGCCATTTTCCGTCGCTGCCGCAGATTTTCTTTTCTTTTTCGGTTCCCCATTGCCCATTCGGGAGGATGACGTTCCATTCGACGGTAATAGTGTCACCGGGCTGGCCGACACCCCCACCGGTTATATCGGGGCAGGTCACCGTGGTGCCTGGCTTCTTAGCACGGGCCTGCGACACAGCGGGAACCAGCGACGCGCCAGCGAAGCTCGATGTTGTGATCACGGCGATGATGGTGGTGCGGATCTTGGTGCTGAGCATTTCGTGTGCCTCCTCAGGCGGGTTTGGATGATGCGACCATCCTCGACCCAGCAAGCGCCGCCTGGTAGGCACCCTAGGGGTGGAGTTTCTCCACCCTCGTGGCTCTCATGCCTACGACGGCGAGTCAAGGGGCGGAACGAGACGACAGGCGCCGGCGCACCATCCCTGCCACGAACACGACATCGCGTGGGCTGATCAGCCAGTCGACGGCGAGGAGGACCGCCAGGTACGTGAACATGCCCGCCACCAAGGCCGCGGGCAGGTTGGTGTGCAGCGGTGCCGCGACCGCCGCCATCCCGACGCCCGCGGCGAGCGGTGCTGCGAGCATCGATGCCCATTCGATGTGCCCGACCATCCGCAGCGCCCGGCGCGCGATCCACACGGTGAAGATCACCTCCGTGGCAAGCATCGCAGTAGCTGCGCCGGCAACGGTAAAAATGGGAATCAGCACGAGGTTGAGGCCTACATTGACCGCGACCATGATCCCAGAAAGTGAAGCGGTCCGGCCGGGGTTGCCACGGGATACCAGTAATGAGATCGTGAGCGTGACGACGCCCAGCAGCACGACCCCCGGACCCAGGATCCGTAGCGGGATCGCCGACGAGACAAACGCCGGGCCGTATACCAGCCGGCAGATCGGGACGCGCGAGCACTACGAAGGCGACGGCCAATGGCATCAGCAGCGTGACTGCGAGCTTGATCGAGCGCTGGTAAACAGAGTGCAGGGGAGGATTGGTAGTGGGCCCCAGGTATGTGTACATCGCCGAGAAGGCGCCCACGAGGGCACCCGGGATGAAGTAGGTCGATTCGAACAAACGGTAGGCGGCGCCATAACGACCCACTCCAGCCTGTGTCCCGAGCACCGACAGGATGAACGTGTCAAGGATTGCCAGCAGCGTGGTGAAGAGATCCTGGCTGAAGAACGGGAGGCTGCGTGTGGCCAGCGCCGGCCATGCACGATGGTGCGGCATCCCGGCCGGAATCCCGATCGTGCGTCGCATCAGCGCAAAGCCGATGACAACCGCGGTCGCCGAGCCGATCGAGTAGGTGACGCCCACCGACACCACGCCATAGCCCAAGCGCAAGGCGGTGATCCCGAGCAACGCCGACAGCACCCGATTGATCGTGTCGGCCGCGGCCGGCGGCCCGTTGCGCTCGTGGGCGGCGAACACTGCGAGCTGCGTGCGCGCGACCGAATCGAAGAAGACACCGGGAGCCAGCACCCATGATGTCGTCTGCGCCGTGCTGCTGGCCCCCGTGAGGTGAAGTCCGAGGAAGCTCAAGCCGAACAGGGGCACGCCGATCGCGAGCTTGAGCGCGAGCACGTTGAAGAACAGGCCGCGGGCCGTGGAGCGCTCGGTGGCGATGGCGCGCAAGGTGTAGCGGTCGAGCCCGAGGTTCACCGGGATCATCACGATCCCGGTGAAAACGACGGCGAACACGAACGCGCCAAGCCCGCTCTGACCTAGGCTGCGCCCCGCTTGTGCGAACAGGAGCAGCGAAGCGAAGCGCCCGGCTATCTCGCCCCCGCTCCGGTAGACCGTGTTCATGATCGCCCGCTCGCCCGCCGCTCGCGCCGGCGACAGCGCCGGTTGGGCGCCGGGCCGGGAGTCGGTCGCGCTCGCGTCGGTGGCCGCGTCGAGCGGATCGGCCGCTGTGCGAGCCGCGCGCTCGGGCTGACTTCTCCGTGTTTGTCGCCGTTTTCGGAGCAAAGCTCCGATCATTATCGGAGCAAGCTCAGGCTCGTGTTAGGAGATCCGTCTCAGCGGGAGCTACTCGGAGTATTGCGCGGTGTCCACATCGGAGGGGAACCCCGCCTGGTGCGGACGGCGCTGTACGCGAGCTAGGAGCACCTCGGCGATGCGCCGCACTCGTCGCCCTGCCTTTCGGATCACAAGTGAAGCTGAGCCGTGCTCGATCTCCTTGATTGCCTGCTCGACCAAGGCCACCGACCTCGCGAGACTTTCGACCGTCGCCGTCGACCGCTCCCCCGAGCTCTGTGCAAGCACGGCGCCGACGCGGTTGGCGTCAGGGGAGATCGGCAGCCCCGCCTTCTGCCACAGTTCGACCGCGCGGAGATGTGACCAGCGCGATTCGCTGCGCAGCTGGCCCAGCCGCTGTTCGCTGGCGGCGATGCGTGCGATCAGGCGCTCGATCTCGGGCGTGGTCTCTGCGATATCGAAGTTCGGGTAGAGCTTGAGGGATTTGATCGGCGGGGCGGGGGTGGCATAGCCGGGCCCGTAGCGATGCTCGCGGAGAAACTCGTGAACGGGTGCCGGCGCGGGAAAGCGGCGTCCGTGCAGGGACGCCTCGCCGAGCGGCGCGATGAAGCGCTCAGGGAATGCGAGGCGCGAGGCCATGCCGGGCCAGGCTTCGTCGGTGCCCTCCAGCGGCAGCAACATCCCGTCATCCAGTTGCCACATGAACAGATCGAGCTGCGTCGCGTTGGCCTTGCTGTAGAGGATCCGGATCACGCCCTCATGACCTCGCCACGTGCCGGGGCGCTCGAGGCGATGACCGGCCGCGCCGAACTCCTCCGCTAGGGCCAGCACCGCGTGCTCCTGGCGCTGCAGGATGCTGAAGTCGGCGTCGCCATCCCACGCAATCAGTTCTTCCTCGCGTACCGCCCCGAGCAGCGTCCCATAGTCCAGCCAGTGCACGATGCCGTGGCGCGCCAGCAGGTCGCTCGTGAAGCCAATGAGCTCTAGCAGGTGCTCCGTGCAACATTGGGGTCGTAAGGCACCCGTGCCCCAGTTCCAATAGTCGCAACCACGAGTGAACCGCGTGCACGGAGGACGGGACGGGCTCCCCATATCTGGGCGGAGCTTAGCATCCCTTCGCTTCCGCCCCGCGACGTCGTTCGGTGCGCGACCGAACGGTGTGAAAGACTTAAAGGAGCCAGCAACAGTTGTCGGAGCGGCGTGGCCCGGACCCCCAGAAGGAGCGACTCCCGAATGCAAGCGATCATCTTGGCAGCCGGGTACGGACGTCGGATGCGACCGCTGTCCGAGAGCAGCCACAAGGCGCTGCTGCCGATCGGATCAACGACGATACTCGCTCGGATAATTGACGGCCTTCGCGAGATCGACATCGAAGACATCACCGTCGTAACTGGATACCGCGCCGAGGACATCGAACGCTATCTGCGCGAGCGCTACCCGGAGACGCGCTTCCAGTTCGTCAACAACCAACGATATGACGAGACCAACAACATCGTGTCGTTGTCCATGGGCCTCCAAGGCATGCGGCTCGAGGGCGATCTCATCCTGGTCGAGTGCGACCTGCTGTTCGAGCCCGGTCTCCTTGGGAGGCTGCTCACACGCGACGCCAACATCGCCCTAGTCGACCATTACCGCACCGGCATGGACGGAACCGTCGTCTCCGTATCCGACGGGCTCGTGCGTCAGGTGTTCCCGCCGCACGTGCAGGGACCCGACTTCCAGTACGGCGACAAGTACAAGACACTCAACATCTATCGCTTCAAGCGCGACTTCTGGGTCAACACGCTGGCACCGCTCGTCAAGGTCTACGCCGACCAGGTCGACGCGAACTCCTACTACGAGCTTGTGCTGGGGATGCTCTCCAATGCCCCCGAGCAGCAGATCGCGGCCGAGGTGGTGGACGGTGAGCAGTGGGCCGAGGTGGACGACCCAAACGACCTCGCCGTGGCCCGCTTCCAGTTCGAGCCCGACGGACGCGCAGAGACGCTTGACCGGACCTTCGGCGGGCAGTGGAGCTTTGAACTGCTCGACTTCTCGTTCATGCGCAACAGCTACTTCCCCACCGAGGGGATGTTTGCGGCAATGCGACACGCTCTTCCCGGCCTGATGGAACGGTACGGCTCGACGCAGGAGGTGCTTAACGAGAAGCTCGGCTGGTTCTTGGACCGCGATCCACGCCGGCTGCAGACGCTGCACGGAGCGACGCAGGCGTTTCCGATCTTGCGGGACCTGTTCAGCGGCAAGACGGTGTGTGTGCCTATGCCGACGTTCGGCGAGTACCGGCGCTTCGACAACGCGCTGCACTACCAGGACGCACCCGGGATAGATCTCCTCGAGCTCGCACGGGTCGCCGATGCCGCAGACGTCGTGGTGATTGTCAACCCGAACAACCCGACCGGCACAACGCTGCCCACAAGCGAGATCTTTGCGCTCGCCGCGCGACATCCCTCGAAGACGTTCCTCATCGACGAGTCCTTCAGTGGCTTTTGCGGAGAGCCGTCGATCGAGGTGGCGCTCGAACGCGAGCCGCTGACCAACGTTCACGTCCTCGTCAGCCTCAGCAAGGCGCTAGGCGTACCGGGGCTGCGAATCGGCTACATCTACTCACACGACGTCGGCTTCATCGACGAGGTCGGGCGGCGACTGCCGATCTGGAACATGAACTCCGTCGCCGAGTACTTCCTGGAACTTCTCTTGAAGTTCCGCCCAGAGCTGGCAGCCTCCTTCGAGCAGACCGTGCAGGACCGCGAGGACCTGCGGGATACGCTGCAGGCCCTACCTGGCATCGCGGAGGTCTATCCGAGCGGGGGCGATTTCCTACTCGTCCGCCTCGACGCGCCGGCGTCGGCCGGGCAGACGCTGAGGCGACTGCTCCTATCCGAGGAGGCGATCGAGATCAAGGACGTCTCGAATCGCATCCCCGGCGAGTCCGCGCACCTGCGCATTGCTGTGCGCAAGGCCGCCGAGAACCAGTTGCTGACGGACGCCCTGCGGGGCCTGCTCCCGACGCTAGTCGACCAGACAAAGAACCTCGATGCACGGCGAGTTTGATCGCAGAGCGGAACAAACTTCGAGGCGTCGCGGTCTTGGCATTCGGTCGGTACAAGTGACGGTGGGAATATTGCGTGGGTTCGATTCTCACCGTCTCCACTAGTCGGCTCTCCCATGCGGTTTGCATGGGACCACGGTGGGAACGATTCGCTAGGCGTCCTGTTCGAGCACTTCGGCCCCGGCGCTCGTGAGGGCGTCGATGTCCAAGTTCGCGTAGATGTCGCCGGTCGTCTGGATCGAGCTATGGCCCGGGAGCTTCTGCGCGGCCTTGACGTTGCTGGTGGCGTCGGGTACTCGTTTGACCGGCGCTGTGGGGTGCCTTGTGCAAGACGCGCACCGGAAAGATGATGTGGACACGTGTCACAGAGGCAACACTTGCGGCTTTTGTCAAGTCGCTATGCTTGGCGCATGTCCGGGGCAAGTGCTCGAGTCGGGCTTGAGGTCCGGCACGTGGAGGAATCGCTTGCTCTTCAGCAGGCCCGCGACGGCAACGGGGCCCTCACGCGCACACGGCCGACTCCCGCCGCTGCATTCCACGCCGCGCGGCGCACGTTCCTCACGGGTCAGCGGGTGGATATGCGCGCGCTCGCCGCCGAGCTTGGCATCTCACGTCCGACGCTCTATCGGTGGACCGGACAGCGAGAGCAGCTGCTGAGCGATGTGCTGTGGTCGCTGTCCGATGAAATCTTCAAGCAGGCCACGCTCGACCATCCGAGGCACAACGGCGCCAAGCGGCTGCTCGCGATCTATCGCCAGCACGTGGGGACGCTTGTGGAGGCCGAGCCGCTACATGCATTCCTGCGTCAGGAGACGCAGGTTGCGCTCCGCGTGCTGACGTCGCCGCTCGGCGGTGTACAACGACGAACCGTTCGCCGGCTCAGCGATCTGTACCGCGAGGAGCAGGCGGCAGGGACGTTCCAGCCGCGTGTCGACCCCGACTCGCTGGCGTATGCGGTCGTGCGGCTGACGGAGGGGTTTATCTACAACGACGCGCTCGCAACCGTCGAACCCGCCGTCGACAAGGCCGCCGAGATCGTCGCTCTGCTGCTCGAGTAGCTCGCAAAGCCGTCCTTCTCCGGAGGGCGAGAGGGAGGGGGGCGTGGTCGACTCCGGGCGAGTCGGGCCCCATAAACCGCGGTTTACATCTGCCGTCTCAGTATCGTGTGTCACATTTCTCAAAAGGGGTTGACAGAGATACACATCCAGGATATGTTGCCCACTGTGCCGGCGAGCGCCGCCGACGAGGCGCCGGGGTTCCGGCGGTCACGAGCGAAAGGGAGATGGAGTGTTGAGCCTGAAGAGAATAGCCCGGGGCACGCTCACGCTAGGCCTCGTCGCGCTCATCTGCGCAGCCACTGCAGCGGCCAGCGCAAGTGCAGTGCCCAACCCCTCAGTGCAGGGACCGATCCAAGGCGGCGTGCATGGGTACCCCTGGAACCACAGCGTCTTCCCTCTGACGGGAAAGGGCTACAGCTACACCGAGAACGAGTACTTCTATTCGGGCACAGCCACGAACCTCGCCACGGGTGTGCAGGCGCCGTATGCGAGCCGCATGCTCGTGCGCTTGCCTCAGAATCCCCGCAAGTTCAACGGCACCGTGATCGTTGAGTGGCTCAACGTCACCGGCGGCAATGACCTCGAGACCGACTGGCCCGTCGAGGCGCAGTACCTCATGCAGCACGGCTATGGCTACGTCGGCGTCTCGGCGCAGCTTGTGGGCGCGGACTTCCTCCCGGGATGGGATCCCGTGCGCTATGCCGGGATTGCTCACCCGGGAGACGAATTCTCGTTCGACATCTTCTCCCAGGCGCTGCAGGCGCTTCGCAACCCCGGCGAAAACCGAGCCGTGCTCGGGGGCGTGGGCGGCGTGGATCCGATGCGGGGCATGACGATCAAGCACCTCGTCGCGAACGGCGCCTCGCAGTCGGCCGGCAAGCTCACCGAATTCATCAACGGCGGCTACAACCGCGGCCTGGTCGACCTGTACCTGATTACGCGCGGAGGGGGGCCATACAACGACTTCTCCACGCCGATCCTGCAGCTCGACGAGGAGACGCAGGGGCCCAAGCAGGCCGACAACTCCCACTATCGCCTGTGGGAGGAAGCAGGTGCTGCCCACGCGCCATACGTCTGGTACAGCTACGTGTGGTCGATGTACCAGCGTGACTTGGTCCCCTCGGGGACGCCCAATCCGATCAACACGGCCTGTGCGATGAACCGCGCCGAGGTCGACTATACGTCCCGCGCGGCGACCACATGGATTGCCCATTACTTCGAAACGGGCGACATGGGTCCATCGATGCCGCGCCTGCTGCGAAACGGCGAAGAAGCCGTGCGCGACTCCAACGGCCTCGCGGAGGGCGGCGTTCGCCTGCCGTTCATCCAGGCGCCGGTGGCCTACAACGCCGGCACGGGCTGCCCGCTGTTCGGCACCTACCGCGGCTGGACGCCGGCGATGATCCAGTCGCTGTACCGGTCGCACCAAGCCTACGTCTTGGCCGTTAAGAAGGCGGCCAAATACGACGTCACGCAGGGCTGGCTGCTTGCCCCCGACGCCAAGGGCGCGATCGCGAAGGCGGAAGCGTTCACAGCACCGTGGACGCTGGGGAGCTGTTACGAAACCTCCAACCCCAAAGGCGAAGAAAAAGGAACCGTCTCAAGCCAGATCTCTTCTGTCACGTGGAGTCCCACGCTCCTCACGCTGGGAGACACGGCGCCTCTGGGCGGCTTCGACGCCGTGACTCACAACGCCAACTGCGAAGTGGTGGTGAACGCGGGGGTTTGACCTCCTTGCGTTCGCGCTAATCGGGGCACCGTGACCGCAGCGCAGTGATGTCATGTGCCACCCGGGGCCGGCCAAGCCGCTCCGGGTGGCTGCGCATTGGTCCGTCCGCAGCGCCCCGCGACGCGGTCATGGACCACCTGCCGGCGAGGTACTCGGCAATATGCTGGGTGTCGCACTGGCGCGTAATTGACGGAGATACTGCCCGAGCGCCTCCCACGGTTGAAACATTGCGTGGGTTCGATTCCCACCGTCTCCACTTTGTCGTTGTCTCAAGACATCGGAAACAGATGTCCCGAGACATCGTAGACAGCTAGCGGCGCAGCTCCTGAGCGAGTCGGCCTGAATCCGACCTCTCCGCAGCTCTCGCGCGAGACGTTCTGGCCTGCGCGAGTCCTAGCCCGGTGTCGCCGCGCCCGGCACCGTCGCCGTGACGATCCACGTCGACGCCGGCGCGACGACGCCTCCGGGTCCGGCCCACTCGGCCAAGCCCTCGCGCAGCGCATCGGCGACCGGCTCGTGCAGGTGCGCCGCCGACTCACCGGCTAGTCGCAGGATCTCGCCCGCGGGACCGAGGCTCATGACGAGCTCGACCGCCTCCTCGACATCGGACCCGATCTTGATCGGCTCATCGCAACGCCGCAGGGCAACGCCCTCAAAGCCGGCGCTCAGCAGGATCCCGCTCGTCGTGTCCGCGTTTGCCATCGAGAACGGGCCGGGACCGCACGTTGGCTCGTCGTATTCGTCGGGCTTGGAAAGGAACCGCTCGGTGATTGTCTGGGCGCGGTACATCCATTCGTTCTCGACCTTGGAGCGCCAGACGACCATGACGAGCCTGCCCCCGGGCCGCAGCGCCTGGCGCACGTTTCTCATCGCAGCGACCGGGTTGGCGAAGAACATCGTGCCCATCCGCGAGAACGCGAAATCGAAGCGCTGATCGAAGCTGGCCGTCTCGACATCGGCGACGGCGAAGCGCACGTTGCCAACGCCGGCATCGGCGGCCTCCCGCCTCGCGGTCTCGATGAACCGCGGCGACGCATCGACGCCGAGCACCTCGCCGTCGCCTCCGACGAGACCGGCGATCCGCTGGGCCGTATCGCCGAAGCCGCAGCCGACATCCAGAACCCGCTCACCGGTACGCGGCGGGCTCAGGCGCAGAGCCTCTTCGCCGTGCGCCCCGAGCCCAGTGGTCAGGAGATCACGAAACTGGACGAACCGGTCGTACAGCGGGCCGTCCCATGCCTCAATCGCCTCCTCATTGGCGAGCGCGATCTGCTCCACAAGTGACACCGTACTCCCCCGAACGCGTCGATGCGAACGAATCGGCTTGCCCCTCGCCCGACCGCCGACGGTGCCCTAGGATCGCGTCGGTGTCGAGCGGAATCTCGAGGAGCGGCAGGTGGGCGCTTGCGATGCTCGTGCTGCTTGGCGCGGCGAGTGCTTTCCGCATCGGGCTGGCCGCCGCGTCCGCATCCCAGTCGCGCGGGCCAGCCCTTGCGGCCACCGCCCCGCCACCATCGTTCGCCGTCGGCATCCGCGTGCTGCGGCTGATCGACGGCAGTCGCACGATCAGGCTTCCCAGCGGCAGGATCGAGCCGCGCGAACTCTTGACCTACGTGCGCTATCCCGCGGTCGGAGCACCCGGTGCGGTTGATCTGGCAGGCGCGACGGCCGCAAGCGCCGCCGGTCCGTTTCCGCTCGTTGTCTTCGCACATGGGTTTGCGGTCACGCCGGCGCTCTACGCGCACCTGCTCCAGAGCTGGGCGCGGGCCGGGTATGTCGTTGCCGCACCCGTGTTTCCGCTGGAGAACGCCCACGCCCCCGGGGGACCCGACGAGTCCGACCTGATCAACCAGCCGACCGACATGCGATTCGTGATCTCGCGCGTGCTGCAGGCGAGCAGCGCCGGCGCCGGACCGCTCGCCGGGCTCGTCGACCCCGCGCGCATCGCCGTCGCGGGCCACTCCGACGGCGCTGAGACGGCGCTCGCCGCGGCCTACAGTCGCGACTTCCGCGACCGTCGGATCGGGGCTGCCGTGATCCTCGCCGGCGCGCGGATGTCCGGCGTCGGCGGCTTCAGCTTTCGCGCCGGCAGCCCACCGCTGCTCGCCGCCCAGGGAACCGGCGACACGATCAATGAGCCGAGGTTCACCGACGCCTTCTACCGCCAGGCGCGTCGGCCGAAGTTCCTCCTGCGCCTGCTCGGAGCCGAGCACCTGCCGCCATACACGCGTGAGCAACCGCAGCTTGGGATCGTCGAGCGCGTGACGGTTGCTTTCCTCGACAGCTATCTCAAGCACGTGGCCGGCGCGCCGCAGCGACTCGCATCGCTCGGCAGCGTCGCGCGAACGTCGGTGCTGATCGCCGACCCCTGAGGAACGCTCGCGCGACTGCTCGCTCAGCGCTCGTAGCGGGCCTGCTCCTCCGCGGTTCGCTCGGCCCAGGGGATCGCCTGCAAGCGGGCATCGGGGATCGGCTCGCCGCTCTCGACCGACAGGCCGTAGGTGCCGTCGGCGAGGCGCTGCTCAGCTCTCCCCAAGGCCGCGAGCTCCTCTCGCAGTCGCTCGGCGAGACCCTCGCCGAGCTCGGCATCGAGCAGATCCGAGCCAGCGTCGGAAGCCTCGAATGGGTCGGGACCGTCGTCCTCGTGTTCCGGCCGGGCCAGGTCCGCGAGAGCCCGCTCGATACGCGCGCGCTCGCGCTCGAGCAGTTCGCGGGCGAGCTCGGCGTCCATCCGCTCAGTATGAACGGGTGTGACGGGATTGGCGTCTGGACTCCCGACGGCGCGACCGTCTCGGTTCGAGTCCGTGCGATGTCCGACCCCGAGGGGGGAACGATCGGCGGTATTGCATCATCTGAGGTTCCTGGCGCAGTCGGTTTCAGGCCCGAAAAATGCGGGTAGGAAGCGCCCTGCAAAGCACCTTCGCGCCCCTGCGCCGAGCCGGTGCGCATCCGATGCCGACGCCGGAGGAAAGGAATCTTTGATGAAGCCGCTCCCGAAGCTGCCGCTGCTGCTGGGCGTACTCGTCGTTGCGGTCCTGTCGGGCGCGGGCAGCGCCTCGGCGTGGGCCCCCGAGGGGAGTGCCACGATCCACCCGGGCGTGATGACGTTCACCGACGCGCCGTCGTTCCTCGGCGGGGCGTCGCAATGTACGTCGAACTTCGTATACACCGACGCCTCCGGCGGCGTCTACCTCGGCCAGGCCGCCCACTGCTCCTCGACCGGCAGCGACACCGAAACGGGTGGCTGCACGACCCACTCGCTGCCGCTCGGCACCCCGATCTACTCGGGCGAACTCGTCAACGGTGGAGTCCAAAACGGAACGCTGATCGGAAAACTCGCCTACAACTCGTGGCTCACCATGCAGGGCAAAGGTGAGACCGATCCCAACACGTGCGCATTCAACGATCTCGCGCTGATCAAGATCGCCTCCTCCCAAGTGGCCAACGTCAACCCGACGGTGCCCTTCTGGGGAGGCCCGGATGGCCTCGCCCCGGCGGTCTCACAGCAGGGCGACCGCGTCTTCAGCTACGGCAACTCGATCCTGCGGCTCGGCATCAGCGCGCTCAGCCCGAAGACGGGCATCAGCCTCGGCGAAGCTGAAGCCAGCGGCGGCTGGAGCCAGCAGCTATACACGGTCACCCCCGGCATACCGGGCGACTCAGGCAGCGGCTTCCTGGATCCGAACGGCGACGCGCTCGGCGTGCTGTCGACGGTCGAGCTGGCTCCCGTGCCGGCAAGCAACGGCGTGGGAACGCTGGCCAAGGAGCTGGCGTATGCCAACAGCGCCACCGGCCTGGGGTTGCAGGTCGCGACCGGGACGACGCCGTTCAACTCCGTGCCCGTTCCGCCCGCGTCGTGACGAACACGGGTCAGGCCCTTCTGCAGGGGGCTGCAGAGCGACGCCAACGATCCTAGACGGTGCCCGCGCCATTGGCGCAGGAGCGGATCACCTCCGCCACCGCTCCCGGATCATCGAAGTAGGGAACGTGCCCAGCGCCAAGCGTCAGGTGCCTGGCCCGCGGCAGCCGCGCGCGCGCACGCGGCGCCTGGCGTCGGGCCGGGAGCAGGTGGTCGCTCACGCCCCACGCGACCGACACGGGCACCTCAACGATCCCCTCGGGCGCGCTGAAGTCGTAGTCGTCGAAGGCAGCGAGGGCGGCGGCGAGCGCGGGCGCCGCCCAGGCGTCCGTGAGGGTGGCGACGGCCTCCTCGGCGGGCATGCGCGTCGGTCGGCCAAAGAGCTGGGCGAACAGCGCCACACGGCCCGAGCGCGTGCGCGCCAGCGCCGTGATCGCCGGTCGCGCCACCGGCGGCACCGCCGCGAGCAATCCGAGCGAGAGCTGGCAGAAGCGCCGTTCGGCGGGGGTCCAGAATCCGGCCGGGGAGAACGCGGTCGCGGAGCTGACCGCGCGACGACGAGCCAGCTCGAGCGCGATCGCGCCGCCCATCGAGTTGCCCGCGACATGCGGACGCTGCAGCCCGAGCTCGGAGAAGAACCGCTCGAAGGCGTCGACGTACGCCGGGATCGTAGGGGCGACGCTGCCGGCGAGCGGATCTGAGCGCCCGAACCCGGGCGAGTCGCATGCGACGATTTCGAAGTCGTCGGAGAGCAGGGCGATCACGGGCTCCCACGCCTGCCAGTGATGCCCGATCCCGTGCAGAAGGACCAGCGGCGGCCCGGCGCCCTCGCGATGGTGGTTGATCGCCATCGGCGGCTAGGAGTGCGGACGAATCCGCCGGCGGCGCGCCGATCGGGCGCTCACGCCGACACCGACTCAGGCGAAGCGCTGCGCACGCGTCCACGGATCAGATCGGCCGCACGCTCGGCGATCATGATCGTCGGGGCGTTGGTGTTGCCGCCGGGGATCAGCGGCATGATCGACGCGTCGACGACGCGCAGGCTTTGGAGCCCGTGCACGCGCAGCTCGGAGTCGACGACGGCGTCCTTGTCGGTGTCGCTCATGCGCGCGGTGCCGACCGGGTGGTAGATGAGCATCAGGCGCCGGCGCAGGTCGGCCTCCAGATCCTCGCGGTCGGTCACCGCCGAGCCCGGCTTGAGCTCCGTGAGAACCGTCTCCCTCAGCGGCGACTGCGCCGCGATCTCTCGCGCGAGGCGCATGCCGGCGACCATCGACTCGACGTCGTCGGGCTCGGACAGCGTGTTCGTGATGATCCGCGGCTTGGCCGTCGGGTCGGCCGAGCGGAGCCAGACTCGACCGCGGGCCTTGGGCGAGACGAGGGCCGGCGCGATGACCATGCAGTGCCCGTCGTAGGTCTCGGCGCCATGGTCTTCGTAGTAGGCGGCGCCCATGTGGAACTGGATGTCGGCGGCCGGCAATCCGCCACGCGTTCGCGCGAACGCGACGACCTCGGCCACGGTCGAGGTCAACGGACCGGACTTGCGCAGGAGCCACTCGGCGAGCGGCTTGGGCTTGTCTGCGCCGTACAGGGTGCGTGTGTCGGTGACCTCCCAGATCATCGTCACGAACGGATGATCCTGCAGGTTGCGGCCCACGCCCGGCAGGTCGTGGCGGACCTGAACGCCCGCTGCCCGCAGCTCATCGGCGGGGCCGATCCCCGAGAGCAGCAGCAGCTGCGGAGAGTTGATCGCCCCGGCAGACAGCAGCACCTCGCGTCCGGCGCGAGCGACCTCCTCGCCGCTGCGGCCCTTGCGCAGGCGCACGCCGACCACGCGCTCGCCCTCGAGCTCGAGCCCGAGGACGGTGGCGTTCGTGCGCACCTCGAGGTTGGGCCGCTTGAGCACAGGACGCAGGAACGCGTCGGCGGCGCTGAAGCGCCGCCCGCCAGACTGGGTCACCTGGAACACCGAGGCGCCGTCCTGCTCGGGCCCGTTGTAGTCGGCTATGCGCGGGATGCCGGCCGCGGCGCTGGCCTCCAAGAAGCGCTGGTTCATCGGTCGCGGCGAGCGCTGCTCTGAGACGCGCAGCGGCCCACCGACGCCGTGAAACTCGGACGCCCCGCGAGCGTTGTCCTCGGACTTGATGAAGTAGGGCAGCACGTCGCGGAAGCCCCAGCCGGGGGCGCCCTGAGCCTCCCAGGCGTCGTAATCCAGCGGGCGTCCGCGGACGTAGAGCATCGCGTTCATCGAGCTCGATCCTCCGACGCTCTTGCCGCGCGGGACGTACAGCGAGCGATCGTCGACGAACGGCTCGGGCTCGGTGGCGAAGTCCCAGTCGAGCTTGGTGTGAAACTGATTGGGAAACGCCGCCGGGATCTTGATGTTGGGCGATCGATCCTTGCGCCCGGCCTCCAGCAGCAGGACCCGTACCGAGGGATCCTCGGACAGGCGATTGGCCAGCACGCAGCCGGCGGAGCCGGCCCCGACGATGACGTAGTCGTGCATCGGTGTCTTCCTTTCCTCTAAGCGTCGGTGAGCGCGGCGGTGTCGGCCCGAGTCTGGTCGCGATCGCCTGCCAGCCCTGCGCGAGGCTCGAACAGGTAGTCGTTCGGGTCAAGGCGCTCGGTCTGCTGCAGGTACTGGCGCATGTAGCCCGGCCAGTTGGCGACGATCCTGCCCTGCTCGTCGCGATACCAGGAGTCGCATTGCGTCCAGGCGGTTCCCGCGAAACGCGCCTGGAGCACACGATCGCTCGCGGCCTCGATCTCGGGTCGCACCTCGATCGCCTCCGCGTCGCGGGCGCGCAGCTCGTGCAGCGCCTGGCGCACATAGGCTGCCTGGGCCTCGAGATAGAAGATGATCGACCCGCCCGAGGTATTGGTGTTCGGCCCATACATGATGAACATGTTCGGAAAGCCGGCGACCGCCATCCCGAGGTGAGCGTGGGCGCCATCCGCCCACGCGTCGCGCAGCTCGCAACCGCCGGCGCCGGTGACCGCCATCGGGAACATGAAGTCCGTCGTCTTGAAGCCCGTGCCCCAGATGATGCAGTCGAGCAGATGGCGCCGGCCGTCGGCGGTGACGATGCCGTCGGGGACGACGCTCGCGATCGGCTCGGTGACGAGCTCGACGTTCTCGCGCTGGAGCGCGGGCAGGTAGGACGAGCTGAACAGCACGCGCTTGCACCCGAACGTGTAGTCGGGCCAGACCTTCCGGCGGAGCTCGGGGTCCCTCAGCTGCAAGCGCATGAAGCCGACCGACCGCGCCTTCACGAGACGGCCGATCGTGTTGGGGTGACGGATCGCGACGGTGATCGCCTCGCAGTACTGGAACATGAATTTGCGCCGGAAGGCCTGTACGCCGGGGACATGCCGGATGGCCGCCTTGACCGCTGCCGGGTAGCGCCGGTTGCGGCGCGGCAGGAACCAGTTGCCGGTGCGCTGAAAGACGGTCAGGTGCGCGACCGCGGCGGCGATCTCGGGGATGAACTGGACCGCGCTCGCTCCGGTTCCGACGACGGCGACGCGCTTGCCCGAAAGGTCGTAATCGTGGTCCCATTCGGCCGAGTGGAAGCTGTGTCCGGCGAACGTCTCGACGCCGTCGATCGCCGGACGCGCGGGCTGGTGCAACTGTCCGGTGGCGAGGATCAGCGCGTCGGCTTCACAGCGCTCGCCCGCGGCGGTCTCCACAGTCCAGCGGCGGCTCTGCTCGTCCCACGCGCACGAGGTGACGGTCGTGTTCGGCTCGACGAGCTCCTCGACGCCGTTGGCGCGCGCCACCGCGCGCAGGTAGTCGTGGATCTCCTGCTGCGGCGAGCACAGCCGCGACCAGTCGCGTCGCTGGGCGAACGAGAACGAGTACAGGTGGCTGGGGACGTCACATGCCGCGCCCGGATAGCCGTTGTAGTACCAGGTCCCGCCGAGGTCGGGCGCACGCTCGAGGATCCTTATCGAGTCGATGCCGTGCCGCCTGAGCTCGATCGCCGCCGCGATCCCGCCGAACCCCGCTCCGACGACGATCACCTCCAAGCTGCGTCTCGACGACTGCTGCGGGTGCACGGCCGTTGCTGCGGACATTCGATGCTCCTCCTCGGCGTTGCTGGCTCCATTGTCCACGATCCCGGCAGCGGGCGGCTCCCACGCGGCCACGCGAGAGCACGGGACTGGGCGCACGCGCGAGCGAGCGGCTAGGGCGGGTGCGCGAGCAGCGCCGACGCCACGCCCTGGATCGTCTGCTCGCCGTAGCTCATCGACGGGTCTCCGGTGGTGAAGACGGCGATCGTGAACGTGACGCCAGGCCGCTCGAGCCGCGCCACCTCGTTGAACAACCCCTCCGACGGGAGCGCGCCGGTCTTGAAGAAGACCTGCCAGCGGGGCCGGGCGACGGGCGGGATGCCCCAGCTCTGCGACGGCTCGATGCCCGACATAAGGCCGCGGGCATAGCCGTAGAACTGCCCCGGGATCAGACGTGGCAGCGCGAAGAAGAAGCGCGCCTGGTCGGCGGCGGAGGTCTGGGTGAACGCCCACCAGCCGACCCCCGGGGCGTAGTCGCTCATGCCCGATTCGCGCGCGACCCGTGCCACCGCGGCGCCTCCCACGATCGCGAGCACCGCCGAGGCGGCGTTGTTGTCGGAGATATGGATCATCGGGTACAGCAGCGAGGTGTCGGCCGCGCTCAAGCCGCGGTGGTCCGCATCCAGCATCTGCAGGTAGGCGACGAGCATCATCACCTTCACGACGCTCGCGGTCTGGAAGTGCTCTCGCAGGCGCACGCCGGACAGGCGACCGTGGCTGTCCACCACGGCGAAGGACGTTCTTCCCGCGCGTGTGTCCAACAAGCGCATCGCTGCGGCGATCGCGCTGGCCGACGGGTAGGCGGGGAGGGGGATGCCGCGGCCGTCGGCCTGATACTCGACGCCGCGCACCTTCGAGGTGCTCGTGAAGTCGCGCCGGGGGCACATGTGGTGGGCTGTCGGGGCGCCCATCGCGTGTTCCCATGAGGGGTTCAGGCACACGCGGTAGGAGAACAGCTTGGATGGCGGGTCAATCGTCGCGCTCGCGTAGGTGACGCCTCCGGCGAGCTCGCGAGTGGGTGTCACCGCCGCCAGGTGAAACGTGTGCGTTCCGCGCGCTGCGACGAACCACAGCGCGCTCACGGAGGACGCTCTGCGCTGCGGCGTGTGCACCACGCGAACGCTCAGCCGCGCACGGCCGGGGCCGAGGCTCGACTCCCTGACCGCGGCGCGGGGATCGACGATCACTCCCAGCTGCTGGCTCATCGCCGCCGGTGAGCTTTCATCGACAACGCGTAGACGGCTGTCGCGATCGGATCGTATCCCCGCGAACGTGAAAGTTCCATCCGCAGCGCTGGTCACGCGCGCGACGATCTCAATGTGGCGAGAGGGATACGGCATCGCTTGCAGCGCCAGCGGAGCGCGCGCGATCCCAGCACCGCTGGCGACGATGCGTCCGGTCACCGACAGCGACGCGCCGTAGACGAGCTCGGTCGGCACGGCCGCGGCGCTGATTTCGGCCGCAGGAGCGCCGAGCGCGGGAGTCGTGGCCAGGGTCGGGGTCGTCAACGCGAGAGCGAGGATGCTCGTCGCCGCGGCGACCGTCCCGAGCGCGATGCGGAGTCCTCGTGCGCTGGGTGCCGGATGGCGGGGTTCCGTGCGCATGATCGCCTCGGCGCAACCGTAGAGCACGCGTGCGACGTCGAGGATGCGAGCGGCGTGCCCTGCCAGGCGCGATCGGCGAGGCTTAGCGCTTGAACGCGACCCGGGTGGAGGCCGTCGAGTTGCGTTCGTGCTTGTTCGCGGGCGCCAACGTGACGCGCACGGTGATCTTCAGGCGGCGATGCCTGCGAACACTCGCGTGCAGAGCCGTAAGCCCTCTTCGCGACAGCGGGACCCGGAGCGTGAACGTCGAGGGCTTGCGAACGCGCTTGCGGGCCGTACGCAGGTATTTCCCGCCCGCACTGACGCGGCCGGCGAGGAGGGTCTGGATCTTGAGGACGAGCGTGTGACGAACGATCTTGCGATGGAGGATCCGGACCTTGGGGCAGCCCGCAACGGAGATTTCCGTGTTCTGTTTGACCTGCGCACCGCTCTGAGCGGTGATCGTCGTCGGCATGATCAGAGCATGCGCGCAGAGGTTCCCGTTCGCCGCGAGCGCCGAGTTCGGGCCCGTCGGAAGGTCGAGCACGAAGCTCGAGACCGGCACGTCTGGGATCGATGTGAACGACGAGGTTGTGATGCCGCCTTTGATGTTCGTGTTGCCTTGCAGGATCACGCGGACGCCGTCGCCTTCCAGCAGCAGGTCGAGGTCCGGAAATGCGGCGCCTCCGTGTGAGACGAGGTACGCAGGTCCGCTGAGGCTGCCAGGCAGAACCGGTGTCGTGGCGGTGGCGGTGCCAACCCTCGAACCCACCGGACAGGCGAACGGGTTGGCGGCGTACGTCGCTTCGGCGCACGCTTTTTGTATCGTCGTCAAGCGCGAAGGCAGCTGCAGGGGAAGCTGGGTGACCACCGAGTGGATGTTCGCCTCGTGGGCGCCTTGGCTCAGGCTGACCTTGAGGCTCGCGCCGTTGAGTTTCGATGTTCTCGAGCTGGATGACACCGTGAACCTCGGTTTGAACGGAAGCGCGCTGCAGTTGGCGACGTTGAATGGACTCGACAGGGTCTGCGTCGCGTTGAAGGTGGATGTCAACGTCGTGTTGGTCGCCAGCGCTCCGCAGTTGGTCGGGTTGAAAAGGAAGTTCGGCCGGTTGACCGCGACGCTGACGCCCCGCAGCCGCAACGGCACGCCCTTGAAGATCGTCGGCAGCGTGCTGGCGGCGATGACGCGACCGCTGTGCGGGTCGACGCCGATCGCGACGCGCGTGACGATCGTGCCCAGGTCGAACGGGCCGGCGGCAGCATGGATCGGTATCGACAGGCCATACGGTGCCCCGCCGTACGGGCCGGTCAGGAAGACTGGACCCGTGAACGGGTATGGGTCGCCGGCACCGACGTTCGCCGTCGCCGTGCCGATCTGGCTGGCCGACGTACAGGCACCGGCCTGCGCCTGCGGTTCGCCGCACAACGTCACTGACGGGATCGCGCCCACCAGCCCGGCGGGCAGGACGGTCGTTATTTTCGACAGGTACTGCTGTCCGTCGGCGCGGGCGAGGTTGAACGTGTAGGCCGTGGAGCCGAACGCACCGCCGTTAGGCGGGCTGTCCGCCGTGCTCTGGGCGAGCGAGAACGGCAGCGGCGAGGCACAGCCGCCGGTCGTGAACGGCGTCGAGCCGATCGCCGCGGCGCCGCCCGTGTAGGGCGTGAAGGCGAAGTCCGTCGGCACGGCCCCGCAGGCGAGCGGGTTGGCCAGCGGCGCGTGGACGCCTCCGTTCACGGTCAGGCGCAGTTCGCTGAACGGAAGCTGGGGGTTGTTCGCGAACGTGACTTCCAGCCGGCCGGTGGTCGGGTTGGGGGTGACCGAGCCCTGCAGACGTACCGAGATACCGTACCTTGCGCTCTCGGCATCCAGGTAGAGCGTGTAGGGGGGATCAGTGATCGGGCTGCCCGTCGGGCTCCCGAGATAGACGTTGCCCGTGAGCGAGCCCGGCGGGAGATCTGTTTCGATCGTGACCGTTCCGACCGTCGAGCCTGCCGGGCAGCCGACGGCATTCGTCGTGCCGATCCCGATCTGTGCGGCCGTGCATGCCGCGAGTCCGTGCGCGGCCGACGGGTTGAGCGTCAGGCCTTCAGGGAGCTTGACGACCGCGTTCTGGATGTCGGACGTGTTGACTTCGTTTTCGTGAACTTTCTGGGGCACCTGCACGACTGTCGCCGCGCCATCGGGGGCATCCGACTGGGCGGTTTCAGGGACGACCGTGACCGAGGGCGAGAACGGCACTTTGTCGCACCCGTCGACGCCAACGGGGGTGTGGGTTTCGGTCGTCGCGATCTGTTTGTTCCACGATTCGAGTTCGAGGTGCGAGGTCGTGGTGCTCGAGCAGACGCTCGGCAGCGTCAGAAAGTTGCCGCCGGCATGGCCGTTGAAGTTCAGTTTCGACATCAAAACCCTTACCGGCGCTGTGGCCGGAACAACTTTGTTCACCGTGGCTTCGTTCGGAACGTTGTTGATTTCGAAGAACTCGTGGTAGTCGCCGCTCCAATCGACGTGCCCTTCGAGGAACAGGCGGATCGGGGACACGAGTTCGCCGGCTGGTTCGACGGCGATGCCGAAGTCGAGCGGGAGCCCGGCCGGCGGTTCGAGGTTGTACACAGTCCCGGTCAGTTTGAGCGTGATCGGTAGCACGAGTTCGGCGACGGCTTCCATTTCGGTCGAGCCGACTTCGCTGCCGGCAGCGCAGCTTTTGGGATTGGATTCGAACACTGCGACGGCGCACTTTGGCAGTGGTGCCTGTGGGTTCGACGCCAAGCCTGGTGGCACATCGACACGGATCCGCTTGACGGATTCCATCGATGTCCCGCCGGGTTTCATCACGAACTTCGTAATCCCCCATGGCGGGTGCCCCGCCGCTTGTGTGAAGGCTTCTTCGTGATTTGCTTCGACGCTCGAATACGTGCAGGTGTGGTTGACGCACGTGCCGGCTTCGAAGGTTTCCGGGCCGAACGTGGCCTGCGCGGCAGGCGCCGCCACGGAGCCAACGACTGCGCTCGCGCCGAACGCCGCAAGCAAGGTGCGTGCTGGAAGCTTCATCGAGCGGGGGACCTCATGTCCATGTACCTCACAAGCCTGCGACCTCCTGTCTACCTCAATGTAGCGCGAGACTCCATATACCCATTTGGACGCTCGGTACTCGCGAAAGTTGCGGAAAACGTGAGTAAGCGCCCGCCGGCCGGCCGGGTTAGGCCGGTGCCGGCTCCTCGCGGGGGATGAACGGCGCGAGCTCGCGCCGGGCGATCGAGAGCTTGTGCACCTCGTCGGGCCCGTCGGCGAGGCGCAGCGTGCGCAGGTGGGCGTAGGCCCAGGCGAGGTGGAAGTCTTCCGAGACGCCGCCGCCGCCGTGCACCTGGATCGCGCGGTCCACGACCTTCAACGCGACGTTCGGCGCGGCGATCTTGATCGCCGCGATCTCCGTGCGGGCGTGGCGATTGCCGACCGTGTCCATCAGCCACGCGGCCTTCAGCGTCAGCAGCCGCGCCATCTCGATTTCCACACGCGACTCGGCGATCCAGTCCTGGATGTTGCCGCGCATCGCGATCGGCTGGCCGAACGTGACGCGCGAGACGGCGCGGGCGCACATCGACTCCAGGGCGCGCTCGGCGGCGCCGATCGCGCGCATGCAGTGGTGGATCCGCCCCGGGCCGAGACGCGCCTGGGCGATCATGAAGCCGTCGCCCTCGTCCGCGATCAGTTTGCTCGCGGGTACGCGAACGTCCTTGAAATCGACTTCGGCATGACCCTCCTGGTCCTGGTAGCCGAACACGCTCAGCCCGCGCATGACGGTCACGCCGGGTGTGTCGAGCGGGACGAGGATCTGGCTCTGCTGGCGGTGGCGTGGCCCCTCGGTGGTGGTCTTGCCCATCACGATCATGATCCGGCAGTTGGGGTGCAGCGCGTTCGAGGTCCACCACTTGCGTCCGTCGAGGACGTACTCGTCGCCATCGCGCTCGATCCGCAGAGCGATGTTGGTCGCGTCCGAGCTCGCCACCTCGGGCTCGGTCATCGCGAACGCCGAGCGGATCTCGCCCTCGAGCAGCGGCATCAGCCAGCGCTCCTTCTGCTCCGGCGTGGCGAACTGGTGCAGGACCTCCATATTGCCGGTGTCGGGCGCCGAGCAGTTGCACGCCTCCGAGGCGATGTGCGAGCGCCCGAGGATCTCCGCCAAGGGGGCGTAGTCGCTGTTGGAGAGCCCGGCGCCGTGGTCGGCGTCCGGCAGGAACATGTTCCACAAGCCGGCCTCGCGCGCGCGCGCCTTCAGCTCCTCCATGATCGCCGGCTGGTGGTGGAGGTCGCCGGAGTCGCGCAGCTGGCGCTCGTAGATCTCCTCGGCCGGGTAGACGTGCTCGTCCATGAACGCCGTCAGGCGCTCCTTGAACTCCGAACAGCGCTCGCTTGGCTGAAAGTCCATTGCTCTCCTCTAAGGCCGGGTGCAGGGTGTATATCGACTCCGCGGCCTTCGTGATCGACGGTCGGCGGCGAGCGCTACCGTTTGGCCGCTGATGGCCTCCGAAAAAGCCGGCCGGTCACGTCCACCCACAAGGGTGCGCCGCGCAGCGGCGCTGGCGTTGCTTGCCGGCGCCGTGCTGCTCCACGGCTGCGGCGGCTCCTCGGCGCGGAGCGCCGCGGGCGGGACGAGCGCCAGGTCGGGCGCCACGACGAACCCCTCAGCGCCGCAGGGCCCGGGCGCGGCGCCGGGCCTGCCCGGCCGCCCGGGTCCTCCGAACATCGTGTTCGTGCTGACCGATGATCTCGCCTCGAACCTGGTGCCCTACATGCCGCACGTGCTTGCGATGGAGCGCGCGGGGGAGACGTTCAGCAACTACTTCGTGACCGACTCTCTGTGCTGTCCCTCGCGCGCTTCGATCCTCACGGGACAGTTTCCGCACGACACGCACGTGTTCGACAACAGCCAGCCCGAAGGCGGATTCACGGCGTTCCACGAACGCCATGAGGAACGCCAGACGTTCGCCACCGCGCTCCACAAGCGTGGCTACATGACGGCGCTGATGGGCAAGTACCTGAACGGCTATGGGCCGTACGTGAACGGGGTCCCGCCCGGCTGGAGCGAGTGGGACGTGGCCGGCAACGGGTATCCGGAGTACGGATACTCGCTGAACAGCAACGGGCGCGCGCGCCGCTACGGGTACCGAGCGAAGGACTACCTCACCAACGTGCTCGCCCGCAAGGGACTGGGTTTCATCCAACGCGCGACCGCACGAGGAAAGCCGTTCATGCTCGAGATAGCGACCTTCGCGCCACATTCGCCGTTCACTCCCGCCCCCCGTGACGCGCGCTCCTTTCCCGGGCTGCGCGCGCCCCGCACCCCGGCGTTCGACGTCGTCGGCTCGCGCGAGCCGGCGTGGTTGAGCCACTTCAGCCCGCTGCGAGTCGCGGCGATCAGAAGGATCGACAGGCAGTTCCGCAAACGCGTCCAGGCCGTTCAGGCGGTCGACCGGATGATCGGGCGGATCGAGGCGATGCTCGTCGCCAAGGGGCTCGCGGGTGACACCTACATCGTGTTCAGCTCCGACAACGGTTTGCACATGGGCGAGCACCGACTGCTCCCCGGCAAGCTGACCGCATTCGACACCGACATCAAAGTTCCGCTGATCGTGACCGGGCCGGGTGTGCCCGCCGGTCAAACGATCAGCCAGATGACCGAGAACGTCGATCTGTGCCCCACCTTCGAGCGCCTCGGCGGCGCGCCGGTGCCGAGAAACGTCGACGGCCACAGCCTCGTGACGCTGCTGCACGGCGGAGCCGCCGGCGCCTGGCGCAGGGAGATCCTGGTCGAGCATCACGGCCGCGTCCTTGACCCGGGCGACCCCGACCTGCCGACCCAGGGCTCGGGCAACCCGCCGAGCTATGAGGCGATCAGGACCGCGTCGAGCCTCTACGTCGAGTACTCGACCGGTGAACGCGAGTACTACGACCTCACGCGCGACCCGTTCGAGCTCAGCAACGTCGCGTCCGGTCTCCCGCCAGCCCGCAGGAGGGCCCTGCATCGAACGCTCGTCGGCATCGAGCGCTGCCATGGCGGCACGGCGTGCTGGCGCGCGCAGCACGGCAGCACCTGAGGTCATAGGCTGGGCGCGATGACCGAGGAGGTTGGCGCAGCCAGCTACCGCGCCGCGGGCGTGGACTACGACGCGCTCGACGCGGGCAAGCGCCTGGCGATCGCCAAGGCGCTGTCCACCTCGCCGTTGCTCGCCGCCCGCGGGGCGCGTGCGCTCGACTCATCGCGCGGGGAGCCGGCATTCGTGTTCGAGTTGGACGGGCGCTCGTTTGCGTTCGTGGTCGAGGGGCTGGGCACGAAGTCGATCATCGCGCGCCAGGTGCTCGAGCGCCACGGGATCAACCGCTTCGCCGAGGTCGCCTACGACACGGTCGCCGCGATCCTCAACGACCTCTGTTGCGTGGGCGCCGTTCCGCTCGTCGTCAACGCCTACTTCGCCACGGGCGCGTCCGATTGGTACCACGAGCCAGACCGTGCCGAGGCGCTGCTGGAAGGTTGGCGCAAGGCCTGCGTGGACGGCGGCTGCGCGTGGGGCGGCGGTGAGTCGCCGTCGCTGCCGGGGCTCGTGCACGAGCTGGACATCGAGCTGGCGGGCGCCGCCGTCGGCGCGGTGCCGGCCGGTCGCACCCCGATCCTCGGCGAGGAGCTGAGCGCCGGCGATGAGATCGTGCTGCTGGCCTCGAGCGGCCTGCACGCCAACGGCGCCTCGCTCGCGCGCATGCTGGAGGCGCGGCTGCCCGACGGCTACGCCACGGCGCTGCCGAGCGGCGCCACGCTTGCCGAGGCGTTGCTCGAGCCGACCGTCATGTATGTCGCGCTGGTGGCGTCCCTGCTCGAGGCCGGCATCGGCGTCACCTACATGAGCCACGTGACCGGCCACGGCCTGCTCAAGTTGATGCGCCCCGCCAAGCAGCTCACCTATCGCGTCGAGCGGCTTCCCGAGGTGCCCGAGGTCCTAAGCTTCCTCGTCGCGAGCGCCGGGCTCGACGCCCACGCGGCGTACTCGACCTTCAACATGGGATCCGGTTACGCCGTCTACTGCGTGCCGGGCGCGGGTGCGGAGGTTGTGAGGATCGCCGAGGAGCTGGGCCATGGGGCGCTCCTCGCCGGGCGCGTCGAGGCCGGGCCCAGGCAGGTCATCCTCGAGCCGATCGACGTCCGCTTCGCAGGGACCGAGCTCGAGCTGTCAGCGGACCAACCCTGAGCCTCTATATGAGGATGATGGTTGGGAAACCTCGCGCAGGTCCGTCGCGCAGACGGTTGCGTTCGGCGCCTGACGGGTACACGGCTATGCGGCGGACGGTTTTCGCGGTGGCGGGCGCGGCAGCGCCGTTGCAGTGCAACTTGTCGGCCACTGATGTGTTCCATCTTGCAAGGGTCGGCGCCGACGGATATGGTTGCGATGAGTAGAGTCGCCACTGTTCCACGGTGCGTAGCCGAGGATCTCGATATCGCCGGACCGGCATTGGCTCCGGAGCTACCCGGATCGAGGCGGACCTGTCCATCAACAGAGGAGAGAAAACTGATGCGCAGAGCATCCACCTGTCTGGCCGTGCTCGGCCTTGTCGTGCTTGGTCTACTACCTGCCGTAGCGTCGGCGGAAGAAATCCCGAACCCCGTAATCAGCTTCAAGGCAAAGGCGATTCCGATCCCCAAGCCGGGCGGCGGGACGTACGCGGGAACGGGCAACTTCTATGGCAAGGGCGCCGCGGTCGAAGCCGAATACTCGATCACCGGGACCGGATACGGGGCAACGCCGCAGAACCCCGCCGGCGGTATCCCGCCGATCTCGAACGTCAACTTCTACCTGCCGGCAGGCTCGAAGATCAACTCAAAAGGATTCCCGACCTGCACGGAAGCGATTCTCAAGAACACCGGCCCGACCGGCTGCCCGAAAGGGTCGGCTGCCAGCCCGCTCGGGAGCGTGCTCGGCGAAGTGACGTTCGGGACCGAACGAGTGCCTGAGAACTCCGAATTGCGGGCGTTCTTCGCGCCCGGCGGCGGCCTCTTGTTCTACACCGCGGGCCACACCCCGGTGTCGCTCGAAATCATCTCGGCGGGTCACTACGTCAACTCGGCAAGCCCGTACGGCCCCGAGCTCATTACCCAGGTCCCGCCGGTACCGACGGTCACCGGCGCGCCGCTCGCGTCCGTGAAAACGATCCACATCAAGGCCGGCGCCGCGATCATGAAAGGCGGCAAACTGCTGTCCTACGGCACCGTGCCCCCGAAGGGCAAATGCCCGAAAAGCGGCTTCCCGATCAAGACGGAAGTGACGTTCGGCGGCCAGTTCGGAGGGGAACGCGAATTCGGCATCCCCGCCAAAACCGTGACCGCGACGTTCAAAGCGCCATGCCCCAAGCACTAGCCACGGCGGTGAGCGCGCGCCCGTGAAGGCGTAAGCTCAACAGAAGCAAAGCGGTACGGGCGGCCCCATCGAGCCGATGGGGTCGCCCGGCTCGTTGTTGAACACGAGGAAGGATCGGGTTGAGGACGCAGACCGTCGGCTGGAGGAAGGGCGCGCGGAAGGTCGCCGTCGCGGCCTGCGTGGCCGCACTTGCAGCGGTCGTGCTGCTGGCCATCTCAGCCGGCGGCTCGAGCGGCTCCTACACGGTTCGCGCGATCTTCGACGACGCGGGCAACATCATCTCGGGCGAGAACGTCAAGATCGATGGCGTCAAGGTCGGGACGGTCGGCTCGGTGACCCCGACGCCGCAGGCCAAGGCGGCCGTCGTGCTCAACATCACCACCCCGGGCTTCAAGGACTTCCGCGCCGACGCGAGCTGCACCGTTCGGCCGCAGGCGCTGATCGGCGAGAAGTTCGTCGACTGCCTGCCGACCCAGCCGCGCGTCGAAGGCACTCCGCTGCCACCTGCGCTGCGGACGATCCCGAGCGGCCAGGAAGGCGCCGGGGAGAAGCTGCTCCCGGTCGAGAACACCCACAGCCCCGTCGACGTCGACCTGCTCGGCGACATCACGAGGCTGCCCGAGCGCCAGCGCCTCACGATCATCCTCAACGAGCTCGGTGCCGGTCTCGCCGGACGCGGAAGCGATCTCAACGTGGTCCTTCGCCGCGCCAACCCGGCGCTCCAGGAACTCGACCGGGTGCTTGCGATCCTCGCCGGCGAGAATCGCGTGCTGGCCAAACTGGCCGTCGACGGCGACCGCTCTCTGATCCCGTTCGCGAGGGTCCGCAACCGCGTCGCCGACTTCATCGTGCAGAGCAATACCGTGGCCGTGGCCAGCGCCAGGCATCGCTCTGCGATCGAACGCAACCTGGCCGACTTCCCGCCGTTCCTGCGCCAGCTCGGCCCGGCGATGGAACGCCTCGCGCGCTTCTCCGACCAGGCGACCCCCGTGTTCACCGACCTCAAAGTCGCCGCGCCCGGGATCAACAACGCCTTCACGCACCTGCCGGCGTTCTCCGACAGCTCATCGAAGTTCTTCCAGAGCCTGGGCAAGACCGCGAAAGTCTCCGGGCCCGCGCTCGTGGCGATCCAGCCCCTGCTCGCCCGTTTGAAATCCCTGGGAACCGCCGGCAAGCCGTTCGCCGGCAACTTCTCCGAACTGCTCTCCAGCCTGCGCTCCTCGGGTGGCCTCGAGCGCCTGCTCGACTTCATCTTCCTGGGCACGGGCACGACCAACGGCTACGACGCCCTCGGTCACTTCCTGCGCGCGGAAGCGCTGGGCAACGCCTGTCTGAGCTATCGGCTCTTCCCCAAAGGCGGCTGTGAAGCCAAGCTGTTCAACACGCCGGGCGCCAGCGCTCCGACCGGCACGACCGCCAGCGCGAGCGCTGTGCCTCGGGACACGAGCGTCGTGATGGCGCGGACGCTCGACGTGCTCAAAGGCGCGACGCCCGCCCAGGCGATCGCGCGCTACCCCGGAGCGACGACCGTCGGCGTCGGCTCCTCCGCCGGCGGCGCGAGCACGACAGCCCTCACGGCCCAGCCGGTCGGCGGCGCGAGCGCCGGCACCACCTACTACACGCCCTCCGCGGAAGGGTCGGGTACGAGCGGGATGCTGCTCAACTACCTGCTCGGAAACTGAGCGATCAGGATGACCGCCCGAGCACTGATCCGCCTCCTGCTCGCAACGCTTGGTGCGCTCGTGCTCACCGCACCCGTCGCGAGCGTCGCGGCCGAACCGAACGGCACGACGCCGGGCGAAACCACGACGATCGAAGTCAGGCCGGTCGAAACGACTCGCTCGACGCCGCCTGCCGCGGCACCCGCGACCCCGGCGCCCACGACGACCGGGCAATCCACCCCGGCGCCAGCGCCTTCGGGCTCCGGTCCGAAACTCGCGACGACTCCGCAGGTGCAGGGCCAGCGGGCGCAGGGGAGCACGCCCGGGGCGCCGGCCCGCGCCGGCAAAACGCACGCGAAGTCGAAGGGCGCCCACGGGGGGTCGGCCGGAGCCGCCGGCGGCACCGGCGCCGCTCCTCGTGCCGGTCGGCGCGCGCCCTCGCCATCGGTGCTCACGCCGCCCTTGCCGCTCGCGTTCTCCGCCTCTCTCTCCGGCGTGCCGAGCTTCTTCATCGAAAGCTTCCGCATCCCGCCATTCCTGCTGCCGATCTACCAGGCGGCCGGAACCGCATACGGGGTCCCGTGGCAGGTGCTCGCCGCGATCAACGAGGTCGAGACGGACTACGGACGCGATCTGAGCGTCTCCAGCGCCGGGGCCGAGGGCTGGATGCAGTTCCTGCCCTCCTCCTGGGCCAGCTACGGCGTGGACGCGAACGGCGACGGCTTCAAGGATCCCTACAACCCGGCCGACGCGATCTTCGCCGCCGCGAGGTACCTGCGCGCGGCCGGCGCCGCGACGGACCTGCGCGGTGCCATCCTCGCGTACAACCACTCGCAGGCCTACGAGGAATCCGTGATGCTGCGCGCCAAGCTGCTCGGCGGCACGCCGTCCGAACTGCTGGGCGCGATCACCGGCTTGACCGAGGCGCGCTTCCCCGTGCACGCGCAGTCGCATTTCTCAGACGGCTTCCCGCCGGCGCCCGCGACGCGCTCGGGCGCGCCCAAGACGCTCGCCGGCACGACGATCTACTCCGAGCCGGGCGCGCCCGTGATCGCGGTCCAGGATGGGCAGATTGTCCAGGTCGGCGATTCGCGCGAGCTTGGGCACTTCGTGTCTCTGCGCGACGCCTACGGCAACACCTACACCTACGCGCAGCTCGGCACGGTCGCGGCTCTCTACCCGGTGCTCAAGCCACACGACGCCGCGGCCGCGAAGGCGCGCGCGCCACGATCCGGCGAAGCGCCCGAACCGCGTCCCAGCGGCCCGGCCACCGCGGGCACGAAACCGAGCCCTGCGTCGTCGGCCGGGGAAGCCGCCGGCATCTCCGGCCTGGCGCTCGAACCGTCGCCCGGACTCGGGTCCGGCGCTTCGGCCCCGACGGTATCCACCTCGACGTCGTCCCCGGCCGCGGCGGCTGCTCCGGTCGCACCCCCGGTCGCCGCTCCGCCGACTCCGTCCGCGGCGACGCCGAGCGTGTTCCGCGCGGGTCCCAACGACGTCTACCTGCACCCGCTGCGCAGGGGAGTGGCGGTCATCGCCGGAACCGTCCTCGGCCACGTCGCGCGCCACGCGGTCGGTCCGGGGAGCCCGGGCGCCCAGCCGCACATGCTGTTCCAGATCCGTCCGGCCGGCGTCGGGGCCCCGCTGATCGACCCCAAGCCGATCCTCGACGGCTGGGTGCAACTCGAAAACAGCTCGATCTTCAGGGCCAACGCGGCGAACCCGTTCCTGACGAGCGCACCCACGCCCGGGCAGGTACTGCTGGAGTCCAAGCAGCAGCTCGAGCAGCAGGTCCTCGCCAACCCGGGCATCGACATCTACGAGTGCGGCCGCCAGGACATCCAAACCGGGCAGATCGACCGGCGGGTGCTCGCGACGCTGGAGTTCCTGGAGGTCTCGGGCCTCAAGCCGACCGTTTCGGCGTTGAAGTGCGGTCACTCAGACCTCGCGACGGAATCAAGCGTCTCCGCGCACTCGACCGGCAACACCGTCGACATCTCGCGGATCAACGGAACCCCGATCCGCGGCCATCAGGGCGCCGGATCGATCACGGACGCGACGATCCGCAAGCTGCTCACCCTGCAGGGATCGATGAGGCCGCACCAGATCATCAGCCTGATGAGCTACCCGGGAACCGACAACACGCTCGCGATGGCCGATCACTACAACCACATCCACATCGCCTTCAAGCCGCTGTTCACGCAGAGCGCGACTCTCGCCGGCGTGTTCAGCTCGGCGATCACCCCGAGCGAGTGGATCAAGCTGATCGCCCGCCTCGGCGAAATCCCGAACCCGGCCGTGGCCAGCGGCCCCTCGGCGGCATCGATCCCCGACCATCCCGGCGCGGCGAAAGCGAGCGGAAAGGAACCCGGTGGCAACAACTAGCCCACCGAGCCCGCCCTCCGGCGCGCCCCTGCGCCCTCCGCGCGATCCGTCGCTGCCTCCGGTCCGCGCGCGCTCGGCGCGGCCGCAGCTCGGGAGGCTGCTCGCCGGCGGCGCGCTGGCAGCGGTGATCGTGATCCTCGCGATCCTCGTCCTCGCCGGCGGCGGTGGCGCAGACTACAGGCTGGAATTCCCCGAAGCCGGACAGCTCGTCAGGGGCGACCAGGTGCAGGTCGGCGGCGTGCCCGTAGGGAGCGTCAAGAGCATCGAACTGACCCACAACTTCACGGCCGTCGTCACGATCCACGTCGACTCCTCGCTGACGCCGCTGCACGAAGGGACCACCGCCGTGGTCCGCGTGCCGTCGCTGTCGAGCGTTGCCAACCGCTACATCGCTCTGTCGCCGGGACCCAACAGCAGCCCGGCGCTGTCGGCGGGGGCGAAGCTGCCCGCGAGCGCCACCAAACCGGTGACCGATCTCGACCAGCTGTTCAACACGTTCAACCCGGCGACGCGCAAAGGCTTGCAGGGCTTCATCCAGGGCCAGGCCGAACAGTACGCCGGCCAGGGTCGCGCGCTCGGATTGTCGACCGAATACTTCCCGTCCGCGCTGAGCGCGACCGATCACTTCTTCGCCGAGCTCGTCCGCGACCAGCGGACCTTCACGAGCTTCCTCGTGGAAACCGCCAAGGCGGTCACGACGATCGGCGCCCGCAAGGAAGCGCTGACGGGCTTGATCGAACACGCCGACACGACCTTCCAGGCGATCGGCTCCGAGCAGGCGAACCTCGCGAAGGGCCTGAAACAGCTGCCCGTGACCCTGCGCCAGGGCAACCGCACGTTCGCCGACCTTCCCTCCACGTTCAGCGCGCTCAAACAGCTCGTCGACGCATCCAAGCCGACTAGCAAGCCGCTCACGACCTTCTTCAACAAGCTTCGTCCCCTGGTGACGACGGCCACGCCGGTCGTCGGCAACTTCAGCCTCTCCTTCAGCCGCCCGGGGGCCAACAACGACCTCACCGACCTCGTCCGTGCGCTGCCCCAGCTCGCGCGGGCGCTCACGACCGCTTCCCCCGCGGGCGTCATCTCGCTGAAGGAATCCGTGCCGATCACCGCCTTCTTCGGCCCCTACTCACCCGACCTCGTCGGAACGCTGCGCGAGTTCGGGCAGACCACGGCTTACTACGACGCCAACGGGCACTACGCCCGCATCAGCCCCGTCTTCCCCGACTTCAAGCTCGGCGCGAACAACAACCTGACCCCGGCTACGGCGCAGCAGGCACTTGAAGGCCTGAAGACCGGCCAGCTGCACCGCTGCCCCGGCGCGGCAACGCAGTCCGCCGCCGACGGGTCCGCGCCGTTCGTGGACAACGAACTGCTGAGCTGCATCCCGACGGAGACGCCCTGATGAACCGGCGCCGCGGTGGATCCCTCGCCGGCAGCCCGCTCCTGATCGGGGCGGTCACGACGCTGATCGTGGTCGTCGCCGTGTTCCTGTCCTACAACGCGAACAACGGCCTGCCGTTCGTCCCCACCTACAACATCAAGGTCGCCCTGCCGCAGGCCTCGGGCCTGCAGCCCTCCAACCAGGTGCGGGTCGGCGGCACGCGAGTCGGCCTCGTGAGCTCGCTGACGCCGCATCAGGACCCCGCCACGGGGCGCGTCACCGCGATCGCGAACCTCAAGCTCGAAAAGGGGATCGAACCATTGCCGGCCGACACCAAGGCGATCGTGCTGTCGGTGTCGGCGATCGGCCTGAAGTACCTGGAACTGGAAAAGGGCACCTCGCGGCAGGGACTGAAGGCCGGTGGAACGATCCCGGTCGCCCAGACCCGCGAACCGGTCGACATCGACCAGCTGTTCAACATGTTCGACAAGAAGACGCGAACCGCCAACCAGCAGAACCTCAACAACTTCGGCGATGGCCTGGCCGGACGCGGGCTCGGGCTCAACAACACGATCGCCACGCTGCGCCCGCTCGTCACAAACGCGATCCCGGTGCTGCGCAACCTCGCCTCGCCGGCGACCGGCCTGCGCGAGTTCTTCATCGCGCTCGACCGGGTCGCCTCGCAGTCCGCGCCTGTGGCCGAGTCTCAGGCCGCGTTCTACAGCGACCAGGACACGTTCTTCACCGCGTTCGCGGGCGCCGCCCGCCAGCTCGAAGAAGCGACCGTGGGGGGACCGGCGGCGCTCGAACAGGCCACCCACTCGCTCCCGTTCGAGGCGGCGTTCACAGAAAAGAGCGCCGAGTTCATGCGCCTCTTGCGTCCGAGCGCGCACACGCTGCGGACCGTTGCCCAGCCGCTCGGCCATGCCTTCGCCGAGGGTGCCGTCAACCTCCGCGCCGCCACTGCGCTGAACAGCGAACTGGCCTCCTCGGCGCAGGCGCTGCAGGCCTTTGCCCAGAACCCGATCGTCGCGCTCGGACTCGAAGACTTCACCCAGACGCTCGAATACGGCACTCCCTTCGTCGCCGGACTCGCGCCCGAGCAGTCCTTCTGCAACTACCTCACGCTGACGTTCCGCAACGTGGCGAGCCTGCAGGCGGAGAACGTCGGCGTGGGCTCGCTCGCGCGCGCCGGCGTCGTGCTCGCACCGACCGGTCCCAACAACGAGGGCTTCCCCGCCTCGGCGCCGGCCAACGGGCCGTCGACCGAAAAAGCGTTTGTCAACTCCAACGCCGTCAACGACACCAACCACGTGCACGCGAACCCGTATCCGAACGTCGCCGGCCCGGGCCAGCCGAAAGTGTGCGAAGCGGGCAACGAGACCTACGAAAAGGGCAAGGCCGTGACGGCCAGCCTGCCGGCGTCCGCAGTCGGCACCAATCGCGAACTGACGAGCCGCAGCGAAGGCCTGTTCGGTGAAAAATACCCGGCCGCGACGCTGAAGGACCTCGGCCTGACGACGAGCTCGAAAGGGAAGGCGAAATGAGTCGCCGACGCTGGTGGCGCCGCCACGACGAAATCCCGGTCGCCGAGCTGAACCGGACCAACCCGATCCGCTTCGCGATCGTGTTCATCATCGTCGTGGTGATCGCCGTGTACTTCGGATTCACCAAGCACATCCCGTTCAAACACGGCTACCGCTTGAACGCCGTATTCGCCACCGCGGTCAACATCAAAGGCAAGTCGCCGGTCCGCATCGCGGGCGTGGACGTCGGCAAGGTCAGCTCGATCAAGCGCCAAGGCAGCACCGGCCTGGTCAGCATGGAACTCGAATCGCGTGCGCTGCCGATCCACTCCGACGCGACCGTCAAGATCCGGCCGCGGATCTTCCTCGAAGGCAACTGGTTCGTCGAACTGCAGCCGGGCAGTCCGTCGGCGAGCACGCTCTCCTCCGGCGCGACGCTGCCGATCACCCAGACCGCCGATCCGGTCCAGCTCGACCAGGTGCTCGACGCGCTCAACACCGACACGCGCGCCAACCTGCAGAACTTCCTGATCGGCTACGGCGATGGACTGACGCGCAAGCCGAACGCCGAAGAAAACGCAGAACAGAGTCCGGACGTGTTCGGCCTGAACGCCGCGCAGGCGCTCAACAAGGCCACGCAGCGCGGTCCCTCCTCGCTGCGCGGCACGGCGGTCCTCAACCAGGCGATCACCGGCACCGAACCGCACGACCTGTCCAAACTCGTCGCGAGCATCGGCAAAGTCACCGCCGCGCTGAACGTTCACGAGCAGCAGCTGGGCGAACTGATCGTCAACTTCAACACCTTCTTTCACTCCTTCGCCGCGCAGGCGTCGAGCCTGCGGAGCACCGTCGCGGTCCTGCCGAGCTCGCTGCTCAACATCGATCGCGGGCTCGCCTCGCTCGACGCCGCTTTCCCGCCCACGCGGACGTTCGCGCTCGACATCCTCCCCGGAGTCCGCGCGACGGACGCGACCGTCGCCGCCGCGCTGCCATGGGTCGAACAGGTCCAGGCTTCGCTGGCGCCGAGCGAGCTCGGAGGCGTCGCCAAGGGCCTGCTCGCGGCCACGCCGGCGTTTGCGCAGCTGACAGCCGAACAGACGCCCTTCTACAAGCAGACCGACCTGTTCAACAAATGCCTGACGAAAGTGCTGATCCCGGGGGGCAACGCCAAGCTGCAGGACGGCGCGAGCACGTCGGGCGTCGAGGCCTACAAGGAATTCTGGCACGCGCTCGTGGGCCTGGCGGGGATCGGCCAGAGCTTTGACGGCAACGGCACCTACACCCACTTCCTGCTCGGCAGCGGCGGGCCGACGATCAAGTCGGCGCCGGCGTCGCAGCAGGGCACGACCATCAAGGGCCTGCCGCTGCTCGCGCACGCATCGCTGCAGCCGCAGGGAACACGTCCGGCGTTCCCCGCCCAAGAGCCGGCGTACAAGCCGCTCGTGCCCTGCTACACCCAGACACTGCCCGAATTCAACGGCCCGCTCGCATCCGGCCCGGCAGACGGGAGCGGCGGGTGAACCCCACCGACGCGCACCAGGGCGGGCTGAGCGTTCGCGAGCAGATCGAGCGCTACCGCACGGCGTTCATCTCGGTGATCACGATGGTCGTGATCGCTGCTGCCGTCGGCGGGTACATCCTCGCTCACGAGAACCTCAAGCTGCCGGGCTGGGTACCGGTGCTCGGCCGCGAATACTTCACGCTCAAGGCCGACTTCCAGACCGCCCAGGCGCTGACCCCGGGGCAGGGCCAGGCGGTGACGATCGCCGGCGCCAAGATCGGCGAAATCGCGAGCGTCGACCTGCAGAACGGGATCGCCGTGGTGACGATGAAAGTGACGCCGAAATACGCTCGGCTGTATCACGACGCGACGCTTCTGCTGCGGCCCAAGACCCAGCTGCAGGACATGACGGTCGAGGTCAACCCGGGCACGCCGGCGACCGGGAAGCTCAAAAGCGGCGCGACGATCCCGCTCTCGCAGACGGCTCCGAACGTGAACTTCGATGAATTCCTCGCCGGGCTGGACGCGGAAACGCGCACGTACCTGCAGGAGCTGCTCGCCGGGGCGGGCGAAGGCTTCAAGAACAACGGCAGGGCGTTCTCCGCGACCCTCAAGCGCTTTGACCCGATCGCGCGCGATGTACAGCGGATCGCCCAGCAGGTCGAAATCCGCCACACGAACGTGGCCCGCTCGATCCACAACTTCCGGCTGCTGACCGAAGCGCTGGGCGGCAAGGATAAGCAGCTCGCGTCGCTGATCGACGCCTCCAACGCGGTGTTCGCGGCGTTCGCCAAAGAGGACCAGAATCTCCAGAGCACACTGCGACTGCTGCCCGGAGCGCTGACAAAGACCAGAACCGGACTCGGCAAGCTCGCGCGCGCCGCCAACGTGCTCGGGCCGACTCTGCACCAGCTGCGCCCGTTCGCCAGCTCGCTCGGACCGGCGCAGCAGGCCACTCGGCGGCTCGCGTTGACCACCACGCCGATCATCAAGAACCAGATCCGGCCGTTCGCACGCCAGATATTGCCGACGATCAACGAGCTGCGGCCGGACACGCAGGCGCTCAGCGAAGCGTTCCCCAAGCTCACCAGCAGCTTCGCCGTGCTGAACGAATTCTTCAACGAGCTCGCGGCCAATCCGACGAGCAAGCAGGGCAACTTCCTGTTCTTCCTGGACTGGGGCAACCACAACCTCAACAGCGTCGTCAGCAGCGCCGACGCGAACGGCGTCCTCGGTCGAAGCCTCGTCTACCTCAACTGCCACATCGCCGAAATCCTCAAAGGCGTCGCGTCGGTGAACCCGAACGTGAACGTGCTCGTCGGCCTGCTGAACCCGCCCAACGCGGCGACCTGCATCAGCGAGGGGCTCGTCAAAGGCGCGAGCCTCGCACGCGCGCACGGGCGGCCGAAGGCGCCCGCCGGCGGCCTGCTCTCCGGCCTGGGCGCGACTCCCTTTGGCACGAAGGCGCAGGGCGCCTCGACCTCCGCACACGCGAGCTCATCGCGGGGAGGTCGCTGACAGATGCAAAAGCGCGCGCCCACCCTCGGCAACATGCTCGTGATCATCCTGTTCGCGCTGAGCTGCTTCGGCCTGCTGCTGTTCCTGTGGGAGTCCTTCGGCGGACCGCTGCCGCTGAAGCCGAAGGGGTATCGGTTCACCGTCGACTTCCCGCAGTCGCTCGCGCTGGCCGAACAGTCGGACGTGCGGATCAGCGGCGTGAACATAGGACACGTGGTGGCGCTGTCGCACGCCAAAGACGGTCGCACGCACGCGACGATCGAAGTCGCCGGCCGCTACGCGCCGGTGCGCTCGGACATGCACGCGATCCTGCGCCAAAAGACGCTGCTGGGCGAGACCTACGTGCAGCTGATCCCCGAGAGCCACACCGCGCGGTTCCTGCCCGACGAGGGTCAGCTGCCCAACAGCCAGGTCGAACCATCGGTGACGCTGGACGGGATCCTGTCCGCATTCGACCCCAAGACACGTCGCGACTTCCAGATTTGGATGCAGTCGGTCGCCGAAGGCATCACCGGCCGCGGGGAACAGATAAACGCCTCGTTCGCCACCCTCGAGCCGTTCGTCGAACACGCCAATACGCTCGTCGGCGTGCTCGCATCCCAGGAGGGCGCCGTGCGCGCGCTCATACACAACACCGGCGTGGTATTCGACGCCCTCGCCGGGCGCGACCATCAGCTGGAAGGGCTGATCACAAACGGCGAGCGCACCTTCCACGCGGCCGCCGAAGGCAGCCAGGGGTTCGCGGACGCCTTCCGCGCCCTGCCGACCTTCGAGCGCAACTCGCGCGTGGCGCTGAAAGAACTCGACAAGTTCGCCACCGACTCGAGTCCGTTCCTCGACGAATTCCGCCCGACCGAGCGAGCGCTGTCACCGCTGCTCGCCGCCGCCCAGCCGTTCGCGCCGAAGTTCAACGGCTTCTTGACCTCTCTGGGTCCGCTGACGGCGGCCGGGAAGAAGGGACTGCCGGACACCAAGAAGTTCCTCGACCTGACCGTTCCACTGCTCGAAAACTTCAGGCCGGTGTTGCACAACCTGGACCCGTTCTTCCAATATCTCGACCAATACGTGCCCGAGCTGCAGGCGTTCTTCGCCAACTTCACGGCGTCGACCCAGGCGAAACTCGGCAACACCAACGTTCCGGGTGCTCCCAACTCGCATTACCTGCGCGGTATGCAGGTCCTGAACCCGGAGAGCCTCTCCGTCTACACCCAGCGAGTCGGCACCAACCGCGCGAACCCGTACTTCAAGCCGGGTGCCTTCTCCGCGCTCGGCGGCCTGCAGGTGTTCAGCACCAGCTCGTGCTCGAACCCGACCCCGTCGGTCAGCGGACCGCCGAACGCGACGATCTCCGCGGAAGTGCTCGAACAACTGGTCCAGTTCAAAGTCGCCAACGCGCCGGAAACCCCCAACGCGATCCCGGCGCCCGGCTGCAACCAGCAGGGCCCGTTCACGTTCAACGGTCACACCAGCCAGTTCCCGCATGTGATTTACGGAGGGAAATGATGAGCGACGACTATCAGTACCACTCCAGCGGGCTCGACCTGAGCGGAGATCCGGCCGAGGGCAACTGGTCGATCCGCTGCGTGGATGTGCACAAGCGCCTCGGCGGGGTGCCGGTACTGAACGGGCTCAACGTCGCGATCCCCGATGACAAGATCACGGTCGTGCTGGGACCGTCGGGCACCGGCAAGAGCGTGCTGATCAAGCATGTGATCGGGCTGATGTTCCCCGACTCCGGCGACGTCGTCGTGCACGGAGAGTCGGTCCCGACCCTGACGATGCCCAAGCTGCTCGCCCTGCGTCAGAAGATCGGGGTGCTGTTCCAGGACGGCGCCCTGTTCGGATCGATGAACGTGTTCGACAACGTCGCCTTCCCGATGCGCCAGCACACCGACGCCCCCGAGGCGCACATCGCGAAAGTCGTCTCCGAGCGCCTGACCGACGTGGGGCTGGCCGATGCGATGGACGATCTACCCTCGCAGCTGTCCGGCGGCATGCGCAAGCGCGCAGGGTTTGCGCGCGCGCTGGTGATGGAACCGGACATCGTGATCTTCGACGAGCCCGACTCGGGGTTGGACCCGGTGCGCACAGCGCTGCTGTGCGATCTGATCCAGGAGATGCACGCCATCCATCGGGGCACCTACCTCGTCGTGACCCACAACATCGCCTCGGCGCGGCAGATCGGCGAGTACATCGCGCTGCTGTGGCGGGGGCGGATCGTGGAAGCGGGCGACGCGGAGCGGATGTTCTCCTCGGAGAATGCGTTCGTGCGCCAGTTCCTCAGCGGATCGGCCGAGGGTCCGCTGACGATGGACTGAGCCCGGGCGCGCATTCCCCGCCACCATATGCGAACATATGTTCGTATATGGTCGTATGCGTCTACCTTCCGCGCTTCGAGCTGGTGATCGCCGCCGGCGGGGCGGAGGCGCTTGCCGGCCGACCCCTGGCGGTGGCGCCGCTGCTCGGCACAGAGCAGCGCGTGGGGGAGGTCTCCGGAGCGGCCGAGGCTCATGGCGTCGCCAGGGGAATGGCTCTCGGCGAGGCGCTCGCCCGCTGTCCCGATCTCGCCCTCATTCCTGGAGATCCCGTGGGGGTGGCCGAAGCCTGGGAGGGCACGCTGCGCGCCCTGGAATCGATCGGCGCAGCCGTCGAGCCGGCGCGGCCGGGACTCGCCTACTTCGAGGCCGGCGGGCTGCGCGGGTTGCACGGCACGGACGCCGCCACGATCGCCGCCGCCCGTCGCGCCGGCAGGACATCCTCTTCGGCGGCGGCTCCCTCGATCGGTGGTCGTGGGGCACGCGTGGGGGCGGGCCCGACGCGCTTCTGCGCGCTGGCCGGCGCCCTGGCGGTGCGCTCGCGCCGTCCGCTCGTGCTGGAGGGTAAGGGCGCACAGCGCTGGCTCGCCGGCCGGCCGGTCGGGCTGCTCGGCTTCAGAGGGGAGACCGAGGCGCTGCTCGAGCCGCTTCACCGCCTCGGCGTGAAAACGCTCGGCGAGCTGGCGAAGCTGCCTCGCTCCGCGCTTGCCGATCGCTTCGGGGAGGCGGGGGTGCTCGCGCACAGGCTCGCCTGTGGCGAGGATGAGCCGCTGCAGCCGCGCCACGTGCAAGAGCGCCTGGAGGAGACGCTGGACGTGGGCGAGGCGAGCTCCGGCCCGGCACTGGAGCGCGTGCTCGGCGTGCTCGTGGACCGGCTGCTGGCGCGCTCCGAGCGTCGTGGGCGCACGCTGCGCGCCGTCGCGCTCTCCGCGCGCCTGCTCTCGGGCGGCGGTTGGCGCGAGCGCGTGGTCTTCCGCCAGGCGCTCTCCGACCGCGAGCGCATCTCCCTGGCGCTGTCGGTGCGCCTGACCCTGCTACCCGCTCCAGCCGCGTCGCTGGGACTCAGCGTCGAGCGCTTCGGGCCACCGGCTGGAGAGCAGGGAGCGCTGCTGGATCAAGGACGCTCTGATCGCGCCGCACGCCTACGCGAGGCCGTCGCTCAGGTGCGCGCCGTGGCCGGGTCCGAGGCGGCGTTGCGAGCCGTCTGCGTGGACCCCGAATCGCGCGTGCCCGAGCGGCGGGTGGTGCTCGCGCCGCTCGGAGATCGATGACGCGAGCCGTGAGGGACCATCTATCGTGACGCGAGCCCTGAACCTGCCACGCCCGGTACGGGTGCGCACGGGAGGCGGCGGCGTCCCCGTGGAAGTGGACGGCCAGGCGGTCGAGCTGATGCGGGAGTCCTGGCTGGTGGAGGATCGCTGGTGGACGGCCCGACCGCTGCGGCGCCGCTACTGGGAGGTTGTGAGCACGAGCGGTCGCAACGTCGTCGTCTTTCACGATCTGGGCCCAGCCGATGGTCACCGTGGGAGCGGAGGCTGGTTCCTCCAGCGGCCGTGAGATGTACGAGATGACCCCCACGCCACCCTACGTGGAGCTTCACTGTCATTCGGCCTATTCATTCCTGGACGGCGCCTCGCTGCCGCAGGAGCTGGCGTTGAGCGCCGGCGAGCTCGGCCATGCGGCGCTGGCTTTGACCGATCACAACTCGGTCTCGGGCTCGATGGAGCTGGCCCAAGTCGCCAAGGAGTTCGGGGTGAGGGCGATCCACGGCGCCGAGATCGACCTGACCCCAGCCTCCGGCTGCGGTGCCCGCGGGCGTCATATCACGCTGCTGGTGCGGGACGGGCGCGGTTGGAGCAACCTGTGCCGGATCATCACGCTCGCCCATGCGCACACCCGCGAGGGGGCTCATCGACGCGATCGCGCGGAGGCGTCCGTGGACCTTCAGGCCGTGCTCGAGCATGCCGAGGGTCTCGTCTGCCTGACCGGCTGTGCCGGCCGATCTGCGGTCGGTGGCCACATCCACGACGAGCCGACGGCGCGGCGCTTGCTCGACGCGTTCGGAGCAGAGGACCTGCGCGTGGAGCTTCAGCGCCCCTATGCCCGCCACGATCGCGCTCGCAATCGCGCGCTCGAGGCGCTCGGCCGGCGGCTGGGGGTGGCGTGCGTGGCCACCGGCGATTTGCACGCGCACGCACAATCCAGAGCCGAGTTGCAGGATGCGTTCGTGGCGCTCCGCCATCACGCCACGCTCGACGCCTCCGAGCCACTGCGTCGCGGCAACCACAGCCACGTGATGTCCACGCCACGGGCGATGGCCAACCGCTTCGCCGATCACCCCGATGCGGTCAGAGAGACACTCGAGCTCGCCGAGCGGCTGACGTTCGACCTGACGAAGGATCTCGGCTATCGCTATCCCGGCGCAGAGGATCAGGGCGCCGAGCGGCACCTGGCCGAGCTGTGCGCCGCGCGCCTTCAGGAGCGCTTCCCCGCAAGCGTCCTTCGCGCTGAGGCGCAAGCGCGCCTGGAGCGGGAGCTGCGCGTGATCTCAGAGCTCGAGTTGGCCGGTTTCTTTCTGCTTCATCACGACATGCTGGAGCTGGCGCGCGAGGTCGCCCTGGAGGTGCGTGGCCCCGACTCTGTGCGCGCGCTGCTGGCCCCCGGGCGTGGGCGCGGATCATCGGTCTCCTCACTCGTCTGCTACCTGATCGGCCTCTCTCATATCGACCCGATCGCCAACAAGCTGGCGCTCGGGCGCTTCCTGCATGAGGACCTGCGCGGGCTGCCCGACATCGACCTCGACTTTCCGCGCGAGGTCCGCGAGCTGCTGATACCGCGGGTGCACGAGCGCTACGGGCACGACCGCGCGGCTCTGGTCGCGGCCTTTCCGACCTTCCGCGCACGTGGGGCGATCCGCGAGCTGGGCAAGGTCCTCGGCCTGCCCGCCGGCGAGATAGAGCGGATCGCCCGTGGCGCAGACTCCTATGGATCGGGCTCCGAGCACGACGTCGCCGTAGCGGTCGGGGGTTCTCGTCCGACGGGCGCGGCGCCGGCTCCCTCGGAGCGCTGGCGCTGGCTGGCGCGTCTGGTGGAGCAGGCCCAGGGGCTGCCCCGCCACCTGTCTCAGCACTCGGGCGGGATGATCGTCGCTACCAGGCCGCTGATCGACTGCTGCCCGGTCGTGCCGGCGGCGATGGAGGGCAGGCAGATGGTGCAGTGGGACAAGGACTCCTGCGCAGACGCGGGCTTTCTGAAGATCGACCTGCTCGGCTTGGGGATGCTCTCGGCGGTCGAGCGCTGCGTGGAGACGATCGCGCGCACGCATGCCAAGCGGATCGATCTCTCCCGGATACCGTTTGACGATCCGCACACATTCGAGGCGATACGCGCGGCCGACACGGTCGGTGTCTTTCAGATCGAGAGCCGGGCGCAGATGCAGTCGCTGCGGCGGACGCGGCCGGAGAACCTCGATGATCTGACGATCCAGGTCGCGATCATACGGCCGGGCCCGATCCAGGGCGGGGCGATCAATCCCTACATCGAGCGCCGCCGGCGCCTGCGCGAAGACCCCGCGTATGAGATCCCCTACGAGCATCCGACACTGGAGCGGGTCCTGAAAGACACGCTCGGCACGATCATCTTCCAGGATCAGGTGATGGAAGTCGCGGAAGCGTTCGCCGGCTTCACTCCGGGCGAGGCGGACGGGTTGCGCCGAGCGATGAGCCGCAAGCGCTCGCAAGAGATGCTCCAGCGCCACCGCGAGCGCTTCATCGAGGGCGCGCTGGCGTATGGGGGCGCCGAGCGGGGAACAGCCGAGCGCGTATGGCAGATGGTCGAGGGCTTCGCCGGCTTCGGCTTCCCCAAGGCGCACAGCGCAGCGTTCGGCCTGCTCGCCTACCAGTCGACGTGGCTGCGCATCCACTACGGCCCGGAGTTCCTGTGCGCGCTGCTGAACGAGCAGCCGATGGGCTTCTATGCCCCCGACAGCCTCGTGCACGAGGCAGAGCAGCGGGGGATCGCCGTCCTGGGCCTCGACGTCAACGCTTCCGCCGTGGAGTGCACGGTCGAAGACGGGGGCGTGCGCCTGGGCTTGGGCTACATCAAGGACGTGGCGAGCGCCGAAGTCTCAGAGCTCGTGGCCGAGCGCGAGCAAAACGGACCCTTCCGCAGCTTGGGAGAGCTTGCGGCGCGCATCGGCATGGGGCGTCGAGCGCTCGAGCAGCTGGCTTGGTCGGGCGCCTGTGAGAGCCTCGGAGGAGAGGGAAGGCGATCGGCCCTGTGGCAGCTCGGAGTGGCGGCGCCCGGTCAAGGTGCGTGCGAGGGCACCCAGCTGGCACTGCCCCTGGAGCTGCCGGCTGCTCCGAGCCTGCGCCAGCTCGGACGCTGGCAGCGGCTGATCGCCGACTACGCCACGAGCGGAGTGGCGGTCGGCGACCACGCGATGGCCATCCTGCGCAGGCGGCTGGCGGTGCCGATGCTCGCCACCAGCGCTCAGCTCCGACGGCTGCCCACCGGCTGCTCGGTGGCCGTGGCCGGACTGGTCATCGCCCGGCAGCGGCCGGGGACGGCGAAGGGGACGATGTTCCTGTTGTTCGAGGACGAGTGGGGGACGGTCAACCTGATCGTCGCAAAGGCCGTCTATGAGCGTCACCGGCACCTCGCACGAGCCGAGCCGCTGCTGCTGGCACGGGGCCGGCTGGAGCGATCGGAAGGGGTCGTCAACGTGATCGTGCGCGAGCTCGCGCCGCTCGAGCGCTTCCTCGCTCCGGGCGCGGAGGACGGGGAGGAGGCCACTCCCGCCGCGCGCGTGCACCGCCTGCCCGGGTCGGGGCGCCCGCCGGAGTCCGCCGAGGACGCTCCGGATGTCGAGGAGCAGGCGGCCGCCGCGGTCGGATCGAGCATCCGCGCCGTGGCCCCGCCCGTGCAGAGCTTCGGGAGCGGGCGGCGACGGTAGGTCCCGACGGCACAGCTCAGGCAGCGTGCATCCACGGGTAGGCTGATCTCCATCGCGCGTCTGGGCAGAACCGATCTCGACGTCTTCCCGCTGTGCCTGGGCGGGAACGTCTTCGGCTGGACGATCGACGAGGAGCGCTCATTCACGGTGCTCGACGCCTATGCGCAGGCGGGCGGGAACTTCATCGACACGGCCGACACCTATGGGCGGCGAGGACCGGAGGGAGCGGGCGAGTCCGAGCGGATCATCGGCCGCTGGATCGCCGCGCGGGGAAACCGCGAGGAGCTCGTGATCGCGACCAAGGTGGGGATGTCCCCGGACCTGTCAGGGCTCTCGCGCGAGACGATCCGACGGGGGATCGACGGCTCGCTGGAGCGGCTTGCGATCGACACCGTCGATCTCTACTACGCCCACCGGGATGATCCCGGCACTCCGCTGGAGGAGACGCTCGGCGCCTTCGGCGAGCTGATCGCCGAGGGCAAGATCCGCCATGCCGCGGCGTCCAACTACAGCGCTGCGCGCCTGAGCGAGGCCGTCGCGATCGGCGAGCACGCGGGGATGGCCTCATACGTCGCCCTGCAGCCGCACTACAACCTGATGGAGCGCGCGGGGTACGAGCGCGAGCTGATGGCGGTATGCGAGCGCCACGGGCTCGCGTGCGTTCCCTACTTCGGCCTCGCGCGGGGCTTTCTCAGCGGCAAGTATCGCCGCGACGGCGAGCCCGTCGAGAGCCCGCGTGCCGCAGGCGTACGCGAGAGCTACTACGGCGAGCGCGGATTCGCGGTGCTGGACGCGCTCGAGCAGATCGCCGCCGCGCACCGGACGCCGGTGGCCGCCGTGGCGCTCGCGTGGCTCGCCGCCCAGCGCACGGTGGCGGCGCCGATCGCGAGCGCGACCTCCACCGAGCAGCTGGCCGAGCTCGTGCCGTCGGTGGCGCTCGAGCTGTCGGCTGACGAGCTCGCCCGCCTCGGCGACGTATCACGCTGACGGTCGGCTCTCGGCGCGGCCGTTGCGCGTGATGAACGCGAGCCGGTGGCCGTCCGGATCACTGACGTACAGAGCCTCCGGCTCGTGCTGCGTCGAAGGCGCATGCTCGGGGTCCTCGGCGAGCCGATGCTCCAGCGCCGCGATCGCGTCTCGGGGAGCGAGCTCGAACTCGAGCAGGCGCAGTCCCGGGGCGCTGTCCGATGGAGCGCTCGCGCCCTGGCTCTGCCACGAGTTCAGGCCCACGTGGTGGTGATAGCCGCCCGCCGACAGGAACGCGGCCGACGGCATCTGTGCCTGCTCCTGCAGGCCGAGCGCATCGCCATAGAACGCGGCAGCGCGTGGCACGTCGGACACCTTCAGATGCACGTGGCCGAGCGTCGCGTCCGCGGGCATCGCCGGCGCCGGCTCGGCCGGGGCGTGCGTCATCAGGGCCTCCAGATCGAGCGGCAGCGTGACCATCTTCACGCCGGCGCCGCTCGCGGGCCGCTCCCAGCGCTCGCGCGGGCGGTCCGCATAGATCTCAACCCCCAACCCGTCGGGATCGGTGAGGTACAGGGCCTCCGAGACGCCGTGATCCGCGGCGCCGTGGATCGGCCAGCGCGCGCCGGCGACGCGACGAATGGTCGCGGCGAGCTCGTCGCGTGAGGGGTGTAACCAGGCCAGGTGGAAGAGACCCGTGCTGTGCGGCGAGGCCGGGATCGCGCGCGCAAGCTGCGTCAGCACGAGGGCTGGGCGAGCGGGATCGGTGCCCAGCCGGGCGCTGTCGGAGTCGCGGGAGATCAGCGGTAGCCCGAGCACGCGCTCGTAGAAGTCGACGCTGCGCGGCAGATCGGCGACCGCGAGCCGCGCGGATGCGATCCGCAGAGAGGGGTCGATCGGCTCGAACTCCGTGCCCATCGACATCGAGGCTACTACTCGAGGGGATCGCCGTGGCGCGCCGGCGGATAAGCTCGCAACGTGAACTTTCGCAGGCTCGGCTCGAGCGACATCGACGTCTCCGAGATCAGCCTCGGCTCGTGGCTCACATACTCGGGTGGCGTCGCCCGCGAGCAGGCCCAGCAGTGCGTGCGCAAGGCCTTCGACGTCGGGATCAACTTCATCGACACGGCCAACGTCTACGGTCGCGGCGCGGCTGAGACGCTGCTGGGCGAAGTCCTGACGGGCTATGACCGCTCCTCCTACGTGCTCGCAACCAAGGTCTACTTTCCCATGTCCGACACGGATCGGGGCCTGTCGGCGGCGCAGATCCACAAGCAGATCGACGCGTCTCTGTCGCGCCTGCGAACCGACCACGTCGACCTCTATCAGTGCCATCGCTACGACGATCAGACTCCGCTCGAGGAGACGATGGGCGCGCTCAGCGAGGTCGTGCAGGCGGGCAAGGCCCGCCACATTGGCTTCAGCGAGTGGTCGGTCGAGCAGGTCGAGGCCTCGCTCGCTCTTCCCGACACGGCGCGCTGGGTGTCGAGCCAGCCGCAGTACTCGATGCTGTGGCGAGCTCCCGAGGCCGGGGTGATCCCGCTCTGCGAACGCGAGCGGATCTCGCAGATCGTGTGGTCGCCGCTCGCACAGGGAGTCCTCACCGGCAAGTACCTCCCCGGCCAGCAGCCGCCCCCCGACTCGCGCGCGGCGAGTGAGAGCATGAGCGGCTTCATCGATCGCCTGCTGCAGCCGCGGGTTCTCGAGGCCGTGCAGCGGCTTCGACCCGTCGCGGAGCAGGCCGGCCTGTCGATGCCCCAGCTGGCGCTCGCGTGGGTGCTGCGGCGGACGAACGTCGCGTCTGCGATCGTGGGCGCCAGCCGGCCCGATCAGGTCGAGGCGAACGCGTCGGCGTCGGGAATCGCGCTCACCGCGGACACGCTCGCCGCGATCGACGACGCGCTCGCCGACGTCGTGGTGCGCTGAGTCGCCAGTGCGGCGCGCGATCGCTCGCCGCGATCGCGAACGACTCCTCCGGCGCTGTGCTCATCGTGGCTGCACGACCAGCGTCTGCGAGGCTCGACCGACTGGCCCCGCGGCGTCGTGGAGCACGCTCTCGGCCGTGCCAATGCCCTCGGCATGCAGCAACGTGCGTGCGTCGAGCCCGATCCACTCTCCCTGCGGCCGCCGCCACAGGTGGATCGACAGGTCGGCGTTGATGAACAGGTAGTTCTCGAACGCGAGCGCTGCGCTCACGCCGTTGCCGAAGTCCGCCGTCCCGGTCAGGCAGATCAGCGGCGTGACCGGTTCCTCGGGCAGGATCGGGTGGCGCAGGCGCATCCACACCCTGCCCGGACCGAGCGCCCACGGGTCGGTGAGCCAGCGCATCTCCATCCCGGTGCTGGCGAAGCTCGTGACCGTTGGATCGCCCAGGGCGAACCGGGTCGGCTCGCCGGTCTCCGGTGGCGCCAAGCGCTCCGGTTCAGACGGCCCAGGCGGCGCAGGGAGCCGATCGGGAACCTCCTTCACGCGCAGCCCGCTGGCCCTGCAGATCGTCTCTCCGCCCGACCTTACCTCGGCGGCCAGACCCTGCACGCGCCGTCCGCCGCGGACGATCTTCGTCGAGAGCTCCAGGGGAGCGAACGGGATCGGCCGCAGGAATTCGAATCCGAGCCGCGCGATCGGCAACTCCGATCCGGGATCGATCCGTTCGAAGGCGCCCGCGATCAGCGCGGCCGGCGCGCCGCCATGCAGCGCGTGCGGGTCCCATGGGCCGCGCGCGTGCTCGGTCGGCTCGAACCGCCCGTCCTCGGACGGGATGAAGACGCTGTCGCTCACGCGGGCAGCTGCGACGCGAACCGCGCGAGCGCCTCGCCATCGCGAAGGGGCGCGCCGTGGCCGAAGCACGCGAGCGCCGGGCGCAGCGCAGCAAGCCGGCGGATCGACTCGCGGTTGCGCTCGGGGTCGGGCGTGAAGATGCGCGGCGGCTCGTGCAGGCCGGGGATGCCGGTTTTGACGTTCATGTTGTTCAACACGTCGCCGAGGATCAGCACGCGATCGGACGCGCGCCAGTAGGCGACGTGTCCCCGCGAGTGCCCGGGCGTCTCGAGCACCGTGAAGCCCGCGACCTCATCGCCCTCCTTCAGCGCGCGAGCAACCGGGTGCGGCGGCCCGGTCCAGTAGCGCTCCTGCAGGCGATTGAGCCAGCCGGGCGCCTGACTGTTTTTGATCGCGCCCGGCGTCTCCATCGCGGGCACGTCTCCGACTCCGCACCACAGCGGAATCCCAAGCCGCTCGCAGATCGCGTGGCTCGCCCCCTGGTGGTCGGGATGGGCGTGCGTGAGCGCGTGCGCGGTGACGGTGCGGCCGGCGATCTGACGCATGATCCGCTTCTCGCCCTGTCGCGTGGCCGCGTCGATCAGCACGTCGCCGACCAGGTACACGTTGATCGCGTTGGGCGGAAATCCCCGCAGCAGATGAACATCCGGCGCCAGTTGCCTCATACACGCTCCTCCTCGTCGCTCGCGAGCTCCACGGAGCGCGCAAGCCTATCCACGCGAGCGCTCCCACGAGAAGCCGCGTACGGCGAAGTACAGGCCGAAGATGCCCCACAGTCCGATCACGGCGAGCGCATCGAGGTTGTTGCTCAGGCTCGATCCCGTCACGATCGCCCCCGACAGCCCGTCGATCAGCGGCTTCAGGGGAAGCGCATCGGCGATGCTCTTGAGGAATCCCGGGGCGCCAGTGGAGTCAAAGACGTAGAAGGAGATGAACACGACGGGCAGGAAGACCGCGTTGACGTACGCCGCGGTCGACTCGAAGTTGGGGATGACGTGGGCGAACGCGACGCCCAACGCCGCGAAGCAGACGACGCCGACGAGCAGGAACACGATCAGCGCGCCCCACTGGCTCGGCCAGCCGATCCCGAAGAAGGCTCGCCCGGCGAGCACGATGATCGCGATCTGCAGGGCGGTGTTCGTGACGGCGTTGGCCGCCACTCCGCCGAAGTAGGAGACGGTCGGCAGCGGGGTGCCGCGAATCCGCTTGAGCACGCCGCGCTCGCGCAGGAACACGATGTTGTAGGCCAGAGCGGTGAATGTGGTGGACATCACGCTCATCCCGGCGATCGCCGGTATGAGCCGGTTCAGGTCGTGCTGGCTGCCGCTGAGGATGATCCCGCCCCCGGTCAGGAACAGCAGTGGCAGCAGGAAGTTGAAGAACGCCGCGCTCGGGTTGCGCCAGAACATTCGGCGCTCCAGGCGGTACTGGCGCCAGCTCAGAACGAGTGCGTCAGCCATTCGCCGTCAGCTCCAGATAGACGTCCTCGAGCGTCGGACGCCCGACGTTGAGCTCCTCCAATCGCTCTCCGCGCGCGAGCGCCTCGCTGGTCAGCTCGTTCAGCAGTCGGGTCGGGTCCTCGGTCTGACGCTCGATCAGCTCGCCACCGCGATCGCGGTAGGCGACGCGGTAGTGCGCCGCCCCCGCGCCGAGCTCCCGCGGTGGTCCGATCGCAAGGATGCGACCGTCCTTGATGATCGCCACACGGTCGGCCAGCTCCTGGGCCTCGTCGAGGTAGTGGGTGGTGAGCAGGATCGTCTTGCCGAGATCGCGCAGGCTGCGCACCGTCTCCCACGCGCTGCGCCGCGCCTCGGGGTCAAAGCCGGTCGTCGGCTCGTCCAGGAAGATCAGCTCGGGGTCGCCGACCAGGGCCAGCGCGAAGTCGAGCCGACGCAGCTGTCCACCGGACAGCTTGCGGCTCAGGACATCGGCCTTCTCCTGCAGGCCCGCGAGCGCGAGGACCTCCTCGACGTCGCGCGGCTCGGGGTAGAACCCGGCCCAATGGCGCAGCGCCTCTCGCGGTGTGACGTGGCCGTAGATGCCGCCCGACTGCAGCACGATCCCGATCCGCTGGCGCAGCGCGCGACTGCGGGTGCCCGGATCACGCCCGAGCACGGAGACCTCGCCGGCGGTGCGCTCGCGGTAGCCCTCGAGGATCTCCACGGTGGTGGTCTTGCCGGCGCCGTTCGGGCCGAGCAGCCCGAAGACCTCGCCCCGCAGCACGGTGACGTCGATCCCACGCACCGCCTCGAAGTCGCCGTAGCGCTTGCACAGGCCGCGCGCCTCGATCGCGACGGTCGCTCCGGGCGAATCGCTCACGGCCCGATCATCCCAACACCGGGCTTCCTCCTACCAGTGCACGCCCCTGGTCAGGGTGGCCATCGCGATCTGCTCGAACGATGCTCGCTCCTCGAGGTTCTTCTCGCCCTTGGATGCCGCCGAATCGGGGAACACCCGATAGGCGAGATGCAGAAGCTGGTCGACGGCCTTCGGCGCGAGCGTGTAGGCGACCTCGCCGAACGTCCCCAGCCGGGTGCCCATGTGCTTGGGGCGCGAACGCAACGCCTCGCAGATCATCTCGCCCGCCTCCTCGGGCGTGATCGCGGGGAAAGCGTCGTACATCTTGGTCGGGGCGATCATCGGCGTGCGCACGAGCGGCATGTGGATCGTCGTGAACGTCACCCCGTCGCCGATCACCTCCGACGCCACGACGCGCGTGAACGCGTCGAGCGCCGCCTTCGACGCGACGTACGCGGAGAAACGCGGCGGGTTGGTCTGCACGCCGATCGAGGAGATGTTGACGATGTGTCCGGAGCCGCGCTGGCGCATGTGGGGGAGCAGCCCGATGATCAGCTTGACGGCCCCGAAGTAGTTGAGCTGCATGGTCCGCTCGAAGTCGTGAAAGCGGTCGTAGCTGAGCGCGATCGAACGGCGGATCGAGCGACCGGCGTTGTTGACGAGCATGTCGACGTTGCGATGGTCGGCCAGCACGCGCTCGACCAAACGGTCCACGGAGTCCATGTCCGAGAGATCGGCCGCATACACATACGCGGTTCCGCCCGCGGCGACGATCTCCGCGCGCACCTCCTCGAGCTTCTCGACGTTGCGCGCCACGAGCAGGGGAACTCCGCCGGCGGCGGCGAGTTTCAGCGCCGTCGCGCGGCCGATTCCCGACGAGGCGCCCGTGATCAGCACGTGCTTGCCGCCGAGTTCCTCCTTCATCGTGCGCCCTTTGGCGAGGTCGTCCATCTCGCGCTCCCAGTAGTCCCACAGGCGCGCCGCGTACTCGTGCAGCGGAGGCGGCTGTTCCAGGGCTGAGCCCTTCAGGGCGCGCTCGGTCTCGCGCGTGTCGAATGTCGGCGTCAGCTCGACGTGCGCGAGCACCTGCTGTGGGATCCCGAGCTCGTGCAGCGCGAGCCGCCGCGCTTGACGCAGAGGCGGGATTCGCATCGCCAAGGACAGCGGCCACCGAGGCACGACGTCGGTAAGCCGTTTGTCGAGGCTGACGGCGAAGCGCGGAGCGTGCGCCGCGGCGGCGAACTCGTTGAAGAGGTCGTCCACCCGCTGCGGGTGTGGGTCGGTCAGATGGAAGGCGCGGCCATCGAGATCGGGCTCGTGTGCAATGTGGTCTAGCGCCGCGACGACCCAGTCGACCGGCACGACGTTCGTGTTGCCGAGGTCCAGGCCGACCAGCGGCAGCCACTCGGGCAGCAGCCGGCGCGCGCGCTGGAGCGCCTTGAAGAAGTAGTAAGGCCCGTCGATCTTGTCCATCTCTCCCGTCTGGGAGTCACCGACCACGATCGCCGGGCGGTACACGCGCCACGGCACATACGGCTGCTCGCGGACGATCCGCTCGGACTCGAACTTGGTCCGGTGGTAGGGGGAGGGCAGCTTCTGGCCCTCGTCGAACATGTCCTCCTCGAACACCCCTCTGTACTCCCCGGCGACGGCGATCGAGGAGACGTGGTGCAGGTGCTGGGCCTCGAGTGTCCTCGCGAGTTCGACCGCGTGCGTCGTCCCGCCGACGTTCACCGCGGTGTTGAGCTCGGCCGGCGCGGTCATGTCATAGACGGCGGCCAAGTGCACGAAGTGGACGATCTTTCCGCGCAGCTCCGCGACGCGCTCCTGCTCGACGCCCAACAGCGGGCGGCGCAGGTCACCGATGACCGGTTGGATGCGCTTCGCCGCCGATGCTCCGGCGACGATGCTCCAGCGCTCGACCATGTCCTCCAGCCGCTCGAGCGAGCCGGCGCGCACGAGCACGTACACCTTGCCCTGGCGTTTCTCGAGCAGCCGCTCGACGAGGCGGCGGCCGATGAAGCCAGTTGCTCCGGTTACAAAGTACGCCATGCAGGGCGAGCATATCGGGACGAGCGCGGCGAGCCTCGCGCGAGCGCCGCTACGCGCCCGCGCCGGCTCCCCCGCGACCCTCGCCGGCGGCGAAGCGCGTGGCGCCGCGGGCGCCGTCCGCGAATACCTCCGGCCCGGCCTCGGCCTCCAGGGCCAGACCCTCCTGGAGCGTCATTCCGAGACCCTCGATCGCCGCGCGACGGTCGGCGAGCATCGTCCGCTGGGGGAAGCTCGCCAGCCCCTCGGCGAGCGCAAGCGCGCGCTCCAGGTGAGCACCCCGCGGAACGACCTCGGTAAGCAGCCCGATCGACAGGGCCTCCTCGGCGCCGACCATGCGTCCCGTGAGGATCAGGTCGAGCGCGCGTCCGAGCCCGACGATCCTCGGGAGCCGCTGGGTGCCGCCGTCGATCAGCGGCACGCCCCAGCGGCGCTCGGGGTATCCAAGCGTCGAGCTGTCGGTCGCGATCCGCAGGTCGCACCACAGCGCGAGCTCCAGCCCGCCGGCCAGGCAGAACCCGGAGATCGCGGCGATCGTCGGCTTTGACGGAGTCAGGCGCGTGAAGCCCATCGGCCCCTCGGCCAACATCAACCGATCCACGAACGTGTCGGTCGCCTTCAGGTCGGCGCCGGCGCAGAAGGACACGCCGCCCGCTCCCGTCAGCACGAGCACGCGTGCCTCGTCGTCGGCCTCGAAGCGCAGGTAGGCCTCGTGCAGCGCCGCCGCGGTCGGGCCATCGACGGCATTGCGCTTGTCCTGGCGGTCGATCGTGATCAGCGCGGCGCTGCCGCGGCGCTCGTAGCGAACCGGCGCCCCCGGCGCTGTTGCGTCGGCGTCGCTCATCCGCGGTTCATCGCTTGGCCGAGAGGCCCCGGGCCTACCAGCCGCCGCGCCACTGGCTGTTGCCCAGTTGCGCCTTCTGCGCAGCTTTGCGCTGTTCCTTGCGTTTTTCCAGGGTGCGCTGGAGCATGCTCATCGCGAACACGAACAGCGGGAAGAACAAGATCAGGATGAAGCCCGCGTCGGTCACGACTTTGTCGTTCGTCGCTCCATAGAAGCCACGTCCGTCGTTGTAGGCCTCGGCGGCCGGAGCCACGGCGAGCACGAGCGGCAACGCCGCGAGGAGCACGAGTGAGGTCAGCCGGCGCATCTGCGCTCGGATCCTACCGGAGGACGGCCGGCCATCCCGGCCGGCCCTACTATCAGCCAATGGCCGTCGTGACCGCATCGGACCTGCACAAGGACATGGCCGGGCAGCCGCTGCTGCGCGGGGTGTCCTTCAAGCTCGAGCGCGGTGAACGGATGACGATCGCCGGGCGAAACGGAGCCGGAAAGACGACGCTTCTGAGGATGCTCGCGGGCGAGACGTCGATCGATCGCGGCGAGCTGAGCATCGCAAAGGGCGCACGGATCGCGCTGCACGACCAGCGCCCACCGATCGGCGATCAATGGGATCGCCGATCGGCCAGCAAGCGCGGGATGGCATTGCGCGAGTACGTGCTGTCGGGCTGCTCCGAGGAGCTCGCGATCGAGGCCGAGCTCGCGGAGATGGAGGCGACGATGGCCGCGAAGACCGCCGACGAGGCGCTGCTGGCGCGGTACTCGCGTGCGCAAGCCCGACTGGAGGCGCGCGGCGGCTACCTGTGGCGCGACCGCGCCACGGCGATGGCCCGGGGGCTGGGCTTCGTGGAGGAAGACCTGGATCGCGCGCTCGACACCTTCTCCGGCGGTCAGCTGACGCGCGCGTCGCTCGCCCGCGCGCTGGCCACTGGCGCCGACGTGCTGCTTCTCGACGAGCCGACCAACCATCTCGACATCGAGTCACTCGAGTGGCTCGAGCAGACGCTCGTCGGGCTGGATGCAGCGGTCGTGCTGGTGGCGCACGACCGCTGGTTCCTGGAGGCCGTCGGGACGGCGGTGCTCGAGATCGAGGCCGGGCGGTCGCGCTTCTTCGCCGGCAGCTGGCACCAGTGGCGAAAGGAGCAGGCGGCGCGCGAGATCGCGCTGGGCCGGGCGATCGACTCCCAGCGCGCGGAGATCGCCCGGATGGAACGGTTCATCGAGCGCTTCCGCTACAAGGCGACCAAGGCACGCCAGGCTCAGTCGCGCGTGAAGAAGCTCGCGAAGATCGAGCGAATCGAGCGGGACCCGAGCGCCGGGAAGGGCCTGGAGTTCGCGTTCTCGGCGCCCGAGCGCTCGGGGCGGGTGATCTTCGAGCTCCTGGACGGGCGCATCGAGGTGGGCGGCGAGGGCGGAGTCGGCAACGGCGCCAGGCAGGCCTCCCCCGCGGTCACGCTGCTCGAGCACGCCGAGCTGTGGCTCGAGCGCGGTGAGCACATCTCGCTCGTGGGACCGAACGGCACCGGCAAGACGACGCTGATCGACACGCTCGCAGGGCGGCGCGAGCTGGCGTCGGGCCGGCTGAGCACGGGCCACAACGTCAAGGTCGGCTACCTCTCCCAGCACGCCGAGGAGCTCGGTGCAGGCGGCGCGGCGGGCCAGAGCGTCCTCGACGCGACTGGGCGCGCCACCAAGCTGACGCCGGGAAAGGCGCGGGCGCTGCTCGGACGCTTCCTGTTCTCGGGCGAGGACGCCGAGAAGCCGCTCGAGGGCCTCTCCGGCGGAGAGCGCAGGCGCCTGTCGCTGGCGATTCTCGTGAACTCGGGCGCCAACGTCCTGGTCCTGGACGAGCCCACCAACCACCTTGACATCGAGAGCCGCGAGGCGCTGGAGGATGCCCTGCGCGCGTTCAAGGGAGCGGTCCTGCTCGTGTCACACGACCGCGCGCTGCTCGACGCGGTGGGGACCCGGACGATCGCGGTCGAGGACGGCTCGCTGCACAGCTACTCGGGCGGCTGGCCCGAGTACGTACGCGTCCGCGAAGACCGTCGCGTGGGCTCGACTCCGCGCGCGCTGGCACCGCGGCCGAGGGTCGCGGCTGCGCGGGAGCACGCGACCGGCAACGGTTCCCGGCGGCCTGGGCACGCGGCGGCGGAGGATCCGAACAGCGCGGCCGCAGCGACCTCGGCGAAGGCCAAGGTCACGAGGAAACCGAAGGGACCGTCGAAGAACCGCCTGACCGCGCAGCAGAAGGCCGAGCAGGCCGTCGAGGACGCCGAGGCGGCTCTGCGCGCGCTGGAGGATGAGCTGGCCGATCCGTCCGCGTGGGCGACGCAGTACGAGTCGGCCAAGTCGCAGGCGCGTCACACGGCCGCTCGACGCTCGGTCGACGCGGCGTACGCGCGCCTGGAGGCGTTGATCGACTGACGGTCGCTGGCCTACACTTGGCCGATGGAGCGGATGAAGACCGCGCGCAACCTGGCGATCGTCCTGCTGATAGCGGCGGCCGTGTTCCTGCTGCCGGGCGGCGGGCGAGCGGCGCACACGTTTGAAGCCGTGATTCTGGTCGGGTTTGGCGTCGCGATCGGCTATCTGGGCCTGCGGCTGTATCGCGAAAACCGGGTCGCGCTGCATGGACTCGGCGACCGCTACCGCGCGATGCTGTACGGGGCGGTCGCGCTGGGCGCGTTTGCCCTGGTCGCGCGCGGCGCCATGTGGCAGACGGGTGTCGGCGAGCTGCTCTGGTTCTGCCTCGTCGGGCTCGTCGTATATGCCGTGATCGTCGTCTACCGCTACTGGCGCACGTACTGAGCCACCGCGGGGGCGCCTCCTATCCTCGGTGGGATGGCAGCTGGCGAGACATTGCCGGAGGGCGGCGAGGCGACGGCGACCCTCGGCGAGCAGCGCCGTGCCCTGCCCGATCAGCCCGGCGTGTATCTGTTTCGAGACGGTCGCGGGCGCGTCGTGTATGTCGGCAAGGCCAAGTCGCTGCGCAAGCGCGTCGCGTCACACTTCTCCAAGGCGCAGGTGCCAAGCAGTCCGGGCCACGCCGAGATGGTTGAGAGCGTGGAGCAGGTCGAGTGCGTCGTCGTGGCGTCCGAGGCCGAGGCGCTGCTGGCCGAGCAGAGCTTCATCAAGCAATATCGGCCTCGCTTCAACATCCGCCTGCGCGACGACAAGTCCTACCCGTTCATCGCGATCTCGCTCGACGAGGACTACCCGCGCGTGTATTTCACGCGCGAGCGTCATCGTCCCGGCCGCGCGTATTTCGGCCCATACTCGAACGCCAAGCGCGTGCGCGGGACGCTGGAGGTTCTCGCGAAGGTGTTCATGTTCCGCTCGTGCACCGGTCCGGAGCCGGGCCGGCGCAGCGGGAGCCCGTGCCTCGACTACTACATCAAGCGCTGCGAGGCGCCGTGCGTCGGGTATGTCTCGCGGGAGGACTACCGCGCGAGCATCGACGGTGTGATCGACTTCCTCTCCGGTCGCTTCAAGGCGATCGAGCGGGATCTGGACGCGCGCATGCGCGCGGCGGCGGCTGCCGAGGAGTTCGAGCAGGCCACGCTCGAGCGCAACAGGCTGCGCGCGGTGCATTCGCTCCTGGAGCGCCGGCGCGTGGCGAACGAGTCGGTGGGCACGCTCGACGCGGTGGCGGTGGCGCTCGACGGGCGCGAGGCGAACGCGCAGGTCTTCCAGGTGCGCGACGGCGTGCTCTCGGACCGCCAGTCCTTCTATCTCGCAAACGAGACCGAGCGAGACCTGGCGGAGGTGGGGGAGGAGTTCATGCTGCAGTACTACGGCGGACACATGTCGATCCCCGCCCTCCTGGTCGTCCAGCGCGAGCTGGCTGAACACCCGGCGCTCGCCGACGCCCTCGCCAGCCGCCGCGGCGGGCCCGTGGAGCTGCGCGCCGCCGAGCGCGGCGAGAAGCGCCGGATACTCGAGCTCGCCGAGCGCAACGCGCGCCTGGCGCTCGACCAGGAGCGATTGCGCTCCGAGCGCCGCCGCCAGAGCCGTGCGGAGGCGCTCGACGGGCTGCAGCGGGCGCTTGGCCTCGACGTGCCTCCGATCCGGATCGAGTGCTTCGACGTCTCCAACCTCGGCGGCACGCACACGGTGGCATCGATGGTCGTGTTCGAGGGCGGGGCGCCAAAGAAGGCCGACTACCGCCGCTTCACGATCCGAACGCTGGACGGATCCTCCGACGACTATGCGGCGATGGCCGAGGTCCTCTCGCGGCGCTTCTCCCAGTGGGAGCGACAGGCGGACATCTCTCCGCACGACCCCGACTTCGACGCGAGCTTTGCGGCCCTGCCCAACGTCGTGGTGATCGACGGAGGCAAGGGGCAGCTCGCCGCCGGGCTGGGCGCACTGCATGGCTTTCGCTCTCGCGGCGTCGTGGTCGTGTCGCTGGCCAAGCGGATCGAGGAGCTGTTCCTCCCGGGGCGCCGTGCGCCGCTGGTGCTCGGACACTCCACGCCGGAGCTGCAGCTGCTCCAACGCGTCCGCGACGAGGCCCACCGATTCGCGATCGCTCACCACCGCTCGCGCCGGGACCGCGCGATGACCGCGTCGCTGCTCGACGAGCTTCCGGGAGTGGGGCCGGCGCGGAAGCGCGCGCTGCTCGCGCACTTCGGCTCGCCCGACGCAGTGCTGTCCGCTTCCAGCGAGGAGCTGCAGGCGGTCCCCGGCGTCCCGGCCAAGGTCGCGCGTGATCTGCACTCATACCTAAACCGCGCCGGCTGAGCCGCTCGATGGACTTCGCGATGCTGCGTCCTCGATCACTCGTGTGCCGAGCACACTTCACTCACTGCGTCCTTGCCCCACTCGTCCCTCGAGCGGCTCAGGGGCATAGCTGACCTAAACCGCGCCGGCTGAGCCGCTCGCAGCAGCAGCTGCAAGTTCACCGCGCATTGACCCGCTTGTCCGCTCACGCGGGCACAATGAGAAGTATGGCGGTGATCAGGCCACTGCGTCCGCTGCGCTCCGGCGGCGATCGGAAGCCGGCCGGCAAGTCCGGCAAGCCGGTCGTCGAGTCGCGGCTGCAGGATTTCGTCGTGATCACCGGCTTCTCGGGAGCGGGCAAGTCGACGGCGATGAACGTGTTCGAGGACGCGGGCTACTTCTGCGTCGACAACCTTCCTCCGGAGATGATTCGCTCGCTGGTCGAACTGTTCATGCACAAAGGGTCCAAGGTCGAGCGCGCCGCCGTCGTCTCGGACGTTCGCGGGGGCATCTACTTCGAGGCGCTGCGCGCGGTCGTGGACGACCTCGATGCGCTGGGACTGGCCCATCAGCTGCTGTTCCTGGAGGCGGCCGAGCAGACGCTCGTGACACGCTACAAGGAGACGCGCCGCCGCCATCCGCTCGCGCCGGAGGGCAGCGTGGCGGCGGGGGTCGCCTCCGAGCGCTCGATGCTCGCTCCGCTGCGCGGCCGCGCGGACATGGTCATCGACACCACCGGCATGTCGGCCGTGATGCTCCGCGGCAAGATCGCGGACGAGTTCCTGCCCCGCAAGGCCGCGGGCCGCCTGGCGCTCACGTTCATGAGCTTTGGCTTCAAGCACGGCCCGCCGCGGGAGGAGGATCTCGCGTTTGACGTGCGCTTCCTGCCGAATCCGCACTACGACCCGGATCTGCGCGAGCTGACGGGCCACGATCAGAGCGTCATCGACTACATCGGGCGCGACGGCCGGCTCGAGGAGCTGTACGTGAGGCTGCACGCGCTGCTGGACTTTCTGCTGCCCCAGTACGTCGCCGAGGGCAAGTCGCATCTGGTGATCGCGATCGGATGCACCGGTGGCCGCCACCGATCGGTTGCGATCGCCGAGCATCTCGCGGCCCGCTATCGCGACAACGACGACCTCGACGTGGCGGTCGCGCATCGCGACGTCGAGGAGCGCCCGCGCGGCTCCTGAGCGCGGGCGCAGGGAGACTCGCTGATAGCCTTCCCGGCGCTCGCCGGGTGACGAACCGATCGGAGATCGAATGGAATTCCGACCGGACTCTGAGACCCGGCATCGTTCATTTTCGCTTCAGGAGGCAATGAATGCCGGTACGCGTTGGGATCAACGGATTCGGCCGGATCGGCCGGAACGTGTTCCGCGCCGCCAAGGCCAGAGGGCTCACGAGCGGCGGAGAGATCGAGTGGGTGGCGGTCAACGACCTGACCGACTCGGCGACGCTCGCGCACCTGCTCCACTACGACTCGGTGCTTGGCCCGTATCCGGGGACGGTGCGGGCGCGTGACGAGAGCGCGCTGGAGGTCGACGGGCAGGAGTTGAAGGTGCTCGCCGAGCGGGACCCGGCAGCGCTCCCGTGGGGGGAGCTCGGGGTCGACGTCGTGATCGAGTCGACTGGGTTGTTCACGGACCGCGACAGCGCCGCCAAGCACCTGGCGCAGGGCGCGAAGAAGGTGATCATCTCGGCGCCCGCGACGGATCCGGATGCGACGGTCGTGCTTGGCGTCAACTTCGAGGATGTCTACGAGCGCGACAAGCACGACGTGATCTCGAACGCGTCGTGCACGACGAACTGCCTGGCGCCGGTCGCGAAGGTGCTCAACGATGCGGTCGGGATCGAGCACGGGTTGATGACGACGATCCACGCCTACACCGCCGACCAGCGGCTGCAGGATTTGCCGCACAAGGACCTGCGTCGGGCGCGGGCCGCGGCGATCAACCTGATACCCGCTTCGACCGGCGCGGCGAAGGCGATCGGGCTCGTCATCCCGGCGCTGCAGGGGAAGCTGCATGGGTTCGCGGTGCGGGCGCCCGTGCCGGTCGGGTCGGTGGTCGACCTGACGGTCGAGTGCGTCCGGGAGACGAACGTCGAGGAGGTGAATGCGGCGTTGAAGAGCGCGTCGGAGAGCGGACCGCTTGCTGGGATCATGCAATACACCACCGAGGAGATCGTCTCGAGCGACATCGTGGGCTCACCGTTCTCGTCGATCGTGGACTCGCTGCTGACTGCGGTCGTCGATGGCACGATGGTCAAGGTGGTGGCTTGGTACGACAACGAGTGGGGCTATTCCAACCGGATCGTGGACCTCGTGCAGAGGGTTCTGTGAGGACGCTTGAGAGCCTGGACGTTCGCGGCAAGCGGGTGCTCGTGCGGGTCGACTTCAACGTCCCCCTGAGCGAGGGCGCGGACGGCAAGCTTTCGGTGGCGGACGACACCAGGATCAGGGCAGCGCTGGTGACGGTCGAGGAGCTGCGCGGGAGAGGGGCTCGGCTGGTGCTCGTGTCCCACCTGGGGAGGCCGAAAGGCAGGCGCGATGAGCGGCTGTCGATGGCGCCCGTCGTGGAGCGCCTGCGGGATTTGACTGACGCCAAGGTGACGCTCGCGCCGGCGGTGGTGGGCGAGGACGTCAAGGCGCTCAGCGAGGGGCTCGACGACGGCGAGGTGCTGGTGCTCGAGAACGTTCGCTTCCAGCCGGGCGAGACGAGCAACGACCCCGAGCTGGCGCGCGCGCTGGCGGAGCTCGCGGACGTGTACGTGAACGACGCATTTGGAACCGCACACCGCGCTCACGCGAGCACCGAGGGCGTTGCGCACCTGCTTCCCAGCGCCGCCGGACGGCTGCTCGAGCGCGAGGTTGTGACGCTGAGCGGGATGCTCGAGCATCCGAGACATCCGCTCGCGGCGGTGATCGGCGGAGCGAAGGTCGCGGACAAGATCGGCGTGCTCGACCGCTTCCTGGAGATCGCCGATGTGGTGATCGTGGGGGGAGCGATGTGCTTCCCGTTCCTGTGCGCCCAGGGGCACGCGGTTGGGGAGTCGCTGTGCGACGAGGAGGACACCGCCCACGCGAACCGCATCCTCGCCCAGGCGGCAGCCCCCGGCAAGGCGCGCCTCGAGCTGCCCAGCGATCTCGTGATTGGGGATCGGATCGCGGCGGACGCGGAGCATCGCGTGCTCGACGGGGTGGAGGTGCCGAAGGGTTGGATGGGCCTGGATATCGGTCCGGCGACCGCCGAGCGCTACGCCGCGGAGATCGCTCGTGCGGGTTCGGTGTTCTGGAACGGTCCGATGGGCGCGTTCGAGGCGGATCCGTTCGCGGCGGGGACGCGGAGGGTGGCCGAGGCGGTCGCGCAGGCGGACGGGTTGACGGTGGTGGGCGGGGGAGACTCGGCGGCGGCGCTCGCGCGATTCGGCCTGGAGGACAAGGTCGATCATCTCTCCACAGGCGGCGGGGCGACGCTGGCGCTGATGGAGGGCGACGCGCTGCCGGGAGTGGAAGCGCTCGACGGCGCGGGCGTGGCTTCGTGATGGCAAGGACACCGCTCGTCGCGGGCAACTGGAAGATGCACAAGACCGAGCGTGAGGCGGAGGACTACATCCAGGCGCTGTTGCCGCTCGTGTCGGCGGCGGACGGGGTGGACGTGGCGATCTGCGTGCCGTTCACCGACCTGAAGGCGATGGTTGAAAGTGCCAGGGGCTCGCGGGTGGAGGTCTACGCGCAGAACATGCACGAGGAGCGCGAGGGAGCGTTCACGGGGGAGATCTCGGTGGCGATGCTCAGCGAGATCGGCGTGCACGGCGTGGTGCTGGGACATTCCGAGCGGCGCGAGTACTTCGGCGAGACCGACAGGGCGCTCGCGTTGAAGGTGCCGGTCGCGCTGGAGGCGGGCCTGACGCCGATTCTGTGCGTCGGAGAGACAGAGGACGAGCGCGACAACGACGAGACCGACCGCAAGCTGCGCCAGCAGATCAAGGAGGACCTCGTAGGTGTGCCGAGCGAGCGGCTGGCGGACGTCGTGATCGCGTACGAGCCGATCTGGGCCATCGGCACCGGCCGGGTGGCAAGCGTCGAGCAGGCGCAGGAGGCGATCGGGTTCATCAGGGCGCTCGTCGGCGATCGCGACGCGGACGCGGCCGAGCGGGTGAGGGTCCTGTACGGAGGATCGGTGAAGCCGGAGAACGCGGCCGAACTGCTCGGGCCGGCGGACGTGGATGGCGCGCTCGTCGGCGGAGCCTCTCTGGACGCGGAGTCGTTTGCGGATATCGTCGCCGCCGCGCGATGACGGTTGCGGGAGGCCCCGACAGCCTGCCGGTGCCGTGTGCATGCCTGGTCGTGCTGGACGGCTGGGGACTGGCGGAGCCGGGGCCCGGCAACGCGGTCTCGCTGGCGCGAACGCCCGTGTTCGACGAGCTGTGGGAGACGTTCCCGCACACGACGCTCACCGCGTGCGGCCGCGCGGTGGGCCTGCCCGACGGACAGATGGGCAACTCGGAGGTCGGCCACCTGAACCTCGGTGCCGGCGCGGTCGTCCGTCAGGATCTCGTGCGGATCGACGATGCGATCGCGAGCGGCCGCCTGGCCGGGAGCGACGTGCTGCGAGCGGCGTTCGCTGCGGCCGGGCGAGTGCACCTGATCGGGCTGGTGTCGGACGGCGGCGTGCACTCCTCGCTGGAGCACCTACGCGCACTTATCGCGCTGGGGCGCGAGCTCGGAGCGAACGACGTGGTCGTGCACGCCTTTACAGACGGGCGCGACACCCTGCCGCACGCCGGCGCGGGGTACCTGGCCGAGCTCGACGGTATCGAGGCCGCACGGGTGGGGTCGGTCATCGGACGCTACTGGGCGATGGACCGTGACCGGCGGTGGGATCGCACGCAGCGGGCCTACGACCTGCTCGTCCATGGAGCGGCGCCCCACCGTGCCGCGAGCGGCGAGGAGGCGGTGCGGGGAGCGTATGAGCGGGGCGAGACGGACGAGTTCATCGAGCCGACGCTGGTGGGGGATGACGCGAAGATCCGCGCTTCAGACAGCGTGATCGCGTTCAACTTCAGGCCCGACCGCATGCGCGAGCTGACGCGGGCGCTCGCCGAGCCGGGCTTCGGCGAGCGGGCGGGCGACGAGGAGCTTCCCGGCTGGACCGGGCGCGGAGGCGCGGCGCCGGTTGGGCGCTATACGACGTTGACCGAGTACGAGGAGGGCTGGCCGTATCCCGTGGTGTTCGCGCCGGAGCGCCCGGCGACGACGCTGTCGCTGCTGCTCGCCCGCGCGGGCGCACGGCAGTTGCACGTGGCCGAGACCGAGAAGTATCCCCATGTCACGTACTTCTTCAACGGCGGCGAGGAGGCTCCGCTGGCGGGCGAGCGGCGTGAGCTCGTGCCCTCCCCGCGGGACGTGCCGACGTACGACCACAAGCCGCAGATGAGCGCCCCCGAGGCGGCCCACGCGTTCGTGTCGGCTTGGCGAGAGGATCGTCCGGCGTTCGGGATCATCAACTTCGCAAACGCCGACATGGTCGGGCACACGGGCGTGATCGAGGCCGCCGTGCGGGCGATCGAGACGGTCGACGAGTGCCTCGGCGAGGTGGTGGCGGCGGTCCATGACGCCGGTGGAGCGTGCGTCGTGACCGCCGACCACGGCAATGCCGACCACATGCTCGAGCCGGACGGCAGTCCCAACACCGCGCACTCGCTGAACCCGGTGCCGGTGATCGTGACTGTTCCGGGATTGGCGCTCGCGCAAGGCGGGGGAGTCCTCGCGGACGTGGCCCCGACCGTGCTCGAGCTGCTGGGGATCGAGCAGCCCGAGGAGATGACCGGTCATACGCTGGTGCAGGATCGATGAAGATATTCATCGGCGGCCTGCCGGCCGCGGATATGCGTGCGCGTGGCGAAAGGAGGCTCGGTGACCACTAGAGACGACGAGGTGCAGCGCGGGAGGCGCTCGCGGGCGATCCTCGCGGCTTTCTTCATCGGCTCGGGCGTGAACCACTTCGTCTCGCCGCGTTTCTATCGCGCGATCGTCCCGCCGCGCCTCCAGCACGAAGCCAAGCGGGTGGTCGACGTGAGCGGCGTGGCCGAGGTGGTGGGCGGCATCGGCGTGCTGCTCCCGTCGACCCGCCGGGCGGCGGGCCTTGGGTTGATCGCCCTGCTGGCGGCGGTGTTCCCGGCGAACCTATACATGGCCCGAACGCCCGAGCGCTTTCACCGGATCCCCCGCTGGGCGCTGTACGCGCGCCTGCCGCTGCAGCCGTTGATGATGTGGTGGGCGTGGAGCGCGACGCGTCGATGACGGGCAGCCGCCACCCGGGGGCGGGTGACGCTGCTATGTTCGCTTGAGAAGGGATTGTTCAGACCGCCATGTCGACCGCGATCGCCGTCAAGATTCCCCCCGGGGAGCAAGAGGCTCTGACGACGGGAGAGTTGCGCGCTTGGCGGGGGTTGTTGCGAGCACACGCGTGCCTGGCCAAGCGACTCGACGCCGAGCTCGATCGCGCGCACGGGCTGCCGATGACCTCCTACGAGGTGCTGCACCACCTGAAGGACGCAAGCGGCGGACGGATGCGGATGTGCGACCTCGCCGAGCAGGCGCAGCTGTCGCGCAGCGGGCTGACGCGCCTCGTCGATCGCCTCGAGCGGGAGGAGCTGTTGGAGCGCTGCTCCTGCGAACACGACGCGCGCGGATCCTACGCGTGTCTCACGCACACCGGGCGCGAACGGCTCGAAGAAGCGCGCGGGACGCATTTGGCGGTAGTTCGCGAGCACTTCTTCTCGCACTTCTCCGAGGGCGAACTGAGCGCCCTGGCGGACATGTGGGAGCGGATCGCGTCCTGCAACGGCTGCTGAGCCCGGCCCGCACCACACCGCGAGCGCACGTTGAGCCCTGAGCGCCAGGGCGCTGTCGGCTAGCTGGGCGGCTCGGGCCCTGGCTCGGGGCCGCCCGGCCGACGGCGCCGAGTGTCCGCCCCGGAGCCGTCCGCCGTCGGCCCGCGGCGGCGATGGCGGCGATGCAGCCAGAACCCGCTCGCGAGCGCCACGAGCGCCGCGACGAGCCCGTAGACGCCGAACGTCTGGATCGCGTTGCCGGCAGAGTGGCCGAGGAAGTACGCCAGCAGGCCGATCGCCGTCGCCCAGGTGATGCCGCCAGATGCGTTCCAGAAGACGAACGAGCGCCAGTGCATGCGCGTCGCCCCCGCGAGCCAGGAGGCCCACACGCGTAAGCCGAGCAGGAAGCGCCCGAAGAAGACGGCCTTGGGGCCGTGGCGCTCGAAGAACGGCTCTCCGACAACGAGGACCTGCTGGCGCTGGCTCCGGAAGCGACCGGGACGCTCGAGCAGCCAACGCCCGCCCTTGCGGCCGATCAGATAACCGATGTTGTCGCCGACGATCGCCCCTGCGGCGGCGATCGGGATCACGAGCTCGATCTGGAGTTTTCCACGGCTGGCGAGAACGGCCGCGGCGATCAGGCCGGTCTCACCGGGGATCGGGACGCCGCTTGACTCTCCCATCACGAGCAGGAACAGCAGCGGATAGCCCGCTACCTGGACGAGATGGCTGACGTTGAGGAGCGAGGCAAGCATCGGGCGCCCCTAGCATGGCGCAGTTTGCCGTCCTATTTGGTGTTTTCCTGGACGAGTTGCTTGAGCGCGCTCGACGCCTGCTGGACTTCGGAGTAGACGACGTTGCGCAGCACGACTTTGGTTTCTGTGGGGGCGCTGACCAGCACGATGGCGCCGATCGCGACGACGAGCGCGAGCAGCACGAGCAGGGTGAGAAGCACGCGCCGTCCGCGGCGGGAGCTGCGTCGCGCTCCGACGGCGGCCGGGCGCGCCGGCGAGACGACCGCGGCCTGGCGCCGGGGCGGACCGGGGCGCGGACGCCGCGGCGTGACCGTCTCGGCCGTTGCGGCGGCGCGCTCCGCACCGCGGGGGGCGTTCGGCTCCCGATCCCTGGACAGGACGCTCGTCGCCTCGGTGGCGGGCGCAGCACGTCCCACGGCGTCATGTCTGGCGGGAGCGATCCCGTTCGCGCCATCGCTCAGCGCGCGGCCCATCTCGCGCGCGCTCTCATAGCGGTCACGGGGATCGAGCGCGAGGGCGATCGCGACGGCGTCGGCGAGCTCCGGGCGCACGGCGGCGACGAGCGTGTCGAGCATCGCCGGCGCCTCCTGTTGCTGCTTGAGCGCGAGCTCGGTGAGCGATGTCGCCTCATAGGGCAAGCGCCCGGAGATCAACTGGTAGGTGACGACCCCGAGCGCGTACAGATCGGCCCGCGGGCCGGCCTCCTCGCCGCGAGCCTGCTCGGGAGCCAGATAGGCGGCGGTGCCGAGCACGGAGCCGACCTGGGTGATGGAGGACTGCTCGGTTGCCTTGGCGATGCCGAAGTCGGCAAGCTTGACCTCGCCTTCGCGCGCGCGCAGCAGGTTGCCCGGCTTGACGTCGCGGTGGACTACGCCATGACGGTGGGCATAGTGGAGTCCCTCGCAGGCCTGGTCGATGATCGAGATGGCCTCCTCGACCTCGACCCAGCCGTCGTCGCGCAGGATCTCGGCGCAGGAATATCCCTCGATGTACTCCATCACGATGAAGTACTGCCCGGTGCTGGCGTCCTGGCCGGAATCGAACACCTGAACGATGTTTGGGTGGACCAGCCGGGCTGCGGCCTGCGCCTCGCGCTGGAAGCGCGACACGAACGTCGGATCGTCCGCGAGGTGCTCGGCCAGCAGCTTCACGGCCACCTGGCGCTCGAGGCGCAGGTCGATCGCACGGTGCACGGTGGACATCCCACCGAAGCCCAGCCGGCCCTCCAAGCGGTAGCGCTCGGCGATATCCACGGGGCTCATTTGCCCTTCCCCGGGCCGTTGCCTTCGCCATCCGCGCCGGCGCCGGGTTCGGCGCCGCCGGGGTTCTGGCCGCCCCCGTTGCCGCGGTCTTTTCCGGGGCCTTCGGGCGGGACTTCTTCGCCGGGCGCCGGCGTTCCCCCTCCGGGGCCGGTCGCCGTCGGAGTGCTCGTCGTGGGGGCTGTCTGGGTCGGGGTGGTCTGGGGGACGGTGGGCGTCGTGGAGGTCGTCTGCGTGCTCGTGCTCGTTCGCGGCGCGGTCGTCGTCACGGTCGCCTGCGGGAGCGGCTGTGCGCACACGTCGAGCGCGCGTGTGCGGAGGTTCGTGATGCCTTCTCGAAGCCGGCTACGCAGGCCTGCATCGACGGTCGCCGGGAGCGCGCCAAAGTCCTGTTCGGTCCTGGCGATCGCGGTTTCGGTCGTGGCGCAGCGACCATTTCCGTTCTGTGCATCCCGGGCGACGGCTTCGAAGTCGCTCTGCAGCGGGCCAGCGTTGCCCGTGGGGATCAGACCTTTGCCCGAGGTCCCGCAGGAGACGAGCAGCGCTGCCCCGATGCCCAGCAGGCAGGCGGCGAGCGGGCGCGCGAGCGCGGCAGGGATTCTCGCGCTCCTCGGCGATTTGCTCCATCGGGTGGCCGCGCGCATGCTCATTGACCGTACTCCAGGCGCTCCGCGAGCGAGTCCGGCAGGCGTGCCGCCCTGATCGCGGCGGCGGCGCCGGCGATGTCGTATTCGGTGCGCTGAAAGGAGGCGTGCAGCTCGTCGAGGTCCAGCAGAAGCCAGGAAGCGCGTGGGTCGCCGTCGCGCGGCTGTCCGACGCTGCCGGGATTGAGCAGCCATTCACCCTCGGCAAGGTCCAGCTGCGTACCGTCGCGGCGCGGCTCTCCGCTGGCGAGCTCGCCCTCGCGGCGCGTGAACGAGAGCGCGACATGCGAATGACCGATCAGGCAGATCCGGTGAGGCTGCTGATCGAGGCACAGCTCGGCGAGCAGAGCTGAGAGCACGTACTCCCAGACGGGGTCGCGCGGGCTGGCGTGGTAGAGCCCGACGGCGCCCTCCTGGCCCTGTGGGCCGAGGCTTTGCAGGAACGCGAGGTTCTCCGGCGCGATCACCTCTCTGGTCCACTGGGCCGCCAGGCTGGCGCCGCGGGAGAACTCGCCGAGCGGTATCTCGCCGGTCACGGCGAGGTCGTGATTGCCGGCCAGGCAAACCGCGGCGTGCTCTCGTGCGAGCTCCACGCAAGCATCCGGGTCGGCTCCATAGCCCACGAGGTCGCCCAGGCACCACAGCTCGGCGGCGTCGCTTGAGGCAACCGCTTCGAGAGTTGCCTCGAAGGCCTGCTTGTTGCCGTGGATGTCAGAGATGACCGCGACCTTCATTGCTGTCGCTGTTGCGGCGGCGCGGCCCTACTCCTCCTCTGACCCGGCCTCCGTCCCGCCGTACTCGGGCAGGTTCTTGATCCCCTCGCGCGTGCGCCACTTGGAGTAATTGTCCTCCATCGCGTCGATCAGCTCGCGCATGAAGCGAGGGGAGAGGTTCACGCGCGAGACGACAACGCCCGGGACCTCCTCGGAGTCGACCTCGTGGTCCACGCGCGCGAACGTGACGGTGAACTCGTAGTCGGAGTGGCTGACGTTTGCGAAGTTCGCGTATACGCCCCCCATGATCTCGGGGGAGAGATGAATGTTTATGTGGCGCTCTGCGCCTGAGTCTTGGTCGTTCACGCAGCTAGTATCGCAATCGCCGAGCAGGAATCGATGACCGAGCCCCCGCCCACCCACGATTCAGCCTCAAACGAGCGCCCCGTGCCGGGGGCCGCGACGGCGCTGGACGATCTCCGCGGCGCGGTGCTGCAGGCCGCGGCGGAGGTTGCCGGCCCTGCGAGCAGCGGCGCGGAGTCCGCGGGGGACGGTCGCGGAGGGATCACGCTCGAGCGTCCGCGGCGGGCGCAGTTCGGCGACTACTCCACGAATGCCGCGCTTCTGCTGGCTCCCGCCCTCGGCGTCCCGCCGCGCGAGGTGGCAGAGCGCCTTGGCGCCGCGCTGCAAGCCCGGCTCGGCGCGAGCCTCGCGCGCTTTGAGGTCGCCGGACCGGGGTTTCTGAACCTGTTCGTCGCGGACTCCTGGCTGCTCGGCGCTCTGGCGCAGGCGCTCGCCGCGGGCGAGGCGTTTGGCGTCGGGACGGCGCCGGAGCCCGAGCGCGTCCTCGTGGAATTCGTCTCGGCCAACCCGACGGGCCCGCTGCATGTGGGCCACGCCCGCAACGCCGTTTACGGCGATGCGCTGGCGCGCGTGCTCGCCTTTGGCGGTCACGACGTCGCGCGCGAGTTCTACGTCAACGACGCCGGCTCGCAGGTGCGCAAGCTGGGCGAGTCGATCCAGGCGCTCGCGCGTGGAGAGCCGCCGCCGGAGGGTGGGTACAAGGGCGACTACCTCCTCGATGTCGTGAGCCGGCTCGGTGACGCGGCGAACACGGACCCCGCCGAGCTCGGGCGCGCGGCGGTGGCAATCATGATCGAGGGCATTCAATCCTCGCTCGCCGGCTTCGGCGTCGAGGGCTTCGACCAATGGTTCTACGAGAGCGCGTTGCACGAGGGGGATCCGAGTCCGGTCGCGCACGCGCTGGAAATACTCGACGAGCAGGGGCACACGTACACGAGCGACGGTGCGCTGTGGCTGCGCACGACCGCATTCGGCGACGACAAGGACCGCGTGCTGGTTCGCTCCAACGGCGAGCACACGTACTTCGCCTCGGATATCGCCTACCACCAGGACAAGCGCGAGCGCGGCTTCAACCGCCAGATCGACGTGTGGGGCGCCGATCATCACGGCTATGTGTCGCGGATGAAGGCCGCGTACGAGGCGCTCGGCGGCGACCGGCGCGAGCTCGAGCTGTTGATCATGCAGCTCGTCCACCTCGTGCGGTCGGGGGAGCGCGCGCAGATGTCAAAGCGCGCGGGCGAGTTCGTGACGCTCGACGACCTCGTCGCGGAGATCGGCGTGGACGCGGCTCGCTGGTACCTGCTGGCGCGGTCGCACGACACGACCGTCGACCTCGACCTCGATCTCGCCCGCGAGCAGTCCAGCGACAACCCCGTCTACTACGTGCAGTACGCGCACGCGCGGATCGCCTCGATGCTCGACAAGGCCGGCGCCGAGCGCGTGCGGGCTGCGACGGAGGCGGCGATCGGCGCTGGGCGGGAGCCGTTGCATGAGACCGAGCGCGCCCTGATCGAGTTGCTGCTCGGCTTCCCGGCCGACCTGGCCGAGGCCGCCGAGCGGCGCGCCCCGCATCGGATCGCGGCCTACGCTCTCGAACTGGCGCAGGCGTTCACGGCCTTCTACCGCGATTGCCGCGTGCTTGGCGCCGAGCCCCAGTCGGTCGAGTCGCTACGGATCGCGCTGTGCGTGATGACGATGCGCACGATCGCGCGCTGCCTCGGGCTGCTCGGGGTGAGCGCGCCCGCGCAGATGTAGCGCGAGCCGCCCTCCTCGCCGCCGCCGCCGTGGCTTTGGCGAGGCGGCGCTTCAGTCAAAGCGCGCCAGGTCGGCATCCAGGCGCGCGGCGTCCGCCGCGCTGAGCGTCGCCGGCGTCGTGCCGTGGGCGCTCGTGGCATCGGCGCGCCTGCGCCAGCGTGGCAGCAGCACGGCGACCACGGCGACGAGCGCGAGCAGCGCGGCAAGCGGCACGAGGTAGGCGGCAAGGTCGAAGCCGTGCGCGGCCGGCAGCGCGAGCACCGTCGATCCGTACTGGCCGACGAGCGCGCGCTTGATCTGCGCTTCGGTCTGCCCGCCGTCGATCAGGCTCTGAATGAACGCGCGCTCGCGGTCGGCCTGCGGCGACTGGGCGACGTTCAACGGGATCTTGCAGGTCACGCACATCACTTGACGCTCGATCGTCGGCAGCGACGGGCGCGCCGCCGCGGCGGCCGCTCCGATCCCGGCGCCGGTTCCCGCTGTCAGCGCGATCGCCAACACTCCCGCCAGCGCGATCAGGCGCGTGCGCAGGAGCGAGGCGTAGCCGGGTCGGACGCTGTGTCCCATGACTGCCAAGGTTAGAGGCGGCCTGGATCCTCCGCGGTTCACTGGCTCTCGGCGGTGGCGAGCGCACGGCTCAGGAAGGCCTGGTCGATCTCTCCTCGCGAGATCGCCACGATCCGGCCCCGACGGTCGATGACGAACGTCTCCGGCAGCTGGTTGGTGCCGTAGGAGTGGGCGAAGGTGCCTTCGCTGTCGCGCAGATTCGGGTAGGTGATGTGGTAGCGACGCACGAAGCTCCGGGAGTCGGGTGAGGCGTCGAGGTAGGTCACCCCGAGGACCGTGCCTCCGTGGCGTTCCAGCTGGCGGTGCGCACGCTCCAGAAGCGGCGCCTCGACCTGGCATGGTTCGCACCACGACGCCCAGAAGTTGAGCACCAGGACCCGGCCGCGGAACGACGCCAGCGAGGCGCGCGCGGGACCCTGGAGCAACGGCAGCGCCTGGGCGGCGTCGGGCGCGCGCGGATATCGCTTCAGCGCCACCTGCTGATCGAGGGTTCTGCTGGCCGACTGCGCTGAGACGCCATAGATCAACAGCCCGATCAGGCACGCGCCGGCCAGCGAGGCGAGGACCGGTAGCGCTCGGCGTTTCACGGCCACCAAGGGTAGAGGGGACTGCGTGGGGACTGCGTAAGATCTGGATCGCGCGGCGGTAGCTCAGTTGGTAGAGCGCGAGCTTCCCAAGCTCGAGGTCGCGGGTTCGAGACCCGTTCGCCGCTTCGATCGATATAGCTCAGCCGCGAAGCTGCGTCCATCTCCGCCGTGCCCTCTTGACGAGCCGAGGGCGGGCGAAGCGGGGGAGCCGATGTAGCGGCTCACTGGCGAGCTCATCCAACGAGCGGCTCTTCGAGCAGATGAACGCCAAGCGGCGTCGCTCCTGGTACTCGCCCAGCCCCGTCAGGTCGGTCATGTTCAGGGCGAGCGGGACGGTCTTGAAGCCGAACTGGGCGGCGAGGTCGATCACCGCCTGCCGGCTCGGGATCAGGACCGTTTCCATGTCGGCGGCGTTGAGCCATTTGTCGACGGGCTCTCGGCGGACCTTGAAGACGCTCTCCTCCGATGGAGAGATGATCGTGTCGATGACGATCAGCTCAGCGCCCACCCCTGCCATCGTCTCGAACAGCTCCATCGGCTTGGAGACGTGGTACAGGAGCCCAAGACAGAGGACCAGGTCGAACCGTTCGCCGAAGTCGTGGCCAAAAACGTTGGCCTCTTCGAAGCGGTAGCGCGCGGGATCAACGCCCTTCGCCTCAAAGACGAGGCGAGCCTGGTCGAGCTGGCGCTCGCGAGCATCGACCCCTAGGAGGAAGTCCGCGCCCGCTGCCATCGCGTGTTGCGCCCAAAAGCCAGCGTTGCAGCCGAGGTCGAGTACTCGATGGCCCGCGAGCGACCCGCCAGTTACGCGGAGCAGCGCATCAAAGAAGTAACGACGCCGCTGCTCGTGCCGGTTCAGTTTGTTCGGGTTGTCGATCGGCGTGGTCACGCCGTCGTCGAACTCGAATTGGTAATGCCACGGACCAAGCTCAGCGATCCGCTCCTCAAGTTCGCGACGCTCCAACGGATCGCCCCTTTTGCGCTGGGTTTTGCGAGCGCCAGTCGGCCCAGCGGCCCGCGCCCAAGCTCGATATTCGGCCACGAACGTTACTTGAACGAGCGAGACGGACGCCCTCGAGCCGCGCGCTGGAGGTCGAGCCTCGCCGCGACCGGCCCGCGAGCCTTACGCGCGTCGTGGCGTCTGCATCAGGCGCCGGGGCGAGGTCCTTGGCCCAGGTGCGAAGGAAGGCCTCGGTGGCCGCTACGTCGAGCGGTCGCGCAAACAGAAAGCCCTGACCGCTGTCGCAGTCCTCATGCCGCAGCAGAGTGAGCTCGTGCTGCTGCTCGATGCCCTCGGCGAACGTCTCAATCGAGAGAGCCTTGCCGAGCTGCACGAGCGTGTGAATGAGCGTCTCGCCCTCCTGATTGCTTCTGAGCCCTGAGATGAACGATCGGTCGATCTTCAACGCGTCGACCGGGAACTTCTGCAGGTGGGCGAGCGACGAGTACCCGGTGCCAAAGTCGTCGATCGCGATTCGCACGCCGAGCTCCTTGACGGCCTTGAGCCGGCGTGAGGTCTGCTCGATGTTGCGCATGAGCGTCGTCTCGGTGATCTCGATCGTCAGCGCTCCCGGGTCGAGGCCACTGCGTGACAGCGCATCTTGGATATCGGTCACGACCTGGTCGGTGTCGAGCTGGCGGCCGGAGACGTTGACGGCCATGTTGATCGGATATCCGTCCCGATGCCACGCGGCGCCCTGAGCGCAGGCCTCCTCGAGCACCCACTTGCCGACCTCCACGATCAGGCCGGTCTCCTCGAGCAACGGGATGAACGCGTCGGGTTGAACGACCCCGCGCGTTGGGCTGCGCCAGCGGATCAGGGCCTCGACCCCGGTCGGACTCATGTCCCTCAGGTCGAACGTCGGCTGATAGTCGAGGAAGAACTCCTCGTTCGCGTGCGCATCGCGCAGGTCCATCTCGAGTTCCATCCGACCCTGCACGACGTCCTTCATGCCGGTCTCAAACAGGACGTGGCGAGCCTTGCCGTCCCACTTGGCCCTGTACATCGCGATGTCCGCGTCGCGCAGCAGCTCCTCGGCGGAGATTCGGTCTCCGGCGGCGATCCCGATGCTCGCCGTCACGATCACGCGACTTTCCTCGTCCGGACCGAGCGTGAACGGATGCTTGAGAGCGTCGAGCAGCCGCTCGGCGATCAGCTCCGGCCCCGCGCCCAGCGACAGCTCCTCGGAGATCACGACAAACTCGTCACCGCCAAGGCGCCCGAGCGCGTCGGCGCTGCGGACGACGCCGTCGAGCCTCGCGGCGACCGCCCGCAGGAGCTCGTCGCCGGCGCTGTGACCTAGCGTGTCGTTGATGGCCTTGAAGTTGTCGAGGTCGACGAACAGCGCCGCGACGGGCGTCTGGCTGCGGCGTGAGCGCGTGAGCATCTGCTCGACGCGATCGAGGATCAACGTCCGGTTGGGGAGCCCGGTCAACGCATCGTGCGTGGCCATGAACGCGAGCTCGTCCTCGCGTCGGGTGAGCTCTGCATCAGTTCGCTGCCGCTCGGCCTCGAAGCACTCGCACATCCGAAGCAGGCTGAACTCCAGGCTCAGCTGGAGCAGGTTCAAGGCCTGGGACAGCGCCTCGGAGGGAACGTCCAGTTGCTCGGCCCTCTCGTGCAGCACTTCAGCCATCACGTTTCGCCATACGAAGCAGCGCCTGGTCACCTCGTTCAGAGACGCCGCGCGGTGGGCTGCCAGCTCGCCGAAGATCTGCCACGTCTCCTCGCCGGCCTTTTGGACCACCGCGAGATCCTCGCCGGCGATCCAGCGCGCCACGGCCACGGTGGAGCTCGTCCCGATGCGCTCGAAGGAGTCCTGCACGAGGGCGTCGACGATCTCGCCCGAGGTGACCGTCAGCTTGACCGTCCGCTCGAGAACCTCTTGCGACCGCGCCAGCAGTGACTCGCCGAGACGCGCGAGATCCTCCGGGGCGGCGGCGATCGTGGCGGACGGCGGCTTCTGCCCCCGCACTTCATCGACCCCATGTCGCTTGAACGGCCATCGCAACCCAACAGATCGGCGCCGGGCGGCGATTGCTTGACGGCGCGCCGCGGAGGTAGACGACTCGCCTGTCGCTGCCAGGGGAGCAGACGGCGCGTCAGGCGCCGTTGTAGGAAGGCGGCGCCGGCGGTTCGTCGCGGACGCTCGCGACCTGCGCCAGCAGCTGTTCTGCCGTCGTGCCGCCCAGCACGCGGAGGCGGTGCAGGCGGTAGAGATCGTCCTGCGGGTGGGCCCAACCCGGGACGACCGTGGTCGACCCTTCGTAGCCGGCCGCCTTGACGGCGGCGATCACGGTCGAGTCGTAGTGACCGGATGGGTAGCAGAACCACTTCACGGGCACGTGGTAGCGCTGCTGCAGCACGGACCGGGCGACGGCGACCTCGTAGTGCAGCCGTTGCGCATCGAGCGTGATCAAGTCGGCATGGCTGAAGCCCTGGGTGTCGAGCTCCCAACCGGCCGCGAGGAGTCCGCGCACCTGTGCGGGGCCAAGGCCGCCCTGAGACGGAGGCAGGCCGGCGAGTTGGATGTTCTCGTCGCCGACCCAGCCGAGCCTGCGCAGGACCGGAAGCGCCTGGGTGAACTGGGACTGATAGCCGTTGTCGAACGTCAGGACGATCGGTTTGCCCGGTGGAAGCGGGGTTCCCTTCCGCCAGTTGTCCTGCATCTGTTCCAGCGTCACCGCGTGCCAGCCGGCGCTCTTCAGGGCCCGCATCTGCGCGTCGAACTCGTTGGGCGCGACGTACAGGCCCGGAAATGCGGCCCCGGGCGGCGGCGGCGCGATCACGTGGTACATCAGGATCGGAACCGGCTCGTTCCCGCGCGGGCCGGTGCGAGGCTTCGCGCCGGCCGTCTCGGTAGAACCGCCGCCGCTCGCGGCGGACTTGCCCGGGGAGCCGGCGGCCCGCGCGCCCGCACCGGGCCGATTCGATTGCCCGCCGTTGGCGAGGAGTAGCACGAGCGCGACGGCGACCGTCGCGGCGAGGATCAGGCCGAAGGCGAGGCGGCGGCGTCGCATTTCCTGGCGGCGCGCCGCACGGCGGCTGTGGAGGATCTCACGGTCCATTCAGGTGACGCCTCGGGCAGCGATCGCACGAACCGCGCACGTGACGCAAGCATAGTCAAGCCGGAAGAATGAGATCCGGTCTTTTATAAGATCCAATCTTGTCTTGTGCTAGCGTCCCGAGCCGTGGTGGAGAGCTGCGCGGCCGAGGCGGCGGCGTGGCGCCCCGGCTTCCAAGCGAAAGGCGTGTGCTGTGTCCAGGTCGGCTCTCGCAGGCGTTGCGCTGCTGGCGGCGCTTGCGATCGCAGGCGGCGTGGCGGGCTGCGGAGGCTCGGGCTTCCCCGCCGGCGGCTCCTCGGGCGGCTCCACCGGTGGCGGTCGGGACAAGTTCGAGGTGGTCGCCGCCGAGAACTTCTGGGGCAGCATCGCCGCGCAGCTCGCTGGAGACCGGGCGCGGGTGAGCAGCATCATCGTCAACCCCCACACGGACCCGCACAGCTATGAACCGACCGCGCAGGACGCGCGCACGATGGCGGGAGCGAGGCTGGCGATCGTGAACGGCATCGGCTACGACAACTGGGCGCCCAAGCTGCTTGGAGCCAGCCCGCTCAGCGGGCGGGTCGTGCTGAGCGTTGGCGGCGTGCTCGGCCTGAAGGAGGGCGACAACCCCCACCAGTGGTACTCGCCCGCGCACGTGCTGGCCGTCGTGCGTCAGATCGTGGCCGACTACGACCGGCTCGACCCGGTCGACGCGGGGTACTTCGCGCGGCAGAAGCAGCTCTTTGAAGGCCACGCCCTCGCTCGCTATGACCGGCTGCGCAGCCAGATCCGCGCCGGCTATGCGGGCGTGCCCGTCGGCTACAGCGAGAGCGTCTTCCAGCCGCTCGGCGAAGACCTCGGATTGCGGCTGCTGACGCCGTACAGCTTCACCAAGGCGGTTGCCGAGGGTACCGACGTGACCGCACAGGACAAGCAGACAGTCGACGCGCAGGCGAGCGATCGTCTGATCAAGGTCTGGATCTTCAACAGCCAGAACGCGACGCCGGATGTCCAGCGCGTCAGTCAGATCGCACGCGAACACCGGATCCCGATCGCGACGGTCACCGAGACCCTCTCGCCTGCGTCGGCGACCTTCCAGCAATGGCAGGTCGCGGAGCTCGAAGGCCTGCTCGCGGCCCTGCGTCGAGCAACCGGTCGGTGAGGACCGTCGCCCGCGCTCCTAGAATCGACCGGGTGGCACCCCACCCGCGACGATCGACATGGGGCGAGCAGGCAGCGCGTGCGTTGATCGACGCGGGCTACCGGCGCGGCGGCGCGCGCCGAGCGATCCTCGAGCTTCTGGACGAGCAGTCGTGCGCCCTGTCGGCGGTCGAGATCCAGCGGGGGCTGAGCAGTCGCAATCGCGAGGTCTCGAGGGCAAGCGTCTACCGCGTGATGGAGGAGCTCGAGCTCCTCGGCGTCCTGCAGCGGGTCGAGATTGGCCAGGGCATTGTCCGCTACGAGCCCGTCCGCCATGGACCAGGCCATCATCACCACCTCGTCTGCGACCAGTGCGGGCGCCTGGAGCCGTTTACCGACGAGGGCCTCGAGCGCGCCATAAGCCGTCTCAGCGACCGCCTGCCGCTGCGCGTTTCAGAGCACGAGATAGTGATTCACGGGGCCTGCCGGGCCTGTGCCGCGTGATCGCGTCGCGGCCCATGCGTGCTCGCCAAGTGCTCGAGCTGCTCGGGCCGGCCGTCAGTCGCCGCTGAGGTTCGGCGGGAGCGGCTGGCCGGGCGGCGGCGGGTCGTCGATCAAGAGCTGTGGAACCGTGACGAGATGAAAGCCGCGCGCTCGCAGCGCGCGGATGATCACCGGCAGCGCCGCGGTCGTCTGCGCGCGGTCGCCGCCTCCGTCGTGCATCAGCATGATCGCGCCGGGACGAGCGCCGGCCAGCACTCGCTGAACGATCGCCGGTACGCCCGGCTGCGCGTAGTCCCCGGTATCTACCGACCACATGACCATCAGGAGATGCAGCGAACGCAGCTCGCGAATGGTGGTCGCGTTGAAGGAGCCGTATGGTGGTCGGAAGAGCGTCGGTCGTGGCCCGCCGAGCAGTTCGATTCGGGCGATCTGTTCAAACAGCTCTTCGTGCTGTTCGTGCGCCGACATGTGCGCGAGGAAGGGGTGGGTCTCGGTGTGGTCACCGACCACGTCGCCGTCGCGGATCTCGCGCACCGTCGATTCGCTGAAGTAACGCTCCATCTTGCCAATCGCGAAGAACGTCGCGCGCACGTGCGCCTGCTCGAGGACGCTCAGCACTCCGGGGGTGTATGGCCCGGGGCCGTCGTCGAAGGTCAGCGCGATGTCGCGTACGTGCGCTGTCCCTTCTCTCACGAATGGGGTATACGCGAGCACCGACGCGACAGCGTGGTTTTCATCGGCCTGGGTGTCTCTCGCGCTCGGAGTGAGCGCCCGGGCACGCAGCGCCTGGGCCCGCACGGCGGAATTGGAGCTCGGAGCGTGATGCGCGGACCCCGACAGCGCCACGGCGATCAGCGCCACGACGACGGCCACGGCGACGGCAGCCGCGCCACGGCGACGGCGAAACCGTGTCCGCCGGGCCACTTGCAAGGGTTCGACGCGCGGCAACGGCGGCGGCGAAGGCGCGCGCAATCGACCCGCTCGCGGCTCGTCCTCGAAATCCCAGTTCCAGCGCGGGCTCATGCGCAGATGCTAGACATTGCCCGAGCGGCTCCGATGCGCCGGCGTCGATTTGGGCGTGGATAGGATCGAATCAGAATGACGTCGAGCGCCACGCAGCCTGGGCGGGTCCTTTGCGGGGGCGAGTGTGAACGCGGCTGAGCTGGGACTGTCGGTATCGGTATTCCTGGCCTGCGCTGTCGAGGCGGTGGAGGCGCTGACGATCGTGATGGCCGTCGGGACCACGCGCGGCTGGCGCTCCGCGCTGGCCGGGGTGGGAGCGGCGACACTCGCACTGGCGGCGGTCGTGGTTGCCCTGGGTACCGCCCTCACGTCGCTGCCGCTCGACGAACTTCGGATCCTCATCGGCGTGCTACTGCTCCTGTTCGGCCTGCAGTGGCTGCGCAAGGCGGTCCTCCGCGCCGCCGGCCTGAAGGCGCTGCACGACGAGCGCCAGGCCTACGATCACGAGAGCGAGGCGGCTCGGACGGCCCGGCGATCGCTCGGCGCATTTGACGCGTACTCGTTTGCGGTCTCCTTCAAAGGAGTCCTGCTCGAGGGTCTGGAGGTTGCTTTGATCGTCGTCACCTTTGGCGCCAATCAGCACCGCGTCGCTCTCGCCGCCGCCGCCGCGGGCGTTGCCGTGGCCGTCGTGATCGCCGGAGGGTTCGCGGTGCGTGCGCCGCTCGCACGGGTGCCCGAGAACACGATGAAGTTCGCGGTCGGCGTGATGCTGTGCTCGTTCGGGATCTTCTGGGCGGCCGAGGGAGCCGGAGCTTCGTGGCCGGGAGGGGATGCGTCGCTGCTGGGGATAATTCCGCTGCTCTTGATCGGCGCGCTGCTCACGGTGTTCGGGCTGCGGCGAGCAGCGGTTCGCTCCGATCGGCCGGCTCGCTGAGGCGCTGCCCGCGGGCAGCGAGATTCGCAATGCCCTGACATCCTGGAGCAGCGGGCCGACGACCTCCCTGGCGGCGTCCGGGTCACCCGCCGCCGTAGGAGACGATGAGGTCGGTCCCCACGCCGACGAGGAATCCGGCCGCGATCAGGTACAGGCCGAGCGTGTGGTGACCGTAGCGGCGCATCCCCGTCCAGATCTCGCCGATCACGTAGAGGACGGCCCCGCCGGCGAGCGCGTAGAACAGCAGCTCGAGCGGTTCGGAGTTGACCTGGTATCCGACGATCGTCCCCAGGAAGGTCGGTCCGCCGCCGACCAGCCCGGCCAGCCCGAGCCAGGACCACGACGGGCGCGCCCCCCGAGTGGCCCCACGATCCCAAACCCCTCGGTCGCATTGTGCATACCGAAGCCGATGATCAGAACCGTGGCCAGGCCGATCGCGCCGGCCTTGGCGGAGACGCCGATCGCGAGTCCCTCGGCGAAGTTGTGGAGCCCGATCGCCGTCGCGATCACCATCCCGGTCTGCAGCGCGCGCCGGCGAGCGTCCTCGGCGCCCTCGTGCGCGCGCGCGGACTGCTCGGGGCTCAACACGGCCGTCGCGTCGCCGCCGGCGAGCGGCGCCGGCGCCGGGCGACGAGCGCGAAGCCATCGCTCGAGCGCGGAGATGCCGGCGGTGCCGACCGTGAAGCCCACCGCGAGCAGCGCGAACAGCGCGAGCACGTGACCGAAGCCGCTCGAGTGACCCTTGAAATGGCCTACAGCCGTTTCCAGGATCGTCTCGCCGTGCTTGGTGACATCCATGAAGATGAACGCGAGGATCCCCACCGAGAACATCGCCAGGCAAACGCGCAGGCGGTCGTCGACTCGCCTGACCCGTCCCAGCGGCAGGCCGATGAAGATCGTCAAGCCGGCGACCGCGCCCAACGTCACTGTCTCGGTGAAACCCATGCGCACCTCTTGGTCGGGCAAGCCTACTTAGGCATCCCTAATTTCTACCACAGTGGTCGGGATTGCACCCCGGGTGCCCGTCCGCCGCCGTTTCCGGGAGAATCACCCGATGCATGTGACCGCCAAGGCAGACTACGCCGTGCGCGCCGTCGTGGAGCTGGCTCACAGCAAACAGGACTCGCCCCGCAAGGTCGATGAGGTCGCCCAGGCCCAGGGCATTCCGGTTTCATTCTTGGAGAACATCCTCACGCAGCTGCGCTCGTCGGGAATCGTGCGCAGCCAGCGCGGTCCCGAAGGCGGCTACTGGCTTGCCCAGCCGCCCGACCAGGTCAACCTCGCACAGATCATCCGCGCGGTCGAGGGCCCGCTCGTCGGCGTGCGCGGGCAGCGTCCCGAGGAGATCGAATACGTGGGCTCCGCCGAGTCGCTGCAGCAGGTGTGGATCGCCCTGCGCGCAAACCTGCGCAAGGTGCTCGAGCACGTCACCGTCGCGCAGGTGGCGTCTGGCAAGCTGCCAAAAGAGGTGGTGGCGCTGACGCGCGAAGAGGAGGCCTGGCAGACGCGCTGAGCCTATGAGGCGAACACGCGCGGCGCGGGCAGGCGTACGGCGAGTATCTGCCCCTCGGTGAGTTCGAGCTCCTGCGCGCTGGCGCGCGTGACCTGAGCCCACACCTCGTCCCCGTCAGGCAGCGTCAGCTCGACCCGCACCTCGAAGCCGAGGTGCACGATCCGCTTGACGAGCGCCTCCGTCGTGTTCCCGCCGGCCTCGGACAGGATCTGGATGTCGTGCGGTCTCACGAAGGCGTTCCCGAGCCGGTTGACGGGACCGATGAACGACATCACGAACTCGTTGCGCGGGCTCTCGTACAGCTCGCGCGGCGTGCCCACCTGCTCGACTCTGCCTCCGTTCATGACGACGATCTGCTCGGCGACCTCCATCGCCTCCTCCTGGTCGTGCGTGACGAAGATCGTCGTCACGTGGATCTCGTCGTGCAGCCGGCGGAGCCATTCGCGCAGCTCGCCGCGGACCTGCGCGTCGAGGGCGCCGAAGGGCTCGTCGAGCAGCAGCACTTTCGGCTGGACTGCCAGCGCGCGCGCGAGCGCCATCCGCTGCAGCTGTCCACCGGAGAGCTGCGATGGGTAGCGCTCGGCCAGGCCGTCCAGGCGAACGAGCGCGAGCAGTTCGTTCACGCGTGCGTCTATCTCTGCCCGCGGGCGTTTTCTGATCGTCAGACCGAACGCGACGTTGTTGTACACCGTCATGTGCTTGAACGGCGCGTAGTGTTGGAAGACGAAACCGACGCCGCGATTGCGCGCCGGAATTCCCGTCACGACCTTCCCGCCGATCGTCACGTCGCCCCAATCGGGCTGCTCCAGGCCGGCGATTATCCGCAGAGCGTCGACTTGCCGCTACCGCTTGGACCCAACAGCGCGGTGAGCGCACCGTCGCCGACCCCGATCGAGACGTCGTCCAGGGCGGTGAACGCACCGAACTGCTTGCTCACGTTGTGAACGTCGATCGCCATCACGCCATCTCCATCTTTCCTCGCGTCCGGCGCGTCAGCAGGTTCATCGCCAGCAGCGTGCCGAGCGCCAGGAGAGCGAGCACGACCGCTGCCGTATAGGCGCCCGTGATGTCGAAGTTCTCGAAACGCGCCTGCACATACAGCGGCAGCGTCTGCGTCTGGCCCTCGATCCGGCCCGAGACGATGCTGACGGCGCCGAACTCCCCGAGCGCGCGTGCCGTCGTCAGCACGACGCCGTAGACGACTCCCCACCTGATCCCTGGGAGCGTGACCCGCCAGAACGCCTGCCAGGCGCTCGCGCCGAGCGTCGCCGCAGCCTGCTCGGAGTCCGTGCCCAGCTCCCGCAGCACCGGGATCGTCTCGCGCGCGACGAACGGCAGCGAGACAACGGCCGTCGCGATCACCATTCCGGGCACCGAGAAGATCACCTGAATGCCGTTTTCTGCCAGCCAGTTTCCGAACCAGCCAGTTTTGCCATAAACCAGTACCAGGGCAAGGCCGACGACGACCGGGGAAATCGCGAACGGCAGGTCGATCAGCATCCCGAGCAGCAGCTTGCCGCGGAAGCGGCCGCGCTCCAAGAGCAGCGCGACGCCGATCCCGAAGACCGTGTTCAGGGGCACGGCGATCGCGACGATCTCCAGCGACAGCCAGAAGGCATGCTGGGCGTTCGAAGCCGTCACCGCTTCCCAAACCGGTCCGAGGCCGTGTTCGAAGGTCCGGTAGAAGATCATCCCGACCGGGGCGATGAGCAGCACGGCGAGGTATCCGAGCGCGAGCGTCCGCACGCCGAGCTTGCGCGCGCGCGCCGCTCCGTCGGCGGAGCCGCTTGCCCCCGGAGCGGCGGTTCCCCGCGCGATCCTTCCGGCTGGCGCGGGCGAGAGGCTGATCGCGCCCTGACCGCTAGAGGACATGCTTGGATCTCCAGCGCGAGACGAGTGTCAGCACCGCCAACACGACGAGCGCCGCCAGCAGCAGCACGACCGACACGGCCGCCGCCGCCGGCAGGTTTTCGTTCTGGATCTGGCCGAACACATAGACCGAGCCCACCTCGGTCTTGAAGGGCAGGTTCCCCGTGATCAGCACGAGCGATCCGAACTCGCCGACCGCGCGGGCGAAGCTGAGCGCGACGCCCGAGATGATCGCCGGGGTCAGGCTCGGCAGGACGATCTGGCGCAGCACCGCCAGCGGCTTCGCGCCGAGTGACTCGGCGGCTTCCTCCATCGAGAGGTCGAGCTCGAGCAGCACCGGCTGCACCGAGCGCACAACGAACGGCAACGTAACGAACAGCAGCGCCAGCCCGATCGAGACGCGCGTGAACGCAACGTCGATGCCGACCGGGCTTCCCTTTCCGTACAGCGCCAGCAGCACCACTCCGGCGACGATCGTCGGCAGGGCGAAAGGCAGATCGATCAGCGCGTTCACGATCCGCTTGCCGGGGAACTCGTCGCGGACGAGCACCCAGGCGATCAGCGTGCCAAAGACGGCGTTGATCGCCACGACGATCACCGAGATGATGAGCGTCAGCTTGATCGCCGCGACAGCCTCCGGATTGGAGATCTCCCGCCAGAACGCGCTTGTGCCCCCGCTGCTCGACTTGGCCAGCAGCGCCGCGACCGGAAGCAGCACGAGCGCCGAGAGGTAGATGCCAAGCAGCCCCTTCGCGAGCACGCTCGCGCCGCGCGCGCCCGCCACCGGCGCGCGCGGGCTCCTGATTCCGACGGTTGCGCCGCTATTTGGCAGTGGACACTCCCAGCGACTGCTCGATCTTCGTGACGATCCCGGTTTCCGGTTCGAAGAACTGCTTTGTCACCGTCTTCCAGCCGCCCAGCGAGTCGATCGTGAACAGACCGGGGGGTGTCGGGAAGTTGGCACCCGACACTCCCGAGATCACCGGGCGATAGCCCTTGGACGCCCAGATCGCCTGTCCGGCCGGCGAGACCAGGTAGTTGACGAACTTCTGTGCCTCCGCCGCGTTCGAGCCTTTGCCCACCACCGCGACAGGGTTCTGGATCAGGATCGTGTGCTTTGGAATCACGTATTCGATCGGCTCGCCCTTCTTCTGGTCGGCGATCGCCTCGTCCTCGTAGTCGAGCAGTGCGTCGCCTCGGCCCGCGATGAAGGTCTGCAGGGCGTTTCGCGCCGAGCTGTCTTGGCTCACCACGTTGTGGAACATCGCCGTCAGATATGCCTGGGCCTGCGCCGGGGTCTTGCCTTCCTTCAGCTGCGCCCCGTATGCCGCCATCACGTTCCAGCGGGCGCCACCGGAAGTGAATGGGTTGGGCGTCAGCACCTGCACGCCCGGCTTGATCAGATCCGGCCAGTCGGTGATGTGCTTGGGGTTGCCCTTGCGGACGATGATCACCGCGACCGAGTTCGTCACGAAGCCGTGCGTCGCGTTCTGGTTCCAATTCGAGGAGACCAGCCCCGCCTTGACGAGCCTTTCGACGTCCGGTGCCAGCGAGAAGTTGACCACGTCGGCGTGTAGCCCGTTCGCCACCGCTCGGCTCTGTTCGCCCGATGGGCCGTAGGACTGGGTGAAGCTCACGCCCTTGCCTTCCGGCGTCACCTCGAAGGCTGGGATCAGCTTTTCAAAGACTCCCTGCGGGGTCGAGTAGGCGACGAGCCCGAGCTGCTTGCTCGACGAGCCCGAGGATCCGCAAGCGGCGAGGCCGAGCGCGGCGGCCACAAGGCAAAAGATCACTGAAATGGTGGATTTAGTCATAACCACTTTCTGCATCGAAAACATGATTAGGCAGCCTAAACTAATACCATAAACTGAGTCGGGATTCATGAGAATTCCCGAGAGAGACACATCGGGCCATTGCGTTGCCCGCGTTTCCGCGCGCGGTTGGCTACCCTGTCAAGGCCAAGATAGGCCCGTGTTCCCGCGCTGCGCCGCGTCGCCACTACACACAAGGAGATCCATCCCGATGTCAGCATCAGCCTCATCCTCCGTTGCCCCGACCGCACGCGGGGCCGGCGAGGCGGCAGATGCCGCGGTGGAGGCGATCGTTAGCTCGGCCAACCAGGACGCGACGTTCTCGTTGGCGCTGAGTCAGGACCAGAAGGACATCCGCGACTGGGTCCACGGGTTCGCCGCAGACGTCGTTCGCCCCGCGGCGCACGAGTGGGATGAGAAGGAGCAGACGCCGTGGCCGATCATCCAGGAGGCCGCCAAGATCGGCCTGTACGGGTTCGAAGGCATGGCGCAGTTCTTCGCCGATCCAAGCGGCCTGACGCTGCCGATCGTCAACGAGGAGCTGTTCTGGGGCGACGCCGGCATCGGCATGTCGATAATGGGGACTTCGCTCGCCGTGGCCGCGATCTTCGGACAGGGGACGCCTGAGCAGCTCGGCGAGTGGATTCCCCGCTGCTTCGGGACGCCTGAGGACGTCAAGGTGGCCGCCTTCTGCGCCTCGGAGCCCAACGCCGGCTCGGACGTCTCAGGCCTGCGCACGACCGCCAAGTTTGACGAGGCGGCCGGCGAGTGGGTCCTGAACGGGCAGAAGGCGTGGGCGACGAACGGCGGCATCGCCGACGTGCACGTGGTGATCGCTTCGGTCGACCGCGAGCTCGGTGCGCGCGGTCACGCCGCGTTCATCGTGCCGATGAGCGAGGCCAAGGGCATCTCCCAGGGCACGAAGGTCTCAAAGCACGGCCTGCGCGCATCGCATACCGCGGACGTCTTCCTCGACGACTGCCGCGTCCCCTCGGGTTATGTTCTCGGCGGCAAGGACAAGCTCGACGAGCGCCTGGCGCGCGTGCGCGAGGGCAAGAAAGGCAACTCTCAGGCCGCGATGGCGACCTTCGAGTCCTCTCGTCCGGTCGTGGGCGCCCAGGCGCTCGGCGTGGCTCGGGCCGCATATGAGTATGCGCTCGAGTACAGCAAGGACCGCGAGCAGTTTGGCCGCAAGATCGTCGAGAACCAGGCGATCGCCTTCACGCTCGCGCGCATGAAGATGGAGATCGACGCCGCGCGCCTGCTCGTGTGGCGTGCGTCGTGGATGGGGCGCAGCCAGGTTCCGTTCGAGAATGCCGAGGGATCGATGTCGAAGCTCAAGGCCGGCGAGGTCGCCGTGTGGGTGACCGAGCGCGCGATCCAGATCCTCGGCGGCAACGGCTACACGCGCGAGTTCCCCGTCGAGCGCTGGCATAGGGACGCCAAGATCTATGACATCTTCGAGGGCACCGCGGAGATCCAGCAGCTCGTGATCGCGCGCGCGATCACGGGGATGCACATCAGCTAGACCGCGTACCCGGCCGCGCGGCTAGGCCGCGAGCGAGCGCTGCGCGCCGAGCTGCACCGATGCGCCGCTCACCGAAGACGCGCTCAGGCCGCGGCGGACACCTCTTGAACGCGGGCTGCGGCGAGTCGGGTGGCTGTCTGCGCGGGCACATCGCGATCGGAGCGGGAGCGATCGAGCTCCTCGGCGTCAGCGAGCGCCCAGACGAGCCGCTCGACGAGCTGCCTCGCGGCGTGGTCGGTGCTGAGATGTACTGAGTAAACCCTCTCGTCGAGCAGCACCGGCGCGGTGTGCCGGCGGGTGGGGTCTGCGGTGACGATGATTCTGGCCATCAGGGCCTCCTTTGCAGTTCGGAGTCGGCGCGGTATCGAGAGAACGATTGGGCCGGGCCGGACGGCCCGGCCCAATCGCGAGGGACATCCGGGGAGGAGGTGGTCGGCCTCCCCAGACAGGAGGGGATGAGGTCCTTCAGGTACCTCTACATCGCCCGATGACGGCATCCGGCGCCGGAACGGCGGCGGACACACGAACCGACGGAACGGTGGGGATCGACGGCTCGCTGGACGTCAGCTCGGACATTGCTCAGCAATCATATCGAGAATATGAGCAAAGTCAAGTCCAATCGCGTTTCGCCGTCGTCTTGCCCGCGGCCGCGCGTCCGCCTAAGGCCGCGGCGGTCAGCTCCCTCCGACGCCTTACCACGCCTGTGTGGCGTTGCAATGAGGACAGGACACCGTCGTCGAGACGGGGGCGAGGAACACGTATCCGCAGCCGCAGGTGTAGGAGGCGCGGTCGATCGGTCCGCCCGCGTGGCGGACTCGCTGGACGACCAGATCCGGCGTGTGGTCGGCAGCCTCGGAGTCGCGCGTGCGTCGGTGCGCGCGCGAGTGGCGTCGTCGGCCAATCGAATCGGGGAAGCTCGCTCTCATCGCTGTCTACCCCAATAGACGCTTGCGACGTCGAAAGGTTTCGTTCCCACGCCAAAGGTTTCGCTTTGCAAGCGCGATTTCCTCGCCAGACCCCCGCCGGGACCGGCTCGGCGCCCCCGCCGCCCCGGGCACGGCGGCAAAAGGGGTTTGAGATACTTGCTCGCGATGAACCCCGCGCGAAAGCGAACGGTGCGCCTGATCGTCGCGCTCAGCGCAGCTGTCGTGCTCGCGAGCGCGCTGATCTACACGAGCTTCAGCGCCGCGAGTCCGGCCCTGAGCCCGAGCCAGTTGGTGCGTGACGCACAGCCCGGTCGCAGCTATCAGCTCACGGGCACCGTCGCCACGGGATCGGTTCAGCGGCGAGGCTCGGTGCTCGGCTTCAGCGTCGAGGACCGCGCCGGCGGCACGACCATCCCGGTCTCCTACAGCGGAACCGTGCCCGATCCGTTCCGCGAAGGACGGGAGATCATCGTCACCGTCCAGAAGCAGGGCGGTCGTTTCGTCGGCGAACGCGACTCGCTGATCACGAAGTGCCCGTCCAAGTACAAGACCGCGCCGGCCGGCGAGAAACAGAACTACTAGCCAGGGGCCGCTTGCCGGGCCGAGAACTGGCTTCCGGTGGACAGTCGCGCGGTAACCTTCACGGCGGAGGGGAGACCGGCTCGGATGCCTCAATCTCAGATGCCCACGCATCGCCCGCGCCCTGAGGACTACAGGAACCGGGCGGAATGGCGCTGGGCACGCCGACTCTGGATTCGTCGCCACGGCGGCTCGCTGATCGGAACGCTGGCGATCGCGATCTTCTTTGGCGCCTGGAGTGGCTCGCAAGCGGCGCTGTTCGGGCTTGTCGCGTTCGCGATCGTCGCGCACGTGATCGCACGGAGCCGGCCGTAGACGAGGTACCATCCGCAGCCCATGGCGACCACTAAATCCCCAGCAACCGCCGCACTTCGCGCTACAGGCCACCACGAGCCATCACGGCCGTCCGAGAAGCAGAACTGCTGAGTGCTCGCCCCGCCGTCGCATCGGATGCAATCCGACCGTAGAGACTGATGGCGGCCCTGGGGCGCATCTGCCTGCTGCTGGCGCTCGTCGTCTGCGCGTACGGGATCGGGGCGTCGCTGTACGGAGTGCGCAGCGGACGCGTGGAGTTCTCGGAGTCCGGGCGCCGAGCGGTGTACGCCCTGGCGGGCATCCTGACCGTGGCGTTCGTGGTGCTCGAGGTCGCCTTCCTGCGCAACGACTTCGCCTTCAACACGGTCGCGAGCACCTCGAGCCGCACGACGCCGGAGGGCTACAGGGCCGCGGCGGTGTGGGCGTCTCAGGAAGGCTCGCTGCTGTTGTGGGCCTGGCTCCTGTCGCTGTGGTCCAGTCTCGCCCTGTTCCTCACCCGCAGGCGCATGCGCGAGGTCGCCGCATACGCGACCGCGGTTCTGCTCGGCTTGGGCGGGTTCTTCGTCGCGCTGATGGTCTTCTACGCGAACCCGTTCGCCACGACCAGCCCTGCGCCGGCGGAAGGGGTGGGCCTCGATCCGTTGCTGCGCTTCCCGACAATGGCGATCCATCCGCCGATGCTCTACTCGGGTTACACGCTGTGCACGATCCCGCTCGCGTTCGGGATCGGGGCGCTCCTGGCGCGGCGGGTGGATGCCGACTGGATCCGGGCAATTCGCCGGTTTGCGTTCGCCGCGTGGCTGTTCCTCGGCATCGGCATCCTGCTCGGCGCCCGCTGGTCCTACGCGGAGCTCGGGTGGGGGGGCTACTGGGGGTGGGACGCGGTCGAGAACGCCTCGCTGATGCCCTGGCTGACCGGCACTGCGTTCCTGCACTCGCTGATGATTCAAGAGAAGCGGGGCATGCTGAAGGTGTGGAACGTGTCGCTCGTTCTGGCCACGGGAACGCTTGCGATCATGGGCACGTTCCTCGTGCGCAGCGGGATCCTGAACTCGATCCACGCGTTCGGCGGGGCGACGCTGGGCGTGCCGTTCGTGGCGCTGATCGCGCTGCTCATTGCCGGCTCGACCTATCTCGTGGTCTCGCGCCGCGACATGCTGCGGACCGAGCACCGGGTGGACTCGCTGCTCTCGCGCGAATCGATGTTCCTCGCCAACAACGTCGTCCTCGTCGGGCTGTGCTTCGTGATCTTCTGGGGTACGTACTTCCCGCTTATCTCCGAGGCGCTGACTGGGCGTGAAGCGTCGGTCGGCCCGCCGTGGTTTGACCGCTACACGGTTCCGCTGGCGCTGATCCTCGTGCTCCTCAGCGGAATCGGCCCGGTGATCGCCTGGCGTCGTGCCACCCTGGCCAACGCGCGGCGCAACTTCGTGACGCCCGCGCTTGTGGCCGCGCTGACACTGGTGGCGCTGGTCGCGGCGGGTGTCGCGGCGAAGCCATTCGCGATCGCGATGTTCTGCTGCGCGGCGTTCGTCCTCGGCAGCATCTCGCAGGAGTTCTTCCGCGGCGTGCGCGCGCGGCGCGCGATGGCGGGAGAGGCCGCGCCGGTGGCGCTGGTCGCGCTCGTGCGACGCAATCGCAGGCGCTATGGGGGCTACATCGTTCACGTCGGCATGGCCGTGCTGTTCGTCGGCGTCGCGGCGTCATCCTCGTTCCAGCACGCCTCCGAGCTCGGCCTCTCGCCCGGCGGCTCCACGCACGTCGGCGCTTACACGATTCGCTACGTCCGGCCCACGGCGACGGTCACGCCGAAGAACGACGCGGCGCACACGGGCTCGACGCTGAGCCTCGGCGCGGTGCTCGACGTCAGCAAGCACGGCCGCCATGTCGCCACCCTGCGCCCGAGCGAGGGCTACTACGACTCCGGCGAAGCGGCCCAGGGATCGGTGGGGCATCTGATCGGTGGCCAGGCCGTGAGCCACATCAGCATGAGCGCCGGGGTGACCCGCGACGTGTGGACGGCGATCGCGCCGAACATCGCGACGCCGGCGTTGCAGCGGATCCTCACGGCGGGAAACAGGACGCTGCCGCCCGAAGAGGCCGGCGTGGCGATCGCCTATCTCGCGCGCGCGTACCTGCAGAACCCACCGCCGGCGCAGTTTCACTTCATCGTCTCGCCATTGGTCATGTGGATCTGGGTCGGCGGCCTGATCGTGTTCGGTGGCGGGCTGATCGCGATATGGCCGGCGCCGAGCGCCGTGCGGCGCCGCGTCGGTGCGCTCTCGCGCACCCGCGCCGGGCATCGCCTGGCGCGCGCCTGACGGCGGTCATCGCGATGGCCGTCTCCGCCCGGCCGGCCTCACCGCGCCGGTGAGCCTCTCGGGACTCCCATGACCCTCGTCATCGCGATAGTCGCCGTCGCGTTGCTCGCCGGAGTGATCGTGCTGGTCAGCGCGCCGCTACGAACGGCCGGGCGGGCGCAGCGGCGAAAGCACGAGCACCTGGCCGCGGGTCGTGCCGATCTCCCCACCGCCGAGCTGATCGAGTTGGAGGCGGCACGCGAGGCCAAGTACGCAGAGATCCGCGATGCGGAGCTCGACTATCGCACGGGCAAGCTCTCGCGCGAGGACTACGACTCCGTCGCCGGTGCCCTGCGGGCGGAGGCGCTGGAGCTGCTCAACCGGCTGGAGGCGCTGCAGGCGGGGGGTCTCGCGAGCGAGGAGCGCGGGCCCGCGACTAGGCCCAGGGACTCTTGAGCAGCACGACCGCGTTGAGAAGGAACAGGATCGCGAAGAAGATCGTCCAGCGATTGAGGTTGCGCTCGACCATCGAGCCCCCGCCCAGGGGCCCGGTGCCGCTGCCGACCCCAAACGCGCCCGACAGGCCGGAGTCCTTGCCCGAATGCATTAGCACGAGAAAGATCAGGATCACCGAGATCGCGACCTGGAGTATCGAGAAGATCGTTTCCACGCTCTCAGGTTATCGCCTCGGTTCCGCTTGTGAGGTCGGGGTGCGGCGCGCGGCCGGCGAGTCTGGCTGTGGGCCGGATCCGATCGTGCTCGCGTCGCCGGCAGGAGCGCGAGACTCCCGCGCGAAAGGTCACCTAGTGCGCGACTTTCGGCCGTTCACGACCCCGCCGGCGGCGTCAAATCGGCGATCGGGTTGGCGGCGGGATTGCCGCAAAGACCGCGAAGCCTTACCGTTTGGCCGATGTTGGCGTCTCCGAACCGCGCTTTGGCCCGCTTGGAACGGCCGCTGCTCGGCGGTTTCCTCAATCGAAGACTTGACGGCACGATTACGAATCCTTTACTGCTTCGTGGTTGCCTGCCGATATCAATGCGGGTGGGCGTACCCGCGATTGTGGGCCCAACTGCGCCAAACCACGACCATGGGACGACCGCAAGATGACTGACTCCGGCGCATGACGCCCTCGAATAAATCGCGTCGCCGCGCATGGCGCGCGGTGCTGTCGGCTCTCGCCGGCGGCGGGCTGACCGCGGCAAGCTTCGGGGGCCCTTTTTCCGCCGGTGCGCTCGGGGCCGCAGCCAGGACGCGCACCGCCGCGTCGAAAAACGCTTCCCCGATCCCGGTCACAGTCGCCGAACCCGGCACCGGCGCCCAGGGCACCGGGACGCAGGAAGCGGGCAGCGGGCAACCGACGACGACTTCGAGCACACCCTCGCCGACCCCTTTGACCGTCACGCAGGCGACCACGCCCACGTCGACGACGCCGGCCCCGACAGCGCCCACGGTCGTCGTGCAGCGCAAGCAGAAGGCGACGCCCGCCAAGCCGGTGAGCCCAACGGTGAGCGCCGTGCACGCCCAGCCGTCGACGACTGCGACTGCGACCAAAGGCCCCACCTCGCCGGCGAACAACAACGTGGCGCCGGCGCCGCAGCTGGTTGCGGCTCAGGCGGCTGCGCTGGCGGCCGAGCTCGCAGGCTCAGCGGCATCGGCGCAGGCGCTCAGCTATTACCGCATCCCGCTGTTCCTGCTACCGATCTATCAGGCGGCCTCCGCTCAGTACGGAGTGCCGTGGCAGATCCTTGCGGCGATCAACGAAGTCGAGACCAACTACGGCAGCGACCTGTCGGTGTCGACGGCCGGTGCCGTCGGCTGGATGCAGTTCATGCCCGCGACCTGGATCCAGTATGGCGTGGACGCCCTCAACGCGGGCTATGCCGATCCCTACAACCCGGTCGATGCGATCTTTGCCGCCGCCCGCTATCTGAAGGCCGCCGGCGCCTCGAGCAACCTCCGCGCCGCGATTCTCGCCTACAACCACTCGGCGGAATACGTGAGCTCGGTGCTGTTGCGCGCCAGGTTGATCTCGAAGTATCCGAACGCGGTGATCGCGACCCTCACCGGCCTCACCGATGGGCGGCTGCCGATTCGTGACGGCCGCGTCGCCTGGAGCGCGACCGCCCCGCTAGCCACCGTGTCGAGCGCCACCGGCCACGCGACGGCCGTGCCGGGCCCGGCCGCGCCCGGCGCGGCAGGAGCGTCCGCGAAGTCTGCGGCGCCCGGCTCCTCGGCGCCTCCTTCGCCCGCCGCCGTGGCAGCCGGCGCGGCGGGCTCGGGCGGTGCCGGCGTGCAGTCTCTTCAGCTCGCGGACCTGCAGAGCGCCCCGAAGGCCACGGTCGTCGCGGCGCAGGATGGCCGCGTGGTAAAGCTCGGGAGCTCTCGCACGCTGGGCAGGTACGTGATCCTGCGGGACATCTATGGCGACGTGTTCACATACGCGGGGATGGGCAGCATCGCCACGACGTATCGACTGCCGAAGCCGCCGCGCTCAACCGTAGTGTCGGGTAACGCTGCGGCGACAGCGAGCGTCGCGAGCCGCGGACCGGCGTCCAGCAAGGCGGCGAGCGCGGGACGCCAGCTTCCGGTCACGCTCAGCGTGAAGATACCCAGCCGAAAGAGCGTCCCGGGAACTCCTCGCGCGAGCAAGGGCACCGGCGCATCGACCGCCGCCAAGCGGTCAACTGGACCGGCTGCATCAGCGGGCACGGCCACCGGCAAGGTGCGCCTGTTCGCACACCCCGGCAACCCGGACGCGGTCGCCTCGACGGCAGGCGGCGCCGGGCGTGCCAACCGCGGAGCCCCGAGCGCCGATCGGCCGCTGCCGTTGCGGAGCGGGTCGGTAGTCGCAAAGGGAACCGTGCTCGGTCATGTGCGCACGCCGATCGGGGCACGCGCCGGTCATATGCGCTTCGCGATCCAACCCGCGGGCGATCAAAGCACGATCGACCCCCGGCCGATTCTGCAGAACTGGGAGGAGCTCGCCGCGGCATTGCATCCACAGGGGGTGCGCGGCGAATCGGGCCTGCTCGGAGCCACCGCCAGTGGCGTCTTCCTCCTCTCTAAGGCTGAGCTTGAGCGTGAGGTCCTGTCCGACCCCGGAATCGACATCTATCCGTGCGGGCGCCACGACGTCGCCGCGGGGGCGATCGACAGACGAGTGCTGGCCGTGCTCGCGTTCCTCTCGCGCAGCGGGCTGAAGCCGACCGTCAGCGGACTGCGCTGTGGCCATAGCCGGTTCACGGTCTCCGGACGCGTCTCCGAGTACTACACGGGGGACGCGGTTGACATCTCGGCGATCGACGGGATCCCGATCGCCGGTCACCAGGGCGCGGGAACGGTCACCGACACCACGATCAGGACCCTGCTGACGCTTCAGGGCGAATTCGTCCCCCGTCAGATCGTCAGCCTGATGCAGTACCCGGGCGCCCCAAACACGCTCGCGATGCCCGAACGCTGGAACCAGATCCACGTCGACTTCCGCCCGGCGAGCGCCGCGGCGGCGCTGGGGTCCCCGGCGGGCGCACCGGCGGCGCATTCGGCGCGCGCCGGACACGCCGCTCCCGCGCCGCTTCTGGTCAGCGGCGGTCTCAGCAGTACCCAGTGGAGCCAGCTGATCACGCAGATCGGCGCGCTGCCTGCGCCGAAGGTTGCAGTCAAGCCGAGCGCGGCGTCGATCCGCGACCCCAAGCGTCGCTAGCCGGCCAGCCGCGCCGGGCCGCCGGATCCGTCTGCGATGATCCGCGCGCATGGCAGCGCACGGCGGGATCGACCTCGGAGGGACAAAGATCCAGGCTGTGATCGTCGACGACGATCACAGCGTGCTCGGCTCGGCGCGCCGGCCCACGCCGACGAGCGGCGGCCCGCCGGACGTGGCGGGCGAGATGGCGACCGCGCTGCGCGACGCCGCCAAGGCGGCCGAGCTGGAGCCCGCGTCGTTGGACGGGGTGGGGGTCGGGTCTCCGGGCACGATCGACGACGGCAAGGTGACGAGCGCCCGCAACCTGCCCGACTGGGAAGGCACGTTTCCGCTGGCGGACACGCTCGAGCGTGCGCTCGGGTGCAAGGTACGAGTGGGCAACGACGTTCAGGTGGCGACCGACGCCGAGTTCAAACTGGGAGCGGGCAGGCTCTACGGCTCACTGCTCGGCGTCTTTTGGGGAACGGGCGTCGGCGGTGGCCTGATCCTCGACGGCAAGCCGTGGACCGGGCGCGGCGCCGCGGGCGAGATTGGGCACGTTGTCGTGGAGATCGACGGTGCTCGATGCACCTGCGGGCGACGGGGATGCATGGAGGCGTATGCCGGCCGCGCGGCGATGGAAGAGCACGTCAGCCGGCTGGTCGAGAAGGGAAAGAAGACCGATCTGTTCAAGCTGATGAAGGAACGCGAGCGCACACGCCTGACAAGCGGCATCTGGGCGCGGGCGCTCGAGCACGAGGACAAGCTGGCGATCCACGTGCTCGATCGCGCCGTCAGGGCGCTCGGCGCGGGAATCGCCTCGACCGTCAACGTGCTCGACGTCGAGGGCGTGATCATCGGCGGTGGGCTGGGGATCCGGCTGGGTCATCCCTACGTCAAGCAGATCGCCGAAGCGATGCAGCCACACCTGTTTGCCGATTCGCGGCCTCCGCATGTCCACGTCGCTGCGCTCGGCGATCTCGGTGGGGCGATCGGCGCGGCGCTGCTGGTGCAGCAAGGCGAGATCGCCGGCGCCGGATAGCCTGCGAGCGGCGGATCCGCCCTCGCTACAGGCCGACGACGGTGACGAGCACGAGGACCACCGAGAGGGTCGACAGGACGGCGACCGTCACGCCGGTCGCGGCGTCGAGCAGCCCGCGGCTGCGACGCTCGCCCATTACATGAGCTGAACGGGCGAGTCGCCAGATGAAGAACAGGTTGATCGGCAGAAGCAGCCCGTTGACGACCTGTACGGCGACCAGGAGCGAGATGACGGGCACGCCGGGGATCATCGCGACGAATGCGCTGATCATGATCATGGCGGTGATCACGTTCACGAACACGGGCGCCTCCTCCCGCCGCCGCCCGATGCCCTTCTCATAGCCCAGCGACTCGGATATGACGTAGGAGGTGGCGATCGGAAGGATCGCGGCCGCGAGCAGGCTGGCGCCCAGGAGCCCGACGCCGAACAAGACCTCCGCGTAGCGGCCGGCGAACGGGTTCAAGGCGCGCGCGGCGTCGGCGGCGGAGGAGATGTCGTGGACGCCGTGCGTGAACAGGGTCGCGCCGGTGGCGATGATGATGAAGGCGGCGATCACGTTTGCAAACACCGCCCCCGAGACGGCCTCGCGCTCCTCTCTGCGCAGGTCCTCCTCGCGCACGCCGCGCTCGACCACGGCCGACTGCAGGTAGAGCTGCATGTAGGGGGTGATCGTGGTCCCGGCCGTCGCGATCAGGATCAACAGGTAGGCGGAGCTCAGGTGCAGATGCGGCACCACGAGTGCCTTGCCGACCGCGCCCCAGTGCGGGTGCGCGAGCACGGCGGCGATCGGGTAGGCGAAGAACGGGATCGTGAACCAGACGAATATGCGCTCCGCCGAGCGGTAGGAGCCGCGGACGATGATCAACCAGATCGCGAGCGCGGCGACGGGAACGGAGGCTTGCGCGGGCACGCCCGCCAACCCGAGCGCCGCGCCGATGCCGACGAAGTCCGAGATGCAGATGCCGAGGTTCGCGATCAGCACGGCGCTGGTAGCAAAGACCGACCAGCGGATCCCATACTCCTCTCGCACGAGCTCCGCCAGGCCCTTGCCGGTGACGACTCCCATCCGAGCCGCCAGCATCTGCACGATGCCCAGCGAGATGGTGATCAGGACGATCGTCCAAAGCAGTCCGTAGCCGTACTTGGCGCCGGCCGAGGAGTACGTGGCGACGCCCCCGGCATCGTTGCCCGCGTTGGCCGCGATCAGGCCGGGACCGAGCAGGCCCAGGAGCGCGAATATGCGAGCGCGACGCGGGCTAAGCCGCGCAGGCAGACGCGGCCGGCCAAACGTGGCCGACCGGACCCGACGCATGACGGACGGTACTCGGACCGCCATCGAACTGTCCGCTTGGGGCGCTCACCCAGCGCAGTCTATTCAGTCCTCGCCCAGGAGGCCGAAGCGCCGGCGCCAACCGCGCGGGAGCATCGCCTCGAGCACGTCGTCCACGGTGACGACGCCCACCATCTGCCCGTGCTCGTCCGCGACGGGGATCGACGTGAGGTTGAAATCGGCCATCAGGCGCGCAACCTCCTCGAAGGATGCGTCGGGCGAGAGCGTCGGGATCTCGTGCTTGACCAGGGTGCTCAGTCGCTGTCCGGGGTCGGCGCGCAGGAGGGCGGTCACGGCGACGCTGCCCTCGAGCGTCTCTTGCGGCGAGCGTACGAACACCGCGGTCAGCAGCTCGGGTGGAATCTGGCTCTGGCGAACCGCGTCGAGGGCATCGCCGGCCGGGGTCTTGCCGCTCAGGAGGATGAAGTCGGGACTCATCAGACCACCCGCCTCGGCGGGGTCGTAGCCGAGCAACGCCCGCACCTTCACGCGGTGGCTGACGGGCAGCAGCGCCAGCACCGACTCGCGTCGATCCTCGTCGAGCTCGCCGACGACATCGGCCGCGTCGTCGGGGGCCATACGCGAGACGATCTCCGCGATCTGTTCGTCCGGCCGGTCCTCGAGGAACTCGCGCTGGTGCTGATCGTCGAGCTCCTCGAAGACATCCGCCTCGAGCTCGCGATCGTCATCGCCGACGGCCTGGATGATCTCCTCGCCCTCGCGTCGCGATGCAGCCTCCACGAGATCGGCGATCTGCGCCGGATGGAGCTTGGCCAGCTTTGGATGGGGAATTCGCAGTCGCACGCTGGGCACGTGCCCGACGAACGGCTCGACGCAGGCCCAGTCGAGGAACTCGCCGGCGGCGATGTGCGCGCCAATCGGCTTCGGGAGCAGCCGACGCAGACCGCCCCGCGGGCCCGTGTCGACGCCGACCACCCGCCAGCTGCCGGCGACGAGCGCCAGCTCGATCTCGTTGGCGCGGACCAGACGGGCTCCCTCGACATTGATCAGCTGGCGATCGAGCAGGTCGCGCTTGAGCAGCACCTCCTCCGGTCGGCGCTCGAAATGGCGCAGGTCGAGCTTGGCCTTGCGCAACACGACGCCGGTCGGATCGACTTCGGAGACGCGGTCGGCGCCGAGGAAGGACGTTCGCCCGGCGACGTGCACGAGGAAGCCCGTGAGCGGTGGGTAGCCGGCGCCGCCGAGCCGAACGATCACGTCCTCGACCCGGCCCAGGCGCTCGCCGTCGGCATCGCGCAGCGGGCTTCCGACCACCGAGGAGAGATGCAGGATTGGCGGCGCCTGCGCGGCGGGCGCGTTCACAGCCGTGATCGTACAGTCCCGGCTCTGACGCTCACGCTTTCCCACCGCCGAGCAGCGTGTCCAGGGGCCTGCTGAAGGAGCCCTCGTCGAGGCCGGGCGGGGAGAAGCGTCGGGGCTGACCACCGGTCCGCGAGAGCATGAATGACGGCGTGTCCTTGATTCCGAGCGCGCGCGCCGCGTCCGCGGCGTCCCGGAGCTGAGATTGCACGTCCGCGGAGCCTCGCGCGGCGAGCGCACCGGCCACGTTGGTACCCGGGATCGCTCCCGCCAGCGCACGCAGGTAGGTGTCGGTCACATACGAGCCGTTCTCCGGGCCCTGGTTGCGATACATCAGCTCGATGAACTGCCACAGGCGGTTCTGCTGGGCGAGCGCATACGCCGCGCGCGCCGCGCGCGCCGAGTCTCCGCCGATGAACGCGACGGCGCGGAACACGAGCAGCACCCGCCCGCTGCGCACGTAGCGGTTGATGATGGCGGGCAGCGTTTCCTGGGAGAACTGCGCGCAGGCGGGGCACTGCAGGTCGCCGAACTCGACGAGCGTCACCGGCGCACGGGGGTCGCCGAGAGCCGCGCCGCGCTGCGGGATCCCGGCGAGCAGCGCCACGGTCTGCGCCGCGCCCGGGACGGGCTTGCCGGGCGCTAACTGGGAGGTGCTGCCGCTGCTGAGGATGGCGACGAGCACCGTCGCGAGCGCGGCGGTCGTGACGATCACTGCACCCAGCTGATAGAGCCGCCTTTGCGCGCGTGCGTCGGGGATTCGGCCGGCCGGCATGTCTATCTTCTATCGCACGGGTCGCGCCCGCCCTGGAGGTCAGCCCTGCCGCGGCCTACGTACCCATGCGGGCCAGGTATCTATGTTGAGGAGCATGGCCCCGTTCTGGATTTCGATCGCGCTGCTGTCAGTCGCCCAGGGCATCGTCGTGGCGCTCCCGCGCGCCCTCTCGCTGCCACGGCTCGCGCGGCTGCAGGATCGCCGCTGGGCCGCGATCCTGCCGCTGTCGGTGATCGCCTTCGTGGTCATCGTGCGCGCCGCCGAACGAGCGAGCGCGCAGGGCCTCACCTATCTCGCGCTGTGCGCCGTGCCCGTTCTCGCGGGGCTGGCGCTCGGCTGGCTTACGCCGCGGGCGCGCCCGAGGAGAGCAGTGCTCGTGCTGCCGCTGTTCGCGCTGGCATGGATCGATCGCGGCGGGCTGGCCGGTGAGGGGGCCGCGCTCGCGCTGTCCGCGCTCAGCTGCGTGGCGCTCGGCGCACTCCTCGCCGCGGTGACGCCGCCACGGTGGCTGGCGGCGGGCATCGTCGCGATGGCGCTGGCGGACACGGCGCTCGTCGTGTCCGATCTGCTGCAGCGACCGAACAGCGCGCTCAACGCCGCCCACCCGGCGGCCGGGCTGCCGAGGCTGCAGAGCGCGGTGTTCGGCTCGGCGGTGATGGGCTACGGGGACCTGTTCGCGGCCGGCTGCCTCGGAGGGCTGCTCGCGATCACCGCGGGACGCTCGCTCCAGCTGCGCGCGACGATTCTCACCGCGCTGCTTGCGCTCGCCTTCGATCTACTGTTCCTGCTCGTCGCCGAGCTGCCCGCGACGGTGCCCGTCGCGCTGGCGCTCATCCTGCTGATCGGCGTGCGCGCGCGGAGATCCCCTCGCTGGCCGCCAGCTCGAGCGTTTGCAGCTTGCGAGCAGGATCATCGGCGCCGGCGACCCGGGCTCCGAGCTCCGCCGGTGCCGGACCCTCGCTCGTCGCGTCCTGCGGATCGGACTCCAGCCGCGCGGTGAGCGCGCGCGCCACCGTGTCAAGCGCGCGTGGCGGCTCCACCTCACGCTCGGAGCTCGCCCCGGCCTGCTCGATGCGGCGCACCTGAGGAACGACACGGTGATCGAAGGAGCCGACCGCCTCGTTGTATGCCGACACCGCCGAGTCGAGCTGCCGGCCCACCTTGGCAAGCGGTTCGACGAAACGGCCCAGGCGCCGGTGCAGCTCGCGGGCCGAGTCGGCGATCTCGCGAGCCGACTCGGCGATCAGCTCCTGGCGCCAGCCGTAGTGGACCGCCCACAGCAGCCCGATCAGAGTCGTGGGAGTGGCCATCAATACCTGCTGCTGGACTCCGTATTCGATCAGCGCGGGATCCTCGGCCAGAGCCGCCTGGTAGATGCCGTCGGAGGGCACGAACATGACGACGAACTCGGGCGTCGAGTCGAGCTGCGCCTGGTAGGCCTTTGCCGCGAGCTTGACGATGTGCTCACGGGTCTGGCGGGCATGACGCGCGATGTGTCGCTCGCGCTCGTCGTCCGTCGGCGCCTCGAGCGCCGACAGGTAGGCGTCGAGCGGGACCTTCGAGTCGACCACCACGAGCTTGCCGCCGGGCAGGCGCACCAGCATGTCGGGCCGTAGCGGTCCGCTCTCCGACTGCAGCGTGGTTTGCTCGATGAAGTCGCAGTGCGAGACCATCCCCGCCATCTCGACCACGTTGCGCAACTGGATCTCGCCCCAGGAGCCACGCGTCGCAGGACGCTTCAACGCCGTGACGAGGTTGCCGGTCTCGGCTCGCAGCGTTCCCACGCCGTCGCCGAGCTGGCGGACCATCTGTGCGAGCTCGCCCTGAGCCTGCCTGCGCTCGCGCTCCAGGCGGCCGATCTCGCTCTCCATCCGGCCCAGCTTCTCCTGGACGGGCTGCACGAGCCCCTTCATCTCCTCCGCGCGTCTGGCCATCTCGCCGGACGCGCGCTCCTCCTCGGCGCGCCGCTGGTCAGCGAGTCGGTGCGCCAGCGAATCGCCCGTCTGCGCGAGCACGTCCACCGAGATCGCCTTCAGCTCATCGCGCATGCGCGCGCGGTTGGGGCGCGCGAGCGCGAGCGCGCAGGCCGCGCCGAGCAGGACTCCGAGGACAAGCAGCAGAATGCTCATGACTGAAGCACGATGACAACTACCTCGGACGCGAGCCGGGCCGCCACGGCGGGGCCACGGTCGAGCGCGAGGCCGCCGCCGGGACTTCCGGTCCGGATCGGACCCCGATCGCCGGACCCACCCACTGACCGGGCCAGCCCGACGACCACGGCCGCTCGACTGCGCGAGACGAGCTCTCGACCCCGCTGGCGAGCGCGCTGCGCAGCCGCTGGAGGGTGCTTATAAACCCCGCCGTGCTCCGGTAAACCCCCACTTGACACGTGCGACGCCGGCCGGTATGGTGCCCCACACGCTCTCGGGGTGTTGGCTTGCCTTGGGAGCCCTTTGATAGAGGGATAATTCCATTGATGGAGCTGCGCCGGGGGCAGGATCGCCACGGGCGGGCGCCACTCGTACGAGGAGGATGTGAGATGCAAGCCACGAATGGCTCTGCAGTGTCTGTCCGTTCACGCGGACGTCTGATCGGGTGCTGTATGGCGCTCGCGATGGCGCTCGGCGCAGTAGTGCTCGCGCCGGCCGCAAACGCAACCCTACCCCCCGCCTATGTGGCCACCGGCGACTCGCTCGCCTTCGGCTACACCCAGGAAAAATTCCTGGTCAACTTCCCGACGGAGTCGCCGTCGTTCTTCGAAACCGGTTATCCGAACGCGTTCGCCAAAGACCTGCGCTCGAAAGAAAAAGGCGGCTTTGGTAAAGAAAAAAACCTGGTGCTCGTCAATGACGGCTGCCCCGGGGAGACCAGCGAGGGATTCATCGGCGAAAACCCGTCGGTCGGTGGTCAGACCTCAACCGAAACCGAAAACGAAAAACTCGGGACCAAAGAATACCAAGGCCCCGGCGACTGGCACCCGTGCAGGTACCACTACCACAACCAGCTACCGCTGCACAACGGTGGCTACTACAACCCCGAAACCGGCAAACCGGTTTCGCAGCTCGAGGAGGTTGCCGCCGAGCTGAAAGGCGGGAGCCCGTCACGTAAACTCACCGAGATTTCGCTGAACATCGGCGCCAACGACGAGCTCGCACAGGTAACCCTGTGTGAATACGAAGTCGGCAAAGAATTCGCCGAAAAAGGCTACTCGGAAAGGCCGGCGAACCCGGGCCACCACTACGAACCGGCAGAAGCAGGCGAAGCTGTCAACGTGTGCCTGGTCGAATCGGTTCAGTCCCCGACCGGCGTGTTCGCGCGGATCCAGAAAAACACCGAAGACATCCTCAACGTGATGCTCGGAGCCGGCTACAAAAAACTCGAGGAAGAAGGCAAGAGCGGACCGATCGTCGTGCTCGGCGCCTACAACCCCGAGACGTTCGTGCTGCCCGGCAGCGACGGGCTGCAGCTGATCTACAACCAGAGGATCGAAGAAACGGTCGCCAAATACGGACCGCTGGCGAAATTCGCCAACCCGTATCTGAAAATCAACGGTGCAGTGGAAGGCAGCAAACTGGAAGAAAAAAACATCGGCTGCACGAAACGAATCGTTGAAATCGGCGAAGCTCCAGGCCACGAAGAAGGTGACTGCGAGGTTGCCCGGGTAGGTAAATTCACCGAAGAGGGCAACGCGTTCGACGAAGCGTACAACAAAGGAAAGGCCGAAGAAAAAGGTGAACCGTACAACGGCGAGGGTGACATTCACCCGACACCCGCCGGCGCGGCTATCCTCGGCAAAGTGATGTTCGAAGCGTTCTAACTCTGAAGCTAGAGTGAGAAGTTGACAAGAGGGCGCCCGGCCTAGGCCGGGCGCCCTCTTTTTGTGTCATACCGCGATGCCGCTCCTTCGAGCACCGCGAGCATCGCCGGCGCGGCGGGAACGAGCCGGGCACCGGCGGGCGTGGCCGCGATGACCTGACGGACGGGCGGGCCGGGGGACAGTGTGCGGATGACGATGTCCTCGCGCACGACCGAGAGCGCGAGCTCGGGGATCAGGGCGACGCCGACCCCGGCCGCCACGAGACCCTGGACGGTCTGGTAGTCGTCGCTCTCGAAGGACACGCTGGGCTCGAAGCCGGCAGCGTGGCAGCAGCGCACCACGTGCCGCGCGCAGGGGCTTGACTGCGAGGTCTGAACCCAGGCTTCGCGCTTGAGGTCCTGCAGGCGAAGCTGATCCTCTGCGGCGAGCGGGTGCTCGCGGGGGAGCGCAAGGTACATCGGGTCCGCGAGCAGCTCGACGCGAGTCATGCCCCGCGGCAGGGGTGTCTCGCCGGCGAACTCGAACAGCAGCGCCAGGTCGAGCTCGCCGGCGCGCAGTCGCGGCGCGATCTGCTCGGGCTCGCCCTCGGCGAGTGTCAGCTCGACGTCGGGATGGGCCGAGCGGAACATGGCGATCGCGAGCGGCATCAGCGTCGCTCCGGCGGTCGGGAAGGACGCCATCCGCAGGCGGCCGCCGCGCAGGCCGGCGATCGCCGATAGCGACGCCTCGGCGGCCTCCAGCCGCGCGAGGATGCCCTCTGCGTGCCCCACGAGCGTCTGTCCAGCGGCCGTGAGCGCGACTCCGCGCGGGTGGCGCTCGAGCAGCGTCGCGCCGGTCTCCGCCTCGAGCGTGGCGATCTGCTGCGAGACCGCCGACTGGGTGTAGGAGAGGGCCTCGGCGGCGGCGGAGAACGATCCGCGATAGGCAACCTCCGTCAGGACCCTCAACCGACCGACGTTTAACATTAGGAGAACTTATAGCAGCCATCATGAGGATTATTGGTACTGATGGCAGGAGGGTGGCATCATCGGGTCGAAAGCATCGTTGCCTGTGTTGACAGAGCGCAACCCCCGAGGAGAAGAACCACATGTCAGCCAAGATCATCGTTTCCTATGACGGCACCGCCAACGAGGACGACGCGATCGCCCTCGGTCGGCTGTTCGCCGGAGCCGGGGCCGACGTGGCGCTGGCTTACGTTCGGCACACGCACGAGCCCGACCGCGACCGCGAGACGCTCGCCCAGCACGAGGCTCAGGAGCTGCTCGAGCGCGGCGCCGCCCTGTTCGGTGGACCCGTGGGCCAGCACGTCGTAACGGATCGCTCGACGCCGGAGGGCCTGCGGGCACTCGCCGAGGCGGAGGGAGCGGACGCGATCGTGTTCTGCTCGGACTCCCACACCGCCAAGGGACACATCTCGATCGGCAAGTCCGCCGAGCGCCTGCTCGAGGGCGGGCACACGGCGATCGGGATCGCACCCGTCGGCCTCGCCGACGCCGGGGCGACCGCGTCGCTTAGGCAGATCGTCGCGGTCGGCGACGGCGGCGGCGGCGCACAGGCGACGGCGGACGGGCTGGCGAAAGCGCTCGGCGCGAGCGTCGCACCGGTCGCAAACGACGACACCGACCTGCTCGTGATCGACTCGCGCCCGGAGGCCGAGGTCGGCCGGATCTCGATCAGCGCCTCGGCGGCGCACCTGATCGAGATCGCGACCTGCTCCGTGCTCGTCGTCCCGCGCGGCGTGACGCCGCCCTTCGGGCAGGCGGTCGCGGCGATCAGCGCCTAGGCCTGGAGCGCTCCGGGCCGCCCGCGTGGGCCGGTCCCATCAGCCGGCGGCACGTCGCCGCGCTCGCGTTCTCAGGTAGCGCGCGAGCGCTTGCACGAAGTCCAGCGCGCCACCCACGAGGTGCCCCGCCGGGCCCGTCCACAGCCACGTCTCGGTGCGCCTGGCTGGGAAGGAGTGGCGTCCGGTCTTCACTTGGCGGCACGGTATCGTGGCTTGCGTGCCCGCCGCCGTGAAGACTGTCGTCACCGAGCTCGGGGACTCGCGCGTGCGGGTGCGGGTGGAGGTCCCGCCGACGGAGGTGGAGAGAAGGCTCGAGCGGAAGGCCAACCAGCTCGGGCGCGAGCTGAAGCTGCCCGGGTTCCGTCGCGGCAAGGTTCCCGCGCCGCTGGTCATCCAGCGGATCGGGCGCGAGTCGATACTCGAGGAGGCGGTTCGCGACACGCTCTCGACCTGGTACGCCGACGCGATCGGCGCGGCTGGCATCGTCCCGGTCGGGGACCCGCAACTCGACCTCGGCGATCTCCCGGCAGCGGGCGAGGCGCTCGAGTTCTCGATCGAGATCGGCGTGCTGCCGAAGGCCGAGCTGGGCGAGTACGAGGGTCTCGAGGTCCCGCGCCGCGAGCCCGTCGTCGAGGAGGAGCAGATCGAGCGGGAGATCGGTGCGATGCGCGACCGATTGGCGCGGTTGGAGACCGCCGGGCGCGTGGCCGCCGAGGGAGACTTCGTCGTTGTCGACTACGAGGGCTGGGTCGCCGAGGAGACCTCCTCGAGCGAGGACGCCGGCCGCGAGCGGCTACCGGGTGGCGAGGGCCGCGACCAGCTCGTCGAGCTCGGCGGCGGCAACCTGATACCGGGGTTCGAGCAGGGACTCCTGGGCGCGAGCGCCGGCGAGACGCGAGCCGTCGAGCTGACGTTTCCGGCCGACTACGGCAACGAGGAGCTGGCCGGTCGGGCTGCCTCGTTTGACGTGACGGTCAAGGAGGTCAAGGTCAAGCAGCTTCCCACTGTGGATGAGGACTTTGCGATCGACGCCGGCTTCGACAGCGTGCAGGAGCTGCGCGAGGACATCGCCCGCCGCCTGACGGAGCTCGAGGAAGGGCAGATCGAGGGCGAGTTTCGCCAGGCGGCGCTCGACGCGGCGGTGGCGAACGCCCACGTTGAGGTAACCGACGAGCTCGTCAAGGCACGCGCACATGAGATGTGGGAGCGCATGCTTCATTCGCTCTCCCACCGCGGGATCTCACGCGAGGCCTATCTGAAGATCGCCGCGCGCGAGGAGAAGGATGTCCTCGCCGAGATGGAGCTGGACGCCGAGCTGGCGCTACGCCGCGAGGCCGTGCTGAGCGCCGTCGTCGCCGCGGAGGCCATCAGCCCCACCGACGAGGAGGTGCTACAGGCGCTCGCGCCGGTCGCTGAGCGCGAGGGGATCGAGCCGCAGAAGCTGCTCGACGACCTGCGCGGTGGCGGACGCCTGGAAGAGGTGCGCGAGGATCTCGCGGCACGCTCGGCGATCGAGCTGATCGCCGCCGCGGCCAAGCCGATCTCGGTGGCGCAGGCGCAGGCGCGTGAGCAGCTGTGGACGCCCGAGCAGGTCTCCGGGCAGGAGGCGGCGGTCGCTGCGCCGGGCCGGTTGTGGACGCCCACCGATCCGCCATCGGCCAGCTAGCCTTCTTAGAGGAATCCGGCCGGCGAAGCGAAACCAAAGCGAGGACTATGAGCCCACTAGTTCCAATGGTCGTTGAGCAGACGTCGCGAGGAGAGCGCGCGTTCGACATCTACAGCCGGCTGCTCAACGAGCGGATCATCTTCCTCGGCACGCCCGTGGACGATCAGATCGCCAACCTGATCGTCGCCCAGCTCCTGCATCTGGAGTCCGAGGATCCCGAGAAGGACATCTCGATCTACATCAACTCTCCGGGCGGGTCCGTCTACGCGGGGCTCGCGATCTACGACACGATCCAGTTCGTCAAGCCCGACGTGCAGACGATCTGCGTCGGAATCGCGATGTCGATGGGCGCACTCCTGCTGGCGGGCGGCGCGGAGGGCAAGCGGATGGCGCTGCCCAACGCCAAGATCTTGATCCACCAGGTGTCCTCGAGCTTTGAAGGCCAGGCGACGGATATCGAGATCCACGCCAAAGAGATAATCGACGTGCGCCGGCGACTGGATGAGATCATCGCCAAGCACACCCACAAGGAGCTGGACGACGTGCGCAAAGACACCGACCGCGATTACTTCATGAGCTCCGAGGAGGCAAAGGAGTACGGCATTATCGACCGTGTGATCTCCGAGCACTAAACGGCGAAATGAGAGAGCCTTAAGCCAATGGCCAGACCGACAGATTCAAACGAGCAGCTCCTCTGCAGCTTCTGCGGCAAGTCCCAGCGGCAGGTCAAGAAGCTGATCGCGGGCCCCGGCGTGTACATCTGCGACGAGTGCATCGACCTCTGCAACGAGATCATCGACGAGGAGCTCTCCGCTCCGCCGGCGTTCGACCTCGAGAACCTGCCCAAGCCGCGCGAGATCTACGAGGTCCTCGACGAGTACGTCGTGGGCCAGGACCCCTCCAAGCGAACGCTGTCGGTGGCCGTCTACAACCACTACAAGCGCGTGCAGATGATGATGTCGGGGGAGTCCGACATCGAGCTGCAGAAGTCGAACATCCTGCTGCTCGGACCCACCGGCTGCGGCAAGACCCTGCTCGCCCAGACGCTCGCGCGGATACTCAATGTTCCGTTCGCGATCGCCGACGCGACGGCTCTGACCGAGGCCGGCTACGTCGGCGAGGACGTCGAGAACATCCTGCTCAAGCTGATCCAGGCCGCCGACTACGACGTCAAGAAGGCCGAGACGGGGATCATCTATATCGATGAGGTCGACAAGATCGCGCGCAAGGCCGACAACCCGTCGATCACCCGCGACGTCTCCGGCGAGGGCGTGCAGCAGGCGCTGTTGAAGATCCTCGAGGGCACCCAGGCCTCGGTGCCGCCGCAAGGGGGTCGCAAGCACCCCCACCAGGAGTTCCTGACGATCGACACCACCAACGTGCTGTTCATCTGCGGTGGCGCGTTTGCCAACCTCGACAAGGTCATCGAGCGGCGGATCGGCCACAAAGGAGTTGGCTTCGCGGCCGCGATTGAGGCCAAGGCCGAGCGCGACACGGGCGAGGTGTTCGAGCACTGCCTGCCCGAGGACCTGATCGAGTACGGCCTGATCCCCGAGTTCATCGGCCGTCTGCCGGTGATGTCGGCCGTGCATCAGCTGACACGCGAGGACCTTGTATCGATCCTCGTCGAACCCCGCAACGCGCTCGTGAAGCAGTTTCAGCGCTTCTTCTCCTTCGACGGCATCGAGCTGGTGTTCTCCGAGGACTCGCTCACGGCCGTTGCCGAGAAGGGGCTGGCCCGAGAAACGGGGGCGCGGGGGCTGCGCTCGATCATCGAGGAGATCCTCCTGGAGGTGCAGTTCGAGCTGCCGTCCCGGCGCGACGTGAAGAAGTGCGTGGTCACCAAGGAGACGGTCGAGAAGGGCCTGACGCCGACGCTCGTGACCGAAGCCGCGCCGGAAGAGGCGGAGGACTCTTCGCTGCGCGAGGAGTCCGCCTGAGCGACCGCGCCGGCCGCGCCCGTCCGGCGATGAGCGCTGACAGGCCATCTCCTCCGCGCCCGCGCACCATGCTTGGAGCGTCGCCCGCTACTATCGGTGGGTGTCCAAGCAACGCGAGGCAACGTCCAGAGTGAAGAGCACGGTCGGCGCGGTGCCGTGGGCGGTATTGCTGCGGGGCGGTGCGATCGTCGGGAAGCGCTGGACGGCGCTTTCGGCGAAGGAGCGCGCGCAGTTGGCGCAACTGGTGCGTGAGTCGCGCGGGCGCATCGGCAACCTGAGCGTCAAGCAACGCGTTGAGCTGCGCAAGCTGGCCCGCAAGCTCGACCTCAAGGGGATGGGCCGCGAGCTGCTGCCGCTCGTGCGCGGCGGCCGGCGTCGCGGTCGAAGGCGGGCCGGCAAGCGCCGCTGAGGCGCGCGACCGGGACGACGAGCTCTCGACGACGCGACTGACCGCTTCGATGGCCGACGAGGATCTCGACAAGCTGTCGACGCACGAGCTTCACGATCGCGCGATCCGGCGCGCCGAGAAGCACCTCGACGCGAGGTTCTTCTGGTCGCTGCTGGAGGTGATCCCGGCAGCCGAGACGATCGGGGGCGACGAGGGTGAGGCCGACTACGACATCCAGCATTCCAGGGGCCTGATCTACGATGCGGTGCACAGCGGCGACGGCAAGCTCGGCGAGGCGCTGCGTCCGATGTTCATCGACTACCTGCGCAAGCATCCGGACGCGTAGGGCGCGCAGCGCGTCGCCGGCAATGCCTCCTTCCAGCCGCAGCGGACGACCGATTTCGGGCGTACGAGATGGCTCCGGCGGGCGAGCTGGGCATCGCTCCCGCGCAACGGCGGACTGGACGGAGTCGCAGGCCGAAGATCATCTGCACTCGCTCGAGCTGTTCGGGATGCGCTTCGGGCTGGACAGGATGCGGCGAATGATGACGGTGCTCGGCTCGCCGCAAGGGCGCTTCGATTCGATCCACGTTCTGGGCACGAACGGGAAGACCTCGACGACGCGAATGATCGCTGCGATCCTCGCGCGCCACGGGTTGCATACGGGCTCCTATACCTCGCCGCATCTGGTGTCCTACCGCGAACGGGTGCAGGTGGCGGAGGACGATCTCGAAGGCGGCGCCTTCGCCGCGTCGATCGCGCGCGCGGCATCGGCGGCGGAGCGCGTCAATCGCACCCTGATCGGTGACGACCACGTGACCCAGTTCGAGCTGCTCACCGCGGCGGCTTTCTGGGCGATGGCCGAGCGCGGTGTCGAGGTCGCCGTCGTCGAGGCGGGGCTCGGCGGGCGCTATGACGCAACGAGCGTGGTCGACTCGAGCGTGGTCGTGCTGAGCAGCGTCGGACTCGAGCACACCCGCTGGCTGGGCCCGACGCTGCGCGACATCGCCGAGGAGAAGCTGGCCGTGGTGCGCCCTGGCGCGACGCTGATCCACGGCGCCGATCTGGTGCCCGAGGCGCGCGCGGTGGCCGATCGCCTCGCCCGCGAACGGGGCGCGCGAATCCTCTGCGTGAGCGACGAAGGTGGGGCTACGCCGCCGCTTGGTGCGTTGGGGACTTTTCAGCGTCGAAACTTCGCGCTCGCGCGCGTCGCCGCGCGGGTGTACCTCGAACAGGCGGCGATCGAGCCAAGCGATCGCGCCGTGCGCGACGCGGCCGCGTCCACGATGGTGCGCGGCCGGATGCATGTCGTCGCGGAGGAGCCGCTGACGGTGCTCGATGGCGCGCACAACCCCGACGCGGTTGTGGCGCTCGTCGACTCCCTCCCCGACGTGATCGCCGGGCGACCGCTGGCGGTCGTGCTGGGCGTGCTCGAGGACAAGGACGCCGCGGGAATGCTCGGAGCGCTGTTGGGAGCGTGCGAGCGCGCATGGTTCACGGCTCCTTCCAGCAGCCGCGCGCTCTCGCCCGCGACGCTGGAGTCACTCGCTCGCCAGCTCGGCTTCGATCGCGCCGTGAGCGAGCCCAGGCCACAGCTGGCGCTGAATGAAGCCCGACGGTGGGCTCGCGAGCGCGGCGGGGCGGTGCTGGCAACCGGCTCGGTCTACCTCGTCGGCGAGCTGCTGGGCGAGCTCGAGGCGTCCGCCACCCTCGACGGTCCGCAAGCGCAGCCGCGGCTCTCCGCCAGATGAACGACGACGGCCCATCCGTGCTCACCATGATCGGCGCCGTCGCGCTGATCGTGGCCGTGGTCATCCTGGTGTTCTTCGCGGCCGGTTACGGTTTCGGCCGGTTGTTTCTCTAAACTCGGCCGGCCAATGCCACCTTTCGCATACTTCGGAATCGAAAGCAGCGGCCTGAACCTGGTCATCGATCTGCTGATCCTGTTCGTCGTCGTCGTGTATCTGTCCCTGATCTACTGGACCTACGCGGACGCGCGTCGCAGGATCCTCGACCCGATGCTGGTCGGCTGCTCAACCGCGGCGTCGCTGTTCCCGTTCGTGGGCACGATCGTCTACATGATCCTGCGGCCGCCCGAGTACCTGGAGGATGTGCGCGAGCGGGAACTCGAGATGCACGCGGCCGAGGCGCGCCTACATGAGCTCGACCACGCCCTGTGCCCGCATTGCGACTACCGCATCGAGCGTGACTTCGTTTGCTGTCCGAGCTGCCTGCGCAAGCTCAAGGAGCGGTGCGTCAGCTGCTCGCGGCCGCTCGACCAGGCGTGGACGATCTGCCCCTACTGCGAAACCGAGGTCGCTTCCACTCCCGCGTCTCGCCGCGCCCGCCGCCGTCGCCCGAGTCCGCCGATCGAGAGCGACCGCTCGCCGGGTTCGTCGGAGAGGCTGGCGACGGGCGCAGCCTCCGACCGCGACGACTCCCTGATCGAGGCCGACCTCGATGAGATCGGCGGCGCGAGGGCCAAAGTGCCGGGCCCCGCGACCGTGGCGGGCGAGGAGGAGGACCCGCGGGCGCCGTTCGCCGCCTCGAAACCGGCGCGGAGGACCGGTGGTGGGCGGACCAGTCGTCCCGGTGGTCGTGCGCGCCCGACCTCCTAGGGGCCTCCCAACGCGATCGAGGAACACATGACGCGAACCCTGATCCTCGTCAAGCCGGACGCCTTCGCGAGGGGGCTTACCGGCGAGATAATCGCGCGCTTCGAGCGCAAGGGCCTTCAGATCGTCGCGCTGCGCGCGATGACGGTGAGCCGCGAGCTGGCCGAGCGTCATTACGCCGAGCACGCAGAGCGCCCGTTTTTCGGCGAGCTCGTCGACTTCATCACCTCGGGGCCGATCGTCGCGACCGTGCTCGAGGGGACGGACGCCGTCACCGCAGCGCGCCAGGTGATCGGCGCGACGAATCCGCTGGAGGCGGCCACGGGCTCGATCCGGGGCGACTTTGCCGTGCAGGTGGGACAGAACCTGGTGCACGGGTCGGACTCCGAGGAATCCGCCGCGCGCGAGTCGGCCCTGTTCTTTCCCGAGCTGGGCTAGCGCCTCGCGTTCGCTGGCCGTATAGCGATCGTTATAGACGGGCGAGAAACAGACAACCGATCTCCTGCACGCGAGCGGTCCTGCGGCGGCGCCCCGCAGCTGCCGCTCGTCCTCGCCTCGGCGTCTCCGCAGAGGCGGGCGATTCTCCGTCGTCTGGGCGTGTCGTTCACGGTCCGTCCGACCGAGACCGAGGAGCTTGCGGCGGGCGACCCGGGAGAGGTATCGATCGAGAACGCGTTGCGCAAGGCACGCGCCGCACGGATCCCAGGCGTGAGCGAGCTCGTGCTCGGATGTGACACGCTGGTGGCGCTCGACGGTGTCATCTATGGCAAGCCCGGGGATGAACGCGCGGCGCGCGCGTCGCTGGCCGCCTTGAGCGGCGCGACGCACGAGGTGGTCAGCGGTATCGCGCTGCTCCTCGGGGGCGAGGAGCAGCGAACGGCCGTCGCGCGCACGACGGTCAGGTTTCGTGTTCTGGGCCAGGATCTGCTGGACTGGTATCTGGCCACGGGGGAGTGGCGCGGACGCGCCGGCGGCTATGCGATCCAGGGCGCGGGCGCCGCTCTCGTGCTGGCCGTCGAGGGCGACTATGAGAACGTCGTGGGGCTGCCGCTCGCGGCGCTGCTGGACCTCTATCCGCAGCTCTTGAAGCAATGATGATGGCGCCTTCGGCGCCGGATCGGGCGGGCGCAGTGGGATCAGCCGGCGCGTTGCGCTGGTTGCGCGTTTGCCCTGCAAATCCCGTGGCGGTCCTGTCGGATGGCGGTGGACGTTCGCTACACTGCGCCCCCCCGGGTACCCGGGCACACGCGCTGGCCCGCCGCGCGCGTCGCGATGCAATTGACGCGAGAACGGACCCGGCGCACCTCTCTATATGGGCATCTTCAGCTATCTGACTGGATTCGGTGGCCGCGACATGGCGGTCGATCTGGGGACCGCGAACACGCTCGTATACGTTCGGGGACGGGGGATCGTGCTGTCGGAGCCGAGCGTCGTGGCGATCGACTCCCGGACGGGCGAAGTGCACGCGGTCGGCATCGAGGCCAAGCGCATGCTCGGACGTACGCCGGGCACGATTCAGGCGATCCGTCCGCTCAAGGATGGCGTTATCGCCGACTTCGACGTGACCGAGGAGATGCTCAGGCACTTCATCCAGAAGGTGCACCAGAACCGCTGGGCGCACCCGCGCGTCGTCGTTTGCGTGCCCTCCGGCGTGACCGGGGTCGAGAAGCGTGCGGTCGAGGAGGCATGTCTCTCGGCCGGCGCTCGCACGGCATACCTGATCGAGGAGCCGATGGCGGCGGCGATCGGAGCCGGGCTGCCGGTCGGCGAGCCGACCGGGTCGATGGTCGTGGACATCGGGGGCGGGACGTCGGAGGTCGCGGTCATCTCGCTCGGCGGCATCGTCGTCTCGCAGTCGATCCGCGTTGGCGGCGACGAGATGGACGAGGCGATCATCAACTACGCGAAGAAGGAGTACAAGCTGCTGATCGGGCAGCAGACCGCCGAGGAGCTGAAGCTCGAGATCGGCTCGGCGTGTCCGATGGCCGAGGAGCTCCAGGCGGAGATTCGCGGACGCGACATGGTCGCCGGATTGCCCAAGACGGTTGTACTGACGAGCGAGGAGATTCGCCAGGCGTTGGAGGAGCCGCTCAGCCAGATAATCGACGCGGTCAAGGAGACGCTCGACCGCACGCCACCCGAGCTGGCGTCGGACATCATGGACCGTGGGATCATGCTCGCGGGCGGCGGATCGCTGCTGCAGGGCTTGGATGAGCGCCTGCGCGAAGAGACCCAGATGCCGGCGCATCTGGCCGAATCGCCGCTAACGTGTGTCGCGGTCGGGTCGGGTCGCTCGCTCGAGGAGTTCGAGGCCATTCACCGCTCGAACCGCAGCTCGCGCAATCGGCGGCGCAGATGAGGTGCTGTGACCGGCCGGTGCACGCGGGGGTACTCTTTGCCGTGAACGCTTCGGAAGGTCGCTATTCGTGTATGACAAGACGGTCCGGCGCCGACGCGCAGTGCTCGTGCTGCTCGTCGTGCTCTCTCTGATACTGCTGACCGCCTACTTCGGCGAGGCTCCTGGTGGCCGCCTGCATTCCGTGCAGCGGGGCTTCTTGACGGTCATCTCGCCGATCCAGGACGGCGCGAACAAGGCGTTGAAGCCCGTGCGGGACGCGTTCAGCTGGGTCGGCGACACGGTGAACGCCAAAAGCGAGCGCAATCGGCTCGTCAAGCAGGTCGACAAACTGCGCCGCGAAGTGATCGCCGACCAGTCCGAAAAACAGTCCTACCGTGAACTGCTGGCGCTGTACCACCTCGATAACCGGCTGAGCGTGAAGGACTATCACCCGGTCGCGGCCACGGTCGTGGGGAAGTCGCCGAACATCTGGTATGCGACGGTGACGATCGACAAAGGCGAGTCCGCGGGCGTGCGGCTCAATGACCCCGTGATCAACGACGAAGGTCTCGTGGGCAAGGTCACCCAAGCGGCCTCTGACGGTGCGCAGGTCAGCCTGATCACGGACAGCTCGGTGGGCGTCTCGGCCCGAATCGGCACGAGCGGCGCGACCGGCATCGTGCAGCCGAAGGTCGGGGAACCAAACGATCTTCTGCTGCAGTACCTGCCGGCCAACACGCAGGCCAATCGCGGTGAATATGTGGTCACCTCGGGCACGGTGTCGAGCTCTGCGGACTCGCTGTACCCGCCGGGGATCCCGATCGGGCAGGTGACGTCGGTGAACGAAGAAAGCGCGTACCGGTCAGTCAACGTGCATCCGCTGGCGAACCTGCACAACCTCGATGTCGTGCAGGTGCTGACCGCCGGCGGTGGGAGCTTGCCGGCCAGCCTCGGTCGCCTGACGGCCAGCCTGCCGCCCGGGCGGCAGTCCAGCAGCGGTGGCGGGGCGGGCGAAGCGCTCGCCGCGAGCGGGAGCGGCGGATGAGCCCGGGCACGGGGGCTTCCTTGCTTGGCCGCATCGCCGCTCTCGCGGTGGTGGTCGTGTTCCTGCAGATCGGCGTCGTGTCCGAGGTGCCGGTGTTCGGCATCAGCGTCGATCTGTCCCCGCTGATGGTGGCATTCGTGGGACTTTTGTGCGGCTCGACGCTGGGAGCGGTGACCGGCTTTGCGATCGGTCTGCTTGTCGACCTCGCGCTGGTGCAGACTCTCGGCGTGACCTCGTTGACCTTCACGATCGTCGGCTATTGGTCGGGGCGGCTGCGCGAGCTGCGCGATCCGCAGGCCGCGCTGACGCCGCTGCTGGTCGGCGCCGCGGCTTCGGCCGCCGCGATGGTGGGATATTCGCTCGTGGAGTTCCTGCTCGGCGTCGATGCGCCAGTGAGCGTCGACCTCGTGCGTCAGATCGTGCTCGGGGTGTTCGTCAACACGGTCGTCGCGCTGCCGATGTGGGCGCTGGTCCGTCGCAGCCTGGAGGGCGGCCTGCCCGAAGACCCCCGGCGCCGCCGTCGCCGCCGGCGCGCGTACACGACGGGCGGCTTGAGCCCGCTGTCGCGCTCATGAGCGCACGAGCACGCATTGCGGCGCCGGATCGGCGTCCTCAGTCGCTCGTGTGCGCAGCGCACCACGCTCGTTGCGTCCTTGACCGGCTTGCCCTGCGTGCTCGTGCGGGCGTGGTTGCGAAATGAGTGCACTGGAGCCGGTCCGGCCGAGCGACCCGCGGTTGCCGGTCTCGCCGCAACTCGCCCTGCGCGTGGCGATCCTGGGCGCGCTGGCGATGGCGATGTTCGCGATCATCTTCTTCCGCCTGTGGTATCTGCAGGTTCTCTCCGGCGAACAGTACGTCCAGCAGGCCAACGCAAACCGAGCGCGGGATCTGCCGATCGCGGCGCCTCGTGGGCAGATCCTCGACCGCGAAGGCCAGCCGATCGTCGCGAGCCGCACGACCAACGCCGTGCAGATCGTTCCCTCGGCGCTGCCCCCGAAAGGCGCGCCAAGGCTGGCGCTGTACAGGCGGCTGGGAGCTCTCCTCGGGATGTCGGCTCGGCGGATCGAGGCGCTTGTCATAAAGGGCCGAACGGAACTGCCGTACGCCTCGGTGACGATCAAGACCGACGCCGGCCAGGGTGTCCTGACCGTGCTCGCCGAGCGCCAGAACGAATTCCCGGGAGTCACGCAGCAGCCGGTCGCGATTCGCGCCTACCCCTACGGCGCGATGGCGGCGCAAGCGCTCGGCTACGTCGGGCAGATCTCAGGACCGGAGCTCAAACTGCGCCCGTTTCACGGCGTCAAGCAGGGGACGGTCGTCGGACAGGAAGGGCTGGAGTACTACTACGACCGCTACCTGCGCGGAAGTCCGGGCATACAGCGCGTCGAGGTCAACGCGGCCGGCTATCCGGTCGCGACCCGGCTTGCGCCGACGGCGCCCCACGCGGGCTACAGCCTGAAGGTGACGCTCGATCTGGCGCTGCAGAAAGAGGGCGAAAAGGCCCTGCTCGAAGGGATCGAACGCGCGCGCGCGGGCGGCAAACCGGCGTCCGCCGGAGCATTCACGGCGATGGACCCGCGCAACGGGCAGGTGCTGGCGATCGGGTCCTATCCGAGCTTCGACCCGAACAAGTTCGCCAAACCGCTCACCGTGAGCGAATATGCGGCGCTGGAGGGCAAAGCCGCGGCCGGCGGCGGGAGCGAAGAATCGCCCGCGCCGCTCACCGACCGCGCGGTCAACGGCACCTACCCGACTGGCTCGACGTTCAAGCCGATCACCGCGATGGGCGCGCTCGAAGCCGGCGTGATCACGCCGTCGGAGGGTCTCGGCGCCGGCCAGTGCGTCACGGTCTCGACGCAGCAGTTCTGCAACGCCGGCAAGGCTGATTACGGCGCCGTGGGACTGGTGGAAGCGCTGAAGGTCTCCTCGGACACCTACTTCTTCGAAACGGGCAAGCTGGCCAACAGCCGCGGAAGCGTGATCCAGGACATGGCGCACAAGCTGGGGGTCGGGGAGAAGACGGGCATCGACCTGCCGAGCGAGATCACCGGCCTGGTCCCCGACAGGGTGTGGCGCGCCAAGGTGGCCGCCGAGGAGCTCGCGTGCGAGCGCCGCAAGCACGTGGCCAGCTGCGGGATCTCCGACGGGCGTCCGTGGAGTGTGGGCGACAACATGCACCTGGCTGTCGGTCAGGGCGACCTGCTGACCTCGCCGCTGCAGATGGCGGTCGCTTACTCAACGCTCGCGAACGCGTTCATGCATGGCGGCGAAGGCACGGTCGTGCGCCCGCACCTCGGGCTGGAGATCGATCAGGCCAACGGAGGGCTCGTCCAGGGCCTCAGCTCTCCGCCCACGCGTCACGTCCACCTCAACTACTCGAACTTGAGTCTCGTGATGGAAGGCATCCACGAGGCCGCAAGCCAACCCGGCGGGACCTCGGCGGCGGTCTGGTCCGGGTGGGACCAGGGACAGCACCCCGTGTACGGAAAGACGGGAACGGCGCAGCACGTCGGCAAAGAAGACCAGTCCTGGTACATGTGCTACATCGCCGATCCCAATCGCCCGATCCTGCTCGCGGTGACGGTCGAGCAGGGCGGCTTCGGCGCCGAAACGGCGGCGCCGATCGCCCGCCTGATGGCCTCGCAGTGGTTCGGCAAGCCCAAGCAATTCGTCGCCGGGAACTCCAAGACATTTTGAGCCTGGTGCCAGAACCCGCATGAGCCCGCCGAGCGCCACGAGCCCGATCGGTCCGTCGACGGCGATCCAGGCCCCCCAGGGCCCGGAGGAGAAGGCCGGGGCCCTGCGCCTGCCGCTCGATCCGTTGCTCACGCTCGCGGTGATCGGGCTCGCGATCTGCTCGATCGTGACGCTCAAATCGGCCACCCGCAACCTGATACCGGCGCGGCCCGAGTACTACGTCGATCGGCAGGCGATCTACCTGATCGTCGGCACGGCCTGCATGCTCTTGCTCTCGCGCCTGAACTACGCCGCGCTGAGGCAGCTTAGAAACGGGATCTACGTGCTGCTGATCGTGAGCATTCTGGCCGTGCTCGGCCTCGGCCACGCCGCCAATGGCGCGCAGCGGGCGATCAGCCTTCCGTTCTTCTCCTTTCAGGCGTCCGAGCTCGGCAAGGTGCTGTTGATCCTGGTGCTGTCGTCGTTGGTCGTCGATCGCGCCCGGCGACTGCGCGAGCGCGAGACGACCGCCCGCGTGATGCTCGCGGCGCTGGTGCCGGCGATGCTGGTGATCGCCCAACCGGACCTGGGGTCGGGGCTCGTGTACATGGTGATCGCGTTCACGCTGCTGTTCGTGGCGGGCACCTCCTGGCGACAGCTCACGGCGCTGATCGCGCTGATCGTCGTGTCGCTCACGTTCGTGCTCGCGGTCGCTCCGCTGGCGGGCGTGCACGTGATCAAGCCCTTTCAGGAAGAACGTCTGACGGCTTTCCTACACCCGTCCGCGAACCCGCAGCGGCAGGGCTACCAGCAGGAGGAGGCGAAGATCGCGATCGGCTCGGGACAGACGGCGGGCCGCGGCACGAACGCCAGCCAGATCCCGAACGGCTTCGTGCCCGAGAGCAACACCGACTTCGTCTTCGCCGCGGTCGGCGAGCAGTACGGCTTCATCGGCGCCGCGCTCGTGCTGAGCCTGTACGCGCTGCTGATATCGCGTGCGCTGCGCATTCTGGTGATGGCCAAGGACCTGTTCGGCTCGCTCGTGGCCGCTGGCGTAACGGCTATGCTGATGTTTCAGGTCTTCGTCAACGTGGGAATGACTATTGGGATCATGCCCATTACCGGCGTCACGCTGCCGCTGATGAGCTATGGCGGTTCGTCGGTCATCACAACCCTGTTGGCGATGGGCCTGCTGCAATCGATCTATGTCCAGGCGCGCGTCTCTCAAGCATTGAAGGGCCGCGTACTGCGCTAGTAGACAAAAATGTTCGCCGAGCACTCCAGGCCAGACCGTCAGCCCGAACCGAAGGGCGCTCCGCCCGCGCTGCCGGCCCGCTGGGTTCACACGAGCCCGTCGGCCTCGTGCCCGCCTATCCGGCGCCGCCCCACCGGACGTCCCCTGTTCGGGCGCCCGCCCACCCGGGGCTCGGCTCCCAACTATCCCGAAAGACTGGATCAAATTGAAAAAGCAAGTGCTTGTCAGCGTCGATCGCGCGGAGACGCGCGTCGCGCTCCTGGAGGCGAGCGGAACGCCCGCCGCCTCACCTGCCCCGGTGGCCACCGATCGGAGATCGGCCAGCAAGCCGGCGAGTGGGCCGCGCAAGGCCCCCGCCGTTCGCAAGGGGGCCCGTCGAGGCGACGACTTCCGGATCGCTGAGCTCTACATCGAGCGCCGCGGCGGACGTTCGATTGTCGGCAACATCTACAAGGGCAAGGTCGACAACGTCCTGCCCGGGCTGGAGGCCGCGTTCGTCGACATCGGCCTCGAGAAGAACGGCTTCCTGCACGTCGATGAGATCGTGCTGCCCGGGGTCGAGGCGCCCAAGCGCGGACGCGGTAGTGGCAGCGGGCGCAAGATCTCAGACCTGCTCGGCCCGGGGCAGGAGATCGTCGTGCAGGTCGTCAAGGATCCGCTGAAGACGAAGGGCGCGCGCCTGTCGATGGAGCTGACGATCGCGGGACGCTACATGGTCTACGCGCCGTCCGGTGAGGGCATTGGCGTATCCCGTCGGCTGGAGGATCGCGAGCGCGAACGGCTGCGCCGCCAGACGGCGAACCTGGTGCTCGACGGCGGCGGGGTGATCGTTCGCACGGCGGCGCACGGCGCCAAGCGTGCGGACTTCGAACGCGAGCTGAAGTACCTGCACAAGCTCCACGAGGTGCTCGTGAAACGGGTTCAGGAGACCGCGGCACCCGATCTCGTCTTCCAGGAGGCCGACCTGTCGGTTCGCGTCGTGCGCGACATCTTCTCGGCCCACTTCGAGCGGGCGATCGTCGACGATGAGAAGCAGTATCACCGGCTCGTGTCGTTCTTCACGCGAACGGCGCCCGAGCTCGTCGAGCGGGTCGAGCTGTGGGAGCAGGAGCAGCCGCTGTTCGAGGCCTACGGCGTGGACAAGGCGATCGAGGGGGTCCTGTCGCGGAGGGTCGACCTACCGAGCGGCGGCTACCTGATCATCGACTACGCGGAGGCGCTCACGGTGATCGACGTCAACTCGGGCAGCTTCATCGGCCGCGGGAAGGGCGCAGGACTCGAGGACACGATCACCAAGACCAACCTCGAGGCGGCCGAGGAGGTCGTCAACCAGCTGCGGTTGCGCGATATCGGCGGGATCATCGTGATCGACTTCATCGACATGGCGCGCGCGCGCAATCGCGACGCGGTCATGAAGACGCTGAGAAAGACGCTTGACGAGGATCGTACGAAGACGTTCACGGCCGAGATCTCAAAGCTGGGACTGGTGGAGATGACGCGGCAGAACGTGACCGAGGGCGTGCGCGAGATCATGAGCCGGCCCTGCCCGACCTGCGAGGGCGAGGGCGTGATCCGCTCCGAGGAGACGATCGCGATCGAATTCGAGCGTCGCCTGCGTGACATCGCGGTCGAGCATCCTGAGGTTGAGGCGTTGCTCGTGCAGATCAATCCGCGCGTCACGGCCGAGTTCACCGGACACGGCTCACGCGTCCTGCACGCGCTGGAGGCGCAGACCGGCAAGTCGTTCCTGTTCGAGGGCTCCGAAGGACTGGGGCTCGACCACTTCGCGATCACCTTCCAGGGCACCCGTGCGGAGGTCGAGGAGCGGGCGCTGCCGTTTCGCCAGGGCGATGAGGTGCTCGTCGAGATCGTCGAGCCGCACATGTACGACGTCGACGACGCGGTGGCGAAAATCGATGGCTACATCATCTCGATCGCGGGAGCCGCACCGCATGTCGGCGAGAAGCGACTGGTGCGCATCGACCAGGTCGGGCGGACGGCCGCGAGCGCGCTGCTGCTCGACGAGTCCGGCGAGGTGATCCGTCCGTTGGCGCGGCCTGCCGGCGCACGCGATGGCGCGCGAGAGAAGCGTCGTTCGTCGTCCTCGACGCGCGAGGGGGGCCGCGCCGGCGAGCGCGCCAAGACGCGGGCGCGCGGGCGGCGGGCGCCGGCGGACAGCGAGGATGCCGAGGCTCGCCGCGAAGCTGGCCTGAGCGGATCCCCGACGAGCGTGGATTCCGAGCCGGAGCAGGAGCTCGCGAGCGACGCTCCGTCTGGCGCGGATGCCCAGCCGGACGAGGGTGGGGACGATGGCCTACAATCCAAGCCTCGGCGTCGTGGCCGCAGAGGCGGACGGCGCCGTTCCGCTGCCAAGGCGAAGGCAGCGCCGGAGTAGCCGCCTGCACGAGCGCCAAAGCGGCGCGGCGTGTCTGTTCAAGCGAGAAACCGAGACTGAGATCGACACATGTACGCGATCGTGAAGACAGGCGGCAAGCAATATCGCGTCGAGCGGGGCCAGCGGCTGCTGATCGAGCGCCTTGCCGTGGACGAGGGTGCGAACGTGGCGCTCGAGCCGATTCTGTACCGCTCCGAGGAGGCCGTGTTCGACAAGGCGGGGCTGAAGAACGTGACGGTCACGGCAAAGGTCGTGGCGCACGTCCGCGGGGAGAAGCTGCGCGTGTTCAAGTTCAAGCCGAAGCGCGGCTACAAGCGGCGTACGGGGCACCGCCAGGACCTCACCCAGATCGAGGTGACAGACATCTCCAGCGGAAAGGCAAAACCGGCCGCCGCGCGAGCCGGGCAGCCAGCTCCAGCTGCGGCCAAAGGCGCGGCGGCTGCGGGCAAAGCCCCGTCGGCCGCGGCGAAGGACGCCGCAGCCTCCGGCAAAGCCCCGGCGGCTGCGGCCAAAGCTCGGGCCAAAGCCGCCCCCGCTCCGGAGGAGGCCTCCAAACCGAAAACCGCGCGCAGCTCGAAGCCGCGAGGGGAGAAGACCGACGATGGCGCATAAGAAGGGACTCGGATCAAGCCGCAACGGTCGCGACTCAAACGCGCAGCGCCTTGGCGTCAAGACGTTCGCGGGGCAGGTCGTGACCGGCGGCGAGATCATCGTGCGCCAGCGCGGCACGCGCTTCAAACCGGGCGCGGGAGTTGGAATCGGCAAGGACGACACGCTGTACGCGCGCGCTGCCGGAACAGTGCAGTTCAAGGCCGGTCGCCACGGACGTACCGTGAGCGTCCTCGCCGACGGCGAGGGCTGACCGACGCGGGCGGCACCGGCCGCGCGCTGATCGTCTCGATCCGCGGGTGGGGGGCGCCTAGCCCTGCTGCGCGGTGGGCCGCACGAGGATCTCGTTGACATCGACGTGCGGCGGTTGGGACAGCGCAAAGAGAACCGCCCGCGCGATGTCCCTGTCGGCGAGTGCGTCTGACGGTCGGTTCTCGAAGAACGGGGTGTCGGTCATACCTGGCTCGATCAGGGTCACGCGGATGCCGCTGCCGTGGAGATCCTGTCGCACGGCCTCGCCCATCGCGGTCACGGCGTGCTTGGTGCACGAGTACATCGAGCCCGGGAGCACTCGGCGCCCGGCGACGCTCGAGGTGAGAAGCAGATGTCCGCGCGATTCTCTCAACGCGGGAATCGTGGCGCGGAGCGTCAGCGCTGCGCCGTAGACGTTGGTCAGCACCATCTCGCGCCAGTGCTCGGGGGTGTCGCTGAGGAACCCCCGCGGCCCCCCAAAGCCGGCATTGGCAAACACCGCGTCGATCTGCGTGAAGGCCGCGAGCGCTGCTTGCGCCATCCGCTGCTGAGCATCCCAGTCGGTCACGTCGCAGCGAACCGCGAGCGCGCGGTCCGCTCCGCCCAGTTCCTCCGCGAGAGCCTGCAGGCGCTCGCCCGATCGCGCTGCCAGAACCAGGCGCCATCCCTCGGCGGAGGCCTGGCGCGCCGTCGCGGCGCCGATCCCGGATGAGGCTCCGGTGATCAGAAGGACTCGGTCGGACGGGTTTGAACTCTCGCTGCTCATCGTCGGTGGCTCCTTTGCTCGCGGGTGGGGTGCCGGGGCATCTACCCACATCTGAGCCGGCAGCGCCGCCGGCTGCTGTCACGATGGCTTGCGATGCTCCACGATCGCGCGAGGATTCACGTCCAGGCGGGCGCCGGCGGCGACGGCTGCACGAGCTTTCGCCGTGAAGCGCACGTCCCGCGCGGTGGTCCCGATGGGGGAGACGGGGGGCGTGGAGGGGCGGTGGTGCTGGTCTGCGAGGACTCGCTGCGCGATCTGCAGAGCTTCCGGCGCAAGACTCAATACCGTGCCGGTCGGGGTGGGCATGGCGAGGGTGCGCTCCGCCACGGCGCCAATGGTGAGACGCTGACGATCGGGGTTCCGCCCGGTACCGAGGTCATCGCCCCCGCCGGCGACGGAGCGGATCTGGCCGGAGGCCGCTGGGACCTGCTCGTCGCCGGCCAGCGCGCGACGGTCGCGCGTGGGGGCGGCGGCGGAAAGGGCAACAAGCACTTCGCCTCGCCAACGCGTCAGGCTCCGCACTTCGCCGAGCGCGGTCTGGCCGGTGAAGAGGGCTGGCTCGAGCTCAGGCTGAAGCTGCTGGCGGACGTCGGTCTTGTCGGGATGCCCAACGCGGGCAAGTCTTCGCTGCTGTCGCGGCTCACGCGAGCCGCGCCGAAGGTGGCCGACTATCCGTTCACGACGCTCTCGCCGGTGCTTGGAGTGTTGGAGGGCGAGGAGCGTCAGCTGGTCGTGGCCGACATCCCGGGGTTGATCGAGGGCGCGAGCGAGGGCGCCGGACTGGGCCACGACTTCCTGGCTCACATCGAGCGCACGCGGCTGCTCGTTCACGTGCTCGACATCGCTCCCCAGCTCGCGACGGGCGCGGGCGCCGACCCGGTCGCGAACCACGCGACGATTGAGCGCGAGCTCGCGGCACACGACGGGCGCCTCGCACAGCTGCCGCGCGTGCTGGTCCTGTCCAAGGCCGATCTGCTCGCCGCCGCCCAGGTGCGCGCGGCCATCGCGGAGTGGGAGCGTCGCCTCGGCGACGAGGTCTCGGTGATCGCGACGTCGAGCGCGACCGGTGCGGGCATCGCCCAGCTCGCGGGTGAGCTGCTGCGGCGCGTCGAGCCGGCAGGCGTGACGGACCACACGGCGGTCGAGGCGCGCCGGGCCAACGATCGTGAGACGGGCCCCCCCGAGCGTGGCCGCGGTGGGCCGGGCAAGGGTGCGACACGGGCGCGCGGCGCGCGGCCGGCGGCCGAGGAGGAGTTGGCCGAGCACATGGTGTTCCGACCCGCCGCAGCTGAAGGCTTTCGCGTGGAGCGGCTGGGCGCGCGCTCATTTGCCGTCCACGGTAGGGGCATCGAGCGGCTCCTGGCGCGGTATGACGTCGAGAACGAGGATGCGATGGCGTATGTGGAGGAACGGCTGCGTAGGATCGGCGTGCTGCGAGCGCTGGAGGAGGAGGGCTTTCGGCCCGGCGATGAGATCGAGATCGGAGGCGTGACCTTCGAGCTGGATCCGAGCGCCGCCAGGCCTCAATCGCCCGCGCGAATCGCCGATCGTCGCGACGACGGCTCGGCATCGGCGGTGGCCAAATAAGCTCCAGGCATGAGACGTGTAGTCGTCAAGCTTGGCTCCAGCGTCGTCGCCGACGGCGACGGGGAGCCGCGCACGGAGGTGCTGGCACGCGTCTGCGACGCGCTCGCGGGCATGCATCGGCAGGGCGGCGAGGTGGTGATCGTCACCAGCGGCGCGATCGCGCGTGGCATGCGGGTGATGGAGCTGCTCCGGCGTCCGGCGTCGATCGGAGAGCTCCAGGCGGCAAGCGCCGTGGGTCAGGGAAAGCTGTATCGAATCTACGACGAGCTCCTGCGCGCGCGCGAGGTGACGAGCGCGCAGGTGCTGCTGACATTCTTCGACATGAGCGCCCGCACTCACTATCTGAACGCGCGACAGACGCTCACGACGCTGCTGGAATGGCGAGTGCTGCCGGTCATCAACGAGAACGACACGACCGCCACCGACGAGATCTCCTTCGGCGACAACGATTTCCTCGCCGCCCAAGTGGCTGTGCTCGTGGGCGCCGAGGAGCTGATCCTCCTGACCGACACCGACGGCCTGTTCACCGCCGACCCGCGGCTATACCCCGACGCACGGATCGTGCAGGAGGTCAGCGACTTCGCCGCCCTCGAGGAGCTCGAGATCGGCCACACAACATCGCCGTTGGGATCGGGCGGGATGCGCTCGAAGGTGGTCGCCGCCGATATGGCGACGGCGGCGGGCATCCCCACCGTGATCTGCAACGGCCTGCGGGCGGGCGCGCTCGAGGCGGTGCTCGAGGGCCAGCAGGAGGGCACTCGCTTTGCCCCGCGCGAGGCGCGCTACAGCTCGTTCAAGCTGTGGTTGAAGTACGCCAAGCCCTCGCGGGGGACGCTGTTGATCGACGCCGGCGCGGTTCGGGCCGTGCGCGAGGGCAGCGCCAGCCTGCTGCCGGTGGGCGTCGTCGAGGTGTTGGGCGACTTCGATGCGGGCGACGCCGTGGAGATCGCCGAGCGCGGGGACGCGGCCGCCGGGCACGGACGGGCGCTGGCCAAGGGAATCTGCAACTACTCCGCGCAGGAGCTGCGGCGCGTGATCGGCATGAAGTCCGCGGCCGTTCGAGAGGTGCTGCCGCGCGCGAGCGAGGAGGCGGTGCACCGCGACTACCTCGTGGTCGACTGACCCGTCGTACCCTGTAGGGCCATGGCAACTGTGATCTCGTCGGTCGCGGACGTCTGCCGCGCAGCCAAGCGCGCGGCGCGCGTCCTCGCGCGGACCGACACCGCCGCCAAGGACGCGGCGCTCGAGGCGATCGCCGCTGCCCTGCAGGCACGCATGGACGAGATCCTGACGGCCAACGAACGCGACATGGACGCCGCTCGCGAGGCCGAGATCGGGGATGCGTTGCTCGATCGTCTGCGTCTCGACGAGGCGCGCATCACGGGCATCGCGCACTCGGTTGGCGAGATCGCGGCGCTCGCCGATCCGGTCGGCGAGGTGATCGAGGGCCGACGCCTGCCGAACGGCCTCGATGTGCGCAAGGTGCGAGTTCCGCTCGGCGTGGTCGCCGTCGTCTACGAGGCGCGTCCCAACGTCACGATCGACGCCGCCGCGTTGTGCTTGAAGTCGGGCAACGCGATCGTGTTGCGGGGGTCCTCCTCGGCGGCGCATTCCAACGCGGCGCTCGCCCAGATCGCCGGCGAGGCGGCCTCGGGGGCCGGATTGCCCGATTGCAGCGTCAGTCTCGTCGCGGGCGGAGGCCGGGAGGAGCTGGCCGAGCTCGCGACGCAGAGCGACACCGTCGACCTGATCATTCCCAGAGGCGGTGAGGGGCTGAAGGAGGCGCTCCAGGCGGTCGCGACGGTGCCGGTGATCTACGCGGCGTCGGGCAACTGCCACGTCTACGTGGACGCGACGGCCGACCTCGATCAGGCGGCGGCGATTGTCATCAACGCCAAGACTCAGCGTCCGGGCGTTTGCAATGCCGCGGAGACCGTTCTGATCCACGCTGATATCGCGCCGGCGCTCCTCCCTCGCCTGTTGCGCTCGTTCGGCGGCGCGGGCGTCGTCGTTCGCGGCGACGAGCGCACGCTTGCCCTGGCGGCTGCGCACGGCGGTGGCGGCGCGCCGGCCGGCGAGCGGGTTGCGACGGTGGAGGAGGCGGACGAGGAGGACTGGGCGAGCGAGTACCTCGGCTTGACCGTCGCCATGCGGGTGGTCGGCTCGCTGGCCGATGCGATCGAGCATGTCGGCCGTTACGGCAGCGGACACTCCGAGGCGATCGTGACCCGCGACACGGCTTCCGCTCGCGCCTTTCAGCTCGGCGTGGATGCCGCGTGCGTGTACGTGAACGCCTCTACCCGCTTCACCGACGGCGGCGAGTTCGGGATGGGAGCCGAGATCGGCAACTCGACCCAGAAGCTTCACGCGCGCGGGCCGATCGGCTTGCGCGAGCTGTGCACGTTCAAGTACCTAGTCGAGGGCGACGGGCACGTCCGCACTTGACCGCACGGTGCGGCGAATAGGCATCCTCGGCGGGAGCTTCAATCCGCCTCACGTTGGACATCGCGAGCTCGCGCGCCACGCCTGCGATCAGCTTGGACTCGAGCGCGTGCTGTTGATGCCGGCACACGTCGCGCCCCACAAGTCCGACGCTGCGGACCCCGGGCCCGCGCATCGCCTGGAGATGTGCCGACTGCTGATCGGCGACGCTCCCGCGCTGTCGGTCTGCGCGCTGGAGATCGACCGGGGCGGCGCGTCCTATACGGTGGATACCCTGGAAGCCCTGCATGCCAGCCATCCCGACGCCGAGCTGACGTTCATCGTTGGGGCCGATACCGCAAGCACCCTGCCGTCTTGGCACGATCCGGCGAGGCTGATTGAGCTCGCGGGCCTTGCCGTCGCCGCACGCGCGGGATCCACGCGACGGGATGTGCTCGACCGAGTTGCCTCGGTCGCCAACCACTCCGCTGGCGCCTCCTCCGCGGCGCCGCAACTCGCCGTCGATCTCCTCGGCGGCAAGCCTTCCGGCGGGCCGCGGAGCGTCAGGTTCCTGGAGATGCCGGTGATCGACGTCTCCTCCTCGATGGCGCGCGAGCGCGCCGCGAGGGGCCTGCCGATCGATGACATCGTCGGCCCGGCGGTGGCCCGATACATAGGCGAGCGCGGTCTCTACCGGCCGCGCGAGGAGGAGCCCCGCTGATGGGTCCTGAAGAGCTGGTCGGCGAGATCGCGCGCTTTGCGGTCGACAAGAAGGCCATCGACGTCGTCCAGCTCGACCTGCGGGGCGTGCTCGGCTATACCGACTACTTTCTGATCTGCTCGGGAAACACTCCTCGTCAGACGAAGGCGATTCACGACGGCATCCTCGAGGGGCTCAAGCGCGAGCATCAGATGCTGCCGCGCCGAGTGGAGGGCGCGAGCCGAGCCGACTGGATCCTGATGGACTATCTGGACGTCGTCGTGCACGTGTTCACGCCCGAGACGCGCGATTTCTACCGCTTGGAGCAGCTGTGGGGTGAGGCGCCCGCGCGGGTCGCCGGCGAGAGCGCTTAGGGGCGCGACCGCGCGGTCGGAGACTGGGCGCAGCCGGCCCGGCGCAACTGGCTGACCAACGCCTACAACGCCGGTGCGCCCGAGCGCGGGAGGTGTACCATCTCTGGATCAGGCCGTAGCTCAGCGGGCGAGCCGAACATGTCACTGCACTGATCGGCCAACGGGGGCGCCGGCCGGTTCGCCGGCCGGCGCCAAGCCCGCTGAGGTGCTCAAACCCGCGACTCCCGCCACATCTGCCACATGGTCGGGCCGCGAGGCAGGTGCAGCTCCCCGGTCACGCGAAACCCGTGACGGGCGTAGAAGGCGATGTTGCTCTCCTTCGAGGACTCGAGATACGCGCCGAGCCCGTCGGCGTCACACTGCTCCAGCACGGGTTGCAGCACCGCCGAGCCGAGTCCCTGCCCCTGGGCGCTGGGATCGGTGCCGAGCACAGCGAGGTACCAGTGCGGTGGCCTGTCACGCGGATGCTTGCGCTCGATGCCGAGGAAGCCCGACACGACGAGGGGAAAGCGCGGGATCAGGCGAGGATGAAGCAGGCAGCCGGCGAGCGCAGCGTCTTGGCGCGGGCTCGTCTTCCAGCGCTCCGGCGGCGCCCAGACCGCCGCGCAGGCGAGGTCGGCGGTGGTCCATACCTCTTCGTGGGCGAGCAGATGCCGCATTCGAGTCGCGTGGAAGCGCTCCAGCATCGCCGGCCGCACCGCGTCGGGAGCGCAGGCCCACACGGCGACGGGGTCGTCCATGAACGCTCGCGCGAGCGCGCTCGCCAGAGCGGGTACGTCGACCTGAGTGGCACGCCGCAGGGCTGGCGCGGCGCTCAAGCGATCACCGTGGGGGCTGCGCGGATCTCGGATGCGGATCGGCGGGACGCCGGGTTCTCGACCGGGCCCGCCACGGCGCGCACGCGGTCACGGAGGATCAGCCGAGCGCCGTCCCCCGGGCTGATCGTGATCCCCCGCCGTCGCGTAGCCTCGGCCCGAATGCTCGCCGGGTGCAGCTCGAAGCGAGCGAGCACTGCGCGCAGGACGAGCTTCATCTCGAGCAGCGCGAAGCTGGCACCCAGGCAGCGCCGCCGGCCGCCTCCGAAGGGAATCCACGTATAGGTGCCGGGCGGCCGCTCGAGGAACCGCTCCGGGCGGAAGGCGTAGGGGTCGGGATAGATCGACGCGTCGTGATGGAGCAGATAGGCGCTCGCGAACAGCACGACACCAGGCTGATAGGTGATTCCGCCGATCTCGATCGGCCGCTTGACCAGGCGCGGCTCTGAGGTGGGCAGCACCGGCTTGCGGCGCATGATCTCCTGGATTGTCGCGGTCAGATATGCCTCGTCGGAGTCTTCGTCGAGCTCGTGTTGCAGTCGCGCCTGCACGGCCGGCTCGCGCGCGAGCTGCTCAAACCCCCAGGCCAGCTGCGAGGCGGTCGTCTCATGGCCGGCGACGAGCGCCGTCATCAGCTCGTCGCGCAACTCAGCAGGGCTCATCGGCCGACCGTCCTCGTGGCGGGCACCGAGCAGCAGCGTCAGCACGTCCTCGCCGACGGAGCTCTCGCGCCGGCGCTCCTCGATCAGCCCGAAGATCAGCTCGTCCACCTGAGCGCTCGTTCGTTCCAGTCGCGCGACCGGCCCGCGACCCGTGAGCAGACGCTGGGCGGGGGGAATCAACGACAGCGGGCTCTCTCCGAACGCGAGGATCTCGGTCAGGAGCTCGCGAAGCGCATCAAGCTGCGCGCCACGCTCGAGCCCGAACACGGCTCGCATGATGATCTCAAGCGTCAGGCGCTGCAGGCGCGGGTGCAACGCGACGGTCTCATCGCGCGGCCACGACGCCACCTCCGCCTCGGCCAGGTCCGCCATCAGCCCGGACAGGCGCTGCATGCTCTCGCCGTGAAAGGCCGGGAGCAGCAGCTTTCGCTGTTGTAGGTGCGGCCCCTCGTCGAGCAGGATCACCGAATTAGGCCCGACGACCGGCTCGAGGATGCGGGCGCCCTCGCCGGGGTGCAGGACGTCGGGTGGGGCCTGGAAAAGCTGCTTGATCTCCTCGGGATCGGAGAGCACGACGAACGGGCTCTGGCCGAGTAGCCTGATCGTGAAGCGACCGCCGTAGCGGGCGCGGCAGCGCTCGAGGTAAGCCGTCGGACGACTCCACCAGCCGATCGTCTGCAACGCGGTGGGCATGCGCGGTCCGGGGGGCAGTTGAGTCTCCATGCTTGGCTCCTCGCACTAGACTAAGGGTTCGGATGCTGGCAGATCCGGACACACGCGGGGCATCGGCGGTCTGAGACCTCGGGCGCAGAGACCCGGCTGGTAGCGTCGCCGCCGTGAAGATCGCCAACCTGTATGAGAGTCGAACAGGCGAGCTCGCGTTTGGGCACATCAAAGGCGTGTGGCGTGATCTCGGACGGGAGGTCGGCACGCGCACCGTCGGCCTGCGTCGGATCGAGGTCACCGAGGGCTATTTCTCGACTCCCGCGCATGAGCACGGCGTCGACGAGGAGATCTTCTTCGTGCTGGGCGGAGACGGCCTGCTGTGGCAGGACGGTGAGACGTATGCGGTCGGGGAGGGCGATTTCATCGTGCACCGGCCCAAACGCGGCGCGCACACGTTGCGCGCCGGAGCCGGTGGGCTCGACGTGCTCGTCTTCGGCCAGCGCGCCGACGGCGCCCTGTCGGCGCTGCCCCGCGCGGGTGTAGCCTGGTCCTTCCCCCGCTGGGTCGAGCTCGGCGCGGGCGACTCGCCGTTCGCCCGCGAGGCAGCGGCGGGTCCTCCGGAGTGCCCGCCCCCCTCGGAGCGGCCACGCAACGTGGTCGCGCTGAACGACGTTCCCGCCGTCTTCGACGGCCGCGCCCGGCGGGCGGGCAAGGCCGCAGGAGCCGTCGCGACCGGACTCAACCATGTCGTTCTGCCCGTCGGCGGAAAGGGCGCTCCGGCGCACTGCCATTCCCAGGAGGAGGAGCTCTTCGTGGTGCTCGACGGCGACGGCGTCCTCGAGCTGTTCTCGGGCGGTGATCAGAGCCCCGAGGCGCACCCCCTGCGACCGGGCGATGTGATCTCCCGCCCGCCCGGCACTGGCGTCGCGCACGCGTTCAGCCCTGGCGCCGACGGCCTGACGTACCTGGCCTACGGCACGCGCGAGCCCAACGACATGTGCTTCTACCCGCAGTCCGGGCGGGTGTCGCTGCGCGGTCTGGGCATCGCTCTGCGCGCGCCGGAGATCGATTACCTTCCAGGCATCTGAGAGCTCCGGACGTGGGCTGTGCGGCAACGATCGGAGCGTCGCTGTTTAGAACGCGCGTACCTGGGTAGTATGCATGCATTCCAGCTGGTACCGGACCAAGGGGCCGGGCCGGGTAAGGGAACGAGCTTCTGCGCGTGTGCGCGGGATGGGGGAGAGATGCTGCGTGCCAATCGAACCAGCCGCGATCGTCGGGTCGTGAGCTATCCGGGAGAGGGTCAGCGGTTGGTGGCGGGGTCTGCGCTTTCGCGTCGCGCGCGGAGCGGTGCCATCACCACGCTCGTAGCGTTCGCCGTCTGGCTCGTGGCGGCCGCGAGCGCGTCGGCCTTCACGGCGCAGGGCAGCGCAAAGCAGGTGTACGTCACCGGCTTGGCCCCAAGTGCTCAGGCGTCGCTGCTGAACAGGAGCGGCGGAGTCGTGTCCACCCAGAACGCGGACTCGCAGGGGGGGCTGCTGTTTCGCAACGTGACGGCGGGCAACGGCTACCGGGTGCGCGTGACCTCCTCGGGCGAAGAATCGGGCAAGATCACGGTCCACACGAACCGCGCCGCGCCATGGGATCCGAGCGTCTACAACCAAGAAATCCCCGATAACGGATATACGTATTTGACGACGCGGGACGGCACCCAGCTGGCGATCGACGTGCACCCGCCGAGCAGTCCAGCAGGCGAGCCCGGCTCGGGGGAAATTCACTTGCCGCCGTTCCCGGCGTCGGGGAGCTACACACCGCCGTATCCGACGCTGATCGAGTACTCGGGCTACGGGTATGCGAACCCGGCCGGCCCGGAAAACGGCATCGCCGTGCTCGCAAACCTGATGGGCTTTGCCGTGGTCGACGTGAACATGCGAGGAACCGGCTGCTCGGGCGGCGCCTACGATTTCTTCGAGGCGCTGCAGAATCTCGATGGCTATGACGTGATCGAAACGATCGCCCGCCAGTCGTGGGTGCTCGGGAACAAAGTGGGCATGCTCGGCATCTCCTACGGCGCGATCAGCCAGCTGTTCACGGCGCAGCTGCAGCCGGCCCGTCTCGAGGCGATCGCGCCGATGTCGGTGATCGACGCGACAGCGACGACGCTGTACCCCGGCGGGATCCTCAACGACGGTTTCGCCGTCGCCTGGTCCGAACAGCGCCAGCAGAACGCCGAACCAGCCGGTCCCGGCATGGGCCAGGCGTGGGCCTACAAGCGGGTTCAGGAAGGCGACGCCACCTGTGCGGCCAACCAGGCCCTCCACGGTGAGGCCGCGAATCTGGGCAAAAAGATCCAGGAAAACTCGACCTACAACCCGTCGGTGGCCGACCCGCTCGACCCGGTCACGTTCGTCAAGAAGATCAACGTGCCGACGTTCATGGCCTGCCAATTCGAGGACGAGCAGACCGGGGGCCATTGTGCCGATCTGGCCCAGCACTTCACCGGTACGACGCACAAGTGGTTCACATTCACCAACGGCGCGCATATCGACTCGCTCGATCCGTATACGTACACCCGGATGTACGACTTCTTAGAGCTCTACGTCGCGCACAAAGCGCCGATCGAACAAGCGGCGCCCGTGCGTGCTGCGGCCCCGGTCGTCTACAAGGAAGCGATGGGGCTACCCGAAGGGGATGTGGTCACACTTCCGCCGGACCCAATTCAGGAAATGCCGACCTACGAATCGGCGCTGGCCGCCTTCGAAGCGCTCCCAGAGGTCAGGGTGCTGTTCGACAATGGCGCCGGTGAAGCGCCGGCCGGCGGCACGACGGCCGCCGGCAATCCGTACCCGGGGTTCGAAAAGACGTTCTCGGCGTTCCCGGTCCCCGGCACGACAGCCAAGTCGTGGTACTTCGGGCCGGGCGGCACGCTCACTGAACAGAAACCGACCGCCGAAGGCGTCGACTCCTACACTTCCGATGCGAAAGCCACGCCGCTGACCGATTACTCAGCCAACACCGGCACGGGCGGTCTCTGGAGCGACGCGTCCAAGTGGGAATACAACTGGGTGCAGCCGCCGGCGGGCTCTGCCGTGTCCTACGTGTCGTCGCCGCTCACGACCGACACCACCGCAATCGGTGCGGGTGCCGTCCACCTTTGGGTCAAGTCGTCGACTCCGGACGTCGACTTCCTGGCGACCGTCAGCGAGGTGCGTCCCGACGGCAACGAGACGTTCGTCCAGAACGGCTGGATCCGCGCGAGCGAGCGCAAGCTGGCCACCACCTCGACAAACATGTTCAAGCAGAAACCCACGTTGCTGCAGCCGATCCCGACCTTTCTCGCATCCGATGTGCAGCCGATGCCGGCGAACGAATTCGTCCCCGTCGTGATCCCGCTGTACTTCCAGGGGCATGCGTACCGCGCGGGGTCGCGCATCAGGGTTACGATCGCCGCGCCCAACGGAACGCAGCCGATCTGGTCGTTCAGCCACACGCAGCCGGAAGGCACCACGGCGACGGAGTCGGTCGCCTTCTCGCCCAGCATGCCGTCGAGCGTCATCCTCCCGGTCGTGCCTGGGGTCAGCGTTCCCACGGCGCTACCTGCGTGCCCGAGCCTGCGCAACAACCCCTGCCGCTCCTACCAGGCATTCGCGAACAACGGCTCCTGACAGCGGCCGCCGCCCGTCGCCGACGCTCCGCGACGGGACCGGCGCGGCTCAGTCCGGGTACTCGTCCTTGCGGAACGTGTGAGGCTCGTCGGGCTGGGGCTTGGGCGTGCGGTCGAGCAGGAAGTTGAAGTACGGCGCGACGAACGGATCGGGCGCGCTCACCGTGTAGGTGTGGTACACGGCCCCGTTCTCGCGCGCGAAGGCGATCCAGGTGGGGCCCTCGCGCAGCCCGTCCTTCAGCTCGGCACCGATCTGGTGCGACCACTCGACCAGCCAATCGGGCGGATTGTCGACCATCTCCTTGATCTGGGGGATGTGCTGGGCCTGCTCCTCGGTCAGCGCCAGCTCGAAGTCGAACGGGAACTCGGTGTTGTAGGTGGACACGTAGGGAAACTCCCAGCCCATCCGCTCCTTGTAGGCCGTAAGCCGCTCGATCGGCGCCCGCGAGAAGCACAGCAGCGTCACGTCGTGGTGGTTGAGGTGGACGAGCGACCCGTCGAGGCCGTCGCCTAGGGATGTGCACCCGGGACACGCGCCGTTGGTGTAGTCGGGGCCGAACATGATGTTGTAGGCCAGGAGCTGCGAGCGGCCGTCGAAGAGCTCGGCGAGCGTCTTCTTTCCGTCTTCGGTGTCGAACTCGTACTCCTTCTGAACCCGGACCCACGGCAGCGCCCGCCGCTGCTCCTTGATCTTCTCGTTTCGGTCCGCCTGCTCGGCCTCGAGCTTCGCGAGCTCGTCCCGCGCCGCCTGCCATTCCTCCCGCGTTCCGATCTTGTGCTCAGGCATCTCATCGCTCTCCTTCGTGGGGGACTCGCCGTTAAGACTCCGGGCGGCGATCAGACTCATCGCCAGCATCTCAGGAAGTGCCGCTAGAGCGGGTCATCTCGGCTCAACTGGCACCCGACTGCGTGCCAGGCACTCTAGGAGTGGAGCTAGTCGGGCTCGAACCGACGACCTTTCGGATGCCATCCGAACGCTCTCCCAGCTGAGCTATAGCCCCGGGTGATCTGCGAGGGGTCAGTTTACCCGAGCCTCCGCGCCGCGGGTCGGGAGCGAGATTGTCCCCGCAAACCCGCGGACCGCTCACTCCGGCGGTATGAACTCCGGCACGTCGAGGTCCTCGCCGGGATCCTCCGGGCCGCGCGCGCTGGCGGCGGCGCCCGGGCCCGCCTGGTCCAGCCGCGCCGTCATGCCTCCGTGGGCGAGGCGGACATCGCGCAGGAGGCGCTCGGCGTTGTTGCGCAGCGAGACCGACAGCTCACGTAGGTTGCGCGACAGCTCGGTCCCCTCGCGCAGCACCTCCCGGGCGACGACGTGGGACTCGCCGACGATCTCGCGCGCATCGGCGCGCGCCTTGGCGCGGACCTCCTGGGCCTGCTCGTGCGCGGCGGCGCGAAGCTTCTCCAGGTCCTCGCCGCCGGCGGCGAGCAGTCGCTCGGTCTGCTCGCGGGCGTCGGCCGCGACGCGGTCGGCCTGCTCGCGCGCGCTCGCCGACAGCCGGCCGGACTCCTCGTTGGCGGCCGACAGGATGAGCTCGGCGTCCCGATGACTGGCGGCGAGCGTCTGCTCGGCGCGCTCGCGCGCGCTCGTAAGGACCCGGTCGGCCTCGGCGCGCGTGTCCGCGCGGATCTGCTCGGCCTGCGCCACAGCAGCCGTCCGTACCTGCTCGGCGGCATCCTCGGCTTCGGTGCGCGTGAGCTCGGCTTCGGCGTGGATCGCGGCGACGGCCGACAGCGCCTCGTTCCTGGCAAGCTCGGCCTTCGAGCGGGCGGCGTGGATGATCTCCTCGGCCTCGGCGTCCGCTGCGTGAACGCGATTCTCGGCAGCGCGATCGGCCTCGGCGATGCGCTCGCGCGCGCGAGCCTCCGCCTGAGCGCGCAGCTCCTGCGCCGTGCGCTCGGCGCTGTCGAGGATGCTCGCCACCTGCGCCGAAACATCGTCTGTGTCCATTGCGACGATGTTAAGACCTGCCGCCCGTGGGCGAGGACGGCGGGTCAGCCGCCCGGCGCTCCGAGCGGGTCGGGCTCACGTAGCGTCGGTGTCGACGCGTCCGGACCGGTCCTCCTGTACATCAGAATGCTCACGACGATCGACCAGATCACGAACACGAGCAAGGCGGGGAAGGACGCCGGTGGGATGAGCGCGGCGATCCCAAGCACGATCGCGACCCAGCCCAGCCACCTCGGCAGCGGCGCCCCACGCAGGATCGCCAGGCCGCCTGCGACTGCTAACAGGAACGCCCCACCGATGATCGGCAGGAAGAATTCGTTGCTGATCAGGTTCATCGTCTGAGCCGTCGCCGGGGTCAGCCCGCTGAGATTGTGTGCCAGGCCGTATTCCGCAGCGGTAGTGATGAGGGCACCGGCGGCCATCAGGACCGCGCCTGCCAGAACGATCGCAGCCAGCCCCTCGGCCGCTGCCGTTCGGCGCAGGTAGGAGCGCAGCGACGCCGCGAACAGCACCAGGACCAGGAATGCGATCGCGAAGATGACGCTCGAGGTCTCGATTTCCGAGCGATTCGCCGCGTAGTAGGAGATCACCTTGGCGGGTCTCGCGTTCGCGTCCGGCGTTTCGCCGCCCGTGAAGACGCCGACGACGACCAGGACGGCAAACACGACGCCCGTGAGCGGCGCGAGGCGACTCAAGCGATCTGACATCTCATCCCCCTGTTCGGTGGGTCGGCGGCGTTCGTCGCCGCCGGGCTGGAGCTCTACCGATTCGCCGAAACTCCCACCAGTCCTCCACCAGCGTTCCGCGCGATGGCAGGAAACGTGGGAAATACGTCCTTGCAGACAGACTGAATTGGGGTCATGATCGAGCGATGCAGCGTCACCAGCCACCACGACAGGTCGCGATCCTGGCCTATCCCGGCGTGCAGAGCCTCGATATCACCGGCCCGCTCGAGGTGTTCGCAGGCGCTCAACGGTTGATCGAGGCCACCGGCCGCGACGGACGCGGATACGACGTTCAGATCTTCAGTCGCGACGGCGCTCCGCTGCGCACGTCCAGTGGCATGACGATCATGCCCGACGTTGCCTTGGCGCTCGCGCCGGCGGCGGGCGTCGACACGCTGGTCCTCGCCGGCGGTCCCGGCTGCCACGAGGCGGCGGGCGACAGCGTGCTGATCGATTGGATCATCCGCACGGCGTCCAGCGCTCGGCGGACGACCTCGGTGTGCACGGGCGCGTTCCTGCTCGCTCGCGCGGGCCTGCTCGAGGGCCGCCGCGCGACGACGCACTGGGCGTCGGCGGGCGGAGCTCGCGCGCGAGTACCCCGGCGTCGATGTCGACCCCGACCCGATCTTCGTGCGCGACGGGCGGATCTGGACCTCGGCGGGGGTGACCGCCGGAATGGACCTTGCGCTGGCGCTCGTCGAGGAGGACCTCGACCGCGACGCCGCGCTGACGATCGCGCGCCACCTCGTGCTGTTCCTGCGCCGCCCGGGCAACCAGTCCCAGTTCAGCGCGACACTCGCCGCCCAGCAGCCGGTGCGCGAGCCCCTGCGCGAGGTCCAGAGGCTCGTCCTCGAGGACGTTGCGGGCGGGCATTCGGTCGAGGCGATGGCCGCGGCCGCCCACATGAGCCCGCGCCATTTTGCGCGCGCGTTCCGCGCCGAGACCGGCCTGACGCCGGCGCGCTACGTCGAGCGCGTCCGACTGGAGGCCGCGCGCAGGCGATTGGAGGACACGGGCGAGCCGATCGCGGCCGTCGCATCCGCCTGTGGCTTTGGCACGGCCGAGACGATGCGCCGGGTATTCCTGCGGACGCTCGAAGTCGGACCCGCGGAGTACCGTCGCCGCTTCCATGCCCACCCGGCTCGCTCAGGGGTGGCGGCGTGAGAACGCCCGGCCGGCGTGATCGCCTCGCGACGCCGCCGTGAACAGAAGGCCAGCCAATCCGCCGCATCGACAGCAAGGAGACTGACATGAACATCGCGATCCTCCTCTACGAGCGCCTCACGGCGCTCGATGCGATCGGTCCGTATGAGGTGCTCAGCCGCCTGCCCGGGGCGAGCGTCACGTTCGTCGCTGCCGAGCCCGGTCCCGTCCGCACGGACAACGGGATGCTGACCCTCCTGGCCGAGCGTTCGATCGAGGATGTCGCCGATCCGGACATCGTGCTCCTCCCGGGGGGCCCCGGCGAGGTCGCCGCCCGCGCGGGCAGCGGCGTGCTCGAGTGGGTGCGCGCCGCGCACGAGGCGACGACGTGGACGACGTCTGTTTGCACCGGCTCGCTGATCCTCGCCGCCGCCGGCCTGTTGGAGGGCAGGCGCGCCACCAGCCATTGGCTCGCGCTCGAAGAGCTCGGCCGTCTGGGCGCCGTGGCGGTCTCCGAGCGGGTGGTGTTCGACGGCAAGATCGTCACCGCGGCGGGCGTCTCGGCTGGGATCGACATGGCGCTTACGCTCGCCGCGAGGATCGCCGGCGAGGACGTCGCCCAAGCGATCCAGTTGAGTATCGAGTACGACCCGCAGCCGCCGTTCGACGCGGGCTCGCCGGAGAAGGCGCCGCGCGCGATTGTCGAGCTGCTGCGTGAGCGCAGCCGCTTCGTGCCTGCATAGCCGCGCGATCGCGGCCGCCGGCGGCGATCGGTCATTCCTCGCTCGGGCCGCCCGCTAACCTGGCTGCTCCGATGGCGCCGCGCCAATATGACCCACACGAGATCGAGCCGCGCTGGCAGGCGGTGTGGGCGAGCGAGCGCACGTGGGAGGTTACGAACGAGAGCGACCGCGGTGGACCGCGCAGAGATCAGGGCGCGGGCTCCGCTGGCGCGGGCGAGGCGCCGAAGTCCTACGTGCTCGAGATGCTCCCGTATCCGAGCGGCGAGCCGCACATCGGCCACCTGAAGGTCTACGCGGTGGGCGACGCGATCGCGCATTTCCATCGCCGGCTGGGCCGGCGCGTTCTGCATCCGATGGGGTATGACTCGTTCGGCCTGCCGGCGGAGAACCACGCGATCAAGACGGGAGTGCATCCGCGTGTATCGACGGCGGAGTCGATCGCCGCGTTCCAGCGTGAGTTCCGCTCGTGGGGCATCTCGATCGACTGGTCGCGCGAGCTGGCCACGAGCGAACCGGGCTACTACCGCTGGACGCAGTGGATCTTCCTCGAGCTGTTTCGCACCGGCCTGGCGTATCGCAAGGAGGCGGCCGTCAAGTGGTGCCCGAAAGACCAGACGGTCCTCGCCAACGAGCAGGTCGACGCCAGTGGGCACTGCGAGCGATGTGGCGCGCTCGTCGAAGTCAGGCAGCTGGAGCAGTGGTTCCTGCGCATCACCGACTACGCCGAGCGGCTGCTGGGCGATCTCGAGCAGATCGATTGGCCCGATCACATCAAGACGATGCAGCGCAACTGGATCGGCCGCTCGGAGGGCGCCGAGGTCACGTTCCGCTGCGAGGAGCTTGGGATCGACTATCCGGTGTTCACGACCCGCCCGGACACGCTGTTTGGCGCGACGTTCTTCGTGATGGCGCCCGAGCACCCGGACGTGGTCCGCCTGGCCGAGGGCACCGAGCACGAGCAGGCGGTGCGCGACTACGTCAATCACGCGCTGACCGAGCCCAACGAGGAGCGCGGCAACGCCGAGCGGCCGAAGACGGGGGTACCGCTGGGGCGGACGGTCGTCAACCCCGTCAACGGCGAGCGGATCCCGATGTTCGTGGCCGACTACGTGCTGATGGAGTACGGCACCGGCGCGATCATGGCGGTGCCCGGCCACGACGAGCGCGACTACGCCTTCGCTCGCGCCTTCGACCTGACGATCAGACGCGTGATCGAGCCCGCGCAGGCGGCGGACGACCGCGGCGATGCGGCGGTAGCCGATGAGCTCGGCCTGCCATACACCGGCGACGGGCGGCTGGTCAACTCGCGCCCGGACTTCGACGGCATGGGCAACCGCGAGGCGCTCGGCGCGATCGTCGCGTGGCTGGACCGCGAGGGCAAGGGCCACGCGTCGGTCAACTACCGGCTGCGCGATTGGCTGGTGTCACGGCAGCGCTACTGGGGCGCTCCGATCCCGATCCTGTATTGCGAGCGCTGCGGGATCGTCCCCGTTCCCACCGACCAGCTGCCGGTGGAGCTGCCCGACGTCGATGACTACATGCCCAAGGGCCGCTCGCCGCTTGCGGCCGCGGAAGACTGGGTCAGCACGACGTGCCCCACTTGCTCCGGGGAGGCTCGTCGCGAGACGGACACGATGGACACGTTCGTGGACTCCTCGTGGTACTTCCTGCGCTACTGCGACCCCGCCAACGATCAAGCGGCGTGGGCGCCGGAGGCGCTGCGCGAGTGGATGCCCGTCGACCAGTACATCGGCGGGGTCGAGCACGCGATCCTGCACCTCATGTATGCGCGCTTCCTGACCAAGGCGCTGGCCGATCTCGGCCACCTGGACTTTCAGGAGCCCTTCCAGGCGCTGTTCGCGCAGGGGATGGTCACCAAGGACGGCGCCAAGATGAGCAAGTCGCGCGGCAACGTCGTCTCGCCGCGGTCGATCGTCGAGCGCGTCGGCGCGGACACGGCCCGGTGTTACATCCTGTTCGTCGGCCCGCCCGACCAGGACGCTGACTGGAGCGACGCCGGTGTGGAGGGTGTCCACCGCTTCCTCGGCAGGCTGTGGCGCCTGGCGGCGGAGGCCTCGGAAGTCGCGGTATCCGAACGAGGACAGGGAGGGCCGCATGCGGCCCCTTCCGGTGATGACCTTGCTCTCCTGCGAAAGGCCCACTGGGCGATCGAGAAGGTGACGGGCGACCTGTGGCGATTCTCGTTCAACACGGCCATCGCCGCCGTGATGGAGCTGCTCAACGATTGCTCGCGACTGCGCGAGTCGGTCGACGCGGAGACCTTGCGTTTCGCCCTGGCGACGGCCGCCTCGCTGCTGTTCCCGTTCGCTCCCCACGTGAGCGCCGACATCTACGATCGCCTGACCGGTGAGCGGGTGTGGGAGCAACCGTGGCCGCAGGCGCAGGCGGAGCTGCTGGAGAGCGACGCCTACGAGCTCGTCTGCCAGGTCAACGGCAAGCTGCGTGATCGCGTCCAGGCCAGCGCAGACGCGAGCGCCGAGGAGCTGAAGGAGCTGTGCCTGCTCGCGCCGAACGTCAAGGCGCACGTGGACGGCAAGGAGATCGTCAAGGAGATCGTCGTGCCCGGCAAGCTCGTCAACCTGGTGGTTCGCTGATGGCAGAGCTGAAGCCCGCCTACCTGATCCATGGCGACGATCACGGCGCGATCGCCGAGCGCCGGGCGGGCCTGCGCGCGCTGGTCGAAGCTGAGCAATCGGGCTCCGCCGGCGTCGAGCTGCTTGAGGGAGACACGGGAACCCCGGCCGGCGTCGCCGAGGCGCTTGCGGCGATGACGCTTGCCGTCGGCCGGCGCGTGATCCTCGTTGAAGGCGTGGAGCGTTGGCGTCAGGCCGACGTGGAGCGTGACCTGGCCCCCGCGCTCGAATCGATCCCGCCGGACACCACGCTTGCGCTGTTCGCCCGCGAGGAGGCGCGCGTGAAGGCGCCCGCGGCGGTCCATGAGGCCGTCAGGGGCGCCGGCGGGCAGGTCGTGGCCCAGATGACCGTCAAGCCGTGGGAGCTGGCCGCCTGGGTGCGAGGGCAGGCGACGGGCGTGGGCCTCGCACTCGACGGGGCGGCGGCGAAGGCGCTCGTGGGGCAGGTCGGCGAACGCCAGCAGCGGCTGCTGCGGGAGCTCGAGAGGCTCGCGCTGGAAGAGGACTCGCAAGCGACGCGAGCACTCGGTGTGGATGACATCGAACGCCGCGCCGCGCATTCTGCGCAGCGGCGTGCCTTCTCGCTTGCCGACGCGCTCGTCGGCGGCGACGAGCGCGAGGCGATTCGCTGCTACCTGCGCCTGCGCCAGCAGGGTGAGCGGCTGTCGGGGCTCATCTACCTGATCGCGCAGCGCCTGCGTGAGGCGCTCGAGATCGCCCTGCGCCTGCAGGCGGGCCAGTCGCGCGCGGAGGTCAAGCGCGGGTTGCGTATGCCCGCGCGCGCTGCCGAGCGGTTCGTGGCGGATGTCGCGCAGGCCGATCCCGACCGGCTGCGCCGAGCACTGGGTGCGCTGGCCGATCTCGAGCTCGACTCGCGCGGCGGGGCACAGTTCGGGGCCGGCCGCTCGGCGTTGGCGGCGCTGGATGAGGACACGCTCGCTGTGCGCGCGATCGAGGCGATCACGGCGTAGACGGCCGCTAGGCGGAGGAGCCGGCGCGAATCCGCGCCGCGTGGGACTTCTTGTGTGCGCCGGCGTTACGGTGCAGGGCGCCGCGCTTGACGGCCTTGTCGATCGTGCTCTGCAGGCGTACGTGCTCGGAGTCGGCGGCTGCGGAGTCGCCGCTCTGGACGGCCGTCTCGAGGTGCCGGAAGTAGGTCTTGATCGCCGAGGTGTAGTTGCGGTTCTCCAGACGCTCGCGCTCGGAGCGCAGGATCCGCTTCTTCTGTGAGTGAATATTGGCCATCTCGAAGTCGCCGTACTATAGCGGCCTTGTCCTCGATCCCTGAAGCAGCGGAGTCGTCGGCGGGCCAGGGACCGCCGGCGGGCGGGGGGAGGGTGGCCCGCAACACGGCCATGTTCGCGATCGCGACCGGTCTCTCCCGGATCGCCGGGCTGGTCCGGGAGATCGTGGCGGCGAGCTACTTCGGGACGCGTGGACCGGCGTCAGCGTTCACGATCGCGTTTCAGATCCCGAACCTGGTCAGCAACCTGTTCGCCAACGCCGCGCTGTCGGCCGCGTTCGTGCCCGTGTTCACCGACCTGCTCCAGCAGGGTCGGCGCCGGGAGGCATTCCGGCTGGCCTCGACGTTGTTCTGGATCATGCTGATCGTCCTCGGCGCCGTGACGGCCTTCTTCATCCTCGCTGCCGGCGTCGTAATGCCCCTGTTCACGGGCGCGACCTTCAACGGGCCCCTTGACGCGCTCACGGCCGGCCTCTCCCAGATCCTGTTCCCGGTCGTGCTGATCCTCGGGCTCACCGGCTTGCTGGTCGGCGTGCTCCAGTCCTACGACCATTTCTCGATCCCGGCGATCTCGCCGGCGGTTTGGAACGTGGTGATCCTCGTGCTGCTCATCGTCCTACGCCCGCACTTTCACGGCGGCTATGAAAACGGCAACCAGCTTCACGCGTACGCGATAGCGATCCTGGTGGCGACGTTCGTGCAGCTGCTGATGGCCGCCGGCGCGCTCGGGCGAATCGACTTCCGGCTGCAGTTCTCGATCGACTGGCACGACCCGCGCGTCAAGCAGGTGTTCGCCCTGATGCTGCCCGTGACGATCGGCCTCGGAATCGTCAACCTCGACCAGCTGATCAACTCAGTGTTCGGCACGCTCGTCTCCAAGGAAGCACCGCGCGCGATCGACAACGCGTTTCGCATCTACATGCTCCCCCAGGGCATGTTCAGCGTGGCCGTAGCCACCGTCCTGTTTCCCACGCTGAGCCGCATGGCGGCCCGACAGGACGCGGCCGGGATGCGACGCGCGGTTGGAATCGGCATGCGTCAGATCAACCTGCTCTTGATCCCGGCCGCGGCGTTCATGATCGTGCTCGCGACGCCGATCGTGCGGCTCGTGTTTCAGCGCGGCGAGTTCAGCCCGCAGTCCACCCACGTCGTCTCGATCGCGCTGTTCTGGTTCGCGTTCAGCCTCCCCTTCGGCGGGCTGAACCTTCTGCTCACGCGGACGTTCTTCGCGGTCCAGCGACCATGGATCCCAACTCGACTCGCCGCGATGAACATCGTCGTCGACGTGATCGTCAGCATCGGCCTGTACAAGCCGTTCGGTATCGCCGGCCTGATCATCGGCACGGTCGTGGCAAACGCAGTCATGACCGCGCTCCAGCTCCACCGGCTGCGAATCGGGTTCGACGGTCGCCTCGAAGGCGCGCAGACGACGATGATCACCGCGCGGATCGCGCTCGCCTCCGCGCTGCTCGCCGGCGTGTCGTGGGTCGTGTGGTACCTGTTGGATCGCCTGCTGGGACGCTCGCTCCCGGCGCAGGTCGTCTCGGTCGGCGCCGCCGCCGGCGCCGGCCTGTGGCTGTACACGCGCGCCGTGCTGGCGATGCGCGTCCCCGAGGCCCATCAGGTGAGCCGCCTGATCCGCGCGCAGCTTGGCCGTGCATAGCCCGCTCACCGCGCCCGTGCCGCCCGGGCATGCGACCGGACGAGCCTGAGCTCGCCCGGTGCACCCGGTCAGAGATCGCCGCTTACTACTTACGTCCCAGGACTGCGTGTCTTTGCCTGGGCGGCGTGACACTCCCGACACCTGGACTGGCCGCCGGCCCGAGGGCCGGCGCGTTGCCGCGGCTGGATCCCGCCTGTCCCGAAGGGGGAGGGATCCGCGTCGAGTTGGCGATCCGCCGGTAAGTGAAGGCTAGCGTGTCTACGCTGTAGCGGCCCATGGACCAAGCTCACATCCGCAACTTCTCGATCATCGCGCACATCGATCACGGCAAGTCGACGCTTGCGGATCGCATTCTCGAGTTGACGCATACGGTCGCCGCGCGGGAGATGCGCGCGCAGGTGCTCGACTCGATGGACCTCGAGCGCGAGCGGGGCATCACGATCAAGGCTCAGGCGGTGCGCGTCTTCTACACGGCAGGCGACGGCGAGACCTACCAGCTGCACCTGATCGACACCCCGGGCCACGTGGACTTCACCTATGAGGTGTCCCGCTCGCTGGCAGCGTGTGAGGGCGCCCTGCTCGTCGTCGACGCTTCCCAGGGCGTGGAGGCGCAGACGGTCGCCAACACGTACCTGGCGGTGGAATCCGGTCTCGAGCTGATCCCCTGCCTGAACAAGATCGACCTGCCAGGCGCTGAGCCGGAGCGCGTGGCGGGCGAAGTGAGCGAGCTGATCGGCGAGCCCTCGGAGGGCATCCTCAGGATCAGCGGCAAGACGGGCGAGGGCGTGGGGGAGGTGCTAGAGGAGCTGATCGCGCGCGTGCCACCGCCGTCCGGGACCCCGGACGGCCCCCCGCGGGCGCTGATCTTCGACTCGGAGTTCGACCAGTACCGCGGCGTCATCGCCTACATCCGGGTCGTCGACGGCATCTTCAAGAAGGGTCAGGCGATTCGTGCGATGGCAACGGATACGGAGGCGGATATCGACGACATCGGCGTGTTCAGCCCGCAGATGATGCCGACCGACCAGCTCGCCGCGGGCGAGGTCGGATATCTGATCACCGGCCTGAAGGACGTGACGCTGCTGCGCGTGGGCGACACGCTGACCACCCGCACGAGAACATCCGGCCCCGGGAGCCGAACGGGCGGCGCCGAGGCGACCGAGGCGCTGCCGGGCTATCGGGAGGTCAAGCCGATGGTCTTCTGCGGGCTATTCCCGATCGAGTCCGACGACTACCCGGACCTGCGCGACGCGCTGGAGAAGCTGGTCCTCAACGATGCGGCGCTGTCGTGGGAGCCGGAGACCTCGGACGCGCTTGGCTTCGGCTTCCGCTGTGGCTTCCTCGGGCTGTTGCACATGGACATCGTGCGCGAGCGGCTGGAGCGCGAGTACGACCTGGCGCTGCTGGCGACGATGCCCTCGGTGGAGTTCGACCTGACGCTCACAAACGGCCACGAGCTCGAGGTCCACAACCCCTCGGACATGCCCGATCCGGGCACGATCGAGGAGATCCGCGAGCCGTTCATCCAGGCGTCGATCATCGCCCCCAAAGAGTTCGTGGGCGTGGTCATGGAGCTGTGCCAGGAGCGCCGCGGCGAGCACTCCGGGATGCACTACCTGTCGCCGGAGCGGGTGCAGATGAACTACGAGCTGCCGCTGGCGGAAATCGTGCTGGATTTCTTCGACCAGCTGAAGTCGCGCACCAAAGGCTACGCGTCGCTCGACTACGAGCTGATCGGGATGAAGCCCTCGGACCTGGTCAAGCTCGACGTGCTGCTGGCCGGCGATCCGGTCGACGCGCTGTCGATGGTCGTGCACCGCGACAAGGCGTATGAGATGGGCCGCACGCTGACCGAGAAGCTGCGCAAGCGGATCCCGCGCCAGCAGTACGACGTACCGATCCAGGCGGCGATCGGCGCGCACGTGATCGCTCGCGAGACGGTCAAGGCGTTCCGCAAGGATGTGATCGCGGGGTGCTACGGGGGCGACATCACGCGCAAGAAAAAGCTGCTCGCCAAGCAGAAGGAGGGCAAGAAGCGAATGAAGCAGGTCGGCCGCGTCGAGGTTCCCCAGGAGGCGTTCCTGGCGGTGCTCGAGCTGGGTGAGGAGTAGATGCGCTCGCCGAGGGCCGGCGGCGTGAGGCGCGCGCGAGGCTAGCGGTGCGGGTGCTGTTCGTCTGCCTCGGCAACATCTGCCGATCGCCGACCGCCGAGGGCGTGATGCGGGCGCTCGTGCGCGAGGCGGGGCTCACGGACACGATCCAGCTCGAGTCGGCGGGCACGGGCAGCTGGCACGTGGGCAGCCCGCCCGACGCGCGGGCGACCGCCGCCGCCCATTCCCGCGGGATCGCCCTGGACGGAGCAGCGCGTCAGGTCCGAGAAGACGATTTCGAGGATTTTGATCTGATCGTTGCGATGGACTCCTCGAACGTGTGCGAGCTTCGAGCACTCGCGCCCGGGGAGGAGGAGCGCGCCAAGGTGAGGTTGCTGCGCGAGTTCGATCCGGGGAGCGCGGGAGCCGATGATCTCGACGTGCCCGACCCGTATTACGGGGCGCCCGGTGGCTTTGACGAAGTGCTCGATCTCGTGCAGGCGGCCTGTCGCGGGCTGCTCGATCAGATCCGCGCGGACGAGCGGGCGTGAGCCTTCCGCCGGGGGCGAGGGTTCTCGGGCCGGTCGGCGGCGGCGACATCAACGAGGCGTTCCATGTCGCACTCGCCGACGGCACGGAGGCGTTCGTCAAGACGCGCGCCGACGCCTCGCCGGGCGAGTACGCGGCCGAGGCCGCCGGCCTGGAGTGGCTGGCCGAGCCGGGCGCGGTGCGAACGCCGCGCGTGTTGGAGGTCGGGGAGCGCTATTTGGCGCTCGAGTGGGTCGAGGGCGGGCGCCTGGATGCGGCCGGCGTGGATGAGCTGGGCCGGGGTCTCGCCCGGACGCACCTCGCCGGCGCTCCGCGGTTCGGCGACTTTCGCGCCGCGGCCGGTCCTTCGCGGTTTGGCTCGCTGGGCCTGCCGAACGACCCAACCGGGGACTGGCCCTCCTTCTACGCCGAGCGGCGCTTGCGCCCGCTGGCCCGGATCGCGCGAGAGCGCAGTGCGCTCGCGCCGGCGGGGATCGACGCGGTCGAGCGGGTGTGCGATCGGATCGCCGAGTTGACCGGTCCGCCCGAGCCGCCTGCGCGGTTGCACGGCGATCTGTGGAGCGGCAACGTGATGGCCGGCGTGGACGGGCGCCCGTGGCTGATCGATCCGTCCGCATACGGCGGGCACCGCGAGGTGGACCTGGCGATGCTGAGGCTTTTTGGCGCACCCTCGGAGGACGTGTTCGACGCCTATCTCGATGTCGGCCCGCTGGCCGACGGCTGGGAGGAGCGGATCGGCCTGTATCAGCTGCTCCCGCTGCTCGTGCATGCCCTGCTGTTCGGCGGCTCCTACCGGGCCGCGGCCGAACGGATGGCCGCTCGCTACGCGCGCTGAGGAACCGGCTCGCGATGCCGCGCGGGGCGTCCCGCGTGGGGGAGCGGGTCGGAGAAGTGGATGTGCGCCCCGACACCCGCCGCGCGCGTCGCCGGCTGTATCTGCTCTCGCGTGTGATCGTGGCACGTCACTATCGCCGGCGGCTTACGCTCGCGGTGGTCGCACGAGCGCTGTCGAGCTCGCCGCGACAGGTGCAGCGCGCATATGCGCAGTTCGGCGAGGAGAGCTTCCAAGAGGATCTCCTCGGTCGGCGCATGGCCGCCGGCGCGCAGCTTTTGGTCGAGCAGCCGGGTATCGCGGTGCGCGACGTCGCCCGCCTCGTCGGCTACCGCCAGGCGCCGCACTTCGCGCGCGCGTTCCGTCGCCGCTACGGCCTCTCACCGGCACGCTTCCGCGAGGCGGCGCGAGCGCATGCGGCGACCGCGCGAATCAGCGCGCGCGCCGAGGCGAGCGACGCCGCGGCGAGAATGACGGGCTCGGTGCGCCCGGCGATCGGAGAGCTCGAGCGCATGCCCCCCGGCCCGGCGTAGGCCGTGGATGCGGCTACCGTGACTATGTCGCGAGGAGCTATCGAGGGAAGGTGGAGCGAATGGACCCTGTCGTCTCCGGAGATGACAGGCGTGGAGGCGCAGCGGTTGCCGATCAGGGCGGCAGCCCGATGGCGGCTCAATCGCGTTCGCTGCGAAACAGCACCATCAGTCTGGCCGTCTTCTTCGCGCTCGTGGTGGCGCTGCTGCTCGGCGTTCCCGGCCTGCGCTCGGCGGGGGAGCGCATCTCCGATGCGAACAGCGCCTGGGTGGTCGCCGGGATCGTCCTCGAGATCCTTTCCTGCGTCGGTTACGTCGTGCTGTTCGGACTGGTCTTCGGCGGGCTCGGCGCACGCTTGACGTCGCGGCTCTCCCTCGCGGAGCTGGCCGTGAACTCGGTCGTCTCGGTCAGCGGCCTGGCGGGGATCGCGCTGGGGGCGTGGGTGCTGCGGACGAAGGGGGTGTCGGTCGAGCGAATCGCGAAGCGCTCAGTGCTTGTGTTCGTCCTCACGAGCGCCGTCAACGTGGGGGCGGTGGTCGCGATCGGCATTCCGATGTGGCTCGGACTGCTGCCGGGCTCACGGGATCCGCTGCTCACGCTGCTTCCAGCGGGGGCGGCGCTCGCGACGATCCTCGGGACGATGGCGCTCGCCGCCTGGGCGCGCCGGACCGCCTCCAGCGGGCGTTCTCTCGGACGCGGCCGTACCGGGGTTGCGCTGAGCGCCGTCAGCGGCGGCGTGGAAGAAGCCGTGCGGCTGATACGCGGACACGACTGGAGGCTGCTTGGCGCCGTCGCTTACTGGATGTTCGACAACCTCACGTTGTACGCGTGCCTGGCGGCATTTGGACACGCCCCGGCGATCTGGGTGGTCGGCATGGCCTATCTGGTCGGCATGCTCGCCAACTCGATTCCAGTACCCGCCGGCTTGGTCGCTGTGGAAGGGGGGCTCGTCGGGATGCTCGTCCTGTTCGGTGCCCGCCCGGCGTCGCTGGTGCTGGCGGCAGTCGTGATCTATCGCGCGATATCCCTGTGGGTGCCCGCGGCGATCGGCGCCGTCGCATTCCACAGCCTGCGCCGCGAGATCGGAAAGCCGGTCGCGCCGGCGCTCCCGGGATAGGCCGCCGTGCTCGCGTTCCGGGGCGCCGGCTTGGGCGATCGAGGAGCCCGCGGGCGTCAGGACAGGCTGTTGGCGAAGGCAAGTGCGGCGCTTGCGTGTTGGCAGGCCGCCCGCGGCAGTCGCTGCAGCAGGCGGTTGAGCTTCGCGTCGAGCGCGCCGGAGAGCCCGGGGCAGTAGATCGGAGGAGGCAGGTTCCCCGAGGCGGAGCCCGGCGCGTTGAGTGGGAGCAGCTCCGCGGCGGCGCTGATGGCGTGGAAGAACGTGTCGGAGAAGATGTCGATGGCGACCCGTCCGGTGTACAGCTCGATCGAGCGCCCTTCGTCGTAGACGGTCGCGGGAACACCGCGTACGACGATGTTGCGCTGCGGGCCGAGCGTGGTGTTGGAGTGCAGGCGGTAGATGACGGTCGTGACCTGCAGCGGCAATAGGCAGCTGCCGCCGCCGAAGATGCCTTTGCCGTGCACGCAGTCGCCGTAGTAGACGCTGTCGCCGACCGCGGCGTTGTAGCCCTTCTGGCCATCGGCCGCGGCGAGCGGGTAGCGGTGATCGAACGTAGGACCCACCCAGTACAGCTTGTAGTAAGGAAAGGTCTGGGCTTCGGCGAGCGCGCCGGCGCCGATCGGCCGCGGATGTGTGGTCGAGCACCCGGCGGCCGCCGTCGCGGCCGCCAGCGCGGCCAACGCCAGGGGGACGCGCGCCGCACGGCGCAGGCCGCTGATGTGAGTAGTTGCCCGCATCGTCATCATTATCTTCGCGTGCCGATGAGCTCCAGAGCTACTTCAGGGCCGCTCGCCGGTTCAGACTCGTGCAAGTCCGTCGCTGTATTGGCGGGTGAGCCGGGGTCCGGTGGGGTAGCACACCGGACCCCGCTCGATCTTCCCACCAAGCGGCTCGACGCCGCGGCCATCCTCGTCGTCGGGCTCGCCGCGACGCTGCTCGCGCTGTGGTTGGCGGTCGATCCGCGCACCCCCGACCTGGCCGCACAGGTGTACCGCGTCGGACTGTTTGGCGAACGGGGGCTTGCGATCTGGGATGCGCGCTGGTATGCCGGGCACAACCTGCCGGGCTACAGCCTGCTGTTTCCGCCGCTTGCGTCGTTGCTCGGCCTGCGAACGGTTGCGGGACTGTCGCTGCTGGCATCGGCGGCGCTGTTTCAACGCCTGACTTTCGGCGTGTACGGACGGTCGGCGCGCTGGGCGGCGGGGTGGTTCGCGTGCGCGGCGGCCGCGGACATCTGGATCGGACGACTCGCCTTCGCGCTCGGCGTCTCCTTCGCGCTCGGCGCAATGCTCGCGTTCGTTCGCGCGCGCGCCGTGCCGGCGGCCGTGCTCGCGGCGCTGTGTGCCGCCTCGAGTCCCGCGGCGGGCGCGCTGCTGGCGCTCGCTGCGCTCACCCACGCCGTCTCCGGGCGCGCGCGGCGGTCGCTGCTTGTTCTGGGGGCGCCGGTGGCGGCGGTCGTCGCGTCGCTGGCGCTGCTGTTCCCCGAAGGCGGCGCCGAGCCCTACCCGATCCTCTCGTTCGCCGCCACGGTCCTGGTGGTCTTCACGTTCCTCTATGCGCTGCCTGCCGGTCAGCGGCTGATGCGCACCGGTGCGATCGTGTATCTGCTCGGCTGCATCGCATGCCTTTTGATCCGCACGCCGATGGGCAGCAACATCGAGCGCTACGGGGTTCTGCTTGCCGGGCCCCTGCTGCTGTGTGCGCTCGGCGCGCGAGCGGACGGGGCGAGCAGCGGCGAGGCGCTCGTGGCGAGCGGCCGCGCCGCGCCCGGACGCCGGCCGTTGGCACGCCTCGGCCTGACGCCGTCCGCCGCGGTTGCGCTCTGCGCGTGGGCTGTGTGGGTCGGCTGGGGACCCGTCCGTGAGACGCTCGCGGTCGCGGGGAGCGAATCGACCAAGGCTTCCTACTACGCGCCGGTCGAGCGGTTCCTGGCCTCGCACTCGCGTGGACCCGTACGCGTGGAGGTACCGCTCACGCGCTCGCATTGGGAGGCCGCGCTGCTCGCGCCGACGGTCTCGCTCGCCCGTGGTTGGGAGAAGCAGCTAGATGCTCGCTTCGACGCGGTGCTGCTCGCGCGCGGGCTGACGGCCGCGGCCTATCGCCGCTGGCTGGGCGAGAACGCGGTCGGCTACGTCGCGCTGCCCGACGCTGCGCTAGATCCGTCCAGCGCGACGGAGGGAAAGCTGATCCGAGTGGGCCTGCCTTATCTGAAGGAAGTCTTCGCAAGCCGCCATTGGCGGCTGTACGCGGTGCTCACGCCGACGCGGCTAATCACCGGTCCCGGACAGCTGACGGCGCTGGGTCATGACACGTTCTCGCTGCGCGCGTATTCACGCGGCAGCTTCCTCGTGCGCGTGCACTTCAGCCGCTATCTGACGATCACGCGCGGCGCCGGCTGCGTGGGACCGGCGTCGGGGGGGTGGACCTCGATCCTCGCACGCGCGCCTGGGACGCTCGACGTAGAGGCGCGCTTCTCGCTCGGCCGGGCGCTGGGACTGGAGGGCTCCTGCGCCACGGATGGCGCCCGGTGAATTGGCGCGGCGGCTGAGTTGAGATTCGTCTCGCGTCCCTCTGCCCGGTGGGCGCTGGCGGTGCTCGCCGCGCTGCTCGCCGGGTGCGCAAGCGGCGGCGGAGGCGCGCGCCAGCCGTCCAAATCGAGCCACGTCCCGGCGCCGGGCAACGTCCGGAGGCCGGGCAACGACCTGCGGTCTGGCGCCGTGCCGGCTGACTACCGCTGGCTGGTCCGCACCGCGGGCGCGCCACCGTCGATCGCGGCTGAGAACCGCGCGCCAGGGACGACCGCGTGGCGCCTGCCGGGTCCCGCCATGCTGCTCGGCGGCGCGGCGCGGGGAGCCATCGAGGGCTATGTGGCCGAGCAGGCGGTGGCCCCGGGGGAGACGGAGCGCGTGTACGTGAACGCTCCGGGTGCACTGACGGTAACGCTGACGGTCTACCGGATGGGTTGGTACGGCGGCAGGGGCGGCCGGCTGGTGCTCCGCAGCCGGCGCCTTGCGGCGATGCGCCAGCCTCCGTGCGCGCATCGCTCCCACACGGGCCTGACCGAGTGCCGCTGGCGGGCGACGCTGTCGTTTCCGATCCCGCAGGCGCTCGCGAGCGGTGTGTACATCGTCAAGCTGAAGGGCTCGAACGGGGCCCAGCGCGACTGCCTGTTCGTGGTGCGGGCGAAGCGCCCGGGCCCGCTGCTCGTCGAGATTCCGACGGCCACATATGAGGCTTACAACGCGTGGGGAGGCGACAGCCTGTATCCAGGCGGATCCAAGCGCGTTGGCGCGACGGGAACGAGCCAGGGCGTGGAAGTGTCGTATGACCGCCCCTACGAAAGCCAGACGGGCGCGGGGGAGTTCTTCGTTCGCGAGGTGGCGGCGGTGCGGTTCCTCGAGCGCTACGGCTATCCGGCGTCGTACACGACGATCGACTCGATCGACCGCGATCCCGGGCAGGTCCGCGGTGCGCGTGCGCTGATGGACGTGGGGCACTCCGAGTACTGGTCCGAGGGTGCCGCGCGTGCGTTCGAGCGCGCGCGCGATGCCGGGACGAACCTGATCTTCATCAGCTCCGACACGATGGCGTGGCGCGTGCGGTTCGCGCCGGCGGGCAGAGGCTCCAGCCAGGCCGGCGAGTCCGACCACAGGATCGTCGCCTACAAGGAGTACGCGGCGATCGACCCCCAGCGCACGCAGCCGAGCGGTCTGTTCCCACTAGGCGGGGCGAACCTCGTGGGCAGCGCCTACAACGGGTGCATCACGCCGCGCGTGGCGCGGCCCGGGCCACCGGCCTACCGCTACTACCCGTGGGTGCCGGCCGCGGGGCTGAAACCGGCGTGGCTGTTCGCCCGTACGGGCGTGAGACCCTCGACGCGGATCCACGGGATCGTCGGCTATGAGCTCGATCAGCGCGTGCCGGCCGCGCCGGCGAAGACTGCGCTGATCGGATCCGGTGCCGGCGTGTGCGGGGCGGCTACCGAGCCGTCGCCCGTGCGCGGCACGGTCAGCGAGACCACTCTCTATCGGGCGCGCTCGGGGGCGTTCGTGTTCGCCACGGGCACGCTCGGCTGGGAGTACGCGCTGTCGCCCGTCCCGCAGGCCTCGCCCGATGCGCCGCGCGCGCCCGACCGGAGAGTCGTCGCGATGACGCGAAACCTGCTCGCGCGGGCCCTCGGCCGGCGCTAGCGTGGCGCGAGCGCGTAGACGCCCGTCGTTCCCGTCAGGTAGATCCGTTCCCCGTCGCTGATCACCGGGTCGAACGAGCCGGTGTCCATCCTGAAAAGGACCCGACCGGTGGAGATGCCCAGGCCGTACGTGCGGTGGTCGCCGAGGTCGGCGAAGTAGACGGTGCGCCCGATGATCGTGGCCGATCCGGAGATTCGCCCGCCGGCGTTGTACTGCCAGCTGATCTGCCCGGAGCGGGCATTGAGCGCGTAGAAGTTGCCGTCGTAGGAGCCCAGGTAGATCGTCGGCCCGAGCCCGGGCGCGTTGGTCACGGCGGGCGAGGCGTAGACATATGCACCCGTCTGCACGGCCCAGTCGAGCTTGCCGGACCCGGCGTCGTAGGCGTAGATGCGCCCGTCGGTGTTACCCAGGAAGACGCGCCCGTAGACGACGGCGGGCGTCGAGTAGAACGTCCCGCTGCCGAGCAGCGCGCCTTCGGAGCCACTGACCCAGGCTGCGCGCCCGGTCTGCTCGGAGACCGCCTGCAGGTGACCGGAGTAATCGCCGAAGTAGAGCCTGCCTTCCGACAGCGTCGGGCTCGCCTTCACCGCGCCGCCTGCCTGGTAGGTCCACAGCACATTGCCGTTGCGAGCGTTGAGCGCGTACACGACGCCGCTCTGAGAGCCGACGAAGAGTTTCCCGCGATCGAGCAGGGGCGAGGACTCGCTCGGGCTCGGCAGTCCGCGCGACCAGCGCGTCTGCCCGGTGGCGGAGTTGAGCGCGTAGACGCGACCGGGGGACCCTCCGCTGGCGCTGGCGAGCACGGTGGCGTACACCGTGCTCGCGCTGATGGCGGGGGTGGATGCCGACAGCTGGCCGAGCCGGCGCGACCAGAAAGGTCGACCGGTGTACTTGCTGCTGGCGGTCAGCACGGCGTCGTCGGCCAGCTGGAAGATGTGGTCGCCATAGAGAACGGGGGGGAACTCGAGGAGCGAGCCCAGGCTGTGCGCCCACAGTTGCCTGAATGGCGGGCGCACGCGGGGCAGCGCCGGGAAGAAGCGGGTGTGGTTCTTGGTGTAGCCGTACAGCGGCCAGGCGAACCGGTCGGGGCCTCGCGCCGGCAGCGTGGGCGTGGGCTGCGGCACGAACCGCGCGTGCGGGTGATAGATGCTGCCCGTGCGGTTGCGCTCATAGAGGTAGCCGCCGAGCGCGGCTCCGGCGAGCAGGAGCACGAGCGCGGCGAGCGTCAGGCGAGCTCGTCCGGAGCGAGGTAGCAGGCGCCTGATGCGGTCGCTCACGGGCGTCGAGGCGCTCGCCTCAAGCGGCGAGCTTGCGTGAGGGCGAAGCCGAGGAGGCGGCGGTGGACGCGGTGGCGGGCCCGTCCACACCCCGCGAAGACGTACCGGCTGCCGGCGCCCGCTGCGGATCGGTGAGGGCCCCGGCGCCGCGACGCCGTGCCGAGATCGACGAGCCGCGGCGGGCTGAGCGGGCGAGCAGGCGGGCGAGGCCGAGCGTGAGCAGCCAAACCCAGGCGGCGCCGAGCGGAAGCAGGGTCAATCCCGCGATCAGCGCGAGCACGTCGTGACCGTTGGTCAACGACCAGTTCCACAGCAGGTAGTCGCCGACGGTGAGTCCGGAGACGAGGGCCAGTGGCCTGTGGGACACGCGCAAACCCTAAACGGAGGCGGGGACGGACGACGCCACCTGCCGCGCGGGCGGCGCCACGGCCTGCGCGGAGGGCCGGCCGTGTCGCCCACGGCGGGCCGCCCGCCTATGATCGGGCCCGATGAGCGCGCGACAGCCCGACTCGCAGGTGTTCGCGCCCGGGCTGCTGAGTGGACAGGTGGCGTTGGTGACCGGTGGCGGTACGGGCTTGGGAAAGGCCACGGCGCTGGAGCTCGCGCGATGCGGCGCCGCGGTGACGATCGCGGGCCGCCGCGCCGAGGTGCTCGAGGCCGCCGCGAGCGAGATCGTCACGACTGCCGGCAAGGCGGACCCGATTACGGGGGACGTGCGCGACCCCGACGACGCGCGCAGGCTCGTCCAGAGCGTGCTCGACCGGCACGGGCGCCTGGACGTGCTCGTGAACAACGCCGGCGGCCAGTACTTCACGCCGGCCGAGTTGATCGCCGCGAAGGGATGGCGCGCGGTGTGGCGTCTGAACGTCGACGGCATTCTCAACATGGCCGAATCGGCGTTCGATCTGGCGCTTGGACCAGCCGGAGGCGGAACGATCGTCAACGTCACCCTCTCGCCGCACCACGGGATGCCGGGGATGGCGCACTCGGGGTCCGCACGAGCGACCGTTGAGGCGCTGACGGGCGAGCTGGCCGCGCGCTGGTGGGACGCCGGCATAACCGTCGCGGCGGTCGCGGCGGGGCACTTCGACACGGAGGTGCTGGCGAAGTATCCGGCGAGCGTTCGCGCCGGCACGTCGCGCTCGGTGCCACTACAGCGAATGGGTAACGTCGAGGAGCACGCATGGCTCGTCGCGCTGCTCGCGTCGCCGCTCGGCCGCGCGTTCAGCGGCTCAACGGTCACGCTCGACGGCGGGCGCGACAACTGGGCCGGCCCCTGGCCGCCCCCGGGGCTGGCCGACGAGGAGGGCGAGGTGCCCACGGAGGACCGGCGGTAGCACCCAGCTGTTTCCGTGGCTGACACGGGGCGCCGGTAACATGGAGCCCCACCGCGCGGGCGAAGTGTTTTGGTTGCACAGAAGCCTTCCAAGCTTCTAGAGCCGGTTCAATTCCGGTCGCCCGCTCTGATGCCACCGGGGAGTGGCGCAGTCTGGTAGCGCACCCGGCTGGGGGCCGGGCGGTCGCAGGTTCAAATCCTGTCTCCCCGATTACAGAAAGCGCGGGATGGAGGTGGCGTCACATCCCGCGGGCGGGGGATGGCAGACGCGAAACACGGTGTCAGATCGCAAGAGCGCCGAGATTGCCTTTCAAGCAGGACCGGTCGTCGCCCTCGGTGCTCGGGGGGATGGGCTGATCGCCTGGCAAAGCAATACGAACATCAAGACCGCCTGGCACGCACCGCTATTCCCGTGACCGCGCGGCACGCGACGCTCCAGGACGGGTCAGCGAACGCGATGCCGACTCCCTCTGGCGCTGAGCAGGAGTTCTGATCCGTGTGTTCAAGCCATCCGCACAGCCGGAGTGGAACGTGGGCGGCACCGGGTCGACCCTCGCGGTACTTCCGCTTCGCCAGGCAGAAGCGGAGGTCTTGCGCAACGCCCGTTGTAGCTCTCGCTCAGGACGATCACCAGGCGTCTCGGCGTCCGCCCACGAGACGCTCGCTTAGCCCCGGCGAAAGCAGTCGTCTCGCTGTCCTCGGTCGACGCGCTTGGTCGTCGTCCTGAGCAGGCGTCTGCTCGCCGCCCCTCGAGGCGATCGCTATCGAGCGAAAGCAGCGAGGTCATCCGAGCGTAGACTGGTCATCGTGCAGCCGCCGCCAACGCAATACGTCGAGCGAGATGGGGTCTCGATCGCCTACCAAGTGATAGGCGACGGTCTGGTCGACATGCTCGTCTCGCCCGGCTTCGTGTCGCATCTTGATCTGCAGTGGACTGATCCCCCCACAGCCAAGTTCCTGGCCCGGCTGGCCTCGTTTACACGGCTGATCATGTACGACAAGCCTGGTACTGGTCTGTCGGATCCCATCTCACACCTGCCAACGCTTGAGGAGCGCGGTGCGGACATCGAGGCCGTCCTGGACGCTGCGGGCTCCCGGCGGGCAGTGCTATTCGGCATCTCTGAGGGTGGCCCCACCTCGGTGGTCCTGGCCGCCACGCGGCCAGAGCGGATCATTTCGCTGATCCTCTACGGGACATTCGCGGCCATGCCACAACGCGCACCCGAGGCCTACTCGCCGGAGGCGGCCGAGCGCATCGAAGCGCACCACCGCGAGCTGAAAGAGGCTATTGAGCACTGGGGCGACGGCGACGCGATGAAAGTCTTCGCGCCGAGCATGGGCGAGGGACAACAGCGGTTTTTTGCAATGTTCGCTCGCGCCGCCGCGAGCCCGAGCATGGCCCGCGCGCTGGTTCAGACGGTCCTGCAGATCGACGTGCGCGACGTTCTGTCGTCGGTTCAAGTTCCCGCGCTCGTCCTGCATGTCGACGGCGACCGAGCGGTTCCCGTAGAGGCGGCCCAGCTGATGGCCGAACGGATCCCCGGGGCGCGCTTCGTCGGGTTTCCCGGCATCGATCACCTCTTCTGGATAGGAGACTTCGAGCCGGTCGCCGACGAGATGGAACGGTTCGTAACTGGGTCCGTCCACCGTGCCGAGCCGGACCGCGTGCTTACCAGCGTGCTCTTTACGGACATAGTCGCCTCGACCGAGCGGGCCGCGGAGCTTGGAGACAGTGCGTGGCGCGAGGTGCTTGGGCGTCACGACGCGCTCGTGGATCGCGTCGTGGGTGAGTGCGGCGGCCGCGTGGTAAAGCACATCGGCGACGGGGCGCTGTCGGCGTTCGACGGGCCGGCGAAGGCCATCCGCTGCGCCGAGGCGCTGCGCGAAGGCGTGTCAGAGCTGGGCATCGAGCTGCGGGCCGGCGTCCACACCGGCGAGTGCGAGGTAATCGGAGATGACCTCGGCGGCCTGGGCGTCCACATCGGGGCCCGCGTCGGCGCGCTGGCGGGACCGGGCGAGGTGGTCGTCTCTAACACTGTCAAGGAGCTCGTCGTCGGCTCGGGCATGCAGTTCGCGGACCGCGGAGAGCACGAGCTCAAGGGCGTTCCGGGCTCGTGGCGCGTATACGCGTTGGGCGACGAGCGCGCGCCGAGCGCGCCGCTCGACGGGGCCGCCGGGCACATGCACCGCTCCGACCGCGTCGCCGTCTCCCTCGCGCGCCGGATCCCGCGAACGATGCGCTTCGGCGCGCGCCTGGCGACCCGCGGGGCTCAGCCGGCCTAGACACAGCCTCGGCTGGCAGTCGGCGTCTGCATCCGGTTCAATGCGGGCGCCTGGACAATCGGGACCGGGGCTTGCGCACGGACGATCTCCGATCACCTTCGGCTGAGGACGCCCAGACGCCTGCTTACGCGGCGCATTGCGGAAGTGTCGCGGGTCGATGCGCGGAGTGCTACCGCTCGTCCAGAGCAAGCGCAAGCGCGGCCGTTGCTTAGACGCTCGCTCGCCCAAAAAGCAGCAGCGGAACAGACGACACGCGCCCTCATGCTCCGGCCGCGACCGCCTTAGGCGTCGCAGGCGCCAGCGGCTCGACACCGCGGATCAGGTCCGCTGCCCGCTCGGCGATCGCAATCGTCGGGGCGTTCGTATTGCCGCGAACGACACTCGGCATCACCGACGCGTCGATTACCCGTAGTCCTTGAACGCCGCGCACACGCAGCTCCGTGTCCAGAACGTCCTCGGCGTCCGAGCCCATCCGGCAGGTGCCGACGGGATGAAAGGCCGTATAGGTCTGTCGACGGATGTAGGCCCGCAGATCCTGTCCCGAGTCCGATTCCGGCTGGTCATATGGCCTGACGGTGTAAGGAGCGAGCGCCGGCTGCGCGGCGATCTCGCTGGCGAAGCGCAGACCCTGCATGACCGCCTGCATGTCGGAATCCTCGGCGTAGTAGTTGTGGAGAATGAACGGCGCGACGGTCGGATCGGGCGAGCGCAGTGTCAGCATTCCCCGGCTGGCGGGCTTCGCCGGGTAGACCCCGATCGTGAGGCCGTGCTCGTATATCGGTTCGTCGAGGAGCATCGCCCCCGCGACGTGAAACTGCAGATCTGGCGCCGACAATTCCTCGCTGCTGCGCAGGAACCCGCCGGTCTCAACCGCGTTGGACGTAAGCGGCCCGGACCCTTCGCTCTCGAACCGCGCCGTGTTCTCGTCACTCATGGCGCTCAACAGCGAAACCGGCTCATCGTGAGTCCACAACCACCCGCTCGCGGCGTGGTCCTGCAGGTTCTGCCCGACCGCCGGCAGGTCTGCCACGACCGGGATCTGCAGCATCGTCAACAGCTCGGCCGAGCCGATGCCTGAGAGCATCAGCAGCTGGGGCGAGTTGTACGCACCTCCGCAGAGAATCACCTCGCGCTCAGCGCGAACCTCCTTCAGCTCGCCCATCCGCTCGGCCTGCACTCCGACGGCGCGGTCGCCTTCGAACAGCACGCGATGGACCTGCAAGAACGTCTCGACGGTCAGGTTGGGGCGAGACATGGCGGGGCTCAGGTAGCCCACAGCGGTCGAGCAGCGGCGTCCATCGCTTTGAGTGACCTGGTAGCGCCCGAACCCATCCTGCTCTGCGCCATTGAAGTCCTCGTTGCGCCGCTGCCCGGCCTGATCGCAAGCCTCCAGAAAGGCCTCCGTCATCGGGTTGCGCGAGCGGCCCTCGGACACCCTCAGCGGACCCCCCACGCCGTGGTACTCAGACGCGCCACGCTCGTTGTCCTCGGCACGCTTGAAGTAGGGCAGCAGATCGTCATAGCCCCATCCCTCGCAGCCCCCATCGCGCCACTCGTCGTAGTCGGCACGGTGCCCGCGGATGTACACCATCCAGTTGGTAGACGACGATCCACCGAGAGTCCTGCCGCGCGGCAGATGTATACGCCGGCGATCGGCGAACGGCTCGGGCAGTGTCGAGTAATCCCAATCGAGTTGCGAGTGCATGAGCTGCGACAAGGCGACCGGGACGTGGATGTTGTCGCTCGAGTCGGGCGGACCGGCCTCGATCAGCAGCACGCTGACATCTGGGTCATCCGTCAGCCGGGAGGCCAACACGCAGCCCGCCGAGCCCGCTCCCACGATCACGTAGTCATACATGCTCAAAACCTCCCCATGCGAGACCGACGCGGTCCCGCTAACCCTGACTCGTCGACGCGGTGCAACGGACCGCACCGACCCGACCGGCATTTTGTCAGATCGCTCGACCTCCGGCCGTCAGTGCTCTCGAGCGCCACGTCTGCACAAACACGATTGTCAGAAATCAGCCGTCGCTGTGGCGACGCGACTGCTTGGTCATGGCGAGGCAGACCTCCATCGAGCGGACGACGAGACGGTGGAAGCTCGTCGACGTGCACTCGTCCGAGCTCCGGCTCCCGCGACTGCTCCTTTGCCATGGGCTAAGCGATCGTCTCGCGTATGGCAGAGCGGACGCCTCAGTTTCGTCCAACTCAGGAGCCGAGACGGTGTCCGTCGGGACGCTCGCATCGTGCGGAGAGCACTCGTGTCGGGTGCTCGACGACCTCAGGCTCACACCGGACACCGGCGCCTGACCCCTACTCCTCCAGCCCCACGGCTTTGAGGGCGTCATACCAACTCGGAAACACGCGAACCTCACCGAACGTTCCGTCGCGGAAGCCCGAAACCACGAATCCGAGTCGTTGACTGACCTCGGCCCCCGACTGCTTGATACGTCCGATCATGTCAACGCGCGCGACAACGCGATCTTGCGCGTCGCGGGTCTCGTGGACGTGAAAGCGGAAGTCATCGAAGTTCTCGGAAAAGGCCGCTTCGATCCTCCGCATGCCGTCATGCCCACGGTAGGCGGAGCCGTCCAGCCAACGATCGGTCGGGTACCAGACAACATCGGGCGAGCAAAACGAGAGCGCAGCGTCGATTCCTTCCGCGCCAAAACTGTGGAACGCGTTTCGCACAATCTCCACGTTCTCCTGCGACATCGCCTACCCCCGTTCCTGGGCAAGGCGTTCGGCGGCAGCACGGGCCTGGTCAGGATCGGTAAAGGTCTGTCCGAACACAGCCTTGCCTCCACGAACCTTCCAGAGCATGGCGAACGGCTGGTCGATCTGAATACCGCTGCCTTTCGCGCGCCCGCTGCCGCGCCCAATCACGAGGATGCTAATGCCGTCGTCGATGAATTGCTCGGCGTCAAAGTGGAAGTGATCGAAGATCTCCTGTGTGCCCCGCCAATACTCACGGATACCTGCGTGGCCGTGATACGCCGTCGCGCCGCCCGTTGCAGCGCCGAATGCGGGACGCCATTCCACCTCCGTATCGGCGAGCGTGAGTATCGCCTTGACATCACCCAAGTTGAACGCCTCAATTCCCCGTCGCACAACCTCCACGTTCTCCTGCGACATCGCCTAACCCGCCAGCCCCACGTCTTTGCGCGCCCAGTCCCGATCGGCGTAGAACTCGGCGCGCGCGACCTTCCCGTCTCGGATGGTCCAGATCGCGGCGTTGTTGCTCTTGATCTCAATGGGGCTTCCGTCACGGCGTCCGAAGTCGTTGACGATCATGAGCACGCGGTCTCCGCAGTCGATTGCCTCCACGACGTCTGAGCGGTAGCTGGCCCATGGCGCAAGCCAGTCTCGCCAGGATTCTGTTAGGCCATCCATGCCGGAATAGGTGCGCTCGCTGCCGATCAACCGATGGGCCGACTCAAAGTCCGGGTGGAAGTAGCGGGCGGTGGCCTCGATCGCGGCTGCCATCGCAGTCTCATCGCGGAAGCGTGGCACCAGGTCCACGCCTGGGCCGGGCTGCAACGCCAGGACAAGCTCCACGTTCGCCTGCGACATCGCCTACCCCCGCTCCTCGGCGAGGCGTTCGGCGGCAGCACGGGCCTCGTCGATGTCAGTGCGTGCGATCACCCGCACGATCATGCCCGCTGCCCAAATGGCCGTGAGGGCCCATCGTTCCGTGACCCTGCCCGGGCTGTCAACTGGGCGACCGTCAAGGCGCGCAACAGCAAACACCACTCCGTAGCCGAGGTCACGGTTCTCCTCCAGCTTGTTCTCGTACTCCTCGTAGGAACCGATCCAGTCCTCAAGGAAGCTGCGTATCGCCGCTGCGCCGTGGAACATGCCTAGCCCCGCTGACGACATGTCCCAGACGGCATCCGGCGCGTAGATGCTCATGATCTCGTCAAACTCACGGCTGTTTCCTGCCTCAAACGACTGCCGCACAAGCTCGACCAGGTCGGGGGTCGTGGACTCCTCGGGCATCGTGCGTTGAGTATCGCGGACCGCTGCTTTCGGCAGGTAAGCGAGCGCGCGCAGGGCGTGGCTCAGTGCTATCGCTTGGGGCGAGGTCCAGCTGTGCGGACAGATAGTCCTTTCGCGATCGTAGACGTCCTTTAAGCGATAGCGTCAGCCGCGTGCCTCTTGACATCCTGACTGCGATCGAGATCGCTCGGCCACGTGACGCAGTGTCAGCGTTCGCGTGCGATCCCGACAACGCAGTGGCCTGGTACGAGAACATCAAGGAGGTCGAGTGGAAGACCCCCAAGCCGATGGCTGTCGGTTCGCAGATCGCTTTCATCGCCGAGTTCCTCGGCCGTCGGCTGGCTTATACGTACGAGGTCAGGGAACTGATCCCTGACAAGCGTTTCGTGATGAGTACCGCCGAGGGACCGTTCCCGATGGAGACCACCTACGCCTGGGAGGACAGCGCGAACGGCGGCACACGCATGACGCTGCAAAACCGGGGCGAACCGGCAGGCTTCAAGAAGATCGCGGCACCCCTGACGGCAGCCGCGATGCGCCGTGCCAACCGCAAGGACTTGGCCCGGCTGAAGGAGATCCTCGAGACACAAGCCGACTCGTGAGCGTGGCCTAGCGTTCGCACAGACTGGCGCTCGCTTTCGCACAGAAGGAGACATCTCTCGTGGCCCCGAGCAGACGGCCGCACTGGACGAATCTCGATCGTCTCGTCTTGTGCCTCCAAGACTGCTCCTTTGCGATGGCGAAGCAGAACTCCACCGAGCCGGCGGTCAGACGAGTGCTCGTCGTCCTGAGCGCAAGCGCTGTGCGGAGATAGCGAGACGCTCGGATCGCGCCGTGAGCAGGCGTGTCGGTGGCGTTGAGCCTATGCTCACCGACCTCGGTTCATTTGCGTGGAGGGCACTTCGCTTGGAGGACGCCGATGCCGGACACCACCTGCCACATGTCGATCTCGCTCGACGGCTTCGTCGCCGGGCCGGACCAGAGCCGGGAGAATCCGCTGGGGAAGCGCGGCAGGGAGGTCCATAGCTGGCATCTCGGCGACGAGCGCGCGAACGACGCCGACGCGACGGCAGAGGGCTGGCTCATGCGACCGCGCGGGGCCTATGTCATGGGCCGCAACATGTTCGGGCCGATCCGCGGCGAGTGGGATGAGGACTGGGATGGATGGTGGGGCTCCGAGCCGCCCTACCACGCGCCGGTCTTCGTGCTCACCCACTACGCCCACGAGCCGATCGAGATGGAGGGCGGCACGAGCTTCCACTTCGTCACCCAGGGCTTCGATGCCGCCTACGCGCAGGCGCGTGAGACGGCCGGCGAGGATGGCATCGACATCGCGGGCGGCGCCTCGACCGTCCGTCAGGCGCTCGCCGCCGGAGTGATCGACGAACTCACGCTCGACGTGGTCCCCGTCCTGTTCGGGTCCGGCGAGCGGCTGTTCGACGGAGTCGAGTCCCTCGGGTTCGAGCCGGTCGAGGTGCTCCACTCTCCGCTCGCCACGCACATCCGCTACCGGCGGGCGGGGTGAGGAGCCGATCTTCGGTCTGGGGCGGCGTCAGCGAGCGTCCGCTAAGCCTCACCCCACGCGCCTGGTCCGGACGAAGAAGGATGCGTTGCGCGAGGCCCTAAACGCGCTTCCGCTTTGCGCGCGGGATACGGGGTGCGCGTAGCCGTCCCAGACCGCGGCTCGGCTAGATGATCATTCCGCACATCCGACGAACGCCAACGGCGACGCGACGCGCGGGGTCCAATTCGGGGTCCAAACTGAGAAGAACTCAGAGCAACCGAGCGCAACTCAGCGCGCTTGAGAGCGAGCCAAACGAACCCAGCGACCCCGGGACCGTGGAGCTGGGGGCCGGGCGGGTCGCAGGTTCAAATCCTGTCTCCCCGACTGAAGAAAGACCTGCAAGTCGCGGCCCTTGCGCCTAGAAGCTCTGCCCCCGGACGTGCTCGCGTGTAGACGTTCTTCTGTGACATCCCTACCCCCGTTCCTGGGCGAGGCGTTCGGCGGCAGCGCGGCCTTCATCGATGTCGGGGTAGAGCGTAAGTCGCTCGATAAGCCCGTCCGCCCAAGTCGCCACCATCGCGGTGCGCGTTTCGACGAACCCGCTACTGCCCGCAGGCCGCCCACGTTGGAAGAGCACGCCGAACGTCACGCCGTCGCCCAGGTCGCGGAACTCCTCCAACGTGCGCTCGTCCTCCTCGAATGTCTTCCACCAATCTTCGAACATGCCCTTATCGCCTCGCGGCCTTCGAAGACGCGCATGCCCAATGGCGAGGTGTCCCAGACGGCGTCCGGCGCGAAGAAGGCCACGCTCGCCTCGAGGTCACGGCGCTCAGCCTCGATGGCCCGTCGCACCCTCTCTTCCAGCTCGGGCGTCGTGGACTCTCCAGGCATGATGCGCGCAGTATCCTCCAGCTAACCGCTAAGCGGCGTCGGGCGCAGCTCCCGCTGGGGAGAAGTACACGGGGGAGAGCCTGCGAGCAACGGGCCCCGTTGTGCGCCATCATTCTGTGCCTCGATGCCGACGGACCTGCGCTTTGGCGAGAGGGCGAGCGTGTCGGCCGGTAAGCCGCGCGCTCCAGCCTCGGACGAGCTTCAGTCGTATCAAGCCACGCTCACGACGATCGCTTACGCCGGCGAAGCGGGCGTCTGGTCGTCTTCACTGAGGCGGTTGGCGATCATCCAACCTGGCGCCGCTGGAGCTGATTCCCGAGTCCGACGAGGCACTTCCCGAGCTGGCGCTCGCCTCCGGAACGTGCGGACGCAGGTCAACGTGACGATGTCCCTCAGTAGCATCGTTGCGGTGAGTGACATCGAGCGTTTCGCCTTTTGCTTCGCGCGGAGGTATCGGCTGCCGGCTCGCGCGTTCGGCATAAGTCCCACGGCCGCCTTTGTGGATGTAGGCGACCGGGAGCTCGATGCCCATTTTGGTCCCTGGCGCGTCTCCACACCGCTGGTCAACATCACCGATGCTGAGGTGACCGGGCCGTACGCTTTCTTGAAGACCGCGGGACCGGCGCGACTTGCGATCACCGACCGGGGCCTGACGTTCGCTAGCAACGGGGACCGGGGAGTGCTCATCTCGTTCCGCACCCCAGTACGCGGCCTCGATCCTCTGGGGATCCTCCGCCATCCTGAGCTGACAGTCACGGTCGCGGAAGTGGACCGGCTGGCAGAGCTGCTGAATGCACGCAGCTAGGTGGGTGATCCCTGTGGGCTTCTGCTTCCGCTGCGCGAGCGAGCGTGTGCCGAGCATCGGACGTTGCGCTCGCATGTCGTCCTGAGCGCAAGTCGGACCGAGACGTGGCGGGACGCTCGCATCCGCACGGAAGCACTCGTGGCGGGCGTTCTCCGACCTCGGCCTCGCACCGGACGTTGGCACGTGACGCCTACTCGGCCAGGCCCACGGCTTCGAGGGCCTTGTCCTTGGAGCCGAAGTCCTCCCAGCGCACGATCTTGCCGTCGAGGAACTCGACTAGACCGCCGAAGGGAATGTCCGTCTCGATTCCGCTGCCTCTCGCCCGCAGATGGATCTCCCCCCACGCGAGCACCCGCTCGCCGAGTTCCAGAAGCTCGTAGTGCAGCTCGAACTTCTCGAAGACCTCCTGGGTATCCGCCCAGAACCTCTCCATACCTTCGATCCCGTGAAACGCCCCCTCCGTCTCAGCTCGATGCGGTAGCCACTCGACATCGGGGTGATAGTAGAGACAGAGCTTCGCCCCGCTGAACTCCCCTCGATTCCAATCGTCAACGGCACGACGCGCCAGCTCCACGTTCTGCTTAGAAATAAGCCCTCAATCTCCTTCGGATCAGCGGCAAAGCTCGCCCATTTCATCCGTCGAGGGTGACGCCCACGGCGTCATGAGCTCTCTTGACATCGCCTACTCCTCCAGCCCTACGGCTTTGAGGGCCTCCTCACGGTCGAGGAAGATGCGAATGTGGCTGATCTTGCCGTTGACCAGGTCGTACACGTTGGTGAGAGGCGGCGGTGCCATGCGAATGCCGCTGGTTCGCCCCGTGCCGCTAGTCCGGATGAACGCGATCACCCGCTTGCTATCGACCTCTTCCACGCCGTCAAGCTCGATCCGGAAATCGGGTGCGGCTTCCTCGATGTCCGTAAAGTAACGCTTGATGCCGTCGGTTCCTTCGTACACCCCTCCAACGGCGGCCATTGGCGTCTCCAACTTGATGTTCTCGGTGCAGCAGCCGAGATAGCCCTCGATGTCCCTCGCGTTGATCGCCGCGATCGCGCGCTCGACCAACCTTACGTTCTCCTGTGACACCGCCTACCCCCGCTCCTGGGCGAGGCGTTCGGCGGCAGCACGGGCCTCGTCGATGTCCGTGTAGGCCGTGGCGCGCACAACAAACCCAGCCTTCCCCTCGTAGACGAACGCGCCCCTCTGCCAGACTTCGCCAGCGCTGCCCAGTGGATGACCCCGCATCATGTTGACGGCGAGCAGGACTTCGCCGCCGAGGTCTCGGAGCTCCTCAACGTCAACCTCGAAACCCTCAAAGCGGCTACGGAACTCTTCCATGAAGGCGCGAATCGCCGCAATGCCCTCGAAGGTCTCGCCCCCCTTCATCCCCCACACCGCGTCAGCGGCAAAGAACCCCACGGTTCCGTCGAAATCCGCACGACCGTAGGCCTCGAAGGCCGCGCGCACGCGCTCCACCGGGTCGGGGGTCGTGGACTCGTCAGCCATAGTGCGTTGAGTATCGCCGACCGCTGCCTTCGCGGCTAAAGCGAGCGTCCGAGTGAAACCCGAGCAGACGACTGGATCGTATGTGTTGCGAAAGCAGGGTCGCCCGCGGCTGGCCGCTCCTCCACCTGTCCTTGACGACGCCGCCCAGGCGGAGCGCTCCGTTAGCCGGCTGGTCAGCGACGTCACGCGTCGCACCACCCGAACGCGACGCTACGGATGCCTGTCAGTGCGGCCGCTCAGTGGCCAGCAGTCACGGCGTGCTCGGCCTCCTCGGCGTCGGCGACCGCCCACGCGACCCGTTCGATGAGCTGTCCCGCGGCATGGTCGTCGCAGAGATGCGCCGAGTTGACGCCCTCGTCGAGTAACACCGGAGTCTGGTCGCGCAGGGTCGCTGCACGGCGGTCGTCGATTGGATCTGTCGTCACGATGATTCTTGCCATTGGCCCTCTCCATTCAGATCTGGGGGCGGATTTCCGCCCGTAGACACCGTTGCCCGCTTTGATGAAGGGGGGCTTAAGATTCATCGGCCTGCTGTTGTCGACCCACCGCGGCGCATGCGGCGCGCGCTTCGCTACGGCGCGGCTGTGGCCTACGAAGGCGGTGCCTGATAGATCGACTGCACCTGCATGTAGGCCATCAGACCCTCGGGGCCGAGCTCGCGTCCGAGGCCGCTCGCCTTTACGCCACCGAACGGGGCGGCGGGATCGAGCGTGTAGTGGTTTATCCCGATGCTCCCGGTCTGCACGCGCCGGGCGACAGCTTCGCCACGCTCGTGGTCTCCGGTCCACACGCTGCCGCCGAGTCCGAACTCGGAGTCGTTGGCGATCGCGACGGCCTCATCGACACCGTCATAGGGGATCACGGAGAGCACCGGCCCGAAGATCTCCTCCCGCGCAATCGTGTAGCTGTTCTCGACGTCGGCGAAGACTGTGGGCTGTACGAACCAGCCGCGGTCCTGATCCGCCGGGCGACCGCCGCCGGCCACGACCCGGCCACCCTCGGCGCGGCCCTTCTCGATGTATCCCTCGACCCGCTCGCGCTGCCGGGCGCTCGCGAGCGGTCCGACCTGCGTGGACGGGTCGAGGGAATCGCCCACCTGAAGCGCGCCCGCGAGACCACTGAAGACTTCGAGGACCTCGTCGTAGCGCGCACGGGGCGCGAGCACCCTCGTGCCGAGATAGCACGTCTGGCCGTTGTTGAGGAGCGTGGCAGCGAACAGGGCCTCGGTGGCCTGGGAGAGGTCGGCGTCGTCGAGGACGATTGCCGCGGACTTCCCGCCGAGCTCCAGGGTCACCGGGCGAAGCAGCTCGCCACAGCGCCGCGCGATTGTGCGACCCGCTGCGCTGGAGCCGGTGAAAGCGACCTTGTCGACGCTCGGATGCTCTACCAGGTAGGCCCCGACCTCGCGCCCACCAGGCACTATGTTCACGACCCCGGCGGGTAGCCCGGCCTCGATGACCGCCTCGGCGAGCAGCAGGCTGTCAAGCACGGTCTCCGGGCTTGGCTTGATCACGACGGTGCAACCCGCCGCGAGCAGCGGCGCGAGCTTGAACATGGCGAGAACCTGGGGGAAGTTCCACGGCACGATCGCGCCGACGACGCCCACCGGCTTGGAGACAACGTGGATGGTGCCGCCGAGCAGCCCCTGACGATCTTCCTCCAAGCTGGTCTCGCGGATCATCCCGGCATAGAAGCGTGCGAGCACGGCTGGAAACACGGCCTCCGTCTGCAGCGCGATCGAGATCGGCATGCCGTTCTGCAGCGATACGCGGTGCGCGCTCTCCTCGCTGCGGCTTTCGAGTGCGCTGGCCAGCCGCTCGAGCGCCTGCGCGCGATCCTCGGTCGACCAGGACGACCAGCCGCTCGGGTCGTCAAACGCCGCGCGCGCCGCGTTTACAGCGGCGTCGATGTCGGCGTTCGTCCCCTCCGGGACCGACCCCACGAGCTCCTCGGTGCTCGCCGCGATCACAGAGATGCGCTCCGCGCCCCGTGGTTCGGTCCACTCACCCCCGATGAAAAGCTCATTGCTGTCGATGGTCGTTTGCGTGCTCATCGCAGTTAACTCCTCTGGTCGCCAAGGCAGGTCTTGCACTCAAGATCAAGGTGGTGTTTGCAGCCTAGCCCGTCTGCGCCTGCGATGGGAGCTGCAATAAGCCCGATCGCGCACGGGCACGAACGTGCCCGTCCTTCCGCTTGATGCCGGGCCAGTACTTCTGCGCTTGACCTGAGCGCTATGGTTGTCGCCGGAGGGCATCACTTGCGGTCGGTCCTGGAGGGAACGGCGACATGGCCTGGCTCCCGGCGTTTGCTCATCGAGCTGCGAGGAGGTCCAGTGCCCCAAGCCTCGTCCGTTACCGACTCAACAGCTGCGCGCCGCGGCGCTCGGAGGTGGACGGGACTGGTGTCGTTCGCCCTTGCGATAGCGTTCCTGAGCTCGGTGACGTCGATATCGCCGGGCGCCACGGGTTCTTCGCCGGCGACCCGTTCGGCCGCCGCGAGGGCCGCCTCCTTCGCGCTGCCGCCGACGACCCTCTACTCGCCATACGGCCCCTATCTCGACGGGTCGGTACTGGTCGGCTTCCACTCGGGCGTCTCGGCCGGACAGCGCCACGCGATCGAGAACGGGGCGGGCGCCCTGGGCGCAAGGCGCATAGGACCGGTCATCAAACCGGCTGGCCGTGGACGCGTCACCGGCGCGGAGTACCTCGCGCCGTTTGCGCTGCGGGTGCCCGATGGGCGGGTGTTCTCCGCCGTGGCCCGCCTGCGACGCGATCGGGACGTCGCCTACGCCGAACCGAACTATCTCTCGCGAACCAGTGCGACCGAACCTCCGAACGATCCGTTTTTCTCCAAACAATGGGGGGACGAAAACACCGGGCAGAAGATCCCCTTCCAGAATGGGAACGAGGAACTCGGCGCAGAAGAAGCAGGCACGCCAGGGGCCGATGACCACGCGCTGGCGGCATGGAATGCGTTGGAGGCGTCGGGCAAGCCCGTCGGCAGCCGCTCGATCGTGATCGGCGAGGTCGACACGGGCGTCGCCTACAACCATCCCGACCTGAAAGCGAACATCTGGTCCAACCCGGGTGGGATCGGCGAAAACGGCAAGAAAGAAAAATGCGCGGCCAAAACCCACGGCTACGACGTGGTCAACCAAGTCTGCAACCCACTCGACGAAGACACGAGCTACGGAGGTCACGGCAGTCACGTGGCGGGGATCATGGGCGCGGTCGGCAACAACGAAGCCGGCGTCGCGGGGATGAACTGGGAAACGACAATCCTGCCCGTCCGATGGGTCAAAAACGCGGGCGACAAAAACCCAACCAGCATGCTGAGCGAAGCCCTGCGTTGGCTGGTGAAGGCAAAGCAGGAAGGCGTGAACATCCGAGTGGTCAACGACTCGGACGTCTTCGAAGGAACGGAACCCTCAACAGAACTCAAAAACGCGATCGAACTGCTGGGCGCCAACGGTATCCTGTTCGTGACGGCGGCCGGCAACACCAGCGCGAACAACGACGAAGCAAGCGTTAAACGCTACCCGTGCAAGTATGACCTCCCCACGGAGATCTGCGTCACGGCGTCGACCAACAAGGACGCACTTGCGGGCTTCGCAAACTACGGACCGAAAACCGTCGACCTCGCCGCGCCGGGCCAGAGCATCTACTCGACATTGCGCGCAAACAACTATGGCTATCTCAGCGGGGGCTCGATGGCCTCCCCGCAGGTCGCGGGCGCGGCGGCGCTGATCCTGTCCGTCAAACCGTCGTACTCACCGACCGAACTAAAGGCCGACATCCTCGAACACGTCGACAAGGTTCCTTCGCTCGAAGGCAAAATCATCACGGGAGGGCGCCTGGACGTGTGCAAGGCGATGCCGGGCTGCTCTCTCGCGATCCAGCCGATCGTCGCGACGAACCCCGCATCATCGATCACGCAGACCTCGGCGACGCTGAACGGAACGGTGAATCCCGAGGGGCCCGCGGTCAGCGACTGCCACTTCGAATACGGGAGCTCGCAGTCCTACGGGACCAGTGTGCCGTGCGCCTCGCTACCGGGAGCGGGCGAAAGCTCGGTGGAAGTCTCGGCGATCGTCGGAAGTCTTAGCCCGAACAGCACGTACCACTTCCGGATCGTCGCGACCAATCCGGGCGGAACCAGTCGAGGCAACGACCAGACGCTCACGACGCTCCCCGACCCTCCAACGGTCGTGACCGAACAGGCATCTTCTGTGACTCAGACCTCGGCGACGCTGAACGCGACCGTGAACCCGGGCGGTGCAACCGTCCAAGACTGTCACTTCGAATACGGGAGCTCGCCGGCCTACGGGACCAGCGTTCCCTGCGCCTCGCTACCGGGGGCGGGCAACAGCGCCGTGCCGGTGTCCGCGTCCGTGGTGGGTCTGAGCGAAAAGACCACATACCACGTTCGTATTGTCGCGACCAACTCGGGTGGGGCCAGCCAGGGCGAGGACCAGGAACTAATCACCCCGCGCCAACCCGTCCCCATCGTCGCGACGAACCCCGCATCATCGATCACGCAGACCTCGGCGACGCTGAACGGAACGGTGAATCCCGAGGGGCCCGCGGTCAGCGACTGCCACTTCGAATACGGGAGCTCGCAGTCCTACGGGACCAGTGTGCCGTGCGCCTCGCTACCGGGAGCGGGCGAAAGCTCGGTGGAAGTCTCGGCGATCGTCGGAAGTCTTAGCCCGAACAGCACGTACCACTTCCGGATCGTCGCGACCAATCCGGGCGGAACCAGTCGAGGCAACGACCAGACGCTCACGACGCTCCCCGACCCTCCAACGGTCGTGACCGAACAGGCATCTTCTGTGACTCAGACCTCGGCGACGCTGAACGCGACCGTGAACCCGGGCGGTGCAACCGTCCAAGACTGTCACTTCGAATACGGGAGCTCGCCGGCCTACGGGACCAGCGTTCCCTGCGCCTCGCTACCGGGGGCGGCCAACAGCGCCGTGCCGGTGTCCGCGATGGCCGGGGGTCTCAATGCAGGGGTCGGCTACTACTACCGCATCGTCGCAACCAACACAGGCGGGACCAGCTACGGCGCCGCTCAGGGGTTCACGACGCAACCCGCCACGCCGCCGCTAGTGCAGCAGGCTCCAGGCGGCCAGTTGCCGTCGTCCGGTCAGGGTGTCTTGGCGACTCAGGAACACGAGCCACCACCGGTTGCCAGCGCTCAGCTGGCGAGCAGGGCGCTGGTCGTGACTTCATCGGGCACGGTCAGCGTCGAAGTGATCTGCTCCGCCGGGGAGGGTGGCTGCGCCGGCACGGTGACTATTTGGACACTGAGCACACTCAGCGCACATGCAACCGGTCATCAGCCCAAGAAGCGAAGGACTGTCGTCCTGACCCTCGCCCGCAGATCGTTCGCCGTCCTCGGCGGCCGCGTGAGCACGGTGAGGATGCGCCTGTCGGTGAAGGCCCGGGCGCTGCTCGCACGCACGAACAGGCTTCACGTGCACGCGACGCTCGTGACCCGGGATCCGACGGGCACGACGCATACCGCCAACCTCGCCGTGACACTACGCCTTGCCAGCGCCATCCGACACCCTGATGTTCTCGGCAGGGCGCAACGAAGGCCAGGGCCCCGCTGAGGCTCGTTAGAGGACGCTACTCACTCGTGATCCACCGATTGGGTGATCCGGTCTTCGCCAGCCGCTCCTGCTGTCAACGGATCTAGCATGTAGACGGCACCACCCCTCTCAAGAGCTCATCGAGGAGCAGCATGCACATCGAGTGGTACGGTCAGTCGGCGTTTCGTCTCACCTCGTCTGAGGCGACCGTGGCGATCGACCCGTTCGCTGACATGTCCGGGCTCACGGCCCGCGGGCTGCGGTTCGAGTATCCGGCGATCGCTGACCTCACCGCCGCGCTGCTGCTCGTCACTCACGAGCACGCGGACCACAACGGCGTGGAGGTCGTCGGCGGAGATCCGGTGATCCTGCGCTCGACCGCTGGGCGCCTGCCGTCGCCGATCGGCGAGGTGACGGCCGTCGCCTCCGAGCACGATCAGTCCGCCGGCACTGAACGGGGGCCCAACACGATCTTCGTGTTCGAGCTCGAGGGCGTGCGTGTGTGTCACTTCGGCGACTTCGGCCAGCGCGTGCTCCGTGATGAGCAGGCGGAGGCAATTGGGCAGATCGACCTCCTGTTCGTTCCCGTCGGCGGCGGTCCCACGGCCGGAGCTCGTCAGGCCGCCGCGATCGTCGATCGTCTGTCCCCGCGCTGGGTCGTCCCGATGCATTACCGCACCCCGCGGATCGGATTCCTCGAGCCCGCGGACGCCTTCCTCGAGCTGATGACCGATGTTGAGCGCCTGCCGGAGTCGGTCTTCGAGATCGCAAAGCTGCCGGTCACGGATGCCCCGGTCGCGGTCGTGCCGGCCGCGCCTTAGCGGGCCGCTCGATCTGCCCCCCGGATAACGTCGGCGCCCTGCTCAGAGCGGCCTGCGCGCGCGCACCTGATAAACGGAGGTGAGCCCGGTGTCAAAGCCGTGGCGCGCAGCCCGAAGGTACAACCGCCAGACGCGTGTGCGTTCGGGACCGGCGAGCGCTTGTGCCTCCTCGATGTGCTCGTCCAGGCGCTGGATCCAGTGGCGGAGAGTGACGGCGTAGTCCTCCCTGAACCCCTCGACATGCTCGCTATGGAAGCCCGCGCGCTCGAGCGCAAGCTGGATCCGGGAGAGCGGTAACGGCTCTCCGTCGGGGAACACGTAGCGCATCGAGAAGAGGTCCTCGAGCGGATCGTCGTCGGGGTCCATGACGGCGATCGCATGGTTCAGCAGCAGTCCACCGGGGCGCAGCAGCGCGAACAGGGACCGCGTGTACACGTCGATCTGGCTCTCGCCCACGTGCTCGGCCATCCCGATGCTCGCGATCGCGTCAAATGACGATCGCGGCAGGGTCCGGTAGTCCGCAACCCGGATCTCCACCTGATCGTCAAGGCCAGCCTCCGATACCTTCGCTCGCGCGAGCTCGGCCTGAGCCGGCGACAGGGTGATGCCCGTGACAACCGCCCCGCGGTGTCGGGCCGCGTGGATGGCGAAGCTTCCCCAGCCGCAACCGACGTCGAGCAGCCGTGCCCCGGGCTCCAAATCGAGCTTGCTCGCCACCAGCTCGAGCTTCGCGCGCTGGGCCTCATCGAGCGTTTGCGCGCCTTTCGAGAAGACCGCGCAGCTGTAGGTCATCGACGGATCGAGAAATAGCGCGAAGAACTCGTTGCCAACGTCGTAGTGGTAGCGGACGGCGCTGGCATCGCGCTCGATGCTGTGGAGTCGGCCGCGCAGTATCAGCTCAAGGCTCGGACGACGCGGAATCCCGCCGGGTGCCGCGGCGGCCGCGAGGGCCAGACCCAAGCGCGCTCGGTCGGCGCCGCGCAGCGGCGGCGGCTCCCAGTCATCGACCACGATGAACGCCGCGTCGAGATCGTCCACGGTCAGTGAACCGTCCACGTAGGCACGACCGAGGCCCAACGGCCCCGGCGCGCGAAGGAAGTGCGCGAGCGCCGCGGGCCGTCGCAGGGAGAAGGTCGGGGCGTCGGCCACCGTGGCCGGCACGCCGCCGCCGTCCCAGAAGCGCACGTGAAAGGGACGTGTCGGGAACGTCCGGCGAAGCTGTGTGCTGAGGGGGCCGCTCGCGCGGACTAGCGCCATGTTCGTACCCTAGCCCGCATCGTCATGCATGCGCCTCCGCGGTTGCGCTCACTGCGGCCACGGTCCGCCGCGGCTGCCGGTGACTCGATGCGGGCGCCGAGCGAGCGCTCGGGCCCCGTGTCCTTGCGCGGCGTCTTGCGTGGAGATAGGGTGAGCGGTTGAGGAAGGGAGGAGCAGGATGGCCGCTACGACCCCGGTATTGAGCGAGTCGTACTATCCCGCGGACCAGAGCGAGCCGGTCCTCGACACGACCGTCGGCGGGATCCTGCGCGACGCCGCGTTCGCGGTGCCCGATCAGATCGCGCTGATCGGCGGCCATCCCGATCCGGCCCTTCGCCGGCGCTGGACCTACGCCGCGCTGCTGGAGGACGCAGAGCGTTGTGCGCGCGCGCTGCTCGGACGCTTTGCGCCCGGCGAGCGCGTGGCGGTGTGGGCGCCCAACCTCCCCGAGTGGGAGGTTGTGGAGTTCGGCGCGGCACTTGCGGGCGTGATCCTCGTGACGGTCAATCCGGCATACAAGCCCGGCGAGCTCAAATACGTCCTGGAGCAGTCCGGCTCGGCCGGAATCTTCCTTCTGCCCGAGTTCCGCGGCAATCCGATGGCGCAGTCGCTGGACGCCGTCCGAGACGAGCTTCCCCTGCTGCGCGAGGCGATCGCCTTCACCGAGCTCGACGCATTTCTCGCGTCCGGCGCGCCCACCGAGCCACTCCCCGACGTCGCTCCGGACGACCCCGTCCAGATCCAGTACACGTCGGGCACGACCGGCTTTCCAAAGGGCGCGCTCCTGCACCACCGCGGCCTGACGAACAACGCTCGAATGACGCTGGGGCGGTTCGACTTCGCGCCGGGCGAGGCGTACGTGAACCCGTTCCCCCTGTTCCACACCGCCGGGTGTGGCGTCGGCGCGCTCGGCTGCGTCTCCCACCAGCTCGCGCACGTTCCGCTCCTCGCATTCGAGCCTGGCCTGATGCTCGATCTGATCGAGACGGAGCGGGCGGCGGCGCTGGCCGGCGTCTCGACGGTTCTGATCGCGCTGACCGAGGACCCCGGGTTCGACACTCGCGATCTCTCATCGGTGCGCGCGGCGATCTCGGGCGGGGCGCTCGTCGCGCCCGACCTTGTCAAGCGCATCGAGGACCGGCTCGGCGTGCGTTTCTCGATCATCTACGGTCAGACCGAGAGCTCGCCGGTGATCACCCAGGGACGCCTCGACGACAGCTTCGATGATCGTGCCACCACGATCGGCCGCCCGCTCCCGCAGACCGAGGTGCGGATCGTCGACCCCGACACGGGCGAGACCGTTCCCTGCGGCGTTGTCGGTGAGCTGTGCACACGTGGATACCTGGTAATGCGCGGCTACTACGAGATGCCCGCTGAGACCGCCGCCGCGATCGACGCCGACGGGTGGCTCCGCACCGGCGATCTCGCGTCCATGGACGATCGCGGATACTGTCGCATCGAGGGTCGGCTGAAGGACATGATCATCCGCGGTGGAGAGAACATCTTCCCGCGCGAGATCGAGCAGCGGCTGTTCACCCACTCCGCGGTCGGCGACGTCGCGGTCGTGGGGATTCCCGATGAGACCTGGGGCGAGCAGGTGTGTGCGTTCGTGCGGGCAGCGCCGGACGCGAATCCGGAGAAGGACGAGCTCGACGCCTACGTTCGCGCCGATCTCGCGGCATACAAGGCGCCACGCATTTGGGTCTTCGTCGACGAGTTGCCGATGACCCCATCGGGCAAGGTTCAGAAGTTCGTCCTGCGTGAGCGCTTCTTGGCCGGCGAGCTGCGCGCCGGCTGAGGTCCGTCGGTCCTCCGGATCAGGCGCGATCGAGCTCGCTCATGCCGTCGTCGCGACGATCTCGGCCATCAGCTCGCGCAGGTCGTGGTTGGCCTCGTAGACCATCCGCTGACGGAGCGCCCCGTTGCCCGACTGCAGTAGATCGCGGACGCTCTCGAGCTCGCGCTCGCAGCCGAGGTCCCGGGCGTGTGGAGCGACGCGATCGACCAGCGTGTCGGTCATCTCCCTGACCCCGCGGAGCGCGCCCGATGCGCTGTCGTACAGATCGGCCTCGATGCCGTGGCGTGCCGCGAGCCAGCGGTTCTCATCGAGGATCTCCCACGGCGGGTCTTCTGCCTGAGCGTCGCCGGCACGCTCCTCCGCGAGCAGCTTGACCAGGGAGATCACAAGCGCGCTGAGGCCGACCGTGTGCTCGACCCTGGTCTGGGAGTCCATCGCGCGTATCTCGACCGTCCCCAGGCGCGGGTGCGGGCGCACGTCGTACCACAGATAGGTGTAGTCCTCGATCATCCCGCTCGCGGTCATCGTCTCCACGCGGCGGACGAAGTCCGCCCAGTCGTCGAACCGCGGCGGCAGGCCGACCCGCGGGAATGCCCGAAAGATCGGCACCCGGCTGGACATCAACCCGGTCAGCTCGCCGCGCCACAAGGGCGAGTTCGCCGACAGTGCGATCAGCAGCGGTATGTGCGGGCGCAGACCGTTGGCGACACGAATCGTCTCCTCCGCGTCCGCCATCCCGATGTGCACGTGCATCCCGAACACGAGCTCCTGGCGGGCGACGAATCCAAGCGAGCGCACCAGGCCTCTGTAGCGGTCGTCGCTAACCACCCGCTGGTCCTCCCAGCGAGCGAACGGATGAGTCCCGGCGGCGGCGATCTCAAGGCTCCGACTGCGCGCCCGATCGCGGGCGAGCGCTCGCAGCGCCACGAGCTCGGCTCCGGCGGCGGCGACGTTCGGGCACGGCGAGGTGGCGATCTCAAGGACGGACTCGAGCAGCTCCGGCTTGATCTCGCCCGACGGCGGATCCTCCCCGAGGATCGAGTCGATCGCGCTCACGAGGTCAAGCGAGGAGGAGTCGAGGATCATGAGCTCCTCCTCGATTCCCACGGTGTAGCGGGGACCGTGAAAGCAATGATCCATGCCGGCACCCTACCGACGAGAACTCGCGCTCCGATCGAGCTCGACGTCCTCGTGCGCACTTGGGCGCTCGATCCGCTTCGAGCCGGGTCCGCTGTGTCCGCGCCTCAAGCCGGTCGTGAGCTGCGGCTACGATCGCGGCAATGGCCGATGGCGTCACGGCGGCGAGCGGGGCCGGCCCGCTTGCGCGCGCTCCCTCCGGCGGTCTCGTCGTGGGAGCGATCGCCTCCGTGCAGTTCGGCTCCTCGCTCGCCGCGACGCTGTTTCAGCGGCTTGGGCCGGGTGGCACCGTGCTGCTGCGGCTGGCGTCCGCGGCGGTGGTCCTGCTTCTTCTGGGGCGCCCGCGGCTGCGGGGACGGACGCGACGGGAGCTGCTGCTCGCCGGAGTCTTCGGGCTCGTGCTGGCGGCGATGAACCTGAGCTTCTATGAGGCGATCGACCGGATCCCCCTGGGGATCGCCGTGGCGGTCGAGTTCGTGGGACCGCTCGCAGTCGCGGTCGCCGGCTCTCGGCGGCGGCTGGACTTTCTCTGGGTCACGCTCGCTGCGATTGGCATCCTGGCGCTCACCCGCGGCGGAGTGCACGGCCTGAATGGTCTGGGGATCGCGCTCGCTCTCGCGGCAGGCGCGTTCTGGGGCACCTACATCCTGCTGAATGCGCGGCTCGGTGCCGCCTTCGAGGGATCGACCGGACTCACGCTGGCGATGTGCGTGGCCACGATCGCGGCGCTCCCAACGGGCGTCGCCGCTGCGGGCCGACACCTGCTCGAGCCGGCGTCGCTGGCGCTCGGTTCGGCTGTGGGCATCCTCTCCTCGGCGATCCCCTATTCGTTCGAGGTCGAGGCCCTACGCCGGATCAAGCCGTCGGTGTTCGGCGTGTTGATGAGCCTCGAGCCCGGCGTCGCCGCGCTCGCGGGTTTCATCGTGCTCGGGCAAGGACTCGGCGCCCGGGCGCTGCTTGGCATCGCCCTCGTCGTCGTCGCCTCGGTAGGTGCGTCACGAACCACGGCGGAGGCCCACGGCGTCCCGCTGTGATCCGGATCGGCAGCCTCGCCGCAGCCCGCGGGCATGATCGATGATGCCGATCCAGACGGGAACGATCCAGGCGCCGTAGCATGCCCGCCGTGATCGTCGTCACCGGCCGAGTCTGCGTTCCGCCCGAGCATCGCCAGCGCTTCCTCGAGGTCGCCGCCGAGATGTGCCGTCGATCGCGCACCGACGCGGGCTGCGAGGGTTACCGCGTGTATGCGGACCTCGAGCAGGCGAATCGCTACGTGTTCGTGGAGGAGTGGGTAGACGACGCCGCGCTGCAGCGGCACTTCATCCAGCCGCACACGAACGCCTTTATGACCGATCTCGCCGGCTTGCTCGGAGAGCCGGCCGACGTGCTCTTTCACACCACGGCTGCCTCACGACGCCTCGATCCCGTGCGCGGGCTCGTCCCTGTCGAGTAACGATCGCGCGAGTCGCGCGGGTGCCCAGACACACGGGTTATCTGACAGAGTCCGCGGCGTGGCGCGCTACGAGCTCAACGACAAGGTGGCCCTCGTCACCGGCGGCGCGCGCGGGATCGGGCTCGCGACTGCCCAGGCGCTTCGCGCAAGGGGGGCCACGGTCGTGATCGTGGACCTCGATGCCGAGGCGGCCGAGCGCGCCGCCGCGCAGGTCCACGAGAGCAAGGCGCTGGGCCTGTCCGCGGACGTCACCGACCGCAGCGCCATGCAGCGAGCGGTCGCAACGACCGTCGAGCGATTCGGCGGCCTCGATGTGGTCGTCGCCAACGCGGGTATCGCCTCGCGGGTGGCGACCTTCCGCGCGACCTCGACCGAGAGCTTCGAGCGGGTCCTCGAGGTCAACCTGATGGGTGTCTACCGGACCGTGGACGCGGCGCTGCCCGAGATCGTTCGTCGCGGGGGTCACGTCGTCGTGATCTCCTCGATCTATGCCTTCACCAACGGGATCGGCGCCGCCCCGTACGCGATGAGCAAGGCCGCGGTCGAGCAGTTCGGCCGCGCGCTTCGAGCCGAGCTCTTCCAGCACGGCGCGAGCGCCACGGTGGCGTACTTCGGCTTCATCGACACGGAGATGGTTCATCGGGCGATCGACCAAGACCCGCTGGCCAACTCGATGCTCGAAGCGCTTCCCAGACCGCTACACAAGCGCCTGGCGCCGAAGGCCGCGGGCGAGGCGATCGTGCGCGGATCGAGCTCCGCCGGCCGCGCGTAATTCGGCCGCGCCGCTGGGTCGTCATGTCGCTGCTGCGCGGCATCTTGAACCCGCTCAGCGACGCCCAGCTCGAGCGCGACGAGAAGACGCAGCAGAACCTCCGGGAGCTCGACGCGCGGGCCGGTGAAGACCAGCCGACGACGGCGTGAGGCCGGGCGACGCGTAGTAGCTCACCTGGCGCGCGCGGAGCGGCTAGGGTTCTCCTGCTGGTCCCCGACACCATGACCTCGACGCTGAAGCTAGGACTGAACACCGGCTACTGGGCCGGCGGGCCACCGCTGGGGGCTGTCGAGGCGATCGCCGAGGCCGAGCGGTTGGGCTTCGACTCGATCTGGACCGCCGAGGCATACGGCTCTGACTGCCTGACGCCATTGGCGTGGTGGGGCGCCTCCACGACGAGCCTGAAGCTGGGCACGGCGATCGTGCAGATGTCGGCCCGTCAGCCGGCGGCGACGGCGATGGCGGCGATGACGATGGATCACCTCTCCGGAGGCAGGTTCGTCCTCGGTCTCGGCGTCTCGGGACCCCAGGTCGTCGAGGGGTGGTACGGGATGCCATTCGCCAAGCCGCTGGCGCGCACCCGCGAGTACATCGCGATCCTGCGCGATATCTGGGCGCGCAAGGGTCCGCTGCACGCGCCCGGACCCGACTACCCGCTCCCGCTCCCCGACGGCACTGGCCTTGGCAAGCCGCTGAAGTCCTCGATCCATCCCCTGCGCGAGGACATCCCGATCTATCTCGGCGCGGAGGGTCCCAAGAACATCGCCCTGTGTGCCGAGCTGTGCGACGGCTGGCTGGCGATGCTGTTCTCGCCGGCGGTCTACGACCAGCTGTATCGGCCCGCGCTGGAGGAAGGCTTCTCGCGCCCGGGCGCGCGCCGCGGCGCCGGGGACTTCGAGGTCGCTGCGACGGTGCCGCTGATCGTCACCGACGACGTCGAGGCGGCGGCGAACGCCCTGCGACCGTTCTATGCCCTGTACTTCGGCGGGATGGGCGCCAAGGGCGCCAACTTCCACGCCAACGTTCCGATCCGCATGGGCTACGAGAAGGAGGTCGCCGAGATCCAGGACCTCTATTTAGATGGAAAGAAGGACGAGGCCGGCGCCAGAATCCCGACGGCGCTGATCGAAGAGCTGTCGCTGATCGGCTCGCGCGAGAAGATTCGCGACGATCTGGCCAAGTGGCGCGAATCGATCGTCACGACCCTGTTGATCTCCGGAGACGCCGCGACGCTGCGCAGCGCCGCCGAGCTCGTGCTCGGCTGAGGGGCCCGGCGCTGTTGCTTCGGCAGTTGCAGGGAAGCCCGTTCGCACGGCCTGTTGCACCAATCGATCGTGCCCGCAAGCCCGGAGTATGGTGCTAGCGGCATGCGCTCGGTGCTCTCAGCAGGCGCCCGGCGGTGGGCGAGCATGTGGTCATCGCCGGCGACTCGCTCCGGTGCAAAGGTCGTGGCTCTGGCGCTGCTCGCGCCGACGCTGGTCATATTGGTCGTCCAGGCGGCCTCGTCGCGAGGGGCGCCGCGGAAAGTGAGCGCACCGTCGACACTCGCCATCGGGCCCGGTCGAGCCAGGTCCGCCCGCTACCGCCCGGTCGGCTGTCGCAGCCACGGCAGCGACGCCTACCTTCACGGGCCGCACCGCCGCGAGGTCGCGATCGGGTTCGACGACGGACCCTCGCGTGAAACACCCGCATTCGTGCGCATGCTCGAGCGCAGCCGGGCGCCGGCCACCTTCTTCATGATCGGCAAGTTCGTGAGCGCTCCGTACAGGGAAATGCTGCTGCGCGAGTTGCGCGACGGCGACGCGCTCGGCGACCATACCTTCACGCACGCCGACCTGACGCGGACGCGCGGAGCGATGGCACAACTCCATCAGACGATCAGCGTGATCCGCTCGTTGACCGGCTACACGCCGTGCGTATTTCGCCCTCCATACGGCGCCTACGACAGATCGGTCATCCGCACCGCCCGTGCGTTGGGGCTCGCGACCGTGCTCTGGAACGTCGATCCGGCCGACTACCTGCAGCCCGGCACCGGGACGATCGAGCGGCGGATCCTGGCGCAGGTTCAACCGGGCTCGATCATCATCTCCCACGACGGCGGCGGCAGCCGGCGCCAGACGCTGGCGGCGTACCCTCGGGTTATCGCGAAGCTGCGAGCGCGCGGCTACCGCGTCGTCACGATTCCCCAGCTTCTTGGCTTTCGGCCGGTGTACGTCCCGTGCTCTCGCCTCTGTCGCGGTATCGGCGTCTCGCACGCGGAACTGCCGCACGATGCGATCGTCGAAAAAGCGCAATAGCCGAGCCGGGCCCGCCTGTGCGTGCTGGTCGCGCCGTATGCCGCCGCTACTCGAACTGCGGCTCGGTCCACCCCGGCAGGATGTCCGGGAGCCCGTCGCTCACGCGGTCGCCGAAGTGGGCGGGTCGCTTCTCCAGGAACGACGTCACTCCCTCGACCGCGTCCGCGGATTGTCCGCGATGGAACATGCCGCGGGAGTCGGCGCGATGAGCGAGCATGGGATGCTCGGCGCCGAGCATCGTCCACATCATCCGTCGCGCGAGCGCGACGGACACCGGCGCCGTGTTCTCCACGATCTCGCGGGCGAGAGCATTCGCGGCGTCGAGCAGTTCAGCGGGAGGATGGAGGCTGCGCACGAGGCCGGCCTGCAACGCCTCCTCGGCGGGGAACACGCGACCCGTCGCGACCCACTCCATCGCGCGGCTGATCCCCACCACGCGGGGGAGGAACCAGCTCGAGCAGGCCTCGGGCACGATGCCCCTGCGGGCGAATACGAACCCGATCCGAGCGTTGTCGGCGGCGAGACGAACGTCCATCGGCAAGGTCAGCGTCGCCCCGACGCCGACGGCCGGTCCGTTGATCGCGGCGATCACAGGCTTCCTCGAGGCGAACACGCGTAGCGTGAACTGGCCGCCGTTGTCGCGCGGAATCGGCCCGTCGGCCTCGCGGTCGCGCCAATCGAAAGTCTCGCCGCCCCCTGCCAGGTCGGCGCCCGCGCAAAAGCCCCTGCCGGCGCCGGTGACGATTATCGCGCCGACCTCGTCGTCGGCGTCGGCGGCGTCGAACGCTTCGATCAGCTCCCGCCCCATCGTCGCCGTCCACGCGTTTAGACGCTCGGGGCGGTTCAGCGTAATCGTGAGCACGCGATCGGCCAAGTCGGTTGTGATCTGCTCGAAGGCCATCGTTTGAGCGTGTCCTCGTTTCATCGTGTGGTTCAGGCCGACGCCGTCAACGCTCGGGACAGGCTCGATCGTCGCGCTGCGATGACTCGCGCTCGGATCTTCACGCGACCTCGGGAACGGACGGCTTGCGGTCCGCCCAAGGAACCGCCTGTTCGAGCTGGGCCGAGAGCCGGATCAGCAGCGCCTCCTGCCATGGACCACCGGTGAGCTGAATCCCGACAGGCAGACCCTCGTCGGTCGCGTGCAGCGGAAGACTGATCGCGGGCAGGCCGGTGACGTTGCCGAAGGCGGTGAAGGAGACGCTGGCGACGACGTCCGGGACGGGCTGATCGGGCGCCGCGTGCTGGGCCTCCAGGATCGCGCCGGCAAGCGGAGGAAGGATCGCCGAGGTGGGAGTCAGCAGGACATCGAAGTCGCGACCCCAGCGTGCGACCTCCCGGCGGCTCAGCAGCTCCAGCGTGCGCGCGGCGAGGACGTAGTCGTACGCGCCGATCTCACCGCTCAGGCGGCGCTGGTGTGCGATGTGCGGCTCGACCGCCGACCAGTCGATGCCGTCGTAGTCGGCCAGGCCACCCTGGGTCAGCACGATGAACGAGGGGATCATCTGCTCGGAGATCGTCGGCACCTCGACCTCCTCGACCAGATGGCCGAGCGCCTCGAGCGCCGCCGCCGTTGCGCGGGCGCCGGCGGTGCACTCCTCGGCCGTGGGGATGCCGAGCGGCGCCTGGGCCATCAGTCCGATCCGCAGCTGCCCGGGTGGCGTATCGACCTCCTCGGCGAACGCGCGAGCGGGAGCCGGGGCGTTGTACCAGGCAAGCGGATCCCATCTTGCGATCGCGTCGAGCACCGCAGCCGAGTCCGCGACGTCGCGGCTCACGACGCCTTCCACGATCCCGCCCAGCCATCCCTGCGCCAGACGCGGCACGCGACCGCGACTCGGCTTCAAGCCGACCAGCCCACAGTAGGAGGCGGGGATGCGAATCGAGCCTCCGCCGTCGGTCGCGTGAGCGATCGGAAACATCCCGGCCGCGACAGCCGCCGCTGCGCCGCCGCTCGAACCGCCCGGCGACCGGGTGGGATCCCATGGGTTGCGCGTGATTCCGTAGCGAGTGTTCTCGGCCACGGTGAGCGGGCCGAACTCGGGCGTGTTGGTGCGCCCGCAGAGCACAAACCCCGCGTCGAGGAAGGCGTCGATCGCGGGCTCGCTCTCCGGGCTCGGACCGGGCGGTGCGCCGCGCGAGCCGTAGGTCACGGGCCATCCTGCCACCGGCGTGAGATCCTTGATCGGCAGCGGGATCCCGAGAAACGGCGCCGGATCGCCCGCCGCGAGACGGCCATCGGCCTCGGCGGCGGCGGCGCGCGCATCGTCGTCGTTGCGCCAGATCACCGCGTTGAGCTCCGGGTTGCGCCGGTCGACCACCTCCAGGCAGGCGTCGAGCAGCTCGACCGCGGAGAGCTCGCCGCCCCGCAGAGCGCCGGCGAGCCGGAGCACCGATGCCGACGGGCCGAGCGTATCCATCAGCCGACCTTACCAGCGCTGCGTGGGAGGCGTTCGCCGCCGGCACCCCATCGTCGGGTCAATCTTCAAAAGTGAGCACCGAGCGGATGCCCTGCTGTTCCTCCATCAAGTCGAAGGCACGATTGACATCCTCGAGCGGCATGCGATGCGAGATGAACGAGTCCACGTCGATGTCTCCGCGCATGTAGAGCTCGACCAGCTCGGGAACCTGGTCGCGTCCCTTCACGCCGCCAAACGAGGATCCGCACACCCGCCGCCCCGTGATCAGCAGTCGAGGGACGATGTCGAGCGTCTCGCCCTTGCCCGCCACGCCGGCGACGGTGCACACGCCCCAGCCCATGCGGGCGGCTTCGACCGCCTCCTGCATCACCCCGACCAGGCCGGTGGCCTCGAACGTGTAGTCGGCCCCGAAGCCTCGCGTCGCCTCCAGGACCCGTTCGACGGTGTGTCCGTCGGGCACCCAGCAATCGGTTGCCCCATGTCCCCGGGCGAGTTCCAATCGCGCCTGTGACGGGTCCACGCAGACGATCCGCTCGGCGCCCTGCAGGCGGCATCCGGCGACGGCGCCGAGGCCCACCATGCCGGCGCCGAACACGACGCAGGTCGAGCCGGGCTGCACCGGCGTGGTGAACATGGCAGCTCCCAATCCGGTGGAGAGCCCACAGGCGAACAGGCACGCACGATCGAGCGGCGCCTCCGGGCTGACTCGCGCGAGCGCGATCTCGGGCATGACGACGTGGTCGGCAAACGTTGAGGTGCCCATGAAGTGCCTGATCGGCTCGCCCCCGCGCGACAGGCGGGTCGTGCCGTCGGGAAGGTAGCCCTTGTTCTGCTGCTCACGGATCGCCAGGCACAGATTGGTCCGCGGGCTCAAGCAGTGGATGCACTCCCGACATTGAGGCGAGAACAGCGTCACGACGTGATCGCCGAGGGCGAGTGAGCGCACGCCGTCACCGATCGCCGCCACCACGCCGGCGCCCTCGTGTCCGAGAACGGTCGGCGCGTATCCGGATGGATCGACCCCCGAGGCCGTGTACATGTCGGTGTGGCAGACGCCGCAGGCGACCAACCGGACTAGCACCTCGCCCGCCCGGGGCTCGTCGAGGTCCAGCTCTTCGACGACGAGCGGGCGGCCAAACTCCTCCAGCACGGCGGCTCGAACCTTCAATCGACGCCTCCGATCGCGCGAAGCCCGCGGACCCGGCGGCTGTCGGTCGACGCTCTGGTGGCGCCGCTCACGGCACCCATGTCTCGGCCAGCGGTGTGACTTGGAGCTCGTGGGTGGCGGCGCGAGCGCCTTGTGTGGCGAGAAACAACACGGCGTCCGCGATCTCGCGCGGATCGGCCAGTGTCTCGGGATCGACGCCCGGACGCGCCGCTCCGCTCAGCGGTTCGATACCGGCGTCGACGATCAAGAGCGCCACGTGTATGCCCTGCCGGCGAAGCTCGAGAGCCGCCGCCTGGGTAATCGCGCGCACGCCGAACGCTCCGGCGGCCCACAGACCGCGCCCCGGCATCGCTCGTCGGGAGGATCCGCCCGTCACCTGGATCAGCGTCGATGCTCGTCCCTGCGCGACGAGGAACCGGCCGGCTCCGGAGAGGAACGCAAACGCCGAGCGCGCCGGCGCGACTGCCCAGGAGTCAAATGCGCCGGCCTCCGCCTCGGCGATCGGCCCTCCGCCGAAGGGGCCGCTGCGAGCGCCGCCGTAGGCTGCGGCGGCGTTGAGGACCAGGTCGATCGGCCCGTGCGCGCCAGCGGCTTGCTCGAGGGCGCCCGCGACGCTCGCCTGATCGGTCACGTCGGCGCGGAGCGCCAGGCCCCCGGCAGCCGTAATCCCCTCGAGCGTGGCATCCGAGCGGGCGACTCCCGCGACGCCCCAGCCGCGCTCGATCAACGCCTCGATCACGGCGAGGCCGAGGTTGCGAGCCCCGAACACCAGCGCGCTGCCGCCATCCCGCTGTCGATCGCTCATGTCTTCTCCTCGTTCGGCCGGCGACGCGGTGACACCAAACTCAATCCGTTGCGCACCGGATCTTGGCTGATCGTATCCTTCCGCGGGCGAGCGATTAGCCCCGAGCTCAGCGGCTGAGGGCGAACAGCGGCCAGCGGCCGGGAACGCCCTTGAGCTCGTGAAATCCCCGGTCGGTGAAACGTGAACGGCCCGCCGACGACCGTGCCGAAGACCGTACCCGAGACCAGCACCTCGCCGGGACCGGCGAGTCCGCTCACGCGGGAGGCGATGTGAACCGCCATCCCGCCGACGTCCTCGCCGATCAGCTCGCACTCGCCGGTGTGCATTCCCACGCGGACCTCGATGCCCAGCTCGCGCGCCCGCTCGCGTGATCGCGAGGGCGCAGTGAAGCGCGCGTGAGGGCGCGACGGCGAACGTCGCCAGAAAGCCGTCGCCGACCGTCTTTACCTCGCGACCGCCGAAGCGCTCGAGCTCCGCGCGGATGTCCTCGTCATGGCGGGCGAGCAGGTCGCGCCAGCGTCGGTCGCCGAGCTCGGCGGCGCGCGCCGTGGCGTCGACGATGTCCGTGAACATCACCGTGAGCAACGCGCGCGCGAGCTCGCCGCCGCCGCGCACGCCGGTCAGAAACTCCTCGACCTCTTCGACGAACGCGTCGCTATCGCCGACAAAGGGAAACGAGTCGATTCCCTCCAGCTCGACATAGCGCGCGCCCGGGATGTGCTCTGCCAGGTAGTGCGAGTGGCGCACGTCCCACACGAGCTCGCGCGGGCGATGCATGATCAGCGTGGGCACGCGGATTCGGGGAAGCGCCTCGCGTACGTCGAGGTCGACCATCGCCCTGGAGATGATCCGCGCCTCGCCCGGGCTGGCGGCCAGGCGCTGCAGGCGCGCGAACCAGGCGACGAGAGCCGGGTCTTCGGCCATCGATGGCGCCCACGCCGACATCGCCTCGCTGTCGGCCTCGCCCCATTTGGCGATGTTGCGCTCGCTGAGCGCCTCGCGCTGCTCGCTCGTCAACGCCCAGTCGTAGTCTGGAGCCCACGAGGTGCGGGCGGCGGACGCGTACATGATCAGCGCTCCAATCCGGTCGGGGCTGTCGGCCGCGAGCTGCGCTCCGACCAGCCCCCCCTGCGCGTAGGTGAGCAGGGCGGCGCGTTCGCTGCCGGCGGCGTCGAGGACCGCGAGCGCGTCCTGCGTCTCCTGCTCGACGGTGTACTCGACGAGCACGCGATCAGACATGCCGGTTCCGCGACTGTCATAGAGGATCAAGCGCCCAAACGTCGCCAGGCGTTCCAGGAAGCGGCGATTGGCCGGCGCCTCCCACAGCTGCTCGAGCTGGGTCAGCCAGCCGGTGAGGAAAAGCAGGTCGAGCCCGCCATCGCCCACGACCTGGTAGGCGATGCTCGCCTCGCCGCTGCGTGCGTATCGCGTCACTGGCGCCATCAGGGAGCTTCCAGCTGCGAGCGGAACGAAGCGGCCGGGTGCACGGTGGCGCCTGCGGCGTGTACGCGATCGGCCAGCCATCGGTCGGATGTGACCACCCGGACCCTGCCCGGGTCGGGATCGGCCGCCAGGCGACGAACGATCTCATCGTCGGCCGAGTCGCGACGCGGGCGTGGCGCGTGCGCGACCTCGATCACCGTCGAGGAGATCGGCGGCGACGGCGGCTGCTCGAACACGACCGTGACCTCCTCACCGTCCGCAACCGCCCACCGCTCGAGCATGTCGACGAGGCGAACCATCGCCGCATGCCTGTCCCGCCACCATGCGTCCGGACGCGTGCCGATCACGTTCATCCCGTCTATGAGCCAGCGCACCGCGAGCAAGCCTACGTCTTAGCGGACGCGGGCCGGCGCATCGCCGGGGACGCGAGGACCGTGTGCAGGGTCGAATCGTGCTGGAGTTGGGATCCGGATGCGACTCGAGGGCATACAGAGCGGGGACATCGTCGAGGTGGATCGCAACGGCCGCCGCTTCTTTGCGATCGTGACGGGGCCGGCGTCCGGTGGCCTTGCCCTGCAGCCCACGGACCGGCGAATCAACTACTACAACTGCCGCAGCCGCGAAGTCATCGGCCACTGGGCCAAGCGCGGGCGGCCGCGAGAGACGGGAGATCCGCTGCTCCCCTCGCCGCGCCAGCTGGAGATCGACCTCACACAGCCCGGCGACGCTCCGAGCTGAGCGGCGGCGATCAGCTCCCGGCGAGCGAGCGTTGCGCGAGCGAGGCCTCCTCGAGGCGGTCATCGCCCCAGAACATGCGCCCGCCGACGATCACGGTGGGCACACCGAAGACGCCGAGCGCCAGCGCCTCATCGGTGGCCGCACGCAGCGCGTCCTTGACCTCCGCCGCTTCAAGCGCGTCGCGCAACTCGCCCGCGTCGATGCCCGCGCGGCGCCCGGCCTCGACGACGGCATCGGCATCGCCGAGGTCCGCTCCCTCGAGGAATGCCATGCGCATCGCCGCCAGCGCAAACGGCTTCAATAACCCGTCGCGAGCCGGCACGGTCGGGCTTCCCGCTTCGGCGCTGCCCGGCGATCGCGCCAGCTGCTCGGCGTAGACCATCGCACGCGCGATGAGCAGGTCGGATGTGGGCCATGGCCGGGGCCAGTGAATCGGTCCCAGCCCGTGCGCGGCGGCGCGCGTTTCGCAATCGGCGATTCCCTCCGCGCGGCGCTCGGTCAGGCCCCAGGAGACGCGATCGTTTGCCTTGAACACCGCTCCGGCGAACACGCCTCGCCACCTCGCCCGCGGCAGGACTCGCTCGATCCGCTCGGCGGCGAACCACGAGTACGGCGACATCGCGCCGAAGAAGAACTGTGGCGGGGATTCTCGCGTTTGGGAATCATCTCGCATCGCCCGCGCCCGGGGCTCGTCTCGACGGCGCCGGTCCGTCTGGCGCGGCCGCATTGGGCTGTGCGCGTGGGGGAGCCGTCGCGGGCCCGAGGGCGTCCGGGCCGGCGGCGTCCGGGCCGGCCGAGGTAGGGTCCTGGAGATGCGCAATCGCGTGCTGCTTCTCTCCTGGGAGTACCCGCCGGTGATCGAGGGCGGCCTCGCACGGCACGTTCGCAAGCTCGCCGAGGGGCTCGTTCGCCAGGGCGTGGCCGTCGACGTGCTCACGCGCGGCGAGGGCGATCGACCGGAGGTGGCGCACGTCGGCGAGACTCGCGTCGGCGGCGTGAGCGTGCATCGAGTGCGCGAGCCGGGCTGGCCGCGCGACCTCGACAGATTCGTCGCGTGGGTGGAGCAGATGAACGACGACATGCTCGCGGCCGGCGAGGCTCTGGCCGAGGAACATGCGTACGACCTCGTCCACGGCCATGACTGGCTCGTAGCGAACGCCGCCGCCGCGCTCGCCGAGAGGCTGGGCGTGCCATACGTGACCACGATTCACGCGACCGAGCATGGACGCCACCAGGGCTGGGTGAACGATCCCCCGCAATCGCACATTCACTCCGTGGAGCAGTGGATGGCTCGGCGCGCGGATGCCGTGATCGTGTGCTCCTATTACATGCGTGGGCACGTCGCGGACATATTCGATATCGACGAGCGCCGCATCGCCGTGATCCCCAACGGGATCGACCCGAATGAACTGCGCCCGGTTGGAGACCTGGCGGCCCTGCGGCGGGAGTTCGCCGCGCCGCAGGAGAAGCTCGTTCTGCTGGTCGGACGCCTTGTGTATGAGAAGGGGTTCCAGCTGGCGCTCGACGCGCTGCCGGCAGTGATCGATCAGGTCGAGAACGTGCGCTTCCTGGTCGCCGGCAGCGGCACGCACGAGGGCGAGCTGAAGGCACAGGCCGAGCGCCTGGGTCTGTCCCGCCACGGCGTCTTCTTGGGTTGGATCGGGGACGACGCGCTGCATTCGCTCTATCGCATCGCCGACCTTTGCGTTGTGCCGTCGATCTACGAGCCGTTTGGGCTGGTTGCGCTCGAGGCGATGGCGTCCGGCTGTCCGTGCATCGTCGCCGACACCGGTGGACTGCGCGAGGTCGTGCCCCGGGGCGAGCGCGTGGGCTTGCGCTTCAACGGTGGCGACGCCGAGCACCTCGGTGTGATGATCGAGCGGCTGCTCGTCGACGAGGGGTTGCGCGACAGGCTCGTCACCGAGGCCTCGGAGCACGTCCTGCGATTCGATTGGGACGATGTTGCCCAGCGAACACGGGGGATCTACAGCGGGCTGCCCGACGTGGCGCCGAGTGAGCGCGAGGAACGGGTGCACAGGAGATGACGCCGATGCTTGCCGGATTGATGCAGGACGACTTTCCGCTCAGCCTGCACCACATTCGTCGCCGGATGCGCTCGTGCAGTCCGGACACGGAGGTCGTGACGCTCGTCGAGCCGGGCGAGGTCCAGCGCACGACGTTCGCTGAGGTCTCTGGGCGAATCGACCGGCTCGCGCGCGCGCTGCGAGAGCTCGGCATAGAACAAGGTGACCGCGTGGGAACGTTCGCATGGAACAACCAGCGCCACTTCGAGCTGTACTTCGCGATTCCTTGCGTCGGAGCGGTGCTGCACACGCTGAATGTGCGCCTGTTCGAGGAGCAGCTCTCCTACATCGTCAACCACGCTGAAGACAAGGCGATCTTCGTCGACGCATCGCTCGTGCCGCTGCTGGCGAAGCTCGCCCCGAGCTTTCACAGCGTTGCGCACTACGTGGTCATGGGCGACACCGATGAGGACCAATCCGCGCTCGACAGCCTCCCCAACGCGGTGCCCTACGAGGAATTGCTGGAGCGGGCTGGACCTGAGGGCTTTGACTACCCCGAGCTCGACGAGCGCCAAGCGGCCGCGCTCTGTTACACGAGCGGAACGACCGGCAATCCCAAGGGCGTGCTCTACTCGCACCGCTCGATCAGCCTGCATTCGTCGGCGACGCTGATGAAGGACGCCAACGGTCTCTCGCAGGCCGATCGCGTGCTGGCGGTCGTGCCGATGTTCCACGCCAACGCATGGGGCCTGCCCTACGGCGCCACGCTGGCCGGCGCCGATTTGATACTGCCCGACCGCTTCCTCGCGGCCGAGCCGCTGGCGAAGCTGATCGCGGCCGAGCGCCCGACGCTGATGGGTTGCGTGCCGACGATCTTCGCCGACTTGCTGCGCTACGCCGACGAGCACCCCGAGATCGACCTATCCTCGCTCTCCAATGCCGCCTGCGGGGGCTCGGCGGTGCCGCGACAGCTGATGAAGGACTTCCAGGAGCGCCATGACGTGCGCATCTTTCAAGCCTGGGGGATGACCGAGACCAGCCCGGTGGCGACATACTCGCGTCCGCACGAGGGCCCACACGACGATCAGTACTGGAACGACCGCGCCAAGCAGGGACGGCCACTGCCATGGGTGGAGCTGCGTCTCGTCAATGACGAGGGGCAGGAGGTCCCGTGGGATGGGGAGTCGACCGGGGAGATCGAGGTGCGAGGCCCGTGGGTTGCCACGCAGTACTTCAAGGACGATTCGGGCGAGGACAAGTTCGACGCCGGCTGGCTTCGCACGGGCGACATCGCCGCCGTGGACGCCAAGGGCTTCGTGCAGATCACCGACCGATCCAAGGACGTGATCAAGTCCGGGGGCGAGTGGATCTCCTCGGTCGAGCTCGAGAACGAGCTGATGTCCCATCCGGACGTCGTTGAGGCCGCCGTGATCGCCAAGCCCGACGAGCGGTGGGCCGAGCGACCGTTGTGCTGCGTAGTGCTGCAAACGGGGGCGAGCACGACCCCGCAGCAGCTGGTCGAGCACCTGCGCGGGCGTGTGGCCAAGTGGTGGCTGCCGGACGAGTTCGCGTTCGTGTCGGAGATCCCCAAGACGAGCGTCGGAAAGTTCGACAAGAAGGTGCTGCGAACCGAGCTCGGGAACGGGACGCTCGAAGGGCGCGTGCGCGTTTGAGGAGGCCGACCGCGGGACACGGCCGGCGTCGCTCGGACGCGTAGACCCGCTCGTTCATACACGCCGCGTCCCAGGACTCAAGTATCCGCGAAGGCCGACCGACAGCAACAACTGACGCCCATCGTGCAGCTGACGACCGGTGTTGTTGATACACCTTGCAGTCGGAGCGCAGGCTACGGCCTGCAAATCGGGAAGTAAAGACGAACAATTGCGACTAGAATCGCCAAATGTCCAAGGAAAGAGACCCTCTCGTAGGGTCGGAGCATTCACCCACACCATTCCACGGGAGGTCGGCATGACTCGGACCGATGTCGTGGCCTCGAGCAGGCCGCAGGCAGCAGACGCAGCGTTGATGAGGAGGGGGTCGTCCCGCGCGTGGCGCCGGTTGATCCTGCCGGTTGCCCTGTCCCTGGCGGTGGCTCTGATGGCGTCGACGACGGCCTTTGCCGCTGAAACGACGACTGGCTACAGCCAGACGCCCCCGCCTCCGACGACCAAAACGACACCTACCAGCACGACACCCGCGCCCACGACCGGGACATCGCCGTCGAAAGAAAGCAGCACGCCGACGACGGCGACGACGCCGACGACGACGCCCACCCCGACGACCAGCACGAGTCCCACGACCGCGAAATCGCTCCCGTTCACGGGCTTTGACCTTCGCTGGACGGTCGGAATCGGCATCGTCCTCATGGGAATGGGCTTCTCGATCGTCACGATGCAGCGTCGTCAGCGCCGCGGCACGCGCCGCTGAGGCACGCAAGCAACTGAGAAGCAAGCGGGCGGCCGCCGGAGCTCGACCGGCGGCCTCTCGACGTGGTCGAACGCCTCGGAGGATGCGGATGAGAGGACTCGAACCTCCACCTGGTTGCCCAGACACGGACCTGAACCGTGCGCGTCTACCAATTCCGCCACATCCGCGTGTCGGTGAAGAAGCGAACATAGCACCGGCCAGTGCAGTGGCTGGGACCGTGAAAACGCCCCCGGCCGGGCGCGCGCGCGAGCGGCTCGGTGAGCCCAACTCCCTAAAGGCGCTTTGGTAGCCTCGACCCAGTCAATCGCTCGCCGCTATCGTCCAGGGGACTAGGACGCCGCCCTCTCATGGCGGAAACCCGGGTTCGAATCCCGGTAGCGGTACTCGTGAACACCCTGCAAATCGCGGGGTTTTCGTCGTTCTGAGGGCGTTGGGCCCGTCTGATGGCCCGTCTCGACGACAAGCGGCCCGAGGCGTATGCTCGCCGCCGTGCACGACGATGCCTGAGGGCTATCGCCTACTCCGCCAATCCTGCGGCTTTGAGGGCCTTCGCGCGATCGCGATAGACGCGAGTGGATGTCATCCGACCCTCGCAAACCGTGACGACCTGGGTGCTTGGCAGCTCGATCGGCACTCCACTCTCTCTGCCCTTGGCGACCACGCGCATGAACACCACCACGCAGTCGCCTGCATCGATGGTGCGCTCGGGCTCAAAGCGCCATTCCGACCAGGCGTCGCGAAGCATCGCGGCAAATCCGACCAGGCCGTCCCTTCCACGGAAGACAGGCTCGCCCTCGGGGTAGTCAGCCGGAAGGCGAACCTCATACTCCTCGTCGAGATAGTCCCTGAAGGCCTCGTCCAAGACCGCCTGATCGTCGGCATCCGCGTCCCCCATATCAGGGAGAAACGCGTACCAGCGCAGGACCAGCTCGACGTTCTCCTGCGACATCGCCTACCCCCGTTCCTCGGCGAGGCGTTCGGCGGCAGCACGGGCCTCGTCGATGTCATGAGTCGAGAGGCGTGCGATCGAGCCTCGCTCCCAGAGGAAGACCCACCCCTCGCGTTGCCGAACGTGACCGTGACCGGGGCTACCAGCAGGAACGCCCTCCTGGACGACCACAGCGAACACGACCCCGTTGCGGAGGTTGCGGACATCCGCGAGCTTGAACTCCAATTCCTCGTACGCGCCGAACCAGTCCTCAAGGAAGCTGCGTAAAGCCGCTCGCCCCTCAAAGGGGCCCCCTACTCCCCGCGCTTCAAAGACCGTATCGGAAGCGAAGAAGCCGACCACCGCGTCCAGGTCGCGCCGGTTTGCGGCCTCGAAGGCGCGGCGCACACGCTCCACCAGGTCGGACGTCGTGGGCTCCTCGGACATCGCCCGGCAAGTATCCCGCCGACGGGGCCGTGCAGGAGGCTTCCTGACTGACCTCGCGGCGAACGCGCCTGATTCACCGCGGCTCAACAACCCCGCTGACGATTGCCCTGCGTTCGACCAGTGCCTCGCCGGCACGCGGATCGCCACGCGACCCCGCAACCCGCACTTGGCTTGGGAGCCGGGGCACTCCGTAGGCGCACAAGAGGCCCTCGTGCACGTCGCGCTCGGAGGCAAACAGGATCCGTTCGCGTCCGGGATATTGCCAGTTGAACGGATACTCACCGGCGTATGCCCGACAGGCACTCAGCGTCGTGTCCGCTCGCGTCGCGCACTGGCGCGCGCGGCCCCTGTCACGGCAAACGAAGACCACAACGGGCGCGGCGTCCATGCGGCGGCCGTAGCGGCGCGTATGCGCCGACCAACCCGCGAGAAAGTGGTCGTAGCGCTCGATCTTTGCCGCCGAGCGGCCAGTGGGCAGTCGGTCGTCGAACTCGACGATCACGTCGATCGCCGGTGCGTGTGGGGATTCCGCGCCGCCGCCGTCCCGGCCTACGTCGCCCTTCACAACGACGATCGCGTCGGGACGCACCGTCTCAAAGCGCTCCACCTCGATACGCTCGCCGCTGGCTGTCGTGCGCACAAAATCATGGGCCGCGCGCCCGCCCGGAAGGCGCAGATCGCCGGGACCGAGCGGCGCGCGCCCCTCCGGTGCCGTGCGCGGCGGCGGCGAGAGTGCGGATTGTTCAGGCCCGTGCACGGAGCATGAGGCGTCGCCGAGCAGCCTAGTTAGCGCGAGCGTCCAGCCCGCCACGTGCACGTCATGGCGCGCCTGGAGCAGCCGGCTGTCATCTCGGGCGAGCGAAGTCTTCGCGTGAGCATCGACGACCTTGCCGATTTCCTGCGGAGCAGCCAGATGGCCGTTCGCGACCAGCAGCCTCGATCCCGCGGCCGAAATGACGTAGCACATGGGCACGCCGCCGCCGTCGCGGCGATGGAACTGAAAGCGCTCGACCAACCCGGCGTCCGAGAGTCGCTTGAGCCGCCGTTGCGTCGTCGTGGCCGCCCTGCCCGCGTTGAACCGCCGGTGAATCTGGCTTGTCAAGACGTGCCCGAGCCTGGCGATCAAGGCAAGCATCTCCAGATCCCGCCGGTCGGGATCGAGCGAGTGGGGGGAGTCGACGTGCTTGGCCCAGCGCACGCTGTGCGCACCATCGAGCTCGACGAGCTCGCGATAGCTCTCGGCGGGCGCCGTCGGCAGCGCACGGCTGGTTTCATCATCCGCAAGCGCTCGCGTCGTTTCTTCGCCGGCCTTTGGAGCCGCGCCGGTTGCGTCGCGGGCGCCACGGTGTGCGCGATCCCAGTGGGGTTGCGTGAGATCGGCGAGGTGGTGCCCGCCGCGCTCGAGCTGGCGCGACGCGTGCAGCGACACGCGCTCTTGGTCGACGGCGAGCGGCATCGTCTGCGCTACAAACGGGGACTGTCGACCCTCATGGGTGCTCCAGCTCGCGATCGCATGATGCTTTGGGAGGTGCAGGCGGACGTCGGGACGGCCGAGCGTCGAGAGCTGTGTGATCCCCGGACGGACCGTGTCGGAGAACTCGGCCATCGTCAATTCAACGGCGGAGCGCGCGTCGCGCGCCGATGCCGTGGCGAAGTAGACGCGATGGGCAAACAGAGCATCCAGCTGGTCGCGCACCGCGGCGTCGCTCCACTGTGCGTCGACCTGCCAGCAGGCAACGGTCTCGAGTCCGGCGGAGCGCTTTAGCGCCATTGTCTCGGCGAAGCCGCGGTTGAGGACCAGCGGCGCCTCGTCGACCTTCAGGGCAACGGCGACCCGGTCATTCGCGGGCACGAGGTCCTGCCGCGTCCAACATCCCGACGAGCAACTGCATCAGCACGGACGTGTTGCCAGCCCCCATCGCGCCGAGGGCACCCTTTACGACGAGAACCTCCTTGCCGCGGATGATGCGGTCGAAATCAACTCTGAGCGAGTCGTTGAGCAGGACACGCTTGATCGAGGCCGAGTTGAGCAGTCGCGCAAGCTTGTTGACCGGCGCGTCGAGCTTGGCCGTCGTCATGCTCCTGGCATCCGCAAGCTGGGCCGCGAGCTCGGCGGTGAAAAATGCCGAAATCTCCTTGAACTCAGGCAGGGCGCGCACGGCCGCGCCAACGCTGCGCCGGTAGGAGTATCCCTCCTCTCCCACCGACAGCAGACGCGCCGCGTCCCACAGGGTCGATTCACGATCGAAGGCGAGCACCGCAATGATCGCGTGGGCTTGATTTCAAGTAAGGAATGGCTCTAGAAAGCGGCTTTCCCGGTGGTCATAATCCTTAGCGGGATTTTTCGCGCGTTTTCCGCCCGCTTCGGGCGCGCTTAGCGGGACGACATACCGCACATTTGGCTCTGCGATGCGGTTTTCGGTCGTCGGCGTCCCGTCGGATGCGGCACTCCCAAGCGGGACGATGCTGGGACGCGCGCATGATCAGCGTTGACGCGGTTCAGGGCTCCGGCTCGTCTTGCTTCCAGCGCCTCCGGCGACGCTTGCGCAGGAGGGGGCGGCCCAGGACGAGGCTGCGACGGTCCGCTTCCCGTGCCTTGAAGCGCTCCAGCCAGCCCCTCACCTCGTCTCGCTTCCAGTAGTAGATCGTGCCGGCCTTCCCTGCCGGTGGCGGGACCTTGTAGTAGTTCGGCTTGGATGCCCTCACGCGCCCGAGCACCTTGCTGCGGTCGAGTTCGATGAAGTCGGCCACTTCTTGGGCGTCCATGTAGTCGCCGCGGATGTCCTTCGCGCTCTGCTCGCGGAAGCGCCGCCCTTCCCGATAGGCGCGGATGTCCGACTTCGCCCACTGCTCCCCGTTCCACCACATGATCGGCCTTGGGAAGAGGTCGTCGTCCATCTCGTCGCTCTCGGGCGGGAGGTCGAGCGCGATCCTGACCATGGCCCGCGAGAGGAGGTCGCCTCGGGACGCGAGCAGCTCCTCTCGGTAGGCCTGCCGCGCGTCTTCGAGAGTCGCTTCCTCGCGCGCGACCGTGAGCGCACGCGGCCACGAGATGCGAAGGCGGTCGCGGAGCGTGGTCGGCGACTCGATCAGACGCCGCTCGCCGGGATCTCGACGCTCGTTGACCTCGACCGCCCACGCCTGGTAGTCGCTTGGATCGAAGGCTCCATCCACAGGGGCGTCCGCCAGCCACATGCGCAAGCCGATTAGAGGGTCTTGGAGGTCTTTCCCGTGGCCACGGAGGACCTCGCGGTAGAGCGCCCGCTGGGCCGCGTTGCGAGGGATTGGCAATTCTTCGAAGCAGCGCGTGGCGAGCTCCCACGAGTTGTCGAAAGCGGCATAGACCGAGCGGAAGCGCATGGGCAGCTGGATCTCTTTGTCTGCCTTCTTGAACTCCTGCACGAGCGGCGCCTTTCCCTCTTCAAGGCCGAGGTAGGCCGCTGCCTCGCGCATCGCCTCGACAGCTTCCAGGCGCCTGCGCGCCTTCGCGTCCCGCTCCGTCTCCTGGCCGAGGCGCCCGCCAACGGCATCGCTCAGGGCGCGCTGCATCCGCAGCTGCTGCGCCTCGGGCATCTCCAGGACGCGGTGCAGCAGGAGCCTCCAGTCGGCATCACTCTGCTGAGCGTCTTCGTCGTCCGAGCGCATGGCGAGTACTTCGGGCACGAGCGCCCGCAACCTCCCGGCGCGCGAGGTACCGAGTCCTCCCGAGCGCGGACGCGCGGCGTCTCATCACATCACAAGCCACCGGCCGGATTGAGGAGGTTTGAGTACGTCCAGAGGTCTGGCGCACCGATTTCCGCACCCGCGCGCCCGCCTCTTCGCTCCCGCTCTCATGCGCCCCCGAACATGCGTGCGCATCCCGGCCGGATCTACATTCGGGCCAACAGGGGAGCGCAGCGCTGCGTGCCTGAGGCACTGACAGCCAGCTCCTACTTTTGGGCTTCCCAGAGATTTGAGACACCAACTCTGGGAAGGCCGAGATCGGGGATATCCCCGTCTCGGCTTTGCCGTGCCATTTTTAAGATTTGCGGCGTCGCTGATGCGAACACGGCACCTCATGCTTCTGACGCCAGGTATATTCACCCTTATGACTGCCTCCGCTAGGAACGTATCTGAGAGCCACGCTCGTCGTGAAAGAGCAAGCGTCGGACTATCGTCGCTGAGCGTCCTGTTTTTCATGGTCGTCATCGCCCTCGCTTCTGACCGAGACAGTTTCTCAACCACCATAAATCTCGCCCATTGGCAAGACGCGGCAGTCGTTGTGGCCGTAGCGGCGTACGTTATATGTGCTGCCGCCTATTTCACGAGGATCTTGCGCAGGCGAGCATTGACTCGCTCGACCTGAGCCCCTCTCGGGCACACTTGGGAGCGGCCTAGAGCAGCGCCTCGTGCTCGCCGTGCCTTTTGTGCTGGTAGGTGCGATCACCACGTCGTGCCGCGTCATGTGCCTTCGACCGTGCGCCGACAAGCCTTCGCGCAGGGAGCGGAGACTGAGAGGCGCCTCCTCATCACGTCACAAGCGACGGAGCGGCGTGCGGAGGGTTGAGTACGTATAGGACTTCGCGCGAAAGCGAACGCGGGCAAGCTTCCTGGCGGCGACCGGGATGAGGGGAGATATCTCGTCCTGGTCAGCCCGCGTGTGTCCGTGCCCTTTCGCCGGGTGCATAGCCGACACGGGCGAACGCCGAGCGGGCGCTCTACTTCTCGGTCAGGTAGTTGGTTGGTCCTCCACTACCTGCTTCATCGCTAGGAACTCTACCGCCCACCTCGTCGCAAGTAGCCGCATTACCTGCTCCCCAACAAAGTGCACATTGCCGTCAGCATCAACGAACTGATAACGGACACTCCCGCCCTCAGCGGGCCATATCTTTTGCTGAAATGCGTAGTCCCCTGAGAGCGCGCCGCCATTGACGTCCGTTAGACCATCGAGGTTAGCTGTGAAACGAGAGCTGCCAGACCCAGGCTTCGAGCGAAGCGCCGCCGACTGGGTTGTGGGGGTGTCCTGTCCGCGTCCCATACTGCAAAAGTAACTGATTGTTCGCTAGGTGCTGAGTTTTCGCATAACGGTCAGCGACACAGCATCACGATTAGCGCGTGCCCACGCCCCACCGGCAAGTGCGCGAACTCTTGCCGCGGCGCGGCGCAACGACGGACGCCGCCATCATTCGTTGGTGCCGCCCCGGACGATGCCCCCGGCACCGACAAGCGGAAGTCCTGATGGGGGAGGCACAGGGACGGACGGCTTCGCGAAGTACCGCTGGCCATTCCGCCACCACTCCTCGGTGCCGTCCGCGCCTTCAAGTGCTGGCCCGTCCTCGCGGTGCCGCTGGCCGTCCAGCCACCATTCTTTGGTGCCATACCCACACTCAACCGCAGGCCCGTCCTCGCGGTGCCGCTGGCCATTCAGATACCACTCTCTGGTGCGATCCGCACACTCAACAGCAGGCCCATCCTCGCGGTGCCGCTGGCCATTCAGATACCACTCTTTGGTGCCGTCTGGCCACTCAACCGCAGGCCCGTCCTCGCGGTGCCGCTGGCCATTCAGCCACCATTCTTTCGTGCCGGTCACGCGTTCAACCGCAGGCCCGTCTTCGCGGTGCAACTCGCCGTCCCTGCGCCTGCGCCATGTCTTGGTGCCATCAGCGGCGCACTCAAACACAGAGGTGTCTGAAGATGCGTCTGAATAGTGACGCGATTGTTGATCTGTGCGCAATCCGCGCCGGTTGCCGAAAACAACGCTGAACCGATCCTGCGCGACTGTCGCTCTTCCTCGCCCCATAGCACGAGTATGGGGCAGAGAACGAGGGGGTGCGCATATTTCGCTCACTAGCCGCCGTGGTCGTGGTCGCGATCAGTGCACGCGCGGCGCAACGACCGATGCCGCCCCGGCGATGCTCCGCTTCACGCCGCCCACGGTTCGTGCCACTCTCTTTCATGTGGCTGCCACATGTATCGCGGCACAATTTCTACGGAAGTGCCTTGTTGAGGAACTCATGCTCTAGTCTATGGACGTCTTCGAGATCAGCGACCCCACCGGCAGACAGCCTTTCTTCTGCCCTACGCCCGATCTCCTCAGCGATGACCTGATTACCAGCACGCCCTATCGCTTCTTCGCTGGGTCCCCAAGCTTTCCACACCCATTCAGCCTCACGCAAACGAGCGGGTCGTGCTGAATGTCCGCTCTTCCGCCGATGACGTTCCCGCTTGCGCTTGAGTGCTGGTCCAGAGACCAACGAGACACGGATGCGCTCATAATGGCCCCTTAGCTGAACTCCTGCGAAGCCGGCCATCGCATTTCTACCGCTTGCTCGTCCCATAACTGTGATGCTAGTCGGCCTAGCCTCCTGCGCTCTAATTTCGCTTAGCGTCCGCTTTTCCACAATCCCGTCCTATATGAGCGTCACTAAGCGTATGGCCGCCAGACAAACGAGGGCAACGCTCACAGCTACGCTGACCCTATATATTGCCGAATCTGACAGTACATGAGACAATTTGTCTGAAGCGAAAGCCACGCCCGTGAACCATGTTGCCGTTGCCGTTGCGGCGCCACACGCGAAGACGACAACCGTTACTGCCTGTCTCGGATGCGTATTCAGAGAGCCTGAGAGAGCAAGCCACAAGAGGGCTGCTGGCGGGTTAAACGCCGCAACCATGGCCGCCGATCTGCCCGTTGGCACCGTCTGGCGAGGCCATAACAGGTACGCACATAGCAGCAAGAAACCGACGGCGCTGATCGAAAGGATGTCTGAGGCACCAGCTAGACCCGCTGCCAGCAGGCCTGCCCCAGCGAGTAAGGCATAGACACAATCCGCGGCAGCAGCGGCAATGATGGAGGGCAGTCCGTTTAGAAAACCGCGTCGCCCTCTTACGACACACATCATGGTGTTGGCTCCCGGCGGAACCGACACCGCTAAGCCCAGCGCGGCTCCGGTAACAAACCAATCCATCTTTCGAATGTATGGACGCGACCGTCACAGTACGCGCCTTTTTCGCTTAATGGCTGCCCTCGGGCTGCACCACCCGACCTTCGCGGTTACTAGCCGCCCTGTTTGCCGGCGCCGATCAGGGTACGCGAGGCGCGACGACGGATGCCGTCCCGGAGATGCCCCAGAGGCGCGCAGGCTTGAAGAGGAGGCGAGCCGCCACGCAACGGTCATCGTCGGGCGCCCATTGAACCCTGGCTCCCCACGCGCGGACGAGACTCTCCCGGACGCCGAGGGCGCTCGACGTCGGGTCTGTGAGCGCTTCCTGGATGGCGATCACCGGCGCGCCTAGTGCCTCGGCGACGCGCGGCGCTGCCGAAGCAGCTCCCGCGTGATCGTCCTGGGATTGCAGGCCGCTCACGACGCCGTCCACGATGCCCTTGATCAGGACTGCCGTGAGGCGCTTCGCTGGACCCTCGACATCAAGTATCAGGCAGAAGGGCTCGTGGGAGAGCCGCGGCTCGCCAGCCCGCCGGATCGCGCCCGGCACGGACCGCAGCGCCCACCAGATCGGGGCGAGCTTTGGCTGCGTGCCCTCCGCCGCCACATCGGCGACCGGGCGCTCTGCCTGCCAGTAGCGCAGGCCGTCCTCCTTGGGTCCGACTGAGTAGCTGTACCGCACTCGGTCGTGCAGGGACTCAGGATCAAGCTCGAAGCACACGCCGTTGTCCAGCGAGCGCGCAAAGGCACCCCTCCCGTCCAGGTTGTAGAAGAGTGCGTTCTCGACGTCGGCGCCGCTTGGCAGCTGGCCAGAGAAGGCGGCCCACAGGATCTCGTCCGCGCCAACGCTCAGCTCCTTGAGCTGGCGTTGCAGCTCGGCTCGCAGGTCGTGTAGCTCTTGCGTCTTGGGTTCGTATGGGACGTAGGCCGGCGCCTCGACGACGATCATGGGACGGGTTATCGCATAGCGAGCTTCGTACCGCCATTGCGAGGTACTTCTTCATGTCGTCGCGCACGGGCACTTTGACGCCACTCAAGTGGAAACCTCACTCGCCGCGTGAGCGAGGGCGTACAGTCTCACATCATGGGTCGAGCACAAGACCAAAAGGCCGCGGCACGCGATCTCACATGCCAGTGCATCTTATATTTTGCCGATGAGGGGAAGGCGCCCGAGCGCGACGTGGAGCGCATGCGCATTGATGCCGGCATAAATGTGGTGTCTGCGCATGACGACATCTTCCTGGTCCATGCTGATCAGGCGTCGATTGATCGCTTTATCTCAGAGGCACAGGGATGGAAGGTCAGCACGGGAGCCGCGATTGAGTTCCCCGTGGAGAACAGTCTCACGCGTGCCAAGAGGGCACAGGAAGCCAGCCCCTACTAGGCGAGAGCCGTTGCGCTCGGTTAGCCACGAAAGCGTCGCCTCCCGTGGCTGACGATCCAGGCAGGGGGCTGTAAGCAGTGCACGGGACGCGCCCCTAGCACCCCGAATGCGCAACTCTCGCCGCGCCAGGCGCGTGGCGCCAAAGGTTGCATGTTCGGCCGGCGATTCTTGATCATCGAGAGATGGTGTGGTGCAGCTCGCTCAATCCGCGCCCGACCTCATCGCCTCGATGCTGGCGACGTTGAGCCGGCTCGGGGCGCAGCGCCACGCCCGCAGCACGGTGCCGCTCACGTGGCGCTCCGAGAGGCGCTCGACCGGCGCTCCGGCCATCGTCACGCTCAGACTGGGGTCCCGCTGAATCGCGCGCTGTACAGGTGCTTGCCCGCGACCGGCGAAGATGTACGCGGCCATGAGCGAGCGCAGCCGCATCGAGTGGACCTCCGCTAGCTGGAACCCCGCGACCGGCTGCGACGAGGTATCCCCTGGCTGCGCTCACTGCTATGCGAAGACCTTCGCCGAGCGCTTCCGTGGCGTGCCTGGTCATCCCTACGAGCAGGGCTTCGACTTGCGCCTGTGGCCCGAGCGCCTGGAGCTGCCCCTGCGCTGGGGCAAGCCCAAGCTCGTGTTCGTCAATTCGATGAGCGATCTCTTCCACGAGCGCATCCCGGTCGAGTACGTGCAGGCCGTCTTCGACGTGATGCGGCGAGCCGACCATCACATCTTCCAGGTCCTGACGAAGCGCCACGAGCGACTGGCGCATCTCGCCCCGCTCCTGCCCTGGCCGGAGAACGTGTGGATGGGGGTCAGCATCGAGAACCGGCGCTTCGTGCACCGCGCTGACTACCTGCGCGACGTGCCGGGCGGCGGTGCGCTTCATCTCCGCCGAGCCGCTGCTCGGGCCGCTGGAGGGTCTCGACATCACGGGCATTGACTGGCTCATCGCGGGCGGGGAGTCGGGGCCGGGCCACCGCGGCGTGGATGCTGAGTGGGTCCGCGATCTCCGCGACCACTGCGCCGCCGAGAGCGTCGCCTTCTTCTTCAAGCAGTGGGGAGGGCGCACGGCGAAGACCGGCGGGCGCGAACTCGACGGGCAGACGTGGGACGAGATGCCCACCGCCCGTGGCAGCGAGCTGCTCGCCGTCGCCTGATATCCGCCGAAAGCCGTCCTAGGCGCGGCGTACCCTGGCTGGCCCATGGCACGGATGCAGAAGCGCCTCTTCGACCCCAACGAGTACGGCCCACGGACACCGAAGCACACTCGGCGCCCGCAGCTTGAGGCCGCGGCCGACCCGAGCGACCAGCTGCGCCTCAGCCGCGATGGGGCTGGTCTCGTGCCGGGCACGACGGATGGGCTGCCCGTGCGCCTCGTCAAGCCCCACTCGGCGGAGAAGGCGCGGATGGTCAGCCGCGACCTCGGGACGGTCGGGCGCGCGATGAACCGCAAGTGGTTCGAGGTGCACTACCTGGAGCTGTACTGTGGCCCTGGCTATCTATTCGATGAGGCCAGCGGCGAGGAGGTGCCCGGCTCGCCGCTCCAGGCGCTCGGCATAGCGACCCCCTTCGACCACTACGTCTTCTCCGACTCCTCCGAGGTCTGCGTCGAGGCGTTGCGCACGCGCATCGCGGCGCTGCGCGCGGAGTCACCCGGCTTGCCGACGTCGGACGTGCTCGCGGGCAACGCGAACGATCCCGCGCACTTGGAGCGCGTCTGCTCGCACATCAATCCGCGTGCGCTCGTCATCGCCTACCTCGACCCGGCGAAGCCGAACCTGCACTTCGCGACGGTCCGCGCGCTAGTCGAGCGCTTCCAGTACCTCGATCTCATCATCAACCTGCCCGTCTCCGGCATCCACCGCTCGCTCGCGGCGGGCGGCGTCGATGGGCCGCGGCTGATGCTCAACCACCCGCACCCGGCTGACCTCCTCCGTCCCGACGAGGGCAGCACCGCAGACGCCATCCGCGCCCACTACGACGAGCAGCTCCGTGGGCTCGGGCTCATCCACATCGCCCGCCGCTGCGTGCGCACGATCCCGATGAACTCGCCGCTCTACGACATCGTGCTCGCGTCGCGCAAGGCGACCGCGGTCGAGCTGTGGGAGAAGGCGAACCGCAAGCCGAAGAGCGCCCAGCTCGGCCTCCTCGGCCCGGCTGCCGGCTGACGGCCGCCACGCACTCCTTCACCAGCCACCCTGGCGTAGGCTCCGGCCAGGAATGGTGGGTCCAAACACGGAAGGGAGCAACGTGAGGCAAGCACGCTCGGTCAGTCGGCCAGGAAGCGACAGGGATGCCTGAGCTGGTCTGGGAGGGGAAGTACGACGACGCCGGTCGGCGGGTAGCCCCGCCACGCGTGTCCCTGCCGTTCCAGACGGTCGAGACGGTCAACGAGTCGGCGCAGGAGCGCCAGCGGTCGCTCGACTTCTTCGCTGACGAGCGATCAGCAGACTGGCGCAATCGGCTCGTCTGGGGAGACAACAAGTACGTCCTCCCAGCGCTCCTCGACGAGTTCGCTGGGCAGGTTGACCTCATCTACATCGACCCGCCCTTCGCCACCGGCCAGGACTTCTCGTTCCGTGCCTTGATCGGCGACGAGGAGTTCGTCAAGCAGCCGTCGCTGATCGAGCAGAAGGCATACCGGGACATGTGGGGCAAAGGGCTCGACTCCTACGTCGCCATGCTCTACGACCGGCTGGCTTGCATGGTCCAGCTGCTCTCCCAGCGCGGCTCGATCTACGTGCATCTCGGGACGAACGTGAGCCACCCGATCAAGCTCGTCATGGACGAGCTGCTCGGGGAAGGCAACTTCCGCAACGAGATCGTCTGGAAGCGGGCGACGACCGTGAAGGGGAACTTCGGCCAGGGCAGCCGGCTCTGGGGTCCCGCCACCGAGTCGATCCTCTTCTACACGAAGTCGGATGACTACACCTTCAACCAGCCCTTCGGCGAGTACTCGGAGGACTACATCGACACCGCCTACCGCCACGTCGAGCCTGACAGCGGGCGGCGCTACCGCCTCGTCAGCATGATCGGGCCAGGGGGCAAGGCCAAGGGCAACCCCCAGTACGAGGTCATGGGCGTCACCCGGTACTGGCGCTACTCGCAGGAGGCGATGCAAGACCTCATCGAGAGGGGCCTCGTCGTGCAGTCGAAGCCGGGCACCGTGCCCAACCGAAAGTACTACCTGGATGAGGGCCGGGGGGTCCCCGTGCAGTCGCTCTGGGATGACATCGGCAACCTCCAAGCCTCCGACACCGAGCGCACCGGGTACGCGACCCAGAAGCCCGAAGCGCTCCTGGAGCGCATCATCGAGGCGTCCTCCGTGCGAGGGGATCTCGTCGCCGACTTCTTCTGCGGCTCGGGCACGACCGCCGCCGTCGCCGAGAAGCTCGGTCGGCGCTGGATCGCCTGCGACCTCGGTCGCTTCGCCGTGCACACGACGCGCAAGCGACTACTGAACGTCGGCGACGTGCAGCCGTTCGCCGTGGAGAACCTCGGGAAGTACGAGCGCCAGCTCTGGCAGGAGGCGGAGTTCGGCGAGTCGGCGACGGCCCGCACCGAGCCTATCGATCCTTCATCCTCGACCTCTACCACGCGACCCCCGTCGCCGGCTACACCTGGCTGCACGGCCTGAAGCAGGGTCGCATGGTGTATGTCGGCACAGTCGATGCGCCGGTCACCACTGGCGATGTCAAGCAGATCGTCGTGGAGTTCCGCAAGGCCGTCGGGACGGGGAAGGACGCGCCGAAGACGCAGAGCGTGGACGTCCTCGGCTGGGACTTCGCCTTCGAGCTGAACGAGATCGCCCGACAAGACGCCCAGAAGGCCAACATCGACCTGCGCCTCGTGCGCATCCCGCGCGAGGTCCTCGACAAGCGAGCCGTGGAGCAGGGCGATGTCAGGTTCTTCGAGCTGGCGGCGCTCTCAGTCGGGGCGGCGCAGTCACGCCGGAAGGTGACGCTGACGCTGGAGGACTTCATCATCCCGCTGGATGACGTGCCCGCCGACGTCCAGGCCGCGGTCACGCACTGGTCCCAGTGGATCGATTACTGGGCTGTGGACTGGGACAACAAAGGCGACACGTTCCACAACGAGTGGCAGGCCTATCGCACGAGGAAGTCCCGGGACCTCGCTCTCACCACGGAGCACACCTACGAGGAGTCGGGGGAATACACGGTCGTCCTGAAGGTCATCGACATCCTCGGCAACGACACCACCAAGACGATCTCGGTGAAGGTGGCTGGCCGTGGCGCGTAAGGCAGCCCAGGTGGAAGGCCAGGAAGACCTCCTCGCCGCGCGCGTCAGGACCGCGCCGTGCGTCCCCGAGATCCGCGAGGCCGTCAAGGAGTGGCGCGTCAAGAAGTACAAGGGCGCGACCGACACGACCAAGGCCCTCTTCAGCTACTGGTTCTCGACAGACCATCGGCGCGCAGACGGCCAGGCCTTCCGGTACTACGACGCGCAGCGCGAGGCGGTGGAGACGCTCGCCTGGCTCTACGAGGTGGAGGAGGTCAGGCGCCATCGGGATCTCGTGGAGCGCTTCGCGAAGACGCCGGGCATACACGTCCTGCAGTACGACGACTTCGCCCGCTACGCGATCAAGATGGCGACGGGCTCCGGCAAGACGAAGGTCATGGCGCTTGTCGTCGCCTGGCAGTACCTGAACGCGGTCGCCGAGGGCAGTGACGAGTACGCGAAGACGTTCCTCATCATCGCCCCGAACGTCATCGTCTTCGAGCGGCTGCGCTCCGACTTCGGTGGCGGGCGCATCTTCAAGGCTGACCCCATCATCCCGCCCGAGCTGCGCATCTTCTGGGAGATGGACTTCTACATGCGCGGCGATCCAGAGCGGGCCAGCTCGCAGGGCGCGCTGTACCTCACGAACATCCAGCAGTTCTACGAGCGGGCTGGGACCGCCGATCCCGACGAGCCCGAGGCCATGACCGACGTGCTCGGCCCGGCGCCGGCAGCCGCGACGAGCGAGGTCGAGGACTTCGATGACCGCATCGCAGCTCGCGGGGAGCCCGCGCTCGTCATCAACGACGAGGGCCATCACCTCCACGACGAGGAGAGCGAGTGGAGCCGGGTCATCCGCCGGCTCGACGAGGAGAGCGCGGCAGGCGTGCTCGGGCAACTCGACTTCTCAGCGACCCCTCGCTACCAGAAAGGCGGGCTCTTCACCTGGACGGTCTTCGACTACCCGCTGAAGCAGGCGATCATCGACGCGGTGGTCAAGCAGCCGATGAAGGGAGTGACCGCCGGCCTGGACGAGGCCCGCTCAGACGTGGCCAGCGTCAAGTACCAGGGATATCTCACGGCAGGCGTCGAGCGCTGGCGCGAGTACCGCGAGCAGCTGCGGCCCCTCGGCAAGAAGCCACTGCTCTTCATCATGCTCAACAGCACCGCTGAGGCCGATGACGTCGGCGACTACCTGCGCGTGAAGTACCCGGAGGAGTTTGGGGCGACAGACGGTGGCGACCCGCAGCTGCTCGTCATCCACACTGACCGCAGCGGCGAGGTCTCGAAGAAGTCACTCGACGCGGCGCGGGAGGTCGCCCGGCGGGTGGATGAGGGGCAGAGCCCCGTGAACGCCATCGTCAGCGTGCTCATGCTCCGCGAGGGCTGGGACGTGCAGAACGTCACCGTCATCGTCGGGCTGCGCCCCTACACCTCCAAAGCGAACATCCTGCCCGAGCAGACGATTGGCCGTGGCCTGCGGCTGATGTTCGGTGATAGGTCCTCGACCTACATCGAGCGCGTGGATGTCATCGGCAACCCAGCCTTCCTGAAGTTCGTGGAGCAGCTCGAACGCGACGAGGACGTGGCTCTCGACACCTTCGACCTCAAGGAGCCGGTGGTCATCACGACCATCGAGCCCGACCAGGCCAAGCTCGCTCGCGACATCACCATCCCCGTGCTGAGCCCCATCCTCGCGAGGAAGAAGACGCTCGCCGAGGAGATCGAAGGCATCGACGTGTCGAAGCTCGTGTCCCCGCGCTTCCCCAAGAAGGAGGGCGACACGGCAGCGCAGGAGTTCCACTATGAGGGCGTGGACATCATCACCCTGGAGAAGCTGGTCGAGCGCGACTACACCATCCCCGAGCCCCAGACCGCCGAGGAGGTCATCTCCTACTACGCCAAGCGCATAGCCCAGGACGTGAAGCTCCCCTCGCAGTTCGCCGCGCTGGTGCCCAAGGTCCGGGACTTCCTCCGTGATCGCGCCTTCGGGGAGACGGTCGATCTCGCCGACAAGGCCATCATCCGCGCCATCGCCACGAGCGTCGCCCAGTACGTCACCGTCAAGACGTTCGCCACGGTCCTGCGGGGCCTGGTCGTGGAAGAGCTGTCGCCGACGCTGGAGCACCCTGGTCGCGCGCTCTCGGAGACGGAGCCGTACCCGTTCTCGCGGCCCACCTTCGAGGCCAGCAAGACCGTCTTCAACCTGGTCGCCGGGGACAACCAGTTCGAGCAGCAGTTCGGCCAGTTCCTCCAGGACGCCAGCGATGTCGAGTCGTTCGCCAAGCTGCCACGACGGTTCGGCTTCACCATCGAGTACACCGACAGCGCGACGAACCTCCGCTACTACGAGCCAGATTTCGTGGCCGTGGATCGGGGTGGCGCCCACTACGTCATCGAGACCAAGGGCCAGGAGAACATCGACGTGGCGCACAAGGACCGGGCGGCCACCATCTGGTGCGAGAACGCGACGCTCCTGACGGGAGTGACCTGGCTCTACCTCAAGGTCCCGCAAGCTGAGTTCGGCAAGCTGCAGCCGCAAGTCATCGCCGACGCGTTCCTCGCGTTCTCGGTGCCCGTGTAGCCGAGATAACGGACGCTCACACGCATGCCCACTCCCACCGCACAAACCGGAGCAGCAGGGGAGTTTCACGTCGCTGCCCAACTCTCACAGCGGGGTTGGGCGGCAAGCATGCTCATCGGCAACTCGCCGCGGACGGACATCCTCGCCCATCACGCCGAGACGGGAAGCACGATCAGCATCCAGTCCAAGGCAGCAAACGCTGGTGGGGACTTCCAGGCCGGCGCGGCAGCTGAGAAGCCGAGCATCCCAGGAGCCAGGGAGTGGTTCGTCTTCGTCGGACTCGACTCGCCGAATGAGCGGCCTGCCTTCTACGTCGTGCCTCGCAACGTCATCGCAGCCTATGCCTGGTGCTCGCACCAGGCCTGGCTCCGGGGCACCCGCCGAGACGGTCAGCCGCGCAAGGACAACAGCATGCGCAACATCAGCCAGCGGTACGTCGCCGACTACCGCGAGCGCTGGGATGACCTCTTCCTGTCACCGGATGATGTTCCCTACCTGCTCCCGCAGTTCTTCTGGGACTGGCTCCCGGACGTTGGGCTACCCGCAGGCCATCCCGGAGCTGTGCGTCCGGACGAGCTAAAGGTGAAGTGACTCGCCTGAGCGCAACGTGGCTAGGTGCTCGGGGACTCGCGGCCGAGTAGCGTCGGCCGCCTACCAGGTCTCAAGGCGCTCAGGCAGCCAGTCGATGCGCACACCACCTGTGGCCGAGCACTCGTCGAAGAACGAAGCCCATCCACGGCAGGACTCCACCCAGCTCGTGCTGTCATCGCCGCAGTTGACTCCGGCTGCGATGACATCCTCGCCCGAGGTCCCGAGTAAGGCATCACGCACGAGGTCGCACTCCTCAGCGCTCAGCTGCCAAGGGTGGCCAACCTCCGCATCGGCGAACTTGTAGGCAGGCACCTGCGCGCTGGCCCCATCTGCCTCCTGGGGCGTGGCCTCGACGTCAAGGGCACCTCGCTGGACCAGGATGGCTCGCATGATGCGAACCATGGCCTCTTCTGTCGCCAGCGCCAAGTCAGGCTTCGCCTCGGGTGGAGGACCTAAGGGTTTGAATTCCACCGGGGTGTATGAGTGGCCGCCCATGTCTCCAACTATCGGGCCCCGGTGGCGGCGCGCCTCCCGCGCCACCCACGAGCGGACGGATGGCTGATCTGCTGCCAGGCCACGCCCGCGCCTGCTTCACGACGAGCGCCAGCTCAGCGATCTCATCCCGGAGCGCTTGCGGTTAGCATCGCGCAGATGAGCGGCGGGATCTACTTGCTGCGCGAGGACGATGAGCTGGTTGAGATGCTGGAGCGTCCATACGACTCCGAGGCCGTCCTCCAGCAGCTCTTGGCGAAGCATCCGAGTCTGCTCGCGGGGGACCAGCTGGAAGCCGATGCGCCGCGCCGTTGGCTGCTCGTCGCCCGCGAGGCATCGCTGCCGTCGGAAGAGGACGGCGGTGGCCGCTGGTCAGTGGATCACCTCTTCCTGGACCAGGACGCCGTGCCGACGCTCGTGGAGGTCAAGCGCAGCAGCGACACGCGGATCCGTCGCGAGGTCGTCGGCCAGATGCTCGACTACGCCGCGAACGCCGTCGTGTACTGGCCGGTCGAGCGGCTCCGCGCCACGTTCGAAGCGAGCTGCGAGACGACTGGCCGCGACCCGGAGGATGTCGTGCTGGAGCTTGTCGAGGACGGCGAGACGGTGGATGGCTTCTGGGATCGCGTCAGCACGAACCTTCGGGCCGGCAAGGTCCGGCTCGTGTTCGTCGCCGACGAGCTTCCAGCGGAGCTGCAGCGTGTTATCGAGTTCCTGAACGTCCAGATGAGCCCCGCCGAGGTGATCGGGATCGAGGTGCGCCAGTACGTCGGCCAGGGCCTGAAGACGCTCGTCCCGAGGGTCCTCGGCCAGACAGCCGAGGCGCAGCAGCGCAAGGGGCGCGCCGCGAGCAGTCCCCGTCGCGAATGGAGCTGGGAGGCGTACAGGGACGAGCAGGGCATCCCGGCAGAGAAGCTGGACACGGCCAAAGCCTGCTTCGCGAGCATCCAGGAGGCGCTGTCGCAACGCGGCCTGGAATGGCAGCCCGTGTTCCGGCAGGGCTACTTCGGCTTTCAGCGGCCGGGCGGCTACCACGTAGTCACGGTGGACCTGCGCCCACGCGTCCCCCTGGTCTCCATCAAGCTGCCCGACCCTCCTGACCAGCTCGGCCTGACGAACCCGTACCCCAGCCTGGAGCAGACTTGGGACCCGGACCACCGCCAATGGGGCTGGTCAGTGCCCAGCGCGGACTCCGTTCCCGATCTCGGATTGGCCATCGACTTCAGCAGCCCGCACCAGCCTGAGTCTGGCCCGATGCGCCCGCCGGCCAACAACGCCTAAGCGGCGCGCGCTCCACCAGCGATGCTGTGTTGCGCCGTCAGGAGTGGCTGGACGCTTGGACCTGGCTCCACAGCGTCGCGTGGTCGGGGTTCTCCAGATCGAGGTACTCGAAGCCGTCGGGGCACTTCACCTTACTGCCATTGGCGGTGTGGCCCAAGACGAGGCGAGGGACGAAGGCGCGCGGCTCGCAGATCTCAAAGGCCCAGCCGCGAGGCATCTGCTTGAAGATGTCCTCCAGCCACTCCTCCTGGATGCCGTCCTCGCCGAACCTCGCCATCTCCGAGCGATGGACGCCCTCTTTGAGCGTGGCGAGGCCCCAGTACTCGAAGACAGTCCCAGCTGTGTAGGTGCCGACGATCTCGAGCTCCTCGCCCGAGGCGCACATCAGGACCTGAGTGCCGATCTCGTGCGCTGACCTCCTCCGGCGGAACTCCCAGGGAATTATCTCGGCGAGGATGCGCCGCGCCTCCAGGTAACCGAAGCTGACGAGCACTGGTCGCGGTGAGACGTGCTGGTCGGAGGGTGCCATGAGGTGATCGTAAAAAGCGCACGCCAGGCCGCTGAGGTTTCACTGCACCGCTCCGCTCGCAGTCATCGAGCAATTCCTGCCCGCTCGATCATCCGTCTACTCGGCGTCGCCATCGACGGTCGGGCCCTTGCTTCCCCCTATCTCATGCTGACCCGCCAGCCGGCGGGTGCAACCGAAAGGGAAGAAAGCAATGAAACCGACGAACACAAGGAGGTCCGCCAGCAACAACTCAAACCTCTCGAACAAGGCCAGGAAGGCCAAGCCCAAGCAGACAGCAATCAAATCCAAACAGTCACAGCGTAGGGGCAATCCTGTCCATGACCGCCTCAAAGAGCCCCTCGCCGAAGCTGGCGTGACGCTCGTCCATGGCGACAGCCGCCTGGAGATGGCCGAGATGGAGGAGAACTCGATTGACGCCATCGTCACCGACCCGCCGTATGGCCTGACCGACGGGCCGCTCGACATCGAGTCGCTCCTCACGGAGTGGATGGCGGGCGGCGAGCACAAGAGCGCTGGCTGTGGCTTCATGGGCAAGAAGTGGGACTCGACGGTGCCATCACCGGCGCTCTGGCGAGAGGCGCTGCGCGTGCTGAAGCCGGGTGGGCACTGCCTGGCCTTCGCTGGCACGCGGACCGTCGACCTCACGACCATGGCGCTTCGCTTGGCCGGGTTCGAGGTCCGCGACGTGCTCATCTGGCACTACGGCCAGGGCATGCCGAAGTCACGGAACATCGGCCACCAGCTCGGGCTCGTCTCGGGGACGGCGGTCGGCTCGGGCCTCAAGCCGTCTTATGAGCCCATCATCGTCGCCAGGAAGCCGCTTCAGCCCGGCCTCACCCTGACTGCGAACGCTCGGCAGTGGGGAACAGGTGGCATCAACATCGACGCCTGTCGCATCGGCACCACGCAGACCAGCGCCTCTGGCCCATCTGGCCGCTGGCCGGCGAACGCCCTCTTCTCGCACGCGGACGAGTGTCGCCTGCTCGGACGCGAGGAGGTTGTCTCGGGCGCTCACGCTCCAGGGCAGAGGATGTCTGGCTTTGGCCGCTTCGGCGGCGGCAAGGTCATCGCGTGCGACGACGGCTTCGCCCCTGGACGTGAGACGGCGGAGAAGTGGGGCTGCGCGCCCGGCTGCCCGTGGCTGCCCTGGACGGGCAGCAGGGCAACACGCCGTCTCGCTACTTCCAGACCTTCTCGGCGCTTGACGAGGTGGTGAGCGGCGGGAAGCCGGCGTTCCTGTACACGCCCAAGCCGACGAAGGCAGAGCGCGAGGCCGGCCTCACGGGCGGCGAGTTCGAGGCGCGGCGCGGCGAGCGCCTCGCCTACGGAGTGAGAGACGAGGTGTCCACGACTCGCCTCAACGTCCACCCGACTGTCAAGCCAATCGCCGTGATGTGCTGGCTGATTGGACTCGCGTGCCCGGAGGGCGGCACTGTCCTTGACCCCTTCATGGGCTCTGGCTCGACCGGGTGCGCGGCTGCTCTCTGCGGGCGTCACTTCGTCGGCATCGAGCTCGATGAGGAGGAGGGCTACCGGGACATCGCCGCAGGGCGCATCATGCACTGGGCGGGCGAGGCCGAGGAGGCGAGCGAAGCGGTGGGAGCGGGAGCGCGCGTCATCCCCTTCCCGAACCCGCGCAGCGCCACGCGCTGTCGCGCGGCGTGACGAGGGGGTAGCCCGCGACACGGCGGGTGTCAAATGAGGCTCACGCGGGAGCGACCGTTATCGTGTCAACTCCCCGCGTGAGCCTCACCTGCTACTAGTACCGTGATGTCTGCTGGGCTCGAAGTGGTGACAGTGGGCTGCGCCCGGCGATGTGACTGTTCCAGGCGAAGAGTTCGTTGCCCATGAGAAGCGAAAAGCTCCGGTCGCGGAGCGTAGATCACCTATAGTTCTATGATGGATATGGCAATAGTTGGCTTGACGGTCGCATTGTCGGAAGATGATGTGGGTTCGATTGAAGTGATTGCTGATAAGAGTCACAAGACGAAAACACAGGTGCTTCGCGAGGCAATCGCACTCAAGTCGTTTATTGATAGTGAGCTGAGTAAGCCGGACACGCGCCTCCTGATTCAGCGTGGAGGCGCCCTAGAGCAGGTAACGTTTTCTACGGCTGTTTAGCGCCGCCTGCTCGATCCCGGCGCTCAAGGGCTGGGCACTCCGTCACGCTTCAAGGACTCGCCCCGCTTGGGCTCTGGGCGCTGTCAGAACGCACTAATTCTTGGTCTTGACGGGCGTCGAGCAGCTCGTCTGAGAGGTCGATGCTCGTGACCTCGGGGTGGTCGAGCAGCTTCGCCGTCACGGTGATGACGCGACCGGCGACGTGCTCGCGCCAGGCGAACAGCTCATTGACGACCGCCTGCGGGATGCGGAGGGCCTCATCTACGCGCAGGTCCTCGGTGAAGATGACGACGATCACGGCGTCGTAGCTGTCTGACCGCACTGGCGAGAGGTTGCGGCGGGTCTTCGCCCCGGTCCGGCGCAGGGCCTTGACCTGGAGCAGCTCGCCCTTCGGCGTCTTCACGTCCCACGAGGCCTGGGAGAACGAGCCGCGCTCGCCGCCGTAGTGCAGGGCCACGAGGGCCTCGGCGATGTCGCCGATGGGGTTGTTGAAGGTCCGCACCACCTCACGGTCACGAAGCTCGCGGAGCGCCTGCGCCCAGAGGGCGAGCAGCTCACGCGTGGTGAGCTTCGAGAGGTCAATCGTGGGCGCCACCGGCGGGATCTTCGCCGATCATCTGGCGCAGCCCGTCGATGAGCGCCACCCGCAGTCCGGGCCGGGTGCTCTTGTGCCCGTCGCTGGCCGCCTGGAAGAGGGCGTCGATGGCGTACGTCTGAAGAGTTTTCACCCGCCCGAAGTGGAGCACGAGAGGCTCCGCCGTCTCGCGCAGCGTCTGCTTCGGGACGCCGAGGCGCGCGGTCAGGATGTAGCGCGTGCGGCGCGGGAGAGCTTCATAGGCCTCGCGGACGCGCAGCGCCTCCTCCCCAGTCAGCGGCAAGCCCTCGGGCAAGTCGGCAGGAAGCACGGCGACGGGCAGGTCATCGGGCAAGTAGGGGTCAGCGCTCCTGTTGAGGACCTGGGCCTGCTGCTCCAGGCGACGAGCCACCTCCTCAGGCGTGTAGCCGTAGTGCAGGAGCGCGGCCTCCCAGCCCTTCCAGCGGCGCCGATAGACGCTATCCACCGGCAGGTGCACGTGGTCTTCGCCCTGGGCGCGGGCGAGTTCGAGCTGGCGATCCCGCCACCACGAGAACTCTTCGCTGGTCGGCGGGCGCCCGAAGTGCTCGACGGCTCGCGCCAGGGTGTCCCTAAGCACCTCTTCTGAGTAGCTGACCACCTTGGCAAGGCGGCGATGGCGGAAGCGCGCTTCGATGCCCCGCGTCGATGTCTCGCCGGAGAGCTGAAGCGCCTCGCGCGCCCGCGGCCACGACCAGTCGAAGAACTTGTAGAGGCGCCGGAAGGGCTGCACGTCCTCGCCCTCCTCGATCAGGGTGCGCGAGATGGCCTTGTAGTCATCGACCCCAGGCTCGCGCCCCAGGACCTCGGCGACCCGGCGAAGCGAGCGGATGTGCATGGCCAGCTCCGTCTCGGCGACCTTCTGCTGGCGCAGCCGCGCCTCGTAGATCCTCTCGTAGGCTGCGTCCTGTTCATCAGGCGGGAGCGCCTCGTATAGCGCCACGAGGGCATCCGCTCCACTGGCTGGGCTCATCGCTGCGCCTCTGCTCTGTGACTGGTCACTCTGGCGGCCATCAGTGGAAGTAGCGCCAGAACTCTTTGACCTCTTGCTCCTGCGCCCACTCCCAGTCGGCGAGCAGGCGCCACGGGAACTCCTCGCGCGGGTCGATGACCAAGACCTCGCCCGGTAAGTGCAAGTGCCACGTGGCCTCGTCCTCGTCCTCGCCGTCCTGGGCGAACTCGACCTCGCCCCAGACGCCGAGCATCTTGGCCACCGCCTCGACATCGACCTCGTGCGGTGGCGTCAGGGTCGCGCGGACGTGCCACTGCTTGAAGAGCTGTCCGAGCGCGTAGAGGAGCCGCTCGCCTGGAGTCGGCTCGCCTGGCTCATCCGGAGCTGGCCACTCGCACACGCCGGCCAACGTAGGGCCGGGCCTGGGGCTGACCGGACAGAGGGGTCAGCCGGAGCTGGCGTGCCCAGCCGCCGAAACGACCACGCGGCCCGCGATGATCTCCTGCATGGATGAGACCGAGCGCGAACCGCTGCTGCGCGAGCGGATCAAGACGATGCCGCCGGAGCGCTTCGAGCAGCTCGTGTACGAGCTGGCCCACCGCGAGGACGAACGCGTCGAGCGCCTTGAGCATCCCGACGGCGGCGCAGACACGATCCTGCCGCGCCGGCAGGGCAAGGCCGAGCGGGTCTGGCAGGCCAAGCGCTACCCGAGGGACATCAACTGGAGGGAGTGCGAGAAATCCCTCGCCGACGCGCTCAAGCGATGGCAGCCGGCGCACGTGACCTTCGCCTTCCCGCGTGATCTCTCCGAGACGCTGCGTGCATCATTCGACAAGCGGCTTGTCAGCCACCCCGACGCGGTCGCCGCGAAGGCCTCCGTCGATCACTGGAACCTGAGCCGCATCATGGCCCTGCTCGGGCGCCACCGCGACCTCGCCCATCGGTTCTGGCCGGATCTGGAGCCGCAGACAGACAGGCTGGACCGCGTCATCAAGGCCGGCGGGAAGCTGGAGACGGCGGAAGACCTCGTCGAGCGGGCGCAGGCGTTCGGGGAGTTCAGCGACCGCGACCCCGACTTCAAGACGACGGTCACCAGCGGCGGGCTCGACACCGAAGCCCCGGACTTCAAGACGCTGCCCTACATGACGCTCGCCATCCGCGGCGAGAGTGCCCAAGTCCACGTGGCGACCTGGGTCCGGGACGGGGCCGAGGTGGAACCGCCGTCGCTCGCCTTCACCGAGGATGAGGCTGGGCAGGCAGCGCGGATGGAGGCGGTCCGCACGCTCGCCGTCGGGGAGACCGCGACCGTGACCGGCGGCTTTCGCGTGGCCGTGGTCGCGCCGGAGATCCTCAAGGATCTGACGCAAGGGGTCGAGCTGGGCCCCGGCAGCTTCGACCTCGTGCCCGGCGACCCGCTCACCGTGCGCTTGGAGATCGACGCGGAGGCCCGCTCCCTCGCCTACGAGGTCGCGCTCCGTCCGGTGCCTCCGCCGCCAGGCGCCGCCGCCGCGTGGGCGGGGTTCATCGGGAGGACCCTGCTCGAACTGAGCTTCACGCTGCTCGACAAGCCGGCGATCAGGGCCGGGCTGTCCCTCAAAGGGGAGCTCGACGGCTCCGCCGCCGAACGCGCCGAGGCCGCGACCCTGATGCACGCCTTCTACGCGCACGACGAGATCAGAGTGTCCAGCGACGTGCTCTTCCCCGGCGGGCAGGGCCTCCTCTCGGGGCGCTTCGAGAAGCAAGGCGACGACGTCTCTCCAGCCGACATGGGCGTGCTGCGCGACTACTTCACCGCTGTCGCCTTCATCGAGCGGCAGCTCGGCATCGACCTCCCGCTCCCGCCGCACGTCTCCCCCGAAGAGATGGACGCAGCCCTCACAATCGCCCACGTCCTGCGGACCGGCGAGGGCAGCGCGACCTTAACCAGCCTTGAGGGCGAAGTCGAGGACCCGACCGCCATCCCCAACCTGGCAGCCATCGCCTCGCGACAACCCACGGTGCGCGAGGTGACCTACTCCCTCTTCGGCAAAACGCTCTCGCTGGGCAGGGGCGAGTACGTGCTGCCCCCGCTCAAGGTGGTGAGGATCATCCCGCTCGGCACCACGCCCACGGCGCCGGCACGCGTGACGCTCACCGCCGACGGCGACCCCGACATGACGTTCCGGCTACTCGATTGGACGCCGCCCGAAGACGATGCAGGCGGACCCGACGGCTAGAGGGGATCGCCGGGCGCGCCAGCCCGCCGGAGGGTCAAGCCGCTGCGTCGGCCTCCGGGTTGATCGCGTGCAGGAACCGCGGAAGCTCGTTCCAGCTGAACAGCTCAACCACCTTCACATCGAGCGACTCCAGGTACTCCCGCATCACCGGATCGACGGGCGCCTGGACGAGGTAGCTCTTGGGCATCGCCTCGCCCATGACCATGCGCGCCTCATCCCTGATGAGGTTGAAGTTCGGGTCGCCGAGACTGAAGCCGATGAACAGGAAGCTGGAGAAGCGCGCGGTCTGCGCGAGCTGGCGGAACATCTCGGCTCGCTCCAGGCGTGATCGCGCGTAGTCATCGCGAGTGAGGACGATCTCGTCGGGGCGCTCCCAGGTCCCATGCAGCTTGACGAGGTGGGTGTCCGGGTGGTCGACGGCGACCCGCAGGAACTCGGCAGGCGTGGTGCTCACAGCCAGCTCGTGCTCCTCGCGCGCAAAGGCCAGCTCGATCAGCGAGTCGTAGTTCGTCGTGAACAGCTCGGGGACCGGGAGCGCCACCAGCTCGTGGTGGGATGGCGTCAGGCGCTCGGCATCGTCGGGTCGCGTGACGAACTGCTCCGTGAGGAAGTCGCGGTATCGCTCGTCAGCGGTGCGGAGGCGGAAGAGCTGCGCCGCATCGAGCGGGCTCTGCTCGCGCATGAAGCGCTCCACCGACGCGACCTCATCCTCGCTGGCCGACACCCGCAGCTCGGCGAGCATCCGCTCGATGAGCATTTCCCACGACGGGAAGCGAGCATCGTCAGCGAGTGGGGACGGCATCCCGAGCGAGGCACGTCCGAGGGGCCGCCCGACGCCGAGCGAGAGGCCTGCGCCGAGGAAGATCATGATGGCGCTCGCGTCGTCGGCCATGCGCCCGCGTAGCTCGTCTATGGCGACCCGCGCACGACGCTCGGCCTCCTCCCACTCCGACATGCGGGCAAGCGTATAGCGACCAGAGCGCTCGGATCGAGCGCGGTCGGGAAGCCTCGCTACTCCGTCGCCGCTCCCGCTCCGACATCACGGCCGGCCATGCCGCAGAACTGCGTCAGCGCCTGCGCCAGCTGGGCCATCTCGTCCTCGGCAGGCAGTTGATCGAGGTCGAGGCGCTCGGCCAGCTCCACGAGGTTGGCAGCGTTGTTCCGCTGCTTGGTCGTGCCGAGCGCCGCCTCGATGTCCTCGGCGAACCGGAACATGCGGCCAGCTGCTGCCTCCTCGACCGCTGCCACCTTCTGCGCAGTGCCGTCGTCAGCCGCCGCGATCTTGCTGGCGTCGCCGTCGGTGACGACGAGCAGCTCGATGTGCAGCTGGTCGAGGAGCTGGATGTAGTCGGGGAGGTTCTCGCGCCCCCCGCAGTCGACCGCGCTGATGCTGCAGCCATCGACATCGACGCCGAGGCGGTCGAGCAGCGTCCGCGTGACCGCGACGTCATCCTGGCCCTCGCAGAGGATCGCCCGCTGCGCGAAGAGCACCTCGGCGCCGCTGCCCGACGGAGCTTCTCGGCGACCCTCTCGTAGGAGAAGTCGAGCTGCGCGGTGCAGCGGTACACCTTGCTGCACCCGCCTCCTTGGCCACCCTCAGCACGCTCGGGTAGTCAGCGACTGACACGAAGGCGGCGTCGTGGGTCGTGACCATGATGTCGTTGCCCGCCTCTGCCAGGCTCCTGAGCGTCGTGGCGAAGACGCGGCGGAGGTGCGGGTCAGGGTACGCCTCGGGCTCCTCGATGAGGAAGATGGCGGGCCGCGTCTGCTCGGCGAAGTCGGCGTAGGTGCGCGGGTGGCGCCCGGCGGACCAAGCTCCGGTACCCGGCGCCGAGCCGCTCGACTGCGAGCGCCGGGCTGGCCGCGTCGTCCTGGACGTGCAGCGTCAGGATGTCGGCGAGCAGCTCCTCCGCCGTCGGCATGGACAGGCTCACCGCGGCCCCGGTCGCCGTCGGCCCGAGCCGGCTAGCAGGTTCTCGCTCAGCGACTGCTCGATGGACGCCAGCTTCGGGGTGCGGAGGATGTCCTCCATGCGACCAGCGAAGCGCTCGTAGGCCGTCTCGCGCGAGACCGTGGTGCCGTCGGACAGCTGGTACGATTTACCGCCGAGCGGAAGTCCTCCCGGTAGAGGTCGAGGAGCTGGGCGAGGACGCCGTAGCCGCTGGTGTTGAAGGCCCGGTAGAGGTTCGGGGAGAGGTAATGGACACGCCCGAGCAATGGGACGATGCGGCTCGCAGGCGCAGGCAGGAAGCGAACCGGGTCGGCGTCGGGATCGACGGGGCCGCTGCCGCGCCTGACC
>CAVOPM010000002.1:0-229299 GCA_963697985.1 uncultured Solirubrobacteraceae bacterium
ATGCGAATCAAGCCCGCGCCTGACAACCTGCTCGAGCGAGTCGCCATCGGGATGAACCTCGTGCCGCCCCGACTTGAGGCAGAAGTGCCCGAAACTGACGCGGATGGCAGTGGGCTACCGAAGATCCCGCGCGAGGGCCTAGACGGAAGGTGAATGTTACCCCCCTTTCCAAAGCTATAGCGCGCTCATTACCAGCCGCGTTCTCTGCCCCCGAGGCGGCCCGCACGGTGCGCGCTGCCAGAGCGGCTGAGCTCGTCAAAGTGACCGAGGGCTTGGCCCGAGCCGGTGACCACACAAGTCAGCGGCGATGTCGCGAGGAAGACCGGTATACCGGTCTTCGCCGCGACGAGCTCTGGGAGACCACGTAGCAGGGTACCCCCGCCGGCGAAGAGGATCCCGTCGCGCGCGATGTCGCCCGTCAGCTCGGGCGGAGTATGCTCGAGCGTGTCCTTGATCGCATCGACGATCTCGCGCAGCGGGCCCCCGACCGCGGTGCGTACCTCCTCACTGCGGAGTTGGATTTGGGTCGGCAAGCCGGTGATCAGGTGTCGGCCGCGCACCTCGGTCGTCTCTTCGGGCTGAAGCGCGACCGCCGATCCGATCGTGATCTTGATCGCCTCGGCCGTCTGCGAGCCGATCGCCAGTGAGTGCTCGAGACGCAGATACCGTGTGATCGCCTCGTCCATCTCGTAACCTCCGACGCGGAGCGAGCGAGACAGCACGATGCCACCGAGAGAGATGACGGCCATCTCGCTAGTGCCGCCGCCGATGTCGACCACCATGCGCCCGACCGGCTCGGCGATATCTAGGCCCGCACCTATCGCGGCTGCGATCGGCTCCTCGATCAGGTGGACACGACGCGCACCGGCCGCAAGCGACGCCTCCTCGACTGCCCGCTTCTCGACCTCAGTGACCCCAGAGGGCGCGCAGACGATCAGGCGTGGATGGGCCCGGTTACGATCGAGCACCTTGCGGATGAAGTAGCGCAGCATCTCCTCGGTGATGTCAAAGTCAGCGATCACGCCGTGGCGCAATGGGCGGGTCGCTGAGATCGTCGCCGGGGTGCGCCCGATCATCCGCTCGGCGTCCGCACCCACCGCGTGGACACGACCGGTCCGCGAGTCCGACGCCACGACGGAAGGCTCCGAGACCACGATGCCCCGTCCCCCGACGTACACGAGCGTGTTCGCCGTACCGAGGTCGATCGCCATATCCCGAACCCCAAGCGTGGGGGCCAGATGACGGCGAGAAACGTCGCGACGAGAGCCGTCTCTGCGGAAGCGCATCAGGACAGAGTGTCAAAGTGGCGCCCCACGCGGGCTGGCCTTCTCGTCGTCGCCATGCCCGGAGCAGCAGCGAACCTGTCGCGAAATTCCGCTCCTGGTTGACGACCAGAACGCGTCGATGCGCGAAGCACGACGTGCAGCACGCTGGGAAGATAGTCCGCGAGACGCATAGGCCGCCATCGCACCCAGGAGGCCGCGGGTTCGAGTCCGGCTAGCTCCGGATCGCGGCAACGTTGCAAGCGTGCGCCTCGCACAACGGTCACGACGTAACGTTTGCGCAGATGCGCTTTTCGGTTGTGATCGTCACGAACGCTCGGCCGGCGTTGATGCGGGAGGCCGCATCGAGCGCCGCGGAGGCGCTAACCCCGGACAGCGAGGTGATCGTGGTGGACGGCGATTCGGACCGCTCCGCCGAAGGCGTCGCGCGCGAGCTCGCCGACCGCTTCCGGACTAGGCTCCGGTATATCCCGAGCGGCGGAGGCACCGCGCGCCAGCGCAACGTGGGGATCGACGCGGCGACTGGAGAGGTGGTGGTGTTGATCGACGACGACTGCACGGTCGAGCACGGGCTGTTCGAGGCACTGACGTCGGCCTATGAGGATGCGGGCGTGGTGGGGGCGACCGGACGCGTTAAGCAGCCACAGCGGGCTCGCGTCGGCAACAACCGCCGCCTTCGTTGGCTCTTGCTCGGCGGAGGTCGGCCCGGAACGATGACCAGCTACGGCCATCGCCGCCCGATCCTCGCTGTAGACAGGCCATGTGACGTGGAGTACATGTACGGACCCCTGATGACGGCGCGAAGGGAGATCGCCGCGCAGGTGGGCTTCGACGAGCGACTCAGTGGCTACTCGCTATGCGAGGACGACGACTTCTCCTACCGTGTCTCGCGCGTGGGGCGCGTCCGCTACGTCCCTGACGCCGTCGTTCACCACCGGGAGGCAGGCAGGCGCACGGCCGATCAGCGACGCCTCGAGCGCCTGCGAGTAATCGACCGTGCCTACATGTTCCACAAGAACTTCAGGCAGACGCCCTCGGCCAGAATGGGGTTCGCCGCGCTGATCGCGATGCTGTGCGCGCACCGCGCGATGAACGGCGAGTGGTCGGGCGTCCGTGGCCTCTTGGAGGGGCTTCGCGAACTGCGCCACTCGGGCGCAGTCCCGGAGGGACCCCGAGCCCATAATGGACGCAAGACGGCTGGCTGACGAGGGCGAACGGCCGAGAGGAGCCGTTCTGGGCCAAGAGGCCGGGTAGTTGCCAGACTTGGCCGCTAGGGAGGGGACAACGGTGGGCGACCAGTCGATGATCACAAGGGCATTCGAGGACGCCGACGAGCCGGCCGTGCTCGACCTCCTGCAGACCGTGTTCGGGTCCTGGCCGAGCGGACTCGAGAGCACGCCTGCAGAGTTCTTTCGCTGGAAGCACGTGCGCGGGCCATATGGGCGCTCGGCCCTGTTCGTGGCAGAACTCGAAGGCGTCCTCGCCGGCTTTGTCGCCTACATGCCGTGGCGCCTGAGGGTAGATGGGCAGCCAGTACCAGCTCTGCGGGGAGTCGACCTCGCAGTTCATCCGAACTACCGCCGCCGCGGCGTGTCGCAGGCGCTCCGCGTGGCGGGGGACTCGCTGCCGCAGGGCACGTTCATTTGGGCCAGCCCGAATAATCCGGCGCGCCGAGGTGGTCTGAAAGATGGCCGACGTTCTGGCGGCAGGATCCCCCATTTCGCCCGCTTCTGCGGGCGAATCCCGCGGAGCGTGCAGAGAGCGTGGTGTAGCGATTTGGACAGCACCGCATCGTTGCCGGTTCGATCTCCCAATGCCCTCGAGGTGCTCGCCGACGACGACTACGTGTCGCGCCTATTGGCGAGCGTTCCTCGCCCGCCTGGGTGCCTCAGTACCGATAAGGACATTAGCTACCTTCGCTGGCGCTACGCTCACTTTCCCGAGTACCGCGTCGTGACGGCCGGCGCCGAGACGGGCGCCAGTGGGATCGCCATCTTCCGCCCCCGCCGCTATGGCCGTTTTTGGATTCTTGACGTGAGTGAGCTGCTGGCCGAGGGCGCGAAGACTTCCGTCCAGCGGCACCTGCTTGCGAATGTGAGCAAAGCCGCCGCTGCCGACTTCCTCATCTGCAACTTCCGCTCACGTCGGCAGGCGGCCCTACACGGATTCCTGCAGGCGTCACACGGGATAAGCCTCTACACACATACTCCGAAGGGCAGTCGTGGGGTCGTCGAACCCACTGGCTCCGGGGCATGGGTGCTCTCTCGAGGCGACCTCGAGCTGATCTGAAGTGCGGTCGTCGAGGCGCGAAGGGTTTGGCCGAGCGCCGGTGCGTTTCGTTCCGCCGGACGCGGCTAGGCGGCTACCGCAAGGAGCCGAGGCTTTCGTTCCCTACTTCGACGTGCAATGCAGCTTTGACGACGCCCGCGCGCGCCAGATTCTCGAGCGAGCCGGCGTGGTAAAGCCTGACCCGAGGCACTATCTCGGACGATTGATCGCATATGCTCAACAGACTCGCTGGGGCAAGCGGCCACTCTCACGGCAGGCCGCGATGAACCTTGCTGGCGTCTCCTGACGGCGTCCCTGTACTCAGCGCAAGGTGACAGGGCGCTTCTTCGCGAAGCTCTGCATAAAGGCCTCCGTGGCGGCCGCATCGAGCGGACGGGCGAAGAGAAAACCCTGTCCGCTGTCGCAGTCCTCATCTCTGAGCATGGAGAGCTGCTGCTCCTGCTCGATGCCCTCGGCGAACGTCTCGATCGACAGAGCCTTGCCGAGCTGAACGAGGGTGTGGATGAGCGTTTCGCCCTCCTTGTTTTGGCTGAGCCCGGTGATGAACGACCGGTCGATCTTCAGCGCGTCGACGGGGAACCGCTGTAGGTGAGCGAGTGAGGAGTATCCGGTTCCAAAGTCGTCGATCGCTATTCGAACGCCGAGCTGCTTGAGGGCGTCCAGCCGGCGAGCGGTCTCCTCGACGTTGCGCATCAGCGTCGTCTCGGTGATCTCGATCGTCAACGCTCCCGGCTCAAGACCGCTATCGGAGAGCGCTCCTTCTACGTCGGCTATCAGCTGATCGCTGTCGAGCTGGCGTGCCGAGACGTTAACCGCCATGCCGATCGCGAACCCCGCGTCTCGCCACGCAGCGCTCTGAGAGCACGCTTGCTCGAGAACCCACTTGCCGATCTCCCCGATCAGGCCGGTCTCCTCGGCGAGCGGGATGAACTCATCGGGCGGGACGACGCCGCGCACCGGATGATTCCATCTGATCAAGGCCTCCACACCCGTTGGGCTCATGTCGCTGAGGGCGAACGTGGGCTGGTAGGCAAGGAAGAACTCGCTCCGCTTGAGGGCGTCGCGCAGGTCCATCTCGAGCTCGGCGCGCTGCTGGATGGTGTCCTGCATGCCGGTCTCGAACACGGCGTAGCGATTCTTACCGTCCCACTTGGCCCGGTACATCGCGATGTCCGCCTCCCGCAGCAACTCCTCGGCGGAGGTGTGCCCACCCAACGCGATCCCGATGCTCACGCTCACGGTGACGCGAGTCTCCTCGCCCGCCCCGAGCTTGAATGAAGGCTTGAGCGCTTCGATCAGGCGCTCGGCGACCAGCTCGGGCCCAGCCTCGAGTGAAAGCTCCTCGCAGATCACAACGAACTCATCGCCACCGAGACGGCCGAGCGCATCTGAGCCGCGCACCACCCCATCGAGCCTCGCTGCGACCGCTTGAAGGAGCTGATCGCCCGCGGCATGCCCGAGGGTGTCGTTGACCGTCTTGAAGTTGTCTATGTCGATAAACAGAGCCGCGACCTGTGCCTGGCTGCGAGCGCAGCGGGCGAGCATCTGCTCGGCGCGGTCGAGGATGAGGGTCCGATTCGGCAGCCCGGTCAGCGCGTCGTGGGTCGCGAGGAACGAAAGCTCCTCCTCGCGCCGCGCCAGCTCTTCGTCTGTTCGCTTGCGCTCGGTGTCAAAGCACTTCGACATCTTCACAAGGCTGAACTCGAGACTCAGCTGCAGGATGTTCAGCGCTTGGGCGAGCGCCTCGGGCGAGACGTCCAATCGCGCGGCGCTCTGCCGCAGCACCTCGGCCACGGAGTCGCGCCACCAGACGCATCGTTTGGTCAGATGATTCAGCGACGCCGCCCGGTGGGCTGCCAGCTCGCCGTAGATGGCCCAGGTTTCCTTGGCGGCCTCAATCGCCACGTCCGCACCCTCGCCTGAAATCCACCGGGCCACTGCCATCGTGGAGCTTCGGTTGATTCGTTCGAAGCGGTCCTGCACCACGGCGTCGACATCGTCATCACCGCGCCCTATGGATCGCGCGGCCGTCAGCTCCAGCACATCCGCCGCGCGCGCCTTCAGCGCGTCACCGAGGGGCCGGACATCTTCGTGGAGTTCAGACATTGGACCCGGCGGTGCCGGCGGTGCCGGCGTTTGATCCGGCTCAACGCTGTCGGTTGGCTCTTGGGCTGTCATGAGAGTATGCGTCGCCAACGGGGCCTCATTCCTTGAGCCCGCTCCCCTGGGGTAGGCAAGTCTTCGCCACGCCCCGAGCGGCTCGCCAGCAGCTATCGCGCGATGCCGCGCTTTTGCTTGCATTGTCCTCTGCGGTCCGGCGCGCCAGCCAGACGAAGGCGACCGCACTTGCGCTCCAACCGACCGCCAAGGCGACTCCATGGCCGCTGAGACCGAACGCGACGTCGCCGAGCGTCACGCCGATTGCGATGAGCAACTGGCGCAGCGGTGGTGAGACTCGCGCGCGCCGAAACCGGCACATCCCGGCGCTGAGGTGAACGCCCGCGAGCGCGGCCAGCCAAAGATTGCCAGCCGCTGCCCCCGCCGCGTCAGCGAGGCAGATGCGGCCGACCACCGCCACGATACATCCGCTCAGAGCGACAACCGCAGCCGAGGCAGGCGAGAGTCGTTCCTCAGACGAACGCACCTGCGCGCCGACGGCGCCGAGCAGACCAAGCGCGGCGAACGAGGCGAGAACGACGATGTCGACAGGCGCCGGTTGGCCTCCCAGCAACCAGGTGGCCCACTGTGCCGCGCAGATGATCACGGTGCCAGTGCAAGCCATCCCCAGCGCTGCCAGATCACGACACACATCGCGCAGGTGGCGGCGACCGCCAGCAACGCGATTCTCGTGGATCCACTACGCCTCGACGAGAGCCGGGAGAGCAGCGCGCCCATCAAGCCCAGCCCGCCGATCGCCCGCCCGGCCCAGCGGATCGCCAGCGCGGTTGCTAGAGCGCCGACCAGCATCGAGCCGGCCACAGCGAGTAGGCCCGGACAGCAGCTGGTAGACGTCACTGGCCACGAAGAAGGTGGCAAACAGCCCGGCCGTCGCCGTGCCCACCATCGCGGTGGCGGCTTCGGTCCTGCCTCGATGCGCATGCAACCACGCTCCGGCGAGCCATCAGGGCTGTCGATGCCGCCGCGGCAAGCAGTACACGTGCCTCCTCGCCAATCCATCCGTGCGAGATCGCCAACGCCAGGAACAGAAGAATGCCGAGCAACGTGGCCGCGCCACCGAGCCAGGCCAGCACCCGACCACCGATTACATCTCCTAACGACATCCCCGAGAGCAGCTTGGACGCCGTGCGGGAAGCAGAGGCGCCGGCGCGAGCCGAGTCTGGCCATTCCGCGGGATAGATATTCGCGGCCTCGCTGGTGCGGTCGCACGGCCGGCTCGGCCCCGATTCCATCCGCTGCAGGCGAACTTCGTAGTGCCAGAGGTGCTCCTCGACGGCGCCGATCGCGTCCTCCAGTCGACGTTCGAGCGTTGCGATGCGCTCTTCCTCGCATCCTGGGGTGCCGCGAGCGGACATCGCCTACCTCCAGTTGACCGATGGTTGATAGCAGAGTAGGACACTTCCCCGTGCTTGTCAACCGATGTTCAACAAGCTATTGACCGACGATCAACTAGAATGGCGCCGATGGCTGCCGAGCCCGCCTATACACGCCGCAGGTCGACGAGCGTCGACGCCAACTGCTCGATGCCGGCGCAGCGCTGTTTGCGGAGCACGCCTTCGAGGAGATCTCGATGCGCCAGATCGCACAAGCCGCCGGCGTCTGAAGGCTGCGCACGGATGGTTGGACGCGTCGGCGGGTAGCTTTGGGACTGTGGGTTACGTCGAGTATCCGGTCGCCTCGCCGTTGGTGGCCTGCACGTGGGAGCAGGCGACGGCGACGGGGCACGAGCAGCGGATAGTGCCGGATGCGTGCGTGGATTTGATCTGGGCGGGCGAGCGGCTTTCGGTTGCGGGGCCTGACACCAGGGCCCGGGTCGTGACTCTCGCCCCGGGTTCGCGGCTGGTTGGCGTGCGGCTGCGGCCGGGCACAGCCGGGGCGGTGTTGGGATTGCCGGCGTCGGAGCTGTGCGACGTCTCCCCCGATGCCGCCGCCGTCCTGGGACGGGACGTGGCCGCTGCGTTGCTCCAGACGCTGGCGTCGGGCCAGAACCCGCACGCACTGCTTTTGCGGGCGGTCGAGCTGCGCGGGGTGCGCGAGTCGGATCCGCTCGTGCGCACGGCGGTCCTGGAGCTCGGACGCCCGCGTGCGCGTGTGGGCTCGGTCGCCGCGGAGCTTGGGGTGAGCGCGCGCCAGCTACAGCGGCGCATCGGCGATGCGGTTGGGTACGGGCCGAAGATGCTTCAGCGTGTGTTGCGCTTTCGGCGCTTGCAGGCGCTCGCGCCGGCGCCGCTGGTCGAGCTGGCCCTCGATGCGGGATACGCCGACCAGGCCCACATGACTTCCGAGGTGACACAACTGGCCGGTCGCTCGCCTGGCCGATTTCTCAAAGACCGCACGCCCACCGCCGCGTAGCGGATCAGAGCGCCGGGCGGATCAGAGCGCCGGACGATGGCTCTGTTCGAACAGCAGCCCGCGCCGTCCGATGCGCCGGATGGCGCCAGCGATAGCGGCACCGGCGATCGCGTACACGAGCACCGCTATCCCCCAGTCGACCGTAATCGCACGCTTCGGATGACCATTGAATGTGATCAGGCCGGTGAATGCCCCGGCGAAGAAGTTCGCACCTTCATGGATGCCTTTGACGATCGTGTTCCGAGCGTTGGCGTCGACGTCACGAAGGATGATCGCAAGCCCGATCAGCAATGCGATCAGCGTCGCCACCGTTAATACGAGCCGGGCGAGTAAGACGACGCCGGCACCCAACGACCCGACCGCAGCTGCGCTCGCATCGCGGGTACGCCACCTCCAGTTCCTTCGCGTCTGCGCTCCGGTTTGCTCGGGTGCACGGCCCACCTCCGGGGAGCCGCGAACCTGCCGATACGGCGGCCCTCCAGACCCCTCCAACGGCTTGGCTTCTTCGCTGCTGGACCGTGAACCGAACCATCGCATGCCGATAGAGCTACCCGGGTCCGCCATCGCCAAACGGTCGCGGACCTCGCATCAGGCGCTGGTCGGCCCCCGAGGCATCGTACATATCTGCCAATCGCCTGAGGCGGTGCGCACCGTGCCCGACAAGGTTCGGCGGACCACGTTGCGGGTACACACCTGCCAAACGTTGAGCCAAGCTTGAGAGGAGACATGATGGGTGACCGTACGCAGCGGGCGGCTGGCAAGGCCAAAGAGGTCAAGGGTCGCGTTACACGTAAAGCCGGATCCGCGACGGCACGGCCGGGTACGGAGGCTCGCGGAGCCGGCGAGGAACTGAAGGGAAAGGCCAAGAACGCTGTCGGGAAAGCCAGGAGTGCCGCGAAGAAGAGCACGCGCTGACTTGTTTCTCTCCTCTGTCGCTTGGTCTCCCACCTGCGGAGTGCCACAAACAACCGAACGCGCGCGGAGACCGATCTTCGCCGACCTTCAGGACGCTGTCGTGCTCCTGATTAATTACGCGATGCGGGGTGTGGTCAGCGGGGTGTGGCCAGCGATGCGGGGTGTGGCCAGTGCTGCCCGGCCCCGAATCCGACGCTCGCTCAGTAGGTTGGCGGTTCCCCGTCGCGTTCGATCACGCGAGTGCGCCTAACGACATCGCGCCGAGGGCTCCAGGCGAACATGTAGAGCACGGAAAGCACGAGGCCGGCTATCCCGACGATCATAAGAATGAGGCCGACCGTCGTAATGTCGATACCGGATACGGTCGCCGTGACCGCGTAGCGAAGGATCGCCCCTACGGCGATCAGGAAAATCGAGGTACCAAGAGGCATGGTTAATCGTTACCCGCGGAAGCCGATCGCAAACCGTCAGACATACGATCGCACGCACAACCGGTGTCAATCGCACGCCGCAGGCCAGAACCCGTCAGCTGCTCTTCTTGCCACCCTTGCGACCCGCGGCAACCTTCTGCGCCTTGGTACCCCCCTGGCTTGTGGCCTTGCGGCGGGTGCCGCTGGCTGAGCGTTTGCCGCCCTTCTTGGAGGCATCCGGTGTGTTGGCGATCTTGGCCGCGCGTTCCTTGCTCATTCCCTTCTTGCGAAGGCCTTCGTACTGTTTGTCATCCTTCACGCTAGGACCGTGGTCTTTGGCCATTGGGCGCTCCTTTTTGTGGGGTCATGTTTCAGCTACCCGATCGTGAAGACATTCAGCCGTCCCCTCGTTCGGCGGTGGCGCGGGAGCTCTTCGGCCGGGCGCCGGAGCCGCCTAGGAGCTCGACGACGGCCCCCTCGATGCGCTTGCGGACGCGAGCGTCCGCGAGGTCGGGTCCCGATGCGAGGATGTCCTCGATCGTCCCGGCGATCGTTACACCGGCGTGGTAGCGATCGATCACGCGGGGATCGATATAGGACGCTCGGCACACCGCCGGGGTGTTGCCGAGATACGCGGCCACCGTCTTCGTGGCCGTCCTCACGCTGCGCTCGCGCCCGGCGCGGCTTGACTTTTGCGAGTCGGCGGCGAGCGCGACGGCGGCCAGCACCGATGCGTTCCACGTGCGGAAGTCCTTGGCGCTGAACGTTCCTCCGGTGTGCCGCTTGATGTAGGCATTGACGTCGTCTGCGTGGAGCTCGGCCCATCCCTTTGTCGTGCGATAGGCGAGCAGCTGGGAGCCGCCGCGTCTACGTTTGAGCGTCGAGACGACGGACAGCACGTCCTCGTCTGCGATCTCCTGTACTCGCCGCTGCCCGGACTTCGCGGGGAAGTCGAAGACCAGCTCGTGGTCAGCAACCGTTACGTGCTCCCTGAGCATCGTTGTCAGCCCGAACGATTCGTTTCGCTCGGCGTAGTCCTCTGAGCCGATGCGGAAGAATCCGAGGTCGAGCAGCCTGACCGAGCAAGCGAGCACTCGCTCGCGCGTCAGGTCCTTCACCGCCACCCGTCCCCCTTCAGCGCGCAGGTCGCGTCCCAGGTCGCGCGCCACGCGGCGGCGCAATCGCGGCAACGCCTCGCCAAAGGCGAGCATCCTGTCGAACTTCAGCCGATCGCGATGCGCCTGCCAGCGCTCGTGGTAGAGGTACTGCTTGCGCCCCGCTGCGTCGACACCGGTGGCCTGCAGGTGCCCCCTGGAGTCCATGCAGATCCAGACCTCACGCCAGGCCGGCGGTATCGCCAGCTCGGCGATGCGCTCGAGGACCTCTCGGTCGTCGATTCGCTCTCCCGCCGGGTCGCGATACTCAAAGCCCCGCCCGCGCCGACGCCGTGCGATGCCTGGCGCGGCGCAATTGGACCTTCGCAGTCTCGGCATAGTCCTACCCATACCCCAATCGCGACGAGGTCGCAATTAGATCCGTGCGCCGAGACGCTCGCGCGGGCGAGCCGCCCACGGCATCGGTTGCGGGCGGGTCGACGCGCCTGCCGTCGAAACGGCGGACCGGGGCAGGCGCGAGCGCGCTCGCGTGCGACAGGTTGGATCGACCGCGTCCGGGTAGCTGATCGCACGTACCCCACCAACGGTCAGGGCAGAGAGTCCCTGACAGACACACGAGGGCGACGGTCGATGAGCGAAGGTGTCCACAACGGCAACATCCCAACCAAAGATCCCGGGCGGCCGTGCGTCGCCTGTTAGCAGTCGTGCTGGTCGTGCCCGCCGCTGCCTGTCTCGCAGGATGCGGACGCGCCGGTCACCGTGGCGTGCGAGCGGGAATCGAACAGCTGGCGTCGATCTCGGCTGAGGCGGCCCTGATGGCCGACGACCTCGCGCGCGCACGCACGAAGACGACGTTCGTGCGCGTCCACGGCGCCGAGCTGAGTGCCCAAGCCGAGCACGAGGCCGAGAAGCTCAACGACGACCCGGTCGCCCCGGATTTGCGCAGTCCGATCAAGGTGGCCGTCAAGCTCGCCGCGAACATCGGGAGCGCAATCGATGATCTGCGCGTCTCCCCTCAAGACCGCACGCAGGCAGGTCAGGATGCGGCGAAGCTTCGACATTGGGCCGACGAGGCCCGCGCGCTGGCGGAAGAACTATGAAGAAGATCTTCCAAATCGCTCTCGGGATCATCGCCGCCATCGGCGGGTTCGTCGATATCGGCGAGCTGGTGTTCAACACGCAGGCCGGGGCCGACTTCCGCTACCAGCTCCTCTGGGCGGTCCCGGTCGGAGTGATCGGGATCGTCGTGTTCGCCGAGATGACCGGACGGGTGGCGACGGTGTCTGGACGCCCCGTCTTTGACGTCGTGCGGATGCGAATGGGCTTGAACGTCGGGCTTGTGACGCTCGTGGCGTCGTTGCTGATCAACTTGATCATGCTCGCCGCGGAGGTCGGGGGAGCGGCGCTCGTACTCCAGCTCTTGTTCGACGTCAACGTGTCCACGCTGATCCTGCTGAGCGCTGTGGGCCTGGTGCTGATCGTCTACTTCGTTCCGTTTGGTGGCATCGAGCGACTCTTTGGCTATTTGGGCTGCGCGCTGCTGGTGTACGTAGCCGCGGCGGTGCATCTGAAGCCCGACTGGCATCAAGTGGTCCACGGCTTGGTGCCCAGCTGGCATTCCTCAGCGCTGTACGCGTACTTCGTCGTGGGCGTCATCGGCGCGGCGCTCACGCCGTACGAGGTGTACTTCTACTCCTCGGGGGCAATTGAGGACCGCTGGAGCACCGGCGATCTCAACCTCAACCGCGCCAACGCGGCTTTGGGGTTCACCTTGGGCGGAATCCTGTCGATCGCACTGATCGTCGTCGCCGGAGAGGTCTTCTTCAATCCGCAGATCCAGCCCGGCTACCTGGGTACGACTGCGCTCGGCGCCCAGCACGCATACGGTGAGGCCGGGCTGCTGCTCGCGCTGCTGGGGATGCTGTTTGCTGTCGGTGGCGCGGCCGTCGAGTGCGCGTTCTCCGGCGCGTACACGCTCGCGCAGTTTGCTGGTTGGGAGTGGGGCAAGTACCGCCGGCCGCGCGACGCCCCGCGCTTTACGCTCGCTTGGCTGATCTTCTTCGCCCTGGCGTTCGTCGTCGTCGAGACCGGCGTGGACCCGGTGCTCCTGACCGAGTATGCGGTCATCCTGTCGGTGGTGGCGCTGCCGCTGACCTACCTGCCGGTTCTGCTGATCGCGCGTGACCGGACCTTCATGGGCCGGCACGCCAACGGAATCCTCGGCAACGTGCTCGGCTGGCTGTACTTTGCGATCCTCCTCGTCGTCTCCCTGGCTGCGATTCCATTGATGCTGATCACCGATGGCGGTGCCCACTGATGGCGACGGATCGCATGGACCTCGTCTATCGAGTATTGGACGAGCAGCTCGTCGACGTCGACGGGCGGCGCTGTGGGCGCGTCGATGATCTCGAGTTCCAGGGGGGTGTCGGCGACCCGCCCCGCCTGCAGACGATCCTCAGCGGGTCCGGCGCATGGCACCGGCGCTTGCCGCGGCCGCTTCGCGCGCTCGGAGAGCGGATATTCGGGACGGGAGTCCTCGGGCGCGACGTTATCCGCGTTCCGTGGGAGGAGGTCGATGACATAAGCAGCGTCGTCAGGCTGCGCGCCAAAGCACGCGAGCTCGGGCTCGCACAGGGGGATGAACGTGACGCGACGCTTATCGCCAAGCTTCCCAAGTCGTGATGCGCGCGAGCGACCTCGTCGGCTGCGTGCTGCGAACCGAGTCCGGCAAGCGACTCGGCCGGGTGCACGACCTGCGTGCGCGACGGTCCGGCGATGGCTGGGAGCTTGTGGGACTGGTGGTCGGTGGTGGCGGGATGCTTGCGCGCCTCGTCGGCGTCTCCGGCGCCGACCCGCTGGTTCGCGGTGATGTGATCCCGTGGCGAGCCGTCACGGCGCTGGGCGACGGCCTCATCACCGTCAGCGACGAGACCGCTTGCACGGCCCCGGGAATCGCCAAGTAGCCGAGCTCAAGCGGGAAGCAGCGCATCGTCGGGGCGAGCACCAGCTCGCGGCTTGCGGCCGGGTGCGCCCGCGGCGCGGAGCGCTGATCGTCGAATCGATCATTACATCAAATAATGTTCAGTTCTCGGCACATGTGGACATTATGTTCCGATACGTTAGCCCTCTCTGTGCTGTTGACGCGCCGGGACAGGGTCCGGCGGGAGGGAGTGAGATGAGGAGCATCGCGTTGTCCACGGCCGTAGACGGAGGAGGCGAGCACGAGGCGCCGGCGGCGCGGGGGCGAGCACGGAGAGCCTTGGTCACCTCAATCGTGGGGGCGCTGACTGTAGGAATCGCGCTCCCGGCGACCTGCTTTGTGTCCTCGGCAGCCGCCTCGGCGCCGTGTACGACAGCTCCTTCCGGCGGCGGCGACTGGCCGGCCTACGGCCACGATGCCGCAAACACGCGCACTCAGCCTGCGGAGACGGGCCTCGGCCCGAGCGCCGTGGGCGGACTGGCTCCGGCGTGGGTGTTCTCGACGAGCTCCGCCGGCGACGAAACGGGCTTCAACACGACCCCGGTCGTCTACGACGGATGTGTGTTCATCGGCTCGTCGAGTGGCGTCGCGTACGCTCTGGATTCGCGAACCGGACATGTCGTCTGGCAGCGCAAGCTGGAAGCCCCCAAACCCGGGTCCGGCGGCGTGATCGTAGGCGCGGCTGCCGTCGATGCGGGCACCGTCGTGTTCCTCGTCGACGAGTTCACCGCACCGTACGCGATTGCGCTCAAGCGCTCGACCGGCGCCGTGGTGTGGAAGAGCGCACCGTTCGCGCCGCCCCTCACTAGCTCTGTGGCACAGGAAGGCTCCTACACGAATTCGAGCCCGGTGCTCGCAAACGGCTTCATCGCCGCCGGCTACTCGGCCCCCGAGGGCGACCCGACGGCAACCGGCGGGTTCTCGCTGATCAACGCCAAGACCGGCGAAGTCGTCAGGACGACTCCCACGATCCCGCCTGCCGCGCAGGCCGAAGGCTACTCCGGCGGGGGGCTGTGGAGCACGCCCGCGTATGACCCGGCCACGAAGTACCTCTACTGGGGCGCCGGAAACCCGAACAGCAAGACCAAGCAGTATCGGACGACCGACGCGATTCTCAAGATCGACGTGAACCCGTCAAGGGCGACCTTCGGGCAGATCGTCGCGTCCTACGAAGGCAACGTCGACCAGTACACGGCCACCTTGCAGGAATTGAGCCATTCACCAGCCTGCGAAGCAACCGCCGAAGAAGTACCCGACCCCCTCGATAACCCCGTCTGCGGGCAGCTGGACCTCGACTTTGGAGCCGCGGCCAACCTGTTTACGACCAGCGACGGGACGAAGGTCGTCGGAGACCTCCAGAAGTCCGGCGTCTACCACGTCGCCAACGCCAAGACCATGGGCCCCGTGTGGACTGCGCTAGTTGGCCCGTCCTGCTTCGCCTGCAACGCCGCCTCCACGGCGTTCGACGGGAGCTCTGTGGACGGCGTCGCGACACCGGGCGGGACGATGTTCTCGCTCGACCGCAGCACGGGAGCGAAGAACTGGCTGAGCCCGGTTGGCGACGGCACGCACTACCAGTCGATCAGCGCCGCCGACGGAGTGGTCTGGACCGTCGACGGCGCGTCCAATCTCGACGGCTTCGACGCCGCGAGCGGCCAGCCGCTCGTGCGCCGGCCGCTAAGCGTTGATGCCGGCGCGCCCGTCGCCAACGCGACGAGCTCGGGCGTCGCGATCGCCGAGCACCGGCTGTTCGTGGCGGCCGGCGGGGCCAGCTATGCAGCTGCGCCGGGGTACGTGCTCGCCTACGGAGCTCCGTGATGCGACCGAGACGGACGCCAGCGCAAGCGCCGACGACTCGTGCGACCCGGCTGCGGTCGCTCGCGATCGCCCTGGCGGCGCTCGCATTGTCGATCTCGTGGGCGAGTAGCGCTTCCGCCGAATACGCGCCGATCAACCAGCGTGGACCGGCGCTTCATGTCCCCGGCGCAAAGCTGCGCGCCGCGCTCCGGTGCACCGCGAGTGTCACTACAGAAGCCCGCGAGCCGATCCTGCTCGTTCCCGGCACGACTCTGACTCCGGAAGTCAACTTCTCCTGGAACTACGAGCGCGCGCTGGCCGCGTTGGCGTTGCCCTACTGCACGATCGAATTGCCCAACAAAGCGATGTCCGACATCCAGATCGCGGGCGAATACGTCGTGTACGCCCTGCGCAAGATGAGCCGCTTCGAAGGCCGCAGCCGCGCGCGCAAGGTGCAGATAATCGGTTACAGCCAGGGCGGGATGGTGCCGCGCTGGGCGCTTCGCTTCTGGCCGGACACACGCAAGCTGGTCGATGACGACGTTGGCCTGGACGCTTCCAACCACGGCACGATAACCGCCGAGAGCTCCTGCCTGGAAGGCTGCGCTCCAGCGATCTGGCAGCAGCGCGACAACTCGGCGTTCACCGGCGCCCTGAACTCCTACCAGGAAACGTTCCCCGGCATCTCATACACCGAGATCTACTCTCAGAACGACGAGATCGTCGTCCCCAACCTCAACGAACAGGGCAGTTCATCCGTTCACAGCGGCGGCGGCGCGATCGCGAACATCGCCGTGCAGCAAGTCTGCCCCGGCCACGTGGCCGACCACCTGGCGATGGGCAGCTACGACCCCGTCGGCTACGCGCTGGCCCTCGACGCGATCACCCACCCTGGGCCAGCCGAAGCAGCGCGCATCAACGGTGCGGTCTGCGCGGAACCATTCCAGCCAGGTGTCGATCCGAACACGTTCGCGACCGACGATGCCCACTACGACGCGGTAATCGGCGAAACCTTTGCCACGTACCCGCACGTGGCAAGCGAACCGCCATTGCAGTGCTACGTGACCGCGAGCTGCCCGGCCAGGTGAGGCGGCCCCGAGTGCGAGCGCCGCAGCTGGTCGCGGAGGTGGTCGGTGGGCATATGGCGCAGCGCTTCGGTCCTCGCGAGGACCTCATCTAGGGGCGTGACGGGGATCCATTGGCCCCCTTCGCGGATCCGTTGGGCCCCCTCGCCGGCGCGATGTTCTGATTGACGCGGAACACGTTCTCGGGGTCATATTTCGCCTTGACCTGCGCGAGCCGGTCGTAGTTGTCGCGGTAGGTCGCGCGGACTCGCTCCTGGCCCTCGTCCATCATGAAGTTGACGTACGCGCCGCCGGCCGAGTAGGGATGGGTGGCGTCCCAATAGCCGACGCACCAGTCGCGGATCGTGGCGGCGTTGGCCGGATCGGGGTCGACGCCGAAGATGACCTCGGCCCACCGGGCGTCGCGGTAGCTGAAGGCGGTCTCGGCGGCCCCGACGTCGTGGACCGCGCCGTCGATCGGGTATAGGTGCATCGTCGAGTGCATCGACGGCAGCTTCTCGCCCCACTCGAGGTGGCGCTCGATCAGCTCGTCGGAGAGCTCGTCGAAGAAGTCAGCACGCCAGTAGCACTGCAGACCGCTCGTGTAGAGCCCGTCGAACAGGCTCTGCAGCGCGGGGTGTGGCATTGGCCCGACGCCGTGCAGCAGCGGGGTGCCGACGTCGTGGACGGGCGCCAGCAGCTGGGTCGCCTCCTCCTCCGAGCCGACGACGCACCACATCACGGCACATACCTTGCGCATGTGGAGCTCCGCCGGGAAGAGGTCCACCGGTGGCACGGTCATTGCCGCGAAGAAGCCGTTCACGGCACGCGGAGCGGCGGGCAGGAACTCGCGGTAGAAGCGCATCACCTCGGGCGTCTGCTCGATCGGCCAGAACGTCGGCCCGGCCATCACGGTCGCGCCCACCGGGTGGGTGCGGAACTCGAACGACGTGACGACTCCGAAGTTGCCACCGCCACCCCGCAACGCCCAGAACAGGTCGGGGTTCTCGTCAGCACTCGCATGCACCTGCGACCCGTCGGCGAGTACGACGTCGGCGCCGAGCAGGCTGTCGATCGTGAGGCCGAAGCGCCTCGTCAGGTGACCGAGCCCGCCGCCGAGCGTCAGCCCGCCGACGCCCGTGGTCGAGATGATTCCCGAGGGCGTCGCGCGACCATGCTCGGCCGTCGCCTTGTCGACTTGGGCCCAGGTGCAGCCGCCACCGACCCTGACGGTGTTGGAGTCTGGATCGACTACCACCTCGGCGATCCCGGCAAGATCGATGACCACTCCGTCATCGACGACGCCGAGGCCGCCGCCGTTGTGACCGCCGCCGCGCACGGCGATCAGCGCATCGTGGGAACGTGCGAAGGCGATCGCGCGTGCGACGTCCTCGGCGCTCGAGCAGCGCACGATCACAGCCGGGCTGCGGTCGATCATCCCGTTGTGCACGGCTCGCGCCTCGTCGTAACCGGGATCCCCCGGTCCGACGATGGCGCTCTCCAGACCGGCGAGGTCGCGGGTGGCGCTCTGTGCGAGGGACGCGCTGACGTTCATTGGACGCTCCTTGTTCATAAGCAGGTGGCCGACGGGCAGAACAGCTGCGAAGGAACCTAGCCCGCCGCCGCCGATCTGTCATGACCGGATCTGACCGATCTTTGCGGCCCTCGCCGCGGCGGCGTCAGCCTGGGATGATCAGACCTGACTAGTTACGCCGGAGACGCTGCCCTATGCCTACGCTTCCAGGTCCGCTTCGCCTCACGCCGTCGTTTCCGTTCGCCGGGCGCTCGCGCGAGTTGGCGACCCTGCGAACGCTGATCCCGCGGCCCGAGCAGGACGGTCTTCGCTTCGCGCTAGTCGGCGGTGAGGCGGGATCGGGCAAGAGCCGCCTCGTCCGCGAGTTCGCTCACGATGCTGCCGCCGGCGGCGCACACGTGCTCTACGGCGCCTGTGACTCGGTCGTGCGACGGCCCTACCGGCCCTTCGTCGAGGCGCTCGATCAGCTCGTTCGGAGCGCGGACGACGCCACCTTGCGGGCCGACCTCGGCGCCGGGGGCGGGGAGCTCTCGCGACTATTGCCCGATCTGGCACTCCGGGTGGGCGGGCTGCCGCCTCCGGTCGCGGCCGACCCCGATACCGAGCGCCACCGGCTGCACGGCGCGGTCGCCGACCTCCTCGTCGCCGCCGGCCGGCGAACGCCGCTGGTCGTCGTCATCGAGGACGGGCACTGGGCCGACACGCCGACGCTCCTATTGCTGCGTCATCTGGCGCGCGGCGCGTCGGAGGCTTGCGCGCTCGTGCTCACGACGTTCCGTGACACCGAGGCCGACGTACCCGAGGCGCTCTCGGAGGCGCTCGCCGATCTGCGCCGGCCCGAGGGCGTGGTGCGCCTTCGGTTGGCGGGCCTCAGCCCCGAGGAAATCTGCGAGTTCGTCGAACGAGCGGTGGGCCGCGACTTCGGCCCGGAGCTGCCCGCGGTCGCGCGAGCCCTGCACGAGCTGACCGGTGGCAACGCGTTCCTGATGACCGAGCTTTGGCGCACGCTTCTCGAGGCCGAGAACCTGTCCGCCGAGGACGCCAGCTCGCGGCTCGCGGGCGCGCTCGCCGGCCTGGGCAGTCCCGAGGGCGTTCGAGAGGTCGTAAGCCAACGGCTTGCGCGGCTGGGTGCCCCCACGATCGCGCTCCTCGAGCTGGCCGCCGTCGCCGGGCCGGAGTTCGATCTCTCCGTCGTCGCAGGCGCCGAGCTGAGCGACGCCGAGCTCCGCGCCGCGCTCGGTCAGGCGCTCGCGCATGGGATCATCGAGGAGGTGCCCTCGGGCCGGCTCGCGTATCAATTCACCCACGAGCTGGTGCGTCGCGCGCTCTACGATCGCATGCCGGGACTGCGACGCGCGGAGCTGCACCTGCGGGTCGGCCAGGCGTTGGAGCACGCGCGCGAGGGAAGCGAGACCCTGCACCTGTCGGACCTCGCCCACCACTTCGGGGCCGCGGCACCCGTGGACGGGCCGCGGCGCGCCGTCGAGTACTCGCTGCTGGCCGGCCGCGCGGCGCTGGCCACGCTCGCCTTCGATGAGGCCGACGCCCGGTTCTCGGCTGCGCTGGAGCTCGGCATCGATGATGCACAGCTGCGCGCCGCGACCCAGCTCGAACTCGGCACGGCCCGCTTCCGTGCCGGGCGCTCGGACGACGCCATGGCGGCGTTCCGCGCCGCGGCGCAGATCGCCCGCGACCACGGCGACGCTCAAGTGCTGGCGATGGCCGCTGTCGGCTTCGAGGATGCCTGCTGGCGCCCAGGGATCACCGACGAGGGCGCGGTCGAGCTACTCGAGGAGGCCTCGCGTGCGCTCGGCGATGACGATTCCGCGCTTCGCGTGATGCTGCTCGCCGGGCTCGGTCGAGCACATGCGCTGATCGGCGACTATGACGCCAGCGCCATCGTGCGCGGACGCGCCACCGCGATGGCGCGTCGACTCGATGACCGGCTCGGCTTGGCGACCGTGCTCGTGCGCTCCTACTGGTCACGCGGCAACGGCAGTCTCGAGCGTACCCTCGACATGCTTTCCGAGGCACGCGACCTCGCGGAGGGGCTCGGAGAGAGCGAGTTGCAGGCCGAGGCCATGGAGTGGCGCGTGGCAGGACTGATCGCGGTCGGCGCCCTCGATACGGCTGCGCGCGAGCTCGCGGCGGTGCACGCGATGGCGGAACGTCTGCGCCAGCCCTTCACGATGCACGTCGCCGAGCACTACGCATCGACGCTTGAGCTGTGCCTCGGCCGGCTCGATGAGGCCGAGGCCGCCGCTCAGCGCTCGCATGAGTGGAGTCACCTTTTGACCGGTCGCCGCGCCTCGGGGATCTACGGCATCCAGATGTTCGGGATACGCCGCGAGCAGGGACGCCTCGCCGAGATCGCCGGCGTCACGCGAATGCTTTCCGCCAGCGAGCGCTCGAGCGGTGTGTGGCGCCCCGGTTTCGCGGCGCTGCTCGCCGAGCTTGGAATGGACGACGAGGCGCGCCACGAGCTGGCGCGCGTGCGCAGAGCAGGTTTGGACTCCCTGCGTGCCTCGCTATGGGTGGCGTCGTTGACCTATCTGGCCGACGCCTGCGCCGCGGTCGGCGACGAGGACATCGCAGCGATGGTCTACCCCGAGCTCGCCCCGCTGACCGGCGAGAACGTGATCATCGGTCACGGCGTCGCATGCTATGGCGCCGCAGACCGCTATCTCGGCCTGCTCGCCTCAACGCTTGGCGAACACGATCTCGCTGTCGAGCATTTCGAGCGGGGGCTGGCAGCCAATCGCCGCATGGGCGCGACGACGTGGGTCGCGCACACGCTGTATGACTACGGCCGCGCGCTGCGGACCCGCGCGGACGGCGACGACCGCGCTCCGGCGCTGCTCTCCGAGGCCGCGACTCTCGCCGAACGCATCGGCATGCCAACGCTGTTGGCGCGGGTACGTGCGCTCGACCCACACGGCATGCGCGCACCTCTAGCGCCGGATGACCTGTCGCGGCGCGAGGTCGACGTCCTGCGACTGATTGCCGTCGGGCGCAGCAACCGCGAGATCGGAGAGGAGCTCTTCATCAGCGGGCACACCGTCGCCAACCACGTGCGCAGCATCCTGCGCAAGACCGGCGCGGCGAACCGCACCGAGGCCGCGGGCTACGCCTATCGGAATGCGTTGATCGACGAGCCCGAAGCACGGTAGGATCGACGGCATGCCTGTGTATATGATCGAGCGCAGCTTCGCCGAGCAGCTTGAGATGACGAGCGACGACGTCGAGCTGATCGAGGAGATCAACGCCGACGAGGGCGTGAGTTGGTTGTTCTCCTTTTTGAGCGCCGACCGCTATCGCTCCTACTGCCTCTACGAGGCTCCGAGCCCCGAAGCGATCGTCGCGGCAGCGGAGCGGGCCGGGATCCCCGCAGACGCGGTGACGGAGGTCAGTCGAGTCACCGCGGACACGTTCCGCTGAACATTCCCGCATAGGTGCCCTCCCCGCGAGGCGGTCGTGACGGAGGACGCGATGAGCAAGAACGCGCTCACGCGGCACCTCGCGCTGGTTGCGCTTTCTGTGGAGATGCGCATGGCCGGCTCAAGCTATTCCCGTGTTGGTCGATCACCACAACGTGTCTCGGACCCTTTCACAACAGGGTAAGCGAGGCACCCGGCCGGGCGTGCGAGCCGCGGAGAGCAGGCGGCCGAGTCGGTCTGAGAAGCATCAGGCGCCTGCGGACTCGAGTGATCTGGATGCGGACTCGGCCGACCTGGAGCGAGCCCTCGAGATAGCAAGCCTGATCGAGTCTGCGAGCGACGCGGTAGTTGGCGTATCGCCGGCGGGCCTGCTGACCAGCTGGAGCGAGGGCGCTGAACAGCTGTTCGGATATTCGCGCGCCGAGATTATCGGCCGCAGCGTGCTCGTGCTCTCGCCGGGCGAACATGCCGAGGAGGCGAAGTCGCTGCTCGAAGACGTGCAGAGAGGCGAGCGTGTCGAGCGGGTCGACACCGAGCGCGTCGCCAAGGACGGGCGGCTGCTGAGGCTGCGGGTCTCGGTCTCCCCGATCTGCAGTCGCGACGGAGAGTTCGCGGGCGCCGTGGGGATCTATCGCGACCTCAGTCAGCAGCGCGACGCCGAAGAGGCGCTGCGAGCGAGCGAGCGTCGCTATCAGTCGGTCATCGAAGCCCTCAACGAGGGCGTGGTGATGCAGGACGTCGACGGGCGCGTGGTCGCGTTCAACACGAGCGCCGAGCGCATCCTGGGACTGTCCGCGGAGGAGCTCGTCACGAGCTCCGCCGATCGGCCGCTCTTGCGGCTGATCCACGAGGACGGCTCGCCGTTTCTCGGACACGAGCATCCAGCGATCGTGAGCGTGCGCACAGGTGAGCCTCAGAACGGGATCGTCATGGGCATCGAAGACGTCGACGGCTCGACGCGCTGGATCTCGATCAACAGCTCCGCACTCGTGCGACCCGACGAGGAGGAGCCGTACGCGTCGGTGGCCTCGTTCACGGACATCACCGATTTCCGCGAGACGCTGGAGGAGCTTCATGAGGCCCGGCTCGAGGACCTCAAGCGCCTGGCAATGGTGGGCGAGTACCGCGACGACGACACCAACCGCCATACCGAGCGAGTCGCCCGTACCGCGGAGCTGCTGGCGCACAAGCTGGGTCTCGAGGCCGAGCGCGTTTGGAGGATTTATCGTGGAGCGCCGCTGCACGACGTTGGCAAGATCGGCATCCCCGACAAGATCCTGCTGAAGCCCGGCAGGCTCACGGCCGAGGAGTTCGAGGTGATCAAGACGCACACCGTGATCGGTGGCCGCATCCTCTCTGAAAGCCGCTTCCCGATCTTGCAGACGGCTACCGAGATCGCCTTCACCCACCATGAGCGCTGGGACGGTACCGGCTACCCGGCCGGACTACAGGGGCGCGGGATTCCAATCGCAGGACGAGTCGTCGCGGTTGCCGACGCCTTCGACGCGATGACCCACGCTCGCCCCTACAAGGCTGCGTTCTCGGTCGCACACGCCGTCGCCGAGATCAATCACTGCGGCGGAACTCAGTTCGACCCCCAGGTCGTCGAAGCCTTCATGACGCTCGACCACGACAGCCTGGTCGAGGTCGGCTGCCAGCCAGGCCGCTAGCACCGACGCCGGCACCGCCTCGCCCGCGGCGGGCCGTCCTAGGTGTTCGTTGCCAGGCGCTCGTGGACCGAGCGCACGGCGCTCGATCCCTCACCGACCGCCGCGGCGACGCGCTTCATCGAGTCGTGCCGGACATCGCCGGCCGCGAACACGCCAGGCACGGAGGTCTCGAGCGGCAACGGACCAGATGCGCCCGTCGCGGGAGAGTCTGGCAGCTGGCGATCGGTGAGAACGAAGCCATCGCGGTCGAGCAGCACGCCGTCCCCGAGCCATGCGGTCGCGGGACGCGCTCCGATGAAGCAGAACAGTCCAGCGCAGGGGATCGTCTGCTGCCGGCCCGTCGCCATTTGGTTGAGAGTTACCCGTTCGAGACGCCCCTCGCCGGCGAGGCTTTGGACTTCCACACCGGTGATCAGATCGATTTTCGGATCCGCCTCGATCCGCTCGGTCAGGTACTGCGACATGCTCTGCGCGAGATCGGTGCGGCGGATCGCGATCGTGACCTTGCAGTTGTGTTGGCCGAGATAGATCGCGGCCTGGCCCGCGGAGTTTCCGCCCCCGATCACCAGTACCGAGGTCCCGTCGCAGACGCGTGCCTCGAGGTCGGTAGCCGCGTAGTAGACGCCCGCGCCCTCGAACCGCTCCAGATCCTCGACCGCCAACCGTTGATAGCGCGCGCCCGAGGCCACGATGACCGCGCGCGTCGGGATCTCACTGCCATCGCTCAGGACGACCACGTGAAAGCCTGACTCGGTTCGCAGCCCTGCCACCTCGCACGGGGCGTTCAGGCGAGCTCCAAGGCGCATCGCCTGAACGGCGGCTCGCGCCGCGAGATCGTCGCCGGAGATGCCGTTCGGGAATCCGGCGTAGTTCTCGATTCGCGAGCTGGCACCGGCCTGACCGCCGATCGCCAGCGCGTCGAGGGAGACGGTGCGCAGGCCCTCCGATGCTCCGTACACGGCCGCGGCCAGTCCGGCCGGGCCGCTGCCAACGATCACCAGATCGAAGATGTATCCGGGTGTGGGCTGGAAGGTCAGCCCGAGATGCTGGGCGAATGCTCCCGTCGAGGGGCGACGCAGAATCGCCGTCGCCGTGATCACCGCGGGGATGTCTTGCGGGCCAAGCCCCATCCCGGCGAGCAGGCCCTCGCCATCGTCGGCGTCCTCGACGTCGATCCACGCGTGCGCGAGGTGCGAATGCTCGGCGAACGCCCGCAAGCTCATCGCCTCGGGCGAGTATCTGGAGCCGACGATCCGGATCGCCTGGGCTCCGTCACCCGATCGCAGGATCTCACGCCGCGCCACGAGTGCGGTGAAGATGGTGTCCGCGAGTTCGGGGCGAACGCTCATGAGCCGGCGGAACTCCGCCTCTGCGATCACGAGCACCCGCCCCGCCCGGGTGACGCGGCCCGTTAGGAAGCGGCGTTGGCCGGTCAACAAGCTCAGCTCGCCCACGAAGGCGCCCGGTCCGAATGCGGCGACGACGATGTCCTGCGGGCCGTCGGATCGCACGACCTCGACGTCGCCCTCGAGGACGACGAACAGGTCGTAGGAGGCCTCTCCGGCCTGGAACAGCAGCTGCCCGGCCTGCGTCGGCTCCTCCCTGCCAAACGCGGCGATCTCCGCCAGCTCGGAGGCGCTCAGCTTTGGAAAGGCGACGTCGTTCTGGCCGCCGTGGGCGCTCGTCGGCGTCGCCATATGTGCGCGCATCCTAGCTCCCTCAGTGTTCGCGGCCAGGTGCGCTCCCGCCGGGCATGCGCGAGCCTGGCGTGTCGCCGGCGCGGACCAATCGGTCGCCCCGAGTTTCGTGTCGATCGCGGGCGTCGTCGATTAGGATGGCCGTCACTGACGTTCGTACCGATCGGACAGGCGGGACGGCAGCGCATGCACCCTCTGCAATGGCTCGCCCGGCGTGATCGCGACTTCGCCGCGCTGCGGCGTGCGGGGCGGACCGCGATCGTCATGCCGGCGATGTTCGCTTTGGGCTACAAGGTGATCGGCGATCCGGCGCTGGCGACGTTTGCGGCATTTGGCTCGTTCGCGATGCTGCTGCTGGTCGACTTCGGCGGCTCGATGCGCGAGCGGCTGCAGGCTCAGGCTGCACTCGCGATCGCCGGGTGCGCGTTCGTCTGCCTCGGCACGCTGGCCTCGCAGAGCGTCTGGCTCGCAGCCCCGGCGATGGCGGTCGTTGGCTTCGCGGTCACATTCGCCGGGGTCGTCAGCTCCGTCCTGGCGGGAGCTACCACCTCCCTGCTGCTGGCCTTCATCTTGCCCGTGACCCTCGCCGGTCCCCCTTCGTCGGTAGGAGATCGGGTCGCGGGCTGGGCCATGGCCGCCGCCGCCGCACTCGCTGCCGTCGGACTCCTATGGCCCGCTCCCACACGCGATCCGCTGCGTTCAGCCGCCACCACCGCGTGTAGGGCGCTTGCCGCGAGGCTGCGCGCTGAGGTTGCGCACATGATCAGCGAACAGAATGGGCCCTCGGCGTGTGCCCTGCATGACGCGGTTGCCCGTGCGGACGCAGCGGTCGCCGCGCTCCATCATGAGTTTCTGGCGACGTCCTATCGGCCAACGAGCTTGAGCACCGCGGGGAGGACGATCGTGCGCCTCGTCGACGAGGTGAACTGGTTGAACACGATCGTCGCTCAATCCGCGCGACCCGTTGAGGGTATCCCGGTCAACAAGGCAGCCTGCGCGGTGAGGGTAGCCGCAGCCGCCGTGCTCGAGCGGGGAGCTGACCTGCTCGAGGCGACGGGCGGCAATTGCGAGCCCCTGCGCGAGGTCCTGGGTGAATTGACCGACGCGCTCAGCAGAATGGAGCAGAGCGCAACAGCCGATCTGCCGGTCAGGCGCGTGGCGGCGGAGTCGGGCGTCGACAATGATCGAGAGCAGGTCGGCGAGTTCATCACATCGCTTGATCCGAGCTTCCGCGCCCAGGAGCTCGCCTTCGCCGTGTCGCTTGTCGGGCGTGACATCGACCTCACGGCGGCCGCCGAGCGACGGAGCTGGCTGCAGCGGCTCCTGGGCCGCCAGCCTGAGGGCCTGCCCGGGACGTTGTCCGCGGCTCAAGAACGCGCGAAGGCGCACGTCGATCGAGGCTCGGTGTGGCTGCACAACAGCGTGCGCGGCGCGGTCGGGCTGGGGTTGGCGGTTCTCGTGGCGAATCAGACCGGGGTTCAACACTCGTTCTGGGTTGTCCTCGGCACACTCTCGGTCCTGCGATCGAACGCGCTCAGCACGGGACAGAATGCAATTCGTGGCATGTTGGGCACGGTCGCCGGATTCATCATCGGAGCAGCCATCCTCGCGGCGATCGGCACCAGCGCGACGCTGTTGTGGCTTCTGCTTCCGCCGGTGGTCCTTCTTGCCGGGATCGCGCCCGCGGCGATCTCGTTCGCGGCGGGCCAGGCCGCGTTCACGCTGACGCTGGTGTTTCTCTACAACATCATCCAGCCGGCTGGATGGCGGGTCGGCCTGCTGCGGGTCGAGGACATTGCCATCGGGTGCGCGGTGAGCCTGGCGGTCGGGCTGCTGTTCTGGCCGCGTGGCGCCGGGGCCGCGCTTCGCCGGGCGCTGGCCGATGCTTATGCCGACAGCGCGAACTACCTGGCCAGCGCGGTCGATTTTGGTATGCGCCGCTGCGACCGCAGCGCGCCGGCTCGAGCCGCCCCGACGGACGATGCTGCTCGCGCGGCCGGCGCATCCCGGCGATTGGACGACACGTTTCGCGGTTACCTGGCCGAGCGCGGCGCCAAGCCCGTTCCGCTCGCCGAGGTCACCAGGCTCGTCACGGGCGTCGCGGGCCTTCGCCTGGCGGGCGACGCGGTCCTGGATCTGTGGCAGCACGAGGACGGCTCGGACACCGGCGACCGCGTCGCGGCTCGCGCCGAGCTTCTGCACAGCAGCGATCTCGTGAAGCACTGGTACGACGACCTCGCCAGTAGCCTCGTCAACGAGCAGGCGCTCCGCGAGCCTCTCGCCCATGACAAGGCTGCCGACGGGCGCCTCGTCGAGGCGGTCCGACACGACCTGTCCGGGGACGACGGCCGGGCGAGCGCGACCGCCGTCCGAATGATCTGGACGGGCGATCACCTCGATGCCGTCCGTCGGATGCAGAACGCAATCCTCGCGCCGGTGGCTCAATGATCTGTGAGAGCGATCTCGATACCCTGAAACGATGGAGGATCAGTCGATCATCAGTCATATCGAGGCCCTCGTTGCAGAGGAGCATGCGCTCCTCGGCCGCGAGGAAAACGACGCAGTGCGTGAGCAGGCGCTCGATACCGACCGCCAGCGCCTGGAGGCGGTGTCGGTCGAGCTCGACCGCTGCTGGGACCTGCTCCGCCAGCGAAGAGCCCTTCGTGACGCCGGACGGAGTCCCGACGCGGCCCAGCCGCGGGACGCGGACACCGTCGAGCGCTACCTGCAGTAAGCGCGGATGATCGTCGCGGTCGCAGACGTGTATGCGCAGATTCCGCACCGCCAAGCAGTTCAAGAGGTGATGCTCAAGACCGAGGTGCGCGTTCGCGAGGACCCTGACTGCGTCTCGTTCGTGTTCGCCGAGGTGCTCGCCGAGCCGGGACACTTTCTGCTCGTGCAGAGGTGGCGCGACCAAGCCGCCCTCGATGAGCACTATCGCTCGGCTGCTTTCGCCGACTACCAGGCAGGGATCCAGGGGCTGCTCGTACGTGACTCGGAGATACAGGTGCACGTGTCCGAGCAAGAGTTCCGCCCGCTCGACTCCTCGCGCCTGGACATCGCACAAGACGACTGAGGTCCCGGCGCCCGAGACGGCGCTACCGCTTGGCCGCGGCCGGGCGACGCCTACGATCGTGCGGCAGTGCGCCGCGCCTGGCCGGCGTGAGCGCGGCGTGTGCCGGCGCCTGCGGCCATTGTTCGATCGCGCGCCCGCGCATCCACTCCGCGAGGACCTCCGGGCGTAGCGGGCGGCTCAGCCAGTACCCCTGTCCGACGTCACAGCCGATCGCTGCCATGCGCCGCCAGGTGTCCGCGTCCTCAATTCCCTCCGCGACGACGGCCAGCCCGAACTTGTGAGCGACGTCGGCGATGGCGGCGATCAGGGTCGTATCGCCACTGGCGCCTGCGTCCACGACGAAGCTGCGGTCGATCTTGAGACCTGTGATGGGCAGGTCTCGCAGCCGCGTAAGAGAGGAGTAGCCGGTGCCGAAATCGTCGAGCGCGAGCAGCTCGATGCCGAGTGACCGCAGCTTCTGGAGCGCCTCCACCGCAGCCTCCGGCTCGCGTATCACAGACTCCTCCGTGAGCTCGACCGCGAGCCGGTCGACCGGCAGATGCGCGCGATCGAGCAGCTCGACCAGCGTGTCGGGGAGGCGGGGGTCAAGGAGACAGGGACCGGGGACGTTGACCGAGACGCGGAGGTCGAGGCCGTTTGCCCGCCAGGCGGCAGCCTGTTCGACGGCCCGGCCGATCACCCACTCGGTCAGCGGCCAGATCACATCGGTTTGCGTGGCCTGCGGAATGAACTCGGCCGGGGGCACGAGCCCGCGTTGGGGGTGATCCCACCGCAGCAGGGCCTCGACCGCGCGAACGCGTCCGTTGCGCAGATGGGCCAGTGGCTGGTACTCGAGGCGCAGCTGCCCCTCTTTCATGGCCGTGCCGAGGTCGCGAACCAAGCGCCTGTGTCCCAGCGCCGCAACGGTGCGTACCGCCGCGCCGGCGCGACGCAGGCGAATAAACAACAGCAGCAGGATGATCAACCCCGAAACCGCCAGCACGAGGTCAAGTCGGCGCGTCTGGCTGGCAACTTCGCTCGCGATCGGAGCGTAGGGGAGGCTGACCTCGAAAAGTGCGACGACGCGGCCCGCGCTGCCCAGGAGCGGCACTTGCACATCAATTCTCTCGGCTCTTGAGGTATCGGTCGGGCCGGCGGTTGAATGCGGCGCGGTGGTTGTAACCGCCCCGCGGAGCGAAGCGCGCTCGGTTCGGTCGAGGCTTTCGTGGCGGCCGATCAGATGGTGATCGAGCGAGTACAGGACGCTGCCGTCCGGTGCGTAGACCGTCAGGCCCAGGAGCGTCTCCGTGGAGCGAGCGCCTCTTGTCGCGGCGTCCAGCCTCGCGACCTCGAGCGCCGTCAGCTGATCTGAGTCGGCGTCGATGGCCGGCGCGAACGCGGAATGCGCGAGCACTACCGCGACGCTGGTCGCACTGTGCTCCTTCGCCGTTCGCAATTGAGCACTCGTGAGCAGGTGCGCGACCGCGACCAGCCCGCCGATCGCAAGCATCAGCACGACGACTCCGACCGCGGCGAAATGCCGGTTGACGTGGTCGCCGACCTCCCCCAGGCCATCGGCGACCGTCCGCCTGATCCTCCACGCGCTCATGGTTGGGGTTCATCGACGCCGACGCCACGCTTGAAGACCGAGAGGACCGGCAACGGACAGTAATTGTCGGCGACGCCACGGTCTGCCATGAAATTGGGCTAGGCGCGACTCGGGCTAGCCGTCGCCGCTAGATTGCGCCCATGCCCAGCGATGTCAACGCCCCGGCCGCAGCGGTCGGGCGAGGAGGCACCGACCCAGCCGCCGACAGCTGGGACGGACCCGCCGTCAGCGCGAGCGGGCTCGTGAAGTCCTACGGCGCGGTGCGGGCGCTCGTCGACGTCGACCTCGAGGTCGCAACCGGCTCGGTTCTGGGCCTGCTCGGCCCGAACGGCGCTGGAAAGACGACGATCATCCGCATCCTCACGACCCTGCTGAGACCAGACGCGGGCACAGCACGGGTTGCCGGGCTGGACGTGGTTCGCGACGCCGCCAAGCTGCGGGAGCGGATCGGGCTCGCCGGCCAGTATGCCGCCGTGGATGAGAACCTGACCGGGCTCGAGAACCTCACGATGGTCGGCCGCCTCTACGGTCAGCCGCGCGGCGACGCCAAGCGGCGCGGCGACGAGCTGCTCGAGCGCTTCGAACTGCTCGATGCGGCCCACCGGGCCACGAAGACCTACTCGGGCGGCATGCGCCGCCGGCTCGACCTGGCGGCCGCGCTGGTGGCGCAGCCGCCGGTGCTCTTCCTCGACGAGCCGACGACCGGCCTTGACCCTCGCAGCCGGCTGCAGCTCTGGGAGACGATCGAGGGTCTCGTCGCCGAAGGGACAACCGTCCTGCTGACAACGCAGTACCTCGACGAGGCGGACCGGCTGGCAACCACGATCGCGGTGATCGATCAGGGCCGCGTGATCGCGCGCGGGAGCCCCGATGAGCTCAAGGACCGCGTCGGCGGCGAGCGGCTGGAGATACGCCTCGACGACGCGCTCCTGGCCGACGTCGCCGTGCGGTCGCTGGCGTCGATGACGGACGAGCCTCCCGCCGTGGCCAACGACCTCGTGACGGTCGGCGTCCGCCGGCGCGGAGGCGCGATCGTGGAGGCGGTGCGCCGGCTTGACGAGGCCGGCGTGGGAGTGGAGGACATCGCGCTTCGCCGACCCACGCTCGACGACGTGTTCCTTTCGCTGACGGGCCATGCGGCCGAATCGGCCGACGACGACGATCAGGTCGCCGCATGAGACGGCTGGTGAGCGACACGCTCGTGATCGCCGAGCGCAATCTCGTGCGCCTGCCGCGCGCGCCCGAGCTGCTGGTGGCGTTCACCGTGCAGCCGATCATGTTCGTGCTGCTGTTCCGCTACGTGTTCGGGGGTGCGATAAAGACGCCCGGCTACAGCTACGCCGACTTCCTGATCCCGGGCATCATCGTGCAGAACATCGCGTTCGGAGGCTTCGTCACCGCGCTCGGCCTCAACGAGGACCTCCACAAGGGCTTGATCGACCGCTTCCGCTCGCTTCCGATGGCGCGCGCGGCGGTGCTCGCCGGGCGAACGCTGGCCGACGTCGTGACGAACGGGCTCTCGGCCACGATCCTGGTCCTCACCGGGCTGATCATCGGCTTCTCCTTCCACACCGGCGTGCTGGAGGCGATCGCCGGCGCCGGCCTCCTGCTGCTGTTCGGATATGCCTTCTCGTGGGTGTTTGCATTCCTGGGGATGCTCGTCTCCACGCCCGAGGCGGCGAACTCCGTCGGGTTCATCGCCGTCTTTCCCCTGACGTTCATCTCCTCGGCGTTCGTGCCCGTGCGCTCGATGCCCTCCGTGCTACGAGCGTTCGCAGAAGTCAACCCATTCACGATGACGGTCGACGCGATGCGCTCGCTCTGGCTCGGGGCTCCGGCTCACAACAACGTCTGGGGCGCGGCCGTCTGGGCTTTGGCGATCATCGCGGTTTTCGCGCCGCTGGCAGTCGCGCGCTACCGCCGCGCCGCCGGTCAGTGACTCGCGGCTGCTTCGGCTCGGACCTCGATCCCCGGTAGTGTTGCGCCGATGAAGCTCATAGGAGCAGGGATGCCGCGAACCGGCACGCTGACGCAGAAGATGGCCCTGGAAATGCTCGGACTGGGTCCCTGCTACCACATGGTGGATGTGCTCGCGGATCTCGACCAGGCGGCGCTGTGGCAGCGCGCGCTCGACGGACAGGGCCCGTGGAATGAGATTCTCGACGGCTACAACTCGACCGTCGATTGGCCGGGTGGCTACTTCTACCGCGAGCTGATGGACGTCTATCCGCAAGCCAAGGTCCTGCTCAGCGTCCGCGAGCCCGAGGCATGGGAGCGGAGCATGCGCGAGACGGTCTGGGCGGTGCGCCACGGCGAGTCGCTGATCCGACTGCTCTCGAGCGCCCAGGCTTACGTCAATCCTCAGTGGCAGGCGTTCCTCGACATGATCGACAGGCTCGTGTGGGAGGGCAAGGGGACCTTCGCCGCCGGGCACTCGGAGCCCTGGCAGCTGATCGAGGCCATGAGCGCCCACAACGAGGAGGTCAAGCGCAACGTCCCGCCCGAGCGCCTGCTCGTGTGGAGCGTCACCGAGGGATGGGAGCCGCTGTGCGAGTTCCTGCAGCTGCCTGTCCCCGACGAGCCCTTCCCCCATCTCAACGACCGGACGGAGTTCCTCAACCGCATCATCGACGGATCGCTCGAGGCTCTCCAGCAGTGGCGAGCGCGAGAGGCGACCGTCGAGCCGTCCTTCGCGCTCGGCACCTGAGCGCTCCGCGTCGCGCGGGCGTGCTTAGGCGGCCGCGCCGCCCGCCATCGCCGACGGCCGCAGCACGCCGGTGTCGCGGGTCAAGCGCCGCGCCAGCGCGACCGGGACCAGGCTCACGACGATCACGAACAGGACGACGACGTTCACCTGCGGGAGCTGCTGACCGAGGCGGATGTTGCCGAAGATCCAGATCGGCAACGTGTTCTGCGCGCCGGCCGTGAAGGTCGTCACGACGATCTCATCGAACGACAGCGCGAACGCCAGCAGGCCACCGGCGACGAGCGCGGTGGCGATCATCGGGAGCGTCACGAAGCGAAACGTCTGCCAGCCATCGGCTCCAAGGTCCATCGACGCCTCGACGAGCGAGGACTGCGTGCGCCGCAGTCGCGCGAGTACGTTGTTGTAGACCGTCACGATGCAGAACGTGGCATGGCCGACGATGATCGTCAACAGCGAGAAGCTCACGCCGCTGAAGTTGATGAACGAGTTCAGCGCCATGCCGGTGATGATTCCCGGAAGGGCGATCGGCAGCACCAGCAGGAACGAGATCGCTTCGCGGCCGAAGAAGCGGAAGCGGTCGACGGCGAAGGCAGCCATCGAACCGAGCACGATCGCGATCGCTGTCGAGATCAGGCCGGCGCGCACGGACAGCCACAACGCGTGGCGCATTTCCGCGTTGTGCCACGTCGAGCTGAACCACTTCGTGGACAGGCCTTTCAGCGGCCAGCTCTGGATGTTCGAGGGATTGAACGCATAGACGATGATGATCGCGATCGGCACGAACAGGAACAGGAGGATCAGCGCCGTCCAGACGGCAAACGCGACGCGACTCCATCGACTAGTGCCGATCACAGCGCCTCGAACGCTCCCAGGCGTCGCGCGATCAGCAGGTAGACGCCCATGACGACTAGCGGCACGGTCGCGAACGCCGCGGCGAACGGCACGTTGCTGGCGACGCCGACGTTCTGGTAGACGACGTTGCCGATGAAGTCCGACCCCGCGCCCCCGACGAGCGTCGGCGTGATGTAGTCGCCGAGCGTGAGCGCGAAGGTGAAGATCGATCCGGCCGCGATTCCGGGGAGGATCAACGGGAACAGCACAGTTCGGAACGTCCGCCAGCCGCGCGCTCCCAGGTCGGCCGAGGCCTCGATGTAGGAGTCGGGGACCCGTTCGATCGCCGACCAGATCGGCAGGATCATGAACGGGAGCCAGATATAGCTGAACACGATCCACATCGCCCAGTTGGAGTAGCCGATGTTCAGCGAGCCGAGGCCAATATTGCCAAGCGTCCAGTTCAGAGCGCCGTCCTTGGCGAGGATCAGCCGCCACACGTAAACCCGCACGAGGTAGCTGGACCACAGCGGGATCAGAACGGCCACGAACAGCGCGCCCTGCAATCGCTTCGACGCGATCCGCACGGCGAAGAAGGCGAACGGCAGCGCCAGGACGGCGTCGGTCACGGTCACCGCGGCGGCGATCCCGATCGTGCGCAGCGCGATCGTCCGGTAGGCAGAGACTTTGAACAGCGTTTCGAAGTTGGCCAGCGTCCAGTTGTGGACGAGGTTGCCGGTGAACGATTCGACGCTCCAGAACGCCGAGATGAACAGGACCACGAGCGCCGCGAGGTAGATCAGCACGAACCACGCGAGCGGCCCGGACAGGAGCAGCCCGCCCCGCAGCCACGGCCGGCGAAACAGCGCCGCCGACACGCGGATGCGGGTCGCTCTGCTCGCGGCGAGACCGGTGTCCAAGCTCACCGGTCTCGCGGAGCGGCTACTGGGTTACTTCCGTCCACTTCTGCTGCCACTTGCTGTATTCCATGCAGTCGTTCTGGCCGTTGCCGCATTCGGCCACCGGCGTCTTCCAGAACTTGATCGTGTCGAAGTACGCCGCCGGAGCGTTTGCGTGGTACACCGAGCACGAGCCCTTCTGGATTTTTTCCATGTACTGACAGGCTTGCGTGTTCACCGGCGTCTCGCCATACGAGATCGCCTGCTCCGCCTGCACTTTCGGGCTCGAGACCCAGTTGACCCATTTGTAGGCGCAGTTGGGGTCTTTCGCGTGCGCTGCGAGCATCCACGTGTCCGCCCATCCGGTCGCGCCCTCGCTGGGAATGATCTGCTTGACCGGCGATTTGTCCGCGATCAGCGTGCTGTACTGATACGGCCACGCCGCACCGATGACCACGTCGCCGTTCTTGAACAGTTCGATCTCATCGGAGGCCAGCGCCCAGTACTTCTTGATCAGCGGCCGCTGCCCTTTGAGCAGGCTGACGGCTGCATTCAGCTGCGCTTCGGTCAGCTCGTACGGATCCGAGATGCCCAGGCTCGGCTGAGTCTTTGACAGGTACAGCGCGGCGTCGGCGATCTGGATCGGGTTGGCCGGCACGGTGACGGCGCCTTTGTACTTCGGACTGTAGATCGCCGCCCAGCTGGTCGGGGCGGGCTGCACCGACTTGGTGTTGTAGAGCAGCGTGTTCGGGCCCCATTGCAGCGAGATGCCGTAGTGCTTGCCGTCCACCGTGTTGTGCGGCGGCGACTGCAGCTGCGGGATGAAGTTCTTCCATTCCGGAACCAGGGCCACGTTCATCTGCTGGACCTCGCCGCCGCGGATCAGCCGCAGGCTCGCGTCGCCGGACGCCGAGACCATGTCGTACTGGCCACCGCCCTGGCGCATCAGCGTGACCATTTCGTCGGAGGAGCCGGCGTACTTGGCGTGTACCACGCAACCCGTCTGCTTTTCGAACGGCTTCACCCACTCGGGCTGTGCGTACCCTTCCCACGCGACCAGTGTCAGCTGGCCCTCGCCAGCTCCGATCGTGCTCGGCAGGCTCGCCGACGACGAACTGCTCGAGGAGCTGCCGCACGCGGTCACCGCGATCGCCATCACCGCGAGGATCCCGGCCAGCACCCAATCGATCTTTGCGCGTCTCATCCGTCGTCCTCCTCTTGGTTGGTGTCAAGCAGCGCCGCGTCCTGCTCTCGCCACGCAAGCCGGACGTGGCGGCCCCGCTCGCCCAGGGCCTCCGCGGCGGACGTGGCGAGGTTCTGTCTGAGCACGACCAGCGTCTTTGCCCCGTCGAGCTCGACCTCATACCGAGTGACCGGGCCGAGATATGCGACCTCGCGTACGGTGCCCTCGACCGCGGCCGCGTCCGCCTCGCCGTCGGCCAGGAAGCGGATCTTCTCGGGACGCACCGTGTACGTGCGGCCGCCGCGCTCGATGACGTTCGACGTGCCGACGAAGCCGGCCACGAACTCGTTGGCGGGGCGCTCGTAGATCTCGCCAGGTGTGCCTACCTGCTCGACGCGGCCGTCCGAGAACACCGCGATGCGGTCGCTCATCGTCAACGCCTCGTCCTGATCGTGGGTCACGTAGATGAACGTGATGCGCTCGCTCAGCTCGCGCTGGATCGCCTTGAGCTCCAGCTGCATCTCCTGGCGCAGCTTGAGGTCCAGCGCGCCCAGCGGCTCGTCGAGCAGCAGCACGCGGGGGCGGTTCACGAGCGCGCGCGCGAGCGCCACGCGCTGTCGCTGGCCGCCCGACAGCTGGATCGGCCGGCGCTCGCCGATGTCCGGCAGCCGCACCATCCCGAGGGCCGCGGCGGCGCGCTCCCGGCGCTCGCGCTTGGGCACGCCGTTCACGCGCAGGCCGTAGGCCACATTCTCGGCGACGCTCATGTGGGGGAAAAGCGCGTAGTCCTGGAAGACCGTATTGACCGGGCGCGCGTAGGGTGCGCTGCGCGTCACGTCGACTCCGTGCAGCTCCACGGATCCCGAGTCGGCGAGCTCGAAGCCGGCGATCACACGGAGCGTCGTCGTCTTGCCCGAGCCGGAGGGCCCGAGCATCGTGAAGAACTCCCCGGCGCGGACCTCCAGCGACAGGCGCTCCACGGCGACGACCTCGCCGTAGGTCTTGCGCACGCCGACCAGCCGGACTGCGAGGTCCACGGCACCCGCAGGCGGCGAAGGATGCGAGCTCGGCACATCCATCGTCGTACCTGCCCCGGAGACCATCTTCGGCCAGTCTAGTCTCCTGGCAAGACACGGGCAACTATCGCATATGGACAATCTCGGCCCCCGACGCTGTCCGGTTCGTCCACCCGCCGCCACGGATCCCCCGGGGCCACGCGACGCCGCGCGCGCGGTGCTTCGCGGCGGCAGCGACGCGGCGATCGAGCCCGCCACACGAGCGGTCTCGAGCGATGTAGCATCACGGCAAGCGAGCGAGGAGATGGCGAGATGGCTGTAACGGTTGGCGTACTCAGCGACACGCGGCGGCGTACGCTCGAGGCGATTTGTGACACGTTTGCACCGTCGATCGACCTCGACGGCGACGCGCAGGTCTTGCGCGCCTTCTACGCGCGATCGGCCTCCGACCTCGGGGTCCCGGGACAGCTCGAGGAGCTGTTGGCGCAGTCGATGCTGCCGGAGGAGATCGACGCCCTTGGCCAGCTGCTCGATGCGTTCGCCGATCAGGACTTCGTGAACCTCGCACTCGACGCGCGCACCGAGCTGGTGCACGCGATCGCGGCGTCAAGTCCCGACGCGAAGCTCGGAGTTCGCCAGCTGCGAGCGCTCACGTTCCTGTTCTTCTACGCGCTCCCCGACGAGACCGGTCACAACCTCAACTGGGACGCGATCGGATACCCGGGGCCGATCTCGGCTCCGCCGTCGCCGGATGACGCGCCCAAGACGATCGCCGTCGAGCAGCTCGCGGGCGAGACCGCGACGCTCCAGGCCGACGTCTGCGTCGTCGGCTCGGGCGCGGGCGGCGGCGTGATCGCGGCCGAGCTCGCGCGCAGCGGCTCCTCGGTCGTGGTTCTCGAGATGGGCCAGTACCGCAACGAGTCGGACTTCAAGCAGCTCGAGCTGCCCGGCATGCTGGAGCTCTATCTGGGCGGTGGCCTGGCCGCCTCCGAGGATGGCTCGATCGGGATCCTCGCCGGCTCGACGCTGGGGGGCGGCACGATCGTCAACTACATGAACTGCATCCGCACGCCCGACCACATCCGCCGCGAGTGGGCCGCGATGGGCGTCACCGGCGTCGACGGCGCCGACTACGACCGCCACATCGACAGCATCTGGGAGCGGCTCGGCGTCAACGACGCCGTTACATCGCAGAACCGCACGCACAAGAAGCTGATCGAGGCGTGCGAGAAGCTCGGCTACCCGCACCGTGCACTGACGCGCAACGCTGACCAGGAGTGTGAGGATCCGCGCGTCTGCGGCTACTGCTTCGCGGGCTGCCAGAAGGGCTGCAAGCGCTCGACGATGAAGACGTTCCTGCAGGACGCCGCCGACGCCGGTGCCCGCTTCGTCGTCGGCTGCCGGGCCGAGCGGATCCTCGTGCACGACGGCCACGCCGCGGCGGTGCAGGCGACGGTCACGAACGCCGACGGCTCGGCGACCACGCTGACCGTGGACGCGCCCAACGTCGTCGTCGCCTGCGGCGCGATCGAGTCTCCGGCACTGTTGCTGCGCTCGGGCATCGGCGGGCCCGCGGCGGGCAAGCACCTGCGCCTGCACCCCGCATCGCTCGTCGCCGGCGTCTATGAGCAGCCGATCGAGGGCTGGATCGGCCAGATCCAGTCGGCGCTGTCGGACGAGTTCACGGCCTGCGAGGGCGAGCACGGATTCCTGATCGAGGCGACTACCGTCGCGCCGGGAATCCTCGCGATGTCGCTGCCGTTCGTCGATGGCTCCGAGCACAAGCAGCTGATGGCGCGCGCGATGAAGTACGCCGCGCCGTTCATCTCCGTCGCTCGCGACCACGGCGAGGGTCGGGTGGTGATCGACGACCACGGCCGCGCCGTCGCGCGCTGGTCGTTCGACGACGACATCGATGCACGCATGTTCCGCCGCGCGATGGTCGAGCTCGCCAAGCTGCAACGCGCCGCCGGCGCCAAGGAGATTGTCACGCTGTATCAGCAGCCGCTCTGCTGGCGCGAGGGCGAGGACTTCGACGCGTTCCTGTCGGAGATCGAGCGCGGCTCGCTGGAGGCGAACGACGTCGCGGCATTCACCGCACACCAGATGGGGTCGTGTCGAATGGGCTCGGATCCGTCCGATTCCGTCGCCGACGGACGCGGCGAGCTGCATGACACCAAGGGCGTCTGGATCGGTGACGGTTCCGCCTTCCCCACCGCCCCGGGGGTCAACCCGATGATCTCGATAATGTCGCTCGCCCACCGCACGGCCGCGAACATCGCTGCTACCCGCTGAGGCAGCCGGCCGCAGCGAGTTGGGCCGCGGCCGAGGCCTGGCCCGCGGGCGAGGCCCCGGCTAGGACGCCGGCGGCGCCTCGGCCGGTGCCCGCGGCGAGCCGAGCGGCGTGAGCGTCTGCTCGAGCCGCTCGCGCAGCGGCTCGAAGCGCGGCGGCAACGACAGCCGCTCGCCGAGATGTGCCCGATCCTCGTCGACGGCGAATCCGGGGCCGATCGTCGCGATCTCGAACAGGACGCCGCTCGGCTCGCGGAAGTACACCGAGCGGAAGTAGAAGCGTTCGATGACCGGCGTCGGGCGCGCGCCCGCCTCCGCGACGCGCTGGCGCCACGCCTCCTGGTCCTGAGGCTCTGAGGCGAAGGCGACGTGATGGACGGTTCCGGCACCCTGGCTCGCACCGCCCTCGGGCGGGGGCGGGTCGTAGGCGTAGAAGCTTCCTCGCTCCTCTCCCCGTACCTCCCAGCGGCCCGGCTCATCTGCGCCGGTGAAGCCGAGCGTCGCGCCGAGCAGGCTCGAGCTCGCGTCCGGATCGGCGCTGTAAGCGCGCACGCCGTCGAAACCCTGCAGCGCGTGCTCGCTGGGTATGTCCGGCGCCCTCGCCGCCAGCAGCTCGTCGCTCGTGTTCGTGACCAGCAGCTCGTGCTCAAGGCCCTCGGGATCGGCGAACACGAGCGACTGCCCGGTCAGCTCGACCGTCGTCCCGCGCGCGCCCAGCCGCTCGCGCCAGAACTCGAGTGCCTGCGGCGATGACACGCGCCAGACGAGCCGATGGACCATCCCGGCGCCTGCCTTCCCGCGCGCGGCGCCGGGATACTCGAAGAACGTGAGGTCGGCCCCCGGCGAGCCGTCCTCGTCGCCGTAGAAGAGGTGGTAGACGGTCGGGTCGTCCTGGTTGACGGTCTTCTTGACCATCCTCAGGCCGAGCACGCCGGTGTAGAACTCGACGTTGCCCGGCGCGTCGGCGGTGATCGCGGTGATGTGGTGAATGCCCTCGAGCTTCATCTCGAGATGACATTATCGATCAGTGCAAGAAGGCTCGCTGATCCCGCGGTTCGGGCGCGCGCGGCGCGATCAGGCGCTGGCCGTGCTGGAAGGCCTGCACGCGCTCAAGCACGCGCTGCGGTTTGAGGCGAACGTGCTCGAGGTCGCCTGCTGCGACCCGGCCGAGCTGGATCGGCTCGCGGCGCTTCTCGCCCCCGACGTGAGCACGCGTCTGCGCGAGCTGGCCCGCCCCGTGGACAGATCGGTCTTCGAGCAGCTCGCTCCGCTCGCGCCTGCGACCGGCGTGATCGGCCTGGCCGAGCGCGCCTTCGTGGACCCGGACGCCGTCCTCGCCGACCGGCGCCCGGCGCCGGTGGTGCTGCTCGAGGATCCGCGCGATCTCGGCAACATGGGCGCGTGCGTTCGCGTCGCGGCGGCCGCTGACATCGCCGGTGTGCTCACGACCGGCAGCCATGACCCGTGGCACCCCGACGCGCTGCGCGGGTCCGCCGGCCTGCACTACGCCGTGCCCGTCGCGCGGCTGGACGAGCTCGGCGCCCTCGAGTCGCTCGACCGGCCGATGCTCGCCGTCGACCCCGACGGCGAGCCGCTGGCGCCCGCGCAGCTGCCGCCACGAGCGCTGCTGGCGTTTGGGACCGAGCGCTACGGTCTCAGCGACGCGCTCAAGGCGCGGGCGGACGGGCGCATCAGCATCCCGATGCGGCCCGGCGTCTCCAGCCTCAACCTCGCCACGTCGGTGGCTGCGGTGCTGTTCGCGTGGCGCCTGTCGGCGGCACCTGAGCCGGTGGCCTGAGCCGCCGCGGCGCGTGGCCTACGCGCGCGCGTGGACGCTTGCAGCGGCGGCCCTTGCAGCGGCGGCCGCTTCCACTCCGTCGAGCAGCCGCCAGTTCCCGCGCAGCGCATCGCGCGCTCTGCTCACCATCCGCTCGACAGTCGCGCCGCCGTCGTCCACATCGGCGATCAGCCGTGCGATCAGCTCGCGGGCCTGCTCGGCGTGCTCGCGGTCGAGCCGCTCGTGGAGCCGGAAGTACTCGACCGCCGGGCCTTCCTCGCTGTAGCCGTAGTGGGCGGTGAGACCATCGAGCTTCGTCTGCGACACCTGCGGCTGGCCCGCCTCGATCGCGTAGAGCACGGCGAGGTGCTCGAGCAGGTCCGCGCCCGCCGTCCACGCGCGCTCGCACTGCTTGGTCTGCGCGAGCGATCGCTCCCCGTCGTCATCGTCCGCGCCGGCGCCGGTGGCGCGGGCGAACCGGTCCCACAGCGAGACGTGCGCTGCCTCATCGTCGGCGTGACGCCTGAGCGCCGGAGCGTGGGCCGGTCCCGCCTGATCCGCCGCGAGAGCCGACGCGCGCGCCAACGCCAGGACCGCCCGTCGATACTCGCCCGCGTACAGGGCGAGCTCGTCCGCGCTCAGCCCGCCGGCGCTCCAGCGCTGGTAGAAGGGGTGCTCGAGCACGTTGATTGCAGCGCGGGTCTCATCGAGCTTGGCAAGGACGTCCATTGAATTGTCTCCCGTTGGTCTCGCGGATTGACTGTTTGTCGGTGCTCACGCCGAACGCACCTTGCTCGGCAGCTTGCGGATCTCGCTACGCCGGATTGGCGCGCGCCCAGTCGACGATCTTGTGCGACCCGTCGATCACGGTTTCGTCGTCGAGCAGGAGCGTCGGCACCCAGCGATTGCCGGTCAGCTCCTGCACCTCGCGCCGGCCGCGCGTCTGGTTGAGCGCGGCCGGCAGCGGCGCGAAACCGTAGGACTTGACGACCTCGGGGTCGTGTCCGGAGTCCTTCAGTGCGTGATATGCGTTCGCGCACGGATGGCCCCCCGGTCGCGGCGTCGGAAATGTCCCCCAGCACACGTACAGCTTCATGAGACGCTCAGCGTACCTTCCATCCCTGCCTGACGATGACCGGGCACGGAGCAGTAGAAGGTGTACGTCCCGGCTTTGAGCGTCAGCGTCAGCGCCTTGGACCCGCCCTTGAACGTCGGCGTGGTGCCGAGCACGGTGCTTCCCTCGGCGATCGTGACGTTGTGTTCGAGCGGAGAGGCGTTGGCGAGCGTGATCGTGACCTTTCCCGCCTTGGCGCTCAGCTGCTTGGTGTCGAAGGCCAGCTGCCCACCCGGGTCCGCGGCCAGGTTGAGCGCGCTCGTCGCCGTCGCGGCCGGCGAGGACGGCGGCGCGGGCGTGCCCGTGGTCGCCTTCGGCGTCGTCGCCGCATTGGACGGCGCGGGCGCCGCGCCACCCGAGCTCGACGTGGCGGCGTTCGTGGTTCCTGCCTTGGCCGCGGTGCCCGAGGTGACCACGGCCGTGGAGACGGCGCCGAGGACGAGCACGGCGCTGATCGCGATGACCGCGCGCTGGCCGGAGAGCCCGCCCGGGAAGTCGGGACGGCGCAGGCCAAGACCCGCGGAGACGGTCAGCGCCCACACGACGAGGAGTCCGCCGGCTATGTAGAACGGGACTTTGCTCTTCTCCGCCGCAAGGATTGGCATGAGCTGAAGCGCCGCGCTGTGCACGGCGCGAGCCTAGCCGATGCGGCGCGGGGTATGCTCCGCGGCGCGATGAGCGACACGGTGCGCACGCCCGAGGAGGCTCTCGAGGGGCTTCCCGACTTTCCCTTCGCGCCGCACTACCGCGACGTGGACGGCATGCGGCTCGCCCACCGCGACGAGGGCGAGGGCGCGCCGGTCGTCTTCATACACGGAGAGCCCACGTGGTCGTTCTTGTGGCGCAAGGTGATCCCGCCGGTGCGCGACGCGGGCTTCCGTTGCATCGCGCCGGACCTCGCCGGCTTTGGCGCCTCGGACAAGCCGACCGACATGGACTGGTACTCCTATGACCGCCACACCCAGCTGGCCCGAACGCTGCTCGAGGACCTCGACCTGCGGGCGGCGACGATGGTGGTCCACGACTGGGGCGGGCCGATCGGACTGCGCCTCGCCGTCGAGCATCCGGAGCGGATCGATCGACTCGTGATCCTCGACACCGGCCTGTTCACCGGCCGCCAGAAGATGACCGACGCGTGGCTGGCGTTTCGCGACTTCGTGGCGCGCACCGAGGATCTGCCGATCGGCTTCCTCGTGCGTGGAGCATGCAAGAACGACCCCGGCGACGAGGTCATCGCGGCCTACGACGCGCCCTATCCGAACATTCCCTCGAAGGCCGGCGCGCGGGCGTTTCCGACGATGATCCCCCAATCGCCCGACGCTCCCGGGGCCGCCGCCGGGCAGCGCGTGCAGGAGGCGCTGCGCGAGGACCGCCGCCCGACGCTGATGCTGTGGGGCGATTCCGATCCGGTGCTGCCGCTGGCGGTTGCCGAGCGCTTCGCCGCGGCCATCGGCCGTCCCTCACCGCGTCCGATCGAGGACGCCAGCCACTTCTTGCAGGAGGACCAGGGACCGCTGATCGGCCAGCTGATCGTCGACTGGCTGCTCGGCGCCTGACGTCCGCCCGCGGGGATGCGCGCGCCCGCCCGCTCCGGCCATGCGGGCGGAACAGGGCCGGTCAGTCCGCGGCCCGATCGCCTGGGGCCGCACTCGGAGAGCTGGGGCTGCTCGGCGGCACCCTCGAGGCCCGGCTCCGAGCGCGCGGCGCGCAGCTCGTACACGCGCCGGGTGTTCGCGTCGGTGTCGACGAGCACGCGGTCGGCCTTCATCGCTCGGGCCATCCCCTCGGACAGCCGGCGCGGAAGGATCGCGGTGAGCACGCTAGTGCGCTTGGCCGACTTCGGCACCCACACTTCGACCGTCCCGAGCTGCAGCGCCTCGACGATTGCGTCGGCGACTTCGCTCGGCTCGAGGTTGTTCAGGGTGCGCGCCCGGCCGAGCCCGGATCCCAGCTCCGTGTTGACGATGTAGGGCATCACGTAGCTCAGGTCGATGTGGGCGCCCATCAGCCGGACCTCGCCGCGGACCGCCTCGGTGAGCCCTACCACGGCGTGCTTGGTCGCCGAGTAGGTGGCTCCGCCGGGAGTGCCGAACTTGCCTGCCTGTGAGGCAACGTTGACGATGTGGCCGCGATCGCGCGGGATCATCCGCGCGAGTGCCAGCTTCGTTCCGAGGATCACGCCGTGAAGGTTGATATCGACCATCCGCTGCGCGGTCAGGTCGTCCTCGTCGATGAAGCGGGCGATCTGCATGATCCCGGCGTTGTTGACGAGCACGTCGATCGGTCCGAGCTGCTCCTCCGCCCGATCGAGGAACGTGGAGAAGGAGGCGCGGTCGGTCACATCGAGCGCGAGCGCGAGCGTGCTCGGGCCAAGCTCGGAGGCGGTCTGGCGTGCCGTCTCGATGTCGACGTCGCCGATCGCCACCTTCATGCCCTGGCGCAGGAACGCTTCCGCGGTGGCACGCCCGATCCCGCGTGCGCCACCGGTGATCGCGGCCGTCTCTCCGGCGAGGATGCGGGGCTGCTTGGCCATGTATGTCCTCCTGCTGGTCGCTGGCGGTTGGCTGGGGCCCCCAAAAGCTAGCGTCCCTCCGATGGCGACGCGTCGACGACCTCGACCGGTAGGGTAATGGTTGTGTCTTCATTCCAATTCGAAGGCCAGCACATCGCCTATACCGAGTTTGGCGGCGGCCCCGCCGCGGTGACCGCGACTGGCGGGCGCGGGCGAACGGCCAAGAGCGCACGGCGGGGCACGCGGCCGCTGATCCTCGTCCACGGCCTGCTGCTCTCCCAGAAGATGCACCGCCAGCTGGCCGAAGACCTCGCGGCGCGCGGCAATCGCGTGATCACGGTCGATCTGCTCGGCCACGGCGAGTCAGAGCGCCCGCGCGACATGTGGCGCTATTCGATGCACTTCTTCGGCAAGCAGCTGGTCGCGCTGATGGATCACCTGGAGATCGAGCAGGCCGTCGTAATGGGGACCTCGCTGGGCGCCAACGTCGCACTCGAGGTCGCCGACATGGCGCCGGAGCGGCTGCGGGGAATGGTGATCGAGATGCCCGTGCTGGACAACGCCCTGCTCTGGAGCGCACTCGCGTTCACGCCGCTGCTGGTCGCGCTCACGTTCGGCGAGCCGGTGATGAAGCTCCTCGCGCGCGGGGCACGCGCCGTGCCACGCCGGCTGCTGCCCCACTACGGCAACGTGATGCTCGACGTCGTTCGCCAGGATCCGGGTCCGGGGGGCGCGGTGCTGCAGGGGCTGTTCTTCGGCCGCGTCGCGCCGCACCGCGTCGAGCGGCACACGTTCAAGACGCCGGCGCTCGTGCTCGGACACCGACGTGACCCGGTCCACCCGTTCTCCGACGCGGGGATGCTCGCCGAGGAGCTGCCCAACGGTCGCCTGCTGGTGGCCGACTCGCTGGTCGAGCTGCGCCTTCATCCCGAGCGGCTGACCGGTGAGATCGCGTCGTTCGTGGACGAGGTGTGGGCCTCACCCACGCCGGGGCGCGCCAAGCGCCCGGCGAAACGCCCGGCGAAACGCGCGCGCGCCGGCTCCGGCTAGCGCTATTTCTTCGGCGGGAAGAGTTCGAGCTCGCTCACGCCGACGTGCCCGGGTGCCGCGGCCGTGCCTACCGACGACGCCGGCACCTTGCTGATCCACAGCGCCACGAACCGGAAGGCCTTGCTCGAGTCACGCAGCGGGATGCGCACGTGCTTCTTCTTCTCGAGGATCAGCCCGCTCAGCGCGACCCATGCCGGGTCGGCGATCGTGGTCGGCAGGGTCTTGGCGACCGAGCCGTAGACCTGAACGGTCATGCCCGGCGTCGCGGTGTTCAGGACGAGCGCCAAGATCCTCTGCGCGCTCTTCAGGTTGATCACCAGCCCGGCGGCCATCTTCGGGGCGATCGCCGGATCGACGAGCGCCGTCCACGCCGTCGAGGTTTCCCCGTCGATCGCGAGGCTCGGGTCGCCGAAGTTGGTCGCAGGGTAGTTGTTGGGGTTGTATGTCGCCGCCGCGTTGGTGTCGAGAAGAATCGGTTCAGGCTGTTCGGCTTTTGCGCCGGAGCCGCCGGTGCCCGTCGTTTTGGGCGTCGTCGTGGTGGGGGTGGAGGCCGGGGCGATCGACGACGGGGTCGGGGCTATCGGAGTAGACGATTTCGGCACGACGGTGGCGAGCGGTATTTTCGGCGGTTTTGAGAGCGGAATGAGTGGTTTGACGGTCGTCGGCGGGCCGATTTTGGCGGTCGCGGGCGGGACCGAGCTGGGCGGGGCCGCGGCGGGCGGCGTCGCCGCGGGGAGCTGCGCGACCGTCGCCACCGTCGTCGGCGCGGATTTCTTCCCGGACTTGCTCAGCGCCGCGTACGCGGCGGTCGCGGCTCCAGCGACGAGGATCGCGATCGCGCCGACGATCGCCGCCGCCGAGCGCCAGCTTGGCGCGTTTGCCGCGAGGCTGTCCGGAGCGCCGGCGCCGCACTGCAGGCACCAGTCCTGGGCGCCGGCCATCGGCGCGCCGCATTTCTTGCAGTTGTGCTGGAGATTCGCGGGGGCGGACAGCGTGAGCGGAGCTCCCTCGGGCGCGGACGAGCCGCCCACGGGCGCCGGGGGCGGCTGCTGCTCGCCGGGAGGGGCGGCCTGAGGATCAGCAAGCGATGTTGCCACGGGCGCTGATTCTAGCTCGGCGGGCCCTTAGGACGGCGCGGGTGGGCCGCCCGGCACGATGTCCCGGCCGGTCGGCGACAGGCGCTCGTCGAGCTCCAACTGCCAGTAGTAGCGCGTGAACGTCATCCCGGCGTTGAACTCGCCGACGTGCGGCTCGACCCGCTCGCCGGCCGCCATTCGGACGATCAGCTCGGGGTAGCTCTGGCCAGGTAGCGCGGCGAAGACGGGAGCCGGGAAGGCGCCGCCGAAGCGCGTGTTTACGTCGGTGATGCCAAGCCCGATCTCCGCGTCGCGAAAGACCTGGATCGTCGCCGGGCCGGTCACTGAAAGCGCCTCCATCGTCCGCCGCCCCAGCTCGATCAGCTCCTCGTCAAAAACGACGGTGCCCTTGATCGACTCCCCCCCGCGCGACTCGAGCATCGTGCGCGGGATCGCGTTCAGGCAGCGTCCGTCCAGGTCGCCGAGACAGTCGATCGAGAGCTCGGGACCGCTCATCGCCCGCTGGACCATCACCGGCTCGGCGATGTAGTCGACGAAGAAACGTGCCTGCGCGGCATCGCGGGCGATGTGGATCGACCGCGCGCCCGAGCCGCGGCGCGGCTTGACCATCACCGGATAGGCGAGCGCGTCGAGGTCGGCCGCCGCGAGGACGGTGGGCGGGGAGGGCAGCGACAGCCGCTCGAGCAGCAGGTGCGTCTCGTACTTGTCATAGGTCGCTCGCGCCACGTCGGCAGCGGGCACGAGCGCGGGCAGCCGCTGCTCGGCGCGAGCCCGAGCGAGCACCTCGATGTCGAGATCGGTCAGCGGCAGCACCGCTCCGACGCCGTGGCGCCGGCACAGCTCTTCGAGCGCGGGGACGTAGCCGCTGTCCTCGATCAATGGGACCGACGCGCGTGCGTGCGCCGCATACCGGGCGGGCGCGAGCGGAGCCGGATCGGCGACCACCGTCGTGGTCAGTCGGGCGAAGCACGAGACGATGTCATAGCGCTTGCCCGCGCCCGTCAGCAGGACGGCCGGCGCGCTCACAGCTCTCCCTCCCATCCGCCGGCGCGACCCTTGTACAGGCCGGCTCCGCCGAGCACCATGGCGGCCGTGCGCGAGAGGATCCTCAGGTCGAGCGCGAGCGAGCGATGCTCGATGTAGAACAGGTCGAGCTCGATCCGCTCGGCCCACGGCAGCGAGGCGCGCCCGTTTACCTGTGCCCAGCCGGTGATCCCGGGCTTGATCGCCAGCCGCCGGCGCTGTCGATCGGTGTACTTCTCGACCTGCGCCGGCAAGGTGGGGCGCGGCCCGATCAGCGACATGTCTCCGCGCAGGACGTTGAGGAGGTTGGGGAGCTCATCCAGCGAGACCCTGCGCAACAGAGCGCCGACGCGGGTGATGCGTGGGTCGCCCGAGTTGACGGCGAGCCCGGCCCCGATGTGCTCGGCCCCGTCGACCATTGTGCGCAGCTTGAGCACGTCGAACACCTCCCCGTCCTTGCCGACGCGCGGCTGGCGATAGATGACGCGGCCGCGCGACTCCAGGCGGATCGCGAGCATCGCGATTGCCAGCACGGGCGCGGCGGCCACCAGGGCCAGCGCGGAGAAGGCAATGTCGATCGACCGACGCATCACGGCATGCTCACCGGGTGCCCTCGGCGGCATCCCAGCCGGCGCTGGTGCCGTATCGAAGCCAGTCCCAGAGGCCGGCCGCGAGCGAGGCCGTTGTGAGCACGTAATAGCGCGCGATCAACAGCGGTCGCATGTCGAGAAGCCCGCCGAGCAGCGCGGCGAGCAGCAGCGCCAGCTGGAGGCCGAGCGTCACCCAGTAGAGGACACCGGCGCCGGCGGCGAGGAGCGCGACGTTGGCGGCCAGCGCGAGAACGTGCAGGGCCGGCGTGCAATAGCGGAGCAGGCGATGGGAGAAGATCATGGCGGCGTAACCCGGCGGATACCCGCCCGGCGCGAGCATCCCGCCGCGCAGCACGATCGGCCAGGTGTGGCTCATCATGCGCCGCTTGCGCGCGAACTCGCCCATCAGCGAGGGGACCATCTTCTCGCTCGCCCGCGCCGCGGGCACGTAGACGGCGCGCAGGCCGCGCTTGACCATGTTGAACGGGAGGCTGAGGTCGTGGCCCATGATCGGGTCGACGACGATGTAGGCGTCGCGGCGCGTCGCGTAGATCGCGCCGTTGCCCGCGGTGATCGAGCCCAGGCGCGACTCAAGCGCGCGCACGCCGAGCTCATAGCGCCAATAGACGCCCTCCTGGTTGGCGCCGCCTCCACCCGCCGACGGCCGATTCTCGACCGGCTGGAGGAAGCGGACCTGCCCGCACGCGTAGCCGACGCGCGGGTCGGCAAAGGCGCCGGCGAGCGCGCGCGCGGCATCCGCCTCCCACAGCGCGTTCGCGTCCGAGAACGCGACGATGTCCGCGCGCGATCGCTCCACGGCGGCGTCCTGGGCACGGATCTTGCCGCCGCGCGGCAGCTCCAGGACGAGGTCGGCACCCGCATCGCGCGCCGTCGCGGCGGTCGCGTCGGTGCAGCCGTCGCAGGCGACGATCAGCTCCAGGCGCTCGCGCGGATAGTCGAGCGCGAGCGCGTTGCGGACCCTGGCCGCGATCACCCGCTCCTCGTCGTGCGCGGCGACGATCAGCGAGAGCGTGGGAAGCGAGGTCGCGGTGGAGGGAGAAGATTGATCGGCTCCGCCCCTGTCGGGGCTCCGCGGATGGCGGGCGTGCCGCTCCAAGGAGGCGGGCGCGAGCACGCGCGCGAGCAGGGCAAGCACGGCGGCATAGCCGAGCTGCGTCCACACGATCAGCGCGGCGGACACCCAGAAGACGATCTCAAGCGCCGTTGTCATCGGTTGTGATTCTCGCTGAGCAGCGACTCGTACAGGGCGAGCGTGCGCGCTGCGATTCCCTCCCAGGCGTAGGCGCCCGCCGCCGCGGCGCCCGCGGACTCGGCCATCCTGGCCAGCGCCGGGCGGTCGGCGAGCAACTGCTTGAGCGCGTCGTGCAGGGCGGCGGCATCGCCCGCCGCCACGGTGCGCGCCGCGCCCGTCGCGGCGAGGTCGCCGAGCCCTCCGACATCGCTGACGAGCAGCGGCTTGGCGAACGCCAACGCCGTGAGCAGCACGCCGGACTGGTCGGCCTCGCGGTAGGGCAGCACGACGAGCTCGGCGCGCCGGAAGTAGGCCGGCAGCTCGTCGTCTGTAATGAAGCGTGGCACGAGGCGCACGTTTGGCGGCGCTGCGGCCATCAACGACGAGACGTCCATGCGCGGCATGCCGGCGATCCACAGCTCCGCGTCCTCGATGCCCCGCCAGGCCTCGAGCAGTACGTCGATGCCCTTGTACGGTCGCAGCAGGCCGAAGAACAACACCACCCGCTTATCCGTCTGAAAGGGCGCGGGCGCGGTCGGGCCATCGGCCAGGTGGGTAAACGCGCCGTGCGGTATCACGTGGACGCGCGCCGGATCGACGCCCAGCTCGCGCGTGAGACGCTCGCGCCCGTGCTCGGAGTGGACGACGACCGCATCGAAGCGGTGGTACAGGCGTCGCTGGGCGGCGCGCTGTCCGGGACGGGGTTCACGCGGGAGGACGTCATGGGCCGTCAGCACGAGCGGCCGAGGGCTGCCCCCGCGGAACGGTTGCCGGGCAGTAGGCGCCCGTCGAGCTGCTGGACGGCGAGCCACTGGAAGTGCACGACGTCGGCGGCGCGCGCGGCGCGGGCGTAGCGGAGCATGTCCGGTACGTGCTCGGCGAGCTTGAGCACGCGGCGCGCGCGCTGGCCGATCTTCGATCGGTCGGGCGCGAAGCGGGCGGCGGCGTAGAAGAGCTCGTGACGCTCGTATCCCGCCGGCCGTGCGACCGGGCCGTAGGCGAAGCGGCTGGTGTAAAGCTCGACCTGCGCCCCGGCCGCCGCGAGCGCGCTGCAGAGGGCATGGTCGTACGGCGGCGTGTAGGCCGAGGGATCGACGATGTGGACGCGCATCAGCGAGGTGAGGCAGACGGAACGGTAGCGTGGCGGGCCGAACATGCCGGACGTCGAGGTCTCCTACTGCGTGGTGAACACCTCTCAGCGCGAGTTGCTCCTGCGCTGTCTGGAGGCGATCGCGCGCGAGCGCGAGCGCCTCCCGTTCGCCACCGAGGTGCTCGTGCTCGACAACGGCTCGCGCGATGGGTCGGCGCAGGCGGCGCAGGCCCATCCGACGGTGGATACGACGATCGCGCTGGAGCAGCGCCGAGGCAAGGCGTTGAACGACTCCGAGCTCTTGCGTCGCGCGCGGGGGCGCTACGCGCTGCTGCTCAACGAGGACTCGGAGCTGCAGCCCGGGGCTACGACGGCGCTGTTCGACGCGCTCGAGCAGCGCTCGGAGTCGGCCTGCGCCGGAGCCCGACTGTTGCGCCCGGATGGCGTCGAGCAGGCATCCGCGTGGCGCTTCCCCACGCCGCTGTCGGCGTTCGCGGGGGCGTTGCTTCTGCACCGCTTGTTCACGGTCCAGAGCCGCGGCACGCAGACACGCGAGGTCGACTGGTGCCAGTCGGCGGCCCTGCTCGTCCGCAGCACGGCGGCCGCGGAGGTCGGCTACCTCGACCCCGACTTCTTCGTCTACTCCGACGAGGTCGACTTCGCCCGCCGCCTGCGCGACGCGGGCTGGCACAGCGTGTACGTACCCGCCGCGACGGCGATCCACCACGAGCAGCTCGCGAGCGACGTCGTGCCCGAGCGGCGGATCGTCGAACTCGCGCGCAACCGCGACTTGTACATGCGCAAGCACCACTCCAGCGCCGCCGCGCGAGCGGTGCGCTGGCTCACCGCGTGGACCTACGGGCTGCGAGCGCTCGGCGGGCTCGTGCTGCCGGGGCACTCCCCGCGGCGCTACTGGCGCCACGTGACCGCGACCCTGAGACCCGGCCGCGGCGAGGGGCTGCGCGAGGCCGCGGACGCGTACAACCGCGGCCACTGAGTCACAGGACGCCGAGCTGCGCCGGCGATCGGCCGTCAGAGGTCTTTCAGGGGGTCCTCTGCGTATGCCTCGACGTCCCCGTGCCCGGCCCTGAACGCCGCCACGCGGCCGCGAGCGTCGGCGACGAGCGCCTTCGCCTGCGCTCGCTCGTGGGGCGCGAAGAAGCGCGTGAGCGCGAGCAACATGGGGATCAGCGCTAGCCACAGCAGCCGCAGGGCAAAGCCCTCAAAGCCGCTCGTCGGGAGCAGCAGCTCGCCTGCGGTGGCGACGGCGGTGAGGATCGCCGCGAGCTGCGCCAGCCGACGCCATTGGAAGGGAACCTCGAAAAGGCGGCGCGTGAGCAGGTGCATGACCGCGAGCATCGCCACGTAGGCGCCGCATAGGGCGATCCCCGCGCCGGCGATGCCAAGTCCCGCGCCGCCCCGCGGCACGAGCAGCAGCAGGAGCGCGACGTTCACGGCCAGGCCGGCCGCCGCCGCCGGCAGGTTGCGCGCGGTCACGCGGGCGCGGCCGGTGATCACGATCATCACCTGATAGAGCCCGTACAGCGTCCAGCCGAGCGCGAGCCATGGCAGGGCGGCGTGGGCGCCGAAGTAGTGCGGTGCCGCCAGCAGCCTGACGATCCAGCGACCGAGCAGCACCACGGCGGCCACGACAACCCCGGTCGCCAGCGCGAAGTAGGTCGTCACGAGCGAGTACAGCTTCGCCGCCTGCGCATCGCTCTCGATCGAATACGCCAGCGGCGGCCACGCGTATTGAAAGCCGCGCACGACCACGAACACGACGGTCGCGAACTGCAGCGCGACCGAGTAGTTGCCTGCGGCAGCGTGGGAGTAGCCGCGGTACAGGTACAGGCGATCGGCGACCTGCAGCCCATACACGCTGGCGTCTGCGGGCACCGTCGGCAGCCCGAAGCGCAGCATCGCACGCAGGTCCGCCACGCGCACGCGCAGGCTGAAGCGGCGCCGCAGAACCCACCACAGTCCGAGCACGACCACCGCCGACGCGGCGAAGTTGCCGAGCAGCAGGCCGCGCGCGCCCTGGTGCGCGAACACGACGAGCGCGACCGTGAGCGCGACCGTGAGCGCGACGTTGGCGGCCGAGGCGTAGATGTAGGCGCGGGCGCGTTCGTCGACCCGCAGCTGCGCGTATGCCATCTCGAGGTTCGTGAACGCCCACAATCCGACGATCGCGCAGTCGATCAGCAGGGGGTCGTGGAAGCCGAGGATCAGCCGCGAGAGCGAGCCCGAGAACGCCAGCGAGAGCAGCGCCCCCAGGGTGGTGGTCCAGGCCACGGTGGCCGTCGCGGTACGGGCAATGCGATCGCGTCGGGCGACGTCGGAGTCCTCGAAGTAGAAGCGGATGAACGCCTCACCCACGCCCACGCGCAGGAAGATGCTCGCGAGGATCACCGCGGTCAGCAGCGAGCTGGCCGCCCCGTAGCCCGCTTGCGAGACATGCCGCGTGTACAGCGGGATCGTCACGAGCGCGATCGCCTTGGCGACGATGTCCCCGAACTGATAGGCGGCGCCCGTCGCCACCAGCCGCTTGAGATAGCCCCGCACGGCTAAGAGGGTGCCTCCCACAGGGGCGTCCCGGCCCGCGCGAGGGCGACCCCGATTCCCAGCAGCGTCCACGTCAGCGGGTCCTCGAGGAAATCGGCGTAGGTCCACGTGTGCAGCACCAGCGCCGCGAAGCACGCCGCGATCGCGATCCGCGGCGGGGAGCGGCCGGCGCCTGCGAACAGCACGACGAACGCCGCTATCAGCAGGGCGACGTAGACGCCCAGCCCGACGATTCCCTGCTCGGCGGCCACGGTCACCGGGATCGTGTGCGAGGCCGACGTCGCGTTCTGCACGCTGGCCTCCTCGTTACGCTGATACTCGCTCTGAAACGACCCTGATCCGTAGCCCTCCAGAGGGCGTTTGGCAAACAGTTCAAGCCCCCCCGAGATCAGTTTCGTGCGACCGCTCGTCGCGTTGCTCGCCGACCCGCCCGAGCCCTTCAGCCCGAAGTGCAGGCTCGCAGGCGCCGCGAGCACGATCGCGAGCGCGACGGCAACGAGCGCGACCGCCGCATAGACGGTGCGGCGGACCTCCCAGCGCCACGCCGCCAGCACGGCCAGGCCGAGCAGCAGCGCCGCGATGCTCGACTGCGAGAAGCTCGTCACCAGGCCGCCCAGCAGCCACGCGAGCACCACGCCGCCCGCGATCACGTCGCGGCGGTTGTGGCTCCACAGCACGACCGTCGTCACGGCGATCATCACGAGCGCCAGGAACCGCCCGTAGATGTTCGGATCGAAGAACAGCGAGTTGACGCGGAAGTAGTTGTCGTATTGGTTGGCGACCACGACCTTCGGGTTCAAGAACAGCGACTTGCGGGCGTACTCCACGAAGCCGATCCCCGCGAACACGACCGCCAGCACGACCGCCACGCCGAGGCATGCGAGCAACAGCTCGCGCGTCCAGCGCACGTCGCGCAGCAGCACGAACAGCAGCGCGAAGGGCACATAGAAGAACCCGACGTTCTCGGCCGCCTTGGCGAGATCGGTCGAGTAGAGGGCCTGTAAGGCGTACAGCGCGACAGCTCCCAGCAGGAGCCATTCGAGCCCCTCCGGGCGTCGCTCGGAGCGGCTGAGCAACCGCGGTAAGAGGTGTACGAGCGTCGCGGCGGCCACGACGAGGTACAGCGGGATCAGCAGGTTCACCGTGCGTCCTTCCGCCGAGATCGGCAGGCGGAAGGGCAGCGCCAGGACCGCCAGCAGCGGGAACGCGTCGGGCCGGCGCCGCATCAGCATCGCCAGCGCGCCGATCGCCAGCAGCGACCCGACGGCAGCCGCGGCCACGATCCCGGGGCTGAGCGCAACCCCGGACACGGGGCCTGCGATTCCGGCGCGCGCGATCACGGTCGCACCAGCGTGAAGCTCCGCGGAGATTCCACCGCGCGGCGTTGTTCGCGCAGCGTAACCCGCACGCGGTATTCACCCGCCGGGGCCAGCCCCCCGGTGTTGAGGGGAACGATGATCGGGTGTCCGCCGGTCCCGGTCAGCGTCGTGTAGCGGCGGGCGACGCCGCGCCGCCCGTCCCAGCGCAGTGAGAGCACTTTGTAGCCCCTCACCGGCCGGTCGCGTACGAGCGTCGCGACTTCGCCGCCGGTCGAGTCGAGAATCGTCACCGTCACCGCGTCGCTGCGGGCGAGCCTGAAGGAGATCCGCTCTTCTTTGACGTGACCGGCCGGCGTCGGCGAGAAGCGGGGCGTCAGCTTGAACAGCTGCACCGCGGTCGGCGTGTGCTTGAGCCGCTGTGTGACGAAGAACGCGGCCAAGCAGGCGATCACCAGCAGTGCGAACACCGTGCGCGCTGGCCGATCCGTCATCGGCCGATCGACGCTGGTCAATCGCCGCCCGATCCCTGGTCGCCCAACGCGAACCGCTCCACGGTGTCCGAGCGCAGGCCCAGTCGCAGCGTCTCCAGCGAGAGCACGTCTGCGGGGGCGATGTTGCCGAGGTTGCACTCGGTGCCGAAGCGCTTGAGCAGCCACACCTGCTGCTCGCGAAGCGGCGCCTCGAAGATCAGGCGCTGGGGGTCGATCGCGTGGGCGATCTCGTCGATCAGGCCCGTCCGCACCTCCCCGTCGGCGCGGTAGATGCCGGCCGTCCCCGACTCGCGCGCCTCGGCGATCACCTTCCACGCGCCAGCATCCAGATCGCGCTGGATCTGCTCCACCCACACGTACGGCGCCATGATGAATGCGGCGTCCTTGCTGCCGACCTCCGCGAGCACGGTGAACTCGCCGGCCAGCTCTTCGATCAGCGCCCGCTTGACGTTTGGATCGAGCGCGATCGTGCCGTCGGAGACCTCCACGTGGCGCAGCCCGAGCTCATGCAGCCACCGCACCAGGCCCTTCACCCTGCCCTGCCTGATTGCCAGCTCGGTGAGCGTCCCTCCAAGCACCACGGGAATCTCATGCGCGGCGTAGCGCTCGAGCTTCGGCTTGAGATTCGCGCTGACCAGAGCGGTGCCCCAGCCGAGCTTGACCACGTCCACGCAGCCGCCCGCCACCTCCAGCAGGCTCTCCACCTCCGCTACCGACATCCCCCGGTCGATTACATGCGTCAGACCGTGTGCGCGCGGCTTGGCGGAGCGCTCGGGAATGTCGAGGAAGTCAGCTATGGGCCGATCGCAGTCATCAACCGGCTGGTGATTCAGACGACGCCGTTCCAGCCTTGTCGAGCCCGACGATGACGACGACCGTCGCCGAGCCGGCGAGCGAGGAGACGGTGGCTTCCATCGGCTGCGCCTGCCCGACGCCGAGAGCGCTCGCGACGCCGGCTGCGTCGGCGCGATGGCCGCTCGCGTACTCGACCACGGTGACCTGGTTGGCGCCCGGCGGGCGCCCGTTCAGCGCCGTCGCCTGCGAGTAACCGCCCTGGTGCAGCTGTTCGGCAATGCGGTGAGCCAGTCCACTCGTTTCAGTGCCGTTGAGCACCGCCACGCTCGTTTCGGCCGGGCTCACCGCTGCGGCTGCCGGTTTGCTCGAGCTCTGCGCGCCGGAGGATTTGGCGTGCGCCTTGCGCGCGTGGCTTTTCGCGGCCGCGGTGGACGTCGTCGTCGCGCGCTTTCCGCTGGAGGAACCGCCGAGCGACGTCAGGGCGAACACCAGCGCCGCGACCCCGATCACGACGCCGCCGACGATCACCGCAGTGACCCGGCCCGATGAGCGCCCACGCGCCTCGGTCCTCGATCGACGCGACGCGCGCGAGCTCCTGGCGCGTCGGGCCCCGCTCCCCACCGCGGCCGCGCCCTCGCCCGACAGCGAGGATCCGCGCGACCGCCTCGCCCGGGAGCCTGATGCGCTCGCCGCCACAGCGTCGATGCCCGCGCGCCCGCGTGCCGCAACCGGAGCCGCTGCTCGTCCGCTGCCCGGCGCTGGAGGAGCAGGCGGCGCGGGCGGGCGTCGGGGTGCACCGGGCGAGCGGGCCGGGGCGCTGGGCGCACGTGGGCTCGCGCTCTGTGGGCTCGCGCTCTTTGTCATGTTCGCGGCAGCAGCAGCCGTCGCGGGCGCCGGCGAGGGCTCGGTCGGCTTCGCGACGCCGGGCGCCGCCGCGCTCTGGGGGGCCGCGGTCGCGCCAGTTGCGGGTTGGGAGGCCTGTGCCGCGGCAGGAGACGGTGTGGACACGACTGCGGCCCCCCCGGAGCCTGCACCCGATGCGGGCGCCGGTAGGGGCGACTCGCGCGAGCCGTCCGCGCTGCGGGGCGCAGGATCAGGCGCATTCCCGGGAGTCGTGACGCCGCGCGGCGCCCCGGGGCCACCGACGATCTGAGCCGCCTCTGCGGCCGAGCTACCGGCGATTGCCGTTCCCGCATGGGTCACCGGCGCTGCTCCAGCCGGCGCGGCCGCGGGCGGGGCCGTCGGAGGGGGCGAGGCGGGCTGTGCGGGCGACTGAGTCGATGCGAGCGCCGCCGCGGTCTGTGCCGAGGCTGGCGCCGGGGAGTTGCCGGGCGCGGCCTGCCCAGGCGATGGTGCCGGAGGGATGCCAGCCGCGGTCACCGCTGCGCCAGGGACCGCAGCGGCGCCGGTCGCCTGCGCCGGGACGACTGCGGGAGCAACCGCCTGGTTGACGCCGGTCGACGGGACCGGGGGAGTTGGCGCACGAGCGTTGAGCGGGACCGCGCGTGGGATCGGCCGTGCGGGCTGGGCGACGACCCCGGGCTGCTGCTGCGCGCGGATCGAAGCCTCGGCGCTCACCCGCTGCTCGAGATCGGCTGCGCGCTCGGGGGCGCGGCCGGCCCACTCGCGCAGCCGCTTGATCTCGCGTGCTTGGGAGAACGCCAGCAGCGAGAGCATCGCGATTCCGAGGAGAGCGACAAATGCGGCGACGGCTCCGATTTGGGTGAACGAGCCCGTCAGTGAGAGCGCGAGCGGGGAGGGCGTCATGAATCCGGAGAGTGTATGAGGGCGGCAGGCGCATCGAGCGCACCGTCGGGGGGGACGTCGCGCCGAATCGGCGGCGAGTCGGTCGATCCTGCGGCCCCGTTCGCTTGGGCCTCTACGTATGCGACGGACAGCTGGGACACCTTCGCCGCCAGTCCCGCCGCGTCGCCCTCGAGCACCAGCAGGCCAATCTCGGCGAACATCGATTCCACGGCTTGCGCCCCCAGCGGCTCACGCTCGGCCAGCAGAATCTTCTCCGCGATCGTCGGCCGGGGACGCTCGTAGCTGTTGAAGAGCTCCTCTCGCAGCTTCTCCCCGGGGCGGCGCCCGACGATCTCGATCTCGATGTCGCGGTCCGGATCCAGCCCGGACAGCTCGATCATCTCGCGGGCGAGGTCGATGATCGCCACGGGCTCGCCCATGTCGAGCACGAACACCTCCGCGCCCGAGGCCGCGGCGACCGGGGGGCCGGAAGCGGCGACCCCGGGCTCCTGCCCGCACGCCAGCGCGCCGCTGCGAATGATCAGCTGCACGGCCTCGGGAATCGTCATGAAGTATCTGGTCATGCGCTCATCGGTGACCGTGACCGGACCGCCGCGCTCGATCTGGCGCCGGAAGATCGGCACCACGCTGCCCGAGGAGCCGAGCACGTTGCCGAAGCGGACGGCGGCGTAGCGGGTGTCCGGGAAGCGGGCCGTCGCGGCCTCGAGCGCGAACTCGGCCAGAGCCTTGGAGGCTCCCATCACGGTCGCCGGCGCCACGGCCTTGTCGGTCGAGACGAGCACGAAGCAGTTGACGCCCAGCTCACCAGCGACGTGTGCGACAACCCTCGTCGCGATCGCGTTGTTGCGCACCGCCTCGACCGGATTGGCCTCCATCAGGCCGACGTGCTTGTAGGCCGCGGCATGGAAGACGACGGTGGGACGGTGGGCGGCGAAGACCTCGCGCATGCGCTCCTCCTCCTTGCAGTCGGCCAGCACGGAGGACAGCATCGAGGAGGAGACGTGGCGCTCGTCCTCGAGCTCGCGCTCGATCGAGAAGAGGTTGTCCTCGGCGTGGTCGACGAGCACGATCCTGTGCGGCTCCACGCGCGCGATCTGACGGCAGAGCTCCGAGCCGATCGAGCCGCCCGCGCCGGTCACGAGCACCGTCTGCCCGGTTAGGTAGGAGCCGACGCGCTCGAGCTCCATTTGAACGGGCTCGCGACCGAGCACGTCCTCGACGCGCACCTCGCGCATCTGGCGCGCGAGCGCACCGCGCGTCTGCAGCAGCTCGAACACGGTGGGCAGCGTGCGCACCGGAATCCCTCGTGTGCGGCACTCGCGCACGATCCGCGCCCGGGTCGAGCCCGGAGCCGACGGAATCGCGATGATGACTTCGTCCGGCTCGGCGTCGTCGAGAATGCGGGGCAGGTCGTTTTCGGTGTTGCCGCGAACGCGCACTCCGTCGATGCGCAGGCGCCGCTTGCCGGGGTCGTCATCGAGGAAGCCGACGGGGGAGAGCCCGAGTCCGCGGTTGCGCAGGATCTCGCGCAGCACCAGCCGTCCGCCGTCGCCGGCACCCGCGATCAGGACGCTGCGCTCGCCCTTTCTCCCTCCCCGGAACGGCGCAAGCGGCCGGCGCTCGTACACGCTGCGCGCGAGCGCTCGGACCCCGACGAGAAAAACCAAGGACAGCAGGGCGAACAGCACGATGACGCCGTTGGGTAGGCCAATCGCCGCGGTTCCATGGCGGGTCGCGTGCTCAACCGGACGCAGCACGGCGACCGCCACGACCGTGAGCGCGACGATCGCGAGGACTCCCCGCATGACCGCCTCGTAGTCGCGCTGGCCCGAGTACCGCCAGCGTCGCTGATACACGCGTGCGAACAGCAGCACCGCCATACTGCCGACGAGCACCCACCAGATCGTGCGTTCGCGCAGGTGGGCGTAGTAGCCGCTTGGGCCGTTGGTGAAGCGCAGCTGGAAGGCGAGGTAGTACGCAAGCGCGACCAGAGCCCCATCCACCGCTAGTTGGGGCAGAGTGTGACGGTGCAGGGGCACGGCCGCCGAGCGGATCCGTCGGCGCATTGCGCAGATTGTACGGCCGTCAGGGGATGAGCGGCGAGAGGAGCAGGTCGACCAGCACGCGGGGGTCGCGGCGGATTCGCGGTTGCACGCTCGGCTCCTTGCGCTTGGCTAGATCGAGGTGGTCGGATCCGGTCAGCTTGCGCAGGCGGTTTTCCTCGATCAGTCGCTCATCGACGGCGCCGAGCCGCCCTTCGAAAGTCGTGTAGACGGGAGTCCCCAGGGCGACCGCCTCGCGATTCATCGTGCCTCCGGCGGAGATCACCAGATCGGCGTAGGCGATCAGCGATTGGGCGTCGATCGCGTGCTCGGGCACGACAAGGCCCGCCACCAGCGCGAGCTGCTCGCGCTGGGCGTCCACGCGCGGCAGGACCACCGGCTGCACGCCCTCCTCGGCTGCCGCCACGCGCAAGCGGTCCAGGACGTCCGCGAAGAGGTCGTTCGCGAAGCGGTGATAGAGCGACACCTCCGGCGGCGTGCGCACGACGACGATCGGTCGATCGCGATCCAGCGCGAGCTCTTCCAGAACGCCATCGTCGGGCTCGAAATCGGCCAGGTAGTACTCCTCCTTGAGCCCCTCGTAGGGCCGCAGCTTCCCCCTCGCGCCGTAGCGCTCGAGCCGCTCGGATGGGATCACGTCGGGTACCACGACGGCCCGCGCCAGGCGGCAGTTGACGTTGTGCTGGACGGTCGCCCACTCGTAGTCGAACATCGTCGCGCTCGGAATACGCAGCGCCGCAGCCGCGACCGTGACGTCGTTGGAGCCGTGGCCGAGCGCGAGATCGAAGCGCGCGCCGCCCGCCGCGCCGGCCTCGCCGCGCGCCCAGCGCACGAGAGCCGCCGAGCGCGATGCAAGCCCGAAGGCCTTGGCGGCGACCCGCTCGCCGCGATGGTGTCCGATCGCGGTGTGCACGACGCCCAGGCGCTCGCACAGGGCGATCGTCTGGGCGAAGTCCCGCGCGGTGACCCGCACCTCATGGCCGTCCTCCTGCAAACGCTCGATCACCGGTCGCATCACGAGCACGTGCGGGCTGTTCGTCAGATCGATCCAGATGCGCATTCGCAGACCGTATTGCCCTGACCACGGGAAGAACACCAGGCCGGCCAGGCTCGGCCGCAGGCGGACGGCCTTTACGGTCGCGTTAGTGCCCACGCTATCGTTCGCGCACTCATGCTCGTCCTCGCGTCGATCTCCGAATCGCTGGTGACGACCGCGGCGCATTTCGTGCGGGACGCGGGATTGCCCGCCGTGTTCGTGCTGATGGTCGCCGAGAGCGCATGCATCCCGATCCCGTCCGAGGCGACGATGCTGTTCGCCGGCTTCGCCGTGGCGCAGCCGGCGGGAGCCTTCGCCGGCCACTCGAGCCATCATCTGACGCTCGCCGGGATCGTCCTAGCCGGCGTCCTGGGCAATCTCGTCGGCTCGTGGATCGCCTATGGGGTCGGACGCGCGGGGCGCCTCGAGCTGGTCGAACGCCACGGCCACTGGCTTCACCTGAAGCCCAGTCACATCGCGTGGGCCGACCGCTGGTTCGCCCGTTACGGGTCTGCGGCCGTCTTCTTCAGTCGCATGCTGCCGATCATCCGCACGTTCATATCGCTGCCCGCGGGTGTTGCGAAGATGCCCTTCGCCCGCTTCACCGTGCTCACGCTGGCGGGATGCGTGCCGTGGGTTCTCGGGCTGGGCATCGCCGGGGAAGCGGTGGGCAGCGAATGGAAAAGCGTGCGCAAGGGCTTCGACTACGTCGACTACGCAGTCGTCGTCCTCGTCGTGATCGCGATCGTCTACGCGATCATCCGCCGCCGCCGCGGGCCGCGCGACACGGGCGATCCCGCCGCAGATGCGGCGGGGTGAGCCGGGGCTCGCGCTCCGCCACGCCGTCGCGCTGGGACTGGCGCAGGGGCCGACCGAGCTGCTGCCCGTCTCCTCCTCCGGCCATACGACGCTGATCCCCTTTCTCGCCGGCTGGCCCTACGCCGAGCTCGACGATGCGGTGCGTAAGTCCTTCGAGGTCGCCCTCCACGCGGGCGCCGGGCTGGCGCTGGCGATCGACATGCGCCGTGAGCTGATCGATGCGACGCGCGGCCTCGACCTGCGGCGGGCGGGCGTGATCGGCTTGTCGCTGGCGCCGCCGGCGGTCCTCGGATACACGCTGCGGCCGTTCATCGAGCGCCGGCTCGGCGGCCCGCGATCGATCGCCGTGGCGTTGGCGGGCGGCGCGATCGCGATGGCCGTGGCCGATCGCGGATCGGCGCGCGGCGATCGAAGCCGGCTCGACGCTCGCCCGGGCGACGGGCTGGCGCTCGGCCTCGCACAGGCGGTCGCGCTGATTCCCGGCGTGTCGCGCAACGGCGCCACGCTCGTGGCGGCGCGGGTGCGCGGCTTCGGCAGGCGGGACGCGCAGACGCTCTCCTGGCACGCCGCGCTGCCGGTGATCCTCGGAGCCGGCGTCGTCGAGGTCGCGCGCGCGGCTCGCCACGGCTCGACGCGTGGGTCACGCGCGGCCCTCGTCGCCGGCGGCGGGAGCGCGTTCCTCTCCACGCTCGCCAGCGCCCGGTTGCTCGGCCGCCGCGATCTCGCTGGGGGCGCCCTGCTGCCCTACTCGCTGTACCGCCTGCTGCTCGCCGGCGTGGTGCTCAAGCGCGCCGCGCGTGAGTTGGGCGCACAATAGGCCGATGACTGTCCTCGGGACCCTGGTGGGCGGGCGCTACCGTCTCGACGCCCAGATCGGACGCGGCGGCATGTCGACCGTCTATCGCGCGTTTGACATCGTGCTCGAACGCCCCGTAGCGGTCAAGCTGATGCATCGCGAGATCGCGTCGGACTCCGACCAGCTCGAGCGTTTTCGCCGCGAGGCGCGCTCGGTTGCGCAGCTGAGCCACCCGCATATCGTCACCGTGATCGATGCTGGCGAGGAGCTTTCCCCGGACGGCCAGCACCCCGGCGTCTCCTCGCCATACATCGTGCTCGAGTACGTCGATGGCGAGACGCTCAAGGACCTGATTCGACGCGAGGGCCCGCTGGAGGTCCCGCAGGCGGTCGCCTACGCGATCGAGATCGCGCGGGCCCTCGGTGCCGCGCACGAGCGCCTGATAGTGCACCGCGACGTCAAGCCGCAAAACGTGCTGATCGGCGTCGAAGGCGGCGCCAAGATCACGGATTTCGGCATCGCCCGCACGCTGACCGAGGAAGGCCTGACGGTCGCCGGGCGGGTGCTCGGCACGACCGACTATGTCTCGCCCGAGCAGGCGCTCGGGCAAGCGGTCACCGGACAGTCCGACCTGTATTCGCTCGGCATCGTTCTGTACGAGATGCTGACCGGCGACGTCCCCTTCCACGGCGACTCGCCCGTGTCTGTCGCGATGCGGCACGTGCGCGAGGAGATCCCCGACGTCCAGCTGCTGCGCGCTGACGTCTCCGCTACGACGGCGTCCGTCCTCGACAGGGCCGTCGCCAAGGATCTCGCGCTTCGCTACCCAGACGCCGCCAGCATGGTCGCGGACCTCGAGGAGGTGCTGGCCGTGGAGGCGTCGCGCTCGGGCCAGGCGACCGGCGAGGTCACGAGCGTCCTGCGGACGCTGCCCGGCCCGGCCCGGCGGCGGCTGCCCTGGCGAATGCGCCACCCGGCGCGCTGGGCTGCATCGCTGGCCCTGCTCGCGGCGATCGTCGCGATCGCGCTTGTGGCCGCGGCCGAACAAGCGCATCGCGGGACGGGGGTGGCGCAGGACGTGCACTCGGACGCCGGGCTGCAGCCGGTTCCCCTGAGCCAGACCGCGGCGCACGACTACAACCCGTTCGGCACCGAACCGGAAAACCGCAACCTGATCCAGAACGTCGTCGACAGCGACCCGAACACGTCGTGGAGCACGGAGCAGTACTACGAAGGCAACCTCAAGAAGCCGGGCGGCGTGGGGGCGGGCCTCTACCTGGACGCCTCGCCCGGCGTCACGGCCAAGGCGATCGAGATACAGACCTCCACGCCCGGCTACGCCGTGCAGGTCTACGGCGCCGACCGCATCGACTCCTCGCTTCCCTACGGCAACTCGACTCCGCTCGCCGGTCGCGGCTGGCAGGGCCCGATCGGGGCCACCGCGTTCGTCCAACCGCGCGACCGGATCGTGCTCGACGCCAAGCAGCGGTTTCGCTACTACCTGATCTGGCTGACCACGCTGCCCGCGCACATGCAGTCGGCTTCGATCACCGACGTGACGTTGTTCAGGTAGCGCCCGCCGTCAATAGGAGTGCGTGCGCTGCTCGGCGTGTCGCTCCAGCGCCAGGCGGCAGAGGCGATCGACCAGCTCCGGATAGGGGACTCCCGAGGCGACCATGAGCTTTGCGTACACGCTCGTCGGGGTGAACCCGGGCATCGTGTTCAGCTCGTTTACCACCACCTCCTCACCGTCGACGAAGAAGTCGACCCGCGCGAGCCCCTCGCAACCGGCGTGCGCGAACACCTCGACGGCGAGGTTTCGCACCGCGTCCTTCGCCGCCTGCGAGATGCCCGCGGGTACGCGCAGCTCCATCCCGCCCGGCGCGTACTTCGCGTGGAAGTCGTAGAACTCGCCGGCGACCACGATCTCCCCGGGCTCCGATGCGACCGCCGGCTGCGCGCCTGCGTCCGTCTCCGAGCGTAAGCGCCCGAGCACGCCGCACTCGATCTCGATCCCCTGCGCCATCGCCTCGACGATCGCAAGCGGCTCGTGCGTAAACGCCTGCTCGAGCGCCGAGGAGATCTGCTCGGCGGCCGTGACCTTGACGATTCCCATCGAGGATCCGAGGTGCGCGGGCTTCACGAACAGGGGCAGCCCGAGCCGCTCGATCGCGGCGAGCTGATCGCCCCGACTTCGCCGCCAGTCGCTCTCGCGGACTCCCACGTAGTCGACCTGGGGCACGATTCCGGTCGCGGACATCAGCCGCTTGAAGAGCACCTTGTCCATGCACACCGCCGACGCCGCCACCCCCGACCCAACGTAGGCGACGCCGAGCGTCTCCAGCATCCCCTGCACCGTCCCGTCCTCGCCGAACGGCCCGTGCAGCGCCGGGAATGCGACGTCCGCGCCGAGCAGGCCGCCACCGGGCGTCACGCCGACCGCCTCGCCGTCGCGGCGCCATACGCCGTCCGCGCCGATCTCGACCCACACGACATCATGTCCGCGAGCGAGCAGCCCGTCGCGCACCGCCGCGCCCGAGGACAGCGAGACCTCGTGCTCGGAGGATCGACCGCCGGCGAGCACCGCCACCGTCAGCGTGTCGGCCGCTGTGGAGGCCATTGCCCAGATCAGCCGGCCGGCGTGATCGCCGGCGGGGGCGTCGTCGTGGTCGTGGTCGTCGTCGTGGGGGTGGTCGTCGTGGGAGTCGTCGTCGGCGTGGTCGGAGTGGTCTGCGGACCGAGCGCGCCGACCGTGAGCGTCACCGTCGCTCCCTTGCGGGCACGAGTCCCAGCCGCCGGGCTCTGTTTCAGCACCAGCCCGACCTGGGCCGGATCTGTCGTCGTGGCGGACACCGACTTCGGCTTGAACCCGGCTTCGCCGAGCGCCGCGGCGGCCTGAGTCTCGCTGTTCCCCACGACGCTGGGGACGGCGACCTCGTTCGGCGCCTGGGCGACCGTCAGGTTCACGCTGGCGCCGGCCGGCACAGACGCGCCGGGGCGGGGCGACTGCGACAGGACGTTGCCGACGGTCTGCCCGGCGACGGCCTGCTGCGTCACCGTGCCAACCGCGAGCCCAGCGCCCGTGAGCGCCGCTTCGGCCGCGGTCTTGGACTCGCCGATCACATCCGGCACGTGCACCTGGGCGGGACCGCTCGATACGAGCACCGCCACCGGGCTCCCGACCTGGAGCTCGGTTCCGGCCGGCGGGTTGGTGCCGATGACACGACCTTGCGCGACCGTGGTGCTCGGCTGGGCCTTGGTCGTCGGCTTGAAGCCCGCCCCACGCAGCTGCGCGACGGCCTGCGCGGCGGTCAGCCCTTCGACGTTGCCGAGCGCCGCGCTCGCCGCTCCGCTGGACACGACGATGCTCACGCGGGCGCCGCCGGCGACACGGCTGCCCGGTGTCGGCGTCTGACTGATCACTTGCCCGGTCGCGACGGTCGAGCTCGTCGCCAGCGACGGCGCCGGGGTCAGTCCAGCGCGCCGCAAGGTGGCGGAGGCGACCTGTTCGCTCTGGCCGACCACATTCGGCACCGTCGTCTTGCCGGCCGGGCTTGCGAGCAGCAGCGCCAGTGCGACGCCGACGGCGAGGAGGGTCGCGGCGAGCGCCCACAGCAGCATCCGTTTGCGCCGGCCATCCTGTTGTGCGGAAGGATCGGGGCCCTGATCGAAGCCGTCGGCCGCCGGCAGCAGCAGCGCACCGCCTCCCGGATGCGCTCCGTCGAGCGGGATCACTCCGGTGGGCGGCGCGGAGTGGGCGTCGCCGTGCGTAGCCTCCGGTCCATGCGCCGCCGCCGCCAGCACGGCGGCGCTCCTTCCGGCCGGCAGGGCCTCGCGCTCGTGCAGCAGCACCGCGATGAACTCCTCGGCGTCGGCAAACCGCTGGGCGGGGTCCTTCGCGAGCGCGCGCAGCACGATCGCATCCAGCGCCGCCGGCACCGCCGGGTTCACCGCGCTCGGCGCGCGCGGCTCGGCTGAGACCTGCTTGAAGGCGATCGCGACGGCCGTCTCGCCCTCGAACGGAACCACGCCGGTCAGCAGCTCGTACAGGATCACGCCGACGGAGTAGAGGTCCGATGAGGCGCTCACGGCGTGCCCCTGAGCCTGCTCGGGCGAGAGGTACTGGGCGGTGCCCATGATCGAGCCCGTGAGCGTCATGTCGGAGGCGCCCGCGCGGGCGATCCCGAAGTCGGTGACGCGTGCGCGGCCCTCCTCGTCGAGGATCACGTTGTGGGGCTTGAGGTCGCGATGGATTACGCCGCGCTTGTGTGCGAAGCGCGCCGCGCGCAGGATCTGCACGACGGTGTCGATCGCCAGCGCCGGAGCGAGTGCCCCCTGCTCGCGCACGATCGTCTTCAACGAGCGGCCGGCGACGTACTCCATCGCGATGTAGTAGGTCCCCTGCCACTCGCCGCGGTCGAAGATCCCGACGATGTTGGGGTGCGACAGCCCGGCGGCGCTTGACGCCTCGCGCCGAAAGCGCTCGACGAACTCCTGGTCTTCGGCGAAGTGATGATGCAGCAGCTTGACCGCGAGGAGCCTGCCCAGGAGCTGATCCTCGGCGAGGTACACGTCGGCCATCCCGCCCGAGCCGAGCCGCGAGATCACCTTGTAGCGACCGTCGATGATCGTGTCCGGCTCAACCATGCAAGAGCCTTTCCATCACCGCGCGCGCGACGGGGGCCGCAAATGCCGCCCCCTGGCCCGGCACTTTGCTGAGTGTCACGGCGATTGCGACGCGCGGGTTCGCCGCCGGCGCAAACGCGATGAACCAGACGTTGTTGATCGCGCTACCGATCTGCGTCTCGGCGGTTCCGGTCTTCCCGGCCACCTGAACGCCGGAGATCTGAGCCGAGGTGCCGGTGCCTTCGTTGACCACCGCTTCCATCATCGACGTGACGGCCTTGGCGGTCGACGGCTTCATCACGACCGACTGCACCCGCGGGGATATCCGCTGAACCGTGCGCCCTTCGGCGTCGACGATCCGTTCGGTCAGGTGGGGGACCATGAGCCTGCCGCCGTTGGCGACGGCCGCGGCGACCTCGGCCATCTGAAGCGGGGTGACCTCGAGCTTGTCCTGCCCGATCCCGAGGCGTCCGACGTCGACCAGCGAGCTCGTCGGTGACAGCACCCGTGAGCCGTGATACTCGCCGCTGGCGGACATCTCTGCGGCTGGATAGTCGAGCTGGGGCTTGCGGTCGAAGCCGAAGCGTGCCATGTAGCGGGCGATGGTCTGCTTGCCCAGCCGCTCGGCCACCTGCGCCCAGACGGTATTGACCGATTTCGCCAGCCCCTGGGTGAGCGTGATCTGACCAAAGTTCTCGTGTTCGTCATTTTGCAGGGGGACCCCTGATATCGCCACGTTATCTCTACCGCTGACCGTCGATTCCGGTGTGAACGCACCGGTATCGATCGCCGCCGTGGCGGTGAGCACCTTGAAGGTGGAGCCGGGCGCGTAGCCGAACTGGGTCGCCCGGTTTACCAGTGACCTCTTGGGCGGGCTCGTTTCCGTTTCGCGCTTCAGCTGCAAGTAGCTCGCCTTCGAGCGCAGCGCGTTTGGGTCGAAGCTCGGCAGCGATGCCATGACCTTGACCGCCCCGCTGCGCGGGTCGAGCGCCACGACGGCCCCATCGTGCCCCGCGAGCGCGGAGATCGCGACCTGCTGCGCGCCGGGGTCGAGCGTCGTGAAGACCTTGTCGCCGCGGCGTTTCTTGCCCTGCAGCTGATCAAGGATCGTCTGCAGGTTCGTACCCGTCTGGCCTTCCAGGTCGGCGTTGCGAAAGCTCTCCAGCCCGGTGCGGCCGGGTTCGATGTAGGAGTAGCCGACCGCTTGGGCGAACTGTTCGCCGGTCGGATATGAGCGTTCGTACACGCCTTCTGACCGGTTTGCGCCCGCGCTGAGCAGGCTCCGCGCCAGCACGGTTCCGTCCGCGGCGAGTATCGGGCCGCGATCGATCCGCTGCTGCTCCAGCAGGCCGCGCGCATTGAGCGGGCTCCCGCGCAGCGAGGCCGCTTCAAAGACCGTCCAACGCGAGGTGAACGCGAGCAGCAGAGCGAACATCACGACGACGAGTCCGAACAGGCGAACGATCGGCTGGTTCATCGCGCGCGCCTCATTCGAGCTGCCCCAGTTCGAGGCTCCTGATCAATCCGGCGGCGTCGGCTTCCGAGCGCAGGGAATGGTCGAGCAGCGCATGCCGCCGTGCGGACGTCATCGTCGAGGCGCTGACCCCCGACACGTAGTCGCTGCTGTACAAAGCGATATTCCCGGGGAGTTGGTAGGGAACGCCGCGGAAGACGGTGACGAGCCCCCGACCGTTGGTGCCGATGAAGTAGACCGACTGCTGCGCCACGTAGGCGCCGGCGGCGAGGAGCGCGAGCACGACGAGAACGGCCGCCAGCGCGCCGACGCGTCGCAGGCGCCGGCGTGGCGCGACGCTCGCCTTGCCGTTCGGCGAGGGGCGCCTTGGTCGTCGTGGGGTCACCGCCTGGGTGACCGCCGGCACGCCGACGACCGTGGAGTCGAGATCGTCGTGGGACTCGTGTTGCAGCACCGCGTCGCCGGGGTCCGTGGTGCCCGCGTCCGACGAACCTGCCGCGGGCGGGGGGGCGCCGGCGCCCACCTCCTCCAGGCGCAGGAGCACCACGGTGATGTTGTCCCGGCCTCCTGCCTCGTTGGCGGCGGCGATCAGCGCCTCGCCCGCGTCGCGCAGCCGCGGATGAGAGCGCAGGATGTCGGCAATCTGCTCCTCGGGCACCATCGTCGTCAGACCGTCGCTGCACAGCAGGTACACGTCGCCCGGGCGGGCGCGCAGCGAGCGGGTGTCCACGTCCACGCTCCCCTCGGGCCCGAGTGCGCGCGTGATCACGGAGCGCTGGGGATGCTCGACGGCCTCCTCGGGCGTAAGGCGGCCCTGGCGAATGAGCTCGTCGACCAGCGAGTGGTCGTCGGTCAGGCGCATGAGCTCGTCGTCGCGCAGGCAGTAGGCGCGGCTGTCGCCGACATGGGCAATCGATACCTCCTCGGCTCCCACGTACACGGCCGTGAGCGTCGTCCCCATGCCCGCCTGCTCGGCATGGCTGTGCGAGCGCTCGTGGATCCGCAAGTTCGCCGCGCGCGCGAGCCCGGCCATTGCGACCTCGGGCTGGGAGGCGTCGCGAAGGCCGTGCTGAAAGGCCTCCACGGCGATCCGCGACGCGACCTCGCCCGCCTGCGCGCCGCCCATGCCATCGGCGACCACAAACAGCGGCGAGCGAGTGAGCAGGGAGTCCTCGTTGGCGCGGCGCTGGCGTCCGGTGTCGGTCCCCGCATACTGCTCGGCGACGCGCAGCATCAGTCGACCTCGAATGCGAATTCGCTGTCGCCGATGCGAACCCGGTCGCCCGGATGCAACGGGCGCGAGGTCTCGAGCAACTCCTCGTTGAGGTAGGTGCCGTTCGTGGAGCCGAGATCCTCGATGACCACTATGTTGCCTTGCTCGTAGACCCGTGCATGGCGGGCCGATGCGAATGGGTCTTCGAGGCGTATCTCCGCGCGATCGCCGCGGCCGAGCACGATGTCGCCGTCGAGGTCGTAGATCATCCCCGGCTCGTGCCCCGGCGCGCGCTCGACGACGAGCCGCGGCGCGCGATGGGCGATGTCGGCGCTGCCCAGCGCAGACGCCGAGTACATGCCGGTCGCGTCGGACGGTATCGGCGCTCCGCCCGCCCGCTCACCGGCGGCGGGGGCACGCTCTCCGCGCAGGTCACGGCGCGCGCTGCGCGCTACCCACAGGACGAACAGATACATGACGGCGAGGAAGCCGAACTTCAGCGCGACCGATACGGGCGCGAGCGTGGTCATCCCAGTTCGAAGACGATCTTCGTCGAGCCGAGCTCGACGCGGTCGCCTGGCTGCAGCGGCTCGGAGCCGCCGAGGAGCTTGCCGTTGAGGAGCACCCCGTTGGTCGAGCCGAGGTCGGCGATCGTCCAACCGTCTGCGCCGGGACGGATCTCGGCATGCCGGCGCGAGACGCCAACGTCATCGAGCACGATGTCGCAGTCGCGGCTGCGTCCGATCGTGCCTCCCGCGGGCGGCACCAGCAGGCGGCGGCCGTCCACGGCCAGCAGGGCGCGCGCGGACTGGCGCCGGGCATGCGCCTCCTCGACCGGGCCGCCAACGCGCGCTGAGGTGCTGTAGATCATCGTTTCGCCATGACCTCCGGCCGGCGGCTCGGCAGCCGCCGGACGGTGGGTCTTCTCACTCTGACCGGCGGGGTGGACCGATTGCGCCTGGATGCCGAATTCCCCGAGCGCCAGCTGCTCGTCGGTATGAAAGACGATCCGCGGCGGCGAGGCCAGGATCAGCTCCTCGCGACGGGCGTGCTCCAGCAGATAGGCGCACAGGTCGTCGATCACCTCATCCTCGACGTCCTCGTAGCGCCGGCGATCCTGCGGCGAGAGCCAGACCGAGTACTCGTTGGGGGCGTAGACGCGTGACACCGATTCGGTGCGGTGCTCGTCCATCTCGCGGGCGAGCTTGCGCGCCAGCTCCATCGGGCGCACCTCGGAGCGAAACATTCGTCCGAAGGCGCCCTCGACGAGGTTGGCGATCGTGGTCTCGACGCTCTTCAACAGGTTCATCGGCAGAGGCCCGCACCGATCGGAGATCGGCTCGGGGTTGTGAGCCATGCTACGTCAGACGGGTCCGCGCAGAGCGCGCGCGGCGACCGCGAGGACGCCGCCGAAGATCGCCCCGAGAACCGCGCCGCGCGGGCTCGCGTGGGCGGCGTGGGCGGCGGAACCGCTGTCCAGCAGCGGCGCGGCGGTGACGATTACCGCGGACCACATCGTGGCCGCCACCACGTCCAGTGCCGCGCTGCGGCCGCGCACGAGCCACGGAAGTGACATGGCGCCCGCCGCCCACAGCGCCGCGCCGAGGAGGACGCCGGGGCTCAGCATCGGGCCGACCACGTGCGTCGCCGCGCTCGAGACGGAGCCCTCCCACACCCCCCGCGCGGGCGTGCCGGGTGGCGCGCCCAACCACAGGCGGCGCGAGATCAGCGGCTCTGCAAGGGTCAGCCACCAGTAGCCGAGGCCTGCGAGCGCGGCGCGCGTGCGCCAGCGGGATGCCTGTCCGGCGATCGCCGGGAAGGCACCGGCGAGGTGGATCACGCCCAACGCCGGCGCCAGCGCGCCGGCCAGCCACGCCGGGCCGGCCCGGCGTGGCAACGCGACGAGCGGAGCAAGGGCCGCGATCAGGAGCAGCGCCGCGCCGGGGCGGCCGGAACCGACCTGCCAGATGACCGCGGCGGCCGCGCACGCGATCCACAGCGCCCGCGGCAACGCAAGAGTCTGCCGGGGCTCCGGAGCGTCGAGCTCCGCCGCGTCGGACTCGCGCGCGGGAGGGTCGCGGACGAGCTCGGCGGCGTGCGCGACGCGGGGTTCGCGCGGTGGACTGGGCTCCCACCGGGGTAGGGCGCGATTTGCGGGCGCAATCAGCCCGGGCTTGCGCTCCAGGCGGCGGCGTCCACGCGTTCTTGTTTGCGGGTCGTGCTCGGCGAGCGCCACCTGCAAGGCGACGCGGAGCTCATCGAGCGTCCCCCGATCCGAGCTCGACGGTGCGAGCGCCCGGTCCAGCGCGCGTGTGAGTGAGCGGGACAAATCGCGGCGGCGGCGCTCCAGCGGCTCGAGCCGGCGCCCGATCCGGCGCACGGTGGCGGCCGGGGTCGCGCCGCGCACGGGGTTGATCCCGGAGAGCGCCTCGTAGAGGACGAGCGCCAGCGAGTAGAGGTCGGCCGCCTCCCCCACCTGACCGCCGTCGCTCTGCTCCGGCGCCATGTAGGCGAAGGTGCCAAGCACGTCGCCGGTGCGCGTCAGCACGTCCTCGCCGGCAAGCCGCGCTCCGCCGAAGTCGGTCAGCTTGGCCACCCCCGTGCGCGCGGAGGGCTCGGCGAGCTGCTGCGGGACCAAGACGTTCTGTGGCTTGACGTCGCGGTGGATCACACCGCGGGAGTGGGCGTGCGAGAGCGCCTCCGTCAGCGCGATCCCGATCTCGAACACCTCCTCGTCGGCCAGCGCACGTGCGGAGATCAGGCTCGCGAGCGTCTCCCCGTGGACAAGCTCGGAGATCAGATAGAAGGCGTCCTCGACCGCGGATGCCTCATACAGCGCGACGATCGCGGGGTGCGCCAGGCGGGCGGTCGCGAGCGCCTCGCGACTGGCGCGGTCGCTGTCGCCGTCGGGCGCGAGCGATATCCGCTTGACGGCCACCTCGCGATTCAGAAGCTCGTCGTGCGCGCGCCACACGACCCCGAAGCCGCCGGCGCCGAGGCGGTCGAGCAGACGGTAGCGATCGAGCACGAGCGCCCCCGCCGCGGGCGGATCGACCCAGCCCCCGCGGTGTGGCTTCCGTCGAGCATGGACGAGGGTGTTCGTCGACTCCACCGGCTCCTGCGTTCGCCGCCCGCAGGCTCGCTCCCTTCCCCTCGCGGCAGGAACGGCGCCCGTGACGGAGAAGTTGCAGGTTCGTCAGGGAGGTGAGCCGGCAGTCATACTGGGGTACTTCCGGAATCCCTGCAAGGAGCGAGCTTTGTCGTTCTTCGATGATGGCGAGGAGACAGAGCCTCGACCGTCAACCAGAGCGCCCCGACCGACGGCCGCGGTGACGCCACAGCGGCCGCAGCCGCGACGGCCGCAGCACCTGGCGGGCACGTTGCCGCTCGATCAGCACACGGTGATGGTGCGCCGCCGCGTCGCCGTCGGCGTCGGCGTCGTGCTGCTGATCGTGATCGTCCTGATCATCAACGGCTGCCTGAAAAGCGAAAAGCGCCAGGAACTGAAGACATACAACGGTGACGTGAGCCAGCTGGCACGGGAATCCGATGAAAACGTGTCGCGTCCCCTCTTCACGACGCTCGCGGGAGCGGGTGGCAAGTCGGCGTTGAGTGTGGAGGTCCAGATCGACCAGTTCCGCATCCAGGCGCAGAAACTGGCTGAACACGCCAAGAGCCTGAGCGTTCCCGGGGACATGGCCGCTGCCCAGCGAGAGCTGCTGCTGGTGTTCGATCTACGCGCCGAAGGGCTGACGAAGATCGCGGCGCTCGCGCCGACGGCGCTGGGCGGGCAGGGCAAGCAGGCCACGACATCGATCGCCGGCGACATGGAGATCTTCCTCGCCTCCGACGTGATCTACTCGCAGCGCGTGGTCCCGCTGATCGAGCAGACGCTCGCCGCCGACGGCGTCCAGGGCCTGAGCACAGCATCCTCTCGCTTCCTGCCGAACATCGGCTGGCTCGAACCCACGACGGCGCTCGCCCGGATCTCCGGCCAGGCGGCGAGCGCGTCCCAGACCGGGCAGCCCGTCACGGGCAACCACGGCAGCGCGTTGAAGGGTGTGAGCGTTGGCGCGAACACGCTCGAAGGAGAACCCACGCTGAACCACATCCACGGCGGCAGCAACCCGACGTTCACAGTTCAGGTCGAAAACTCCGGCGAAGCCACCGAGACGAACGTCAAGGTCGACGTGACCGTGACCGCCGGCGGCAAGCAGTTCAAGGCCTCTCACGTGATCGAAAAGACCGAACCCGGAAAGACGGTCAGCGTCGATATCCCGGTCACCGGCGTCCCGCTGGCGGTGGCCTCGAAGATCGAAACGAACATCGAGGGAGTGCCCGGCGAGAACGACCTCGAAAACAACAAGGGCACGTTCCTCGCGATCATCGAAAAATAGGCAGCCAGGCGGCCGGTCCGAGCGGCCGTCCGGCGGGGTTCCGGGGTGCGCGCAGCGGGTCGGCGGCGCGAGCCGTTAACTTGTGGCGATGCTCGCCACGATCACGGACACCCGCGGCATCATCGCGATCGCGGCTGCGGCCGTGGCGGTTCTCGCGCTCGCTGGCTGCGCCGCGCTGCTTTTGAGCGTGCGCCGGCTGCGACGTTCCCAGCGGCTTGTCCTGGGAGAGCAGGGGGAGCGCGACCTGGTGGCGCATTCGGCGGCGATGCAAGCGGCTTTCCAGGCGTTGCAGGCGTACGTCGACGAGGTCGCGGTGAGACTGGACGGGCGCCTGGGAGGCGTCGAGGCGGCGCTGCGGGGAACGATCGCGCATCGCGCGCTCGTGCGTTATGACGCCTACAACGAGCTGTCCGGCCACCAATCGGTCTCGATCGCGCTGCTGGACGATGAACGGTCGGGGATCGTGCTCTCCTGCATCCACCATCGCGATCAGGCGCGCGTATACGCCAAGCAGGTGAGCGCTGGCCAGGGTGAACTGGAGCTCTCTCCCGAGGAGGCCGAGGCGGTGCGAATCGCGCTGGCCTCCCCCGCCGGCGCCGGCGATATTGCCGAGCATCCGGCCTGAGATGCCCGCGGACCGTCGGTCGCGCGTCGGTTATCTCGGACCGGAGGGAACTTTCAGCGAGGAGGCGCTGCTCGCGAGCGCCTCGCCCGGAGCCGTCGAGCCGACGCCGTTCGCAACGATTTACGACACGGCGCTCGCGCTACGCGCGAGCGAGGTCCAGTGGGCGATCGTCCCGATCGAGAACTCGCTCGATGGGTCGATCAGCGTCACGCTCGACCTGCTCGCCGAGGACGCCGCCGACATCGAGATCGTCGCGGAGACGCTGCTGCGGGTACGGCACTCGTTGGTCGGCTCCGAGATCGTCGGACTGGAGGAGATCGACACGGTGATCTCGCATCCACAGGTGCCCGGCCAATGCGCGCGATTCCTGCGCGCCGAGCTCAGTCACGCACGGATCCTCCCAGCGGGCTCGACCGCGGATGCCGTGCGCACGGTTGCGAGCGAGGGACGACGCGAGCAGGCGGCGCTGGGGACCGTGCTCGCGGCGGAGATCTACGGCGCGACCGTGATACGCGAGGGGGTCGAGGATCGCGACGACAACGAAACGCGGTTCGTGTGGCTTGGGCGCGTTCACGGGCCGGCAGATCCACCGGTCGAGGTATCGCCCTCGGGCGAGTGGAAGACGTCGCTGGTGTTCTGGGGGCCGGGCGCCGACAGTCCCGGCTGGCTCGTCCGCAGCCTGGATGAGTTCGCGCGCCGCGAGATCAACCTGACGAAGATCGAGTCGCGCCCGCGGCGCCAGCGGCTGGGCAGCTATATGTTCTTTGCCGATCTCAGCGGCCATGCCGAGCAGGCATCGGTCGCCGAGGCGATCGCCGGCGTGCGTTCGCGGTGCCAGGAGGTTCGCGTTCTCGGCTCCTACCGCGCGGCGCGGGGCCCCGCGGAACGGTCGGATTGAGCGGCGGCGGTCCCTCCGAGCGCCGCGCAGCGCAAGCGCCCCCGCTACACTGCGGCGCTGAAGATGGAAAGCACAGTCCCACCAGAGCCGGTGGGGTCCGTGTCGCCCTCCATGCACCCGCGGCACGGACCTAGGACGTCGCCCACAACGGCGATGGGTGGTCGGGTGCTGGTTCTCAACGCCACATACGAGCCGATCAACGTGTGCACGGTCCGCCGGGCGGTGGTGCTTCTGCTGAAGGAGAAGGCCGAGCTCCTCGAGCGCGGCCGCTGGGAGCTTCACTCGGAGAACTCGACGCTCGCGCGCCCGGTGGTGATCCGGCTGGTGACCTACGTCAACGTTCCGCGCGACGCCCACAGGCGCAAGATCACGCGCCGCGCTGTGTTTGCGCGCGACAGCTGGACCTGCCAGTACTGCGGCTCGCACTCGAACCTGACCGTCGACCATGTGATTCCGCGCTCGAAAGGGGGATCATCCAGCTGGGAGAACATCGTTGCCTCGTGCGCGCCGTGTAACCGGCGCAAGGGCGATCGGCTGCCGCGGCAGGCCGGGATGCATCCGCGTCACGCCCCGCGCACGCCCCGCGCGGAGATCTTCATCCACGTTGCCAGCCCGACGATCCCGACGGCCTGGCTGCAGTACCTGCCCCAGGCGGCCTGAGCCGCCGGCCGGCTGGGTCCGGCTCCACGGGGCCCACGCGCTCGCCCGCGGCCGGGAAAAAGCGAAGGGCGCCTGAACGTGGCGCCCTTCGCATGCTGCTCTGACTGGAAAGACCGAGACGGCGAAAAAGGCAGCCGGAGGGACCAGAGCCGGCGGTCGTCTCGGGGTGTCCCGGGTTGGATTCCGCTAAGCGGTCCAGCCTGCCCGACCTAGCGGCCGGTCACCTCCAGGGTCCCGCAAGAACTGTCACTCAACGTTAGGACCACCTCCTTTCTCTGGTCTGGCCAGAGTAGCGGACGGAGATGACATGCGGAGCTCGAGCCGGCGGCTGGCGCACGAACGGTGGCGTTCGCCGCCGGTCGCGAATGAGCTCAATGAATGATCACGCCGAACTCCTGTGCGTATGTCGCACCGGAAGCTCCGTTTGCCACCATCCCAGGGGCTTGCGGCACGACGCCGACTCCGGTGTCGCGGTACTGGCTTTCGAGGATGTTTGCGAGGTGCCCCGGGGAGGCGGCCCACGCGGCCACGATCGCTTCGGGCGTCGCCAACGAGAGCGTGCCCCAGGCGAGATTCTCGCCGATCACGTAGCCGACGGTCGTGCTCGGTATGTAACCGGCGCCGCGGACGCGCCCCACGGGCGTAAGCCCGCTGGGGGAGATGTGGTCGAAGTAGTTGAGCGCCACCATTTCCTGCGCGTGAGCTTCCGCCGCCTGTTCCAAGGGCGCGTTCTGCGTCAACGGGGTCTCGCCATGCTGGGCGCGCAGCCTGTTGACCAGGCACAGAACGGCCCCACGCACCTGGGCGATATTGCCGGGTTCAGGCGTCAGCTGCACGTTCTGGCAGGCCGTCGCGAGGACTCTGGCGATCGTCGCCGCTCGCGCCTGCGCCGCGCTGCTCGCCACCTGGGGCTCGGTGATCTTGCGCGGCTCCAGGGTCCTGCTCGGCTCTCGCTTTTTGGCTCCGGCGACGCAGCCGGCGACGCGCCTGTCCCGGTGGCGTCCGGTGGACGACGGGAGGGTCGTGCAGGTGATGTGGACATGACTACCGTGCGCCCGGTGGGTCGGATGGGCATCCGCCGCTGCGGCGGGAGAGGCGTTGGCCAGGATCGGCAGGGTCATGGCAAGGAGAATGCCGAGGCGGGTCACCCTCTGCCTGTCGGCCGATCGGCGCTCGGGTCTGAGCGCAGCGGCATGAATCTGGACGGTTGGAAGGGGCTCGGCGGCTACGCCGTCGGAGAGGCGCCGTCCTCACCGGGCTCGCGATCGCCGGCGATCGGCGTCGCCGCGGCGTCATCGCCCGGGTCCTCGGCCGGATCGACCACGAGCGCGACGGCGCTGACCAGGTCGTCCTCCTTGAGGTTCATCACGCGCACGCCGGTGGCCGACCGGCCCTGCTGGGAGATGCCGGCGGCCGGGGTCCGCTGGACCATGCCGCCGACGCTGATGAACACGAGCTCCTGGTGGTCGCGCACGACGAGCGCCCCCGCGAGTCCGCCCTTTTTCTCGGTCAGGCCGATCGTCTTTACGCCTTTGGCGCCGCGGTGGGTCTTGCGGTACTGGCCGATCTGGGTGCGCTTGCCGTAGCCGTTTTCGGTGACGACGAGCAGATCCATGTCGTCGCGCGCGATGTCCATCGCGATGACCTTGCCGCCCTTGCCGACCTCCATCCCGCGCACGCCGGTCGTGTCACGCCCCATCGCCCGGACATCTGACTCCGCGAAGCGCACGGTCAGACCGGCGCGCGAGACCATGATCACCTCGTCCTGCGGGTCGACGGCGCGGACCGCGAGCAGCTCGTCGTCATCGCGTATGTTGATCGCGATGATGCCGTCGGCTTTGATCGGCGTGTTGTAGGACAGGAACTCGGTCTTCTTGACCGTCCCTGACCGCGTGGCGAACACCAGGTACTTGGTCTCGGTGAAGTCCCGCGTAGAGACGACGGCCTGGATCCGCTCGCCCTCGCGCAGCGGCAGGATGTTGACCAGTGCGCGCCCCTTGGCCGTGCGCGATGCCTCGGGCAGTTCGTAGACCTTGGAGCGGTAGACCTTGCCGCGATTGGAGAAGAACAGCAGGTAGTCGTGGGATGAGCACACGAACAGGTGCTCGATAAAGTCGCCGTCCTTCATGTCCATGCCGGTCACTCCGCGGCCTCCGCGCTGCTGCTGGCGGTAGGTCGCGAGCGGGAGCGACTTGACGTAGCCGCTTTGCGTGATCGTGATCACCATCTGCTGGTCGGCGATCAGGTCCTCGATGTCGATCTCATCCTCGGAGTGGGTTATCTCCGAGCGGCGCTCGCCGCCGAAGCGCTCTGAGATCTCGGTGAGCTCCTCTTTGATCACGGCCAGCACGCGCGACTCGTCGCCGAGGATCGCCCGCAGCTCGGCGATCCGCTCGGTTACATCGGCGTGCTCCTGCTTGATGCCGTCGGCCTCCAGCGCCGTCAGTTGCGAGAGGCGCAGGTCGAGGATCGCGGTCGCTTGGATGGGGCTGAGCTCAAAGCGGGCAACCAGCTGCTCGCGGGCGGCGTCGCGGTCGCGCGACCCGCGGATCAGCTCGATGATCGCGTCGAGGTGCTCGAGCGCGATCAGGAGCCCCTGCAGGATGTGTGCGCGGGCCTCCTTCTCGGATAGCTCGTGCTTGGTGCGCCGGACGATCACTTCGCGCTGGTGCGCCACGTAGTTGTGGATCACCGCCCGCAGGTTGAGCGTGCGGGGGACGTTGTCGACGAGCGCGACCATGTTCACGCCGAACGTCGACTGCATCGGCGTGTGCTTGTAGAGCTTGTTCAGCGCCACCTTCGGGATCGCGTCGCGCTTCAGCTCGATCACGAGGCGCATTCCACGCTTGTCGGACTCGTCGCGCAGGTCGGAGATCTCGGGAATGCGTTTGTCGTGGACGAGGTCGGCGATCTTTTGGATCAGCCCACCGTCGCCGCCCTTCTTGACCATGAATGGAAGCTCGGTGACGACGATCGCCTCCTTGCCCTGCTTCAGTGGCTCGATGTGAGCGCGCGCCTGGATCCGCACTCGCCCGCGGCCGGTCTCGTACGCGTCCCGGATGCCCGCCCGGCCGAGGATGATGCCGCCGGTGGGAAAGTCGGGGCCCGTGATGTGCTTCATCAGCCCGTCGATGTCGATATCGGGGTCCTCGATGTAGGCGATCGTCGCGCCGATCACCTCGCGCAGGTTGTGCGGCGGGATGTTCGTCGCCATGCCGACCGCGATGCCCGACGAGCCGTTGACGAGCAGGTTCGGGAATCGGGCCGGAAGGACGAGCGGTTCCTGGCGTGAACCGTCGTAGTTCGTCGTGAAGTCGACCGTGTCCATGTCGAGATCGCGCAGCATCTCGGTGGCGATCCGGGCGAGGCGGGCCTCGGTGTTGTGGCTGACGAAACCGTTGGTGAGGAACGAGTGATCGTCAGTGTCGACTCGTAGGGAGTAGACGGGCTGGACACCGGCAGGCTCGACAGAGGCGATCTCGGCGTAGTAGTAGTCGCCGCTCATGAGTGGCTTTACAACTTCGTGCACCTCCTGAGATTCGATTCGCTCGAGTATCGCTGGGCCGCCGCCCTCCCAGCGCTCGATACGATCGACGTTATGGCGGCGGAGCCAGTCGCGGTCCGAGAAGGCTGAGCCCGTCGCCGCGCCGCGGATGTAATCAGCGACGTAGGGCACGTGATCGTGGCTGAGCGCCCGACTGGTCAGCGGGACGGTCGACAGATCGCGCTCCAGCTTTGCCTGCTTGGCGCCCATGAACCCGATCCGTCCGGCGAACAGCCGCGCGTCGCGGCGGTTCGTGATGACGACCTTGATCTGCCCCCGCGAGGACGTGCTCAGCCGCGAGACGACGCCGAACTCGAGGAGCAGCAGCTGCACGTCGCGTGCCAGGTCCTCGCTCCGCGTCGAATAAGAGATCTGGATCGTGCTGCGCGGCAACAACGATGAGGATCCGTCGCCCGTGAACAGGGCCTGGAGAAAGACGCGCTTGAACGCCCCGCTCTTGTTCCACACAAGCTCCGGAACGCGCTTGCTCGCGCTCAACGCACCCTCAAGCTCAGCCAGAGGGCTCGACCTCAACGCGGACAGGTTCTGTACGTCGAGCTCGTGACAGACGCTTCCCGAGGCGATCACTCGCGAGTAGACGTAGCGCGGGCCGGCGACGACGCCGTCGTACGCGGCGATCACCGACTCAAAGAACTCCTCGTCGACGTTGTTGAACCCGGCGCGGCGCGCACCGAACCACCCCTCGGATACGAACGCCCCCGCGAGCAAAGCCAGGTTGCGCGACCTCTCAGTGAGCACGTCGTCGGCTGGGCGTGGCGTGCGATTCAGAAGGACACGGTCGCCGGCGCGGACCTCCTCCAGAAGCCGCCACATCAGCAGCGGCACCCCCGCCATATCAACGAGACACAGCACGGGATGGTTGTGGGTGCCGCTCAGCTGATAGCCCTCCGCCGTGGTGAGGCGCAGGGTCGGGTGCTCGCCGGAGTGAAAGAGGGTCGAAGCGTGCACCGGACGGCCTAGCCTGTCGAGGACCTCCACCTCGACGCCGGTGTCTGTATTCGCTCGTGCCCCGGGCGCGATTGCGTCGATCCGAACCGTCCCCGAGGTCGTGGCGACACGAGTGTCGCCGGTCACGCAATAGCGCATCGCAGCAGCCGGGTCGTCGTCGACCGAGCCGAAGTTGCCCTGGCCGTCGACGAGCTCGTTGCGCATCGAGAAGTCCTGCGCCATGCGCACGAGCGCGTCGTAGATCGCCGTGTCGCCGTGCGGGTGATAGTTGCCCATCACCTCGCCGACGATCTTGGCGCACTTGGCGTAGGGCCGGGTGGGACCGAGGCCGAGCTCGTTCATCGCGTAGAGCACGCGACGGTGCACCGGCTTCAGGCCGTCACGAACGTCCGGCAGCGCGCGTCCGACGATCACGGACATGGCGTAGTCGAGATAGGCGGTACGCATCTCCTCCTCGAGGGCGCGCGGTTCTACGTTGCCGCCCCCGATCACGTCAGTGCTGGCCATCGCTCACCTCCCTAGACGTCCAGGTTCGCGACTGCGCGGGCGTTGTCCTCGATGAAGGCGCGGCGGGGCTCGACCTGGTCGCCCATCAGCATCGAGAAGATGCGGTCGGCGGCAAAGGCATCCTCGAGCGTCACCTGCGCGAGCGTGCGCGTCGCCGGAGCCATCGTGGTTTCGCCGAGCTGGTCGGCGTTCATCTCGCCGAGGCCCTTGAAGCGCTGGAGCTTGATGCCCTTCTGAGCGACTGTGAGAACAGCCTCGTGGAGGTCCTCAAAAGTCGGCGCGCTCTCGCGCGCGTCGCCGAGGCGCACCTCGAACGCCGGGGTGCCGGCGAGCTCGATCAGCTGCCCGTGGACACGGGCGAGCTGGCGGTACTCCTGTGAGTCGAACAGCGAGCGCCTGATGCGGTGGGTGCGGGCGAATCCCGTCTTTGCCTCGACCGCCTTTACGCGTATCTCACCGTTGTCCTGGTTGACCAGTTCGGTTGCGTGCGTCTCGCCCTCCAGGCCGGCACGGCTGAGCAGCTCGATCGCCGCCTCGGTGCTCATCACCTGCTCGCCGAGCAGCGATGACTCCTCGAGGAACTGGACCACGTCGTGGCCGTGGTGGCCGCGCAGCGCGAGAGACCAACCCTCGTACTGCTTGAGCAGCCTGGAGAAGCGCTGCCAGCGCGCCTCGGTCAGCTTGAACTGCGTGCCGTGACGGTCGAAGACGTCGATCTTCTCCCACTTGTCCGAGAGCAGGATGTCCTCGAGCTCGGAGTCCTTCTCGATATAGCGCTCGCGGGAGCCTTGCTTGAGCTTGTAGAGCGGCGGCTTCGCGATATAGACGTATCCGGCCTCGATCAGCTCCTGCATCTCGCGGAACAGGAGGGTGAGGACGAGGGTTCTGATATGAGCGCCGTCAACGTCTGCGTCCGTCATGATCACGACCTTGTGATAGCGCGCGTTCTCGAGATTGAACTCCTCGCGAACGCCGGTGCCGATCGCCGTTATTAGCGCCTGGATCTCGACGTTTTGGAGCACCTTGTCGATGCGCGACTTCTCGACGTTGAGGATCTTGCCGCGTAGCGGCAGCACAGCCTGGGTGTTGCGGTCGCGGCCCTGCTTTGCCGAGCCGCCGGCGGAGTCGCCCTCGACGACGAACAGCTCGGCCAGCGACGGGTCCTTGACGGAGCAGTCCGCGAGCTTGCCCGGCAGCGTGGAGTTCTCCAGGGCGGACTTGCGCCTGGTCAGGTCACGCGCCTTGCGCGCCGCCTCACGCGCGCGCTGCGCCTGGACCGACTTCATGATCACCGCACGCGCCTCGCTGGGGTTCTCCTCCAGGAACTCGCCGAGGCCGGTGTTGACGATCGACTCCACGAACCCAGCCATGCCCGGGTTGCCCAGCTTGGTCTTGGTCTGCCCCTCGAATTGAGGGTCGCGCAGCTTGACGGAGATGACCGCCGTCAGCCCCTCGCGCACGTCCTCGCCGGTGAGGTTGTCCTCTTTCTCCTTGAGGAGGCCGTGGTCGCGCGCGTACTTGTTGAGGGTGCGCGTGAGCGCCGAGCGAAAGCCCGACATGTGCGAGCCGCCCTCGCGCGTGTTGATGTTGTTTGCGAAGGAGTGGACGGAGTCCTGGTAGGAGGAGTTCCACTGCATCGCGATCTCCGCCGCCCCCTCGTCGCTCTCGCCCTCGAAGAAGATGACCTTGCGGTGCACCGTGTCCTTGTTCTCGTTGAGATAGGAGACGAAGTCCTCGATTCCGCCCTCGTACCGGAACGTGGCCGAGTGGCCCTCGCCGCGCTCGTCGACGATCGAGATCTCGAGGCCGCGCGTGAGGAAGGCCGTCTCGCGCAGGCGCTCCTCGAGCGTGAAGAAGTCGAGGTCGAGCGTCTCAAAGACGTCCGCGTCCGGAAGGAACGTGACCGTCGTGCCGGTAGGCGCGCCCGCGGGGAGCTTCTCGCCCTTGTCGAGCTCGGCCAGCGGCGCACCGCGCGAGTAGTCCTGGGAGAAGACGTAGCCGTCGCGGCGAATCTCCACATGCAGTCGTTCCGACAGAGCGTTTACGACCGACACCCCAACCCCGTGCAGACCGCCGGAGACCTTGTAGCCGCCGCCTTCGCCGAACTTGCCGCCGGAGTGCAGGACGGTGAGCACGACCTCGACGGCGGGGCGTCCCTCCTTCTCCATCGTGGCCACCGGGATGCCGCGCCCGTTGTCCACGACCGTGACCGAGTTGTCCGGGTGGACCGTGACGGAGACCTCGGTGCAGTAGCCGGCGAGCGCCTCGTCGACCGAGTTGTCCACGACCTCGTAGACGAGATGGTGCAGGCCCATGACGCCCGTTGAGCCGATATACATGCCGGGACGCTTGCGGACCGCCTCAAGCCCCTCGAGTACCGTGATGTCCTCGGCGTCGTACCCGGCCGAGGTGTCGATCATCGACGGATCGTTGACGCCGCCCTTGGTCGCACCTGTTTCAGAATTGTCGTTGCTGCTCGTGGCCAATGGCCCTCCGATTGACGTGACAACGCCCCGGAATCCGCGGCGCGAAAACCGCGGGCCGGGGCGGGTGAGTTTGTGTACATAACAATAGCACGGAGGGCGGTCGAAAACCGCCTAAATCCCTGCAAAATGGCGGGAAAATGGGCTTTGTGGACGCTAACGGCCAGCCGCCTGGCGCGCGGCGCGATCAACCCGTCCTGCACCGCAGCTCGCGGATGAGCTCGCCGCCCAGCGCGGCGTTCAGACGAGGGAGCAGATCGAAGGCCATCAGATCGAGCTCCTGTGCCCATACGGCGGCGGCGCAGCGCACCGTGAGGACGCCGTCACGCTCGGCGGTCGGGATCGCGGCGGCGGCGATCGCGGGACCGGTCGTGCGCTCCCACAGCTCCTGCACGCGTGCGAGGGTCGTCGCGGGGGCTAGCGCCGAGTTGAGATCCTCCAGGGCGACGGACAGCGGGCGGGGAGCCTTCCTCACGCCGCCAGCGCCTCCTGCAGGATGGTTCCGCCCGACACGTGCAGGCGAGCGACGCGTGGGTCGGATGCGCCCGGGACGTGCGCCAGGTCGGTCGTGGCGATCACGCTCTGGCCTCCGGCGCCCAGCTCCGCGGCGAGTAGCTCGCGTCGCTCGGAGTCGAGCTCGCTCATCACATCGTCGAGCAGCATCAGCGGGGTGCGGCGCCGCTCGCGCGCGAGCACCGAGCGCTCGGCGAGCAGCAGGGCCAGCAGGGCCAGGCGCTGCTCGCCCTGGGAGCCATACAGCCGCAGCTCGCGCTCGTCGCGCAGGAGCGCCAGCTCGTCGCGATGGGGCCCGTGGCCGGAGAACCCGCGCTCGAGATCTCCGGGCAGTCGCGCCTGGAGCTCGGCGATGAACTCGTCCTGATTCCGAGCGCGCGAACGCGGGCGATATTCCATCTTCGCCGTGCCGGTGAGTCCGAGTTGGGCGGCGCGTTCCGCGAACGGCTCGGCGAGCAGGGCGATCGCCTCGGCGCGGTGGGCGCGGAGCGCGATCGCCTCGGCCGCGAGCTCGCGGTCCCACGCGGAGAGCGTTGCGTGCGAAGCCCGCCCGGACCGCATCCGGCCCAGCAGCGCGTTGCGCTGAGCGAGTATTCGCGAGTACTCCCGGCGGTTGCCCGCGCGCAACGGCCAGATCGCCGCGACGACCTGATCTAGGTGGGCACGGCGCAGCGCCGGGGGCCCCTTTACGAGCTCGAGCCTGTCGGGCTCAAAGACGCTCACGAGTGGCCTGTGCTCGATGTCCAAGAGGCGCTCGACGGCGGCCCCGTCGGAGGTCATCCGCTTGGGCTGACCGGGCTCGAAGCCGACGCTCAGCTCGTGCGGGCCGTCATCGTCCGCCAGCTGCACGACCACCCGTGCGGCCTGGGCGCCGAAGCGCACGAGCTCGCGCTCGTTACCCGTGCGCGGCGAGCGTCCGGTGCACCCGAAGTACAGCCCCTCGAGCAGGTTCGACTTCCCCGCCCCATTCGGTCCATGGACGACCGTGAGGCCCGCACCAAGACTGGCCTCGGCTCGGGCATAGGTGCGGAAGTCGCGCAGCTGCACGCTGACCACGCGCACGTCTCACCTACACGTTCAGGCGGATGGGCATGATCAGGTACACAAAGTCGCCCGTGTCCGGCGATTCGATCAGGCCCGGGCGCAGCGGGCTGATCAGCTTCAGCACGAGCTCGTCGGACTCGACGCTCTCCAGCCCATCGCGCAGGAACTCCGGGTTGAATCCGATCTCGAACGGATCGCCATGAAAGGGAACGGGGATCGCCTCGCTGGCCTCGCCGACGTCGGGTGTCTGCGCCGAGACCGTCAGGGCGCCCTCGCCGAAGCTGAGACGCAGCGGCGCGTTCTTCTGGGCAAGCAGGCTGATCCGGCGCACCACGTCGGTCAGCTCGGCGGTGGACAGTCGCAGCTCGTGATCGACCGACTCCGGAAGCAGCTGCCGGTAGTTTGGGAACTGGCCATCGATCAGGCGCGAGGAGAGGACGATGTCGCCGAGCTCGAATACGACCTGGTTTGCGCCAACGCTGACGGCGACCGACTCGCTCGCCGCCTGCTGGGCTATGCGCACGAGCTCCTGCAGCGCGCGGGCGGGCACGTTGGCCTCGAGGCTGCCCTGGAGGGGGGCCTCCAGCGCAGTCTCCTTGACGCTGAGCCGATAGGAATCGGTCGCGACCATGCGCAGCTCCTGGCCCGAGGCGGACATCAGCACGCCGGTCAGGACCGGACGCGTCTCATCGCGCGAGGCCGAGCGCGCCACTCTGGAAACGGTCTGCGTGAACGCCTCCGCCGGAAGCGTGATGCGAGTGTCCGGCGACGGCGTGGGCAGCTTCGGGAAGTCATCGGCACGGAGCGTCCGCAGATGAAAGGTGGCGGCGCCACAGATCAGCTCGACGTCCTGCTCTGAGCTGCGCAGCTCGAGCGACAGCTCCGCCGCCGGCAGCGAGCGCACGACGTCGTGGAGAAGCCGCGCCGGTAGAACGACCGAGCCCGGTCGCTCGGTCTGCGCCTTCAGCGGTACCCGCAGCCCGATCTCCATGTCGGTGGCGAGCAGCTCCGGTGTCGAGTCTGCCTCGGCGGCGATCATCACCCCCGATAGTGCTTGCACGGCGCTCCGAGTCGAGGCGACCCGAGTGATCGTCTGTAGCTGCGCCAACAGCTCGGCGGTAGGGAGGGATAACTTCATCGATGTCTCTGTGGAGAAGGGAAGTAGTTAGTAGTGGGTGTGGAGATGTGGGTAAGTCGCGTGGCGCTGGGGGACGGAGAGATCGTGCGGTGGATTGAGCTGTGAACTGCGCAGGGCGCAGTCTTTCAGGCTGAGCGGTCGGGCGGCGCGCTACGTGGAGGAGCTGTGGAGCCAAGGCTTTGCGACAGCTTCTCCACAGCTTCACGCGAGGCGTCGTCGTCAGCGATTCGCGCGCAGGTCCGCCGCCATGCGTGAAGCACCGTTGTGTGGTCACGCCCGCCGAAGCGACGACCGATTGCAGGCAATGATTCTCCGGTCAGCTCCCGCGCGAGGTACATGGCAACCTGTCGAGGCCAGGCGATCCGCGGCGTGCGAGCGGCAGACAGCAGCTCGTCGGATGAGATGCCGAAGTGCTTGCACGCGGCCGCCTGGATCTCGGTGATCGTTCGCGGAGTCGGTCGTTGGGCGGAGCCGTGCGGACAGAGGTTGTCGAGGACTTCTTCGGCGAGCTCGCCGGTGAGCGCTCGTCCGGTGAGCGAGCTGAACGCGACAACGCGGATGAGGGCTCCCTCGAGCGCTCGAACATTGTGCTCGACACGTCTGGCGATGACCGTGAGCGCGATGTCGTCGGCGAGCTCGACGTGATCGTGATGGGCGCGCTTGCGCAGGATCGCCAGGCGGGTGCCGAGCTCGGGCGGCTTTACGTCGGCTACGAGCCCCGCCTGAAAGCGCTCGCGCAGGCGATCCTCGAGCGCCTGCAGGTCGCGCGGAGGGCGATCGGAGGTGAGTACGATCTGGCGTCCCGCGTCATGGAGGGCGTTGAATGTGTGAAAGAACTCCTCCTCGGTCTTCGCCTTTCGCTCGAGGAACTGGACGTCGTCGAGCAGCAGCACATCGATGTGGCGAAAGCGCGCCTTGAAGCAGTCGGTCTGACCGCCGCCAAGCGCTCCGAGGAACTCGTTCGTGAAGGCCTCCCCGGTCGTGCACCGGACCGTGAGGCCGGGACTGTGCGAGAGCAACAGGCTCGCGATCGCGCTCAGGAGGTGAGTCTTTCCGACGCCGGGCGGACCACAGATGAACAATGGGTTGTATGCCTGCGCGGGCATCTCGGCGACCGTCAACGCCGCCGCGTGAGCGAGCCTGTTGCAGTCACCGATCACGAACTGATCGAATGTGAGCTTGGGGTTGCCGAGCGGCCCCGCACCGAGGTCGATCCCGCCGCTTGAAGTGGGCTGGTCGACCGCGGAGTGCGCGCGCCGCGCGCTCGGCCTCCGCCGCGGCTCACTCTCTCCCATCGGACCTCGGGGGGCGGCCAGCGACTCGCGGGCCGCGCCCGGAGCGCGGATCAGCTCGATTGCGATCTCCGGTCCAAGGATGAGTTCGGTGCTCGCCGTCAGGATCCGGCCGAAGCGGTCGCTGATCCAGCTGCAGGCGTGCGGCGGAGCCTCGACCAGAAGGCGTCCGCGGCAGAGCTCGCAGGCCCGCAGCGGCTCCAGCCAGATGCGATAGGTGGACTCATCGACTGCGAGTGCGAGCTCGTTTTGGACGCGCGACCATATTTGCTCGAGCTCCGCGCTCACGCAGCGTTCACCAGCTTCTCTCCCGGAGAAAGTGCTCACGACTATTCGAGGAGGGCCAGCCAACGACCCGGTCAGGCGACTATAACCGACGCCCTTTCAGCTTTAGGGGGGCTGCCCGCAATTGGCGGGAAAATTCAGCGAGCGTTCGACGGTCCTATACTTGGGCGGTCGGCGCCGGGGGCGGAAGCATCCGTCCCGGCGGGAATCACTGGGCCGGCGCCGCAGGCGAACCGTGAAGCGAACCTACCAGCCAAAGAAGCGAAAGCGAGCCCGCGCGCACGGGTTTCGCGCGCGCATGCGCTCGCGTGCCGGACGCCTGACGCTCAAGCGCCGTCGCGACAAGGGACGCAAGCGCCTGTCCGCCTGAGGGTGGCGAGTGTGCGATGAATCCGCGCCCCTCAAGTCGCGGTCGCCTCTCGCGCAGCGCTGAGTTCGAGCGGGTCTACCGACAGGGACGCTCCACGGCGAATCGCCACCTGGTGCTGTATAGCTTTCCCAACCCCTCGGCGACGAGGCCTCGCCTGGGATTGTCGGTGTCGCGCAAGGTCGGCGGCGCTGTCGAGCGCAATCGCGTCAAGCGGCTGCTGCGGGAGGCATTCGCCGGTGCGGAGGCCGAGCTGAGGCCGGGCCACGACGTCGTGGTCGTGGCCCGGCCACCCGCGGGTGAGCTGGCCGAGCGCGAGGGACTCGCGGGCGTGGATGCTTCGCTCGCCGAGCTGATCACGAAGGCGGGTCTCCGCGGCGGAGCGGCCGAGGCGGGCGAAGAGTAATGAGCGTGACCGCGACGCCGACGACCGGGGGCCGATCGCAGATGCGCAAGCTTGCCCGCGCTGCTCGCGCGGCCGCCACCGCCCCGATTGTCCTCTACTCGCGCGTGGTCTCCCCGGCGATCCCGCGGCGCTGCAAGTACGAGCCGACGTGCTCGCGTTACGCGGTCGAGGCGATCCGCGAGTACGGCATACTTAGGGGCCTGGTTCTCGCGGGGTGGCGCTTGCTCAGGTGCAACCCGTGGAGCTACGGTGGATACGATCCGGTGCAGGCGCAGCGCGTGTTCGGGGTCGGCCGCCACGGCGGCGCTTGAGCGGGGTTGAGCTGCCAGCTCCACGGCCGAGCGACGAGCAGCATCCAACCCGCCCCCAGCGACAGCCGCCAAGATAACGCCGAGACCCACGAGAGCCACTAGCGCGCATGCCAATCCTCGCCAACGTCATCCAGGACGCGTTCTCGCCGCTGATCACCCTGTTCGAATCGATCATGGTGTTCATCCACGACAACCTCGTGGGGGGCAGCTGGGGACTGGCGATCATCGGGCTCACGGTCGTGATCCGCGCGGCGCTCGTGCCGCTGACGTTCAGGCAGTTGAAGTCGATGCAGGAGATGCAGCGCCTCGCGCCGCAGATCCAGGCGCTCAAAGAGAAGTACAAGGACGACAAACAGCGCCAGCAGCAGGAGATCATGGGCTTCTACCGCGAGAACAAAATCAACCCGCTCGCCTCCTGCCTGCCGCTGCTTCTGCAGCTGCCCGTGTTCATCTCGCTGTTCTACATGCTGCGCAGCGACCTGAAGAAGCACATCTGCGGGTCGCAGATGACGGCCGCCTACAGCCACGCGCACCATGCCCACGAAACCCTGAACAAGTTCATCGAAAACACGAGTTGCCAGACGGTGGCGCCGCACTCGGCGAAGTTCCTGTTCCTGCCCGACATCACCAACAAGGCGACGGGCGCGGCGCTGATCGTGCTGATCGTGCTGTATGTGGGATCTCAGCTCGCCTCCACGCTCGTAGCGACGGCAACCGCAGATCCAAACCAGCGGCGCCTGATGCTGCTGCTACCGGTCGTGTTCGTCGTCATCCTCTACCGGTATCCGGCAGGCCTGCTCGTCTACTGGATCACTACGAATATATGGACTATCGTGCAGCAGCTGCTGATTCGCCGCCACATGGATGCATCCAAGCGGTCGGCCGCCGGCGACGGCCCCGGCGACGGCGCGGACGGGGGTTCGCCCAACGGCAAGCCGGACCGTCCGCGCAGCCCGAGCCCCAAGGGCGAGCCGGCGCTCGCCGGCGCCGGGCTCGGCACGGCGAGCCGGGCCTCCTCGCCTCCGCCGCGTCCACCGCGAAAGAAGAAGAAACGCTCGGGTAGGCGGCGATGAGCGAGGAGAGTAAGTACGTCGATGCGGACGCGGAGGAGGAGGAGCTCGGGCCCGAGGAGGCGCTGGAAGAGCTGCTTGAGGAAATCGGCGACGCGTTCGGACTCGATGTGCGAGTCGAGGTCGAGCAGTCTGCGGGTGTGCTCAGCGGGCGCGTCAAGGGCGAAGACGTGGGGCTGTTCATCGGGAGACGCGGGCAGACGATCGACGCGGTGCAGCATTTGGCGCAGCGAATCGTGTTCCCGGGGGGCCCTTCGCCGTCGCGGGTCGTGGTCGACGCCGACGGATACCGCGAGCGCCGCGCGGAGCTGCTGCGCGACGACGCCGACGACGCCGCCGAGGAGGCGCTACGCCTCGGACATGCCGTGGAGCTTGACGCCATGCCGCCATCGGAGCGACGGATCGTCCACGAATACCTACGCGAGCGCGGAACCGTGGAGACGCACAGCGAGGGGGATGAGCCCGACCGCTACATCGTCGTCTCGCCGCTCGACGATTAGCCGCGCCGAGTGTTTCACGTGAAAGCATTGCCCGGGGGCCCGGTCGGCGGCGAGCGCCCGCCGCGAGCCCGTCACGCGGGCTGATCGCCGAGCATGGCCGACGACGCGACCGGGCGCCGGCTGGAGGAGCTGACCCTCCGCTATGGCCTCTCCGTGCGACAGCGGGAGCAACTCGCGACCCTGCTGTCGATCATCGGGCGCGACGAGCGGGCGCCGACCGCGGTCCGCACCGGCGAGCGCGCGGTGGACGTTCATATCGCCGACTCGCTGGTGGCGCTCGAGCTCGAGGCCCTGCGTTCGGCGACCAGGATCGCGGACATCGGCGCCGGCGCTGGATTCCCGGGGATCGCGCTCGCGCTGGCGCTGCCGGGGAGCGAGTTCTGCCTCGTGGAGAGCCAGCAGCGCAAGTGCGCGTTCATGAACGCCGCGCTCGTCGCGGTCGGCGCCCGGAACGCGCGCGTCATATGCGAGCGGGCCGAGCAGTGGGGCGAGGGCTTGGGGCGACACGGCGTCGTGACAGCACGCGCGGTGGCGGCCCAACCCGTAGTGCTCGAGTACGCGGCGCCGCTGCTGCGGCTGGGGGGAACGCTGATTGACTGGCGCGGGAAGCGGGTCGCGCACGACGAGCAGGCCGCGCTGTGTGCCGCTGACGAGCTCGGGCTGCGACTGGTGGAGGTCAGGCGGGTCGCGCCGTTCGCGGCGGCGACGGATCGGCATCTGCACGTGTTCAGGAAGGTTCGCGAGTCCCCGGCACGGTTCCCGCGCCGGGCGGGCATGGCGCGCAAGCGCCCAATCGGCGCCTGACCGAGCGCCCGAGCGCCCGCACGCCCGCGCTGTGGGCCAACTAGGAGACACCGTCTGACCGTGATCGGCGCTAGCTTCCACTGTATGGGCACCGTTTATGCGATCGCCAACCAAAAGGGCGGCGTCGGAAAGACGACAACGGCGGTGAACGTGGGGGCGTGCATCGCGGAGGCCGGCTACGGGACCCTGTTGGTGGACGTCGATCCACAGTGCAACGCGACGGTTGGGCTGGGGATTGCGCGCACGCAGGCACCCGCGCTGTATGAAGTCCTCACGGGCGAAGCAACGGCCGAGCAGGCCCTGACCGAGACGAGCGTGCCGGGGCTGATGGTGCTCCCCGCCGGAGCCGGGTTGGCCGGCGCGAACGTGGAGCTCCCGCGGATGGACGGCTTCGAGCAACGCCTGCGCGAGTGTCTCGCGCCGGTCAAGGACCGATTCGAGTACGTCCTGCTCGACTGCCCGCCGTCGCTGGGGCCACTGACCGTGAGTGCGCTGGTGGCCGCCGACAAGGTGATCGTCCCGGTGCAGACCGAGTACTTCGCACTCGAGGGTTTGGCGGGGCTGCTCGACACGCTTGCGCTCGTGCAGCGCGAGCTGAACCCCCGACTGACGGTCGCGGGGATGCTCCTGACGATGCATGACAGTCGCACGCGCCTTGGGCAGGACGTCGAGCGTGAGGTCAGGGGCCACTTCTCCGATCTGGTCTTCTCCACGGTGATCCCGCGCAACGTCAGGGTCGGCGAGGCCCCGAGCCACGGACTGCCGGTCACCCATCACGATCCGCACAGCGCGGGCGCGGCGGCGTATTTCGAGTTGGCGAAGGAGGTGGCGGCGCGTGGCTAAGCCAAGGCCCGGCATGGGCAGGGGCCTCGAGGCGATCCTGTCGGTCTCCGCACAGGGCGAGAAGGCGCACAAGGATGAGCTCCGTGAGCTGCCGATCGACCTGATCGCGCCTAATCCGAAGCAGCCCCGCAGCCGCTTTGACCAGGAGGGGTTGCAGGCGCTCGCCGGCTCGCTCGGCGAGCGCGGAGTGCTGCAACCGGTGCTCGTGCACCCCAAGGCCGGCGGGAGCTACGAGCTGATCGCCGGCGAGCGCAGGTGGCGCGCGGCGCGAATCGCGGGCCTCGAGACCATCCCGGCGATCGTGCGCCCGCACGAGGACGCAGAGGCGTTGGAGCTGGCATTGATCGAGAACGTCGCCCGCGAGGATCTCAGCCCGATCGAGGAGGCCCGCGCGTGCACAGCGCTCGTCGAGGAGCTGGGCCTCACGCGCAAGCAGGTGGGGCGGCGCGTCGGGCGCGGCCGCGTCGCGGTGAGCAACCTGATGCGCCTGCTCGACCTTCCCGAGGAGACGGTCGAGCTGCTGCAAGAGGGCGCGCTCACCGAGGGACATGGTCGTGCGCTGCTGCTGGCCGAGGACCACGGCGCCCGACGAAGCCTGGGGCGCAGCGCCGCGCAGGAGGGATGGTCGGTGCGGACGGTCGAAGCGCGCGCACGGGAGAGCAATGAAGAAGCGGGCGGGGATGCCGCCCGGACCACCAGCCGCGGGCCCAGATCGCGGCCCCACCCCGACCAGGAGCACGCGGCGCGGGAGATCGCGGAGGCGCTCGGCGGAGCACTGGGAGCCGACGTGCGGGTGAAGGCGATGAGTGACGGCGGGTACCGGGCCGAGATCTCGTTCGGCACGCAGGACGAGGCGATCGAGTTGGCCCGCCGGCTTCGCCCACGCGCGGTGGCCTAGAACTCGGCCGCCGCGGCGGGGCGCCGAGCGAGCTGTGACCGATCGCGCCGACGCTCGAGGCGGACCGGTGGAAGGGCTGCCCAAACCAACCGTGGCGCGACGCTAGAATCGGCGCGCCCGGGCGATTAGCTCAGCTGGTTAGAGCGCTTCTCTGATAAGGAAGAGGTCCCTGGTTCGAGTCCAGGATCGCCCATTGCGAGCATTGAGCGTGGCTGCCCCGAGGCCCGGGCTGTGTCGATCGCACCGAGGAGGAGTCCTGCCCACTGATGCGACGCCGCATATATCGATGCGGGAATGGGTAGTGCCCATTCGACGGGGTTGGAGTTGGAGTCGCGCGTTCTGGGAGTCAGGAATGTCGTCACGCACAAGGAGAAAGATTTGGCTTGCGTGGGCGATCGCGCTGGCGGGGTTTCTTGGCGTGCACATTCAAGCTTCTGATGCGGTTTCGTTGGTGTCCGCACCGGTTGTGTCCGGCTCCGTCTCAACGACGCCGCTGCCAGTGCACGTCTCGCCCCCGCCCGTGCACGTCGCGCCCCCGCCGGTGCACGTCCCGCCCCCGCCGGTCATCTCGCCCCCGCCCGTGCACGTCGCGCCCCCGCCGGTGCACGTCCCGCCCCCGCCGGTCATCTCGCCCCCACCGGTGCACGTCTCGCCCCCACCGGTCATCTCGCCCCCGCCGGTGCACGTCTCGCTCCCACCAGTTCAAGTCTCCGCCCCGCCAGTGCACGTCTCGTCGCCCCCCGTCCACGTGGCGCCGGCTGGGACCGGATCCAGTACGCCCGCGGTTCATTTGACGATTCCCGGGGCGTCGTCGGTCGCCGCAGCCTCCGCGACGACGTCATCAACCTCGGGGCCGGTGTCCGGCAAAGCGCTCGCTCGATCGCCTTCGATCGCCCAGCGACCTACGGCCACAGCGATGAATGGACGCTCGGCGAGCACACCAGGCGGCCAGGGTACGGGCTCCTCGTCGCTGTCGGCGCCGTTTTCCGGCTATGGCACTGGTGGCCTACCTGGCAGGCAACACAATCCTACGTCGCTCAGAAATGACCGCCTCAGCAAGCCCGAGCGGGCCCGGAGGCTGAAACTGATAGCCGCGGTGCGGCGCCTGGAGGGGTGCCTCGGCAACCTGCCGGACCGTCTTCGGCTCGTGCTGGAGCTGAGCACCGGGATCGACACGACACGCGCTCTCAGCCCTGCGTCGGTTGCCGCGTTCCTGCACGTCAGGGTCGGGCAGATCCCCCGTTTGGAGCGGCAGGCGCTGCAGCGACTGCGCCTCGCTGCGCGCGCGGACGCTTGTGGCGGCGCTCGGGACGTGCCGTCGGGTTTGCCCGTGCTCGGCGGCTTTGGACCGCCCTTGGGCAGCGGCGTCGCGACGGGCGGAGTCGAGGGAGTTCGCTATGCCAAGAGCCCGTCGCCCGCGCCTAGCGGACTGGGCGAGAAGCGGTCCTCACCGGGCATCGACACGTTGCTGGGAATAAACGCTCCCCCGGCCGCGAGCGAGGCGTGGCTCGTGATCCTCGTGGTTCTCCCGGGGGTGCTGCTGGTCGCCTTTCTGTTCGCCGACCAGCTCGGGCTTGGACCGCGCCACTGGAGGTGGCGGCTCCCATGGACACGTCGTCCCCCGCGATAGGGGCCGCGGCATAGCCAAGCGGGCGGTTGATCGCCCCCGCAGCCCGGGTGCGACCATCGTTGCGCGAGTGGGGAGTCCTTTTCCTGCCTGCTAAGCACGGCAGCGGTCTCGATCTCGATTTGCACGTGCGCTGACGAAGCTTTTCGTATCGGCGGTTGCGGTCGATGGAACCTGGCTGGCGAATTCGGCTTGACGGATGGCCGCGCCGAGCACGACCATGAGGCGACCGCAGGAAAATCCAGTTTGCTGCACTCCGCCTTTGGGCGGTCCGCGTCACCGGGTGTGGCGCGCGGTGCTGTGCGCTCTCGCGGCGGGCGGGATCGCGGCAGTCGGTCTGGGGCCCATGTCCGGTGGAGCGTTGGGCGCCGGCGGAACCGCAGACACCACCACATCTCCTGAAGCGGCGGTGACGCCGGCGCCTGCCGGCTCGCAAGGCCCCACTGTCGTCTCGGAGCGCGGGCAAAAGACGACGGCGAGCAGGAAGGTAGCCCCGAAGCGCGCGCGGAAGGGCACGGGCAGCACGCGCGCGCCGAGCGGTGGCGCCCGGTCCGGGAGGCGCGATGTCACCTCGAAGCGGGCAAAAGCGCGCTCAGGCGGCACGAACAATTCGAAGGGCGCCGCCGCATCCGCCAGCAACGGCGTGGCCCTCCCGCCACAGGTCGTGGCCGCCGAGGCCGGGGCGCTCGCCGCGCAGCTTGCCAGCTCCGCGGCCTCGGCGCAGGCGCTCGCCTACTACCGCATCCCGCTGTTCTTGCTCCCGATCTACCGTGCCGCCGCTTTCAAGTACGGGGTGCCCTGGCAGATCCTCGCCGCGATCAACGAAATCGAGACCGACTACGGCAGCAATCTGTCCGTCTCGACGGCGGGTGCGGTGGGCTGGATGCAGTTCATGCCGGCGACCTGGCTCCAGTACGGAGTCGACGCTCGGAACGCCGGTTATGCCGACCCCTACAACCCCGTGGACGCGATCTTTGCGGCCGCTCGCTACCTACGCGCCGCAGGTGCCCAGAGCAACTTGCGCCAGGCAATACTGGCCTACAACCATTCCGATGAATACATGGGATCGGTCCTGCTGCGCGCCAAGCTGATCTCGACCTATCCGAAGCCGCTGATCGGGACGCTCACAGGCCTGATCGACGCTGGGCTCCCGGTCACCGGAAGGCATGTCGCGTGGGGCGCGTCGTCCCGTGTCGTCTCCTCGGCGAGCTCCAGCGCGCATGCGAAGGCGCCCTCGGGCGATGCGCCGCCCGCCCACTCGGTGTCGGCGACGCCGGGTTCCACTGCGCCCCTCCCGCCCGCTGCTGCGGCGGCGGCGGCGACGGGCGCGCCCGGTGCCGCGACGAAGACGCTGCGACTGGTGGACGTGATGAGCGCTCCGAATGCCGCGGTGGTAGCCGTGCAGGACGGGCGGATAATGCAGATCGGACGCTCCCGCAAGCTCGGCAGGTATGTGGTTCTGCGCGACGTGTACGGCGACGCGTTCACCTATTCGGGCCTGGGCAGCATCGCCCGCACCTACAGGCCGCCGAAGACGCCCCGGATGGTGGTCACAGCGCCCGCGGCTGTCGCCGCAAACGCACACGCGATCCCCTCTGACCGGGCGGAAAACATAGGCGTGCGGCCCCCGGTCACCCTGATTGTCAAGACACCCGACCGGGTAAAGAACGGCGCCGGCGCCGGTGCGGTCTCCGCCAGGCTGCGGCCCAGCGCACCGACGCGTGCGGGCCACGCCAGGGTCCGGCGCAGCGCACCGACGCTCGCGAGCCCCGGCAAGGTCCGGCTGTTCGCCCATCCCGGCAACCCGGACGCGTTGGGCGCGGAAGAGCGCGCCGCCGCCGCGCCCGAGCGCCTACCGGGCCCGGCGAGTCACGCGCTGCACGCACCGTCGTTGCGCGTTGGCACGCTGGTTGTGAAAGGCACGGTGCTCGGGCGCGTTCATGTCCCGACCGGAGCCAAGGATGGTCACTTGCGATTCGGGATCCGCCCGGAGGGCGATCCGAATACGATCGATCCCGCTCCGATTCTCGCCAACTGGGTACTGCTCAACGCCGCGCTGCGCCCCCAGGGCGCAAGAAGGGAATCGATCCTGCTCGGCGCGACTGCTGGCGATGCGTTCCGGCTGTCCGAGAGTCAGCTGCAGCGCGACATCCTGTCCGACCCGGGAATCGCAATGCCTCGATGCCTTCGCGCCGCAGTTGCCTCGGGAGCGATCGACACGCATGTACTGGCGCCGCTCGCGTTTCTCTCGCGCAGCGGGCTCAAGCCAACGGTGCGAGCGCAGCGCTGCGGACGCGGCGGGTATCGCGATTCGGGTTACCCGGCCGCCGGTCACGGTGTCGCCATCGCCATCTCGCAAATCAACCGCGTCCCCATAGCCGGTCACCAGGGTGCGGGCTCGATCACCGACACGACGATACGCACACTGCTCACCCTGCGGGGCGAGTTCGCCCCCCGATGGATAGTGAGCCTGATGCACTATCCCGGTGCGGCCGCTACGCTCGCGCGGGCAGACCACGCCGGCTACGTCGAGATCGACTTCTCGCCGCTCCCCAAGCACGGGCTCGCGCTCGCCAAGGGCAGCGCGACCAGGGCCGCGCATTCGGCGGGTGCCGGGCCCGCCGCGCCACCACCGCTAGTGGAGGGCGGTGAAGTGACCGCGGCGCAGTGGGATCGGCTGATTGCCCGCATCGGCAAGTGGCCCGCACCGACCATCTTGACCAAGCCGAGCTCCGCGGCGATCCGCGATCACACGGATCTGTCAGGCGCGCGTTCGCGATAGGCGCGGACCTTGGTGCGGTTGCCGCACACGGCCATCTCGCACCACACGCCCGACCGGTTGCGCGAGCGGTCATAGAAGGCCCATTGACAGTCGGAGGCCCGGCAGGCCTTCACCCGCTGCCACGAGCCGTCGCCGAGCGCATGGGCGACCGGGACGAGCACTTGCGCAAGCGCGCCGGGGACTCCCTCCGCGCCGGGTGCGAGGCTGACTGAGCCGCTCGGCGCGAAGTGCACGCGCAGATCGCCTCGCCGTGCTGCGCGCTCGAGCTCACGGCCGGCGCGATCGGCGTCTGCTTCACCGTTATTGGCGAGCATCAGCGCGCGCAGCGCCTCGCGCAGACGGACCGCATTCAGGCGATCGGCCGCCGTCACCGGCGTGCCGGCGCGATTCAGCAGCCGTTCGTCCGCAAGCCACGCGCGCAGGCCGTCCGCCGTCGCCAAGGCGTCCGTACCTTCGTCGACATCGCGCGTGTTGACGAAGTCGATCACCAGATCGAGTCCGTTGGGAGCCTGTGACAGAGTTGGGGTTGACACCGTTGTTACCACTTAGTAGGTTACGACACCGGCTAGTCTACTACGGAGGTGTTGTGAAATGCTAACGCAGAAGATCGCATCCGCCAGCGGCGAGAGCTACGCAACCATCTACGATCGCATCGCCGGCCAAGCGTTCACCCCCGGCCACATCGCACGACTCGTCGCGCGGTTGCGCTCCGGTGCACTCGACCGCGCGCTCATCGCCGGTGCCGATCCTGCCTCCTTCCGCCCAATTGGCGGCCCGGGCCGCGCGACTGACCTCACCTCGCTTCCGGGCATTGATCGCGGACGGTCTCGAGCGCCTAGTGCTGGTCGCCGAAGGGCCCACGCGCCGCTGGTGGGCAGCGGGGCGTCGCGGCGCCGTCATCGCCAACGCCCGCGAGCTGCGCGAGCTCGCCGCTCTACTTCGCGGTGGCTTTCCACTGTACGCGCGGGGCATGGCGATGCTCGGCGAGCTGCTGAGCGACGGGGCCGGCCCGGCATACCTCGGGGAGGCGGACGGCCTCACGCAGGAGCTCCACCGGGCTCGCGTCGGTCTCGGCGGCGGAGCGACGGCCGGCCCGCCGTCCCCAGCCGCGCGAGGTCCTAGCCGGGTATCCGGTCTCCGGCGGCCAGCTTCGCCAGCTCGCGCTCGTGGCTGACGTGAATGACGTCCCATGCGAGACCCGAGCGCTCCATACCCGCGATCAACCACGCGGACGGATCGAGTTGCCACCAGCGAAGACCGTGACGAGCCGATGTTGGGAACGCATGGTGGTTGTTGTGCCAAGCCTCTCCCAGCGTGGGTATGGCCAGCCACAGCAGGTTCCGCGATTCGTCTCCCGTCGCGAACCGCTGTCGGCCAAAGAAGTGACACAGCGAGTTAATCGAGAAGGTGGCGTGGTGAACGAGGAAGAGCCGAACCGCACCGCCCCACAGCAAGCCCGTCAGCCCACCCACGATCGACCCGGCCAGCGCGACTCCCAGACCGAATGGCAAGGCGAAGCCGGCGAGCACCCACAAGAGAAACGTGCGGTCGATAAAGCGCACGACCGGATCCGCCAGCAGATCCTTCGCATAGCGCTCCTCGTTCGCCATCGCCTCGCCCTTGAAAATCCATCCGACGTGCGCATGGAACAGGCCACGCAGCGCGCCCTTCAAGCCGTGGCCGTGATCGACATGGGGACTGTGCGGATCGCCCGACCGATCGGAGAATCGATGATGCTTGCGATGGTTGGCAACCCACTCGATCACGGGGCCCTCGACGGCCGCCGAGCCCAATGCGGCCAAAAGGGCCCTCATCGCGGAGCTCGTCTTGAAGCTCCGGTGAGTGAGAAGCCGGTGGAAACCGACAGTCACTCCCAAGCCCGTCAGCAGGTAAGTGACAGCAAGCACGACGAGGTCCGGCCAGTGCAGCGCGCCGCCCCATGTCATCCACGCCGCCATTCCAACCAGTCCGATCGGCACAACTGTCACGACCACGTTCGCGACGCGGTCAAACGTCGCAACCACCGCTGGAGGATCCCCCTCGGCCGGGTCTTCGATCGGCCCGGCGCCGATACCCGGAAGTGGCATCGACGCGACGCGATCATCACCGAGAGTCACCACGCCAATGATCGCCGATCGCGGGCTTCGCTGCGCCGGAAGTCCGGGTCTTAGCGGAGAAAATCGACCCCGATTGCCCACGAGATCGCGAAACGGAGGCCGGGCCGCCCGTTACCGCGCGCCGGCGCCAGCGTGTGAGCGCTCGTAGGAACGCTCGAAATCTGGTGCGACGACGGGGTGGCGGTCGATCTCAAACCACATACAGGTGAGATCACCGGCGCCGTCGATCGACCAGCGATCGGCGATCTGATCGAGCAGCAGCAGGCCGTAGTCGAGCGCATCTGACTCGGGCCCGGGCAACAGCTGGCTCGACGCCTGCAGCTCGACTCGCACGATATCCGCGGGCATCCACACGCGCAGCTGGACCTCGGCGTCAGACGCCTGCTCGGTCCGCTGCACGGCGCGCGTGACGAGCTCGCTCGTCAGCAGCACCACCGCATCGCGAAGATCGGGCGAGGGCCGGTCTACCTGGGCAACGTGGTAGCGCGCCGCACGCGGGGCGTACGGGTCGAGGCGCAGCGATATCGCAAGCTCGGGGCGGGCGCGTCCAATCGACATCGTGCCTATTGGCATTCCCGCGCGGGGGAAGTTGAAACCTCAGTTGGACAGATGCGGGTCGGTCCCGAGGGTCGAAGCGGCGGCGAGATAGAGCACCGCCTGTGCGCGTGCCACGGCTCCGACGGCCTCGTCGGGTGGCAGAAGCTCGGGATGGTGCAGCGGTCGCACGCGAAAGCCCTCCGCGCCGTCGAGCCCCACGAACCCCATCGCGAGTGGCGCCAGCGCGCCGTAGAACGCGAAGTCGTCGGATCCGCAGGAGCGCCACTCGCGGGCCGTCTCGAAGCCCGCGCGGGGGAGCAGCTCGCGGGCGCGCGCCACGATCGCAGGGTCGTTCTCGAGCGCCGGCTCGCCCCGCACCAGCCGCACGCTGCCGCGACAGCCATGGGCCGATGCGATGCCGGACACGACCTCCTCGACCATCGCTCGCAGCGCGAGCCGATCGGCAGGCCGATGCGCGCGAAGGGCGCCGCGAGCGCTGGCGGTCGACGGGATCACGTTCTCGGCGCCTCCGCCCTCGATCACGCCGACGGTCAGCACCGCCGGTCCCTGAGGGTCGATTCGCCGCCCCACCTGCGCGTGCAGCGCGACGACCACGTGCGCGATCGCCAGGATCGGATCGCGGCCGTGATGCGGGTAGGCGCCGTGCGAGGGCTCGCCCTCGACGGTGATCTCAACGGCGTCGCACGAGGCGTTCACCGCGCCCGGGTCGAGCCCCACGGCTCCCCAGGGGAGCTCAGGGTGAACGTGCGCGGCGACGACCGCCGCCGGCGCCAGGCGCGCGAGCTCGTCGCGAGCGAGCTCCTCGGCGCCGGATGGATAAGCCTCCTCGCTCGGCTGGAAGACGGCCAGGAGCGCCGCGGGCAGCCCGTCGCCGAGCGTATGCGCGGCGCGCGCGAGCGCGACCAGCGCCGCCATATGGACATCGTGCCCGCACGCGTGCATCAGCCCGCCGACGGCTTGGAATGGGGAGTCGGTGTGCTCTTGAACCGGCAGGCCGTCGAGCTCGGCGCGCACCGCCACGGACGGCCCGCCGGCGGGGCCGACCCGGGCGATGCGTCCCGTCCCCGCGACCACCGTGCACGGCACGGGCAGCTCGCTCGAGACCGCCGCGGCGGTGCCATGCTCGGCGTGCGCCAGCTCGGGGTTGGCGTGCAGCCGCCCGCGCAGGGCGATCGCCTGCGGGAGCTCACGCTCGATTGCCGACAGCAGCGGCTCGAGCAGCGCGTCAGTAGACCGCTGCATAGCGCCGACACACGTCATCGAGGTCCAGGCCGGCCACCGCGTCGAGCTCGCTGCGCTTGACCGCGACGTAGGAGTCGTAAAGCAGCGCTCCCATCCACCCACGCACCACGCCGTCCTGGGAGAGCGCTTGCAGCGAGTCCTCGAGCGAGCTCGTCAGAGCGCCGACTCCAAAGCGATCGGCCTCGGCGCGATCGAGCTCCGCCGGATCGCGGTCGAGGACCGGCGGCGCCGGCAGCCCGGCGCGCACGCCCTCGAGTCCCGCCCGGACGATTGCCCCGAGCGCCAGGTAGGGATTGGCGGTCGCGTCGGCGCCGCGGTACTCCAGGCGCAGCTGCCCCGCAGGATCGGCGCCGCCGAGCGAGACGAGCGGCGGGATGCGCAGCAACGCTTCACGATTGCGCTCTGCCAGGCAGACTGCCCCGACGCTCCAGCGGTGGGGAGTCAGTCGTGCGGCCGAGATGGGGCTGGGAGCGGTGAGCGCGCTCAGCGCTCGCGCGTGGAGCAGAACCCCGGCCGCGAACCGCGCGCCCAGCTCGCTCAGACAGCTCGGCCGCGAGGCGTCGTAGAGCAGAGGCACCCCGGCCCGATCGAGCAGGTTGAGATGGATGTGCACCCCGTTGCCCGCCTCGGCCGGATCGAGCAGCGGCGCAAAGCTCGCGTGCACCTCGCGCCGGCGGGCGACGTCGCGCACCACCTCTTTCAGGGCGATGCTGCGGTCCGCGCCCGCGAGCCCCTCGGCGGCCCGCACGGGAATCTCGAACTGGTGCGGCGCGTACTCGGACAGGAAGCGCTCGGGCTGTGCCCCCGCTTCGAGCAGCGCTTCCATCACCTCCCCTGCGAACGGCTGCGCGCGCCGCTGTGCCTCCAATGAGAATGCCGGCGGCGCGGGCGCGTCGCTCACCAGCTGGAACTCGTGCTCGAAGCTCGACCAAAGGCGCGCGCCGAGCTCATCCTCGAGCGCATCCAGGGCACCACGCAGGAACCGCCGTGGACAGCACTCCCACGGCTGGCCGTCGATCTCGACGATGTCGCACAACACGAAGTCGAGCGGGCTCTCGCCCGGGCCGGCCTCGACCCGGACGCGGGTATCGAGGTCCGGCAACAGCCGCAGGTCCCCCGTCGACCCGAAGGGACCGGACTCGGCGAGCGCGCCGAGCGGTGTGAGCAGATGGTTCGCGGGCACCCAGCCGACGCTCGCGCCGGGCAGCTCGTCGAACTCGGAGGCCAGCAGCGAGCGACCCCGCACGATCGCGCCCAGGTCGCAGCTGACGAGCGCGACGAGATCGGACGCGCTCAAAGCGGCATCTCCAGCGTGACCGTGCCGTTGTCCCATGCGCCCTCGCTCAGGCCAAGGGCGCCGACGCCCGAGCGCAGCGCGGGGGCGTCCGACGCCGCGACGACGACGATCAGGCCGCCCGGCGCCATCCCCGGCCGCTCCAGCGCGACCGCGAGGCGCTCCTGCGGCTGGAGATGAATGCCGTCGCTGCCCAGCGACGGGTAGGTATCGGCAATGACGTAGAGGCTGCCACGCGGACCGCGGACGCGGCCGATCAGGCAGACGAAGTGGCCGACCTCCCAGTCGCTCGCGGGCCCTGCGTGCTCGCCGTCGAGCAGATACGCGAGTAGCGGGCCGGCGCCGGCGCGCGCCCCCCAGAGGTGTCCCGTGGCCAGGTTTGCGATCAACGTGACGGGGCGCTCCAGACCGGCCGCGAGATCGAACACGCCGGCGAGGGCGTCCGTAGTCCAGGGGCCGGCGTAGGGGAGCGCCGCGAGGGCCCCGCCGGAGAGCTGCTCGACGGCGTGGGCCAGTCCACCCGCAGTCGTCCCGGATGCCGTCGCGTCATCGATCAACGGGGGCGGGACGCGATAGTCGCGTCGGCCGCGCTCGTCGAGCGGCAGGTTGCCCTCGTCGCGAATCGCCGAAACGACCGTGCCGGCCGCCAGCGCCACGGCGTCCTGATCGACGGTCTCGCCGCCGAACTCCTCGATGCCGGCGGCGTTCAGTGCCAGAGTGCCACAGAAGGCGCCACACAGATCGTCGCGCTGGGGCAGTTCCCGGGCATGGACCGCGAGCAGCTCCTGGGCGCCGGGAAGAAGCGTGATATCGAATTGCCCCGACCTCGCCACAAACCCAATCTATCGGCCGGGAGGTCCACCGCGGGTGGGCTTGAATGAGTTCGCTCACAGTCCGACGCGGCGCTGCGCTAGTGTTGCGCACGCCTAATCCCGGACGGGTGTCCGGGAGCGGGGGAACCGAGTTGTTGGGGCGAGTTCCGCGGTAATCCGCGGGAGGCGCAAGTCGCTAGCCCGTCAGCTAACCCCGTCGGCCGATGAGAGAGGCAGACATTGCGACGCCGTCTACCGACGTATGCGATCACGTTCGTAGTGGTCGCCTTGCTGGGCCTCGTGGCAATCGCCCAGGCGGCATTCGGCGTCGTCACGGGCGGCACGCCCATGCCCGGCGCCCCGCCCGCGCCGTCCTCGCCGAGCGCGAGCGGCCCCCCGACGGGTGCGACCGGTGGAACCACCACCAGCGCACCGCCGACCGTCCGAGGCGCGTATCCCGTGGGCACGCGCGGGTGGGTGTTCCCGCTCTATCCCCTCGTCCGTGTCGCGTCCACGAGCTGGTGGTCGCTGGACCAGGGCGTCGACGTCGGCGGGCAGCGCAAACCAGTGCGGAGCTCGGCTGCTCGAGCTCGCTGTTGCAAGTGGGACGATCGTCCACGAGGGACTCGACGGATTCGGCGCTCAGGCGCCGGTGCTGCTCGTCGACAGCGGGCCCGACGTGGGCCGCTACGTCTACTATGGCCACGCCGCTCCGGCGCTCGAGCCCGTTGGCACCCATGTGAGCGCGGGCCAACCGATCGCCGAGGTTGGCTGTGGCACCGTCGGCATCTCCTCGGCTCCGCACCTGGAGATCGGGCTGTTGGCGCCCGGGACAACCAATCCGGAAGACCTGCCTAACGTTGGCCAGACTGCCCATGAAACACTCGCCGACTTGAGATCCGCCTACAACGCGGCGATCACCGCGTACAAGGCCCGTAAGGCGGCCGCGGTAAAGGGAAGGCGGCGCACTAGCGCCCACACGCGCCGCCGCTAGTGCGCGGCTGCGCCTCGCCGTCGAATGGCTCAAGCGGGCCGAGCAACCGGCTGACCGGCGGCTGCGGGAGCGCCCCGGGCCTCCAGCAGCGCCTCCACGCACGCCGGATCGAAGTCGGTCCCGGCCTGGCGGCTGAGCTCTGCGCATGCACGAGCGATCGAATCCGCGTCGCTGTAGGAGCGCGAGCTCGTGATCGCGTCGAAGGCGTCGGCTACGCGCAGGATCCGCGAGGCCAGCGGGATCTCCTCACCACGGAGTCCGTCGGGATAGCCGGAGCCGTCGTAGTTCTCGTGCGAGTGTCGGATCCAGGGCACGATCGTCTCGAGACCCTCGATGCGCGAGACGAGCTCGGCGCCACGGCCCGGGTGCTCCTTGATCGTGGCCCACTCTTCGACGCTGAGCGGACCAGGCTTGCGCAGGATCCCGTCCGGCACCGTGACCTTGCCCACGTCGTGGAGCATCGCCGCGACGCGCAACATGCCCAGGCGCTCCTCCTGCCAACCGAGCCACGACGCGATCGATACGGCGCAATCTGCGACGGCGCGCGAGTGCTCGTGGCCTGAGTCCATGCGCATGTCGACGGCATGCGCGAGCGCGGCGGCCCAGCTGAGGCGCTCCGTCGGCGGCGTTGCGCCGGACTCCGGGCGCCCGTGACGCGATGCGTACAGCCGCGCGTCGGCCTGGCGGGTGAGCTCCTCGAGCTCGGTGCCGTCCACCGGGAACATCGCCACGCCCAGCGAGCACGGCGCCCGCTCGCTCAGTGCCTGCGCTATCCGCGCCGCGCATTCGAGCGCGTCGGTTGGCTCGATCTCGGCGAACAACACGGCGAACTCATCGCCGCCCATCCGGCCGACCTCATCGCCTGGTCGGATCACCTCCTTCAGCGTCTGGACCACCCAGCACAAGAGCTCGTCGCCGACAGCGTGCCCGTGGCGATCGTTGACGGGCTTGAAATGGTCGACGTCGAGCACGAGCACCGCGCCCTGGCTCAAGCGGCGGGTCGCGGCGTCGATCTCGCCGACGGCGCGCTCCTCAAAGCCGCGTCGGTTCAAGCAGCCGGTGAGTGGGTCCGTGCGCGAGACTTCCCGAAGCGCCCGCCGTTGGCGATTGTGATACTGCGCCTGCCAGGCGCTCAGGATGCCGGTGCAGATCAACACGACCGCGAAGAGGGTCTGGTTGGTCCAGTCCGATCCGCCGATCGTGACGGCGAGCGTCATGTACGCGGCGACGGTGAGCCCCCCTACCGCGGCGACGGAGCTGAGCGGATAGGACATCGCCGCGAATACCACCGGGACGATGAAGAACAACGTGATCGGACTCCCAGTGCCGCCATCCGCCAGCGCCCCGAGCGCGATCAGGACCAGGTCGAGGATGCTCCAGCTGAGGAAGAAGGCCTCGCGAAAGCAGCTGCGCACGATCGGCTCGCGCGGGAGCAACGAGAGAACGAAGGCCGACAGCATCGCGGCGCCGAACAGCACCGCGAGTGCCGGCCGATTGGGCCGCTGCCAGGTATTCGCGACGTAGAGCTCGCCGGCAGTGCAGAGGACGTAGGTCAGCCAAACGCCCGCGGCGATCGTCGCCTCGCGCAGGCGCAGCGCCCATAGATCGACGATGCCGCGATCCTCCGCGTGGCTCATGGGATACTTGTCGGCGGCCGTGACCAGGACTTGAGCTAATCGACACTAGTTCGAAGCGCGGTCCACGATCGCCCGGATCGGGCCATATTTGCCTTATCGGGTTTGCGGCCAGTAGCATGCCCGCCCGGGACCTGGCGCGAGCGCGAGCCGCTGTGCGCCTTGAGGCGAGGGGCCGCGATGCACATCGATCCATTCATAATCCTCGGAAGCGCGGTCGTCGGCTTCCTGGTCGGCATGACCGGCGCCGGCGGCGGCGCGCTGATGACGCCGATGCTGATCCTCCTGTTCGGCGTGCAGCCCTCGACGGCGATATCGAGCGACCTGGTCGCCGCCGTGATGATGCGTCCGATCGGCGCCGGCGTGCACCTGCGACAGAAGACGGTGAACCTGCGCCTGGTCGGCTGGATGGTGCTCGGCTCGGTCCCGATGGCCTTCCTCGGCGCCTACCTGCTGCACGTGATGGGACACGCGAAGTCGGCGCAGAGCAACATCGAGGTGGCCCTTGGCGTGGCGCTGCTGGTGGGAGCGAGCGCGATGGTGCTGCGCTACATCCTGGACCGTCGCAGTGGCCAGGACCGGACGGGCGTGGTCCACGCGGTCGTGGCGCGCCCCGTGCGCACGGTCGCAATCGGAATGATCGGCGGGATCGTCGTCGGGATGACCTCGGTCGGCTCGGGCTCGCTGATGATCATCCTGCTGCTCTTCCTCTACCCGATGCTGGGCGCAAACCAGCTCGTCGGCACCGACCTGACGCAGGCCGTCCCGCTCACGGCCGCCGCCGCGCTGGGCGCCCTCGCCTTCGGTCACGTCCAGTTCGGCGTCACCGCCTCGCTGGCGATCGGCAGCGTCCCCGCGGTGTTCGTGGGGTCGCTGCTCTCCTCAAGCGCGCCCGACCGCTACATCAGACCGGTCATCACGTTCGTGATCGCCGCGTCCGGCCTCAAGTACGTCGGGGTGGGTACGACCGCGCTGGGCTGGATCCTGTGCTCGATCCTGCTCGCCGCGGCCTCGGCATGGCTCATACACACGCGGCCCTGGCGGCGGATGGCCGACGTCGATGACCCGACCGTCAGCGACGCCGATGCGCCGCAGGCCGAGCCGGAGGCCTCGAGCGTCCTCTAGCGCAAGCGGGCGAGGCTCCCGGAAACGCCGCTCGGAAGCTCCGGCGGAGGCGCCTTGCGGTGAACACGTCCAGCGGAGCTAAGGGATCGGCCGCTGACTGCCGATGAAGGGTTCGTGGCCCCTCCTGCGCGTTTCTCCCCACCGCTCGTCGGCCTCCGATCCCTCCCAGCGCTGCCCCGTGCGGTTGCCGCATGCCTTGCGGGCCTATGCGCCTGCGCGTTTCTCATGCTCGTCCTGGCGCCGGCCCCCGCCGGTGCGCTCGTCACGCCGACGATCGCCTCTCCGCAGTGGGGCGTGGAGCCGCACTCGGTCACGGCCTTCAAAGAACCGACGCGTGAACTGACATACCACGGCGGGCCCGTGATGCATTCCAACAGGACCTACGCGATCTACTGGGATCCGACCACTAAACCCGCCAATCAGTACGACGGCGACTGGAAGGCGCTGATCAACCGGTACTTCCAAGATGTCGGCAGCGCGAGCGAAACGCTGGGGAACGTCAACGCCGTGACGGCCCTGTACACCGACTCGACTGGCCACGCGGCATATCGCTCGAGCTTCCTGGGCGCTTCCACCGACAAGACGGCCTACCCGGTGAGCGGCAATTGCACGGATCCCAATCTGACCTCGGAATCGATCACCTGCCTCACCGACGCGCAGCTGCGCACCGAGCTTTCGAGCTTCATCACGTCGCACGGCCTGCCGACGGGCCTGGGCACGATCTACTTCCTGTTCACGCCCCCGGAGTGACCGTCTGCACCGACGCCGGTGGAACACCGGGTGGTCATTGCTCGGACAGCAAACCCTCATCGGCGGAAAGCTACACACACAGCTTCTGCAGCTACCACTCGTTCATCGGCTCTGGCGCCGGCACGGTTCTGTACGCCGCGCAGCCGTGGACCGCCGGCACGCTTGGAAGCGGTGACATGGCCCGGCACAACGAAATCGACTGCCAGGCGGGCGCGGGTACGCAGCAGGAGCCCAACCAGCTCCCGACGCTCGACACCGATGGAGACTTCGACTCCGGGCTGCCCGACGTGATCATCAACGAGATCAGCGTCGAGCAGATGGCGACCGTGACCGACCCGTTGCTCAACGGCTGGTATGTGCCGGCCGGGGCCAATGAAGGCAACGAGATGCCCGACCAGTGCCGCAACTGGTTCGAACCAAACATTGGCGGAAGTCCCGCGGCCAATACGACGCCAACCAACGACTCGGAAGCCGGGACGCTCTTTAACCAGTCGATCGCCGGGCACGCCTACTACCTGAACACCGCCTACGACCAGGCGGCCCTGGGCGAAGACTTCCCCGGCGTGGCGTGTATACCGGCGGTGTCGCTCGTGCCGCTGTTCACGGTGCCCAATCCCGTCAACAACGGGGAAGTCGTCGGCTTCGATGCGAGCGAGTCAAACGTGAGCCTGGGAGCCACGAACTACGAATGGAACTTCGGCGACGGGTCCAAACCGGTGTCTGGCGCCGGCGACGCGAGCGTGTTTCACTCCTACACCTATGGAAAGACATACGAAGTGAGTCTCACGATCACCGACGGTGGTGGCAACACGGCGACCACGACCAACGCGGTTACCGTCGCAGGTCCCCCTGAACCGTCCACGCCGACCGAAAGTAAAAGCACGCAAAGCACCACGAGCTCAAGCACCACGAGCTCCTCCACGAGCTCCTCCGCCTCCGGCGCCCCCTCGAGCGGGTCCAGCGGGGCAGGCACGACACCCATCGTGAACCCCGCGGCGACCGCCTCGATCGCGTCAAGGTCGTTGAGCAGCGTGCTGCGCAACGGTCTGGTCATCCGCTACTCGGTCAACGAACGGGTGACCGGACATTTCGAGGTACTGCTCGCCAGCTCGCTGGCGCGTCGGATCGGCCTGCACGGGTCGCCGGCCACGGGTCTGGCAAAAGGCACGGCTCCGCAGACGATAATCGGCAGAGCGATCCTGGTGACCACGGCCGCCGGGCGCAACACGGTCAAGATCCAGTTCAGCAAGGCGACCGCCGCGCGCCTGCGCCGCCTACACAAGCCATCGTTGATGCTCAGGCTGATCGTCCGTAACGCCTCCGCCCGCACGGCGACGGTCCTGAGCACGATCACGCTGTCAGGCTGACGCACCCACTTCTCCGAGGGTCGGAGAGAGGTGAGTCAGACGGTCGCTCGCCAGTTGCCGACGCCGCCTATTTCGACGCGCTCAGTCGGGTGGTTCCCGTCGCTTGGCTTTCGCCTTGGCGCTGAACACGTAGCGCCACAGCGCGAACAGCAGCACGTAGCACGCGACCATCGAGACGAGTGAGATGACGGCGATCGCCGTGCCGTTGCCGCCGACTTCACTGACCGATTCACCATCGAGCGCAAGCGGCAGCGCGCCGGCGACGAGGACGCTCAGGACGCTGCTCACCATCTCGCTACCAAGGCGCCTATCCGGTGAGGCGGCGCAGGTGGCCGCGTCGGCGTCGGTGCGTCATCTACAGCCCCGGCCAGTGGCGGGCGACGTAGCCGGTGTTGTCAACCGGGCTGACCAGCCAGCGTGAGGCGTAGACGCCGCTGCGCCCAGCCGTGTCGTACAGGATGCCGTCCACGTACATATAGGTGTGGCCGGCGTTTGCATAGACGGTTATGTAGCGTCCGGGGCCCGCAGCGCCCCAGCTCTCGAGTTCACCGGAGGTCTCCGGCGAGCTCAGCAGGCCGCCCGCGGCCAGCGCGTAGCTGACCGACCCGGAGCAGTCGTAGGCGTTGTCCACGAACGAGCCGTGTCCACCGCCGAACACATACGGGAAGTCGGCGATCGCATTCGCGCCGGCGACCACCCTCTGAATGACTTCCGGGACGTTCGTCGGGATCGGAATCGTCCCGTTTCCGCCGATCGAGTCGCCGCCCTTGACCGGCGTAAGGCTCCTCTGCTGGGTCTGCTTGGCCGCGCGTTCGACCGCCTGCATCTGTGCCAGCTCCTTGCGCACTTCGGCGTCCGACGGCGCGCCCGCGGCCACGATCTGTTCGCCGGCCTTCGCCGGCGTGGCGGCAGCCTTGTGGCGAACCGAGGCCGGCGCCGGAAAGCTGCTGGCTTCGGTCGGATCCGCCACCTCGGCGACACTCGATCGAATCCCCGTCGTGGCGGCGGCGCGCTGAGTGGCGCCGGGCGGCGCACCGGACTTCGCGGCCACCGTGGGTGCAACGCCGCGTTCACCCGCGCCCGCGTGGGGTGCGGGCGTCGAATGACCTGAGCCGAGGCCGATGATGAGGGCGACGACGAGCCCAGCGACCACCGTGACCAGCAGGGCCCCGGCCAGCACGAAGCGCGATGGGCCGCCGCGCCAGGCGGGCAGAGCCTGGTCGTGGGTCGTGTCCGTCACTACTGCAAGGCTAGCGGGCGTGCGGGCGCCATGGTGCCGCTAGCTCCGGCTCGATCGCGAGCGTTCAAGAGTGTCGCCGAGGCATGGGCGGGCACCCGCGCGCGCGGCTCAGCTACCCTGACTCGAATGCACGACGACGCAACGGCCGTCAACATTCACTCGGGTGGCGTCCACGCACCCGTAGAGATCCAGCCCCACATGCGCCTCCTGCACGGCATGCGCAGGCCCGCCAACTGGCTCCAGCTCGTGCGTTTCGGCTTCGTCGGCGGGATCGGGTTCATCATCAACCTCGCCGTCTACACGCTCTGCGTGCACGGGTTCGGGGTCGACTATCACGTGGCGGCGGTGATCGCATGGGTCGTCGCGGTGGCGAACAACTTCGTGCTGAACCGCCACTGGACGTTCGACGCGCGCGGCGGCCGAGCAAGGTTTCAAGCGGTCCGCTTCGTCGCCGTGAGCCTCGTCGCGCTGGGCTTCAGCCTGCTCCTGTTGATGCTGTTCGTCGAGGCTGTGGGCATGCCGAAGGTGGCGGCGCAGGCGCTTGCCGTGGCGGCGTCGATGCCGCTCAACTTCCTGGGCAACAAGCTCTGGAGCTTTCGCACGCAGCCCGACGGTTTGGCCACCGCCGAGCTCTGAGTCGCGGCGTCGCGAGCGTCCTGCGGGCTCTCAGCGGGTACCTATACTCTGGCCGTTCCCCCTCTCGGAGGATTTGCGTGCAGGAGATGGTCATCTACGGCGTCAGCTTCGACATGGTTGGCAAGCAGCCGATCGTGCTGCTGAAGACGGTCGACGGCAACAAGTTCCTGCCGATCTGGATCGGGCACCCGGAGGCCGCGTCGATCCTGATGAAGCTGCAGGGCGCCGGGACGCCGCGCCCGATGACCCACGATCTGCTGTGCGACATCCTCGGCGAGCTGGATGTCAAATGCACGCAGGTCTCGGTAACCGAGCTGCGCGAGAACACGTTCTTCGCCTCGATCACGCTCAGCGTCGCCGGCCGCGAGCTGGAGATCGACTCGCGACCGAGCGATGCGATCGCGCTGGCCGTGCGCTCAGGCGCACCGATCTACGCCGCCGAGGAGGTGATCGCCGAGTCGGCGATCGAGTTCGAGCACGATGTCGAGGAGTCCGAGGACGTCGTCGAGAAGTTCAAGGAGTTCCTCGACGAGGTCTCGCCCGAGGACTTCGCGGCGGGCGACTCTTAGCCGGCGCGGGAGGGACTGACGCCCCCGGCCTCGAGTGCCTCGCGCGTCCACGCGCTGGCGAGGACGTGTGCGATCAGTTCATCGAAGGAGACGCCGCCGGCGTCCGCCGCTTGGGGCAGCAGGCTCGTCTCCGTCATCCCCGGAACGATGTTCGTCTCGAGCACCCACAGCTCGCTGCTGTCCTCATCGAGCATCAGGTCGATGCGCGCGACGCCGTGGCATCCGAGCAGCTTGTAGACCGCCAGCGCCAGATCCTGGGCTCGCTCGCTCGTCTCCGCCTCGAGCTCCGCCGGACACACGAACGTCGTCATCCCGATCTCATAGCGCGATTCGTAGTCGTAGAAGTCCTCCTCCCGGGGGACCGCCTCGACCACCGGCAGCGCCACCGGCTTCCCTAGTTCGGGAAAGTCGAGCACCGACACGGCCAGGTCGCGGCCCTTGACGTAGCGCTCGATCAGGATCTTGCGGTCGTAGGAGAACGCCCCGACGAGCGCCCCCGGCAGCTCCCCGCTCGTGCTGGCGAACTTGACGCCGAGCGCCGAGCCCTGGCTGGCGGGCTTGACGACCAGCGGAAACCCCAGTGCCTGCTCGACGTCGGGTAGCGCGCCCGCCGCGCCCAGCTCCTTGATCGACGCCTCGCGAAGGGAGCGGAAGTCCGGCGTCGGAATACCCGCCTCGCGCATCAGGTGCTTGGCCAGCACCTTGTCGGTGCAGCGCATGCAGGCCGCCGGCCCGGAGCCCGTAAAGGGGATGCCGAGCGCTTCCAGCAGCGTCTGCACGGTTCCGTCCTCGCCGTCCGGGCCGTGGAGCGCGATGAACGCCGCATCGGGCTTCGCGTCGCGCAGTTGGGCGACGAGCTCGGAGTCGACATCGAGCGCGAGGACCTCGTGTCCCAGTCGCGCCAAGGCCTCCTGTGCATGGGCGCCCGAGCGCAGGGACACGTTGCGCTCCAGCGAACGCCCGCCCTTGAGCACCGCGACCTTCTTCGCGGCGCTCATCGATCCTGGCGCCGGCGTCCCGATCCACCCTGCCCGCGGCGTGGCAGCTCGACGACGTCGGCCAGGCCGACGCCGCCGTCGGCGGCTCGCGCATCTGCGCGCTCGGGCTTGTCCTCGGCTTGCGCCGGCGGGGGAGATCCGGTGAGCGTTCCATACAGCCCAACCTGCTCGTGGACGACCTTGCCGATCCGGCGGATCCCCTCGCGGATGTCTCGATCGGGGACCCCCGCGAAATTCAAACGCATCGAGGATGAGCCGCTGCGACCATCCATGTATGCGGCTCGGCCGGGAACGAATGCGACGCCCTCGCTCTTGCGCGCGAGGGCGAGCAGGTCGGTCGTATCGATGCGCTCGTCGAGCGTCGCCCAGATGAACAGCCCACCCTGCGGCCTGGTCCAGCGCGCGTCTTCGCCGAAGTGCTCCTCGAGCGACTCGAGCATCACGTCCCGGCGGCGTCGGTAGAGATCCTTGAGTCGCTCCACGTACTCTCGCCAGGCGGCGTCTCCGCGCGCGTCACGCTCTTGGAAGTACGCCGCGACGAACAGCTGCGTTACCGGGGAGGAGCACAGGTCGGCGCCCTGCTTTCCGAGGTTGAGCTTCTCCAGCACCGGCCGCGGAGCCACGGCCCAGCCGAGACGCAGGCCGGGCGAGAGGATCTTCGAGAACGTGCCGAGGTAGATGACCAGGTCGGCCGCCGATCCGCGCCCGGCCGCTTCGGCGTCGAGCGAGTAGATCGTCGGCAGCGGATCGCCCTCGTAGCGGAGCAGGCCGTAGGGATTGTCCTCCAGCACGAGCAGCTCGCGCTCGCGCGCCACCTCGACCAGACGCCGCCGGCGGGCGAGCGACATCGTCACCCCGCCGGGGTTCTGGAAGTTGGGGATCGTGTAGATGAACTTCGGTCGTCGCCCCTCGTGCCGCCAGCCGGTCGAGCGTGCTCTCCAGCTCGTCGATCGGCATTCCGTCGCCGTCCACCTCGATCTGCGCCACCTCGGCCTGATAGGCCCCGAACGTCGGCACCGCTCCCGGATAGGTCGGAGCCTCGGCGACGATCACGTCGCCAGGGTCGATCAGGGCCTTGCAGACCAGGTCGATCACCTGCTGGCCGCCCGTCGTGACGATCACCTCGCCGGGATCGACCGTGGTGCCCTCCGCCGCCATCACCTCGACGATGCACTCCACCGCCGCCGCCATCCCCTCGGTCGGGCCATATTGCAACGCCCGCGCCGTGGACTGCGCGGCGACCTCGGACATCAGCTTCGCGTACAGCTCGGGCGCGAAGGTGCTCGTGTCCGGCAGACCGCCCGCCAGCGAGATCACGTCCGGGCGCTCGGTCAGCGCCATCATCTCGCGCATGGCCGAGCTTTTCATGCTGCGCGTCCGGGCGGCGAACAGCGCCTCGTAGCGCGCGAGCTCATGCGCGGTGGGCCGCGCCCCGCGCCCGTCGCCTGTGCCGCTGATCGATCGGTCCATTCGCCTGTCGTCTCTATTCGCCGTCGCGCGCGCCGAACCTCGCTGTCGGTCTGGCCGCCGGAGGAGTCCTCTATCGTCCTGCCGATCGACGATCGGCCCAGCTCCCGCACGGTAGCGCACCCTGCCCGCGGATTTGAGCACGCGAGCGCGTCCACCCAATGAACGGCATCTTCTTCTACATCGGTCTCGGCCTCGGCTTGGCGGCGGCCTGCGGGCTGCGTCCCTATCTCCCCGTGCTGCTCGCCGGCGCCCTTGGCTCGGCTGGCGCGCTCGGCGTCACCTTCGCCCACAGCAACTACCACTTTCTGCAGTCCGGCTGGTGGCTGCTCGTCGTGGTCGTCGTGCTCGTCGGGGCGTACCTGCTCCAGCTGCGGCTGGGCGCTGAGCGCTTCGAGGCGGTCGCCGGCGGCGCGATCAGTTCCCACGCGGTCGCCGTGGGGGCGTTGTTGTTCGCGGGCACGCTGGCGGCCCACGGCGACGCCTGGTGGCCCGGACTCCTCGGTGGGGCCGGGGCCGCGATGCTGGCTCGATACGCAGCCGGTCCCGTGATCACACGGGCTCGCGCCCGCCTTCCCGACCGCGCCGCGCGCGAGGCGCTGACCGTCTACCTCGACGCGGCCTCCCTCGTGCTCGCCGCCGCCGTCGCGCTGCTGCATCCGCTCGGCTATGTCGCGGTCGGGCTGCTCGCGTGGTTTGTGTGGCGCAGGCGCGCGCGCACCGATGAGAAGCACGCCGGCCTGCGCATCCTGCGCCGCTAGATGGACTCGACGCCGCCCAAGCTGGTCCTCTGCGTTATCGACGCGATGGCCCCCGAGATGCTCGAGCGTGCGGTCGCCGCGGGGGCCGCGCCGGTGCTCGCGCAGCTGATCGAACGCGGTCGCTACGTGCCCGATTGCGTCGCCGCTTTCCCATCCGTAACGCCCGTTTGCGCCGCCTCGATCGTCACCGGCGTGGCCCAGGACGCGCACCGGATTCCCGCGATGAACTGGTTTCATCGCGAGGAGCGACGCTATGTCGAGTACGGCTCCAGCTTTCGCTCCGCGCAGCGCCTCGGGATCGCACGCCAGCTGACGGACCTGGTCTACAACATGAATCGCGCGCACCTCTCGCCGGATACCCCGACCGTGTTCGAGTCCCTCGACGACGCCGACGTGCGCACCGCGGGCACGACCTACCTGATGTACCGCGGTCGCCACCGCCACGAGCCCCAGCGGGACACGGCGCTGACGCGCGTGGCCTCGACGCTGATGCGCCACGCCGTGATGGGTCCGCGCGAGCTGTTCTACGCCGACGTCTTTTCCTCGCGCCCGACCGGCTGCCGCTCGGGGCTGGGCATGCCGGGAGTGCGCGACCGTCATTCGGGCTGCGTCTCCTCGTACCTGGTCGAGCACGACCTGTTCGACTTCCTCCTGCTCTCACTCCCGGACAACGACTGGTACTCGCACAAGTACGGCCCCGACGCGCAGCTGCGGTCGATCGCCCAGGCAGACCTGCAGCTCGCCCGCGTGTTCGAGGCATCCGGCGGCGTCGATGAGTTCCTGCGGGAGCACGCGGTGATCGCGATGGCCGACCATTCGCAGGTGCCCGTCACCGACACGATCGCCCTGCAGGACGAGCTCGCCGACCTGGGAGTGCTCGGACCGTCCCGCTCGTCGGGGAGCTCCAACGGCGAAGAGCCCCGGATAGCCGTCTGCCCGTCCCAGCGCGCCGCGATGGTCTACGCCCTGCACGAGCCCGAGCGCGACGCGATGCGCGCCTCTGTCGCCACACGCGCGCTCGCGATCGATGGGATCGAGCACGTCATGTGGCTCGCGCGCGACGCCCACGAAGCCCCGAGCGAGGGAATCATCTCCAGCCCCACGCGCGGCGAGCTGCGATTCCGACCCGGTGGGCCGGTGGAGGATCCGCGCGGTGTCCGCTGGAGCGTCGAGGGAGCGCTCGCGGTGATCGAGGCGACGGTCCGGGATGGACGCTTGGAGACGCCCGGCTACCCTGACGCGCTCGCGCGCGTCTGGTCGGCCCTGACCTGCCCGACCTCGGGCGAGGTCCTGCTCTCCGCCGCCCCAGGCTACGAGTTCATCGACTGGGGTCGCCAGGCGCACGTCGGTGGCGGCAGCCACGGCTCGCTGCACGCCTCGGACTCGCTTGGGGCGCTCGTCATGTGCGGGGTCGCGCCGCCGCCGGCGGAGCCCGCGCAGTGGGCGATCCGCGATATCGCCCCGATCGTGCTCGGGCACTTCGGACTCGGGGCGGACGCCTCCTCCGGCAAGCCGGACGCCGAGGCGGCTATTTGACGATCTTGAAGCTGAGCCGGGCGGGGGCGGAGGTCAGACCGGCGGCGCTCGCGGTGATTACGAGCGTGTAGGACCCCGGCTTGAGCTTCCTGGATCGCGAGATCACTCCCTGGAAGGAGACCCTGTTCCGGCCGGCATGGGCTATGAACGCGAGTGTGCCCTTCGTCACCGTGCGTTTGCACGCGTGCTTGCGGCGGTTCGCGTGGGTCTGCGCGAGGCATCTCCTTCCGACCTTGCGCCCGCGCGCCGGTTGGGTGAACGCGAAGCTGACTCGCGCCCCCTCGTTGAGGGTGAAGGAGAACGTCGTGCCGACCGGGGGGCGCTTGCGTGCGACACGCGCCAGGCGGTTGCCCTCGCGCCATGTGCGGTGGGATTGGGAGACGCCCGAAATGCGGGGAGGCGTAAATGGCCGCAGACACGTACACGCGACGATTAGGAGGCGTGGCGCCGTCGTGAACGTCTGGTCCGCGCCAAAGCTCGTCCCGCCCGAGTTTCCAGCGACGATGCGGAAGTGATAGGCGGTTGCCGGCGCGAGGCCGCTGATGGCCGCCGTGATCGGGGTGGCAGCTCCTCCCGCGGCAACGCCCTGGTTTGCCGACGAGGAGCCGTATGCGGTCGTCGGCCCGTACTGGAAGTGGGCGGTGCTCGAGGCTCCGGCGTTGACCGTTCCGTTGAGTGTGGCAGTGGTCGTGGCCACGCTCGACGCAGAGCCGGTCGTAACACTCGGCGGCGGGTTCACGAACACCGAAGCCTTGTTTTCATCTTCCCCGCCGATCAGCGCGGTGTCGCCGTCGGAGGACAGCGCCACGCCGACGCCGAAGTCGCCGTCAGTGGTCAAGCTCTGTTCGGGGCCGCCGAGCAGCTTTGCTCCCTGCTGGGTCCAGGCGGCGCCCGATCGCGTGAAGACCCACGCCGCTCCGGCAGTGGAGCTGTCGAATGGGCCTCCGACCAGCGCGGTGTTGCCGTCGCCTGACAGCGCCACGCTCCAGCCCGTCCGGCTCGCCCCGTCCGGTCGCTGCCGGTGAGCTTCGAGCCCTGTTGGCCCCAGCCGGAGCCCGAGCGTGCGAACACCCACGCCGCCCCGACATCAGTGTTGTCGAGTGGGCCGCCGAGGAGTGCGGTGCTGCCGTCTGCCGACAGCGCCGCGCTGTATCCAAGCTCTGCTTTGCCGGTCTCGTCGCTTGCGGTGAGCTTCGGGCCCCTGCTGGGTCAAGGTCCCGCCCGAGCGCGTGAACACCCACGCTGCGCCGGCGCTGCCGTTGTCTCCGGTGCCGCCGAAGAGCGCGGTGTTGCCGTCGGCGGAGAGCGCGACGCTCTGGCCGAATTCGCCGTTGACGGTCTCTTCGGCGCCGCCGGTGAGCTTGCCGCCTTGCAGGGCCCAGGTCCCGCCCGAGCGTACGAACTCCCACGCGGCCCCTACGAACCCGTTGTCGGTGGGCCCACCGATCAGCGCGGTGCTGCCGTCGCCTGACAGCGCCACGCTCAAACCGAACTCCCCTTTACCAGTCTCTTCGAGGCCGGCGGTGAGCTTCCCGCTCTGCGCTGCCCAGGTCGCGCCCGAGCGCGCAAACACCCACGCCGCGCCGACGCTGCTGCTATCAGTGAAGCCCCCTACCAGGACCGTGTTGCCGTCGGCCGCTAGCGCCACGCTCGAGCCGAACCGCGCCCCGGCGCTTGCGCCAGCGCCCGTGAGCTTTCCGCCCTGCTGCGTCCAAACGCCGCCTGCGCGAGTGAACACAAACACCGCGCCTAAATTGTTGTCCTGGGGAGCGCCGACCGCCGCGGTGTTGCCATCGGCGGAGATCGCCACGCTCGATCCGAATTCGGGGGCGAATCCTTCGAGGCCGCTGCCGGTGAGTCGCGAGCCCTGCTGAACGAACGGGTCGATCCGCAGCGGATAGCTCGCGCCGCGCGCGTCGACCTTGATCTGGACTCGTGCGCCGTGGACTTCCAGCCAGCTGTGCAGCACGCGTCCCCGAGCGTCGGTTGCAGAAAGCCCGGTATAGCGAAGCGCCGGCCCCCCGGCGTGAGTCAACAGGAGGCTCCGCCCGTCCTGCGACAGTACGGCGTTCGCATCACCGGTCAGGGCCATCGACAAGGTCAGCTGCTTGGCCGCCGGTCCGGCCGGCGCCCGCGCCAACGTAAACCCCTGCTCGACCCCAAGCGGCCCGTTGACATACCACTCGCTCAGCCCCGCACGTGCGTAGGTCGCGCGGTTGGCATTGACGGTCGGCGTGACCGCGGCGACTGCACGAAGCGATCGGCCGTAGCCGACGGCGCGGAGGCTCAACCCGAGTTCGGTCGCGCCCGAGCGCAACAGGACACCCGATCGGGAGAATCGCGCGCTCAAATGCTGCTTCGTGCTCACGGCGCGAAACCCGCCATCCGATCGCGTGAGGCGGTACGCGCGATCGTCGGCGCCCAGAGCGGCGGAGATCGGACCCTGAGCCGCGATCGGCAAGCTGGAGACGCTCTTGTACGGTGTGACGCCGCCGCGCGCCACCGGGACGGTCACCGGGCGTTCGTCTTCGCCCGGCCGCGCGGACAGAGCGACCCCGAGCACCAGCGACACCACGGCACCCGCGACGAGCGCGCGCCAGGGGAGGGCAGCTCTGGCCAGTACCGCCACTGTGAGCGCAACCTAATTCGCCGACCGGCCCGCGTCAAGACGTGCGGACAAGTTGACGAGCGGCCGCAACCGTGAGCTCGAACGGGACGCGGGCGCCTCGTCAAGCGCGATCGCGGTCACGTACCCTCGCGGGATGCGTAGCAAGCCGCTACTGATCGCTTGTGTCGCGCTTTGCGCACAGCCCGCCGTCGCCTCGGCCGCCGCCGGTCCCTCCCCGAGCGCACCGCCACAGGCGCAACTTACGACGGCGGCCCCCACCGCGACATCCACCGGTCAGAAGGCGACCAGCGCGCTTGCCTCCGGCCAATCGACGAGCTCGGAATCGCCGATTCCGGTGCCGGCCTCCGAAACCCCGCCCGCAGGCCGCAAGCTGTCCGCGGACAAGGTCCTCGCGATCGCCGGCGCGCTACCAAAGATGCGCGCCGCCCGCAAGGAATACCCGGGCTCATACGGGGGCGCGTACCTGAAGCTGCCGTTCCACTGGCAGGTGAGCTATTTCTCGCACAACGGGAAGAAGGAGATCGGGCAGGTGATCATCGACGACGCCTCGGGGCGGGTCCTTGAACAGTGGACCGGCTTTCAGGTGCCGTGGTCGATGGCGCGCGGCTACCCCGGCGCGTTCGGTAGGCACGTGAACGCGCTCTACATATGGCTGCCGCTGTCCGTGCTGTTTCTGCTCCCGTTCATCGATTTTCGCCGGCCGTTCTCGCTGCTGCACCTCGACCTGCTCGTGCTGATTTCGCTGTCGGTCTCGTTGGCGTTCTTCAACCACGGGAACATCTACGCGTCGGTTCCGACGGTGTATCCGCCGCTGCTGTACCTGCTCGCGCGGATGCTCGCGCTGAGCCGCCCGGGGCGGCGCGGCGGAGGTCGAGCGAGACCCCTGCGCCTGCTCGTCCCCGCTCCGTGGCTGGCGCTCGGCGTGGTGTTCCTGATCGGCTTTCGGATCGCGCTGAACGTGACCGACTCAAACGTGATCGATGTCGGCTACGCGGGCGTGATCGGAGCGCAGCGGATCGTCGACGGCAAGCCCCTTTACGGGTCCTTCCCGACGGACAACCAGCACGGTGACACATACGGCCCGGTCAACTACGAGGCGTATGTGCCGTTTCAGCAGATCTTTGGCTGGAACGGCACCTGGGGCGATTTGCCGGCGGCGCATGCCGCGGCGATCGTGTTCGACCTCTTGGCGGTTGCGCTGATCTTCCTGCTGGGCCGTCGCGTTCGCGGGCCGACGTTGGGCATCGTGCTGGCCTACGCGTGGGTCTCCTACCCGTTCACGTTGTTTGCGCTGGAGAGCAACTCCAACGACGCGCTCGTGGCCGTGCTCCTGATGGCGGCGCTGCTGGCGGCTACGTCCGCACCGGCCCGCGGCGTGTTCGCCGCGCTGGCGGGGTTGACCAAGTTTGCGCCGCTGGCGCTCGTGCCGCTGCTTGCGACGCACGGCTTGTGGCGCGAGCCTGCGGCAGGGCCCGGCGAACCGTCCCAGACGACCGCGGCGCCGTCGCCTCCAGGCACGCGCGCGGCGTTACGCGCGCTCGCCATGTTCTTCTTGGCGCTGGTGGTAACTGCGGCGATCGTGTCGATCCCCGCGCTGAGCCACGACTCGCTGCACACGATCTATGAGCGGACGATCGCCTACCAGGCCAATCGCGGCTCCCCGTTCTCGGTATGGGGACTGTACGGCGGACTCGGCGGGCTGCAGAGGACCGTCCAGGTCCTCGCGGTCGTGCTCGCGGTCTCCCTGGCGGTCGTCCGCCGCAACCGCGACGTCGTCGGGCTGGCGGCGGCGTGCGCAGCTGTGGTGATCGCGACGCAGCTGGGCATCGAACACTGGTTCTACCTGTATGTCCCGTGGTTCTTTGCGCTGGCGATGCTCGCGCTGCTCGGGCGCTTCAGCCCTCCGTCGCGGCGTCCGGCGGTCGTGGCATCAGAATCTGCTCGATCGAGTCAGCCCGCATTGGCCGTGAGCAGCGGATGAACACGCCCATCAGCCACGGGTCCTCTTGCGAGGTCTCGAAGCGCACGGGCATCTGCGTGAGCAGCGACTCGATTGCCTGCTCGCGCTTGACGCCGATCACGCCGCCGCGCGGACCGGTCATGCCGACGTCGGTGATGTAGGCGGTCCCGCCCGGGAGCACGCGCGCGTCGGCGGTCGGCACGTGCGTGTGCGTGCCGACGACGGCCGTCACGCGCCCGTCAAGGTGCCAGCCCATCGCGACCTTCTCGGAGGTGGCCTCGGCGTGCATGTCGACGAGCACGTACTCGATCGCCCCCAACTCGCCGAGTGCCGCCTCGATCTCCGTGAAGGCCGAGCGCCCGGCGCGCAGGAAGAGGTTCCCGCTGAGGTTCACGACGCCCAGCCGGACGCCATCGTGCTCGACCACGCAGACGCCGTGGCCGGGCTGGCTGCGCAGGAAGTTGGCCGGCCGCACGATTCGTGGCTGAGCGTCGAGATAGCGGTAGATCTCGCGGCGATGGTAGGTGTGGTTGCCCAGCGTGATCGCGTCGATGCCCGCCGCGAACAGCTCGTCGGCGATCTTCGGCGTGATGCCCAGGCCGCCGGCGACGTTCTCGCCGTTGACGACGACGAAGGTCGGCGCGTAGCGCTCGCGCAGGACGGGCAGGCTCTCGAGCATGGTGCGCCGGCCGATCCCTCCGACGAGGTCGCCGACGAACAGGATGCCGACCTCGCCGCTCGCCTCGCCGCCGTCCGCCTCCTGTCGATCTTGCGCGGGGCTCGTCGCGGATCCCTCCGCGGCCGCCGCCTGGATCTCAGCCATACTCTGCCGATGGTGGGAGGCAAGTGAAAGGAGTCTCCGGGGACGCTCCCGAGGCCGGCCGACCCAGCGTTCCGGGCACCACGCCCGCGGCCGGCGCACCCAGCGAGGAGGAGAAGGCGCTGGCGGGTCGCGACGAGCGCTCGGAGGCGGCGCAGTCGGAGGCGGCGGTCGACCAGGCGCCAGCCGAGCCGGCGCGTGCGGTGGTGCCCAGGTGGGTCCAGCTGGTGCTGCTGCCGCTGGCGCTGCTCGTGCTGTACGCGCTCGCGAAGGCGGCAGGGAAAGTGCTGTTGATCTTCTTGGTGGCGGGAGTCATCGCGCTGATCCTCAACCCGGCCGTCGCCTTCGTTCAGCGCCGGCGGCTCCCGCGCGGTTTGGCGGTGCTTGCCGTGTATCTCGCATTCTTCCTGACGCTGGCCGGGATAGGAGTGCTACTTGCCAACCCTATCTCCAATCAGGTGCGGACGTTCACGAACAACCTCCCGCAGATCGTCAACGAAGCGAACAAGAAGATCGCGACCTTCCAGAGCGAACTCAACGAACAGGGCCTGCACGTGGAACTCGTCAAACAGGGCAAGACGGCGCTGCAGACGTTCCAGGAGAAAATCGCCAAGAGCGCCGGCAAACTTGCGTCGTTCGGCGGCGGGCTGCTGACCGAAGCGGCCAACGCGATCTTCGACCTGATCCTGGTGTTCGTGCTGTCGGTGTACATGCTCTTGTACGGCGAGCGAATCGGGGCGCTCGCTCGTCGCGTAATGCCGGACGGCGACGGCTCGCGCGCTGACGATTACCCGTCGCTCGTGCAGCGCGCGGTCTCCCGCTATGTCGGCGGCCAGCTCCTGTTCAGCCTGGTCATGGGCGCATCGACGGGTCTCGCGCTGTATCTGTTCGGCGAAACGGGGATCTTCCCCGACGGCAGCAAGTACGCGATCGCGTTCGCGGTGTTCTATGGCGTGATGGAGCTGGTGCCGTACATCGGCCCGATCCTCGGCGCGCTGCCGCCGGTCCTGGTCGCGCTGTTCACCAACCCGATCACCGCGTTGTGGGTGGCGCTCCTGTTCGTCGCACTGCAGCAGCTCGAGGGCCACGTGGTGGCGCCGCAGATCTTCGGACACACGCTGCGGATCAACCCCCTGCTCGTGATCTTCGCGCTCCTGCTCGGGCTGCAGCTGTACGGGATCGTGGGTGCGTTGGTGGCGCTCCCGATCCTGTCGATCGTGCGCGAGACAGTCGCCTACCTGTCCCGTCATGTCACGTTCGAACCGTGGGATCGCTCCCGCGAGGGCCTGCTGTGATCGGGCGGGGAAGGCCATTTTTGGGAGACTTGCGCGCCCGTCGCTTCGTCCAGCGTCGCCGGCACCGGTCACCGCAGCTGTTGGCGCTATAAGGCGAGCGTTGGCCGATCCTCTCTTGAGCGTGCGGGATCTCGCCAAGCGCTATGGCGAGCGGGTGGCATTGAGGGACGTGAGCTTCGACGTTGGGGCGGGCGAGCTGGTCGCGGTCGTGGGACCGAACGGCGCCGGCAAGACGACGCTGCTGTCGATCCTCGCCGGCGTGCAGCGCGCGAGCTCCGGCGCCCTCAGCGGTCGCGCGGGGCCCGTCGGAGAGCGGACGATCGGGTGGGTCCCACAGCAGCCGGCGCTGTACTCGAAGCTCACGGTGGAGGAGAACCTGCGGCTGTTCGCGCGCTTGGAGAGGCTGCCCGATCCGGGCTCGGCGGTCGCGGCGATGTTGGCGCAGACCGAGCTGCACGATCGCGCGCACGAGCTCGTGGAGCGCCTGTCCGGCGGGAACCGTCAGCGCGTCAACGTCGCGCTCGGGCTGATCGCCGATCCCGAGCTGCTCGCGCTCGACGAGCCGTCCTCCGCGCTCGACCCGGGTCAGCGCGCGCGGCTGTGGGAGTTCGTCGGGCAGCTCGTGCAGCGGGGCAGGAGCGTCCTGTTCTCGACGCATCATCTCGGTGAGGTTCGCCGGTACGCCACGCGGGCGATCGTCCTGGCCGACGGCGAGCTCCTGTTCGACGGGCCTCCGCGCGAGCTGATCGCAACGAGCGGGCCGGGCGAGGACTTCGAGGGAGCGTTCATCGCGTTTCTGAAAGCGCGCGGTCACTGAGGATGCGCTGGCTGTTGCAGAAGGACCTGACGATCCTGCGCCGGTCGCGTGCGCTGGTGGCCGTGCTCGTGGTCTACCCGGTCGCGATCGCGCTGCTGATCGGACTCGCGATCTCCCGCGGCCCGAGCAAGCCGCGCGTGGCGATCGTCGATCAGACGCCGCCGGGGCAGACCGTTCGGGTTGGCAGCGCGCGCGTGGCGGTCAGCCGCTATGCCGAACAGCTATTCAGCCAGGTGCAATCCACGCGCGTGGGGACCCGCGCGCAGGCGATCGCGGAGATCAAGAGCGGCAAGGTGCTGGCGGCGGTCGTGATCCCGCCGGACATCGTCTCGCGCCTTGCCTCGGGCGTCGAGCAGGCGCACCTGGAAGTCCTTTACAACGGCAACGCGCTGGAGCAGTCGCTGGTGCAGTCGCAGCTGAGCTCGGCGCTCGCGCAGGCGAACATCGGATTCTCCGAACAGATCCAGCGCGCGGCGGCGCAGGCGATCGGCGTGTTGCTCAGCGGCGGCAACCTCGGCGTGCTCGGCGCACCTCCGAACCTCCTCGGGCTGAGCCAGATCCCGGGGAAGCTGCGCGCGGTGATCGCGCGCCAGCCCCCCGGTCCGGATCGCGCGGCGCTCGAACAGGTCGAGGCGTTCGCCGCGTTCGCCGCACAGAATCTGAGCCTCGCGAGGAACGTGCTGTCGACGATCGGCCAGCCGATCCAGGTCCAGAGCACGCTGATCCAGGGGCGTCGCACGCCCCTGAACACGTTCGCGGTCGTCGTCGCGGTGAGCGTGTCGCTGATGTTCATCTGCGTGCTGCTCGCCTCAGGCGGCGTGGCGCTGGAGCGCGAGGAGCACGCGCTGGCGCGTCTGGTGCGCGGCCTGGTCTCGCGCGAGGCGCTGCTGGCCGAGAAGGCGACGCTGGCAGCCGGCTGCGGGTTCGCAGTCGCGTTCGCGATGCTCGCCGGGATCGGTGCGTTCGTCGCGCTCGACTGGAGTCGCGTCGGACTGTGGCTGCTGGCGTTAGCGTGCGGCTCGATCGCGTTCGGCGCCCTGGGCGTGGCGATCGGCGGGCTCGCGCGCGAGGTGCGCGCGGCGTCGTTGCTGGCGTTCCTGCTGTCGCTGCCGCTCGCCTTCCTCGCGCTCGTCCCCGGCGGCTCGGTCGGGGCGGCGCTGTATGAAGCGATCGGGGTGATCTCGTTCGTATTTCCCTTCAAGGCCTCTCTGCAGGCACTGGACGCCGCCGTCAACGGCGCAACGCCTGCGATTGGCGGGCCGCTGGCGCATCTGCTCGTCCTGGCGATCGCGTTCGGCGCGCTCGCGCGCGTGGGACTGCGTCACGCGGAGTGAATCCGGCGTCGATCGTGCCGCCCCGCGCGGGGAGGCTCTAACCTCAAGGGGCGATGTCCTTCCCCAATACGCGCATGCGCAGGCTGCGTGCCACGGCCGGACTGCGCGGACTCGTGCGCGAGACCGAGCTCGACCCCGGCCGGCTCGTGTTGCCGCTGTTCGTGTCGGAGACGGGCGGCGCCCGCGAGCCGATAGCGACGATGCCGGGCGTGGAGCGGCTGTCGATCGCCGCCGCCGTCGCCGAGGCCGCCGAGGCCGCGACTCTGGGGATCACCGCCGTGCTGCTGTTCGGCGTTCCGGCCGAGAAGGACGAGCACGGCTCCGGCGCCTGGGACGAGGAAGGCGTCGTGCAGGTGGCGACGCGGGCGATCAAGCAGGCGTGCGGAGAGCTGCTGGTCATCACCGACGTGTGCCTGTGCGAGTACACCGCTCACGGGCACTGCGGCGTGCTGCGCGAGGACGGGGCCGTGGACAACGATGCGACGATCGAGCTGCTTGCTCAGACCGCCGTCAGCCACGCCCGCGCGGGCGTGGATCTCGTGGCCCCATCGGACATGATGGACGGGCGTGTGGGCTCGATCCGCCAAGAGCTCGACGGCGAGGGATTCTCCGAGACGCCGATACTCGCCTACTCGGCGAAGTTCGCGTCCGCGTTCTACGGGCCGTTCCGCGAGGCGGCCGGCTCGACGCCCGCGTTTGGCGATCGTCGCGCCTACCAGATGGACCCCGCCAACGGCGAGGAGGCGGTGCGCGAGGCGCTGCTCGACGTGCAGGAGGGGGCCGACATGGTGATGGTCAAGCCGGCCCTGGCGTATGGCGACGTGATCGCAGCGGTCAAGCGTGCGACGCGCCTGCCCGTAGCCGCGTACAACGTCAGCGGCGAGTATGCGATGGTGAAGGCCGCCGCCGCGGCCGGCTATCTCGAGGAGCGCGCGACGGTGCTCGAGATCCTCACCTCTCTGCGCCGCGCCGGCGCCGACACGATCATCTCCTACCACGCAAAGGACGCCGCTCGATGGCTGGCAGAGCAGACCTGACCAACCAGACGGCGAGCCCCACGCCCCAGGCGGCCGGCGCCGAGGACCAGACGCCCGGCGCCGAGGACCAGACGCCCGGCGCCGAGGACCAGACGCCCGACGCCGAGCGCGTGGCCGCGGCCGTCCCCAAGATCCGCAGCCGCAAGGACGGCGCCGCCGTGCCGCTCGACGACGTCGACCGCAAGCTGCTGAACCTGATGCAGGGGAGCTTCCCGATCGCCACGAGGCCGTATCGACACGTGGCCGATCTCGGGGGCATCGGCGAGGCCGAGGTGATGGGTCGGGTGCAGCGCCTGCTCGACAAGCGCATCATCCGTCAGGTCACCCCGATCTTCGACACGAGGGCGCTGGGCTACTCCTCGATGCTGGTGGCCGCCAAGGTCGACCCTGAGCACCCCCATCGTGCCGCCCAGGTCATCAACGGACATCCGGGCGTCTCGCACAACTACCTGCGCAACCACGAGTTCAACCTGTGGTTCACGATCGCGACCGAGCCCGACTCCAAGCTGGGGCTCGAGGGCACGCTCGAGGTGCTTGCAGAGGCCGCCGGCGCCGAGTCCGTGCGCCAGCTGCCGACGCTGAGGCTGTTCAAGATCCGCATGGACCTCGAGATGGAGGGGGACACGCAGGCGCTGGCGAGCTTCGCCGAGGCGACCGAGCCGATCGAGCTCGAGCGGCAACCGTATGACGAGCTCGACATCGCCGTGATCAGGGCGCTGCAGGGCGACATGCCGGTGCTCGAAACGCCCTACGCGGCTGCCGCCGCCGAGTTGGGGATCGGCGAAGAGCGCCTGCTCGACCACCTGGCGGGGATGCAGGAGCGCGGGCTGCTGCGGCGGGTGGCCGCGATCCTCTACCACCGGCGCGCCGGCTTCTCGGCCAACGGCATGGGCGTGTGGGAGGTGCCCGACGGGCAGATCTTCGACATCGGCCGCCGGATGGCGGCCTTCCGCGGGATCTCCCACTGCTACCAGCGCCCGACCTATGAGGACTGGCCCTACTCCGTTTTCACGATGGCCCACGGGCGCTCCAAGGAGGAGTGCGACGCGGTGCTCGACGCGATCGCCGAGGAGACCGGGATCCAAGGGCGCGCCACCCTCTACTCCTCGACCGAGTTCAAGAAGATCCGCCTGCTGTACTTCACCGAGGACTTCAAGAACTGGGAGAGCGAGCACGCTTGAGCGCGCATCCGTGACGGCGTCGCTGACGGACACGCGCTCGGCCGACTGCTACAGACGCGCGCGGGAGCTGATCCCGGGCGGCGTCAACTCGCCCGTGCGGGCGATGCGCGCGATCGGGCGCGAGCCGATCTTCATCGACCGCGGCGAGGGCGCCGAACTGTTCGACGTGGACGGCAATCGCTACGTCGACTACGTCTGCTCGTGGGGTCCGCTGATCGCGGGCCATGCCCATCCGCTGGTGCTGGCGGCCGTCAACGAGGCCGCGGCGAAGGGGACGAGCTTCGGCGCGCCGACGGCCGGCGAGGTGGAGCTCGCGGCCGAGGTTGCGCGGCGGATGGAGGGCGTCGAGATGCTGCGCATGACCTCCTCCGGGACGGAGGCGACGATGACGGCGCTCCGGCTCGCCCGCGCGGCAACCGGGCGCGAGCGGGTGCTCAAGTTCGCCGGCGCCTATCACGGCCACGTCGACGGCCTTCTCGCCGAGGCGGGGTCGGGACTGGCCACGCAGGCGCTGCCGGCAAGCCCGGGCGTGCCCGCCGGCGCGACGGCGGACACGGTGGTCGTCCCGTGGAATGACGCCGAGGCGCTGACGGACGCGACAGAAGGACAGGAGCTTGCGGCGATCCTCGCGGAGCCGCTGCCCGCAAACATGGGCCTCGTTCCACCGCAGCCCGGCTTTCTCGAGCTGCTGCGCGAGCGCGCGGACTCCAGCGGCGCGCTGCTCGTGCTGGACGAGGTGATCAGCGGCTTTCGCGTCGCCCGCGGCGGCGCGCAGGAGCTTCTTGGCGTGAGAGGCGACCTGACGATCATGGGCAAGGTCATCGGCGGCGGCCTGCCGGCGGCGGCGGTGGGTGGCGCGGCGGAGCTGATGCGGCTGCTCGCGCCGTCCGGAGACGTCTACCAGGCGGGCACCCTGTCGGGCAACCCGCTCGCGGTGGCGGCCGGCCTGGCCACGCTCGAGCTGCTCGATGAACCCGCCTACTTGCGGCTCGCCGCGATCACCGAGCGGCTCGTCGCGGGCCTGCGGGCGGCGGCGGGCGCGCGTCCGGTGCAGGTCGTCTCGGTGCCGGGCCTCGTCACCGTGTTCTTCAGCGCACGCCCGGTGCTGAGCTTCGAGGACGCGAAGGCCTGCGACCTGGACGCGCACGCGGCATGGTGTCGCGAGCTGCTCTCGCGCGGCGTGTATCCGCCTCCGTCGCAGTTCGAGGCCTGGTTCCCGTCGTTGGCGCACACGCCCGAGCAGCTCGAGCGCACGGTCGAGGCGGCGTCGGCGGCGTTCGCCGCCATGGAGCGGGAGGGGGTCGGAGGGTGAGCGGGCCGGTGCTTGAGCGCCTGCGGGCGCTGCTGCGCGAGGAGGGAGGGCTGATAGCGACCCTGGTCGAACCCGACGGAGCCACGGACCACGCGCACGCGGGCGAGCTCGCCTCGAGTCCAGCGCGCGTGGCCGCCGAAGGCCCGCGGACGGAGGGCAGGCGCGATGAGTACGAGCTGCTCGTGGAGGCGATCTACGAGGGCTATCTGCTGCACTACGGCCGTCCGCGGGTGGTGCGGGCCGCGGAGGCGGACGTCGGTCTGCTGGCCGGCGACCGGCTGTATGCGATCGGACTGGCCCGGCTGGTGACCCTCGGCGACACGGTCGCGGTGGCCGAGCTCGCCGACACGATCACGCTCAGCGCGCTCGCTCAGGGAGCGGGCGAGCAGGCGCTCGCGGACGCGGTCTGGGCGGCCGGGGCGCGCGCGGTCGGCTGGGGATCGAGCGCCGAGCACCGGCGCGCCAAGGACCTCGTGGTCGCGAGCGCTCCCCAAGCGCTAGAGGCGATGCGCACAAGTGCTTTGGCGCCTATGGCGCCGCCCTGAATCGCGCCTCGATATTGTTCGCAACCCCGGTGTCCGACAAGCACGAAAAGTACAAGTCGAAGTACACCGCCGACCGCATGATCCCCGGCGCCTTCGAGGGCGAGACGATCACCCGACGGCGGTTCATGACCGGCACCGCCCACACGGCGGGCGCGATCGCCGCGGGCGCATTCACGCTCCCGGCGCTCGGCTTCGCGCTGGGCCCGGTCTTCAAGAGCACTCCCCACGCCTACGAGACGGTCGGGACGGTCAGCAAGTTCTCTGCCGACAACTACACGCCGGTGGTCATCACGCTGACCCCCGGAATCGGCGAGGCCGGCAAATCGACGGCTTACGTGCGTAAGTTCAATCCGGAAATCGACACCGATCCCTACGACCGCAACACGCCCTACATCGCGATCTCGAGCCGTTGCGCGCACGTCGGCTGTCCCGTGCGCTGGGTCGACGCCGCCGAGCGCTTCATCTGCCCCTGTCACGGCGGCGTCTACGACCTGCTCGGCCGCCGCGTGGGCGGGCCCCCGGTGCGGCCGCTCGACCGCTTCTACACCCGCGTCGTCGGCGAAGACGTGCAGGTCGGGCCGCGCTTCAGCGTCAACAGCCAGCTGCGCCGGTTCTCTCCCCGCGACCCCGGCGAGCCGCTGGATGGCATCGGTCAGTACCTGTATCCGTCGAGACCGACCGAGCAGAAACCCTAAGGCGAGAACTCGATGCCCAAGCTCCCCGCCCCCCCGCTGCCCTCGGCCCTGAAGTCACCGCCGCCACGCCCCGGGGAGGGCAACGGCAAGGCCGGGCCGGTCGAGGGGGCCAAGGAGGCCGGCATCACGGTCGTCGACTGGCTCGATGAGCGAACGTCGCTCAGCGGCGCCGGCCGCTGGCTGTTGTTCCGCAAGGTGCCCAAGGGCACGAACTGGTTCTACACGCTCGGCTCCGCGACGCTGTTCGCGTTCCTCTCCCAGGCCGTGACCGGGGTGTTCCTGGCGATGTACTACCGCCCGGACCCGGCGGGAGGGGCCTATGAATCGATCCGCCACGTGACCAACGAAGTGTTCCTCGGCCAGTTCGTGCGCGGCATGCACAAGTGGGGCTCGAGCGTGATGATCGTCCTCGTGTTCCTGCACATGGGGCGCACGTTCCTGTTCGGCGCGTACAAGTACCCGCGGGAGCTCAACTGGGTGATCGGCGTCGTGCTGCTGATCCTGACGATGGTGATGGGCTTCACGGGGTACCTGCTGCCGTTCGACCAGCGCGCGTACTGGGCGACGATCGTGGGCGTGAACATCAACGGCACCGGCCCGCTGATCGGGCCGTATCTGAGTGACTTCCTCCGTGGCGGGGGAGAATTCGGGGCGACGACGCTGTCGCGCTTCTATGCGATTCACATGCTGATCGTGCCCGGTCTGATCGTCGCGCTGATCGGGGCGCACCTGTACCTGGTGACCAAGCTGGGCACGACCGCGCCGCCGTGGCTGAAAGCCGAGAAGCGCTCAGAGCTCCACGAGGCGGACGCGTGAACCAGCGCGAGAAGGAGGAGTACCTCCGCGACTACGCAGTCCTGAAGGCGCAGGGCAAGCCGTTCTTCCCCTACGCGGTGGCCAAGGACGGGGCGATGGCGTGCGTCGTGATGGCGGTCATCATCGCGTTGTCGCTCGTGCTCGGAGCCGAGCTCGGGTCCAAGGCCAACCCGACGACGACGACGTATGTGCCGCGGCCGGAGTGGTACTTCTTCTTTCTGTTCGAGGTGCTGCGCGTGATCAAGCCGGCGAGCCTGGCGCCGCTGGCCACGATCGGCGTGCCCACGATCGGCATGATCCTGCTGTTCCTGCTGCCGTTCTATGACCGTCGACCCGAGCGGCGACCCGAGCGACGGCCGATCGCGACCGCCACGTTCATCGTCGTGTTCCTGGCGATGGCGCTGCTCACCTACGAGGGCGCCAACGCCGGCTCGCCCACCGCGATCGAAATGGCCACGCCGAAGGCGGTCCTGCAGGCCGGCGGCAAGACGCTCGCCGAATACCAGGCCGGCGAGGCCGTTGTCGCGCAGACGGGCTGCGAGGCGTGCCACAAGATCGGCGAGAACGGCAACGCGGGACCGGGCCCGGACCTCACGCACATCGCCTCGCGACTACCGGCGCAGGGGATCGCGCGCACGCTCGTGAATCCCACGGCGCCGATGCCCTCGTTCAAGAACCTGCCGCCGCAGAAGTTCAAGTCGGTCGTCGCCTTCCTGTCGCTCCTGAAGTAGCGTCTCGGCGATGACCGCCCAGCAAGGCGCCGACCCCGCCGGTGGAGCAAGCGGCGCCAGCGAGTCGGCGACGAGCGGCCCCGTGCCCGGCGTCGCGATCGACACGGCCGAGCCCTCGGCGGGCGCCTGGAGGCGGTGGAGGTTCGCGAGATGTTCGATCGCATCGCGGGCGTGTATGACGTGCTCAACACGGCGATGACCGCCGGGCTCCACCACCGCTGGCGCGCCCGCGCGGCCGACCTGGCGCGGGTGGCCCCGGGCAGCCGTGTGCTCGACGTCGCCACCGGCACGGGCGATCTCGCGATCGAGCTCGCGCGCCGCGTTTGCCCGGGAGGGGAGGTCATCGGCACCGACTTCGCGGAGGCGATGCTCGCACGGGCGCGCGCCAAGACGTCGCCGCTGGGTGACTCCTCGGTGCGACCCCGGTTCGAGTTCGGTGATGCGCTGGCGCTGCCGTACGCGAGCGACAGCTTCGACGCGGCGACGGTCGGATTTGGCGCGCGTAACTTCGCCGATCTGCGGCGCGGCCTGGAGGAGATGGCTCGCGTCGTGCGCCCGGGGGGGCGAGTGGTGGTGCTCGAGATCACCACGCCCACGCGGCCGCCGCTGTCGCTCTTCTACAAGCTGTGGTTCGACCGCCTGGTTCCGGCGCTGGGGCGGCTGGCGGGCTCGGCGATCGCGCCGACGCGCTCGCGCGAGGGCCCCGCGCAGGTCACGATCGCCGACGCCTACGCATACCTGCCGAGCTCCGTCAAGCGCTTCCCCCGCCCGTCGCGCTCGCGGCCGAGATGGAGCGCGCGGGCCTGTGCGAGATCGGCTACGTGCTCACGGCGGGTGGCATCATCGCGATCCACGCCGGCACGGTCGCGCCGGAGCGGGCATGATGAGCACGATGGGGGGCACGACCACGAGCGACCCCGCAGCCGGGCTGGATGGGGTTGATGTCATCCTGCGCCGCGGCGGCGCTGGGCTGCGCGGGCGGATGGCACGCACCGAGCTTCACCTGGAGCACGTGACCGCGTGCGCCGGCGCGCCGCTTGCGTCCCATGCCAACGCCACGGTGAGGGCGGGAGGCAAGCGGCTGCGACCGCTTCTCGTGCTGCTGGCCGCGGAGTCGGCAGGGGGACCGCCGGGCACGTCCGCGGGTGACGAGTGCCTCGTGCGCGCCGCCGTCGCGGTCGAGCTCGTGCACTCGGCGACGCTCGTCCACGATGACCTGATCGACGGCGCGCAGCTGCGGCGGGGACACCCGACGGTGGCCGCCGTGGCCGGGCGCGAGGTCGCGGTCGCCACGGGCGACCTCCTGTTCTCGCTCGCGTTCGCGGAGCTCGCCCGCAACCGAAGCGCGACCCAGCTGCGGGCGCTGTCGGACGCGAGCTCGGCGCTGGCCGCCGGCGAGCTGCTCCAACGCGAGGATGCCTACGCCGTGCATGTCGCGGTGCGGCGTTACCTGAGACGCTGCGAGCTCAAGACGGCGGCGCTGTTCGAGGCGGCGTGCCGCCTTGGAGCGCTCACGGCCGTGAACGCATCGCACGGGCTCGCGGACGCGCTCGGCGCTTTCGCCCGGCGCATCGGGCTGGCCTTCCAGATGCTCGACGATGTCCTCGATGTGTCCGGGCCGGTGGAGCGAACGGGCAAGGCGCGCGGAACGGATCTGCTCGACGGCACGGTCACGCTGCCGTTCATCCTCGCGCGTGAGCGCGAGCCCGAGCTGGCGACCTTCGATCTCGCCTCCCTGGCAAGCCCCGAGGAGGCGGAGGCGCTGTGCGAGCGAATCGCGGCGACCGGCGCGCTCGAGCGCGCGCGTGAGCAGGCGCTGGCCGTGGTCGCCGAAGCCAAGGCGGCGTTGCCCGAGGTCCTGCCAAACGGCCGCTCGGCGTTGCTCGATCTCGTCGCCGACGCCGTGGTCGAGCGTTATCGCTAGAAGTCCGACGGCACGATCAGGTCCGCGTCGAGCGCGCGGATGAGGAACTCGACTTCCTCGGACATGTTGGCGTGCGTCATGCGCCTGAGGTCACCGAGCAGCGCGGAGGCCGCGCGATCGAGCTCGTCATCGAGCAGCTCGACCGCCGTCTGCTCGAACACGCCCTCGCGACGGGACTCGCACTCGGGACAGCGCAGGACGATCCGCCAGTGGCGGAGCCCTTCCTCGCTCCAGTCGAGCGGGTAGGCGAGCTCGCCGGCACAGTGAAAGCAGACATGCAGCCGATCTGGCGAGTACGCGCTGTCGGGAGCCATCCGCGGCTTGGCGGCGACGCCGTCCGGAGCCACGCGCGGCTTGGCGGCGACGCCGTCGGGAGCTTGAGGCTTGGCGCGCGCCTCCTCGAGGCGCTCCTCCGCCGTGGGCTGCGGGCGTATCTCGCCCGGCAGCTCGGCGCGATCGGGCGTATTTGGTCTGTCTTCGGCGTGCATGGGCGTCTCCTGCACGTCATCGACCCGCATCGGTGGCGCCTTTAGCCCCGTGGGCGCTCCTCCGCGCTTCGGCGATGAGCCGGTCGTCCACCGGGCCGGCGAGGTGCGATGAGCGCGATGGCGCGGTGGTAGGTTCATTGGGCCCATGGCCACCGCGATTCGCCCGATTGGCCACGAAGATCGCCTCAGCCTCGTGGACCATCTCGATGAGCTGCGCACCCGGCTGATCGTCAGCGCCGCGGTGTTGGGCGTCGCATTTGGCTTCTGCCTGTGGCAGAACCACGCGTTGTTGCACGTAATAAACAAGCCGTTGCAAACGCAGACCAAGAAGCAGGTCGCCAAGGGCCAGGGGACGGTCGGGCAGGCCGTGCTCGGGCAGCAGGGATTGCTGAAGGTCGCCGGCGACACCGAGGCGGCCCTCGCCGCGCTCGCACAGCCGGGCAGCGGCCTGTCGGGCCCCGCGCGCGCGCAGGTGCAGCCGTTGATCTCCGCCTTAAAGGCCGATGTCGCCAAGATCCCGCGCAATCCTCCCGGCGACAATCCGGTCACCCTCGGAGTGGGTGAGCCGTTCACGACGACCCTGACGGTGGCGCTGTACTTCGCGCTGATCATCTCGCTGCCGCTGATCCTGTTCGAGCTGTACGGCTTCATCCTGCCGGCGCTCAGCCCGAGTGAGAGACGCGTCGTGATGCCACTGCTGACGGCGGTCCCGTTCCTGTTCGCGGCGGGCGTGCTGTTCGGCTACTTCGTCGTGCTCCCCGCGGCGGTGCGCTTCTTTGTGAACTTCAACTCCGGGGAGTTCAACGTGCTCGTGCAGGCGAGCCAGTTCTACAAGTTTGCGGCGACCGTTCTGCTCGCGATGGGGATGGTCTTTCAGGTGCCCGTAGCGATCCTCGCGGCGACTCGCATCGGGATCGTGACGCCGCGGCAGTTGCGCAAGAACCGCCGCTACGCGATCCTGGCGTGCGCGGTCGTGGCTGCACTATTGCCGGGCGACGCGATCACGCTCGTGCTGGAGACCGTACCGCTGTATGTGCTGTATGAGGCGAGTATCCTGCTTGCATCGTTCGTTGGCCGGTCGGCCGACGCGGACATCGAGGACGCCGGCGCTCCCCATGGAGGCCCGCCGCCGTCTGCAGGGGATTCAGGGGAGCCAACCGTGCAGCAGATAATCGATCACGTAGACGGGGACCTGTAGCGCGATGCTGTTCGATCTCAGAGGGTCGCGGCCGGCGCCGCACGGTCCGAACGCTGTACATCGGCCTCGCCCTGCTGATGGGCGTGGGCCTGGTCGGCTTCGGGATCGGTGGAGGCGGCAGCGGCGGCGGGATATTGAACGCCGCGAGCAAAAACGAAGGCTCCGGTGGCGTGAGCTTCTCGGACCAGATCAAGAAATACACGAAGCTCACGCAACAGCAGCCCGGCAACGTCGCCGCATGGGAGAAACTGACCGATGCCCAGCTGCACGAAGCGGGCGGCGAAGCGTACGTGACCCGAACGGGGATCACGAGCAAGGGCAAGGAACTGTTCTCGCAGGTTGCCCAGTCGTGGAACCACTATCTCGCGCTCAACCCGCCCAAGCCAAACTCCGAACTGGCACAGCGCATGGTGACCGTCTTTGGCGAAGAAGGACTCAACGACCCCGCCGCCGCCGTGCAGGTGCTGCAGATCGTGGTCGCGGCCAGACCGACCAGCGCCGCCCTGTACGCGTCGCTCGCCCAGTACGCGTACAAGGCCAAGAATGTCCGCGTCGGCGACCTGGCGTCGGAAAAGGCGATCAGCCTCGCTCCCGCGGCGCAGCGCCCGCGGTTGAAAACCGAGCTGGCGGCGCTGAGGAAGAGTCCCGGGGGCGGCGAAACGTTCACGACGACGACAAACGGCAAAACGTACACCGGCAAGGCGGGTCCCAACGGGACGCTCACGGCGACCTCGGCGGGGTCTACGCCGGCGCCCACCGGGAGCTCCACTACGCCTGCCGGGGGCTCGACTACGAAAAAATAGCCGCGGAGCCGGGCGCAGCGGGCGCCGGCGACCCTCGGCTAGAATCGCAGCGCGAGCCCGGCCGATCGGGCCGGTTCCCTCACGGGCCGTTAGCTCAACCGGCAGAGCAGGGGCCTCTTAAGCCCAAGGTTCCGGGTTCGATTCCCGGACGGCCCGATTAAACCCATCCAGCATGCGCGAGTTCGAGGAGGCCTGGCGCGCGATAGGCCGCGGAGCTCTCCTCAGCGAGCCTCGACGACGACGCGAACGCTGCGCAGCAGCCGGTCGCTCGCCCCGCGCACGCTACCGCCGAGCTCGAGCGTGTGCTGGACGTAGGCAAGCGTCTCGGCCGTGAGGCGCTCGCCGGGGAGCACGTTGGGGATCCCCGGCGGGTACGTGGCGAGCGACTCGGCCGCGATCCTCCCAGCGGCCTCGGATGCCGCCACGACCTCCTGGGCGCCGAGGTAGGCCTCGCGCGGGGTCATCGCGAGCTCACCCCAAGGCGGCGGCGCCGCGAAGCTCGCGCCGGCTCCCCCAGGATCGAGCCCGACCCGGTCGACCGCCGCGCGTAGCGCCAGAACCAGGCGCCGCGCCTCGGGAAGCCCGCGCTCGCCCATCCCGAACACGGCGACGATCACGTTCTGGCCGGCCAGCTCGAGGTTGATGTCGCCGATCTCCCGCAACAGGGGCGCCAGCTCGTAACCCGTGGCGGCGACCCCCCGTACATCGACGGCCAGTCGCAGCGGATCGTAGGCATGAACCCCGGCGCGACCGGCCAAGCGCTGGTCGAGCACGTCCAGCCCGTTGATCGCGCGGACGTCGTCGCGCGTCTGTCCCAGGACCTCGATCGTGTGGCCGAGCAGCTCGCGACCGTGCAACGCCGCTTGCCGGCGCGCGGCGTCGAGCGAACCCGTCAGCAGGGCGCTTGGGCTCGTCGATTCGGTCAGCGTCACCGCGCGGTCGACGGTGTTCTCGTCGATCAGGCCGCCCGCCCCGTGCCCAAGGTGGAGCATCGCCGACTGGGTGAGGCTGCCGACGATCTTGTGGGTGCTCGAGATCACGAGATCCGCGCCCGCCGCGAGCGCGTGCTCGGGTAGCTCCTCGTGGAAGGCCAGATGGGCGCCCCACGCCTCGTCGACGATCAGGGGAACCTCGCGGGCGTGAGCGACCTCGGCAAGGCCCCTGACGTCCGCGACGGCGCCGAAGTAGGTCGGCGAGACCACCCACGCGCCCACCGCCCCGGGGGTCCTCGACAGCACACCGTCAAGCGTCTCAGCGGTTAGGCAATGGGCGATCCCGAGCTCCGGATCGAGCTCCGGAGCCGCGAAGGTTGGTCGCAGGCCCGACAGCACGAGCGCGTCGATCGTGCTCGAATGCGCGTTGCGCTGCAGGACCACGTCGTCGCCGCTGTGGGCGAGCGCCAGCCCGGCCGCGATGTTCCCCTGCGAGGCGCCGTTGATCAGAAACCACGCCCGCGCCGCGCCCCACGCATCGGCCGCGAGTCGCTGCGCGCGCTCAAACGGAGTTGGCTCGGAGCCGATGTCCACCCCGTGGGTCAGCGCCGGAATGTCGAGGCTCAGCGCGCGCTCGCCGATCGCGTCGAGCAGGCCCGCGTCCGCGCCCGGGCCGCCCTTGTGCCCGGGAACGTGCAGGCGCGCCGGGTCACGTCCCGCGTACTCGCGCAGCGCGTCGAGGTACGGCGTCTCGTGCTGAGGGCTGCTCATGCTGTCAAGCAGGCTAGACGCAGGCCGTCCCTGGCATGCCTTGACTTATATTTTGGTATGCCTTATTTTTTGTCAATGCTAGCCAAGGACTCATTGCGCTCGCCCGCGGTCGAGGACTACTCCAAGGCGATCTTCGCGCTCCAGTCCCGCAGCGAAGAGCCGGTCTCTACCACCGCTCTCGCCGCGCGCCTCGGCATCACCGCCGGTTCGGTCTCGGCGATGCTCAAGAAGCTCGACGAGCTGGGCCTGATCACCCACGCGCCCTACCGCGGGGTGCGCCTGACGGCGGACGGGAGGCGGCTCGCGTTGGAGGTCATCCGACACCACCGCCTGCTCGAGAGCTTCCTCGCCGACTCGCTCGGCATGTCGTGGGATCGCGTCCACGCCGAGGCCGAGATTCTCGAGCACGTCCTCTCCGACGATCTCGAGCAGCTGATCGCCACCAAGCTCGGACACCCGACGGTCGACCCTCACGGCGACCCGATCCCGAGTGCCGAGCTCGAGCTCGAGGAGACCGCGACGCATACGATGGAGAGCCTGGAGCCGGGGGCGAAAGGGATCTTCGTGCGGATCTCCGACTCCGACCCGGAGATGCTGCGCTATCTGGCCGGATCTGGGATCTCGCCGGGAGACCGCTTCGCGGTCCGCGCGCGCCAGCCCTTCGGCGGTCCGCTGTTCGTGGTGTTCGGAGCGCGCGAGCACGCGATCGGCGGCCAGCTCGCCCGCGCGATGCGTGTCCAGGTCGAGGAACCGCTTGCCACGTCGGCAGGCGCCGGAGAGACGGTGCGGGCCGATGCACGCCACTGAGGCGATCGCGCCGGGAGCACTCGCCCCCCCGCCGCTGACCGCTGAGGACGCGGCCCGATCACTCGATCGCTCGCGCGTCCATCGCGCCCGCCGTCAGAACAAGCGCTGGCGCCTGCTGTGGCTGCTCGTTGGCCCCGGGATCCTCGCGATGCTCGGGGAGAACGACGGGCCGAGCATGATCGCCTACGCCTCCGACGGCGCCCAGTACGGGCTCGGCTTCTTCGTGCCGTTCATCCCGCTGTTGTTCGCGATGGCGTTCGTCTGCCAGGAGATGTGCATGCGCGTCGGCGCGGTCACCCACCGCGGCTACGGCGAGCTCGTGCTGCAGCGCTACGGAAGGGCGTGGGGATGGTTCGGCGCCGGCGATCTCACGCTGACCAACCTCGTCACGCTCGTCGCCGAGTTCGTCTCGATCCGCGTCGGGCTGGCCTACTTCCACCTCTCCTCCGGCGTGGCCGTCGCGCTTGGGATGGCGCTCGTCCTGTTCACCCTCAGCGGCGGTCGCTACTGGCGCTGGGAGCGCATCGTCCTCGGCATGGCGCTCTTTAACGGCCTGTTCCTGCTCGCGGCGATCCTCGTCAAGCCGGATCTCGGGGCGGTTGCCGGGGCGCTCGACTTCACGCCCTTCCCCGGGGGGAGCTTCAACACGCTCTTGCTGCTGCTGGCGTCCACGATCGGGGCGACCGTGACGCCGTGGATGATCTTCTTCCAGCAGAGCGCCTCGGCCGACAAGGGCATGACGCCCAGCGACGTCAAACACGGCCGCTACGACACCGCCGTCGGGGCGACCCTCGCGGCGGTCTTTGGCATCGGCGCGCTGATCGCCGGTGCGGCGCTGCTGCCGCATAACGGATCGGGCATCCAGGGGTTCGCCGGCGCCGGCTTTCCGGAGGCGCTCAAGCACGTCGCGGGGGGCGCGGCGGGAGCGGTGTTCGCACTCGGGCTGATCGAGGCCGGCGCGGTCGCGATCCTGACGATCTCCGCCAGCACCGCCTACGCGGCGGGGGAATGCATCGGCGTCTCCCACAGCTTCAACAGCTCGCCCCGCAACGCCGCGGTCTTCTACGCCGCCAACGTCGGCGTCGCGCTGCTCGCCGCGGTGGTCATCCTGATCCCCGGCGCGCCGCTGCTCTCGATCGCGCTCAACGCCAACGTGCTCGCGACCGTGCTGCTCCCCGTCAGCCTCGTCCTGATGGTCATGCTCGCCAACGACAAGGGCCTGATGGGTCCGTGGGTGAACAGGCGCTCGACCAACGCGATCGGGATCGCCGTGATCTCGTTCGTCGGGCTGTGCGGGGCCGCCTACGGCATCGACTCGTTCCTGCTCAGAGTCGGCATGATCGGCTGATGAGGACAACGGCCCCCGTCATCGGTAACCCGGCCCGTCCCGCGGCCGTCGTGGAGCAGGACCCGCGGCGCGAGGCGTCGTTCGAGGAGGAGCTGATAATGGACCTCGAGCGCGACCAATTCGTGGCCGAGACCTCGCGACCGGTGCCACCGGCCCCGCTCGGCGCACGCGCCAGCGCCGCGCTGTGGGCGCTGCGGGTGTTCGTGATCCTCGTCGGGCTGATGGTGATCTATACGTTCATCGACCAGCTGAGCTAGCCGCCGTCAGCTTGGTGCCGGGTCGGCGATCACCGCTGCGTCCGGCGCGACGAGCGTCTGCATGCCGGCGTCCGTCCACACGACCTGCTCGCGTCCCGGGCCGACGCCCACGAGCGTCACCGGCGCGCCGACGTGCTCGGCGATGAACTGCAGGTACTCGCGCGCCGCGTCGGGCAGATCGGACATCGTGCGGCACTCGCCGAGGTCCTCCCGCCAACCGCGCAGCTCGGTCAGCTTGGCGGAGGTGTGGTGCAGGACGGTCTGGTGATAGGGGAAGTGCTCGAACACCGCACCGTCGCCGCCGCAGTAGCTCGTGCACACCTGCAGCCGGTCGAGCCCCGAGAGCACGTCGAGCTTCGTCACCGCCAGCGCCGTCAGCGTGTTCAGCCGGGCCGCGTAGCGCAGCGCCACGAGATCCAGCCAACCGGTGCGCCGCGGACGGCCGGTCGTCGTGCCGAACTCCCCTCCCCGCTCCCTGATCTGATCGCCCATCGCGTCCTGCAGCTCGCTCGGGAACGGCCCCGCCCCCACGCGCGTGGTGTAGGCCTTGGCGATCCCCCAGATCTCATCGATGCTCTTCGGACCGATCCCCGTTCCCACGCACGCCGCGCCCGACAGCGGGTTGGAGGAGGTGACGAACGGGTACGTGCCGTGGTCGATGTCAAGCATCGCCCCCTGGGCCCCCTCGAAGATGATCTTCTTGCCGTCGTCGAGCAGGTCCCACATCAGCTTCGCCGTGTCGGCGATGTGCTGCTCCAGACGGTGGCCGTAGGTCAGGTACTCCTCGGTCATCGCATGCAGGTCGAGCGTCGGGTCCTTCTCGAACGGGCGCAGCGAGAGCCGCTTCGGCTCCATCGCGGCGACGATCTTCTTCTTCAGGATCTTCTCGTCGAGCAGATCCTGCACACGGATCCCGAGGCGCGCCGCCTTGTCCGCGTAGCAGGGGCCGATGCCGCGGCGGGTCGTGCCGATCGCGAGGCTCCCGAGCTTGGCCTCGCCGGCGGAGTCCAGCAGCAGGTGATACGGCATGATCAGGTGAGCGTTGGCCGAGACCCGCAGCCCCCTGACATCCACGCGCCTCGCCCGCAGCGCGTCGAGCTCGCCGATCAGCACCTTCGGGTCGATCACCACGCCGTTGCCGATCACGCAGCGCTTGCCCGCGTACAGGATTCCCGAGGGGATCAGGTGCAGCTTCCACTCCTCTCCGTCGCGCACGATCGTGTGCCCGGCGTTGTTGCCGCCCTGAAAGCGCACGACGGCGTCGACCTGCTCGGCGAGCAGATCGGTGATCTTCCCCTTGCCCTCGTCGCCCCATTGGGCGCCGACTAACACGATTCCAGGCATGCGCTGTGCAGTGTACGAGGGCTGCCGTCAGGCTCGCGACGGATCCGAGCGAAACGCGCGCCGCTGGTCGGAGCCGAACAGCGGGATCAGGTCGCCGCAGATCTCCACCAAGCGCGAGACCGTGCGAGCGCCGAGCCGCTCGGAGAGCTCGTCGGGCATCAGATTCGTCGTCGCAACGATCGCCTGCTCGGCCTCGTAGCGCGCGTTGACGATCGAATAGAGCTGCTCCAGCACCCAGTCCGAGCTGTTCTCCGCCCCGAGGTCGTCGAGATGCAGCAGGTCCACGGCCGTGAGCCGGTCCAGGAAGTCGACCATGCCCTTTTCAGAGTCCATCGATTCACGCAGCAGGTTGAGCAGTCGCGGCAGCGAGTAGATCGCCACCGAGCGCCCCGCTCCCAGCGCCGCTTTCGACACCAGCATCGCCAGCGTCGTCTTGCCCGTCCCCACCTCGCCCTGGATCCACAGGCCTTTGCCGTCGTCGAGGTTGCGCTCGATCGCGCGCACGTAGCGGCGGACCGACTGGATCTGATCGGGGGCGGTCCGCGCGATGTCGCTGACCGGGGGCCGGTCGAAGGAGACACCCTGATAGCGGCGCGGAATGCGTCCGGCGAGGCTCTTCGTACGGGCGCCGGCGATGCGGCCGGCGCGACAGCCACAGTCGGAGGCCGTGTTCGTGCCCTCGTCCGTCTGAAAGCCGCTGCCGTCGCACAGACCCAGCGGGCAGGGCTCCTCGCCCGATGCCAACGCCGCGCGCCGCAGGTCGAGGTCGACGGGCGCGGGAGGCTCGAGACTGCGAATGTCCAAACTCACGCCGCGTAGCGCTCCCCCGCATAGTTCATGAACTTCGGGTACTCCTTGTGGAACGTCAGCGTCACGTCGCCGGTTCCACCATTTCGGTGCTTGGCGATGATCAGGTCGGCCTCGCCGGGACGCTCTGAATTCTCCTTCTCGTAGTAGTCATCACGGTAGATGAACATCACCAGGTCGGCGTCCTGCTCGAGGTTGCCGCTCTCGCGCAGGTCCGAGAGCTGCGGCTTCTTCGGTGAGCGCTGCTCGACGGCGCGGCTCAGCTGCGACAGCGCGATCACCGGCACTCCCAGCTCGCGGGCGAGGATCTTCAGGCCGCGGCTCAGCTCACCAATCGCTGTCACCCGACTGTCGTAGCGACTGTCCGTGCGCATCAGCTGCAGGTAGTCGATGATGATCAGGCCCAACCCTCCCTCGCACTGGCTATGCAGTCGCCGCGCCTTGGCACGGATCTCCAACATGCCCACGTCGCTCGAGTCGTCCACCCACAGCGGCGCCGATGCAAGGCGCTGGCTGGCCTTGACGATCTTTGGCCAGCGCTGCTCGGCCACTCGTCCCTTGCTCAGCTCGTCGCCCTTGATCATGGCCTGGGAGGCGACGAAGCGTTGCGCAAGCTCACTCTCCGCCATCTCCAACGAGAACAGGGCAACCGGCCGAGGACGCTTGGGGTCAAGCGCCGCGTTCTCTGCGATGTTGCACACGAGCGCGCTCTTTCCCATCGCCGGCCGCGCCGCGATGATGATCAGGTTCCCCGGCTGAAAGCCCCCCGTGATCTCATCGAGGTCCTTGAACCCCGATGGCGTGCCCGTCAGCGACGTGCCTTCGATCGACAGCCGGTGCAGCTTGTCGAGCTCTTCGTGCAGCACCTCCTCGATCGCGCGGAAGTCCTGCTGGCGGTCATCCCGCGCGACCTCCAGCATCGCCTTCTCCGCCAGCTCCACCAGCTCCCGCGGCGCCGCCTGGTGGCCGAGCACGCTCTCCTGGATCTCATACGACGCCTTCAGCAGCCGTCGCAGCAGCGCGTTCTCGCGCACGATCTGCGCGTAGCGCCGAGCGTGTCCGGCCGCCGGCACGACCCCCGTCAGCTCGTCCACCGTCGCGGCGCCGCCGATGTCTGCGAGCTTGCCCATCTGGCGCAGGCGGTCGGTCACCGTCAGCACATCCACGGGCTCCGACTCGTTGTACAGGGCGAGCATCGCCTCGTAGATCGTCCCGTGACGCTCGCGATAGAAGTCCTCCGCCCGCAGACCCTCCTCGATCACCAGCGCATACAGCGAACGATCGGACAGCAGGATCGCGCCCAGGACCGACTGCTCGGCGTCCAGGTTGTGGGGCGGGGCGATGACCCCGCCAGCGGCGCCAGCGGCGCCGTTGGTTTGAGCGACGGCGCTCATCGGTTGGGCGAGTTTAGGGCGGCTACCGCCAGGCCCGGAGGCGTGAACTCGCAATTGAGGGGGATTTTCATGGTGCGAACAGATGTTCGCAGCCGAGGCGGGGGAATCGGCACCTCCGTATGAGCGGACGGCCGCTCCCGTGCCGCCGCCGGCGCCGCGACCGGCCCTCCGTGGCGGCCGAGTTACTTCTTGGCGACGACCATCGTCTTGACCGTGGCGGTCACGTTCTCGACCACCTCGACCACGACCATGTAGGTGCCGACGTTCTTGATCGGCTCCGGCATGTGCACGTTGCGTCTGTCGATCTTCAGCCCGCGCGCTTCTTTGATCGCGCCGGCTATGTCCTGCGCCGTCACCGATCCGAACAGCCGGCCGTCGGCGCCCGCCTGCTGCGGGACAGTGAGAACCGTCCGGTTGAGCAGGCTGACGTTCTCCTCCGCCTTCTCGACCGCGTTTCGCTCCGCTCGCTCGGCGGCCTCCTGGCGCTGGCGGATCGCTTCGATCGCTCCCCTCGTCGCGGGCTGCGCGAGCTTGCGCGGAACCAGGTAGTTGCGCAGGTAGCCCTTGGAGACGTCTATCACCGTGCCGCGCTCGCCGAGCGTCTCGACGTCCTGCAGGAGTATCGCCTCGGGCATCCCGCCCTTCCTACCGTTCTCGATCGCGGTCGCCGCGTTCGCGGCGCGGTGAGTCCTCGCGGCCGCCCTCGTTCACGTACGGCAGCAGCGCCAGCTCGCGGGCACGCTTGACCGCGCGTGCGATCTGCACCTGATGGCGCCGGCAGGAGCCGGTGATCCGCCGCGAACGGATCTTGCCCTTCTCCGAGATGAACTTCTTCAGCGACGCCACGTCCTTGTAGTCGACCTGCTCGACCTTGTCGCGACAGTGCTGGCACGGCTTACGCCTTCCGCTCCCGGGCCCGCCCTTCTTGTCTCGGCGGCGGACCGGCTTGCCGCGACCGCGTGCTTTTGCCATCAGCGCCCCTCGCCGACGCTGTGGAAGTGGCTTTCAGGCAGGGATACGTGGGAAAACACAAGACCTCGCTGTACTGGCTTGACCCTAGAACGGAATGTCGTCGTCGCTGCTCGCGGCGACTGGCGCGGGCTGCATGTCCGATTCGTCGATCGGGACATCACCACCCTTGGAAGCCCCGTTGCCCGCTTGACGATCTCCGAACTGCCCTCCGCCGGAGGCGTCGTCGCGCGTGCCCAGGAACTGCACCGAGTCGGCAATGATATCGGTTGCCTGACGTTTGGTGCCGTCCTGCGCCTCCCACTCGCGCCACTCCAGCCGCCCGTCGATCGCCACGGGACGTCCCTTGGACAGGTAGCGGGCGGCGTTCTCGCCCTGCGCTCCCCATACCGTGACGTTGAAGTAGTTCGGCTTGTCCTCCCACTCGCCCGTGCTGCCGTTCTTGCGGCGCGTGTTGCACGCGATCCGCAAGCTGCACACCGAGGAGCCGCTTGGGAGCGAGCGCAGCTCCGGATCGGCGGTCAGGTTTCCGGTCATCACGACCCTGTTTATGTTGGTGGCGGCCACTGCTGCACTTCCTTTCCGCTTGTTGCTCTACCCCCTGCCGGGGACGTGCATGTCGTGCTCAAGATGTCGAGCTCCGAGTCTAGACCGGCACGCGGGCGCAACTGCGACGCGATCGGCGCTACCCCGCTAATTGCGCCCGTTCGAGCTCACCGCGGTCTTCTCACCGAGCCGGGGAGCTCGGTGCGCACGCCCGCCGCGGAGCCCGAGAGGGCGGAGCCATAATCAGTCGGATCGGCTCGGCCGATCAGCGGCCGTGCTTCGCGCCGCCCGCGATGAGGTCCCGAACACCTCATCCCAGTAGGGCGCGCTGATGCCAAATCCGCGCGTGTCGTCCTGGAAGTGATGGCGCATGTGGCGTTCGCGCAGCATCCTCCCGAGCGCTCCGCGCGGTCGGAAGTGGTGCAGGTAGTAATGGATCATGTCGTAGACCAGGTAGCCCGCGAAGAACCCCGCGCCGAGCCCCGGCGCGTAGCCGGCGCCGAAGATCACATACAGGACTCCGAACACGAGCGCCCCGAGCGGCATGCTCACGGCGGGCGGCATCACCAGACGCAGCGGGTCGTTGGGATGATCGTGGTGGACTCCGTGGATGATCCAATGCATCCGCGCCCCAAGACCCTTCTGCGGTTCGAAGTGGAACACGATCCTGTGCAGCCAGTACTCGAACAGCGTCCACAGCGCGTAGCCGCCGACCACGAGACCCGCGACGACCGCCAGGCTCTGCTTCGAGAGCGCCCACGCTCCCAGCGCGAGGATCGCCGGCACGAAGATGATCACCGGCACCGCCGGATGCACGCGCGACAGCGCATCGAGCGTCCTCGAGTCGAACATCGGCGGCGACGCCCGCAGCACGTCTGTCTTGGTGCTCGACTGTTCGCTCATGTCTTCAACCCAACCCATTCAGCGATGTTATTACCGATGCGCCGCTCGCATAAGCCCTGGCGCTGGCGCTTCGCGACCCGGCCTGGGGGCTATGGGGTCTCGCTGACCGCCGCCTCGGGCTCCGCCTGGGCCTCGGGCTCAGCCTCAGCCTCGGGCGCGGCTTGGGACTCGGGCCCGGCCTGCGTCTCCGGCTCGGACGCGGTCTCGGCCGGGGCCTCCGCGGCGTGCTGCGGCTCGGATGGGGTCTCGCCCGTCGGGTCGTCCGCAGGCGCCGGCTCGGCGGCCGGGGCACTCGAGCCCGCGACCTTCATGTCGGGAGCGTCGGGGACGCCCGGCTTGAGCTTGACGATGCGAAAGCGCAGAATGTCGTCGGCGAGTCGCAGCGAGCGCTCGAGGCTGCCGAGCAGCTCGGGCTTGCCCGCGTGGAACTGCAGCAGGTGATACTCGGCGACCGTCTTGCGGTCGATCGGGTAGGCCAACGTCCGGGTCCCCCACTCGTCGTGGCGTACGAGCTCTCCCTGCGCCTCGATCGCCGCGCGCGCGTCCGCGACGAGCTTCGCTCGTACATCCTCCTCGGCCTGCGGGTCGAGCAGCACGACGAGGTCATATGTGGGCGCTGGCAGCGTCATTTCGATCGGCTCGACAGGTTAGCGGGTTCCCGCTAGCGGCTTCGACCCTTTGCGCGTATGTCCGCGAGCTGCTCGTCGATCCAGTCGCCCGGGTCGCGCGAGGTGACGATCTGCGCCAGCCCCTCGGCGCGGCGGCGGCGCTCTGTCGGAGACATCGTCAGCGCCGCGTAGATCGAGTTCGCCAGCTCCTGGATATCGAACGGGTTGACCGACAGCGCGTACTCGCCGAGCTCCTCGTGCGCGCCCGTGTTCTCCGACAGGATCGACACGCCCTCGCGCTCGTTGACGATTGGCCCCTCCTTGGCCACCAGATTCATGCCGTCGAACATCGCGTTCACGAGCAGCACGTCGTAGTGCTTGTACGCCGCCATCGCCTCGTCGAGGTCGTCGCGCAGCTTGAGCTGGATCGGCATCCAGTCGGGCGTGCCGTGGCGATGGTTGACGACCGCCACCAGCGCCTCGATCCGCTCCAGGTACTCGGAGTACTGGGGAACGTCTGTCCGCGAGGGCATCAGCTGGGCGATGAACGTCACCCGCTCTCTGAACTCGGGGTACTGCTCCAAGAACAGGTCGAATGCGGAAAAGCCGCGCAGCACGTTCTTGCTCAAGTCCGCGCGGTCCACGCGCAGGATCAGGAAGTCGCGGCGGCGGCGCAGCAGCTCCTCCTCGAACGTCTCCACCCGCGCGCTCTGCGCGACGAGCTTCGTGGCCCGGTGATCGATCGGAAGCGGATACGCGCGAACCCATACCTCGCGGTCACGGAAGCGCACCAGCCCGCCGTCGAAGTCCACCTCGAGTTCCATCAGGTCGCGGCAGCACTGCAGGAAGTTCCGTTGATAGGAGCGGGTGTGGAACCCGATGATGTCGTTCGCCAACAGACCCGTGAATATCTCCTCGCGGATCTGGGCCGGCAACACCCGCCAGGCGTCCGACTGCGTCCACGGGATGTGAACGAAGTGGTGCAGGAAGGCGTCCGGGCGCGCTCGGCGCACGAGGTCCGGCAGCGTGTACAGGTGGTAGTCGTGAACCATCACCACCGGCTCCTCCGCGCCCTCGAGCTCCTCCACGACCGCGCGCGCGAGATCGTCGTTGACGGCGTTGTAGCCGAACTCGAATGCCTCGATCTCCTCGCGGCGGATGTCCGGCGCGTTCGACAGGTCCCACAGGTAGTGCTGAATGAACCACAGCATCGGGTTGGCGACGACGTTGTAGAAACGGTCATACGCATCGGGGTCGCTGATGACGAGCCGCACGTGGAATTCGCCGCCCGCCGGAGAGCGCACCGGGAACGTTCGTTCCCCGTGCTCGCGCGAGACCTTGGCGTCGTCGTCGCTCATCGCGGAGGCGATCCAGATCGCTTCGCGGTGAGAGGCGAGGCCCGTCAACGCCGTCACGACGCCCCCCGACCCGCGGTGCACCTCGCCCTCGGCGTCGAACGTCACCGGTCCGCGGTTGCTGACGAGCACCAGCGGGACCCGTCGCTCGCTCATGGTCCCTTGAGCTCGTTGAAGATCCGCAGGTAGTCGCGCAGGTAGCGCGGTGTCAGGAAGTGGGTACGCACGTGCTCCTTGCCGCTGCGGCCGAGGAACTTCCCCAGGGCCGGGTCCTTCAGGACCTCGAGCGCGCGCTCGGCGCATTGCTCGACCGTGTCGACCAGGAAGCCCGTGGCGCCGTCCTCGATCTGCAGCGGTATGCCGCCGACGTTACCCCCGATGAACGGCCGCGCCTTCCAGATCGCCTCCGAGACCGTCAGCCCGAAGCCCTCGCGCGTGGACTTCTGGACCAGCACGTCGGAGTGCGACTGGAATGCGTTGACCTCGATCGCGCCGACGTTGTTGAAGTTGTTGAGGATGTGTATGTCCGCGTCGCCATCCGCGTGGGCGATCGTGGCGTTGAAGTAGTCCCACCCCTCCGGGTCGTCGCTCGCCATCGACCCGACGAGCGCGAGCTGCACCCTGGGGAGCTCCTCCTTGACCGCGCGGTAGGCGTCGATAACCCCCAATGGGTCCTTCCACGGGTCAAAGCGCGAGACCTGACACATCAGCGGCCGGTCGACGTCGATCCCGAACTGCCCGCACACGAAAGCCGCATCCTCCGGCGAGAGCGCCATGTTCTTCGGCGTCAGCGGGTCGATCGCCGGCGGCACGACGTTGACCGTCCCGTTCATCCCCGCCGGTATGTAGTTGCGCATGTGGAACAGCGACTGGGGATAGTCCTTGATGTAGGGCAGCAGCCTGTCGATCGTCTGCGCGTTGGGCGTCGACAGGTCGATGTGGCAGCGCCACACCCAGCCCTTCGCCTTCTCCGGCACGAGCCCGAACAGCGCCGCCGGCTGTGGATCGTGCACCAGGCAAACGTCCCATCCGGCGGACAGCTCGCGCGCGTTCATCTCGTTGTACTGCCGCCATGTCGCCCACTGGTCCTCGTCGAGATCCTGGGGCGCGCCCTGCAGCGCGTTGTGCATCAGCTTGGTCGCGTTGAAGAACTCCTCGCGCCCGTAGATCACCTGCCACTCGCAGTCGAGCCCGACATCGCGCATCAGCGGCACCAGCGTGTACAGGATCTCCGACACTCCCCCGCCGAACGCCGTCGCCGAGATGTGCACTATCCGGTGGCCCTGCAGCGGCTCCGAGAGCTCGCGGATCTCAGCGATCAACTCCCGACCGCAGATGTGCGTGTAATCGGTGAGCGACTTGCTTCCCACTGCCACGGGCTGGAGCACGCGGCCGCACGATATCTGACGGCGTGCGCATCTTTTTCTGGCGGCCCACGCATGTTCGGAGGGTCGTTGAAGCCGACCGCCTGACTATCGTCTAGAAGATGCTCAACGGGCGCCTGTACCGCGCTGCATTCCTGCCCTTCTTTTTCGCGCTGGCGATCGCCGCATTCTCGCTGACGGGCCATCCTCGCTCGCTCACCTCGACGCTCGCGCCCGACGCCTTCGACGGCGCCCACGCGTCCGCCGAACTGGCCAGCCTGGCCGCCGAATTCCCCAACCGGCGGCCCGGCAGTCGCGCCGATGCGAGCCTGGAGGCTCGCGTCGCGCACACGCTGGAAGCGCTCGGCGGCACCGCCGGCGGCGGCTTCACCGTGCGGACTCGCAGTTTCGCGGCGCAGACGATCGACGGCGAGCGCACACTCACCACCGTGACGGCGCAGCGCCCGGGGTCGACCGAACTCTCGCCGATCGTGATCCTCGCCCACCGCGACAGCGCCGCCCGCGGGGGCGCCGCCGCAGAACTGTCCGGCACGGCCGCGCTGCTCGAGCTGGCGCGCGTGTTTGCGGCGCGCGAGACCAAGCGCACGATCGTCCTGGTGTCGACCAGCGGAGGCACCGGCGGGGACGCCAACGCGACCGATTTCATCGCGCACGCCCAGGCGCCGCTCGACGCCGCGATCGTGCTCGGGGACCTCGCCGGAGCGCACGCGCGCAAGCCGTTCGTCGTGCCCTTCTCGGACGGCTTCGGCAACGCACCGCTCCAGCTTCAGAGCACCGTCGCCGACGCGATCACCCAGGAGACGGGATCCGCATCCGGCGCACCCAGCACGCTGGGGCAGTTGGCCCATCTCATATTTCCCTTCACCGTCGGCGAGCAGGGTCCGCTCAATCGCGCCGGTCTGCCGGCGGTGCTCGTCCAGGTCTCCGGTGAACGCGGACCCTCCGCCGGTGACGCGGTCAGCAGGGAACGTCTGGAAGGCTTCGGCCGCGCCGTGCTGAGCGCCGTCGATGCGCTCGACGTCGCGCCCGACATCACCTCGACTCCGCAGACGGGAGTGCTGGTGCAGCGCAAGACCTTCCCCGCATGGGCGCTGCGGCTGCTGCTCGCGACGTTGCTTCTGCCGCCACTGATCGCCACCGCCGACGGCCTGGCGCGCGTGCGGCGGCGGGGCGAATCGGTCGGGCGCTCGCTGCCGTGGGCGCTCGCGTGCGCGCTGCCGTTCTTCATCGCCGCCATGTTCGCCCGGCTGCTGGGAAGCTCGGGGATCCTCGGCTCCTCGCCCGCGTCGCCGGTAGCCCCGAACGCGCTGCCGTTCGACTGGGCCGCCGGGCGCGCCGTTCTGGCCGTGGTCCTCGTGTTCGTGCTCGCCTGGCTGGTATGGCCGATGTTCCTGCGCCGCCTTCGCGTGCGTCCACTGCCGGACTCCGACGCCGCGGGGATCGCGATGCTGATCGTGCTGCTCGCCGTCTGCCTGGCCGTCTGGGCCGCAGACCCCTTCACCGCGCTGCTCCTCGTGCCGGCGCTGCACCTGTGGCTGTTGGTCGTATCGCCGGAGCTGCGGGGGCGTGCGCCCGCCACGCTTTCGCTGGTGGCCCTCGGGCTTGCGCCGTTCGTGCTCGTCGTCGCCTTCTACGCTCATCAGCTCGGCCTCGACCCGGGCCAGGTCGCGTGGACGGCGGTCCTGCTCCTCGCCGGTGGCTACGTCGGCGTTCCCGCGGCGATCCTCTGGAGCCTCGCGTTCGGATGCGCCGCCGCCGCGATAATGCTCTCGTTGAGAGCGCCGGCGGCGTCCGTGGGCCCGACGATCGACGATCGACCCGAGATCACGATCCGCGGTCCGATTTCCTACGCCGGCCCGGGATCGCTCGGCGGTACCGGGTCGGCTCTGCGACGATAGGTACTCTGCCGGCGCGTGCGTGACGATGTCTGACATTCCACTCACCACCAGAACTCCCCACAGGCTGCGCTTCTCCGCGTGGCCCGCCGGCCCGGCGCGGCGGGGATGGAAGGCGCTCGCGCTGCGGGCGCTCGCGCTCGGGCTGATCCTCGTCGGCTCGGTGGCGCTGATCGACGCCGCGGTGACGCTCGTGTGGCAGGAGCCGTTCTCCGCGCTGTACGCGAAGCTCCGCCAGGACCACCTCAGCGGGGCGCTGCTGAAGGAGGAACGGGCCACGCCCACGCCGTTCGAGCAGCAAGCGCTCGTGCGCCTTTCCGACGAGCGCGCCCGGATCGCCTTTCTCGCGGACGAGCTGCGACGCCACGCCGGCGAGGGAAGCGCGGTGGCGCGGATCATCATTCCGCGCATCGGCGTGAGCTCTGTGGTCGTCAAGGGCACGAGCACATCCGCTCTCGAAAGCGGCCCCGGGATCTACTCCGAAACAGCCTTTCCAGGGGTCGCCGGCACGACCGCGATCGCCGGGCACAGAACGACGTTTCTCGCGCCATTCCGGCACATCGACGAACTGCGCCCGGGCAGTCCGATCCTGCTCAACATGCCCTACGCCCATTTCACCTACACGGTCGTCGGCAAAAGCGTGGTCGCTCCGACCGACGTACGCGCCGCCGTCGGCGAGGTCGGCTACTCGAGGCTCGTGCTGTCGGCCTGCACGCCGCTGTTCAGCGCCGCCAAACGCCTGCTCGTGTACGCGCGCCTGCAGAGCACCGTGCCCGTGGGAGCCGGACGGCTCTCGCTCCCGAGCTCCGGCCACTCCGCGGCGGCCGCGGAAGCCGCCGCCGCCCGGCCGATCGTCGAACCGCCTCCCGCCCCACCGAGCTCCTCCCTACCAGCGGTGCTCGAATCCGTCGACTCGAACCTGCTCTCCCCGCTCGTCTAGCAGCGACACACCCGCAGGACCCTCGACCACCGTGCCGATCCAGCTGACTCCGACGCCGCCCGCTCCACCGATCGCCCGCTCCACGCGCGCCCGGTCCTCGGGCGCGGCGCAGAAGCAGAGCTCGTAGTCTTCGCCGGCTCCCGCCGCGAGCTCCCATGGCTGGACTCCCAGCTCGGCGCCGATCTCCGTGACGCCCGCGTCCAGGGGAAGCGCCTCCACGTTCACCTCCAGGCGCACGCCGCTTGCGCGTCCGATGTGCCCCGCGTCGGTTGCGAGGCCGTCGGACAGGTCGATCATCGCGTGCACGCCCGCCGCGGCCAGGGCGCGACCCTCGCGCAGCCGCGGCGAGGGTCCGCGCGCGCGTGCCACCGCTGCGTCGGCGCTCGGCCGGCTCCCCGCGCGGCCGTCCAGCACCGCCAGGCCCGCGCCCGCTCCACCGAGGCTGCCCGTGACCCCGATCTCATCGCCCAGCTGCGCGCCGTCGCGCCCGACGAGCTCGTCCTCGCGCTCGGCCCAGCCGACGACCGTGACCGAGACCGTCAGAGCCGGCGCCGCGATCACATCTCCGCCCACGATCGCCGTTCCGGTCTCGGCGGCGAGGCTCTTTGCGCCGCGCACGAGCTCGAGCGCCTGCCCCTCGGTGAACCCCGCCGGCAGGCCGAGCACGAGATAGGCCTCGCCCGTCTCCGCGCCCATCGCCGCCAGGTCCGAGAGCGCGCCCGCCAGCGCGCGGTGCCCGACCTGCGCCGGCGTCGCCCACCCCGCGCGCAGTCGAAAGTGGGTCCCGTCGACGATCGCGTCGACGGAGGTCACGCACACCGGCCGGCCGCGAACCACGGCCGCGTCGTCTCCGATCCCGCGCAGCACCCGCGCGGACGGCGCGACGCGTCCGCCGTCGGCGTGGCTGGCACCCGGCGCGCCGCCTCCAGTGTCTGTCGCCGCCAGCTCGGCCGTGATGGAATCGATGAGGGAGCGCTCAGCGATGCCGGTGCTCAGCGATGCCGGTAAACGATCCGCGCGCGGTCCAGGTCATAGGGCGAGAGCTCACAGCGGACGCGATCGCCCGGCAGGATGCGAATCCGAAAGCGCCGCATCTTGCCCGCCACATGCCCGAGCACGACGTGGTCGTTGTCGAGCTTTACGCGAAACATCGCGTTCGGCAGCGCCTCGATCACCTCGCCCTCGAATTCAACCTTGTCCTCCTTGGCCACTGCGGTGCATCCGATCCGGGCCGCCCGTCAGCGCGAGCGGCCCCTCGTGTCGCGAATATCCAGATCCAAACTACCAGCGCGCAGCCCGCCACGGCTCTCACGGTGCGGCTCCGCCCGTCCCTTGCACCGCCGGCCCGCCAGCCGCCGAAGGGGGCGCGGGAGCGGGCGTCGGTGGCGTCGGCGCGGGTGTCGCCTTTGGTCCGCCGCCGCCCGCGCCCCCGCCGCCACCACGTTTGCCGCCCCCGCCGCCGGCGTGTTTGCCGCCCGCGGCCTTGTGTTGTCTTGACTGCCCCGTTTCACCTTCCTGGGATTCGGTGCGCCCGGTGCTCGCGAATTTCCCGAAGAACGGCTGGAAGGAGAGGCTTTCGGTCGAGCTGGTGTTCAGCGGCGCACACGGCTTGCCCGCGGTGACCGCAGACATGTAGTCGTGCCAGATCACCGCCGGGAGGGCTCCGCCTTGCTGTGGTTCTCCGTGGACGCTCGTCATCGGCACTCGTTTGGTCGGGTAGCCCATCCACACGACCGTGGAGTATTCGGAGTTGAATCCGTCCAGCCACGCGTCCACGAGTTCGCTCGTCGTCCCGGTCTTGGCGGCCGTCGGGCAATTGATAGCGGAGCGCACGGCCGTTCCGCCGAGCACGTTCTGGTGCAGGATGCTCGTCTCCTCGGCGGTCACGGCTTCGCTCAGGACCTTCACACGGTGCGGCTTGCCCCAGTTGTTGTCGACGTGGCCGTCGGCGAAGGCGACCTTCGTGATCGCGATCGGGCTGTTGCGCCAACCGCCGTCGGCGAGCGTCGCGTAGACGACCGACATCTCCAGTGGCGTGACGCCGAGTTCGAGCCCACCGAGCGCCTCGGCGGCGTAGCTGTGAAGCGGGCTGACCACTCCCATCTTGCGCGCCATTTCGGTGACCGTCGACTCGCCCAGGTCGGCGGCGAGCTGCGCGTAGACGGTGTTGTCGGATTTGACAGTCGCCTGCACCAGGTTGATCGTGCCGTTCTGCTCGCCCCCGAACGTTTTGACCCCGTAGGTCGGGTAGCCGGGCAGCCAGCCGGGCGCAAGCGTGTGCGAGTTGTAGACGGTGCTGTTCGGGTCGATCCCGCGCGAGAGCGCGTCGGCCAGCACGATCGCCTTGAAGGTCGATCCCGGCTGGCGGTGTCCCTGGGAGGCGAGGTTGTACTGCGAGCGGTCATAGGCCTGGGACTCGGCCATCGCTTCGATGTCGCCGTTGGCGGGGTTGAGCGTGACGATCGCCGAGGCCGGATCTTCGGGCTGGTTCAGCACTTCTCCGATCGCTTTGCGCGCCTGGCCCTGCAGCTTCAGGTTGATCGTCGTATACACCTTCAGCCCGCCTTGCGCGACGGTGCTCGCGCCGTAGCGGTCGATCAGCTCCTGGCGGACGTATTCGAAGAAGAAGTTCTCCTTGCGCTGCGAGTAGTAGTAACCGCGTTTGACTTCCAATGGCGCGCCTTTGGCGGCGGTCGCCTGCGATCCGCTGATGTAGTGCAGTTCGGCCATCTTCGCCAACACCTCGTTGCGCCGCTCGCGCGCGACGGTCGCATCGCGGAACGGGTTGTACTGCGAGGGCGCCTGCGGCAGGCCGGCGAGCAGCGCGGACTGCTGGAGGTTCAGCTGTGAGGCCGGCTTGTCGAAGAAGATGCGCGCCGCCGCCTGCACGCCGATCGCGGTCTGCCCACCGACGGTCCCATACGGGACACTGTTCATGTAGCTCGTCAGGATCGAGTGCTTTGAGTGGTGTTTCTCGTACTCGAGCGCCAGCTTCGCCTCGATGATCTTCTGCTTGATCGTGTGCTGGTCCCCGCCGAGGTAGAGGTTGCGCACGAGCTGCATCGTGATCGTCGAGCCGCCCTGCAGGGCGGCGCCGTTGGTGATGTCCTTGAGGGCCGCCCGGAAGATCCCGGTGGGATCGACGCCGTCGTGTTTGTAGAAGCGCTGGTCCTCGATCGCGACGGTCGCGTTCTTGAGGTCTGTGGGCATCTCGCTCCAGGAGACGGGGCTGCGCAGCACGTCGGACTGGATGTAGCCCAGACGCGTTCCGTCGGCCGCGAACACCTGGGAGGATCCCCCGGTCAGGATCGGGTGAAGGCTCTGGATCGCGGGGGCCGACTGGGCAACGTTGAGGACGTAGCCGACGGCCGCGATCACGCCGATGATGATCGCGACGGCGGATACGCCGCCGCCGATCACGATGAGCCGTGCGGGGCCGGCGCGATGGTGCCGGCGCCGGCGCTGTCTTGCATGTCGAGACATCTGCGGAGGCCACCGAGACTACCGCGTAGATTGTGATTACCTGCCACTTGCATCGTGGCGCCCCTTTACGCTCGGTGTCAGAAGCCATGAACTCCGACACCGCCGACCCAGCGGGCACACAGCGCGTAGCGCTGGTTCCGGCCGCGCGCCCGACAATCGTGGACACGACAAACGAGCTGCTCGCCCCGTTCGGGCCTCCCGCCCCGACCCGCCGACGGACGGCGGCGCTGGCCGGATGGTGGGCGCGGCTGCGCGCCGACCCGGATCGCATGACCGCCGTGCGGGACAGCCGCAGCGCGTTGTGGCGCTCGCGCGCGCTCGTCTGGCTGGCGGGGTCGGGGACGCTGCTGGTGTTTGGCTTCGGCCCTGTCCGGCACGCCTTCAACCCGCCCGGCGTGACCCGCGGATTCGGCTGGCTCGGCGACCTGTTGGCCGGCCCGGCGGCGCGCTGGGACGCCTCCTGGTATCTCGTGATCGCGCACTACGGCTATCGCCCCGACCTCGCGGCGTTCACGTCTTCGCGCACGGCCTTCTTCCCGCTCTATCCGCTTGGCCTGCGCGCGGTCTCATGGCTCGGGACCCCACCCGTGCTCGCCGGGGTGTTGATATCGCTGCTCGCGCTGGCGCTCGCCCTGTATGGCATCCACCGCCTGACCACGCTCGAGCTCGCCGGCGCGCGGAGAGCGCTCGCGGACCGGCCGTCGCTCGCCCGCCCGAGGAGCGCGGAGGTGGCTCGCCTGGCGGTTCTCCTCACGGCCTTTGCGCCGATGGCCTTCTACTTCTCGGCGGTCTACTCCGAGTCGTTGTACCTCGCGCTTTCGGTCGGGCTGTTCTGGTCGGCTCGCCACGGTCGTTGGGCCGCGGTCGGTGTGCTGGGCGCGCTCGCGGGCGCGACGCGCAGCGCGGGACTCGTGCTCGCACTGCCGGCGTTGATCCTCTACTTGTACGGCCCGCGCGAGGATCGAGCCCCCGACTTCTCGCCGCGGCGGCTGCTCGCCCCGCGCTACCGGGTGCGCAAGGACATCCTGTGGCTCGGCCTGCTCCCCGCGGGCCTCGGTCTGTATATGGCCTATCTCGGCCTGTCCGGCGGCGACGCGCTGCTGCCGTTCCACGCGCAGGTCGTGTGGGGTCGTCATTTCGCCGGGCCCTACCTGGGCATCTGGGACGGGATCAAGGCCGCCTTCGACGGTGCCCGCCAGCTGCTCTCCTTCCAGAGCCACCACGTCTACTTCCCGATCGCCTCCGGCAGCCCGTTCGTGACCGCCGAGCACAACCTGCTGCTGCTCGCCTTCCTGCTCGCGGCGATCCCGGCTGTCGTCGGCGTGCTGCGCACGCTCCCGCTCGCATACGGCGCCTACGTGATCGCCGCCCTCGCGATGCCGCTGTCCTACCCGGTGGCTCCCCAACCGCTGATGTCGCTGCCCCGCTTCTTGCTCGTGCTGTTCCCGCTCAGCATCTGGCTCGCCGGATGGCTGGCCGCCCGCCCGCGGGCGCAGAAGCCCGCGCTGGCCGTGTCCGGCCTGCTGCTGGCGCTGTTCGTCGCCCAGTTCGCCACCTGGCACTGGGTGGCGTGAGAGCTGTGGACGAGCTGGCTGCCGCGCGGGGCTCAGTGCAAGCGCAGTCGCTGCCGGAGAGCCGCCCGCCAGGGTCGCGGCGCCCGGACTCGCCGCTTCCGCCCTGGCCTCCGTGGACAGCGCCGGCCGCGCTGGTAGGCGGATTGGTGCTGGCCGTGGTGGGAGGTCTGCTGGTGGACATTCCCGCGCTCGCTCTCGGCGTGAATGTCACAGCGCACCACATCCCCAACGGCTTGCAGGTCGCCGACACCGCGGTGCAGGACGTCGGCTTCGTGCTGGTCGCGATCTTCTTCGCGCAGCTCGGGGGGCGCGCCGTATGGGCTTGGCAGTTCGGCCTCCGTCCAACTCAATTCTGGCGTGCGCTCCGCACGACCGCGGCGATCGGACTCGGCTTCCTGCTCTGTCTGGTGGTTTGGAATGCGCTCGTGCATCCGCCCACGGAGAAGGTGCTCGAACAGATCGGAACGGGCGTGCTCAGCGCTGCGCTCACCTGCGTGCTGGCACCGATCTGCGAGGAGTTCCTGTTTCGCGGGTTCATCTTTACGGCCCTTCGCAACTGGCGCGGGACGTGGCCGGCGGCGGTCATCACCGCTCTACTGTTCGGAGCGGTCCACGTTGGCTCGGCGCCCGCGCTGGACCTCGTTCCACTTGCCGGATTGGGCTTCGCGCTTTGCCTGCTATATCGCCGCACGGGGTCGCTCTATCCGTGCATCGTCGTGCATTCGGTGAACAACTCCGTGGCCTTTGGCACGCTCGCGAAATGGAGTTGGCAATGGCAGATCCCTGCGCTCATTCTCGCGTCGCTCGCCGTGATCGGGATGCTCGCGCTGACCCTGATCCGCGTTGGCGTGATCGCCGCCGAGGATTCGCTTGCAACCTGAAGCTCGCTCACCGCTTGCAACCCGAGGCTCGGTCACCGTCGCGCCCGACGGCTAGGATCACGGCGCGATGACCAAGCTGCGCTTTCTCTCGAGCCTCGTGGTCGTGTCCGCGTCGCTGGTGTCGTCAAACGTTGCCTCCGCGGCCGAATCGCCCGCCCCCGCCGCCCCGGCGCCGGCCCAGGGATCGCCCGCGCCCGCTGGGCCCGTCGCACCGGGCCGGATCCAACTGATCATTCGGCACGCGCATGGCAAGCCGCTGTTCGTGATCGCGGGTAGGCGGATGGCGGTTCGCGGCGTCGTCGTTCCCTACGTGGCCGGACAAAGGGTCAAGGTGAGCGTCTACCGCGAAGGGCGCAAGGTCGAGGTGAAGACGGTGAGCGTGCTCGCCGCACGAAACGGCAGCGGCAAGTTCGAACTGAGCTACACAAGCGCCGGGGTCGGACTCGTGCAGGTCCGCGCCGTGCACTATGCGACGCCCCAGCAGGCGCTGTTCAGCGGCCGTTCGACCACCGTTCGAGTGACCGGCACCAACCTCAGCGGCGGCGCCCAGGGGTTCTCCGTGCGAGTCCTTCAATCCGAGCTGAACGCCCTGCACTATGTCGTGCCGTTGAGCGGCGTGTTCGATGAAGGCACAGGGCACGCGGTGATCGCCTACCGCAAGATCGCCGGACTGGAACGCGTCCCGTCGACGAACGCGCGGGTGTTCGACCTGCTGGGGCGCGGGGCGGGCAACTTCCGTGTGCGCTACCGCCGCGACGGCAGGCACGTCGAGGCCGACCTGACCAGGCAGGTGCTTGCCGAGATCGAACCGGGCGGACACGTCCGCTCGATCTACACGATGAGCTCCGGCAAGCCCTCCACGCCTACGGTGATCGGACACTTCCTCGTGTACTCAAAGACTCCCGGCGTCAACTCCGAGGGGATGGTCGACTCCAACTACTTCATCCGCGGCTACGCGATCCACGGCTACCCCGAAGTGCCGACGTTCGCGGCCAGTCACGGCTGCCTGCGCGTGCCGATCCCGGACGCCGCGTCGATCTTCGGCTGGGTGCAGACGGGGACGCCGGTGGACGTGTACAACGAGGGCGGCGGCGGTAGCCACCACGTGAACGGCAACGCGGGTCCGTGACCCATGGACGCTGCGCGGGCCGGCGTCCTCACCGATCGGAGATCGGCCAGCACGTGTGCAAAGCACACCACGCTCTCTGCGTCCTTGGCCCGCTTGGTCCATGGGCCACGGATGGTGCAGTAGCTACACCCGCACGCGGATCACGCGGGCCAGGAAGCTGAGCCCGAAGCCGTACACGATCAGCGCGAGCAGCAGGTTCGTCCCGCGGATGACCCATTCGCTGCTCGATCCAGCGGTGATGCCGGAGAATGGTGAGGTCAACGCGTTGGAGGCGTCGTCGATCGCCCTGTGCACGGAGCTCTCCCGTCCGGAGGAGGAGTTCGCCGGGCTGGCCCCGGTTGTTGCTGTGGCCGTCGGCGGGGCGCCTCCGTTCAGGAGTCCCTGCTGATGCGTGGACGCACTCCTCGTCTTGTTGAAGGCGAACAGCCCGAAGGAGGCGATCGCGACCAGGCAGATGGCCAGGGAGGCCAGGCGCAGCAGGCCGGCCAGCGAGGAGAGCACCCGTCTAGAGTAAATACCGACATGGACGCCGTGGCCGAATGTAGTAACGAGCTTGCGCGCGCACGCGAGAGCCTGATCGCCGAGCTCCGCGAGCACGCTCTGGTAATCGGCGCGGTGACGCTCACGAGCGGCGCGCGCGCGCAGTACTACGTCGACGCCAAGCGCGCGATCCTGCGCCCGTCGGGCTTCGCCGCCCTCGGCGCCCTCCTCGCCTGGCATCTGGCCGACTGGGAGGCGACGGCGGTCGGCGGTATGACGATGGGCGCCGACCCTGTGGCATGCGCTGCCCTGGCCGGCGGTACCGACGCGAAGGCGTTCTTCGTGCGCAAGGAGGCCAAGGCTCACGGGCTGCAGCGACGAATCGAGGGACCGACGCTGATGCCCGAGGACCGCTGCGTGGTCGTGGAGGATGTCGTCACCAGCGGAGGGTCCACGCTCGCGGCGATTCAGGCGCTGAACGACGCCGGCCGCGAGATCTGCGGCGTGATCAGCGTGCTCGACCGGCTCGCCGGCGCCGGGGCGGCGATCGAGCGGGCCGCGGGCGCCCCGTATGTGGCGCTCACGACGATCGACGATATCTACCCCGATCGACCCGATCGACAGGATCGCTGAGGGGTGCCTTGACGAGCCGATCGCAGTCGACGATCATCCGCGCCGCCGGCCCGCAGGACGTTCCGCTGCTGCTCGAGCTGTTCGGCGAACTCGCCGCGTACGAGCGCTTGGAGGACGAGCTGCGCGGCACCGAGGAGCAGCTGACGGACGTCATGTTCGGCGAGCGACCGGCGGCCGAGGCGCTGATCGCCGAGCGGGACACCGAGACGGCGGGCTATGCACTGTTCTTCCCGACGTTCTCGAGCTTCCTCGCCAGTCGTGGCTTGTGGCTGGAGGATCTCTTCGTGCGCCCGCCTCACCGCGCCGCCGGTGTGGGCAGAGCCCTAGTGTCGGCGGTCGCCGCGCGCGCCCGCGAGTACGGCGACGCGCGTCTGGAATGGGCGGCGCTCGACTGGAACGAGCTCGCGCTCGGCTTCTACCGCGGCCTCGGCGCCCGCACGATGGCCGAGTGGGTCACGCACCGTCTCGATGGCCCAGAGCTGGACCGCGTCGCCGAGGAGTTCTCGGAGCTTCCCGCACACGACCGCCGGTAGCCTTCTCACGGGCGCCTTGCCCTCGCTGGACCACGCCCTCGTAGTCCAATGGATAAGACGACCGCCTCCTAAGCGGTAGATCCAGGTCCGACTCCTGGCGGGGGCATGAATTGCCTGCAAATCCTTGACGGGATCACCCTCCGCGCTTACGGCGCTCTTGAGAAAAGAGATCAAGCCCAGCGCGGGTATCGGCGGACCGCGTCGCTACTCGTGTGCGCAAATCCCCAGAGTCGCGACCCATGTCGAGGCCGCGCGCTTTACGGCACCGCGCCGCTGGCCGCAGCGGTCTCGGAGGCCCCGAGCGTTGGCGCCTCCCTCCCGCCCGTCAGTCGGACGTCGTGCGCTCGAGAGCGCGCTGGCGGGCGGGCCGCTGCGCGAGCCGTGCTAAGTAGTCCCGCAGGTTCGCGGGGAGCTCGTCCGCGAAGCCGATGCGCTCTGTGAACGCCAGCGTGCTCCCGACAAGCACGTCAGCCACCGTGAAGCGCCCGCCGACGAGATAGTCGCTGCCATCCAGGGCGCTGGAGACAGCACTCGCGGCCTCGTCAAAGCGCCGTCGCGCGGCAGTGGAGCGCTCGGGGTCGCGCTGGGCATGTACGGCCGACTCGATCAGTGGTGGCTCGAGCTCGGCTGGGGCGAAGATCGTCCACTGATAGAGCAGCGCCCGCTCGCGCGTCCCCGGTGCTGGTGCTAGGCCGGCATCGGGATGCAGGTCGGCGAGATGCAGGCAGATCGCTGCCGATTCGAATACGAAACACCCTTGCTCGTCCTCAAGCACGGGCACGCGGCTCAGCGGATGTCGGGCGCGGTGCTGGTCGCCCTTGCTTTCCTCGCGCGTCATCAGCGTGATCTCATATGGCTCGCCGAGCTCCTCAAGCATCCACGCGACGCGGATCGGCCGGCCGGCGTGCTCCCGGTGATACACACGCATCATGCGGGGCACGATAGTGCCCGGCGCGAGTGCGCGCCCGCCTGCACTGCAGGGCCTTTCTCGCCTCGCGGCAGCCCACCAAGCGCCGCCCGGCAGATGACGTCGAACAAAAAGAAAATCCGGGGGCGTGTCGATTTCGGCCGATCTCGTTCGACGTGCGGGTAGATACCACCACACCCACCACAAGGAGACACAAATGCGTTTCATGGTTCTGGTCCCTGGGAACCCCGAATCCGAGGCCGGCGAGATGCCCAGCACAGAGATGCTGGGGACGATGACGAAGTACAACGAAGAGCTCGTCAAGTCAGGCGTGATGCTGGCGGGCGAGGGCCTGCACCCGACCTCCAAGGGCGCAAAGGTCCGCTTCAACGGCAGCAAACGAACCGTCATCGACGGTCCGTTTACCGAGGCCAAGGAGATCGTCGCGGGCTACTGGGTCTGGGAGTGCGGGTCGCGCGACGAGGCGATCGAGTGGCTCAAGCGAGCACCGTTCGACGACGATGTCGAGATCGAGCTACGCCAGATCTTCGAGGCCGACGACTTCGGCGAGCAGCTGACGCCGGAGCTGCGCGAGGCCAACGAGCGGCTGCGCGAGCAGAGCGCCCAGAATTAGGCGCGTGACGTCGACGGCCACCCATCGTGCGATCGACGCCGTCTGGCGGATCGAGTCGGCCCGGTTGATAGCCGGGCTGACTCGCATCGTGGGCGACGTGGCGGTGGCCGAGGATCTGGCCCAGGACGCCCTCGTTGCCGCGCTCGAGCAGTGGCCTGAGTCGGGCATTCCGGAGAATCCGGGCGCATGGCTGATGGCCACCGCCAAGCGCCGGGGCATCGATGCGCTGCGCCGGCGCGTCGCGCTCGAGCGCAAGCGGGAGCTGATCGGGCGCGAGCTGGAAATCCTCCAGCAGCTCGATCGGTCCGACCTCGCCGCGCAGGTCGAAGACGTGCAGGACGATGTGCTGCGCCTGATCTTCATGACGTGCCATCCGGTGCTGTCCCGGGAGGCGCGCGTCGCGCTTGACGCTGCGCCTGCTGGGTGGCCTGTCGACGCCGGAGATCGCGCGGGCGTACCTCGCCTCCGAGGGGACCGTCGCGCAGCGCATCGTCCGCGCTAAGCGCACGCTCGCCGAGGCACGGGTGCCGTTTGAGGTCCCCAGTCGCGACGATCTGGCCGAGCGCCTGTCTGCGGTGCTCGAGGTAATCTACCTGGTGTTCAACGAGGGCTACGCGGCGACGGCCGGCGAGCAATGGATCCGGCCGGCGCTGTGCGCGGACGCGCTACGCCTCGGGAGGATCCTGGCGGCGCTGATGCCCCGCGAGCCTGAGGTCAACGGCCTGCTGGCCCTGATGGAGCTTCAGGCCTCGCGGCTGCGGGCGCGGGTCGGGCCGCAGGGCGAGCCGGTACTGCTCGCCGATCAGGACCGCGCGCGCTGGGACCATCTGCTCGTGCAGCGCGGCCTCGCCGGGCTGCGGCGGGCCGAGGAGCTCAGCGGCGCGTTGGGCCCGTACACGTTGCAGGCCGCGATCGCTGCCTGCCATGCGGAGGCCCGGAGCGTCGAGCGAGACCGACTGGCCGCGGATCGTCGCGCTTTACGACGGCCTGGCGGCGCTCACCGGCTCCCCGGTCGTGGAGCTCAACCGCGCTGTGGCGGTGACGATGGCCTTCGGTCCCGAGGCCGGGCTCGAGCTCGTCGACTCGCTCGCCGATGAGCCCGCGTTGCGTGGCTACCACCTGCTGCCCGGGGTGCGTGGCGACATCCTGGTGCGCCTGGGGCGGCTTGCCGAGGCGCGCGAGGAGTTCGAGCGGGCAGCCGACCTTTGCGACAACGAGCGCGAGCGCGAGCTACTGCTCTCGCGCGCGGTCGCTTGTGACGCATAAGGACGGGCGGACAAGTAACCCGGCCATGTTGGCCAGCAGCGATTGGGCAGCAGCCCCCGTCCGCTGCCCAAACCACGCACGATCCCACCGAATCGCGCCCTATCGCGCCGGCCCCGACGCGTTGAAAAGTGCTGCTAGTGGGCCGGTCTTGAGGCATTTCTCGCCGAGTGCTCCCGCGCCTCCTAAGCGGTAAATCCAGGTTCGACTCCTGGCGGGGGCACTACCGGAGTAACAGGTTTGCGCCTAGCGGCTGTGGCTGTGCATCACTAGGCAGCGCTAGGATGCCTCGCAAGGCCACGAAGGAGGAGGCGATGACGCGCTACCTGATCGAGCGGGCGTGGGACCCTATCGAGGAAGACGAGATGTCGTCCAAGGGGCCGCTTTCCAAGAAGATCCTTGAGGAGAACGAGCAGTTCTCGCCCGTCGTGTGGGAGCACTCGCACACGGTCATGGACGAGGAGGGGCAGCTCAAGTCGTACTGCGTCTATTCGTCACCGAACGCTGACCTCATCCGCGAGCACGCGGGCATGCTCGGAGATCACAGCATCGTGCACATCTACGAGATCGGCGGCGACATCTCTCCCGACGACTTCGACTGATCGGCCGCCCTGAAGTCGAATTCGGCGTGATGCCGCTCCTGCAGCGCGACGCCGCGCCGCAGGCGCGCGCGGCGGCGGCGCGGTTCGTCGCCATCTGCGATCAATTCGAGCGCCTGGTTGCACAGGGTGATCACCTCGTGGTGCGCCCAACCGCGGCCGGCCTGCTCGGCAGCGGTGAGGAGGTAGTCGGCCGCCCGCAGCGCATCGCCGGCCTGTCGCCAATGGTGCGCGAGGGTCGCGGCGTAGGCCGAGGGGTCGCCCGCCGCCCCCTCGATGAAACGCGCCACGGCAGCGTGGCGCTGGCGCCGTGCCGCCATGGGCAGCGTCGAGTACGCGACCTCCTGGATCAGGCCGTGCTTGAAGGTCAGCTCCTGCTCGCCCTCGATGCGTGACTCAGGCATGCGGCGGATCAGGTCGCGCATTTCCAGCGATCGGAGCAGCTCCGCTACAGGGCCCGGAGTCCCGAGCGCTTCCAAGCTTCCCCGCCAGAAGACTTCGCCGATGACCGATGCGCTCAGAATCAGCTGCCGCTCGGGCGCCGGAAGGCGGTCCAGACGCGCCGCGATCATCGTCTTGACGTTGGTCGGGAGCTCAGCGGTCGCTGACGCTTCGCCCTCCGACAGCCATGTGGTCAGCTCCTCGATGAGGAGAGGGTTGCCGCCTGCGGCGCGCTCTACGCGGCTCACGATCGAGTCATCCTCGGGAGTGCGAGGAAGCAAACGGCGCACGAGGTCATTGGCATGACCGCTTCCCAAGGCGTCGAGCTGCACGGTCACGTGCCTCGGCAGGCGCGCCCAGTCCGGCTGGTCGTCCAGGAACTCCTCCCGAGCCAGGGCGAGGATGAGAAGGGGCGCCTCCGTGAGGCGGACGACAAGCGAGCCGACAAGTTCGAGCAGGCTCTGATCCGCCCACTGCAGATCCTCGAGAACCAGCAACGTTGGCTGCTCCCGTGCCAGCGCCTCGAGGAAACGCCGCACCGAGGCGAACAGCTCCTCTCGCTCATCAACGCTGTCGTCCGTTAGCCGCGCGATGATCGACAGATGGGTGACGACACTCGACGCGTCGTCGTCTCCGCATAGCGCGCGCAGTCGGCAAGCCAGCTTCGCCACAGCCTCAGGGGCTGGATCGCTGGCAAAGATGTCGCACGCCTCCTTGATGACCAACGCGAGCGCGCCATACGCGACGCGCTCCCCGTACGGGAAGGAGCGCCCGCGCAGCACGCGTCCGCCTTCGTCCTGAATTTGGCGCCCCAGCTCGAGGGTCAGCCGGGTCTTGCCGATTCCGGGAGCGCCCAGGACGGTGACCAGCTGTGGATACCGCTCAGACGACGTCCGCGCCCACGCGCGCGCGAGGAACTCCAGCTCCGTCTCGCGCCCGACAAAGGGGGCGTCTGAAACACGGCGTTCGGCGGGCGCCGCCGTCGCCGATCGCGCGAGCCATGCCAGCAGCGGCGCCGACTTACCCTTGGCCGTTAGCGGCGCCATCGCTTCGTACTCGATGTCAACCGCAGTGGCGGCATGCGTCTGTTCGCCGACGAGGACCCCTTCAGCCGGCGCGGCGGACTGCAGCCGCGACGCGGTGTTCACCGCGTCCCCCATCACGGTCAGCTCGCGCCGCGCCTCAGGACCTACGCGCGCAAAGATGACCTCTCCCGTGTTCACGCCGACACGGACGCACAGTCCACAGAACTCCTCGGTGTTCTCAGAGGCCCGCCGCTGAATCTCAAGCGCGGCCCTCACCGCGCGCGTCGGGTCATCCTCGTGGGCGACTGGTGCCCCGAACACCGCCATGAGCGCATCGCCGATGACCTTGTCGACCGCGCCCCCAAACTGCTCCACGACCTCGCCCATCGCGCACATGCAGCGGTCGACCATCGAGCGGATCTCCTCGGGATCGGTTCGCTCTGACAGGGCAGTGAAGCCGGAGAGGTCGGCGAACAGCACCGTTGCCCACCTTCGCTCCTCCTCGGGGTCCGGTGCGGGTGGCACGGAATCTGCACCCGGAGCCCCGAGTTCAGCTCCGCAAGCCCCGCAGAACTGAAAACCCGGTGGGTTCTCCTGTCCGCACGCCCGACAAGCTCGGGGTAGCGCACTACCGCAGCTGCCGCAGAACCGCTGGGCCGGCTCGCTCTGCTCGCCGCAGGCCGGGCAGTGGGTTGCGCCGGACAAACCTAGTCCTCACGCCGACGCAGAGAGCTGGCCCCGCCGGCACGGGTGCTGCCGTGTTCGCCCACCATCAGAGGCCGAACGTCGTCACGGAACACGCCAGGGCGTCCCACGATATGCCGGCATTACCACCTCTTTTGACCATCACGCTCAGGATAGTCCTCGCGGTTCGCGCCGGACATCGTTTCGGCAGCAAGTCCCGTCTGCTTGCCCAACGCGGTCGGATCCAGCCCAATCGGACCTGATCCGCAACGGCGCCGTTACGGGGGGCTCCGTCGCAATCGCGCGCGCCAGCGTTGTTTAGGTCGGGCCGCCGGGCGTCCTCCTAAGCGGTAGATCCAGGTTCGACTCCTGGCGGGGGCACTACAAGACCAGCCCACGCTGTCTAGGAGTAGGTGAACTTGTCACCGCTCGAAGTCGGGCTGGCGATGGCGCCGACGGTCGCTTTGACGTTGACCGTCGCGGCGGCGTGCGGCGGCGAGAGCATCGTGCAGGACGTGCTCGAGCTGCAATTGACGGCGGTCGCCTTGGGAGTGCCGAATCTGAAGATCGTCGCGGAGCCGAGCGCGAAGCCCGAGCCGGTCACGGTCACGCTCGTGCCGCCCGCCGTGCCGCCGGAGCTGGGTGTCACCGACGTCACGCTCGGCGTGAACTTGAAGTGATCGGCCGCCGACAGGGCGCTCGTGCCAGCCGCGTTTGTGACTGTAACGTCGACCGTGCCCGTCGCCTGCGGCGGCGCCGTGGCCGTGATTTTGCTCGACGAGGTGACCGTGAAGGAGGCGGTCTGCGTGCCGAAGTGCACGGCCGTCGCGCCCGTGAAGCCGCTGCCGGTGATTTTCACTACCGTGCCGCCGCTCGCAGGGCCTTTGATCGGGGAGATTTTCGTCACCGCCGGCCCTGTCACGGCATAGCGCTGCTTGCACGTGCTTCCTTCGTTGCTCCACTCCTGCTGGTACCAGTACTCGTGGGCGTTGACCAGCTGGTTGTAGCGCGAGCCGTCCGGCGCCGTGCCCAGCGGCGTGCCGAATTCGCTCGCCGCTTCGAAGGTGCGGCATTTGTCGCCGTTCTCGTTGCCTTCCGGGCCGTACCACGCGTTCAGTTCGGGGTCCGTGATCGACTCATTGTGCTCGTGGCTGAGACCGCCCTGCAGAGCTCCGTCGGAGGGGCTTTCGTTCGGGTGTTCGCCGTCGTCGCAGCCGCTGTTGCCGCTCACGTAGGGGTCGTTCGAGTACACGATCACGCCGCCGCCGCTGGCGAAGCTGCCGTGGTAGGCGCAGTAGACCGGCGAGGTGCTGCCCGCCGAGCATTCCCCGCCGGTGGCTTCGAAGCAGTCTTCGACGCCCGGCGGCGTCAGCAGGAAGTACTCGTGCACGAGGTCGCGGGGCAGGGCGTGGGCCGCGATGTAGCTGCTCAGCTCGGCCTGCAGCTGCGCGTCCGTGAGGCAGATCGGCGCCTTTTTGCAGCCATTTTTGGGATACGGGTCGGTGTCGACGATCGCGCCGGCGAAGTGCGAGTCGTACGCGACGACTTCACCGCTGCCGTTCGTGTATTGCGTCGCCACCGAGTCGACGTTCTGGTTGCCGCCGCTGTCGTGCGCGAGGTCTTCGAGGTAGCGGTTGACGCCTGACTGGTATCCCGCCGGATACGCCGGCGAGCCACTGGGCGCCCAGTAGAACGTGTAGTTCGTGTTGGAGGTCATCACCGGACCACCGTGGTAGATCAGGTTGGCACTGACCAGCGGCGCCAGCGGCCGCACGCTCGACGGCGCGACGCCGCGCAGCGGCTGGTAGCTGACCGGCTTGCCGCTGCCGAGATGGATGATCACGGCCGACGCTCCCCCCGCGCCGAGCGCCAGCATGGCGCTCGCGAGCACCGCCACGAGGCCGCCGCGCCTGGCCGCGCGACCCACCCGCGACCGCGCGCCGGTCGCCGGCTTGGCTTTGTCGCACGCGCGCGCCGACGTTCCTAGACCGTTCACTCGTTCCATGCTCACAGCACGCTACAGGGCCGCCGGCGGCCCTGTCCAGCGCGCACGGCGGATTGCCTGGCGGGGCACTCGCACAAAACGCCTGCGTCGCTACGGTCTCGTTTGCCCCAACCGGGTCATTCCGGTTGGGACGCGCGCTCCCGGCTTCAGGCAGGCACCGCGGCGAGCTCGCCACCTCGCGCCGCCTCCGCCTGCTCGCGGCTGGCGCGCGAGGAGATCAGGACGGCCGCGAGGATCGCGCCGACGATCGCAAATCCCGCTCCGACGAGGAAGGCGCGGTCGAACCCTTTCGTGAGCGCGACCGAGGGGTGTACGCCGCCGCTCAGCAGGCTTTGCGTGCGGCTGTTGGCGACCGTCGCGAGGATCGCCAGGCCGAGCGCGCCGCCGACCTGCTGTGAGGTATTGATCAGTCCCGAGGCGAGGCCGGCCTCATGCGGCTTGGTCCCCGTCACGGCGCCGATCGTCACCGAGACGAACGAGAACCCGAGGCCGAACGCGGCGAGCAGCGACGGCCCGAGTACGTCGGCACCGAAGGACCCACCCGGCGCGGGTACCTGCGAGAACCAGAGCAGAGCGGCCGCGATCAGCAACAGACCCGCGATCAGGACCGGCTTGAAGCCGATCCGCGTGACGAGCTGCGAGCCGACCCCGGCCGAGATGATGATCCCCACCGCGAGCGGCAGATACGAGAGCCCTGTCTTGATCGCCGAGAAGCCCAGGACGTCCTGCAGATAGAGCGAGATGAAGAAGAACATCGAGAAGAGCGACATGCCGATCAGCAACCCCACGATGTCCGCTCCTCGCAGCGTGCGCAGGCGGAAGATCGAAAATGGCAGCAGCGGATGGCGCTGGCGGCGCTCGATCGCCACGAACGCCACGAGCAGGAGGGCCGATCCGGCGAGCCGGAGGAGCGTGCCCGTCGAGCCCCACCCGACGTTGACGGCGTCGACGACCGTGTAGACGAGCAGCGCGAGCCCCGCCGTAACCGTCACGGCTCCGGGGATGTCAAAGCCTTCGGTGCCGTCTTCTGACTTGCTCTCGAGCAGCAACCGGGGCGCGAACGTGGCTGCGGCGATGCCGATCGGGACGTTCACGAACAGCACCCACCGCCAGCTCAGGCCGCTCGTGAGAATGCCGCCGAGTAGGACCCCGGCGGCGCCGCCGGCGCCGGCGACCGCACCCCAGATGCCCAGCGCGCGGTTGCGCTCCGCCCCTTCCGCGAACGTGGTCGTGATGATCGACAGCGCCGCCGGCGAGACGATCGCGGCGCCGAGGCCCTGGACGGCACGCGCGGCGATCAGCCATGCCTCGGACTGGGCGAGGCCGCCGGCCAGCGACGCGAGCGAGAAGACGACCAGGCCGATCATGAACATCCGCCGGCGCCCGAGCAGGTCGGCGAGGCGTCCGCCCAGCAGGAGGAATCCGCCGAACGTGAGCGTGTAGGCGTTCACGACCCACGAGAGGTCGGCTCGGGAGAAGTGCAGGTGGGCGCCGATCGACGGGAGCGCGACGTTCACGATCGACGCATCGATCACGACCACGAACTGCGTCATCGCCAGGAGCATCAGCGCGAGGCTCTTGCCACGCTGCGAGCTCAGGTCGGCGGTTGCCCTACGCGTGCGAGAGCCGATCCTCGTTGCCTCGCCAGATTGGGTCTCGATAGTGCTCATGCGGGTCCTCTCGGGAGTGGAATGGCGGAGAATGATCCGGAAGCGGAGTTACGGTTCCTCTTGTATATAGCAGCATACGGAGCTAAGATTCCGTTTGTCAAGTCATGTCCATCGATCAGCGCACACTCAGAGCCGATGCCCGACGCAACCGCGAGCGGATCATGTCCGCGGGCCGCGAGCTGTTCGCACGCGACGGCCCTGAGGCACCGATGGACGAGATCGCCGCGCATGCCGGCGTCGGGATCGGCACCGTCTACCGCCACTTCCCGACCAAGGAGGCGCTGCTGACCGAGATGGTGCGCGTCCGCTTCCAGGAGTTCGCTGCGATCGCGACGCTCGCCGAGGACACCGTAGACCCGCGGGATGCGCTTGAGACGGTCATGCGCCGCTCCGCCGAAGCGGTCGAGGGAGACATCGGCTTTCAGCTGGCGATGATGGGCTCCGACCAGCTCGAGTGGGAGGGCATCGAGGAGCAGAAGTCCGCTCTGGCTGCGGTCCTCACCCGGATCATCCGGCGCGCAGTCAGTGCCGGTGTTGTCCGAGACGACTTCACCTTCGAGGATTTCGGAATGGTGATGTGTGGAATCACCTCGACGATGTACTACAAGCCCGGCAGTGCCGATTGGCGTCGCCACCTAGCGATCATTCTCCACGGGGTACGCGCCCCAGTCGGGGATGTCGACCCGCAGAGCGCTTAGCCCGCGGCGGCTAGCCTGGCTCCGAACGTCTTGCCGAAGAGAGGGCCTAGCCGATGTCGCAGGAGAACGTGGAGTTGGTGCGCTCGCTGCTTCCCCGTCCCGATACGGACATGGTCGCGTTGTTCAACGACGACAGCGCGGCCGGCGAATTGATGCAGACGTGGGCGCCCTCGCTCGATCCCGACTTCGTGTCGGTCAAACACTTTCCAGGTGCGGACCCCGAGACAGCTCAGGGACTGCATGGCCTACGCGCTGGGTGGCTTGACTGGCTTGCTCCGTGGGAGAGCTACCGCACCGAGATCGAGGAGATGATCGACCTCGGAGACCGCGTCGTATCCGTCATCTGCGATTACGCTCGGCGCGAGCCAGAGGCTCCGGAGGTCGCCCTGAAATCGGCCGTGGTCTGGACTGTGCATGGCGGACGGATTGCTCGCGCCGAGTTCTATACCGGAGGCCGTGCCGAAGCGCTCGCGGCGATCGGACTGGCCGAGTAGCCCGAGCCGGACGGCCCGCCGCGCTGACGCTACGCCGCGACGCTGTCGGGCAGCACGTCGTGCGTGCTCACCGTCGCGCTCGCGGCCGCGAGCATGGGATCGGGGACAACGTCGGAAGCGTCCGGGTGCTTGGCGCGAACGTGCCGTGCCATGTTGGAAGGGTTGAGGATGCGCCGGCCGCAATGCGTGCAGCGTCCGGGGACGCGATCCAGCGCTCCTTCGCGGAACGCCTGCTCGAAGGCGGCGTCGCGATCGACCTTGGGCCCGCGGAAAGGCAGAAAGAGATTCATGTTGGAGCCTTTACCCAGGTCTCAGTCAAGCCAAGCAAGATCGTGCAAGCTAAGCACGCGGACCGGACAAACGGGCGGAGCAGGCCCTCAGCAGCTGCGGCTCCGAAGACGATCGCCTCGCCGGCGGCCGCAAGACCTGCCGCGCGCTCTGGGCGGATGCGTAAACTCGGAGGTCCGGTGGAGCTCCGAAAAGCCATACGAATCGTGTGCCCATACGCCGTCGCCGTCGCCTGTGCGGGCGTCGTCGTGGGCTGCGGAAGCTCCTCGACGTCGGGCTCCAGCAACCCGCCGGAACCGACCGGAGAAGCCGCCGCCGCGCAGCCCAATGAAGAAGCGGCTCGCAAGCGCGAAGAATCGGAAGAAACGAACAAGAATCGGGAACTGCTCTCGCAGGTAGAAGCAAAAAAACGGGAAGAATCCGCTGAAGAAACAGCCAAGAAGGCAGAAGCCAGCGCCGAAGCCAGGGTAAAGGAGCGCGAACATGTTGCCGCCGCCGAAGCCAAGAAGAAGCTCAAGGCCGCGGAAGCAAATGCAAAGAAAAGCGAAGAAGCCGCAAAGGCGGCGTTGAAGAAGCAAGAAGAAGAAGCCAAGAAACAGCACGAAGAAGAAGCCAAGAAACGCGCCCAAGTGAAAGCGAAATCCCCGGGGAAACCCCGGGCCAGGACGCAGACACCGCGGGCGATCCCGTTGAAAGTCACCGAATGACACCGCGCAGAGATCAACGCGGCGCCGCGCGCAAGGCTCTGGCGAGGCTGATCTGCGCTCTTGCGCTGGCCGGCGCTGTGGCGGTTGCGGGCTGCGGCGGCACGTCGTCGGGCGAAGCCGGAGGCAGTGCGAAAGGAGAATCAAGCGTCGCCGAAGGACCCCTTGAAACGGAAGCGAAACGAGAAGCGGCGCGTCGAGCGGAAGAGAAGAAGCGAGAAGAAGCATCAGAAGCCGAAGCAAAGAAGCAGCGGGAAGCGGCGCAGAAGACCGCAGACGCGCTGGCAGCCGAACGGAACGCGAAACCGTCGTCTAAGAAGTCGCGGAAAGGCTCGGCAAAAGCCAAGAAAGGCTCGAAACGGACGAAATCCGGGCCGAAAACGGCAACGGAACGGAGCAAGGCAGACGCCGCTGAAAAGGCCGCGCGGGAAGCCGCAAAGAAGCGGTTTGAAAGCGAAGAAGCCGCCGAAGTGAAGGCCTACAAGAAAGCGGAACGCGAAGAAGCCGCGACACGAGTTCCGTAGGAGCGCTGCGCGGCGAATCGGCGCCGCGCGTTGGCTCCGGCGCTATCCCGCCGCGGGCTCCTCCTCGTCCCCCTCGGACGCCGCGCCGCTGTCCTGCTCGTCGTCAGCTTCCTCCTCCGCGTACAGTGACTCGCGGGCGAGCTCCTGGCCTTTGACGCCGAACAGCTTGATCTGCAGCAGGTCGTGACGGTAGTCATCCGGAGCGATCAACGTGAAGCGCTCGTCGATCAGCTCGCACTGGTCGACCGCGAGATCGGCGAGCTCGGCCGTGGCGATGCGCCCGCCGGAGATCAGCGGGTGCCCCCACACGAGCGTCATCGCGGCGACCGCGCCGAACTGCCCGCGCCAGGCGCCGACGACCTCGTCGCACAGGTCCATCCGCCAGTCGGGATTGCGCTCCGCCGTCTCGTCGGTGAAGTCGACGTGCGCGGAGAAGTCACTCGGCTCGCCGCCCTCGCCGGCCGGCAGGAAGCGGACATAGCCGAACAGCTCGTATCCCGTGCTCGTGGGGGCGGTCGCAGGGACATAGGTACGTCCATGCCAGGTTCGATCCGGATACCACACGATCTCACCCGGCTCGCCGACATCGGGCGGGCTGTCGAGCTCACCGGACGCTTTCAGGAGCTCGTGGCGCAGCCGCTCCTCCCAGCGGCCGTAGGGCAGATCCTCCTGCGGCGGCTCGGCGGCGAAGCGGGGTAGGAAGCGTTCCTCAGGAGGCATCGCTGCCGGGCAGCGTACTTCCCCGCCGCCGCGGCAGGCGGCTCATTGCTCGCGCAGGGCCGACGCGGCGCGCTCGGGCGCGACGATGTTGAGGTTCACCTCCGTCGAGAGCTCCAACCCCGCGAGGTGGGTCAGGCGCGGGAAGATGTCGATCCGCCAACAGAACTGATCTACCCCCCGCGGCGCCGTGCGCACCCAGAGGTTCAGCGGCGGGATCGCGCCGAGGTGGCGTGCCAGCCGACAGAGGCCGTCGTGCATGAGCGCAGCCGCGGTGGGTCCGTCGTCCTCAAAGCGCGCTCGAGGGACCCGCGGCACGAGCATCAGCTGGAACGGCACGCGGGAGGCGTATGGCGCGAGTAGCACGGCGTCCTCGTCGATCGCCACGATCCGCTCACGCAGGCGTACCTCCTCGGCCACCAGGTCTGCGAGCAGGTTCTGGCCCATCATGCGTGTTGAGTAGGCGCTGAATCGCTCACGCTCGCGCGCCACCGCGGACGGCACGAAATCGAGCGCGTAGAGCTGAGCGTGCGTGTGCGGCAGCGACGCCCCGGCCTCGCGACGCTCGTTGACGATCAGCTGCACGTATGCGCTGCTGGCATGCGCTCGGATGCGCTCGCGCCAGACCCCAGTGGCGGCGACGACCTGCTCGACGGGAAGTTCGGCCAGCGACAGCACCGACTGTGGCGCGTTGACGATCACCTCGTGCGCCCCGGTGGCGGGCAGCGAGGTGAACAGCTCATCCGCGGCTCGCGCGCCGAGCTCGCCGGGGCCGGGTCCCGCGCCGTCTCCGCGCCCTCGATCATCGCCCTCTAGCTCGGCCGCGGGCGCGAGCGCTGGGTACAGGTTGCGGACCACGCGCACTGTCCAACCGGGCGAGTCGGGCCGGCCGCCATCGGCGCGCACGGCGAACAGCTCGGGCGGCGTGCGGTCCTCGTGCCCCTCTGCGAACGGATCGCGCTCGGGATCGATCGGCTCGGGCGCGGAGCAACCCGGTTCTCCGCCCGGCCGGCCGGAGCGCTCGCCGGCGATGATCGTCTTGTGCCCGCTCAGCGGGTCGATCCGAATTTCGGGCAACGTCAAGCGTCGAGCGCGTAGCGCCTGACGTCCCGTTCGAGCTTGGATTGGCTTGGATAGGGCCCCTGGTGGATGTACTGCCGTCCACCGGCGTCCAGGAAGACGGTCACGGGCGTGAACGTGGAGTCCGTGATCGCGCTGCCGACTTCGCCGCTCTGGTCGTAGTAGCTCGGGTAGCTGACCGGGAACGCATGCATGAACGCGAGCGCGTCCGCGCGGTTGGTGTCGGCTGAGTCGATTCCGATGAACGCCACCCGGCGCCCCTCGGCCAGCGACGTGCGCTGAAAGGCGCCGAGCTCCGAGCGGCAGGGCACGCACCAGGACGCCCACTTGTTGATGACGACCGCATGGCCGTGCAACGCGGACAGGCGGCTCTGAACCGCGTGCAAGCCGCCGGGCAGCAGCTCGCCCGCCTGAGCATGCAGTGCGGCGAGCGGTGCGGGCGAGCCCGACAGGCGGGCACGCATCTCGGCCAGCGTGAGCTTCGACGGCGACGTCGGCGCGGTCGAGGAACCGGCCAGCTGCACCAGCCCGACGATGAGCAGCGCGACGATGGTTGCTCCGCCCGCTGCGATCAACACACGCTTCGGCGACATCGCCGGTAAGGGTGCCAGAAACGGCGACTTCAATCTGTGTGCGAGGTGCTATATCCTAGAGGCACGTCAGAGCCGGGTCGCCGTGAGCATCCGGCAAACGGCGCTAGTCGAGCGCCAGTCTTCCCGAGCCCCGCCGAAACCACTTTCTGCGGCGGCTCCGTCTCGAAGTCCAGAGCCTCCATGGCCGAGTCCACCTCAGTGGCCCTCGCGGCCGCGCCGATTCCAAGTTCCGCCGAGATTTCTCGCGCGGAGAAGCTCGTGCGTGAGCGCTTCCTCCACGGTGGCGAGGATCCGGCGGTCGCGCTTGCTCCGGGCTCTCCCCGCAGGCGCGCGCTGGATCAGGCGCTCGCCGAGCTCGCGGCGGACCCGAAGGCCAAGCATCCTTCGACCGAATGGCGTCGCGAGTTCTCGCTGCTGTTGGGTCTCGAGCGCCTGCTCTCCGACGACGAGCCCAGGCTCGCCGACGGCACCGAGCTGTCGGCCCACCAGGTCGACGCTCTCTCGGGAACCCTTGCCGCATTGCTCGCGGCCGCCCAGAGCGAGGGTCCGAGCGGCAACGGCCGAGCTGTCGCGTCGCCCGAGCTGCTCGCGTCGGCCGACATCCTCGGCCCCGACGACGACTTGCCGCCGCGCGCCCGCGACGGGGCGGCCGTCGCCGTCGCCGAACCTGACGCCTCCGGCGAGGGAGCGGAGGAGAGCGAGGGGGTGGACGAGGAGGATGAAGAGGAGCCCGAGGACGATGACAACGACCTCGACGAGGACGATGACGATCTCGGTCCCGTCCAGCGCGCCGCGCCCGACGAGGAGGAGGACGAGGACGATCTCGATGACGACGTCGGCCTGAGCGTCGCTGAGGAGCCGGAGGAGGAGCCCGAGGAGGGGCCGGAGGCGGAGACCGAGTCCGATGAGGAGCCACGCGACTGGGTGGAGGAGAGCGATGAGGAGTCGCTGGCCGAGCAGCCGGAGGACCCCAACGCCGCCAAGCGGTTCTGGTTTGAGCACGCGACCGGAGCCGGCAAGACGGTGGCGGCGCTCGGGTTCGTGGAGGCCTCCCACACGGGCGGTGTCCTGATCCTCACGCACCGGCGCAACCTGGTCGACCAGTTCCACGGCGAGCTGCGCGACCGCGGCTACTCAAAACGCATCAGCCGCCCGCTGCTGAAGGGGGAGGACTCGGTCAAGGGTCCGGTGACCGTCGAGACCTACCAGTGGTTCGTGCGCAACGCGGGCAAGGTCTCGAGCGCGTACACGATCGTGATCTGCGACGAGGCCCACACGGCTCTGGGCGAGAAGACGAGCGCCGCGATTCGCAACTGGACCGGCCCGATCTTCATCGGCATGACGGCTACCGGCGCGCTGATCGCGCGTCACGTCACCGATCTGTTCCCCACCCAGACCTCGCGATTCGACCTCGCCCAGGCCGCGCGACGCGGGGTGATCGCACCGCTGCGATGCGTTCGCATCTCCCCCGGGGTGGGGGTGCGAACGATCGCCAAGGTGCCCCTGCGCCGCGGCGAGGTGGACACCGAGTTCGACCAGGACGAGCTGGCCAAACTGCTCGACCAGCAGCCGTTCAACGTCGCCGTCGCAAATCTCTACAAAACGCGTTTCAACGGCGTGCCCGGCGTGGTCTACGCGGCCGGCGTGCGTCACGCATACAACCTCGCCGAGGCGTTCCGCGCCGAGGGGATCAAGGCTCAGGGCGTCTCCGGCGAGACACCCAAGCGCGAGCTCGCCGAGATCCTCGCGCGATACGAGCGCGGCGACATCGACGTGCTGATCAACGCGCAGCTGCTCGCCGAGGGTTGGAACAGCCCGCGCGCAACCGTCTGCGTCCACCTCGCGCCGACCGCCTCCAAGCGCATCTACCAGCAACGGGTCGGTCGCGTGACGCGTCGGCACCCGGGCAAGGAGGCGGGGCTGGTGGTCGACTTCGTCCACCCCGCGACCAAGCACGATGACCCGGTCGTGACGCTGCACTCGCTGCTCGACCGCGACGTGTACCGCGGTGGCGCGATCGTGGTCGGCCCGGTGCGCCGCGGGCGCGGTCGCCGAATGCGGGTGGAGCGGCGTGTGCTGCCCGTGTGCGCCGAGGAGGAGCGTCGTTTCGCGGTATTCGAGCGCGAGCTGTGGCGAATCGCGGTCGAGCACCTCGACTACGGCGAGCAGCACGTCTGGGCCGCACTGGCGGGGGCCCGGGTCGCGCCGAGCGGATGGCGCCGGGCGCGCGCGATGCTGCACTTCGATCGCACCGGCGAGCTAAAGAGCCGTTTCCTGATCACCGCCGTGCAGCGCAACAAGAACGCGCAGCTGCGGCTACGCGCGCTGAGCGACATCCCCGCGCTGCGCGACGCCGACGCGTTTGACACGGCGATCGACATCATCGGCGGCTGGCCTCGCGACGAGCGCCGCGAGGCGACCAAGATCATGCTGCGCGCGCTCGTCGAGCGGCGGATCGGCAGGCGCGATCAGGCGAACGCCTGGATCTGGCGCCTTGCGGAGTACACACGCGACGTCCACGAGGAGTACGCCGTCCAGCGCTGGCCGGAGACCAAGCGCCTGCTCGGGCTGCTCGTCAATTCCGCCGGCGGCGCGCACGCGCGCAACGCGCGGCGCCTGATCCACGCAGCGCGCAAGCAGGATCGTCGCCTGGCCGCGGCTCTGCTCGCGGCGGCACTGGCGCACACTCCCGAGGCCGAGGAGGCGCTGCGCGGGGCGCGCACGCGGATGGCGCGCAAGCCCCCGGCGCTGGCACGGGAGCTACTGCGTAACTTCCCCAAACGGCGCGCCCGCACGGCACGTCGGCGGCGAAAAGCAGGCTCGAACGGCGCGACGGGTTCGCGCGCGGGTCAGGGCGGCGGCCGCCAGCGCGGCCAAGCGACGGAGGCGCCAACCGAGGCCGTTTTGAACGAGGCTCTCTCGAGCGGGACGCTACGGGTCGAGGATGGCCGCGGGCTGGCGCCGGAGGCCGATGACAGGCTGCAGCGAAACGTCCAGGAGGCGCTCGATCACGCCGCCGAGTGATCGCGTCCACCCGGGCTGGCAGTCCTAGTCGATCTTCTCCAGGTGGACCTCGCCCGCATCGAGCGTCGTGTGCCCGCCGCCGCTCAGCGTGACGACGAGCCGCCCCGCGCCGTCGATCCCCTCCGCGTGTCCGCGTCCCGCGGCCCACGTGACGGTGCGTCCGCGCAGCGCGTCGCGCGCCCGCCACGCCTCGAGCGTCGACTGCGCCGGATCGCCCAGCCGCTGCTCGAGCGCGGCCAGCAGGCGCTTCAGCGTCGGCTCGATCTCGGTGGCGCTCAGGCCCATGCTCGCAGCTCGCCCGCGCAGCTCGCTGGGCAGCTCGCTCTCCTCGACGGCGACGTTGAGGCCGACCCCCAACACCGCCCAGCCCTCCTGCGGACGTCCCTCGGCGAGTATCCCCGCGAGCTTGGCAAGGCCGTGCGGTTGCACCACCACGATGTCGTTCGGCCACTTGATCTGAGCGTGTCCGCCCGCGACCTCGCAGACCGCGACGGCCGCGATCAGCGGCAAGAGCGGTGGCGGGGAGCGCAGCACGAGCGACATCAGGATCGAGCTGGCCGCCGGCGCCGACCAGCGGCGGCCCTGGCGTCCGCGCCCCGCGGTCTGCTCGCCCGCCGTCACGAGCGTCCCGTGCGGCGCGCCGCCGATCGCCAGCTCGCGAGCACGATCGTTGGTCGAGTCGGTGCTGCGCAGATGTAAGCGCGGTCGGCCGAGGCCGGCCGCGCACGCCCTCCCGCTCACCGCGGTCGCACGATCAGCTCGTCGTCCCGCGCCGCCCCCAGCAGCTCGGCGGCCGATCCGCGGTTGACCGCGAGCGCGATCATCCGCTCGGCGTCCTGATAGATCACGAGCTCGCCGGCGCCCACGTCGGCGAACGTCGCGCCGTATCGCGCATCGTGCGCTCGTCCCGCGTGCTGCACCGTCACCCCGCCTCCCGGCTGGGCGCCCGCCGCGTCGAGGAGGTCGGCCGATGCGTCGAGGATCAGGTTGCCGAAGTGGTCACGGCGCAGTACGTGGGCGGCAAGCGCGCCGTCGATCATGCGAGCCGACGGGAGCTCCAGGCGGCGCAGCTCGTCGACCGGCAGCGAACTTCCGACGGCCGCCAGGTCCTCGCCCGCGGCCAGCGCCGCCGCGACCGGCGCAAAGATGTCCCGGCCGTGGAACGTTCGCGAGACCGGATGCAGGCGTTCGCGCGATTGCCCGATGTCGACCGCCTCGACGGCGCCGCCCAACGCCGCGGCGGCGAGCATCAGCAGCCCGTTGTCGGGTCCGACCAGCACGCGGTCGTCATCGGCCGCGCGCACGGCGACGGCCCGGCGCGCATTTTCTCCCGCCGCGCCAACCGATGGATCGACGACCGCGAGATGGATGCCGGCCGGCATGTACGCCAGCGCCGCACGCAGGACGAGCGCGCCGGTTCGCACGTCCTGTCGGGGGATTCCATGGGTCAGGTCGATCACCCGCGCGTTCGGGCAGCGGCGGGCGATCACGCCGTGACAGACGCCCACGAACTCGTCGCGGTGGCCGTAGTCGGAGAGGAATGTGATCAGGGTGGGGAGCGCTCTATCGGGTGTCATCGCCTGGCCGGGTGACCGCCGCGGACTGATGATCTCGGCGCGCGTCGTCGAGCAGGGCCTCGAGCAGTCCGTCGATGTCGTGACGCGCGGCCTCGACGTGCGGCTCCAAGCCGTGCTCGCGCAGTGCGTCGCTCGTGACAGGACCGATCGACACGATCCGCGTTGCCGGCGACGGCGCGGCCTTGCCGTTCCCGGTGGCAGCGGCCTCGAGGAAGTGGCGCACCGTTGAGGCGGACGTGAACGTGATGTAGTCGGCGGCGTTTGCCGCGGCGAGCGCGTCGGCGGCGAGCGGCTCGACGACGGTCTCATACAGCGCGAGCACATCCACGTCGGCCCCCCGGGCGCGTAGAGCGTCCGGGAGCACGTCGCGGGCCCGACTCGCGCGTGCCACCAGGGCGCGTCTCACGGGCACATCTGCGAGCGCCTCGACGAGCGCCTCGGCGACGAACCGCAGCGGCATGACGTCCGCGACGATGCCGTGCTCGGCGAGCGCCGCGGCCGTGCCCGGACCGATCGCGGCCACGCGCGCGCCCGCCAGCGATCGCGCATCGCGCCCACCCGCGGCCAGGCGTTCGAACAGAGCGGCCACGCCGTTGGTGCTGGTGACGCAGACGAGGTCGTACGGCGAAGGGTCGAGCGGTGGCCCCGGGAGCGCTCGGATGCGAATGACGGGCGCCTGTACGACGCTTGCCCCGAGGGAGCTCAGCCGCCGCGCGAGCCCGCTCGCCTGCGCCCGCGCGCGCGTCACCGCCACGGTGCGGCCGACCAGCGGGCGCGGGGGCAGCCAGGCGAGGCGCTGGGCGAGCGCGGCGACCGGCCCCACGACGGTGATCGAGGGAGCATGGATCCCCTCGCTCGTCGCCTTCTGCGCGATCGTCTCCAGATCCGCCGTCACCGTGCGCTGGTTCGGCAGCGTCCCCGCTTCAACGACGGCCGCCGGCTCGGCGGCGGAGCGGCCGGCCGCGATCAGCGCGGCCGAGATCTGCTCGAGCCGGCGTACGCCCATGTAGAAGACGAGCGTCCCCGGGAAGCTCGCCAGCGCCGGCCAGTCGATCGCGGTCTCGTCCTCCTCGGGGGAATCCCCCGCGCGCTCGGAATCACCCGCGCGCTCGGAATCGCCCGCGCGATCCCGGGTATGGCCCGTGACGAGCGCCACGGCACTCGAGATCCCGCGGTGGGTGACCGGGATGCCGGCGTAGGCGAGCGCGGCGACGCCGGCGGTCACTCCGGGTACGACCTCGTAGGCGATGCCGGCCCCGCGCAGCGCCAGCGCCTCCTCGCCTCCGCGGCCGAACACAAACGGGTCGCCGCCCTTCAGGCGCACCACCGTCTTGCCCGCCTGCGCGCGCGCCACCATCAGCGCCTCGGTGTCCTCCTGCGGGGTCGACGCCCCCCCGCCCTCCTTGCCCACGAACAGGAGCTCGGCGTCCGCGCGCGCGCCATCGAGCGCCGTCGGGGGAATCAGGCGGTCATACAGGATCACATCGGCGTCGGCGATCAGCTCGAGTGCGCGCGCTGTCAGCAGCCCGGGGTCACCGGGGCCGGCGCCGACCAGATGCACGCGTCCGCTCACGCGCTCACCGGCCAGCGCTCCGCCGCGCGCAGGATCTCGCCGCCGCCGACGCGCTTGATCCGGGCGGCGACCTCGCGCCCGAGGGCCTCGGGAAGGGTCGCGTCACCATCGAGCTCGTCGCTCACCCACGCCGAGCCGTCGGGCAGGCCCACCCACGCGCACATGCGCAAGCCGCTCTCGGCGAGCGTCGCGTGGGCGCCGAGCGGCGTGTGGCAGCTCGCGTCGAGCGCGTGCGCGAGCGCGCGCTCTGCCAAGAGGCAGGCAAATGCATCGGCGTCGGTGATCGCCGCGAGCGCCTCGCGCACGCGTCCGTCCTCAGCGCGCGCCTCCAAGGCCAACGTGCCCTGTCCCGGCGCGGGCACGAACCGAGCCGGGTCCAGCACGCCGCCGACGGAGTCCTCGCGCTCGAGACGTTGCAGGCCCGCGCGCGCGAGGACGATCGCGTCGAATTCGCCGCGCTCGAGCTTCTCCAGGCGCGTGTCGACGTTCCCGCGCATCGGGACCACGTTGATGTCCTCTCGCGCCGCACGAAGCTGCGCGGTCCGGCGGATGCTGCTCGTGCCGACGCTCGCGCCCGGTGGGAGCGCCTCGAGGCTCTCCGCACCGCACAGCACGTCCTCGGGCCCGGCGCGTGCCGCGGCGCCCGCCAACGCCAGCCCCCCACCCAGCTCACCGGGAAGATCCTTGGCCGAATGAACCGCGAGGTCGATCTCTCCGTCCGCGAGGGCGCGCTCGAGCTCGGCGACCCAGCGGGACTTGTCCCCGACAGCAGCGCCGCGGTCCCCGCTCGTCACCATCGGGACGATCTCGCCGCCCGCGAGCGCCTGGGCGACAAGCTCGGCCTGTGCCAGCGCCAGGGCGCTCGCACGGGTCCCGATCCGCATCAGCGCTCGCGGCGACGGCGCAGGTCGTGGACCTCGGCCAGCTCAGCGGCGGGCTGCTCACGCGGCGGTGCGTCCTCACGCAGGCCGAACAGCTCCCGCACGAGCTCCAAGCTCGCGTGGCCGCGTGCCTCGGAGAGGCTGCGCAGGCGGATCGTGGGCTCGTGCAGAAGTCGCGTCATCACCGCTCTGGCGATCGCCTCGACGCGCGCGAGATCGCGGGGCGAGGCCGACTCCCAGCGCTCGCCGTTCTCGGCTAGGACCTGCTCGACGAGCGCGTTGCCGTGCTCGCGCAGTGCGCTCACCGTCGGCAGCGCGTCGAGCTGGCCGAGCCAGCGCGCGAAGCGGTGGATCTCCTCCTCGACGATCTCCTCTGCGCGCGGAACCTCACCGGCGCGCGTGCTCAGGTTGCGCGCGACGACCGCCTGCAGGTCGTCGATGTCATACAGCGTCACCCCGTCGAGCTGGCCGCAGGCCGCATCGACGTCGCGCGGCACGGCGATGTCGATCAACAGCAGCGAGCGCCCGCCGCGCTCGCGCATCACGAGCTCGAGCTCCTCGCGACCGACGATCGGATGCGGCGAGGAGGTGGAGCAGAGCGCGATGTCGGCCCGTACGAGCTGCTCGGGCAGGTCGTCGAGCCCGACGACCGAGCCGCCGAACCGTTTGGCGAGGCTGAGCGCCCGGTCGGCGTGGCGGTTTGCGACGAAGATCGTCCCGGCACCCTGGTCGGCGAGCGCGCGCGCGGTCAGCTCGCTGGTCTCGCCCGCGCCGAGCACGACGACATGGCGCTTCTCCAGGTCGCCGAGCACGCTCAGCGCGAGGTCGACGGCGACGGAGGGCACGCTCACGCGACTGGTGCCAATGTCGGTCTCGGAGCGCACTCGCTTTCCCGCCGTCAGGGCGGCGGCAAAGAGGCGGTTCGAGAGTGGCCCCGTGCAGCCGGCTCGCATCGCGGCCGCGTGCGCGCGCCTGACCTGACCCTGGATCTCGGCCTCGCCGACGATCATCGAGTCAAGGCCGGAAGTCACCCGGTAGAGCTGACGCGCGGCGTCGCAGTTGCGCGGCGAGTAGATCGCATCGGCCAGCTCGGTCGGGCGGATCTCGGCCCGGCGGGCAAGCAGCCCGAGGACATCCGACTCCGCGCGCACGGGGTCGCCGACGACCAGGTAGACCTCGGTGCGGTTGCACGTCGAGATCACGACCGCCTCGCGCACGTCGGCGCTGGCGGTCGCCTGCTCGGCGAACTCGCTGGCCTCGGCCTCGGTGAAAGCCAGGCGCTCGCGCAGCGCCACCGGCGCCGTCTTGTGCGATATGCCGAGTGCCAGTAGCTCGCTCATGGAGGCGTTGACTCCGGGTCCGCCGCCGCGTGGCCCGCGGACGCGTTGGAGTGCTCCTGCGCCAGCAGCTCGCCCAGCTCACGCTCGATCCGGCTCAGGCGCACGGCCATTATCGCGACGTAGACGAGCACGAGCGCGAACACGACGATGTAGGCGCCGGCGACGTACTTACCCGCCTCGTGCAGCGGCAGCGCCGGGAGTTCGGCCACCACGGCGAGCCCCATCAGAGCCCCGGCCTTCCCAGCGGGCGGGCCGTAATCGCGGTGGCGGTGTGCGGGGACGGCGCGGCACTGCGCGGCTGACGCGCGGGGGCCTCCGCGGCGTCGCTGCGGCCGGAGCGGCGATCGGCGAGGCGGCGCAGCGCACGCAGCTGGGCGCGTGTGTGCTTGGCGGTCAGCTCGTACTTGCACAGGGTCACGTAGAGCAGCGCCATGCCGAGCAGCGACACGAGGAACGTGACGGCCATCCGCGGCGGCAGGTTCGACGTGCTGCCGAGCACGCGCGGGTGCACGTAGGAGCTCGAGAGGCGGACGGCGATGAAGTTCAGCGGCACGAACGCCCCCGCGGTGATCGCGAAGACCGACGCGTAGCGCGCCTGGCGCTCGGGGTCCTCGATCGCGAAGCGCAGTGGCTGGTAGGTCGCGTACAGCAGGAAGACGATCAGAAACGACACCAGCGTGGGCTCGTCCCAGACCCACCAGTGCCCCCACGAGCCCTTCGCCCAGATCGAGCCCGTGATCAGCGTCGCCACGCCGAAGATCAGGCTCATGTGGATCGCCACGTAGGAGCGCATGTCCCAGCGCGGATCGCGCGTGCGCAGGTGCTGGATCGCCATCACTCCCCCGGCGACGAACCCGCACAGCGCGACGATCGCCAGCGGCACGTGCACATAGAAGATCTTCTGCAAGAACCCCTGTTCGGCGTCGAGCGGGGCGTAGAAGAAGACGAGGCCGAGCGCGATCGCCGTCACGGCGACGGTCGAGATGCTCAGCGCGCGCAGGCCCTTGCCGTACATGGGTTTTGTCAGTCCTCCAAGAGGAAATCGAACAGGGCGTAGGCGATCAGCCCGAACACCAGATCATAGAGGCCCAGCGTCAACAGCCAGCGTGCAGCGGGCGCGCCGGGGTGGGTCGACGCGAGCAGCGGCGAGGTCGCTCGCGCGCCGCCGATCGCGATCGGCACCAGCAGCGGCAGCGCGAGCAGCGGACCGAGCAGGTCGCGCGCCCGCGTGCGCACGGCCAGCGCGGCCACGAGCGTGCCGACCGCGGCGACGCCGAGGTCCCCGAGCGCGAGCACGCCGAGCAGGTCAGGCAACGCGTGGCCCAGCGACGGGCCGAGCAGCAAGAGGCCGAAGGCGGGCACCGCGACCAGCTCGAGCACGAGCAGATATGCGAGCAGGGCGAGCGCCTTGGCGATCAGCATCGCGCTGCGATCGACCGGCGCCAGCAGGAAGCCGTCGAATCCACCCTCCTCGGCGTCGGCGACGAACAGGCGATTGACGCCGAGGATCGCCGCCAGCAGCAACGTCACCCAGAGAATGCCCGCCGCCAGGTCCCCGTCGACGCTGTTGCGGTTCAGGGCGAAGTGAAAGACGACGAAGGTGGTCACCGAGAACAGCGACATCGCCGGCACGGACTCGAGCGTGCGCAGCTCCACGCGCAGCTCCTTGCGCAGCAGCGCCCGCACGACGGCGAACGTCCCTGGCGCTCGGGCGGAGACGGTGCCTGTGCCCTCGCCGCTCGACACGGAGGATCTGTCGGGGGCCAGGGTGCTCATCGGTACAGCTCGGCGATCTCGCCTCGGGTCGTCTCGGCGGCGAGGCGCAGCATTGCCGGGCGCCCCGCGCGCAGCCCCAGCACGACGTCTGCCTCTGCCAACCCGCCGCTCGGGTCGTGGCTGCAGATCACGCGGGTGCGTCCCGACGTGGATCCGATCAGCGGATCCACCAGCTCGATCGCCGCGGGGTCGAGGTTGGCGCGCGGCTCGTCCAGCAGCAGCAGCTGCGGATCGTGGAGCACCGCGCGGGCGATCGCCACGCGCTGGACCATCCCGCGCGAGAGCGTGCGGATCGGCTCGGCTGAGCGCTCGCGCATTCGCACGCGCTCCAGCACCTCCTCGACGCGCGCGAGCGCGACGCCGTGCAATCGCGCGTGGAAGCGCAGGTTCTCGCGCGCGGTCAGCTCGCGGTAGAGCAGCGGTTCGTGGCCCAGCAGGCCGATCCGCCCGCGCACGGCCCAGGACTCCTGCGGCAGTCGCCTCCCCAGCACGCTCACGCTGCCCGCGTGCGGACGCAGCAGCGTCGCGAGCACGCGCAACAGCGTGCTCTTGCCGGCGCCGTTGGGTCCGAAGACGACCAGCGTCTGTCCCTCCTGCAACGTCAGCGAGACGCCGCTCAGCGCCTCGCGCTCACCGTAGTGTCGAGCGAGCCCCTCGAGCTGGAGCGCCGCCACGCTCAGGCTCTCGACACCTGCGGTGCGCGCTCGCGCTGCGCCTGCGCGATCAGCTCGCGAACGGCATGCTCGTCTCCGGCGCGCAGCAGCGCGACCGGGTCGGGGTCGCCGCCGACGATCCCCTCGAAGAACTCCTTACGCTCCTGGTAGGTCGCGAGCGTGCCCTTCGCCCAGCCCCGCACGTCGTTCAGGAGCACCGCCAGGCGGGCGTAGGGCTCGCCGTACTGGCCTTCGATCTCCCGCTTCATTCGCTTCGCCAGCGCCGGCGAGGCGCCGGCGGTGGAGATCGCGATCGCGAGCGGTCCCGTGCGGACGATCGCCGGCAGGATGAAGTTGCACAGCGGCGGGACATCGACGACGTTCACGAGCATCGCCCGCCGCTCGGCGTCGTCGAACACGGCGATGTTCGCGTCGGTGTCATCGGTTGCAGCGATCACCATGAAGGCGCCCTCGAGGTCGGCTCGCGCCGGCGTACTCCCGCTGCTCCCAGCGGATCGAGCCCTCGTCGGCGTACTCGATCAGTGCGTCCTGTGCGCGCGGCGCGATCAACGTGACATCGCCGTCGCACGCGAGCAGCCCCTCGACCTTCTCCAGCCCGATCTCGCCGCCGCCGACCACAACGCAGCGCCGCCCGGTCAGCTTCAGGCAGGCGATGTAGAACGGCGTGTCGAGCATCCCCTGCACGCAGCTCTGATCGCAGATCCCCTTGCGCAGCTGGCACACGCACTCCTTGCCGGCGTAGGCTTGGGCGGGCATGTCTCAAAGGGTAGTGGAGCCCGGGCGCTATCCAGCGCCGCGCCCGCGCTACCCCCGCCCCGCGCCCGCGCTACCGCGGCAATCCCCGGCCCAGCGCCCGAGCGCCTACACGCGTCAACGCCAGCGCGCCGTTACGCCAGGCGCGCTCGCGGTCGGACTCGCGCGCCGAGCGCATCTTCGCGACCGCTCTGGCGGCCCGAGTCGTCAGCTCGTCATACGGACCCCACCACAGCCCGCGTGCCTGAGGCGGGTCCCAGGTGATCAGCTTTTCCTGGGCGCACGCCCTCAGCCCAGCCTGCCCGAGCGTCCGGCCGAGCCCACCACCGGCGGCCGCTCCCCAGGGGCCGCGCGAGACCATCGGACACGGCAGGTGGTCGTTGAGCCAGACCATCCCCGCGCGCAGGTCGCGCGCGATCCGCATCGCCTGATAGCGGTCGGCCGTCCACACCGAGGCGCCAAGCCCGTAGTCGCCGTCGTTGGCCAGATCGATCGCCTCGGCGACGGAGTCGACGGCCACGACGGCCAGCAGCGGGCCGTCCACCGGGTCGCGCATCAGGCGCATCTCGTGGGTCGCTCCGGTGATTACCGCGGGGGCGTAGAACGAGCCGGCCTCACATCCCGGCGGGCTCACCGGGCCGCCGCAGCGCAGGCGCGCTCCCTGCGCGATGGCCTCGTCCACGAGCGTGCAGACATGCTCCACCCGGCGGGCTGAGGCGAGCGGCCCGACCTGCGTGCGCGGGTCGGCCGGGTCTCCGACGGTGAGCGCTTGCGCACCGCTGACGAGCCGATCGAGGAAGCGCTCGGAGATCTCGCGCGCGACGTACACGCGCTCGATCGAGCCGCGCGCCTGACCCGCGCCCGCGCAGCCCGCCCACAGCGCGCCGGCGGCGGCGCGCTGCAGGTGCGCGTCGGCGAGCACGAGCATCGCGTCCTTGCCGCCAAGCTCGACGGTCACCTCCTTCTCGCGCGACACGCACGCCCGGGCGACCACTCGACCGACCGGCGGCGAGCCGGTGAACAGGACCTTGTCGACGGGCGCCTGCGCCAGCGCCACGCCGACCTGGGCGCCGCCGTGCACGATCCGTACGAGCCCCTCGGGCAGGTCCGCTCGTCCAAGCACGCGCGCGATTCGCTCGCCGGCGAGGGCCGCGCGGGCCGCGGGCTTGAACAGCACGCCGTTACCGGCCAGCAGCGCGCCGGCGATCTGGCCGAGCGGCTGCGCGAACGGGGCGCTGCCGGCGCCGATCACGCCGACCACCCCGAACGGCTCGTAGGCGATTCGCGCCCGCTTGGCGAGCGACAGCGAACGGGGGATCTCGACACGCCGTCCGCCCAGGACCTCCGCGCCGTCGTCGGCGATCCAGATCAGAGCGTCGATCGCCGGCAGGAGCTCCAGCGCCGCGATCTCCGCGGCCGGCCTGCCCTGCTCGCGACCCAGCGCCTGCGCGAGCTCGTCGAAGTCGTCGATCACCGCCTGGGCCATCCGGCGCATGTATCTCGCCCGGTCCTTCACACGCAGGAGCGCCCACAGCGGCTGCACCTTGGCGACCGCGCCCACGACCGCCTCGATCCGCTCCGGCGCGGTGACCGAAACGCTCCCGAGGATCTCGCCCGTTGCGGGATCGCGGGCCTGGAGGTCCGCCTGCGCCGGGGGCTCGCTCACGGTCGTGCTCATGGTCAACCGATTATCCCTGCTCCAGCCCACGCGCCCGGCGAATCTCCGCGAGACGGCGCGCGAGCTCCTGCTCTGCCTCCGCCGGCTGATAGAAACGCGCGCCGTCGACGCCGTCGGGGAGAAGCTGTTGCGGTGACACCCCTCCGGGACGGTCGTGGGGATAGTCGTAGCCACCCGTCTTCTGGCCCGGCCTCGGTCCCGAGCGCAGCCAGGCCGGCACGGGCGCCGCCCCGTGCTCGCGCACGTGGCGCTCAGCCGCCCCAAGCGCGCGGCCGGCAGCATTGGACTTGGGCGCCAGGGAGAGATAGATCGCCGCCTGGGCGAGCGCGAAGCGCGCCTCGGGCAAGCCGACGTGCTCGACCGCCTGCGCCGCGGACGTCGCCACCGACAGGGCGGCGGGATCGGCGTTGCCGATGTCCTCGGAGGCGAGGATCACCATGCGGCGGACGATGAAGCGGGGGTCCTCGCCGCCCTCGAGCATGACCGCCAGGTAGTAGAGCGATGCGTCCGGGTCCGACCCGCGCGTGGCCTTGATCCAGGCGGAGATGTAGTCGTAGTGGCGGTCTCCCTGTTTGTCGTAGAGCACGGCGCGGCGCTGCAGCGCGTCCTCGGCGCGCGCGAGCGTCACGCCGCTCGCATCCTGCTCCAGCGCCGTGGCGGCGGCGAGCTCGAGGGCGTTGAGCGCGGTGCGCGCGTCGCCTTCGCTGCGCGCCGACAGGAAATCGATCGCCTCCGCGTCAACCGTCGTGTCGGCGAGCCCCCGCGCGGCAGCGCGGCGCAACACCTCGGACACGTCCTCCGCGGTGAGCGCTTGGAGCGCGTACACGCGCAGGCGAGACAGCAGCGCGCCGTTGACCTCGAACGCCGGGTTCTCGGTCGTGGCGCCGATCAACGTGATCAGGCCCTCCTCGACCGCCGGCAGGAGCGCGTCCTGCTGGGCCTTGTTGAAGCGGTGGATCTCATCGAGAAAGAACACCGTCGGGGTTCCGTTCGCGCGGCGGTGGGCGGCGCGCTCGATCACCGCGCGAACCTCCGCTCGCCCCGCCGCCACCGCGCTCAGCTCCTCGAACGCGGCGCCCGAGCCCCCGGCGAGCATTCGCGCGAGCGTCGTCTTGCCAGACCCCGGCGGCCCGTACAGGACCATCGAGTGGGGATTGCCCTGCTCGATCGCCGTACGCAGCGCCGAGCCCTCGCCGAGCAGGTGCGACTGCCCGACGAACTCCGTCAGGCCCGTCGGGCGCATCCGCGTCGCAAGCGGTCGCCCGGAGCCCTGCCGATGCTCGCCTTCGTCGCCTCCGGCGGCGCTCGGGTCCTCCTCAAACAGCGTGTCCATGGCACCGAGTATTCCGCGACTTGGTCCACGCGCGCACAAGCTCGCCGCTTGTGTCCATCGCCAAGCGGGTAAAGAAGTGGTAAACGCTCGTTATCTCCGCTGGGAGGTAGCTCCCCAGTATGTGTCGAACCTGTACCCCTATGCGTCGATCCCAACCGCCCAAACCGTCGCGGAGTGGGCATGCAGCTTGGCGACATGTGCTCGCCGGACTGAGGGCGGGTTGACATGAGCGTCGGCGCTGCCGAGATCGCTCCTGGAGCCGGAGGGAACCTCTCCTTCCAGGACATCGCCGCGGACATCGCCGCGCGCTCACCGCTGCAGCTGTTCTGGCGCCGTCTTCGGCGCGACCGCGTCGCGCAGGCGTCCGGGGGGTTCATCGTGCTGTTGATCCTCGTCGCGATCTTCGCGCCGCTCGTCGTCAAACTGTTCGGGCTGCCGAGCCCGTACACCCAGAACCCGAACCTGACGGGACCGTTCGGCGAACCGCTCGGGCTGAGCGCCGCGCACCCGTTCGGCGTCGACCCGCTCGGTCAGGATGTCGCCTCGCGCGTGATCTACGGCACGCGCGTGTCGCTCGAGGTCGGCGTCGTCGGCACGGCGATAGCGACCGTGATCGGCGTCACGCTGGGGCTGCTGGCGGGCTACTACCGCGGCTGGATCGACACTGTCATCTCGCGCCTGATCGACGTGACGCTGTCGATCCCGATCCTGCTGCTCGGCCTCGGGATCGGCGCCGCGTGCGCAGTTCGCGGCTGTGTCGCCGGTGCGATCCAGCCGGGCGTCGGCGTGATCATCTTCCTGATCGCGTTCGCGACCTGGTCGTACTTCGCGCGGATCGTTCGCGGCCTCGTGCTCTCGCTGCGCGAGCGCGAGTTCATCGAGGCGGCGCGGGCGCTAGGCGCCTCGGACGGCCGCATCATGTTCCGCGAGATCCTGCCCAACCTGATCGCGCCGATCATCGTCTACGCGACGCTGCAGATCCCGCTGAACATCCTGATCGAGGCATCGCTCTCGTTTCTCGGCGTCGGCGTGCGGCCGCCGACGGCCAGCTGGGGCCAGATGATCGCCGCCGCGACGCCGACGTTCAACACGGCGTGGTGGTACATGGTGTTCCCGGGCGCGGCGCTGCTCCTGACGGTGCTCGCCTTCAACCTGCTCGGCGACGGATTGCGCGATGCGCTCAACCCACGGACAGCTTGATGGGTCCGATAGATACACAACAACCAAAGGAGGCGCCTCGATGAGGTCGCTGAGAACGATTCTGATGGTGGCGGTCGCAGCGACGCTGGCGGTGGCGCTGGCCGCGTGCGGCTCGAGCAGCAGCAGCTCTAGCACGAGCCAAACCTCGAGCTCGAACCCGGCGGGTGTGAAAAGCCCGGTGACGGAGTCGCTCACGGGCGGCAAACGAGGCGGGGTCCTGAACGAGGTCCAGACCGAGGACTTCGAACACCTCGACCCAGGGCAGGCCTACTTCCAGCTGGACTACCAGATCACGTATGCCACACAGCGCTCGCTCTACTCGTACAAGCCGAACACCTTCACGGCGTCGACGCCGGACATGGCTGAAGGCCCGGCACAGCTCAGCGACGGGAATAAGCTGATCACGATCAACATCCGCAAGGGCGTTCACTTCAGCCCACCGGTCAACCGCGAAGTGACCGCGGCCGACGAGGTGTACGCGTTCGAACGCGTAGCCAACCCGAACGTCGCCAACCCGTACTACATCGGCTACCTGGCCTCGATCGAAGGCATGAAGACCGCCAACGGCGGCCCGATCGCCGGCGTCAAGGCTACGGGCAAGTACACCCTGCAGATCAAACTGACCGCACCTGAAGCACCGATCGTGGTGGCGTCGATGGTGCTGCCCTGGAGCGCCCCGGTGCCCAAGGAATACGCCAAGAAGTTCGACGCCAAGAAACCGAGCGAATACGTCAACTACCAGGTCGCGACGGGACCGTACATGCTCAAGAACAACGCCGCAGGCAAGGTGCTGGGCACCGGCTACCAGCCGGGCAAGTCGGCGACGCTCGTGCGCAACCCCAACTGGAGCGCGAGCACTGACTACCGCCCGGCCTACCTGGACCAGATCAACATCTCGATCGGTGGGGACACCAACGTGATCGGACGCCAGGTGCTCGAAGGCAGCCACATGGTCCAGTCCGACGCGCCGGCCGCGCCGATCGTCAAGCTCGCCCTGCAGCAGCACCCGAGCCAGCTCGTGATCTCGGCGGGCGGCGGCGCCGGCGACCGCTACATCGCGGTCAACAACACCGACGGACCGTTCAAGAACGTCAACCTACGCAAGGCGCTGTGGGCGGCGACGGACCGCGAAGCGCTCGACCGGCTGCGCGGCGGCAAGACCGTGGCCGACGTGATGACCCATTTCCTGTGGAACGGCATCGCCGGCTTCGAAGAAGCCGGCGGCTACCCGGGGCCGCAGGTCGACTACAACGAGCATCCGACCGGCGACATGGCGGTCGCCGAAAAGTACATGAAGCTCGCCGGCTACCCGAGCGGCAAATACACCGGATCGGAAACGCTGCAGGTCGTCGGCGACTCCTCTGCCCCCGCGAACAACGTTGCGGAAGCGGTGAACCAGACGCTGAGAACCCTCGGCTTCAAAACGAAGATCAACCTGGTCGAGCACACCGTCATGTACTCGAAGTACTGCGGTGTGGTCTCCGAAAAGATCGACGTCTGCCCGAACGTCGGCTGGATCCCCGACTTCGGTGATCCGCAGGCCGTTCTGGACGTCCCCTTCAACGGCAACCTGATCGTCAAGAACGGCACCAACTCCAACTGGGGTCTCGTCAACCACCCGAAGATCAACGCCGCGATGGAAGCGGCGACGAAGGTCGTCGGCGAGAAGGCGCGCGGCGAAGCGTGGGCGAAGATCGACCGCGAACTCGTCGAAGAAGCGGTCGTGGTCCCCTACCAGTGGGCGAAGGAACCGTACATCGAGTCCAAAGACGTCGAAGGCGTCAATCAGTACTGGAACTCGGGGACCTGGGACTACTCGTTCACGTCGGTGAAGTAATCGTGGCTCGGCAGCTGCCGAGGGGGCGGGTCGCGTGCCCGCCCCCTCGGGGCCGCTCCGTACCGCTCACGCCGAACGAGCCCGTCGAGCCGCACAGGACAGGATCCCAGGCGATGTCGACCGACAGACAATGACCCGCTACATCATCCGCCGGCTGCTGTGGGGCGTGCTGCTGCTGGTCGCCGTGTCGGCCCTGACGTTCGTGCTGTTCCGGATACTGCCGACGGCCGACCCGGCGAAGCTCCGCGCCGGGCGCCTGCAGAGCCCGAAGATCATCGCCGAGATCCGCCACGACCTTGGACTCGACAAGTCGCTGCTGACGCAGTTCTGGCTCTACATGAAGGGCATCTTCCTTCACTTCGACCTCGGCTACAGCTACTACTCGAACGCGCCCGTCAAGGAACTGATCTTCAATCGCTTGCCGGCGACGCTGTCGCTGGTCCTCGGCGGGGCGGTCGTCTGGGTCGTCGCAGGGCTCGGCGTCGGCATCATCTCCGCCCGGCGCGCCGGCTCGCGCCTCGACCGCGCGAGCATGGGCACGGCGCTGGTGCTCGTGTCGGCGCCGGAATACTGGCTCGGCCTGCTGATGCTGTTCTTCTTCGCCTCGGACATCGGCAAAGTCCACGTCTTCCCGGGCGCGGGCAGCTACGTCGGCCTGACGGCCGAACCGGCGAAATGGTTCACCTCGATGATCATGCCGTGGCTGGTCGTCGCCGCCGGCACGGCGGCGATCTACGCGCGGCTGATCCGCGGCAGCCTGATCGAGACGATGGGCGAGGACTACATCCGCACGGCGCGTGCCAAGGGCCTGACCGAGCGCCGCGTCGTCCTGCGCCACGGCCTGCGCTCGGCGATCAACCCGATCGTGACGATCCTCGGCGTCGACATCGCGATCCTGCTCGGCAGCTCGGTGCTCGTCGAAACGGTCTTCGACATCCCCGGGATCGGCCGCCTCAACTACATCGCGATCACGCACTCCGACTACCCGATCGTGCAGGGGACGGTGCTGTTCGCGTCGCTGTTCGTCGTCGTCGCGAACATCGTCGTTGACATCGTCTACGCCTTCCTCGACCCACGGGTCCGCTACTCATGAGCGCGGTCGAGCCGCTGCTGCGCGTCGAGGAGCTGCGCGTCGAGTTCCATACCGAGGACGGCGTCGTGCACGCGGTCGACGGGATCACCTACGAGGTCGGCAGCGGACGTACGCTCGGGATCGTCGGCGAGTCGGGCTCGGGCAAGACCGTCTCCTCGCTGACGACGCTCGGACTGACCCGCCAACAGGGCGCGCGCGTGTCGGGCCGGATCCTGTTCGACGGCAAAGACCTGATCGCGCTTTCCGAAGCGGAGCTGCGCGCGATCCGCGGCAACGAGATCGCGATGATCTTCCAGGACCCGCTGTCCTCGCTGCACCCGTTCTACAAGGTCGGCGCGCAGCTGGTCGAGGCGGTGCGCGTGCACCGCGACGTGTCAAAGCAAACGGCGCGCGAGCGCGCAATCGAGCTGCTCGGGCTCGTCGGCATCCCCGATCCGAGCAGGCGCGTCGACGAATACCCGCACGAGTTCTCCGGTGGGATGCGCCAGCGCGCGATGATCGCGATGGCGCTCGCGAACGAACCGAAGCTGTTGATCGCCGACGAGCCGACGACTGCGCTCGACGTCACCGTGCAGGCGCAGATCCTGGCGCTGCTCGAACGGCTGCAGCGCGAGCTCGGGATGGCGATCGTGATGATCACCCACGATCTCGGCGTCGTCGCCGAGATGGCCGACGACATCGCCGTGATGTACGCGGGGCGGATCGTCGAGACGGCCCCGGCGAAGACCCTCTTCGCCGGCCCCGAGCACCCGTACACGTGGGGGCTCTTGAAATCGATCCCGTCGCTGACGAGCACGCGCAAGGAACAGCTGGTGCCGATTCCCGGGACGCCCCCGAGCCTGATCAACCGCCCGACCGGGTGCCACTTCCATCCGCGCTGCCCATACTCACAGCGCGACCACATGCGGATCGATCCGCAGCTGCAGCCGCTGCCCGGAGAGTCCTCGCACCACGTCGCGTGCCTGCTGGAGGGGGACGTCCGCGAGCGGCTTTGGCAGGAGCTCAGCGCCGGCAAGACCCCCGAGCAGGCGCGCGCTGCCGTCGGCCTGCCCGCGCCGCCGGTGGCGGCCGCGGGGCGGCCCGGCGCGAGCGATGCGGGGACGCTCGCCGCCAGGCCGGAGGTCGGTCTGTGAGCGCGAGCGCTGGCGATCCGCTGGTTGAGGTGCGCAAGCTCGTCAAGCACTTCCCGATCATGCGCGGCGTCCTGCTGCGGCGGCGGGTCGGAGCGGTGCAGGCGGTCGACGGCGTCAGTTTCAACGTGATGCGCGGCGAGACACTCGGGATCGTCGGCGAGACGGGCTGCGGCAAGAGCACGACGGCGCGGCTGATCATGCGCCTGCTCGAGCCGACGAGCGGCGAGATCCGCTTCGACGGGCAGGACATCACGCGCCTGAAGGGCGCGCCGCTGAAGGCGGTCAGGCGCGACGTGCAGATGATCTTCCAGGACCCTTACTCGTCGCTGAACCCGCGCAAAACGATCGGCGCGACGATCGGCCAACCGTTCGCGATCCACGGGCTCGCCACGGGCAAGGGCGAGCGCAAGCGCGCCGTGCAGGAGCTGATGGAGATGGTCGGGCTGAACCCCGAGCATTACAACCGCTACCCGCACGAGTTCTCCGGCGGGCAGCGGCAGCGGATCGGCGTCGCGCGCGCGCTCGCGCTGAAACCGAAGCTGCTGATCGCCGACGAGCCCGTCTCCGCGCTCGACGTCTCGATCCAGGCGCAGGTGCTGAACCTGCTGCTCGACATGCAGCGTCAGCTCGAGCTGACGGTGATCTTCATCGCGCATGACCTGTCGGTCGTGCGCCACATGTGCGACCGCGTCGCGGTCATGTACCTCGGGCGGATCGTCGAGCTCGGCCGCGGTGAGCCGCTGTACGACTTTCCCCGTCATCCGTACACGGGCGCGCTGCTGTCGGCGGTACCCGTCGCCGACCCGACGCTGCGCGGCGAGCAGCGCGAGCTGCTCAGCGGCGACGTCCCGAGCCCGGCGAACCCGCCGCGAGCGTGCCGCTTCCACACGCGTTGCCCGAAGGCGCAGGAGCTCTGCTCGGTCGAGGACCCGCCGCTGCAGGACAAGGGCACGGGCACCGAAGTGGCATGCCACTTCCCGTTGAGCCGCGAGGAGGTAGCCGAGATCGGCGTACGATCTGCGCGATGAGCACCCGGCAATCGCAGATCGTCCAGCCGGCCGGCGAGGCGCTGGAGCTGCTTCAGCAGCTGGTCCGCTTCAACACGGTCAACCCGCCCGGCAACGAGCGCGCTGCGCAGGAGTACCTGGCCGCACACCTGACCGAGGCGGGCTTCGAGTGCGAGCTGCTCGGGGCGGAGCCGGAGCGGCCGAACCTCGTGGCGAGGCTGCGCGGAGCCGGCGAGGGTGGCCCGCGACTGTGCTATCTCGGGCACGTCGACACCGTGCTCGCCGATCCGAGCGAGTGGACGCACAATCCCTGGTCGGGGGACCTCGCGGACGGCTTTCTCTGGGGCCGCGGAGCGCTGGACATGAAGTCGCAGGTCGCGGCCGAGGTCGCCGCCGCCGCGTCGCTGGCGCGCTCGGGCTGGCGTCCGGCCGCCGGCGAGCTCCTGATCGCGACGGTCGTTGACGAGGAGACGGGCGGCGCACTCGGGGCGCAGTGGCTGACCGAGACGCACCCGGAGAAGGTGCGCTGCGACCTGCTCGTCAACGAGGGCGGGGGCGCCGTTTTCGAGTACTCCGGGCGGCGCTGTTACGGGGTTTGCTGCGCCGAGAAGGGCGTGTTCCGGTTCACCGTTACGACGGCCGGCGTCGCCGGGCACGCGTCGATGCCGGGCATGGGCGAGAACGCGCTGCTGAAGATGGGACCGGTGCTCGAGCGTTTCGGCGCGCGCCAGCCCGCCTACCACTTGACCAGTGAGCCGCAGGCGCTCCTGCGAGGGATCGGTGAGGACCCCGAGGACGCGATCGGGTCGGTCGCTCGCCTGCGGGCGGCCGACGCACGCCTGGCAACGATGTTCGAGCCGATGCTCGGCGTGACGTTCACCCCGACTCGGATCAAGGCGTCGGAGAAGATCAACGTGATCCCCAGCCACGCCGAGCTGCGGGTCGACTGCCGCGTTCCCCCCGGTCTCGGTGAGCAGGACGTCCGTAGCGGGATCGCCGAAGTGCTGGGGGATGACGGCTTCTCGCGTCGACTTCACCGAGCGAGTGGTTGGCAACCGCTCGCCGATGGAGTCCGACTTGATGGACATGATTATTAGATGGATCGCCGAGCGCGATCCCGGCGCGCGAGGTGGTACCCCTGATCCTGCCGGGCTTCACCGACTCGCGCCACTTCCGTGAGGCCTTTCCGGAGTGCGTGGCATACGGCTTCTTCCCCCAGCGCCACCAGTCGCTGATGCAGGCGGCGCCGCTGATCCATGCCGCAGACGAGCGGATCGACGTACGCGATCTTCAGTTCGCGACGGAGTTCTTCGGCGACCTCGCCGTGAGCGTGCTCGGCTGAGCGGCTCCGCGCAAGGAATCTCTCGCAAAAGCCCGCCGACGCGCCATACTTCGGGGATGCCAAGGATGGCAGAACTCTTGGAGCGGGTGAACGGAGCGGTCACCGAGGCGGTGCGTGGTGTCTTCCTGGCGCCGCCATCGCGGCTCGCGCACGCGCTGCTCGCGCCAGCGCAGACGCGCCGTCGCGCAGCCGCCCATGTGTCACCGGTTGCGGCCACGTCGGGGGCCGTCGATCTCTGCACGGAAATCCAGAACTGGGCCCTGCAATGGGAGCCGGTCCTGATGATCGTCTTCTTCTCCGCGCTCCTGCTCGTGCTGTGGCGCACGTTGAAGGTGATGCCACGCGTCAAGCCGCAGCAGATCAAGCCGGCGTCGAAACAGGCGGTGTCGTTCGCGGACGTCGCCGGCGTGGACGAGGCGAAGGCCGAGCTGCAGGAGATCGTCGAGTTCCTGCGCGATCCAAAGCCCTTCCAGGCGCTCGGGGCAAAGGTGCCCAAGGGCGTGCTGCTGCACGGGCCGCCGGGAACCGGCAAGACCCTGCTGGCGAAGGCGGTAGCGCACGAATCCGGCGCGCAGTTCTTCGCCCAGTCAGCGGCGTCGTTCGTCGAGATGTTCGCCGGCCTCGGCGCGGCGCGCATCCGCCGCCTGTTCGCGGTCGCGCGCAAGCACGAACCGGCGATCATCTTCATCGACGAGCTCGATGCCGTCGGCGGGCGGCGCGGCAGCGACATCTCCGGCGAGAAGGACCAGACGCTCAATCAGCTGCTGGTCGAGATGGACGGCTTTGCCGGCAGCGGCCGTGTCGTCGTGATCGCGGCGTCCAACCTGCTGGAGAAGCTCGACCCGGCGCTCCTGCGGCCGGGCCGCTTCGATCGTCAGGTGTTCGTCGTGCCGCCCGACGTGAAGGGCCGCGAAGGCGTGCTCGCGGTGCACACGCGCGACAAGCCGCTGCAGGACGTGGACCTGTCGCTGGTGGCCCAGCAGACGAGCGGGCTGACCGGGGCGGACCTCGCGAACATCTGCAACGAGGCCGCGATCTTCGCCACTCGCCGCGGCGGCGCTGGAATCGTGATCGCCGACTTCGACGCGGCGATCGAGCGCGTGATCGCCGGAGTGCAATCGCGCCGCGTGCTCAACGCGCACGAGAAGCGGGTCGTCGCGTTCCACGAGGCGGGCCACGCCCTGTGCGGCGAGCTGCTGCCGACCGTCGATCGCGTGCACCGGATCTCGATCGTCCCGCGCGGGCGCTCGCTCGGCTACACGCTGAACCTGCCGGCCGAGGATCGCTACCTGAAGACGCGCGAGGAGCTGCTCGACTACATGACCGTTCTGCTCGGTGGGCGCGTGGCCGAGCAGGTCGTCTTCGGCGCGATCACCACTGGAGCCTCCGATGACTTGAAGCGCGTCGCCGACATCGCCCACTCGATGGTGCACGACTATGCGATGGGCACGGCCGCGATCGGACACTCCCCCGATGGCGATGTGCGGCTTTCGGAGACGACGCTGCGGATCCGCGACGAGGAGCGCCAGGACCTGATCGAGGAGGCGCGACGCGCGGCGCAGAAGATGATCGTCGCTCACCGCCGCCACCTCGACGCGCTCGCCGCGGAGCTGCTCGAGCACGAGGTGCTCGAGCGCGATGCGATCGAGCGGATCATGACCGGCGTGCCGCGCCTGGAGCGCGCCCCCGGGGTGGGCCTGCGCGTGGTCGCGGCCGCGGTCGCCGACGACGCGATCGTGACCGAGTCCGCCGGCGTCCCACCGGAGTGAGCGGGCGGCCGGGCCACGCGGCAGGGAGGTGCGCTCGCACGCGCCCGCCGGGTCCACGGCCCCCTTATAGACTGGCCGTGTGTTCACCCGCATCGATCACATCGGCGTGGCCGTCGAGCAGATCGAACCGACCCTCCGGCTGTATCGCGATCAGCTGCAGATGCGCGTCGCCCACCGCGAGGTCGTCGCGGAGCAGGGCGTCGAGGCGGTCCTGTTGGACGTCGGCGAGAACCACGTCGAGCTGCTGGCGCCGCTCGGAGCCGACACTCCGGTGGGGAAGTTTCTGGCCAAGAGGGGACCGGGCCTGCATCACGTCGCCTACCAGGTCAAGGACATCGACGCGACGCTCGGCGCGCTGAAGGCCGCCGGGCTCGAGCTGATCGACGAGCGCGCGCGCGCGGGCATTCGCGGCTCACGCGTCGCGTTCATGCACCCGCGCGGAACCGAGGGCGTGCTGACCGAGATCGTCGAGCCGGCGGCTGGGTTGGGTCATTGATGCCGTCCTCGACGCGCCACATCGGAATCGGCTTCCAGGGTGGCCTGGTGCTGGCTCTGCGGGTCACCGACGAGCAGCTGAAGGCACTCAACAAGGCGCTCGGCGGCGACGGCTGGCACGAGATCGACAGCGACGAGGGGCCGGTCCGCCTCGACCTCGCGCAGGTGGCCTACGTCCGCTCCGAGAGTGACGATCTCCGCGTCGGCTTCGGCTCCTAAGAGGCGCGCGCGGTTGCGTCCATCCCTCCTCTCTCATGTGCGAAGCACATTTCGCTCGGTGCGTCCTTGTCTCACTTGCCCATCGACCCCTTAGGGGGAGGGCTTGACGCTGGACGAGCGCCTACTGCGCGTCGCACGCACGCGCTGGCACTCTCCAGATGCCGAGCGGGCGGTGGCGCGATTCTCACGGCTTGGCGAGCATGGTGGGTGTGGCTCGCCGTTGGCGCGATCGCTCAGATCGTGGATCGCCCGCGGCGGCGCGAGTGGCGGCGGGCGCGGCGGACGGTGACGCGTGCGTACGTGGCGAACACTGCGATCAAGCTGGTCGTTCGCCGCCGCCGGCCGGAGCTCGAGGACCTGCCCGCGCTGACGGGCACGCCGACTGCGCTCAGCTTCCCGAGCGCCCACGCGTCGACCTCGTTCGCCGGCGCGGTCTGCTACTCGCGCCTGGGGCTTCCCGCGATGCCGTTGTACGCGCTGGCGGCCGCCCTGTCCGCGTCGCGGCTGTATCTCGGCGTGCACTACCCATCGGATACCCTCGCGGGCGCGCTGCTCGGAACGGCGCTCGGGCGGCGCTTCCGTGTCGCCGCGAACGAGCCCGCGCAGGGGCCGTGCGCGCGGGAGGCGCCGTGAGCACGAGGATCGGGATCGTGGGGATGCCGAACGCGGGCAAGTCCTCGCTTTTCAACGCGCTCACGAAAGCGGGGGCCGACGCGGCCAACTACCCGTTCACGACGATCGAGCCAAACGTCGCCGTTCTACCCGTCCGCGACGAGCGCCTGGAGCAGGTTGCGCGCACGGTCGGCGCGTCGGAGATCGTGTGGGACACGATCGACTTCCACGACATCGCCGGCCTGGTGGCGGGGGCGCACAAGGGCGAGGGCCTGGGCAACCGATTTCTCGCGAACATCCGCGAGACCGACGCGATCGTGCACGTCGTGCGCGCGCACGGCGACGAGAACGTCGTGCACCCCGAGGGCCGAGTCGATCCGCTGGCGGACATCGAGACGATCGAGACCGAGCTCGCGCTCGCCGACCTCGAGCAGGCCGAGCGCAGGCTGGAGCGGGTCGCCAGGCAGGCGCGGAGCGGAGACCGCGCGGCGGTCGCCGAGGAGGGGTGGCTGCGAGCGGTTATCGAGGCGCTCGCCGCCGGTCGTCCGGCTCGTGGCGTCCCGCTGCCGGAGGACGCGCCGAGCGCCGCCCGCGACCTCGGCTCGCTCACGGCCAAGCCGGTCCTGTTCGTGGCCAACGTGGACGAGGGCTCGGAGGAGATCCCGGCCGAGATCGTCGAGCACGCGAGCGCTCAGGGCGCGCGCGCGGTCGCCGTCTCTTCGCGCATCGAGTCGGAGCTGGGCGAGCTCGAGGAGGACGAAGCGAGCGCGATGCGCACGGAGCTTGGCGTGAGCGAGTCGGGTCTGGATCGGGTCGTGCGCGAGGCGTTCGCGCTGCTGCGCCTGATCGCATTCTTCACGGCCGGCGAGGCCAAGCCGGCGCAGTCATGGCACCTGCGCGAGGGCCTCAGCGCGTGGCACGCGGCCGGGGAGATCCATTCGGACATCCAGAAGGGCTTCGTGCGCGCCGAGGTGATCGGTTGGCGCGAGCTGGTCGACGCCGGCGGCTACGCGAGCGCGCGCGACCGCGGGACCCTGCGACTGGAGGGCCGCGACTACGTGATGGCAAACGGCGACGTGATCACCGTCAAGTTCGCGCCCTAGCTGTTCTACACCCGGCGCTCGCGCCTTCACGTGCTCGGCGCCGTGGTGACGCCCGCCGCTCACGCCGCGGCCATCTTCTCCAGCCGCTCGCCCAGGCGCCGCATGCCCAGCTTGCGGGCGGCGAGCGCGCCGCCGGCGAAGTCCGTGTCGCGGTCCGCCGGTCGCTGCACATCGATCTGCTGCATCGTCGCGATCCGCTTGAACGTGCGCAGCAGCTCTTCGTTCTCCCGCAGCGAGGCCGCCGTTCGCGGGCGCATCACGCCTTCGCCACGCCTGACCACCTCGGCGACGGTTCGTGCCGCCTCGAGCGCTCCTTCCAGCGAACCGTACCGGCGCAGCAGCTCCGCGGCCGTCTTGGCGCCGATGCCCGGCGCGCCCGGTAGTCCGTCGGAGGGGTCGCCGCGCAGGGCGATGAAGTCGGGCACCAGCTCGGGATCGACGCCATAGCGCTCGCGCACGCCCGCCGGGCCGATCTCGCCTGGATCCCGGCCCTTGCGCAGCTCGAGCACCGCTACCCGGTCGCTCACCGCGGCGTACAGGTCGCGGTCTCCGGTCACCAGCTGGGCGCGTCCACCGCCCGCCTGCTCGACGCGTGCGAAGGAGAACATCACGTCGTCGGCCTCGAGCGTCGCGGTCGTGCTCACGATCCAGCCGAGGCTTCCGAGCAGGGCCGGAGCCTTGGCCCACTGCTCGGCGAGCGCCGCCGGCATCGGATCGCGATGGGCGTGGTACGCCGGGTAGAGCTCGACGCGATAGTCCGCCTGCTCGGCGCCCATACAGGCCACGACGCAACGAGGACGGCGCGCCGCGGGGCGCACATCGATCAATCCCAACAGGACGTTGACCGTGCCGAGCAGGGCGTTTACGGGACGACCGTCGCCGTCGACGATCGAGGAGGGCAGCGCGAAGTAGGACCGGTACAGCAGCCAGGGGATGTCGGCGATCAGCAGCGGTGCGGGCTTCGGCACGCGTTCAGCGTACGGCCCGCGCTACCCGGCCGCGGATCCGCCGGTGGCGCTCGCTTGCGCGGCGCCGGGCGCGACGGCGGCGCCCTGCGGGCCCGGCGGAACCGGTTCGACGGTCGCGGATGGGCTCGGCGCCGGCGCGGAGCCGCTGCGATCCCGCTCGGGCGTGGTCGTCTGCCCGTTGCGCACGCTGAAGTACGCCCACGTGTCATACAGCCCCAGCCGCGCGGCGAGTTCGGCTCCGCTCACGATCGCGCGCCCGCGCGAGCCGAGCACGTAGGCGGACAGGATCCGCGGGGAGAAACCCCGTCGCAGCACTTCGATACCCCGGAAGGACCCGTGCACGAGCCGGCCCAGCCGCGCCGCCGCCGCGGAGAAGGTGATCGCGACGCTCCAGCTGTGCAGCGGTCCACGATCGAACGGATCGGCGACGCCGCGCAGCCAGGGCTCGGGCTGGGCCCCGGGGAACGCGTCCTCCACGTTCTCCGTGCGCCCGCCGGAGCTCGCGAAGAAATATGTGATCGCCGGCTTGCCTTCGTAGGTCAACACCTGCCCGGCGGTCGCCGTGATCGCGGCGTCGGTCTGCGGTGTCTCGGCGGCTACGCCGCGATATACCTGCGAGCGCGTGTCCGCATAGACGTCGAACCTCGAGCCCCCTGCGTGGGCGGTCAGCGCGTAGGTGCGGCTGGCGACGGCCTGCGCCTCGAGCGCCGCCAGCGGCCAGCTCGCCGGCATCTCGGCGGACACCACGCCGCGCACGTAGGCCTCGAGCGGGATCTGGTGGACGCTGCCCGCCACCAGCACGCGCACGCTCGCCCCCGCGGGCGCCTGTTCGATCGTGGTGCCCGTGTAGTAGTGGGCGAGGATCGTGCGATACGAGGCGCCGCGTTCGGCGTACCCGAGCGCGCCGTCCTGGCTCATGCCCACGCCGTGCCCGTCGCCGGCGCCGGAGATCACGAGGCTTGACGCGCGCGCCGTTCCGCCCGACAGCAGCATGGCCGCCACGGTGGCGATCACGATCGGCGGGCGGCTGTGAAGGCGGTGATAGGTTGATCTGATGTTGAGCATCCGTGCTCGGTGTCGCTCGGACAGGGTAGGGAGTTGGCCGCTGTCTGAGCCCAATCTCCTTGACCTCCCTTGGATCGGAGCGATACCTCACCGCCCTGAGCGGGGCGCCGCCAGGGTGGCCGATCGGCGGATTTGCCACGAATCGCACGAGCTGATCGGGCGCTCGCGCGGGCAGCGACGCGAGGGCGAGGAGCGCACGCACGATCGGCGACGCGATGTCTAGTCCGACCGACGCTCAGGGCGCGCTCTCGGGCGATGAGCTGGCCGTGCTGGAGAAGGTCCCAACCAACCTCTACATCGGCGGGGAGTGGCGCGAGGCGACCGGCGGCGGCACGCTGACCGTCGAGGATCCCTCAACCGAGGAGCCGCTAGTGGAGGTCGCCGACGGCCAGGTGGCCGATGCACTGGCGGCGCTGGCGGCGGCGGCGGAGAAGCAGGCCGGGTGGGCCGCGACGGCGCCGCGGGAGCGCGGTGAGATCCTGCGGCGGGCATATCAGGCGATCGTCGCGCGGAGCGACGAGCTGGCACTGCTGATGACGCTCGAGATGGGCAAGTCGGTGGCCGAGTCCCGCGCCGAGATCGCGTACGCGGCCGAGTTCTTCCGCTGGTTCTCCGAGGAGGCGGTGCGCATCCACGGGCGCTACATGGTCAACACGACCGGCAAAGGGCGGATCCTCACGATGCGCCAGCCGGTCGGGCCGTGCGTGTTCGTGACCCCGTGGAACTTCCCGACCGCGATGGGCACGCGCAAGATTGCCCCCGCGATCGCCGCCGGATGCACGATGGTCGTCAAGCCGGCCCAGCAGACGCCGCTGTCGATGCTCGCGCTGGCAGAGATCCTGGAGCAGGCGGGGCTGCCGGGCGGCGTGCTGAACGTGATCACCGCCAAGCACTCGGGCGCCGTGATCGAGCCGCTGCTGAAGGACTCGCGCACGCGCAAGCTGTCGTTCACCGGCTCGACCGAGGTCGGCCGCAGGCTGATCGAGCAGTCCGCCGAGCAGGTGCTGCGCGTGTCGATGGAGCTCGGCGGCAACGCGCCGTTCCTCGTGTTCGCCGACGCCGACCTCGACGCGGCCGTCGACGGCGCGATGCTGGCAAAGATGCGCAACGTCGGCGAGGCGTGCACCGCGGCCAACCGCTTCCACGTCCACGAGTCCGTCGCCGAGGAGTTCGCGGGGCGCCTGGCCGAGCGCATGAAGGCCCTGAAGGTCGGTCGCGGCACCGAGCCGGGAATCGACGTCGGCCCGCTGATCGACGCGGACCAGCGGGCGAAGGTAGCGGAGCTGGTCACCGACGCCACCGACCGTGGCGCGCGCCTGCTGCTCGGCGGCGAACGCGTGAACGGCCGCGGCTACTTCTTCGCGCCCACCGTCCTCGTCGACGTCCCCGCGGACGCGCGCCTGCTGGGCGAGGAGATCTTCGGCCCGGTCGCCCCCGTCGCGAGATTCTCCTCCGATGAGGAGGCGATCGCGGCGGCCAACCGGACCGAGTACGGGCTCGTGGCCTACCTATACACGCGTGACCTCGCCCGCGCGTTCGGAGTCTGCGAGGCGATCGAGACGGGGATGGTCGGGCTGAACCAGGGGGTCGTGTCCAATCCAGCGGCGCCGTTCGGGGGCGTGAAGCAGTCGGGATTCGGTCGCGAGGGCGGCTTCGAGGGGATCGGCGAGTACCTCGAGACCAAGTACGTGGCGATGGGGGTGTGAGGGGGCGCGGGGCCGCGTCGCTCATCGCGGTGCTCGCCGCGGGCGTCGCCCTTTTCCTCGCGCTGACGAATGACGGGCCCGGGCGCGAGCGCCACGGCGGGCTCGCGACGGCTCCCAGCCGACGAGCGACCAGAACGATCTCCGCTGCGACGAGGCGATCCTCATTCGCGGTCGGGCTGCGCGTGCTGCGGTTTACCGACAGCAGCCGCACGATCAAGCCGGCGAGCGGGGCGATAGAGCCGCGGATGCTCGTGACATATGTCCGCTATCCAGCGCTGGGAGCGCCCGGCCGAGGCGACCTGCCCAACGCAGGAGCCGCGCGCGCCGAAGGTCCATTCCCGCTGATCGTCTTCGGGCACGGCTTTGCCGTCACCCCCGGCACATACACGTCGCTGTTGCGGAGCTGGGCGCGGGCCGGCTATGTGGTCGCCGCGCCCGTCTTCCCGCTCGGAAATGCCAACGCTCCGGGTGGGCCGGACGAGTCGGACCTGGTCAACCAGCCGGCCGACATGAGCTTCGTGATCTCGCGCATGCTCGCGGCGGACAGAATCAGCTCGAGCCCCCTTCACGGGCTTCTCGATTCCACGCGGATCGCGGTCGCCGGACAGTCCGACGGCGGCGACACGGCGCTTGCGCTCGCCTACGACCCCCGGTTCCGGGACCCGCGGGTCCGCGCCGCGGCGATCCTCTCGGGCGCGGAGATCCCCGGCATCGGCGCGTTTGAGTTTGCGCCGCGGAGCCCGCCGCTGCTCGCCACCCAGGGGACCGCCGATACCATCAATCCGCCGAGCTTGACGCGCGCGTTCTTCACGGCGGCGCGTCGCCCGAAGTACCTGCTCAGCTTGATCGACGCTGAACACCTGCCGCCGTATTCCGAGCAGCAGCCGCAGCTGGGGATCGTCGAGCGGGTGACGCTCGCGTTCTTCGATGCTTACCTCAAGCAGAGGCCGGGGCCGTTGCGGCGACTTCTCAGACGCGGCCGCGTGGCGGGGATCAGCTCGCTGCTGGCTGCGCCGTGACGATGCGTCGAGTGCTCCGCGGGGCGCCCCGCGCGCGACCGATGGCGGCCGAGTCACGACAATCAACGTCGATGCAGACGAATGAAACGGTCGCGGTGGCGTGGACGGGCGACGGTGAGCGCCCGCGGCCGGCGGCGGCAGTGCGCTCGTGCGTGGCCTCGCGCGAGCTCGTTGCCTGCGCGGTCGTGCTGGGCCTGATCGCGATCGTGATGTGCGCGGCACACATCCGGTCGGGCGGCTTCTATTACGACGACTGGAGCGTGCTCGAGCTCGGGCGTTTCCCGCTGCCCGGCGGTCTCCTGCACGATCTCTGGCTGTACTACGGCCAGCGGCCGGGTCAGGTTCTCTACTACGACACGCTCGACCGGGCGCTCGGCCTGCACGCGTCGGCGCGCCTGGCGCTCGCCGCGGCGATGGTGCTGATCGAGGCCACGCTCGTGTTCGCGCTCCTGCGCCGCCTGGGTCTCGCCGTGCGCGACGGGCTGGCGATCGCCGCCCTGGCGCTCACGTTTCCCTTCAGCGACAGCGTGTGGCTGTGGGGCATCCTGTCGCTCACCACTCTCGCGATTGCGGCGTCGCTGCTCGGCGTGATCCTCGCGCTGCGCGCGCTCGAGAGCTCGGGGTGGCGAGCGCTCGCGCTGCACGCGGCCTCGCTGCTTTTGTATGCGGTCGGAATCCTGAGCTACGAGGTATTCGCGGTCGCGGGGTGCCTGGTGGGGCTGCTCTATGTTCGCGCGGTTGGGCTTCGCCGCGCCCGCCTGCGCTGGGCGCTCGACGTCGTCGCGATCGCCTCGACGCTCGCGCTCGCGCGGCTGGCGCTGCCGATCGACATCGCGACGCCGTCGCGGGCGCAGTCGCTCACGGGCATGGTCGCCCATGTCGGTGAGATCGCGCGCGCTGGAGCCCAGCTTGCGGGGGCCGCGGCGCTGCCCTTCGGCGCGATCAGCCCGTGGATCGGCACCGGTCTGCTCGCGGCGGTGCTCGCGGTGGCCGTCGCGCTGCGCGGGCGCCTGGCCCGCGGCGACGCCCTCCGCGCGCAGCTCGGCGGCTGGCTCGCGATCGCCGGAGCGGGCGTGGTCTTCGCGATGGCAGCGTGGGCTGTGTATGTCCCGGCTCCGGCTCACTACTCGCCGAGCGCTGCCGGGACCGTCAACCGCATGAACGCCCTGGCCGCGGTCGGCATCGTGACCGCCGTGTACTCGTGCCTGGTCCTGCTCGTGAGCATGGTCGTGCGGCTGCTGCGATTCCCGCGGGCGGCCGTCGGGCTGGCCGCGGCTACTGCGGCGATCGTCCTCGGGGCTGCCTATCTCAAGCAGACGGCAGCCGACGCGCGCTCATGGGACGCAGCGGCCGCCGACCAGCATCGGCTGCTGGCTGATCTGCACGCCGCGCTGCCGCGGTTGACGCCGACCACGATCGTCTACGCGTTCGACGCCCCGACGGTCGTCGGACCGGGCATCCCCGTCCTCGACACGACGCTCGACCTCACGAGCGCGATCCGGATCGCCTACTCGAGCCCCAAGCTCGTGGGGGTCCCGGTCGCCCGCGCCGCGAGCGTCGCGTGTGGCCGGCAGGGTCCGCTCGGCGGTGGGGTCGGCGGCTCCTACGGCAGCTCCTACCTGGTCGACGTCGGGGCTCGGCAAGCCGTCCGCCTGAGCGGTCGCGAGCAGTGCGCCGACCGCAGTCGCGGCTAAAGTGTCCGCCTCAATGCGCCTGCGTCTCTCGCTCCTCGCCGGTCCGGCGATCGGTACCGCGCTCCTCGCCGGCGTGCTCGGCGGCTGTGGCGGCTCCTCCTCGGGTAACGGCATCGCGGCGAAGTCGCCGACCGACATCGTGGCGGCGGCGAAGCTCGCCGCGGACGCTGCCAGCTCCGTTCACGTCTCGGGCTCGATCGTCAGCGGCGGCTCCCCGATCGCGCTCGACCTGGACCTGCTGGCCGGCAAGGGAGGTCGCGGGCAGCTCACGGAGAACGGCCTCGGATTTGAATTGATCGAGACGGGCGGGACGGTTTACATCAAAGGAAGCTCGGCGTTCTACCGTCACATCGGCGGAACGGCCGCCGCGCAGCTGCTCCAGGGCAAGTGGCTGAAGGCACCGACGACGAGCAAAGAATTCGCCTCGATCTCATCGCTGACCGACTTGCGCGCACTGCTCGATACGACGCTCGCGAATCACGGCACGCTGGCCAAGGGTGGCACGACGACGATCAACGGGCAGAAGGTCGTCGGGGTGACCGACACGGGCAAGGGCGGAACCCTGTACGTGGCCGAAACCGGCCAGCCGTATCCGACCGAGATCACGAAAAGCGGTGCCGGCGGAGGCACGATCGCCTTCGATCGATGGAACGAGTCGGTCTCGCTCGCCGCGCCGGCGAACGCGATCGATATCGCGCAGCTTCAGTCCGCTCACTAGCGAATCCGCTCGTCTATGCGTCTAGTGCCTTAAACCGCACTCAAGGGCCTGCTGGCGGGGGCCGAACGCGAATCTGGATAGGACGTGAACGTTCACAGTGAGTGGAGTGACCCAAGTCAGCTTTCGGCGGCCCGCCCGACGTGGGGTGGGCGCCAAACGTCCGGGGGGTGACGCGCGCGGGAAGCGGACCTCTGGGTCCGGCGGCGGGGGTAAGCTCGACGGCGTGGGAAGCCGTCCCTCTACGCAGCGCTCCACGGTCGGACCGCCGCATCACGGCGACTCGCCGAGCGAGGTCTCGGTGTTGCGCTGGGCGCCTTGGCTGGTGCTGGCGCTCGCGGCTGCGGCGGGCGCTGTGGTGGCCGGGGCATCGGTGCTCACCGCCGTGTGTGTGGTCGTGCTCGGTTGTGCTGGAACGCTGCTCGGGTGGCGGTTCGGCGAGAGCCGGCGGATTGCGCTGCGCGAGGAGATCGAGGGTCGCTCCAGCCAGCTCAAACGCGCTCTGTCGGAGCTCGAGATAGCGCAGGCGGAGACCGTGCGACGGCTGTCGATGGCGGTCGAGTTCAGAGATGAGGACACGGGCGCCCACATCGAGCGGATCGGACGCTTCTCGACTTTGCTCGCCGAGCAGATCGGCATGGATCCGGAGTTCTGCGAGCGCCTCAATCACGCGGCGCCGCTGCACGACGTGGGCAAGGTGGCGATCCCCGACGCGATCCTGCTGAAGCCCGGCCCGCTGACGCCGCAGGAGCGCGCGATCGTGGAGACCCACGCCGAGGAGGGCCACAGGCTCGTGCGCGGCTCCTCATCCTCGATCCTCGACCTCGCGGCGACGATCGCGCTCTCACACCAGGAGAAGTGGGACGGTACCGGTTACCCGCGCGGGTTGGCCGGCGAGGCGATCCCGATCGAGGGCAGGATCGTGGCGATCGCCGACGTTTTTGACGCGCTCACGAGCGATCGTGTGTATCGCAAGGCCTTCTCGGTCGAGGAGGCGGTACAGATGATGCGCGACCAGCGCGGTCGTCATTTCGATCCGGTGCTGCTTGACGCGTTCATGGAAGTGCTGGGCCGATCGGGCCCCGACGCACGCGACCAGGTGAGAGCCGATCCGCTAGCGCTCGCGGAGAGCACACTCGAGACCTATGCCGCTGCGCTCGAACGCGGAGACGCGGAGATGGCCGAGGGTGCGATCGCCACGGCGATCGAGGATGGAATTCCGCCGACGACGCTTCACGGCGAGGTGATTGCGCCTGCGCTGCGACGAGTGGGTGAGTTGTGGGAGGCCGAGGAAATCGACATCGACCGCAAGCAGCTCGCGACGGTGATAACGCGCCGGGTGCTCGCGACCCTCTATCGGTACATGCTCGCCGGAACCGAGGCGACGCGCGAGCGCGTGCTGGTCGTGGGCCTCGAAGGCGACGAGCATGGGCTCGAGCTGCAAATGATGCATGATCAGCTTGCCGCTGCCGGGTTCAGGACCACGCTTGACACCGACCAGTCCGCGGAGGGCTTCCGAGGGGCCGTCGATATGCGATCTCCCGACGTGATCCTGCTCGGGGACACCGCGCTCGTTTCCAGCGAGGAGCTGGAGATCGCGGTCCGAGATCTGCGCGCCAGCCACGCCGAGATACCGATCGTGCTCGGCGGGACGGCGGCGGGTGGCGACGTGCCGCGGGATCGTCGCGGCATGCGGGTGATCGAGCGAATCGACGAGTCGGTCGAGGCGGTAGAGGAGCTCCTCGCAGCTCGCACGACGGCCGCGTCAATCTAGGCCGCGTCACTATAGATTCCAACGCGTGACGTCCACGGCGATCGTTACCGGCGGCGCCGGCTTCATCGGCTCACACGTCGTCGACGCGCTGCTCGGCGAGGGCTATGAGGTCACGGTCCTCGACGATCTCTCCTCGGGCAACGCCGCCCGGGTGCCAGCCGCGGCCGAGTTGCGGGAGCTGGACGTCGCCGAGTTCGCGGCGCTTGACGCCGTCGTGCAGGAGGTTGCGCCGCGCGCGATCTTCCACCTGGCCGCGCAGGCGAGCGTCGTCGCGTCGGTGGAGGATCCCGGGCGGGACTGCGAGGTCAACGTGAAGGGGACGCTGAACGTCGTCGAGGCGGCCGGCAAGTGCGAGGCGTCGGTCGTGTTCACGTCGACCGGCGGCGCACTGTACGGCGACGCCGCGCCGAGGCCGACGCGCGAGGATCAGATTCCGGCGCCGCTTTCCCCGTACGGCGCGTCGAAGTGGGCGGCGGAGGCCTACGTCAACACGTGGTCGCTCGCCTCGGGCATCCCTCACGCGGTGTGCCGGCTGGGAAATGTATACGGCCCGCGCCAGAACCCCCATGGCGAGGCGGGGGTCGTCGCGATCTTTGCCCATCACCTGCACACGGGGCGGGCGCCGAAGCTGTACGGGCACGGTAAGCCGACGCGCGACTACGTGTACGTGGCGGACGTGGTCGGCGCCCTGCTGGCCGCGGTCGGTAAGTCGGGGACGTACAACATCGCCACGGGCGTCGAAACGGACGTGATGACGGTCTGGAGCGAGTTGCGCAAGGTGGCGGCACTTTCAGGTGCGGGCCGCGGCGTAAGCGAGCTCGAGCCCGAGCTCGCCGACCTGCGACCGGGCGAGCTCAAGCAGAGCTGTCTGGATATCGCGCTTGCCGCGCGTGAGCTCGGCTGGCGCCCGAAGGTCCCGGTAGCGGATGGCCTGCGACTGACATACGAGGCGCTCGTCGAGGAGTTCCAGCAGCGCTAGCCCCACCGCCGCGTCGCCCGCTCAGGGCGGCCGCGGCTGCAATTCACGCCGCAGGCGTTGGGCGGTGGCCGGGCCCTGTCGATCCATACGTATGAGGTATGTGTGCACGGCCCTGTGCTCGGTGCTGGCAGCGATCGCCCTGATCGCTCCGACAGCGTCGGCGCACGTAAGCGCCGTGCACGCAAGCAGGGCACGCGGTGCACGACCGCCCTCGCCGCGACCGCTGCCAGGCGGAGCGCCGGCGCCGTCGGCTCTACTGACGGGCGGCAGCGAATACGGTGTCTCCACGAGGGCTGCCCGGACCCGCCGGCCGGTCGTGAGCCGGCTGAGCGTCCCGAGCTCCACGAGCGTGGGGCGACCGCCGCGGGTCACGCTACGAATCGACGAGAAGGGAGTGAGAACGGTACGCGCACGCGTGGCCGTGACCGATCTCTCGACGCGCAGGCTCGTGATCGTCGTTGACCTCGGCTGGGTGCACACCGGCCGGATGCTGGCGGTGAAGTGGCCGCGGGCCGCGAGGCTGAAGGCCGGGAGCTACCACGTGAGCGTGATAGCCCACGACCATCATTCCGGGGCCCTGTTGCGCACGGCGCACAGCTCAGGCGTCGCGACCCTCACCGTCGCCGCACCGCCTCCGCCTCCGCTCCCGTCTGCGACACCGGAACCGGGCGTTCTGACGGCGGCGCAATCAGCGGCCGACGGCGCGGTCTTCCCCGTTGCCGGCCCGCACAGCTTCGGCGGACCGGAAAACCGCTTCGGCGCACCGCGCGGCAGCCACGTGCATCAAGGCCAGGACGTGCTCACGAGCGAAGGCACGCCGGTCGTGGCTCCGCTCGCGGGGACGGTCCTCACGACGAGCTTCCAGGCCGGCGGCGCCGGCTACTACGCCGTCGAGCACACCCTCGTCGGCTTCGATTTCATGTTCGCCCACTGCAAGCCGAGTTCGCTCGCCGTCGCCTCCGCCCAGGCGGTCGCGGCCGGCCAGACGCTCTGCCTGGCGGGCCAGACCGGCGACGCGACCACGCCGCACCTGCACTTCGAGATCTGGGTAGGCGGCTGGCAGTCGCCGGCGGGTCACCCGATCGACCCGCTGCCGTACCTGGAAGCATGGGATCACCCCTGAGCGTGGAAGCATGGGATCACCCCTGAGCGTCGCGGCGCCGGGATCCGAGCAGTCGATAGCATCGATCACGGCGGCGAGATAGCTCAGTTGGTAGAGCACACGACTGAAAATCGTGGTGTCCTCGGTTCGATTCCGAGTCTCGCCATAGGTAAAAGCGCTGCAGACACCCGTGTTTTGATTTCTGTGCGTCGCTCGCGCGCCCAGCACTTTCGCTCAGGGGGCCGCGAGTCGTCTCAGGCGGCCAAGTCGAATGAACGGCATGTCTTGGCGCCATGGCGCCCGCGGGGTTATCTGAGGCGGCCAGTCGAGGGAGGACCGGGGTGCCGGGAGCGCCCGACCGCCGTGCCGGCTGTCGCCCCCCTCAGCCTCTAAACCGTCCGGCCACGCGGACGCAGCCTGACTTGACACGGCATACAGTGAGGTGCTAGATATGCGCAAGGCGAGCGAGCACTCGCGGGCTGCCTTTCTGTTGGGGGATGGCGAGATGTCGGACGTAAAGGGGCGGCGATGAAGGTTGCCAGCACGCGGCTGGGTATCGCGTCGGTCGCCGCCGCTTGCCTCCTCGCCGTGCTTGTCGCGCTGGCGTCGGCTGAGGCCGCCAATGCAGAACCGACGGTCTACTTCGTAGCCTACTCCCCGGAAGCCCAGGGCGAAGTGTGGAAGTGGCCGCACGGCGGCGTGTTAGTGAGCCGTACCGATGAACCCATGAGCGTCGCGGTCGACGGGGAACACGTCTGGATCGCCAACCTCAATCACAGTATCGGGCGAATGAACTTGGACGGGACGGAATACAGCCCCGAATTCATAAAACTCCCGTCTCAGTACGAACCGGTGGCGGTCGCGGTCGATCGGCATCACGTCTATTGGGCCAGCTCTTTCGGGTCGGTGGGGCGCTCGAACCTCGACGGCACCGCTGTCGAACCCTCGTTCATCCGCGCGGCCTCGGCATATGGTGTGGCAGTCGATCGGGAACACATCTACTGGACAGATTACGCTGAACAGAGCATCGGTCGTGCGAACCTCGACGGGACGGGGGTGAACTACCGCTTCATCCCGCTGAATGCGGGTGGCACTGCTGAACCGTATCGGCTGGCCGTCGACGACGCGCACATCTACTGGGCCGACCACAGAAACGGCACGATCGGGCGGGCGAACCTCGACGGGACGGGCTTGAACAACAAATTCATCTCGCTCGGGATCGGATCGGTGACGGGAGGGGTGGCGCTCGACGCCGAACATCTTTATGCGACCGTCACCACGGGTTCCGGAGCCACCGAACATATGGTCGTCGACAGCTGGAAGCTCGACCTTAGCGAAGGGAGCCTGGCGGCGGCACCCCCGGGGAGACTCTTTGGGCGCGGTGTCGCCGTCACGACTGAAGCGCCGACGGTCGAAACCAAGCCCGCGACCGCTATCAAACCTACCTCCGCTACGCTCAACGGCGCCGTCAACCCAAACGGCCGTGAACCCAGTGAATGCACGATCGAATACGGGAAGACGACAGCGTACGGCTCAAGCGCACCTTGCGCTCCGATGCCAGGTACCGGCGGAGCGCCTGTCGCCGTGTCGGCGCCCGTGACCGGCCTGACGGCGAGCACCGAATACCACTTCAGGGTCACGGCAGCTACCATCAGCGGGCTGAGGAACGGTGCGGACCAGACGTTCAGGACGTCTGCAAAGCTCGCTCAGAGCATCACCTTCACGTCGCTCGCGCCGCTCGGCGCGACAGTCGGCGGGCCGGCGTACGAAGTGGCGGCGGAAGCCGGCTCGGGGTTGCCCGTGTCGTTCTCGATCGATGCCACAAGCAGCTCGGTATGCACGATCTCGGGCTCGAGCGTCAGCTTCGCCGCAGCCGGAACCTGCACGATCGACGCAGCTCAGCCCGGCAACGGCGAATACGAACCCGCCCCCCAGGCTCAGCAGGCCTTCCAGGTCAGCAAGAAAACGCAGACGATCACCTTCACGTCCTCGCCGCCCGAGCCGGCGACGGTCGGCGGGGCGCCCTACAGCGTCTCAGCCGAAGCCGGCTCGGGGCTGCCCGTCTCGTTCTCGATCGATGCCACGAGCAGCTCGGTGTGCACGATCTCGGGCTCGAGCGTGAGCTTCATCGGAGCCGGAACCTGCACGATCGACGCAGCTCAGCCCGGCAACGGCGAATATGAACCTGCACCTCAGGCGCAGCAGGCGTTCTCGGTTGTCATCCCCCCCGCCGTGACGGGGATCTCGCCGAAACAGGGGCCGGTCGGCGGCGGGACGAGCGTCACCATAAAAGGCACGAACCTGAGCGGCGCCACTGCCGTCCACTTCGGCTCCGTCAGCGCAGCGTCCTACACGGTCAAATCAGCGACATCGATCGTCGCCGTGTCCCCGGCGCAGACAGCGGGGACGGTGGACGTGACCGTTTCCACTCCGAACGGCACGAGCGCCGCCTCGTCCAAAGACCACTACCAATTCTTGCCTACGGTGACGGGCGTCAGCCCGAACAGCGGCTCAAAAGCCGGGGGCGCGAGCGTGACCATCACAGGTAGCGGGTTCGCGCTCGGCAAAACCGCGACGAAAGTCAAATTCGGCACGACGGCAAGCAAATCGGTCAACTGCACCTCGACCACTGAATGCACCGTCGTCGCCCCGGCACACGCGGTTGGGATCGTCGATGTGAGAGCGACCGTCAACAAAATGACCAGCGCCAAAGCCGTCGCCGATCAGTTCACGTACAGCTAAGGGTTCGCCGATGGGACGGCCTGGCCCAGCGAGCCCAGGGTAGCCCCGAGAGCTAGCAGCCGTTAGCTGGAATGACCTGAGCCGGTCGCTGTTGCTTTCCCTGGCCTTGGAAGCGTATTCGCGACCGGGCTTCACACGCCCGCAACGGACGACTGGCGAGCGCGTCGTCCAGCACTCGCGAGACTCCTCCTTCGCCGTGGCGAAGCGAGCGTCTGGCGCGTCGGAGAACGGACGAGTGCACGTCGTCCTAAGGAGCTGCGCCATGGTCGATTGAGGAAACCCTCGCAGCCCCCGCGAAAGCGAGAGCGCTCGCCTCGTCATCGATCCGCAGATGCGCGCCCGGTAGGCTGGGAGTACTGTGGAACCGCGCGTCAGCCTGGTAACTCTCGGTGTCTCGGACTACCGTCGAGCAAAGGCTTTCTACGAGGCCTTGGGCTGGTCAGCCACGCTCGATATCGAGGAGACGGCGTTCTTCCAAGCTAACGGCTGCATTCTTGTGTTATGGGCTCGCGACAAGCTCGCGGAGGACACGGGCATCTCGGACGACGGCGCACGTTGGGGTGGTATCGCCCTCGCGCACAATGTTGGCTCTCACGGAGAGGTGCACGAGGTCATCGAGCAGGCGCGCTCGCACGGCGCGGAAATCACCCGCGAGCCGTCCGAGACCTTCTACGGCGGCTACGCCGGTGTGTTCCTTGACCTCGACGGCCATCCCTGGGAGGTGGCCCATAATCCGGGCTTTGGCCTCGACGACGAAGGCAATGTCGTCCTTCCAGCGAGCTAGATCGCCTTCGGTGCCGTGTGTAGTCAGCGGCTCTGCGACCGTCGACAATGGTCCAATGGTGGTCAACGTACGAAGGGAGAATCGTGAACTTCGCGTTCCCAGGCGAGTCGGCGGAGTACCGGGCGGCGCGTGGGCGTCTGCTTGAGCAAGAGATCGAGCTCCGCCGTGCGATGGAGGAGGTGGCAGCCTCGAGGCGAGCGCTCCCGCCTGGCGGACCCGTTCCGGAAGACTACGTCTTCCAGGGCGCCCGAGACGACGGCGCCCCGACAGATGTGAAGCTGTCGGAGCTGTTCGCGCCTGGAAAGGACAGCCTCATGATCTACAGCTTCATGTTTCCGCGCGATCCAAGCGATAGCTCTCCAGGGCCGGCCAGCGGCCAGACCGCACTCCTCGATCTGGCCGAGAGCCCTTGTCCTTCATGCACGGGGCTGCTTGACCAACTCGACGGCGCGGCGGAGCACGCCGGACAGCACATCAACTTCGTTGTCGTCGCGAAGACAACGCTCCCGCGCCTGCTCACCTTCGCCGAAGAGCGTGGGTGGCGTCGACTGCGGGTTCTGTCCTCGGCCGCCAATACATTCAACCGTGATTACCACGGAGAAACAGCCGAGGGACACCAGCGGCCGATGCTTAACGTGTTTCATCGCGACCAAGGCACACTTCGCCATTTCTGGGCATCAGAGCTCCTCTCTGCCCCAACGGACGGCGATCAGGATCCGCGTCACGTCGGCACCATCGAGCCGCTGTGGAATCTGTTCGATCTGACCCCCGAGGGCCGTCCGACCGACTGGTATGAGCAGCTGAGCTACTGACGACGTCTGCAGCGGCCGGTCGGCGCCGCCAGGCGACCCGCTTGTGCTTTCGCGTGGCAGCGAGCGCGCGAGAATGGTCCGCGCTCACACTTGCGTCGGACGAGGAGGAGCAGCCCGAGTCGGAGCTGTGGTCGCGCTCGCTTTGCTGGCCCAAGCAGCGGTCGCATGCAGCAAGCGAAAAGGACGTGGCGGTCCCGCCACGTCCTTAAGCCGCGGGTAACTACAGCAATCTACGGGTATCGCCGCAGAGCACACGCAATTGTCGACCCCGCGATTTGCAGGCCTTTTCTGTCTTTTCCGGCGCCAATTACCCGTCCCTGAAAATCGTGGTGTCCTCGGTTCGATTCCGAGTCTCGCCATTTCTGAAGATTCCTGCACGTGGGAGGTGTGAGACGACCGGACGAAGCAGTTTGGGGAGGCGCCGGTACGGCTGTTTTCGCGACACGTCCTTTTCACGTCCTTTTCGCACCCACAGCTAGTCGCTGTGCTCACCGGAGGGGTGGCCGGGTACGCTGGCGCCGTAGGCGGGATCGCCGAGCGTGGCCCTCGCGCTTCGCGGACGCCTGCACGCCGATCCGCGGCCGTGAGCCCGTTGGTCCACTCGCCGGCGGCCGCGATGCGCGCATATTCCGAGCGCATCTGCCTCGAACAGCAAGACATTGGGCGGGCCAGTTGGCCCGCCCAATGTCGATCATCTCCTTGCCACGTCGGTCGCTAGCTGCTGCCGAGGCCGACGATCCCGTTGATGGCCGCGGTGGTGGCGCCTGCGCCGGTGCACGCCGTGGGATCGGGCGGCTGGAAGATTACCGCGCCGAGTGCGCTGTCGCCGAGGTAACGCGTAGTCGTGTAGGTGGTCCCGGTTGACGAGGTGACCGATGCGATGACCGTGCCCTGAAGCCCTACGGCGGCCAGCGCGCCGGTGGTCGAGTAGGACTCGACTGTCGTCGTCCCGTCCGCCCACTGGGTAACGGCGATTCCGTTGGTCGTGCTGCTGCCACAGCTGCCATTGCCGGTCGGGACGGGCAGCCCGTTGGTCCCGGCGAACAGCGTCCCGCTCGCCGGTCCGCCCGATGAGGACTGGCAGTTCGTCAAGTTGCCGGTGAAGCTGTAGCTGAAGTTCTGGGCCGTGGTCGTCAGCCCCGGCGAGAAGTTGGCGGTGCCCTGGAGCTGGCAAGCACCCACGTTGGGCGATGCCGAGGCCGATCCCACTAGCGGCACGAGAACCAGGATTACCGATGTGACCGCGAGGCTAAGCAGCCGTCGCATTGCATGTTCCTCCTCTGGTCGCTTGCTCTACGGCCGTCGGTACCCGCTTAAGCCCGGACGAAACGGCATTCGCGGCTACCGCAAGGGGCGACTCATGACGACACGGATCGCGAGCTCAATCCTGCCTTTCGCCGGGGCTAAACGAGCGTCTCGAGCGTCGGAGCCGGGACGAGTGGTCGTCGTCCGCAGCGAGCCTGCACGCCCCAGTCGTACGCTGCTGCAATTCGTGGCGAAGCAGAAGCGGACGGCGATTAAACTCGCTGGGGGGTCGCCACCTCGCCCGCCAGGTGCCCGAAGTGGCCGCCCGCGCCGAGCTCCGTGAACCGCCGGAGCCGACCAGATCTTCGTGCGCTCGTTCGCGCGGTCCGAACGATCGAAAGCTACGCTGAGTCGCTCACTACACAAAGCAAGCGTGTGGTGGTCCGCCAGAGAACTCGCTCCTGGTGCGGCCGACGCCAAGCTGGGGCGCCCTACGCAGCCGGTGCGGCGCTTGCGTGCATAAGCGCCTCGCCGCTGTGGGAGCGCAGGTAGAGGACCACGCGGTGGTCGCGGTGGCGGCTGACGAGGCCCGCCGAATACAGCACGGAGAGGTGTTGGGAGACGCCACCGGGCGAGATCTCGAGCACGCGAGCGAGGTCGGTGGTTGAGCACGGCCGGTCCAGGGCGGACAGGACCGACGCTCGACCGCTGCCAAGCAGCCTCGACAACGCGTCCGGCGGGGCGGGTCGCTCCGGCTCCCACAGCATGCCCACACCGCGGGCCGGGTACGCGACGGTCGGTTGCCACGGCGCTGCCGTGACGAGCACCACTTTCGGCCATGCAAACGCGCTCGGAAGCAGCAGCAAGCCGCGCTCGTCTAGCTGCACGACCGTATCGGCGCATTCCCGCTTCTCGATCCGCAGGACGCCATCACGCTGCCAGGTGATCGAAGGATCGAGGTCCGCGAACAGCTCTCTGGTGCCGCCGTCGGCGAGCTGCCGCGAGCGATACAGGATGTCTTGTTCGAGCAGCGACTTCATGCGCGGCCAGTGCGCGACCAGCACGAGCTCCCAGTAGGTGCTAAGCAGCTCGGCGAGCGCGCGCATAGCCGCGCGCGGCCGGCTGAGGAACCTCTCCAGCGCCGCGGGCAGGGCCGTGCCCTCATAGCAACGAGTCACTTCTGCTCGTATCTGAGCCGCTGGGGTCGCGAGCATCACCTCGAGCTCGTCCTCAAGCTCGGCCGTCGGGCCGGCGGGCGGAGGGTTGAGGAAGTCAGGCATGTACGCGTCGGGCCGCAGCAGCAACAGCAGCGGCTCGAGCTCGAGATCGGCGGTGAGGCGGCGTGCATCCTTCACCCAGGGGAGGTGAAGGGGAGCCGCGGCGGGGTCCCGCAGCGCCCCGACGCTGAGCATCGTCTCGAACATCGGCGAGACGCCGAAACGCACACCGCTGATGGACTCGATGTCGAAGCGCATATCGACCATTTAGATCACACTAAATGTCTTATCACAGCGGCGGCCTTGCGCGAGAATGGTTGCATGATCAATCCAAGCCTTGCAATAGCCCTCGCACAGGCGCGCGAGCACGAGCTCCGGCGTGCGGCTGAGCGCGCCCGAATCAGCCGAGTCGATGCGTCGCGCCGTGAGCGACCGCGGCCGCTGGGGCGAGTGACGATCGCACGGATGCTCTCGGCCGTCCGCCCGGTGCAGCGCCCGAGCACGCGCACGCTCAATGATCGCTGCGCTGCGCAGCGCGCCCCTCAGAGCACCCGCTAGCGCGCGTTTTGCGCCGGCTCGATGGCTGGCAGCCAGGTTGACACCACGCGCGCGCCGCACGCCAGCGCGAGAAGCGCCTGACCGAGTTCCTGGCTTGGTTCCAGGATCGCGGCTTCAGCGGGCGGCTCAGGCACGAATAAGCCCCGCCTAACCGGGGCTTATTCTCATAGCGGGGGCGGGATTCGAACCTGCGACCTTCGGGTTATGAGCAGGACCGATGGGGCACAGTGAGGTGTATGTGGCTCTCTAGGGCCAGATCAGAATCGTCCAGATCATGTCAGATTCGCTCAGATTGGTACCAAAATTGGTACCTAGCAAGAACGGTGAACAAACGGCTCGTTATCGCAACGAGATTCCTTGGCCTCTCGAGTGCCTGCACGAGCGGGACTTCTGCAAATCGTCCCTTGCGAGCGTGAGCGCGATCCTCGCTCGGCCGACGAAGCAGTAGCCCGGCCGGGCTACTGATTTCGTTCGCGGAGAGCGAGAGCCTAGTGCCGCCGATCGTCTGGATCGAACTCTCGCGGAGGGCCTCGTCCCTGCGGCCGAAAATCGTTGCCGCGTGCTACAAGTGCTGGGTGTCCGAGCGGGACTCGACCTCAGCGAGCACTCTGCGCGAGCGCCGAGAGGCCGTCGTGCGCGAGCATATGGAGTCCGAGAACCACCACGACTTCGATACGACGATCGCGACCTTTGCGCACCCCCGTTACGAGATCATGGCTACCGGAGACGTCTATGACGGTGAGACCGAGGTCCGTGGCTACTTCGCTGAGACCCGCACCGCGTTTCCGGACCAGCGCAACGAGCTCATCGCCCTTCATCACGCAGACGACGCTGTGATCGTCGAGTTCGATCTGCTTGGCACCCACCTCGGCGCGCTGCGCTCTCTGCCCCCTACCGGCCGTGCGACCCGCTCTCGTATGACGGCGTTCTTCCTGTTCGAAGACGATCGCATCTGTTGCGAGCGGGTCTACTTCGACCAGACGAGCATCTTGCGTCAACTCGGAGTCGCGCATGATCCCAGCTCGCTGGCCGGCAGGGTCTCCACGCTCGTCAGCCATCCGCTTACCATCGGTCGCGCACTAGCGATGGGCGTGCTCGGTCGCAACGTCGCTCCGCGGTGAGCTCGGCGGGAGGAAGCTGTCGACCAGGGCAACGATGCGCGCCCTGCCGGGCAAGGCGAGTGTCCTGATAGCCGATCCTCTGACGAGCATGGGTCGGCCTGACGGACCGACGGGCTAGGCTCAGCGCTCATGTCGCTGACCGCCCTGACGTCCGCGGAGATCTCGCTGCCGACCAAGGCCGATGGCGCGCGCGTCAGCGATCGGATTGCTGTTCTGGCCGACACCGTCGACGCCGTCGGGTTGACCGACAATCACGCTGGCCAGCCGCGGATGTCGCCGCTGGCTGCGGTAGCGCTCGCGCGCGAGCAGGGCGTGGGGACAATCGTCCACGTTTCCTGCCGCGATCGCAACCGGCTTGCCCTGCAGTCCCAGGTCGTGGGCTCGGCGGCGCTCGGCGCTGAGGCGGTCCTCTGCATGCAGGGAGATCCGGTGCCTGGCATCGAACGTGTGGCCGACATGACCGCCACGCAGCTCATTGCGAGCGCGTCGGCATGGAGCGCCCCGCACCCGCTGGCGGTCGGGGCGGTCGTCAATCCCTTCGCCGATGACGTCGACCGGGAGTTGCGGCTTTTGGGGCGCAAGATCGCCGCTGGAGCAACGTTCGTGCAGTCGCAGATGATCTTCGACCTCATGCGCCTCGAAGCGTTCCTCTCGGCCGCCGAGGACATCCTCGCGGGCGTGCGGTTCTACGCAAGCGTCGCGCTGCTCCGCAGCGCGCACATGGCAGAACGCGCCTGCGCGCTACCAGGCGTCGCGATTCCTCAGGAAGCCGTGGCGCAGATCAGTCGCGGCGGCGGCATCGACCTAGCGGGCGAACTGGCGGCGGGCCTTGCCGGTATCTCGCGCGTAGATGCGCTTCACGTATTCCCGCTCGGAGCCGAGGCGGCTACACGCGAGGTCGCCTCGGAGTTCCGCATCGCGCGGGGGGTGTCAGCCCAACGCCCTGCGGGGACCGGTCGGTAACCGGAACCGGGACCGGGACGACGAACGGGGACGGCCCCTGGCCGACCGAGAGCCTGCAAGCAGATGGTTTTCGAGTCCTACGAAGCGCGTCGCGTCCTACACACCACCCGCCCGGAAATGTTCCCGGGACGACGACGTCGACAAGAACCGGCTTTGCCCGCCCAACCCCTACGCCAGCAGCATCGAGGATTGGCCGCGCATGATGAGCCGCACATGGAGAACGGAGGCGCGGTGGTTGAGCGAGCCGGACCTCTCAGCGTGGGTGGCCCAGAGCCGGCTGAACCTGCTGCGTGCGCTTCCCGACCACGCGGCGGAGCCGTCCGTGCAGACAGCGGTCAAGCGATATCTCACACACGTCAAGCCGGCGATCGAGCGGCTGAAGCGGCTGGACGGATCGAGCTCCCCAAGGGGTGAATCGAGCGGCGCGGTTGGCTCGGGCCCAGAGCGCTATTCGGACATCTCGCCCCGCCGGTAGGAGGCGCGTCGTCTCGCCATCTTCTGAAGATGCCTCAAGTGGGCGGGGTGGGGGCGCCCGTAGCACCGGGTCTGACGAACACCCCGCGACGGCGCATCTCGACCAGTCGTGGCGCATCAGGGTAGCCGCTGTCAAGTAGCACGGCGACCTCTCGCTCAACGTCGTATTCGACCCGCACCAAGCAGGGGTGACCGTCGTCTATGAGCAGATAGCTCGCGCGCGGATCGCCGTCCCAGGGCATTCCCACGCTGCCGCTGTTTGCAACCGTCAGTCGGGTCAGCGTCCGGGTGTATGGACGATGGATATGGCCGTAGACGGCGGTGGCCGCGTCGAGTGGTTCATAGATAGCCGATAGCTCGTTGTCTGGCGCGTCGGGCATCGGCGCCCGCCACAAATCGCCCGGGGCCGCATGCACCAACACCAGGTCCTCCAAGCGCTGCTGGGCGGGAAGCTCTCGCAGCCATGTGACTCGCTCCTCGCCGAGCAACTCCAGGCTCGCCGGTGTGTACTCCCGAAAGATCAGTCTCAGCAGGGTCCCCAGCTTGGGGGCAAGGTCTTCCTGTCGCAGTTGCTCCTGCGGCCGCCAGAGGACCTCGTCGGTGTTGCCCACCACGCCCGGCCAACCCAACTCGCGCACCCGGTCGATGACCTCGGCTGGCTGCGCGCCCATGAGTGCGAGGTCACCGCCGTGCAGCACGACGTCGGGGGCTCGCCGTTGAACGTCGGCGAGGACCGCGTCGAAGGCGGTCAGGTTGCCGTGGACATCAGAAACAATCGCAACCCGCACGGGTCGTCTCTTTCTATCGCCCAGGTCTCAGCCCAGTGGGGCGTTGATCGCGCCCTCCGGGCGGTCTCCGTCGAGCGCCTGCAGAATACTCTCGGCGACCCGCACCGCAAGCGGTTGCTTGCATACGCTATGTGCCGACAATTGCTCGGAACGATTCGGAGGGAGACCACATGCCGCAGACTCGCCGTGCAAAGCAGGCCGGGAGCGCAGCGCTCGACCGGTTGCGGGCCTCGATCGAAGCCGCCGAAACTGCGCTCAAGGATCTCCAAGTCGAGGCAAGCCGCGACTCTCGCGACCTGCTCAAGGACATCGGCAAGACGCTCAAAGCCACTCAGCGGAACCTAACCCGTAGCCGGCGGCGGATCGCTAAGGACCTCGAGCAGATCGAGAGGGCGCTTGTGAAAGGCAAGGCGCCCGCGCGCCCATCCACAAAACGCGCGACCAGTGCACCGCGCGCGGGCGCCGCGCGCTCAAGCAAACCCCGGCCCAAGAGATCGACCAAACGGACCGCGAAGAGAGGCAAGGTCAGCTGATCTTCGCCGGCGGATCCGCACCCGCAGCCGGCGGCTAGGAGCACCTCGACGCCGGTCGTCTGGCTCCCCGCGGAATACTGGCTAGCGCGGTGACCTTCTACTCTGGGCGGATGGTGTCGTTCCACCAGCTCCACCGCTCCGGCGCGTCCGCTCGGTTGACGGCCGGCAACATTCGCGAGGTCGAATGATGGCCCAGCCAGCCAGTCGCGTTCTCTCGAGCTCGCAGCTGGCGCTGCTCGCCGAACATGGCGAAGAGCGCACGGCCGAGGTCGGGACGGTCCTCTTCAAGATCGGCGACGAGACCTACCCGTTCATCGCGATCCTCGAGGGCGAGGCGCAGGTTCTCGACGAATCGGGCCACGAGATCGTGCGTCACGGCCGATCCGGATTTCTCGGCGAGATCAATCTGCTGACCGGACAGACGGTCTTCGTGACGGTCCGGGTGACCGAGCCGATGCGCTACATCGCGGTCGAGCGCGAGACGCTCAGGGAACTGCTCTTCGAGGACAGCGCTCTCTCCGATCTGCTGCTGTCCGCGTTCGTCGAGCGTCGCGAGCTGCTGCAGCAGCGCGAGGACGTCGGCATGCAGATCGTCGGGCACCAGGACTCGGGCGACACGCGCCGCCTGCTCGATTACGCACGCAGTCTGAGGCTCCCCTACACATTGCTCGACCCGGCCCAGGCCGACGGTGCGGCCGGCTCGGTCGACCCGGCGGACATGCCTCTCGTGCGACTGCCGGGCGGTGCCGAGCTGCCAAACCCGACCAACGGCGAACTGTCGCGTGCGCTCGGCATCGGGCGCCGGCTCGAGCAGCGCGAGAAGGTAGATCTGGCGATCGTCGGCGGCGGCCCCGCCGGGCTCGCGGCGGCCGTCTACGGCGCCTCGGAGGGGCTCGAGACCCTGATCCTCGAGAGCACCGCCGTCGGCGGGCAGGCGGGGACGTCGCGCAGGATCGAGAACTACCTCGGCTTCCCCGCGGGCATCAGCGGCACCGAACTCATCAGCCGCGCCGCGACGCAGGCGCGCAAGTTCAATGCGCGGATCGCGAGCCCCTACCACGCCGAAGCGCTGGAACCGGGCGCCGAGCGGCACGTGATCAAGCTCGAAGACGGAAAAGAAGTCGCCGCGCGAGCGGTGCTGCTCGCCACGGGCGCCGAATACCGGCGCCTTCCCGTGGAGGGGCTCGAGCAGTACGAGGGTCTCAGCATCTTCTACGCCGCCGGGCCACTTGAGGGGCAGATCTGTGCCGCGCAGCGCGTTGCGGTCGTCGGCGGAGGCAACTCCGCCGGCCAGGCGGCCGTGTGGCTGGCGCGAGGCGGAGCCTTGGTCACGCTGCTCCACCGCCGCGCAGACTTGCGCGAGACGATGTCGGCATACCTGATCGAGGAGCTCGACCGCTACGGCGTCGCGGTGCGCGACCGCAGCGAAATCGCAGAGCTGCGCGGCCAGGGAGGTCACCTGTGCGGCGTCACGCTCACCGACGGAGCCAAGCTGCCGTTCTCCTACCTGTTCCTGTTCCTCGGTGCCGCTCCGTGCACGAGCTGGCTCGACGACGTCGTGGCGCGCGATAGCGACGGGTTCATCCTCACCGGCAGCCAGGCCGGAGCCAACGGGCTACTCGAGACGAGCGTGCCGGGTGTGTATGCCGCCGGTGACGTGCGCGCCGGCTCGATCAAGCGCTGCGCGACGGCCGTCGGCGAGGGTGCGGCCGTGGTCGGTTACGCGCACGAGCACATCAGGCGCCCGGTGGTCTCGGCGGCCTGAGGACGTTCGCAGGCCTCCGCTTGGCGGCCTCGCTCACGTGACGTCCTTGAGCAGCTCCGATGGCGCTGCTCGCGGGTTGGGCTCGCTAGGTGCGGCCGTTGACGGAGCGGCCTGCCAGCATTGTCTGTCGCGCAGCGCAGCGGTCGAGCGGTCAGGCTTGGGTCACGAACTCCCAGCCGTGGCGGGTGGCGGAGGCGAGCGCGGCTGGGAGGTCGATCTCGCTCTCCGCTGAGGGTGCGCCGACTTCCAAGAAGAAGCGCTCCATCCCTGCGGGGCTGAAGAGCACGATACGGCGGCCGAGTTGATGGCCGAGGTTGGCGCCCGAGTGGATCGCGCCTCGGGGGACGTGGATGGTCTGTCCAGCGGACAGCTGCGACCTTGCCCCGTCGACCTCCATCTCGAAGTCGCCTTCGACGATGTGGATCGTCTCGGCCGCGTTGTGATGTCGGTGAGCCGGCAGAGACCAGCCCGGTGGCGGATGGTCGACGAGCGGCAGAACGCGCCGCCAGTGTCATCGGCGATGAGGTGGATCTCCGTGCGAACGCGGCCGGGCATCCACACCACACGCGCATCGGCAGCCATGGGCGGACGATAACGGCCGGGCTCTACTGGGCTCCCGCGCCGCAGGTAGATTGGGCCCATGAGCGAGGGTCGAATGGACTGGGATGCCGGCTGGACGTGGTACCGCGTCGAGGCGGACCTTGGCGCGGATGGCCCGGCGCCGCTGGTGATCCTCCATGGCGGACCCGGCGCTGCGCACGACTATCTTGAGCCCGTCGCGGATCTGGCCGCTGTGGCGGGGCGTCCGTGCATCCTGTACGACCAGATTGGCTGCGGCCGGTCGCAGCATCTTCCCGAGGCGTCCGTCGACTTCTGGAGCGTCGGGCTGTTCCGCCGGGAGCTCACCGCGCTCATCGAGCACCTCGGCATCGCCGGGCGCTACCACGTCCTCGGCCAGTCCTGGGGCGGCATGCTGGGCATGGAGCACGCGCTCGCGCACCCACCCGGCCTGCGCTCACTCGTCGTCGCAAACTCGCCAGCGTCCTTGGAGCTGTGGCTGGCTGAGGCCAACCGCCTGCGCACGCTTCTGCCGCCTGAAGTGCAGGAGACGCTCATACGTCACGAGTCCGCGGGAACCACCGACAGCCAGGAGTACGAGCAGGCGGTAATGGTGTTCTACGAGCGCCATCTCTGCCGCATCCCGTTCCCCGACGGGCTGCAACGCTCGTTCGCCCAAATGGACGAGGACCCGACCGTGTACCACACGATGAATGGCCCGAGCGAGTTCCACGTGGTCGGCACGCTGAAGGGGTGGGACATCACGCCCCGGCTGGGCGATCTGCACGTGCCGGTGCTCGTCATCTCGGGCGAGCACGACGAGGCCACGCCTGCCGTCGTGCGCCCCCTGGTCGACGCTCTCCCAGACGCACGATGGGAGCTGATCGAGGGCGCCAGCCACTCCACGCACCTCGAGCAGCCTGAGCATTTCCTCGAGCTGGTCGAGGCGTTCCTCTCAGCGCACGACTTCCGAGGCTAATCGCGCCAGGCAGAGATTGCCGAGACGCAAGACCCCGCGAAAGCGAGCCTGCTCGCCCGTGCCACGCGGGGCTCGCAGCGGTGTGCAGCGTCGCCGAGATCCACTGCATTTGCTGCCAGGCTTTGACGAAAGGCGCGCAATGGGGTACCGTGGCCGCCCAGGCAGGATGCCGGGCGGTCGCAACCTCCGCTGTCGAGCTTGGCGACCGAGATGCTGGAGAAAGGCTAGGAGGGTCGATGAGGAGACAGCTGAAGGTCAACACGGCCATGAGCGCCCTTGTCGCGCTGATGCTCGCTGGGGTGCTCATCGCTGGGTCCAATTCCGCCGCGCTCGCGAACGCCGCGGGCACCGCGAAAGCCGCGTCCGCGGGCCAGGTGTGCATGAGCGTCACCGTCAAGGTCCGCGCCAAGCGCTGGGTGTGGGTCAGGAAGACACGCAAGATCCACGGCCGCCGCGTGTTCGTGCGCCGACACGGGAAAATCGTCCGCGTGCGCGTCCGCGTGAGCTATCTGAGAGCAGAGCCGGAGCAGCTCTGCACCGTCACGACCCTCGCCGCTCTCACACCTCCGTCGCCCGTCACTCCATCGTCGCCCGTCACTCCATCAGCGCCCGTCACTCCATCGGCGCCCGGAAGCTCGCCGCCGACCGAAGTCGTCACTCTCCCTCAGCGTCCGGCCAACAACGGGCCGCCGAGCATTAGTGGTACGCCGAGATCCGGCCAGACGCTGACGGCTGGACCCGGTACGTGGTCGGGCTCGCCTACGAGCTTCACCTATCAGTGGCAGCGCTGCGACGCGGCCGGAGCCAACTGCGCGCCGGTATCCGGCGCAACGACGCAGACCTACGTGCTCGGCGCGGCCGACGTCGGCTCGACGCTGCGGGTGTCGGTGATCGCGATCAACGGCGCCGGTGAATCGGCACCCGTGGTCTCCGCCCAGAGCCCGCTCGTTGCCACCTCGGCCAGCGTCTCCCACCTCGAGTACGTAGTCCAGGACGGCGTCACCTCGGTATATGACATGGACCACGAATTCAAACTCCTGAAAACGATCTCCCTGCCCCAGACCAAAGCGGAGGTCAGGGGCGTCACGGTCGCGCCCTCGACGCACCTGATGTTCATCTCCTTCGGCGGCGACGGCGGGCAGGAGGGCAACGGCTCGGTGCTGGCCTACGACCTCGTGAGCGAAAAAGTCATCTGGGAAGTCCACCTCGCCACCGGGATCGACTCCGGCCAGGTCTCACCCGACGCCAAGAAGCTCTACATGCCGATCGGCGAGAACTCCTCGGGCAACACCTGGAACATCCTCAACACCGAAAACGGCGCCGTGATCGGCACGATCAAAGGCGGCACGGCGCCGCATAACACCGTGGCCTCGCCCGACGGGAGCTACGTCTACCTCGACGGGCGCCAGTCCAGGTACCTCGACGCGTATGAAACAGCCACCGGCAAAATCAAAGAAATCGGCCCGATGGTCAACACCGTGCGCCCCTTCACGGTCAACGGCTCAAACACGCTGGCCTTCACCAGCGCGACCGAATTCGACGGCTTCCAGGTCTCCTCGATCACGACCGGCAAAGTCCTCTTCACGGTCTCCTTCGCCGCCTACCCCGAAGGCTTCGCGTTCACGACCGCGAGCCACGGCGTCTCGCTGTCGCCCGATGAGTCGCAGCTGTATGTGCTCGACGCGGTCCACAAAGAGGTCCAGGTGTGGGATGTCTCCAAAGTCAAAGAAGGCATCGCCCCGACCCAGATCGGCGTGATAGCGCTCGCCGGCCTGACCGGGACAGAGAATCCCTGCACCTACGACTGCGGACGCGGCGGCTGGCTGCAGCGCTCCACCGACGGGCGCTACGTGTTCGTCGGGGACTCCGGCGAGGTGATCGAAACGGCCACGCGCAAAGTCCTCACCACGCTCTCGACGCTGGCCCAGTCAAAGAAGTCGATCGAGGTCGACTGGCAAGGCGGCGTTCCGGTCGCCACCAGCGGGCGCACCGGTGTGGGCGGGGTTGGCTGAGCGGTAGGCCGCCGATGGTAAACACCGTGCGTCCCTTCACGGTCAACAGCTCAAACACGCTGGCCTTCACTAGCGCGACCGAATTCGACGGCTTCCAGGTCTCCTCGATCACGACCGGCAAAGTCCTCTTCGCAGGTCTCCTTCGCCGCCTACCCCGAAGGCTTCGCGTTCACGACCGCCAGCCACGGCGTCTCGCTGTCGCCCGATGAGTCGCAGCTGTATGTGCTCGACGCGGTCCACAAAGAGGTCCAGGTGTGGGATGTCTCCAAAGTCAAAGAAGGCATCGCCCCGACCCAGATCGGCGTGATAGCGCTCGCCGGCCTGACCGGGACAGAGAATCCCTGCACCTACGACTGCGGACGCGGCGGCTGGCTGCAGCGCTCCACCGACGGGCGCTACGTGTTCGTCGGGGACTCCGGCGAGGTGATCGAAACTGCCACGCGGAAAGTCCTCACCACGCTCTCGACGCTGGCCCAGTCAAAGAAGTCGATCGAGGTCGACTGGCAAGGCGGCGTTCCGGTCGCCACCAGCGGGCGCACCGGTGTGGGCGGGGTTGGCTCAGCGGTAGGCCGCTCGCTAG
>CAVOPM010000003.1:0-1204043 GCA_963697985.1 uncultured Solirubrobacteraceae bacterium
GCGCCAAATATTGCTGGCGATCCAGAACAGCTCAACATAAATATTGCATCGTTGTTCTGAATCGGGAAAAATATCTTGAAAGAAAAGCCTTTAATCGCAAAGCTCGCAAAGAAGTTCGGCCAAATTGCAGCAGAGAAGCAGTCATCATGAAATTAAAGATTTTCTTTGCGTACTTTGCGAAATCTTAAACCGCAAAGCTCGCCGAAGGATCATGAAGTTCGTTAAGAATGGTATTCAGTTTTCGAGCTTTTGCGATCAGACCTCGTGTTTCTGCCCTACTGTGCTCTCACTCAACGGTGCGCTCCCGCAATTCATTCCGGGATTGATTGAGCTCTTGGGTGAGGCGAGCCGTCTCTTCCGCGCTGACAAAGTTTTGCCTTGCGTTCCCTTTAGTTTCCAGGTGTATCCATGTACTGAATATCGTCTGTGCGCCACTCTCGGGCCTTGGCACCTTAATAGGTAATGTGGCGCAGCCTGGTTCAGCCTTGGTCCATCATCTACGCGTCATCGGCAACTCAGCTCGAAATTTTCATATTTGTGACCGACGTAGAATCGAATTGAGAATGACATTCAACAACTTTGCTGCCGCCGTTGATTGATTCTCCTACTTTGTTCGAGCGCCGGGCGGCCCTCGAACAGCGGCAGGACGTCGGGCCGGTAGAGGATCAACGCCAGGCAGGGTGCGACCATGAAGTCCGCGGCGTTCAGCTGCGCTCCGCCGAGGATGCCCTCGGCGATCCAGGCGTCGATCCGGTCGAGCATCGCGGGGAGCTCTGCCAGGAGTTCGCGCTCGGCCGCCGGGCCGGCGGCAAAGACGTCGCGCAGGAGCCTGGGAATGATCAGGCGCCGCGTGAGCGCTCGCCTGTAGAGGAGGTATCCGAGCCGGCCGTCTCCCGCCGACCGGCTGAACGCCGCCGGGTCGCGCGCGATCGCCGTGCCCGGGATCCGGCGGGCGGCCATCTGAAGCGTCTCGTTCGCCCAGCGCTCCGCCTCCTCGACCGCCGCCCGTTGCTCGGGGTCTGCCGGGAAGAGCGGCTGCTGTGGGTGGCGCTCGTCCAGGAAGCGCGCGATCCCGTGGTTGGTCGAGATCCGCTGGCCGTCGGCGGCGAGTGCGGGCACGGTGCCGAGGCGATCGCCCAGGCGCAGCCCGAACGTGCGTCGTCCGCCAGCGGTGCGCATCTGTCCTCCCGCGTCAAATCCGTGCAGCCGGACCACCAGCGGGTGCATGAGCGTGACGATGTCGACGCGCCGGTAGGGCACCTGCTTGTGCTCGAGCATCAGCATCGCCGAGCGGCAAGCGTGCGAGCCGGGGATGACGTAGAGCGTATACATACCGACCAGTCAGTCAGTATCATACCCACGATGGAGGCAAGCCAAACGCGCGGATCGCGTGGACCTCGGAGCTCGAGTGGGGACATCGGCGGGCGTGTCGATCAGCGCACCCGCGCCGCTCGCGCAGGGGGCCGCGAGGCTCGCGACGAGCTCCTGACGGCGGCGCTGCGCGTCTTCGCACGCCGAGGCTACGGCCAGGCAGGCGTCGACGAGATCGCCGCCGAGGCAGGCTACTCCAAGGGGGCGCTCTACTGGCATTTCTCAGGCAAGGAGGAACTCCTTACGGCGCTCCTCGAGGAGCGCATCGACGCACCGATGCGCGATCGGTTCGCGCTGCTCGCGTCGGCGCCGCCCGAGCGCGACATGTCGGTGGAGGCGACGCGGGCGTTCGCTCAACAGCTCGGCGAGCAGCGCGAGGCGATGCTCCTCGAGCGCGAGTACTGGAGCCTCGCGGTCCGCGATCCCGAGCTCCGCGCCCGCTACGCCGAGCGCCAGACTGAGCTGCGGGGCGCCCTCGCCGCCGCGCTGGAGGCCCGGGCGCGTCACCTCGGGACGCCCGCGCTCACGATGCCCGCGGAGAACGTCGCTCGCATCGTGATGAGCATCATCGGCGGCCTCGCGGTCGATGAGCTGATCGAGCCGGGCTCCGTCCGCCCGGAGCTCCTCGGCGAGGCCCTCGCGCTCGTCTACGCCGGCTTGGTGGCGCGCGCGCAGGGGCGCGGCGCCTCCTGAACTCGCGCCGGGCAAGCCGCCGCCGGCCTCACTCAAAGGCAGCGCGTTCGGCCGGCAACGCTCAACTGAGGGCTCAACCCGTCGCCGGCACCCTCCCATCGACGCGGACGTCGCGGATGCCAGCCGCGAGCGCTGCGAGGGCTTGGACGAGCGGGTTGTGATTGCTCTTGCGCCAGATCAATGACAGGACGGCCGGATGGGCGTCGCGCACCGGGATCGCCACGACGCCGCGCAGGACCTTCAGGACGATCGCCGCGTCGGATGCGGGGATCGCGATGATCGCCTGGCGTGCCGCGATGAGCGTGAGCATCTGCGACGGTGTCAACGCGCGATCTGCGGTGATCCGCGGGGCGGGCGTGCCGCGGTGGTCATCGAGGCTGTGGAAGCCGGCCCAGATCGGCTGGACCGCGGGGTGGTAGCCGATGAACGTCTCGTCGAGCACCTCGGCGACCGTCAGCTCGCTGTGCTGCGCGAGCGCATGGCTGCGCGGCGCGACGATCGCTCGCGGCTCGGTGCGGAGCGCCTGGATGCGAACGTCGGGGTCGGCCGCAGGCGGATGGCAGAACGCGATGTCGACATCCTCGAGCCAGGACGCGGTCGAGCCGCGCGGAAACGGGAGTTCGCGAAACGAGATCTCGGCACCCGGGCGAGCCTCGGCGAACGCCTCGAACAGCTCCGGGGCGTTGATCGTCGGCGGCGGTCCGATGTGGCCGACGGTGATCGCGCTCCGGACCGCTCGCGCCAACGACTGCGCGGTCGCGGCGGCATCGGTCTCGGCGGCCAGCGCCGCGCGCGCCTTCGGCAGGAACGCTTCCCCGGCAGGCGTGAGCGTGACGCCGCGGGCGTGGCGCTCCAGGAGCCCGAGGCCGAGTTCGGACTCGAGCTGCGCGATCGCCTGCGACAGGGCGGGCTGCGCGATGTGGAGCTTGTGCGCGGCGCGTGTCATCTGCCCCTCGTCGGCGACCGCGACGAAATAGCGCAGCTGGCCGCGCCTGAAGGTCATCGATCGGCGCCTGTGTCGTGGCCGATAGAGCCCGGCAGAATGGCTCGGCATAGGCTCGCCTTATGCCTGACCAGCCAAAACATATTGGACTTTTACTCCAAGGTGGCGGAAACTCGGATTTACACCAAGTAACGAATAGTCAGATCGAGCCGGGGTCCAAGCCACGCGGAATGGGCGCGTTTCGAGGCGGAGATTGCTGCGGGCGATTCGCCCACAGCGGTCGGGGGGGCCAGTGACGCGCAACCGATTCAGCAGCCCTCGCGTGGTGACCCCGGCACGCGCACGCAGCTGATGTCGCGGCGAGCGATCACGTGTTGATGATTCTGATCACAGCCGGCTGGATTGTCGTGGTGATCCTCGTGTTGGGGGCGTGCCGCGTCGCCGCCTCCGCGGACGGCTCCGTCGACGAACTGGCCTCCGGACGCCGGTCGAGCCGCAGGCCGGAGCGAAGGCTCAAGACCGCGCTCAAGACCGAGGTCGGCGCGGACTTGCTGCTTCCGTCTCGGCCGTCGTATCCGCCTCAGCCGACCTAGCCCGCCCGCGGGGTCGCGCCCGGCGGGCGCAGTCGTGGCGGGCCGACCCGAAGAGCCGGCCCGCCACGCCGTAGCCGCTGTCAGCCGATCAGCCCGTCGTCGAGGTCAGGGTCGTCACCTGGGTGGCCGTGATTTTGGCTCCCGCCGCCGCGTTTCCGCCTTTTTCAGGCGTGCACGAGACGGACGCCGTGCCCGCGGCCGCGAGCGTCAATCCGCCGCCGAGCGAGAGGTCGCCGGCTTCGCCTGGGCCGGGGCTCGCGACGACATCGATGATGCCCCGATCGAGCGCTTCTCCGGTGCCTTCGAGGCTGCAGGTCACCTTCGTGCCGGCGCCCACCCCCGCGACGTGCACATCGCCCTGAACGACGTAGTGCCCCGCGGGGAGTTTGAGCGTCGCCACGACGGACGGTTTTTCCGATTCAGATAAGGAGAGCTTGCCGCCGACCGGCAACGGGTTCGTGTCGACGAACCCGTTGGCAGCGCCGATGACGCCGTTTACGCCGGCGGCGCCCGCGGAACCCGTCGCGCCCGTCGCCCCGCGCAGGCCGGTCAACCCTCTCAGGCCCCGAGGGCCGGCCGGTCCGATCGAATTCCAGGTGAGCTTCCTCTCGTTGTGCCGGCATCTGGTGCTCGCGCGGACGATGCGGATCGAGCCACCCCTCTTCTTCACGCAGGAGGAGATGGTCGAACCACCGCTCGTGGCGGCGAGCGCGCCTACGCTCGCGACGCCCAGTGCGAGCAGCGCCACGACCGCGACGGGCCAGCGCCTCAGACCTGCCAGTGCTCCGTGCATTTGAAACCTCCTTTTGCTCGCGCAAAGGGCGCTCCAATAGCGCCCACGACCCGCCGGGCCTCGCTCGGTTTGGAGCATGGTCGTGCAGTGCGAGCCGCCATGCAACCCGTAGCGTGTGCAGCGCGAGGTGGCTCAGGCGAGCACGGCGCGCAGCACGCCGCCCATCTCGGCGACCGCTTCGCGCGGACCGGCGCCAACGGAGAGGGCGTGGGTGAAGCCATGGACGTAGCCGGGGTGGCGGCGCAGGATCGTGCGGACCCCGGCCTGGCTGAGCTTGAGCGCGTACGCCTCGCCCTCGTCGCGCAGGGGGTCGAAGCCGGCGGTCACCACGAGCGCCGGCGCGCACGCGCCGAGCCCCTCGCCCAGCAGCGGCGAGACCCGCGGGTCGCGCCGGTCGACTTCCGGACCGAGGAACTGCTCCTCGTACCAGTCCATGTTCTCCTTCGTCAGGACGAACCCCTCGGCGAAGGTCAAGCGCGAGGGGGATGTGTCGACGAGGTCGGTGACGGGATAGATCAGCAGCTGGAAGGCCGGCGTCGGGCCGCCGTCGATGACTGTCTGCTGGGCGGTGACGGCGGCCAGGTGCCCGCCGGCGCTGTCGCCGGCCACCGCGATCCGAGCGGGGTCGGCGCCGAGCCGATCGGCGCTCGCCACTGCGTCGTAGAACGCGGCGAGGGCATCGGCGACGGGCGCTGGAAAGCGATGCTCGGGGGCAAGGCGGTAGTCGACGCTCAGGACGCGCGCCCCGGAGGCCCTCGCGAGAAGGCGGCAGGGCTGATCGTGGGTGTCCAGGTCGCCGGCGACCCAGCCGCCGCCGTGGTAGTAGACGATCAGCGGCCCGGGCGCCGCTGCCTCGGCCTCGTCGGGCACGAACAGGCGCGCCGGGAGCGGGCCGTCGGCCCCGGCGAGGGTCGTCTCGCTGACATCGGCTAGCGCGACCGGCTTGCCGGCGACGACGCGCACGGAGTGTCGGAGGTCGGCGCGCGCCTCGGCGGGCGTGCCGCTCGAGAGCGGTGGGCGCGGATTGAGCGCCTCTAGCTTGAGCAGGACCTGCATGTCGAGATCGAGCTCGAGCCCGTCGCGTCGGATCGGCTCGCCGGCGAGGCGGCGCTTTGCTCTCGGCGGCAGCGAGGCGATGGCGCGAACGGCGGCGACCTCGACGCGTTCGGCGGGCCTGACCGGTTGTTGGGCCTCCATCACGCGCATCGATCGCCAGGATCGCACAGTCTCGCCGCGCGTGAGCAGCGGGGCGTGGCGGCAGATGCGCGCACCGCGCCGTCGCCTCGCGCGTGGATCAGTCCTCGAACGCCGCGCGTGCCGCCTTGGCGCCGACACGGGCCCGCTCGAGGAAGGCGTAGGTGCCATCCTCGCGCAGCTCGCTCGCCGCTTCGACGAGCGCGCCCAGCGCGACGAAGGCGAATCCGCCGCCGATCGAGACGCGGCTTACGCCGAGGGCCGCGAGCTCGGACACGGTCGGAGCGCCCGGGAAGGCGAGGACGTTCACGGGGCGCTCCACGGCGGCGAGGAGCTCGCGTATGTCCTGCGGGTCACGCAGGGCCGGCGCATAGAGCACGTCGGCGCCGGCCTCCTCGTAGGCCTGCAGGCGCGCGATCGTGTCGGCGAGGTCCGGGCGGCCGCGCAGGTGGTTCTCCGCCCGCGCGGTGAGGACGAGCTGGACGGGTCCGCCGTGTGCGACCGCGGCCGCCGCGGCGATCCTCTCCGTGGCCAGGCCGATCTCATAGATCGGCGCGTCGTCGACTCCGGTGTAATCCTCAACCGAGCACCCCGCCAGGCCCGCGTCCAGCGCGAGTCCGATCGTCTCGGCGACGCCGGCGGGGTCGTCGGCGAATGCGTTCTCGAGGTCCGCGGAGACCGGCAGGTCGGTTGCCGCCACGGTCGACGCGGCGTGCGCGAGCGCCTCCGCGCGCGTGACGGACCCGTCGAGTCGTCCGAGCGTCGCCGCGAAGCCTGCGCTCGTCGTGGCCAGCGCCCGGAAGCCGAGCGATGCCAGCAGGCGGGTCGAACCCGGATCCCAAGGGTTGGGCAGGAGCAGCGGACTCTCGCTCGTGTGCAGCGTCAGGAAGCTTGCCGCCTTGTCGGCCTGGTCGGTCATTGCCCGCATCCTCTCGTCGTGGAGATGTGTGTGGCCCGACGCGCCGGCTGCCCGCAATGTGAGGCTGGCGGACGTGAGCCCGCCGATCGCCGAGCACGTGCTCACCCTACGCAAGGTCGCGCTGAGCGCTCAGGAGGGGCTGTTGCTCGGGCGCTCGGCCACGGAGGAACGCGCCCTGGTCGGGCGCCGCAGGCTGCGACTGCGCAGCCCGTCGAGCAGGTCGCGCTCAGCTTCGGCGGCCCGACGCGTCGGCGCCCCCGCCAGGTGAACGGACCCGCGCTTGACGACCCAATAGCCGGTGGGCGTCTGCTTGATCGTCAGTGGCTCTGTTTGCACCGACTCGCTACCTCGCGACGAACCTTCGAAACCGAACAGGTTGTGTATACCCGTTTTTCGCGCTTGGCAACATTGGGGGTCATTCGGCAGGAACGTCGACCGGCTGTAGTGCGGGCGGCGATCACGGAACGAGTGTCCAATTGCTCGCCCGAGCCCATCGTCAGGCGCCGGCCGCTCAGCCGCGCCACCCGTCGATGCCGCGGCGCAGGCGGTGCACGCGGCGAAGCTCCTCGACGGCGGCGTCTGTGCCTCCGAGCGCGCCGCGCGGTCGATCTCCGAGGAGCTCGGGCTCGAGGCGGTGGCGGACGAGCTCACCGGCGATCGCGTCCACGCGCTGGGCCCCAGCACCGGGACGGGAGCTGACGACGCGCTGCAGCGTTCGCCCGGCGAACAGCAGCCCAACGCCGTCGTCCAGCGCCCAACCTCCGGGCAGCGTGCCGTCGCGGACGCTCGCGAGCCAGACCGGCAGGCGCTCGGGCTCGCCGTCCGCGTGCACGGTCAGGGATCCGTCGAGCAGCCCGATGCCGGGCATCGGTTCGGGCGGGCCGCTCGAGCGCGTCACGCCGCCCTGGAACCAGCACATCGCTCCGGCGCTCAGGCCGGCGAGCACTGTCCCATTGCGCCACGCTTGCAGGAGCAGCCGATCGAGTCCATGGGCGCGCCAGATCGCGAGCAGGTTACGCATCGATCCGCCGCCGGCGTAGATGATGTCCTGGCTCAGGACGGTCGCCGCGAGCGGGCGTTTGGCGTCGGCCAGTCGGAACAGCGACAGGTGCTCGGGTACGCACAGCCGGTCGGCGAAGCGGGCCCGGAACGAGTTGATCTGCGCGGTCGTGTCGCCGGAGGCGGTCGGCAGGAACAGCACGTGCGGCTCCTTGGCTGCAGTCAGGCTGAGCACGAAGTCATCGAGCAGGGGATTGGTCGGCTCCATCGTGAAGCCGCCGCCGCCCATGGCGAGGATCAGTCGCCGCTCGCCGCGCGCCCTCGCCTCGGCGCTCACGCCGGGAGTGGCTCGGGACCGGCGGCGCGGGTCGCACCCGCCTTGTGCGCGGCGGGCCGGCGGGCGATGTGCCGGCGCCTGCTGCCCGTGGCCGTCGCTGTCTGGGGCGGCGGAGCTTGCGCGTCGGCGCCGAGGTAGGCGGCGTTCAGGCGCGTCTCGACGACGCCGTCGTCGGTGGGCTCGACGCGGTAGGCGCTGCCGTCGCGGCGCGAGCTGACGACCCGCTGCAAGCGGGTGCGACGAAAGTGCAGTGCGACGCCGTCCTCGACGGCGAATCCGGCACGCATCCCGTCGCCGACGAAGCGGTGGTACTCCAGTCGCCGCTCCGGCTCGGCGTCGTAGTGAACGCAGTTGCTGAATGGCAGCAGGCCGAGTCCGGGTACGCTGCGCGGCGCCCCGTGAAAGGCGCTCAGCGCCTCCTCGAACCAGCACAGAGATCCCGCCGAGGGTCCACACAGCACGACGCCTTTGCGCCAGGCCTTGCGCAGGATGTCATCGAGTCCGTGTGCGCGCCACGCTCCGAGCATGCTCACGACGTTGCCGCCGCCGACATAGATCAGATCCTGCGCCAGAAGGTGGGTCGCGAGGTCATCCTCGACTCCCCCGGTGCCCTGATCGCGACGGAAGAGCGACACGTGGCTCGCGTCGCATGACGCGGAGAAGCGGCGGTAGAAGCGCACCACGTAGTGGTCGGCGTCGCCGGAGGCGGTCGGCAGGAAGCAGACCCGCGGGCGCGGGCTGTCGGTCAGCGACAGCACGTAATCGTCGAGCAGCGAGCTGTCGCGCTCCATCGAGAAGCCGCCGCCGCCGAGGGCGACGATCTGTGGGGCTTTGGGTCGCATGACTCCCTTGGTGAAGATGACGCAACTCGAACGGCTCGCTCAGCGTCGCGGAAGCGGCCCCGCGGTGATATGGACCCCAGTCTGAGATTCGACCGCTGCGACTGGACAGCGGACGACCCGGTTCTCCGCGCGCGCTCACGTAGCCGCCGGGCGCCTAGAGTGTCGGCGATGGCCGATCACGGCGACAATGTGTGGCTGGGCGCATGAGCGTACCCGCGATCTCGCTGCGCGGGGTGGCCAAGCGCTATGGACCGATCGTCGCGGTGGACGGCCTCGACCTGGAGGTGCCGGTGGGAGTGTGCTTCGGGTTACTCGGGCCCAACGGGGCGGGCAAGTCGACGACGATGCGGATGCTCACCGCGCAGGCGCTCGCCGACAGCGGCGAGATCGACGTGCTCGGCTATGAGCTGCCGCGGGAGTCGAAGCAGGCACGGATGGAGATGGGTGTCGTGCCGCAGCTGGACAACCTCGACGTCGAGCTGACGTGCCGGCAGATTCTGACGGTGTTCGCTCGCCTGTACCGCGTCTCGAGCGGCGAGCGAACGGCCGCGGTCGAACGAGCCCTCGGTCTCGCGAACTTGATGCCCCGAGCCGACACGATCGTGCGTGAGCTCTCGGGCGGTATGCGACGGAGGCTGCTGGTGGCGCGCGGGTTGATCCACCAGCCGCGTCTGGTCCTGCTCGACGAGCCGACGGTGGGGCTCGACCCGCAGGTGCGCCAGGAGCTGTGGACGCTGATCGACGGCCTGCGCACCAGCGGGGTCACGGTGCTGATGTCGACGCATTACATCGAGGAGGCCGAGCGGCTGGCGGACACCGTGGCGGTGATGTCGCACGGGAAGATCGTCGCGCAGGGGACGCCGGCCGAGCTCGTGCGCACGCACGCGGGCGAGCAGGTGGTCGAGGTATACGGTCCGCCGGAGAAGCTCGCCGAGGCGAGCGAGATCGCCGCGCGCAACGGTTGGCAGAGCCGCCGCAGCGGGCCGGCGCTGGCGATCATGCGCGCGGAGTCGCTGGACGGGGAGGCGCCCGAGGGCGCGCGTCGCCCCGCCAACCTCGAGGACGCGTTCGTGGCCCTGACGGGGGAGGAGATCGAATGAGCGCGACCGCGGTGCCGATGCCGGCCGAGCCGGCCAAGCGGGTCGGCCGCCTGGAACCGGCGGCGCTCGCGGGCGTGATGAGCCGCGATGTGGTGATCTTCGGGCGCTACTGGAAGGCGACGACGTTCTCCTCCGTGATGCAGCCGACGATCTATCTGCTCGCGTTCGGCTTGGGCTTCGGAACGCTCCTCAAGACCATCGGGCACGTCAAGACGATCGAGTACATCGGCACCGGCACCGTCGCCACCGCCGTTCTGTTCTCCTCGGCGTTCCCGGGCATGTTCAACACGTTCGTGCGATGGCAGTTCCAGCGCACCTACGACGCGATTCTCGCCGCGCCGGTGGACGTGGAGGAGCTGATCACCGCCGAGGTGCTGTGGATATCGCTGCGCGCGGGCGTGTACGGCGTCGTGCCGCTGCTCGTGGCGATGTTGTTCGGGCTCGAACCCAACGCGGGCATGCTGCTCGTGCCGTCGATCGGATTCGTCACGGGGTTCGGCTTCGCGGCGTTCGGCGTCGTGATCGCGGCGGTCGCAAAGACGATCGACAACTTCAACTACGTCACCAGCGCTGTGCTGACGCCGATGTTCCTCGTCGCCGGCACCTTCTTCCCGATTTCGACGCTGCCGGACGGCGTGCGCCAGGTCGCGCAGGTCAACCCGCTGTATCACTGCGTGCAGCTCGTCCGCGACGCCTCGCTCGGTGGCCTCGGCACGGCCGACCTCGGGCATGCGGCCGTGCTGCTCGGGTTCGCGCTGTTGATGTGGCGGCTGGCGATCTCACAGCTCGGCAGACGGCTGATCGACTGACGCTTACAGAACTCTGAGGTTTCCCACACGCTGTGCCGAGCAGCAGCGGCGAGTCTCCTGCGATGAGATTTTCTTGGGAGACGCGTTCGGCCGCATCTGCAACAGCGTCTGTGGCGCCGGTCACCGCACCTGTTGGCGCTGCCTGGCGGACACCTGCCTGGGCTGGATCGCTCGCGCGGCGCGCGCCCCGGCCGGAGCTCCTCGGGCTGATCATCCTGGCCGCCGTGTTGAACCTGTGGGCGCTGAGCAGGAACGGATGGGCGAACGACTACTACAGCGCGGCCGTGCGCTCGATGAGCTCCAGCTGGCACAACTTCCTGTATGCGTCGTTCGATCAGAGCGGCGTGATGACCGTGGACAAGCCGCCGCTTGCGTTGTGGGTCCAGTCGCTGTCGGTGCGCATGTTCGGATACCACCCGCTGAGCGTGCTGCTGCCGCAGGCGCTGATGGGCGTGGCGAGCGTGGCGCTCGTGTACGACCTCGTGCGCCGCCGCTTTGGCCGGGTGGGCGGTTTCGTCGCCGGGCTGGCGCTGGCGGTCACGCCGATTGCGGTGGCGGTGTCGCGGCACAACAACCCGGATGCGCTGCTGGTGCTGTGCTGCGTGGCGGCGCTGTGGTGCACGGCGCGCGCGCTGGAGGGTGGACGCACGCGCTGGCTGGTGCTCGCGGGCGTTTGCGTGGGTCTCGGATTTGAGACGAAGATGGGCGTCGCGCTGGTGGTCGTGCCGGGAATCGCCGCGGCTTGGCTGTGGCTGGCACCCGCGGCGCGCGGGCGGCTGCACGCACTGCGTCAGTTGCTCGTCGGCGGTGGGGCGATGGTGATCGTCGGCGGGGCGTGGCCCGCGCTCGTTGAATTGACTCCTGCGTTGGACCGTCCATGGGTGGCGGGGACGAGCGACAACAGCGTGCTTTCGCTGATCTTCGGCTACAACGGCGTCGGGCGCGTCGAAGGGCAGGCGGGCGGTCCGGCTGGTGGGGGCGGCAGCATGTTCGGCTCCACTCCGGGGCCGTTGCGGCTGCTGAACTCCGCGTTGGGCGGCCAGGCGGGATGGCTGCTCGGGTTCGCGCTCGCGACCGGCCTGGGAATGCTCATCGCCAGTCGCCTCAGACGCTCCGATCCGCGCACGGGCTGGCTCGTCGCGGTTGGCGGAGCGTTCCTGACGACGGCCGTGCTGTTCAGCGCGGCGAGCGGAATCTTCCACCCCTATTACGTGTCCCTGCTCGCCCCGTTTGCCGCGGCGCTCGTCGGCGCGGGCGCCGCGCAGTTGATCGGCGGCGGACTGAACATCCGAATCGTCGGCCCGGCGGCTGTCGCTGCGGGCGTCGCAACCGAGCTGGTCGTTCTCGGGGACTATCCGGGACAGCTGAGCTGGCTCGGACCGGTGCTGATCGCCGTGGGAGTGCTCGCGTCGCTGGCGCTGGTCGCGCTCGAGGGGCATCGAGCGCGGCTGCTCGCCGTGGGGGCAGTGCTCGCGGCGCTGCTCGTGGCGCCGTCGGTGTGGGCCTTTGACACGCTGGGCTACACGACGAGCGGCACGTTTCCCGCCGGTGGCCCGGCATCGGTCGCGAGCGGCGGTCCCGGCGGCGGCTTCGGCGGATTCGCCGGTCGGGCTGGACGGCGCTCGCTGTCGGCGAGCGGAACCGGCGGCGTGCCGCTGTTCGGCTCGGGCGGCGCCTCCAAATCCAGCTCGCGTCAGCGGGGCTCCACGGAAGGCTTCGGCGCCGGCCAGGCGGGTGGTCCTCCCTCCGGTGCGGGCGGCGTCCCCGGCGCGGGTCCGGGCGCAATCGGCGCTCCATTCGGCAACGACCGCTCGATCAACCAGGTGCTGGCGTACGTCAAGGGGCACGGCGGCGGCACGATCGCCGTGTCAAGCCAGTCAAGCGCCGCTCAGGCGATCATCGCCAGCCACGCGAATGTGGCCGGAATCGGCGGCTTCTCGGGCCGCGAGAGCGAAGTGAGCGCATCGTGGCTGGCCGCGAAGGTTCGCTCCGGCTCGATCCGCTGGGTGCTGGCCGAACAAGTGGGCGGTCAGGGCGGCCCGACTCTGCCCGGAGACACGCGCACGGGCGCCAAAGCCGTGATGAAAGCCGTCGCGACGGCGTGCCAGGCGGTGACGGTGCCGGCCAGCGCGGGCGCGAATACGGCCACGGGCAGCGGCGGCACGAGCGCCGCGAGCACGCTGTATGACTGTCAGGGCCGCGCGCAGGCGCTCTTACGCGTGAGCGCATAGGCGCGTCCCGGCGCTGGGCGTCTAGGAGGCGATCCGGCCAGGCTCTCTCTCGCAATTCGGCAGGGTCTCTCGAGCGGATTGGCCGCCGAAAGCGATGGTTCGCGCCACCGCGAGGCGCGGCCGCGGCCTGCGGGCGATCGCGTAGCCCGCGGCTCGATCGCGTAGACCCGCCGCGACTTTTCAAGTAGCAGGAGATCTGGCCGATACGTCCAATACGTCGGTTGAAGTTCGCAACTTTACGGGGACGACAGGGTCCCAACAGGCGATGGTGCCTGGACTTAACTAGGGAGGTCGGCATGAGGTCTTGCGTCCGCTTTTCGTTTCTTGCCCTGATTGTCGGCGTGATCGTCGCCGTCTCCGCGCCCGCAGCGGCGCTGGGCGCTGTCGAAGTCGAAAAGTTCGTTGGGATCAACTGCCAGGCCACCGCCGAACACTGCGGCGAAAAAGTCGTCGGTGCGGACATCTTCGGGGAACCGATCGCGGAAACCGTCGAACCCGAACTGGCCGAATCCGAAGCGCAGGGATACCGGCAGGCCGCCGGCCGCGTGCCGTTCGGCGTCACGGACTTCACGCTCAAGCACACCGGCAGCTTGGCGTCCGGGACAGCAGTCCCGACCGGGGTCGTGACGCACGTCAGGGTTGACGTCGCAGCGGGCCTCGCGACAGCTCCTGCGGCAGTGCCGCAATGCACGATGGCCGAATTCGGCGCGGCAGAAGCGATCCCTGGGACCGGCTTCTATGCGGCATCGAAATGCAAAGAAGGCGGCGGGGCGCACGGAACCGGACCGGAAAGCACCGTGATCGGCCAAGAAACGGCGACCGTCTTTGTGGCGCCGCTCGCCGAAAAATCGCTCCCGCCCGACGTGACGCTCAAAGGGACCCTCTACAACCTCGTTCAGTCCGAACCTCCGGCGGCGCGCGCGTCGCTCTTCGGGGCCGCGCTGAAACTGCCGATCGGGCTCACCAAAGGCATTCTCGAAGGAATCTTCAAAAAATCCAAACCGGAAGTCGAAAACGCCCAGTATTACGCCCACACGATCGTGGAAGGAAACGTCGAATGGGGGCAGGAAGCAAAGGGAATGGGCGTCGGCGACTACCACGACTACTTCGAAGTGAAAGTCTCGCCGGCCCTGCCGGTGATCAGGTCGCGGCAGGAGGACTACGGCACGACCGGCAACGGCGCCTTCATCACGAACGCGACGAGTTGCCCGGGAAACCACACGACCAACCTGACGCTCGAAGGTGTTGCAATTGGGACGGCCAAAGAAGTGGAAGAACGGCTCGCGAGCCCGGCCCGCGAAGTGCAGCGGAGGCCGTACACAACGCTGCTCGCTCTCAACAACTGCAACCTCGTCCCGTTCGAACCGGGCTTCGCGCTGAACGCTGCGACGACCGCGAGCGACGAACCGGACGGGTTCACTGCCGAAGTCGGCATCAACCATGACCCGACCAAAATCGACAACTCACAGCTGAAAACCGCGACGATCAAACTCCCCGAAGGCATGACGCTGAACCCCTCGGCCGCAGCAGGGCTGACGGCGTGTACGCCGGCTCAGGCGAGGATCCACAGCTCCGTGGAAGGCGTGGCCTGTCCGGCCTCATCGGAACTCGGTACTGCCACCTTGGAAGTCCCCGGCCTTCCCCCGGGATCGCTGAAAGGCAGCATGTATCTCGGCGGGCCCGAATCCGGGCCGATCACCGGACCGCCGTACATCGTCTACTTCGACGCCGAGTCCGCGCGGTATGGCGTCTCGGTGCGGATAAAAGGCGAAACTACGCCCAACGAAGCCACGGGTCAGGTCACGACCGTGTTCTCGGAAAACCCGGAACAGCCGTTCACCAAGGCGATCCTGCACTTCAAGGAAGGCGCACTCGCGCCGGTAGCGAACCCGCTCGGCTGCGGGACAGCTACGACCGAAGGCACCTTCCTCCCGTTCACCGAACCGCCGGCAAAGACCCTGTCGAGCAGCTTCACGGTCACGGGCTGTCCGGCGACGCTGCCGTTCGCGCTGACCCAGAGCACCCAGAACCAGACCGGCACAGGGGGCGGACACACGTCCTTTACCTTCAACCTCGCCCGCAACAACGGCGAACAGTACCTCTCGCAGGTCAAAACCACCCTGCCTCCGGGCCTGGTCGGAGCGATCCCTGTGGTGACTCCGTGCACCGAAGCCCAGGCCGTCGCGAACGCGTGTCCGGAAGCCAGCCAGATCGGCTCGGCTACTGCGGTCGCGGGATCGGGCCCGACGCCGTTCACATTCGGCAGCGGGACCGTCTATCTGACCGGTCCTTACAAAGGCGCGCCATACGGCCTGTCGGTCGTCGTGCCTGCGGTCGCCGGGCCGTTCAACCTCGGCCTGGTCACCACCCGCGCGACGCTCAACATCAATCCGTACACCGACCAGGTGATAACCACGAGCGTCCTGCCGACGATCGTCAAGGGCGTCCCGATCCGCTTGCGGAACATCCGCGTCGCGATCAACAAGCAGGGGTTCCTGTTCAACCCGACCAACTGCTCGGTGTTTGCGACCGAATCCACGCTCACCTCGACGTTGGGCGCGACCGAGAACATCTCGACTCCGTTCCAGGTGTCCGAATGCCAGAAGCTCGCGTTCAAACCGTCGTTCAAGGCGACCGCCAACGGCAAGACCTCCAAAGCCAATGGCGCTGGGCTTGAAACGACGATCAACCAGGCACCCGGCCAGGCGAACATCAAGTCGGTGCTCGTGCAGCTGCCCAAGCAGCTGCCCTCGCGCCTGACGACGCTTCAGAAAGCATGTCCGGAAGCGACGTTCGCGAACAGCCCGTGGATCTGCCCGAAGGGCTCCTACGTGGGCGGCGCCAGGGCGAACACGCCGCTGTTGCCGAGCAAACTGACCGGGCCGGCGATCCTCGTCTCGCACGCCGGCGCGGCCTTCCCGGACCTCGACCTGGTCCTCGAAGCCAACGGCGTGCGCACAATCGTCGTCGGCAACACGAAAATCACGAAAGGGATCACGACGACGAACTTCGCCGCGACACCCGATGTCCCGGTCACGAGCGTCACCGTGAACCTGCCGGTCGGTCCGCACTCGGCGCTGGCCGCGTTCGGAGACCTGTGCACGGCCAAGATGGTGATGCCCACGACGATCACGGGTCAGAACGGCTCGAAAGTCAAACAGAACACCAAGATCGGCACGAGCGGCTGCGGCGTGCGGATCGTCGGGCGCAAGGTCATCGGAAACACGGCGTTTCTCACCGTGCAGACGTTCGCCCCCGGGCGGATCAGCGGCAGCGGACGCAGCCTCGCGACCGTCTACCGCCACCTGAGGACCTCCGAGCGGGCGACGAGGCTCACGGTTCCGCTCTCGCGCGCAGGACGGCGCCGGGGCAAGCCGTTCCGCACCCGCGTGCGCGTCGGCTTCGTGCCCAGCCGCAGGGGTCAACCGACCTCGACGGCATTCGTCACGGTCACGTTCTAGCTGCTGGACAGGGGGCGGCCGCTGGCCGCCCCCTGCGCCGCTGAAGGCCGCTCCGATCGTTTCGTTCCGCGCGCCGGCGCGGGGCTCGCGTGTTGCTTACGGCCCTCCGATGCCCTAGATTGGGTAGATGGGCGTTGGTAGGGGTACGGATACTCAAGCCTCGCCCGCGAGCGAGGTTTCGGTGCTGGCGGGGGTGCGGCGCCTGACGCTGCTCGCAGACGGCGCCCCGAATGCGGAGGTCATCTTCCGTGAACTCGCTCGCGAGCTGCTCGCCGTACCGGGCGCAGAGGAGGTCCACGTCCACCATCTCGCCGAGCCGGGCACGGATGAGGAGCTGGTCGTCGTGTACATGTTCGAAGGCAACGGTCGGCTGAGCTATATCGCTCCGCGTGGCGAGCGTCCGCCGGGTGTCGACTGGGTGGCGAGCACCGGCCGCACGTTCCTGGCCGCCGATGATCGCGCGCTCGCCGACAACGTCCCACGGCTGGCTCAGACGGGCGCGCTGAGCTGCGCGCTGCTGCTGCCGCTCGCCGAGCGCGGCGAGGTCGAGGCGGTCGTCGTGCTGGTGCGGCGCATGTCGGATGCGTTCGACGAGCGCTCGGTCGAGCTTGCCAGAACGCTGGTCGACCAGGCCGCCACGGCGCTCTCGCTCGTGCGCGCCCGCGCCGAGGCGGGCACCGATGCGGTCGCCGGCTGCATGAACCATCGCGCGATGCGGCGGCGATTGGACGAGGAGATCGGTCGTGCGACCCGCGCCGGCACCCCCCTCTCGTGCCTGCTGATCGACCTCGACGACTTCAAGCTCGTCAACGACCGTCACGGCCATCAGGCCGGCGATGCGATGTTGCGCGAAGTCGTGCATGCGCTTGTGGGCGAGTTCCGCGCGTTCGACCGCGTCGCGCGCTACGGCGGCGACGAGTTCGTCGTGATCTTGCCGAACGCCGACCTGCGCAGCGCCGCCGCCGCGGCGACCCGCGCGCTCGAGCGGCTGCAGGCCGTGCCGTCGCTCGACGAGACGCCGGGGATCTCGGCCTCGATCGGGGTCGCGCAGTGGCGCGCGCCGATGACGACGGACGATCTGCTGCAAGCCTGCGACGTCGCCCTGATGCGCTCCAAGCGCGAAGGCAAGGGTCGGGTCACACGGGCGGCTGAACCGGTCATGTGAGCTGTCGCAGCCGTGCCGGCCGGCACGGCTTGCCGCGGCCGTGACGTCACCGCCGACGCTGCCGCTTCGATCGTCGCGCGAGGTCCCGACCGACGTGGTGACTCTGCGAGACTGCTGACGAGTTTCACGTGGATCGCTAGACAGCGCGGGAGTCGCCCATGTCGCAGAACAGCTTTGGCGCAAAGGATACGCTCGACGTCGGGGCGCGCAAGCATGAGATCTTCCGCTTGGACGCGCTGCAGGAGCGCTTCGACGTCGCGCGGCTGCCGTTCTCGCTGAAGGTCCTGCTCGAGAACCTGCTTCGCACCGAGGGCAACGGCTCGGTCGCCGCCGGCGACGTCGAGGCGCTTGCGAGCTGGGATGCCAAGGCGCAGCCAAGCCGGGAGATCACCTTTACGCCGGCGCGCGTGCTGATGCAGGACTTCACCGGCGTACCCGCCGTCGTCGACCTCGCGGCGATGCGCGACGCGATCGCCGACATGGGCGGCGATCCCGCCCAGATCAACCCGTTGGCTCCGGCGGAGCTCGTGATCGACCACTCGGTGCAGGTCGATGCGTTCGGCACCCACGACGCGTTCCGCGTGAATGCCGAGCGCGAGTTCGAGCGCAACCGCGAGCGCTACGCGTTCCTGCGCTGGGGTCAGGGCGCATTCGATGACTTCTCGGTCGTGCCGCCCGACACCGGGATCGTCCACCAGGTCAACCTCGAGTACCTCGCGCGGGTCGTGTTTCCCAACGAGAAGACCGGTCAGGCCTACCCCGACACGCTCGTGGGCACCGATTCGCACACGACGATGATCAACGGGCTCGGCGTACTGGGATGGGGCGTGGGGGGCATCGAGGCCGAGGCGGCGATGCTCGGCCAGCCGATGTCAATGCTGATTCCGCAGGTCCTCGGCGTTGAGCTGCGCGGGGAGCTGCCGGAGGGCGCGACGGCGACCGACCTCGTGCTCACGGTCACGGAGATCCTGCGCACGCGGGGCGTGGTGGGGATGTTCGTCGAGTTCTACGGCGCCGGTCTGGTCGGCCTGCCGATCGCCGACCGGGCGACGATCGGCAACATGTCGCCCGAGTTCGGCTCAACGTGCGCAATCTTCCCGATCGACGCCGAGACGCTCGACTACCTGACGCTGTCCGGCCGCGCGCCCGAGCAGATCGCGCTCGTCGAGGCCTACGCCAAGGAACAGGGTCTCTGGCACGACGAGCATTCCGAGCAGCCGACGTTCACGGATCAGATCTCACTCGACCTGAGCACCGTCGAACCGAGCCTGGCCGGGCCCAAGCGCCCCCAAGATCGGGTTCCGCTGAGCGCCGCCCGAAGCGCGTTCAGGCAGGCGCTCGGCGACTACGTGCCGAGCAACGGCGAGCAGTCCGACGCCCATGATGAGGCGGTCGCGGAGTCCTACCCCGCCTCCGATCCGCCGGCCAACGGCGCGCCGGGACACGCGCCGTCTCCCAGCGCCGGCGCGACACAGCCTCCGCCCCCTCGCGCGAGCGCCACCACGCTCGAACGCCGGCCAAGCGCCACGCCGGTCACGCTCGACGGCGAGCGCTTCGAGCTCGACCACGGCGACGTCGTGATCGCGGCGATCACGAGCTGTACGAACACGTCGAATCCGTCGGTGATGATCGGCGCGGGCATCCTCGCGCGCAACGCGGTCGCGCGCGGGCTGCACTCCAAGCCATGGGTGAAGACCTCGCTCGCGCCGGGCTCGAAGGTGGTGACCGAGTACCTCGACCGCTCCGGCCTGACCGAGCCGCTCGAGCAACTCGGCTTCAACCTCGTTGGCTATGGCTGCACGACGTGCATCGGCAACTCGGGACCGCTGCCCGAGGAGATCTCTGCGGCGGTCAACGAGGCGGACCTCGCGGTCGTCTCGGTGCTGTCCGGAAACCGTAACTTCGAGGGGCGGATCAACCCCGACGTAAAGATGAACTACCTGGCATCGCCGCCGCTGTGCGTAGCCTACGCGCTGGCTGGCACGATGGACTTCGACATCGTCGGCGACCCGCTCGGTCGCGACGATCACGGCAATGACGTGTACTTGAGAGACATCTGGCCGTCCGAGCACGAGGTCGCAAAGACGATCGGCGAGGCGGTGCGCGCGGACATGTTCCGCCACTCATACGGCGAGGTGTTCGCGGGCGACGAGCGTTGGAACGCGCTGCCGGTGCCGACGGGCGAGCGCTTTGCGTGGGATCTCGACTCAACCTACGTGCGCCTGCCGCCCTACTTCGAGGACATGCCGGCCGAGCCGCCGGAGGTGACCGACGTCGAGGGAGCGCGCGTGCTCGCGCTGCTCGGCGACAGCGTAACCACCGACCACATCTCTCCGGCCGGTTCGATCAAGCGCGACGGTCCAGCCGGCACCTACCTGCAGGGGCTCGGAGTGGCGCCGCGGGACTTCAACTCCTACGGCTCACGCCGCGGCAACCATGAGGTGATGGTGCGCGGGACGTTCGCCAACATTCGCCTGCGCAACCGCCTCGGGGGCGGGCGCGATCCGCTGCCCGAGGGGGGCTTCACGCGCTACCTCGCGGACGGATCGGGCGAGCTGATGTCGATCTACGATGCCGCTATGCGCTACATCAGCGATGGCATCGACCTCGTCGTGCTGGCCGGCAAGGAGTATGGATCGGGCTCCTCTCGCGACTGGGCGGCGAAGGGCACCAAGCTGCTCGGCGTGCGCGCCGTGATCGCGCAGAGCTTCGAGCGCATCCACCGCTCGAACCTCGTCGGCATGGGCGTGCTGCCGCTGCAGTTCCCCGACGGTCAGGACGCGGCTTCGCTGGGCCTGACGGGCGAGGAGACCTTCTCGATCGATGGCCTCGCGGCGGCGATGCGCGACGGCGGCCAGCCGCCGGGGGAGGTCGCGGTGCGCGCGACGAACGCGGGCTCCGACGCGGACGTCGAGGGGCGGGCGCCCACGGAGTTCAACGCACGCGTGCGAATCGACACTCCGCGCGAGGCCGAGTACTTTCGCCACGGCGGGATCCTCCAGTACGTACTTCGACAGCTGCTCGGGCGATGACCGCGGCGGGAGCTGCGGGCGGCGCGCGCAAAGGCGCGCGGGGGCCGCGCGCGAACGCTCGGGCGAAGGACGAGGGCGTGCCGCAGCTGCTGCTCGACCTGCTCGCCGCGCGCGGACCGTCCGGCTATGAGAACGCGCCGGCCACGGTCTGGCTCAAAGCGGCGAGCGCATTCGCCCAGGTGAGCACCGACGTGCTCGGTACGCCGCTGGCGCTCGTCGCCCCCAAGCACGGCTTCGAGTCCTCGCCACAGCGGCTGCTCGTGATGGGGCACATCGACGAGATCGGCCTGATCGTGACGCACATCGACGATGAGGGCTATCTGTGGTTTCGCGAAGTCGGCGGTTGGGATCCGCAGATTCTCGTCGGCCAGCGCGTGGCGCTCGACACGCATGATGGGCTCGTGACGGGCGTGGTTGGCCGCAAGCCGATCCACCTGCTGCGCGACGAGGATCGAAAGAAGGTCGCCGAGCTCCGCGATATGCACATCGACATCGGCGCCCGCGACGGCGAGCAGGCGCGCGAGCGCGTGCGGATCGGTGACGTCGCCGTGATCGACGCAGACCCCGTGGAACTCCCTAACGGCCGGCTCACCGCTCGCGCGCTGGACAACCGGCTCGGCTCCTACGTGGCGCTGCACGCGGCGCGGCTGATCGCCGAGGCCGGCGGCGCCGAGTGGGAGATCGCCGCGGTTGCCGCCGCCCAGGAGGAGACCACATTCGGCGGCTCGCGCACGAGCGCGTTTGCGCTGGAGCCGGCGGCGGCGATCGTCGTCGACGTTACCCACGCGACCGACGCGCCGGGGATCGAGGTCAAGGCGAGCGGCAAGCACGAGCTCGGGTCCGGCCCGGTCCTGAGCCGGGGATCGACGCTCAACCAGGCGCTCTTCGAGCTGCTGTTTCAGACAGCGCAAGCGGAGAAGATCCCGGTCACGCTCGAGGCCTCCGCACGCTCTACGGGGACCGACGCCGACGCCGTGCACATCAGCCGCAGCGGCGTGCCGACGGCGCTCGTGTCGATCCCGATCCGCTACATGCACTCGCCGGTCGAGCTCGTCCAGCTCGACGACGTCCACGCCTGCGCGCGTCTGATAGCGGCCGCGGCCATGCGCTTGGACAGCGAGATCTCGTTCTCGCTGTAGGCGGCCCCAGCCTCGCTGCGCCTGCTCGCCGGACGCCGTCGAGCGCCATCACGATCCCCAGCTGGCGCGACCGGATCAGAGCCGGGCGCCGTCGAGCGGCATCACGATCCCCAGCTGGCGCGACTGGATCAGAACGGAGCCATCCGCGGACCAGATCACGCCGTCCTCCTCGAAGAAGCCCTCGTGAATCATGCTCGTGCGAAAGCGCGCCAGGCAGAGCTCGGTCGGATCGGGCTGCGCGATCCGTGGCATCGGTGTGCGGAAGTGAACCGTCAGGTCGATCGTCGGCGTCGTCGCCGGCTCTTTCAGGCGGGTGTACGGAGGCGAGAAGAGCGCGTCGCTGAACAACGCCAGCGATAGTGCGTCGATCGGTCGCTCCTCGGCGAGCCCGAGCCATCCGCCCACCTCCATCGGTCGCTCGGAGCTCGTAAAGGGGACCCCGCCGATTCGCCGCTGCAGCACGATTTGGCTCGTGAACGGCGGCGCGCCCAGGCGCCGCAGCGTGCCGGCCTCGCGCGTCGCGTCCGGCGGCGCAACGGCGGGCATCTCGAGCTCGGCGATCTCCGGCGCGCTCCACGGAACCGAGAACGCGGCCAGCGCCAGCGCGACCAGGGCGCCGTCCTGCTCCATCCGCGCCGAGAGCGTGCTCAGCGAGCGCCCGGCGCGCTCGATCACCGCGTCGATGGTCACGGAGCCGGGCTGCGGCGCGCGCGCGTAGTGGATCGTCAGCGAGCGCGGCGCGCGCTCGGGGTCGGCGACGGTCTCAACGAGGGCCCGCAGCAGGATCGCCGCGAGATAGCCGCCGTGGGGCCCGCGGCCGGCGCGCCAGTCGGGCGACACGTTGGCCAGGAAACGGACAGCTGGCGCGGATCCGCGGCCGGAGTCGGGCGCGTCCAGGCGCCGCACGGCCGTGTCGTCGTCAAAGCTTGCGCCCGCCGCCGCCGTCGGCGTCGGCGTCGTCGGCGGGGCGCCGTCGTCGCCAGCGCTCGGTGCCCTGCTCGAGGAGTCGCGGATCGCCGCCTGGCCCGTCGCGTCGCCGGCGCGGGGCGCCGGCGCGCTCTGATCAGCCACGGACGAGTCGCTTGTAGGTGATCCGATGCGGCCGGTCGGCCGCACTCCCAAGCAACGCTCGGCGATGCTCCTCGTAGGCGTCGAAGTTGCCTTCAAACCAGCTCACCTGCGAGTCGCCCTCGAACGCGAGCACGTGCGTCGCCACGCGGTCCAAGAACCAGCGGTCGTGGGAGATGATCACCGCGCAGCCGGGGAACGCGAGCAGCGCGTCCTCGAGCGCGCGCAACGTGTCCACGTCGAGGTCGTTGGTGGGCTCATCGAGCAGCAGCAGGTTGCCGCCGCTGCGCAGGAGCTTGGCGAGATGCACTCGATTGCGCTCGCCGCCTGACAGCGTGCCGATGCGCGCCTGCTGATCGGTGCCCTTGAAGTTGAAGCCGGCCGTGTACTGGCGCGAGTTCACGACCCTGTCGCCGACCTTCAGCTGATCCAGGCCGTCCGAGATCTCCTCCCAGACCGTCTTGCGCTCGTCGAGCGCGTCGCGCGACTGGTCGACGTAGGCGAGCTGAACGCTGTCGCCCAGCTCCAGCGTGCCCGCGTCGGGGGATTCCTCACCTGTGATCATTCGAAACAGCGTCGTCTTGCCCGCCCCGTTGGGGCCGATCACTCCCACGATTCCGGCACGCGGCAGCTCGAAGCTGAGGTCCTCGATCAGCAGCTTCTCGCCGAACCCCTTGCGCAGGTCGCTCGCCGCCAGCACCTTCTCGCCCAGGCGGGGTCCGGGCGGGATGTGGATCTGGACGTCCTCGAGCTTGACGTTGCGCTCCTCGGCGACGAGCTGCTCGTAGCGCGCCAGCCGGGCCTTCGATTTTGTCCGTTTCCCCTTGGGGTTCGCGCGCACCCACTCGAGCTCCGCCGCGATCGTGCGCCGGCGGCCCTTCTCCGCTCGATCTTCCTGTGCCAGTCGTCCCTGCTTCTGCTCGAGCCAGCTCGAGTAGTTGCCCTGGTAGGGAATGCCCTTGCCGCGATCGAGCTCGAGGATCCAGCCGGCGACGTTGTCCAGGAAGTAGCGGTCGTGGGTGACGGCGACCACGGCGCCTTTGTACTCGGCGAGGTGCTGCTCCAGCCATGCGACCGACTCGGCGTCGAGGTGGTTTGTCGGCTCGTCCAGCAGCAGCAGGTCGGGAGCGCGCAGCAACAGCCGGCACAGCGCGACGCGACGGCGCTCGCCGCCCGAGAGCCGCACCACCTCGGCATCGGGTGGCGGGAGGCGCAGGGCGTCCATCGCGTACTCCAGCTGCGTGTCGAGGTTCCACGCGTCGGACGCTTCGATCCTGGCCTGGATGGCGGCGAACTCGTCGGCCGTCTCCTCCGAGTAGTTGGCGGCGAGCTCGTTGAAGCGGTCGAGCAGGGCCCGCGTCTCGGCGACGCCTTCCTCGACGTTTCCCTTGACGTCCTTGGACTCGTCGAGCAGCGGCTCCTGTTCGAGCATCCCGACGGTCGCGCCCGCGGCCAGCGCCGCGTCGCCGCGGTACTCCTGGTCGACTCCCGCCATGATCCGCAGCAGCGTCGACTTGCCCGCGCCGTTGTAGCCCAGCACGCCGATCTTCGCGCCCGGGAAGAACGCCAGGGTCAGATTGTCGAGCACCGTCTTGTCCGGCGGGTGCAGCTTGGACAGGCGATGCATCGTGAAGATGTATTGAGCGGACATTCGCAGCCAGGATAGGCGCTCGCCGAGGTCGCTAACGTTGTCGGGTCGTGCCCGTAACCGTTCTGGACATCGAGCAGCACCTGCTCCTCCTGGAGCTCGCCGCGCCGTTTGACAAGCGCGACGTCCAGCTCGCTCGCCGCCGGATGGCCAAGCGCTGGCACCCGGACGTCGCGCCCCAGGGTCGTCAGTTCGAGCACGAGCGCCACTTGAAGGCGATCAACGAGGCGGCCGACCAGCTCGAGCGCCTGGCCGAGGGCTCGCGCGGAGGTCGGGTGTCGCGCAACGCGGTCCGCGCGAGCACGGCAGCAGCGCGCCGCGAGCGCGAGGAGGCGGGCAGGCGCGCATACGAGGCCGAGCAGCGCGCTCGCGCACACGCCCAGGAGCAGGCGAAGCACGATCCGTTCGCCAGCAGGGTGCCCGACCACTCGGTCGTCCATCGCTACGCGCGATGCCTGTCCTACCCCGAGTGGGGCGTGGGGACGGTTGCGGGGATCTACTTCAGCGGCGATCCCGACGGCGCCGATGAAGTGCAGCAGTGGGCACGCGTGCGTTTCAGTCACGGTGTGCGCACCGTCCCCGCGGGCAGCATGCGGTTCGTCGACTTCTCCAAGCCGGATCCGGCCGAGGAGCGCGTGGAGCGGTTCATGGTCGCCGCGCAGCGGGCGATGGCCGAAGGGGACTACGCGCTTGCCGCTCAGCGGCTGATCTATGCGCGCGACGCCGAGCCGGGAAACGTGGCGGTCCTGCGGCTGATGACATTGGCGTTCTGGCAGGCCGGCCAGCTCGATGCCGCGGCTCGCGCGGTGCGCGACTGGGCACGGGTGGACGGCGCGCGGCCGGCCGCACACCGCTTCGCCGCGCGCATCTACGAGGACATCGGCGCCGTGGACCTCGCCGAGGAGGCGGCCGAGCGGGCCGCGCGCCGGGGCCCCCAGGACGCAGGCGCGTGGGAGCGCCTGGGGAGGCTGCGGCTCCGGCTGCTCGACCGCGAGGGAGCCCTCGACGCTTTCCGTCGGGCACTCGCCCTCGGCGCCAGGGAGGGGGTCGACGATCTCGTCGTGCAGGCCCTCGCGATCGAGCCGAGTGTCGCGCTTGCGGACTAGCCGGATCGTTCCGAATGCTCGTCAGCCGCGCGGCTAGAGGATGTTGACGGCCCGCGAGACGATCAGGCCGATGGTGACAAGCGAGGCGATCGCCTGGATGCCCATTGCGCTCTTCGCCATCGGCGTCAGCGGCATCGTGTCGGTCGGCGAGAACGCCGTGTTGTTGGTCAGCGAGACGTACAGGTAGTCGAGGAATTTCGGTCGCCACTCCAGCGGCTCGATGCGGTCGTCGCTCATCTGCGGGAACAGGAAGTCCGGCGCCTCGTCGTGACCGGCTGCGCGCTTGCCGGGTCCGCCGCGGTCCAGCTCCCAATACCACAGGGCGAAGATGAGGAGGCTGGTGAGCCAGATCAACATTCCCGAGATGATCAACGGGCGTCCTTCAGGCACGTGGTGATGGAGCAGGTAGTGGGTGAGTGCGACGAGTGAGTAGACGTTGGCCGCGCTCACAAACGCAGTGAGCCCGAGCGCCACACCCCGTCGCCGCGGATGCTCATGCTCGAGCTCCCGCGGTGAGGCGAAGGCCAGTCCGATCAGAAGGACGCCCTCGAGGCTCGGAACGAGCCACGTCGGACCGGCCGTCAGCCGCTCGGGCAGCAGCAGCTGCAAACCGATCGCCGTGAGCACCGTGGCCTGTGCCGGCCAGAACGGCTCGGCGGCCGCCGGCGGTGGATAGGGCCGGCCAGGCCGGGCTGCGGATTCCTGGGCCACGATCCAAGAGGGTATGGGGCTCTTCGGAGGTGATCGCGTCACGGCGCGCGTGGGCGATTCGTGCGAGCTGCGCAGCCGCCGGCGCTCTCGCGCTAGCCTGCAGCCCCATGGGCATCGAGAGTCCCGTTCATCTGATCTTCATCGCCGCCGTCGCGCTGATCGTGCTGGGCCCAAAGCGCCTGCCGCGGCTCGCGCGCGCCCTCGGTCAGGGGATTCGCGAGTTCCGCGGCGCGATCGAGCAGGGAGGCTCACCGCCCCCCGAGCTCGCCGCGCCGGCCGCGCCCGCCGAACCGGCCGAGCCGTCGTCGGTGGCGGTGTCGCCGGCCCCGGCGCAGGCCGTCATCTCCCCACCGCAGCCGGATGTCGCGCAGCCGGAGGTCACGCGGCCGCAGGTTTCCCCGCCGCCCCCGGCGGTCGCCGAAGAGTCGGCGGATCATCCCGCGTCGAGCGGGCCGAGCGGCTCCGCCTAGCCCGTTTGGCACGGTCTGCGGCGTCCGGGCAAGGCCGGCGATAGGCTCTCCTCTCCCCGAGCAAGGAGCCGCAGATGAGCGCCGAAGAGACCGCCGTCATTTCAGAGCCAGTCCTCGCGGAGCGCCGCGGCGACACCCTGCTGATCACGCTCAACCGCCCCGAGGTTCGAAACGCAGTCAACGCGGCGCTTGCCGCGGGCGTCGCGGGCGCCCTGGACGAGCTCGACAGCGACGCGAGCCTGTCGGTCGGCGTGCTCACGGGAGCCGGTGGATTCTTCTGCGCCGGTATGGACCTCGGAGCGTTCGTCAAGGGCGAGTCGCCATGGTTCGGCGACCGCGGCTTTGCCGGAATCGCCCAGCGCGCCTCGCGCAAGCCGCTGATCGCCGCGATCGAGGGCTTCGCCGTGGCGGGCGGCATGGAGATCGCGCTGGCGTGCGACCTGATCGTTGCGGCAAAGGGCGCCAAACTCGGGATTCCGGAGGCGACCCGCTCGCTTGTCGCCGCCGGCGGGGCGCTGCTGCGCCTGCCGCGGCGCATGCCCTATCACGTGGTCATGGAGCTCGCCCTAACAGGCGACCCGATGCCGGCAGACCGCTTCCACGAGTTCGGCGTCGTCAACCGCCTCGCCGAGCCCGGCTCGGCAGTCGATGTGGCGCTCGAGCTCGCCGAGCGCCTGGCCAAGAACGGGCCGCTCGCGCTGGCGGCCTCCAAGCGCATCCTGCAGGAGCAGTACGACTGGTCGAGCGCCGAGATGTGGGAGAAGCAAGGTGCGATCTCCGGGCCCGTGTTCGCCTCCGAGGACGCCAAGGAGGGCGCGAACGCGTTCAAGGAGAAGCGCGACCCCGTGTGGCAGGGACGCTAGCGGTTGAGCCGCTTCTTGCGACGGCGCTGGCGCCAGATCGCCAGAAAGCGCCTGAACAGGGCACCCATCAGCGCTGCCCCGGCGTCTTTCGCGGGTACTGCGAGACCGGCTGCTCGAGGTCGATCGCCGTCGTGACGATGCGATTCTGTTCGGAGATGTGCGCGGCCGGGTAGCCCTCGCCTGGGCTGGCGCGCTCGGGGCGGCCGATGAAGCCGAAGTGGATGTGCTCGGGCATGATCTGCATCAACCGCGGGAACATGTGGGCACGGGCGCCGGCGTTGCGCGGCTCCTCCTGTGCCCACACGACCTCGTGCAGATTCGGATAGCGGTGGATCAGCTCGAGGATCTGGCCCTCCGGGAAGGGATACAACAGCTCCACGCGCGCGACCGCGAGGCCGGTGTGCGCGGCGCGGTCGGGGTGGCCGACGAGGTCGTAGTAGATCTTTCCCGTACATAGCACCAGCCGCGTCACCTTCGAGTCATCGACGCCGGACTCCGCGAGCACGGGATGAAAGCGCGTGTTCTCGCCGAGGTCGGCGATCGTGGCGGTTGCCTGCGGCAGGCGCAGCAGCGACTTCGGCGTCATGATCACGAGCGGGCGCTGCTTGGCGATGCGCGCCTGGCGGCGCAGAAGGTGGAAGTACTGGGCAGGTGTCGTCGGGCTCGCGACGCGGATGTTCCCCTCGGCGGCGATCGCCAGGAAGCGCTCCAAACGCGCCGAGGAGTGCTCGGGCCCGGACCCCTCGTAGCCGTGCGGCAGCAGCAGCGTCAGGCGAGAGGTCTGCCCCCACTTGGCCAGGCCGGAGACGATGAACTGATCGACGATCACCTGCGCCGAGTTGACGAAGTCGCCGAACTGCGCCTCCCACAACACGAACGTCTCAGGCGCCTCCTGGCTGTAGCCGTACTCGAAGCCCATGCACGCGAGCTCGGAAAGCGGGCTGTTGTGCAGCTCGAGCGGCGCCAACGCGTCGGGCAGGCTCTGAATCGGACAGAACGTCTGGCCCGTCTTGGCGTCGTGCAGCACCATGTGACGCTGGCTGAACGTGCCGCGCTCGGTGTCCTGCCCGGTGAGGCGGATCGGCGTGCCCTCGGTGAGCAGCGATGCAAACGCGAGCGCCTCGGCGTGTCCCCAGTCGATGCCGCCCTGCTCGCCCAGCGTCTCGCGCCTGCGCTCGAGCTGTTTGACGAGCTTCGGGTGGACCGTGAAGCCCTCGGGAACCCGCAGCAGCTCCTCGCCGAGCTCGCGCAGGCGCGTTGCCGGCACGGCCGTCTCGACATCGGGGCTGGGCGAGCGATCGAGCTCGTACTCGCCGGTCCCCTGATCCCCGGCCTGGTGTTCGGCGGCCGCGGCGATCTTGGTCTTCAGTCGCTGGTGCAGGAGCGTGAGGTTGTCCCAGACCTCCTGCGCCTGGTGCTCGACGTCCTTCTCGGAGACCACTCCGTCGGCGATGAGACGATCGGCCCACAGTTCGGCGACCCGCTTCTTGGTCTTGATCTTCGCGTACATCTCAGGCTGCGTGTAGGCGGGCTCGTCGGACTCGTTGTGGCCGAACCGGCGGTAGCCGATCAGATCGATCAGCACGTCGTGGCCGAACTCCTGGCGGAAGGCGAACGCCAGCCGGACCGCGCTCATGCACGCGGGAACATCGTCCGCGTTGACGTGCACGATCGGCACGTCGAAGCCCTTCGCCAGGTCCGACGCCCAGCGCGTCGAGCGCGCGTCGTCGGGGTCGGTCGTGAAGCCGATCTGGTTGTTCGTGATCAGGTGGATGCTCCCCCCGACCTTGTAGCCGTCGAGCGCCTGCAGGTTGAGCGTCTCGGAGACGACCCCCTGGGCCGGGAAGGACGCGTCGCCGTGAATCACGATCGGGATCGCCGCGTCGGTGTTCTGGTGCGCGTGCGGGCCTTGGCGCGTCGTCTGCGCCGCCCGCGTCGCGCCCTCGACGACCGGGTAGACGAACTCGAGATGGCTCGGGTTGGACTCGAGGTTGACGCGGATCGTCGCCCCGTCCGGCAGCTCGTAGGAGCCCTGCGTGCCGTGGTGGTACTTGACGTCGCCCGTGCCTCCCTGGGGGATCGTCGTCACCGCCTCGAGCGTCGAGGCGCCCTCGAACTCCGCGAAGATCGTGTCATAGGCGCGGCCGAGGTTGTGGGCGAGCACGTTCAGCCGTCCCCGGTGCGCCATCCCGATCACAACCTCCTTGCCGCCGTGCGCGGCCGACAGCTGGATCAGCTCGTCGAGCATCGGCACCGTCATGTCGAGGCCCTCGATCGAGAACTGGTGCTGGCCGAGGTACGCCTTGTGCATGAACCGCTCGAGCGCATCGACCTTGACCAGGCGCCTGAGCAGCCACTTGCGCTCGTCGGTTGTCAGCGGTTCGCGAAATGCGCCCGACTCGATGTGCTCGCGCAGCCATACGCGCTGGCGGTGGGAGGCGATGTGCTCGATCTCGTACGCGATCGTGCCGCAATACGTCTCGCGCAGGTGCGGCAGTGCATCGGCGAGCGTCGCGCCCGGCACGTACATCCGCAGCACCTTGGCCGGGATCTGCGCCATCAGCTCGGGCGTCAGCCCGACCTGCTCGGGTTCGAGCGCGGGGTCGCCCTCTGGCTCTGATCCGAGCGGATCCAGTCGCGCGGCGAGATGGCCGTGCGTGCGAAACGCCTTCAGCAGCGCTGTCGCGGCCTGGACGGCCTGGAGAAGCTCTTCGCTCGGTGCCGCCGCCCGAGCTCCGTCGGCCGCCTGGGCTTGCGCGGCGGACGCCGCCGCTGCCGGTGCGGGCGGCGGCGGAAGCGGTCCAAGCTCCACGCCCAGTGACGCAAATACTCCTTCGTAGAACCCGCGCTCACCCTGCAGGTACTCCTCGATCCTGCCGAGGAAGTGGCCGGACTCGGCTCCCTGAATGATGCGATGGTCGTACGTCGAGGTCATCGTCATGACCTTCTCGGCGCCGATCATCCCTCCGATGTCAGCCAGGCCGACCGGGTAGGCGATCGAGCCCGTGGCGACGATCGTCCCCTGCCCGCTCATCAGCCGGGGAACGGACGCGACGGTCCCGAGCCCGCCTGGGTTCGTCAGCGTGATGTTGGCGCCCACCAGGTCGTCGGCGCCGAGCGTGTTCGTGCGCGCCTTCTCCACCAGCGCGTCGTACGCGTCGATGAAGCGCGCGAACGACAAGCGCCCGGCGTCGATGATCACGGGGACCATCAGCGTGCGCGAGCCGTCCTTCTTCTCGACGTCCACCGCCAGCCCGAGGTTCACCCGGCCGTCGCGCACGCGATTGGGCTTGCCGTCGATCTCCGTGAAGTGGTCCGCCATCACCGGCATGTCGTCGGCCGCGCGGGCGATCGCGTAGGCGATCAGATGCGTGAACGAAACCTTGCGCTCCGACGCCTTCAGCTCGCGCCGGCGCGCGTCCAGCACGGTCACCGTGAGCGTGCGGAAGCTCGTCGCCGTCGGTATCGCCCGCGACTCCTCCATGTAGCGCGCCAGCGCCGCGGCCGCGCCCTTCATCGGTTGCACCTGCGGGCCGGCGACGGCCTTTCCGTTGGCGGGCGCATCCTCCGTGAGCGTGTCGCCGTTCTCGGCTGCCGACAGGACGTCTGACTTGGTGATCCGGCCCGCCGGTCCGCTGCCGGAGACGGCCGTCAGATCCACGCCCTCGGCCGCGGCCACGCGTGCCGCTACCGGGGAGACCTTCGCGCTGTCCGCCGCCCGCGTCACTGTGCCGCCGTCGTCGCCGTTTGGGGCGGCGTCGCCATCGCCGTCCGGGGGGGCGGCGCCGTCGCCCGGCGCGCCTGCGCTTGGACTCTCCTGCGTCTGGCCGTCGCCCGCCGTGCCGCCGCCGTCCGCCGGCGCGCTCTGCGCCGCGATACGAGCGATCACCTGGCCGACCGTCACCGTCTCGCCCTCCTCGACCACTATCTCCGTGACCGTCCCGCTCGCGGGCGAGGGCAGCTCGAGGTCGACCTTATCGGTCGAGATCTCCACGATCGTGTCGTCGGCCTTGATGAAATCGCCGACTTTCACTTGCCATTCGAGGATCGTTCCCTCGGTGACGGACTCGCCCGCGGCAGGCGTCACGACCTCGATGATCTGCTGAGCCGCGGTGCCTGTCGCCATCGACTATCTACTCTAGCGCGGGCCTAACGCGGGTGCCTGCGCTGCTCGCGGATGAACTCCAAGCTGCCGAAGAACGGTCCGACTCCCCCGAGCACGGCGACGGCCACGGCGAGACGGAGAGGGACGACGCGTAGCCGCGCAGCCGCGAGACAGGCAATCGACATCAAGATCCACAGCACGCCGTGCGTGAGGCCGAGCACGAACGTCAGCGGCTCCGGCTTCCCGGCTGCGAAGGCGCTGATCAGCAGTCCGATGTAGACGCACGAGTGAGCGAACGACGTCCACTTCAGTCGAGTAAAAGTCAACGCTCCGGCGCCTGCGCGCGTCGGGGCGTGCACGCCGGGTGGCACCGCCGCTCGCGACGATCGGTTCACCCCGCTAGGAAGCGCGCCATTCGTGGCAGCGCCTCACCGGCCTCAGCGGGCCAATCGTCGATGTCGCGGGGCCACCACGCGAACGCGTCGTGCTCGTGATCCGGCGTCACCGTTTCCTCGGCGCCTTCGGCCAGCCACGCCTGCCCGACGAACATCACCATCTGCTGTGGCAGGCGCACGAGCGCCTCGCCGCGAACGCGCTCCGGGGAGACCGACCACTCCTCGTCCAGCTCCCGCACGAGCGTGTCCGCCGGGTTCTCACCGAGATCGACCGCGCCGCCCGCGCCGAGAGCCCAGCGGCCCGCCCACGAGGAGACCCATGCCGCGCGCCGTCCGGCCAGCCAGCGCCCATCGGCCGAGCGCGTCACGCATAGCGCGGCGACGCTGTGGCAGGCATCGCCGGCGACCAGGCGCAGCGCCCAGCGCAGCGGCTGCAGATCGATCTCGATGCCTTCCGCGCCCTGGCGGTAGTCCACCAGGCGCGCGGCCACCCCGTCGTGGCTCGGAGAGCCTCGCTCCTGCAGTCCTTTAATCGCCGCGTCGGCGGCCTGGGTGTACGCCGGCGAGGGATCGAAGTGCTGATCGAGCCACCGGGTCTTGATCTGCTCGAGCTCCCACGGTCCGCGGGCGAGGATCTCGGGCTGCTCGGTGGTGGCGGTCTCTGACTGGGCAGACATGCACTGAGAAGGCTAGTGACTGCACCGCAGGCTAGTCCCCATACACTCGCCGCGGTGAACATCCGTCGACACAAGCACTGGGGTTGGGGCTACGAGGACCAGCGGCCGACACCGGCGGCGCTCGCGGCCACGGCCGCCCCGATCGCGGCTCATCTTGGTCTGACGCTCGACGAGCTGGAGGAGCCGGTGGAGCTGGACGCGCTCGATCTCCTCCCGCCGCGCGTCGCGGCCCCGGCGGACCTCGCGGGGATCTGCGCGAGCGACGATCACGCACGCGCCTCACACGCCCTGGGCAAGTCCTACGTGGACGTGGTCAACGGCTTTCGCGGGCGCTTCGACGATCTCCCCGATCTCGTCGCGCGCCCGCGCGGGGAGACCGACGTCGAGCGACTGCTCGAGTGGTGCTCGAGCGAACGGATCGCGGCAATCCCCTACGGCGGGGGAACGTCGGTCGTGGGGGGCGTATCCCCGCGTGTGGCCGGCGCCTACAACGGCGCGATCTCGATCGATCTGCGCGCGCTCGATCGCGTGCTCGAGGTCGATGAGACCTCGCGCGCCGCCCGGATCCAGGGCGGGGCTGCGGGCCCGGTGCTCGAGGCGCAGCTCGCCGAGCGCGATCTCACGCTGCGTCACTTCCCGCAGTCGTTTGAGTTCTCGACCCTCGGAGGCTGGATCGCGACGCGCGCGGCCGGCCATTTTGCGACCGTGCGAACGCACGTCGAGGACTTCGTCGAGTCCGTCCGCGCGATCACGCCGGCGGGCGTATGGGCGTCGCGACGGCTGCCGGGCTCGGGCGCGGGGGTGAGCCCCGATCGGATGCTCGCGGGATCGGAGGGGGTCCTCGGCGTGATCACCGAGGCGTGGGTCCGCGTGCAGCCGCGCCCCGCGCACAGGCGCTCGGCCGGGGTCATGTTCACCGACTTCACCCGCGGCGCCGATTGCGTGCGCGCGATCAGCCAGTCTGGCTTGAATCCGGCCAACTGCCGTCTGATCGACGCGAGCGAGGCGCGGATGACGATGGCGGGGGACGGCTCTCAGGCGCTGCTCGTGCTCGGCTGCGAGTCGACCGACCATCCGGTCGACGCGGCGATGGAGCGCGCCCTGCAGATCTGCGCCGAGCACGGCGGCGCGATCCCCGCGCGCCGCGAGAAGGGCGGCTCCGACGCCGTCAGCTCATGGCGCGAGGCCTTCCTCGGCGCTCCCTACATGCGCGATCTGCTGGTCGCGATGGGCGTGCTGTCCGAGACGTTCGAGACGGCCATAACGTGGGAGCGCTTCCCCGGCTTTCACGAGCGCGTCACCGCGGCCGCTCGGGAGGCGGTGCGCGAGAGCTGCGGCGTTGATGGGCAGGTATCGGTGCGCTTCACGCACGTCTACCCCGATGGGCCAGCCGTCTACTTCACGGTAATCGCCCCGGCGCGCCGCGGCGAGGAGGTCGAGCAGTGGACCGCGATCAAGCGCGCGGCCTCCGACGCCGTGATCGCCGAGGGTGGCACGATCACCCACCATCACGCGGTCGGCCGCGATCACCGGCCGTGGTATGACCAGCAGCGGCCCGATCCGTTTGCGCATGCCCTGCGCGGGGCCAAGGCCGCCGTCGACCCTGCGGGCATCATGAACCCCGGCGTGCTCATCGACCCGCTCTCGTGAACGTCGCAGTCCTCGGCCCCGGCGGGGTGGGCGGCCTGCTCGCGGGCGTGCTCGACCGCGCCGGCACCGACGTCATCGTGGTGGCCCGGGAGCCGACCGCCGCGGCGATCGCCGCGAGCGGGCTGCGCGTGAGCAGCGTGACGTTCGGCGAGTTCACGGCTCATCCGCGCGCCGTTGATCGGCTGCAAGAGCCGGTGGACGTGCTGATCGTGGCCACCAAGGCCTCCGGGATGGCGCCGGCGCTGGGGCGAATTGCGGCCGAGCCGAGCCTCGTGTTGCCGCTGCTCAACGGGCTCGACCACATCCCAGTGCTGCGCCGGCGCTTCGCCCCCGACACGGTGCTGGCGGGCAGCATTCGCGTCGAGGCCGACCGGCCACAGGCGGGCGTGATCGTCCACACGAGCCCCTTCCTGCTCGTCAACATGGCCTCTGCGTACGCGGCCGCGCGCGCGGGAATGCAGGCACTGACGCAGCGTCTCTCCGAGATCGGCGTCCCGGCCCGCGTGCTGGACTCCGAGGCCGACGTGATGTGGTCAAAGCTCGTTCGCCTCAACGCGCTGGCGTGCACGACGAGCGCCTACGACACGCTCCTGGGCGAGATTCGCTCCAAGCCGGGGCTGCGCGCGGACCTGGACGGCGCGATCGAGGAGGCGTGCGCGGTCGGTCGCGCCGAGGGTGCGCATGACGTTGACCCGGCGAAGGCGATCGCCGAGCTGAACGCGGCTCACGCCACGCTCGGGAGCTCGATGCAGCGCGATATCGCGGCCGGGCGCACGCCCGAGCTCGATGCGATCGCCGGATCGGTCCTGCGCGCGGCAGCGCGTCACGGGATTCCGTGCCCGACGATCGAGCGACTCGTCGGGATGATCGCCGCCCGCGCCGGGATGCCCGTACCCGTCGTTCCCCGCTGAGCCGGCCGTCCTGCCTTCCGGCTACTGGTCGGAGGCGGCTACTGCTCGGAGGGGAACTGCTGCGTCCCCGGGGCGATGGCCGGGAGCGATCGTGTCGCGATCGCCTCGACGGCCTCCTGCTCGACCTCGCTCTCACCCTCGTCGTGCTCGCCGTCGCAGAGCACGCGGAAGTTCCCCGTCACGCCGCTGTCGGCATGGATCGTGATGCCGGGCAGGATCTCCTCGCCTTCGTCGAAGCCGAGCCGCTCCATGTCGAAGTGGGCCAAGCCGATGCCGTGGGCGGTGTGCGTCGGGTTCTCACGGTCATGCGCGGCCACCGCCTGCGCGAAGCGCTCAAGGTTCTTGGCGATCTTCTGGGTGTCCGCCATGGCTCGAGGCAAGCCTAGCGCCACGCCGGGCTGGGCGGCGATTCTGCTCGGCGTGCCGGCCGGCGCTCTCGACGGGTACTTCGGCCGGAAGCCGTACCCGATGGCGCCTGGGACGGCAGCGCGCGATACTGGCTGTGATGTCGCGGGCCAGCGTGGATATTGTGCATCGAGGCACCGCGTTGCTGAACGAAGGCCGTTGGGATGCGCTATTTGAGATGTACCACCCCGACGTTGAGTTTTGCGACCTTCGCAGCGCGGTCGACACCCCGCAGATCCTGAGGGGCGCGTACCAATCTCAGCGCCTTGCACCTGACGCAGCCTCCCTATGTCGGCATCTCCAATACCTCAACGCGGTACCCATCTGGGTGCCGTCCTTAGGTAAACACATCGGTGGGCGAGCGGCGACCACCGACGAGTAGCCAAGTAAGCCTGCGCGCAGATGCGCCGTCGAGCTGCGCCCGGCGCATGCGCTGGGATCGCGGTAGAGTCGCGCGCCGACCAACAAGAAAGGCAACTCGATGGCACTCGGCTTTTATTTCCAACCGAAGTCGTTCACCAAGGAGCGATACGACGAGACCCTTCGGCGGCTCGAGCAGGCGGGCGCGGGCTCTCCTCCCGGACGCTCCTACCACTTTGCGTTCACCGGCCAGGAGGGCGGCATCGAGGTATTTGACGTGTGGGAGTCCCAGGAGGCCTTCGAGAAGTTCGGCGAGACGCTCGTACCGATCATGAACGAGCTCGATGCTGACCCGGGAGAGCCACAGGTCGCCGAGATTCACAACATCATCGTCGGCTGAGCGGCATTGGCGAGGACCAGGAGCGCCTGATCCGGGCCGGTCGTTGCGGGATAATCAAAGACCATGCCGGACAAGTCCACGACGCCCGATCCGGTGGAGCTTTCGCAGCGTCTCGAAGACGCGATCAGGACGGAGGACGACGATGAGGCCCTCAAAGCTGTAGGGCTGGACGTCCTTCGCTCGCTCTACGCGGCATGGGAACGCGGCGGTTACGACGACGGGATCAACGCAGACCTCGACGTTGTGATGAGCTTGCATGCCGACGACGCGGTGTATGACATGTCGGCCATGGGCTTGGGTGCGCTCGAGGGCCAGGCGGCAATCCGCGGTCTCTATGAAGACTGGCGCAGCTCGTATGAGGCCTTCGAGGCGAAGCTGGAGGAGCTTCGTGACCTCGGCCACGGCGTGACCTTCGGCGTGGTCGCCAACCGCGGCCGTCTCCACGGCAGCGCACACTGGATCGAGCTTCGTTACGCCGCGATCATGATCTGGGCAGGTGCGCGCATCGAGCGGGGCATTGGCTACGCAGACATCGACGCGGCCCGCGCCGCTGCCGAACGGCTCGCCGAGGAGCACGCTCAGGCGTCGGACTGATCGACGATCAGCGCGGGTATCCGCAGCATCGGCCGGTTCACGATAACCAGGCCGACCGCAGCGCAACGGAGGGCGCTACACGCTCATCTCGAGTAGCTCAACTCTGTAGCCATCGGGGTACCGTCCTTAAGTAAACCGACAGGCCCCGCTTGGGAGTGGTCCGTTGCAACTCAGGCCGCGGGGACAACCTCTGCGTACTTGACGGTGTCGATGAACTGCCGGAAGCGCGCCAGCTTCCCGTCGCGGATATCCCAGACGTGCGCGCCGGGCACGTCGAGCGCCTTTCCGGTCGCTTTGCCGGTGCCCGTGTAGCGGACGACCGCGACGACGGTGTCGCCGGATCCTATGAACTCCTCCCGTACCAACGTGAAGCCGTCGACGTCCGAGGTGATGGGGCCAAAGACGTTCTGCGCCACGGCGTCGGGGCCGTGGTAGAGGCCCCCATACGGCATGCCCTCGGCCTCGAACCATTCAATGTCATCGGCGAATGCTCCGAGCACGGCGGGGACATCGCCTCGGTCGAACGCGCCATAGACACCCTTGACGAACTCGACGTTCTGCTCACTCATGGCTCTCCCTTTGGTTGACACGCGTGGAGCCCTGACCGTACTCGAACGTCAGGTCTCGCGTCCGTTCTGCAGACCTGCGAGCGACCCACGCATTACGGCATCTCCAACAGCTCGACGCGATAGCCGTCGGGGTCGCGCACGAAGCACAGCCGCGAGCCGCCCTCGCGGACCGAGTACGGCGGCTTCTCCGGCTCGATACCCTGCTCGGCCAAGCGCGCGAGCGTGGCGTCGAGGTCCTCCGCGGTGATCGCGATGTGGCCATAGCCGGTTCCGATCTCGTAGCTGTCGACGCCGAAGTTGTGCGTGAGCTCAAGGCGCGGCATGTCGCCGTCGCCGGGCTGGTTCATGAAGACGTTGACGGCCTCGTCGCGGATGGGGATGCGCCCGACCTCGTGGAAGCCGAGCGCCTCGTAGAACGCGACCGAGCGGTCGATGTCGGTGATGCGGTAGCAGGTGTGGATGAGCGCCATGCGCGGAGAGTCTACGGTTCTTGCGAACCGACCTGCTGGTGCGGATGTGAGCAGGGGATCGGTCTACCCGGCCACCACCCAGCCGCCATCCACATGGATCACCTGACCGGTGATGTACCCCGCCCCGTCCGAGGCGAAGAACAGAACGGTCTCGGCGATCTCCTCCGGCTTGCCGAAACGTTTCAGCGGGTTCATGGCGATTGCCTCGTCGATGTGCTCGGGCGAGACTCCCCACTCGGTCTCCCATTCGCCTGAGATTGGCCCGGGGGCAAGAGCATTCACGCGGATCTCTGGTGCGAGGTCCCTGGCCAGCGTGGTGGTGAAGCCGCGGATCGCTCCCTTCGCGGTGGAGTACGTGACAGGAACGAAGTTGATCGCGTTATCGGGGTTTATCCCGTTCCCGTAGGTGCTCGAGAAGTTGACGATGGCACCACCGCCACCTTCGAGCATTATCGGCCTCACCGCATGACACATCCGCATGGCTCCGATCACATCAACCTGAAGGAGGGCGTTGGCCGCGGCTGTGTCCAGCTCGCTGAATCTCACCGTGTCCGCCTCGTCGAGGCGGCCGGCGGCGTTGACGAGAACGTCCAATCGACCGTAGCGCTCCACGACGGCGGCCACGAACGCCTCGACCGACTCCTGATCCGTGACGTCGAGCGGTGCGGCGTGAGCCTGCTCGCCGCGCCCCTCCAGCTCCGCCACGACTTCCGCGGCCTGCGAGCGGGAGGAGCGATAGCCGAGCGCCACCGAGGCACCCTCCGACCCAAACGCACTGGCGGTCGCTCCGCCCAGCGTTCCTCCGCCCCCGGTAACCACCGCCACCCTTCCCTCGAATCGCCGCCCATCATTCCATCGAGCACCCATGCTTCTCCCTCTTTTCGGTGGTTTCTGTGGCGGAGGCGATTAGATCAGAGGCTGGCTGAGCCTGGGGCGCAAGCGGCGCTCACGGATCGTTGCCCCAACGCACGCACCAGTGACATCCGCTCCCAGATCGGCTCGACGCTGGTACCTTCTGACCGCAGGGTTGACAGAGACAGAGACGCAGGCTTAGAGGAGGGGGAATTGCGATGCAGGCGCCGCCATTGTTCAGGGACCGGCCGCGGCCCCTGCAGATCATTCTCGGCGGCGTGGTGCCGTTCATATTCGGCGCGGTCGTGGGAATCGTGCTGGGCGTCTCCGCGGGGGCGTACTGGGGGCTCGCCGGTCTGGCCGGGCTGGGCGGCTTTCTCGCCGGGTTCGAGCACCAGGACGGTTGGGGCGGCGCCGACAGGGGGCTCGTGGGAGGCGGCCTGTTCGGCCTCGGCATCCTGATCGCGCACGCGATCGCCGGAACCACGGCGAAGGTGTCACTGGGGAGCTTCCCGCCGCTTCTGATCGTGATCGACGCGATCTTCGGGATCCTGTTGGGGGCTCTCGGTGGGCGCGTGGGACGGGCGATCTGGCGCCGCTCGAGCGTCGTCGGCGAGGCGCCGCAGTAGCGCCACGCCGGTCAGCTCGCCGAGCACGTAGCATCGGCGTATGCGGACGATGATCGTCGGGAACGGCGGGCGCGAGAGCGCCCTCGCGCTGCGCATGGCCGAGCACAGCGAGGTGCACGCGTTCATGGGACACGCCAATCCGTCGCTCGTGCATCACACGGCCGCCTCCGGCGGCAGCCACGCGATCGGCGATGTGTGCGACCCGCAGGCGGTCGCCGCTTTCGCCCGCGAGCGTGAGATCGATATCGCGATGGTGAGCGCCGATGAGCCGCTGGCGGCGGGGGTCGTCGACGCACTGCTCGCCCAGGGCACGCGCGCCGTCGGCCCGACTCGAGCGGGCGCAGAGATCGAGTGGAACAAGGCGTTCGCCCGCTCTCTGCTCGCCGAAGTCGCACCCGAGGCATTGCCGATCGTGCGGGTGGTGCGCGCCGCGGAGGACGTGGACGGCGCGATCGCGTCCTTCGACGGGGCGCCCGTCGCGGTCAAGCCGTCCGGGCTGACGGGAGGCAAGGGCGTCAAGGTGATGGGTCCGCATCTCTGGAGTCACGCCGACGCCCGCGACTACGCGCTGAGCCTGCTCGCCGACAGCAAGCCCGGCGAGTCGGTCCTGATCGAGGAGAAGATCGTCGGCGCCGAGTTCACGATCCAGGCGATCAGCGACGGACGGACGGTTCTGTTCCCACCCTCCACCTACGACTACCCGTTCCGCTTCGACGGCGACGAGGGACCGGGCACGGGTGGGATGGGCTCGCTTTCGCTGGCGAGCCCGACGCTGCCGTTCATGACCGCGAGGGACTACGAGGTGGCCTGTTCGGTCATCGACCGCGTCATCGAGCGGCTCGCCGGGTTGGGACGCCGTTTCACGGGGGTGATGAACAGCGGCTTCTTCGCCTCCGCCGACGGCGTCAAGGTGATCGAGTTCAACGCCCGCTTCGGCGATCCCGAGTGCATGAACATCATGAGCCTGTTCCGCGGCGACTGGGCCGCCGCGATGGAGCACATCTGCGCCGGCCGCCTCGCCGCCGAGGATGTCCCGCTGCGCGAGGAAGCGTCGCTCGTGCTCTACCTCGTGTCCCCGGACTACGCGCTTGCCAAATCCGCGGCCGGTGCACGGGGCGGGCCGTATGAGTTTGAGCTCGACGTGAGCGCGATCGAGGCGCAAGGCTGCGAGGTGTTCTTCTCGTCGGCGATCAACGTGGGCGAGCGGAGCTATCGGACCGTCGGAACCTCGCGCGCGGTCGCGCTGGCGACCACCGCGCCGACGCTCGAGACGGCGAGGGAGCGCGTGGTGGGCTGTGCGCGGTCGATTCCCGTGCTCGAGTGGCGCGGGGACGTGGGCCAGGAAAGCTATCTGCAGGGCCTGGCCGGGCTCGTTGCGCGCCAGCCGGCGTGATGCAAGTATGGCCGCAGTGATTGTCGAGTGCTCGACCCATCCACAGTTCCTGTCCAACACCTACCTGGTCTCCGACGGCGAGGGCGGGCCGGCGTTCTTCGTCGACGCCGGCGGTCCGGTCGCACCGCTGATCGCGGCAGCCGAGCGCCTGGCGCTGCTGCCCACGCACGTGCTGCTCACCCACCACCACTTCGACCACGTGTGCGAGGTCGGCGATCTTCGCGCACGATGGCCGGAGCTCGAGGTTCTGATCAGCCCGCTCGAAAGTGAGCTGCTCGCCGGAGCGCTCACGGGGGAGCAGGCCGAGTCCGCCGGGCTCGCCCCCGAGAACATCGCCACGATCGAGGCCGGCCAGACGCTTCAGTTCGGCACGCTGGAGGTCCGCCCGCTGCTCACCCCCGGGCACACCGCCGGAATGCTCTCGTTCCTCGTCGGCGATCGATCGGGGATCGGCGCGGGCACCCCCAGAGGGGCTGGTCGAGGGGCGGCGCGCCCCGCCTCCAGCACGGCGCCCGGCGGGTTCGCCGGAGGAGAGGCCGTCGTGTTCACGGGCGACACCTTGTTCAAGGACTCGGTCGGTGGGGTGAGAGCGCCCGGCCACACCACCTACACGGATCTAAGAGACTCGATCATGGGGACGTTGATGGAGCTACCGCCGGATACCGTCATCTACCCGGGTCATGCAGGCGCTACGACGGTGGCGCGGGAGTGGGACTGCAACAGCTTCATCCGCGTCTGGCGCGGGCTCGACCCCGAGGGCGCCGAGCCGTGCACGGCCCTCGGACAGCAGGCAAAGCTGGTGCTGCTGGGCAACGACTACGACGGCGGCACCAAGGCCTGGGTGCGCTGGCCGGACGGCTCGGATGACATCGTTCCCGGGTCCCGCGTCGCGCGCACAGCCTGAGCCCAGGGCAGGGGAAGATCGCCCGGCGCGATTCAGGCGCCTCGCGCACTCGCGTGTGACTGTGGCCCGCGGGCGCGCTGCGCGTCCCGGGGCTCGTAGGATGCAAGGCATGGCGCGTGAGAGCGAGAAGATCCCGACATCCCGCGCGCGGCGCACCGCCACCGTCGCCACGCTCGCGGCGAGCGAGGCCGTCAAGCAGTTCGGCACCCGCGCCGTGAACGTCACGCGCGGCGAGGCGGCCTCCGAGGAGGCGATGGCCAGGCGCCAGCTGGAAACGGCGAAGCAGATCGTAGCCGTGCTCGGAACCATGAAGGGCGCGGCGATGAAGCTCGGCCAGGTGATGTCCTTCTTGGACGTCGGCCTCGTTGCCGAGGAGCACCGCGATGAGTTTCAGCGCGAGCTGGCCAAGCTGCGAGACGCCGCGCCGACCGTCTCGTTCAAGCAGATGCGGCGGGTGGTCGAGGACGACCTGGAAGCGCCGATCTCAGAGGCGTTCGCGTCGTTCGAGGAGGAGCCGATTGCGGCGGCGTCGATCGGCCAGGTATACCGGGCGACCCTGGACGACGGCCGGGACGTCGCGGTCAAGGTGCAGTACCCCGGCGTTGCCGGCGCCGTGAGGGCGGACCTGCAGAACCTGGACATGATCATGCGCGTGCTCAAGCGGATGACCCCGGGAATGGACGTGAAGGCGATCACCGAAGAGATCAGGGAGCGGATCGGCGAGGAGCTCGACTACGAGCTCGAGGCCCAGAATCAGCGCTCGCTTGCCCGAATCTTCGCGGGCCACCCGTTCATCGTCGTGCCCGACGTCGTCAGCAGCATGTCGCGCGAGCGGGTTCTGGTGAGCGAGTTCGTGCGCGGAGCGGGGTTCGAGGAGCTGAAGAGCTATCCCCAGGCACAGCGCGACCGGATCGGCGAGATCGTGTTTCGCTTCTTTCTCGGCTGTCTGTACCGCCACAGGCAGTTCTCAGGCGATCCCCATCCCGGGAACTTCCTGCTGCAGGAGGACGGGCGCGTCGCCTTCCTGGACTTCGGCTTGTTCAAGCGCATGGAGCCCGAGCCCGTGGAGCTGGAGCTCGCTTGCCAGAGAGCGGTGGTGGAGGGGGATGCGGCCACCCTGCACGGCCTACTCGCCGCCTCGGGGTTCCTGCCCGAACCGGAGCGCGTGAACCCGGAGCATCTGCTGGCGTTCATCGAGGATGCGATCTGGTGGTACACCACCGCCGATGAAACGGTCGAGCTCACGCCGGAGATCGCGACCCACGTCATGATCGAGAGCTCGGACCCCCGCTCGAGCCACTTCCGCGAGATGCGCCACCAGGACATGCGCCCGGAGCACCTGTTCGGGCGGCGGATGGAGATGCTGACGCTCGCCGTGCTCTCGCAGCTGCGCGCGCGGGCCAACTGGCATCGAATCGCGCGCGAGTGGATGTATGGCGACTCACCCGTCACCGAGCTGGGCAAGCAGGAGGCGGAGTTCTACGGGCGCACCGGCGTGGGTGCCCCGGGCTGACCCGCGCTCTGCTCTGGCCGGCAGCCCATGACGATGACGTCAGGATCAGCTTCTACGGTGGCGGCTCCGACATGGCGCCGGTGGGGCTTGGACTCGTACTCAATTCGGGCTCGCTGACCTCGACGGCGCCGAAGCCATCGAGCGGGGCATCGATGAAGAAGATCTCCATCGTGATGTCAGGCTCGACGTGTGCTTGGCTGAGGAAAGCGAGGACCTTGCGCCCGGTCAGCTCTTCGATCGTCTGCGTGTAGCGACCGGCCATCACCCGTTGGAAGTCCTCCCGCATCGACACGATGCGATCGGGCTCGCCGCTTTCCATGATCGTCTGCTCGAGTGGCGTGAAGCCGCTGCCGCGCATGACGACGACGATGATGTCGTCGAGCGCGTATGTCTTGGCCTTCATCGGGCCGCGGCCGTAGTGCTCGCGCAGGCTGGCCACAATGCTCGTCGAGATCGCGGCCAGCAGAGGTCCCCCGGCAAGCTGGGCGCCACGCGTGGAAGGTGTCGCGTCCACCTGAACCGCTTCTGGCCCGGCGGGACGCGTGAGGCCCGATCGGTCCGTCTGTCTCATTTCCGGTTCCTCGTACCCCGTCCGTCGGTGCTCAAACCGTTGCAAACCCCCTCGCGCCGAAAGCGCGGCGCGGGGCGATCGTCGCCCTGCGCTCGGCCACCCGAGCGAGCCGTCGGCAGGCCGTGATCAGACGAGCACGCAACATCCCGATCACGCGCGCATTCGTCTTGGCGGTGCATTATGATTCCGCGCACAGCGATCCGATCCGTGCGGCCTAGCGGCCGTCCTTGGGATTGCACCACAGGAAGCGGAACGAGTTCGCGGTCACGCGCTGGCCGCATGTTTTGGTCCGTGCAGCCACTCGTAAGAAGGGATGCGAGATGCTAGCCACGACCGGGCCACCCGCAGGCACTCGACCGGGGAGCGGGCGCACCTGACAGGTACGGTCACGTGCTACTCATCCTGATTGCAGCCGCGTGGTTGACCGTCGTGACGTTGTGCATCGCCGTCTCGCGCGCCGCGGCGCTCGGCGATGGCTCCTCGGGCCCCGACCAAGCCCGGCAGCGCATCCCGCGGGTTCGTCGAGTGCCGGAAATCGCACGCCGATTCGCACGGCGGCGCCATTTGAGCGGAAGTCACCCTTGAGCAGCTTGGACGGGCGCACGCTCCTGATCGCGCCGTCCTTGGCGAGCGCGGAGGTTCCCTCCTTGCCTCCAAGCGCGCTGGAGTGGGCGCGGGGACGTTTCCTCACCGTCCCCGCGCCCAACATCGGCTTCGCCGAGCAGGCGGCTCGCTCAGACGGCGATCAGCTGAGCACCTGGATCTGCACGAGGCTCGTCGTCCCGGGCTTGCCGGACGGCAGCCCGGCGGTGACGCCGACGCGCTGGCCGGGCTCGCACCAGCCGAGCTCGACCACGCGCCGGGCAGCGTCGGCGATCAGCGCCTCCGTCGTCTCGTGGCGACGCATCGATGCCGCCCGCACGCCCCACATCAGGCCGCACCGCCTGACCGTCTCTTTACCCGGCGAGAGCGCGTAGATCGGCACGACCGGGCGGTGGGCGGAGACCAGGCGCGCCGAGCGCCCGGACAGGGTCGGGACGATCAGCGCGTCCAGGCGCAGCTCGCGCGCGGCGATGCACAGATTGTGCGCGATCGTGTAAGCGGGGTCGGACTCCGTGCGCCGCACGCGCGAGTTGTTCCAGTGTTCATACGGAGCGATCGACTCGGCCTGCACGGCCACGGCGGCCATCATCTCGATGGACTCCACCGGATAGGCGCCGATCGCCGTCTCCTGCGAGAGCATCACCGCATCGGTGCCGTCGAGGATCGCGTTGGCGACATCCGCCACCTCGGCGCGGGTGGGTCGCGATGAGACGACCATCGAGTCGAGCATCTGCGTCGCGGTGATCGACGGCCGCGCCATCCAACCGGCCAGCTCGAGCAGCTGCTTCTGCACGATCGGGACCCGCTCGATCGGCAGCTCGATGCCGAGGTCGCCGCGCGCGATCATCACGCAGTCGGCTGCTTTGAGGATCTCGGCGGCGCGCTGAACCGCCATCGGCTTCTCCATCTTGGCGATCAGCGGCAGGCGCGTGTGCTCGCGCACCGATTCGACGTCCTCGGGGCGCTGGACGAACGACAGCGCGACCAGATCGACGCCGATCGACTCCCCGTGGCGCAACATCTCGAGATCCTCCTCGACGACCGACGGCAGCGACTCCACCGGCCCCGGGATGTTCAGGCCCTGGCGCGAGGCGACGGCGCCGCCGACCTCGATCTCGACTTCGACCTCGTGGCTTGCGGCGCGCACGTCGACTGCGCGCAGGCGCACCGATCCGTCCGCGAGGTAGAGGATCGCGCCGGGCTCGATCGCGTCGGCCAGGCCCTCCCAGGAGACGCTCATCTGATGGGAGTCGCCCGGGGTCTCCTCGCCGCCGCAGACGAACGTCAGCCGCTCGCCGGGCTTGAGCTCGATTATGTCCTCGCGAAGCGGTCCGATCCGCAGCTTCGGGCCGGGGAGATCCTGAAGAATGGCGACGGGTCGCCCGGCACGTCCCCCAGCGTCGCGCACCCTGCGGACGGTGTCGGCATGCTCCTCGAGCGTGCCGTGGGAGTAGTTCACGCGGGCAACGTCCATCCCGGCCTCGACCATGCGCAGCAGCACGTCCGGCTCGCGCGACGCGGGGCCGATGGTGGCGACGATCTTCGTGCGGCGCATCGACGGCAAGGTATCGGTCGGCGCGGTCCCGCGCGTAGGGCCGTCGCACGGTCGATTGTTCGTCGAGCCGCGCCCGTCGACCGCGACGCGAGCCCAAGGCGCGAGGCCCGCGTCGTGCGGCGCCCGCGTAGCATCAAACTCGTGCTCGGTCCCTCCCGACCCGTCCCCCGCGTGGGCGCGCGGGCCCGAATCGCCCACTTCGGCGGCGGCTTCGAAACGGGGGTGGTGATCGTCGTGCGCGAGGACGGCCGCCGATTGCAGGTGCGCAGCGACGGCGGCGAGCTGCTCGAGTTCATCCTCAGCCCGGCGACGGCTCGATTCGTCTCGGCCGACACCGCCCACGGGCCACGGCTCGAGCTGTTGGGCGACGGCTGAGCGTCAGGGAGCGTCGACGTCGGGAAAGTGCGCCGCGCAATGCTCGCGCAACACCGACCGTATCCATGTGCGCTCGGCTGGGCTCGCCGCGCGGAAGCGTGCGAGCAGCTCATGCTGTCGCTCGATCGGCGCACCCGCGACCTCCCAACGAACGGCCAACCGCTCGAATAGGAGCTCGACCGCCCTCTGCCAGGCGTCCTCGCGCGAGAGCGGGTTGCCCGACAGCGCCTCCGCGTACTCGCGCCTTGAGCCCGGGCTGAGAGACCCGCGCAGGCTCAGCACATTGCCCTCGGGATCGGTGTAGTCGCTGCTTGGAGCCCTCAGCCGGGCCCGCCCGCGCCCGCGCTTACCCATTCCCGTCGCCGCGAGGGAACCCGAAGGGCGCGCCGGGCGCCGGCACGGTCCAGTGCCCGCGGATCAAAGATCGGCCGCGCGCTCGAGCTGCGAGCGCACGTCGCCGGTCGCGGGCTTTGCGTGGCCCGGCCACGCCGCAGCCGGCTCGAGCGCCGCGAGCTTGCGCATGCTCGCCCGCGCCTGGTTGGTGTCGAAGTTGTAGGTCGCCGCAGGCATCGTGGGCGCGCATCCGCGCCCCCACATGTCGATCGTGTAGAAGCAGTCGCTGCTCAGCGCGAGGCGATCGGACTCTCGCCATAGTCCGATCTGACCGGGCGCGTGACCGGGGAGGTCGATGACCTTGAATCCCGCCACGTCGTCGCCCTCGGCCACCGTCCCCGCGATCTTCACCGGGCCCCCGTCCCATGCATACCGATGCATCAGACGCTGCAGCTGGCGCGCCACCGGGGGCACCCCCGCGAGATCGGGCGGCCAGTAGCGGAATCCGCCACTGCCTTCGGCGTCCTCCACCTCGTCGGGGTGACACAGCACGGGCACGCCCAGCGCCGGCGCCACGCCCCGGTGGTCGGTATGTCCGTGCCCCAGAACCACCCGGCGGATGCCGCCGAGCTTCGCGCCCGCGGTGGCGACGGCGCGCACCATCGTGCGGGCGCCGGCGTCGAACAGCGTCACGCCGCCGTCGTCCTCGATCAGGTACACGTTGCACCGACCGGGCTGACCCTGTACGACCCACACGCCCTCCGCGACGAGCTGGGCAGCGCCCGCCGACAGCCGCGATGTCAGGTGCGTCTTGGCGTTGAACGCGCCCAGCAACCGCCGGTCGGCCGTCGAGCCCTGCGGCGGCATCATTCCGATCTGGCGCGGAAGGGCGATCGAGTCGGGGAACGCGTCGTTGGACTGGATCAGCCCGTCGCGCACCGTCAGCAGGTCGATGCCCTCCATCACGATCGGATGGCCGGTCGGCTCGATACCTCCCAGCGACCCAGGACCGGCGAACGTGCCGCTCAGGCGCCACTGGACCGCACAGCGCTCGTCCTCGGTGGTGCTGGAGACGATCTCGAAGCGCAGGTCCGGCACCGCCGCAAACAGCCCGCCGATGAACTCGCGCACGCCGTCTGGCGCCGTGGCGTCGATCTGACCGCGAACGTTCTCGCGGCCGCCATCCGCCCACATGGCGACCGCCGTGTCGAGATCGCGGTCGTTGATCGCGGCGAAATAGCGGCTCGCGGTCGCCTCGACCTTGCTCCCCGATATGCGCCGCCTGCGCGTCGTCGCCTGCTGAACGTTCGCGGCGGCCTCCTGCACCTTCGTGCTCGCCTTGCTAGCGGTCTCCTCCTCGGCCATACCGGTCTCCTTTGAACGCCGCCGAAGATCCGTAGTCTAGTCTCCGCCGCGTGGCGGAGGCGGGCGATCAGAACAGCGGCGCGCCCGCGAGGACCCGGCCCGCCCGCGCCGGCGCGCCCGCGGCCAAACGGGAGCTGGGGCGGGGCGAGCGCGTGCTCCCGGGCGTGTTCCGATTGCGCCTGCCGCTGCCCTGGCCCGGCGTTCCCCACTGCAATGCCTGGGCCGTGAGGGCCGGTGACGGCGTGGTTCTGTTCGACACCGGCATGCATCAGCCCGATTCCCTCATGCATCTCGAACGTGCGCTCGCGATGTGCAACCTCCGCCTCGAGCAGGTCAGCCTGATCGTCTGCACGCACGCCCACTCAGACCACTGCGGCCAGGCGCCGATCATCGCCGAGCGGGCAGGCTGTGACATCTGGATGCATCCGAGTCACGCGCTGTTGACGGGCATGGTGGAGGACCCCGAGGCCGTCTTTGCGCGCCGGCTCGAGGTCGCTCGTCAGAGTGGAGTGCCGGCGGAGCCTCTGCAGCGCTACGCCGAGGGCAAACCGCGCCAGACGGGATTTGCCGGCGTGATCGAACCGGCGCGCGACCTGGTCGATGGAGTCACCGTCGGGACGGACCTCGGTGAGTGGATCGCGTATGAGACCCCGGGCCACTCTCCGTCCCACGTCTGCCTGTTACAGCCCGAGCGGCGAGTTCTGATCTCGGGCGATCACCTGTTGGGGCGCATCTCGCTGTACTTCGAGTACGGCAACTCGCCGGACCCGGTCGGCGAGTTCCTGCGCTCGCTCGACGTCGTGCAGCGTCTCGGCGCACGCCTCTGCCTGCCCGGCCACGGACGGACGTTCACCGACGTGCACGCGCACATCAGGGGCAACCGAACGCTCGTCGAGGAGCGCCTGGCACGGGTCCTGGGCGCGGTTGAGCGCGGGCCGCTCACCGCATTCGAGGTCGTCCCGCACGTCTACGGCGACTCGCTCTCCCAGCAGAATGCCCACTGGCTGCTGTCGAAGGTCCTCAGCTACCTGACCCATCTGCAGGTCCTCGGGCGGGTGCATTCGATTCCCGGTGAGCCGGAGCGCTGGGCTGCATAATTGACCGATGCGCATAAACGAGATCCTCGCCGCTGAAACGCCCGTCTTCTCCTTCGAGTTCTTCCCGCCCAAAACCGAGGTCGGCGAGCAGAACCTCTACAAGGCGCTGAGCGAGCTGCGGCCGCTCGAGCCCTCGTTCGTGTCGGTCACCTATGGAGCGGGCGGCTCCAGCCGCGAGAAGACGATTGAGATCGTGAAGCGGATCAAGGAGGACTTCGGGCTCGAGGCGATGGCACACTTCACTTGTGTTGGCGCGACCGTGCCCGAGCTGCGCGCGACGTTGGATGAGATGCAGGAGGCGGGGATCGAAAACGTGCTTGCGCTGCGCGGCGATCCGCCTGAGGGGCAGGCGGATTGGACGAAGACCGACGGAGGTCTGGAGTATTCGCACGAACTGGTCGAGCTGATCGGCAGCGCGTATCCATTTGCGATCGGCGCGGCGTGCTTCCCCGAGACACACATCCATGCGGACAGCGCCGAGAGCGACCTGCGCTACCTCACCGAGAAGGTGGGGGCGGGCGTCGACTTCCTGATCACGCAGATGTTCTTCGACAACAGCTTCTATTTCGATTTCGTCGCCCGCGCGCGTCGGGCGGGTGTCGAGGTGCCGATCATCCCGGGCATCATGCCGATCACCCGCGTTGGTCAGGTGGAGCGAATGGCAACCATGTGCGGCTCGGCGATCCCGGACGGCCTGCGCTCGGAGTTGCACGCGCGCGCGCAGGACGCGGAGGCGGTGCTCGACTTCGGCGTTGCCTACGCCACGCTGCAGTGCGCTGAACTGCTCGCCGCGGGAGCGCCCGGCGCCCACTTCTACACGCTCAACCGCTCGCCCGCCACGCGCGCGATCCTGAGCGCGTTGAAGCTCGCCAAGCCGTGGGAGAAGGCGGTTTACGCGGCTTCTATCTCAAGACCCTCGGCCACCCGCGGCGAGCCGTCGGCGGCCTCGTAGCGGACGTCCACCGAGTCGTTCTGGCGGTAGGTTCCGACGCCCCATGCGCCGAGCAGCCAGCGCCACCCGCTGATCTTGTCCTTGCGCAGCTCCTTCTCGAATACGAGCGCGCCCTCGCGCACGGAGAAGTCGGGCCCAAGCTGCTGCGGCACGCCGTTCAGGTATACGGCGTAGGGGGCGCGCACGTCGCGCGGCAGCCTGACCCTCGATTTCGTCATCGCGGCATCATTATCGCCGCGCGCCGCACTCCTCACAGCCCGCGCTCAGCCAGCCGCCGCGGCGCGTACCCTGGTGGCGATGACCGCGCCACGTCTGGTCGGCGAGATCCCCTACACCGTCCGCCGCTCCGGCCGCGCGCGGCGCGTACGCGTGAACGTGCACGCGCACACCGGAGTCGAGGTCGTGCTGCCCGAGCGCGCCCCCGAGCGCGCGGCGGCGGCGGCGGTGCGCGAGCTGCGCCCGTGGATCGAGCGCCGGCTGGATGAGGCGCAGGAGGTGCTGGCGCGGATCGCCGCCCGCGCCGGAAGCGTCCCCTATCTCGGCGCGCCGCTGCAGCTGGTCCCCGAGGCGGGGCGCACGCGCGTGCATCGCAAGGGCGAGCGCCTGCTCGTGCCCGCCGGCGACGCACGCGCGGCGCTCGAGCGTTTCTACCGGCGCTCCGCGCGCGCCGAGATCGCCCCGCGCCTGGATCGCGCCGCCGCGCTCACCGGCTCCTCCTACCGCGACCTGTCGATCCGCGGGCAGCGCACCCGCTGGGCGTCGTGCTCGGCCGACGGGCGGATGAGCTTCAACTGGCGCCTGTTGCTCGCGCCCGAGCGAGTGCTCGACTACGTCGTCTGGCACGAGGTCTGCCATCTGGAGATCCTCGACCACTCGCCGCGCTTCTGGGCGCTGCTCGAGCGGCGCTGGCCCGAGCTATCGCGAGGACCGCGACTGGCTGAGTCGCCACGGCGCGACGCTCGTGATCTAGCCGCGCTGATCGATCGGGACGTAGTCGAGGTCGCGATCGCCCGTGTATATCTGGCGCGGGCGGGCGATCTTCTGCTCGGGGTCCTGCACCATCTCGAGCCACTGGCCGATCCATCCGCTGGTGCGTCCGATCGCGAACATCACGGGGAACATCGCCACCGGGAGGCCGAGCGCCTCGTAGATCAGGCCCGAGTAGAAGTCCACGTTGGGGTAGAGCTTGCGTGAGGTGAAGTAGTCATCGTCCAGGGCCCGCTTCTCGAGCTCGGTCGCGACCTCCAGCAGCGGGCTCTTGCCGCGCACCTCGAAGACGTCGTCGAGGTATTTGCGGATGATCCGCGCGCGCGGATCGTAGTTCTTGTAGACGCGGTGGCCGAACCCCATCAAGCGCTCGTCGCCGGCCTTGACCCCCTCGAGGAAGGCGGGGATGTTCTCGACCGTGCCGATTCGGCCGAGCATCCGCAGCGCGGCCTCGTTGGCGCCACCGTGCAGCGGCCCGTACAGCGCCGCGACCCCGGCGGCCACCGCCGTGTAGGGGTCCACCTGCGTCGATCCGACCGAGCGGACGGCGCTCGTGGACGCGTTCTGTTCGTGGTCCGCGTGGAGGATGAAGAGGACGTCGAGGGCGCGGGCAAGGCGCGGATCGGGCTCGTACTTGAGCTCGGTCATCTTGTACATCATGCCGAGGAAGTTGCCGGCGTATTCGAGATCGTTGTCGGGGTACACATACGGTTGGCCCATGTTGTGCCGGAACGCGAATGCCGCCAACGTCGGCATCTTCGCGAGCAGCCGGATGATCTGGATCGCGCGCACGCGCTCGTCGTGGATCTGGTTGGCGTCGGCGTAGAAGGTCGACAGCGCCCCCACGGAGGCGACGAGCATGCCCATCGGGTTGGCGTCGTAGCGGAATCCCTGCATGAAGGCCTTCACGTTCTCGTGCACGAACGTGTGGATCGTGATCTCGTCGACCCAGCCCTCCAGCTCGACCTGGGTGGGAAGCCTGCCGTTGATGATCAGGTACGCCACCTCCAGGTAGGTGGAGTGCTCGCACAGCTGCTCGATCGGGTAGCCGCGGTGCTGGAGGATGCCGGCCTCGCCGTCGATGTAGGTGATCGCTGAGCGGCACGACGCCGTGTTCATGTAGGCGGGGTCGTAGGACATCAGGCCGAAGTCCGCGGAACCTGTCTTGATCTGGCGCAGGTCCAGCGCCCGTACGGTTCCGTCGGTGACCGGCAGCTCGTAGGTCTCGCCGGTGCGGTTGTCGGTGACGATCAGGCTCTCGCTGGCCGGAGGGTTCCCACCGCCGGAGACCTCGCCTACGGCGCTGCTCTCGCCATTGCCCGTCTCACTGCTCGCCGCCGCGGTCTCGCCCCCTACCGTTGCGCGGCGAGCGCTCATCAGTTGTGGGTGAGGCGCCGGCGGGAGACCGTCGTGCGCACGCGGGGCGGGGACGCCGCCGCCGGCTCACCGTGGGGGCCGCGCCTGGGCAGGCGTGGCGGGCGCGGACGCGGGTGGTGTGGATGGCGCGGACGCGAGCGCGGCCCGATCCCGCCGTCCCCTCCGGGCGCGGTCTCGGGAGTCTGGCGCACGGCCCAGCGCACGATCAAGAACAGCGCGACGATGGGGATCTTCAAGAAGAACATCAACCAGATGAAGGTCCACGTGTCCACTCGGCTCGATCGTACTACCCGGCGCCGCGTCCGTACAACCCCGCAGCGCGCATCGGTGGAGCCGCGCCAAGGCGCCGAGCCCTGGCTCCTACGGCATGTGGCTGAACTGGGTGATCGCGTGAAGCTCGGCCAGGCGCGCGGCGATCTCCTCGCTGGTCAGGCGCTCGACTCGCTCGGTCCCGAACTCCTCGACGTTGAACGACGCCAGCACCGTCGCGTAGGCCATCGCCTGGCGCAGGATCTGATCCGAGGGCCTCCCGTCATCGTCGCTCTCGGGGTGGGCGGCGATGTAGCCGACGAATCCACCCGCGAACGTGTCGCCTGCTCCGGTCGGGTCGATCACGGTCTCGAGCGGGTAGGCGGGCAGGGCGAAGAAGCCGTCGCGTGTTATCAGCGCCGAGCCGTACTCGCCCTGCTTAGCGACGATCACGCTTGGGCCCCGACGCGCCTCGGAGGAGGGCTGCCAGGAGAGGATCTCGCGCGCCGCCGAGACCAGGTTCGGCTTGCTCGTCAGCTGGCGCAGCTCGGCGTCGTTGAGGACCAGGCAGTCGACGCCGGCGATCGCGCTGACGAGCGCGTCGCGAGCGATGTCGATCCACAGGTTCATCGAGTCGAGCGCCACGAATCGCGCGTCCGGCAGCTGGGCGCGCACCTCCAGCTGAAGGTCCGGCTGGATGTTGGCCAGGAACAGCACGTCGCTGGAGCGCGAGGACTCAGACAGCTTTGGCTGAAATCCCTCGAACACGCCCAGCTGGGTGTCGAGCGTCTCGCGAGAGTTCAGGTCCCAGCCGTACTCGCCGCGCCAAAAGAACGTGCTGCCGCCGTCGATTCGCTCGACATCCGAGACGTCAACGCCGCGTCTGCGCATCACGTCGAGGTCCTCCTGGCCGAAGTCCCCGCCGACCGGCCCGACCACGCGTACCTCCTCGAAGAACGAGGCCGCGAGGGCGAAATGCACGGCGGCGCCCCCGAGCATCCGCTCGCGCTCGCCGAACGGCGTCTTGACGGCGTCGTAGGCGATTGACCCGACGACGGTGATTGGCATGGGCGGGCACCTTAGAGCAAGCGGGACGAGGTGGCCCGCGGGCAGCCGCGTGTGCTCCGCTAGCCTCACCGTCGATGCGCGCGATCCAGATGACCGAGTTCGGCGGCCCGGACGTGCTCAAGCTGGCCGAGTTGCCCAAGCCCGAGCCGGGAGGGGGGGAGACGCTGATCCGCGTCACGCGCGCCGGGCTGAACTTCGCCGACACCCACACGCGGACGAACTCCTATGTGCAGAAGGCGACGCTTCCCCTGGTCCCGGGCGGCGAGGTGGCGGGCATCCGCGAGGACACGGGCGAGCGGGTGGTGGCGCTGGTCGGGACGGGCGGCTATGCGGAGTATGCGCTCGCGCCGCGGGAGCTCGTATTCCCGATACCGGACGCGCTCGATGACGGCACGGCACTCGCGCTGATCGTGCAGGGCACGACGGCGTGGCACTTGTACCGAACCTCGGGAGCCGTGGCGCAGGGCGAGAGCGTCGTCGTCCACGCCGCCGCCGGCGGCGTCGGCTCGCTCGCCGTCCAGCTTGGCCATCCGCTCGGAGCGGGGCGGGTGATTGCCACGGCGTCGAGCGCCGAGAAGCGCACGCTGGCGCTCGAGCTCGGCGCCGACGTGGCGATCGACCCGGCGGCCGATGGCCTGACCGAGCGTCTGATCGAGGCCAACGAGGGTCAGCCCGTCGATGTCGTGTTCGAGATGTCGGGCGGGGAGGTGTTCGAGGCTTCCTACCGGGCGCTTGCGCCGTTCGGGCGGATCGTCGCCTACGGGATCGCCACCAACGACGCCAACCAGATCTCAACCGGCTCGCTGCTGCGCCACTCGCGCGCCGTGGTCGGCTTCTATCTGTTCCACTGCCTCAGGCGCCCGGCCATGTTCACCGATGCGCTGTCCGAGCTGTTCGCGCGGGCGGGACGGGGGGAGCTGAAGGCGGTGGTCGGCGGAACCTATCCGCTCGAGCAGGCCGCCCAGGCGCACATCGACCTGCGCGAGCGGCGCACGACGGGCAAGCTTCTACTCGATCCCGCCGCCTGATCCGTAAGCTCCGCGCGATGGCCACGTCCTTTGCCGATCTCGGGCTCTCGGAGTCCACGCTGCTTGCGCTGCGAGATGTCGGCTACGAGTCCCCCAGCCCGATTCAGGAGCAGGCGATCCCGTCGCTCCTGGAGGGCCGCGACGTGATCGGGCAGGCGCAGACGGGCACCGGCAAGACGGCGGCGTTCGGGCTGCCGATCATGGAGTACATCGATCCCGAGGAGCCCTCGGTGCAGGCGCTCGTGCTCACGCCCACGCGCGAGCTCTGCATCCAGGTCACCCAGGCCCTGCGCACGTACGGCGCGCATACGGGCATCGACGTGGTGGCCGTGTTTGGCGGCGCCCCGATCCGCACCCAGCAGGGCCAGCTGCGCGCCGGCGGGCATGTCGTGGTCGGGACGGTGGGGCGCGTGCTCGACCTGATCTCCAGGCACTCGCTGGTCCTCCACGACTGCCGCTTCGTCGTGCTCGACGAGGCCGATGAGATGCTCGACCTGGGCTTCCTGGAGGACGTCGAGAAAATCCTCTCGCTCACGCCCTCCAGCCGCCAGACGGCGCTGTTCTCGGCCACGATGCCGCCGCCGATCCGCAAGCTTGCCGATCGCTACATGTATGACCCGACGATCATTCAGGTCGAGGCAGCCACGCTCACGATCGATACGGTCGCGCAGTTTCAGCTCCCCGTCGACGCCAAGGGCAAGCCGGACAAGCTCGTGGAGGTGCTGCGAGCCGAGGCGCCTGACCAGGCGATCGTGTTCGTGCGCACGAAGATCCGCTGCGACCAGCTGTTCCGCATCCTGCGCGACCGCGGCATGAACGTGCGAGCCCTGCACGGCGACATGTCGCAGGGATCGCGCGACGGGGTGATGCTCGCGTTCAAGGGCGGACGCGTGCCGATCCTCGTGGCGACCGACGTGGCCGCACGGGGCCTTGACATCTCGGCGGTCACGCACGTGATCAACTACGACGTCCCCGTCTCGCCGGACATCTACGTGCATCGGATCGGACGCACCGGGCGGGTCGGGCGCTCGGGTCGGGCGATCACGTTCGTGGAGGATCGCCAGAAGCGCGAGCTCGAGGCGATCGAACGCCACATCGGAACGGCGATCACGCAATGGCAGGAGGGCGCGACGGCGCCGCCGACGCCGGTCCGCGAGCGCCCCCGCAGACACTCCAAGCCAAGCATCTCCAGGACCGACCGGGAGGAGCCGTACGTCAAGCTCGTGCTCGGAGGCGGCCGCGCCGCCGGGCTGCGCGTGGCGGACATCGTCGCCGCGGTCACGTCCTCGGCGGGACTCGACGGCGAGGCCGTGCGCGACGTGCTGGTGCTCGACCGCTTCTCGTTCCTGTCCGTGCCCGAGGGCGAGGCCGAGCGGGTGATCGACGCGCTCGACGGGAACGACCTGCGCGGCCGGCCCCTGAGCCTGCAGCGAGTGGGGGCCTAGAGTCCGCCACGGCGCCGACGATCCCGTCACGGCGCCCACAACGAGCAGACACCTGTGTAAACACGATCCGGAGCGGGTTTCCCGCGGAGGTAATCATTCATGTCAACTGCCACGATGAAAACCACAGAGGGCGCGATCACGTTCGAGCTGTTCGACGAGGACGCGCCGAAGACCGTCGAGAACTTTCGCAAGCTCGCCGCCGAGGGCTTCTACGACGGGCTGACCTTCCACAGGGTGATCAAGGACTTCATGATCCAGGGCGGCTGCCCGCAGGGCACGGGCACCGGTGGCCCCGGCTACACCTTCGAGGACGAGATCAACGAGCACAAGGTCGTCCGCGGCGCGCTCGCGATGGCCAATGCCGGGCCGAACACCAACGGATCGCAGTTCTTCATCGTCACCACTCGGGCCGCCTCCTGGCTCGACGGAAAGCACACCGTCTTCGGGCAGGTGACCGACGGGCTCGACGTCGTGGACAAGCTGGAGGGCGTCAAGACCGACGCCTCCGATCGGCCGTCCGAGCCGATCGGCATTTCCTCGATCGAGCTGCTCGGACGCGCGGCCGAACATGAGCTAGCCTTCATCGTCACAAGCTTCGAGCGAATGAGAGGGACGAACAGATGGCGACCGTTGAGCAGCAGGCCCCGCAAGCCCACAACGGCGTCGCGCAAGCCGCCGCGGAGATCGCGGTCGAGAATCCCGCGACCGGGCAGACCGTTGGGACAGTCCCCGATCTAGGCGCCGACGCGGTCGCCGAGATGGCAGCGCGCGGCCGGGCGGCGCAGCCGGGATGGGAGGCATACGGCTTCGAGGGGCGCGGGCGAATCCTCCTGCGGGCGCAGAAGTGGGTGATGGACAACTCGGCCCAGGTGATCGAGACGATCATGTCCGAGACCGGCAAGACCTTCGAGGACGCGTCACTCGCCGAGATCTCCTACGCCGGCAACGCGTTCGGGTTCTGGGCCAACAACGCCGCCGAGTACCTCGGGGACGATCGGGTCAAGTCCGGTCAGCTGCTCGTCAAGGGCAAGAAGCTGATCCTGCGCTACCGCCCGCTCGGGCTGATCGGGGTGATCGGCCCGTGGAACTACCCGCTCACGAACTCCTTCGGCGACTGCATCCCAGCGCTCGCGGCAGGCAACAGCGTGATCCTCAAGCCGTCCGAGATCACCCCACTGACGTCGCTTTTGATGGCCGAAGGCCTGCGCGAGTGCGGGCTGCCCGAGGACGTGCTTCAGATCGCGACCGGCCGCGGGGAGACGGGCGCGGCGCTCGTCGAGGAGGTGGACATGATCATGTTCACCGGCTCCACCAAGACCGGGCGCAAGGTCGCCGAAGCGGCGGCGCGGCGGCTGATCCCGGCATCGCTCGAGCTCGGCGGCAAGGATCCGATGATCGTGCTCTCCGACGCGGATCTCGAGCGGGCCGCGAACTTCGCCACCTACTACTCGATGCAGAACGCGGGCCAGACGTGCATCTCGATCGAGCGCGTCTACGTCGAGGAGCCCGTATACGACGAGTTCGTCGCCAAAGTCTCGGAGAAGGTGCGCGCGCTGCGCGTCGGGGCGCCGCAGGGCCCGGGCTCGGTCGAGGTTGGCGCGATCACGTTTCCGCCGCAGATGCAGACGATCGAAGACCACGTCGCAGACGCAGTGCAGAAGGGCGCCCGCGTGCTCGCGGGGGGCCAGGCGGCCACGTCGGGATCGGGGCGCTTCTACGAGCCGACAGTGCTCGTCGACGTCGATCACACGATGAAGATAATGACCGAGGAGACCTTCGGGCCGACGCTGCCGATCATGAAGGTCGCCGACTCCGAGGAGGCCGTCCGGCTGGCGAACGACTCCCCCTATGGGCTCGGCTCCTCCGTGTTCACACGCGACACCGAGCGCGGTGAGCAGATCGCCCGCCGGCTGGAGACGGGCGCCGCGAACGTCAACGACGCGATGATCAACTACACCGTCCTCGAGCTGCCGATGGGCGGCGCCAAGGCCTCGGGACTCGGCTCGCGCCACGGCGCGGGCGGGATCCGCAAGTACTGCTCGCAGCAGGCGATCGTGGTCACCCCGCGGCTGGCGCTCAAGCGCGAACCGCACATGTACCCGTATAAGAACCGGACATCGCGGCTCCTCGCGGGATTGTTCAAGTTCCTCTACGGCCGCGGCAAGCGCGACTGAACGGGGGAGCTGCGGCTCGAGCGGGGCAGAGCGCGGCTGATCAGAGCCGCGCGAGCGCCATGTCGGCGTGGTCGGTCTCGCGATCGAGGACGCTGACGAGCGCCGCGACGACCGCGGCGTCGAACTGCGTCCCGGCGCAACGCTCGAGCTCGGTGCGGGCCGCGGAGTGGGCCATCGAGGAACGGTACGTGCGGTCGCTGGTCATGGCCTCATAGGCGTCGGCCACCGCGAGGATCCGGGCCTCCAGCGGGATCTCCGCTGCGCGAAGCCCGAGCGGGTAGCCGCGGCCGTCGGGGCGCTCGTGGTGCGCGCCCACCCATTCGCGAACGTCGACCAGGCTCGGGTGCTCGAGGATCTGTTCGCCGAGCTCGGGATGGCGTCTGATCAGCGCGAACTCCTCGTCGGTCAGCTTGCCGGGCTTCTTGAGGATGTCGTCCGGGACGCCGACCTTGCCGATGTCGTGCAGCAAGCCCGCCAGTCGCACGCGGCTCGTCCGCTGCTCGGAGAGCCCGAGCTCATGCGCCATCATCTCGGCGTAGCGCCCGACCGTCTCGGAATGCCGCGCGCTTCCGCTGAAGCGCAGGTCGACGGCCTCGGCGAGATCGAGAATGACCGCGACGAAGCGCTCCGCGGCGATGTCCCGTGAATCCCCGTCCACGCAGGGCACAGCTCGCAGAGCCGGGCTGTGCAGGACGGTCCGGTTGCGCCCGCTGCGCTTGGCCGCATACAGAGCCACGTCGGCGGCTCGCAGGAGCGAGGCAGCGGTCTCGCCGTTCTGCGGGTAGGTCGCGACGCCGAAGCTGATCGTCAGCGGGACGGCGTCGCGTGCGAACTCCTCGCGCAGCTCACAGCGCAGCCGCTCTGCGATCGCGAACGCACCGTGGTCGTCGGTGTCGGGCAGCACGAGCGCGAACTCCTCGCCCCCCACGCGCGCGACGCCGTCGATGTCTCGCTTGCCCGCATCCAACAGGCGTGCGACCCGCTGCAGGGCGGTGTCGCCCACGTGGTGGCCCGAGCGGTCGTTGACTTCCTTGAAGTGATCGAGGTTGCCGGCAACCACCGTGACGTTGGCCTGCGCGCGCCGCGCGCGCGCGAGCTCGAGGTCCAGCAGCTCGCGAAAGCCGCGCCGGTTTGACAGCTTCGTCAGCGGGTCGGCGCGGGCGGCGTCGTACAGCCTCGCGATCAGCAGCGCGACCTGCTGGCGCATGACGCGGATCAGGACCGCGGCGACCGCGAGCGTCCCCATGCCGACGATCCACCATGCCGGGATTCCGCCAGGTGGCGGCCTTGTGAGCAGGAGAGCGCCGTAGACGATGCCGACATAGACGATCTGGACGACCATCTCCGGGGTCGTGAAGAAGTAGGCGGAGTAGAGGAATACCCACAGATAGAAGAACACCAACGGGCTGGGATTCTCGGCGGAGAAGTAGGCGACACCCGTTACCAGCGTGCTGCCCAAGGCCAACGCGAATGGCAGGAGCCGCGTCGGCATGCGGCCGGCCCGCCAGAGGAGCAGCCCCACAACCAGGTATGCGGTGGCGACCATGGTCAGCAGGCCCACCTCGCTCGCGCGTCGCGAATGGGGCAGGGCGAGGGTGAGAAGCGCGAGCGTGGCCCCGGCGGCAAACAAGCCGGCCAGGATCCTTGCCATCAGGCTGGTGCCGAAGTTCGTCCCGAGGCTCGTCTGCGGGGGAACGTCCACGCCGCGGTCCGCGTCGGCCAGAAGCGGGGCCATGCGCGTAAATCGGCTCAAGTGCGCTCTTGCATAAGCGCCAGAGCCGGGAACAGACGCCTATCTCAGCGCGGAGCTCGCCTCCGCTTGACCATCCTCGCGGAGCGCCAGCCCGAGCAGCCGCTCGAGCTCGGGGATTGTCGTCGCGGCGCTCGTGTGATGCACGGTGGCCATGCCGAGCGCCTCCGCCGGGGCCAGGTTGAACTGCAGATCGTCGACGTAGACGCAGCGCTCGGGCGCGATCGCCGCCCGCTCGGCGCCGAGCTCATACATCCGCCGCGACGGCTTGCGGATGCCCTCTTCGGCCGAGATCACGACGCCATCGAACAGCTCGTCGAACAGCTCGTGCGGGTAGCGGTGGACTCCCCACGAGTTCGACACGAGCGCCGTGCGCACGCCACCATCGCGCGCCCGGCGCACGGCGTCCAGCATCGCCGCATCGGGCTGCACGCCGGCGAACAGCCCGTCGATCAGACCGTCCGCCTCCACGCCGAGGAGCGGACCGAGTCGCAGCTCGAAGGCCGCCTCCTCGATCTCGCCCTTCTCGAGCGCGATCAACAGCTCGCGGAACGACTCATCGCCGCTGAAGCGCTCGCGGAGCGTCTGCGGATCGATCTGCGCCTGCAGGCAGAAGGCCTGAAAGGAGGCGAACAGATTGGTCGTGAGCACGCCTCCCCAATCGATCAGCAGCCCGGCGCGGTCGCCGCCGTCCTGCGGCTCACGCGCCATACGCCACCTCCTCGGCCTGGTGCGCGAGCTCGAGCACGCCGTCGCCGAACTGCTTCAGGTACGGATCGTCTGTCGTTCCGGAGACGGCGCGCTTGTAGTTGCCCTCCATGAACACGATCGACTTCCACAGCGCGAGCGTCGTATACCAGCGCAGGGCTTGCATCGAGCGTCCGGTGCGCTCCTCGTAGTAGGCGATCACCTCGCCGCGGCTCAGAAACCCCTCGCGGCGGGTCACCGCGCCGAGGGCCTCGCGCAGTCCGCCGACCGGATCGTCCTTCTCGGTCCACATCATGCACAGATAGCCGAGATCGGCGAGCGGATCGCCGATCGTGGCCATCTCCCAATCGAGCACCGCCGCCAGGTGCGCGGGTGTACCGGCGGCGAAGATCGTGTTGCCGAGGCGGTAGTCGCCGTGGACGATCGTGGCCGGGCCGGAATCCGGCATGTTCTCGGCGAGCCAGCCGCCGACGCGCTCGACGGCCGGGATCTCGCGTGTCTTGTTGACCTCCCACAGGCCGACGAAACGGCGCAGCTGACGCTCCAGGTAGCCGGTCGGCTTGCCGAACCCCTCCAAGCCAACTGCCTGCCAGTCGACCGAGTGGATCTCGACGAGCGCATCGATCAGCTGCTCGCCGATCGCGCGGCGCTGGCCCGGCGTGTCCAGGTCCGTTGGGATGCTCGTGACCATCACCTCGCCCTCGATCCGCTCCATCACGTAGAACGGGGATCCGATCGTGGCCTCGTCCTCACCCACGGCGAGCACCGCGGGCACGCGCGCCGGAGTATCGCGCAGCGCTCTCAGCAGGCGCGCCTCGCGCAGGACGTCGTGGGCGCTGGGCGGTAGGGGCGGGCGCGGCGGGCGGCGCAGGACGACCTCGAGGCCACCTCGCCTGATCAGATATGTCACGTTCGAGTGCCCCTCGCCGATCGGGCTCGCATCGATCTCCCCCTCGCCGAGGCCGTGCTCGTCCAGGAAGGCCTTCAGCGGCTCGAGGACGAGCAGGGGAGGACGCGCGTCTGGCCCGACTTCTGCGTGGCTGTCGACGATGTCGTCCCGCGCAACCGATAGGGTCATCCGCTTGCACGCTACACCGCCGCTGGTCAGATCGTCGCTCTCGGCCTGGCGGCGCCGCTGTGGCGGCGACCGCAACATCGTCCCTGCCCCCGTGTCTTAACGGTCCATGCTCTCTATCCCAGCTCTCTCAGCCCTCAAAATGCGCGTCCTTGCCGTGCTCGCCGCGGCGTGCGCGACGTGCGCGGCGCTCGCCGCAGGCGCACCTGCTCCGGCCGTCGCCTCGCACGCGCAAATCGTTTACTTCGAGGCGCCAAAGGACCTGCTCAGCTCCAAGCGGCACGCGACCTTCCTGAAGCTGGAGCGGCTGGGCGTGACAGCCCTGCGCCTCGAGCTCCACTGGCACGATGTCGTGCCCGGGGCAAACAGCACGAGGCGTCCCAAATTCGACGCCACGAACCCGGCGAGCTACCGCTGGGGCGGCTATGACTACGTGCTGACAGAAGCCGCGCGCCTGAAATGGCCGGTGCTGCTGACCGTCACCGGGGGGGCTCCGAAGTGGGCAACGGCAGGTCACAGGGACCTGGTCACGCGCCCCGACGACAAGGCGTTTGAACAGTTCATGACCGCCGTGGGCCGCCGCTACGCACCGCAGGTATCGGTCTTTGCTCCGTGGAACGAGCCCAACATCCCGGGCTGGCTTGAGCCACAGTTCAACGCCAACGGCACGCCCGCTTCGCCCCGGATCTATCGCGGGCTGTGGCAGGCGGCCTATCAAGGGCTGAAGGCCGCGGGAATCGCCTCTCCGAAGCTGCTGTTCGGCGAAACGGCGCCGTTCGGCGTCGACAGGGTCCGCTCCAGGAGCGAAGACAAGACGCGCGAGGTCGCCCCGCTGGCCTTCCTGCGCGAAGCGCTGTGCCTGAACAACGCCTACCACAAAGCCTCGACATGCAGCAAGCTGCCGATCTACGGCTACGCGCATCACCCCTACACCTACCCCGCCGTTCAGGGGCCGTACTACCGGCCGCCGGAATCCGACGAGGTGACGATCGGGGCGCTCAACAGGTTGTCGAACGCGCTGAGCAAAGCCGCAAACGCTCATGCGATCCCGTCGCACACGCCGATGTACCTGCCCGAGTTCGGCGTCGAGAGCAAGCCGAACTCGCTCGGCGTCTCTCAGCAACAGCAGGCCGAATATGACGCGATCTCGGAAAAGATCGCCTGGGGGAATCCGGGCGTCGTGGCCTTCTCGCAGTACCTGCTGACCGACGAAAGCCCGCACAACGGCCTGCACGGCTACCGCACCGGCCTACAGACCGCCGGCGGGAGCCCGAAGACCCTGTACTACTCCTATCCGGTGCAGCTGGTCGTCTCAAGGACGGGCTCGGGCTACTCGCTGTGGGGGCTGGTGCGCCCGGCGACCGGCGCCACGAAGGTGAAGGTTCGGGTCCAGACTCCGGGCTCGGGGAGCTTCCGGACGCTGGCGACCGTCAAGACCGACTCGCACGGCTATTGGACGCTGCACTCCTCGACGCGGGGCGCCAAATGGCGCGTGAGCTGGCGCAGCCCGAGCGGCGTCGCCTATAACGGTCCCCCGATCGGCGCCAACTGAGCGTCTCCTAAGCGCCGCAAGCCGTGCTCGGGCATGCACCGGCCTCGCCCTACGATGAGAGGCGATGCCGGAGCTGCCCGAGGTCGAGATCACCGCGCGCCTGCTCGATGCTGCGCTGCGTGGTGCGCAGATCGAGTCCGCGCTGGCACCGGGGATCAACGCCCTGAAGACATTCGACCCGCCGCTGTCGGAGCTCGAGGGCGGCCGGATCGAGGCAGTTCGCCGGCGCGGAAAGCACCTGATCGTCGAGGTTTCGGGGCAGCTGGCGCTGCTGATCCACCTGATGTCGGCGGGGCGCTTGCAGCTCTACGACAAGCGGGCTGGGCCGCGCGACCGCACCTCGCGTCTGCTCGTGCGCCTGACGGACGGGCGCGAGCTGCGTCTGCGCGAGTTCGGCTCAAAGCAGGCGGCCTGGGTGAAGCTGCTGCGCGCCGGTGAGCTCGAGCGGGACGAGGCGCTCGCGACCCTGGGCCCCGAGGCCTGGCCAGTTCCTCCGCCGCTGGGCGACGTCCTGGATCTGCCGCGGCCGCTGCACACGGTTCTGCGCGACCAGCGCACGATCGCCGGGATCGGGCGCTCATGGGTGGACGAGATCCTGTGGAGCGCGATGCTCTCGCCGTTCAAGCGCGGCAACGACCTCGACGAGGACGAGCGCGATCGGCTGGCGACGGCGATCGAGCAATCGCTCGGAGCGGCGCTCGCGCATTACGAGGACGTCGTCCGGCTGCCGATTCCCGACAAGCTGCCGATGCCGTTGCAGGTCCACAGGCATGAGGGCGAGGAGTGCCCTCGCTGCGCTACGCCGCTGCGAGCCGTGCACTTCGAGGACTACGTGATCGCCTACTGTCCCTCCTGCCAGACCGAGGGGCGCGTGCTCAAGGATCGTCGGCTCTCGCGTCTGCTGCGATGAGGCTGGTTCGCCCTCGGCTCGGGGTCCCGACGTCGTCGATCGTCTCCTGGCGACGAGCCCGTCCAGTCGCTCTCTGCTGTCAAACGGGGTGATGCTCGTGCTTACCCGCGACTCGGCCAAGTGGGTCCCTGCTCGGTGCTACCCAGGCCCGGCTGCCATCTTACCCGAGCTCCAAGCCCGACGCTAGCATTGCCCGCGTGGTCGAACCCGGCGCCACGGCCCCCGACTTCGAGCTCCCCGACCAGGACGGGCGGCCGGTGAAGCTGTCCGACTTTCACGGCCAGCCGGTGGTGGTGTACTTCTATCCCAAGGCCGACACGCCGGGATGCACGACGCAGGCGTGCGGCGTGCGCGACAATCGCGCGGCTTACTCGGCTGCGGGCGCCACCGTGCTTGGGGTCTCGCCGGATCCGGTGGCCAGGGTGAAGAAGTTCCACGACAAGTACGCGCTCGGCTTCCCACTGCTGGCGGATCAGGATCACGCGGTCGCCGAGTCCTACGGCGTGTGGGTGCAGAAGTCGATGTACGGCAAAACCTACTTTGGCAACGAGCGCACGACGTTCATCGTGGACTCCGACGGTCGGGTGGCCGACGTGTTGCGCAAGGTCAAGCCGGCGGACCACGACGCTCTCGTCTTGGCCGCTTTAGGGCAAGCCGGGCCGCCGGTCGCCTGACGCCGGCCGCGTCATTCCGCCGACCAGCATCCCGGCCCCCAGATGCGCCCCCAGCACCGGGCCGACCTGCGTGCAGAAGAGCGGCTCTGAGCCAAAGATCTCGCAGCCGGCCGACACCAGCCGCTCGGCGTCTCGCGGCGCCTGTGCGTGCTGCACGATCCAGTCGGTCGCGCCCCGCTCGTGCAGCTCGCGCAGGTAGGCGACCATCCGCTCGAACGCGCGCTCGTGGGTACGCACGCGCCCGACCGGGGCGATCTCCGTGCCGAAGGTCAGGATCGGCTTGAGCTTCAGCGCCGTCCCCATCACCGCCTGGGCGGCGCCGATCCGTCCCCCACGCCGCAGGTACTCGAGCGTGTCGAGGCAGAACCAGATGTCGAGGCTCTCGCGGGCGGCGCGGGCGGCGTTGAGCACGGCCTCGGCGGGTCCGCCCCGCTCGGCGACGCTCGCGGCGACGAGGACCAGACAGCCCAGGCCACCCGCGCCCGTCTGGCTGTCGAGCACCTCCACGCGCCCAGGATGTCCCGCCTGGGCCAGCATCCGAGCGGCCTCGCGCGCGCTCTCGCACGTCCCGGACAGGCCGCTGGCGAGGTGGATCGAGACGACGTCGCGACCCGCGCTCACGAGCGGCTCATAGCAGGCGAGGAAGTCCCCCGCCGAGGGCTGTGAGGTCGTCGGCAGCTGTCGCGAGTCGTGCAGCCGAGCGTAGAACGCATCGAGATCGTCGTAGTCCTCCTCACGCTGAAGATCGCCCTCCCAGCCCACATACAAGCTGACCTGATGGATATGCCACCGATCGATCAGCTGCCGAGGCAGGTACGGCGTGCTGTCGGTGACGATCGCCGGGTCGGCCGGCCGTGCCGATGGTTGGGCGGTTGATTGAGAGCTCACGCCGAGCGGAAGCCTACGTTGGCCTCGCCGCGCGCGACGCAGCCGGTCGACGCGGCTGCCATTTGCCTAGCGGATCAGTGGGTCCAGGCGCGCCGCCGTGATCGTCTCGCGCAGCGTCTGCAGGGCATCATGCCTGGGGCGCCAGCGCAACTCGCGGCGCGCCTTCGCCGTGTCCATGATCACGGGCTCGCGAAACGCGCTGATCCACTGGACCTGCGCGGGCAGGAAGCCCAGCCGCCCGACCATCTCCGCGACCGCATCCACCGCGAGCTCGGGAACCGGGATCGAATACCAGCCAAGCTCCTCGGCGAGTATTTTCACGGTCAGCTGACCCGGCCCGGCGATGTTGTAGATGCCCGGCGTCCCGCGCCCGAGCACCGCCGCGCGCATCGCGCTGGCCACGTCGTCGTGGTGAACGAGCTGGAACGGGACACCGGGATCGGGCAGCACCGGCTTGAGGATCGGTACGCCCTCGAGCAGGCTCTGCACGGGTCCCGGCAGCCGGTCTGAGAGCTGCGTGTAGGGCAGGCTGTCGATCAACAGCGGCGCGTCGCGCCCGCCGACGATGCAGGGGCGAAAGACATAGGCGGCGGTGGCGCTGTGAGCGAGAGCCCGCGCCAGCAGCGCCTCGACCTCGGCCTTCTGGGCGGAGTAGTAGTGGCTCGAGGTTCCCCGCGCGGCGACCTCCTCAGTCAATGGCTGGGGGTTGTCGCGGTGGAAGCCGTAGGCGGCCACCGAGGAGGCGTACACGAGCCGCTTCACGCCCGCCGACACGGTCGCATCGAAAACGTTGCGCGAGCCGTCCAGGTTCACCGCGTGGCTCTCGCTCGGCTTGCCCATGATGATGAACGCCAGGTGGACGACAACGTCGGCGTCTCGCACGAGCGCCTCCACGGCCTGCTTGTCGAGCACATCGCCGCGCCGGTAGGAGACCTTGCGCCAGCCACGTTCGGCCGGGTCGAACGGCCGCCGCGCCATCCCGAGCACGCGCGAGACCTCGCGCGAGCGCTCGAGCGCGGCGACGACAGCCTGGCCGATCTCGCCGGTTGGACCGGTCACGGCGACCGTCAGACCTGCAGCGCCGCTGGTGCGGGGAGCCATGCTCTGCTTTGTATCGCACCGCCGGCCACCGTACGCTTGAGGACGTGCCCGCACTGCTCGCCTCGACCTCGATCGGACATAGCCTCAGCTCGTTCTTCGACGCAGCCGGCCAGTTCTTCTCGGACCTGGCCGCGGTCCACTGGGGGCTGCTGCTGCTCGGGCTCGCGTTCTTCGGCTTGAACCTCACGCTGCGCTCGCGCGCGTTCTTTCACAGCCTGCGCGCCGCCTATCCCGCGGTTCGCTTCCAGTGGCGGCGTGTATGGGGCGCGTACTTCGCGGCGGTCGGCTTCAACAATGTCGTCCCCGCGCGCGGGGGGGACGTGATCAAGCTGTTCCTCACACGCTCCTCAATCCCCGGCTCCAGCTACCCAACGGTGGCGGCAGCGTTCTTCGTGGAGTCGATCTTCGACGCGTGCGTGGGCGTGATCGTGCTGATCTTCGCCTTCACGCAAGGCGTCTTTCCCAAGCCGCCGGACTTCTCGAAGCTGAACTCGTTCGACATCTCCTACCTGGCAGAACACTTTCGCCTGACCCTGTTCTTGATCACGGCGCTCGCGGTTGCCGGCCTGGTCGCATTCGCCGTGCTCTCCTCGCGTGTAAAGGCGTTCTGGGCGCGCGTGCGCCAGGGCGTGACGATCTTGAGCGATCGTCCGCGTTACCTGCGCGAAGTCGCAGCGCTTCAGGTCGTGGCCTGGCTGTGCCGCTTCGCCGCCTTCTGGTTCCTGCTCGAAGCGTTCAGGGTGGGCGGCTCAGTGAAGAACGTACTGCTCGTGTTCGCCGTCAACCAAGTTGCCGGGGCCGTCCCCTTCACGCCCGGCGGCGCTGGGGTTCAGCAGGCGCTGCTCGTGAAGGTCTTCGCCGGCAGCGCCTCGACGGCGGTCGTCGCCGCCTACTCCGTCGGCCAGCAGATCGCGATCGCCGCGTTCACCGCGCTGGTCGGGCTCGGCGCCGTGGTCTTCATCTTCCGCTTCCGTTCCTTCAAAGAGGTGATCTTCGCCGGGCGCGCCTCGCGCGAGGAAGAGCGAGAGGCCGAGCGCGCCGGAACGCCGCTCGCGCCAGATGCGCGTCTCGCCGAGGACGCTCAAGCGCCCAGCGCGCAACGCCAGCGCAGCTTGCGCGCCCGCTACTGAAGACCCTCGCGCGCCTCGCGCACGAGGGCGACAGCCTCGGGGAAGATCCTTGCCATCACGGCCCTGATCTGCTCCGCCTGTGCGTCGGCGTTGCCCTGCACGTTCACCCGCTGAACGGCCGCCACGGTCATGTCGACCGCGAGCTTGATCGCGTTGTCGGCCCACGCCAAGCGCTGCTGTCCCTGCATCTGGTCGGCGAACTCCGCCAGGCGTCGCTGGAGCTCCTCGGGATCGCCGAACAGGTCTCCAAGTCCACCGCTCTCCATCCGCCCATCCTAGAGCCTCGTGCGCGAGCGCCGGGCGCCCTCGGCGAGCCCGGGGCGCCCTCGGCGAGCGCCGCACCACGAGATGATTGGCCCACGTAATGATTAATCTGACAAGTCTTTTGCTCGGGTTATGATGTTTGTGTGAAGGCCAACAAGCACAACGAGGCCACGAGCCGGTCGGCCGACCCGTCGCCAGAGCCCGCCAAGCCGGCGCGGGCGCAGCCGGCGGCCCGGCGCGCGATGCGGGATCGCGGCGAGGCGCCGTGGACGGCCGACTTGGCTGCGGCGGCCCTCGACGGCGGGTCGCCGTCGCTCGCTGCGACGGTGCCGTTCCGCTCGGTCGGCTTCACGATCTCAACGACCGGATACGCGGTCGCGCGCCTGTTCCGCCAGATCCTCGCTCCGCTCGCGCTCGAGCCGCGAGAGTTCGCCCTGTTGCGCGCCGTCGGCGCCTCCGAAGGGCAGTCCCAACAAGCGATCGGCGAGCGGCTGCAGATTCCCGCGAGTCGCATGGTCGCGTTCGTCGACGCGCTCGAGGGGCGCGGGCTGCTCGAGCGCCGACAGAACAAGCTCGACCGCCGCGCCCGAGCGCTGCATCTGACCGGGAACGGGGCCGACCTGCTCGCGCGCGCGTTCGCCCTTGCGGCCGCTCACGAGCGCGAGCTGTGTGCCGGGCTGAGCGACGCCGAGCACGGGCAGCTGCTGGATCTGCTGCAGCGCGTCGGCGATCGGTTGGGCCTCCCGCCGGGCGTGCATTCGGCGCTCGCCGACGAGTAGCGGCGACGCGCGTCCGGTGGCGCGGCCAAAGCCGGGCACGCCGGCGCGGGCAGCGCCGCCGGTCGCCTCTCGAGCCTCGGTGAGCCCATAGACTTCGCGTTCGATGCCGAGCGCCAGCGAGATCAGAGAGCAGGTGGCGCGTGAGTCCGAGCGCCGAAGTCGCCTGGCGGTACCGGCGCTCGCCGGCGGCGTTCTGTACCTGCTGAGCGGGATCATCATCAACTCGACGCTCAACGGGGCGCCGAGCGTGGGGCTGCTCCAGGGCCTCGCTCCGGCGCTCAGAGGCGAAGCCGACCCAGCCGTCAGCCCGCATGCGGCGGAGGTCAAATTCACCAGCCATCACGCCCTGGCGCTGATCGCCGGAAGCACGATCGCCGCGATCGCGATCGTCGCGCTCACGCTGGTGCTCCTCCTGTTGGCCGATGCGACTCGGTTTCGGCGACCGAACATGTGGTCTGCCGCGCGCCCGCTCGTCCTCGTCGGTGGAATCGGGGTGGCGATCGTGGGCATTGGCCATCAGGTGGTCCTCGCGATCACGACTCACAACTTCGCGACCGGTCACGACTTCACCAACCACTCGGTCGACAACGCGCTCACCAAGGGCACCGCCAACGTGATCACCGAGTACCTGGCGCTGCTCGCCGGGCTCGCTTTCGCGGCCGGGATGATCGGCGTGACGCTGAACGCCCTGCGCGTCGGGCTCGTTGCCCGCTGGATGGGCATCCTCGGCATCTTCACCGGCATTCTCATCTTCGTGCCGCTGGGCGGCGCACAGCTCGAGGTCGTGCCCGCCTTCTGGATGGTGATGATGGGAATCCTCTACGCGGGTCGCTGGCCCAAGTCGAAAGCGTCAGACAGCTCGGCCAGCTCCGGCGATCCGCCCGCGTGGGCCGCCGGGGAGGCACGGCCGTGGCCCTCGCAGGCGCGCCAGCGCGCGGACAAGCGCCCGCGAGCGGGACAGCCGGCACTCTCGACCGCCGCCGCGGATGTCGCGCCCGCCCCGGCCCGTCCGGCGTCGAACGGCTCATCGCGCAAGCGCCGGCGCAAGCGCGGCACGCGTCGCTAGGTGATGGCGGGCGAGTCCGACAGGCCCGTCGGGGAGCAGCTCGACCGCGAGTTGGCCGAGCTGCTGGAGGTGGAGCGGTTCGCCCCGCCGCCTGAGTTTCGCGAGCGGGCGCTGCTGAATGACCCGGCGATCTATGAGCAGGCGGCGCACGATCCGCAGGGATGGTGGGCGCGCCAGGCCGAGCAGCTGCACTGGTTTCGCGCTTGGGACACCGTGCTCGACGACTCGAACCCGCCGTTCTACCGGTGGTTTGCGGGGGGCACGCTCAACGCGTCCTTCAACTGCCTGGACCGGCACGTCGAGGCCGGTATCGGCGACCGCGTCGCCTTTCACTGGCGCGGGGAGGAGGGGCAGGAGCGCGACATCACCTACGCCGAGCTGCTGTCCGAGGTAAAGCGCTTCGCCAACGCCCTCAAGGACCTCGGCGTCGGTAAGGGCGACGTCGTCGGGATCTACCTGCCGATGATCCCCGAGGTCGCCGTCGCGATGCTCGCGTGCGCGCGCATCGGCGCCCCGCACAACGTAGTTTTCGGTGGCTTCTCGGCGGAGGCCGTGCGCGAGCGGATGGAGTTCTCGCAGGCGAAGGCTCTGATAACCGTCGACGGGGCCGCGCGCAAGGGCAAGACGGCCGCGGTCAAGGACCGCGTCGACGAGGTGATGGGCGACCTGCCGACGCTCGAGCGAATCGTCGTAGTCCGGAGCAAGGGCACGCCGTGTGAGATGCGCGAGGGTCGCGACGTCTACTACGACGAGATCCTGGCGGCGGCCGATCCGGACTGCCCGGCCGAGCCGCTGGATGCAGAGCATCCCCTCTACATCCTCTACACGTCCGGCTCGACCGCCAAGCCGAAGGGCATCCTGCACACCACCGGTGGATACCTGACCGGCGCCGCCGCGACCCACCGCTACGTCTTCGATCTGAAACCCGAGTCCGACGTCTACTGGTGCGCGGCGGACGTGGGCTGGGTCACCGGGCACTCCTACATTGTCTACGGGCCCCTCTGCAACGGCGCGACGTCGGTCATGTGGGAGGGCGCGCCGGACTATCCGGAGAAGGACGTCTGGTGGGAGCTCGTCGAGCGCTACGGCGTGAGCATCCTCTACTGCGCGCCGACGGCGATCCGCGCCTGCATCAAGTGGGGCGCGCAATGGCCGGGCAAGCACGACCTCTCCTCGCTGCGTTTGCTGGGGACGGTCGGCGAGCCGATCAATCCGAAGGCGTGGCTGTGGTACCACGAGGTGATCGGAGGCGGACGCTGCCCGATCGTCGACACCTGGTGGCAGACCGAGACGGGCGCGATCATGATCACGCCGCTGCCGGGGATCACTCACACCAAGCCCGGGTCCGCGACGCACCCGTTCCCCGGCGTGTTCGCCGACGTGCTCGACGAGTCCACCGGCGAGCCCGTGCAGGAAGGCCAGGGCCTGCTCGTGCTCACGCGACCGTGGCCGTCGATGCTGCGCACCCTCTACAAGGAAGAGGATCGCTTCGTCGATACCTACTTCGCGCGATTTGGCCGCGAGACCTATCTCGTCGGCGACGCGGCCCGGCGCGACCGCGACGGTTACCTCTGGGTCATCGGGCGAATCGACGACGTCGTCAACGTATCCGGGCACCGTCTCTCCACGGCGGAGGTCGAGTCGGCGATAGTGGCGCACGCGGATGTCGCCGAGGCGGCGGTGATCGGGCAGCACGACGAGGACAGCGGGCAGGCGATCGTCGCGTTCGTCACGCTGCAGGGCGATCTCGAGGGCGATGACAGCACGGTCGAGGGCATCCGCGGGACGGTCGCCGAGCGCATCGGCAAGTTCGCGCGCCCCAAGCGGATCATCTGGGCCGAAGACCTCCCCAAGACGCGCTCGGGAAAGATCATGCGCCGCCTGCTGCGGGACATCGCCGAGGGCCACGCGTTGGGCGACGTCACCACGCTGCGCGATCCGACCGTCACGGCGCAGCTCGAGGAGCGCGTTAAGGAACTGCAGGCCGAGGGAGACTGAGCCCGCAGGCCGTGGGGGACCCTACGGGTCATCCCCTATGGGGCGGCATTTCAGCGGTGCCATGATTGAGTCATGGCCTCGGCGGACACCAGCCTCGATGACGCCACCGGCCGCGAGTCGGACGATTCGCGCCCGCCGGCGACGAAGTCGATGTCGCCGCCGGCCCCGGAAGCGCGCCCGGAGCACCCACCCCTGCGCCGATACCCCGACCGCGGCCTGCTCGGCGGCGTGTGCGCGGGCGTGGCGGAGTACCTGGGCGTCGAGACGCTGCTCGTGCGCCTCGGAATGGCGGCGGCCATCACGATCGGCGGCCTGGGCATCGCGATCTACGCGCTGGCCTGGGCGCTCATACCGGTGGCGCCCGGCAGCGAACGCGCCGAGCGCCGGCCCGGCGCCTGGCGCGAGATGCTCGCGATCGTCGTGATCGTCGCCGCGGTGCTCGTCGTCCTCCGCCACACGCGCCTATGGCTCGGCGATTCGCTCGTCGGCCCGGTGCTGCTGGCGTCGTTCGGTCTGGCGCTCGTCTGGCGCCCGGCGGACCCTTCGTTCGGCGGACTGCCCCGTCGCTGGCGCCCGTCGCTGCGTTCGCTTCCCCCCAAACTGCGCCGACCCAGTCGCGGCGACGCCCCCCGACTGGCGCTCGGCGCGGTCCTCGTGGCGTTCGCCTCGGCTTCGCTGCTGCACAGCTTGGGCGTACTCGACAGTCTCGGCAAGGCGGTCGCCGTCGTCGCGATCATCGCGACCGCGCTGGGCGTGCTCGTCGCACCCTGGTTCGTGCGACTGGGACGTAACCTCGCCGTCGAGCGCGCGGCGCGCATTCGCGAGCAGGAGCGCGCCGAGCTGGCCGCCCACCTGCATGACTCGGTGCTGCAGACGCTCGCCCTGATCCAGCGGCGCGCAGGGGACGCCCGCGAGGTCGCCGGCCTTGCCCGCCGCCAGGAGCGCGAGCTGCGCCGCTGGCTGTTCGAGCGCTCAGCGCCCGGTCCCGATGCCAGCGTCAAGGTCGCGCTCGAGCGGGCGGCCGCGGAGGTCGAGGAGCTGCATGGCGTCCCCGTGGAGGCAGTGATCGTGGGCGATTGCGCGCTGGACGCGCCTCTGGAAGCACTCGTGCTGGCAGCCCGCGAGGCGATGACCAACGCGTCCAAGTTCGCCGGCGTCGAGCGCGTGGATCTCTACGCCGAGGTTGGCGCCGGCCGCGTCGAGGCGTTTGTTCGCGACCGGGGCGTTGGCTTTGATCCGGCGGCGATTCCGCCCGACAGGCGTGGCGTCCGCGATTCGGTCCTCGGCCGCATGGAACGCTACGGCGGACACGCGACCGTGCGGAGCGCTCCCGGCGAGGGAACCGAGATCGAGCTGTCGATGGATGCGCAGACGCTGGGAGCGAACGTCCCGTCGTCATGATTCGATCCGAGACTAGTCCCGCATGAGCCCCGCTCCGCGGGTCGTGATCGTCGATGACCACGATCTGTTTCGCTCGGGCGTGCATGCCGAGCTGAAGGATCGCGTGGCGGTCGTCGGCGACGCGGGCAGCGTGTCGGAGGCGATCGAGGTGATCGCGCGCGAGCAGCCGGACGTCGTGCTGCTGGACGTTCACATGCCCGACGGTGGCGGCGTGGAGGTCATCCGGCGCGTGATCGCCGCGCAGCTCGGCGTGCGCTTCCTCGCACTGTCGGTGTCCGATGCGGCCGAGGACGTCATCGCCGTGATCCGCGCGGGCGCACGCGGCTACGTCACGAAGTCGATATCGGGCAGCGACCTGGCCGACGCGGTCCACCGCGTGGCCGAAGGGGACGCGGTGTTCTCGCCGCGACTCGCGGGCTTCGTGCTCGACGCGTTCGCGGGTGAGGCGCCCTCCGGCGAGGATCCCGAGCTCGACCAGCTCACACCCCGCGAGCGCGAGGTTCTGCGCCACATCGCGCGCGGCTACATGTACAAGGAGATCGCCCAGCGGCTGGGCATCTCGGTCAAGACCGTCGAGGCTCACGTATCGGCCGTTCTGCGCAAGCTCCAGCTCTCGAGCCGACACGAGCTGAGCCGCTGGGCCGTGCAGCGCCGGCTCGTCAGCCTCGATGGGCCCTGAACCGGCCGCGCCGGCGCCCTAAGGGCAATCCCCGATTGCGCTCCGCCTGAGCAGCGGTCACAGTGGACGCACGATGGATTCGAGCTCCGCCACACCGGCGATCGAGACGAGCGCCGTGACCAAGCGCTTCGGCGCACGCACGGCGGTCGACGGCGTCGACCTGCTGGTGCCACGCGGCTCGGCGTTCGGCTTCCTCGGCCCCAACGGCGCCGGCAAGACGACGATGATCCGGATGTTGCTCGGGCTGACGCGGGCGAGCGCCGGCCAGATGCGTGTGCTCGGCCATCCGGTGCCGGCCGATCGCGCGGCCGCGCTCCAGCGCGTCGGGGCGATCGTCGAGGATCCTCGCTTTCACAATCATCTATCGGGCCGTGAGAACCTGCGCATCGTCGCGGCGGTCCGTGGCGCCGAGGCAGACGCGCGGATCGCGCCGGCGCTCGCTCGGGTGGGCCTCTCCGAGCGCGCCGATGACAAGGTCAAGCGCTACTCGCTCGGCATGCGCCAGCGCCTGGGAGTTGCCCGCTGCCTGCTCGCCGATCCGCTGCTGTTGATCCTCGATGAGCCGACCAACGGACTCGATCCCGGCGGCATTCAGGAGTTCCGCGAAATGATCCGCGCGATGGTCGAGCAGGAGGGACGCACGGTCTTCCTCTCGTCTCACCTGCTCGATGAGGTCGAAAAGATCTGCGACGCCGCGGCGATAGTCGACCGCGGCAAGGTGATCACGCAGGGCCCGATCGCCGAGCTCGCCGAAGGCGGCGCACACAGCGAGCTGATCGTCGGCGTCGACGATCGCGAGCGCGCGATCGGCCTGCTCGAAGGGCTGGATCAGGTGCGCGAGGCTCGTCGCTCGGATGACGGCCTGCGCGTCGTCCTGTCCGGTGGACCGGAGACCGCAGCCCAGATCAACGTGCATCTGGTCTCCGCGGGCATCGCCGTGACACGTCTGGAGCCGGTCCGGCACAGCCTCGAGCAGCGCTTCCTGGAGGTCACCTCGCGCCTGGACGCCGTGCCGGAAGAGGTGCGGGCATGACCGCGATCGCGCTGCGCATGTTCGACGCCGACCTGCTCAAGCTCCGCAAGAAGCGCGGAACGCTGATCTGGGTCATCGTGCTCGCGCTCGCCCCCGTGATCGTCCTGTTCACCGTCAAGGCGATCCAACATTCCTCTAACCCGGTCAAATACGCTCCCGCCGGCGGTACTCCCGGGTTCACCGACGGCGTGCGGCTGCTGTGCCTGTTCTTCGGCCCGCTGGCCGCGGTTCTAATTGGGGTCGAGGCCGGGACCGGCGACTCCTCGGCGGGCGTGTTCCGCGACCTTATCGTCACCGGTCGGTCACGCCTGGCGCTGTTCGCCTCGCGCGTCCCCGCCGCCCTGGCCGTGTGTTGGACGGTGATGATCGTCGGCTACGGACTCGTCCTGCTGGGCAGCTTCGCGTTCGCCTCGAATCTCCCGACACCCGACTCCGCCCTGATCCTCAATGGGCTCGGCTTCACGCTGCTGGCCACCGGCGTCGTGTGCGTGGTCGCGGTCGGGTTCGCCTCGCTGACGACATCCAAGCCCGCGGCGATCACCGCACTGATCGGCTGGCAGCTCGTGGCCAGCCCGCTGATCGCCAACATCAGCTCCCTGGGCAAGGGGCGCGACGCGATTCTCAGCCAGGCGATCGTGCACTTCAGCCCGGTTCACGTCGGCGATCGCGGCGCGAGCGTGACGATGGGACAGGGCACCGCGCTGCTCGCCCTCGCCGCCTGGCTCGCCGCATTCCTCGCGCTCGGCGCCTGGCGCACGCGCACGATGGACTCCTGACCGGCTTCCCGGCGCTCGCGCCCATGAGCTCCGCCGCCCGCGTGCCCCGTCGCGGGCGGCGGCCGTTGGATCACACCTTGCGGTGCTCGGGCACCCAGGAGCCGTCGTCCTGGCGGGCGAAGTCCTGGAACAGGCCGGGCGCCTCCGCCAGCATCACCCGGGCGATCTTGTCGAAGACCAGGCGCAGCTCCTCCTCGGCGCCGGCGGCCGTGCGCATCTCGATCACATGGCGCAGAGTGCGCGCATTGGCGGTCCAGATGATGTCCGTGCTCAACCCGGTCGGCGCGAGACGCCGCAGCGCCGAGGTGACCTCCTTCTTGACGTGGAACGGCACGCCCTGCTCGTCGATCCCCAGCTCCTTTGCGGCGCTGAGCTGGAACTCCTCGAGCTGCTCGACGATCGAGAGCACCTGCTCGCGCACCGGCTCGAGCGCCGGCGGCACGCGAAAGCCGATGTCCATGAGGCGCACGTAACGGAGGCTCTCCTGGCTGAACGCCGAGCCGGCGCGATGCCGCACGAGCTCATGAGTGAAAGTTCTGCTGACATTGCGCAGCGCGAACGAGTAGTTGGCGTGCTCGAGGACGCTGCCGTGCGCTGAGCGCAGGATGTTGGCGAAGTACTCGCGCTGGTCGGTGCGGACCTTGGTCACGTTCGGGTTCAGCCCCGGCTCCCAGCTGCGATAGCAGGCGCGACCGCCGAACTCCACGAGCATCTCGCCCGCGTTCAGGCGGTCATGCGTGCCCGCGGCGTCCGCGCCCGCGGCCGTCGTCTCTCCGAGCCGGCGCTCCAGCCACGACTCCCCGCCGACGGCCTCGAGGTAGCCGCGCATGCCCTCGATATCGATCGACGGACGGGCGATAAGGAAGACTCCGGGGGTCGTCTCGTGCATCGGGCGGACGATGCTACATACCGTGCCGGGCGTCCCTTTAGACTGGCTCGCGATGGAGCTGACACGCGACGGCAGCGAGCCCAGGGAGATCGTCGAGGCCCGCGATCTCCGACGCCGCTTCGGCGAGGGCGAGGTTGCCGTCGACGCGCTCGCGGGCGTGAGCGTGGACTTTCCCGGCGGTCGCCTCGCGGCGATCATGGGTCCCTCGGGGTCGGGCAAGTCGACGCTCCTGCACGTTCTGGCCGGTCTGGATCGCCCGACGTCGGGCACCGTGCGGATCGCCGGCGTCGAGCTGACCGAGCTGGGCGATCGGGAGCTAACACAACTACGCCGCGATCGGATCGGCTTCATCTTCCAGACCTTCAACCTGCTGCCGGTCCTCAATGCCGAAGAGAACATCCTGCTTCCGCTCTCGATCGCCGGACGCAAGCCCGACCGCGAGTGGTTCGATCGCCTCGTTGACACCGTCGGCATCCGCGACCGGCTCCGCCATCGTCCAGCCGAGATGTCGGGCGGTCAGCAACAGCGCGTCGCGGTTGCCCGCGCGCTGATATCGCGCCCGTCCGTCGTGTTCGCCGACGAGCCCTCGGGGAATCTGGACTCGAAAGCCTCCAACGACGTGCTCGAGCTCTTGCGCCACGCGGTCGACGACTTCAACCAGACCGTCGTGATGGTCACGCACGACGCGCACGCGGCGTCGTTCGCGGACAGGCTGCTCGTCCTCGCCGACGGGCGGATCGTGCACGACGGCGAGGCACTCACGTCCGAGCAGGCGCTGGACCTGATGAAGTCCGTGGGCTGATGCTCTCGCTGGTGCTCAGAGGGTTCATGCAGCGCAAGCTGCGAGTCCTTTTGACCGGCATCGCGATCGCGCTCGGGGTCGCGCTGATGGCAGGCACCTACGTGCTCACCGACACGATCAACCAATCGTTCGCGTCGATCTTCCAGACGGCGAACAAGCACCACGACGCGGTGATCACGCCCTCGCAGCCGCTCGGGCGCAACACCGGCACGGAAACCTCTCCGATCACGGACGCACTGCTCGCGGAGGTTCGAGCGACCCCGGGTGTCAAGCAGGCCGCGGGGTCGATCTTCACGCCCGGCGCGTTTCTGACCACGCACCGCAAACGCCTCTCCAGCGGCCACGCGCCCGAGTTCATCGGCTCCGAGGTGCCCGCGCCGTTCAACTCGTTCAAGCCGGTGCAGGGGCGCTTCCCCGTGAGCGCCGAAGAGGTCGCGATCGACCAGGCCACCGCGCAGCGCTCCAACCTGAAGCTCGGCGATCGGATGATCGTCGCGGGATCCGCGCCAGCGCGCACGTACACGATCGTGGGCATCCTCAGGTTCGGCGGCGGCGAATCGTTCGGCGGGGCGAGCGCGGCGATCCTTACGCCGGGGGAGGCCCAGCGCGTGGTTGGCGAGCAGGGGCGCTTCGACCAGATCGACGTCGCCGCCGCGCCCGGGGTTACGCCCACCGAGGTGCGCGACAAACTGCGCGCCCTGCTGCCCGCGACCGTGCAGGTGCGAACGGGCAGCGAAGAAGCCAAACACGAAACCGCGGAACTCGAAAAGAACCTCAGCTTCCTGCGCACGTTTCTGCTCGTGTTCGCCTACATCGCGCTCGTCGTGGGCGCGTTCATCATCTTCAACACGTTCTCGATCACCGTTGCCCAGCGCACGCGCGAGTTCGGCTTGCTGCGAACGCTCGGCGGCTCGCGCGCGCAGGTGATGCGCTCCGTCGTCTACGAAGGCCTGATGCTCGGCGTGGTGGGGGCGGTCCTCGGCCTGCTCGGCGGGATCGCGCTCGCGCCGGGGCTCAACCAGCTGTTCAAGGCCTTCGGCGCGGACCTGCCCAACAACGGCTCGGTGATCGAGACACGCACGATCGTCGTTTCGCTGATCGTGGGCATCGTGGTGACGGTTGCGGCGGGGCTGGTGCCCGCGCTGCGGGCCACACGCGTGCCGCCGCTCGCGGCGATGCGCGAGGGCGTCGACATCCCGCGCAGCCTGCCCTCCGGGCGCGCGCTGATCATCCGCTTCTGCGTCGTGCTCGCCGTGCTGATCCTTGTGCGGCTCACGCTCGGCGGCGGCTCCGCGCTCGTGCTCCTGATCGTTGTCGTGGCGCGCGGGATCCGGTTGCGCAAACGCCTGCGGCGGGGTGACGCGCAGCCGCCCTACCGGCTCACGCGCGCGCTCGCGGGCGCCGTCGGGACGCTCGTGCGCTGGCGCGGGATCACGGGGCGCCTCGCACAGGAGAACTCTGTCCGCCAGCCAGGCCGCACGCTGACGACGGCAGCCGCGCTGACGGTCGGCCTCGCGCTGGTCGCGCTCGTCGCGGTGCTCGCGGCCGGTTTCAAGGCGACGATCAACAGCGCAGTGGATCGCTCGTTCGCGGGCGACCTGATCGTCGAGAACTCGCAGTCGGGCAACGAAGCGGCGATCCCCGCGCAGCTCGCGGTCGCGTTGCGGCGAGTCCCCGGAGTGGGCTCGGTGACCCCGATCGCGTTCACGAAGGGCCGCCTGCGTACGAGCAAGTCCAACGAGTCGATCACGGCGATCGAGCCCGAATCGTTCTCACACGTGTATCGCCTGGAATGGACGCATGGATCGAACGCCACCCTGCTCGGCCTCGCCGAAACGGGCGTGGTCGTCAAGAAGGAATTCGCGAGCTCGCACCACCTCGCGATCGGCCAGCGGATCGAAGTGCTCGCGCCCACCGGCCGCTACGCACGGCTCACCGTGGAGGGCGTCGCGCGGGACAACGCACGCCTGCTGGGCGACCTGACGATCACGCTCGCGCTCGCGCGCAATGCCTTCGGCGAGCGCGAAGACGCCGTCGATTTCGTCTCCTATGACCGCGGCGCGTCGAACTCGCAGGTCCAGCCGGCGGTGAACAGGTTGCTCGCGAGCGAGTTCCCGCAGGCGCGCTCTCGCACCGCAGCGCAGTTCAAGCAGGACCAGGCGGGCCAGATCAACAACCTGCTCACGCTGATCTACGTGCTGCTCGCGCTGTCGGTGATCGTGTCGCTGTTCGGGATCGTCAACACGCTGATCCTGTCGATCTACGAGCGCACGCGCGAGTTGGGGATGATGCGCGCGATCGGGACCTCGCGCCCGCAGGTGCGTCAGATGATCCGCTACGAGTCCCTGATCACCGCGTTGATCGGGGGCGTTTTCGGTCTCGTGATCGGCGTCGTGGGCGCCGTCCTGATCAGCACGCTCGCGTTCTCAGGCTCGGAATACGTGCAGGCCTACCCCATCGGCACGCTCGTGATCCTGCTGTTCGTCGCCGCGCTCGCGGGCCTGCTCGCCGCGCAGCTGCCCGCGCGCCGCGCCGCCCGGCTGGACATGCTCTCAGCGCTCGCCAGCGAGTAGCGCCCCCGCCGGGTTCGCTCGCGCGGCGACGGTAAGCTCAGCCGCGATGGCTGGGCAGACGCCGACCGACACCGATCCCGAGCTCCAGGCGACGGCCTGGGATCTCGAGCCGCTGGTGGAAGGCGAGGGCCCGGACGGCGTCGAGCGCCGGCTGGCCGAGGCGCTCGCGCAGGCGCAAGCGTTCGCCGCTCGCTACGCGGGCAAGCTCGGGGAACTCGATGGAGCGGGGCTCGCAGCGGCGATGCACGAGCTCGCGGGAATCCACGACCTGGTCGGCCGGGCCGGCACGTATGCCGCGCTGCGCTTCGCCACCGACACCGCCGAGCCCGCCAACGGCGCGCTGTTGCAGCTGGCGCAGGAGCGAGGGACCGCGATCGAGACGACGCTCGTGTTCTTCGACCTCGAGTGGGCTGCGATATCAGACGAGCGCGCCGAGGAGCTCTTGGCGGGGGAGGGCCTTGACTTCTGCGGTCACCACCTGCGCAACGTGCGTCGCTATCGCGACCACCTGCTCTCAGAGCCCGAGGAGAAGATCCTCGCCGAGAAGGCGCTCACCGGCTCGAGCGCGTGGACGCGCCTGTTCGAGGAGCTCACCTCGGCGATCGAGGTCGAGCTGCCGGGTGCCGGCGCGGGCAACGGACGTCGGAGCGGCGCCTCCGGCGAGGTAGGGCCGCCCGCGGGCGAGCCGGTCGCCCTAGACGTCGCCCTCAGCCGCCTGACGCTGGCCGACCGGGACGTGCGTCGCTCGACCGCCGAGGCCGTGACGGCAGCGCTGGTCCCGGGTCTGCGCACACGCGCGTTTCTGTTCAACACACTGCTCGCCGACAAGGCGACCGACGATCGCCTGCGCCGCTATCCGCATTGGCTGGCGGCGCGCAACCTCGCCAACGAGGCCAGCGACGAGTCCGTGCAGGCCCTGATCGAGGCGGTCCGCAACCGCTATGAGATACCGCGCCGCTGGTATCGGCTGAAGGCGAGGCTGCTGGGACTCGAGCGGCTCGCCGACTACGATCGGATGGCGGCGGTCACCGAGGACGAGGTCACGTTTCCGTTCGCGCAGGCACGCGAGATCGTGCTCGACTGCTACTCGTCATTCTCCCCCGAGCTCGGCGATGTCGCCCGGCGCTTCTTCGACGAGCGCCGCATCGACGCGCCGGTGCGTCCGGCCAAGCGCGGCGGCGCGTTCTGCGCCTCCGCCGTGCCCTCGGTGGACCCATACGTGATGCTCAACTACACCTCCCGACGGCGCGACGTGCTCACGCTCGCGCACGAGCTGGGCCACGGTGTGCACTTCGCCCTCGCGGCCCGCCAGGGCATCTTCCATCAGGGCACGCCTCTCACGCTGGCGGAGACCGCGTCCGTGTTCGGCGAGACGGTCGTCTTCGGGCGGCTGCTTGACGCCGACGTCGCGCCCGACTCGCGCCTAGCGCTGCTCGCCGAGAACCTCGAGGACACGATCGCCACGGTCTTTCGCCAGGTGGCGATGAACCGATTCGAGGACCTCGTGCACGCGGCGCGACGCGAGCAGGGCGAGCTGTCCGTTGAGCGCTTTGGCGAGCTGTGGGCCGAGAGCCAGGAGGAGATGCTCGGCGACTCGGTCGAGCTGACCGACGGCTACCGCTCATGGTGGTCCTACATCCCGCACTTCATCGGCAGCCCCGGCTACGTCTATGCGTATGCGTACGGGCAGCTGCTCGCCCTGTCGGTGTACGAGCGCTACGAGCAGGCCGGCTCGGAGCTCGTGCCGCGCTACCTCGAGCTGCTCGCGGCCGGCGGCTCGCGCAGCCCCGAGGAGCTCGGACGGATCGTCGGCATCGACCTGACCGACCCCGGCTTCTGGGAGTCAGGCCTGAACCTCGTCGAGCGCCAGCTGCAGGAGGCCGAAGCGGCCGCGCAGGCGGCGGAGCGCGCGTAGGGTTGTAGGCTGCTCGCCTGATGCGAATCAAGCCCGCGCCTGACGACCTGTCCGAGCGCGTCGCCATCGCGATGAACCTCGTGCCGCTCCCGGCCGCGTACGCGCTGTACGGGATGACCGCGGGTCGCGTTCTCGGAGCCGCCCAGCGCCTCGGCATCTTCGCCCGCTTGCTCGACGGTCCGGCGACCGCCGGGCGCCTGGCAGAGGAGCTCGGCTTGCAGGTCGCCGGCACGCGTCTGGTTTGCGAGAACGCCGCCGGGCTCGGCGCGTTGGACCAGAACGGCCACACCTTCGCGCTCGCCGGTGGGGCTCGAAAGTGGCTCGACCCGGCGTCTGAGACCTACATCGGCACGTGGCTGGAGCACACGGCAAGCTACTGGGAGTGGTACGGCGATTTGGAGCGAATAGTGCGCGAGGGTGGGAGTTTCGAGATACACCGCGAGCCGGCCGAGGATGCGGAGTACTGGCGCGTGTACATCACCGGGCAGTTTGAGATCGCGCGGCTCTCGGCGAAGGAAGTCGCCAAAGCGATCCGGCTGGCGGACTCACCGACAGCGCTGCTGGATGTGGCGGGCGGCCACGGCTGGTTCTCCGCCGAGCTGTGCAAGCGACACGAGACGCTGAGAGCCACCGTCATCGACCTGCCGGGCAGCGTCCGGGTCGGGCGCGAGATCATCGCGAAGGCCGGTTTGAGCGATCGCGTCGAGCACCGCGAGGGTGACATGTTCGAGGCCGACCTCGCCGGTCCCTACGACGGCGCGCTCGTATTCGACATCATCCATCACCTCTCCGGCGATCAGCTCCTGGCGCTGCTTCGCCGCGTGCGCGCCGCTCTCGAGCCGGGCGCTACGCTCGCGATTCTGGACATGTTTCGCTCCGACTCAAGGCGCCAGCGCGCATCTGCGGCGGCGCTCGGCCTGCTGTTTCACCTGACCTCCGGCGCCGACCTGCACAGCCCGGAGGAGCTCGCCGGCTACGTAACAGCAGCCGGCTTCAGCCGGCCAAAGCGCACCAAGATCCGCCGCATCCCCGACCAGGATCTGTATCAGGCCACGGCGGTGTGAGGCGGCATCGATCCGCGACCGCCGAGCTTCGCTAAGGCCCTTCTCATCTGCGTCCGTTGACTTTGCGCGCTGCATCGATGACAGTTGGAGCGGTGGCAAGCCGAGCGAGAACAAGGAGGTCCCCGCGTGCCCGGACCTGACCGCGACGACGGGCGATCCAAGCGACGGATCGTCAGGATCGCCCTCATCAGCGCCGTCATGGGGCTGCTCATCGCCGGCCTGGTCGGCCTAACGGCCGATGGCAGCGGAACGCACCTGAACGCGAACAGCGCTCGCAACAACCTCTTGCAGCCCGGCGTCTCGGCCGCGCACGGCGCGCGCCCGGTCGACTTGAAGCGGCCCACGATTTCCGGCACGGCTCAGGTCGGGCGACGTGTGCGCGCCTCGCGCGGATCGTGGTCACGCAAACCGCGGTCCTATGCCTACCAGTGGTGGCGCTGCGATTCCAGCGGCAAGCACTGCAAGCGGATCGCCGGCGCCACCTCCTCGGCCTATACATCCGGCGAACGGGACATCGGCGCCACGCTGCGGGTGACGGTGGTCGCGTCCAACCGGTCCGGTCGCTCCAAGCCGGCGCTGTCGGCGCACACCCGGGCCGTGACCCGCACGAGCGGCGGAGCGCCCGCGCCGAGCGGCGTCCGGCACCTCGAGTACGTCTTCAACGACGGGCCGGTCAACGTATACGACATCGACAACGGCTTCAGGCTCGTGGAAACGTTCACGATCGCCGGCACCAACCGCGGCGTGCGTGGCGTGGCGGTCGCGCCGGGGACGCACATGATGTTCATTTCCTACGGCGGCGACGGTGGGGGCAACGGCAACGGCTCGGTGCTTGCCTATGACCTCGTGGGCAGGCGAATCGTGTGGTCGGTGGATCTCAAAACGGGCATCGACTCGGGAGCTGTCAGCGCAGACGGAAAGCTGCTCTACATGCCCGACGGCGAGAACTCCTCCAACGGCAACTGGTACATCCTCGACACCGCCAACGGAAGCGTGGTCGGGAAAATCGAAACGCCGGGGACCGGTCCACACGACGGCGTGATGTCGGCCGACGGGAAGCTCCTCCAGCTCGGCGACCGCAACCACTCGCACCTGCTGGTCTACAACACGCAGACGGGCAAGCTGCTGGAACAGGCCGGCTCGCTGGTCGGCGGGGTGCGGCCGAACACGATCAACGGCTCGGACTCGATCAGCTTTACGACGGCCACGGGCTTCGACGGCTTCCAGGTCAGCAGCATCACCAAGCCCGGCATGCCCGTTCTCTACACCGAGAGCTTCGGCGGCTGTAGCGGCCCGTTCACCACGTGCAGCCACGGCATCTCGCTGTCGCCCGACAACAAGCAGGTATACGTCATCGACACCGCCCACAAACAGGTGCAGGCTTGGGACGTGCACGGCGTCGCAGAAGGCATCGCGCCGAGCCACCTCGCCAACGTGGCGGTGAACGGGCTGGAAGGCGAAGAGAAGGGTTGCGCGTATGACTGCGGGCGCGACGGATGGCTGCAGCACAGCCTCGACGGGCGCTACGTCTTCGTCGGCGACTCCGGCGACGTGATCGAAACTGCGACCCAGAAAGTGGTCGCGAGGCTCGAAAACCTGCTCAACAGCCGCAAGTTCCTCGAGATCGACTGGTCAGGCGGAGTGCCGATCGCCTCGAGCGGACGCCAAGGTATCGGCTACTGACCTCGAGTCTCCCCGCGCGGCGGGGTAGCGGCCACTCGCCAACGGTGAGATCCCGAGGCTCAGGCGAGGCCTGACGCCGGCGCGATCCTCACAGCAGCCCGAGCGCGCCGCCGGCCCCGCGAACGAGTTCGAACAGCGGCTGCGGAACGATGCCGAAGAAGATCGTCGCCGCGCCGGCGACGATCGCCACAAACAGCACCTCGGAGCCCTTCGCGCGGGCGCCCGCCGCATCGGGCCAGCCCACGAACGGCATCGGGGGTTGGCGCTCGAGCTCGGGGGATCCGCCCGCCAACGCCGGCAGGGCTCCGGCGGCGGGCGTCGGAGCACCCGTGGGGGCAGGGCCAGCGTCCGCTCGCGTCTCGCTGCTCGGCGCTTCGCGCATCCACATCGCGGCGATCACCGGCAGGTAGTAGCCGAGCGAGATCATCGAGCCGATCACGATCACCACGCCCAGCCACGTGTAGCCGCCCGAGACCGCCGCGTCGATCAGATAGAACTTGCCGATGAACCCGGCCGTCGCCGGAATGCCGGCGAGCGCGAGCATCGAGACCGTCATCGGCCACGCCAGCGCCGGGCGCTCGCGGCCCAGGCCGGCGATCGACTCGATCGAGTCGCCGAACCCCGTATCGCGCTCGCGCGCGACGATCACCGCGAACGAGGCCATGTTCATGAGCATGTACACCGCCAGGTAGAACACCGTCGCCTGCACGCCCAGCCGAGTCGCGACGACGACTCCCGCGAGCATGTAGCCGGCCTGTGCGACCGACGAGTACGCGAGCATCCGCTTCAGCGAGGACTGGCCGAGGGCGCCGACGTTGCCGACGACGATGGTTATCGCGGCGAGCGCCGCCACAGCCGGCCCCCAGCTGCCGTGCGCGCCGATGAAGGCGACGTCGAACAGGCGCAAGAACACCCCCAGCGCGGCAACCTTCGTCGCGACCGCCATGAACGCGGTCACGGGCGTCGGCGCGCCCTCGTAGACGTCGGGCGTCCACTGGTGAAACGGCGCCACCGACGCCTTGAAGCAGAGGCCCGCCAGGCACAGCGCGATCCCGGTCAGCGTCAGCGGGTCGCCGGCCAGGCCACCGTGCGCGAGCGCTCCGGCGATCGCCGTAAAGTCGGTGGAGCCGGTCGCCCCGTAGATCATCGCCAGCCCGTACAGCAGCGTCGCCGAGCCGACCGAGCCGATGATCAGGTACTTCAGCCCCGACTCGAGCGAGTGCTCGCGGCGCAGCTCGGTCGCGCACAGCACGTACAGCGGGATCGACAGGAGCTCCAGGCCGACGAACACCGCGATCGTGTTCTGCGCGGAGGCGAGCAGCGACATACCGCCGATCGAGGTCAGGAGCAGCGCGTGCCACTCTCCGTGCGCGGCTTCGCGCGCGGCGAGCGAGCGCCAGGCGAGCAGCACGGTGAACGCGCCGCCCGCGATCAGGACGAGGTTCAGCGTGAGCGCGAGGTCATCGATCCGAAGTGCGCCGGAGACGATCGACTTCTGCGCGTTCCATTGCCAGATCGTCACCCCGAGCCCCGCCGCGAGTGCGACCAGGGTGAGCGCGGGGACCGCCTGGGCGCGCACCCACTGCGAGCCGATCAGCCCGACGAGCAGCACGAGCGTGGCGCCGCCGAGCAGCGCGATCAACGGCGAGAGCCCGGCAAAGTCGACGTGCGGGCCTTTCAGCTGGGCGGCCGCGAGCAGGGCGATCGAGGCGGGCTTGATCATCTTGCCGGTTCCGTCGAGCTGCATTCTTCGGTGTACTTGCTGGTGGCGCGGCATATGGGGGGCGTGGCATTGACGGGTCTTCGACGGAGTGACGAGTTGCGCGCCGTGCTCGCGAAGGACGACGATGCGGGCCGGACCGCTGCCTGTGCCGACGCCAGCGCGCTGTTCACCGATCCTTCGCTGCGCCGCAGCGCCAGCTGCGGGTAGAGCGCCATGAACACGATCACGGCGAGCACCGGCACGAGCACGGCGCCGTCGAGCCCGGTGATATCCCGCGAGCGCACCTTCTCGCCGACGCGGTTGTGCATCGCGCGGATGAACAGTCGCAGCGCATACGCGCTCGCCATCACGACGCCGCTGAACGCGATCACGGCGATCGCGAGCTTGGCCTTGAACACGCCGAGCAGGATCAGGAACTCGCCGACGAAGTTCGATGAGCCGGGCATCGCGAGGGTCGCGAGCGCCACGATCAGGAACAGCGATGCGAGCACCGGCGCACGAACGGCGATGCCGCCCATGTCGCGCACGTCCTCCGAACCTCCGGCCCGCTGCGCCAGCAGGCCAACGATGAAGAACAGCGGCGCGACGACGAGGCCGTGGTTGACCATCTGCAGCAGCGCGCCCTGAGCGCCCTGGGGGTTCAGCGAGAAGATGCCGAGCGTTATGAAGCCGAGCTGCGCGACCGACGAGTAGCCCGCGATCAGCCTGGCGTCGGTCTGCGTGAACGCGACCACCGACCCGTACAGGATCGAGGCGAGCGCGATCAGCAGCATCAGCGTCTGAAAGTGCGCCGCCGCCCGCGGGAACAGCGGCAGCACGATCGCCAGGAAGCCGTACGCGCCCACCTTCGAGAGCACGCCGGAGAAAACCATCAGCACCTCGGTGGGCATCGCGCGATAGCCGTCGGGCATCCAACCGTGCAGCGGGAAGGCGGGCATCTTCACGAGGAAGGCGGCGGCGAAGAACAGGAAGATCCACTCCTGCGAGCCCTTGCTCAGCGGCAGCGCCTGCAGTGAGGAGAGCACGAACGTGATGTGCCCGCCGCCCTGCCGGGAGGCGAGAACCCCCGTGGCGATCGCGGCTGCGAGCATCAGCAGCGAGCCGACGAGCGTGTAGATGACGAGCTTGACCGTCGCTTTCACGCGACCTGGCTCCCTGCCCCAGCCGCCGATCAGGAAGTAGAACGGGATCAGCATCAAGTCGAAGAAGGCCACGAACAGCGCCAGGTCCTGGGCGAGGAAGGCGCCGAGCACGGCCGACTCGGCGAGCATGAAGTTGAAGTAGAACAGTCGTGGCTCGCGCCACTCGCGCAGGTTCGCCGCGATCACGGCGACGGCGAACAGCAGCGTCGTCAGCCCGATCAGGAACACGTTGAGGCCGCTGATCCCGAGCTTGTAGTGGATTCCGAGCTCGGCGATCCAGACCACGTCGGTGACGTGGGCCAGCCGATGTGAGCCCGGCGCGTAGTCGGCGATGTAGCCGATCGACAGCGCAAGCGCTGCCAGCGAGCCGAGCAGCGCGAGCCCGCCCGCGACGCTCATCGTCGAGCGGCCTACCGCGACGCTGCTCGTGCCCGGCTCGAGGCGGCTCGGCTCGACCACGCCGGCTTTGCGCCCGAGCAGCGACAGCGCGACTCCGAGCACGCCGCATGCGGCGGGCAGCCAGAGCATGATCGAAAGCGGTGGCATTCTCGCCTCAGCTCCGCACCGTCATGACTGCAGCAGGAAGTAGAAGCCCACGCCGGTGACGCCGAGGACGAGCAGCGCGGCGTAGTAGCGCACGAAGCCGCTCTGCGCGGCGCGCACCGCCGCGGAGCCGGCGCGGACGAGCCCGGTCGTGCCGCCGACGAGCGTGTCGTCGACAACCACCCGCTCAAACGTCCCCACCGCAAAGCGCCCGATCGCTCCGGCGGGTGCAACGACCAGCAGGCCGATCAGCTCGTCGAAGTACCACTTGTTGACGAACAGCTCATACAGGGGGCGAAGTCGCGCGCGTATCGCCGCCGCCGTGCCGGGCCGCTGGACCCACACGCGGTAGGCGATTGCGATGCCCGCGAGGCCGATCGCGGTCCCGATCGCGAGGCCGGCAACCAGCAGGCCGTTGCGGGTGTGCGTTTCATACAGCGAGGAGTCGGCGAAGCTCGGCTTGAGGAAGTCGTCGATCACGAAGTCGACCTTCGGGATCTGCACGAGACCAGCGCCGACCGAGCCGAGCGCGAGCAGTCCCATCGCCACGCGCATCGGAAGCGCCCGCTCGGCGATCGCGTGAGCTGGCCCGGGGAAGCCCACGTCGGTGTCCTCCTGCTCACCCGTCGCCGGATTTCGCGGCACCTCGGCGTGATGCAGGTGTCCAGCCTCCAGCTCGCGCGCCGCTGCCACCGGCTCGCCGTGGAAGGCGCGGAAGATCATGCGGAAGGTGTAGATCGCAGTGAGCAGGGCGCCGAGGTAGCCGATCACGTACAGCGCCCAATGCCAGCCGCCGCGCTCGCCGGTCACGAGCAGGATCTCATCCTTGGAGAAGAAGCCCGAGAACGGCGGTATCCCCGCCAGGGCCAGGCCGCCGATCAGAAAGCAGCCGTAGGTGAACGGCAGCGCCCTGCGGAAGCCGCCCATCTTCTCAAGCGACTGCTCCCCCGCCATCGCGCCGATGATCGAACCGGCGGCCATGAACAGCAGCGCCTTGAAGAACGCGTGGGTCATCAGGTGAAACAGGCCGGCCGCGTACGCGCCGACGGACACGCCCATGATCATGTAGCCGATCTGGGACATCGTCGAATACGCGATTACGCGCTTGATGTCCGTCTGCGCGAGGGCGATCGTGCCGGCGATCAGCAGTGTCGCGGCGCCGACGATCGCGCCGACGTCCTGCGCCGCGGGTGCCCGCTCGAACAATGGATGCATGCGCGCGATCAGGTAGACGCCGGCGGTCACCATCGTCGCGGCATGGATCAGCGCGCTGACGGGGGTAGGACCCTCCATCGCGTCGGGCAGCCACGTGTGCAGCGGGATCTGCGCCGACTTGGCGAACGCCCCCACGAGCAGCAGCACGCAACCCGCGACGAGGTCGCCGTTGTTCGAGCCGGCGCCGAATGCGCCCGTGCTCGTGGCGTGGAACGCCTTCAGGAAGTCGAGCGTGCCGGTGTGCTTGAAGATGAAGTAGGTGCCGAGCACGAGCCCGACGTCGCCGACGACGTTGATCACGAACGCCTTGATCCCGGCCCGCGTCGCTGTCGTGCGCCGATACCAGAAGGAGATCAGCAGGTAGGAGGCTGCGCCGACGAACGCCCACCCGACGATCAGCAGCAGGAAGTTGCCGGCGAGCACAAGCAGGAGCATCGCGAAGACGAAGAAGTTGAGGTAGGAGAAGAACCGCGCCGAGCCGCGGTCGGAGTCCATATAGGCGATCGAGTAGAGGTGAATCAGCGTGGAGACGCCGCTGACGACGAGGATCATGAACACGGACAGCGGGTCCACGAGAATCGACATCCGCGCGTCGATGCCCACGGTCGTCGCGTAGCTCCACAGCGAGGAAACGAGGTGGCGGTCGGCGGGCACATGCTGCTGCAGGCGAAGGAGCGTCCCGACGGCAGCGAGGAAGGAGAAGAGGACTGCGCCCGTGGCGAGGACGCCCGCCGTGCGAGGGGGCAGCGATGACGTCGCCCGGTAGCTGAACGCGGTCACCAGCATGCCCGCCAGAGGGAAGGCCAGGACGAGCCACGCGGACGTCGTGGCGCTCATCCCTGCAGCTCCCGCAGCTCATCCACGTCGATCGGCAGCTGGCGGCGGTAGATCGCGACGATCATGCCGAGGCCGATGCACACCTCGCACGCCGCCACGGTCATCACGACGATCGCCAGGATCTGACCGTCGCCGTTGCCCCACATGCGCGAGAAAGCGATCAGCGCGAGGTTCGCGCCGTTGAGCATCAGCTCGAGGCAGAGCAGGACGACGAGCGGGTTGCGGCGGCTGATCACGCCGATCGCGCCCAGCGTGAAGACGATCGCTGAGATCGCCAGGTACCAGGCGATGCTCACGAGCGCCTCGTCACGCCCACGCCCTCGGCCATCGTGCCCGTCTCGCCCGGACGCAGCAGGCGGAGCGGCTCGAGCAGACCCTCCTCGTCCTCCTCGCCCAGGCCGCCGCGGCGGCGCGCGAGCACGACCGCGCCGACGGCGGCGATCAGCAGCAGGAAGGAGGCCACCTCGAAGGCGAGCAGGAACCGCGTGAGCAGCAGCTTGCCGATGTAGGCGGGCGTGCCGAACGTCTGCGGTCCCGGGCTGTAGCCGGCGCCCTTGCCACCGATCGCTTTCAGGCCGGTGCCGAGCAGCGCGATCAGCAGCTCGAGCAGCAGGGCTCCGCCGAGGATCGCGCCGCCGAGACGGAGCCCCGAGCCGACCGGGCCGGCGCCGCGTATCCGCTCGCCGATGGACTCGCCCTCGCCGCCGACGTAGGCGACGACGAACACATACAGGACCATCACGGCGCCCGCGTAAACGACCACCTGCACGGCGGCAACGAACTCAGCGCGCAGCAGCAGGAACAGAATCGCGAGCGAGACCAGGTGAGCGACGAGCGCCAGCACGCTGTAGAACGGATCGCGCATCGCGACGACGCCGATGGCGCCGGCGATCGTGCCGAGACCGGCCAGGAAGAACAAAATGGAGCTCATCTTGCCTCCCTCCGGTCGGCGCTTCTGATCGCGGCGCCGGCCATCCAGACCGTCATGGCCGGACCTTCGGTCCTCATCACTCGCCCTCGGTCCTCAGCGGCGTGCGCTCGAGCGGCTCGGCGAGCAGCATCTCCTTGGTGAAGATCAGGTCGGTGCGGTCGTAGTCTGAGAGCTCGTAGTCGTGGCCCATCGTGATCGCATCGAACGGGCAAGCTATCTCGCAGTAGCCGCAGAAGATGCAGCGCGACAGGTTGATCTCGTATACGGCCGCGTATCGCTCGCCCGGGGAGACGCGGTTGGAGGGCGTGTTCTCGGCCGCGACTACGCGGATGCAGTCGGCCGGGCAGGCGGCGGCGCAGAGCGAACAGCCGACGCACTTCTCGAGCCCCGCGTGTGCCCCGTGTTGGGGTATGTCCTCGAACCGGTGCAGCTTGTGCCGGCCGCGGAACCGTGGGTAGACGGGCGTCTTCTCCTCCGGATACTGGACCGTGACGGGCGTTTCCCGGAAGCGGCCGAACGTCGTCATCAGGCCGCGCACCGTCTCGCGGAACGTGCGCCAGGTGCCCCGCGCGGCGCCGGGCGCGGGGGAGCGCTGGACCTCGATCACGTCGTCGCCGGGGCTCCACATCAGTGCGTCACCACCACGAGCACCGCCGTGACGAGCGCGTTGAGTGTTGCCAGCGGCAGCAGGACCTTCCAGCCGAAGCTCATCAGCTGGTCGTAGCGCAACCGCGGCAGGGTCGCGCGGACCCAGATGAACAGGAACGTGATCAGCGACATCTTGAACAGGACGATGAACGGATCGAGGAAGCCGGGGGGGTGGATTCCGAAGGGCAGCAGCCAGCCGCCGAGGAACACGGTCGTGACGATGCCCGAGACCACCAGCACGTTCAGGTACTCGGCGAAGTAGTAGGAGGCGAAGCGCCCGCCACCGAACTCGGTGTTGTAGCCACCGACGAGCTCGGCGTCGGCCTCGGTCAGGTCGAACGGCGCGCGGTTGGTCTCGGCAAAGCTCGCGGTCAGAAAGATCAGGAAGCCGAAGAACTGCGGCACGATGTACCACATGCCCGCCTGCGCCTGGACGATCCCCGTTAGCGAGAGCGTCTGCGCGCTGATGATCACCCCGACGAGCGCGAGTCCCTGGGAGACCTCGTAGGAGATCAGCTGCGCCGCGCCGCGCATCGCGCCGAGGAACGAGTACTTCGAGCCCGAGGACCAGCCGCCGAGCATGATCCCGTAGAAGGCAATCGCGCCAAACGCGAACAGGTACAGCGGGCCGATCGAGACGTCGATTCCGTACAGTCCGACCCGCGTGCCGAAGATGTGCTGGACGTTGCCGAACGGGATCAGCGCAAACGCCGCCACGGCGGTGAGGATCGAGATGACCGGGGCGAGCACGAACAGGAACCCGATCGACGTGGTCGGCCGGAACTGCTCCTTGGTGAGCAGCTTGAGGATGTCGGCGAGCGGCTGGAGCGCGCCGTAGGGGCCGACGCGGTTGGGGCCGTAGCGCGACTGAAACCGTCCGAGCAGCTTGCGCTCTGCGAGCAGCACGACCGGCACCAGCTGCAGGCCCACGGCGAAGATCACGACCGCCTTCAGGATCTGGATCCACCATTCTTCGTAGAAGCCGACCGTGGCGAGCAGGGACGGCGCGGTCATACGAGCTGCTCCCGTGCCGGATACGCCTCGGCGGCCGCGCGCTCCTGCCAGCGGACGCCCCTGCCGCCGATCTCCTCCAAGCTGAGTCCCGCGTAGAACGGCACCGCGTCGAACAGCTGCTGGGAGGCCATCGCGCCCGTGAGCACCTCCAGGTCGAGCCCGATCCCGGTGGCGAGATCCGCGATCGTCTGCCACTGCGCGCGTGTGGAGCCGGGTTGCGCGACCGCGGGACGCAGTCGCTGGATGCGACCGTCGGGGTGGACGATCGTACCCTCCTTCTCGGCATACGCCTGTGCCGGGAACACGACGTCGGCGTGCTCGCGCAGGCCGTCCGTCAACACCGTGGCGCATGCGACGACGGTCGATGCGCGCTGCAGTCCGCGATCCCATAGCTGGACATCGGCCAGGTCACCGTCGGGCGAGTCGCCATTGTCCGAGCCGGGGCGAGGCGGCTGGCCGTCGGCCATCGGCGGCTCGCCGCTCGCCGCCGCGCGCGGTCGAGTGGAGCTCAGGGGGTCGGATTCCAGCAGCAGCACGGCGGTCAGCTCGCCTTCGGCCAGGCCGTCAGCGATCGCGCGAGCGTCGCGCGGCTCCACGCCGGCCATCGCGTCACCGGGCCCTGAGAGCCCGGGGCCGGCGTTCGGCAACACGCCCGCCTCGCGCAGGCCGCGGCCGTTGGTGCCCGCGGGGATTTCAAGCAGCCCGGCGCCGTCGGTGTCGGCCAGCGACAGGGTCTCCGCGAGCTCGAGCAGCGCCTCGGCGGCCGCGGTGCCGTCGGGGCCGGCCGTCAGGCGCTCGCTCCACAGGATCACGACCTCCTCGCCCGCGTCGCGCAGCTGCCGCGCCAGCGCGCTCGCGCGCTTGCCGTCACGCAGGTCGGCCGCCCCGGCCTGCACGAGCAGCACGCCGTGACGGCGGATGCCCTTGCGCAGGCGCAGGTCGAGGATCGGGGCATCGTCGATCGGATCGGCTGCGAGCACGAGCACGGCGTGCGCGAACTCGAGATCGCTCACGCGGGCCTGCATGCGCGGATCGTTCAAGGCGCGCGTCAGCTCGAGCGGCAGGGTGCCCGCGCGGCGCGAGTCGATGTGCGGGGATCCCAGGCCGTCGCGCATCAAGCGCGCGAGCAGGAACCCCTCCTCGTTCGTGGCTTCGCCGCCCACCAGCGCGCCCGTGCGCTCCCCGGCTCGTCCCAGCCCCCTCGCGGCCTCCTCCATGGCGCGCTCCCAGGACACGGCGCGCAACTCGCCTCCATCGCGGATCAATGGCTCGGTCACGCGTCCCGGACCTCCCAGCGCCGGATACGCGAAGCGGCCGCGGTCGCACAGCCAGCCGTCGTCCACCTCGTCGTGCTCGCGGGAGGACACGCGCAGGACGCGCTCGTCGCGAACGGTCAGCGTCACGTTGCACTGGGACGGGCACAGCGTGCAAACCGAGCCCGCGTCCTCGATGTCCCACGGGCGCGCTCTGAACCTGTACGGGCGCGATGTGAGCGCGCCGACGGGGCACAGCTCGACGATGTTGCCGCTGAACGGGGCCACGTAGGGATGGCCGTCGAATGTCGCCACGTAGGAGTGCGCGCCGCGCTCCAGTAGCACGAGCTGGTGGTCTTCGGAGATCTCCTGGCTGAAACGCACGCAGCGGTAGCACAGGATGCAGCGCTCGCGGTCGATCGCGATCGTCGGCGAAAGCTCCAGCGGCTTGACGAAGTGGCGCTTGGGCTCGATGAACCGGGAGATCCCGGGACCCCAGCCAAACGTGATGTCCTGCAACGGGCACTCGCCGCCCTTGTCGCAGACGGGGCAGTCGAGCGGATGGTTGATCAGCAGGAACTCGACGACCGATCGCTGGGCCTCCTTGACTCGATCGGTCTCGGTGTTCACCACCATTCCATCCTTGACGGGGTTGAGCAGCCCGTCTGAAGCTTGGAGATGCCCTCGATCTCGACCAGGCACATACGGCACGCGCCCACCGGGTGGCCCAGTTTGGGCTCGTAGCAGAAGACCGGGATCTCCACGTCGCCGTACTTGGCGGCGTCCACCAGCATCGCGTTCTCCGGCGCTTGGACCTCGCGGCCGTCGATCGTGAAGGTGATGGTCCTTTGCTCGGGTCGCGGCATCATCGAGCCCCGGATGGCATTTCGGCGACGCGTCGGGCACGGGGCCCTTCGCCTGTGGCCACGTCGGTCACGCCACGGCCCGTGTGGGGTGCGCCGCCTGTAGGCGCCGGCTCTCGATGTGGGCTTCGAACTCGTCTCGGAACTTGACGATCATCGAGCCAATGGGCATCGCCATTGCGTCGCCGAGCACGCAGAGGCAGTGGCCGATGATGTGGTCCTGGACCGAGGCCATGATCTCGAGGTCCATCGGGCTCGCCTCACCGCGGTCGATTCGCTCGAGCATGTGCACCGTCCAGTTGGTGCCCTCGCGGCAGGGGGTGCACTTGCCGCAGGACTCGTGGCTGTAGAACTTCGCGACCTTCATCGCCACGTCGAGGATCGGCGTGGAGTCGTCGACGACGATGATTGCACCCGAGCCGAGCATCGAGCCGGCTTTGGCGAGCGAGTCGAAGTCGTAGGGGACGTCCAGGTCGGCGGCCGTGAGCACCGGCGCCGAGGAGCCGCCCGGGAACCAGCACTTGACCGTGCGTCCGTCCGGCGGGCCTCCGGCGAGGTCGTAGATGATCTCGCGCGAGGGGACGCCCAGCTCGATCTCGTAGTTGCCGGGGCGCTGCACGTGTCCGGAGATCGACACGAGCTTCGTGCCGGTCGAGGTCTCGGTGCCGAGCTTGGCGTACTCGGCGCCGCCCATGCGGATGATCGTGGGGACCGTGGACAGCGTCTCGACGTTGTTGATCAGCGTCGGTCCCTGATAGAGGCCCTGGTTGGCGGGGAACGGGGGCTTCAACCGCGGGTTGCCGCGCTTGCCTTCCAGCGAGTCCAACAGGCCGGTCTCCTCGCCGCAGATGTATGCACCCGCGCCGCGATGCATAACGAGCGAGAGCGAGTGCTCGGAGGAGAGGATGCGCTCGCCGATGTATCCCGCCTCGCGAGCTTCGGCGAGCGCCGCGTCGAGGATGTCGGCCTGCTCGACGTACTCGCCGCGGATATAGATGAACGAGCGCGTGATGTCGCCCGCGTAGGAGGCGATGATCAGGCCCTCGATCAGCATGTGCGGGGTCTTCTGCATCAGTTCTCGGTCCTTGAACGTCCCCGGCTCGGACTCGTCGGCGTTGCAGACGAGGTACTTCTCGATCGAGCCATGGGGCAGGAACGACACCTTCTTGCCCATCGCGAATCCCGCGCCGCCGCGCCCCCGCAGGCCGGAGGCTTCCAGCTCCTTGAGCACGCCTTCGGGGGTCATCTGCGAGCGCCTTGCGCAGCGACTGGTAGCCGCCGCGGGATTCATAGACGGCGAGCGTGTTCAGCCCTGGCTCGTCGATCCCGTCGAACAGGAGCGTCATGCGCTCGCCCCGGATCGGCGCATTCCCGGCGCAGCAGCTGCTTGTCGCGCAGCACGTCGCGCCCGGAGCGAACGTCGTCCAGCAGCTGGGGCACGTCGTCTGTGCGTGAGCGGGCCCACGTAGACCCCGTCGACAGAGGCCATCGGCGCGATGTCGCACGCGCCGAGGCACTCGAACGCGCGCACGTTGAACGCCGGATCCTCGCCCGCCGCCTGGCGGATCGCGGCATACAGCGCGTCCGCGCCGCGCAGCGAGCAGGAGATGTTCGTGCACACGTAAATAGCGTGCTCGCCGACCGGCTCGGTCTCGAGCATGTCGTAGAACGTCGCGACCGCGTCGAGCGAGGCGGGCGTCACGCGCATGACGCACGCGACCTGAGTGATCGCCTCCGGCGAGCACCACCCATGCAGTCGCTGGGCGGCCTCCAGCGCGGGCAGGGCGGCCGACCGGGTATCCGGGTAGAGGGCCATGCGCGCTTCGATCTCCTCGCGCAGGTCCTCCGGGACCGGGGTGCTCGCGGGGTCGGGGATCGTCGGCCGGGTCCTTGTCCAGGTCGGCGGACACATCCCAGCCACGTGCGCTCGCCGCCGCGCTCACCTGTCGATCCCGCCCAGGATCGGGTCGAGCATCGCCGTCGTGGCGATCATGTCAGCGATGTAACTGCCGCGGGCCATCGGCGCGAGCGCCTGGAGGTTGACGAAGCTCGGGTCGCGCATGTGCACCCGGGCGGGCTTGGAGCTGCCGTCGGAGCGCACGAAGCAGCCGAGCTCGCCGCGGGGAGACTCGATCGGGTAGTAGATCTCGCCGGGCGGCACCCTGAAGCCCTCGGTGACGAGCTTGAAGTGATGTATCAACGCCTCCATCGAGGTGGCGAGCTCGTGGCGCGGAGGAAGCGCAACCTTGCGATCGCCCGTGATGAACGGTCCCTCGGGCAGCCCGTCCAGCGCCTGCTCGATGATGTGAACCGACTCGTATATCTCGGCCAGCCGGACGGCGAACCGGTCGTAGTTGTCGCCGACCGTCCCCACGGGGATCTTGAACTCGAAGTCCTCGTAGGAGCTGTACGGCGCGGCCTTGCGCAGGTCCCACGGATTGCCCGCCGCGCGCAGTAGAGGTCCCGTCACACCCAGGCCCAGCAGCGTGTCCGCGTCCAGCGGGCACGTGCCACGCAGGCGCTGGAGCACGATCTCATTGGAGTTCAGGATCGCGCCGTACTCGTCGGCGCGCTTCGGCATGATCTCGAGGAACTGGCGCAGCTTGTTCGCGAATCCGGCCGGAATGTCCTCGATCACGCCCCCGACTTGGAAGTAGCGCGTGTGCATACGCTGGCCGGAGGACATCTCGAACAGGTCGAGGATCAGCTCGCGCTCGCGCAGGCAGTACAGGAATATCGAGACCGCGCCGAGATCGAGCGCGCTCGTGCCCAGCCAGATCAGGTGCGAAGCGATCCGGTTGAGCTCGAGATGGATCACGCGCAGGTACTGGGCGCGGGTGGGAACCTCGACCTCGACCAGCGTCTCGACCGCGCCGATGAACGCCATCGAGTTGAAGTAGTAGCGAGATAGTCCATCCGCTCGACGACCGGGATGACCTTCCAGTAGGCCTTGTCCTCGGCGGTCTTCTCGATCCCGGTGTGCACGTAGCCGATGATCGGTTTGATGTCACGCACGACCTCGCCCTGGAGGGTCACGAGCAGCCGCAGCACGCCGTGAGTGGCGGGATGATGCGGGCCGAAGTTGAGCGTCAGCAGCTCGTCGCTGGTCTCGCCACCGTCGCCATCGCCGATCTGCTTCTCGACGGGCGCGAGCGTGATGCTCTGCTCGCGCCGGCGGTACTCGGACAGGTGCTCCTCATCGGTCGGGGTTGGGCTCACTCGCGCGCCTCCAACCATTTGCGCTCGTCGCGAGTGAATATCACCGGCTCGCCCCCGATCGGGAAGTCGCGTCGCTGCGGATGGCCCTCGTAGTCCTCGGGCATCAGGATTCGGCGCAGGTCCGGGTGGCCGTCGAACACGACCCCGAACATGTCGTACACCTCGCGCTCCTGATGGTTGGCCGTCGGCCAGTCCGCGGTGACGGACTCGACCTGGGCGTCGTCGGTGGGCAGGCGCACCTTGACCGTGAGGCGATCGACCCTGTTCATGTCCAGCAGCTCGTAGATAACGCCCAGCCGCGGCTCGTCGGGGTAGTAGTCGACGCCGTGCACGCTCGCGAGGAACGCGTAGCCCTTGCCGCGCAGCGTTGTCAGCACCGAGCGAACCTGTGCCGGATCGACCACGACCGTCGCCCGGTTGCGGAAGTACACGGTCTCGATCGCGGCGTCGCCCAGGTCCTGGGCCAGCAGCTCCAAGCCCGTGGCGTCAGGCATCTAGGGGGCTCTCCTCGGTGCCGACCGCGTCGTAGCGCTCGCGCCAACCCACGTCTGGGTTGTCCTGCACGAGCTTGCGCAGCTTCAGCACGCCGTGCATCAGCGCCTCCGGGCGGGGCGGGCAGCCGGGCACGTGCACGTCGATCGGCAGGAACTTGTCGGCCGGGACCAGGGCATAGTTGTTGAAGACGCCCATCGAACTGCAGCACGCGCCCATCGAGATCGCCCACTTGGGCTCGAGCATCTGGTCGTAGAGCCGGCGAATGATCGGCGCCATCTTGATCGACACGCGTCCCGCGAGGATGATCAGGTCGGCCTGGCGCGGGGACGCGCGGAACGCCTCGAAGCCGAACCGCGCAATGTCCATGCGCGCGCCCGCGGCGTGGAACTGCTCCATCGCGCAGCAGGCCAGTCCGAAGGCGAGGGGGAAGAACGAGTTCGACCGCGCCCAGGCGACCGCTTTGTCGAGCGTCGTCGTCAGCATGCGTTCCTGCACGTACCGCTCGAGGTCGGTGCCCTCCAGATGCGCCGATGGGTTCGGGCCCTCGATCGCGCTCCCGCGCAGCAGCTGGCTCGCGTTCAGCGATTGCACGCGCCGCTCTGCACCCGCGCCCGCCGGTCCGGTGGTCGCGCTGCCGACCACGAGGGGTGTCCGTTTCACTTCCACTCGAGCGCCCCCCTGCGCCAGACGTAGACGAAGGCCACGAACAGCAGCAGGACGAACACGACCGTCTCGGCGAGGGCGAAGGCGCCGAACGCACGCAACTCGATCGCGATCGGGTACAGGAAAACGACCTCGATGTCGAACAGGATGAACAGCATCGCGATCAGGTAGAAGCTGATCCCGAAGCGCATCCGCCCCTTGATCTCCGAGGGGAGCCCGCACTCGTAGGGGTCCTGCTTGTGGGGCGTAACGCGGTGCGGGCCGATGCGCGAGTTCAGCATCGCGAATGCTCCACCCACCGCGCCGCCGAGAATCAGGAAGACGATCGCTGGGAGATAGCTACGCAGCACCGGGCGCTGTTATACCACCGCTTGTGTCAAAGTGTTACATAGTGGCAATCGGCTCGATATCGCCGGCGTGATCGAACCGCGCTCACGGGCGTGACGGCCGCGGTCGTGGCCGGTTCGCTGGCCGTCGCCGCGCTCAACGCCGTCTCCGGGCTGTTGGGCGGCTGGCTGTGGTATCGCGCCGAGCTGACCGAGCGCAGGGCGCGCGCGTTTTGGGCGTTGCTGCGTGTCGGACAGGGCTCCGCGTTGACGCTCGCGATCGCCGTCGGGTCGCTCGCGGCGGCCGGCAACTACTCGAGCGAACGACTGTTCTACCTGTACGCCCTGCTTCCGCTCGCCGTGGGGTTCGTCGCCGAGCAGCTGCGCCTCACGGCAGCGCAGGCGATCCTCGACCAGCGCGGCCTGCGCGACGCCGCGGCCGTCGGCGCGCTGCCCGAGGGCGATCAACACGCGCTGATCGGCGAGGTCATGCGCCGCGAGATCGGCGTGATGGCCTCCTCGGCGCTCGTCGTCGTCTTTCTGGCGCTGCGTGCGGCCGGAACCGCGCACGGGTTCTGAGCGACTCCCCAGCGCCGAGCCCCCGCCGCGGCCAACGTGGCGCCCGCGTTGACCCAGGCTTCCGACTCGCGGGTCTATATATTCCGCCCGGCATGAGGGTTCGCGCGAAGATCGCTGCCACAATCACAGTCCTGCTCGCCGCCACCACCGTGCTCGGCGCGTGCGGCTCGCAGGGCATTCAGGTCTCCCGGGCGAGCCCCTACTATCGCGGCGCGGTCCTGTTCCGCGATCACTGCTCCGGCTGTCACACGCTGTCCGTGGTCGGCGCACAGGGGTCGGCCACGAAGATCCAGAACCGCGTTCCCACCAACGGGCCGAACTTCAACATCCGCAAGGAGCAGCCCGAACAGGTGCTCTACGCGATCCGCAACGGCGGCTTCTCCGGCGCGATTATGCCCGAGAACATCGTCCTCGGCGAAGACGCGACGGCGGTCGCCAACTTCCTCTCCCAGTACTCGGGCCTGCAGGCACAGAAAGTGCCATCCGTGAACATCAAACTGTCCAGCAAATAGGCGCCGCGGGGCGGCGGTGGCGGTGGCGGCGTGCTCGAGCTGAAGCGCATCCGGGAGGACCCCGACGGCGTGCGCGCGGCGCTCGGGCGACGCGATCCCGCGCTCGCGCATGCGCTCGCGGAGGTCCTCGCCAAGGATGAGCTGTGGCGCGGGGCCACGTCGGCAGCCGAGAGCCTTCGCGCTAAACAGCGCGAGCAGTCTGAGCACCTCGCCGCCGCGAAGAAGGCCGGCGGCAAGGCCGACGCGGAGCTCGCCCAGCTGAAGGAGCTGAGCGCGGAGGTCAAGGAGCTGACCGAGCGCGCGCGGGTCGCTCAAGAGGACCTGCAGGCGACGCTCGCGCTGCTGCCCAACCTACCCGACCCGGCCGCGGCGCCGGGTCCCGGCGACGAAGTCATCCGCGAGGTGGGCGAGGTCCGGACGCTTGCCTTCCCGCCGCGCGATCACCTCGAGCTGGCGGGAGAGATGATCGACATGGACCGCGCCGCGAACCTATCCGGCTCGCGCTTCGCCTACCTCAAGGGTGATCTCGTGATGCTCGAGCTCGCGCTCGTGAGCTGGGTGATGCAGAAGCTGCGAGGGCACGGCTTCGAGCCCGTGATCCCACCCGTGCTCGTACGCGAGCGTGCCCTGTTCGGCACCGGCTTCCTGCCCGACACCGAGCAGCAGATCTACCGGCTGTCGGACGACGAGCTGTATCTGCTCGGCACCTCCGAGGTCGCCCTCGCGTCGCTGCACGACGGCGAGATACTGGACGCCGCGCGGCTGCCGCTCTCCTACGCGGGCTTCTCCTCGTGCTTTCGCCGCGAGGCCGGCGCGGCCGGCAAGGACACGCGCGGGATCTTTCGCGTGCATCAGTTCGAGAAGGTCGAGATGTTCAGCTTCGTCGCGCCGGAGGAATCGACCGCCGAGCACGAGCGGATCCTGGGCATCGAGGAGGAGATCCTGCAGGAGCTCGCGCTGCCCTACCGGGTGGTCAACATCGCCGTCAACGATCTCGGCAGCTCGGCGGCGAAGAAGTACGACTGCGAGGCCTGGCTCCCAAGTCAGGAGCGTTATCGCGAGCTGACCTCGTGCTCGAACACGACCGACTTCCAGGCCCGCCGCTTGGACATCCGAATGCGCCTGGACAAGGGGACGCAGACGCCGCACACGCTCAACGGGACCGCCGTCGCGGTCGGGCGCACGATCGTCGCACTGCTCGAGAACGGACAGCAGGCCGACGGCCACGTCGAGCTCCCCGAAGCACTCGTCCCCTTCGGCGGACCCGCACGGCTGTCCCCAGCGGCGCCGGCCCGCTGATTGCCCGCGAGCATTCGCTCGCGCCCCCGCCTAGCCCAGCTGTATGTGGTCGGCCTCGGCCGCGCCGGAGAACGGCCGGGTGAGGCCGAACTGGTTGAGCGTCGCCTCCGGCACGCCCTCGACGCCGGGTGTGTCGGACGCTTCGCCGCGGGTATGCGGGTCGTTGGCAAAGCCGCCCACCTCGACAGAATGCTGCGGCGTGCGATAGCCGGAGATGCCGATCAGGTGAAGGTGCAGCGCCTTGCCCATCGTGTTCAAGTGAGCGGCCAAGGTTGGCTCCTCGCCCACGCTGTAGTTCGTGCCCGGTGCAGGGAAGAAGCCGTATTCGCCTTCGGGTGCAGCCGAGAAGGCACCGACCGGACCGCTGTAGGTTGCGTTGCCCGCGGCGGCCAGTTCGCTCGCCTGAATCTTGGACAATTCCTGTTCGAGCGCCTGGCGATGGGAGCGCAGTTCGCCGGCCTCGGCGCTCTTGCGATCGCGCGCGCGAATGAAGTCGAGCTGGCGATTGACGAGTGCCAGGTGCAGTTGGGCGACCTCGTCGCGCTGCACGAGCACTGCGCGCGTCTCGCGGGCGTGACTCGCCTCGAGCGCCGCGAGGCGATCAGCTTCGGCGGTGACCGCCTTCTGCTCTTCGGCGACATGCGTGGTCGCCGCTGCGTTCTCGCGCGAGATCGCCTGCAGGTCGTTCACACGCTCGATCAGGTCGGCGAAACCGTGCGCCTCCAGGATCACCGTCGCGATGTCGGGCGGCGGCGACTCGTAGGAGGCGATCACCTGCGCGACGAGGACCTGCCTGTCGTGCCCGAGTTGAACCTGCAGCGAGGCGAGGTGGACGCGAGCCGCACCGAGCTGGGACTTAAGGCTGGCGAGCACGTTGCGCTCGATCGCAAGGCTCGATTCCAGCGCGCTAAGGCGCGTCTGCAGATCGTCGATGCTGCCCTGGAAGCCCGCGATCTGGTGGTTATCGGCGCCGATGCCCGCGTTCAGCTGGCCTTCGCGTGCGCGCGCGGCGGCGATCCCCCCTTCGAGTGCCCCCGGCGTCGAGCCGGCGGCGACCGCACCGGCGAGCAGGCTCGCGGCGATTGCGATTGCGGCGGCGACGGCGAGGGCCGCGAGCGCCCGCGGCCGAGCCGCCGGTGCCCGGCGCGCGCCGCGTGAAAACGGCGAAACGGTGTCCCACATGAAGTCGCCAAGCTAGCCACGGAAGTGCGCGAGCACAAGGAATGGATACGCCTGCAGGCGGCCTTGCACGGCGTCTGTCGCCCGACCACAGTCAACTAGCGGACGCTCCGGTTCGGGCAGGTCCCGAGCTGCTGGCGCTCTAACCGGGGAACGGCTGCGGTTCGCGGTGGCCGGCCACGTAGCTCTCCTCGGGCTCGAGCGTCGTGCGGATCATCTCCCGCAGCTCGGGACCGTCGGGGTGGCCGTGTGCCGAGACGGCGTGCTGCGTCGCCACGTCCAGCAGCTCCTGCTCCTCGCCGATGATCGTCAAGGTGCACCCGTTTTCGCTCTCGAAGCGGCGGCAGTCAGCGATCTTGCGCATTTTGATTTCCTCCTGGCCGTTGTGCTGCATCGATTGGTGTGCCGACTTTAGTCCCGCCGGCGTTCCGCGTCCAGCGATCTAGCCGATCTGGAATTCGATCGAGGTGACATTGCCGCGCGTCGCGGTCAGCGTCAGCTTGTAGCGGGCGCCGGTGAGCACGCCCCGGCCGTCGAGGTGCCTGCTCTCGCGCCCGCGAGACGCGAGCAACATCAGCGTGGGCGAGATGGTCTTCCAGTGCAATCGCCCGCGCCCGCGCACGCGCTTGGCGAGCGTCACGCGCACGCGCGTGGCGACGTTGAGCGTGAACGCGAAGGAGACCCGGGAGATCCTCGGCCGTGCCCGATTGAGCGCGACGATCGCGCTTCGCGTCAGCGTCAGCGACGACAGCCTGGGAGCTGGGAGGGGAGCGGTGGCGGGCGAAGGCGTCGCGCCGGGCGAAGGTGTCGCGCCGGGCGAGGCGACGCCGCTTGAGGTGACCGCCGGCGTCGGGCTCGGAGCGCCGCTGCCTTGCGCGCCGGCCGGCGCAGACGAGAGCTGGAACGCGCCGAGCCCATTCGGCGTGCCCACGCCGCTAGGACCATCGTAACCAGGCCCCGCGAGGCAGATCCCGGCGGCGGCACAGCTCTGGGCCTCTTCTGCGACGGAGCAGCCCGGGGTCCGGGTCGCTTCATCGAACGGTCGCAGGCACGCTCCATTTGAGCCGGCGGTCACATCGTGGAGCGAGGCGGGAGCATTGACCGCGTTTTCATACAACGTCCGAGCGGGGTATTCGACGCCCTGCGCTCCGCCCGCGAGCGCGAACGCGGAGGCGATGATCGGAGAGGCGACGCTCGTGCCGCCGATCACGCCCCAGCCCTTGTCGCCTTCGCCGTTTTCGGTTGAGTCGTATACGGCCACCCCGGTGTAGGGGTCGGCGTCGGCCGCGACGTCGGCGACGGCGCGGTTGGATCCGCACCCGATCGAGGACCAGTCGGAGACGTGTTGCTGCCACGGCGGAGCGGTGAGGGTCTCGCTGCAGCCGCCTCCGCCGGCGCCGAAGCCTTCCTTGGCGCCGGCGTTTTCGCCGCCGTCGTTCCAGACCGTCTCGCTGCGCCAGCTCCCACCCGGGTTGGTCAGCAGGCGGGTGCCGCCGACCGCGATCACGCGCGGCGAGCTCGCCGGGTAGGCGGTGAAGCTCGCTTCGGGTTCTGCAAGCCAGTTGCTATAGCCATCGTCGCCGGAGGACGCGGTGATCACGACGCCAGGGTGGTTGAACGCGGCGCTGTCTGAGCCTTCCTCTGGTCCTCCCCAGGAGTTGGAGATCTCGCTCGCGCCCAGCCGGGCGGCCGTATTCTCGGCTGCGAAGAGGTCTTCGTAGGAGTTGGTGTTGGCCTCCACGAGCAGGATGCGACAGCTCTGACAGATGCCGTGGGCGACCTCGATGTCGGTGGCGATCTCCTGTGCCCATCCCGCTTCGGGTTCTTCGCCTCTCGAGTTCGAATGCGGCAGCGGGGCTTCGGCACCTTCCTGGTTGACCTTGCGGAAGCACCCGTTCGCGTTCGTGCACGCCGGCAGCGCGAACCGGGTGGCGTAGCGTTGGAGGTCGGCCGCGGCGGTGGGGTCGTCATAGGCGTCGACGATGCCGATCGTCTGCACGCCGGCGGGGTGCGCCGAGCCGGCCAGGCCATACGCCGTCAGCAGGATCCCCGGGGTCAGGCTTTCTGGGAACGGTTCTTTGAATTCGAACGCCGGAGAGGCCCCGCCGGACGGCCTTCGCCCCGCGTGCGCAAGCGCGCGGGCGTCGGGTACGGATCCAGGGGTCTTCGCGACGAGCCTCAGGCCCAGGCAGCCGGCGTGACCGTTCCACGGCTTGGAGCACAGGGTGCTGACCGCGTAGGTGGTCGGTGAGAGCATGGCCTGCGCCGCCGGGGCGAGCGACAGCCCCGTCACCCAAACGCCGCTCGCGAGGGCGAGCAGCGCGAGCATTGTCGTCGTGCGGATGTGCGTCTTCATCGATCCCGAAGGTCCTAAGCCTTAGTCGGCGTGCAAGCCGACGAGCTTGAGGCGCGCGGAGGCCGAGCAGACACACGATCTCACTTCGGCCCACCGCCGGCGACGAGCCTGCTCGCGCCAGGCCGGGAGGCGACGGGCGCGGTCACCAAACGGTCACAAGAAGGTCACGGCGGCGTCACCAGCTCTGCCTGCCGGCACGCGATCCTGATCTCCAGTACTGCGGTGCGGGTACTGCGTGCCGGATCGAGGAGCCGGCGTGCGCATGGAAGGAGAAGCTCGGTTGACGCCGAGAAGCGCCTAGCAGGGTGCAGTCCAGCGGGGCGGGACGGAATCCCGCCCCGTTCGGCACTAGGCTGACATGCGTGTCGCCGCCGTTTGGCTTCCTGCTGGCGCGTGATCCGCCGCCACGGCGCGTGGGCGCTCTGGTCGCCGTCGGTGCGGTGACTGTATGCACGCTGATCATCTACCCGCTCAAGCACCTCGCGCCGGTGGTCTCGCTCGCTGTCGTCTACCTGCCCGCCGTGCTCGTCGTGTCGGTCACGTGGGGCGCAGGGCTCGGGGTGGCGACAGCCGTGGTCAGCGCCGGGGCGTTCAACTTCTTCCACCTGCCGCCCGTCGGTCAGTTCACGATCAGGGACTCGAGCAACTGGGTGGCGCTGGTCGCGTTCCTGGTCGTGGCCGCTCTCGCAAGCTCGGTCGCCGAGGTCACGCGCGCGCGGACGCGCGATGCGGAGGCGCGCCGGCGCGAGGCTGACTTGGCCGCGGAGATGGCGCGGCTGCTGTTGCGGGGGGACGACCTCCGCGAGGTCCTGCCGACGGCGGCCGCTCGCCTGGCCCAGACGCTCGAGCTGACCTCCGCGGCGATCGAGATGGAGACCGTCGAGGGCGATGAGCGGAGGGTCGCGTTTCCGCTGCGCGAGGGCACAACCCGCCTGGGAACGCTGCTGGTCGGAGCGGATACCTCCGAGGCGAGCCTGCGCCGGCTGCAGGAGCGGGTGGTGCCCGCCCTGGAGGCGCTTCTGAGCGCAGCGCTCGAGCGTGAGGGACTTCTCGGCGGGGTCGTTGAGACCGCTGCGTTGCGCAGGGCCGACACGGTCAAGACCGCGCTGCTGCGCGCTGTCTCGCATGATCTGCGCTCGCCCCTGACAGCGATCTCGGCCGCGGGCGAGGCTGTCGGCTCTGCGTCGCTGTCGGCGCAGGAGCGCGAGGATATGGCGGCCGTCATCCAGGAGGAGACGCGGCGGCTGTCCCGACTGGTAGACAACCTGCTCGACCTGTCGCGGCTGGAGGCCGGCGCGGCGGCTCCGCGCACCGACTGGACCTCGGTGGAGGACCTGATTCGCGCGGCCATGCAGGAGCTGGCGGCGGGAGAGGACGAGTTCAGCATGTCGATCGACCGTGACCTGCCGCTCGTCAGCCTCGACCCTGTGCAGATGGAGCGTGCGTTCGTGAACGTGCTGGAGAACGCCCGACGCCACTCCGGCGGACATCCCGTGTCGGTGCGCGCGCGCGCCGTGCGCAGCCTCGCGCGCACACCTCGACGGCCGGTCGCGACGGTGGTCGCTGGCGTGCGCGGCGAGTCGACCGAGGAGCGCGCCCCCGCGGGCGATCGCGTGATCGTTCGGGTCGTCGATCGCGGCCCCGGGATTCCCCCGGCCCAGCTCGAGCGCGTGTTCGAGCCCTTCTACCGCGCCGGCACGCCCGCCGGTGGGCACCGCGGCTCCGGCCTCGGCCTGGCGATCGCACGCGGCTTCACCGAGGCTAACGGCGGGTCGTTGCACGTCGAGTCTCTCCCGGGGCAGGGCGCGACGTTCGTCTTTGAGCTGCCGCTGCGGGAGCCGGGTGAAGGACGTCGCGAGGGCGACGAGCCGCCTGGCGCAGAGATCCCGCCGGAGGGCACCGAGGCGGCGACGCCACCCGCCGAACGCGCGCCGCCGGGCGCATGAACGAGCAGTCGCAGGCCGCCGCGGCCAAACCACCGCGTGTGCTCGTGGTCGACGATGAGCCGCAGATCTTGCGGGCGCTCAAAGTGGTGCTGCGCGAGGCCGGCTTTGAGACGGTCGCCGCAGAGACGGCAGCGCAGGCGCTCGACCTCGCCGCTGTCAGGCCTCCGGATGCCGCGATCATCGACCTCGTGCTTCCCGACGGCGACGGCGTGGACGTGACGCGCACGCTGCGCGAGTGGAGCCAGATGCCGATACTCGTCCTGTCGGCGGTCGGCGAGGAGGAGCAGAAGGTCAGGGCGCTTGAGGCGGGCGCCGACGACTACATCACCAAGCCCTTCGGCACGCGCGAGCTGGTGGCCCGCCTGCAGGCCGCGCTGCGCCGCACCGCGCCCGCCGAGGATGAGCCGACGATCTCGGTGGACGGCCTCGAGATCGACCTCGCCGCGCGCAGCGTGCGTCGCGACTCGCTTCCGATTCATCTGACGCCGATCGAGTTCGAGCTCCTGCGCACGCTCGTGCGAAACCGCGGGCGGCTGATGACGCACCGGGCCCTGCTCGCGGAGGTCTGGGGACCGCAGTACGTCGAGGACGTTCAGTCGCTGCGCACGCATATCGCGCGGCTGCGAGCGAAGATCGAGCCGGAGGGCGGGGGGCCACGCTACGTCGTGACCGAGCCGGGCGTCGGCTATCGGTTCTCGCTGTGAACGTCCAGAGCAGCGCACTGCGGACGGGCCGGTTTCTCTACGCCGTCGCGAGCAGCACCCCGGCGAACAACAGGTAGGCGGCGAGGATCAGCATCCCGGCGCTCCGGCGCAACCCGCGGTTGACGTACACGCACACGAGCGCCAGCACGGTCATGCCGACGTACCAGGCGGCCACGAACGTCGTCTGTGAAGAGGGGGCGCCAAGGCCGATCAACGACGTGGGCAAGAGAAGTCCCAGCAGGACGTTGAACGCGTTGCTGTTCAACGCGGTGCTGAGGACGGCCGCACCCCTCCCGCGCGAGGCGAGGTACACCGCGGCGACGGCATTGGGGAGGCTCGTGACGGCGGCAAGAAGCAGGCCACCGATGAGTATGCCGGGGACCTCGTGACGGGTCCCCAGCCTCGAGGCCGCGCGCTCCATGGCGACGCTCGCGCCCACCACGACCGCGAGGGCGACAGCGGCCGCCATGGCGTCGCGAGCGCCGCCACGCCGGGGATGGATGGCTACCTCCAGCTCGAGCTCCTCCTCGGTGATCGCCGCAACCAACCATCCAGTCCACCTGACCGGGACTCGGAGCCTCGCCAATCGCTGGTGTGGCAGGCCCAACGCGACGAGGTAGGGCACGAAAACGGCCAGCGCGACGACGAGCCCGATCAGCGGCAAGATGGCGCCCGTGACGACCGCCAGCGTCGCGCCACAGATCCAGAGTGCCACCACACCACCCAGCTCAATCACGCGCGGGTGAAGCGCGACCTGTCCCGCGACGACCGCGGACAGCCCGAGCAGCGCTGCCAGGTTGAATATATTCGAGCCGATCACGACGCCCGCGCCGATGTGCTGGTCGTGGTTGACGAGGGCCGATATCGCCGCGGTGATCTCCGGCGCATCGGCGGCGAGCGCGGCGAGCATGCCCAGCAACGCCTCCGAGACACCGAGGCGCGCACCCACACGCTCCAGCCGGACGACCAGCATCCAGCTCGCGGCGAGGCTCACGGCGACGCCGAGCACGAAGATGACGCCCAAGAGCAGATCAGGCACTTCTCGCCGTCCGAGTCAAGCGACCGCCCACCGGCGCTGGGAGGGTGCTGGGATGCGTGTCGAGCGGGATCTCCGTCACCGGGTCTCCCTCCTGAGAGGGCACGCCGACCAGGCTTCCCGGCTCACCGCTCGCCAGTCTAACTGCGAGGGCTGTGCGCCATCGCCTCCGTTCGACCGGGCCTGGGGCTCAGCCGCAGCGGCCCGACGTTCACCGCTCGCCGGCGCCGTCATGAAATCGTTACGCGCGTTGCTGGGATTGTCACCCGGCCGTGATGCGGCGGAGCGCATAGTGCTCCTATGGACGCCGTAGCCATCGTTCTCGGGATCGTCGCGTTCGCGATCCTGCTGATGCTGATCGAGGGGATCGACAGGGTATGAGCGTCTTGCTGCCCGTCGGCCTGTTCATCGCGCATATGAGCGGCGCCGATTTCTTCGGCCTCGTCGTTTCGGTGCTTGTGATTGCCTACCTGTTCTACGCGCTGATACGCGGGGAGAAGCTGTAGTGACGTTCGCCGGCTGGCTCACGATCATCCTGTTCGCAGTGATCCTGACCGCGCTCGCCGTGCCTCTAGGGCGCTATATGGCAAAGGTTTACGCCGGCGAGTATGTGTTCCTGACGCCGATCTTCGGCTGGCCAGAGCGGTTTCTCTACAGAGTGCTGCGCGTCGACCCAGAGCGTGAGCAGGACTGGAAGTCCTACGCGAAAAGCCTCGTGGTCTTTTCGCTCGCGGGCTGGCTCTTGCTGTACGTGATCCTGCGCACGCAGAACGCATTCTTCGTTCCCCACGCGCTGAACCCGCTCGGGTACCACTCGGCCCCGTGGAATGTGACGTTCAACACGGCCTCGTCGTTCGTGACGAACACCAACTGGCAGTACTACAGCGGCGAGACGACGATGAGCTACCTCAGCCAGATGATGGGGCTGACAGTTCAGAACTGGCTGTCGGCTGGGGTCGGCATCGTCGTGGCGGTCGCTCTCGTGCGCGGGATCGTCGCTCGCGGCGGCAAGAGCCTAGGCAACTTCTGGGAGGACCTGGTTCGTACGATCCTCTACGTGCTCGCGCCGATCTCGGTGGTCGGCGCGCTGGTGCTCGTATCTCAGGGCGTGATCCAGAACTTCTCGACGTACCTGAGCGCCCACACGGTCACTGGCCTCAGCCAATCGATTGCGATGGGACCGGTCGCCTCGCAGGAGGTAATCAAGGAGCTCGGGACGAACGGCGGAGGCTTCTTCAACGTCAACTCGGCGCACCCGTTCGAGAACCCGACGGCGTTCACCAACTTCTTCGAGATGCTGCTCGTGTTGATCATCCCGGCGGCGCTTGTGTTCATGTATGGGCGGATGACGGGCCGTCGCCGTCAGGGATACGCGATCTACGGGACGATGATGGTGATGTTCCTCGGCGCCGTCACGGTCGCCTACATCGCCGAGGCACACGGCTCGCCTGCCCAGCACGCGGCCGGCCTTCACACGCAGGTGATCGCTGGCTCTGGCGGCGGAAACCTGGAAGGCAAGGAGCAGCGCTTCGGGATCGCCGGATCGGCGCTGTTCGACACGATCACAACCGTCACCTCATGCGGCGCGGTCAACAGCGCGATCGAGTCCTTCACGGGAATCGGCGGGGCTGTTCCGATGGCAAATCTGTCCGCCAGTGAGGTGATCTTCGGCGGCGTAGGCACGGGTCTCTACTCGATCCTGCTGTACGTCCTCTTGGCGGTGTTCATCGGCGGCCTGATGGTCGGGCGAACGCCGGAGTGGCTCGGCAAGAAGCTCGAGGCACGGGAGATCAAGCTGGCCGGGCTGGGCATCCTGATCACGCCGCTGGCGGCGTTGTTCGCCACCGCGCTGGCCACGGCGAGTCACGCCGGTCGTGCGTCGATCTCCGAATTGGGAAAGGGGCCGCAGGGCTTCTCCGAGAGCTTCTACGCCTACCTCTCGCAGTCGAACAACAACGGCTCCGCGTTCGCCGGCTACACGGGCTTCATCCAGCCGAACGCCGGTAACCTCGGCTCACACGGGGTCACCTTCGCCGACGTCCTCGGCGGGCTCGTGATGGTTTTCGCACGTTTCGGGCCGATCCTCTTTGCGCTGGCGGTCGCCGGAGCGCTGGCCGGCAAGCGGATCACGCCCGCTGGCCTCGGCACCATGCGCACCGACAACCCGACGTTCGTGGTGCTGCTGATCGGCGTGATCATCCTCGTCGGCGCGCTCACCTTCTTCCCCGCCCTGCTGCTCGGCCCGGTCGTACAGGGCTTGACCGGACACCTCTACTGACATGCGCCGCGATCTTGTTACCTCGGTTATCGGCATCGTCGTCCTGACGGTCCTGCTCGGGCTCGCTTACCCGCTGGTGATCACCGGCGTCAGCCAGGTCGCGTTCCCGGGCAACGCCAACGGGCAGAAGGTGTATTTGAACGGCAAGCTGGTCGGCTCGAGGATCATCGGGCAGAGCTTCTCGACGCCGGTGCTCGAAAAGAACGGCAAGCCCAAGGAAGAAAAGGGCGTGGTCGTCACCGAACCGGACCCACGCTACTTCCAGTCGCGTCCGTCGGCGACCGAAGGGGGCGCCTACAACGCCGCCGCCAGCACGTTCTCCAACCGTGGCCCCAACGACAAGGCCACCGAGGAAGCCGACGCCGAAAACCTCAAGGCCTATCTCGAATTGGAGAAGCCGTATGCCCCCGGCCTGAACGCCGCCCAGGTTCCCGTCGACGCGGTGAACAACTCCGGCTCGAACCTGGACCCTGAAATCTCACAGGCCAACGCCTGGATACAGGCGCACCGCATCGCGGCCAAGCGCCACCTCTCACTGGGCGTTGTCGATCGGCTGATCTCGAAGTACACGGATTCCCGCGGGCTCGGATTCTCTGGGGAGCGGGGCGTGAACGTACTCGAGCTGAACCTCGCAGTAGACCGCCTGACCGGGGCAATGCGCTGATGTCCGCACAGATACCCGCGACCCACGAGCGCCAGGCGATCTCGCTTTTCCAGCGGGACATAGTCAAACGCGCACTGATCGACAGCTTCAAGAAGCTGGACCCGCGCGTGCAGATCCGCAACCCGGTGATGTTCGTCGTCGAGATCGGCTCGGTGATCACGACCGTCACCTGGCTGATCCAAGTCTTCGGCGGCAAGCCGCTCGGCGGCGGTCACGAGCCGGCGTGGTACACGTTCGTGATCTCCGTCTGGCTGTGGCTGACGGTCGTGTTCGCGAACATGGCCGAGGCGTTTGCCGAGGGCCGTGGTCGTGCCCAGGCGGACACGCTGCGCTCGATGCGCAAGGAGACCGTCGCGAAACTTCGCGACGGCTCGATCAAGGCGGCGTCGGAGCTGACGCGCGGGGACGTCGTGGTCGTGCCGGCCGGCGAGCTGATTCCCGGCGACGGCACGGTGATCGAGGGCATCGCTACGGTGGACGAGTCCGCGATCACTGGGGAGTCCGCGCCGGTCATCCGCGAGTCCGGCGGCGACCGCAGCGCCGTCACCGGCGGAACGCGCGTGACCTCTGATGAGATCGTCGTGGAAATCACTCAGGAGCCCGGCAAATCGTTCCTCGATCGTATGATCGCGTTGGTCGAGGGGGCGGCGCGACGCAAGACGCCGAACGAGATTGCCCTGAACATCCTGCTCGCGGCGCTGACGCTGATCTTCATGATCGTAGTTGCGACCCTGCGTCCGTTCGGGCTGTTCGCCGGCACATCGATCTCGGAGACCACTCTGATCGCGCTGCTGGTCGCGTTGATCCCAACGACAATCGGGGCGCTGCTCTCGGCGATCGGGATCGCCGGCATGGACCGCCTTGTGCGCCGAAACGTGCTCGCCCTCTCTGGGCGTGCAGTCGAGGCCTCAGGCGACATCGACGTGCTGCTGCTCGACAAGACCGGGACGATCACGATCGGCAACCGCCTGGCCTCGGAGTTCATCCCGATGCCCGGTGTGCCCGAGGCGGAGCTCGCCGAGGCCGCGCAGCTGTCCTCGCTGGCCGACGAGACTCCGGAGGGCCGCTCGATCGTGGTCCTCGCCAAGCAGTACGGCATTCGTGAGCACGACATGTCCACGCTTCAGGCCGAGTTCGTGCCGTTCACCGCACAGACGCGAATGAGCGGCGTCGACCTCGACGGACGCCGGCTTCGCAAGGGCGCAGGCGACGCGATCATCGAGCTGGTCAAGAGGGAAGGCGGCTCGCCGCCACCGGAGCTGCAGGCGCAGCTCGAGCGGATCGGCCGCGAGGGTGGCACGCCGCTGGCGGTCTCGCGCGACAGCCAGGTACTCGGTGTGGTCTACCTCAAGGACACGATCAAGGAGGGCATGCGCGCGCGCTTTGACCAGCTCCGCGCGATGGGCATCAAGACCGTGATGGTCACCGGCGACAACCGCCTGACCGCGGCCAAGATCGCCGAGGAGTCGGGGGTCGATGACTTCCTCGCGGAAGCGACACCGGAGGCCAAGCTCGAGCTGATCCGCGAGCAGCAGCACGACGGCCGGCTCGTCGCGATGACCGGCGATGGCACGAACGACGCACCGGCGCTCGCGCAGGCCGACGTCGGCGTCGCGATGAACACCGGCACCCAGGCCGCGCGCGAGGCGGGCAACATGGTCGACCTCGACTCCAATCCGACGAAGCTGATCGAGATCGTCGAGGTCGGCAAGCAGCTCCTGATCACGCGCGGCGCGCTGACGACGTTCTCGATCGCCAACGACGTCGCCAAGTACTTCGCGATCCTGCCGGCAGTCTTCATCTCCACCTATGCCGCGAGCCCGGGGGGGAAGGGCCCTCTGCACGTGCTCAACGTGATGGGGCTGGGAACGCCTCGATCGGCGATCGTGTCGGCGATCATCTTCAACGCGATCGTGATCCCGCTGCTGATCCCGCTCTCTCTGCGCGGTGTGCGCTACCGGCCGATCGGCGCCAGCGCGCTGCTGCGCCGCAACCTCTGGATCTACGGCCTCGGCGGCATCATCGCCCCGTTCATCGGGATCAAGCTGATCGACCTGATCGTGCACAACCTGCTCGGGGGATAGCATCAGGCGCCGCATGAGGCGCCAGATTCTTCTGCCGTCAGCATGGCGCCGCGAGGCCCTGCGCACGAACCTCTGGCTTGTACCGACGGTCGAGATCGCGCTCGCGGTGGCATTGTTCGCGGGCACGCACGCGCTCGATCGGGCCGCCTACGACGGCTCTCTTCATTTCCCGGCGTGGGTCATCAGCGGCACCGCGGATGCCGCCCGTCAGATCCTGACCGCGATCGCGGCTGCGGTGATCACCGTCGTGACGCTCGTCTTCTCGATCACGATCGTGACGCTGACGCTCGCCTCCACGCAGTTCGGGCCGCGCATGCTGCGCAACTTCATTCGCGATCGGATCACGCAGTTCACGCTCGGATCGTTCGTGGCTACGTTCGTCTACGCGATCTTGGTGCTCGTCTCGGTCAGCTCGGGCAGTCACGGAGACTTCGTCCCACACCTGTCCGTGACGATGACGATGGCGCTCGTTGTCATCGACGTCGGCGTGCTCGTTGTCTTCATTGATCACATCGCCAAGTCGATCCAGCTGCCGCAGGTGATCGCGAGCATCGCCGGCGACCTGTCGCGCGCGATCGAAGCCGAGGCTGCTGCGACAGCTGTGAATGTCCCTGAAGCGGGGCCGTCGCTGTCGGAGCTATCGGTGCGACTCGACGAGGAAAGCGGCGTGGTGCGCGCGCCGAGCAGCGGTTACCTGCAGTACGTGAGCATGAGCACGCTGATCGACATCTCCTCGCGGAGCGATGCGGTGATCCGCCTGGTGTATCGGCCAGGCCACTTCGTCGTGGAGGGACAGCCGCTCGCGAGCGTCTGGCCCGCGTCGGCTACGCCTGGTGTCGCGCGCGCGCTCGGTGGCGCGCATGCCACTGGCCCGCACCGAACCCTCACCCAGGATGTCTCCTTCGCCGTCGATCAACTCGTGGAGATCGCGATCCGGGCGCTCTCCTCCGCGGTCAACGACACGTTCACCGCGCTCGCCTGCATCGACTGGCTCGCCGACGGTCTGTGCAAGCTTGCCGATCGCTGGGAACCGACCACCGTGTTTCGCGATCGCGGTGGCCACGTGCGCGTCATCACGGTCGCGGTCGACTTTCACCGGCTTGTCGAGCGCGCACACGACAAGATCCGTCAGGCCGGTCGCGGGATGCCGGCCGTGATGATCCGCCAGCTTGACGGCCTCACCAAGGTGATGGCCTACACGACCTCGCAACAGCAGCGTGAGCTGCTCCTCGAGGAGGCGGAGATGATCCTCCGCTCGAGCGAGGAATCGGTGCCCGAGAAGGGCGACCGCGACGATGTGCGCCGCCGCTACGACATCGTGCGCGCGGCCGACGCGTCCACGACAATGGACGCGTGGCCGAGGGTCGAGGACATCTGAAGGTCTTCATCGGTATGGCCCCCGGGGTGGGGAAGACCTACCGCATGCTCCAGGAGGGCAAGGCCGAAGCCGAGAATGGGCGCGACGTCGCGATCGGCTACCTCGAGCCGCATGGTCGCGATGAGACCGTGGCCCAGGCAGACGGGCTCGAGCTCATCCCGCGCCGCCCCGTCGTCTATCGCGGGACGCCGCTTGAGGAGATGGACCTGCCGGCGGTGCTCGCGCGCAAGCCGGAGCTGTGCCTGATCGACGAGCTCGCGCACACGAACGCCCCCGGGGTCGAGCACGAGAAGCGCTACGAGGACGTGCGCGACGTGATCGAGGCGGGCATCGACGTGTTCTCGACCGTCAACGTCCAGCACCTCGAGAGCCTCAACGACCAGATCACCCAGCTCACGGGCGCGCTCGTGCGCGAGACGATCCCCGACGAGGTCCTGTCGGCCGCGGACGAGGTCGTGCTGATCGACCTGACGCCCGAGGCGCTGATCGCCCGGCTGCGCGCGGGCAAGGTGTACCGCCCCGAGCGGGTTCCGGCCGCGCTGAGCAACTTCTTCAAGATCGAGAACCTGTCGGCGCTGCGCGAGACGGCGTTGCGCCAGGTGGCCGAGGACGTCGAGGTCAAGCGCCTGCTGCGGGAGCCGACCCCGATCGTGCGCCGCGACGAGGAGGGGCTGCTCGGACCGTCCGAGCCTGCGCCCCACGCGATCGCCGAGCGACTGCTGGCACTCGCGACGCTCGCGCCGGACTCCGAGCGCGTGGTCAGGCGCGCGTGGCGATCTGCCCAGCGTCTGGACGCCGAGCTGGACGTGCTCGTCGTGCGTCCCCCCGGCCGTCCCCCGAGCCCGGAGGATCGGTCGCGGCTGGAGGCGTTACGGCGCCTGGTCGCGATGCTGGGGGCGCGGCTGCGGGTCGAGGAGGGCGAGGACGTCGGGGCGGTCGCGATCGAGGTCGCGCGTGCGCTCGGCAGCACCTACGTGCTGATGGGGACACCGTCGCAGCGCCGTGGAGTCGGCCGCCTGGCGTGGCCGAGCTCGGACCGATCGCTCTTGACACGCCTGCTGCAGGGATTGCCGGGCGTCGACGTGCGTGTGGTCACCGACCCCACGCTGCGACCGTCACGGGGAGCCGGCGGCTAGCGAGCGCCGCGGCTCGTTGCGCCACAGCCACGCCGCGGCGAGCCCGAGCAGGCCGGCGCCTGCCGCGATCGGGGCGAGCGTCTTCAGCGGATATCGGCTGCCGTCGTGGAGAGTCAGGTTCAAGGCGGTGTGGTCGCCTGCCCCCACGATGCTGAGCAGACCCTGGTGGTCGATCCCGAGCAGGGTTGGCGCGAGCGCCGCGAACAGGGCCCATGCCGCGAGCGCCAGCACGCCGGCGCCGAGCGAGGCGCGCGTCAGCCGTACGCGCGCGGTCGCGTATCCGGCGAGTGCCAGGCCTCCGAGGGCGGCGAGCAGGAACGGCCAGATCCCTCCCCAGCCGCGCCCGAGGCCGTAGGCGGTTGCGATCGTCGGTTGGAATAGGCCCTGACGCAGAAGGCGTCCCCAGACCACGGTCTCGGTCTCATAGCCGACGAGCGGATGGGTGATCGTCGCGGTGACGATCGTCGCGATCGAGACCGCCGCCAGCGCGATCGTCGGGCCGGGGAGGCGCTTGAAGGCGATCCCGAGCGGGACGGCCAGGAACGGCAGCATCGTCGTCAGGAATCGCGGGCCCATGAACCCGCCGCCAAACGGCAGGTAGTAGCCCGAGTTGTAGCCCAGGTAGCAGAGGCAGATCCCCGCGATCGTCAACGCCTCGGCGCGACGCCCGCGCCTGTACAGCAGAACATCCCCGACCGCCCCCATCAGCAGGACGGGGGAGAGCGTGAACAGGCCGCGCGAGTCAAACAGGAGCGTGCCGAGCACCTTCAGGCTGGGCACGTCGATCCCGAAGAACCCGTGCTTCTGGCGCGGCACGTCGGAATAGGCGAGGTGCGTCCAGGAGTGAAAGGCGTAGTGGTTATAGAGCAGCAGCGGAACGATCCCGATGACGCCGCCGCCGATGTAGGCGCCGGCGCGCCCGAGGACTCCGAGCGGCGTCACGGCGTCGCGCCGCGAGAGCAGATAGAGGCCGAGCACGAGCGCCACGAAGAACAGCGGGTACTCCGAGGCGACGGCAAAGCCCATCGCCAGACCGGCGAACCCGAGCAGCACCGGGCTGGGCGGCCCATCGCGCTCGCGCATCATCAATGCAAAGGCGGCGAAGCCGAGGAACGCCGTGAAGACATGCGAGAACAGGAGCGTCGATAGCGGCAGCACGATCGTGCCGAGCCCGAGCGCCACCGCCGCGGCGACGCCGAAGCCGGGCTCAAAGCGCTCGGCCATGCGCCACACGAGCAGCAGCAACAGCACCCCGGGCAGCACGTTCGCCCACAGCCCGATCAGGTAGACCATCTCGTCGTCGTTGCGCAGCGCGGGTGATTCGCGGGCCCAGGAATCGGCGCCGACCAGGTTCAGCGTGTCATAGAAGGGAAGCGCGAACAGCGCGAGCCCGGGCGCCCGCGCTGAATACCAATGGCCCTTGTAGAGCACCTTGTCGCCCGTGTTTTCCTGGTAGGCGTCGATCGTCGTGCCGTCGTTGTTGAGCGAGCGGATCAGGTCGTAGTGCGAGGCCTGGTTCCAGGAGAAGTTCTGGATCATGGTCGCGTAGGCGAGACCCACGAGGACGATCGCCGCGAGCGCGAGGCGCCGGCTGCGAAGCGGCGATCGGCGATGCGAAGCGGGCGGCGCGAGATCGCCGCCGCCAGCGCTCCGCCAGGCGGAGCGCGTGGGCTCGGTTGCCGGCAGGTCCATCAGCAGCCGCGCTGCGCCGCCACGATCATCGGTTGGTCCCGTGCAGCGCCTTCGGCCCGGGGCCGATCCGATAGATGACCAGCGAGCCCACGCGCCGGCGGGTGAGGCCGAGTCCCGCGATCGGCTTGGCCGCCGCCAGCGCCGCGTTGGGCGGCTCGGCCAGCGCGTAGCCGACGATCCCCGGCAGCTTCGGCAGCTTCAGGTGCAGGACGACTGTGCGGATCCCGTAGTAGCGCAACTTCTCGACGCTTGCGCGGTCCGGGAAGCCGTTCAAACCACCGCGCAGATCGTCGACCGCGGGGATGTCAAAGGTGCTGTTGCCGACCGGGATCTCGTAAAAGCCGTCGCTCGAGTAGTACTGCCAGACACGGTCGGCGGCGCCGTCGGTGGGCAGGTCCAGCAGCGGCGCCGGCAGGCCGATCTCCGCGCGCGCCGGCTGCGGCACCACGGGGTGGGCGAGGTGCCCCGCGCCTTCGCCGACGATGCCGATTACGAGCGCCACGCCGACGATCGCGGCGACCCCTTGCAGCGATCGCCGCTCTCCCCAGCCCCCCAGTCGTCCGGCCAGGAGCTGCGCGCCGGCGCCGGCGAGCAGCGCGAAGGAGAGCGTCGCGAGCGTGAACACCCTGCCGGGCACACGCACTCCGTTCCAGCCGGGCGCGAAGTCGTACATCAGTCGGTACGGGTAGCCGGCGCCGGTGAGCCCGAACCCGAGCGCAAGGATCGAGCACGTCACGATCCCCACCGCCAAGCCGAGGCGTAATCGTCGCGTGTACCACGGCGCTGCCAGGCCGATCAGAGCCAGCACGAGGATCAGGCCGCCGGGAAAGAAGACGCTCTCGTTCTTGGAATGGACTTTCGCGCGCATCCCCGACGTGAGCCCGCCCCAGACGCGGTTCTCCGAAGACGCCGCCAGCAGCGCCGCCGGCCCGGCGGAGTACGTTTTGACCTGCTTGATGGTGCGTTTGGCCGTCGGGTAATCGTGCGAGACCTGGAGGTACGGGCGCGCCTGATAGACGGCGACGACGCCAAGAATGGCGATTCCGATGCACGTGACCGCGAGCAGGCGTCGCGGGATCGGCCCGACGCCCCCGCCGCCTGCGCCCTCCGCGCCGTGCACCGGCGGGTCCGCTGGCGCAGTGGCTCCGGCGTTGGTCGGCACGCCGGCGGTCGAGCGACGCCGCCACCAGTGCCAGAGCACGAGCAGCACGAGCAGGCCAAGCAGATAGCTGTACTGCAGCCCCAGCGTGAAGCCCAGGCTGATCTGCCAGGCGGATACCAGCCAACCCGCGAGCACGAGCGCGCGGGACTCCCGACGGTAGCCCCGTAGTAGGAGGAAGAGCGCCAGCGGAATCCCGCCCGAGGAGATCACGTGCAGATGACCCGCCTCGGTCACGCGGTAGGGCGCATAGGCGAACGCCGCGCCGGCGGCAGCCGCCCCGAGCCGGCGCAGGCCGAGCTCGCGTGCGAGCAGGTGGGCGCCGAGGAAGCACAGCGACCAGGCGAACAGGAACAGCAGGTTGTAGCGGATCAGGGCAGCGACGGTGCCCGAGCCGAAGAATGCCGCCGGGCCATAGCCGAGCAGCGAGTCCGAGAAGGCGAGGCTGAGCGGATGCGGGTAGAAGACGTTGGCGTCGAACAGGTGCAGCGGGTTGTGCAGCATCGCGTGCCCTACCCAGGCAATCTGCCACGCGGTCCGCACGGGATCGCCGAGGTCGGGCGCGATCCGGCTGGGCAGATGCAGCACCAGCGGCCAGGTCGTGAGCACAGCGAGAAGCACCCCGGCGAGTGCCATCCACAGGATCTCGGCCCGACCAAGAGTCGGCGAGGGCGCCCAGGATGAGCGTCGCTCGGGGGCTGCCGCAGTCGAGGGTCGGTCCAGGAGCGCGCTCGCCATCGATCGGCGCAGCATACGGGAGCGGCCTGTGACATAACGGCGTACGAGCGGAGCGCCGATGCGCCGATCCCGGATTGCGATTTGCGCAACACTGGCGAAGGTGAAGGTCCTTGTCCTAGGAGCCGGGGGCGTCGGCGCGGCATTCGCGGCGATCGCCCAGCGCCGCCCGGCGTTCGAGCAAGTGGTCCTGGCCGATGTCGCGCCCGAGCGCGTGCGGTCGGTGGTCGCCACGCTCGGCGAGCCGGGCCGGTTCTCGGCCGAGCGCGTCGATGCCTCCAACAAGGACGAGCTGGTCGAGCTGATCGGCCGCGTCCGGCCCGACGCCGTCCTCAACGCGTGCGACCCGCGCTTCAACGAGCCGATCTTCGGCGCGGCCTTCGAGGCGAAGGTGACCTACCTCGACATGGCGATGACGCTCTCGCGACCCCATCCCGAGCGCCCGCACGAGCTGCCGGGCAAGATGCTCGGCGAATATCAGCTGGCCCAGCACGAGGCATGGGAACGGGCGGGCCTGCTCGCGCTCGTCGGGATCGGGGTCGAGCCCGGCCTATCCGACGTGTTCGCGAAGTACGCCGCCGAGGAGCTCTTCTCGGCGGTCGAGCAGGTTGGCGTTCGCGACGGCGCCGACCTCGTGGTGGAAGGGTATGACTTTGCGCCCACGTTCTCGATTTGGACGACGATCGAGGAGTGCCTGAATCCGCCGCTCGTGTGGGAGCGCGAGCGCGGCTTCTACACGACGGCCCCTTTCTCCGAGCCCGAGGTGTTCGAGTTCCCAGAGGGGATCGGGAAGGTCCAATGCGTGAACGTCGAGCACGAGGAGGTGGTGCTGATCCCGCGCTGGGTGCAGTGCGAGCGGGTCACGTTCAAGTACGGTCTCGGTGAGGAGTTCATCGACGTGCTCCGCACGCTGCGCAAGCTGGGCCTGGACTCCACCGAGCCGGTCTCGGTGCGCGGCGTGGAGGTCGCTCCGCGCGATGTCGTCGCGGCCGTGCTACCCGATCCGGCGACGCTCGGCGAGCGGATGACCGGACGCACCTGTGCCGGGACGTGGGTGACAGGGACGGGAACCGACGGACAGCCACGCTCGAGCTACCTCTACCACATCGTCGACAACGAGCACACGATGCGCGAGTACGGCAGCCAAGCGGTCGTCTGGCAGACGGCGATCAATCCGGTCGTTGCGCTGGAACTCGTCAACGAGGGCGCCTGGCAGGGCACCGGCGTGCTCGGCCCCGAGGCGTTCCCGCCGAAGCCATTTCTCGATCGCCTCGAGGAGCTCGGCGCGCCGCACGGGCAGATCGAGCTGGCGCAGAAGTAGGACCGTAGTGCGGCGGGAGTACGTTATACTCCTAGCATGAGTAAGCGATTGCAGGTGGTGGTTGCAGACGCGGATCTCGACCGCTATGCAAAGAGCGCCGATTCGGCGGGGCTGACCCTGTCGGAGTGGGCGCGCCAGGCCCTCAGGTCGGCCGAGCGCGAAATGTCGAGCGGTGACGTCGCGGCCAAGCTGGCGGTCATTCGCAGGGCGGTCAGCCACGAGACTGGGGGACGCGAAGTTGACATCGACACGATGCTGGCCGAGACCGAGGCTGGACGCTTGGCCGACATCGAGGCGGGGCTATCGAGCGCAGACGAGACGTGATCTTCGTTGACGCGAACGTCCCGATGTACCTCATCGGAGGCGAGCATCCCCACAAGATCGACGCACAGCATGCGCTTGAGCGGCTCGCGGGCGAGCGGCGGCGGCTGGTAACCAGCAGCGAGATCTTCCAGGAGATCCTCCATCGTTACACCTCGATCGAGCGTCGGGACAAGATCGAGCTCGCCTTCGAGACGCTTCGGGGCCTCGTCGATCAAGTGTTCGCGGTGGATGAGGCCGACGTCTTCGCCGCCAAGGACCTCGTGTACGCCCACCGGCTGCTGTCACCGCGCGATGCGCTCCACGTCGCGGTCATGCGGCGCAACGAGATCACCGAGGTCCTGAGCTTCGACCGAGGTTTCGACGCGATGCTGGGGATCCGGCGGCTCCCGGCGCCGCCGCCACCGGGCTGACCTCTCGCCCCTACACGGCGCGCGGCCTCTCAGTCCGCGCGCCGTGCACCCCTTGGGCGCCCCCCGAAGCTGTGCCGTCACACGGCGCGCGAGCCCTCCCTGCCTGCGCGCCGTGTCCCCATGACGGCTGCTCCCCGGGCCTTTAGAAGTCCACTGGCGCCGGAATCACCGGCGATGGCGGTTGATCGAGCAGTCCCGGCGGTGCGGTTTCGAGCTTGCGCGAGAAGAAGTCGCGGAAGAACGGGCGCGAGACGAGCATCAGGATGAAGCCGAGGATCAGGCCACCGACGCCAAACCAGATCGGCAACGTGATCCCGGCGAGCGGTGGCGATTCGACGTGAGCCTTGTCCCAGTAGTAGACCCCGGCGTAGATCCCTACCCCGAACAGCATCACGCCGCCGGCCAGTGGAGCGAGGCCGAGCAGAAGGAAGTTGCGTGCGCTCCTGAACAGCTCGCGGCGGTAGTAGACCGCGCAAGCTATGCCAGTGAACCCGTAGTAGAAGCAGATCGGGAAGCCGATCGCCGTGAGCGAGTCGGCGAGCACGTTTTCAGACAGCAGCAAGAGCGGGACCGTGACGGCGATCGAGAGCGCGCCGAAGCCGAGCGTCGAGACCGTTGGCGTGAGATAGCGTTTGTGGACGCGCGCCAGGACGTTCGTGACAGCTTTCCAATGCGCCATCGACAGCGTCGTGCGTGCGGTCGGCAGGATCGTCGTCTGCGTGGAGGCAGACGCGGAGGTCAGGACGCAGACGATCAGCAGCTTGTAGAGGATCCCACCGAGCACCGGCCTGCCGAGGGCGCTCAACACGTCGCTGCTGTTGTTTTCCAGGAACGAAGTGCCATAGAACGACTGCGCGCCGGCGGAGACGATCAGGTAGATCACCACGAGCAGCAGTGTGGATATCACCGCAGCCTTGCCCGGTCCCTCGGCCGGGTTCTCGGACTCCTCGTTGACCGCCACGCCCGAGTCCCATCCCCAGTAGATGAACACGCCTAGCAGGATGGCGACGACGAGGTCGTGGAACTTCATCGCGAACGGGTTGAACCAGTCAAGCGTCGGCTTGATCGAGCTGTAGTGGACCAGTTCGCTCTTCCCGGTTTCTTCGCTGACCACGCTGCCAATTGCGTGCGGGTGGCCACCGAATACCTTTGCGAAGGCGACGACGGCGAACAGCGTCAGGATAAGGACCTCGGCGCTGAGCAGCATCGCCTGGATTTTTGCCGAGAGCTCGATGCCGCGGTAGCAGATCCAGGTCATCAGCGCGATCCAGACGATCGCCGCGATGATGATCGCGGCTTTGGAGTTTCCGAGTTCGGTGAAGCCGAAGAGCTTGAACGTGTAGATGGCCGCGATGTCCGACAGCGACGCCATCACGATGACGTCCGCAAGGAAGATCGCCCAGCCATTGAGCCAGCCGGTGCCAGGTCCAAGCGCGCGCGTGGTCCAGGCGAACGATGTCCCGGCGTCGGGGTCGGCGCGATTGAGATATTTGTACGCGGCCGCGACGAGCAGCATCGGGATGAACGAGACCAGCAGCACAGCGGGAGCGTGCGTGCCTACGCCCGTGACCGCGACGATGAACCCGAGGGTCGCTGCGAGCGAGTACGCCGGCGCGGTCGACGCGACGCCGATTACGACGTTTGAGATGTAGCCGATAGCGCCCTTTTTCAGGCCCTTGTCCATCACGCCCGGAGATGTCGGTGCTCCGGAGACGGTGGCGCTGTCGGTGGCCATCGAGGCTTCCTCTCAGTGGGTTGTGACGGAAGCTACAGCCTCGTCGCGAGAGAAGGTACGTCCTTGCGTGGCGGCGGCGCAAGGGGCGCGATCCCCAAAACATCGCGCTCCAGTTGTACATTGCGTACAAGAGGTGCAAGACTTGTTGACCACGCGACGCCTTGAGGCGCATATCCGCACGCAGTAGCGTTGTCCTGGGTGTCTAGTGAGCTACGAGGGAAGCGTGGTTTCAATGTCCAGTGATCTCCAGCAATTGGCCAAGCGTCACCTGTGGATGCACTTCACGCGCTTGGGCTCCTACGAGAACTCCGACGTGCCGATCATCACGCATGGCGAGGGGTGCTACGTCTACGACGAGCGCGGCAAGCGCTACCTCGACGGGCTGTCGGCGCTGTATTGCGTGAACGTCGGCCACGGGCGCGCCGAGCTCGGCGAGGCGGCCGCGAGGCAGGCCAACGAGCTCGGGTTCTACACCAACTGGAGCTACGCCCATCCGCGCTCGATCGAGCTCGCCACGCGGATCGCCGGGCTCGCGCCGGGGAACCTCAACCGCGTGTTCTTCACCTCCGGCGGCTCGGAGGCGGTCGAGTCCGCGTGGAAGCTCGCCAAGGCCTACCAGGCCGCGCGCGGCGAGCAGTCGAGGCACAAGCTGATCTCGCGCAAGCTCGCCTACCACGGCACGTCGATGGGGGCGCTGACGGCGACCGGCCTGACCGCGCTGCGCACGCCGTTTGAACCGCTCACGCCCGGTGGCGTGCATGTCGCGAACACGAACTCCTACCGCTGGCAGGAAGACCGCGATCAGCTGTGGGCGGCGGACGCAATTGAGGAGGCGATCGTGTTCGCGGGCCCCGAGACCGTCGCGGCCGTGATCCTCGAGCCGGTGCAGAACGGCGGCGGTTGCTTCGTTCCGCAGGATGGGTACTTCGAGCGCGTGCGCGATATCTGCGACCGCCACGGCGTCCTGTTGATCTCCGACGAGGTCATCTGCTCGTGGGGACGCCTCGGCTACTGGTTCGGGAGCGAACGCTACGGCTATCAGCCGGACATCATCACGACCGCGAAGGGCATCACCTCGGCGTACGCGCCGATGGGGGCCGTGATCGCCGGCGACCACATCGCCGAGCCGTTCCTGCACGGGGATGCGATCTTCAACCATGGGTTCACGTTCGGCGGTCACCCGGTCGCGTGCGCGACGGCGCTCGCGAACATCGACATCATCGAGCGGGAGGGCCTGTGCGAGCACGTGCTCGAGAACGAAAACGGCCTGCGCGACGTGCTCGAGGGCATGCGCGACCTGCCGATCGTCGGCGACGTGCGTGGCGCCGGCTACTTCCACGCGATCGAGCTCGTCAAGGACAAAGAGACGAAGGAGACGTTCGACGACGTCGAGGCCGAGGAGCTGCTGCGCGGCTTCCTCTCTCCGGAGCTGTACGGGCGCGGGTTGATCTGCCGGACCGACGACCGTGGCGACCCGATCGTGCAGCTCTCTCCGCCGCTGATCGCCGGCAAGGAGCAGTTCGAGGAGATCGAAGCGGTGCTGCGTCCGGTGCTGAGCGAGGCGTCCGAGCGGGTGGAGAGTTGGAGCTCACTGTCGAGAGCCTGATCGCCGAGCTCGGACTGGAGCTCGTGAGCGGCCATGAGTCTGCGAAGGCGCATGTTCGCTGGGTGCACAGCACCGAGCTGCCCGACCCCACGCCCTGGCTCCGGGGAGGCGAGCTGCTGCTGACCACGGGCATGCAGCTGAAGGGGCCAAAGGCGCAGCGGGAGCTGATCGAGCGGCTCGCCGACCACGAGATCGCTGGTCTCGGATTCGGCACGGGTTTCGCTCACAAGCGGCTGCCGGCGGCGCTCGTGACGGCGGCGAGCAAGCGGTCGTTCCCGCTCTTTGAGGTCCCGTATGAGCTGCCGTTCATCGCGATCACCGAGCGCGCGTTCGCGCAGTTGCTCAACGAGCGCTACGAAATGCTGCAGCGCAACATGGTCGGGGACGTGCTCGCCGAGGCGCTGACCGGCCATCTCTATCCCGAGGAGCTGCAGGCGCGGTTGCGCCCGTTCGGGATCGGTGAGCAGGTTGCGGTGCTCGCGTTCTCGCTGGACGATCCGAGCGCCGCGGCGGCGTTATTGGAACGGATCCTCGAGCGCGAACACGTCCACGACCTCGTGGCCGTCCGGGCCGGGTTGCTGTGCGCCGTCATCGACGCCGACGGTCAGGATCCGGTCGAGCTCGCGCGCAAGATCCGCTCGGAGCTCCAGCCGCGGTTCGGCGAGGTTCGCGCCGCCGCCAGCCGGGCCGCCGCCACCCACTCTCTGCGGCTGAGCTTTCACGAGGCACGCTGCGCCCTGGAGGCCGTACGCCTCCAGAACGGCGATGCACCGGAGGTCGCAACCTACGAGGACCTCGGCGCATTTCAGCTGCTGCTGTCGCTGCAGGACGACGACGCGCTCGTCTCCTACTGCCGCGGCGTCCTCGGTCCGGTCGAGCAGGGAGAGGGCGACTATGGGGATGAGCTGTTGCGCTCCCTGGACGTGTTCATCGAACACAACGGGCACTGGGAGAAGGCGGCCAACTCGCTCTACTGCCACCGCCACACCTTGCGCTATCGCATCCGCCGCGTCGAGCAGCTGACCGGGCGAGACTTCTCGAATGCCCGCGATCGCATCGAGTTCTGGCTCGCGCTGCGCGGGAGGGAGCTCGCGCGATGAGGATCGGAGTGCCGACCGAGATCAAGTCGGACGAGTACCGCATCGCGATCACCCCCGCCGGGGTGCGTGAGCTGACCGCGCGCGGTCACGACGTGCTCGTGCAGGCGGGCGCGGGCACGGGCAGCGCGATGTCCGACGAGCAGTTCCGCGCGCAGGGTGCGCGGATGGTGAGCGGCGCGCCGGGCGCTGTTCGCCGAGGCCGAGCTGGTGCTCAAGGTCAAGGAGCCACAGGCATCGGAGGTCGCGATGCTGCGCGAGGGCCAGACCCTCTTCACCTACCTGCACCTGGCGGCTGAGCCCGAGCTGGCGCGCGGGCTGCAGGCCTCGGGCGCGACGTGCATCGCCTATGAGACCGTCGAGGACGACGCGGGAAGGCTGCCGTTGCTGGCGCCGATGAGCGAGGTGGCCGGCAAGATAGCGACGCAGGCGGGGGCGTTCATGCTCGAGAAGCCCCTCGGTGGGCGCGGGATCCTGTTGGGGGGCGTACCCGGCGTCGCGGCCGCGACGGTGCTGGTGATCGGCGGGGGGGTCGTCGGGACGAACGCGGCGTTCATAGCGATCGGCATGCAGGCCGACGTGTTCGTGTTCGACCGCTCGATCGACCGCCTGCGCGAGCTGGAAGTCGCTTTTGGCGGGCGTGCCTCGACGGTCTACTCCTCGACGCTGGCGATCGAAGAGATGCTGCCGCTCGCCGACTTGGTAATCGGAGCAGTGCTCGTCCACGGTGGGCGGGCGCCGCACGTGGTGACGCGTGAGCAGTTGAAGCTGATGCGCAAGCACGCCGTGCTGGTCGACGTGTCGATCGACCAGGGGGGCTGCTTTGAGACCTCGCGCCCGACGACGCACTCGGACCCGACGTTCGAGGTCGACGAAATCACCCACTACTGCGTAACGAACATGCCGGGGGCGGTGCCGATCACCTCGACCTACGCGCTCACCAACGCGACGCTGCCGTACGTGATCGAACTGGCCGAGCACGGCGTCGCCGCGGCGCTGGAGCGCAACTCGGGCCTGCGGCTGGGATTGAACGTGCAGCATGGCGAGATAACTCACCCGGCCGTCGCGGCAGCGCTCGCCGTGCCCGCGGGCACCCTATGAGAGTTTCGATATAGAACACACCCGAGGAGCGGAGATCGAGATGGCCACCACGGCAGACGTCCTCAGCAACTTCATCGACGGCGAGCGGGTCGACTCGCGAGGCGAGAGCGAACCCGTTTTGAACCCGGCCACGGGAGAGGAGATCGCGCGAGCGCCGATCTCGACCGCGGAGGACGTCGACCGCGCGGTCAGCGCCGCACGACGGGCATTTGCGGGCTGGTCGCAGACCACACCGGCCCAGCGTTCAGAGGCCCTGCTGGCGATCGCCGCCGTGCTGGAGGAGCACGGCGATGAGATCGCGCGCCTGGAGGCGCTCAACGCCGGCAAGCCGATCGAAGCGGCCAAAGACGACGAAATCCCCGTGATGGTCGACAACCTCCACTTCTTCGCCGGCGCGGCGCGTTTGCTGGAGGGTCGGGCCGCCGGCGAGTACCTGGAGGGCTACACGTCGTTCACGCGGCGCGAGGCCGTCGGCGTGATCGGGCAGGTCACACCATGGAACTACCCGCTGATGATGGCGATCTGGAAATTCGCGCCGGCGATCGCAGCCGGAAACACGGTCGTGCTCAAGCCGGCCGAGACCACCCCGATCACGACCCTCAGGCTCGCCGAGCTCGCGGCCGACATCCTGCCGCCGGGCGTGCTCAACGTGGTGACCGGACCCGGGCAGCCAACCGGGGAGGCGCTGATCGGCCACCCGGACGTCGACATGCTCGCCCTGACAGGGTCGGTCGACACGGGCAAGCACTTCGCCCGCACGGCGGCCGACACGCTCAAGCGCGTTCACCTGGAGCTGGGCGGAAAGGCACCGGTGCTGGTGTTCGACGACGTGAGCCTGGAGAGCGCGCTCGAGACGATCGCCGGCACCGGCTACTACAACGCCGGCCAGGACTGCACGGCGGCCACCCGCGTGCTGGCCTCGGGCAAGGTCTACGACGACGTCGTCTCCGGCCTCGTCGAGCAGGCCAAGGGGCTCGTGATCGGCGACACGCTCGCTTCCGACACGACGCTCGGCCCCGTCAACTCGGCCCGCCAGCGCGAGCGCGTCGAGGGATTCCTGGAGCGCGCGCCCGAGCGCGCGGAGATCGTGACCGGCGGCAAGGAGCCCGATCGTCCCGGCTTCTATCTCGAGCCGACCGTCGTGGCGGGTCTCGACCAGGACGACGAGATGATCCAGCGTGAGATCTTCGGCCCCGTGATCACCGTGCAGCCGTTCACCGACGAGCAGCAGGCGATCGCGTGGGCCAACTCGACTCGCTACGGCCTTGCCTCCTCGGTGTGGACGCGCGACGTCGGCAGGGCGCTGCGAGTGTCCAAGGCGCTGCGGTTCGGTTGCGTGTGGATCAACGACCACATCCCGCTCGTGTCCGAGATGCCCCACGGTGGCTTCAAGGAGTCCGGCTACGGCAAGGACCTGAGCGTGTACTCGCTGGAGGACTACACGGTCATAAAGCACGTGATGGCGAGCCTCCAGTAGCAGCGGGGAGGGTTTTCGGGGCACCCGGATTGCAGGGCCGCGCGAGCCTGCTGCTACGGTGGCCCTACCGGGCGGCGCAGTCGCCCGCGAGGTTCTTTGTCTTTGTTGGCGCTCGGAAGCGCGGATGGGGTCAGTCGAATCTCCATCTGCAGCGGCGGCCAATGGGTCGCCAGAAGGAGCACCAACACATGGAGCATGCAACATTCGCCGACCTCGGCGTGTCCGAGGTCGTCGCAAGCGAGCTCGCCCAGCGCGGGATCGCCACGCCGTTCGCCGTCCAGAAGATGGTCATACCCGACGTGCTCGCCGGCCACGACGTGCTGGCGCAGTCGCCGACCGGCTCGGGCAAGACGCTCGCGTTCGGCGTGCCGATCGTGGAGCGCCTCGCCGGCAGCGATACGCGGCCGTCCGCACTCGTCCTCGCGCCGACTCGCGAGCTTGCAATCCAGATCGTGGATGACCTGCGCCCGATCGCCCACGCCCGCGCGCTGTCGATCGCTCCCGTGTACGGCGGAGCGGGCATCGTCAAGCAGGCGCGGCTCGCGGCTCGCGCCCACATACTCGTCGCGACGCCGGGCCGGCTGCTCGACTTGATCGATCGCCGGCTCCTCTCGTTGGACCGCATCCGCGTGCTCGTGCTCGACGAGGCCGACCGGATGCTCGACATGGGCTTTCGACCCGTCGTCGAGAAGATCGTGAACATGACCTCGCGCGAGCGCCAGACGCTCTTGTTCTCGGCGACACTCCAGGGCGAGGTCGGGCGCATCGCCAAGGCGTACACCACGAACCCTCGCCGCCACGAGCACGCGCACTCGACCGAGCGCCGGGCGGACGTCGAGCATCGCTTTGTTTCGGTCTCGCACGAGGGCAAGGTCGCGCGCCTGGTCTCCGAGCTGACCGACGCAGACCGCGGCCTGACGCTGGTGTTCGTGCGGACCAAGCGCGGCGCGGACCGGCTGGTCAAGCGTCTGGCGGCAAGCCGGGTGCAGGCTGTGGCGATGCACGGCGACAAGTCCCAGGGTCAGCGCGAACGCGCCCTGGCGAACTTCGAGGCGGGCGTGGTCGACACGCTCGTGGCAACCGACGTCGCCGCCCGTGGGATCGACGTCGCCGGTATCACGCACGTCATCAACTACGACATTCCCGCGACGCGCGATGACTACGTGCACCGCATCGGACGCACGGCGCGCGCGGGCGCGCGCGGCGTCGGCGTCACGCTCGTCGCTCACGACCAGGCTCGCGAGCTGGCGGGCATGGTCGGGAGCCTCGGCCTGCACCGCGAGCTGGAGTTGGGCGGTCTGCGCGGCGACACGACCGCCCCGCGCCCGGGGTCCGGACAACGGCAGTCCGCGGGGCGAGGACGGGCCCGTCGCGTTTCGCCCGGCCCGTCGCGCGCCTCGGCCAGGCACACGAACGATCGCTCGGGCTACACGTCCACGAATCGCGGACGGGGACGTCGCAGATCCAGATGAGCCGAGCGCGGCCGGCGGGGCGTGGTGCCGTCGCGCCGGCGCAAAGTCGCGCTCGGTGCGCTCTCGCGCTGATCGCAGCCGCGTATGCATTAATCTCGCGCCCGTGAACACGTCGCTTCCGCCCGATCCCGATGTCGAGGCCGGGTTCATCGGGGCCGGCTCCGACGTCGAGGAGCTGAAGGACTTCGACGTCCTGCGCGTGCGCGCGCCGAACCCGGGGCCGTTCACCCTGTCTGGTACCAACACATGGCTGGTCGGACGGCGGCCAACATGGGTAGTCGACCCGGGGCCGCTGATCGACGCGCACGTCAGGCGTGTGCTGGCGGCGATCGAGGCTCGCGGGGGCCTCGGCGGCGTCGTCCTGACTCACGACCATCGCGACCACTCCGAGGCCCTGGAGACACTGCTCGAACAGCATCCCGTGCCGGTCGCGGCGGGGCGTGGCGAGGTCGATGTGAAGCTCGCGGAGGGCGTGCGCTTTGGCCCGTTCGAGGCCGTATTCACGCCCGGTCACGCCGCGGATCACTTTGCGCTGATCGCCGACGGCGTGTGCTTCACCGGCGACGCGGTGCTTGGCGACGGCAGCGTCTTCATCTCGCCGCATCCAGGCGCGATGTCCGGCTACCTGCTCGCGCTCACCGGCCTACGCCAGCGCGAGGACTTCAACGTCCTGTGCCCCGGGCATGGCCCTCCAGTATGGGACGCGCGGGCCAAGCTGGAAGAGTACATAAGCCACCGCATCGACCGTGAAAACCGTCTCGTGCTGGCGCTGAGCGAAGGTCACCGTAGCGTCCAGGAACTGCTCGACACGGTCTGGCCGGAGGTGCCCGAGATCCTGCGCCCGCTCGCGACCGCGACGCTCGCGGCGCATCTCGACAAGCTCGAAGAAGACGAGGTCCTGCCGCGGGGAGTCGAGCGTCCCCGGTTCGACGGCGCCGAGTGGTGAGCGGCCCCGACTCCGAGCCCCTGCCCCGGGCCGGTCTCTCGCCGGCAGCCGTCGCCTCCTCGGAGTCCGATTCGCCGTTCCCGCCGATCGCCGATTACGGGTTTCTCTCCGATTGCCACACCGGCGCGCTGGTCGCCTCGGACGGGTCGATCGAGTGGATGTGCCTGCCGCATTTCGACTCCCCGTCGATCTTCGGTGCGATGCTCGACCGCGGAGCCGGGAGCTGGCGCGTCGGGCCCTACGGGATCTATGTCCCCGCCGGCCGGCGCTACATCCCGGGGACGAACATGATCGAGACGACCTGGATGACCCCCCAGGGTTGGCTGCGCGTGGTCGATGCGCTCACGGTCGGCGAGTGGCACGACAACAAGCACGGCTCGAGCCACACGCGGCCGCCGACCGACTACGACGCGGACCATCTGCTCGTGCGCGTCGTGGAGTGCATCCAGGGCCAGGTGCAGGTGGAGATCGTGTGCGAGCCGATGCTCGACTACGGTGCGACCCCGGCGACATGGACCGTCGCGGACACCGCGGAGCACGGCGGCTACGCCCTCGACGCCGCCGACGGCAAGGGCGCGTTTCGCCTGTTCAGCGACACGCGGGTGGGCATCGAGGGCAATCGCGTGCACGGTCGACACACGATGGCCGAGGGCGAGAAGCGGTTCTGCGCGCTGTCCTGGACGGAGGGCCTGGGTGGGCCACGCACCGCCGAGCAGGCCGACGCTCACCTCGAGCGCACGAGCCACTTCTGGCGCACGTGGCTTGCGGAAGGGACCTATCCGGATCACCCGTGGCGCGTTCACCTGCAGCGGTCGGCGCTCGCGCTGAAGGGCCTGACGTTCATGCCCACGGGCGCGCTCGTGGCCGCACCGACGACGTCGCTGCCGGAGACGCCCAGGGGTGAGCGAAACTGGGACTACCGCTACTGCTGGATGCGCGACGCCTCGTTCACGTTGTGGGGACTGCATGCGCTGCACCTCGACTGGGAGGCGGACGACTTCGTGCAATACGTCGCCGACCTGGCCCGCAACGAGGATCGCTCGCTCCAGATCATGTACGGGATCAAGGGCGAGATGAACCTCGAGGAGTCTACGCTCGACCACCTCAAGGGGTACGAGGGGGCCCGCCCCGTGCGGATCGGGAACGGGGCTTACAACCAGCGTCAGAACGACGTCTACGGCGCCGTGCTCGACTCCGTCTACCTGCACTCCAAGAAGCGCGACCACATCCCCGAGCGGCTGTGGCCGGTGCTATGCGATCAGGTCGAGTGCGCGGCGCGGGTGTGGAAGGAACCAGACCAGGGCATCTGGGAGGCGCGCGGCGACCCGCGCCACTACGTCTCCTCCAAGCTGATGTGCTGGGTCGCCATGGACCGCGGCGCGCGTCTGGCCGAACGGCGCGGCGATCAGGAACTGTGCGAACGGTGGCAGTCGCTCGCCGATGAGGTCCACGCCGACATTCTCGACAAGGGGGTGGATGGGCGCGGAGTCTTCCGCCAGCACTACGACGCCGACGCCCTCGACGCCTCCAGCCTGCTCGTCCCGCTCGTGCGCTTCCTCCGCCCCGACGACGAGCGCGTGCGCGCGACGGTGATGGCGATCCGCGACGAGCTCACCGAGGGTGGCCTCGTCCTGCGCTACCGCACCGATCAGACCGACGACGGCCTGCACGGAGAGGAGGGCACGTTCTTGATCTGCTCCTTCTGGCTCGTCTCAGCCCTTTCCGAGATCGGCGAGCACCGCGAGGCAGAGCACCTCTGCGAGCGGCTGCTCTCCTACGCCTCGTCCCTCGGCCTGTATGCCGAGGAGCTCGAGGCCTCAAGCGGCCGCCACCTCGGCAACTACCCGCAGGCGTTCACGCACCTGGGGCTGATCAACGCGGTCACGCACGTGATCAACGCACAGCAACAGGCCTGACGGCGGTCGCCATCCGTAGGCGATCGTGGTGGGTCAGTAGCCGGGGGCACAGCCCGTGTTTATGGGGTTCGCGCATCCCCAGGCCCCCAAAAGTCGGGGCCCGGACATGCACGTGGCGGTGGCTACAGTGGGATGGGGCCCTTGCCATCCCCCCGGCGAGAGCCCTTTAGGGATGGGACCGCCCCGCAACATCCCCGCCCACAGGTGTCTCTGGGCTGGCTTGAGGGCCGGGGCGGTCCCGACTTTGCGGAGCACCCCCCCTCTGAACGGGCCTCCGCGGATGAAGTTGCTTGCCGGATGTAGGATGCACCGCCGCGCGCCGCTTGTCTGTGAGCTTGGTCACCCGGATCCCGGCAGGATGCAGGTCTGAACTATCAGTAGCCGGGGTCGCCCGGGAGCAGCACCCGGGCCACCTCTCCCTCGAGCAGGACCTTCGGCTCCACCGGTCGAACGTCGCGCCCGCGCGCGAAGGCGAGGAGGGCGTCGACCGACGCGAAGTCGCTCAGCTGCTCGAGGTGCTTGATCGTCGGGAAGACCAGCGCGATCTCACCCGCCCGGTGGGCCGCGAGCGCGGCCTGCGGGGTGAACCAGCCGAGGTCGACGCACTCCTCGCCGTCGACCCGTGGCTCCTGGCCGGGGGGAGGGGAGCGAGGAAGAAGTGTGTGTCGAAGCGGATCTGCACGGCGGCGGGCGTGATCCAGCGCGAGAACTTCACCAGGTCGCCCGGCTCGTCGAGGCTTACCCCGGCCTCCTCGTGCAGCTCGCGGATCGCGGCCGCGCGGTGGGCGTCGTCGCCATCGCCCTCGCCGGCGTCGACGGCGCCGCCGGGGAAGACCCACACTCCGCCCATGAAGCGCGCGCCCGGCGTCCGGCGCACCAGCAGGAGCTCCAGCTGCTCGCTGCCGCCACGCAACAGGATCACGGTCGCCGCCTGGCGCGGCAGCGTGGCGGGACCGGGGTTGTAGTCCTCGCCGGGTCCAGCAAGCCCGCTTTCCCCGCCCGTGCTCATCCGCTGACCTTAGCGGCCGCTAGTCTTCTACGCATGAGCACGACCACCAAGACGCTCCAGCGCTGGATCTGCGAGTCCTGCGGCTACATCTACGACCCCGAGGAGGGTGACCCCGACGGGGGCATCCCGAGCGGGACAGCCTTCGAGGACATCCCCGACACCTGGTTCTGCCCGGTGTGCGGAGCGCGCAAGCGCGACTTCGTCCTCTACGAAGACTAGGGCCGGGCCTGAGCGACTGGGAGGCACTGCTCGCGTTCGACCGTGAGCACGTCTGGCATCCCTACGGCGCGCTACCCGCCGAGCTCGCATCGTTGCCGGTCGTGTCGGCCACGGGCGTGCGTCTGAAGCTCGCCGACGGGCGCGAGCTCATCGACGGCATGGCGTCATGGTGGTGCGCGATTCACGGCTACCGCCATCCGGTCCTCGATCGGGCCGTCGTCGACCAGCTGGGACGCATGGCGCACGTGATGTTCGGCGGGCTCACGCACGAGCCGGCGGTACGCTTGGCGGAGCGTCTGGTGGCGCTGGTGCCGGACGGGTTGGAGCGGGTGTTCTTCGCCGACTCTGGATCGGTGTCGGTCGAGGTCGCGATCAAGATGTGTCTGCAGTTCCAGCGTGCGCGTGGGCAGAGCGCGCGCACGCGGCTGATGACAATCAGAGGCGGCTATCACGGGGACACGTTCGGAGCGATGGCGGTGTGCGACCCGGTCGGGGGCATGCACGGTCTGTTCGCCGACGTGTTGGCGCAGCACGTGTTCGCCGAACGCCCGCCCGACGGGTTCCACGCGCGCCTGGACGAGCCTTGGGCAGCGCACGTCAGTGAGCTCGTCGCCCGCCACAGTCACGAGCTGGCGGCGATCATCCTCGAGCCGGTCGTACAAGGCGCGGGCGGCATGCGCTTTCACTCCCCGGAATGCGTGGCACTGATGCGCAGGCTGTGCGACGAGCACGATTTGCTGCTCGTGGCGGATGAGATCGCGACCGGCTTTGGGCGCACCGGTGCGCTGTTCGCGTGCGAGCACGCGGCGGTCGCGCCCGATGTGATGTGCGTGGGCAAGGCATTGACCGGCGGCTATCTGACGCTCGCCGCGACGCTCTGCACCGACGAGGTGGCCGACGCGATCTCCGCGGGCGAGGGCGGCGGCTTGATGCATGGGCCGACGTTCATGGCAAACCCGCTCGCGTGCGCGGTGGCGCTGGCCTCGCTGGATCTTCTCGATGACGACGACGGTGGCCGTGGGGTCGCGGCCGGTGATGTCGCCGGCGGGTGGCGCGAGCGCGTGCGCGCGATCGAGCGCGGGCTGCACGCCGGCCTGGAGCCCGCGCGCGCGCTGCCGGGCGTCGCCGACGTGCGCGTGCTCGGCGCGATCGGCGTCGTCCAGCTCGAGCGCGAGGTCGACATCGGTGCGGCCACCGCGGCGGCGATCGAGCGCGGAGTGTGGCTGCGTCCGTTCCGCGATCTGATCTATGCGATGCCGCCCTACGTCATCGGCGAGGAGGATCTGGCGAGCGTCGTCGCGGCGGTCGTCGCGGCCGCTCGGAGCGCACCGCAGAGCTGAGAGCGTGCATCGCTCCGCCGCGACGGTCCTCGCGAGCGGCCCCTATGGCGAGGTCTCTGGTCGGGCGATCGAGGCTTCCGCCGCGGCGATGACGGGGGCCCAATCGGCGCTGCCTCGAAACGCGCTCGCGGTGTGGTAGACCGACCAGGCCAGGATCGCGACGAGGAATGGCGCGTCGCTGAGCGCGATGACGAGCGCGTAGTGGTTCGTGCTGAGCGTCAACAGCGCGGTCAGGCGAACGAGCGCCCGGGCCACGAAGTAGACCCCCCACACGACCGTGATGACGCGCATCGCGTGTGCGAACGTCTCGGACTCGCGCATCTGGGGGGCAGCGGGAAGACATCCGCGGCGAACCACGAGGCGAATGGTCGGGCGGTCGCCAGCGAGGCGAGGACGGCAGATGCCAGCAACACGTCGATGCCGATCTCCTGGGCCAGGTAGACGGTTGCGCTGCCAGAGCTGAGCCCGACGATGGCGCGGATGGCTACCAGCAGGAGCGCGAGGCGGACGACGACCGCCGGCCTGCCTTGGCGCCGCTCGTGCACGAACACGGACACGCCGAACAGGACGGCCATTCCGATCCCGGCGGTCAGGCCGATCAGCTTCCAACCGGCAAAGAACACCGCGAGCGGCCCAAACGCATCACGCACGAGCCGCGGAGCCGCGCCCGCAACGACGGTTCGAACCGACATCGCCGCGAGTGGGAGCGGCTCGCTCGGGGGAACCTCGGCCGCGGGCAACGCCGTCATCCGCGCGCGCTCGTCGGCGAGCTTGGGATCCACGGCCCGCGCCATCCGCCGAACCCGGCCGCGAAGCGCTCTGCCGCCGCCGGGCCCCACGAGCCCTTGCGATAACGCTGCACCGGCGGAGGCGCGTCCAGCAGGGGCTGCACGATCCGCCACGTCTCCTCGACGCTGTCGTGGCGTATGAACGGCGCGCTGTCGCCTTTGAGCGCCGCGTCGAGCAACACCTCATACGGCGTCGGGCCCTCGCCGCCCTCGGTCGCGAACTCCATGTCGAGGTCGATCTCCTGCGGGCTCGCCTCGTCGCCGCGCCTGGCGTCGAGGACGATCCTGATCCCGGTGCTCGGGTCGATCTTGATGACGATCTGGCTCGGCTGCGGGCGCCGGTGTCGCCCGGTGATGAAGCCGAGCCGCGGTGGGTGCTTGAAGACGAGGCGCAGCTCGGTCTGCGTCGTCGCCAGGCACTTGCCCGTGCGGATGAAGAACGGCACGCCCTGCCAGCGCCAGTTGTCGACGTTCACGCGCAGCGCCGCGTAGGTCTCGGTCTTCGATCGCGGCGCGACGCCGTCGATCTTGCGGTAGCCCTCGTACTGACCGCGCACGTAGTTGGCCGGCTTGACGTCGGCGGTCGAACGGAAGACCGCGTACTTTGCGTCCTTCACCGTTTCCGCGTCGGCGCCCGCGGGCGCCTCCATCGCGGCCGCCGCGAGAAGCTGCATCAGGTGGTTGACGACGACATCCCGCAGCGCGCCGACGGGGTCGTAGAAATGGCCGCGGTCCTCGACGCCAAAGCTCTCGGCCATCGTGATCTGCACGCACTCCACGTAGTTGCGATTCCAGACCGGCTCGAGCATCGAGTTGGCGAAGCGCAGATAGAGGATCTCCTCGAGCCCCATCTTGCCGAGGAAGTGATCGATCCGGTACAGGCGCGGCTCTTCGATGAATTTGTGCAGCTCCGCCGACAGTGCTCGCGCCGACTCGAGGTCATGGCCGAACGGCTTCTCGACCACCACCCGGCTACCGCCCTCGAGCAGCTTGGCGTGGGCGAGGCCCTTCACCACGACGGCGAACAGAGAAGGTGGCGTCTCGAGATAGAACACCGGGCTGCGGGCGCCGCCGAGCGTGGCGGCGAGGCGCTTGTAGGTCGCGTCGGCCTCGAAGTCTCCGCTCACGTACGAGAGCCGCGCTGCGAAGCGCTTGAACACCTGTGCTTCGATCGGTTCGCCGGCCGCTGCGATCGCCTTGCGCGCGTGCGCTGCGCAGCTGCTTGACCGTCCAGTCGTCGACCGCGACGCCGACGATAGGGCAGTGCAGGAGCCCGCGGCGCTCCAGGCGGTAGAGCGAGCAGAACGTCATCTTCTTGGCCAGGTCTCCGGTGATTCCGAAGACCACCAATGCATCCGCCTTGCGCTGGGTGACGCCGCCTGCCATCCCTACCCTCCTGGCTCGCCGCTCTGCTGCGCGTAGTGTCGCGAGTTCGACTCCGTCGTGTCGAGCGCCGCCCGCAGCGGGACTCGGGTGCGAGCGCCGCGCCGGCGCTAGGTTTCCGCGCGCGCTCCGAGCCAATCTCGCCACGGTAGGCTCGCCCCCGCCCGGGCCAGGGCGGGGGGCTCCGGCCCGGCCACCGAGCCGAGGACCGCGACGTCAACCGCGCCCATTCTCGCGATCGTCTCCCTGTTCGAGCGCTCGAGCACGGATGGTCGCCGCGGCCACGGCGTGAGCACGACGGCGCAAACGTCGAGTCCGGCAGCGCGAGCCGCCCGGATCGTCAGCAGCGTGTGATTGATCGTGCCGAGGCCCGGGCGCGCGGCCACGAGCATCGGCAGCGCGAGTGCGGCGGCGAGGTCGCAGACCGTGAAGTCCTCTGCGAGCGGGCTCAGGAGGCCGCCGACACCCTCGACTATCAGCGTCCCGCCGCCCTCGCCCGCGGCTCGGGCGGCTCCGACCAGCCCCGCGGCCTCGACGCGCGCTCCGGCGAGCGTCGAGGCCAACGCCGGCGAGACGGCCGGGCCGAAGCGCAGCGGCGTAACGTCATCTGGCGCCATCCCGGCCGCCGCGGCGAGCAGCTCGTGGTCGGCCGGCCAGGCGCCCGCGACGTCGCCCTCGGACTGCTCGTCGAGGCCGGTCACGACCGGCTTGTGGGCGCGTACCGGTTCGCCCTCGGCTGCCATCGCCGCCAGCAACGCGGCGCTCACGACAGTCTTGCCGACGCCCGTGTCGGTGGCGGTGACGAACAGTCCGCGCACGCGCCCGAGCGTAGAAGTCTAGGCCGCGTGGGCGATCGCGCTCTCGCGCTCGCCATCGAACGGCGCGCTCGAAGCGTCCGCGCCCGCGTGGGCCGGAGCCGGCGCGGGCGGACGACGCGGGCGCGGCGCGGCCGGTGCCTGCGGGGCGCCTGCCGGATCTCCGGAGCGCTCGATGTCGAACGGGACGCCGGCGGACGAGTTCGCCTCGATCGCCGCGAGGCTTGCCTCCGGGGTCGCGTAGGCGTACTCCTGATCCGCCACCGAGTCCTCGTCGGCCAGCGGCGCGTGCTCGCGCGCCGGCTCGCCAATCGCGGCCGGGTCCAGTCCCAGCATTCGTGCGGCGTCGCCGAGCACAGCCGCCGCCATCCGCATGTCCGCGGCCGTGTGCGATGCCATCGTCGCCAGGCGCAGACGGGAGGTTCCGTCCGGCACGGTCGGCGGTCGGATCGCCTGTGCGAACACCCCATGCTCGATCGACTCCTGACAGAGGCGCATCGCATCGCGCTCATCGCCGACGACGAGCGCGACGATGTGCATCTCATCCTCCTGCACGGCGAAGCCCTCGGCGCCGAGGGCGCAGCGCAGAGCACGCGCGTTCGAGTGCAGGCGCTCCACGCGATGCGGGCGCTCCTGCAGCAGCTCGAGCGCCGCCAATGCCCCGGCGACGGCGGGCGGCGAGGGCGCGGTGGAGAAGATCAGCGAGCGCGAGGTGTTGATCAGGTAGCGCACGATCTCCGCGTCGGCGCATACGTACGCGCCGTAGCAGCCGAGAGCCTTGCCGAGCGTGCCCACGAGGACGTCGATCTCGCCCTCCAATCCGGCTTGTGCGATCGCGCCGCGCCCGTCCGGCCCGAGCGTGCCCGTGGCGTGTGCCTCATCGACGATCACGCGCGCGCCCCACGATTGGGCGATTTCGACGATCGGCTCGAGCGGCGCGATGTCGCCGTCCATCGAGAACACCGAGTCGGTCACGATCAGGCGCCCGCCGCCTCCGTCACGGCGCGGGGAGTGGCGGCGCAGGCTCCACTCGAGGTGTTCGGTGTCGAGGTGGCGGTATACGACGACCTCCGCGCGCGACAGGCGGCAGCCGTCGATGATCGAGGCGTGGTTGCGCTCGTCCGAGAAGATCGTGTCGCCGCGGCCGGCGAGCGCCCCGATCACGCCGAGGTTTGCGAGGTAGCCCGAACCGAACAGCAGGCAGGCCTGGCTGTGCTCGAACGCCGCCAGGCGCTCCTCCAGGCGGCGATGGATGGTCATCGTCCCCGAGACCAGTCGCGACGCACCAGCGCCGACGCCCCAGCGCATCGCCGCTTCGGTCGCCGCCTCGCGCACGCGCGGATGGTCGGCCAGCCCGAGGTAGTTGTTCGAGCACAACAACAGCACCGGCTTGCCGTCGAGCAGCACGGTCGGTCCCTGTGGCCCCGATACCAGGCGCAGGCGACGGCTCAAGCCCATGCGCTCGAGCTCCACCAGCCGCTCTTCGATCTCGCTCATCCCGCCTCCGTATTGGTTCTCAGTCTCCCCAGCCCGCGGTCGCAGGGCTGGGCGCAATCTCCAAGCGCGCTGGTGAGGCGTTCGGCTCGCGACCGCGCCGCCGGGCGCGGTTCGGCGCGCCGTCGGGGCGCGGTGGAACCGAGCGCTTCGAGCGGTAGCGCAGCTGGGTCGAGGGGTCCCACATCCGCACGTTCAAGTCGGGTCGCTCGCTGCCGCCGGACGCGTTCGCCGGCATGTTCGCAGGCGGGTGCGTCGAGGAGTCGAGGAGGTCCTCGACGACGTCCGGCGTCTCGCCGGACAGCCAACCCGAGCGGTTGTCCGGCCGCGGGTTTGCGGCGTTGTCGCGCTGGCGGGCGACGTTCAGCCCGTGCTGGGTGAACATCGCTCGATCCTCCTCGGGCTCTGCGCCCAGCGTAGTCAGGAAGTTGCCCATCATCACGCCGTTCAATCCGGCCTTCACCGCGAGCGGTTGCAGCTCGCCGAGGTTCTCGACGCGCCCGCCGCACAGGCGAAAGAGGGCTGTGGGGAGGATCAGGCGGAAGATCGCGATCCACTTCACCGCCTCCCATGGATCGATCAGCTCGCGGTCGCCGAACTTGGTGCCCGGCCGCGGGTTCAGCAGGTTGATCGGCACGCTCGTCGGGTCGATCGCCGCGAGCTCGAAGGCCATCTCCACGCGCTGCTCACGCGTCTCGCCGAGGTTCAGGATGCCCCCGACGCAGGTCTCGAGGCCCGACTCGCGCACCGCCTCGATCGTGCGCAGGCGTCCCTCGTAGCGGACGGTCGTCGAGACCTCGTCGTAGTAGCTCGACGCCGTCTCGACGTTGTGGTGCACCCGTTGGATGCCCGCCTCTTTCAGCGCTGACGCCCGGGCGGCTGATATGTGGCCGATCGACGCGCAGCGCTTGAGGTTCGTGTGCTCGGCCACCAGGCGCACGCCTTGCAGGTACTTCTCGAAGTCGCGCTTGGACAGGCCCTGGCCCTGGGTGACCATGCAGAAGCGGTGCGCACCCGCCGCTTCGGCCGCGCGCGCATGCTCGAGCACCTGCTCGGGGTCCATCAGGGCGTGCATCGGCGTCTCGGCCTCGGCGAAGCGTGATTGGGCGCAGAACCCGCAGTCCTCCGCGCAGCCGCCGGACTTGGCGTTCACCAGCGAGCACATGTCGGTGGAGTCGCCGAACCGCTCGACTCTGGCCTCCCACGCACGCCCCACCAGCGCCTCGATCTGCCCGTGCTCCTCGATCTCGCCCAGGCGAAGCGCCTCCTCGCGCGTGATCAGTGGCGGCATGCCAAGAGGCTATGGCGCCCCCCGGACGGCAACGCCGCCGGGCGGGGCTTACGCCCCGCGCCAGTGCGCCGGGCGTTTCTCGGCGAACGCGCGCATCCCCTCGCGCATGTCCTCGGAGGCGAAGGAAGCGCGACGCAGCTCGATCAGCTCCTCCTCGACCTCCTCCGCGAGCTCGCCCTCTGAGCTGAGCAGGGCGGCGATCACGCGCTTGTTGCCCGCCTGTGCGAGCGGCGCGTTGCCCGCCAGCTCCGTCGCGAGCTCGAGCCCGACGGCGTCGAGCTCGGCGGCGGTCGCGACGCGGTTGACAAGGCCCCAGCCAAGCGCCGTGCGAGCGTCGATATAGCGGCCGAGCAGGAACAGCTCGCGCGTGCGTGCGGCGCCGATCGAGTCGAGGAAGCGGCGCAGGCCCGTGTGTGAGTAGACCAGGCCCAGCTTCGCCGGGGGCATCCCGAGCAGCACGTCCTCCGCGGCGATGCGTAGGTCGCACGCAAGCGCCAGCTCGAGGCCGCCGCCGATCGTATGGCCCGGAAGGACCGCGAGCGTGGGGAAGGGGAACGCCTCGAGCGCGTCGATCGCTTCGGTGAACGGATGCGCGACCAGGCGCTCCGCGCGGGTCTCGAACTCATCTTCGGGTATCTCGCCGATGTCATAGCCGGCGGAGAACATCCCATGTGCGCCCGTGACCACCACGCAGCGGGCGTCGGGCCCGGGCGTGGATGTCCCCGCGCCGACCGCGCCCGATCGGTCACCCGGCGATGCCATCTCGGTGAGCGTGGCCGTGATCGCGTCAAGGATCGGGTGGTCGAGCGCGTTCCGCTTGCTCGGGTTGGAGATCGTCAGGCGCACGACGCCGCCCGCCGGCTCGTCTACGAGCAGCTTGCCGTCGGCGAGCTCGCGTTGGGGGGTGCTGGTGGACACCAGGCGACAGGCTAGCTGCTGCCCGCGCGCCGCCGCGGCGGGCTACTCCAGCACGACCAGCGTGTCGCCCTCGCTGACTGCCTGACCCTCCTCGCAGCGGATCTCGACGACCGTTCCGGCGTCCTCGGCCTCGACCGGCATCTCCATCTTCATCGACTCGAGGATTGCCACCGTGTCGCCCTCCTCGATCGTATCGCCGACGGCGCACTCGATTTTCCATACGGTGCCCGTGATGTGGGCCTCAACCTCTGCCATGTGTACCTCCAGAACGCCGATCGCCGCTGACGGGCCGGGACAATAGCCTGCATCGCCGACGACCCATGGCCACGGACACCTTCGTCATCGTCGCAGCCCACAACGAGGCCGAGCGCATCGGGGCCACGCTCGCCGCGCTCGCGCTGTCGTTCCCGGGCGCGCCGGTGTTCGTCGCCGACGACGGCTCTACCGACGCGACGTCCGAGATCGCCCGCGAGTCAGGCGCGCAGGTCGTGCGCAGCGAGCGCGATATCGGCAAGGGCGGCGCGGTCACCGACGCCGCCCGGGAGGCGCTTCGCCGGGCTCAAGCGGACGGCCCCGGCGGGCGTGAGCGGTCGACCTTCATCCTCTGCGACGGCGACCTCGGTGGGTCCGCGCGAGAGCTGGACGCGCTGGCCGGCACCGTCCGGCGCGGAGATGCGGACGTGGCAGTGGCGGCGTTCAGCCGGCGCGTCGGGGGCGGCTTCGGTCTCGCGCTGGCGTTCGCCCGCTGGGCGATCCGCAGGCGCTGCGGACTGCGCACGACGGCCCCCATCTCGGGACAGCGCGCGCTGAGCGGGCGCGCGCTCGAGGACGTCCTCCCGTTCGCGCACGGGTTTGGCATGGAGGTCGGGATGACCATCGACGCCGTCCGTCGCGGCCATCGCGTGGTGGAGGTCGAGCTCGACCTCGCCCACAGAGCGAGCGGCCGCACGCTGTCCGGCTTCGGCCATCGCGCGCTTCAGCTGGTGGACTTCGCGCGCGCGTACGCCGCTCGTCGCTGACGCTCGCGCAGCGGCCTCGATCCTCCGCGTGAGCTACAGCCGTGCACGCGGCGCCGATAGGCTCGCGCCGGGATGATTCTCGCCATCGACCAGGGGACGACCGGCACTACGTGCCTCGTGTTCGACGAGCAAGCCGAGCCGGTCGGCCGCGCCTACAGCGAGTTCACCCAGCACTTTCCGAAGCCCGGTTGGGTCGAGCACGACCCGCGCGAGATCTGGACCGTGACGCAGGCCGTCGCGGGCGAGGCGTTGTCGGACGCGCAGATTCGCCCGGGCGAGCTCGCCGCGGTTGGAATCACCAACCAGCGGGAGACCGTGTGCGTTTGGGACCCCGCCACCGGCGAGCCGCTTGCAAACGCGATCGTCTGGCAGGACCGCCGCACGGCGGGGCGCTGTGACGAGCTGCGCGCCGCCGGGCACGAGCCGCTCGTGCGCGCGCGCACCGGACTCGTGCTCGACGCGTACTTCTCGGCCACCAAGATCCAATGGCTACTCGAGCACGTCGACGGGCTGCGCGAGAAGGCGCTCGGCGGGCGGGCGGTCTTCGGGACGGTTGACTGCTGGCTCCTCTTCAAGCTCACCGGCGAGCACGTCACCGACGCGTCCAATGCATCGCGCACGATGCTCTATGACATCGCCGCCGGGCGCTGGGATCCGGAGCTGCTGGAGCTGCTGGGCGTTCCGGCGGCTGCGCTCCCACGCGTGCTGCCGAGCGCGGGCGTTCTCGGCGAGACCAGGCCCGAGGCCCTGCACGGCCATGTCGTCCCCGTCGCGGGCGTCGCGGGCGACCAGCAGGCCGCTCTGTTCGGCCAGGCGTGCGTCGATCCGGGAATGGGCAAGAACACCTACGGAACAGGCTCGTTCGTTCTCCTGAACTCCGGCTTCACCTTCCCCCCGCCCAAGCCGGGGCTGCTCTCGACCGTCGCGTGGGGCATCGGCGGCTCGACCGCATACGCGCTCGAGGCCTCGATCTTCGTGACGGGCGCCGCCGTGCAATGGCTGCGCGACGGACTCGGGGTCATCGAGCGCGCCGATCAGACGGAGGCACTCGCCGCCAGCCTGCAGGCGAACGACGGCGTCTATTTCGTGCCCGCGCTGACGGGGCTCGGCTCGCCGCACTGGGATCCATACGCGCGCGGGACGATCGTCGGACTGACGCGGGGCAGCGGGCGCGCGCACCTCGCGCGCGCGGCGCTCGAGGCGATCGCCTATCAGACGATCGACGCGGTTCGCGCGATGGAGGCGGCGTGCGAGGAGCCGCTCAACGAGCTGCGCGTCGACGGCGGCGGCAGCGCGAACGCGTGGTTGATGCAGTTCCAGGCCGACGTACTCGGGGTCCCCGTCGTCCTTCCGGAGATCGCCGAGACGACGGCGCTCGGCGCCGCCTACCTGGCCGGCGTCGGCGTCGGGCTTTGGACGGTCACCGACGTGCGCGACTCCTGGCGCGAGCGCTGCCGCTACGAGCCGCGGATGGGCGAGGACGAGCGCGCCGGCCTGCTCGCCGGCTGGAAGGACGCGCTCGCGCGCGCAAGGGGGAGTCGGTGAGCGCGGCGCGCGCGCGTAACTTTGCGACGCCCCAGAGGTAGAGCGCTCAGATGAGCGATCTCGCCCCGATGCGCGAGCAGGTCTACACGGACCCCCGGCCGAAGGAGCACTTCGACCGCTTTCACGCCCGCGCGCGCACACGCGAACCGGACTGGGCGTACGAGCTCGTGCGGGTGCTCACGTCGCTGTACGCATACACGTTCCTGCGCGCGCGCACGATCACACCGGACAAGGTGCCGGGCAGCGGCGCGGTGATCCTGGCGCCGAACCACTTCTCGTTCATGGACCACTTCCTGATGGGCTGCTACATCCGCCGCAAGGTCCGCTTCATGGCCAAGTCGCAGCTGTTCAAAGGACCGATGCAGTTCATCTACAGCCATGGCGGCGTTTTTCCGGTGCGTCGCGGCGCCCGCGATGAGGAGACGTTCATCACGGCCGAGACGATCCTCGCGAAGGGCGGAGCGATCACGATGTATTGCGAGGGTGGTCGCTCGCGAACCGGCAAAGTGTCCGAACAGGCCAAGCGCGGGATCGGGCGCCTGGCGCTCGAGACCGGCGCGCCGGTCGTGCCGATCGCGATCCACGGCTCGTCGCACATCCGCAACTGGAAGCGTCTGCAGTTCCCCAAGGTCACGATTCAATACGGAGACGCGATTCGCTGGGAGCGGATCGAGGACCCGACGCGCGAGCAGCAGCAGGCGGTGGCCGACGCCGTGCTCGTTGAGATCCGCCGCCTCTACGCCGGCCTCGAGGAGCACGGTCGCAAGGGCGTGCTGCGACGGGTGCGCGAACAGCGCAGGGCCGAGCGCGGGCGGCCCAAGGGCGCGGCCGTCGCCTGAGCAATCGGCGAGCCGTCGCGTTCGTCGCGTAGCGTTAGCGTCGACCATCGATCGTCGAGGCTGAAACTTGCACATGAACCGGTCGCTTGACGTCGGCGCAGTGATACGTCGGGTGTTCGACATCTACGTCGATCAGGCGTCCGTCCTGATGCCGGCCGCGGCCGTGGTGTTCGTATTCACCGGAATCCTCACGGCCGTGCTCGTCGCGGCCAGCTCGGGGCTCGCGCTCCTCGCCGTCCTCATCGGCCTGGTGGCGACCACGCTGTTCACCGGGATGGTCGTGGAGCTCGTCGCCGACGTTCAAGATGGCCGGCGCGACGCCACCGTCGGGCAGCTGCTCCGAGCTGTTACGCCTGTGCTCGGTCAGCTCATCCTCGTGGCGATCGTGGCCGCCGTGGGCGTGCTGATCGGCTTCATCCTGATTGTCATCCCCGGTCTGATCCTGATCACGATCTGGTCGGTCGCCGCCCCGGTCGTCGTGCTGGAGCGCCCCGGAGTCATGGCGGCGCTCGCGCGCAGCCGCGCGTTGGTCCGCGGCAACGGCTGGCAGGTCTTCGGCGTGATCCTGGTGTTCGACATCCTCGTCGTGATCCTCGCGTCGGCGATCGAGCTGGCAGCCGATTCGGCGGGTTCCGGCGCCGGCATCGTCGCCCGGGTGATCGTCGGCGTGCTCACCGCGCCACTGTCGGCGCTCGCCGCGTCGGTGCTCTACTTCGAGTTGGGCGGCGCCGCGCCGGGCGAGGTCGCGCCAGGTGCCGTCCCGCCGGGTGCCTCCCCGCCGCGTGCCGTCCCGCCAGGTCCCGTCCCGCCAGGTCCCGTCCCGCCCGAGGACGGCCCGCCCGCTGCCGTCTGACCTCGCCGTTCCCCCGCGTTCCCGCTCGGGTACTAGGGTGCTCTCGCGCGATGGCCTCGATCGAAGCATCAGAGCTGCTGCGTGCGGGGCTCCTGCAGGGAGTCTCCGTGCTGATCGCCGGCCACGCTCCCGCAGCCGGGGCGCAGCGAGACGGGGGAGCGGCCGGCCGGCCGGCCGGCGCGGAAGTCGAGACGCAGGCTCGCCCGCAGTCTCCGCCGGCTTCGCTCGGGGCAGCCGTTCACGATGCCTGCGCCGGGCTCGGAGCGCGCGTGTGCGTCGTGACGCCGCCCGCCGATTCCTCGCCAGGCGAGCAAGACGAGGCGATCGCCGACCTGGTGAAGGCGGCAGCTTCGGAGCTTGGCGGCGTGGCCGTGCTCGTCGTCGACGCCGCCGGCCTGTTTGCAGTCCACCTCGGCGGTGGGACAGTGGCCGGTGGAGATGGCGAGCACGAGCGCGGTGAGGCCGAGCAGGACCGCGGTCGGGCGGCCCTGCGGCGATGCCTGCAGGAAACCTGGAGCGTGACGCGCGCTGCCGCCAACGTCGCTCTCCTGCCCGGCGGGCAGGGCGGACGGATCGTCTATCTGGCCCCGCGTCCGCTCAGCGGACGGCACGCGGGCGCGGCGTGCGCCGGACTCGAGAACCTCGCGCGCACCCTGTCGATCGAGTGGTCACGGCACGCGATCACAACCGTTGCGATCGCTCCCGGCGATGCCACGTCCGACGAGGAGGTCGCCGCGCTGACGGCGTATCTCGCCTCGCCGGCGGGAGGCTACTTCTCAGGCTGCCTGCTCGATCTCAGGGGCTCCGCCCGAGACCAGCGCTAGCCGGCCATCCCGCCGAACAGCCCGCCCGTCACGTGGAGGGTCTGTCCGTGGACGTAGTTGGACCACGGCGAGCAGAGGAAGAACACGCCCCCGGCGGCCTCCTCGGGCGTGGCGGGCCGGCCGAGCGGGATCAGCATCGCGGCCATCCCGCGCATTTGCTCGGGGATCCCCAGCTGGATCTTCTCGCCGTCCTTTTCCATCGTGTTCTCGTCGACCTTCGCCTGGGTCAGGCGCGTGTCGATGAAGCCGAATGCGACGGCGTTGACGTTGACCTTGAACTGGCCCCACTCCTTGGCCACGGTTTTGGTGAGGCCGACCACGCCGGCCTTGCCCGCCGAGTAGTTGGCCTGCCCGGCGTTGCCGAAGGTGCCCGATGTCGAGGAGATGTTGACGATCTTGCGGAATACCTCCTTGCCTTCCTCGCGCTCCTTCTTGGCCGGCTCGCGCAAGTGCGGCGCGGCCGCGCGGATCACGCGGAAGGGAACGACCGTGTGGATGTCGAGCATCGCCTGGAAGTGCTCGTCGGACATCTTGTGGATCGGCGCGTCCAGCGTGTAGCCGGCGTTGTTGACGATGATGTCGATCTTGCCGAATGAGTCGATCGCCGTCTGCACGAGCTGATCGGGGACGCCGGGCTTGGTCAGGTCGCCCGCAAACACGGCGGTCTCGCCGGCGATCTCCTCCGCGGCCTGCGTCGCGACATCGCCGTCGAGGTCGTTGATCAGGACCTGAGCGCCCTGTGAGACCAGCAGCTCCGCGGTCGCGCGTCCGATCCCGCGCGCCGAGCCCGTGACGATCGCCGCCTTGCCGTCGAGTACTCCCATAGCCGTTGCGTCTCCTTGTCGTGGTGCGGGACTCGGAGTTATATCGGGCAGGCACCGATCGCCGGCCCGTACGCGGGCTCTAGTGGGTGATGATGACGCCGAAGTCCTCGGTGTAGATCCCCCCGGCCTGGCCGCGGGAAAGCGCTGAGGGGGGGTGGGGCGAGACCCCGACACCGGTGTCGCGGAAGCGGGGGTCGAGGATGTTTTCGCGGTGCCCCGGGGAGGCCATCCAGCTGTCGACGATCGAGCGGGGCGTGGCCAGCCAGAGCGTGCCCCAGGCGATGTTCTCACCGACTTCGTAGCCGATGCTCGAGCTGTAGATGTAGCCGGCGGAGCGCATGCGGCTGAGCGGCGTGTCGCCGTGGGGGCCGACGTGTTCGACGTACCCGCCGAAGGCCATGTCCTCGGTGTGGGCCTGCGCGCTTTGATCCAGATGGGCGTTGTCGCTCAGCGGGTTCTCGCCCCGTCCGGTTCGTTCGCGGTTGACCAGGCACAACGTGGCGGTGCGGATCTGTTCCAGGTTCTGCTCGTTGGGACGGACGTCTGCTTCGGGGCACGAGCTCGAGTGGGCGGCCGCGGGGCTGCGATGGGTCGGCCGATGGACGCTTGGGTGACGTGAGTTGTGATGAGTGGCAGTGCTATGGCGCTTGCTCACGTGGCGGCAGCTGGCCCGGTGGGTCGAGTGGCGGGGACGCCGCGCGCTCGAGTGAAAGCTCGTGCGCTTGGCGCGAAGACTCCCGCGGTTGGCGTGCGCCGGGCGTTTCTTGGCGTGTCGGCTCGGCTTGGTCGGGGCGCACTGCACGCGGTGCACGCGGTGGCCGCGGGCAGTGTGGTGGCCGTGGCTGTGGTAGGCGCCGGCACGCGCGGCGGGGGTTCCCGACGTGCCCAGGGCCCCTGAGACGGGCAGGCAGACGCACAGCGCGAGCGCGCACAGCGCAGCAGGAATGACGCGGCGAGGATGAGCCACGTCTCTCATATCGGCGCGCGAGCCCCCGGGCCTGAGCGCCGCATGGAGCTTTGGACGAGTTCAGCACGAGATGGTCAGCGCGGCGAAGCCGGGCGCCGCACGCGCGGTGACCGAGGCCCGCGTGCGGCCCGGAGGCGCCTAGAGCCCGAGGGCGCGTCCGAGGATTTCGCGCATGATCTCGTCGCTGCCGCCGCCGATCGGCCCGAGGCGGGCATCGCGGGCGGCGCGCTCGACCCAGTACTCGCGCATGTAGCCCGCGCCGCCGTGGATCTGCAGACAGTCGTCCATCAGCTCAAAGCACGCGCGCTGGGTCAGCAGCTTGGCCATCGTGACCTCCCGCACGGGCTCCTCGCCCGCCACGAAGCGGCGCAGCGCGTCGTAGGTGACGCAGCGGGAGGTGTGGGCCGAGGTCGCGAGGTCGACGAGCTTGTGACGGATCGCCTGGTGACTTGACAGCGGACGGCCAAAGGCATGGCGCTCGCGCGCGAAGGCGGCCGTGCGCTCCCACGCGATCTGCATCGCGCCGACCGCGCCGAGGGCCATCGCGAGGCGCTCCCACTGGAAGTTGGCCATGATCAGCGCAAAGCCCTCGTGCAGGCCGCCGAGCAGGCTGTCCTCGGCGACGAACACATCCTGGAAGCTGATCGTGGCGGTATCCGAGGCGTGCCAGCCGAGCTTGTCGAGCTTTGCCGAGCTGACGCCCTCACCGCGGTCGATGATCAGGAAGGAGATGCCGTGGTGGCCGCCCGCGGCGGTCGTCTTGACGGCCGTCACGATGAAGTCGGCGCGCACGCCGTTGGTGATGTAGGTCTTCTCGCCGTTGACCACCCAACCGCCGTGGGTCGGCTCGGCGCGGGTGCGCAGCCCGGCGACGTCGGAGCCGGCGCCGGGCTCGGTGATTCCGAGCGCGCCGATCCTCTCGCCGCGGATGGCGGGCGCTAGGTAGCGCTGCTTCTGCTCCTCGGTGCCGAACTTCCAGATCGGCGGCGTTGCGATGTTGACGTGCGCGCCGATGCCCGCGGCCGTGCCGCCGGAGCCGATCCGGGCCATCTCCTCGCACATCACCGCCTCGTGCAGGTAGTCGCCGCCCTGCCCGCCGTACTCCTCCGGGTACTTCAGGCCCAGCAGTCCCTGTGCGGCCATCTTTGGAAACACCTCGTCGGGAAACCAGCGCTCGTCCTCCCACTGCTGGGCGTGGGGCGCGAGCTCGCGCTCGATGAAGCCGCGCACGGAGGTCCGCAGCTCCTCGTGCTCCTCGGCGAAAGGTGGCGTCAGGGGTGGAATGGCAAATCCGGCTCAGAGGCCGTATGAGCGACCGATGACCTCGAGCATGACCTCGTCGGTGCCGGCGCCGATCCGGTTCAGGCGGGCGTCGCGCCAGGCGCGCTCGACGCCGTACTCCTTCATGTAGCCGGCGCCGCCGTGGATCTGGATGCACTCGTCGGCGACTTCGACGGCGACGCGCGAGGCGTGCAGCTTGGCCATCGAGATCTCTCGCACCGGGTACTCGCCGTTGGCGAACCGCCACGCCGTCACGTAGACGAGCTGGCGCGCGGACTCGATCTTGGTGGCCATCTCGGCGAACTTGTGGCGGATCACCTGGAACTGGCCGATCGCTTTGCCGAACGCTTCGCGCTCCTTGGCGTATGCGAGCGTACGGTCGAAGCATTTCTGCGCCCCGGCGACGCTGCCTGCGGCGCCGATCATGCGCTCGCCCTGGAGCTCCCACATGATGTGGTAGAAGCCCTTGCCGACCTGCCCGAGCACGGCGGAGGAAGGGACCCGCACGTCCTGGAAGGCGAGCAGGGCGGTGTCGGATGCGTGCATGCCGAGCTTCTCGAGCTTCTTCTCGCGGATCACTCCCGGGGAGTCCATCGGCACGAGGAACAGCGTGAAGCCGTCATAGCCCGCATCGGGGTCGGTCTTCGTGACGAGCACGATCACGTCGGCGCGATGGCCGTTGGTGATGTATGTCTTGGAGCCGTTGATCACGTAGTCGTCCCCGTCGCGAACCGCGCGTGTCTTGATCCCTTTGACGTCCGAGCCCGCGTCGGGCTCGGTGATGCCGAGGCAGAGGATCGCCTCGCCCTTGATCGCCGGCACGGCCCATTGCTGCTTCTGCTCCTCGGTCCCGAATGCGAGGATCGGGGGCATCGCCATATCGGTCTGGACGGCCACGCCCATCGACAGGCCACCGCTGTTGGCGTTCGACATCGCCTCGGCGAGGACCATCGCTGAGTAGTAGTCGCCGCCCTGGCCGCCGTACTCCTCGGGCTTGTCCAGGCCGAGGAATCCGAGCTCGCCCATGCGCCGGAAGACCGAGTCCGGGAAGGTCGTCTCCTCCCACTCCTCCGCGTGCGGCGCCAGCTCTTTGACCGCGAAGTTCGTGATCGACTCGCGCAGCTGTTCGTGCTCGTCGGTGAAGATGAAGTGCTTGCGCTGGGTCTGGAAGTCTGGCTTCAGGACGCTCTCGGCGGTCGCGGCCATTTCGGTGGGTCTCCTTGTTCTGGGGGCGTGGGCCGGCAATCGCAGATCGGCCGGCCGCGTCACGGCAGACGCTAACGCAGCCTCGAGCAAAAGTAAATAGTAGAGCTGCTCACTTCCCACGGAGGCCGCAGCGGGTTAGGATGCGGGAGTGAGCCCTGAGGCGACCGCCGAGAAGGTCCTCTACGACGTCGATGACGGCGTCGCAACGGTCACGCTCAACGATCCGGACACGCGCAACGCGCTCTCGCCGGAGATGCTCGGCGGCCTGACGGCGGCCTTCGAGCGCGCGCGCGACGACGGCGACGTGCGCTGCCTCGTGCTGCGCTCCTCGCACGAGAAGACATTCTCCTCGGGCGCTAACCTCGGCGGCTTCGCCGGCGAGGTCCCGCTTGTCGAGAAGCACTTCGCCTCCGAGCGCTTCGTGAACCTGTTCAAGCTGATCGGCGCCCTCGGCAAGCCGACGGTCGTCGCCGCGGACGGACACGTCCTGGCGGGCGCGCTCGGAATCGCGCTGGCGTGCGATCTGATCGTCGCCTCCGAGCGGGCGACGTTCGGGACGCCGGAGATCAACGTGGGCACGTTCCCGTTCATGATCATGGCGCTGATCTACCGCAACGTCCCGCGCAAGAAGGCCAACGAGCTGCTGCTGCTGGGCGAGCGCTGGAGCGCGCAGGAGGCGCTGCAGGCGGGGATCGTCAACAAGGTGGTCCCGGCGCAGGAGCTCGACGCCGCGGTCGAGGAGTGGGCCCTCAAGCTCGCGCGCTCCTCGCCCGTGATCATGCGGCTGGGCAAGGAAGCGATGCGCCGGCAGCTGGACATGGATCTGGACGACGCGCTCGACTACCTGCGCGGGCAGCTGACGCTGGCGCTGTCCACCGAGGACATCGTCGAGGGCGTCACGGCGTTCTTCGAGAAGCGCGACCCCCAGTGGAAGGGTCGCTGATGGCGGCGCAGCGTACGACCTCGCAGGCGCCCGCCCCCTCGCTGCTGCGGCCACTGGTCGAGGACCTGGAGGCGCGGCGCGCGCAGATCAAGCTCGGCGGCGGCGAGGAGAAGATCGCGCGCCAGCACGCCCAGGAGAAGCTGACGGCGCGCGAGCGCCTGGCGCTGTTGATCGACGCGGGCACCTTCACCGAGATGGGGATTCACGGACGCCCGCACTTCGCGCAGCGGGCGATGGAGGGGATCCAGGCGCCGGCCGACGGCGTGATCACCGGCTACGGCAAGGTCGAAGGCCGGCTGGTGGCGGTGTGCGCGTATGACTTCACCGTGATGGCCGGCTCGATGGGGATGACCGGCGAGCTGAAGGTCGGGCGCCTGCGCGAGCTGGCGCTGACCAAGCGGATCCCGTTCATCTGGCTGCTCGACTCCGCCGGGGCGCGGATCCAGGAGGCCGTCGGCTCGCTGTTCGCGGGCTCGGGGCACCTGTTCCGCGAGGAGGTCGTGATGAGCGGTGTGATCCCGCAGATCGCCGCCCTGATGGGGCCGTGCGCGGCCGGAACCGCCTACATCCCGGGCCTGGCCGACTTCGTGCCGATGGTCAAGGGTCGCGGCTCGATGGCGCTGGCGGGGCCGCACCTCGTGCGGGCGGCGGTCGGCGAGGACGTGACCCAGGAGGAGCTCGGCGGCTCGCGCGTGCACTGTCGCAAGTCGGGCGTGGGAGACCTGGAGGTCGCCGATGACGCGGAGTGCATCGAGGCGATCAAGCGGTACCTGTCGTTCATGCCCCAGAACTGCGAGGCCAAGCCGCCGCGGCTGGAGACCGATGACCCCGTCGAGCGCGCGGAGGAGGGTCTGCTCGACGTGCTGCCGGAGTCGAACCGCAAGCCCTATGACATGTATGAGGTGATCTCTAAGATCGCCGACGACGGCTTCTACTTCGACGTCAAGCCGCAGTGGGCGAAGACGATAATCACCTGCTTTGCGCGCTTCGGCGGGCGCCCAGCCGGGATCGTGGCCAACCAGCCCAAGCAGCTGGGCGGCATCCTCGACAACGACTCCGCCGACAAGGCCGCGCGGTTCGTGAACCTGTGCAACGCGTTCGGCATCCCGCTCGTGTTCCTGATGGACGTCCCGGGCTTCATGGTCGGCACCAAGGTCGAGGCGGGGGGGATCATCAGGCACGGGGCCAAGATGCTCTACGCGGTCGCAAACGCGACCGTGCCGAAGATCACCGTGATCACGCGCAAGGCATACGGCGCGGGCTACTACGTGATGAACGGCCGCGCATACGAGCCCGACCTGATCGTCGCCTGGCCGAGCGCCGAGATAAGCGTCATGGGTGCCGAGGGAGCGGTGGAGATCGTGATGCGCAAACAGGTCGAGGAAGCCGAGGATCCGGAGGCCAAGAAGGCCGAGCTGATCGCTGCCTACCGCAAGATCATCGACGTCTACATTGCCGCCGGCAACGACATGATCGACGACGTGATCGACCCGCGCGAGACGCGCGCGACGATCTGCCGGGCGCTGGAGATGGCCGAGGGCAAGCGGATCGAGCGGCCGTGGAAGCGCCATGGAGTGGTTCCCGTATGAGAGGAGGGCAACGATGAGCCTCGAGGACCCAGTCGTCATTACCTGCTCGATCTCCGGCGCGATCGCCAACCGCGATCAGTGCCCGGCGATCCCCTACACGCCCGCGGAGTACGGAGCGGAGGCGCGGCGGATCGTGGACGAGGGCGGCGTGATGATCCACATCCACGCGCGCACCCCCGACGGAGTGCCGAGCTACGAGATCGAGGACTTCCAGGCGATCACCGAGGCGATCCGCGCGGAGGTCGGCGACGCGGTGATCGTCAACTACTCGACGGGCACGATCGGCGTCCCGCTTCAGAAGCGCGTGGAATACCTGCGCGCGTGCCGACCGGAGGTGGCGGCGCTGAACATGGGGTCGATGAACTACGCCAAGTACTCGCGCTCGCGCAAGGACTTCGTGTTCAAGATGGTGTTCGCCAATCCGTTCGATGAGATCATCGAGCTGCTCGAAGCGATGAACGAGCTCGGGATCAAACCCGAGCACGAGTGCTTCGACGTCGGCCATGTCGGCAGCCTCGCTCCGCTGATCGACATGGGAGTTCTGCACACCCCGCTGCACGTCGACTGCGTGATCGGCGTCACCGGCGGGATCCCGCCGAGCGCGCGCAACCTTGCGGCGATGGTCGACAACATCCCCGCCGGCTCGCATTGGGGCGTGATCGGGATCTCGCGCGACCAATGGATGCTCGTGACCGCCGCGCTGACGCTCGGCGGCTCGATCCGCGTGGGCCTCGAGGACAACCTGTACCTGCCAAGCGGCGAGATGGCGCGCTCGAATGGCGAGCTGATCGCCAAGGCCCGGCAGCTGACCGAAGACGTCGGTCGCCGCCCGGCGAGCGTGGAGGAGGCCCGCGCGATGCTGGCGATCCCGCAGCGCGTGGGGAGCGAGGCGTGAGCCTCCCGCTCGAGGGCATCCGCGTGCTCGACCTCTCGCGCCTCTTGCCGGGCGGGTTCTGCTCGTTGCTGCTGGCGGACTTCGGCGCCGATGTGCTGAAGGTCGAGGACACGGGCATGGGCGACTACATCCGCTGGTCGCCGCCCTACTACGAGGGCGCGCACGAGAGCGCCCGATCGGCCCTCTTTCTCTCCCTGAACCGCAACAAGCGCTCGATCCGGCTCGACCTCAAGCACGAGCGCGGGCGCGAGGTGCTGCTGCGGCTGGTGCGCGAATACGACGTCGTGCTCGAGTCCTTCCGCCCCGGTGTGCTCGACCGCCTGGGCGTCGGCTACGAGCGGATGCGCGAGGAGAACCCGGGGCTCGTCTACTGCGCGATCTCCGGCTACGGCCAGGACGGTCCCAAGCGCGACGCGTCCGGTCACGACATGAACTACCTCGGGCTGATCGGCCTGCTCGGCCTGACCGGCAAGCGCGGTGGCGAGCCGGTCCAGGCCGGCGGACAGATCGCCGACCTCGGCGGCGGCGCGCTGATGGCGGCGTTCGGGATCATGGCCGCGCTGCGCGAGCGCGACGGCGGAGGCGACTCGCCGGGCTCGGGCGAGGGCCAGCTGGTCGACGTGTCGATGGCCGACGGCGCGCTGTCGTGGCTGGCGATGGTGGCGGCCACCTACTACGCCGACGGCACGGTTCCGCGTCGGGGCGATTTGCCGCTGGCCGGCTCGCTGGTCTGCTACCGGCCGTACGAGTGCGCCGACGGCTGGGTCACGCTGGGCGCGCTCGAGCCGAAGTTCTGGCAGGCGTTCTGTCGCGGCATCGGCCGCGAGGAGCTGATCGCGAGCCAGTTCGAGCATCCCGGCTCCGAGGCGCACGGCGATGTGGAGAAGATCTTCAAGGCGCGGACTCGCGACGAGTGGCAGGCGTTCGCCCTCGAGCACGACTGCTGCCTGGAGCCCGTGCTGGAGCTCGACGAGGCGCTCGAGTCCGAGCTCGTGCGCGCACGGGAGATGGTCGTCGAGATCGAGCAGCCCGGCGCCGAGCGCACGGTTCGCCAGCTCGGCGTCCCGATCAAGCTCGGGCGCACGCCGGGCGAGCACGCCCGGCTGCCCGGCCCCGAGCTGGGCGAGCACAGCGAGGCGGTCCTGCTCGCGGCCGGCTACTCCGGGGCGGAGGTCGCGGAGCTGCTCGCGAGCGGCGCCGCGGCGGGGCCGGCCGGGGCCGAGCGCGCGGGCACGTTCCGGGCGTGAGCCTTACTTCGATGCCATGAGCACTACGATCCCAGCCGCCGAGGATGCCTCTCTGGATCGGCCCCTGCTGAAGATGAGCGAGCTCGCCGAGCGCTCGGGCGTGAGCGCGGGCACGATCCGCTACTACCTGCGCGAGGGGCTGCTCGGCGAGGGCGAGGACATAGTCCGTACGAGCCGCAACATGGCCTACTACCCGCCCGAGTACGTCGAGCGGATCGAGTTAATCAAGCGGCTGCAGGAGGAGCGATTCATGCCACTGCGCGTGATCAGGGGCGCGCTCGAGGACGATCCCGAGCGCGTGCGGGCACTGATCGAGCTCGAGGATCGCATCCTCGAGCGGGCGCTCGCCGGAGCCGAGGATCGCAGCCGCGTCTCGCTGAAGGCGGTGCGCGAGCGATATGACATTCCGCGCAACGTGCTCGAGCGCCTGGCGGAGATCGGCGTGCTGACGCCCAACCGCAACGGCTATGACCAGGATGACGTGAAGATAATCGAGGCGATCGCGAGCTTCCGCGCCGGCGGCTACGACGAGGCGCTGGGCTTCACCGTGTATGACACCCTGCGCTACCGCGAGGCGCTCGAGCCGCTCGTGCAGGCGGAGGTGCGCGCGCTGCTCGACCGCCTCGCCGGCGAGGTTGAGGTCGAGCGCGCGATGGAGATCATCGCCGCGGGCGTCGAGCCGCTTCGCGAGCTGCTCGGCGCGATGCACTCGAAGCTGCTGCTGGCAGAGCTGCGCCGGCAACGGCGGAACGCCGGCTAGCGCGCTCGCGTGAGCTCGGCCGGCAGATGCTGCCGCGCGATCGAATTACCGGAACTTGCAGAGGGGTAAGCTGGCAACCGTTGCGGTGGAGCAGTCAAGGGAAGGCGGTATAGCCCGTGAACACGATCCCTGATGACACGCCGATCGTAGATGCGGCCTGGCTCGCTGCGCACGCGTCGGATCCAAACGTGAGGGTCGTCGAGGTCGATGTCAGCAAGGCCACCTACGACGCGGACCATATTCCCGGCGCAGTTCTGTGGAACGCCTACGCGGACCTGCGCGACGCCGACTACAGGACGGTCGAGCGTGAGGCGCTCGAGCGTCTGCTGTCGCGCTCGGGCGTCGACCCTGACACGACGCTCGTCTTCTACGGCTATGGCGCCGCGCTCGGGTTCTGGCTGATGAGCGCTCACGGCCACCGCGACGTGCGGATACTCGAGGGCTCGCGCGAGCAGTGGGCGCAGGCCGGCCGCGAGTGGAGCACCGACGTGCCCCGGCCGGAGGAGAGCTCCTACGCGCTTGCGCCGCCGCGCGCGGACCTGCTCGCCTCGCAGGCGGATGTGCAAGCGGCGAGCGCAGGCTCAGGACCGGTGCTGCTCGATGTGCGCTCGCAGCTCGAGTACGACGGCGAGCGCTTCTGGCCGTCGGGAGCCACCGCCCACGTCGGGCGGGCCGGGCACGTGCCCGGTGCGATCAGCGTGCCGATCGACCTGCTGCGCAACGAGGACGACACGCCCAAGGCCGTCGAGGAGGCGCGCGGCGCGCTGGAGCGCGCGGGCGTCACCCCGGACAGGAAGGTGATCGCCTACTGCACGATCGGCAATCGCGCGAGCCAGGCGTGGTTCACTTTGAGGTATCTGCTCGACTACCCCGACGTCAGTGTCTATCACGGCTCGTGGGTCGAGTGGGGCAAGCTGCCGGACACGCCGGTGGAGCCCTAGAAACTGACCACTAGAAAGGAAGGTAAATCAATGGCTTTTATCGTTGGCGTTCTCGAGGGAGACTTCGACGCTTTCAAGCGGAATTTCGACGGAGATCCCCTGGATCGCAAACAAGTCGCCAAGGGACACACGCTGCTTCGCAGCGTCGATAACCCGAACCAGTTTTTCGTGCGGATAGAGTTCGATTCCGCCGAGCAGGCCAAGTCGTTCGCGGAGAAGGTTCGTAATTCGGATGTCCTGGCGAACGTAACGGTGAAGGTTCCGCCGACGGTCACCGAGCTCGCCGACCAAGCGACCTACTAGACCTACCAGAGCGCGCGGTGGTGCTCCGTGACGCCCAGTCCGTGGGCGAGAGCGATGGTCCCCGGGAGCGTTCCCGAGAAGGTCCCGAACGGCGCCCGGTAGTCGCTCTTTATGACCAGCAGGTTTTCCCTGCGGCTGCGCTCGGCCTCGGCGTGGAAGTGAAGCTCCGAGCCGTCGACGCAGGAGATCCGATCGAGGTTGGCCGTGAAGCTCACGGGCGGTGCCTCGCGCGGCTCGCCCGCGACCCAGACCGCTCGCTCTGACCCGCTGGGCGGGTCGTTGACGCCGGCGACGAGGTTCCACGCCAGCGGGACTCCCTCTGGGCTCTCGCCCACGCCGGCGGACCAGCACCACTCGGTGCGGCGCGCGTGATAGCCGACGGTGTCGTCGATGACCGCCAAGGCGTCGATCTCCGTCGGCGCGCCGCCGTCGAGCGCGAGCGTGCCGTGGGCGCGGACACCCGCCTGCTTTCGCGTCCACACCACCTGGCGGCCATCCGGGCACAGGGCCTGGATGCCCTCGTCTTCCTCCAGGCGCAGATCGAGCAGAACGCCCGCGTCGCGCACGCGCAGCCGCCCACCCTCGGTCCGGTTGGCGCGATCCTCGCCGCGCGGGAGACCAGGCACGATCTCCACGCGCCCGCGACCGACTAGGCGCGTGCGCTCGCGCAGGCGGTCCTCGGTGCGCGAGTAGAGCGCCCAGAACGCCTGCCTGGCGGGCCCGACCTGGACGACCGCCGCGCATGCCATCAGCTCCTCGCCGAACACGCCGACGTAGCGCCAGCGCTTGCGCGGTCGCCCGCCGCGAAAAACCCTCATTGCAGCCGGCGGCGCCGGACGTGCAGCCGCGACGGCGGTCCGCGCGGGCGTTATGCTTGGCGATATTGACTGACCAGTCAATCTATTGCGTGGGTGAGATGCCTACGGGGCTGCGGGCGCAAGCGCCCGCCGGAGGGACGCGCTCGTGAGGGTCGCCGCGGTTCAGCTCAACTCGACCGCCGACCCGGCGGCGAACCTCGCCACCGCAGATCGCCTCACACGCGCGGCCGCCGCGGACGGCGCAGGCTTGATCGTACTCCCCGAGAAGTGGACGGCGATCGGCTCCGACGAGGAGCTCCACGCCGCGGCCGAGACGCTCGAGGGTCCGGCGATCGAGTGGGCGCGCTCGCTCGCGCGCGAGCTCGAGGTGGATCTGATCGCGGGCTCGATCGTCGAGCGCGTCGCCGGCCAGGAGAAGCTGGCGAACACATCCGTGCACGTGGACCCGCGCGGCGAGATCAGAGCGGTCTATCGCAAGATCCACATGTTCGATGTGGAAGTCGCCGGGCGCATATATCGCGAGTCCGACGTCGAGGAGCCCGGCCAGGAGATCGTCGTCTCCGAGTCCGCCGACGGCGTCGAGCTGGGGCTGTCGATCTGCTACGACGTGCGCTTCCCCGAGCTGTACCGGATCCTGGCGGTCCGCGGCGCGCGCGTGATCGCGGTGCCGGCGGCGTTCACGCTTGCGACCACGCGCGATCACTGGGAGACGCTGGTGAGAGCGCGGGCGATCGAGAACCAGGCGTTCGTGATCGCCGCCAACCAGTTCGGCGTCCACCCCGGGGGCTACCGCTCCGGCGGCCGCTCGATGATCGTCGACCCGTGGGGCATCGTGCTGGCGCAGGCGCCGGACGGGGAGGGGCACATCACGGCCGAGCTCGACCTGGAGCGCCAGCAGGAGATCCGCGCGCAGCTGCCGGCGCTCGCCAACCGCCGCCCCGAGGCCTACCGCTGGGCGCAGGAGGTGCGGGCGTGAGCGCGGTGGGTCCCACGAAGGCGGCGGCGGACAAGCGCCGGCTGATCCTGGACGCGGCGGTGCGCGTGTTCGCCCGCCAGGGCTTTCACGCCTGCCGGGTCTCGGACATCGCCGATGAGGCCGGCGTGGCATACGGCCTCGTCTACCACTACTTCGCCTCCAAGGACGAGGTGCTCGACACGCTGTTCCTCGAGCGCTGGGACGTGATGCTCGAGCTGATCCGCGAGGTCGACGCCGAACCGATCGCGGTGCGCGAGAAGCTCGGGGCGATCGCCTCGTTCATCATCGACAGCTACCGCCACGACCCGGACCTGATGAAGGTGATCATCGTCGAGGTGACGCGCGCGGCGAACTCGTTCGGCCAGACGCACATCGCCCACATCCGCACCGCCTATGACCTGATCGGGAAGATCGTGCTGGAGGCGCAGGCGGACGGCTACTTCAAGCCCGAGATCGAAGCGCGGTTCGCGGCGATGGCCTTCTACGGGGCGATCGAGCAGCTGCTCACGGGCTGGATCTTCGGGCTGCGACCGGCCGGCGAGGAGGAGTTCGAGCGCGCGAAGTGGCTCGTGGTCGAGACCGTCTGCGGGGGCCTCGAGTGCAGCGCTTCAAGCGCGGGCGTCGCCGCGGCCAATAGACTGCCGCGATGATGGAGAACGACGTGGTCAAGCGGCTGATGTGGTCGGGGCTGCTCGCCGGTCTGGGCGCGGTCTCGGGCGTAGTCGTCCAGCGCATGGCGACGGTCGTATGGAAGCGGCTGTTCGACGAGGAGCCTCCGGAGTGAGCGCGCCATCGACGCCGCCGCCGGGCGAGCCCGCGCTCGGAGTCGAGCCAGAACATCGCCACGGCGATCGCGGAGGTCTCCGAGCGTGCCACCCTGCTGGTGCGCGAGGAGATCGAGCTGGCCAAGGCGGAGGTCGCCGAGAAGGCGAGCAAGCTGATCAGGGGAGCCGTCGTCGGCGCGGCCGCAGGGATCTTCGTCGTGATGGCCGTCGTGTTCGCGCTGGTCGGCTGTGCGTGGCTGCTCTACTACTACCTTCCCGGCAACCCCTACACCTACTTCTGGGGCTTCTTCGCGATGGCGGTGATCCTGCTCCTGCTCGGCGTGCTCGCCGGCCTGATGGCGGCCAGGGCCGTCAAAAAGAGCGCCCCGCCGGTGCCGAACATGGCGATCGAGGAGGCGCGCAAGATCCGCGAGACGGTGAGCTCGGGCTCGGACGCTCCCACGGCGGCGACGACGGCTGCACCGGTCGGCGCCGACGGCGCTCAAGCCCCGCAACCGGGTGCGGGCGCAGAGGCGGAGGGCTGATGGCGCAGCGCTCGCCGGCTGAGATTCGCAGCTCGATCGAGAGCAACCGCATGGAGCTCGCGGTGTCGCTCGACCGCCTGCGCGGCGAGGTCGCGCACCTCACCGACTGGCGCGGGCACATCCAGCGCCATCGCGAGCCGCTGATGGTCGGGGCGGCGGTCGCCGGGCTCGCGTTCGGCGTGCGGATGCTGCGCCGCCGGCGGCGTTCCTAGGCTTTGGTCAAGCCAGCAGCGCGCGCGGAACCGCGCCGACGCCGATCAAGCCGGGCCCGGTGTAGGTGCCGATCACGGGTCCGACCTCGGAGCTGAAGAGCGGCTCCGAGTCGAAGATCTCGCGGCAGCGCTCGATCAGCCGCTGCGCCTGATCGGGGGCCTGGATGTGTTGCACGACCCAGCCGTCGGCGCCGCTGTCGTGGAGATCCTGGGCGTACTCGACCATCCGCTCGAACGCCCGCCCGGCGGTGCGCACGCGCTCCACGGGCACGATCTCATACTCGAGCGAGAGGATCGGCTTGATCTTCAGCGTGCCACCCAGCCACGCCTGGGCCTTGCCGATGCGCCCGCCGCGCCTGAGGTACTCGAGCGTATCGAGGCAGAACCAGATCCGCAGCGCCTTGCGTGTCTCGCGCACGCGCGCGACGACGGCGTCCTTGTCTGCGCCGGCGCGCGCCGCGGCGCACGCCGCCAGCACCAGCAGCGCGGTGCCACCGCAGGCGCTTTCGCCGTCGATCACCTCGACGCGGTCGCCGAGGCCGCGCTCATCGAGCAGCCCGTGTGCCTGGCGAGCGGCCTCGCAGGTGCCGGAGATGCCGCCCGCGAGGTGAATCGAGACGACGTCCCGACCGGCGTCGATCAGTGGCTCCCAGACCTCGAGGAAGTCCCCGATCGAGGGCTGGGAGGTGGTGGGCAGTTCTGGGTCGGTGCGCAGACGCTCGTAGAAGCCGTCGAAGCCCTCCATCCCGAGCTCCCGTTCGGGCCGATCCTTCCAGCCGACGTAAAGGCTTACCTGGTGGATGCCTTCGCTGTCGGCGATGGCTCGTGGCAGGTAGTGCGTGCTGTCCGTGGCGACCGCGACCGGGGGCATCCGGCGCGAGACGCTACAGCAACGCCTCCGCGAGCTCTCCCGACTCGTACATCTCGGTGACGATGTCGCAGCCGCCGAGCAGCTCGCCATTGACGAACAGCTGCGGGATCGTCGGCCAGTCCGAGATCGCCGAGAGCTCCTGGCGGATACGCGGGTCGGGCAGGATGTCGACGGCGGCGAACGGAGCCTCGAGCGCCTGCAGGGCGGCGACGGTTCGCGCCGAGAAGCCGCACGCGGGCGCCTCGGGCGTTCCCTTCATGAACAGGATCACCTTGTGCTCGGCAATCGCCTGCGCGATCGCCTCGCGCACGGGGTTTGAGTCGCCGTCGATCTGCGCGGCGACGGGGCCTGGCTGATTTGGTGACATGGGAAGCTCCTGGCTCATTGGATGGGCGCCTTCTGCGGCGTCTGGGTCTTCAGCGACAGGGCGTGGATCGAGCCGCCGATCTCCTCGCCAAAGACCTCGTACACCAGTCGGTGCTGCTCGATGCGGCTGCATCCCTCGAACGCCGCGGCGGTGACCGTAGCGCGGAAGTGATCGCCGCCGCCGGTGTAGTCCTCGACGTCCGCGAGCGCACCCGGGATCGACTGCTCGATCCGCTCCTTTATGTCCTCTGCGGAGGGCATGATCGCTAGCGTAGACGATCGCGAGCCCGGCCCCGTGGGCGGTGCGGATCCTCCCCGAGCACTCGCCCTCGGGTCCGCGCGGCCGATACGCCGCGGACGCCGCGCTACCGCTATACTTTGGAAAGTCTTGAAGCTGCGTATAGGAGTCAGACGATGATCACGATCACCGACAAGGGCGCCGAGAAGGTGCACGAGTTCCTCTCCTCCCAGGAGGCCGACGTGAGCATGGCGGGACTGCGCGTGGCCGTTCGCGGCGGCGGCTGCTCGGGCTTTCAGTATCAGCTCGCATTCGACGAGCAGCGCAGCGACGACGTCGTTTTCGAGAGCCACGGCCTGAAGCTGCTCGTCGACGGCGAGAGCCTGCCATTCGTGCGCGGCTCGACGATCGACTACGAGGAAAGCCTGCAGGGTGCGGGCTTCAAGGTCTCAAACCCGAACGTCGTAGCCGCCTGCGGCTGCGGCTCCTCCTTCCGCGTTGCCGAGGAGGAGCAGGTCTCCGCGGTCTGAGCTCTCGGTAGTACCTGCTGTTTCGCTTTCAGATCAAGCGAGCCGTTTGTGTCATCGCGGCGCTGGCGCTGGCGCTCGCGCTCGCCTGCCTGTGCGGATGTGGCAAGGCGAGCCATCGGCGGACATCGACATCGCCATCGACATCGACGACGCCGGCGGCCGCGCCGGTCGCACAGTCCACGGGGCCGGCGTTTGGGCTGACCGAGGACAACGCGGACCTCCTGTGGAGTCCGGATTCACCCCCGCACTCGGGCGACGGGTTCCAGGCCGCGCGCGCCGAGCTGACCGCGCTTCATCCGAGCTACGTGCGCCTGCTCATCGACTGGGCGGCCCTGCAGCCCGACCCGACGAGCCCGCCGGCGCTTGAAGCTCAGGTGAACGGCTGCGCGCGCAACGTGGCGCCGTGCGGCGCCTACGCGGGCGTCCGCGAGGAGCTCGCCGCGATCGCCTCCCAGCAGCACGCCTCGGGCGCGGGCCCGGAAGCCTTTCAGGTTGTGGTCGAGATCTTCGGCACGCCGGCCTGGGCGGCGCGCGCTCCCTCCGGCTGCGAAGGCTCGCACGCCGGCGCGTTCTCGCGGACGCCGAGCCCCGCGGCGATCGGCGCCTACCGTGCGCTGATTCGCTCATTGCTCGCGCTGGGCGCGCGCGAGGGCGTGGCGCTTCAGTGGTGGAGCCCGTGGAATGAGCCCGATGACCCCGCCTTCGTCAGCCCCCAGCGCGCTTCCTGCGCGACGGTCTCAGCGCCGCTCTCACCCGCGCTCTATGCCGCGCTGGCCCGCGCGATGGGCGCCGAGCTGCGCTCCAGCGGCGGCGTTCATCATCTGCTCCTGGGCGAGCTGAACGCCTTTCCGACACCCTCACCCGAACGCACGAGCGTCGCTGAATTCGTCGCCGCGCTGCCCGCCGACGTCATGTGCCTGAGCGAGGTCTGGTCGATCCACGCGTATGCGAGCAGCGAACGGGTGGCGCCGGCGGCCGAGCCCGTCAGGGCGCTCGAGCAGGCGCTCGACGCGCGCGGCCCCTGCGGTAGCGCGGCCCGTATATGGGTGACCGAGGCGGGCGCCGGCGCCCGCCATCCCGGTTCGCCCAGGCCGGCGGGGGCGGCCGCCGAACGCGCCGGCTGCGCGGCCCTTGCCGAGCAGCTGCTCGGGTGGTACCGCGATCCGCGCGTGGGAGCCGTGTTCCAGTACACCTTCCGGGAGGACCCCGCCTATCCGGTGGGGCTGATCAGCGCCGATCTCGACCACGTCTATCCGACCTATCGCCTGTGGCTGGCCTGGGCGCGCCGGCGCGCCGCAGGAGCGCCGCCGCCGACCCCCGCGGCCGGCTGTTCGTAGCCAGAGGCGAGCGTGCGTTCGCGCTCGCAGTGTCCATCTGTTGCGCCCCCAGGCAGGGCGGGTTGACCTCGACTCAATCGCTGTGGTAGCCTGCGCCGGGACATGATGTCAAGCGACGTGCGGGGAAAGGATCGCCCGCGCCTCGCGGGTGGCCGCGGTCTTTTGGACGACGGGGCATCCGCTGCGGCGCTCGAAGCAGAGCGCCTCGGTTGTCGGTGCCCGGATCGGCCTCAGACGGCCCAACCGCGGGGTTGACGCGGGATCTTTTTTCTGCGAAGGTCGGGATTGCAGTGCCGTTGACTCGGGTACACGAACGACGGCAACGATCGGCTTAGGGGCGCCTCGGGTCTTGGGGCACGAGCCCATCCGTCGGTCAAACTAACCCCAGAGGGTAAAGGAGCAGTGGATAGATGAAACGCATCAGGATCATCGGGCTTTGCCTCGTCGCCGTGTTCGCGATGAGCGCGCTCGCGACGGGAACGGCATCGGCCGCCGCGCCCGAATTCGGGCAGTGTCTGAAAAAAGGAACTGTCGGCGGCGCCGGATACTCGGACTCCAAATGCAACAAAGCTGTAGGTACAGCAGCCAAATACGAATGGATCCCGGGCTGGGCGGGTCACAACAACTTCACCAGCACGGGCACGACCGCCACGCTGAAGACAACGGGCGGGAAAACAGTGACCTGCAGTAAAGAGAGCAGCACCGGAACCTACCTTGAAGGTGGCGACAACAAACACGAGGAAACGGTTGTCCACTTCACCACCTGCAAATCCAGCGGGTTCACCTGCACCACGACAGGAGCCAAAACGGGCGAACTGATCACGAACAACCTGATCGGGTCCGTGGACTTCGAAAACAGCTTGAAAACCAAAACGGCACTCAAGCTCGAACCGGGTCCTGGGAGTGAAGGCTTCTTCATCAAGTTCAGCTGTCTCGGGTTGAAAGTCGAAGTCATCGGGAACAATCCGGCGAAACCCGGATGTAAACCGAAAATCGAAACCTGTGTCGGCGGTACGGAACACGGGATCCTCGTTCCGATCAAACCGAACGTGATGGCCGAAAAAGAAGTCCTGAAATACAAAGAGAACGAAACCGGCGAACAGATCCCATCGAAATGGGAAGGCAACCCGAAAGAAACCTACCTCGAAAGCGATTTCGAAGAACTAGGGTTCGAACGGGCCGGCCAGACGATCACATCGACGGTCAAAAATGAATTCAAGGAAGAAAAAGAAGCTAAAAAACTCTACTGGAAGTTCGAGTTGAACTCGAAGGTATAGGAGCAGCTCGCGCACCGGCAGATTCCTAGTTCAGGGATCCGTCGGAGCGGCACAGGGCGCCCGGGGCCGAAGCAGGCCTCGGGCGCCCTTCGTGTGCGAGGGCGCGGCGCACGCGCGCTACCGGCTTGACACGTGCCGGAGGGAGTGCGTAGACTCGGATGTGCCGGAGGGATAGAATGGGCAGTCAAGGGAGAGGGATTGATCGTGGGCAGCAAGCGCGCAGGCCGCATCGGCCGATCGGATGAGCTGGATCGCTCGTCGCCAGGTCGTCGTATGGGCCGAAGGGCCGTCCTGCTGTGCGCCCTTTTCTGCATCGGATCTCTGCTGAGCGCCGGCTCGGCGCTCGCCTCCAGCCAGCGCACGCACGTGTTCGCGTCCTCATTCGGCGCCCCCGGCCCAGGCCTGGGACAGCTCAGGAAACCCGGCGCCGTCGCCGTGAGCGAATCGACCGGCGACGTGTATGTGGCCGATCGTCAAAACAAACGGATCGCCCAGTTCGGACCCAACGGGGAACCGATCGCCGTGTGGGGGTTCGGTGTGACGGACGGTGCAAAAACGTTCGAGGTGTGCACAAGTGGCTGCAAAGCGGGGCTCGGCGTCGTCGGCGAGATCGCCGTTGACAACTCCGCGTCGAGTCCGTCGAAGGGCGACGTTTACGCAGTGATGAACCCCCCCGGCTCAGAACCTGCTTTGGTGCGGAAGTTCGGCGCCAACGGTGAAGTACTGGGCACGTTGGTGGAAGGTGGGCATCCCGTCGACGGCGTCGCCGTCGACGGAAGCGGGATCGTGTGGGTCTACCGAGCGCTACCGGCGGTGCCTGAAGAAGGGGAAGAACAGAGCGCGAACGTCGAAAGATTTAACGCTGCGGGGGAAAAAGTAGAATTCGCGATGGGGATGTCGTTGGAATCGAGTGAACTGGAAGCAAGGAATGAACTAGAAGGCGAATTCTTGTGCCCGAAACCAGGGTTCGCCGTCGATGGGGCGGGCGAACACGTGTATGCCGATCACGAACGTCGAAATAGTGAAGAACGCTGCCCGGAAGCGGTGCAGATCGAAGAAAAGAAAAGCAACTAAAGAACCGCCCGTGGAAAAACTGCACCCCACCGTCACCGCCGAGTTCAAGTTCCACCCGCCGGCAGGGGGAGAAGGAGCATTCCTGGAAGCCCTCAACGCGGGACTGGATTCGCAACCGACGACCGCGGTCGCGACCGACCAGGCGAGCAGCGCATCCACGCCGCTCGGTGAAATCGCCCGAGGCGACGTTTACCTGGCCAACGGGGCCATTGTCTCGGCGCTCGACTCAAGCGGAGAACCGATCCAGCGCATCGAACTTCCGGGGACCGCGCCCAGCAGCGACGGAGTGGCGCTGGACGCGAAGACCGGCGTTCTCTATGTCGCCGACTCGACGAACGGGCGGCTCGACGTGTTCGCGCCGGCAGCGGCTGGAAAGCCGATCGTGGGCGGCGTTTTCCCGCAGGACGAGACGCCGACGTCCACGAAGTTGATCGCGCGGATCGACCCCAACGGGGCCACGACGGCGTATTCGGTCCAGTATGGAACCGCCGCGTGCCTGTCCGAACCGGCGTCGTGCACCACCGTCCATGGCGCCGCCCCGCTCCCAGCCGTCTTCGGCGATCTTTCGGCCGAAGTGGAACTTACGGGGCTGCAGCCGGACACCACCTACTACTACCGGTTCATCGCCGAAAACGGAAACGGAAAGACCGAAGGCGCGCCGATGGCAGAAACGTTCTTTACCACGCTCCCGAGCGCGGAAGGGCTGCTGCCCGACAATCGCCAGTGGCAGATGGTCTCACCGCCAAAGAAGGGCGGCCCCCTCGGACTCGTCAACGTGGGCGAGCCGGGAGCGATACAGGCCGCCGAAGACGGAAGCGCGATCGCCTACGGTGCGCAAGACTCCGGTCCGAGCGGCGAACCGGAAGGCAACCGCAGCAAACAGCCCACGCAATTCTTGTTTGCCCGTGGGGAAGCCGAATGGCAGACGCAGGACATCACGACGCCTCACAACAAAGGCGAAGGGTTCGTCACCGAAGAACCTCCGGAGTACCAACTGTTCTCCTCGGACCTCTCGCTCGGCTTGGTCGAGCCGGAAGCGAAGGCTTCATTCCCACTTGAATCACCACCGTTGTCGCCGCCGCTGACCGGGGAACAGCGCGAAAAGACCATCTACGTGCGCGATAATCCACCGATCTCACCCGGATCCGCGGAGAAGGGGATGTCCGAAGAAGCGGCCAAGAACAGTGGGTACCTGGCGCCCGGTTACCTGCCGCTGATCACGAAGGAAAATGACACCGCAGCCAATCCATTTGGCTCGAGCCTCGAATTGCTGCAGGCGACACCCGACCTGAACCACGTGATCTTCGAATCGAAGGTTGGTCTGATCAAAAATGCGCTAGCGGAAAACTTCGTCGGGCAAGGCCTCTACGAGTGGAACTCCACGAGCGCCGGGCATGCGCTGCAAATGGTCAGCCTGCGTCCCGGGCCCGGAGAAGTTCCGGTGCATGAACCACAACTCGGTGGACTCGGAGTGCTCAGGAGCGCCATCTCGGCGAACGGCTCGCACATCTTTTTCACAGGGGCCTTCGGATCCAGCAAAGCGGCCGAGCTGTTCATGCGCGACACGGCGACGACGCCGGCCACGACGATCAAGGTCAGCGCCGCCGAAGCAGGCGTGACCGAACCGAACAACGCCGAGCTGGAAAACGAAACATTGAACAAGGTGCGCTTCCAGGCGGCGAGTGCCGATGGGTCGAAGGTGTTCTTCAAGGACACCTGGCCGTTGACCAAGGACTCAACGCAGCACCCGACCGAAGAAAGCCACCGCTCCGACCTGTACGAATTCAATATCGAAACGGGCAAGCTCGCGGACCTCTCGATTCCCGAGCACCCCGGATCGGGAGAAAGCGCCGATGTGCTCGGGACGATCCCCGGTGCGGGCGAAGACGGCGCGAACGTGTATTTCGTCGCCAACGGCGTTCTCGCACCCGGTGCCACTCGCGGTCACTGTCCCGAGACGGCTGGCAACGCTCTTGAAGAAGAAATACCGCCCGGAGCAACCTGCAACCTCTACGTCTCCCAACCAGATCCGGAACACCCTGGTCGCCGCAAGACGAAGCTCATCGCCGCGCTCTCGCCCGGTGACGCACCCGATTGGCAGGCGCCGCTTGAACCGAGTGAAACACCCAAGGAAGGATCTCTCGCGTTCGTGAGTTCACGGGTATCGCCCAGCGGCCGCTACCTCGCGTTCAACTCGAACCGGAGCCTGAAGGGATACAACAACGAAGATGTGACGAGCAAAGCGCCGGGCGAACGGCTCGATCAGGAGGTCTATCTGTACGACACCCAGCTCGGTCGCCTCGTCTGCGCTTCATGCAATCCGAACCCCGGAACGCGTCCGTCGGGGATCTTTGTGCCGGAAGGCGGCGAAGGAAACGGACCGCTTGTCGATCCGTCAAAGCTGTGGGTTGGACAATGGCTCGCCGGCTCGATCCCGGGGTGGACACCGAATCGCCAAAGCCTTTCGATCTATCAGCCTCGCAATCTGTCGGACACTGGCCGGCTGTTCTTCAACAGTGCGGATGCGCTCGTCGAAAACGACAAGAACCACGTCGAGGATGTCTACCAGTACGAGCCCGAAGGAGTGGGGAGCTGTCAGCGCACCGGCGGCTGCGTCGGTCTGATCTCCTCGGGGTCGGCGAGCGATCCGAACGAATCCGTGTTCCTCGATGCGAGCGCGAGCGGGAACGACGTCTTCTTCCTGACCGCGGAAAAACTGCTCGCGCAGGACCTCGACTCGACGTTCGACATCTACGACGCCAGCGTCTGTGGCACCTCCGAAAGTCCGGCGTGCCTGCCGGCAAAGCCGCCGCCGCCGCTGGAATGCACCGGCGAAGCGTGCAAAGTGTCCTCACCGGGACAGCCGCAGTTCTCAACCCCGCAGACCCAGACGTTCTCCGGCCCAGGCAACAGCCCGGGCAGCGGCGTTCTCCCGAACATAAGCAAAGCCAAGCCCAAGCCACTGACGCGGGCACAGAAGCTCGCGAAAGCGCTCAAGGCCTGCCACAAGCTCAAGAACAAGAACAAGCGAAAAGCGTGTGAAAAGCGCGCAAAGAAGCAGTATGGCGCCAAGGCCAAGTCGAAAAAGACCTCGAAAAAGGCCGGCGCGAAGAAATCCAGCGTCGTACGCGGGAGACGGCCGTGAGCGCGAGCGACCGTCTTCGTGGAGCCATCCAAACCCGGTGCGCAAGAGCCGTCCTGTTGCTGGCCAGCACCGTGGTCGCGATGCTGCTCGGCGCAGCCCCCGCTCTCGCGGGCGCCACGTGGCGGCTCTCGGCGCGAGTAGCGCCGACACAGCTTCCCCAGACAGGCGAAGCGTTCGTCAACGTTTCGGCGATCGACGTCGGCGACGCGAACGTGAGCTCCACCTCAGTCGCCCCCTCCTCGCCGGTGACGATCACCGACACCCTGCCGGAAGGACTGACCGCGACTGCAATACACCAACACCGAGAGGTCCCGGGAGAAACGTCCGCATGGGCCTGCTCGCCCCCCGGCTCGAGGATCGTGACCTGCACCTACAATCCGAGCCCGTCGAGCGTCAATGGACGTGACCTCAAGCCCCTCCAGCCGTACGAAGCTCTGGAAATCTGGGTCAACGTGGCGGTGGAAAAACCGGCGTCGCCGGCCGCTAACAAATTGACCATTGAAGGGGGCCTGGAACAGAAAGTCGAAGGCGGCAAAATCGTCAACGGCGCGCCAATGCCCAAACAGGAACGCGAACAGTCGTTTGCGCTCGGCAGCGGCGCGACCCCGTTCGGAGTCGAACAGGAAGGCTATACCCTCAGCCCGGAAAATGAAGCCGGCCAGCCTGAGACCCGCGCCGGTGCCCACCCCTTCCAACTGACGACGACGCTCAACCTCAATCAGACGCTGGAAAAGAGCTTCAAGAGCGGACAAGGCGTCCCGGCCGCGCCCGCCCTGCCGAGAAACCTGCACTTCAACCTGCCCCCGGGTTTGCTCGGCAATGTCGCGGCGATACCTCAGTGCTCGGAAATAGCGTTTGCCACTGAGATCGGGAACATCAATGGCTGCCCAGACGCATCGACCGTGGGGGCCGCCAGAGTCACCGTCTTCGAACCCGAAACTGTGGACTACCGCACCTTGACGGTCCCGGTGTTCAATTTGACGCCGCCGCCGGGTGAGCCGGCGAAGTTCGGGCTCTTCGTGGCCCACGTGCCCGTGTTTCTTGACACGCATGTCCGCACAGGCGACAACGCCGACGTCCCGGGTCAGGGTGACTACGGCGTCGAAGTGAGCGTGAACTACGTGAGCGAGCTCGCGCAGGTGCTCAGCAGTGAAGTCACGCTGTGGGGCGTGCCGGGCGACGCGACTCACGATCAGTCGCGCGGATGGGCGTGCACGGCCGGCGGCGAACAGTATCTGCAAGCTCCCTGTGTGATACCGGAATCACACCCGGCGACGGCGTTCCTGACACTGCCAACTTCGTGCGCCTCGCCGTTGCTGACGACAATGACCGGCGACTCGTGGCCGATCAAGGCGAGCGGCGAACCGGGCCGCGGCACGTCTCTCTCGCTCGGGAGCGAATACAAGCTCGCTGCCTTTGAAGACTGCGAAGGTGTGCCGTTTAGCCCGTCGATCAACCTGAGTCCGACGACGCAGGCAGCAAGCTCGCCGACCGGGCTGAACGTCGACGTGCACGTCCCGCAGGCGACGCTGCTCGACGGAGGCTCGCGCGCCGAGTCCGACGTCAGGGCCACGACGGTGACGCTTCCCGCCGGCGTGGAACTCAATCCGGGATCGGCGAACGGCCTGGAAGCCTGCCCCGAGAATGCGGAAGGCGGGGTAAAGGGCATCGGGTTTGAGGGTCTCGGCAGCAGCAACGATCCGTTCTCGCCGTCCACGCTCACCCCCGAACCTCTGCGGTTCTCGCCCGGGACGCCCAAACGCCTGCGGACACCCGGCGAACCACCGGAATGTCCCAACGGGTCAAAAATGGGGACTGTCGTCGTCCATTCGCCGCTGCTGAAAAATCCGCTGACCGGATCCGTCTACCTCGCGAGCCCGGCACCGCTCCACGAAGGAGGCAGGAACCCCTTCAACTCGCTGGTCGCGCTGTACATCATCGCCGAAGAACCGGAATCAGAAATCGTCGTCAAGATCGCCGGCGAAGTCAAACTCGACCCGAATACGGGCCAGATCTCCTCGACGTTTGAAAACACGCCGCAGGTGCCCTTCGAAGACTTCGAAGTAAACTTCGACAGCGGTCCGCGGGCATCCGTGTCGACGCCCCCCTTGTGCGGCTCGTACGCCGCCGGAGCCTCGTTCACGCCGTGGTCGGGCGCCCCGCCGTACCCCTCGTCCAGTGCATTCCAGGTGACCTCGGGCCCAGGAGGCGGTGGCTGTCCGGGCGGGCAGCCGTTCGGCCCCTCCCTGACCGCGGGAACCGAAGTACTGCAGGCCGGCGCATTTGACCCGCCGTTCTCGGTGACGATCGGCCGCCCCGATGGGCATCAGGCGCTGAAGTCGGTCTCGGTCACGCTCCCGCCGGGGCTCGCGGCGATGATCTCATCGATCACACCGTGCCCCGAGCCGCAGGCGTCGCTTGGGACGTGCGGACCTGAAAGCCTGATCGGCCACGCGACCGCCGTCTCGGGTTTCGGCCCCGACCCGTTCACTGCGCCCACGGGGGCCGTTTACTTCACGGGCCCGTACAACGGCGCGCCGTTCGGCCTGTCGATCGTGACACACGCCGTTGCCGGCCCGTTCGACCTCGGCGAGGTCGTGGTGCGTTCGAGCATCAGCATCAACCGCAGCACGGCCGCGGTGACGATCAACAGCGCGTTGCCGACGATCGTCCAAGGGGTCGGGAGGGAGAGCTCCGGTGTGCCGTTGCAACTGAAAGCGGTCAACGTCGTCGTCGATCGTCCCGGCTTCCAGTTCAACCCGACCAACTGCACTCCGATGAAAATCACTGGCACCCTCGGCGGAGCCGGGGGTGCGGCGGCGGGCGTTTCGGCGCCCTTCCAGGTGAAGAACTGCTCGAAGCTGCCGTTCCATCCGACGTTCGAAGCGAGCACGGAAGGGAGAACGAGCAAATCCGAAGGCGCCTCCCTGAAAGTGAGAGTCACCTCCGGCCCGGGACAGGCAAACATCGGCAAAACCTCCCTGACCCTGCCGATCGCGCTGCCCTCACGTCTGACGACGATTCAGAAAGCCTGTGCCGAAGCTGCGTTCGAAGCCAACCCGGCGAGTTGTCCGGAAGGGTCCAACATCGGCACCGCGATCGTGCACACTCCGGTGCTGAAGAAGCCGCTCTCGGGTCCGGCATACCTCGTCTCGCACGGCAACGCCGCCTTCCCCGACGTCGAGTTCGTCCTTCAGGGCGAAGGCATCACGCTGGTGCTCGACGGCAAGACGGACATCAAAAAAGGGATCACGTACTCGCGATTTGAAACGCTGCCCGACGCCCCCGTGTCGGTCTTCGAAACGACCCTCCCGCGCGGCCCGCACTCGGCCCTCACATCGAACGTGCCGGTGAGCGCCAAATACAGCCTCTGCAGCACGAAACTCGTGATGCCCACGACGATCACCGGCCAGAACGGCGCCGTGGTCCAGCAGAACACGAACATCAAGGTCACCGGGTGCGCGAAACCGGCAAAGGTAAGCGCGCTCACCAAGGCCCTTCAGGCGTGCCGCAAGAAGTACAAGTCGAAGAAGGCGAGGAAGAAGCGCGTCGCGTGCGAAGCTGCGGCCAAGAAGAAGTACGGCCCGAAAAAAGCCAAAAAAGCGCCGGCAAAGCACCACAAATGATAAGAACGGCCAGCTGTCGCGCGGCCCTACAGAGAAACACCGGTTCTGCGCCGGATCCCTCGCTGTCACCAAGAAATATTGGTTTTACGAGGAAATGCCCGGTTTATCTCGTTTCGCCTTGACGCATCGTGGGTTCTGTGCAACGATCGCTTGAAGCATAGGTATAGCGCGGGCCCCGATCGGGCCGCCGCGCCGGGCGTGGGGCCCGATCCAACCAGAGGGAAAAGGAGCAGGGAGATGAAACGGATTGGCTTGGCGGGGTCCTTCCTCGTGACCGCACTTCTCATCAGCGCGGTCACTGCGATGAGCGCGTCGGCGGCGCCTCCGGAATTTGGACGGTGCGTCAAAGTCGCACACGGCACCGGCGAATACAACTCGTCCAACTGCATCGCGCCTGAAGGCGCGCGCAACTTCGACTGGGTGCCCGGACCGGGCCCAGAACCCAAATTTACGGCAGGCTTCGAGGGCGAACCCGTCATCAATTCGACGGGCGCAAGCAAAACGACGATAACCTGCTCATTCGGCGAAGCCGAAGGTGAATACACCGGGGCGAAAACCGAGAAGATTACGAAACTTGTGCTCCACGACTGTGAGACCCCGGAAGTCGTCGGCGGAAATGAATTCGCACGGTGGTGCCAGAACGTTGGCAACTTCAGGGGCGAAGTCAACGCACAGGAACTCTCAGGTGAACTCGGATACATCAAAGCTACGGCGGCCGTCGGCATGGACCTCAAAGGGCTGTCCGGAGAAAATATGGGCATGTTCGAATGTGGCGGTGCAAGCGAACTCACCGAACACGGCATGGGTACAGGCGTGTTCAGGGAACTGACGGGCTCGGTCATCGGGCGAGTTAGGAAAGCCAACATAATGACGACGGAAGGCCTCGTGAAGTTCACAGTGAACAAAGCGGGAGCCCAGGTTCCGCAGAATTTTGAAGGCAAGCCCAAAGACACGCTGACGACGCTCGTTGGCCTGACCGAAAAAACGCCTGAACCGACAACGTTCACCGCCCTGGACGAAGTCACAAACAAAGAAAAGATGGAGATCAAGAACAAGTAGCAGCGATCCTTACGGGCGGTGCCCACGAGGCGCCGCCCGACGGGCTTGTAGAAGGGCACGTGCGTGGGGTATTGGAGGGCCCCACGCATGTGCGATTTGCGGGGTGCGCGGGGAGGCGTGTTACTGCGGTTACTGGGGCGCGTTCTGGAGCGAGCGCCACAGGTAGCGGCAGGCGAGCGTCCGATGGGGCCGCCACGGCTCGGCCAGTCTCTCGATCGTCGCAGCGTCGGGCAGGGAATCGAGCGCGTAGGCGCGCTCGATCGCCCGGCGGATGCCGAGGTCTCCGACCGGCAGCACGTCGGGGCGCTCGAGGTGGAACATGAGGAACATATGCGCGCTCCACTCGCCGATGCCCTTGACCGCCGTGAGCTCTGCGATCACCTCGTCGTCTGAGAGCTCATCCAACCGCTCGAGCTCGAGCTCACCGGAGATCACGTGCTCGGCCAGCGAGCGCAGGTAGCCGACCTTCGCGCGCGAGAGCCCGGCCGCGGTACGCAGCTCTTCGGGCTCGTCGTCGAGGATCTCCTGCGGCGTCGGCGGGCGGTCCTGAAAGCGCGCCGTCAGGCGTCCGTAGATCGCCCGCGCCGCGCTCACCGACAGCTGCTGTCCGACGATCGCCCGCACGAGCGCGCCGTAGTGGTCCTCGCGATCGGGCCGCCCGTCGCGGGCGTCCGGTAGCGGGCCGGCGGCGTCGATCAGCTCGGCGAGGACCGGGTCGCCGGCGCGAAGCTGGGCGAGGGCGCGCTCAGACAGCGCGAAACGCCTCGGCGCCGATCGGCTCGCCGTCGAGCGCGTTCAGGGCACGCTCCAGCGACATCGCGATGCACGTAAAGCTCGGCGTGTCGCGGACCGTGTATCGGGACGCCTCGGTCGTGCGCAGGCGCTGGACGAGATCCAGGAACGTGCCGACGTCGTCCGTGTCGAACGCGACCACGAACTCCTGGTCGTCCAGGCCGAACGAATACGTCGTGTGGTTGTCCACGCCCGGGTATTCGCGTCCAACCTCGATGTGGCCCTGCATGATCCGCCAGCGCTCGTCGGCCGGCAGCGCGTACCACTCGCGCGACTTGACGAACGGATACACGAACACGTACTTGCCGCGAAACGCCCGCGGCGCCGTGCGCTCGTCTTCGGAGTACTCCGAGCTCTTGCGCATGCCGAGGAACGAGTACGGGATCTGCGCCCACTTCATCAGCCCGCTCTGCGCCAGCACCACATGGAACTCATGGATGCGCTCCAGGTTCTCGGCCTCGGCGATCAGCAGCAGCTCCGCGTCGCCGCGCGTGCCGACGAGCGAGAAGGCCTGCAGCAGGTGCCCGTCGGCGAAGTCCTCGCACGCGGCCATCAGCTCGCGCTTGTCCTGCTCGCGGCGCTCGGAGTCCAGACGCCGCCAGGCCGGGTCGAGCTTCAGGAACGTGTACTTGACGAAGTGACGCCTGCTCACCGCTCCGATTATCGCATCGCAGGCCCGCTCGGCACCCGGTCGCCCCCGGCGACGGATAGAGTGTGTGACCGTGCGGATCGCGCTCGTCTCGCCGTACTCGTGGACCTACCCCGGCGGCGTCACCGGCCACATCGAGGCGCTCGCCGCCGAGCTGATCGCGAGCGGCCACGAGGCGCGCATCCTCGCGCCGCTCGACCCCGACGATGCGCTCTCGGCGCGCCTGCACCGCGGCGCGCGACCGCAGCGCCGTCCGACGCCCGAGCACTTCGTCTCGCTCGGGCGCACCGTCGGCATACCCGCCAACGGCGCCGTCTCCAACATGGCGCTGACGCCATTCCCGGTCCTGACGCTGCGCCGCGAGCTGCGCGAAGGCGCCTACGACGTCGTCCACATCCACGAGCCCGTCGTCCCCGTCGTCGGCTGGGACGCGCTCTGCAGCACCCGCGATCTCCCGCTCGTCGGCACGTTCCACACCTACTCCGAGAACGCGATCACCAACGGGATCGCCGCCGTCGTGCTCGGCGGGCGCCGGCGGATGAACCGCCTGCACGCCCGCGTCGCGGTCTCCGAAGCCGCAGCCTGGACCGCTCGCCGCTTCTACGGCGGGCGCTACCGCATCATCCCCAACGGCGTGCACATATCCGACGAGCACGCCGGCGCCGATGCGCCCACGGACATCGGTGCGCCCACGTCGCCTTCGCCGCGCGAGGGATATCTCGGCGCAGAAGACAATCCCCCGCAGCGTGAGCTGCGGATCATCTTCATAGGTCAAGCCGTCGAGCGCAAGGGCCTGCCGGTCCTGCTGCGCGCCTTCGAGGCGCTGCGCGACCACGTTCCGGCGACGCTCACCCTCGTCGGCGCCGGCCGCGAGGAGGTCGCCCACATGATGCTCGACGATCGCGGCGTCCACGCCCTCGGCAAGGTCTCCGAGCAGCGCAAGCTGACCGAGCTCGCCCGCGCCGATGTGCTGTGCGCGCCGTCGCTGCATGGCGAGAGCTTCGGCATGGTCCTGACCGAGGCCTTCGCCGCCGCCACCCCCGTGCTCGCCTCCGACATCCCCGGCTACCGCGACGTCCTGCGCGACGGTCTCGACGGCCAGCTGCTGCCCGCCGGCGACCCGCTCGCGCTCGCCGAGGCGCTGCGCAGGCTCGCGCTCGCGCCCGAGCGCCGCGCGCGCATGGCCGCCGCAGCGCGCGAGCGCGCCGAGCGCTATTCCTGGCCGCACGTCGCCGCCGAAGTGCTCGACTGCTACGAGCACGCCCGCGATGTCTGCGCGCGCGCCCAATCACCTGCCGGCGGTCGCCTGGCACGCTCCGCCGTGCGCCACGGCTTCGCGCCCGCCGACCTGCTTCCGCGCGTTCCCGCCCAGCGGCTGCCCTCGCTCGTACCGGCGGCTCCAGCTCTGGCCGGTGGCCCGCGTCGCCTGCGAACCCTGCGCCGCCTCGGGCTAGCCGCGAGCTCGCTGGCCGCCGCAGCGCTCGCCGCCGTTGCGCTCCAGCGCGTCGGCGTCACCCGCGTCGCCGCCTCGCTGCTCGCGTCCAAGCCCGGGCTGCTGGCAGCCGGCCTGGCCCTGATGTGCGCTGCCATGTTCGCCCGGGCGCTCTCCTGGCATGCGATCCTCACCGCCGCTCCCACCTGGCGCCGCGCCAAACGCCGCGACGCGATGCAGGGGACCTTCATCGGCGTGCTCATGTCCTCGACGCTCCCCGCCCGCCTGGGGGAGCCCTCGCGCGCGCTGATCGTCGCCAGGCGCATGGGCCGCGCGCGCGAGACGCTACCGATCGTCCTCGGCACCATGGTCTCCCAGACGCTCCTCAACCTGCTCGCCCTGGCGATCCTCGGCGGCGTGACCCTCTCGAGCGTCAGCGTCCTCGACGCGCACGACCGGGCGCTGATCCTGATCGCCCTGGCGCCGCTCGCCGCGCTGCTGATCGTGATGACGGCGCCGATCCTCCTTCCACCCGCTGCGATCTCGCGCTCGCGGCGCCTGCAAGCGCTCCTGGCCGGCCTGCGTCGCTCGCTCCTGCGCCTGCGCGACGGCCTGCGCGTGTTCGGACAGCCGCGCCGCGCGGCCCTCGCCACCGTCGCGCAGCTCGGCGCCTGGGCCCTGCAGTGGCTCTCCTGCTGGCTGCTGCTGATGGGGCTCGGCCTCGACGTCCACGGGGCCATCGGCGCCGCCGCGGGCGTGCTGTTCGCGGTCAACGTCACCGCCGTCATCCCCCTCACTCCAGCCAACGTCGGCGTCTTTCAGGCGGCCTGCGTGGCCGTGCTCGTCGGCGCCTACCACGTCTCAACGCCCGACGCGATCGCCTACGGCATCGTCCTGCAGGCCGTCGAGGTCGCCACCGCGCTGATCATGGGCCTGCCTGCGCTGGTCAACGAGGGTCTGTCCTGGCGCGACGTGCGCCTGCGAACGATGCATGCCACGCCCGTCAAGCTCGGGCCGCTGCCGGCATCATCGGTTGTGGGTAGGGCGGGGGTCGCCGCCGGCATCGAGCGGTAGGGATCGGAGCAGGCCCCAACCGGGACAACGCAACGAGGCAGGCATCGACGGGCAGGCGGCGTATCAACGGCCATGGCCAACGCCTGGGTCTACATCCTGCGCTGCCGCGACGGCTCCCTGTACACCGGCTGGACGGACGACCTCGAACGACGGCTGGCCCGCCACAACGGGGGGAACGCGAGCAGATACACGGCCAGCCGGCGTCCCGTCGAGCTCGTGTTCGCCGCGTCAAAGGCAAACCGCAGCGCCGCGATGCGCGAGGAGGCCCGCATCAAGCGGCTCGATCGCGCTGGAAAGCTGGCGCTGATCTCCGCCGGCGCGGTCGCATCGGACCGAAAATAGGCCCGCCGGCCGGGGACCGCCGGGGTGCGGGCCTCGGTTAGGGCATGATGGGGGTATGTCCTCACGACCCCCAGCACGCAGCGTGAAGATCTCCGCCGATGAGCGAACCGGATGGTCATCCGATCGCCCGCGCCGCGACGGCGCGCCGCCGCGGCCGGCAAATCTGTTCGTCCACTCGCGCGTGCTCAAGCCCGCCGACCGCCTGCGCTACTCGCCCGGGAGCATGCTCGTCGTCGTCTGCGCCTCGGCGTCGGAGCGCGAGAGCTTCCTCGCCCGCCTGATCGAGGACCGCGCGTCGCTGCTCACGCTCGAGAAGGTCCGCGGCCTCTTGGCCGGCCGCGTGCCCGAGGAGGAAGTGGCGGCTCGTGCGCAGGAGCTCCTGCAGGCGGCCGTCCGCAAGCGCATGGAGAGCAAGGAGACGGTCGTGATCGCGCCCGACAGCCTGCAGGCGAGCGAGCGCGAGCCGTTCGTGCGGATGGCCGCCGAGCTCAAGCGCCCGCGCCATCTGATCCTGCTCGAGACCGCGCGCGACCAGGTCCCCGAGGAGGAGCTCGCCACGCTGAACGAGCTGCGCCGCGCGCTCGACGCTGGCGAGCTGGGCAACGAGGGCTTTCAGACGGTCCTCCGCCTCGGTGGCGGAACGGCCGCCGAGGTCAAGCGGATCCTCTTCCGCGCCGCGCCGCGCGAGGACTAACGACCCATCCGCCGGCCCATGGCGTCCTACGCCATCGCCGGCTCGTCCTCTTCTTCGACGGCCCCGTCGGGCGGGTCGGCGTCGTCCAGCTCGCCGAATAGGGACGGGTCGCGGCTGGAGCCGCGGATCAGATCGTCGGGCGAGCCGTTGGGCAGCAGGCGGCCCTGGCGGGTGCCGAAGTAGATCGCCTGCGGGTGGTGGGCGATCAGCGCTAGCGTCGACTGCTCGGGCTCGGGCGCGTAGCCGTCGGTGATCGTCATGCCGATCTGTTTGAGGTCGAGCAGCTTCTCCACCTTCAGGTGCTCTGACTGCTCGGGCACCGCCGGGTAGCCCCAGGAGTAGCGCCTGCCCTGGGCGGCGTCGATCGAGAGCATCACACGCACGCGCCAGTGCAGCCACTCGGCCAGGCCCTCCGCCGTCTGCACGCCGAGGCCATGGACGAACAGCTGTTCGGCGAACTCGCCGTCGGCCTCGAGCTTGGCCATCAGCTCGGTCACCTCGGCGCCGACCGTCACCGCCTGCACCGCGATCACATCCAGCTCGGGCGGCGGCGCACCGTCTATCGCCGGGCGGTAGAAGTCGGCCAGGCAGATTCGGTCGCCCTTGGGCTGGCGCGGGCAGACGAAGCGCGTGAGCTCCGACTCGCGGTCCTCGGGGTCGAGCACGACGATGTCGTTGCCGAGCGAATAGCACGGGAAGAAGCCGAGCAGCGCGCGCGGGTGTAGGTAGGTCTGCTCGCGCCACATCCGCTCCAGGCGCGGGCGGAAGTCCTCGCGCAGGAGCTTCTGCCAGGCCTCGCCTTTGACGCCGCGCCCGCCCCAGTGCAGCTTGAACAGCACGTGCGTGTCGAGGTGGCGGTAGACCTCGTCCAGGTCCACCTCGATCTCCTGCACGCCCCAGTAGGGAGGGGTGGGGATCGGCACGTCGGTGCGCGCGGGCGAGCGGACGGAGTCATCGGCGAGGTTGACCTCCTCGACGGGAGCGTCGCCTTTGGCCCGGAACTCGCTCGCACCGGCCCGCAGCTTCTCCCCGAGCGAGGAGCGGGCGTCCTCGTCGATCAGCTGATCCATCACCGCCAGCCCCTCGAAGGCGTCCTTGCAGTAGAAGACGCCGGGCTCATACAGCTCGTCGGAGTCTTTGCCGCCGGGGAACAGTGCGCGGTAGCTGAACGCGCGGTTGATCGCCGCGCCGCCGATCAGCACCGGGAACTCGAGGCCCTTGGCGTGCAGCTCCTGGATGCAGGCGGGCATCTGCTTGGACGTCGAGACCAAGAGCGCCGACAGGCCGATCGCCGTCGCCTCGTGCTCCTGGGCGGCGTCGAGGATCGTCTGGATCGGAACCTGCTTACCGAGGTCGATGACCGTGTAGCCGTTGTTCGTCAGGATCGTGTTGACGAGCGACTTGCCGATGTCGTGCACGTCGCCGAACACCGTCGCCAGCACGACGGTGCCCTTCGTGTAGCCCTCGATCTTGTCGAGGTATTTCTCCAGCTGTGCGACCGCGCGCTTCATCACTTCGGCGGACTGCAGGACGAACGGCAGAATCAGTTCGCCGGCGCCGAACTTATCGCCGACCTCCTTCATCGCCGGCAGCAGCACCTCGTTGAGCGTCGGCACCGCGCCGATCTTCTCGACGGACCGATCGATCCACGCCTCGACGCCATCCTTGCGGCGGCGCAGGATGTGGAAGTGAAGCGCCTCCTCTGGCTCCATCCCCTCGGTCGGGTCGGCGGCTCCCTGCGCGACGTCCTCCTCGCCTTTCGACTCGAAGTGGGCGATGAAGCGCTCGAGCGCGTCCTCGCGACGGTTGAACACGAGGTCGTCGGCGAGCTCGCGCTCGGCGTCGGAGATCTCCGAGTACGGCGTGATGTGGTTCGGATTGACCATCGCCAGGTCCAGGCCCGCGTCCACGCAGTGGTGCAGGAAGACCGAGTTGAGCACCGCGCGCGCCCCCGGGGACACGCCGAAGGACACGTTGGAGACGCCCAGCGAGGTCTTCACCGAGGGGATCTCGGCCTTGATCGCTTTGATCCCCGCGATCGTCTCGACGGCCGAGGGCCGCCACTCCTCATCGCCGGTCGTGAGCGTGAACGTCAGGCAGTCGAAGATCAACAGCTCGGGGTCCAGGCCGTGCTCGGTGCAGCACAAATCGCGGATGCGCTTGGCGATCTCGACCTTTCGCTCGGCAGTCTTGGCCATGCCGACCTCGTCGATCGTCAGCGCGATCAGCGCCGCGCCGTGCGCGAGCGCGACCGGGACGACCCGGTCGAGCTTGGCGCGGCCGGCCTCGAGGTTGACCGAGTTGACGATCGCCCGGCCGGGGATCTGCTCGAGCGCCCGTTCGATCACCTCCGGCTCGGTCGAGTCGACCTGGATCGGCGCGGGCTGGGTGAGCGAGACCTTCTTCGCCAGCAGGCGCATCTGTTCGTCCTCGTCGGTGCGCTCGGTCAGCGCGACGCACAGGTCGAGCACGTGGGCGCCGCCGGTGACCTGGTCCTCGGCGATCTGGAGGAGACCGTCGTAGTCGTCGGCGAGCAGCAGCTCCTTCGCCTTGCGCGAGCCCTGCGAGTTCACGCGCTCGCCGACCATCGTCGGCGCCGGCTCCTGCTGAAGCGGCGTGGCGGCGATCATCGAGGAGAGGTGCGGGGCACGCGGGGCGGGGCGCGGCTGCACCGGGCGTCCGGCCACGCGCTCGGCGATCGCCGCGATGTGCGCGGGCGTCGTGCCGCAGCAGCCGCCGACGATCGAGACGCCGTAGCGCTCGACGAACTCCTTCAGCGCCTCGGCGAGCGGCTCGGGCTGCTCGGGGAAGATCGTCTCCCCGTCCGGTCCCTGCAGCGGCAGCCCGGCGTTGGGGATGCACGCGACGGGCAGCGGGCAGAGCTCCCCGAGGAAGCGGATCGCGTCGCGCATGTCCTCCGGGCCGGTCGAGCAGTTCAGGCCGATCACGTCGACCTTCAGCGCCTCGAGCGTCGTCAAAAGCGAGGAGATGTCCGTGCCGAGAAGCATCTTGCCGCCGTTCGGGAGCAGCGAAACGGAGGTGTGGATCGGCAGCGTGCGGCCCGTGCTCTTGAAGGCCGCCCGCGCGCCGAAGATCGCTGCCTTGACCTCGAGGATGTCCTGCGCGGTCTCGATGATCAGCAGGTCCGCGCCGCCGTCGATCAGCCCCGCGGCCTGCTCCTCGAACACCTCGACCAGATCGCCGAAGCGGATCTGCCCGAGCGAGGGGTCCTCGGAGGCCGGCAGGTAGCCGGTCGGGCCGATCGATCCCGCGACGAAGCGACTCTCGCCGGCCGCCTTGCGCGCGATCTCGGCGGCCTTCGTATTGACCTCGAGCGTGTAGTCGGCAAGGCCCCACTCTTCGAGCTTCAACCGCGACGCCTGGAAGGTGTCCGTCTCGAGGACCTCCGCGCCCGCCTCGAGCATCGAGCTGTGCACGCCCTCGATCACGTCCGGGCGGTTGAGCACGAGCGCCTCGTGGCACTTGCCCGGCAAGGCCGCCGTAGTCCTCCTGAGTCAGGTCGAATTGCTCCAGCGTCGCGCCCATGCCGCCGTCGTATACGACGACGCGGCTGTGGATCGCTTGCAGGTAGTCGCGTGCCATCTGCCCATGCTAGCCGTCAGCCAGTGATAGCCTCGCCCGCCATGAAGAGGTCATTGACGGCGTTTGCAAGCGGATTGGCGCTCCTCTTGGCGGGGTGCGGAGGGGGCGGTCACTCAGGCGCCGAAACGAAGACGGCCTGTGCCAATGCCAGGAATGCCCAGCACCAGTACCAGCTTGCCGGCAAACGTGTCGGCCTCAATTTCCTCAAGGTCGCTAACGACAATCGCATGGTCGCGGCGATCAGCCAGTTTCGCGGTCGCGTCGAACAGCTGCGGCGGCTGACCTCCGGGAGTGAAAAGGAACAGCTGGCAGAACTCGTGGGCATCCTCTACCAGCACGAAAACCTGTTCAAGGCCCTCGCCGCGCACAACCTGCCCGCAGCGCACAAATATGACGAAGGCCTCGAAGCAACCCTGGAACGAACGCAGGCCAACTTCGCGACGATCTGCAAGAAGGCCTAGATCACCACGCGTGCGGCCCTTCGGTCCTCTGCGTCGGGCGCGCTCAGTCGTCAGCGGCTACTTGATGAACAGCATCTCCGAGTACTTCGGCAGCGGCCACAGGCGGTCGGCCACAAGGCCCTCGAGGCGGTCGGCGACCTCGCGGACGTCGTCCATCGCCGGGACGACGGTGTCGTGCACATAGTTGGCCCATTTGACCGGTGAGGAGTCGTCCTGGTTGAGCTCGAGGTTGGCGTCCTCCAGCTTCAGCAGCGCGAAGTGGAGCTCCTTGATCACCGGCTCGAGCTCGCCGATCAGCTCCTCCAGGCCCGCGGCGCGAAGCTCGTTCAGGTAGCGGACGGCGGCCGGAAGGATCGCGGTGCGAGCGATCGCGGCCGCGGTCTCGGACTCGATGTTGATCTTGACGGCGTACTGCTCGAGGAATACCTCGTAGCGCGACTCGAGCTCGCGTTTTGAGAGCACCTTGTACTTCTTGAACAGCGCCACGGTGCCTTTGTCCACCAGCCAGGGCAGCGCTTCGGGCGTCGAGCGCAGGTTGTAGAGGCCACGTTTCTTCGCCTCGGCGTACCACTCCGGCGCGTAGTTGTCGCCGTCGAAGATGATCTTCTTGTTGGCGCCGTAGCTGGCCTTGACGACTTTCGTGACCGCTTTCTCGAGGTTGGCGCCAGAGCCTTTCAGCGCCGTCTTGAGCTTCTCCGAGAGGTCATCGATCGCCTCGGCGACGATCGTGTTCAGCACCGTGTTCGGCAGCGCCAGCGATTGGCTGGAGCCGAGTGCGCGGAACTCGAACTTGTTGCCCGTGAACGCAAACGGGCTCGTGCGGTTGCGGTCGCCGCCGTGCAGCGGAAGCGGCGGCAGCACGGGCGTGCCGAGACCGAGGAACGAGCCCGGTTTCGAGCGTTCGGCTTTGCCGGACTCGATCGCCGCGAACACCTTTTCGAGCTCGGCGCCGAGGAAGATCGAGATGATCGCCGGAGGGGCCTCGTTGGCGCCCAGGCGATGGTCCTGCCCCGGGCTTGCGATCGACGCGCGCAGCAGTGCCTGGTGGGCGTTCACCGCCTGGATGACCGCGGCGCAGAAGAACAGGAACTGGAGATTCTCCGACGGCGTGTCGCCCGGATCGAGCAGGTTCAGGCCGGTGTCGGTGCCCATCGACCAGTTGTTGTGCTTGCCCGAGCCGTTGACGCCGGCGAACGGCTTCTCGTGCAGCAGGCACACCAGGCCATAGCGGCGGGCGACGTTCTGCATCACCTGCATCGTCAGCTGCTGGTGGTCGGAGCCGACGTTCGAGTTCTCGAAGATCGGCGCGATCTCGTACTGGTTGGGCGCGACCTCGTTGTGGCGGGTCTTGATCGGGATGCCGAGCTTGGCGAGCTCCTGCTCGGTCTCGAGCATGCACGCGAGGATCCGCTCGGGGATCGAGCCGAAGTAGTGGTCGTCGAGCTCGTGGCCCTTCGGCGGCTTGGCGCCGAACAGGGTGCGCCCCGTCGTGAGCAGGTCCGGGCGTTCGAAGTAGTACTGCTCGTCGATCAGGAAGTACTCCTGCTCGGGACCCACGGTCGTGAAGACGCGGCGAGCGTCGTCGATGCCGAGCAGCTCGAGCGCGCGGATCGCGGCGCCGGACAGGGCGTCCATCGATCGCAAGAGCGGGATCTTGTGATCCAGCGCCTCGCCCGTCCACGACGTGAACGCCGTCGGAATGCAGAGCAGCGCTCCGTTGGGGTTCTCGAGGATGAATGCGGGCGAGGTCGGGTCCCAGGCCGTGTAGCCGCGGGCCTCGAACGTGGCGCGGATACCGCCGGTTGGAAACGAGGAGGCGTCGGGCTCCCCCTGGATCAGCTCGCTGCCGGAGAACTCGGCGATCGCTCGGCCGTCGCCCGTGGGCGCGTAGAAGGAATCGTGCTTCTCGGCGGTCGAGCCCGTCAGGGGCTGGAACCAGTGGGTGTAGTGCGTGGCGCCGTTCTCCAGCGCCCAGTCCTTCATCGCCAGTGCGACGGCGTCCGCCAGGGTCGTGTCGAGCGCCTCGCCGTGGGCGAGCGTCCGCTGCAGCGCCTTGTAGACATGCTTTGGCAGGCGTTCGCGCTGGACGGTCTGCGAGAAGACGTTCGCGGCGAAGACCTGGTTCCCTGGGACGGTCAGGTCGGGCGAGCCGAGCGCGGCTCCGTTTGCGCTCCACTGCGCGGCGGTGACGTTGTGCTGGCGGGTCCGTGGCATGAGCGGTATCGATTCCTCCTGGAAGCGTTGGTCGTGGAAGCGTCGGTCGTGCAGGCGTAAATCCGAACGCAATCGTAGTGCCAACCTTGGCGAAGGGCATCACCGGCTGGCGAAATCGAAGCTCGGATCCTTCGACACGGGGCCAAACCCCCGTGGCGGCTACGGAACAGCCGGAAAGGTGCCGGGCACCACGCGGCCGGTGGCCGGGTCCACGTGCGTTTTCGGCGGAGCCGCGGCGACGTCGGCGGTGAGCTGTCCCTGCACGGGTCCGCCGGAGGCGAGCGCGGCCTTGGCGTTGCCGGCGAGGCCGGCGGCGATGCTGTAGTGGACGGTGTGCACCCCGGCCTTGACCGGGGCGACGCGCCAGCGGAACGTCTGCGTCTGTCCCGGCGCCAGCGGCCCGAGGGCCCAGGTGCTCACATACGCGGTCTGCCCCCCGCCCGGCGGGCTGACCGCCTGGCTCTGAACCGGGCGCTTGGCGCGTGGCCCGGGCCCGGATTCGACGACCCAGATCGGGCGCTTGTTGGCCGCGAGTTCGGGATAGTTTTCGGTGTAGTAGAAGGAGTCCAGCGTGACCGCCACCGCGGGCGCGGTCCGCGTGCCGGTGTTGCGGACCGCGAGTTCCAGCTGCGTCTGGCGCGCGATCGCCTGTTTGGCGGGGAAGCTCGCGCGGACCACCTTCATCGCGAAGGTGCGCTTCGGTTCGTTGGCGTCCTGGCGGGCGCCGCCGCAGCCGCTGACCGCCAGCGTCGCGCAGGCGCCGAGCAGCACTGCCGGAAAGACTCGCCCTCCCCTCACGGTCGGGCCACGATATCAGCGGTGCTGGCGCGCCGTCACCGCCTCCTGCGGCGCGCCCGACGGTCGCAGGTGGCGCGCGTGCGCCGCATGACGTAGAGTTCCTCAGACCACCCGATTGCGACCCGAGGAGGGGCAGGAAGAGATGGTTCGTAGCGTTGCCGAGCGGGCGTTCGTTCCCGCAAGGCACGTGCTCGAGGAATTCGGGGACATGATGATCCTCACGGGCCGGACGATCTGGTCGGCCCTGCGTCCCCCGTATCCCTACGGCGGCGAGCTGGTCTCGCAATTCCTGTTCGCGCTGCGGCTGTGCTGGTTTCCGCTGCTGATCTCCACGGTCTGCCTCTGCTACGCCGCCCCCGGGCTGCAGGCGGCTAACTTCCTCACGATCTTCGGCGCCCTGGACCGCCTCGGCGGCTTCTTCGTGCTCGGGGCGGTTCGCGAGATCGGGCCCAGCGTGACGGCGATCGTCGTCGCCGGCGTGGCCGGCACCGCGATCACCGCCGACCTCGGCGCGCGCAAGGTCCGCGAGGAGCTCGACGCGTTGCAGGTGCTGGGCGTCGACCCCGTCAAGAACCTCGTCGTGCCGCGCTTCTTGGCGCTGATGGTCGTGACCGGTCTGTTCGACATCTACGCGCTCCTGTTCGGAATCTTCGGCGGCATCATCGCCGAGCTCGTCAACGGCCAGGCCCTGGGGCCATTCTGGAACACGCTGTTCGCCAACGCGTCGACGACCGACCTGTGGGGCTCGGTGCTGAAGACGACGATCTACGGCGCGATCATCGCGATCGTCTGCTGCTACAAGGGCATGTCCGCATCCGGCGGCGCCGAGGGCGTCGGGCGCGCCGTCAACGAGGCCGTCGTGCTCGCGTTCACGGCGATCTTCTCGTTCGACTACGTCTTCACGCAGACGCTGCTGGCCACCCATCCGCAGATCCTGGTGATCAAGTGAACGAGCTTCTTGCGATGCCGCGCGAATGGCTCGCGGCGACCGGCGAGATCGGCAGGTTCACCGGAAACATCGTCCGCGATGTGTGGGGCCTGCGCGTGTTCAAGTTCTTCGGCGAGGCCCTGCGCCAGTCCGGCATCCTGATCGTCGGCTCGACGACGATCATCTGGACGCTGATGTTCATCCTCGGCCTGCAGTGCGGGATCGAGGGCGCCTACTTCACCGCGGCCCAGGGCGCGCCGGCCTACTCGGGCGTGTTCACAGCGTGGTGCGATCTGCGCGAGATCACGCCGTACGCGTTCGGCTACATGATGGCCGCCAAGGTCGGCACCGGCATCGTGGCCGAGCTCGGCGCGATGCGCATCTCCGAGGAGATCGACGCGCTCGAGGTGATGGGCATCAACTCGATGACGTTCCTCTGCGCGACGCGCCTGCTCGCCGCCTGGCTGGTGCTCCCGTTCATGTACCTCGCCGGCATCGGCGCGGCGTTCCTCGCGTCCTACATCGCCGTCGTGCAGCAGATCGGCTATGTCTCCTCCGGCGGCTACTTCTTGATCTTCTGGCAGTTCCAGAACCCGCCGGACTTCTTATACAGCCTGATCAAGGCGATGTTCATGGCCACGGCGATCGTGCTCGTCGCGTGCTACTACGGCTACAACGCGAGTGGGGGGCCGGTCGGGGTGGGCCGGGCGACGGCCAAGTCGATGGTGCTCAACATCGTGCTCGTGCACGTGATCGGCATGCTCGGTACGCAGATCTTCTGGGGCGCCAATCCGCGCGCCCCGATCGGGGGCTGACGTGGCGGTCGAGGAGCCAGGCCAGTCCCGAGGGCAGGGCGGGGCCGACGAGTTCGAGTACCACACGGGGACGATTCGCGAGTCCAAGTCGCCGCCGGCGATCGAGTTCATCGACGTGCACAAGTCGTTCGGGCGAAACCACGTGCTGCGCGGGCTGAACATGGGGCTGCCGGAGAACCAGATCTCGATGATCATCGGCCCCTCGGGGACCGGCAAGTCGGTCTGCATCAAGCACATCGTCGGCCTGCTCTATCCCGACGAGGGCGACGTGATCGTGCATGGGGTCTCGGTGCCGAGCCTGCCCGACGCCGAGCTGTTCGAGATGCGCAAGAAGTTCGGCGTGCTGTTTCAGGACGGCGCGCTGTTCGGCTCGATGAACCTCTACGACAACGTCGCATTCCCGCTGCGTCAACACACCGAGAAGGGCGACGAGGAGATCGCCGAGATCGTCAACCGCCGCATGAGCGAGGTCGGTCTGGGCGGAGAGGGCACGAAGATGCCCAACGAGCTCTCCGGCGGGATGCGCAAGCGGGCGGGATTCGCACGCGCGCTCGTGCTCGACCCCGAGATCGTCCTGTTCGACGAGCCCGACTCCGGTCTTGACCCGGTGCGCACGGCGCTCCTGTGCGAGCTGATCAAGGAAATCCACGCCGAGAACGGCGGCTGCTACGTGGTGATCACGCACGACATCATGAGCGCCCGGCGAGTGGCCCAGCACATCTCGGTCCTATGGCGCGGGCGGATCGTCGAATCCGGGCCCGCGGAAGAGCTGTTCGCGTCCGAGAACCCGTTCGTGCGTCAGTTCCTCTCGGGTGAATCGGCCGGGCCTCTGGGCATGGAGTAGGCCCCGGCTCGCCCAATGGTGCGCACCGAGCCGGCGCGCGGTTAGCCTTCATCTGTGAACGTCGCGCGAGTCCTCTCGGCTGTGGCGGGCGGCGCGGCCGGTAGGCCGCGGCTCGTCATCGCCGTCGCCGTCGCGCTCGGGCTGGGCGGGGCTGCGCTCGCGCTTCGCCTGCACCCGACCGCGGCTGCGAACACGTTCGTATCGAGCTCGAGCGTCGAGTATCGAGAAACGCAGCGCTTCTATTCGAGCTTCGGCGAAGAGCCCGTGGAGGTGCTCGTCAAGGGCGACCTGCAGCAGCTGGTGCTCAGCTCGGACATCGAGCGGCTGGTGGGGCTCGAGGGGTGCCTGTCGGGGAACGTCCCGACGAGCGCGCTCGCGGCGGAGGGAGGCGCGCGTGGGCCGTGCGGTCAGCTCGCTCGCCTGCGCAGCGTCAAGGTCGTCTTCGGCCCGGGTACGTTCGTCAACGAGGCAGCCAGCCAGATCGACGCGCAGCTCGCCGCGCAGACCAAGCAGGCCGAAGTCGCCGCCGTCAGGCCGAACGGGCCGTGTCCGCGGCCGCGCTGGCGCGGGGCCTCGGCGCGAGCGAAGCCCGGGCGCTGGGCCGCCAGGCGAGCAAAATCACGACCGCGCGCTTCCAGGAGGGCCTGGCGACGCTGGCGCTCCAGTACGGCCTGACGGCGCCCCCGAGCCTCGAAGACCGCAATTTCGTCTCCACGCTCGTGTTCGACTCGACCAAGCCCGCCGGGACGCCGAAGGAGCGCTTCGCCTACCTCTTTCCGAGCCGCGACTCGGCGCTCGTGTCGGTACGGATGAAGGCCGGGCTGTCCGAGAGCGCGAGGTCGCGGACGATCGGCGTGATTCGCCAGGCGGTCGCGATGCCCCAATGGCGGCTGCAGCACGGGGAGAGCTACCTGGTCACGGGCGAGCCGGTGATCGTCTCCGATCTGAACCACTCGATCACCCGCTCGATCGAGCTGTTGCTGATCGCCGTGCTGCTCGTGATGGCGGGCACCCTCGGTCTGGTCTTCTCCGGGCGACCGCGCCTGCTGCCGCTGGCCGTCGCGCTGCTCGCGGTCGCGCTCACGTTCGGCGCCCTCTCGCTCGCGGGAGCGTCGCTGACGATGGCATCGATCGCGGTCCTGCCCGTGCTCGTCGGCCTCGGCGTGGACTATGCGATCCAGTTTCAGTCGCGGGTGCAGGAGGGCCTCGCGCGGGACGGCGAGGACGGCTCGGCGGCGGCTCGCGTACGCGTGATTCGTCGCGCGGGTGCGATCGGCGCGCCGACGATCGCAACCGCCGGCGCGGCCAGCGCCGGCGCGATGCTCGTGCTGCTGCTCTCGCCCGTGCCGATGGTCCGCAGCTTCGGCGTGCTCCTGGTGGTGGGCGTGGTGATCGCGTTCGCGTGCGCGCTGACCGCAGGGGCCGCGGTGATGGTCGTTGTGCGAGCCGGCGCCGGCTCCGCGCCCGAGGCCTCCGCGACGCACGCGCACGTCGCCCTCGGCGCTCAGATCGCGGCCGCCTGGCGCGGCGCCCGCGAACTGGTGCTCGACAACCCCCTGGTCAGGCTCCTCTCACGGGCGGCGCTCGTCGGCTCGGTTCGCCGGCCGGGGCGGGTCATCGGCGTCGGCCTCGCGCTGGCGGCGCTCGGTTGGGGGCTCGACACGCAGACGCGGGTCGAGACCGACATAACCAAGCTCGTGCCCCAGAACCTGAGCTCGCTGCAGAACCTGAACACGCTCGAGCGCGCGACGGGCGTGGGCGGCGAGATCGACGTGATGGTGTCCGGCAAGGATCTGGTCAAGCCCGCGACGATCGAATGGATGAGCGCGTATGAGAGTGCCGTGCTGAAGCGGTTCGGATACAGCGCGAGGAGCGGCTGCGGTGTGGCGCGACTGTGCCCCGCCTTCTCGCTGCCGGACCTGTTCGGCGGCCAGGCCGCGACGATCGCGCCGACGCCCCAGAGCGCGCAGAAAGGGCTCTCCCAGTCGCAGGTCAGCGGCCTGCTCAGCGCGATCCCGCCGTATTTCAGCCAGGACGTGATCACCGCCGACCGGCGCGTGGCGACGCTGGCGTTCGGGATCCGCCTGATGGGGCTCTCCGAACAGCAGCAGCTGATCGACGGAATGCGCTCGCGGCTGCGCCCGCCTGCCGGCGTCAGCGCCCAGCTGGTCGGGCTGCCGGTGCTGGCGGCCAAGTCGGGCGCCGAGGTGGCCTCGCCGTGGCGGCGCCTGCTGACGCTGATCGTCGGCCTGATCGCGGTCGCGCTCGTGCTTCTGATCGCCTTCCGCGGAGATCGCCGCCGCACGCTCGTGCCGCTCGCGCCGATCGTCCTCGCGACGGGCTGGTCCGCGCTCGTCCTGTTCGTCGTGCGCGTACCGCTGAACCCGATGTCGGTGACCCTCGGCGCGCTCGTCATCGCGATCTCGACCGAGTTCAGCGTGCTGCTGTCCGAGCGCTATCGCCAGGAGCGGATCGCCGGACACGACACGGTCGAGGCGCTCCGCCGCAGCTACCGCCGCACCGGCGCGGCCGTGGCGGCGTCGGGAGTGACCGCGATCGTCGGCTTCGGCGTGCTGGCGCTGTCGGACATCCGGATGCTGCGCGACTTCGGCCTGGTCACGCTGATCGACCTGAGCGTGTCGCTCATCGGCGTGCTCGTCGCGCTTCCGGCGGCGATCATGCTCGCCGAACGCAGCGAGCCGCTTGCGCTTCGCCGCCGCCGCAGCGGGCGGGTGAATGCATCGAGGGCCGAGAACGACCTTGCCGACCGTGCGCTCGCGGGCGCGCTGGGTGGTGCCTCCTCCGGCGCGGCCCCGTCCGGCGCGGATGCGCGAGCGATGGCGCGCGGGGCTGTGCCCCGAGGCGGTGCGGGTTCGGGTCATGAGCACTCCTGAGCCGGCGGCGCCCCCACATTACGGGCGCTACGTCGGCCTGCTGGCGCTGGTGATCGTGGCGCTGATCACCGTCAACACGATCGTGACCAAGCCGAACGGGGACAAGGGCATCGAACCCGGTCACCCGCTGCCGCCGTTCGCGGTCCCGCTCGCGCTCGGGAACGTGGTCGGCGACGCCGACATCGCCTCCGGCGCCGATCAGGGGGCGGCGGGGCGGGTGCCCGCGTGTCAGGAGCGCGGTGCGCAGATCCTCAACGTGTGCCAGCTCTACGAACGCGGCCCGGTCGTGCTGGCGCTGTTCGTCGATTCGGGCTCCTGCCCCGCGGTCGTGAGCGACCTGCAGGCGCTCGTCCCCTCGTTCCCCGGCGTGCAGTTCGCCGCCGTCGCGATCAAGGGCGAACGCGCCGCGCTGCGCCGGCTGGTGCGCACCCGTGGCCTGAGCCTGCCTGTCGGCGTCGATCGCGACGGCGCCTTGGCCGGGCTGTACAAGGTCGCGACCTGTCCGCAGGTGACGTTCGCCTATCCCGGTGGGATCGTCCAGAGCAGCGCGATCCTGGGCCGGCCGGCGCCGGCGACGCTGCGCGCGCGGGTCAGCGCGCTCCTGGCCGCGTCGCGAGCGCGAGGCTGGAGGGGGTGAGCCGGTGACCCCGCCGGCGCCACCGCTGCCGGGAATCTCCGGATCCGACGGAGAATTCGAGGCGAGCGCCGGCTGGTGCGCGCGCGAGGTCGAGCAGGAGCTCCCCGGGCTGCGACTGCTCCTCACCGAGGTACAGGTGGCGCGGGCGGGGCCGCTCAAGGGCGAATCGCCACGGGACATCAAGCGGCGCCTGCGCGAACTGTCCAACCGCTATCGCGGGCCGGTGGCGGTCGGGGTGCGGCGTGAGCCGATCCCGGCCGCCTACAGGATCTTCTTCCGCCACATCGGGCTCGATCCGGACGTTGTGCGGACGCCGATCGAGGCCGCCGTGCTCGAGCGGATGCTGCGCGGCGGCTTCCTCTCCGGCGGCCTGCTCGAGGACGTGTTGCTGATCGCTCTGATCGACACCGGCGTGGCCGTGTGGGCGCTCGACGCCGAGTCCGTCGACGGACCGCTCGGCATCCGCTCGAGCGGCGAGGGCGAGCGCCTCGGTCGCTCGGGCGACGCGCCGGCGCTGCCCGCCGGACGTCTGGTGGTGGCCGACGCCGCGGCGCCGCTGGCGATCCTGTTCGGCGAGCTCGGCGCGGGGCACGCGCCGCAAGGCGCAACCCGCCGGCTGACGCTGTTTGCGGTCCAGGTTGCCGGCGTGCCCGACCTGTACGTCGAGGAGGCCCTGTGGAGCTGCCGCTCGGCGCTCGAACAGCCGTAACGGGCTCCCACACGGGCTTCGCGCGCCCCAATCGGCCGCTGCGCTCGCGGCGCGCCGATGGCGGCCGCCCGGACGGTCGGTCACCGGCGTCGGCAGGCGGCGGGCGCTGGTAGACTGATTTCTTCCCGCGCTACCAGGAGGAGTCGGGCGTGAGGCAGTCCGAGCAGCTAACCATCGATCGCGGTGCGCACGCTCCCGCCGAGGACCGCGAGCGCGCCGCCAGGAGCTCGTTGCGGGCGCAGATCGCGCGCCTCGAGCGCGAGTGCTCGGCGATCGTCGCCGAGGCGTTCCCGCACCTCTCCGCCGAGCATCCATCCGCGACCGCCGGCACCGTCGGCGGCGCGAGCGCTCACGCTGCGACGGCCGTGCCCGCCGGGCCGAGCCTGCTCGGCCTGGGGCAGCTCGAGCTGCTGCGCGACGAGCTCGCGGGTCGGGTGCAGCAGCTGCGGCGTCGTGTCGCCGAGCGCGCCGAGCACGAGCGCAGCGCCAACGAACTGCTCGAGCTGATGAAACTCGAACCCGGCCGCTACAAGTTCGTGCGCCTGCCGGTCAAAGACCTGGGCCAGGGTGGCTGCGGCGTCTGGGAGGTCCGCCCCCGGCTCGGCCTGATCGGGATGCTCGCCGGCTGGTGGCAGGTCAAGCTGTCGTCAGGCTGTCCGTTACCCAGGGGGCCGCGCTCCACGCGCGGCCCCGCTCGACCGAGGTGAGCATCGCCGCGAGCGTGCGGCGCTGGCGGTCGGTCATCGACCCGACGGTCTTCTTCTCCGACATCGGGATCTGGGTGAGGAACTTGCGACAGCGGGTCTGACCCCAGCGGCGCTGGCTCATCAAAAGGTCGGCTACGGCCATGCTGTGCGCCTCCCAGGGGCAGGCGAGGATCACGTCGGCGACGTCGAGCTCGTCGGTGGCCACCTTGCGCTTGAGCTCAGCGCGGGCGAGGCGGACCTGGTTGGCGCGCTCCAGTGCCCGCATGTACTGTGGGGCAGGGGCGATTGTCGCTGTCGCGTTCATATTGACTCTCCCCGTTGCTGTCGCGAATCTCCCGCAACGCAACATCCTTGCTTGGGTTTTGACGGTGCGCGCTCGAATACAGCGTCCGGTATCCGCCCGGGCTCAGCTGCCTGCTGCTCCCGGAAGACTCCAACCCCCCCGATGGCGATTGCGGGCGAACCCCGAAAACGGTCATGCAGAGCGCTCACGCAAGCTATGCCCGGATGGGGGCCGCGGTCAACAGCGCGCCGGCGGTTCGTACGCTAGAAGCGACCTTTTTCTTGCCGCCGCGACTTGTGAAGAAATGGACAAGTCACGGGGCAGCTCGAGTGCCGCCGGCTCAGCGCTCGTGAGCACCCGGAAGCGGGCCGTGCTCGGCCTCGAACTCCCGCTTGACCCGCGCGAAGGTCTCGAGCGCGCGGTCGAGCGTCTGCTCGTCGTGGGTAGCCATGACGCTCGTCCGCAGAAGCGCTCCCCCCGGAGGCACGGCGGGATGCAGGGCGGTGTTCACGAACACGCCGGCGTCGTACAGCGCCCTCCAGAGCAGCGCCGCCTTCCAGTCGTCGCCGATCAATATCGGCACGATCGGGGTGACGATCGTCTGCTCGCCGCTCGCGCCGCGCACGCCTGGGGCGTGGTCCTGCACGGCGGCGTCGGCGGGCAGCACCTGGGGGGCGACGACGGCGAATCCCCGCTCCTGCAGGCCGTCGCGCAGGCGCCGGGCGTTCTCCAGCACCCGCCCGAGCAGCAGCGGGCCGTCCTGCGAGCGCAGCACGCGCAGGGCCGCGAGGGCGGCGCCCACGGCGGCGGGCACCGCCGAGGCCGTGAACAGGAAGGCGCGCGAGTAGATCCGCAGGTAGTCGATCACCTCGTGCGAGCCGGCGACGAAACCGCCACAGGAGGCCAGCGACTTCGAGAACGTGCCCATGCGAAGGTCGACGCGGTCACCCACGCCCAGGAGTTCGGCGGTGCCGGCGCCGCGCGCACCGAGCACGCCCGCGCCGTGAGCCTCGTCGACCATCAGCCGGGAGCCGTAGCGCTCGCACAGGTCGCAGATCTCGGCGAGCGGGGCGATGTCGCCCTCCATCGAGAAGACGCCGTCAACGACTACGAGCACCCCGCCGCCATCGTTCTGGGCGCGAGCCAGCATCTTCTCGAGCTTGTCCAGGCGGTTGTGGCGGAACGGGCGCAGCTTCGCGCGCGAGAGCAGGCAGCCGTCGAGGATCGAGGCGTGATCGCCGGCGTCCACGATCACCGTGTCGGCAGGTCCCAATAGCGTGCCGAGAGTGCCCAGGTTGGCCTGGTGGCCGGTGCTGAACACGAGCGCCTCCTCGGTTTCCATCCAGTCGGCGATCTCGCGCTCGAGGTCGAGGTGCAGGGGGATCGTCCCGTTGAGCAGGCGCGAGCCGGTGAGCCCGGTGCCGAACCGGTGCAGCGCATCCTCGGCGCCCTTGAGGACGCGCTCGTCCCCCGTCAGCCCGAGGTAGTTGTTCGAGCCGAGCATGATGCGCTCGGCCCCCTCCATCTCGACGACGGGCATCGCCGGAGAGGTGAGCACGTGGAAGTAGGGCAGCACGTCGGCCTCGCGCGCGGCCGCCTGCAGCGCGGCGCGATCGTGGTCGCGAACCTTGGCGAAGACGTCGGTGGAGGTCTGCATATAGGGTGCCTCCCAGTGGGAGTCGAAGTCAGCAACGTGTCGGGTGGACGAGACCTGAAGGCGTTCATCGACCTCCCGTTTCGCCTGCATGCTAACCACCCGCTGTGGGTGCCTCCGTTGAAGCTCGAGCGGCGGCTGTTCCTGAGCCGGCGGCTCAACGCCTTCTTCAGCCATGGCGAAGCCGACTATTTGCTCGCGCGCCGCGACGGCCGGGTGGTCGGCCGCGCGAGCGCCCAGATCAACCACGCATTCAACGACTATCGGCAGAAGAGGTGGGGCTGGTTCGGGTTCCTCGAGGTCGAGGACGACCAGGAGGCCGCTGAGGCCCTGCTCGACGCCGCCGCGAGCTGGCTGCGCGCCCGTGGGATGGAGCGGATGGTCGGCCCGGCGGACTTCTCGATGAACGACGAGAGCGGCATCCTGATCGAGGGCTTCGACCTGCGCCCGATGATCCGCCAGCCCTGGCATCCCCGCTACTACCAGCAGCTCGTCGAGCGCGCCGGCATGACCAAGGCGATGGACCTGCTGATGTGGAACCTCGAGGTGACCGAGCGCGACAAGGTGCTGCCCGTGATCTGGGAGCTCGCCGCAAAGGCCGAGAGCGAGCACGGCATCCGCGTTCGTCCGATGCGCCGCTGGCAGCTGCGCAAAGACATGGACTCATTTGCCGAGGTCTACAACTCGGCTTGGTCTGAGAACTGGGACTTCGTCCCGTACTCCAAGAAGGACCTCGACGCGCTCGCGCAGGAGATGCAGCTGGTCTTCGACAAGCACTGGGCGATGATCGCCGAGCGCGTCGACACGGGCGAGGTAGTGGGGATGGCGATGACCTTCCCCGACATCAACCAGGTGCTCGCGAAGATGAACGGCAAGCTGCTGCCGTTCGGCTGGTGGCACTTTCTCAACAAGGGCAGGCTCACCGACCGCGTACGCGTCGGCTTCCTGGGCGTCAAGCCCGAGTACCAGCACACCGGGGTCGCGGCGCGGCTGTATCAATTGCACTTCGACGCCGCCGAAGCGCGCCCGCAGGACGGCGGCGAGATGGGTTGGATCCTCGAGACCAACACCGCCATGAATCGCGGCATGGAAGCGATGGGCGGGAGGATCGTCAAGCGCTACCGGATCTACGAGCGCGAGCTGTGAAGCGCTCTGGGCGCGCGCCGTGAAGCGGTCTGGGCCGCCGTTTACACTTCCTGCGTGAGCTTGCCCTCCGAGTCAAACCGATCGACGATCGGCTCGTCCGAGCCCGCAGCAACCGCCGGCGCGACGCCGGGCGAGGCCCGCGAGCCCGACACGCTGCCGTTGCTCGCCGACGGTGTGATCGCCGTTCGTGCCTACTCGCCCCCCAACGCGCTCTCGAGGACGGCGAGCGATGGGGTGATGCCCGCCGTCCAGGCGGCAGCCGTTGCCGCCGGCGGGTTCGTCGCCGGCGCCGCCGTCGTCGGCCTTGCTCATCGGCGCAGCCGACGCTTGGCCGCCCCTTCCAAGGGTCGGGGAGCCGGGCGCCGCCTCGGCCGCCGGGTCCGGGCTGGTCGTTCGGCCCCCGACGCAGGCGAGCTGATCCAGATCGTGGGCAGCCGCTCGCTGCTTGTCGACGTGCACTTGCTGGGCGGCCGCTGAGCGACCGTGGAGCTGCGGCTGGAGGTGCGGCCGGCCGGCCCCTTCCGCCTCCCTGCAGGCGGCATGGACGGCGTCCTGCGCCGCCGCGGCGGCGTGCTCGAGCGCCTGCTTCACCTCGAGGATGAGCCGGTGACCGTGCGGGTCGCCCAGACCGCGCCCGACTGCGTCCTCTTCGGCGCGCGCGCTCGCAGCCGCGCGGCGGCGCTGCATGGCATCGCGCGGATGCGCTTCGCACTCGGCGTCGATGAGGACCTGCGCGCCTTCCACCGCCGCTTCAGTCGCGATCCGCTGATCGGACGGTCGCTGCGCCGGCGCCCGTGGTTGCGCGTCAGGCGCCGGCCGGAGCCGTTCGAGGCGCTCGCGTGGGCAATCTGCGGACAGCTGATCGAGTCCGAGCGGGCGGCCGCGATCGAGCGTCGGGTCGTGACTGCGCTGGGTAGGCGCTCCGTCGGCTGGGACGCGTCTGCCGGCGCTCTGCGAGATGTTCCCCCGCCGGCGGTGCTTGCGGGCATCGCGCCGGCGTTGCTCGAGTCCTTCGATCTCGCCCACGGGCGCGCGCTCGCGCTCGTGGGCGTCGCGCGCGAGGTCGCCCGCGGCCGCGTCGACCTGCACAGCGCTGACCACGAGCGCGGCTGGCGCCGCCTGCGCACGATCCCGGGCATCGGGCCGTGGACCGTGGAGAAGCTTGCCCTGCATGGCCAGGGTCGCCACGATCAGCTCCCGGCCGGCGACCTCGCGTTGCTGAAGTTGGTGGGACGGCTATCGAGTGGCGGCGATCCGCGCGCCCGCGCGCAGGAGCGCGAGGTGCGCGAGCTGTTCGCCCCCTACGGCGAGTGGGCCGGCCTGGCGGCCGCGCACATGGTCGCGCTGTGAGCGTCGCTGCGAGGCGGCGCGGTGGCCGTCGTGGTCAGCTGCGGTCGCGTTCGACGAGCAGAGCGAACGTCGGACATGCCTGGGCGGCGCGCCGAGCATGGTCGAGCAGCGTTCCCGAGACCGGCTCGGAGTCGATCATCGGGTAGCCCCACTCATCGAGCGTGATCCGCTCGGGCAGCAGCTCGGCGCACATCCCGTGAGCCTCGCACGTGATCGGGTTCACCCGCACGCGGTGGCTCATCCGGTCCCCAGGCGCTCCCGCGCGGCGCTCTGAGTGCTCACTGCGAGCGGAAGCTCCGCCGGACGCGCGCAAGCGTCGCAGGGGCCGTGGCGCGCGTGGTCGGCGAAGGCGGGGGCGAACGTGTCGAGCGCGCTGAGGATGAAGTTGACGGTCCCGTCGGGATGGCCGCAGGCGCCACGCCGGCGGACCATTTCCGCCAGGCGCGCGATCCGCCGGGTGGCGCTCGCCTCTGCCACGCCGCCGGCGATCTCGCTCACGGTCGCCGCGAGCGCGGCGAGGCCGTTTACACAGGGGCCGCACTGGCCCGTGCTCTGGCCTGCGAGCCATTGCGCCACGCGGGCGGTCTCGGCGACTGGGCAGGCTTGCTCGGAGAGCAGCAGCACGACGCCTGCTCCGAGCGAGGCTCCATGTGGCGCCAGGTGTTCGTCCGACAGCGTGACCCCCCGCAGCAGCTTGCCGTCGATCCACGTGCCGGCGTAGCCGCCCAGCAGGACGGCGCCGACGCCGCCGATCGTCCCACCGGCGGCCTCGAGCAGCGCGGACAGCGAACAGCCGTACTCGATCTCATAGACGCCGGGATTGGCGACAGGACCGGCAAGGGTCACGAGCGTCGAGCCCGGTTGGGTGGCGCCTCCCAGCCGGCGGAACCACTGCGACCCGTGGCGGGCGATCAGCGCGACATGCGCGAACGTCTCGGCGTTGTTGACCAGCGTCGGTCGGCGCCTGACGCCTTGCTCAAAAGGCATCGGCGGCGTGAACATGGGCATCGCGGGGCCGCCGCCGAGGTGATTGATGAGCGCGGACTCATGGCCGGCGACGTAGTGACCGGGTACGACGGCCAGGCGCACCTTCGCGCCGCCGCGCGGGTGCGGCCGTTCGGCGATCGCAGCCGCGACGCTGTCGGCGCTCGCGAGCGCCGATTCACACACGCACACGATCAGCTCATCGGCGCCGAGCGCCTGTGCCGCCAGCTCGCCACCGTCGAGGACCAGATGCGGCAGCGAGTAGGTGAGCGTTCGGTCCTTCAGGCTCGCCGGCTCGCCCTCGGCCGCGTTGACGATGACCACCGGCCGTCCCCGCGAGTTCGCCACCGCGCGAAGCTTGCGCGCTGTCGGGAAGCTCGCGCCGCCGCGCCCGCACAGGCCGGCTCGATCGATCCTCCCGATCAGCGGCGACTCTTCACGGCGCCGGCGCGGCTGCGCCGCCGGCGCCGGTCCGTGAATCGACAGATGCTGATCGAGGCTCATCGCCCCGTGCGCGGGAATCCCCCTCAGCAGCCTCGGCAGCGACGCCGCCGAGTCCGGTTCGGGCAGCCCGGGCCCGATCGCGATAGTTGACGGCGCACTGCTCATCGCCGGCTCCCGGCCGCCTTCTTTGTGCTGTGCGAGCCGGCGATCAGCGCGGAAGGCGTGCCCGACCGTCGCGCCCATTCCGAGCCGAGCGGCCCGCCCGGGAGCCACAGCAACAGGAACAGTGAAAAGGCCCCCGTTCCGGCCAGCGCTGCACCGCGACGGCCGAGGTTCGCGGGCCAGCCCGCGAGCGCGCGCGCGAACACGGAGGCCAGAACGAGCGCCAGGCAGCCGATGCTCAATGCGAGCAGCCAACCGCTTTTCACGTCGCTGCCCGTGCCGAAGCCGTGCAGCAGCGCGATCGGCCAGCTCGCGTAGGTCAGCCAGTGGATCGCTCGCCAACTCGCGTAGCCCATTCGCTGGCGCAACAGACTCGTGATCGTCACGGCGAGGAGCAGATCGAACGAGATCGCGCCCAGCCCCAGCCAGAAGGGCCGGTAGGAGCCCGTGAACGGGACGAACGCATCGAGCAGCGAGATCGGCGCGAAGCTGTCGAGCACCGAGGTGAGGATGTGCAGCAGCAGGAACACCATCGCCAGCAGCGAGACGTTGCGGTGCAGCGAGTCGACGATGAAGCGCGGCCATTGCGGCGTGCTCCAGCGCCGCACGTCGGCCACCCCGAGCACGATCGCGAGGGTCAGCAGCAGCAGCGCGACTGCGCCGGTCGAGCGCGTCAGGTACCAGTAGAGGCTGGGACCGGCGCTGGCCAGTGTCGCGCTCACGCCCGCGCCTGCTCCGCGGACGGCTCCAACGGCCAGTCGCCGACCGCCGTGACGCGCCCGTCGGCGTCTGTCAGGCGCGCGGGCAGGCCAAGTCCCCGCAGCCACTCGGGCGCGGCGTCGCCTCGCACGAGCGCGCCCGTGCTGGCGATGTTCGCCTCGGTGCAGTCCGCGGCCGCGACGCTGACGGTGCGCCAGGGGCTCTCCACGGGCGCTCCGGTGGCGGGATCGATGATGTGGTGCATGGTCTGCCCGCCGCGACGCCAACGCCTGACCGCCGTGCTCGACGTGGCCAGGCCTCCGGAGCGGATCGCGATCGTCTGTCCCGGAGCGGAGAGGTCGCTGCGGTGGTCGTCGGTCACGCGGATCCGCCATCCAGCCTCCGGCGCCGCGCCGGCGGTCGCGATGTCTCCTCCGAGACCCACGAGCACGCCGCACTCGCCCACCAAGGCGGCCGCCCGCGCGCTGCGATCGGCGGCCCAGGCCTTGGCGGTGGCGCCCAGGTCGAGCCGGACGCCGCCCGGGAGGCACACCGAGCAGGTCGCTCGATCGATGACGATCGTCCGCCAACCGGCGCGCACCCTCGCGGTGACAGCGGGCGGCGGGGTCATCGCGGGAGCCGGACAGCAGTCGCCAGTCGCGGTCGTAGCCGGCCAGGACCAGGCACTCGCCGACCGTCGGGTCGACATCGCCGCCGGTCAGCTCCGCGGCACGAAGCGCGACCTCGAGTGCTCCGATCAGCAGGGGACCCACCGCGACCGAGCGTCCCGCGGCTGCGTTCACGCGCGAGAGCTCGGAGTCCGATCGAAAGCGACTGCACGCGCGGTCGATCGCGTGGAGCTCGGCCTCGACCTCCGCGCGCGCCGCGTCCAATGCCGCGGGATCGGTCAGGCGCAGCACGACGGTCGTTCCGAGCGCCTCCCAGCTCGCGGATGCGAGCTCGCCCGAGAGGAGTGCCGGCGCGCCCACCTCAGGATCCTCCGGACACGACGGGCGCCGAGGGTTCCTGCGCCGGGGCCGATTCCTGCGCCGGAGCCGATTCCTGCGCGGGGGCCGATTCCTGCGCCGGAGCGGACTGTGAGGATTCCTGGGACGGTGCGGGTTCTTGCGAGGGTGCGGATTCGTGCGCCGGCGCCGATTCCTGGGTGGGGGCCGATTCCGGCGCCTCGGCGGGCGGCCTCAGCGGCGCGGTTGTGGTGCTCGTGGAGGTGCTTGGGTGCGCGGTTGAGCCCTCCGGCTTGCGCGCGGCCCCCGCCTTGATCGTCTTGCCCGGGAATGCGTTGGCCGCGACCTCCGAGAGCGCACCGGTGAGCACGACGCTGCCCGCGATCAGCCAGCGATTGATGCGGCTGAGCCGGTTCAGGGCGGCGTCGCGGGTGTGAGCGGTATGGAAGCGCATCGTCAGTGGTGCAGTCCGTGGTCGGTGAGCCATGGCGCGAACTGGGGGATCAGGAGAATCGCCAGCACCGCCCCGGCGGTAAGCGCGCCGGCCAGCGAGAGGACACGCCCGGAGCGTCCGCCGATCTCATCGCGCCACGGTCCGGGAGGTCCGTAGTCTGCCCGCAGCGCTCGCGGCAGGGCGGGAAGGTGGGCGAGCACGTGGAGCGCCGTGAAGCCGACCCAGACGAAGAAGCTGACCTTGTGGATCGGCAAGAGCGTACCGCGCGAGCTCGGTCCCACGAGCAGGAGCGCCACCCCGGTGGCAAACACCACGACTGTGGAGGCGACGACGACCGGCGCGATCAGCAGGCGCAGCGCCGGCGGGGGCGCGCCCTTGCGGCGGTAGCTCGGATCGCGCGTGTAGTAGCGCACGAAGCGATAGCCGGTCGTGCCGACCTTCAGGACGACCGGGCCGATCAGCAGCAGGCCGACGAACAGGTGGACCCAGATCAGCGGCCTGATGGAGATGATCGTCACGCCGATCACGGCCAGGAGCGCGATCAGCACGGCGCCGGTGGCGGCGGTGAGCCGCTCGTTGCCGCGCGTGCCCCCGCCGGTCAGGCGTTCGGCGCGCGGCGAAGCGGCAGGCGAAACGGGCACCCGTTGCTGGACGACCATGGACTCAGTGTGCGTTTAATGACTAAGGGTCGGATAACCGGCACATTAGAAAGCTCATGGAATCGCGAGGCAGGAGAAATGGGTGGCGTCCGCGACGCCTATCCTGAAATGATGCAGAAAGTCACGAAGACCGACGCGTCGGACCCATTGCGGTCGGGATCTACCGATACCGGTCCGAATCACGCGGCTCCGGCGCCCGAGCGGATCCTCGTCATCGAGGACGAGCCGGGGATCGTCGATTTCGTTCGCCGCGGCCTTGAGTCCGAGGGGTTCCTCGTCGAGGTCACGCTGGACGGAATCGAGGGAGAGCGGCTGGCGCTGAGCGGCAGCTTCGACGCGGTCATGCTCGACCTGATGCTTCCCGGTCGCAGCGGCCTCGACATCCTGGCTTCGGTGCGGAAGGCTCGGCCGCGCCTTCCGGTGGTGGTCATGACTGCGCGCGGCGAGATCGAGGATCGCGTCGCCGGGCTCGACGCCGGCGCCGTCGACTACCTGGTCAAGCCCTTCTCGGTGGCTGAGCTCGTCGCGCGCGTTCGAGCGCACCTGCGCGTCGTTGCCCAGACGTCCGCGACGATCCTGCGCGGCGCCGGGGTCGAGGTGGACCTGCTCACCCGCGACGTGCGCCGCGACGGCGAGTCGATCCCGCTGTCGACGACCGAGTTCGAGCTGCTGGTCTGCCTGCTTCGCCACCGCGGGCAGGTGCTCACCCGCGAGCAGATCCTCAGCGCCGTGTGGGGCTACGAGCACGATCCGACCACGAACGTCGTCGATGTGTACATCGGCTATCTGCGGCGCAAGCTCGGGGCGCCCCGACAGCTCCGCGCCGATCTTCACGGTGCGCTCAGTCGGCTATCGCTTCGGCAGTGACGCCTGAGCGATGCGCTCGGCGCTGGGTCGCCTCACGCCGGTCGGTTTGCGCTGGCGCCTGGCGGCGTGGGTCGCGGCGGTGGTGCTCGTTTGCACCGGGATCACGTTCGTGGCCGTGTACCGCGGAACGGGCGTTCAGCTGCGAAACCAGGTCGATCACGAGGTCTCCGGCGACGTCACCGACCTGGCGCGCAACCTGACGCTGTCGGAGGACCGCTCGCCGAGGGAGGTCGCGGAGGCCGCCGCTCGCTACATTCGCGGGCAGCCGTTCAGTGCGAGCTCGACGCTCCTGTTCGCGATCGTTCCGGGGGTTGGGACGAGCACCAACCGGCCCGAGCTGTTCGCCGGTGCAAAGCCCGACAGCGGCGAGACGGTGGCCGAGCAGGCGGGCCGAGAACCGGCTGTCGACGCACTTGCTCGGCGGCGGCTCCGGCTACTCGACGCAGACGCTGCCCGACGTCGGCGACCTGCGCGTGCTCAAGCGCGTCGCGGTGATCCACGGTGGGTTGCGCGTGACCGTCGGCGCGGCAGAGCCGCTGGCTCCGGTTGCCCACGCCCAGCGCGGAGTCGCACAGGCGTTCATCCTCGCCGGCATCCTCGCGCTCGCCGGCGCCCTGCTCGCGTCGTATCTGATCGGCACGCGCGTGTCGCTCCCGCTGCGGCGCATGGCATCGGTCGCCGCGCGCGTCGACGCCGGCGATCTGCATCCGCGTATCCACGACGCCGGTGGCCAGGGGCGCGAGGTGCGCGTCCTTGCCGACGCCTTCAATCACATGCTCGATCGTCTGACCGCCGCGTTCGCGGGCCAGCGCGCGTTCATCGCCGACGCCTCACACGAGCTGCGCACGCCGCTGACGGTCATCCGCGGCCAGCTGGAGGTGCTCGCAGCCCAGGGAGCCCCTCCGGCGATGAGGTTCGTCGCGTCGAGGGTCTCGTCCAGTCGGAGATCGGCCGCATCACCCGCCTGGTGGACGATCTGCTGCTGCTGGTGAAGACCGAGCAGACCCAGTCCCTGCGGATCGAGCCGATCGAGTTACCCGCGTACGTGGGGGAGCTGTGGGATGGGATGACGCTGGTGGCGTCGCGTCGCTTCCAGCTCGGCGCGGTGCCCGAGGGCGTGCTCGCAGCCGATCCCGACCGTCTTGCCCAGGCGCTGCGCAACCTCGTGGGCAACGCGATCGAGCACACGGCCGACGAGCGCGGACTCGTGCGCATGCGCGTCGAGACCGGCGCGCCAGGACGGATCCGGTTCCTCGTCGAAGACGACGGGCCCGGCATCCCGCCGCAGGAGCGCGAGCGCGTGTTCGACCGTTTCAAACGCATCGACCAGGCGCGCGACCGGGCCTCGGGTGGAACTGGTCTCGGGCTCGCGATCGTCCGCGCGATCGCCGAGGCCCATGGAGGCAGCGTCCGGGCGGGCGAATCGCAGGAGGGCGGCGCCCGCATGGAGCTCGAGCTAGCCGGCTTCAGCTCGCGCGAGCGACGCGCCGCCACCGCCGAGGACGGCGCCGCGCCCGCGCACGATTCCGCCGGCTCCGATCCGGTGGCGGCCGGGTTGGGACCACGCGCGTAGACGGCCCGGCCCGGTCCGCGCCGACGAGCAAGTCCGGACCCGATCGTGCCCTCAGGGCACGATCACGGCGGCGCCGGTGAAGCGCCCGGCGCGCAGATCCTCGAGCGCCTCGCCGGCGGCCTCCAAGGGGTAGGTGGTGACGCTCGTGTGCACCGGGACCCGGGGAGCGAGCGCGAGGAACTCGTGGCCGTCCTGGCGGGTGAGGTTGGCGACCGAGCGGATCGCGCGCTCCTGCCAGAGGTCGCGGTAGGGGAAGCCGGGAATATCGCTCATGTGGATTCCGGCGCAGACGACGGTGCCGCCCGGAGCGAGCGCGCGCAGCGCGACGGGGACCAGTCGCCCGTCGGGCGCGAAGACGATCGCTGCATCGAGCTCCTCCGGCGGTCGCCTGATCGGAGCCGCCGGCCCACGCCGCCCCGAGCTCGAGGGCAAATCTCTGCGCGGCATCGTCCCCCGGGCGGCTGAACGCGAACACCCGCGCTCGCGCGCCGCTGCCAGTGCGCGGCCGGGAAGATGACGGATGTGCGCGGACGGCCCCGAATCCGTAGAGGCCAAGGCGCTGCGGCGCGCCGCACATGCGAGCGCGCGATAGCCGATCAATCCGGCGCACAGCAGCGGAGCGGCCTGGCGTCTGGATAGTCGGCCGGAGACGGGAAGCAGAAGCGTTCGTCGGCGACCGCATACTCGGCCATCCCGCCATCGATATCGCGCCCGGTGAACATAGCCCGCAGGCAGAGGTTCTCGCGCCCGCTGCGGCAGTATGCGCATTCGCCACACGTCCAGCCCAGCCAGGGCACCCCGACCCGCACCGGCGCCGGGCGCTCGAGGTCCGCGGACCGCTCGCCTCGACGCTGGCCGACGATCTGGTGCCCGAGGATCGCGGCGGTGAGGAGATCTGCACCTCGCCGTCCAGCAGGTGCAGGTCGGTGCGGCAGACGCCGCACGCGCTGCACGCGCAACAGCAGCTGGCCGGGGCGCGGCCGTGGGATCGCAGCTCGACCGCCTGCAGCGGCGAGCCGACCTCCTGGAAGATCATCGCGCGCATCGTTCTCGGCCCGGCCGCGTGCGCCATAGTCGGCCAGTGAACCATGTTCACGGGGATGACCAGGGCGTGATGGCGGCGGGACTCTACTTCAGCGACCCGGCCTGTCTCGAGCACGATCCCGCGCGTTCACTCACCGGCGCACCCCGACAGCCCGAGCGCCTGCTGGAGATCGAGCGGGCGTAACCCAGCGCGAGTGCCGGGGTGGGAGCGTCGCGAGGCGCCGGCCGCCACCGAGGCCGAGCTGCGAGCTCGTGCACACCGCCGCGCACGTGCAGGCGATCATGGACGCTGTGCGCTGCCGGCGGCGGGGCGATCGACGCCGACACGTTCGTGGGCGAGGCCTCCTTCCGCGGCCGCGCTGCACGCTGCCGGCGCCGCGTGCGCGATGACCCGCGCGCTGATGGCGCGGCGAGCGCCGAGTCGGGCTTCTGCGCGGTGCGGCCGTCTGGCCACCACGCCGAGCGCAACGCGCGATGGGCTTCTGCCTGTTCAACAACGTCGCGATCGCGGCCGAGCTCGCGATCCGCCGAGCTCGGCGCTCGGCGCGTCTTCGATCCTGGACTGGGACGTCCACCACGGCAACGGAACGGCGGAGATCTTCCGCGCCGCGCCGACGTGCTGTACGCGAGCATCCACCAGTCGGGCCTTGTTCCCGGGCACCGGCGCGCTCGACGACGCCGGCTCCGGGCGAAGGCGAGGGCTACACGATCAACCTGCCCGTGCCCGGCGGGGTCCGATGAGGAGCTGTGGCTGTCGATGCTGGTGCACGTGCTGCTGCCGGCGGCGGCTCGCGTTCGCGCCAGACCTCGTGCTCGTATCGGCCGGCTTCGACGCCCACGCCGAGGATCCGCTCGCCGACTGCCGGCTGCAGACCGAGCTCGTTCGCGGAGATGGCGCGCCACGTGCGTGACATGGCGGCGCACGGCCGAAGTCGCCGCTGGGGGCGGTGCTCGAGGGCGGCTACAACCCGCGCGTGCTCGCGCGAGTGCGTGCGCGCGACGCTCGCCGCGCTCGCCGGCGAGGCGAGGCCGCGCGATCGGCGCCGCCCGACCGATCGAAGGTCGGCCAGCAGCTCACCTCGCAAGCGGCGGCACAGCGTCGGGCACTACTGGCCGCTCTGGGCGCGTGAGACGGCGGTCATGGTCGCCCCGGGCGCCGGCGGCTCAGCCGAAGAACAGCTCCGCGGTCTCATACAGGCTTGGATCCAGCAGCTTCGGTTGGCGCAGGGCATCCGCGAGGGGCATCTCGATGATGGCGGTGCCGCGCAGCGCCACCATCGTCCCATAGCGCCCGTCGGACGCGGCGTCCATCGCCGCCACGCCGAAGCGGGTCGCGAGCACGCGATCGAATGCCACGGGCGTGCCGCCGCGCTGCACATGGCCGAGAATCGTGACCCGGCTCTCGAAGCCCGTCCGCCGCTCGAGCTCCGCCTCCAGCGACACGCCGATCCCGCCCAGCCGAGCGTGGCCGAATGCGTCCGTCGGCCCCGCGGAGCCCACCTGCAGAGCGCCCTCGCGCGGTGTCGCACCCTCGGCGACCACGACGATCGAGAAGCTGCGCCCGCGGGCATGGCGGCGGCGGACCTGCGCCGCGACCTCGTCGATGTCGAAGGGGCGCTCCGGCACGAGGATCGCGTCGGCTCCCCCGGCGATGCCGGCATGGGTTGCGATCCACCCGGCGTGCCGTCCCATCACCTCGACGACCATCACGCGGTTGTGCGACTCGGCGGTCGTGTGCAAGCGGTCGATCGCGTCGGTGACGATCTGGACGGCAGTCTGAAAGCCGAACGTCATGTCCGTCCCGTCGAGGTCGTTGTCGATCGTCTTCGGGCACGCCCACGACCGCGACGCCGGCCTCGTGCAGGCGCAGGGCCACCCCGAGGGTGTCCTCGCCGCCGATCGGGACCAGCGCGTCGACACCGCGCTGCGTCGAGCGTCCGGCGCACGCGTCGCTGTCCCATCCAGGCCGTCGGCGTAGGGGTTCGTGCGCGATGTGCCAAGGATGGTTCCCCCGCGCGGGAGGATCCCGGCGGTGCTCTCGAGCGTGAGCTCGCCGGCTTCGTCCGCGAGCACGCCGGCCCAGCCATGGCGAAAGCCGAGGAAGCTGTGCCCGCCGCGAATGCCGCGCCTGACCACGGCGCGGATGACGGCGTTTAGGCCGGGACAGTCACCTCCCCCGGTGAGCACTCCAATGCGCATCTGCGCTCCTCTCTGTGGTGACGGCGTGACGTCTCGATCAGCGGCGCGGCCGCGTTGGCGCGACTCAGATTCCCTGACCTGGCAGGAACTCGTTGGTCAGCGGCGGCAGCCCCGCGTTGGGGTCGTGCACGAGCAGCTTGTGAGCGAACATCCAGCTCCCGAACGACGCCCACGAGGAGGGTTCCTGCCAGCCGTAGGGCTTGCCCGGCGCCGCCGGGACGGCGGCCGGAAGGGTCTGCTCGATCGATGCGAGCTGGAGCTTCGGATCAAGAGACGGGTTGGCTTTGACGACGAGCGTCGCGGCCGCCGCCGGGTTGGCTCTGACCGCGTCGCTCACCCCGCGTGAGAGCCTGCAGGAAGGCGCGCAGGTCCTGGCCGCGCGTCCGCGCCTCATCCTCGCGCACGACCAGCACGAGCTCGTCATAGGCGGGACGCCGGCCCGGTCGACGGGGATCGTCAGCGGGCTGCTTGTGCATCGGCTGGAGCTGGATCGCCTCGTAGTTCCAAAAGCCGCCGAGCGTCGCGGCGACCTTGCCCGAGAGCATCGCCGGCACGAGGTTGAAGCCGACGTTCACCTCCCTCACCTTGGACGGGCTCACGCCGGCGGTCTGCAGCGCGGTCTCAGCTCCGCCGACTGGTATGCGATCCGGCCGTGCCAACCGTCTTGCCCGCGAGATCCGCGACCTTGGCGACGTGTGCGCCGCGGATCGCGATGATCGAGGTGAGCGGGCGCTGAACGAGCGCGCCGATCGAGACCAGGCGCAGGCCCTGATCGCGGGCGAGCAGCAGCTCGGGCTCGTAGGAGATCGCCATGTCGGCCTTGCCGGCCGCCAACAGCTTCAAGGGTTCGGAGGGGTCCGCGGGCGCCTCCGGGCGCACGTCGAGGCCGACCGCGCGGAACTCGCCGCCGGCGATCGCCGAGTAGAGCGCGGCGTGGTCGGCGTTCGGAAAGAAGTCGAGCACGACGGAGAACGGCTTGGCTCCGCGCGCCGAGATCACATCCTGCTTTGAGCCGCACGCGGACAGGGCGAGAGCAGCGACGCGCTCAGGGCAACGGCGCAGGGCCGCGACGGGCTCGCGCCAGCGGGTTCGCGTCGGGCGTGGACGGCGCTCTCAACGGTGCGCTCCTCTCGGTCGGCTCGCCCACGGCGCAAGGCGTCGCTCGGCGAGTGCAAGGGCGTAGAAGCAGGCGATCGCGAAGGCGAACAGGACGACCGCGGCGGCGTAAGCGCGCGGGGTCTGCAGCGCCGTCAGGTCAGCGTTGATCTCGTGACCGAGACCCGGATGACCGCCGATCGTCGCGGTCTGGGACTCGGCGATATATGCGCCGATCACGCCGACCGTCAGCGCGATTCGCGCTCCGCTGATCGCCGCCGGCAGGGCTGCGGGCAGCTCGGCGAACCGGAATGCCTGCCAGCGAGAGGCGTCGAGCGTGCGCATCAGCTTGAGCTGGTCGGGGTCGACCGCGGCGAGGCCGTCCACGGTCGTGACGAGGACGGGAAAGAAGCAGATCAGCAGGATCACGATCAACTTGGGAAACATGCCGAAACCCCACCAGAAGACCAGCAGCGGCGCGATTACGGCGATCGGCACGGCCTGGGAGCCGATCGCAAGCGGGTAGACCGCACGGCGCAGCGTCGCCGAGAGGTGGATCAGCACGGCCAGCGCGAAGCCGAGCACCAGCGCGAGCATGATCCCCAGCCCGACCTCCGCGGCGGTCGGCTCGAGGTTGGCGCCGAGCAGGCCCGCGTTGTCCCACAGGGCAGCGGCGATCGCGTGCGGCGCCGGGAGAACGAACGAGCTCGTCGAGCCGGAGTCGACGTAGGCCTCCCAGCCGCCGAGGAGCGCTCCGACGAGCGCCAGCGGCGGCAGCACCGTGGCGAGCGCGCGCCCGCGGGGGCCGTCTCCGCGGCGCGCCGATCGCGCAGTCGGGGCCGGCCTCACGCGACCCCTCGGCGGCCCGCTGAGGCGAGTGCGAGCGAGTCGAGGGCGCGCTCGCGCAAAGCGATCACCGCCGCGCCCGTTCGCGCGCGCGGCCGCGCGAGGTCCACCTCGAGCTCCTCGATCACCCGGCCGGGCCGCGGCGAGAGCACGAGCACGCGGTCGGCGAGCACGATCGCCTCCTCGACGTCGTGGGTCACCAGCACCACCGTACGCGGCTCGCGCGCCAGAGCCCGCGCGAGCCAGTCCTGCATCTCCCCGCGCGTGATCGCGTCCAGCGCGCCGAACGGCTCATCCAAGCAGAGCACGGGCTTGCCCGAGAGCAGCGTGCGCAGGAAGGCCACGCGCTGGCGCATCCCACCGGAGAGCTCGCGCGGGTAGGCGTGCTCGAAGCCGGCGAGCCCGAGCTCGGCGAACAGCTCGGCGGCTCGCGCTCGCGCTCGGCCGCGGGAGAGCCTTGCGATGCGCAGGGCGAGCGCCGCGTTATCGACGGCCGGCAGCCACGGGAGCAGCAGGTCGCGCTGGGGCATCAGCACTGCCGGCGCGCACGCGATCGACCCCTGCTCGGGCGCCTGCAGGCCGCAGATCAGCTCCAGCAGCGTCGTCTTGCCGCAGCCGCTGGGGCCGACCACGGCGACGATCTCGCCCGGAGCCGCTTGCAGGGATACACCCGCGAGCGCCCGCACGACGGTTTCGCGGCGCTCGCGGTAGGAGTGACTGACGCTCTCCAGCACGATCGCCCTGCCCTGCCCCGTCTTCGGAGCCGAGGGCCGTGCGCGAGATTGCAGTTCGGTTGGCACTTCGCTCCCTTCGCGGGCATTACCCCACAGGTTCAAAGGGTCGACGCCGGGGGAATCGCTTTCCCGGGCGCCATCTCAGCCGGCCTTCCCGCCAGCCCCCCTGGTGTCTGCTTGGTGGCGCTGATGCTAGCGCGCCGCCGCGACCACTGGCCGGGTCAGGGCGCGAACGAAGTCCTCGAGCTGGGCCGTCGTCCAGCACTCGAACGCCGTGCAGTACTGCTCGTAGGCGGCGATCACGGAGTCGCCGTAGTTCCAGTACAGCCGTGGCTCGGGGTTCAGCCAGAACGTGCGCCCGGCGCGGGCGGCGATCTGGGCGAATATGTCGGCGCGCGGGTCGCGCCCATTGGTGCGCGCGTCGCCGAGCACGATCACGGTCGCGCGCGGATGCAGGTCGTCCTCGACCTGGACGAGGAACTCCGACCAGACGCGGCCGTAGTCGGTGTAGCCGGAGATATCGGCGACGCCCGCGTCGCTGCCGATCCGCTCGCTGACGGCCTTGAAGTTGCGCTCGCGTTCGAAGATGTCGGTGACCTCGGAGATTCGCTCGATGAACACGAACGAGCGCATCTTGCGGAACGTGTCATGCAGTGCGTGGAGCACGGAGAGGAAGAAGACCGACGCCGAGGTGACGCTTGTTGAGACGTCGCACAGCACGTAGATCTCGGGGCGTCGTGGACGGCGCGGACGGAACTTGAGAACCACGGGAACACCGCCCGTTTGAAGCGACGCGCGCATCGTGCGGCGGACGTCGACGTGGGCGTGGCGGCGGTGCCCGCGAGCCTGCAGTCCCTGCGTCGCCAATCGGCGGCGCAGCTGGGCGACGACCCGGTGGACGGCCGCCAGGTCGGCCAGCGGCCCGGACGGGAGCGCTCGATCGAGCTCGCCCAGCGGTCGCGCGGGGGGCAGGTTGCCCGTGCGCTCGATCTGCGCGCGCTCCAGCTCGCGGCGCAACAGGGTCTCGAAGCGGCGCAGGGCCTCGCGTGGCAAGCCGTCGCGGCGGGGATCGTCAGCGGGCAGCTCGGGCTGCGGCTCGGCGCGCAGGCCGAGCGCTCGACGGATGCGCTGCACGTCGACGCCGATCACGCCTGAGCCCTCCTGGCGGCGGGCGAACGCCGCGATCGCCATTCGCGCGAGATCGCGCATCGCTCCCTCCGAGCCGTCCCGTAATGCGGCGGCGATCTGCGCGCGCAGCGCGTCAAGCTCCTCCTCGGAGAGCTCGCCGAGGCTCGCCTCGTCGTCCTCCCGGATGCCCTGGCGCGCGGCGGCCACCTCGACGGCGCGGAAGAAGAAGCGATCGAACACCAGCTCGAACACGCGCCTGTCCTCCTGGCTCTTGGCTAGCGTCGCGGCGAGCGCCTCGCGGAAGTCCTCCTGTGAGGTCCAGCTGATCTCGCCGAGCACGGCGAATGCGTCGAGCATCTCCGACGTCCCCACGGCAACGCCCTCGCGGCGCAGCTCCTCGCCGAGCTCCAGGATCCGCGCGGGCAGGCTGTCAGGCGACATCGGCGGGCGATCCAAGCTTGAGTCCCACGCGCTCGGCCACCACGTCCATATCCGTTCTGTGCTTGACGATCACCGACATCGTTTCGTTGAACGTCTCGGCGTCGATGTCCTCGACGCCCAGCAGCAGCAAGGCCCGCGCCCAGTCGATCGACTCCGCGATCGACGGCGGCTTCTTCAGGTCCAGCGCCCTCACCATCCCGATCACCTCGACCAGCCGGCGCGCCACCGTCGCCGACAGCTCAGGCGCGTGCAGACGCACGATCTCGAGCTCATGCTCGAGTGCCGGGTAGTCGAGCCAGAGGTACAGGCAGCGCCGCTTGAGCGCCTCGGTGAGCTCGCGCGAGTTGTTCGAGGTGAGCAGGACGACGGGGTGCGTGCGCGACTGCACGCGCCCGAGCTCGGGGATCGAGATCTGGAAGTCCGAGAGGACCTCGAGCAGCATCGCCTCGAACTCCTGGTCGGTCTTGTCGATCTCGTCGATCAGCAGCACGACCGGATCCTCGGAGGAGATCGCCGTCATCAGCGGCCGCGCGAGCAGGAACTCCTCGCCGAAGATGTCGTCCTGGACCGCGTCCCATCCGGTGCCGGAGGCCTCGGCCTGAATCCGCAGCAGCTGCTTGCGGTAGTTCCACTCATACAGCGCCTTGGCCTCGTCGAGGCCCTCGTAGCACTGCAGTCGCACGAGCTCACGGCCGAGGTAGGAGGCGAGCGCCTTCGCGAGCTCCGTCTTGCCGACCCCCGCCGGTCCCTCGACGAGGACGGGCTTGCCGAGCTTGGTCGCGAGGTAGGAGACAAGCGCGGTCGACTCGCCAGGCAGGTAGCCGACCGCACGCAGGCCCTCGGCGACCGCCGAAACGGAGTCAGGCGGGCCGGAGACCGGCGAGGGCGCCGCGGATGATGAGGATGGAGCCGGAGAGGGTGTACTGGGCATCGTCAGCCCATGATATGCGCAGGCCGACGCTACTCCGGCCGCGGCGGTGGGTCCTCGAAGGACATCTGCTCCGACGGGGACGGGGGATAGCGCGGGCGCCCGGCGGCGGGGCGGCGAACGGTGGGCGCGGGATCGGACGCCGGGGGGGGTGACGCGGCGGGGCGGGCGGGCGCCGGCGTCGCCCTGCGCGGGCGCGTCGGCGCGGGAACTGCGGGCGTGAGCTCCTCCTCGGGAGGGGGGTCTCGGAACGTGGCACTCGCCTCGGGCGCGCGCGGTCGATCGCCTCCACGCGATCGCGCCAGAGGGGGCTCGGGCCGTTCGCCGGCGCGCATCCGCGCGCCCGCGTAGAGGAGCCCGAGAGCGAGCAAAAGCGCGATGAAAATCCCCCACTGGACCCCCACCGTCGCGGTTATGCGCTGATTGCCCTGGAGGCCCGGCTTGTCGAGCAGCCGGACGAAGATCAGCACGGCCGCCCAGCCGCCGGCGATCGTCACGATCAGTCCGTCGCCGCCGGGGACCTGGAACGGACGCTCCTCGACGCGCGCGAACAGCAGCGCGAGCACTCCGGCACTGACGAGCAGGACGGCCGCCTCGACGAATGAGAACGCCTGGAATGCGCTCGAGCTGGTCTGGGCGGCCCTGGCCACGCCACGATCGACGAACGTGTCGGTCCTGCTGTACCAGGGGAGGAACATCGACACGAACAGCCCCAGCGCGGCCAGGGCCGCGCGTCGCTGCTCGCGCTCGAGCCCACGCCAGGCGTGCGCGAGTCGTGTCATCTCGGCCCGTTCCTCCTGCGATCCGTCTCGCGTTGAGTCACTCGCCTAGTCTAGGAGCGGGTGCAACGCTATTGATGCGCCACGGAGATCGTGCCGGTTGCCGTGGAGAAGTTGCCGGCGGGGTCCGCCGCGGTGAGCGTCACCGTGAAGCTGCCGCCGCGGGCCGGTGTCAGCCACAGCAGCCGCGGCTTGCCGCGCCCGACGGTCGCTCTGTTCGTCCACACGACGCGACCGCCCTGACGGATCACCATGCCGACCGTCGAGACCTTCGACAGCGACATCTGCACGCCCGCGCGCGTGCCGCCGCGAAGCGTCATCGTCAGCAGCGTTATCACGGGCGGCGTGTGCAGGTCTTCGGTGAAGCGTTGGGCGGTGGTGCAGTAGATCTGATCACCGGCGATCGGGCTGGCCGCGGCGCTCGCCGCGCTGTGCCCCACGGCGCGCGCGGCGCTCGCGCCGCCGGTTGCGCCGCTGGTGGTACCCGTGCCCCCCGGCGTCGGAGCGGGTTGTGGCGCGGGCGTCGGCGCGGGCGGCGCAGCGACGGTGAACGGCGGTCCGTTGCGCGTTCGCTGGCAGAGGTGCTGCAGGAATTCCGTGAGCAGTTCGTGATAGCTGAGCGTGGATTCCCCGTATTGGTCATATAGCGACCACGCCCCGGTGTCGTAGCGCGGCACCTCCGCTCGCGCCTCGGCGTCGCCCGCTTCGAACAGTGCCAGCCCGACCGGGTCCTTGGTGATCGACGCGTAGTCATACAGGCCGACGAGCGCCTGGATGAAGCCGTTGAGGATCCTGTCGCTGGGGGCGTAGGTGTACTCGGCGTAGTTCGCGCCGGCGGGCGTCCTTACGCGAACGCCGATCGGCGGCGGTCGCTGAAAGATCCCGAGCGCCTGCTGAGCAGCGGTCAGGTAGGCGGATTCCTTGAAGCGCGACCACGCCCGCGCGAGCACCTGCACGGCAGTGCCTTGGGAAAGGCCGCTCGTCCACGGTGGCGAGCCGCCGTCGAACTGGAACAGGTACTCCCACGCGATGCCCCCGGCGCGCTGGGTCACGAGCGGCAGGACTTCGCCCAGCAGCTGGCGCAGGTTGGCGTTTTCGTGTCCGCTCAGGTAATAGCCGTTGGCCTTGCCGAAGGTCCCGAGCCACTGGATCTCGATGCCCTGACCGGCGTAGTACTCCCACACGAGCAGGCTGCCGGGAAAGCTGACGCGCACGCCACTTGACAGCAGCGGCTCGGTCGTCCACCACTGGCGGTTTCTTTCCAGCGTCAAGAACAGCGCGGGCAGGCGCGACGCCGTCAAACCGCCGCCGGCGGCGATCGCCTGCAGGTTGACGATGACCGCGCCGAGCTCTGCTCGACGCGTGCCGCTCAGCCTGCCGAGCGAGCGCTGCGCCGCGAGGTAGCTTCCGTAGGCCTGTTGGTAGGCGGCCGGGGTGATCGCGCCGCTGCGCTGCAGGCCCAGCAGCGCCGCGGTGACGCTCGGGCCGCGGCGCGCGGCCGCGCGTGCGCGGTGGGGCCGTTCGGCGGCGGCCGGGAGCGTCGCGAGCCCGCCGAGGATCAGGACGCCAGCGAGCAGAGCGCAAAGCTTGTTGGCGCGCACGCGACGGATGCTACGCAGGAGCAGAGACGACACGCTCCCGAAACCGTCCCGGCACCGGGGAGTTGCGTTGGCCGGTCAGCCGCCGCACGGGCCGGTGGCCCCCGCGGGCCCGGCTACTCGCGGTCGAGCTCCAGATCGTCCGGCTCGAGCTCGTCCTCCTCGTCCTCGACGTCCTCGCCGGCCAGCAGGGCATCGTCGGCGGGCTGGTATGTGACGCGGAAGTGCTCGATCAATTCGTCGCGCTTGTCTTCGTCGAGCGGGGTGTCCTCGGAGATCAGCACCCAGTCGGTGCTCTCGAACTCCTCCGCCGCGAAGACCTCGTGATCGACCTCCGGCGAGTCGTCGACGACGATCAGGATCTCGGTCTGGGGATTGAAATAGGTGCCTGGACGGATCGTCAGCTCGTCGAGTTGAAAGCGGCGTGCATCGCTCATGGCGCGTTTATACCCGACTTGAAGATCTCGGTGTTCACGGGGCAAGCTCATCCAGCGTGCGCGTCACCTCGGCCTCCACGTCAAGCGGCTCGAGGCCCCGGCGGGCGCGCCTTTCGTTACGGGCGACGACCAGCTGGCGCACCTCCGCGGTCAGGCCGGCGTCGTGCCCTTCCGGCAGCGCGGGCTCCAGCAGTCGTGCGACCTCCGCGTCGATGTCGAGCGCAGGCTGCCCGCGTCCGACCATGCGGTCGCTGCGCGCGCGCAGCATCTGGCGGATCTCGAGCTCGCGCTCGGCGCGCCCCGCGCTGGAGTCGGTCAGCGGCGGCGGGGAACCGCTCGCGGACTCCTGCTCGGGCCCTAGTCCGCCTTCGCCGATCTGGTCATAGCTGCTTCCGCGGCTCACGAGGAACACGACCGACATCACGACCGACAGCGCCACGGCTCCGAACACGACGATCGGGAAGGCGCTCTGCACATTGGGATTGTTGCCGATCGGACCGCTCTCCGCTACCCTGGCAAATCGAGGTTGACTGACCAGTCAATCGATTGTCCCGCGCCGGCCGTCAGGCCCGCCAGCCGCTAGGAGATCAACAGAATGGTCGATTTCACGCTCACAGACGAGCAGAGGAACCTGCGCGAGATGGCGCACGACTTCGCTGTCAAGGAGATTCGCCCGGTCGCCTGGGAGTACGACAAGGACGGCACGTGGCCAGAGGACATCATCAAGAAAGCCTGGGAGGTTGGCTTGATGAACTCCCATATCGAAGAGGAGTACGGCGGCGCCGGAGCGGGCTATCTCGACGGCTGCCTGATCGAGGAGGAGCTCTCGTGGGGCTGCTCGGGCATTCAGACCTCGCTCGGCTGCAACGGCCTGGCGACCGCGCCGATCGCGTTGGGCGGCTCGGAGGAGGTCAAGAAGAAGTACCTCGGGATGCTCACCGAAGAGCCCAAGCTCGCGTCCTTCTGCCTGACCGAGCCGGACGCCGGCTCAGACGTCTCCGGGATGCGCACGACCGCCGTCAAGAAGGGCGACAAGTACGTCATCAACGGCTCCAAGTGCTTCATCACCAACGGCGGATACGCCGACTACTACACGGTCTACGCGAAGACCGACAAGGACGCCGGTCACCGCGGCATCTCCGCGTTCGTGGTCGAGCGCGATTGGGGGGTGGTGGTCGACAAGAAGGAGGACAAGCTCGGTCAGCGTGCCTCGAACACCGCGACGATCTCCTTCAACGACGTCGAGGTGCCCGCCGAGAACCTGCTCGGGGAGGAGAACAAGGGCTTCAAGCTCGCGATGATGACGCTCGACCGAACCCGCCCGGGCGTCGCCGCGATGGCGACGGGAATCGCCCGCGCGGCATTCGAGTTCGCGACCGACTACTCGCGCGAGCGCGTCCAGTTCGGCGTCCCGATCGCGATGCACCAGGCGATCCAGTTCATCATCGCCGACATGGCGACCGAAATCGAGGCGGCGCGCCTGTTGACCTGGAAGTCGGCCGTCATGCTCGACTCAGGCGAACGCAACACTCTCATCTCCTCCCACGCCAAGCGCTTCGCGGCCGACACCGCGATGAAGGTCGCCACCGAAGCTGTCCAGGTCTACGGCGGCTACGGCTTCATCAAGGACTATCCGGTCGAGAAGCTGTTCCGCGACGCCAAGATCATGCAGCTGTATGAGGGCACCTCGCAGATCCAGCGCCTGGTGATCGCCCGCGAAACCCTGCTGCCTCGCCACGTCGAGGAGCCCGCTTCCGTCGGCGGCGTGGAAACCGTCGCGGTATAGCCGGCTCCAGGCGTACGGCCGGCGCGAGCGCCGTCTGAGACGACGCTCGCGTCCCGCCGTAGGCTCCCGCTTTCGCGGGTTCCGGCAAATCGCTCAGCGGATCACCAGCGGCAGGCCGTAGTTGGAGACCTGCGCGCCGCTGGTCAGTCGCACCAGGACGCGATAGACCCCCGGTTTGACCGGCACGACACGGCTGAACTTCGAGCTGCTCGCATCGCGATGGCGCAGGCTCGTGCCACCCACGAGCACCCCGTGGCCGTGCGTGATCCGCAGTATGCCCACCTGCATCCCGTCCTCAGCTGGGGTCACGGTCCCGAAGATGCGCACGAAACCGCGCCGCCCGGTGCGCGCCACGTGGCTGTCGACTCGGACCGCGACGTTCTCGATCACGACGGGGCTGACCACAGCTTGGCTGGTGGCCGCCACCACCCTGAACTGCGTGACCTGCGTCATGCCGAGAACCGGGAAGGAGAAGCTGCCGGTGGCGCTCGTGAGCTCGGGGTTGCCGATGCTCTGGAAGGCCGTGCCTCCGAACAGGAACGCCTGCAGGACGACCACGCGGTTGGCGTTGCCGGTGCCGGAGAGCGTGCCCTGAACGATCGCCGTCCCGCCAAAGAGAACCGGGTTTGGGGTCGCCAGGATCGCCAGCGAGAGCGGCACCTTGGTCGTCAGCAGGGTCTGATCGCTACCGATGCTCGCGCCGGCGCTGTTGACGGCCACGAGCCGATAGTGGTAAACGCTCAGCGGCTGCAAACCCACCACCCCGAGGCTCACTTTCAACGCGTGCGTGCCGGCTCCGGCGTCCGCGATCGCCGTCTGCCCGCCATACGCCTTGGTGAGGCCATATTGGAAGTAGTAGGAGGTGTCGCCGCCGTTCGGGTTGACCGACCCGTCGAGCGTCGCCGAAGCGAAGCTCACCGCGTGTGCCCCGCCCGTTGACACCGTCGGACGAACGGCCGCCCCGGCGGGCGCGGCCAGCGCCAGCGTGGGGGCCGACACCGCCAGCGCGGCGATTGCCGCCGCCACGAGCGGCATGCGCCGCCCTCGTGTCCCGATCGCTCGGGCGCTGCCTGTGCTTGCTGGTTCTGCCGTGGATGCTCCGAAAGGCTGCATGTCTGCCTCCTACCCGTTGGCTGATTCCCGGACTCCTCTGCAAAAACCCTTGCCCGGGCCGAGAGGTGCGGCCGGACACGGACGTCGCTAGGCTCCCGCAACCCTAGTCAGCAGAGGAGACTCAACGAATGTTCGTGTTCAAAGCCGCCGTCGTGGGCGCCGGGACGATGGGCGGACAGATCGCTCAGACGATCGCCGCCGCGGGCATCCCCGTAGTGCTCAAGGACATCGACGACGCGCTCGTGCACGCGGGCATGACCGAGGCCCGCAACGTCACCACAGGCCAGGTCACAAAGCTCGCCGAGAAGGGCAGGATCACGGCCGAGCAGGCGGAGTCGCAGATCGAGGAGATCCTCGGGCGCATCCACGGGACGACCTCATATGAGCGATTCGGCGACGTCGACTTCGTCGTCGAGGCGGTGCCGGAGAAGATGCAGATCAAGCAGGCCGTCTTCGCGCAGCTCGACGCCGCCGTGCCTGGTCACGCGATCCTGGCGTCGAACACCTCCTCGCTGTCGATCACCGAGATCGGCGAAGCCACGCTGCGCCCGGACAAGGTCGTCGGCTTCCACTACTTCTACCCGGCCTCGCTCATGCCGCTGATCGAGATCGTCGAGGGCGAGGAGACCTCGGCGGAGACCGTCGGCGCGGCCGTGACGTTCGCCCAGGCGATCCGCAAGCAGCCGATCACCTGCGCGGAGGTTCCGGGGTTCGTCGTCAACCGCATCCTCAACGCGGGCACGTCTGAGATCTGGCGCGAGCAGGAGGAGAAGGGGCTGTCGATCAAGAAGATCGACGACGGCGTGGGCGCCGCCGGCGTGATCCCGGTCGGCCCCTACCATCTCGTCAACCTGCTCGGTCTGGACACGGTGCTGCACGTGGCCGAACACCTTGCCGAGTCCTACGGCGGCGAGCGCTTCTACGTCCCAAAGGGGATGCAGAAGCTGGTCTCCGATGGCAAGCTCGGCGCCAAGACCGGTGGCAACGGCTTCTATGACCCCGAGGGAAAGCCCAACATCGCGGGCGACTGCGACCCGGACGTCGATCAGCTCATCGAGCTGCTCACGCTGAAGACGTTCGTCGAGGCATGCCTGGTACTCGAGGAGGGCGTGGCGACCCACCGCGACATCGACTTCGGCCTGATGGCCGGAGCCGGCCTGGACCCGCGGCGCGGCTTGCTGCCGCCGTTCATGAAGGCCGACGCGGAGGGGCTGGACGCGATCCTCGAGCGCTTGGAGGCAGCCCAGGAGCGCGACGGCGAGCGCTTCGCGCCGCCGACGATCCTGCGCCGTCTCGTGGCCCAGGGCCGGCTCGGACAGAAGAGCGGCCAGGGCTTCTACGCCTACCCGCAGCCCGACGCCGAGCAGCCGGCGGAGGTCGTCAAGCTCGAGACGAGAAGCGATCGCGTCGCGATCGCGTGGCTGGCCAATGGCCAGATGAACTCGATATCCCCGCAAGTGGTCGAAGACCTCGAGAAGGTCTGGGGCAAGGTGCGGCAGTCCGGCATACGCGCTCTCGTGATCGCCTCGTCCAACCCGTTCCTGTTCTCCGCCGGAGCGGACATCAAGGCGTTCACGACGATGGACGAGAGCTCGGGGGAGCAGCTGATCAACGCCGCCCACGCGCTGTTCACCGAACTCGGCTCGGACGGGATCGCCACGGTCGCGGCCGTCAACGGCCTCGCCTTCGGCGGCGGCTGCGAGCTGGCGATGGCTTGCGACGTGCGGATCGTCGCGCGCGCGGCGCTGTTCGGTCAGCCCGAGATCAAGCTCGGGATCATTCCCGGCTTCGGCGGAACCCAACGCCTGCCGCGGCTGGTGGGCGTGAACAAGGCGCTCGAGATGAACATGATCGGCGACCCGATCCTGGCCGACGAAGCGTTCGAGTTCGGCCTCGCCAACCGCGTGGTGGAGGACCATGAGCTGCTCGACACGGCGCTCGCCTGGGCGCGCAAGCTGGCCGGGCAGGCGCCGCTCGCCCTGGAGCAGATCAAGCGGATCTCCGGCGCCGGCGATCTGGAGGCGGGCATCGAGGCCGAGAAGCGAGCGTTCGCGTCGGTTTTCGCGAGCGCCGACGCCAAGGAGGGCATCGCCGCGTTCCTCGGCAAACGCGCCCCCAGCTTTCGGGGGAGCTGATCGCCGGTGGCGACCGACGTCGCCGCGACGGCTGAGCACGCTCGCCTGGCCGAGCTCATGCGCGGTGCCCGCTCGGTCGTCGCGCTGACCGGCGCGGGCATCTCGGTCCCGTCCGGCATCCCCGACTTCCGCACGCCCGGGACGGGGCTGTGGGCGACGGTTGACCCGATGCGGGTAGCCCACATCGACGCCTTCCGCAGCGACCCCGTGCGCTTCTGGGAGTTCTACGGCAAGCGCTTCGCGACGCTCGGCGCGAAGGAGCCAAATGGGGCCCACGCCGCGCTCGTGGCGATGGAGCGCGCGGGAATGCTCGAGGCCGTGATCACGCAGAACATCGACATGCTGCACCGCAAGGCCGGCACGCGCGCGCTCGTCGAGGTGCACGGCAGCATCGAGTCCTGCTCCTGCCCCAGCTGCGGCGAGAGCGTCTCGCGCGAGCAGGCGGGGGCGCGCCTGCTCGAAGACGCCCACGGAGTTCCGCGCTGCGAGCACTGCCGCGAACCCTTGAAGCCGGATGTCGTCCTGTTTGGCGAGATGCTCCCCGAGGAGCCGCTCGGGCACGCGCGAGAGCTGTGTGAACGGGCGGACGTGCTGCTCTGCATCGGCTCCTCGCTGGAGGTCCACCCGGTCGCCGGGCTGCCCCGGCTCACACACGATCGCGGTGGCGCGGTGGCGATCCTCACGCGCGGCCCGACTGGGCTCGACGGCCTCGCGAGCGTCCGCCTGAGAGGCGATGTCGTCGAGGACATGGAGGCGCTGCTCGGCTCGCTCGGGGTCGCGTCTGCGGCCGCGTTCAAGCGCGGCCGCGCGAGCCTGGCCGGCCCGTGAGCATTCCCACCTAAGCCTACGGTCGAATGAACGTGTCCGGATCTGGCCCGGTCCGGCGGTCTTCGTCGAGCGTGCCGATCGCCTTCATCTCGGCGTCGCTGAGGGCGAAGTCGAACACGTCGAAGTTCTCGTGGATGCGCCGCGGGGTAACCGACTTTGGAATCACGACGTTGCCGAGCTGCACGTGCCAGCGGATGACCACCTGCGCAGGGGTCTTGGCGTGCGCGTCGGCGATCTTCAGAATCGTCGGGTCGGCGAGCGCCTGCCCCTGCGCCAGGGGGCTCCAAGCCTCGGTGACGATCATCATCTCCCGGTGCTTGCGCCGCAGGAGCGGCTGCTGAAGATAGGGATGCAGCTCGATCTGGTTGATCGCGGGGGTCTCACCGGTCTCCGCGACCACGCGCTGCAGGTGGGCCGGCTGGAAGTTCGAGACGCCGATCGACCGAGTCAGGCCGTCGGACTGGAGGTCGATGAACGCCCTCCACGTGTCCACGTAGCGGTCGTGGCTCGGCACCGGCCAGTGGATCAGGTAGAGGTCGACAAAGTCGAGCTGCAACCGCTCGAGGCTCGCGCGCAGCGCGCGCTTGGCCTCCTCGAAGCCGTGGTCGTCGTTCCAGCACTTGGTCGTTACGAAGACCTCGCCGCGGTCGAGCCCAGAGGCCCGAATCGCCTGCCCGACCCCCGCCTCGTTGCGGTATGCGGCGGCGGTGTCGATATGGCGGTAGCCCACCGACAGCGCCTGCGCGACGGCCTCGGCGGTCTCACTCGGAGGGACCTGAAAGACGCCGAAGCCGAGCTGCGGAATCGCCACGCCGCCGCGGAGGGGAATCTGAGCGATCTGATCCGTTGAAGTGCTCATGCTCGGACAGCTGCCCGGCCGAACATCAGCCTAAACCACGCTCGGCACAGTGGTCGGGGGCCGCCGCCCTGCTCGGATCACGCCGGCATCCGAGCAACGGTCAGCAGATACTCCGCGCCCGCGCGAAATGAGCCGTCGTCGGCCTCGTTGTTGTCGCGATAGAGCGCGATCAACCTTGCCTTCAGCTCCTCCCACTTCCCTTGAGGCTCGAGCGCCGCCTTGATCATGATCGTCGGTCCGAGCACGCGCTCGGTGTACTCGACCCAGCTCTCGGGGGATTCGTGCGTCATCGTGACCGTGCGGCGCTCGAAGGTGAGCTCCGCGCCGCTGGGTTTCATCAGCGAGCGCACGTAGTCCTCCTCGCCCCACCGCACGGGCGGTTGCAGCTCGGGCGGCGGGGGAGGTACGTATGAGCCGATCAGCTTGAACATCTGACCGTTCATCCCCTCGGGCGTCCAGGCGCTGAACGCGATCGTCGCCCCCGGCCGCGCGACCCGCGCCAGCTCGGCGGCCGTCTGCTCGTGTCGTGGAGCGAAGATCACGCCGAAGCACGATGTGACCCGGTCGAACGAGTCGTCTTGGAACGGCAGCTCCTCGGCGTCGCCCTCGATCCAGCGCACGTCCACGCCGGCGTCGGCCGCCCGCCGGCGCGCGGCGTCCAGCAGCTCGGGTGTTAGGTCAAGGCCGGTCACGCTCGCCCCCAAACGTGCAGCGGGAATCGCAACGTTCCCGCTGCCGGTCGCCACGTCGAGCATCTCCTCACCCGGCGCGACGCCGACCTGCTCCACGACGACCTCGGCAACCTCCTCGATCGTTTGCGCGAGGTCGGGATAGTCGCCGCTCGCCCACATCATCTTCTGCCCCTGCTTGATCCCGCTCACGTCGATGCTCACAGCTGTCGCCTCCTGGTCGTGTCTCGGCGCTGGTGTCCCTGCCTCATCTTGCACTCGTGAGCTCGCGCTGGGTCAGGTCGCGCCCCGGGTCGATGCCCCAGCGGGCGGCCACGGCCGCGAGGTCAGCGTCCAGCGACCAGCGATCCGGGCGCGGGGGGCCCTCGTGTTCGACGCTCGCCCCCTTCAGCGCCATCGAGCCGACGTTCTCGCCGATCGCGCGTATCGCCCGTACCTCCTCGTCGCTGAGCCGGGCCGCGTCGCTCACGGCGGCCAGCTCGGCGCGCTTGTCCTCGATCGGCCGGGCCCCCGGCCCGCTCTCCTGGATCAGCGTCGGCGCGACGCAGCGCACGGGGGAGTGAGCGAGATTCCACGCGCACGCCAGCTGCAGCATCGCGAGACCGTGGCGCTCGGCGTACGGGCGCATTCGCTCGAGCTTCTCGCGTCCCGCCTGTGCCCATCCCTGCGGACGGAACCTGCGATGGTCGTGCTCGCCGAAGGCGTCCTCGCTGCGCACGTCGTCGTGGAAGACGCCCCCGTAGTCGACGACGCGAGTGATCAGGTTCACGTGCTGCGCGGCAGCAGCGTCGAGCACGAGCTCGCCGGGCCACGGCTCGAGCGGGTTGAGGATGATCATCGCCCAGTCGATCTGCTCGGAGAACCGCTCCATGCAATCGATCAGGTCGAGCGTGAAACCGTTCGCGGGACCGGGCGCCACCCCCAGCATTCGCGCGAGCCCCGCGTCGCGTACCGCCTGCATCCCCTCCCACACCGCCGGGCTTGAATAACCGATGCGGTCCGGATTGTGCAGCAGCAGCACGTCGAAGCGGTCGGCCCCGCAGCGCTCGAGGCTGCGCTCGGCCGCCATGCGCAGATAGTCGGCATATCCGCGCTCGCCGCGCAGGCGCTGGTCGGTGAAGCGGGGAAAGCCCTTTGCGCCCTCGCGCGATCCCTCGTAGAAGTCGTGTCCGACCGCGCCGATCAGGCAGTAACCATCCCGGTCGCAACCCTCGAGCGCGGCGCCGAGCGCGCGGTCGCCCTCGCCAGCGCCGTAGGCATCGGCCGTGATCAGCGTGTCGATGCCCTCGCCGGGGCGCAGCAGCGCGTGCAGGCGCTGATCGGCCAGCGGCTCGCCGAAGTGCATGAACCGCCCGCCGCTCCACGTGCCGATCGCCGTCGTCGTCGGATCCATCGTCACTTCAGCCTAAACCCCGTCGCCGTGCGCGCGCGAAGCGCGGCTTCCAAGCGCTCGAGCGCATGGCGCACAATGTCCTCCGCTGACGTGCCCGCGGCCGCATCCGCGCTGCGCTCGGCATCGCTCGTCCGGTCGCTCGGGCTCTCGTCCGACCGTTCGGCGCTTGGCTCTGCGCCGGGGAGCGCGACACGTGCCTGCGCCGCGACCCCGGGACGCAGGTTGTCGAGCTCGTCGATGCGAATCGCCAGATCCTCCCGCTGCTCGGCGCGCAGCTCTCTGAGCGCCGCCGCGTAGGCGGCGTCGAGCTCGATCGCCGCATGAGCCACACGCCCGTGATCGAGATCCAAGCGCGCGCGCAGGACGAGGTCCTCGCACAGCAGCGCCTCCCCGCGCGCCCCAAGCAGCTCGGCGAGGCGCTCCTGCGGGCGCAATGCCGCCGAGCGATCGCCGCGCCGTCGCCGTGCGCCACCCGCCGATCTGCCCGTTCTCCCCGTCCACGGCAGCTCGCGCGCGTGCAGCCAACGGCCGTCGGCGACCTGCTCGCCCTCGCCCCAGCCTGCCCTGATCACGAGCGCCTGGGCAGGCGAGACCTCATGGACGTACGGATCCGCCGACGCGATCCGATGAAAGCGCAGGACGCGGTTGAGCACATGCAGGGCCGCGCTCGAGTCGCGCTCGGTATCGAGATCGTCCAGCCACGCCCGCGCCTGACGCTCGGCGGACAGAGGGACCGGATCGACGATCGTGACCCGCGTGGTCGCCACCCGAGCGGGCTCCGGTGGCCCGCCGGCAAGGACCTTGCCCCGGCGCGAGCGCCGTAGGATCGGCAACCCGGGTCCGCGGGCCGATGCACGGGGAGCCGCGCTGAGCGTGCCGAGAACGACCACCCGCTCCGGCTCCGCGCGGGCCCCCGAGCGCAGCAGGTAGCGGCCGTCGGGCGGCCCCAGCTCCCACGGAAACTCGAATTGGAGAAACAGGAACAGACGCGCGGGCACGACTGCACCGTATCCTTCCGCTGGCGCCACGGCCGAGGCCGGTGTCGGCGCATGCCAGCCATTTCGAGATCGATCGACGGGAGCACGAGGATGTCTGACGGGAGCAGCGTCGCCAAGAGCCTGCGAGACCGCCTCGGGGGCAACACCGAGGAGCGGCTCGGCCGCGCGCTGTCGGACCTGCTGGAAAATCCGCTGCTCACAGGGGCGATCGGGCGCGCGTTCGACGCGCGCGAGAAGGCTTCCCAAGCGCAGGAGGTGGCAATGGGTGCGCTCAACATCCCGTCCGCGGCCGACATCGAACGCCTGACCCGCCGATTGCGCGCCGTCTCTCACCGCCTCGAGGGCATCGAGGACGGCGTGCACAGGCTGGACCGCGCGCTTGCGCCGGCCGGCGTCGAGGCACGCCTGTCGGCGATCGAGGAGCGTCTGGAGAACCTGACGAGCAGCTGCATACCGGGACGCGCGCCGCCAGCGCCGCGTCGGCGAGATGCCAACCGACTGCAAAACACCGGCCGGCAAACAAGCGGGGCCGCAACGAAAAGCGGCCCGCAAACGAAAAGCGGCCGCAAAAGCCGAAAAGCGGCCGCCAACGCGCGAAACCGAAAGCGGGGCCGGCAGAGCGAAAGCGGCCGGCAGAGCGAAAGGGGCGAGCAAAGTGAAACCTGCGAGCAAAGCGAAACGGGGCCGGCAAACCAAAGGCCGCAGGCAAGGCGAAACCCCCAGGCAAAGCAAAGGCGGCGGGCAAGGCAAAGGCCAAGGCAAAGGCGCGCGCAAAGTGAAAGCCGCTGGCAAAGCGAAAGCCGCTGGCAAAGCGAAATCCGCGAGCAAATCGAAAACGGCGGGCAAAGCGAAACGGGCGCGCAAACCAGCTCGGCGGGGCGCCACGAAAGCAGCGGCCAAAGTGAAACCTGCTCGGAGGGCGAAACCGCGCCTAAGCGGTCACGGAGCGAGCGCCCTGACGGCGGCGGCGCCCATCCGCTCGGCCGCCTGAGCAACGTATGGTCGTCGATGTGGTGGCGGGCCCCGCGTGAGTCGAACGTGTCGGATACCGTCAGGACGCACGCCACGGGCACGCTTGCCGAGGCGCCGACCGCGAACAGGGCGGCCGCCTCCATCTCGATCGCCAGCGCCTCATTCGCGCCCCGCCTGCGCCCGCCGTCATAGAACAGATCAACGCTTACAATCGTGCCCGCGTGCGCCGAGGGCGCGCAACGCCCGAGCGTGTCGGTGAGGGACTCGTCGGCGGCGATCGCTCGCCGGCGCCCAGCGCCCGTGAGGTGCCGTCGTCGCAGATCGCCTCGCGCGCGACGACCAGCTCACCGAGCGCGAGCGAGGAATCGAGGGCGCCGCACGTGCCTACTCGGATCGCGCGGCGCACACCCAAGGCGATCAGCTCCGACAGGACGATCGCCGCCGATGCGCCGCCCATCCCCGTTGCCTGGATCGTCAGCGGCTCGCCGTCGGCGGCGGCGCCCGTGTAGCCCCACAGGCCACGGTGGTGGTTGAACATCAGCGGGTCGGCCAGCAGCGCCTGCGCCAGCGCCAGCGCGCGCCCCGGGTCGCCCGGCAGCAAAACGCGCTCGGCGAGCGCGGCGGTCGGGCGCAGGTGGAGCGGGGCCTCGCCGCGCGTGGGCTCACTGTGGGACATTCTTCGCGACTTTAGACTGCCCTGCATGGGAAAGCCCTTCGTGTCGCGCACAAGTGGCTGAGCCCGCAGGAGGGCCCGTGAACGACCCCGTCGAGCTCACGCTCGCGCAGGTGGCGGCGCGAGCCGGGGTCAAGCCGGCGACGGTGCGGCGGTGGGTCGAGCGGGGGCTGGTGCCCGGATATGAAGGAAGCTGGACTCCCGCGGCGGCCGCATATGTGCGGGTCGTCGCGCGGTTGCGCGCACGCGGGCATTCGCTCGATCAGATCAAGCGGGCGAGCGACCACGGGCAGCTCGCCTCGGGCCCGATCGAGGATCTGCTGAGCGGGTCCGAAGGCCGCTACACGCTCAGGGAGATCGCCCGCGCCACCGGGCTCCAGGCGTCGCTGATCGAACGCATCTTCACCGCCTGGGGCCTGGGCGCGGCGACCGCGCAGCCGATGTCCGAGGAGGACATGCAGATGATGAAGTTCGTCGCTGCGATGCTCGACGCGGGACTCCCGCTGGTCGCGTTCCTGCAGCTGGCACGCGTGTATGGGCAGGCGCTCGCCCAGGTCGCCGACGCGGAGGTTCGCCTGGTCCATCTCTACGTCCACGAGCCGCTCATGCGCGAGGGCAGCTCGAGCGTGGAAATCGCGGAGGAGATGGAGGGGCTGGTTCGCGAGCTGATCCCGTTCGTCGTCCCGCTGATGAGCTTCGTCCACGATCGCTTCCTGGCGCAGTTCGTCGAGCAGGATGTCATCGGCCACATGGAGGCAGACCTCGCCCAGAACAGCTCCCGAGGGGCGGTTGCGGGTGGCGATTCTGTTTGCCGACCTCGCCGGCTACGCCCGCCTGACCGTGGAGCGGGGCGATGAGGAGGCGTTGGGCGCGGTCGAGCGATTCGTGGAAGCGGTCGAGCAGACGCTGCCGCACGACGCGCGTGTGATCAAGACGCTCGGCGATGAGGTGATGGTGGTTGGCTCAGATGCGGCCGCGCTGACCGGATGGGCCGTCGAGCTCCAGGCCACGATCGCGCCCGAGGAGCCGCCGCCACGGATTGGTATTCACTACGGCGAGGCGCTCTACCGCGACGGCGACTACTACGGACGCGACGTCAACCAGGCGGCCCGTGTGGTGGCCCGCGCGGGGGGCGGGGAGGTGCTGGTGACGCGCCCCGTGGTGGATGTGGCGGCGGCAGTCGACGGCGTCGAGTTCGACCGCATCGGCGAGGTCGGGCTGAAGGGGTTCTCCGAGCCGACCGAGCTCTTCACCGCGTCCGCTCGGACCGGGTAGGAGGGGGGGACAGTGGACGGCGACGGCCTCCACGAGGCGGCTCGCGTTCTGCAGACCGTTCGCGCCGGGGGACTGCTGGCGCAGGACAGGTCCGTGGTGGCGATGCTGTCGGGGGGTCGCGACTCGGTGTGCCTGCTCGACGTCGCCGTGCAGCTGTGCGGCCCGGCGCGCGTGAGCGCGCTGCACGTCAACTACGGGCTGCGCGAGCAGGCCGATTCAGACGAGCGCCACTGCGCCGCGCTATGTGAGCGGCTGGGCGTCGATCTCGAGGTGGTGCGCGAGCGACGACCATCGCCCGCCGAGGGCACGCGATCAGGCGCCTCCACGAATCTGCAGGCGTGGGCGCGCGAAGTGCGCTACCGAGCGGCGGCGCAGATAGCGGGCCGGCGGGGCGCGCTGATCGCAACCGGCCACACGGCCAGCGACCAGGTCGAGACGATCCTCTACCGCCTGGCGGCTTCTCCGGGAAGGCGCGCGCTGCTGGGGATGGTGGCCGGCGACGGACCGCTTGTTGCCCCCTGCTGGAGCTGACCCGCGAGCAGACCGCGGCCTATTGCCAGGCGCGCGGCCTGCAATGGTGCGATGACGAGACCAACGACAGCCTCCAGTACGCGCGCGCGCGTGTGCGCCATGGCCTGCTGCCGGCGCTGCGCGGCGTTCATCCCGCGGCAGAGGCCAACGTGCTGCGGACGGCGTGGCTGCTGCGCGAGGAGACCGAGCTGCTCGACAGCCTCGTCGCCGAGGAGCTCGCGGGTGCAGAGGGCATCGCGGTCGGTCGCCTGGGCGAATTGCCCGCGGCCCTGGCCCGCCTGGTAGTCGTGCGCCTCGCCGAGGACGCGGCCGGGACCTACGTCCCGCAAGCGGGGGCTCGTGTGGAGGAGATCCTCGCGCTCGGCCACCGCGGAGGACGCGCCGAGCTGCATGTCGGCGGCCAGGCCGGAGCGGTCATCGAGGACGGCGTGCTGAGGATGGTCAAGCTCCCGCCGCGTGCCTGAGCCGAGCAGCCCGCCCCTCGGGTGCCCGCAAGCCGGGCCGGCAGACGACGCGATCCCATCCAAGCCGCCCCAAGGGCGGCTCCATCAAATCTCTAGACTCCCTCGCGTGGTGAGTCCCGCGCACGCCGTAGCCGAGCCCGGAATCGGAGAGGTGCTCGTGAGCGCCGACGATGTGCAGCGGCGCGTGGGCGAGCTGGGCGAGGAGATCTCGCGCGACTACGCCGGCCGGTCGCTGCTGTTGGTCGGCGTGCTTAAGGGGGCCGTGTTCTTCCTGAGCGACCTGATGCGCTTCATCGACATCCCCGTCGAGGTCGATTTCATGGCGGTCGCCTCCTACGGCTCCGCGACGGACTCCTCCGGAGTCGTGCGGATCCTCAAGGACCTCGATGCGGCGATTGAAGATCGCGACGTACTGATCGTGGAGGACATCGTCGATTCCGGGCTCACGCTGCAGTACCTGATGCGAAACCTCGGCTCGCGCAACCCGCGGACGCTCGAGGTGTGCGCGCTGCTGACCAAGCCCGAGCGGCGCAAGGTGGATCTTCCCACCCGCTATGTCGGCTTTGAGATACCGAACCGGTTCGTCGTCGGGTACGGGCTCGACTACGCCGAGCGCCATCGCAACCTGCCGTTCGTCGCAGTGCTGGAGCGCTAGAGAAAGGCCTCTGCCGGCGGCCCTGGAGGCTCGTCAACCGCCGGAAAGCTTGACCGCCCATGGTACGCTAGGGGACTGGTGGCCCCAACGTCGGACGGCGCCAAGACCCTGTTATGAGCCGCTTCTTCAAGAGCGCCGCGTTCCCGATCCTCATCGTAGTGGTGTTGGCGTTCCTGGCGGTCAAACTCGTCAATCCCGGTTCCTCCAACCACCGGCCCCACAGCTATCAGACGCTGGTTGGCTCCGAGCTGCCCAAAGGCGAAGTCAAGTCCGTCGAGCTCAAGAACAAGGGCAAAGCCGTTGAAGTCAAGTACAAGAACAAAGAAACGGCTGAATTCGGCTTCATCGACCAGGCTACGCCGCAGCTGATCGCGCAGCTCGAAAAGACGCCCGGCGTCCAATACAACGTCGAATCGGAAAAGAGCAACGCGCTCCTGAGCCTGCTCACGTTCATTCTCCCGTTCGTCCTGTTCTTGGGCTTCTGGATCTTCCTCATGAACCAGGTCCAGGGCGGGGGCTCGAAAGTGATGTCCTTCGGCAAGTCTCGCGCCAAGCGCCTATCGGCCGACTCGCCCAAGATCACCTTCCGCGACGTGGCCGGCGTGGATGAGGCGGTCGAGGAGCTGCACGAGATCAAGGAATTCCTCGAGAACCCGAAGAAGTTCCAGGCGCTCGGGGCCAGGATCCCGACCGGCGTGCTGCTGTACGGCCCGCCGGGCACCGGCAAGACGCTCCTCGCGCGCGCGGTGGCCGGCGAGGCGGGCGTGCCGTTCTTCTCGATCTCGGGCTCCGACTTCGTCGAGATGTTCGTCGGCGTGGGCGCCTCGCGCGTTCGAGATCTGTTCGAGCAGGCCAAGCAGAACAGCCCGTGCATCATCTTCATGGACGAGATAGACGCCGTCGGACGCCACCGCGGCGCGGGGCTCGGCGGCGGCCACGACGAGCGCGAGCAGACCCTCAACCAGCTGCTCGTCGAGATGGACGGCTTCGAGGCGAAGGACAACATCATCATGATCGCCGCCACCAACCGGCCGGACATCCTCGATCCGGCGCTGCTGCGTCCGGGCCGCTTCGATCGCCAGATCGCGGTCGACCGCCCCGATCGCAAGGGGCGGGCGAAGATCCTCGAGGTGCATACGCGCGGCAAGCCGCTCGCCAAGGTGATCGACATCGATGCGCTGGCCGGGCAGACGCCGGGCTTCACCGGGGCGGATCTCTCCAACCTGATCAACGAGGCCGCGCTGCTATCCGCCCGCACCGGCAAGCGCGAGATCGGCCAGGACGAGCTCGAGGAGGGGATCATGCGTGTGATCGCCGGCCCCGAGAAGAAGACCCGCGTGATGAGCGAGAAGGAGCGGCTGATCACGGCCTACCACGAGATGGGCCACGCGCTCGTCGGCCACTTCCTGGAGCACTCGGACCCGGTTCACAAGATCTCCGTCATCTCCCGCGGCCAGGCCCTCGGCTACACGATCTCGATGCCCCAGGAGGACCGCTTCCTGACCACGCGCGCGGAGCTGAAGGACACGATGGCGATGACCCTCGGTGGACGCGCGGCCGAGGAGCTCGTCTTCGGCGAGATCACCACCGGCGCCTCCAACGACATCGAGAAGGTGACCGCCACGGCCAAGCAGATGGTCATGCGCTTCGGCATGAGCGAGAAGCTCGGCCCGCGCGTCTTCGGTCACGACCACGGCCAGCCGTTCCTCGGCCGCGAGTTCTCCACCGAGCCCGACTACTCGGACGAGATCGCGCGCGAGATCGACGACGAGGTGCGCCGCATCATCGAGTCCGCGCACCAGCGCGCGCGCGACATCCTCACCGAGCATCAGCACGACTTGACCAAGATCTCCGAGATCCTCGTCAAGCGCGAGACGATCGAGAAGGAGGAGTTCCTGGCGCTGCTCGCCGGCAAGAACGAGCAGGAGGTGTTCGGTATCGAGGAGGAGTCGCCACCCGAGCTGCCCGTCCCACCCCAGCCGGCCGACAGGGCTGAGCGCGAAGCGCCGCGGACGATCCCCCGCCCCGGGCTCGCCGGCGGCACCGCGGAGCTGCGCGCGTCGGACAAAGAGCGCCCCGAGCCTGTCTGACCCGGAGGTGCCGCGCCCCTACCGCCTGATGGGGGTGCTCAACGTGACGCCGGACTCGTTCTCCGACGGCGGGCGCTTCCTTGCGCCGGAGCAGGCGATCGAGCATGGCAGCCGACTGGTGGCCGAAGGAGCCGACATCGTTGACGTCGGCGGCGAGTCCACCCGACCCGGCGCCGAGCCGGTTGGGGTCGAGGAGGAGCGATCGCGCGTCATACCGGTGATCGAGGGATTGGCTGCGGCCGCCCCCTCCAGCGTGCGGATCTCGATCGACACATCCAAGGCCGCAGTCGCCGAGGTCGCGCTCGCCGCGGGCGCGAGCATGGTCAACGACGTGACCGCCTTGCGTGCCGACCCGGAGATGGCGGGCGTCGTGGCCGACAGTGGCGCCGAGTGCTGTCTGATGCACATGCGCGGCGAGCCGCGCACGATGCAGGCGGACCCGCGCTATGGGGACGTCGTCGACGAGGTCAAGGCGTTCCTGGAAGAGCGGCTGGCGTTTGCCGTACGCGAGGGCGTCGGCGAGCGGCGCGTGCTGATCGATCCGGGAATCGGCTTCGGCAAGACCGTCGAGCACAACCTCGAACTGCTGCGCCGCCTGGATGAGCTGCTGACGCTCGGTCGCCCGATCGCGATCGGCACCTCACGCAAGAGCTTCCTCGGCCGGATCGCGGCGCAGGCGCACGCGGCGCGCGACGCGGCCGGGCCGGCCGGCTCCAGCGCGGCGGGCGACGGCGCGGCGGCGTCTGGCCCGCTGGATGTCGCCGCGCGCCTCCCCGGAACGCTGGCGTCGAACGTGCTCGCGCTCGAGCGCGGCGCCAGCGTCTTCCGGGTGCATGACGTGGCGCCCGTTCGCGACGCGCTCGCGGTGGCTGCTGCTACTTTGGGCGAGAGATGGACGGCGAGGAGCATCCCGACGACGCCGACGAGCTAGACGACGAGCCCGACGACCTCGACGCCGATCGCGAGGAGACCGCCGAATCGGTCACGATCGAGATCACCGGGCTCTCGCTCTACACGCATCATGGCGTCAGCGAGGCCGAGCGCGAGGTGGGCCAGCGGCTGGTCATCGACCTGCGACTCGACGTGGGGGAAACGGATGCGACGGTGACCGACTCGATCGAGGACACGGTCGACTACGCGGCGGTCTGCCAGCTGGTGGCGCTGGTTGCCCAGCAGCGCTCGCACAAGACGCTCGAGCGGCTGTGCGGGACGATCGCGAACCGCCTCTTGGCCGACTACGAGCTCGAAGGCGTCTGGGTCAAGGCGACCAAGCCCGAGCCGCCGATCCCGCTGAGCGTGGACGAGGTCTCGGTCGAGGTCTGGCGCGAGGCGGAAGCGTGAGCGCCCCGGCGCAGTTCCGGCTCGCTGTCGAGCGCCGCGACCTCGCGGCCGCCGGCGAGCTGTTCGCCGAGGACATCGTCTTTCACAGCCCGGTCACTTTTCATCCGTTCATCGGCCGCGACACCGTGACGCGGCTGCTCGGCGAGGTGATCGAGGTGTTCGAGGACTTTCGCTACACCGATGAGCTCCTCGCCGAAGGAGCACACGCGCTCATCTTCCGTGCGAGCGTCGCGGACAAGGAGATCGAGGGCGTCGACCTCCTGCGCATGAACCCGCAGGGTGAGATCGCGGACTTCACCGTCCTGCTGCGACCGCTCTCCGCGCTGGTGCCGTTCGCACAGGCGATGGCCGAGCGGGTTGCCGCGGCGGGTCTGCAGACGACTCGGCTCTGAGGCGCGCGCCAGATAGCGTCCGCGGGATGCGCACGCGCACCGGCCTGCTCGGACTCGGCTCGAACGTCGGCGATCGCCGCGCTCACCTGCAGGCGGCGGTCGACGCCCTGCCGCGAGCCGGCGTGCGCGTGCTCGCGAGCTCCTCCACCTACGACACCGACCCCGTGGGAGAGGTGCTCGACCAGCCGAGCTTCCTCAACGCCTGCCTGCGCGTCGAGACCGCGCTCGAGCCATTGGAGCTGCTCGACGCCGTCAAGGGCCTCGAGCGCGAGTTGGGTCGGCGTCACGCCGAGATCCGTCACGGGCCCCGCGCGATCGACATCGACATCCTCATGCTGGGCGAGCTCGAGCTTCACGATCAGCGGATGTCGCTGCCGCACGCCCAGCTGCTCGCCCGGCGCTTCGTCCTGATCCCCGCGCTGGAGCTCGACATCGGGGCGTCGCTCCCCGATGGCCGCGGCCTCGCCGACGCGCTCGCAGCGCTGGCGCTCGACGAGGGCGTGCGCTGGGCTGGCCCACCGCTCGATCCGTCCGAAAGAAATCGCCCGGCAACGGAGTCCTAACTCATGAATGCGACCAATCCGAGATCCAGCAACAGCCGGGTGCGTCGCGCCCCGGAAGCTCGTCGTCCCCGCCGTCGCCGCCACAGCCGTCTTCGCGATCGCGGGCTGTGGCGGCTCATCCTCGACGTCCACTCCTGCTCGGAGCGGCGCGAGCGCCCCCGCGCCCCCGAGCGCGCTCAGCGCCGCGGGCACCGCCGCCGCTGCATCCTCGAAGGCGTCCGCCGCCGCGGCTGCGCGCCGGCGGGCATCGCTTGACGCGAAGCGGCGATCGTCCCGACGCATCGGCTCGCCGGCCGCCAAGCCGGCCGCCGTCGTAGCACCGACTCAGGCCACGCAGATGCCCACGCCGGGCTCGTCCCAGCATCAGGAAACGACCCCGGCGCCGACGCAGCCGGCCTCGACCGTCAAGCCGAGTCGCCCAGCCCCAGCGGCGCCCGCGGCCAAGCCCGCTCCGGCCCCCAAGCCCGCTCCGGCGCCGCAGCCGGTCGAAAGAGCAACGCCCGAACAGACCTCATCCCAGCCGGCGTCTCCCGCGCCGATTCCTCAGGGCAACGCCGGCGACAGCGACGGCGACAACAACGGCCAGCCGAGCGACGGCGACGGCGGCGTCTAGCGGACCGAGGCGTCTCGGGACGGGTGTCTCAAGACGGCCTCGTCTCGCGGCGCGCTCAGGCGGCGACCGACCCGCCGTCGGTCCAGCTGGCGAGCCGCAGGAGCGTGGCGCTGCTCACGCCGCGCCCGGATACGACGCAGAGGTGCCCGTTGCGCAACCACGTCACGACCGCGGTGCCGTTCTCGGTGAGAAGCCGGTAGGGCGTCTTCTCCCGCCACGCGACGACGCCGCCGGCTGACCGCGGCGCCGGGGTCCCGGCGACGATCGCGTAGCCGACCCGACGGCCGCTCGTGTCGGCGTAGAACACCGTCGTCACCGCCCGCCCACCGACGCGATCGGTGCGCGCGCCGGTCGAGCGCCAGCCGAACCGCTCGCCCCAGTAGGGGAAAGAGACCCCGTCGACGGACGCGCGCAGCTGGGCGCGGTTGCTCATGCTCTCCGACGGCGCGGAGGCCGTCGCCGGGCGCAGGGTCAAGGAGGATGCCTCGCGCAGGCTGAGCGCGGACGCGCCGCCGCCCGAGCTGCTCGCGATCGCAACCGCGGCAGCGGCGACCGCCGCGAGCGCACCGGCGGCTGCCAGTCGCCGCGCAGGCCCGAGCGAGCGGGCGCCGCGGCTGCCGGAGGCGCTCACCCGTCCTCGCCGAGCGAGCTGGGATCGCCCGGCGATCAGCGACTCCACCTCACGGTGCAGCGAGTGCGGCGCCGGCACGTCGATCGCTCGCACGAACTCGACGAGCTCGGATTCGGTTTGTGGGCGTCGCTCGGTCATCGTGTCTCCCTACTCGGGAGGACTCCGCTCGGCCTGATTTGTTCCCCCCGAGCGGCCGTCATCGCATTCCTCGGCGGCCCAGAATCGCGCCCGCCGCCGGCGGGTCGCGTCTGCACCGCGGCGGGCCGCGACTCCTCCGAAGCGGGCTCGGGCGCCAGGCGTGCGGCCACCTGCTTGCGAGCCCGGAACAGCCTGGTCGTGATCGTGGCCTCGCGGACGCGCAGGGCGCGGGCGGCTTCCCGATAGGAGAGGCCAAGGACGTCCACCGCGACGAGCGCGAGGCGAAAGTCGTCGGGCAGCTCGGCGATCGTCGCGTACACCTCCTGGATCTCGAGTGCCTGCTCGGGTCTCCCCATCGGCTTTGTGTCGGCGCTGACCACGTCCTCGAGCGTGGCCACCGTGACCGGCCGGCGGCCGGCCGTGCGACGGCTGGTCAGGAACGTGTTGCGCAGGACTCGCATCAAGTAGTAGAGCTCGTCGTCGCCGTGCAGCACCCGCGGCCGCGACAACACCCGCGCGAATGTCTCCTGCACCAGGTCCTCGGCGTCCTCGCGCGAGCCGCACAGACCCCACGCGGCCCGATAGAGACGGTCTACGTGCTGGCCCAGCGACTGTGGATCCAGGGTCCGCATTGGCATGTCGGAGCGGGCACACCGCTACGCGGTGCTCAACTCCGTAGGGGCGACTCTAGCGCCGGGAAGGATCTGCGCGCGCCGACATCTTTGTTCTTGATGGGCATGCGCACACGCCTCGGCTTTCTCCTCGCGGTCGCGCTCGGCGCCGCCGTGGTGGTCCTACCGGCCATCGCCGCCTCGGAAACAGGCCAGACGATCACGGCCGAAAACCTCGGTGGCGGCATCTACGGTGAAACCCATGCATGGACGCCCCCGCAGGTCACGATCACGCAGGACGCCACAGTCACGCTGAGCAACCCGACGGACGTCAAACACGGCGTCGAATGGGTCAGCGCTCCGGCCACACCGACGTGCACCGGCGGAGTACCGGTCGGCAACACCGAAGCCGCCTCCAACACGAAATGGAGCGGTACGTGCACGTTCACGACGCCCGGCGTCTACATCTTCTATTGCACCGTCCACCACGCGGCGATGACCGGCAGGGTCACGGTCGCTGGGAACGGGACCACCACCACGACCACCACGACGACGCCGACGAGCACCACCACGACAGCCGCCGCGACCGCGCCCGGCGAACCTCCCACCAGCGCGACCGGCACGCCCACCTCGCCGCTTGCGGGCAGCGCGGCAAACGCAATCAAGCTCCCGTTCGTTCAACACGGCAAGTCGGTGCGTGGCTCGGTCGCGGTCTCCCCGGCGGGCGCCGGCGGACGGCTGGAGGTAGACCTGCTGGCGGGGCGGGCGTCGCTGGCGAGCGTCGGGCACCAACCGCCGGTGCGCGTTGGCAGGACAGTGCACGCCTCGCTGCACGCGGGCAGGGTGCCATTCACCGTCTCCTTGACGAGGAGGGCCAGGAACGTGCTGAGCCGTCGTCGCCACCTGGCGCTCGACGTCAGGGTCGTGGTCCAGCCCGTAAGCGGGCCGGCCGTCACGGTCAGGCGGGCCGTAGTCGTGCGCCCCTGACGCCGCGAGGCGCCACGGTCGCTCGTCGCCGTCGTGCGGCCGAGCATAATGGTCGCCGATGCTGCTCGTCGTCGACGTCGGGAACACGCAAACCCACTTCGGAGCGTTCCGCGGCGAGGAGCTGCTCGAGCACTGGCGGTTTGCCACCGTGCGCCAGTCCACCGCCGATCAGCTCGGCGCGGCGCTGCGCAACCTGCTGGAGCTGCGCGGGTACGGATTCACCGACGTCGCGGCTTCGATCGTCTCCTCGACGGTGCCCCAGCTCGAGCCAGAGTGGACGACGATGGCGAGCCGCTATCTCGGCCACGAGATGGTGGCGGTCGGGCCGGGCACGAAGACCGGCATGGCGATTCGCTACGACAACCCGCGCGAGATCGGCGCCGACAGGCTCGTCAACGCGGTGGCGATCCGCGCTCGCTTCGGCGGCCCGGCGGTGTGCGTGGACTTCGGAACGGCGACTACCTTCGATGTCGTCTCGCACGAGGGCGAGTACGTCGGCGGGGCCTTGATGACCGGCATAGAGATCTCGCTGGACGCGCTCTCCGAACGCGGTGCACGACTCCCGAAGGTCGACTTGGCGCCGCCCAAGAGCGTGATCGGCAAGAACACGATCGACGCGATCCGCTCCGGCGTCGTGTTCGGGTATGCCGGCGCGATCGATGCGATCCTGCGCCGCCTGTACGAGGAGCTCGGCGAGCGCGCCCCCGTGGTTGCCACGGGCGGGCTGTCGGGGTTGGTCGTCCCCTACACCGAGGAGATCGAGGAGGTCGACGACCTGCTCACGCTGACCGGGCTTCGGCTGCTGCACGAGCGCAACGTCTGATCGCCCCCGGCAGCTACGCGGGATACCGCACGCTGCGGGCCATAATTGAGCCATGGCCTCGATGCCACAACTGACCGACGCCTGGATGCTCGGGCCGCTACGCGTTCCCAATCGCGTCATCCTGGCGCCGCTGGCGGGAATCGGCAACTGGTTCGTACGGCTGCAGGCGAAGCGATTTGGGGCGGGGATGGCGGTCTCGGAGATGGTGTCCTCGCACGCGATCCACTACGGCAACGAGAAGACGTGCTTGGAGATGCTGCGAATCGATCCGCGCGAGCGAGCGGCCGGCCCGGTGTCGATCCAGCTGTTCGGCGAAGACCCGGCGATGATGTGCTCGGCGGCCGCCCACGTGGCGCGCGCAGGCGCGGACGCGATCGATATAAACATGGGCTGCCCCGTACCGAAGGTGCGAAAGACGGGGGCCGGCGCGGCGCTGCTCGATGATCCCGATCGGGCCGTCGCAGTGGCACGAGCGGCGGTTCAGGGGGCTCGCGAGGAGACGGGCGGTCTACCGGTGACGGTCAAGCTGCGCTCGGGTCTTCGCCCCGGAGAGCGCAGCGGCTTTGACCTGGCCCATCGCCTGGTGGCGGATGCGGGCGTCGCGGCGATCGCGTTTCATCCGCGCTCCGCGGCCGTGCACCACAACGGCGTCCCCGACTACGAGCTCGTGGCCGATCTCGTACGGTCGCTGCCCGCACCGGTCATCCTCTCCGGAGGCCTGAGCGATGCCCAGAGCGTGCGCGAGGCCTTTCGGGTCACGGGGGTCGCGGGCGTGATGCTCGCGCGCGGCGCGCTCGGCAACCCATGGCTGTTCGCGCAACTGCTCGCCGAGCGCGAGCTCGCGCCGACGCGCGCGGAGGTCCTGACCGAGCTGCATTGGACGATCGACCGTGCCGTGGAGCACCTCGGCGAGGATCGCGCGACGCGCTACCTGCGCAAGTTCTACCCATGGTATGTCGCTCGACTGGAGCTCGACTCGGCGGCGGCCAAGCGGCTGCAGGCGTCGCTGCAGACGGCGGCGACGCTCGGTCAGGCAAGGGAGCTGCTGGACCTCGAGCGCCAACCCGTCGCGCTGGCCTCCTAGGCCTTGCCGAGCGCGCCCGCGGCCCCGCTATACTGCTGCGCTCGCTGAAGCCTTGCGGCCGCGTCATCCCCCGCTCCAGAGCGGGGTTTTGTTCGTCGTCGGCCGAACCACGAACCCGCGCGATCGAGGGTCACATGCCGAAGGACGTCATCCTCACCCCAGAAGGCCTGAAGAAGCTCAAAGACGAGCTCGAGGTGCTCTCGACCGAGAAGCGCCGCGAAGTCGCGGAGCGGATCAAGGAGGCCAGGGAGTTCGGAGACATCTCCGAGAACTCCGAGTACGACGACGCCAAGAACGAGCAGGCGATGCTCGAGAGCCGCATCGCGACGCTGCAGGAGAAGCTGCGGATGGCCACGGTGATACAGGCCGAGGATCTCTCAACCGACGTGGTGCAGGTCGGCTCGGTCGTGCACGTCAAAGACGAAAAGACCGGAAAGTCCGTCAAGTACACGATCGTCGGCTCGGCCGAGGCCAAGCCGCAGGAGCACAAGCTCTCCAACGAGTCTCCGGTCGGCCGTGCGCTGCTCGGGCGCAAGCGCAACGAGACCGTCGCCGTGAAGGTCCCGCGTGGCCCGGCCCGCAAGCTGAAGATCACGAAGATCGACGTCGGCCTCAAGTAGGCTCGCCGCCATGAGCGGAACCGATGAGGACCCCGCCTCCGGCGCGTCGGGCCGCCACGGCCTGCCCGAGCTGATCGCCGAGCGGCGGGCCAAGGCCGAACGCCTGAAGGAGACCGACGAGGAGTCGCTTTCCCTACGTCTTCAAGGGCGCCGAGCCGATCGATGCGGTCCTCGCCGCCTACGACCATCTGGCCGCCGGAGAGGAGACGGAGGATGTCCATCGCGTCGCCGGGCGCCTGGCCGCGCGGCGCGGCGCCGGGGGAGCCGCCTTCCTCGACCTCGTCGACCGCAGCGGCAAGATCCAGCTGCACGCGCGCGTGGACGTGCTCGGGGAGGAGCCGTTCGAGCGTCTCACCTCGCTCGACCTCGGCGACATGGTCGGGGTCGATGGGGCGGCGCTGCGTTCGCGCAGGGGCGAGATCTCGCTGCGCGTCGATCGCTTCCAGGTGCTGGCCAAGGCGTTGCGCCCGCCGCCGGACAAGCACGCCGGGCTCAGCGACGTCGAGACGCGCTATCGGCGCCGCGAGCTCGACCTGATCGCCAACGAGGACACGCGCAAGCTGTTCATCGACCGCGCGAGGATCGTCTCCGCCGTGCGCGCCTACCTCGACGGCGAGGGGTTCATCGAGGTCGAGACCCCGGTCCTGCAACCGCTCTACGGCGGCGCGCTGGCGCGACCGTTCACGACCCACCACAACGCCCTCGAGCGGACCCTTTACCTGCGGATCGCCACCGAGCTCTACCTCAAGCGCCTGATCGTGGGCGGCCTCGAGAAGGTCTACGAGCTGGGCCGGGACTTCCGCAACGAGGGCGTCTCCAGCAGGCACAACCCGGAGTTCACAATGGTCGAGTTCTACGAGGCCTATGCCGACTACGACGACGAGGCCGTTCGCCTGGAAGAGCTCGTCCGGGCGGCCGCGCGCGCGATCGACTACTCCGGCGAGCTCGACTTTCAGGGCCGCTGGCGGCGCGTCAGCTTCGTGGCGGCGATCGCAGAGGCCACCGCGATCGACCTGTCCGTCCTGCGTGATGAGGCGGCCCTCGGTCAGGCGATCGCCGAGCGCGGCCTGGAGATCCGCACCGAGGGGGCGACGTGGGCGCAGATGGCGGACGACCTGCTGTCCAAGTTCGTCGAGCCGGCGCTGATCGCACCCACGTTCGTGCTGGACTACCCGATCGAGCTGTCGCCGTTCGCGCGCGAGCATCGCTCAAAGGACGGCCTGGTCGAGCGCTGGGAGGCGTTCGCCGGCGGGATCGAGATCGCGAACGCCTTCTCCGAGCTCAACGACGCCGATGCCCAGCGCGAGCGATTCGAGGCTCAGCGCCGGGCGGCCGAGCAGGGCGACGCCGAGGCGCAGCCGTTCGATGAGCTGTTCCTGGAGGCGCTCGAGCAGGGGATGCCCCCGGCCGGCGGCGTCGGCGTCGGGATCGACCGGCTCGTGATGGTGCTGACCGGAAGCGACTCGATCCGCGAGGTCGTGCTGTTCCCGGCGATGCGCGATTGACGCTCGCAGAGGCGGACGAGGGCCATCGGTGCGGGGTCAACCCGCCCGGATGGCGGCCTCCTCGTCCGTCGTGCGTTCAAGCCTCAAGCTGTGCGATCACGATGACGATTGACCCTCACGGGGCCGGGTGGCCGGTTGGTAGACTGCCCAGAGGCGTCGAACGGACCACATAGCTCTCAAGACAGCGCCCGCGCAGGAAGGAATCACACAATGTTCGAGCGATTTACAGAACGGGCCCGTCAGGTGGTCGTTCTCGCGCAGGAGGAGGCGCGGACGCTCAAGCACAACTACATCGGCACCGAGCACATCCTCCTTGGGCTGCTTCGCGAGGAGGAGGGTCTGGCGGCGCGCGTGCTCGAGAGCTTGGACATCACCGTCGAGCGGGTGCGCGCGCAGGTCGTTCGCATCGTCGGCTCCGGCGAGGAGGTCACCTCCGGACAGATCCCGTTCACGCCGCGCGCCAAGAAGGTGCTCGAGCTCGCGCTGCGCGAGGCTCTGAGCCTGGGTCACAACTACATCGGCACCGAGCACATCCTGCTCGGGCTCGTGCGCGAGAACGAGGGCGTCGCCGCTCGCATCCTGCTCGATTTCGATGCCGACTCGGAGAAGATTCGCAACGAGGTGATCCGCATGCTGTCCGGCCCGGGCGGACGCCGCCAGGGCCAGTCGGGCGGGTCGGGCTCGGGGTCGAGCGCGGCTCCCGGCGAGGGCAAGAAGTCCTCAAAGCTGCTCGACCAGTTCGGGCGCAACCTCACGAAGCTCGCAGCCGAAGGCAAGCTCGATCCGTGCGTCGGACGCGAGACGGAGATCGAGCGGATCATGCAGATCCTCTCGCGCCGGACGAAGAACAACCCTGTGCTGGTCGGCGAGCCGGGCGTGGGCAAGACCGCCGTGGTCGAGGGCCTGGCCCAGCGGATCACGAGCTCCGATGTGCCGGAGCTCTTGAAGAACAAGCAGATCTACACGCTCGACCTGGCCGCGCTCGTCGCCGGGTCGAAGTATCGCGGCGAGTTCGAGGAGCGCTTGAAGAAGGTGATGAAGGAGATCACCCAGCGCGGCGACATCATCCTGTTCATCGACGAGCTGCACAACCTCGTCGGCGCCGGCGCCGCCGAGGGCGCGATCGACGCCGCCTCGATTCTCAAGCCGGCGCTGGCCCGGGGCGAGCTGCAGACGATCGGCGCGACGACGCTGGAGGAGTATCGCAAGTACCTCGAGCGCGACTCGGCGCTTGAGCGGCGCTTCCAGCAGATCCGCGTCGAGGAGCCGACGATCGACCAGACCGTCGAAATCCTCAAGGGCCTGCGCGACCGCTACGAGCAGCACCACAAGGTGCAGATCACCGATGAGGCGTTGCGCGCGGCCGGCGAACTCGCGAGCCGCTACATCTCCGACCGCTTCCTGCCCGACAAGGCGATCGACCTGATCGACGAGGCGGCGTCGCGGATGCGGATCAAGTCGATGACCTCGCCGCCCGCCAACCGCGAGCTGGAGGGCGAAGTCGAGACGACCCGCCGCGAGAAGGAGGCCGCGATCGAGGCCCAGGAGTTCGAGAAGGCGGCGGCGCTTCGCGACAAAGAGCGCAAGCTGACAAACAAGAAACGCGAGCTCGAACAGGAGTGGGAATCGGGCGAGTCCGGCGACCGTCCGGCGATCGGCGAGGAGGAGATCGCGGACATCGTCTCGATGTGGACCGGCATCCCCGTGTTCAAGCTGACCGAGGCCGAGACCCAGAAGCTGATGCGGATGGAGGACGAACTGCACAAGCGCGTGATCGGCCAGCACCCTGCGATCGAGGTGATCTCGAAGGCAATCAGGCGCTCGCGCGCAGGGCTGAAGGACCCCAAGCGCCCGACGGGGTCGTTCATCTTCCTCGGCCCCTCCGGAGTCGGCAAGACCGAGCTCGCGCGCACGCTGGCCGAGTTCCTGTTCGGCGACGACGACGCGATGATCCGGATCGACATGTCCGAGTACATGGAGAAGCACGCGGTCTCGCGGCTCGTCGGCTCGCCGCCCGGTTACATCGGCTACGACGAGGGCGGACAGCTCACCGAGGCGGTCCGACGCAAGCCCTACAGCGTGCTGCTGCTCGACGAGATCGAGAAGGCGCACCCGGACGTGTTCAACATCCTGCTGCAGATCCTCGAGGACGGACGCCTCACCGACGCCCAGGGAAGGACGGTCGACTTCCGGCACGCGATCGTGATCATGACCTCGAACATCGGCGCGGCGGAGATAGCGCGCAACACGCCGCTCGGGTTCGCCGTCTCCGAGGACGAGACCGGCATCACCTACGAGGACATGAAGTCCCGCATCATGGGCGAGCTGAAGAAGGTCTTCCGTCCCGAGTTCCTCAACCGGATCGACGACGTGATCGTGTTCCACAAGCTGCAGAAGGACGAGATCAAGCAGATCGTCGAGCTGTTGCTGCTGCGGATCCGCGCGTCGATGGCCGATCGCGAGCTTCAGCTGGAGCTGACCGGCGAGGCGAAGGACATGCTCGTGGAGAAGGGCTGGGACCCGGCGATGGGCGCACGTCCGCTGCGCCGAGCGATCCAGCGCTACGTCGAGGACCCGCTCGCCGACTTCGTCCTGCGCGAGCAGGTCGTGCCCGGCGCCACCGTGGTCATCGATCCATCGCCCGAGGACGAGGAGGGCGAGGTGCGCCTGCGGGTGGTCAAGCCGAAGAAGCAGAAGACGCCGGTCGGCGTCGGCGCCGAAGGCGGCGCGCCGGAGGAGCTCGCCGAGGGCGAGGATCCCCCGGAGGACGACCAACCGGAGGACGCACCGGGCGAGGAGTAGACCGGGCCGCGGGCGCGGCGCGGATCGCTGAGCGCGCTCGCCCCGGAAAGCTTCGAGCAGGCGGACTTGCCGTCGGCCGAGCTCGACAAAGGGCGTCCACGCTGCCGCGTACGCTGGAGGCATGGCGCGCGATGTGACCTTCTACAGCTGCTCGCAGTGCGGCTGCCAGTCGCCGCAGTGGCACGGCCAGTGCCCCGGTTGCGAGGCGTGGAATACGCTGCTGGAGGAGCGCGCGCCGCGGCCAGGCTCGGCCGGACGCTCGGGCGCCAGGCGGGCGGGCGGCCACGGCAGGAGACCGGGCGCGCACAACGGCGGCGGTCCGGCCGTCAGGCTCCTCCCGCGTCCGCTGAGGGACGTGGGCGCAGCCCCGCTCGTGCGCATGTCGACGGGGATCGGCGAGCTCGATCGCGTGCTCGGGGGAGGTCTCGTGCCCGGATCGGTCGTGCTGCTAGGCGGCTCTCCGGGAATCGGCAAGTCCACGCTCACGAACATGGTGCTGGGCCACCTTCAGCAGGCCGGTCATCGCACGTTGTACGTGAGTGGGGAGGAGTCGGCCGAGCAGGTCAGGCTGCGCGCCGAGCGGCTCGCGCCGGGCGCGCTCAAGGTCCCGATCCTCGCCGAGACCGATCTGGACACCGTCCTCGGGACCCTTGCCGCGGAAGCGCCGCAGGCATGCGTGATCGACTCGGTGCAGACGCTGAACGACGCCGAGCTGTCGGGAGCATCCGGCTCGGTCGGGCAGGTGCGCGAGGTCGCGGCACGGGTGATGGAGCTTGCCAAGGCGCGCGGGATCGCCGTGATCCTGGTCGGGCACGTGACGAAGGACGGAGGACTTGCCGGACCGCGCGTGCTCGAGCATCTGGTCGACTGCGTGCTGCAGTTCGAGGGCGAGCGCGAGCGTCCCTATCGCGAGCTGCGGGCCCTGAAGAATCGATTTGGATCGACGAACGAGGCTGGGCTGTTCGAGATGCGCCAGGGCGGGCTCGTGGAGGTGTTGGACGCCTCGGCGAGGTTCGTCGCCGAGGCAACCCGCGCACCGGGCAGCGTGATTCTGGCCGCGATGGAGGGGTCGAGGCCGCTACTCGTGGAGGTTCAGGCGCTCGTAGCGCCATCTGAGCTCGAGCAGCCGCGCCGAGTGGTCTCGGGACTGGACCGCAACCGGCTGGCGCTGGTGCTGGCGATCCTGGGTCGCCACGGGCACGTGATGACGGGCGGAGCGGACGTGTTCGTCAATGTCGTGGGCGGTGTGCGAGTGGATGAGCCTGGCTGTGATCTGGCGGTCGCCCTGGCGGTCGCCGGCGCGAGCCGCGGCGTGCCGCTGGCAGGGACGCCGCGCGCGTGCTTCGGCGAGCTCGGCTTGACGGGAGAGCTGCGCTGGGTTGGACATCCCGAGCGGCGTCTTCAAGAGGCGGCAAAGCATGGATGCGCCGACGTGATCGCGCCGATGGACAGCGGTCCCGAGGCGTGCGAGGCGGCGACGCTTGCCGAGGCGCTGGCGCTGGCGCTGCCGACGGCGGCGGGCCAGCGGGCTCGAGCCGTCGCCTGACCGGTCCGCGGCCCGGATAGGAGGCGCTAAAGGAAAGCTAAATGCCCTAGAATGGGGGATCGTGGCGCTACGTTCCGGCGAAGATTTCGATAGCGAAGTAAGGGCAGAGCCGGGGTTGATGAAGGCGCTCGAGATGATTGCCCCTGGCACGGCTCTGCGGGAGGGAATCGACAGCATCCTCCACGCACGGACCGGTGGGTTGATCGTAATCGGCGAGCCGGAGGACCTCAGTTTCCTGAACTCCGGCGGGATCAAGCTCGACATCGACTACACGCCTGCGTTTCTCTACCAGGTGGCAAAGATGGACGGGGCGATCATCCTCAACGCGAACTCGACGAAGATCACGATGGCGAACGTCCAGCTGATGCCGGACCCGACGATCCTCTCGCACGAGACGGGCACCAGGCATCGCACGGCCGAGCGCGTGTCCAAGCAGACCGACGCGCTCGTGATCGCGATATCCCAGCGTCGCGAGGTCGTGTCGGTGTATGTCGACGGGGCGAAGTACATCCTCGAGGACATTCCGGTCGTGCTGGCGAAGGCCAACCAGGCGTTGGCGACGCTCGACAAGTACCGCACGCGACTGGATCAGGTCTCGACCAGGCTGACCGCGCTCGAGTTCGAGGGTGGGGCAATGCTCCACGACGTCCTCACCGTGCTGCAGCGCTCGGAGCTCGTGACCCGGATGGCGGTCGAGATCGAGCGCTACATCGTCGAGCTTGGCAACGAGGGACGGTTGATCGAGATGCAGCTGGAGGAGACGACGGTGGGCACCGCGACCGAGAAGGCGGCGCTGGTGCGCGACTACCTGTTCAGCCACTCAGACGAGGGCTTCGCCGCGGGCCTCGAGGAGATCGGGCGGCTACCGCATCAGGATCTCCTGGACTTCGGGCGTCTGTCCGAGCTGCTCGGCTACGACCGCAAGCTGAATACGCTCGACTACCCCGTCTCGCCGCGCGGCTACCGCGTGCTGGGACGGATTCCGCGGCTGCCGAAGATGGCGGTCATCGAGATCGTGAACGAGTTTGGCGGCTTGGACGAGCTGCTCGCCGCCAGCGACACGGAGCTGGAGGCGGTTGAGGGGGTTGGAGAGATCAGGGCGAAGGACATCCGCGAGGGCCTGCGCAGGCTGCAGGAGATCAACCTCGTGGACCGCTACCTGCAGACTTGAATACGGGCCGCCCATCGGTTGGCCGCGACAAAGGAGGACATCATTCCGCCACAAGGGATTCAAGAGACAGCGCTGATAGAGGAGCTCGAGACGACCCGCGAGGTCGAGTTCATCGAGTTCGAGCTCGGCGATCACGTCGTCTACCCGCACCACGGTGCGGGGAAGGTGCTGAAGAAGGAGGAGATGGAGATGCTCGGCGAACGGCGTGAGTACCTCACGATCAAGATCCTCCACAACGACATGACGGTGAGGGTGCCGACCGAGAACGCTGCCCTGGCGGGCCTGCGCCGGGTGATTGACGAAGAGACGGTGAAGAAAGTACTGGACGTGTTGCGGGATGAGGTCTCGGAGATGCCGAAGAACTGGAACCGCCGGTTCAAGCACAACCGCGACAAGATCAAGACGGGGGACATCTACGAGCTCGCCGAGGTCGTACGCAACCTGTCGCTGCGCGAGAGCGAGAAGGGCCTGTCGACCGGCGAGAAGCAGATGTTCACGCGGACGAAGAAGATCCTCGCGTCGGAGCTGATGTACGCGCTCGACAAGGACGAGGAGGAGGCCGAGAGCTATCTCGACGATCTGCTCGCCGACTCGGCCTCGAGTCAGATGGCCGGAGCCGCCGCAGAGTAGCGGGCTGTCGCGCACGCCCCAGCGACCGTCGCGGTCCGCGTGGTGCGTGCGCGACAGTGTCCAGCGCTATGACCGTCGCGCTGATCGTGGCTGCCGGGAGCGGTGATCGCCTCGGCGCGGCGCGGCCGAAGGCGCTCGTCGAGGTGGCGGGGCGCCCGCTAGTCCAATGGTCGATCGACGCGCTCGCCCAGGTCGAGGGCGTGGAGCGGATCGTCGTGGCCCTGCCCGCGGGCACGCCGCCGCCGGCGGGCGTCACGGCGGTCGATGGCGGTGCCGTGCGCTCGGACTCCGTGCGACGCGCGCTCGCCGCGTCAGGCGACGGCGACCCGGTTCTCGTGCAAGACGCGGCGCGCCCGATGCTCACGGCGGAGCTCGCGCGTGCCGTACTCGCCGCCTTGGCCGGTGACCCCGCAGCGGCCGCGGCGATCGCAGCGGCGCCGGTGACAGACACGGTCAAGCGCGTCGACGCGGGAACGCGGGCGGTGTCCGAGACACTCGATCGCAATGAGCTCTGGGCAGTACAGACGCCGCAGGTGTTTCGGCGCGCGGCCCTGCAGCGGGCGCTGGACGTTCCCGAAGAGCTCCTTGCCCAGGCCACGGATGACGCCTGGCTCGTGGAGCGCGATGGCGGGAAGGTGATCGTGGTGCCCTCCAGCCAGGAGAACTTCAAGGTCACGACCCCTTTGGATCTCGAGCTGGCCGCGCTGCTGCTGTCGCGCCGCCTTTCGTCGCCGGCGTGAATCGTGCTTGAATCGCAAGCCGCCAAGTGCTGACCGACTACCACCTCCACCTGCGGACAGACGCGCTGGATGCAAGTGCGTCTGAGCACTTCACTGAGTCCAACGTCGCTCGCTACCGCGCGACGGCGAGCGAGCGAGGAATCGCCGAGCTGGGCGTCTCCGAGCACGTGTACCGCTTCGAGCAGGCGCTCGAGGTGTGGCGGCACCCGTTCTGGCAGCAGTACGCGCACGACGATCTCGACGCCTACTGCACGTTCGTGCGCGAGCAGACCGACTTGCGGCTGGGCATCGAGGCGGACTTCGTTCCCGGTGCCGAGGACCGCATGGCCAACCTGCTCGAGGCACGCGAGTTCGACTACGTGATCGGGTCGGTGCACTTCATTCGCGAGGGCGCCGTGGACATGGACGAGTATGGCGTGTGGAAGAAGGGACGCAGCGCGGAGGAGGTCTGGCGCCGGTACTTCCAGACGATCGGCGAGTCGGCCGCCAGCGGCCTCTTCGACGTCGTGGCGCACCCTGATCTGGTGAAGTACTGGGGCCGCGAGCGGCCGCTGCCCGATGGCGACCTGCGCCGATATTACGAGCTCGCGATCGACGGCATCGCGCAGTCGGGCATTGCCGTCGAGGTCTCAACGGCGGGCCTGAGAAAGCGCGCAGGGGAGATCTATCCGGCGCCCGCGTTCCTGAAGATGTGCCTTGAGGCGGGTGCGCCGATCGCGCTCTCCAGCGACGCTCACCGCCCGCAGGACGTCGGCGCGGACTACGTGCAGGCTCTCGATCTGCTCGAGCGGCTGGGCGTGAGCGAGCTTTGCGTGTTCGACCGCCGTGTGCGCCGCCTGCAGCCGCTTGGAGCCAGCCCCCAATCGGTCGAGAGCGGCACGCGATGATCCTCACGGGAATCGGCTTCGACTCCCATCGTCTGCTCGCCGATCGACGGCTCGTGATCGGCGGCATCGAGATCCCCAGCGAGCGCGGCCTGCAGGGCCATTCAGACGCCGACGTCCTCGCCCACGCGCTGATCGACGCGCTGCTCGGGGCCGCCGGCCTGGGGGACATCGGCGAGCACTATCCCGATACCGAGGAGCGCTGGCGCGCAGCCGACTCGATCGAGCTGCTGCAGGCCGTTGTCAGCAAGGTGCTCGCCGAGGGACTCGAGATCGTCAACGTGGACTGCACGGTTCTCATGGAGGAGCCGAAACTCGGCCCGCACCGCGCGGCGATCCGCGAGCGGTTGGCATTGGCCCTGGGGCTCGACTCGCGGCGAGTAAGCGTCAAGGCGAGCACCGGCGAGGGGATGGGGTTCGTCGGGCGCGGAGAGGGCGTGGCGGCGTTGGCGGTTGCGAGCCTGCAAAGCGCGGGCTGAGGGATGCGCCGCATTCGCTTGCACGACACTCTCAGCGGGGAGCTGGCAGAGCTTTCACCGCGGGATCCCGGGCGCGTCGGTGTGTATGCATGCGGTCCGACGGTCTATGGCCGGATCCACATCGGCAACGCGCGCCCGTTCGTCGTCTTCAGCCTGCTCAAGCGCTTTCTCGAATTCGCAGGGCTGAACGTGACGCTCGTCGTGAACATCACGGATGTGAACGACAAGATCTACGACGCCGCCCGTAGCGTGGGACGCCCGAGCGCCGAGCTCGCGGCCAAGATGACCGCGCACTACATCGCCGACACGGACGCTCTGGGCCTCGGTCGCCCCGATCACGAGCCGCTTGCGTCGGAGACGATCGGGCCGATAGTCGCCTACATCGACGCCCTGGTCGAGTCCGGGCACGCCTATGCCGCGGATGGTGACGTGTACTTCCGCGTGCGCTCGGACCCCCGTTACGGCGGCCTCTCGCACCGGCAGCTAAACGACATGGATCAGGGCGAGGAGGTGGAGGGCGCCGAGCGCAAGGAGGACCCGCTGGACTTCGCCCTGTGGAAGGCCAACAAGCCGGGGGAGGACACACAGTGGCCCTCGCCCTGGGGGCCGGGACGGCCGGGCTGGCACATCGAGTGCTCGGCGATGGCCGAGCAGTTCCTCGGCGTGGGCTTCGACATCCATGGCGGAGGCTCCGATCTGCTGTTCCCCCATCACGAGAACGAGGCCGCCCAGACGCGCTCGGCGCGCGGCCAGGAGCTGGCGAAGCTGTGGATGCACAACGGGATGATCCAATTCACCGGCGAGAAGATGGCCAAGTCGGTGGGGAACATCGCACCACTGCACGAGGTGATCGCGCGTTACGGGCCCGAGACGGTCGTCATGTACTTGATCTCGGGCCACTATCGGCAGCCGCTGGCGTTCTCGGACGCCGCGCTCGAGCAGGCGCAGTCCAACGTAAGCCGCATCCGCGAGGCCGGACGCCGGTTGTCGCCCGGGCCCTCGCACAAGGACCTGGACGGACTGCACGAGGGCTTCTTCGACGCGCTCTACAACGACTTCAACACCGCCTTGGCGCTCGCTCGCGTCAATGAATGGATCCGCGATGCGACCTCGCCGTCGCTCGGACTTGACGGAGGTGATCACCATCTCCGCGAGATGCTGGGCGTGCTGGGACTCCAGAGCCTGCTCGCGCCGATGGCGCGGGTCCCCGATCGCGTGCGCGACCTGGCCGAGCAGCGCGAGCGGGCTCGGGGCGAGCGGGAGTTCGCGGAGGCGGATCGCCTGCGCGGGGAGATCGCCGGGCTCGGCTGGGAGGTCCGTGACGGGCCGGCGGGCTTCGAACTGTTGCCGCTGTGATCATCTACGGCCGTAACCCCGTCGCCGAGGCGTTGCGCGGACGGCGGGCCGCCGGCGTGAGCGACGTCTGGGCCAGCGAGGGCGCGGCGCGCGAGTCGTGGCTGAGGGGCGCGGAAGCTCGCGGGGTCGGGGTCCGAGCCTCCTCGGCCCCGGAGATCGAACGCCGCTGCGGCTCGTCCGCGCACCAGGGCGTGTGCGCGGACGCGGGCGAGTACCCGTATGCGTCCGCGGATCAGCTGCTCGCGGGCAGCGAGCCGGTGCTGGTCGCGCTCGACCAGGTTCAGGACCCGCAGAACCTGGGGTCGATCTGCCGGACCGCCGAGTGTGCCGGAGCGACGGGCCTCGTGATTCCCGAGCGTCGCGCCGCGGCGGTCACGGCCGCCGTCTGCAAGGCCTCGGCGGGAGCGGTCGAGCACCTCGCGGTCGCGCAGGTGCGCAACGTGGCCGACTTCCTCGCCGATGCCCGTAGGGCCGGGTGCTGGTGCTACGGCGCAAGCGCGGACACCGTCGCCGACAGGGCGCCCGTCCCATACGACGCCCCGGATTATGGCGGGGCCGGGGTCGTGCTCGTGCTCGGGAGCGAGGGCGGTGGCCTGCGACCGCGCGTGGCCAGGGCGTGCGATCAGCTGATCGCCGCGCCGGTGCTCGGGCGGGTCGATTCGCTCGGCGTGAGCGCCGCCGCGGCGGCGATCTTGTACGAGATCTTGCAGGTTCGCGGGGGCAGGCCTTGACAAGGCTCCATAACTGTGCCAGGCTCGCGCTTACATAACGCTGAACCTAAGGTTGATGAAGCCGTAGGTATATATAGCTTTGGCGCCGGGGGAGGAGTGCGCCACTGAGCAATTTTGCGGCTGCCTGCAGAGGGCAGCTACAGGAAAGGATCTGCTCGTGGCAAGAATCTCTCACAACCCTAACTCTGAACCCAAGGTCGAGGACGGCTTTCTGATTGCGTTGGCCAAGCTGGGCGACCGCAACGCATACGACCGTCTCGTCCGGCGCTATCACGGCTTCGTTCGCCTAAAGGCCTCCTCGTACTTCCTCGCCGGCGGCGACTCCGACGATCTCATTCAGGAGGGGCTCGTCGGGCTGTACAAGGCGATCCGCGACTTTCGCACGGATCGCGAGTCGAGCTTTCGCAACTTCGCCGAGCTCTGCATCACGCGCCAGATCATCACCGCCGTCAAGACCGCCACACGCAACAAGCACACGCCGTTGAACCAGTACGTCTCATTCTCCTCGACGCCGGCAGGCGCGGGCGAGGATGTGCCGACGCTCGACCAGATGCTGCCCGGTCCGAGCGTCCACGACCCCGTCAACCAGGTCATCTCCTCAGAGGAGCTGCGCTCGCTGGTCGGGTGCCTGTCGGGCGCCCTGTCCGAGCTCGAGAGCCGCGTGCTGTCGCTGTATCTCGACGGCTATTCCTACGAGCAGGTGGGGGAGCGGCTGTCGTGCGACACCAAGACGGTGGACAATGCGCTGCAAAGGGTCAAGCGCAAGGTCGGCGCGCACCTTCAGGCACGTGCCGTGGCCGCATGAGACGAGGCCGCAGGCGAACGGTCGACTACCGCTCGTGAACCCCTCACCGCGGCCGGCAGCTCGCCGCCTGGCGCACGAGGGGCCGTGCTACGCAGCACGACGGTGGCCGCCCCCGGGGGGACGGCCACCGTCGTGATTGCAGCTACTGCTTAGACCCGGTCAGTGCGGCAGCGTGACTGGCGCCACCGGCAGCAGCGAAGCCAATGGTGCCGGGCTCACGAGGGTCGTAAACGGCGTGCTGGACACGGCCTGGAGCTCTGGATTGCCGGGAACCTTGATCCGGAAGGTCTCCGGCTTTGTGGAGCTGTTGACCGTGTGCGAGATCGAGAACACGCCTCCCGCGAGCTCGTGACCCACGGTGATGGTGTGGAATCCGCCGTGGAAGGCGTTTTCCCGCTCGAGGTAGACCGGGTGGCCCGGTCGCGCCGGCGTAACCACACCGCTCACCGTGAATGTCTGGCCGGCGACCATCGTGGTCGGGGGCACGGCGGTCATCGCGAGCACGTTCTTCACGCCCTGGTAGAGAACCGTGGACTTCGCGGTTGCGGTAGTCACGTGGTAGAAGGTGTTCTGGACCGCCGGCACCGTCAACGTGTAATGACCAGTGCTGTCTGTCATCCCGCTTTGCGCCACGCTGAATCCGGTGTCCGAGTGCGGGTTGCCCGAGAGAGTAACCGCCGTCGGGGCAGTGACTCCCGCGACCACTCCACTGAACGTCACCGACTGCCCGTATGAGGCCGGCTCGGCGGAGGAGAGGATCGTCAGTTGCGGGTTCTGGGGCTGGGAGATCTCAAACGAGAACGTGTTTGAGATGCCACGAGCGCCGAACGGTCCATGCGGGCGCACGGTCACGCGGAGGTTCGCGTCGCCCGGCCTCTCGAAGGTGTGGAGGAACGAGAAGGCGCCTTCCTTTACCGTGCTGCCCTGGATCGGGTGCCATTCTTCGTTTGCGGTCGCTTGCTCGCGTTCCAGGAGCACCGAGGCACCGTTGTCGGCTGACGTCGCCGGATTGACGGTGCCCGTAAAGCGCACCTGATTGTGGCGGCCGGTCAAGAGCTGGGCGCCATCGGGGGAGCCAGTCGGTGCATTGAGTATCACCTGGGGCGCCACTCGGACGTTGCGGCTCGCGCTGCGAGCGCCACTGATGACCGCGTAGAAGCTGCTGTCAAATGAGATCGGAGCCGACGTCACGTCAAATGGTGCCGTGTTCGGGCTGGCGACTAGTTTGAGGGTCGGCGCAACGGTGGCTTCATGCTGGTAGACCGCGAGCGGGAGGCTAGCGGTGCTCGCGCCACTCGGGCAGTGACCCCGCCCTATGACCGAAACCGTTTCGCCGGCCGTGATGACCGGTTCGGAAACCGAGATCCTGACGCGGCAGTTGCTGCTCGCTGGGCGAGCCAAGGCGCCGGCCGGAGCCAGGGCGAACAAGCTCGCGGCGGCTACCAGGGCCGGGATCAGCCTGATTGAACGCATTCGTGGGCCTCCTTGTGGCATTTGTCGTTTGCGCGATTGCTTGCTCACGCCACCGGCCGAGGGGATCTGACCGATTGACTGCCCCCCTAACACCGCTGGGGTTGGATTCGATGCGGTCTGCATGCTGCCATGCGCGGCGGCTGGATCGGGCATCGTCCCCGGCAGCCGCGCCACCCGTCCAAGCCCCCGGCTCCGGCCCCGCTCGTCGCCGGTCTCAGCTGTGTGCGGGGTTGACTTGACGCGACAAACATGGAAGGATCGCGGCAACACATCGTGAGGGACGAGAGTGCGCCGGGGAAGGGGGACGGTGGGGGTCATGGACACGCAGGGGTTCTATGCAAACGCCCGTCTATCTCCGTCCGGGCGATTTGGGTAATTGCGTGTTTATTGAACACCACCGCTCGGGTGGGGCGGCAAGGTGCTGAGGCAGCGGGTGCTCGGGCGGATCTCGCTTGCGCTGTCGCTGGCGGTGCTCGTTGCATTGCTCTCAGCCGAGGCATCCTCCGCCGCCGGGACGGGTCCGCCGGCCAACGTCGTGCTCCCGAGCATCACGGGGACCGCGAAGGACGAAGTGACCCTCAAAGCAGTGAGAGGCGTTTGGACGGGTGCGGCGACGATCAGTTACGCCTATCAGTGGGAGCGCTGCGACGTCTCAGGTGCCGGCTGCACGGACATCCCGCTTGCGACCAAAGTCTCCTACAAGCTCACGCACGGAGATGTCGGCTTCACACTGCGTGTCACTGTAACGGGCACGAACAGCGCCGGTAGCTCGAGCGCGACATCTAACCAAACCGCGACCGTTGGCCCGTCGTCACCCGCCAAGAAGACGCGGCCAAAAATCTCCGGCGCCGCCCTCGATGGCCAGGTATTGACCGTGAGCAACGGCACTTGGAAAGGCACCCCTCCACTGTCTTTCACCTACGCCTGGCAGTTGTGCACTTCCGGAACCAGCTGTTCGATCATTCCCGGAGCAACGACGAGCAGCTATCGAGTGAGCAGTTCACAGATCGGGCGATACCTGCGGTCGATCGTCACTGCGACCAACGCGGTGGGAAAAGGTAGTGCGGCGTCGGGGCTGACGACAAAAATCAAAGCTGGTCCGCCAGCAAACACCGCGCTGCCGGCCGTTGCTGGCTCGCTCGTCGATGGGCAGACGCTGACCGCCGCGACCGGCACTTGGGCGGGGACGGCACCGTTCAGCTTCAGCTACCAGTGGCAGCGCTGCAACGTTCTCGGTGGTGGATGTGAAAATATCCCTGGCGCGACGAGCTCCACCTATGCCATCGGCGCCGCTGACGTCGCCAGCAATCTCGACGTTGTCGTCACGGCGTCAAACGCGCACGGCACGGCCTCGGCAACCTCAGCCGAATCGCAGCCGGTCTTGGCGCTCCTACCGACCAACACAGTTCTGCCAACGATCTCCGGGCTCCTGCAGGACGGGCAGCTCCTCAGCGTCGCCACCGGAGCCTGGGAAGGCACCGCCCCGATCACCTACACCTACCAGTGGCAGCTGTGCAACGCGCTCGGCGCCGCCTGCAATGACATCTCCGGAGCGACCGGCTCGAGCCTGAAACTCTCCCCGGCGGACGTCGGATCCACCCTCGCGGTGGTCGTCACCGCCACCAACGCGGCGGGCTCGACCTCGGCCACCTCGGCTGCAACCGAAGTGATCGGCGCGCTCTTGCCGAGCAACACCGAACTGCCCTCGATCGGCGGCACCCTCACCGACGGCCAGCTCCTCAGCGTCGCCACCGGCGCCTGGGAAGGCACCGCCCCGATCACCTACACCTACCAGTGGCAGCTATGCAACGCGCTCGGTGCCGCCTGCAATGACATCACCGGAGCGACCGGCTCGAGCCTGAAACTCTCCCCGGCGGACATCGGATCGACCCTCGCGGTGGTCGTCACCGCCACCAATGCGGCGGGCTCCACGCAGGCGACCTCGGCTGCAACCGAAGTGATCGGCGCGCTCTTGCCGAGCAACACCGAACTGCCCTCGATCGGCGGCACCCTCACCGACGGCCAGCTCCTCAGCGTCGCCACCGGCGCCTGGGAAGGCACCGCCCCGATCACCTACACCTACCAGTGGCAGCTGTGCAACGCGGCCGGGGAAAGCTCCAGCTGCAAAGACATCGTCGGCGCGACGAACTCCACGTTGACCCTCGTTGCGGGCGATGTCGGCCTCACGCTCAGGACGGTCGTCACCGCGACCAACGCGGCCGGTTCGACCAAAGCGTCCTCGGCCGTGACTGCACTGATCGGCGCACTCCTGCCGAGCAACACATCACTGCCGAGCACCACAGGCTCCCTGATCGACGGCCAGCTGTTGACCGCCAAAGAAGGCAGCTGGACGGGCACCGCCCCGATCACCTACACCTACCAGTGGCAGCTGTGCAACGCGGCCGGGGAAAGCTCCAGCTGCAAAGACATCGTCGGCGCGACGAACTCCACGTTGACCCTCGTTGCGGGCGATGTCGGCCTCACGCTCAGGACGGTCGTCACCGCGACCAACGCGGCCGGTTCGACCAAAGCGTCCTCGGCCGTGACTGGACTGATCGGCGCACTCCTGCCGAGCAACACATCACTGCCGAGCACCACAGGCTCCCTGATCGACGGCCAGCTGTTGACCGCCAAAGAAGGCAGCTGGACGGGCACCGCCCCGATCACCTACACCTACCAGTGGCAGCTGTGCAACGCGGCCGGGGAAAGCTCCAGCTGCAAAGACATCGTCGGCGCGACGAACTCCACGTTGACCCTCGTTGCGGGCGATGTCGGCCTCACGCTCAGGACGGTCGTCACCGCGACCAACGCGGCCGGCTCGACCAAAGCGTCCTCGGCCGTGACGCGGTCTGATCGCCGCGCTATTGCCGAAAAATACGTCGCTGCCGTCGATCGCGGGCACTCTGAAACTTGGGCAACTCCTAACCGCGACTGAAGGCAAATGGGCCGGCACCGCCCCGATCACCTACTCCTACCAGTGGCGGCTATGCAATGCCAAAGGCGAAAGCTGCTTGAACATCCCGCTGGCGACGAGTCCGACATTTACGCTCCTCTCCGCCGACCTCGGTCTCACCTTGGACGTCGTAGTCAAGGCGACCAATAGCGCCGGCGCCACCGAAGCGATCTCGGCACCCACGGGCTTGATCTCGCTATAGGCTCGGCTCGCCCGAGCCCGACCCGCGCGCGCCCCATTGCCGTGCCCAGTCGTCGACCGGCGCTAGTGCCTGAAGCAGGCTTCGCCCCTCGTCGGTCAGCTCGTAGCCCGTCGGGTGGCCGGTTGTGATGATCCCGGCCTCGCGCAGCTCGCGCAGGCGCTGGTTGAGCACGCTGGAGGAGACGTCTCCGCAACGCGTCTGCAGGTCCCGAAACGTCGCGGCGGGCTCCTCGCGCAGCTCCCACACGACCCGCAGCGCCCAGCGCCGGCCGAGCAGGTCGAGCAGGGCCATCACCGGCCGGCCGGTGCGCGAGCCGCGGACCGGCGCGCCGGGAAGGGGTAGTCGAGGCGAGGGCTTGGCCATGTGAAGTCGGCGCTGGCGCCTGCTGTGATTGTCGCAGCACGACGCGCGCAGAGAGGCCGGATGATCCCGGTACGGGCGTCTCAGTCCCGCTCGCACTCGGTCAGGAACGAATGCAGGCGCGCGTTGTAGGGGGCGCCGGTTGCCGGAATCGTATGTCCGCGCCCGCTGATCACGGCGCGCGTTGCCCGTATTCGCTCCGCAACGGCGTCGCACACGGACTCGAAGACGGTGGAGTGCCCGCCCGATATGACGAGCTTTGGGAAGGCGGCGGCGGCGAGGGCGTCAAATGGCGGATCGGCCTCCCACGGCGGACGTTCGCGCATCAGCAGGCGGACGCCGCTCAACAGCTCGCCGGTGAGCTGCTCCGGGGTCTCGTGGGTGGAGCCCACGCCACCGCGGAAGGCATGCAGAAACTCGAGCGGGGACAACGTCGCGGCGCGCTCGTAGAGGAGCTGGCCGTGTGCGATCTGCGCGTCGACATCGGGATCGCCGGCGGCAACTCTCAGGCAGCCCGGCTCCGACACCGTGAGCGAGCGAACCGCGAGCGGTCGCAATGCCGCCGCGTACAAGGCGATCACCGCGCCGTAGGAGTGTCCCACGAGATGCGCACCTTCCCCGAGCAGCTCGGCGATCAACGGCGCCTCGCGCTCGAAGTCGCCGCGCGGCAATGGTGGGCTGGTGCCGAAGCCGGGGCGATTCGGTAGGTGGAGGCTCCACTGCTCGGCGAGCGCCAGCTGGTGGCGCCATGTGCGACTGGTGCCGACGACGCTGCCGTGGACGAGGACGACCGCCGGTCCCGAGCCCACCAGACGACCTCAAGATCCTCGGCGGTCAGAGAAGCGTGCACGCCCGCCATTGCGTCGATGATCGCAATTTCGGCCACAGCCAAGCCGCGTGCGAGCATCCCGGCGCGCCGAGACGTCTCGGGTGACGGTCGGACCGCAGGCTGTCGCGTCCTGACATCTGCAAGAGTCGCAGGCTCCAACGTCGAGTAGAGGGGTTGACATGGCTGACGGGGTTTACAGAGTCACCGAAGTGATTGGCGTGAGCGAGGAGTCATGGGAGGCGGCGGCGCGTACCGCGGTGGAGACGGCCGCGAAAACCGTGCGCGACCTGCGTATTGCCGAGGTTGTGAGGGAGGACGTCTCGATCGAGAACGGGAAGGTCAAGAATTACCGCGTTCGGCTGGCGATCTCGTTCAAGTACGAGTCCTCGGACTGACGGCCGTCTCGCGCTCCGACAAACCCCGGCACGTCTGATCGGCGACGTTTGCCCGCCGAGGGCTGCGACGAGCACGCTCGTCGCAGGCGGCGCGAGTCGCCACCCTCGGCGGCTACAGACGTTCGTTGCCGAGCGATAGCTGCGACAGCGACGCGGCGCCGTCGACCGCGAGCGTCTGTCCGCTGATCTGGGCCGCTTCGGCGCTGACGAGAAAAGCCACCGCCGCAGCAATCTCGGCGGGCTCCACGAGCCTTCCCGTCGGTACCGCGCGCAGCACGCGCTCGCGCACCGCATCGGGCATCGCCAGCACCTGCTCTGTCGCGACGAGACCCGGGAGGATCGCGTTGACTGTGATTCCGAATGCGGCGTTCTCGCTCGCGAGCGTGCGGACCATTCCCAGCTGCCCCGCCTTCGATGCGGCATACGCGACCTGTCCCGGCAGGCCGCCCAGTGCGGCGATGCTGGAGATAACGACGACCCGGCCGTAGCCGCGCTCGCGCATGCCGCCGATACAGGCCTGAATAGTGCGGAATGAGCCCGTGAGGTTGACATCGACGTCGCGCTCCCACTGCTCAGCAGACATCTTGTGGGCAGGGGCGATCGTGGTCGTGATTCCCGCGTTGGCAACGCAGACGTCGATGTCCTCCAGCGCCGGGAACGGATCCCGCGCGACATCGAGCGCGATGTCGCAGCCCGCGTGCAGGTCGAGCGTGACCACGTCGAGGCCGTCCGCGATCAGGCGCTCTGCGATCGCCGCGCCGATCCCGCGCGCGGCCCCGGTGACGAGCGCCCTGCGCGTGTGGGTCACAATGGGGCCCCGATCATCATCGAAGGAGGAGACGATGACAGACCGCTGGTTTTCCGAGCAGGAGCTCGAGCGCCTCTCGCGGCCGACGATGGACCGCGCCGTCGAGGCGATCGACGCCGGTGAGCTGGAGGAGGCGAGGCGACTCTGCAAGGAGATGAAGCACGAGTGGCAGATGCTTCACGACCTGATGGCCGCGGGCGTGCTCGATCTCGTCTCCTTCATCCAGCAGCGGCTGGGCGACGAGGGGGTGGCCGAGGCGTGGACGGAGAGCATGGGCCGTGGATGGCGCCGCCACCACGACGCGATCGTCGCGCTCGACCGGCGCGAGCTCGTCGGGCTGCTCGCCGCGACCTGGCGCGCGCACTCGTGCTCGGGCGTCGGACCCAATCCGGGCAGCTTCACGATCAGCGAGGACGACGAGAAGGTCACCTTCACGATGAACCCGTGCGGCTCCGGCCAGCGGCTTGTGCTCAACGGCGCCTACGAGGGACTGCCCGACGGCGGTCGCACGCGCGAGGCCCACGACTGGTCGTTTGGGCGCAAGGGGTTTCCCCTCTACTGCACGCACTGCAGCTTCATGAACGAGTCGCTGCCGATCCAATGGTCTGGCTACCCGCTCTATCCCTCCGATCCGCCCGAGGACTACTCCAAGGATCCCTGCACGTGGTACTGGTACAAGGATCCCGACGCGATCCCCGAGCGTCACTGGAGCCGCTACGGCGCGGTCAAGGGCGGCCGCTAGGCGACGATGATGTTGTCCGGGTTGGGCTTCTCGGCGGCCGAGGCCTGACTGTAGTCGCCGAAACCGGCGTCGCGCTTGGTGACTGCCGCGCCGACCCCCTCGCGCTCCGCGAGCTCGATGAAGGCGTGAGCCTCGGGCGTGTTGCGCATGAGGCCATCTAGGACGGGGCCGAGCAGCTGCGTCGAGGCCAGCCCCATGTTCTCGTAGGCCTGATTGACGATCAGCTTCATCGCCGTCAGCTGCGACAGCGGGATCGTCGCGAGCTGCTCGGCCCGCTCGCGGACCTCCGCCTCCAGGCGCTCGAATGGGACGGCGGCATTGATCAGACCCGCGTCGACCGCCTCGCTGCCCGACAGCGGTTTGCCGGTCAGTGAGTACTCCTTGGCCTTTGTCAGGCCGAGCCGGTAGAGCCACATACCCGTCAGGTAGCAGCCCCACATTCTCGAGTAGGACGTGCCGATTCGGGCGTCCTCGCTGGCCACGATCAGATCGGCGCACAGCGCCAGGTCGCTTCCTCCGCCGACGCACCAGCCGTGAACCTGAGCGATCACGGGCTTGGGCGAGCGCCACAGGCTCATGAACTTCGGCACGGGCGCCAATGCCTGGGAGGTTGCGACCGCGAAGTCCTTGCCCGCGTCCCATTTGCCGTCGGTCGTGAGAGCGTCGTCCCAGTGGTGGAAGCCCTCGCCGAAGTCGAAGCCCGCGCAGAACGCCCGCCCGGCGCCTCGCAGGACGATGACCTTCACGTCGGAGTCCACGATCGCGCGGTGGACGGCGAGCTCGAGCTCTTCCGGCATCGGCGGCACGATCGTGTTCAGGCGCTCGGGGCGGTTCAGGGTGATCGTCGCGATCGCGCCTGCAGTGTCGTAGAGCAGCGTCTGGAAAGACACGGAGCCTCCTCGGGATGGACGGTGGATATGCGCGCGAATCGGACGCCCGGCACGAGCACCGCGGCCGCTTGACCGACGATGCTAGTGGGCGTGGAGCGAACGCGAACCGCCCCTGCGGGCGGGTAGTAATGTCTGCGCGGTGAGCGTTGACCCGCACGCCAACGGGAGCGGCCCCAACCGGCCTCGGCAAGTCTCGATAGCCGTCGTCGGCGCCGGCTTGGGCGGGGTCGGTGCGGCGGTGCTGCTCCGGCGTGCGGGCTACGAGGACGTCACCGTCTTTGAGCGCGGCGAGCGCGTCGGCGGGGTGTGGAACCACAACAGCTATCCGGGCGCCGCTTGCGATGTTCCGTCGCATCTCTACGAGTTCTCGTTCGATCCGAACCCGCGCTGGTCGCGGCGCTACGCGCCCCAGGCGGAGATCCAGGCATACGCGGAGGGCGTCGCTCGGCGCCACGGCGTGCTGGACTCAGTCCGCACCAGCACCGAGGTCACGGACGCGCGCTGGGATGAGGACTCCGGTCGCTGGATCCTCGAGACGAGCGCCGGGGTGCACGAGACCGACGTCCTGATCACCGCCTGCGGACAGCTCTCGGTAGCGAAGATGCCGTCGATCCGCGGTCTGGAGAGCTTCAGCGGCCCGGTGTTTCACACCTCGCAATGGCGCCACGACGTCGAGCTCTCGGGCAAGCGCGTGGCCGTCATCGGGACCGGCTGCAGCGCGATCCAGACGGTGCCCGCGATCCAGCCGCTCGTGGAGCAGCTCGACGTCTACCAGCGCTCGCCCGGCTGGACGATTCCGAAGATGGACTTCGCGTACTCCGAGCGCACGCAGCGACTATTCGAGCGCTTTCCGATCGTGCAGCGGCTCGACCGCGCGGCGATCTTCGCGTTCATGGAGCTCGGCGCGCTGGGCATGACCCGTCACCGCTGGCTGCTCGGGCCGTTCCGCGCGGTCGCGCGCCGCCAGATCACCAAGGCGATCACCGACGAGGAGCTTCGCGCGAAGGTCACTCCGAGCGATGAGATCGGCTGCAAGCGGCTGATGCTCACCGACGAGTGGTACCCGACGCTGACGAGGCCCAACGTCGAGCTGATCACCGACCCGATCGCTGAAGTGACCTCGAGTGGGGTGCGCGTGGAGGACGGCAGCGAGCGACCGGCCGACGTGCTCGTGCTGGCGACCGGCTTCAAGACCCATGGCTTCGTCGCGCCCATGAAGATCACCGGCGCCGGTGGCCGCACGCTGACGGACACCTGGACGCCCGTGCCGCGCGCGTATCTGGGGTTGAGCGTCCCGGGCTTCCCCAACATGTTCCTGCTCTACGGCCTAACACGAACGGGGGGACGGGCTCGGTCATCGACACGATCGAGGCCGGCATCCGCCACGTGATCGCCGCCCTTGGAAATCTCGAGCGAGCGCGCGCGTCGCGGATCGAGGTCAGGCGCCAGACGGCCGAGTCCTTCGACATGCAGCTGCGCGCCGCCTTGCGCGCGACCGTCTGGCACACCGGCTGCACGAACTGGTACGTCGATGAGAACGGTAACGACCCCAACCAATGGCCATGGCTCTGGAGCACCTACCGGCGACGCGCCGTGCGGATCGAGCCCGGCGCATACGAGCTGAGCTCTCACGCGCGCGAGCGCGAGCCCGCTGCCTGAGCGCGGTCCAATGCGCCGAGTGCGCGAGATCGACCTCGCGCGGGGCCCGGACAAGCGCCCCGGTCACGTCGAGGCGCTCGCGCCTCTGTTCTGATCTGCGCCGCGTCCGCGATCGCACTCGCTAAGGTCCGATCGCGATGCGCGCGCTCGTGCAGAGGGTCAGCCGCGCCGCGGTACACGTGGATGGCCGTACCGTCGCCGCGATCGGGCCGGGCCTGCTCGTGCTGCTCGGCGTCGCGCGCGAGGACGACGCGGCTGCAGCCGACCGCCTCGCGGCGAAGGTGCGCGCTCTGCGCGTGTTCGCAGATCGGGACGGACGGATGAACGACGCGGTCGGCGAGCGCGAGATCCTGTGCGTGAGCCAGTTCACCCTCTACGGCGATACTCGACGCGGCAATCGACCGAGCTTTGTGGCGGCTGCGGATGCCGAACGCGCCGAGCCCCTGTATGAGCGTTTCTGCGCGCGCGCACGGGCGCAGCGCGGGTCCTTCGGCGCCCACATGGCCGTCGAGCTCGTCAACGACGGGCCGGTCACGCTGCTGTTGGAGGTCTGATCGAGGGAGTGCGCGCCTCAGCCCGTGGCCGCGGCGTGGTAGCGGGCGAATGTCGAGGAGTCGTGGGAGCAGATCAGCTCGACTTCTTCTCCGTGGCGCCGGGCAAGCTCGCGCAGCCGTTCCTGGTTCTGTCGCCGGGCGGCGCCATCGACTTGATTCAGCATCTGGAACGCGCGCATGCCGGCCGGGCAGTGCGGCGGCGTCTGCACCTCGCCGTAGTGAAAGTAGGCGTCGCCGCAGTGCAGCAGCCAACTGTCAGCCTGCTTCACCGCGACGCCCGTGTGGCCGAGCGTGTGGCCGGGCAGCGGGATCAGCGCGATCTCCGCGTCGCTGCCGGGCAGGATGCGCACGCTGTCGAACCCGAGCCACTCGTCTCCGCCGATGTCGTGCTGCACCCAGCGGGGACCGTGGTTCCAGTGCGCGGCGATGTAGCGGGTGCGCTCGCGCCAGCCCGGATGCATCGCGGCATCGAGCTCGAGCCCCAGCACATGAACCTCGGCGTCGGGAAAGTCCGGCAGGCCTCCCGCGTGATCGAGGTCCAGATGCGTGGTGACAACATGACGCACGTCGCCTGGCGCCAAGCCGAGCCCGCGGATCTGTGAGATCGCCGTCTCGGCGGAGTCGGCGCGCGGGCGCGTGATCGCTGTGAACGGAACGCCGAGTTGGCGCGGGTTGCGGGTGTCATCGAGGCCGAAGCCGGTATCGATCAGCACGAGGCCCTCGGCGCCCTCGATGAGCAGGCAGTGGCAGACAAGCCGTGCGCTGCCGAGCAGGCCGCCCTCGCCGGTGAGCAGGCGCGCCCCCCGAGGGCACATCGTGCCGCAGTTGAGGTGATGGATCGTGCGCGGGGCCGTGTTCATCGCGGCAAGCGTACCGGTGGATCGTGCGTCGGCGGCGCAAGCTCCTTGGTCAACAGCGCCACGACCTTCCCGCCAGGGTGCTCCAGACGCCCGACCTCGACGTAGCCGCGCGCGGCGTGGAATGCCAACGAGGCCTCGTTCGTCGGGAGGAGATTGACCTCACAGACCATGCGCTCGAATCCCGTGGCCGTCGCCTCGATCGCATCGTAGAGCCGCCCGCCGATCCCGCGACGGCGCATCGCACCGGATACCACGATTCTGTCGAGATACAGGAAACGCTCAAACCGCGTGCCGAACCAGCGGTAGTTGTCGCTGTCGTACGGCGTGCCGGGCGCGATCGCCAGGGCAAACGCGACGATTGCTCCCTCATCCTCGACCACGAGGCCGCGCTGCGCCCACGACAAGAGCGATTCCAGCCGTTGCTCGTCGAGGGCGCTCAGCTCACGCACGGACGCCAGGTTCAACTCCAAGAGCGCCGGCCAGTCGGCCCGCGCGATCTCGCGGAGCTTCATCCTCTGCCGGCTCGGCGGCTCGCGCGAGCGCGTGGGGCATCGACCGGCACGCCGCCATCTTCGCATTCTCGACGTTCACAGCCGGTCTCTAGACTCGCGAGGCCAGCGACAAAAGGAGAGCGCAATGGGTGCCGTCGAGCTGGACCGAATGACGTGGCCTGAGGTGCGGACAGAGCAGGAGCGAGGGCGCAACACCGTGGTGATCGCGTTCGGCGCGACCGAGCAGCACGGCCCGCACATGCCGCTCGCGACCGACGCTCTGATCGGAGATCACCTGGCGCACGCGGTCGCCGAGCGTCTCGATGCGTTTGTGGCGCCGACCGTGCGGATCGGCTGCTCTGAGCATCACCTCGAGTTCCCCGGCACGCTGTCGGTCTCGGAGGAGACCTTTCGCGGGGTCGTCGCCGACATCGTGCGCTCGCTCGCCCGCGGCGGCTTCGGACGCGTGGTCCTGCTGCCGACCCACGGCGGCAACTTCGGCCCTCTCGCGGCGGCCCTGGAGGCTCTGGACCCGGTGCCGGGAATCGAGATCCGAGCGCTCACCGACCTGGGCGCGCTGTTCACGATCGCGCAGCTCGGAGAGGAGGAGCACGACGTCCCGCTCGGCGAGGGCGGCGTGCATGCCGGCGAGTGGGAGACCTCGATGCTGATGACGATTCATCCCGAGCTCGTTCACCTCGAGCGCGGCGAGCCAGGCTACACCGGTGACGTCCAGGCGGCGATCGGGGTGATCTTCGGGGCCGGGGTCCATACCGTGGCCGAGAACGGCGTGATCGGCGATCCCGCGCGCGCCAGCGCCGAGCATGGCGCACGCTACTGGGAGAAGATCTTGGAGGTCGCTCTGGCCGAGGTCGGATGAGCCTGATCCGATTCGCCCGCGGCTCGCGAGAGCGCGGCTGGGGTGGCACCGGTCGGCCGCTAGATTGAATCCATGGGAAAAACCTGGTTGCTCGACACCGAGACAAAGGGCACGGGTGCGCACGTGGTCCCGCTCGAGCAGGCGCTCGAGCACGGCGCCTCCGAGGAGCGAGACCTGGCGGTGATCGCGTTGGAGCGACCGCGGCGCGCATCCAAGCCGATCGAGACGCCGGCCCCGCTGATGTTCAAGGTCGTCGACGTAATGAGCGCGCGAGTGCTGGCCGAAGGCGTCACCGCGCGCACGACCGTCGATCTGCTCGCGGAGCTTCGCAGCGTGCTCGACGTTCGTATCTACGTGTGGATGCAACGCGCCGAGCGCTGGCGCCTGTTGTCGCTGCAGGAGCAAAAAGCCCTGTGGGGTTTTCGCCAGGACGCCGCCGTCGGCGCCGCACGATAGCGGCCGTCGACGGTCGACCGGGCCTTGACGCGGTCCACCGTTCGAGGCGGATCGAGTGCGCGATCGGCGCCGACGGGGCGTCTGGCGCGAGTGGTGCGACGTAGACTCGAAGTGGTGACAGTTCGGACTCGGAGCCATAGATAGCCAACCTGACGTTTTCGCTTTTCGCAGCCACGGCGGCTCTGGTTGTTTCGATCCTTTCTGCCGTCAAAGGCGCGTGGGCGGTCGCGGGAGTCTTCGCTGTGCTCGTGGTTGGGTTCCTGCTCCGGGCGAGTGCGGGTCGTCGTTAGTGCGATGCCAACGCCGCGGCCTGGGTCGGCCGCCAAAATTCCGCACCTTTGCGTAAGCAAGAGCTCTTGCGCGAGGGCCGCCAGGCCGCTAGTGTTGATTGCAGCTTCGGCTTCCAGGGGGCAGGAGAGTCAAGACCATCGTCAGCGGTAGGACGGGACGGCAACCCTCGAGAGGCCGGAATGGACTGCCCCACAGTGCACCCGCGTGGAGGCCGCCATGCCGTATCTCAATTGTCCCAATTGCGGATTGTCGTTACCGATGACCCGCCCGCAAGACCTGATCGAACACTGTCCCCGCTGCCTGGCACGAAGTAGGCGACTCGTGAGTCTTTTCGTATCTGCCCACGCTCGTGGCCCCCACCCCGCTACACAGCCCGATCGCCGATCGACCGAGGCCGGCAGGACGAGGGAGCCAGGCAAGTGAGTTCGGCAGCTGGGCTTGAACTGAACGACGTCGTGCGTGGCGGCCAACACACCCTGGTCCTCGTCGGGGAGCTCGACCTCGCGTCAGCCCCGATCTTCGAAGCCAAGATGCGACAGCTGTGCGAGAACGGAATCAGTGCGGTTGCCCTCGATTTCAGCCAACTGAGCTTCATTGATTCGACGGGCGTGCGCGCCGTCCTCATCGCCAGTGAACTGTGTCAGCGCCACGGCCATGCCGTGTCGCTCACGCCTGGAACGGGCGGAGTACAACGCGTGTTTGAGATGACCGGGCTGCTCGACGCGCTGCCGTTCGCAACCGACGGCTCTGACGAGCCGGATCCTCCAGAAACCCAGAGCCGGAGAGCGGACTCGAACCGCTGACCCCCTGTTTACAAGACAGGCGCTCTACCAACTGAGCTACTCCGGCACGACCGCCGGCACCGGGCGCGGCGACCCTTGCTCAACTGTAACGGCGTCGTCGGGGAGGGTGTATTTGAGGATATGGACGGGCAGCACATTGAGCCGCGACGCGCGCAGCCGGAGGTCCTCGACAGGCCCGCGCCGACGACGCACGTGGACGCGGCGACCGCGCGTGGCGCTCGCGCTCCCCGAAGCATCGGCCGTCAAGACGTCAAAGCTGCCGTCGAGGGACCCCCCAGCGATCCGCCCGTCAACCTTGGCGGCTATCGCGAGCGCTCGCTCACCAAGGGCGTGAACCCGGTCTTCTACTGGGCGCTCCGCGCGCTGCTCGTGCCGTTCTTCCTGATCTACTTCAGCATGCGGCGCATCGGCCGCGAGCACCTACCGCGCAGTGGCCCGCTGCTGCTCGCCTCCAACCACCGCAGCTTCCTTGACCCGTTCGTGATCGGCACGCTCGTGCGCCGGCCGGTCTACTACATGGCCAAGCGCGAGCTGTTCGAAAAGCGCTGGCAGGCCGTGCTGCTGAACGCCCTCGGAGCCTTTCCCGTCGATCGCGGCGCCGGCGACAGGGGCGCGATGGAGACGGCCCGTGTGATCCTCGCGCGGGGCGACTGTGTCGTGGTCTTCCCTGAGGGCACGCGCGTGCGCTCGGGGCCGCTCGGGGTGCCGCGCCGCGGCGTCGGGCGCCTGGCCCTGGAAACGGGGGTGCCGGTCGTGCCCGTCGCCGTCTTCGGCAGCGAGCACGTTCGCCGCGGCTGGCGCATCCGTCCGCGCAAGGTGTCCCTGCGCGTCGGCGCACCGCTGCGCTTCCCGCGCCCCGAACGGACCTCGCCCACGCTCGCAGCCGGAGTCACCGAGCGGATCTGGGCCTGCGTGAACCTGCAATGGGAATGGCTCGGCGGCGTCGGCGCCCAGCGCGATGAACACGAACGACCCGGCGGCAAGTCCGCGCGCCGCGGGCGCGCCCATCATCGATCTGCCGCCGCCGAGGAGGCCCGCGCGGCTTGACCGCGTGGTCCTCTCGCAGAGCGGTTCCGCGGGCAAGGTCGGGATAGGGTGTGCAATGAGTGACCGAGCCAGCCAGCCAGAAGTCAAAGGCCCAGCTCGACGCCGAGTTCTCCGAGCTGTATCGCGCACACCTGCGCGATGTCTACAGCTACGCCTACTATCGCGTCGGAGACCACCACGACGCAGAGGACTTGACAGAGCAGACGTTCCTGCAGGCATACCGCCACTTCGAGCGCGCCCAGCGCGAGTCGCACGGCCGACCGCTGCGCCCATGGCTGATTCGCATCGCGCACAACCTGGCAGCCAACCTGTATCGCGACCGCTCGCGCAAGCCGGCCTCCCCGATCGACGAGACGACCACGGTCGCTGCCCTTCATACCACCGAGCAGCTCGTCGAGGGGCGCGACGAGCTGAGCCGTGTGCTCGACGGTGTGCGCCAGCTTCCCGACGACAGGCGCGAGGCGCTGATCATGCGTTTCGCGCTCGGCATGGACAACCGCGAGATCGCTCGTGCGCTGGACCGCTCAGACGGCGCGACCAAGGTCCTGATACACCGGGCGATCAAACAGCTCGAGGAGATCGTCGGCGACCGTGGCGAGGATGACGGCGCAAGCCGGCCTCGGCGCTCCGATCCCGGACGCAAGCCCGAAGGCTCCGCGGAGGTGAGCTCGTGACCGAAGCCCTTCCCAGTTTCGAGCGACTGCTGCGCGAAGCGCTCGCGCCTGTCGAGCCGCCCGCCGACCTCGTCGAGCGTCTCGAGGGCACGCTCACCACGATCACCGAGATGGCGGCCGACGAGCTCGAAGCGTGGGAGCTCTCGGCGATGCGCGACCCGCGCAACTGGGCCCGTCCGGCGGCGGCGCTCGTCGTCGGCGGGGCGGCAGGCGCCGCGCTGGTGCTCCTGCGCGCCCGCAGGCGGGCGGCCTCCCCCAGCCCGAGCGCCACACGCTGGCCGGCCTTCGACCGCTCCGCAGCCGAGCAGACGATCCGCGGCCTCGGGCGCGAGACCCGCAAGCTACTCGGCGACCGCTGAGTGGCCGCCTGCTATCGCCACCCCTCGCGCGAGACCGGGGTCGCCTGCTCGAACTGCGGACGGCCCATCTGCCCGGACTGCATGACGACGACGCCCGTTGGCATGCGCTGCCCCGAGTGCGCAAGTCAGCGCACCAAAGTCATGCGCATGCGCGACATGGCGACCGTTCCGCGCGTCACCTACGCGCTGATCGTCATCAACGTCCTCGCCTTCTTCACCGAGCAGGGACAGTTCTCGCTGGCGGGCACGACCATCCACGGCAGCGTGATCGAAGAAGGCCTGCTCTACCGCAACGGGATCGCCGAAGGCCACCAGTACTGGCGTCTGATCAGCGCCGGCTTCCTGCACGAGAACCTTCTCCACATCGGCTTCAACATGTACCTGCTCTACCTCCTCGGGATGATGCTCGAGCGAGGGATCGGCTCGCTCAGGTTCGCCGCGATCTATGCCACGTCGCTCCTCGCCGGGTCCTTCGGCGCGCTGTTCGCCACCGCCTCACCGACGCTCGGCGCCTCGGGCGCCGTCTTCGGACTGATGGGGGCGGCCGTCGTCGAGCTCCGCGCGCGCCGCGTCAGCGTGATGGAGTCGGGCATCGGTGGCCTGATCATCATCAACCTGATCTTCAGCTTCACCTTCGCCAACATCTCGGTCGGCGACCACATCGGCGGCCTGATCGGCGGCGCGCTGGCAGGGCTCGCGTTCCGGTTGGCCGATGCCCGCCGCGTTCCCGCGCTCGGGGCTGATCGCCTGCCTGGTGCTTTGCGCGCTCGCCGTCTTCGGTGCGATCGAGGCCGCGGGCGCCTCCGGCACGGGCATCGCCTGAGCGCCCGGACCGCGTCCGGGCCGGGAGCCGCCCGGACCGCCTCAGGACCGGGTTCGCCCCGGACTGCGTCCGGGCCGAGATTATGGACGCGCGCCCGCGGTGACCACCGGCAGTGCCTCGGCGCCCGTGGGGAGATCCGGCGCGAGCGCGCGGGTGAAGGATGTGCGCCAGCAGCTCGACGCCGTCGGTCAGCCGTGGGCCGGGTCGCGAGAAGTAGGCCGACGCGTCCACGGCAACGACCCTGCCCGCCCCGAGCCCGGCCAGCGCGTGTGCGTAGCGGGCGGCCTCCGCGTGGGCGCGTGCGGCGTCGTAGCCGCAGGGCATCACGATCACGACCTCGGGCCTGGCGTCCGCGACCGCGTCCCAGGTGACCGTCCGCGAGGGCGCTCCGGCCTCTCCCAACACGTCCTCGCCTCCAGCCAGCTCGATCAGCTGCGGCGTCCAGTGGCCGGCCACGAACACCGGATCCAGCCACTCGAGCGCGGCCACGCGAGGACGCGGTTGCGATCGCGTCGCGAGCCCTGCTCGCTCGATTCGCGCGGCGGCATCGGCGACGAGCTGCGACCCCTCCTCCTCGCGACCCGTCGCTCGCGCAAGCGTGAGCACGTCCGCGTGGGTCTCCTCGACCGTCTTCGGGTCGAACGCGAGGACACGCGGCTTGGAGGGCAGCCTCCGCGCGAGCTCGGCCACCTCCTCATAGGAGACCGCACAGACCGGGCACAGCGCCTGCGTGACGATCAACTCGGGCGCCAGCGCGGCCAGGGCCGCCCCGTCGAGCTCATAGATCGCATCCCCGGCGAGCGTTCGCTCGCGGACCGCCGCATCGATCGCCGCGGCGTCCAGTCCAGCCGGGAGCACGTCGCGCGTCACCCGCTCGCGCGCGAGCGCGGCGGGCGGGTAGTCGCACTCGTGCGTCACCGCGACCACCTCCGGCCCTGCGCCGAGCGCGAACAGCAGCTCGGTCGCGTGGGGTACGAGGCTCACGATGCGCATCGCCACCGACTGTAGGCGCCCGGGGCGGCTTGGACAAGCGAGCCCGGACGCGCTTGGACAAGCGAGCTACCGATGCGGGCCCGCGCCGCGCGGTAACCTCGCAGTCATGGCAGCGCTCGCCGACGCCGAGATCCAGGAGCGCCTCGCCGCGGTCGCCGACTGGCATGCCGAGCAGGAGACGATCGTCCGGGACTTCACCTTCGCGGACTTCGCCGCGGCGATCGCGTTCGTCAACAGCGTCGCCGAGCTCGCCGAGGCCGCCAACCACCACCCCGATATCCTCCTCCACGGCTGGAACAAGGTCCGCCTGACGCTCTCGACGCACTCCGAGGGCGGTCTCACCGACGCCGACTTCCGGTTGGCGGCCCAGATCGACGGCCTGCTCTGAGCGGGCGAAGCTGCGCGCCTTCCGACCCGGCGCCTTGCTAGGTTAGGCACGTCGGCAAGCGATGAACGACGACGAAGAACTTCCCCGAAGTAGCATGGCCCCGACGGGCCGTCTGCGTCCCCGGCGTCTCCGGTGGCGACCACACGCAAGGCGCTTCGGCGCCGCATCGGTTAACGCTCCGGGGTGAACGCCCTCGAGCTCATCTTTGCGGCCGTCCTGGTCGCGATCAACGCATTCTTCGTGATCGCCGAGTACGCGCTGGTGCGCTCCCGCCGGTCCCGCCTGGAGCTGATGAGTGAGGAAGGCGTCAAGGGAGCAGCCCTCGCGCTGGAGCAGCTCGAGAACATCAACGAGTACATCTCCGGCGTCCAGATCGGCGTCACGATGACCTCGATCGGCATCGGTGCGCTCGGCGAGCCCGCGCTCGCCCGCCTGCTCAAGAGCGCCCTCGGCGGCGGGCTCAGCGACGTCGTTGCCGTCGTCGTGGTGATCGTGGCCTTTCTGATCATCACCTCGGCGCAGCTGGTGGCCGGGGAGATGGTGCCCAAGTTCTATGCGATCGACCGGGCCGAGGCCGTCGCGCGGCGAGTCGCGCGGCCGTTGCGCGCCTTCAGGATTCTCTTCCGTCCCCTGATCAGCGCGCTCACCATGGTCGCCGACCGCATCCTGCGACTGCTCGGAGTCGACATGAACCTCGAGCGGCGCGGCGGCTCTCCGGACGAGCTCAAGCGACTGATCGCGGAGTCCTATGCCGGTGGACACATCGACCCGGGCGAGGCGGGCATGCTGACCGGCGTGTTTCACCTGCACGAACAGGAGGCGCGCCAGGTGATGACGCCGATTCCCGCCGTCATCACCGTGGACATCTCCCAGAACGTCGAGGCCGCGCTGCAGCTGTGCATCTCCTCCGGTCATACGCGCCTGCTGGTCACCGAGGACGCCAACCCCGACCGCGTCCGCGGCGTCGTTCACGCGAGCGCCCTCGCCGACCGGCTGATGCGCGAGGGTCCCGCTGCGTCGATCGAGCAGATCGTTCACGATGCGCCGATCGTCCCCGAGACCAAGGCGCTGGACGACCTGCTCGCCGAGCTCCAGCGCGAGCACACGTCGATGGCCGTCGTCGTGGACGAGTACGGCCGCGTCGTCGGCGTTGTCACCGTAGAGGACATCGTCGAGGAGGTCGTCGGCGAGATCGCCGATGAGACCGACCCCGCCGCCGGGGAGATCCGCAAGCTCGCAGGCGGCGACTGGTTCGTGCGCGGGCACGTCGCGGTCACCGATCTGGCCGACTACGGCCTGCACCTGCCCGTGGACAGCGACGCCTACAACTCCGTGGGTGGCTTCGTGTTCGCACAGCTCGGACGGCTGCCCCGTCGTGGTGACACCGTCACCGCCAACGGCTTCTCGATCCGCGTCGAGTCCGTGCGCGACAATCGCATCGAGGCCGTGCGCATCCGCGAGCGCCACCCGCGGCCGCGGGCCGAGGTCCGCGAGGCCGAGGACTCTTGAGTCGCGCCCCAGGCCGCTCCGCCGCCAGCGGAGCGCGCCCCCACCGAAGCGAGGGTCGGGTGGTGATCGACGACCATGGCCGCACGCCGCCCCCACCGAAGCAGGCCGTTAAACACGTCCGGCCCGCGGGGGGAGCGGACCGGACTATGTGCACTGGGAGGAGGCGGGTGTGCGTGCGACTTGACGTCGCATGTATCAGTATCGCCACGTTGATGAACGCAACCTAAAACTCGGCTCAGTTGAGATAAATCCTGCCGCGGACTCCACGCCCGGCCGATCCTCGCCGTCCGCACGACGGCCGCGCCGGGCGACGCCGGGCGTGCGTCTAGTAGGGGTGAAACCCGCGGCCGCTCTTGCGCCCGAGCGCGCCTTCGGCGATCAGGACGTCGATCCGCGCCGGGACCGGCTCGCCGATCGTGCGGCCGATCGCCTCAGAGACATCCAGCCCGACGAGATCGAGCAGCGCAAGGGGTCCGATCGGGTGTCCGGCGCCCAGCATCATGCACGTGTCCACGTCCGCCGGGTCGATCCCGGTCTCTTCCAGCAGCCGCACCGCGCTGAACAGATAGGGGAAGAGCAGGCGGTTGACGACGAACCCGGGGATATCGGGAACCTCGACTGGCGTCTTCTCGAACCGCTCGCACAGAGCCAGCGCCCGGCTCCTGGTCTCGGCGCTCGCCGCGCGGGGGAAGACGAGCTCGACCAGCTGCATCTTGGTCACGGGGTTGAACACGTGCAGGCCGAGGAAGCGCTCGGGTCGCCCGCTCGCCTGCGCGAGCCGCTCGATCGACAGCGACGAGGTCGTGCTGGCGAGGATCGCGTCGTGGTCGAGGATCGCGTCCAACTCGGCGAGCAGTCCAGCCTTGACATCGTGGTCCTCGACCACGGCCTCCACGGCGAACGTGGCCTCGGTGAGCGCGTCGAGGTCGGTGACGACCTGGACATGCGCCGGATCGACCTCCGCGCCGAGGCGACTCAGGGTCTGCTCCACGCGCTCGCGCGCACGCGCCGCCGAGACGGTCGAGCGTGCGAGCAGGAGCACCGGACCTTGGTGAGCCGCGGTCGCCGCCAGGCCACATGCGATCGCGCCGCTACCGGCTATCGCGAGACGCTTGTCCACGCTTGCTCCTGCCTTGCTTGAAGGTGACTGACCAGTCAATCGGATCAGCTTTGACGCGGTAGAGTAAGGGCTGCACGGGTCCGGGATCTTCCCAGAAGGCTCCGATCCATCGGGAGCGCCACGCGTTCCTCTCCATAAATGCCGCGCAACAGACCGTAGGAGGTCTTCCCAAAATGAGGCAACCAGAGGGCCGCGAGGTCGTGATCGTCGAGGCTGTTCGCACGCCGATCGGTCGCGGACACAAGGAGAAGGGCTACTACAAGGACACGCATCCGAACGAGCTGCTGGGGCGGTGCTACACGGAGGTCATCTCCCGCGCGGGCATCGACGCGGCCGAGGTCGAGGACGTCGTCGCCGGCTGCGTGCAGCAGTTCGGCGAGCAGGGCTTCAACATCGCGCGCAACGCCTGGTTGCAGGAGGGCCTCCCGATCGAGACCCCGGGAACCACCGTCGATCGCCAATGCGGCTCGGCACAGCAGGCGGTCAACTTCTCAGCGGCGCTGATCGCCGCGGGCGTGCACGACGCGATGATCGGCTCCGGCGTGGAGCACATGGGTCACCTGCCGTTCGCGGCGGGGATGAAGACCCAGGAGGATTTCGGCTACGCGTTCACTCCCGAGCTGATGGCCAAGCACAACATCGTCGGTCAGGGCCTCGGCGCCGAGATGATCGCCGACCAATGGGAGATCCCCCGGTCCGAGCTCGATGAGTTGGCGGTGCGTTCGCACAGGCTCGCTCACCAGGCAACCGAGGAGGGTCGCTTCGAGCGCGAGATCGTGCCGATGTCGGTGAACGGCGACACGTTCGTCTCCGACCAGGGCATCCGCCCGGACACCAGCCTCGAGGCGCTCTCGCAGCTCAAGCCGGTGTTCAAGGCGGACGGCAAGATCACCGCCGGGAATGCCTCGCAGATCTCCGACGGCGCCGCGGCCGTGCTGCTGATGGCGGCCGACAAGGCCAAGGCACTCGGCCTGACCCCCCGCGCGCGGATCGTCGATCAGACGACCGTCGGCACCGACCCGGTGAAAATGCTCGAGGGTCCGATTCCCGCGACGCGCAAAATCCTCGAGCGCAACGGCATGACGATCGACGACATCGACCTGTTCGAGATCAACGAGGCGTTCGCGCCCGTCGTCGCGGCCTGGCGGCGTGAGCACAACCCGGACATGGACCGCGTCAACGTCAACGGCGGCGCGATGGCGCTCGGCCATCCGCTCGGCTCGACCGGCGCACGGCTGATCACGACGCTGCTGCACGAGCTCGAGCGCTCCGACAAGGAGATCGGCTTCGTCACGATGTGCTGTGGCGGCGGTCTTGGCACCGGCACCCTGATCCAGCGGGTCTGACCCTCGTCTCAGAATGATGTTCCGGCCGGCGCATGCGCCGGCCGGCGGGGGCGCGCATGCGCGCCCCCGGGCCAGGCCGCATGCGGCCTGGCCTACCACTGACTCAGACAGATGATGCCCGGCCCGGATCGGGTGCGGCGGGCAGATGTCCCGCGGCGAGGCGCGCCTCGCTCAACCGCTCGGGCCGCCGCCGGTCCAGTTGACCGCGACGGGCGGCAGCGCGAGCAGCGCGGCCCACGTGGCGGCGTCGGTACGTCCGCTGGCGGGGATTGCGTGGGCGGCCTGGAACGCGCGCAGGTCGCTCGTCGTCTGCGCGCCGAAGGTGCCCGTCGTTTCCTGCGCCGGCACCGCGCTCGCCAGGTGCTCCTGCATCCACAGCACCTGGTCCCCCTTGGCGCCGCTCGAGAGTTCCGGGCTGGTGGCGTTGGGGGTGACGCTCGTGAGCGGCGCGAGCGGCGCGGCCAGTGCCCTCCAGCCGCCCGCTGGGGTTTCCTGCCAGTCCCAGAACGAGGTGCCGGTCGCGCCGTAGTCGACGGCCTCCTCGCGGAAGCGGAGCAGATCCGAGGGTGACACGCCGCCGTAGGTCTGCCCGAGCGGGAAGATCGACCGGCCGTAGATGCGGTTGGCGATGTACGTGTTCGCGTACACCGTGTCGACCGAGATGCCGATGTCTTTCCAATACATCTGCGGGGCGTTGTACTGGGCGCCGTTCGGCCCGAGGAAGACCGAGTAGGGGAACGCGGGGTGGTAGGAGACGTAGGGGAACGACGCCAGCCCGAGCGGGTAGGCGGGGCCGATCTTCGCGCGCAGCGCGTTGATGTAGGTCTGCGCCGCCGCGTAGCGGCCTTCGTACTCGGCCTCGGCGTCGATCACGAGGCAGTCCGCGCCGCTGGCGACGGCTTTGGCGCCGAGGCTCGCCTCGCCGGTCGGACCGGCGCCGTAGACGTACTGCCAGGCGCACACCCTCAGGCCCTGCGCGTGCAGTTCTGCGACCAGCTGCGGGGAGAACTGGCTCCAGTAGTTCGTCGAGCCGTCGGAGCTCTTGACGTACACCGTCCCGACTCCGGCGGCGTGGGCCTGGGCGGCGATCGCGGCGATCGAGCCGCCGTTTGACTGGCTCAGGTACCAGATCCACATGCCCTGCCCTTCGAATGCGCTGGGGCCGACCGCGCCCACCGTGGCTGGGGTCGGCGGCGGGTGCTTGGGCGGCGGCGGGTGCAGCGCGTGGCGAACCACCGTTATCGGCCCGTAGGAGCTCGTGCGGCGGGCGCCCGCGAGCAGCACGGTGATCTTCCCGGAGTGCGCGCTGATCGGGACCGTAACGACAAGCCCCACGCTCGCGTGACGCAGCCGTGAGCCCGGTGAGGCTCTGCTGATGCGCGCGCCGGGTGCGCTCGGGAAGGCCACCACCATCCCCGCGCTCAGACCGGGTCCTTCCACGAGCAACGTCCCATGGACCGAGACCTCGTGCGGGAGCACGCTGCATTTGGACGCCGGCACGCAGATCGCGTGGACGATGCGAACGACGCTCACACGCGGACTGGTGGCGCCCGAGGAACTCGGGCCCGTCACCGCCGGCGCGGTCGGTGTGCCGGCCGGAGCAGTGCCACCGGCACCGCCAGCCGCCGCCGCCCGCGGCGCAGCGCCGAGCGCGCACAGCAACGCCGCAGCGACTGTGACGAGAGTGAGCCTGGACCGCCTATGGGCGAATGTGCCCGTCAAGAGAATTTCCCTTCGCGCCGGACGATTCGCACCACCCACCCGGCGGCGTCAGAGGTTAGCCGCTATGCCTCGCAAACCGATTCGCGGGACAGAAGTTGCGTTCCCTCAGCGCCAGCGGAAGCCGACCGCGGAGGGCGAGGGAGCGAGCGGGCTGGAGGGCAGTCCGGCGGGTGTGTCGGGCAGGTTGAAGCCCGTCGGGGCGACATCGTTTGGGGCGTCCCCGTGGAACAGCGAGGCCAGGTACTGAATCTGCTCTCGTCCCACGCCAAGCTCGAACTGGCCGCCGCCATAGTTGCCGATGCCGTTGGCATGGCAGAAGTCGTAGGCGTCGAGCAGCTTGCGCAGCCCGCCCAGGCGCGAGGGCTTGATGTTGACCATCCTGGGCGGATATGGCAGCGCCTGGATGTCCGCGATCGAGTGGATCGGGGCGTCCCACGAGAAGCGCTCGCGGTGCTCCGCGAGCACAGCGTCGGTCTCGTCGGTCAGCTTGGGATCCTCGATCCATGCCTGCGGGAACGCCTCGACAACGCGCCGGTAGAGCACCGGATCGGCGGGCTGGTCGACGATCGAGCCGGAGTACAGGCCCTTGAAGTCCACCGAGTCGACCGCCCCGGTGGCGCGCAGCTCGGCGATCAGCGGCTCATCCCAGGAGCTCGTCGGGTCGAGCTTGAATCGCAGCCCGGGGTAGAGATCGAGACGTGCGCGCAGCGGCTGCGAGGACGGCGGCTCGCCGAGGCGCAGCGAGACGACGAAGCGCACCGGTTGGGGTTCGATCCCGAGCGCGGCATGCAGGGTGGTGCCCGCCTGGCGCAGCGCGAGGTCGAGCGCGGCCGACTCGTATGCCCACGTGCGGTAGTTCGCTGAGACCTCGCGCTGGGGCGCCTGCGGGAACAGCGAGAGCTCTGCGATACGCGCGGCAAAGGACGCGAGCGTGAAGCTGCCCTCGAGCGGGAGCGCAGGGCCGGCCGACTGCAGGATCTCGTGATCGACCGCCTCGTAGGTCACGTCCTCTCCGATCCCCTCCTCGTCGGCGCCGCGCAGGCGGATCACCGTGCTCTTACGCTGAAACGAGCTCGAGACGTCGGCCTGAAGCGCCTCCAGCGCGTACCCGGCGATCTCGACCGGCAGCTCGGCGAGCCGCTCCCAGGTGCTCATCGCGAACCCCGCCCAAGCAGGCGAGGCGCTCGCCGCCGGATCCTCATGCCGGGCCCTCCCGCTCGAGCCGGCTGACGAGCTCGTCGAGTCGCAGCTCCTCCAGCGCATCTCCCACCGCGGCCAGCTCGCCGGCGCACAGCTCGATCAGGGCCTTGCCCTCCGTGACCAGCTCGAGCGTCTCCTTCAGGCTGGCCTCGCCGGAGTCCAGGCGCCTGATGATCTCCTCTACGCGCGCCGCCGCGGACTCGTATGTCTGTGGCTGGCCTGACTGTGCGCTGGGGTCCGTCATCGCTTCAGGATCCGCGCCGGGAGCGTGCCGTCGGCGAACCGCAACCGCACGTCCCGAGCCGCGCGCGCAAGCGCGGCGCTCGGGAGGGCGTCTTCGTCGGCAGACTCGACCAGGGCGTAGCCGCGCTCGAGCGTCCGCTGAGGATCGTGGCCGGCCAACGCGAGCCCCAACCGTTCGAGCTCGCGCGGTCGGCGCTCGCGGCAGTCCAGCAGCGAGGAGTCGGCCTTGCGCTGGAGCACCAGCAGCCGCCGCCCGATCAGGAGCCGCTCTGACTCGAGGCGCCGGCGCATGCCGGCGCGCATCTCGCGCAGCTGCTGGTGCAGGCGCGCGCGCTGACGGTCCAGGTGCGCCGCCGGCGCCCGCGAGAGCGTCGCGAGCACGCGTGCTCGCGAGAGCACCGCCCGCCGTCCGTGGTCTCGCAATCGCGCTGCGGCCAGCGCTTGCTCGGCGCGCGCCCTGCGGCAGTCGACCCCGACCGCGGCCTCCGCGGCGTGCGTCGGCGTCGAGCAGCTGACCGCGGCGACGTCGTCGAGCAGCGTGCGATCGGTGTGATGACCGACCGACGCGATCACGGGCACGCTCAGCAGGGCCACGGTGCGGCAGAGCGTCTCGTCGCAGAAGCACAGCAGGTCCGCCAGCGAGCCGCCGCCGCGGGCAACGATCACGACCTCCACTTCGCCCACCGCCGTCAGGTCGCCCAGCGCGCGCACGATCGCCGGCGCGGCGTGGCGATCCTGCACCGGAGCGAAGCCCCACACCAGGCGACCGGCCCAGCCGCGCCGGGCGAGCGCGGCGAGCAGGTCGTCTCGCGCCTTGCCGTCCCGCCCCGTGATCACGCCGATCGTGCGCGGCAGTACCGGCAGCGAAAGCCGCTTTTGCGGCTCCAGCAGCCCCTCGGCGCTCAGCTGCCTGCGCAGGCGCTCGATGCGCGCGAGCAGGTCGCCCTCGCCGGCGACGCGCAGGTCGGAGACCGCGAATGAGAATCCCGGCGAGGAGGTCGCGCTGCCCGGGTAGTAGTCACAGCCGCCCGCCACGACCACCTGCATCCCCTCCGCGGGGGGGCCGCCGGCGCGGGCAACCATCTCCTCCCAGTCCTTCAACCAGGCGGCGCACGGGATCGCGCCGCCGGCGTCGCGCAGCTCGAAATACATCCGCGCCCGCGACGGGCGCAGGTTGACGAGCTCGCCGACGAGCTGGACTCGCACGAACGAGCGCAGCTTGGAGCGCAGGGCCGCGGCGTACTCTCCGACTGGAAACGGCCCGACGAGCCCGCTGTCCGGGATGCTCGCCGCGGCGCCCGCTCGGATCGGACCGCCCGCCGCTGGGGCGTGGCGTGCCCCCGGATCGGCCGGCGGGGACGAGCTGGGGGGGCGCGTCGAAGGAGGTTGGGCGGACATAAAAGTCCAGCATAGGCGGTACGATCGACGTCAATGCGTCGCAGCAAACCCCGGCCGAGCAGCAACTAGCAGCGGGCGCCGTGGCGAATCGCAACAAGGGCCGTCGCGGGCGCTCGCGCAAGCGACGGCAGGGGGGTGGCCCGGCGGACCCGCCGGTGGCGAGCGGCGACGCGCAGGCGCTCAAGCAGTCGCGGACCCCCGGCGAGGGGACGGGCGACCGACCCTCGGCCGCGGGGCGGCGGACATCGGGGGGCGCCGGCGGGCGAAGGCGCGGCGCGCGCGGGGCGGCACAGCGCAGCCGTGGCGGGCGCGGCGGCGGTGGCGGGGGCGGGCTCGCGGACCTGCGCGCGCTGGGCGAGCGCCCGGAGCCGCCGTGGCATCCGGTGCCCCTCTCGGAGCTGTTGATCCTCGTCGGCGCGATCGGGACGGTCGTCGGCCTGAACAAGGGGCTCTCACACGGCGGGCCGCCGCTGTTCGCCGGGCTCGCCGCCGTGATCCTCGGCACGATCGAGGTGACGCTGCGTGAGCATCTCGGCGGTTACCGCTCGCACACTCTGATCCTCGCGCTGTTGCCGACGATCGCATTGGACACGCTCGCGCTGCTCGGCACGGCTGCGATCACGACGCCCGTGCCCGTCGCCGCCAAGGTCGCGGTGTTCGCACTCGACGTGCCGCTGTTCGCCTTCCTGTTCAAACTGCTGCGGGCGCGCTTCAACGAAGCCCGCCGCGAGCGCGTGTTCGCGGGACGGCGATGAGGTAGCTCAGGCGGGGGCGATCGCGGCGGGATCGAGCGACGGCAGCGGGCGCTCGCCGATGTCGCCGGCCTCCCCCCGCGCCTCGCCGCTGAGCGCCAACCGCTCGAGCCGCGCGATCTCGCGCTCGCCTTCGACGCGAGCCGGATGGGCGGGGTCCAGGTCGGCGATCAGGTTCGCGATCCGGTTGCGAAGCTGAAGCGCGAAGTGAGGAGTCGACGCGCCCATCAGCTGGCGGACGTCCTCGACCGTGACCTCGTGTGCGCCGGGCCCGTGGCCGAGACGGCGGGGATCCTCGGCTTGGCTCATGTCGGGTTGATGGAAATCGTCTATTCGGGGGGCGCGAGCCCCGGTTCGCCAGTGGATGGCGTGCGCGGGGCGATCTCGAGGATGGCGTCGATTTCAGCCTGTGCGAGCGCCGAGACGGCGTGTTCGTCGCCGATCACCCAGCCGTGATTGTAGACCTCGCGCACCGGCTGAACGGCTCGCGTATAGCCGGGCTCGATGTTGCTGAGGTAGTGCGCCAGCGCGGCCGGCACCGAAGCCGCGCTCTCCAGCAGCAACAGCGGCCCGTAGTCGCCGTGAGCCGACAGCGGCGCCGCCGCGGGGGCATCGAGAGGTCTCGAGGCGTTCGCGAACACCAGCCCGTGGCCGGCTTCGTGGATCGCCCAGCCGAAGGGCCCGTCGCCGAAGCGCGTCACGGAGATGGCGTTCGCGACCGGTTCGCTGCTCTCTTCCAGGGGGACCGACGGTCCACCCCCGGCGGCTCCCGCGACGCGCGAGACGCGGCCGAACCGCGCCAGCCGGGCCTGAGCGCGCCGGCCGATCCCGGGTGAGCCGAGGAGGTAGATCGCGGGCCTGTTCAGGGCACTCAGCACGGCGACCGTCGCCGCCGGGACCGCGGCCGCGTCCATGAACAGGATCGGTGCGCCGCTCTCGGCGGACAGCCCCGCGGCGGGCATCTGCAGGGCTCGACGGGCGCCGGCGGAGAGGACGATCACCCGGCGTGGCGACCCCCGCTGGGCCGTGACGACGAGCCGCTCGATGGCCGCCGCGGCGATCGCCGGATCGTTCCCGACGGTCACCGTCTGTGTGCTGTAGCCGTCCGGCACGCCGGCAGAGGTCCCGATCCGGATCACCTGTGCGCCGCCCAGCGCTGCGGCGCCCACGGGCCGCATCGCCTTTAGCGCCTGGACGGTTGCGTCGGGCAGCCGGTTACCGTCCGCGTACAACAGCGGCGCGCCCAGCGGCGCGGCGGCGAGCGCGGCGGCCGCGATCGAAGCCGGCCAGTTGCGCTCGTTCACGAGCACGACCGCCTGCGGTCGCGTCGCGGCCGTCAGGCCGGGATACACCGCGCGCGCCACCGCGGCCGCGTCGGTCGCCGGATCGGCGCCGCCCAGCCGGGTCGTGTTCTTCGTCGCGACGCTGACCACGCCCTGCTTGGCCGGGGCGGGGCCGCCGGCGTTGGCGCTCGGCGACGGGGCGCCCTTGCCGCACCCCGCGACCATCCCGGTGAGCGCGAGCACCGCGAGCACCGCGAGTAGCCGGAGCGGGCGGGAGCGCATGGGCCGGCACACTAGCGGGCGGATCGGCGTGGAGAAGGCCGTATCCGGCCCGTCTCCCAAGCGCGCCGCCCCGTCCGCGAGCAACCCCGCGCGAACCGATTTTGGCCCCAAATCAGGCTGCATTCGGCCAACAGATAAAAACCGTAGCCTTACGTCTGCAAGCGTCCATGCACTCTGCTAGCCTGCCGCGCAACGCCGAGTCCCTGATCGGATATCAGGGAGCGGGGGACCCAAGTTGTGTGGGGCGAATTCCACGGCATGGCCGTGGGAAGCGCAGGCTCTTTCAGCGCTAGCCCGTCAGCTAACCCCGCAGGCCGACGAAAGAGGTCGTTGTCTTGCGGGTGCGAACCCTCAGTGCATTGCTCAGCAGCTTGACGATTGTGGTCATCGCCGCTCCGGCGGCATCGGCGAGCTCCCCCGGCGGCACAGTCGCCGTCGGCGCGCCCACGACGTCCGCGCCGGCGGCTCCGACGGCCCCGCACATCCACCTCTCGCCGATCACCGCGCGCACGCCGCGCCTGTCCTACAACGGACCGGTGTACGAACGAACCGCGACCGGTCAGATCGTGCCCTACAGCCCGGCGACGGCCGCGCCGACCGCGACCTCCACGCCGACCGCGCAGGCGAGCAGCACCATGACGGGTGGCAGCTCGGTGCTCGCCACCACCACGCCCGCCGCAGCCACGCCGACGCCCGCCCAGCCGGCCGGTCCGACCGCCGAGCCGCAGCTGCTCGTGCCCGGTCACCTCGCTCGCTACATCGCGGGGTTCGCCGCCGCCCCGATGGCCGCGCCGGCCGCCGTGCAGCGCGTCATCTGGGCGGCGAATGAGATCATCGGCCTTCCCTATGTGTTCGGCGGCGGGCACGCGTCGTTCACCGCTTCGGGCTACGACTGCTCCGGCACCGTCTCCTTCGCCCTGCACGGCGGCAGCCTGTTGACCGTTCCCGAGGACTCCTCGGAATTCGAAGCCTGGGGCTCGCACGGCGCGGGCCGCTGGATCGCCGTCTTCGCCAATCCCGGTCACGCCTACATGGATGTCGCGGGCCTGCGCCTGGACACGAGCGCCGCCGACGATCCCTCCAACCAGCAGGGGCCGCGCTGGCGCCCGCTGCGCGCGGAAAACGCAGGCTACGCGATCCGTCACCCGCTCGGTCTCTGACAGCCCGGCCGCGCGCGTCGGCTACGCTTGAGAGATGCTGGCCGGTCGACGATCGGTCGCCCCGAAGAAAAGCAATAGGAGGATCAGATGGCCGGCCTGACCGGGCGCATGTCAACCGTCGTGAAGGCGAAGGTCTCCAAGCTGCTGGACCGCGCTGAAGACCCCGCCGAGACGCTGGACTACAGCTACTCCAAGCAGGTCGAACAGCTGCAGAACGTCAAGAAGGGCATCGCCGATGTCGTGACCGCCAAGAAGCGCCTGCAGATGCAGGAGGCCTCGCTGCAGCAGAGCGTCGTCAAGCTCGACACGCAGGCTCGTCAGGCCGTCTCCTCCGGCCAGGAGGACCTCGCGCGCACGGCGCTCGAGCGCAAGAACGTCGCCCAGACCGAGCTTCAGTCGCTCGACACGCAGGTCACCGAACTCGAAGAGCAGCAGCAGAAGCTGACCGATTCCGAGCAGAAGCTGCGCGCCAAGATCGAGGCCTTCCGCACCAAGAAGGAGGTCATCAAGGCCCAGTACTCGGCGGCCGAAGCACAGGTGCGCATATCTGAGGCGGCGACCGGCGTCGGCGAGCAGATGGCCGACGTCGGCCTGGCGATGCAACGTGCGGTGGACAAGACCGAAAACATGAAAGCGCGCGCGGACGCAGTCTCGGAGCTGGAAGCAGCCGGAACCTTCGAAGACCTCACGGCGCTGGGCTCCGGCGAAGACGACATCGACCGCCAGCTCAAGCAGCTCTCCAGCAAGTCCGCGGTCGACGACGAGCTCGCGAAGATGAAGGGCGAAGTCGGTGTCGCCGAGCCGCCGGGGGGCGCCGATTCCTCCGCCGCTCAGATCCCGGCGCAGACGCAGGCCGAGGACGGGGGCGAGGCACAGCCATCGCCCGAGGGCGCGCGCCAAACGCCCGCCGACGGGGGCCAGGCATGATCGTGCGCATCTCCGGCGAGGATCAGTATCGCCTCCCGGACACGGATTCGGAGCGGCTCAACCAGCTGGAGAGCGCGGTCGTCGCAGTCGTCGAGGGTGGCCGCGAGGACGGCTTCGCCGAGGCGTATGGATCGCTGCTCGACTACGTGCGCGCGCAGGGCACGCGGATCGGCGACGACGAGCTCGAGACCTCGGACGTCATCCTCCCGCCGGCCGATCTCACCTTCGAGGAGGCCGGCAGGGAGTTCACGGGCGAGGGCCTGATCCCGAATTGACGCCGGGTCGGCCGGGCTACCGGACCGATCCCCCAGTGATGCGCGGCGCCAGTCGCCACCCAGCCCGAGCGACGCCCCGCCGCTTCGATCTCGGCGGTCTCGCTCAGTCGAGCACGATCACGATCTCGTGGCGCGCTCCGATCGCGCGCTGGACCTGCGGCTGGATTTGCGTGACGATCGGCGAGAGGGTCCGGATCAGCGCGGCGACGCTTCGCGCCTGCGCTTCGGTTCCGGGCGGATAGAGCACGTATGCGCCCCTGCCCAGGCCGGCGCTCTTGATCTGTCCGACCTTCCCGACGTGGACGCGATTCGCCTTCAGCGTCGCGGCGATCCGGTGCGCCACGCCGGGCGTGCCTGTGGCATTGAAGATCGCCACCGGGACCGCCGATCGCCGGGGGGCTGGATGTCCGGATGACCCCGAAGCGAGCAGGCGCGCGCCGACGAGCGCGAGCGCAGCGGCCGCGACCGCGAGCGCGGCGATGAGGGCCCGCCGCGTCAAGCGCCGCTTCACGCGGTAGAGCGTGCGGGACGGCTCGAGCGAGGAGGGAGCGTTTCCCGCGGAGGCTGCCAGCAGGGGCCGCTGCACCGCCTCGAGCGCCATCGCCCGTGCGACCTGCTCGCGCAAGGTCCTCAACTCGCGCTGGCGCGCCAGCGCGTAGTAGGCGAACAGCGTGAGTGCGGCGAGGCTCAAGATGCCCACCGCTGCGCCGAGCTTCGAGGTCAGGCTCGTGCTCGCAACGGGGCGCGGGGGCAGGTTCGGGGCGGGCAGAGCCGCGGTCCCGGCGCCGGCGCTGACGACGGGCAGCGTCCGCTCGGCCATCGCCAGCATCTCGCGCGGCTGGACGCCGTTGGTGAGGGTGTTCTGGATCCAGTAGGCCGCCCCGCCCTCCCGCCATGCGACGACCGTCAGATGTTCGCCCGCGTAGAACAGCTCGTACGTACGTGGGCCGACGCGAACCGTCTGGCTCGGGGAGCTCAGCAGGGGCGGATCGGTCCAGGTCGTTCCCTGAACATCATAGAATTCGCCCAGGCCTCCCCGGTCGACGACGATCACATAGCTCGGGTGGAGCCGGCCCTGCTTGTCGCGGACGTCGTACAGGCGCAGCGTGTCCGTGCCCGCGCCGGCGTTCGTGTCGCGGCTGCGCGGGTACTCCAGCGGGAACGGCAGGCTCGGGGCCGCAGAGCGCGCGCGGGCGAGAAGCGAGCTCGGCGTCGGCATCAGCGTCACGCCTGGAGCCGTGCGGCGCGCGCGCGGACGGACCGCGCGCACGGCCTGCTTCAGCCTGTGCTTGGGGATCGGAGCGGTGCCGGTCAGGAACGAACGCACCGATTCGTGGATCTGCCGGGGTGTGGCGGTGTCGTACGTGGGCAGCAGGTTCACCTGGAAGGGGACCTGGCGCACCGGCTTTCCCTGTGACTGCACCAGCAGCGCGAGCAGGTCGAGCACCTGTCCGCTCCCGTGCAGGTCGGTTTCAACGGCCCGGCCGAGGATCCGCTCGAACTTGTCACGACTTTCAAACAGCGTCGCGCCATACTGCGCCTTGGTTTCGAGCAGGAAGCGCTGGTCGCGGGCGTCGCGAGTGAGCGAGGTGTCTTCGTGGCGGCTGGCGACGAATTCGAGGGCTTCCTTGCCGCACAGTCGCTGATAGCCGGGCTGCAGGTTGATTTCGAAGTACTGTTCGCTGCCCGGTTCATTGACGTGGTGGTAGCGGCGGTCAACGGTCATGTACACGCAGCCCATTTCGTTGACCGCACGCTTGAACTTGGGAAACGTCACCACGAACACGTGGTTGACCGAGACGCCAAGCACGCGCTTGATCGTTTCGGTCATCAGCTGGATCCCACCGATCGTGTACGCAGCGTTGATCCGGTTGACGACCGTCCGACCGCCCGCCGGGTGGATCGCCACCTGGAGCTCGCGCGGGATCGACAGCATCGAGATCGTCGGCTTGCCCGGGTCGATCCGCACCAGCAGCATCTCGTTGGAGTGCGGCAGGACGCTGCCGAAGGGGTTGCTCTTGGGAGGCGGGCGCTCGTCGTTGCCGACCAGCAGCAACGTCTCCGGCGCACCCCTGCTCGTCGGCGCGAGCAGCTCCGGCGGGATCTTGACCGCCTTGGTCTGACCGAGCGCTTCGACGACCTTGTCGATCTCATTGAGCGCCAGCACCGCGGCCGCGCCTCCCGACAGCAGCACGATGCCGAGACCCGCGAGCAGGACGCGCTTGGCCATCCACCAGGGGCGACGCGGCGGCTCGGGGGGTCCCGACCCCGGCGGAGCGCCATCGGGTGCGGGGAGCGGCGGTGGTGTCGCGACTGCGCTCAAACGCCCAGGCTACCGGTCTCGCTCGACGGCGATGCCGCCAGCGCGCGGCGATCCGGAGCAATTCCCCGATCAGCGGCGGCGGGCGCCGGGAGCGCTCGCTCGGTCGCTCAGATCGGTATTCCCCACAGCGGGAACCAGCGCTCCAATTCGGGCTCCATCGGCAGTTCGGAGCTCATCTGCGCCTTGAGCTGCAACTCCCGCTCGGTCGAACGCTGACCGCCTGCATCGCCGCTGCCCGCGCCGGGGGCCGGCACGAACGGGTACCAAAAGCCGCGCTTGTAGTTGTAGATGAAGTAGATGCGTTGTTTCTGGGCATCGGCGAACGCGAACACGGCACACAGCAGCCGCTCGCCGTGGCCGGCGGTCTCGATCGAGCTGGAGACGGCGTTGATCCCCACGGCGAGGTCTTCCACGCTCGGCGCGCTCTCGGGGTTGCGCAGGACCATCCAGCGGTACCCGTAGCTGTCGTCCTGTGTGGAGACGCTCGTGCCGGTGTCGCCCTCGGTGGCCTTTACGACCTCTTCCATATCGCGCAGCGTGGCTTCGAACTCGCTCGTGGCGAGCGCCTGGAAGACGATCGCCGCGGTTCCCGCGGGATCGATCTGGTGCTCCGACTGGAGCGTGATGTAGGCCGTCGAGATCGCAAACAGCCGGTCGGGCGCCGGGCCCTTGACCTCGTGGCGGCCGGTCAGGATGTCGCGCAGGCCCACCGGTCAGGCCGTGCCCTGCAGCTGTGACTCCAGGCGCTCGAGCGCGGCCAGGCGCTGCTCCAGCGGCGGGTGGTCGGCGAAGATGTTCATCAGCGACTTCTTGGCCCGCGCCGGGATGATGAAGAACGCGCTCAATCCTTCGGCCCGGCGCAGATCCTCGGCCGGAACCCGCTCGATCGTGCCGCTGATCTTCAGCAGCGCCGAAGCGAGCGCGCTCGGGCGCCCCGTCAACACCGCCCCGCCGCGGTCGGCGGCGAACTCGCGGTAGCGCGACAGCGCGCGCAGAAGCACGAACGAGAGCGCGTACACGACCATCGAGGCGATCACAACGATGAAGACGTCCTGCTCCTCTTCGCTGTCGCCGCCACCGCCGAAGAAGAACGCGAACTGGAGGATCAGCGACGCCAGCGTCGCGAAGAAGCCCGCGAGCGTCATCACCATCACGTCTCGGTTGATCACGTGGGTCAGCTCGTGCGCCATCACGCCTTCGAGCTCCGCCGGCGAGAGCATCTCGAGGATTCCGCGCGTGGCACAGACGGTCGTGTTCTTGCGCGTTTTGCCCATCGCGAAGGCGTTCGGCATCGACGTCTCCATGACACAGACCTTGGGCTTGGGCAGGTCGGCCTGCACGCACAGCCGTTCGACGATCCCATGCAGCTCGGGCTCCTCTGCGGGCGAGACCTCTTTGACCCCCATCGTCGCGAGCGCGATCTTGTCGGAGGCGAACAGCTGCAGCAGCAGCAGCACGACCGCCACGACGACGATCAGTCCGGCGCCCGCGCCCGCCGCGAACAGAACGCCGACGAAGACCACGTAGACCAGGCCCAGCAGGAAGATCGTCAGCAGCATCCGGGCCTGCAGGCCGGTGTCTTTGCCAAAGCTGGGACGTCGCGATGCCATCGGGTGGTGATTGTGGCAGAAGCAGATACGAGTGCCCTAAAGTGCCCGCCAGGATCAAGATGACCGCCGTCCAGACGCCATGAAGCCCGAGGTCCACATCCTCGGTATCTCGATCAAGACGTTCGGGGTGGCCTTCGCGCTGGGCTTCATCGCCTGCGGAGCCGTGGTCGCACGCCGGCTGCGCGAGCTGGGCAAGCCCGTCGATTGGTCGTATGAGATCGTGTTCGCGGCGCTCGTCGGCGGCGTGGTGGGTGCCCGCGGCTACTACGTGATCCAGAACTACGATCAGGTCAAGCACGACCTCCTCGGGAGCATCTTCTCGGGATCTGGGCTGGTTTGGTACGGCGGTGCGATCGGCGGTGCGATCGGCGTGGTGGCGTGGATGCGCTGGCGCAAAACGCTCGAGCTGCAGATGTTCGACACGTGCGCGACGGCGCTCGCGCTCGGATACGCGATCGGACGCATCGGCTGTCAGGTCTCCGGCGACGGCGACTATGGGATCCGCTCGAGCCTGCCGTGGGCGATGGGCTATCCGCATGGAACGGTGCCGACGCCGCCCGGCGTCAGAGTGCAGCCGACCCCGATCTATGAGACGGTCATGATGTGCCTGCTCGCCTGGGGCCTGTGGCGCCTGCGCGATCGCGTGCGCCCGGGCGTGATCTTCGCGCTGTACCTGCTGGGTAGCGGGCTCGAGCGATTTCTCGTCGAGTTCATCCGCCGCAACAGCGAGGTGCTCGCCGGCCTGACCGCGCCGCAGCTGGAGAGCATCGCGCTGTGCCTGATCGGGTCGGTCTGGCTCGCCGCGATGGCGCGGCGCGGCGGCGCGGCCGCCCTGCGTGCGACGACGGCCTGACCTGCACCGTCCGACGGGCACTCCAGCCGGCAAGCGATAATCAGCGGCCATGGCCACCGGCACTTCTCTGTCCGATGTATTCCCGCTCGGCAGCCGTCTGAACGAGCGCGGCCACCTGGAGGTCGGGGGCTGTGACGCGATCGAGCTCGCCGGCGAGTTCGGCACGCCCGCATACATCGTCGCCGAGGACGATCTGCGCTCGCGCGCCCGAAGCTTCGTTCACGCGGGCCGCGACGCGGGGCACAATGACTTTCACGTGGTGTTCGCCTCCAAGGCGTTCCCCTGCACGGCGGTCCTCGGGCTGCTTGCCCGCGAGGGATTGTGGTGCGACGTCGCCTCCGGCGGCGAGCTGCACCTGGCCCTGACCGCCGGCTTCTCACCGGAGCGGATCGTGGTTCACGGCAACGCCAAGTCGGAAGCTGAGCTGCGCATGGCATTGCGCCATCGCGTCGGGCTGATCGTGCTCGATAATTTCGATGAGATCGATCGTTTGGAGCGTCTGCTGCTCGAGGGCGCCGCGGGCGAGGTGCCGGCGGGCGAGGGGGTTCTCGGCGGCCAGCCCGTGCTCGTGCGCGTCGCCCCTGGCGTGCGCGGCGAGACGCACGAGAAGATCTCCACCGGCCAGGCGGACTCGAAGTTCGGCTTCGCGATGGCGCAGGCGGGCGAGGCGCTGGCCCGGGTGGAGCGGGTCGAGGGACTGGCCCTGCGCGGGCTGCACGCCCACATCGGCTCACAGCTGCTCGACTTGGACTCGTTTCGCCGCGAGGTCGCGGAGCTCGCACGGCTCGGTGATTTTCCGCTCTGGAACCTCGGCGGAGGTCTCGGCGTGCGCTACACCGAGCGGCAACCGGCGCCACCCTCGATCGAGGAATACGTCGGCGCGGTCGTCGCGGCGGCGCACGCGCACGGCATCGGGCCGGACGAGCGTCTGCTGATCGAGCCGGGGAGGGCTCTGAGCGCGAACGCGGGCGTGACGCTGTATACGGTCGAGAGCGTCAAGCGGAACGTCTCGCGCTGGGTAGCCGTCGACGGTGGGATGTCGGACAACCTGCGACCGATGCTCTACGGGGCCTCCTACGAAGCCCACGTCGCGGACCGCTTTGGAGGGATGGATGAGTGCGTTCTCGTCGGCAAGCACTGCGAGTCCGGGGACGTGATCGTCGCAGACGCCCGGCTTCAGGATCCGAAGGCGGGCGATGTGATCGTGACGCCCGCCACCGGGGCGTACGGCTATGCGATGGCCAACAACTACAACGGCGTGCCTCGGCCACCGGTCGTCTTCTGCCGCGATGGCGACGCGCGCATTGTCGCGCGGCGCGAGAGCTTTGATGATCTGACCGCGCGCGATGTCGTCTAGAGGCCGGGAGCTCGCGCACGATGGCGTCTGATCCGTTCAACGTCGGTCTGCTCGGTCACGGCACCGTGGGCTCGGCGTTCGTGGCGCTGCTGGAGGAGCGGGCCGCGGAGATCGAGCGCTTCAACGGCCGCCGCCCCGCGATCAGCGGCGTGCTGACGCGCACCCGGGGAAGCTTTGAGGAGATCCTTTCCGGCGCCGACCTGCTCGTCGAGCTGATCGGTGGCGTCGAGCCGGCGCGCGAGTACCTGCTGCGGGCGTTGCGAGCCGGCAAGGACGTGGTCAGCGCCAACAAGCAACTGCTCTCCCAACACGGCGAGGAGCTGTTCGAGACGGCCCGCGAACATGACGTCAGGCTGCGCTTCGAGGCGGCGGTGGCGGGCGCGGTGCCGGTCGTGCGCGTGCTCGAGGAATCGCTCTCGGCGACGCCGATCGAACGCATCCACGGGATCGTCAACGGCACGACCAACTACATACTCACGGAGATGGCCCACGGCTCGACCTACGCCGAGGCGCTCGCGGAGGCTCAGCGCATCGGCTACGCCGAGGCCGACCCCAGCGATGACGTCAGCGGCCGCGACGCCGCCGCGAAGATGGCGATCCTGGCGCGGCTGGCGTTCGGCTCGCCCGTGCACCTCGACGACGTGCGCTACGAGGGAATCGAGCACCTGCACGGCGACGACTTGGAGTACGCGCGCGAGCTGGGCCTGGGCCTGAAGCTGGTGGGGACCGCCGAGCGCTGCCAGGGAGGGCTGTCGGTCCACGTCCATCCCACGTTCCTCTATTCCGGGCACCCGCTGGCGGCGATCTCCGGACCGTTCAACGCCGTGACCGTCGAGTCCGAGACGATCACCGAGCTCACGATGTCCGGACCCGGAGCCGGCGGCCGGCAGACGGCCAGCGCGGTGCTCGGCGATGTGGTCAGCGTGATGACGGGCGGCGCGCGGCCGCCCGCTCCGCCGCTGGCGCTCGCAATGGTGAAGGATGTCGAAAGCGCCTACTACCTCCACCTCGACGTGGCCGACCGCCCCGGAGTGCTCGCATCGGTGACGAAGGTGCTGGGCGAGCACGACGTCTCGATCAAGTCGGTGGTTCAGCGCGGGATGGGCGAGCACGCGCGCCTGGTGATGGTCACCCACCCGGTGCTCGAGTCGAGACTGAGCGACGCGATGCAGCGCGTCGGCGAGTTCGATTTCATCCGCTCGCAGCCGCGCACGATCAGGGTCATCGAAGAGGAGTTCATATGAGTCCGACGCCGCCGATCGATGAGGTCCCGCGCGTGCCGTTGCCACTGGTGGAAGGCGCAGCCTTCTCGGGCACGCATGTGCCGCTGATCGAGCGCTACCACGAGCGCTTGCCGTTCGACGTCGGCGACAAACTCGTCAGCCTTCAGGAGGGCTCGACGCCGCTCCTGCGCGCACCGGTGATCTCGGAGATGGTCGGGTCGACGGTGCGCTTGAAGCTGGAGGGCGCCAACCCAACGGGCTCGTTCAAGGACCGCGGCATGACGTGCGCGGTGTCGGCCGCGGTGCGCGACGACGCCAAGGCGGTGATCTGCGCGTCGACGGGCAACACGGCGGCCAGCGCGGCAGCTTATGCGGCGCGCGCGGGCATCACCTGCGCGGTGATCGTGCCTGAGGGCAAGGTCGCGCAGGGAAAGATGGCGCAGACGCTTGTGCACGGCGCGCGCGTGATCTCGCTGAAGGGCAACTTCGACCAGGCGCTGGCGCTCGTGCGCGAGCTGACCGACACGCATCCGATCGTGCTCGTGAACTCCGTCAACGAGTTCCGCATCGAGGGCCAGAAGACGGCCGCCTTCGAGGTGCACGAGGGCCTCGAAGGCGGGCTTGAAGCGCTCTGCATCCCGGTCGGCAACGCGGGCAACATCACTTCGTACTGGCGCGGCTTTCGCGAGATGGGGGCGGCGCCGAGGATGCTCGGCTTCCAGGCCGAGGGGGCCGCGCCGCTGGTCGAGGGGAGGGTGATCGAGCACCCGGAAACGGTCGCCAGTGCGATCAGGATCGGCAACCCCGTGCGCTGGGAGGATGCGATGGCCGCGGCGACCGACTCGCGCGGCTCGATCAGGGTCGTCAGCGACGCGGAGATCCTGTCCGCGTACAAGCTGCTCGCGTCCCGCGAAGGCATCTTCTGCGAGCCGGCCTCCGCGGCGTCGGTCGCGGGCCTGCTCAAGTACGGCGCGGACGGGGCGGAGCAGGTCGTGTGCGTGCTGACCGGTCGCGGCCTGAAGGATCCGGAGACGGCGATCGCCAACAACGACGGCATGGTGATCCAGTGCGATGCGGAGATGGGGCCGATCGAGGAAGCGGTGTTGGGTGATCCGTAGGCGGCTCGTCCGCGTGCCGGCGTCGTCCGCAAACCTCGGGCCTGGTTTCGATTGCATGGCGGCCGCGCTGTCCGTGCACCTGGAGCTCGAGGTGATCGAGACCGGCGAGTTCGCTGTCGAGTCGAACGTGGCGGTGGCCAAAGGGCGCGAGAACCTGTGCGTTCAGGCGTTCGCGCGGCTGCATTCGCCGGACGGATTCACGTTCAAGATCCGCTCGGAGATTCCGCTCGCCGGAGGGCTCGGCTCGAGCGGTGCCGCGATTGTCGCCGGGGTCATGGCCGCCGACCACCTGTTCGAGCTCGACGCCGACCTGTTGGCCGAGGCGGCGGCGATCGAGGGTCATCCGGACAACGTCGCGGCGGCGCTGCACGGCGGTTTCGTCATCTCCGCCGACGGTCAGGCGGCACGGTTTGACCCGCCGACGGGATTGGAGGCGCTCGCCGTCGTGCCCGACGTCGCCGTGCGCACGAAGGCCGCGCGGGCGGCCTTGCCGCGAGAGGTGCCGCTCGTCGACGCGGTGTTCAACGTCGCGCACGGGGCGCTGCTCACGCTCGGGCTGGCCACCGGCGACTGGGATCTCGTCGCGCGGGGCCTGCGGGACCGCCTGCATCAGCAGCAGCGCGGCGGGCTGTTCCCGCGCTCGCTGCAGCTGGCCGAGCGTGCTCCGGAGCTGGGAGCGCTCGGGGCGACCATCTCCGGCGCGGGCCCGACCGTGCTGGTGTGGTGTTTCTACGAGCAGACCGGCACGGTCGCCGAGGCACTGCGCGCCGAGATCGATGGCTGGGCGACGTTGCTGCGGACCCCATTCGAGCCGCAGGGAGCGTACGTCGGAGAGCTCTAGGCCGGCCACGATGGCTCGGCCCGAAGGCTGGATGCCGGTTACGCGCCGATCAGAGCCAGCCGCCCGCGAGCCTCGTGGAACCCCGGCAGCCGCTCGAGGACTTCGTCGGCGAGCGCGAGATAGTCCGCGCCCAGGTCGGGGCGATGGTCGAGGATCGACCGCGCGCGCTCGGCCGACTCGGCGTAGGCGATCGACGCCCGCACGACCGTGTCGAAGACCTGGTCCCCGAAGCGCTCCTTCAGCGAGGCCAGCGCCTCGCGCGAATGGACGGTTCGCATGTCGGCCAGATTGAGCAGAACGCCGAGCAGCGACAGCTGCGGGTTCAGGCCCTCCCGCGCCAGCTCCACCACCTCCATCGCCTGCTCGACGCCCTGCAGCGCGAAGTACTGGGCCTCGGCCGTTACGAGCGCCCGATCGGCCGCCACAAGCGCGTTGACGGTCAGCAGGCCCAGCGACGGCGGGCAGTCGATCAGGATCACGTCGTAGTCCTGCGGCGCCTTGGCCAGCGCCCGCCTGAGCGTCAGCTCGCGGCCCATTTTTCCACCCAGCATCAGCTCGGCTTCGGCGAGGCTCAGATTCGCGGGGATCATGTCCGCGTGGATCGCCTCCGCGGCGGAGGAGCCCCCCGAGAGCACCTCGGCGATCGTTGGCTGGACGTCGGGGGCGAGGTCGAAGTAGTCGGACAGGTTGCCCTGCGGGTCGAGGTCAATGGCCAGCGTGCGCACGCCGCTGCGCCGAAACGCGTCGGCGAGGGTTCGCACAAGGGTGGTCTTTCCGGTGCCACCCTTCTGCGAGAGGACGGCGATCGTGTGAGCCATTGTGGGCGCGATACTACGCGCCCGGCTCGGCGTGGGCGGCGAAGGGCTCAGCTGGTCGCGCGCAGCGAGCTTTTCTGGGTCTTCTCGGGGTCGCCGTCGCGAGGCTCGCGGACGCTCAGGAAGCAGAGGCGGTAGCGCCCGACGATGATCTCGTCGCCGTCGCGCAGGACCTTGCCTTCCACCCGTGCGCCGTTGACGAACACGCCGTTGAGGCTGCGGTCGTCGAGCAGGCGCACGCCGTCGGGCTGGCGCACGATCAACGCGTGCCGGCGCGAGACGGTCGGATCGTCGAAGCGCAGATCCGCGGCCAGGCTGCGCCCGATGCGGGTCCACTCGCGTGACAGCGCGATCGTGTGCAACGCGCCGCCGTCTTCGTAGCAGAGGTAGTCGCCCGGCTGCTCGATTCGCTCTCTGGCCGCGGCCAGCTGGGCCTCGCGATCGGCGGGCGCCGGCTCGGAGAGCATCGCGTCCTCGCGGGAGCCCGGCTCGCCGTGCCCGATTCGCTCGGTGTTGAACAGTGAGGCCCGCACGAAGTCCCTGCCCGAGCATCCCGGGCACTCGGTGAGCGTGTCCAGTCCGGTCAGCGTCAGTACGTAGCCGCAAGCCCGACAACGAAACGAGCCCGCCCCGACGAACGTGCCCGCAGTCAATGTCTCCATGGGTGCTCCTCCCTTCTCTCCTCGGTGCCACTGGGTGTGCGCCTCGTCGAGGGAAAGTTCGTGGCGATCATAACAAGTAGGCCCAAGCGGCCGACGCTGCATGGACGCATAGGCCACCGCGGTGCACCATACGCTCTCCTCGGGTAACACCTCCTTACCCGCGCGCCGGCCGGCGAAACCGGCGCGCGTCCCAGGACGGTCCGCTGCGGCGAGCGAGCGCTCCCGCCGAGGCGCGATCCGCGCCGCAACGCATGCCGGCGTGCAGGCCGGCGGTGGTGAGCAGGAGCGAGGCGCGCGGCGGCGAAATCCTCGAGCGAGATGGCCTCCCCGGTTACGCATGTCGAGCAGTTCGAGCGCTTCCTGCTGCGGCGCGGCGTGGGCGCCCTTGAGGCGGACCGCAATCGCTGCGTCGACTGCAGGCGCACGCCCTTGACCGGCGAGCAGGTCCATCTGTACGACGGGCGCAAACACGGGATCGTGTGTGAGCTGTGCCGGACGCTCCGTCGCGAAGCCCCGGTGGCCAGCGAGACCGTGCGCCACTACGAGCGGGGCCACACAGTGCGGCTCACCGCCCGCGCGGCCTGACCCGCACGCTCGCCGCCATCGGGTCAGTTCGGGCTCTAGACTGACGGTCGCCCGTGGACCCCGTGACCGTGTCGACCGTGATCTCCGCGCCGCGCGAGCAGGTGTTCGACTACCTGCAGGACATCGCCAACCACCGCGAGTTCACCGACCACTACCTCGTCGACTGGCATCTCACGCGGATCGACTCGGTCGGGCTGGGCGCGGGGGCACGCTTTCGCGTCCGCGTCCCGGGAAACCGCTTCAGTTGGGCCGATGTCACCTTCGCCGAGGTCGATCGCCCGTACCGGATCGTCGAGGTGGGCCGCACGGGCAAGGAGAACCGGGTTCGCACGCTCGGCGTCTACGAGCTCGCGCCGGGCGCATCGGGGTCCACCCGAGTGCGCTTCACGCTGGAGACCATGCCCGCGACGCTGTCAGACCGGCTGATGGAGGCATTCGGCGCGCGGCGCTGGACGCGGCGCAAGAACAAGCGGGCGATGCGCCGGCTGCGCACGATCCTCGAGCAGGGGGAGGGTCGCGGGCGCCGCGTGACCGTCGCCGGCGGATAGACTGCCGCGTCGCATGTCCAGCCGCTTGCGCAAGTCCCCGCTCCTCGCGGCCGCCGTGGCCGCCGTCTTCGCGCTCGGCGCGTGCGGCGACTCCCACACCAGGGTGAGCACCGGCACATATGCCGGTGAGTCGGGCGCCAACGCACCGTACCTGGACGTGGGCCCGCTGATCTACGAGGTCCAGCTCTCACGGCAGCTGAGCCCGTTCGACACCGAGGACTCCACTTACCTGCAGGGACTCTCTCCGGCGCAGAGCACGCTCACCGCGGGACAGGAGTGGTTCGGGGTATTCGTGCAGGTCTACAACAACACCTCGCAGGCGCTGCCCGCGGCCAGCGCCCTCACGATCACCGACACGCAGGGCAACAGCTACACGCCGCTGGTGCCGGGAGCGAGCAACGGTTTCGCCTACCGCGGCGGGACCGTGCCCGCCAAGGGCAGGCTGCCGGTCCCCGACTCTGTCGCCGCAGCCGACACGACACAGGGTGCCCTGCTGCTCTACAAGATCGACATCGTCTCGCTGGACAATCGCCCGCTGAAGCTGACGATCGTCGACCCGACCAACCCTTCTCAGACGGCGTCGGCCGAGCTGGACGTCTGACGCGACGTCGGATGGCGCCTAGTGCCGCGCCAGCAATCCCGCTTCCAGCACCTGGCGGGCGACCGGGGCGGCGGTCGCTCCGCCGGCGCCGTCTTTGACGAGCAGCACGCCGACGACGACGCGTGGGTGAAGCGCCGGCGCGAACGCCGCGAACCAGGCATCGGTGTTGCTCGCTTCGTTGGCCGCGCCCTGACAGGTCGCGGACCCGGATTCTTTCCCGGCCGATTCAGCGAGGGCCGGTTCTGAGCTCGAGGAGGAGCACTGCGTCTTCAGTTCCGCCGTCCCCGTCTTGCCGGCGACGACGACGCCTGGAATCGCCGCCGAGGTACCGGTGCCCTCTCGCACGACGCCGATCATCAGGCTCCGCACGGTGCGCGCGACCGCGGCGCTCATCGCCGCCACGCCCGCGGCGGGCGGGGAGGCGTGCATGAACGTCGGGCGTGGCCGACGGCCCCCGTCGGCGATCGTGGCCGCGACGATCGCCATCTCCAGCGCGCTCGCCTGAACCTGCCCCTGGCCGATGGCCGTCGACCCGAGATCCAGTTCGCCCTGGATCTGCGACGCCGGCGGGAGCGTGCTCTCCGCGGCGCCCTCGATGCCCGGTTCGTGGTTGAAGCCGAAGCGTTCGGCCGTGGCCACGAGGCGGGCGGCGCCGACTTTCACGCCGAGCGGCGCGAACACCGAGTTGCAGGACACCGCGAAGGCAAGTTCGAGCGTACCGCCGCAATTCTCGCCGTTGGCGTTGTTCAGCCTGACTCCGTCGAGCGTGGCGTAGGACGCATACGGGAACGCCGTGTGACGGTTCGCGATCCGCGCCTGCAGCGCGCTGGTGAGGGTGACCATCTTGAATGTCGAGCCGGGCGGCTGGACGCTGTCCAGGCCAATGCCAGCCACCGCCAGGATCTGACCGGTGGACGGTTGCAGCGCGACGATCCCGCCGAGCTGGCCGCCGAGCGCGGCGACGGCTTCGCGCTGGACCGCGGGAGAGATGCTGGTGCGTAGCGCCTGCGCGGCGTGGGGTGGGGCGGAGGCGAGGACGCGAACCGCCCCGGGACCGCTGCCTTCGGCCTGTTCCAGTCCCGCGGGCTGTGTGCCCGACGGGTATTCGGCGATCAGCTGGCCCCCGGGACGTCCCCGCAGCCGGGCATCGAGCGCCAGCTCCATCCCGCTGACGCCGACGATCGCGTCGGGAGGGACGCCCTGCGCTTCCAGCGCCTGCCGGCGCGCGGCCGGAACGCGCCCGACTTCTCCAACAACGGCGCTCGCCGCGGCGCCGAGAGGTGAGCTGCGATCCGCGGACGTGGACGCGGAGCCTTCGGCCAGGACGGTCCCGTCACGTGCGAGCAGCTTGGCCCGGGGCGGAAGCGCGGTGCGGCGGCCGAGCGCCTCTCCCGGCCGCAGGCCAGGGAATGCGAGCGATGGCGACCAGGCGACGGCCGGACCTTCGCTGCCTTGTGCGCCAGCCGCCGCGATCTTGAGCTGGAAGCTGAGCGCCAGCGTGCCGAACAGGCGGGTGTGGATGCGAACCGGCACGGCGACGAGACCGCCTCGGTCGTCGCGGGGCGGCCCGGCGACCTGCAGCCGGGTGGACGTCGCGGTCGTGAGCGCCTGCTCGTAGTCGCGGGCGAACTGGTCGGCAGAGGTCGCTTGCCGCGACGAGGCGTCGATGTCGAAGTACATCGCCGCGTAGTCGCCTCTGGCCCACGCCGCGACGAAACGGGCGGCGAGCGAGTGCGTCGCCGAGCCCTTCTGGTTGGCTCCGACGATGGCGCCGACGGCGAACGCGACGAGCGCGAGCGCGATCACCGGCTGCGCGCGCCGCAGCCGTGCCGCCTGCTTCTCAGTCAAGGAGCGGTAGAACATGGCAGGTGACGGGACTGGACTGGATCATCGTCGCGTTTGCGGCAATCCTCGCCTCTTTCGGCTTCCGACGGGGCTTCATCGTCGGAGTGCTGTCATTTGGCGGGTTCGCGATTGGTGCATTCCTCGGCACCCGCGTGGGTCCTCTTCTGCTTCCACAGGGATCATCCTCGCCGTACGCTCCCGCGTTCGGACTGGTGGGCGCGCTGCTCGCCGGGGCGATCCTGGCGAGCGGCCTGCAGGGGCTCGGCTTCTGGCTTCGCCGCACCCTGATCATCCCCGGGATCGGGTTGTTCGACGGGCTGCTCGGGGCGGTGCTCGGCGCGGCGCTCGGCCTGGGCATCGTCTGGATACTCGCCGCGGTCGCCGCCCAGGCGCCGAGCGAGGCTCAGCTGCGCTCGGATATCCAACGCTCGGCAATTCTGCGTGAGCTGAACGTCCTGCTGCCGCCCTCCGGGCCGATCCTGAACGCGCTCGCGCGGTTGGATCCGCTGCCGTCGATCTCAGGGCCCTCGCCGGATGTGGCGGCACCCGCCCCGACGATCGCGCGGGCGCCGGGGGTCAGGGTTGCCGGCCGCAGCGTCGTGCGCGTCATCGGCACCGCGTGCGGGCTCGCGATCGAGGGCTCGGGCTGGGTTGCGGCGCCGGACCTCGTCGTGACCAATGCGCACGTCGTCGCCGGCGAGCAGGACACGAGCGTCGAGGTGGGGGGTTCCCCGCCCGATCTCGCCGCCCGCCCGATCGCGTTTGACCCGACCGACGACATCGCCGTGCTGGGCGTTGCCGGCCTCGGCCTGCCTGCGCTGAGCCTGAAGCAGAATCCGGCCTCGGGCACGGCGGGGGCGATTCTCGGCTACCCCGAAAACGGGCAGTTCGACGTGCAACCGGGGCGGATCGGCCGCACGCAGAGCGTTCTCACCGACGACGCCTACGGCCGCGGACCGGTTACGCGGGAGCTGACGCCGCTGCGCGGCCTGGTGCGTCCGGGCAACTCCGGCGGCCCGCTCGTGGACGTCCAAGGCAGCGTCTTGACAACCGTGTTCGCCGGGACTGTCAGCGGCGGTCCGCATGGCGGCTACGGGATCGCCAACGCGACCGTGGCCACGGTCCTCGCCGAAGCGAAGGCACGCGCAAGCGCGGGCGAGCAGGTGAGCACGCAGGGCTGCGCGTCCGGCTGAGCACGCATGGCGGCGCGTCCGGCTGAGCACGCATGGCGGCGCGTCCGGCTGAGCACGCATGGCTGCGCGTCGGGCTGAGCACGCAGGGCTGCGCGTCCGGCTGAGCGGGCTCAGGTGCCCGCCGGCGCGGGGCGCCGCGTGCTCTGCCGCTGGGGCGTCCGCTTGGCCTTCGTCGGCTTGCCCGGCTTCGCTGCACGCCGCTCGCGCGCGGGGGCCGCTTTCGCCCCAGCGGTTGCGCGCGCGCTCGTCGCCTCGCGCTCCCCGGCGACGTCGCCGAGCTGCCTGTCGACGGCGTCCTGAACCACGGCGAGACGGCGCACGAGCTGGGCACGCACCAGCTCCAGCTCCTCGACGCCGAGCAGCGTTGGGCCAACGCCACGGCGGGTCGCACCCGACGGCAGTGCGACGCCCGGACAGACGGCTTCGAGCTCGCCCGTGGCGCGCTCGAGCACGGCGATCTGCTGGCGCAGCACGCGCCGCCGTTGCGCCGCGGCGTCCGTCTTCGGGTCAGGAGAGCTGGGCGACACGTACAGGGCGGCGGCCACATCGCGCGGGTCGACGCCGGTTTCGTGCGCCTCGCGCGCGGCGTCTGAGGCGATCCTCGCCAACTCCGATCGCGGCTGCGTGGCTGCGACGAACGTCCCGCTGCCCTGCTGACTCTGGATCAGGCCCTTCTGCTCCAGCCGCTGGTAGACGACCCTGACCGTGTTGATGTTGAGGCCGGTCGTCTCGGCCATCTCGCGGAGGGGAGGCAGGCGCTGACCGGGCTTGAAGTTGCCTTCCTGGATGCTCGCGCACAGTGCCCACCCGAGCTGGACGCCCATCGGGACCTCGGCGTCGCGGTCGATCGAGACCTCGATGCGGACCGATCCGCTTGGCTTGGGATCGCCTGTCATGCCTTTACGTTAGCGGCTATCGAGGCTAGATTCATAGTGTGCTGGTGAACTAGTACACTGGCGCAATGGCAGGCGGCCGAGCACGCCCGCAGGGGAGCGGTGGCGCCACTCCGGCGTCCTTGGGAATCGGCGGCCGCGAGTTCGCCGAGCGGGCGTTCCTCCCCGCCAGGCACGTGCTCGAGGAATTCGGCGACATGATGATCCTCACGGGCCGGACGATCTCCTCGGCGCTGCGACCCCCGTATCCGTATGGCGGTGAGCTCGTCTCCCAGTTCCTCTTCACGCTGCGGCTGGTGTGGTTCCCGCTGCTGATCTCGACGGTGGCGATTGACTACGGGGCGCCGGGCTTGCAGGCCGCGAACTTCCTGACCGTGTTTGGGGCGCTCGACCGTCTCGGCGGCTTCTTCGTGCTTGCCGCGATTCGCGAAATCGGCCCCCTGATCACCTCGATCGTCGTCGCCGGCGTGGCCGGCACGGCGATCACCGCCGACCTCGGGGCGCGCAAGGTCCGCGAGGAGCTCGACGCGCTGCAGGTTCTCGGCGTCGACCCCGTCAAGAACCTCGTCGTGCCGCGCTTTCTCGCGCTGATGATCGTGACCGGGCTGTTCGACATCTACGCCGTGCTGTTCGGCTTGTTCGGCGGTCTGCTGGCCGAGATCGTCAGCGGCCAGGCACTCGGACCGTTCTGGAACACGCTGTTCGCCAATTCCTCGGTCACCGACCTATGGGGATCCGTGCTGAAGACCACGATCTTCGGGGCCATTATCGCGATCGTCTGTTGTTACAAGGGCATGTCCGCCTCCGGCGGCGCCGAGGGAGTCGGTCGGGCCGTCAACGAGGCGGTTGTGATCTCGTTCCTGGGGATTGGCGCTTTCAACTACGTGTTCACGCAAACCCTTCTGGCGACCCATCCCAACATCCTGGTGATCAAGTGAACGAGCTGCTTGCGATGCCGCGCGAATGGCTCGCGGCGACGGGCGAGATCACCCGGTTCACCGGCAACATCGTCCGTGACGTTTGGGGCCTACGCGTCATGCGCTTCTTTGGCGAGAGCCTGCGGCAGTCGGGGATCCTGATCGTCGGCTCGACCGGCGTCATCTGGGCGCTGGTGTTCATCACCGGCTTGGGCACCTGCGGTATCGGGGGCGCTTACTTCACCGAGTCCACGGGCGCTCCGGCGTATGCGGGCGTGTTCGCCGCGTGGTGCGACCTGCGCGAGGCCGTCCCGTACGTGTTCGGCTACATGATGTCCGCCAAGGTTGGGACCGGCATCGTCGCGGAGCTCGGCGCGATGCGCATCTCCGAGGAGATCGACGCGCTCGAGGTGATGGGGGTCGACTCGATGACGTTCCTCTGCGCGACGCGCCTGCTTGCAGCCTGGATCGTGTTGCCGTTCATGTACATCGGCGCTATCGGCGTGGCCTTCCTCGGCTCCTACCTCGCGGTCGTACAGCAGATCGGGTACGTCTCGGCGGGTGGGTACTTGCTGATCTTCTGGCAGTTCCAAAACCCGCCCGACTTCCTGTACAGCCTGATCAAGGGCATGATGATGGCGACGGTGATCGTGCTCGTGGGCTGCTATTACGGCTACACCGCAAGCGGCGGACCCGTCGGCGTGGGCAGGGCCACGGCCAAGTCGATGGTGTTGAACCTGATCTGCGTAAACCTGATCGGGATGTTCGGCTCGCAGGTCTTCTGGGGCGCCAACCCGCGGGCGCCGATCGGGGGGTAGCCTGGAGCGATGACCAAGGCGGGGATCCCGGGCAGCGGCGTCGCTGCGATCTCTGCTCCGCGGCGGCCGAATGAGGCGGGCACGGCTCGCTTCATGGTGCTCAAGCGAGCAGCGATGGCGGGCTTCACGGCCCTGGTGACCGTCAACATCTGGACCGGCTGCCCGCTGCTGGCGCTGTGGGTCGGCTCACAAGCGGTGGGTCAGCGCACTCTGAGCATGGCCGCGGTCGGGGTCGTGCTCGTCGTGCTCGGCGCGTTGGAGTTCGCGATGTTGATCGCGCTCGCATGGCTCGCGAGCATCTACGACGAGCTGATCGGCCTGGCGCGGGTCGAGGCCCAGGGCAGCTGGCTGCGCAACCTGTGCAAGCCGCATGCGGAGGGCCACCGAAGCCGGAATATGGGAATAACGTCGCTCGAGGGGATCGTCGTGATCAATGTATACGTCGCGGTAATCACGCTCGTGACGTGGTACCTCCTGTTCGCCCCGCACCCCGCGCCGATCCTCTGTCCGATCCATTGCTGATTCGGCCACCCGCTACGCTCACGCCATGTCAAAGACGCTCGTGATCGCCGAGAAGCCCTCCGTGGGGCAGGACCTCGCGCGCGTGCTGAAGGGCCCGTTCAAGAAGAACGAGGGCTGGCTGGAGGGCCCCGAGCACGTGATCACGTGGGCTGTCGGCCACCTCGTGCAGCTGGCCGAACCGGATGAGTACGACCCGAAGTTCAAGCGCTGGCGGATGGACGACCTGCCGATCGTGCCGGACCGCTTCAAGCTCGTCGTCCGCGACGAGCGCTCGCGCAAGCAGATGAGCGTCGTCACCAAGCAGCTGGGGCGCGAGGACATCGACGAGGTGGTCAACGCCTGCGACGCGGGCCGCGAGGGTGAGTTGATCTTCGCGTACCTGTACGAGAAGGCGAAAGCAAAGAAGCCGGTGCGAAGGCTGTGGCTGAACTCGATGACGAGCGCGGCGATGAAGGAGGCTTTCACCGCGCTGCGCCCCGCGGAGGAGTTCGAGCGGCTCGAGCAGGCTGCGCGATCGCGCTCGGAGGCCGATTGGATCGTGGGCATGAACGCCACGCGCGCGGCGACGATCCGCCTGCGCAGCTCCTTCGACGGCGCCGTGTCGCTCGGGCGTGTGCAGACGCCGACGCTCGCGATCATCGCGCGCCGCGAGGAGGAGATCAAGGCGTTTAAGCCCGAGCCCTACTGGATCGTCGACGCGACGTTTGTGGCCGACGCCAAGCGTTCATACGAAGGGCGCTTCCACGCGGGGGCGGGCACCGCGGGCAAGTCCCGTGGTCCGCGGATCGCGACCGAGGAGGAGGCGGTTGCGATCGTGCAGGCCTGCGAAGGCGAGCAGGGCGCGATCACGAAGCTCGAGAAGAAAGAGCAGCGCGAGAAAGCGCCGATGCTGTACGACCTGACGACGCTGCAGCGGGAGGCGAACAATCGCTACGGGTTCTCGGCCAAGCGGACGCTCGCCGCGGCGCAGCGCTGCTATGAGGAGCACAAGGCGCTCACGTACCCACGCACGAGCTCGCGCTATCTGCCGAACGACATGGTCGCGGAGATCAAGCCGATCGCCGAGTTGGTGGGGGCGAGGCCGGAATACAGCAAGGCCGCGGAGTACGTGACCGCGCTGGACCTGCTGCCCCTCGCACGCGTGGTCGACGACGCCAAGGTCACCGACCACCACGCGATCATCCCGACGCGCTCCGAGCACCTGCTCGAGAAGATGGGCGCGGACGACAAACGGATCTATGACATGGTCGCGCGGCGGTTTCTTGCCGTGTTCCACCCCGAGGCCGTGTTCGAGAACACGCGCGTGGAGACGACGGTTCCCGCCGCAGCGGTGGCGGACGGCAAGGAGGATCGGGGGCACGTGTTCCGCACGCGCGGCAGGCTCCTGCTCACGCCCGGTTGGCGCGGCGTCTACGACGAGGTCGCCACGGAGGCGCGGCCAAAGGGCGAGGAGGACGAGGGCGCCGACCAGCAGCTGCCGCGGCTCGAGCAGGGCGAGCAGGTCGATCTCTCACAGATCGCAAGTGAGCGCAAGGAAACCAAACCGCCGCGGCGCTACAGCGACGCGTCGCTGCTGGGAGCGATGGAGACGGCGGGGAAGCTCGTCGACGACGACGAGCTGCGCGAGGCGATGAAGGACTCGGGGATCGGCACCCCGGCGACGCGGTCGGCGATCATCGAGCGGCTGATACAGGTCGATTACGTCGAGCGCGACGCGCGGGCGCTGGTGGCCACGGAGAAGGGTTTGAACGTGATTCGGCTGCTCAACGAGCACGCGCTCACATCGCCGACGATGACCGGCAGCTGGGAGCATCGGCTGGGCAAGATCGAGCGCGGCGAGGACTCGCGCAAGGAGTTCATGAGCGACATCGCGGGTTTCGCGCAGGAGACCGTGAAGGAGCTCGACACGACTCTCAAGGACGTGCGGATCCCGCGCGCGAAGCTGGGGCCGTGCCCGGTGTGCGGGCACGAGATCGCTGAGAACCGCAAGGGATACTCGTGCTGGGCGCGCGAGGACCCGGGCTGCGGCTTTGTGATCTGGAAGTCCAAAGCGGGCAAGCAGCTGCCGGTGGCGGTCGCGCGCGAATTGATCAAGACCGGATACACGGCACGCCAGGTCACGGGCTTTCGCGGGCGCAGCGGACGAACCTTTCGGGCACGGCTCGCGCTGAGCCAGACCGAGGAGGGTAAATGGCGGGTCGAGTTCGATGAGCAGTGGGCGCGTGAGGGCGCCAAGCCGCCGGAGGCGACGGGCGAGCTCGCACAGGCGCAGGCCGACGGCACCCAGCCCGTCGAGATCGGCCAGCGCAGCGCCGCATAGCGACGATCTTTTCCAAGGCGCGATCCGCGGTGATCCGCTCCGGCCGTAATGGCGCCGCTCACCGCACCTGAGCGTCCCCGCGAGCGCATCTGACGGCGCGCCGGCGCACCAAGCGCCGCACGCGAACCTTCCCGGGGGTGTCGGGCTGGTGCGCGAGGATGGACGGGTATGCCGATCACGCTCATAACGGGGCCCGCCAACGCCGGCAAGGCGCAGCTTGTGATGGAGGCCGTGCGCCGCCACGTCGCGCATCGGGAGGACCCGCTGCTCGTCGTGCCGACATGGGTGGATGTGGACTACTACCGCCGCGAGCTGGCCGGCGAGGGGACCGCGATGGGCGTGCAGGTGGAGCGCTTTGAGGGGCTGATTGGCGAGGCGGTACGCCGCGCGGGAGTCGGCGTGCCGGTGCTCGGCGGGCTGGCGCGCGAGCGTCTGCTCGCGGCGATCGCGGCGCGCCCCGACGGGGGTCGTAGCGGTTTCGTCCGCGCACTGGCGGCGCTGATCGCCGAACTGCGGGTCCGGCGCGTGACGCCCTCGCGACTGAGCGCAGCGCTCGCCAGATCGGCCGCCGTCGCGGGCCGCGCGGGGGTCGCAGGCGACGTGGGAGCGCTGTTCGAGCGCTACGAGGGCGCGCTCAGGCGGGTCGGCCGACTCGATTCCGAGCAGCGTGCGGTCCGCGCGCTTGACGCCCTGCGCGGCAAGCCGGCGCTGTGGCGGGGAAAACCGGTTCTGTTCTACGGGTTCGACGATCTCACGCGACTGCAGCTCGATGCGATCGAGACCCTCGGCGCCGTCGTCGGCGCGAGCGTCACCGTGTCGCTGACCTACGAGCCCGGCCGGACTGCGTTTGCGGGACGGGCGGCGACCTTTCAAGCGCTCGAGCCGCTGGCCGCGGAGCATCGACCGCTGGCCGCACGCGCCGACTACTACGCTCCCGACGCACGCGCCGCGTTGAGTCACCTGGAGCGCTCGCTGTTCGAGGCCGACGCCCGCCGCGCCGACCCCGCCGGAGCGGTGCGGCTGCTCGAGGGTGGAGGGGAGCGGGCCGAGCTCGAGCTCGTCGCGCGCGAGATCGGGGCGCTGCTCGCGCGGGGCATGGCGCCGGGGGAGATAGCGGTCGTCATGCGCGGCTTGGCCGGCAGCGCCGAGCTGATCGAAGAGGTGTTCTCGCAGGAGTCGATCCCGTACGCGCTGCAGCGGCGCCGGCCGTTCGCGGACAGCGCGATCGGCAGGGCCCTGATCGGTGTCCTGCGCTGCGTCGCCGCGCGCGACGAGCGGGCACAGAAAGCCACGGCGGACGCGGGCGGCGCACCTCCACGGGGCGACGGCGCCGACGCCGGCACCGGCGGCGGAACGATGGAGGATCTGCTCGGCTGGCTGCGCGCCCCCGGACTGGTGGACCGCCGCGAGCTGATCGACGACCTGGAGGCTAGAGCGCGGCGGGCGGGCGCCGGCGGCGCCGATCAGGCGCGGGCGCTGTGGGAGCAGCGCCACTGGCGCCTTGAGACGATCGACCATCTGCACGCGGCGCAGGAACGGGGAGCGCGAGCGCTGATCGAGCGCGCGACGCGCGAGCTGCAGTGGCTGTTCGCCGCGCCGCGACGGCGCGCGGCGAGCGTGCTTTCAAACGAGGAGCTCGAGGATGGGCAGGCCCTGGCGGCGGGGCGGCGGGCACTGGCAGAGCTCAGGGAGCTGGCTCGCCTGGCCCCGGAGCTCGCGCCGTCAGACGCGATCGAGCTGGCGCAGGCGCTCGAGGGCGTCGAGCTGCTCGATGGCGAGCGCCCGTCAGCGGACGCCGTGACCGTGCTCGACCCGCTGGCGCTGCGGGCGCGCAGGGTGCGTGCGCTATTCCTGTGCGGGCTGCAGGAAGGCGCGTTTCCCGCGCCCGCGCGGGCGCAGCCATTCCTCGCCGAGGAGGAGCGGCGGCGGCTGGCGGAGGTATCGGGCCTGCGCTTGGGCGAGCACGAGGACGCGCTGGCGGCAGAGCGCTACCTGCTGTACGCGACGGTCTCGCGGCCGGAGGAGCTGCTCGTGTTGAGCTGGCACTCCGCGTGCGATGACGGCAGCTCGGCGACCGCGTCCCTGTTCGTGGACGACGTGTGCGACCTGTTCGATCGGAGCTTGCGCGACGGCTGCGTCCGTCGCGCGCTCGGAGCTGTGGGCTGGACCGGCGAGCGGGACGGCACATCGCCGGGCCCGCAGGCGCGCCTGCCGATCACCGATCAGCCCGCGGGCGCGGAGCAGATCGCTCCCCTGCGCGACCCCGAGGTGCTGGCCGAGCTGCGCGCCCACACCTGGTCTGCCTCCTCGTTGGAGGTATGGATGAGCTGCCCTGTGCGCTGGCTGGTGGAGCGGCTGCTGCGCGCCGACGATCTCGATCCCGACCCCGAGCCGCTGGCGCGCGGCGGGCTCGCTCATGTGGCGCTGAAGGACACGCTCGAAGGGTTGCGAGTCCAGACGGGCTCGGCGAGGTTGACGCCGGGGCGCCTCGAGCTTGCGCGCGCACTGCTGGCAAGCGCCCTGTCCGACCACGCCGCGGAGTTCCCGCTCTCGAGCGCGCCCGAGCGCAGGCCGGGGTTGCGCCGGCGGCTGGAAGCGGATCTGGAGCGCTACCTGCGCCACGCGGCGGAGCTGGAGAGTCCGCTCGAGCCCGCGCACCTCGAGCTGGGGTTCGGCTTCGCCGAGGACGATGAGCGCGGCGAGGGCAGCGCCCTCGATGCGTTCGACCTCGGCGGCGGCGTGATGCTGCGCGGGCGGATCGACCGCGTCGACGTGGGCGGCGATGGCGAGGCGGTCGTGTATGACTACAAGGGCCGCAGCGCGTCGCCCGCGGGAAAGTGGATCGCGGGCAGGGACCTGCAGGTCGCGCTTTACATGCGCGCGATCGAGCAGCTGCTCGGAGTGCGGGCGGTCGGTGGCTTCTATCAGCCACTCACGGGCGCCGACCTGCGCGCGCGTGGCGTGTTCGACAGCGACAGCGGCGCGGAGCTCGAGTGCGTCGGCGCCGACGCCCGCGAGCATGGGGAGGTCCGCGAGCTGCTCGAGGAGGCGACGGCAGCCGCGCGCGGGGCGGCCGCGGAGGCCGGGAGCGGCGAGCTGCGCGCGCGCCCGCAGACGTGTGCCTTCAAGGGCGGCTGTATGTATCCGACGATCTGCCGATGCGAGCGCCGGTGAGCTCGAGCGCGGAGCCGGGCGCGTCGCTCACTGGAGCGCCACAGTCGCGCCAGGGGTCCTGTCGGGCGCGGGCGAGCGCGCTCACCGACGAGCAGGAGCAGGCGGTCGCGCGCCGCCGCGAGCCGCTGCTGCTCGCCGCAGGCGCGGGTAGCGGGAAGACGTCGGTCCTCGTCGAGCGTTTTGTCAGGGCGGTTCTCGACGACGGCCTCGCCTGCGGGCGCATCCTCGCGATCACGTTCACCGAGCGCGCCGCCGGTGAGCTTCGCGAGCGCGTGAGGGAGCGATTCCTGGCGCTCGGAGAGCGCGAGGCCGCGCGCGACACCGAGGCGGCATTCGTGGGCACGTTCCATGGGTTCTGCGCGCGCCTGCTGCGCACGCATCCGCTGATGGCCGGATTGGACCCGGACTTCACGATCCTCGACGAGGATCTTGCCCGGCGCATGCGCGACCGGGCGTTCGGTATCGCGCTGGGCGACTTCCTCGCGGGCGAGCCGACCGAAGCGGTGGACCTGGTGGCGGCCTATGGAGCGGACCGGGTGGGAGCGATGGTTCAGGGCGTCTACGCCGAGCTGCGCGGTCGCGGCCAAGGCAGGCCACGCCTGCCGTCGTCGCGCGGGCGGGCGGCGCGATTCTCCGAGCCCGGATCGGCGCGCGCGCACGACGGTCCTGACGCCGAGCAGGCGAGCGCGGCAGCAGACGCCGCCGGGGCAAGGGTGGCGGCCCTGCTGGATGAGCTGGTGGGTGGGTTCGGGCGCTCCTACGAGGAGCTCAAGCGCACGCGCGGCGCGGTCGACTTCGACGATCTCGAGCTGCGCGCGCGCGAGCTGCTCGAGACGAGGAGAGCGTGCGCGGGACGTGGTCGGAGCGGTTTGAGCTGCTGATGGTGGACGAGTTCCAGGACACCAACCCGCGCCAGCTTGCGATTCTTGCCGCGCTCGAACGCGGCAATCTGTTCACGGTCGGGGACGAGCTGCAGTCGATCTACGGCTTCCGCGACGCGGACGTGGAGCTGTTCCGCGCGCGGCGCGCCGAACTCGCAGAGCGCGGCGGGTCCCTGCAGCTGACGGGAAACTTTCGCAGTCGAGCGCCGCTTCTCGAGGTGGTCAACACGGTCTTTGGAGACCGATTGCAGGGCGGATACACGCCGCTCCTCGCCGGTCGGCAAGAATCGGGGGGCGCGGCAGCGGCGACCGCGCGGAGCCGCTGGTCGAGCTGTTGCTGAGCAGCCGGCGCGGTTGGGAAGCAGCCGAGCAGCCGGCCGAGGGGATCGCACCACCGTCCGCCGGGACAGGCGTGCCGCGCTGGCGCGAAGCCGAGGCGCGCATGCTCGCCGAGCGCGTCGCGGAGCTGGTGGACAGCGGATGGGCGCACCCCGGGGACGTGGCGGTGCTGCTGCGCGCGGTCGGCGATCTCGACTCCTATGAGCGCGCGCTGCAGGATTGCGGGCTGAAGACGATCGCGGCCGTCGGCGGCTTCTGGGGCGGCCAGCAGGTGGGCGATCTGCTCGCCTACCTGCGCGCGCTTGCCAATCCACTGGACGAGCTCGGCCTGTACGCGACGCTCGCCTCGCCGCTTGTCGGTCTGTCGAGCGACGGGCTTGTGCTGCTCGCCCGCGCCGCTCGCGCGAGTGGCAGAGGCCAGATCTGGGCGACGGTGCAGGCCGGCGCTGAGGAGCTCTACTCGCGCTTGGGAGCCCGCGACGGCGACGCCCTCGTGGCCTTCCGCGCGCGCTTCGAGCGTGAGCGTCGCGCGATGCCGCGGCGCACGATCGCCCAACTGATCGAGCGCGCGATCGACGACAGCGGCTACCGAACGCACGTCCTCGGGCTCGATTGGGCCGAGCGCAGGTTGGCGAACGTCCACAAGCTGCTTCGCCTCGCGCGTCGGTTCGAGGCGAGCGAGGGACGTGACCTGCGTGGCTTTCTCGATCACGTGGCTCACCAGCTGCAGCTGGGCAGCGGACCAGAGCCCGACGGTCCGGTCGCCGGCGTCGAGCCCGACGCCGTCCGGCTCATGAGCATCCATTCCGCCAAGGGACTGGAGTTCCCGGTCGTCTGCATCGCCGATCTTGGACGTGCTCAGAACCTTGGCGTGCCCGACCTGCTCGTCGACGGGGATCGTGTGGGGCTTCGCCTCGTGCGCCTCGACGGCGCCGAGGCAACCCCAGCGCTGGACTTCCAGGCGCTCTGCGAGGAGCGCAAGCGGGCACAGGCCGAGGAGGAGGATCGGATCCTCTACGTCGGCATGACGCGGGCCCGCGAGCGGCTGCTGCTGAGCGGCGCCGTCGACTTCGAGCGCTGGCCCGAGCCGCGGCTTGGGGCCGCGACGATCTCCTGGCTCGGTCCGGCGCTCGCGCCGGAGCTGCCGACGATCGCGCAATCGCATCTGCTCTCGGGCGGTCAAGCGGTGTTCGATCTCGATGTCGGAGCGGCCGGAGCGGCGAGCGTGCGCTGCCAGCTGAACGCACCGCTCGCGCAGACCGATGGCCGCGCCGCGGCGTCGGGCGTGGCATCGACTGGCAGCGTGCGAGCGCCGAGCGGGGCACAATCGTCGGGCGGGGACGGATCGGCGGCCAGGGTGGGATCGTCGGGCGGGGCCGCCCAGTTGGGCGAGGCCGAGGTCGAGTCGCCCCCGACCGAGCGTGCGCCATCGTCCATACCGAAGAGAAATACCGCTGCCGTGGGCGACGGAAACGAACAACTGCAGCTGCAATTGCCGACTGCGTCTGCCGGCGCCGTTCAGGGGTGGCCCGGTACCGGCGAGGTAGTCGCCGGCGGCGCGCACCGCGGCTCGACTGTGCCCGACGACGCGCCCCCCCAGATCGAATCCCTTAGCTATACGACGCTGAGCGAGCTCGAGCGCTGCGGCTACCGCTTCTACCTCGAACGGATCCTCGGGCTCGAGGAGAATCACCCGCCGGCTCGGGCCGGGTCCTCAACCGAGGGGCTCGAGGCGCGCGCGCGCGGCACGCTCGCGCACAGGCTGTTGGAGTCGGTCGACTTCGCGCGGCCGATCGCGCCCTCGGCGAAGGAGGTGGGCGCGGCGGCGCGCGAGCTCGGAATACGCGTCGGCGGCGGTGAGCGCGAGGAGATCGCGGAGCTGATCGGCGCCGTGGCGGCCTCGGCCAGATCGACATTTGGAGCCGGCGCACCTGGTCCGGCAGCACGCATCGCGATCGCCGAGCAGGTTCGGCGCGAGCATCCGTTCGCGTTCTCGCTGGGGCCGGGCGAGCCGCTTGTCACCGGCGTGATCGACCTGCTCGCCCGCGAGGCGGACGGCGGCATTCTGGTGCTCGACTACAAGTCCGACCGCGTCGACGCCAACGAGGATTTGACGGCCGTGGTCGAGCGCGAGTATGGCGTCCAGCGACTGTTGTACGCGCTCGCCGTGCTGCGCGACGGCGCGCCCAAGGTCGAGGTGATCCATTGGTTTCTGCAGCGACAGCCCGGCTGGGTTGGCGCCGGCTATGTTGCGAGCGATCGCCGCGAGCTCGAAGAGCGTCTCGCGGCCCGCATTGGCCGCGCGCGCGAGCTGGGATTCAGCGTCAGCGATCAGCCGCACCGGGGATTGTGCGAGACGTGCCCGGGGCGCGCCGGCCTGTGCTCGTGGAGCGAGGCGGAGACGCTGCGTGAGAAGCCTGCGGGGCGGGGGCCCACGGAGTGCCACTGAGTCGTTCCACGGCTGGATTTTGGCGCCCTTTCGCTGCTACGCTTTCTTGTTCCGCCTCAGGTGCCCGCCTGCCTGCACCCCGGTCGGTGTGCCCGTCCGGGTGCGCCCACTCGTGCGGGATGCACCGCCCCAACCGAGCACTCCCATGACTTCGCAAATCAAGCAGCCGCCAAGGGCCGTCGGCCTCTACGACCCACGCTTCGAGCACGACGCGTGCGGCGTCGGGATGGTCGCGCGCTTGGACAACCGCCCGACGCACGAGGTCATCGCGCGGGCGATCACGGCGCTCGAGAATCTTGAGCACCGCGGCGCCTCGGGAGCGGATCCGTGCACCGGGGACGGCGCCGGGATTCTGATGCAGATGCCCGACGAGCTGTTGCGGGGAGCCGTCGAGTTCGAGTTGCCGCCGCGCGGCGCGTACGGGGTGCTGATGTGCTTCCTGCCGACCGACCCCGCGGCTCGCGGGCGACTCGAGAGCCTGCTGGAGCGGACCGTCCGCGACGAGGGCCAGCTGGCGCTCGGCTGGCGCGACGTGCCCGTGAGCGAGGAGCACACGGGCGAGGTGGCCGGCGCCTGCCGTCCCGTGATCCGCCAGCTGTTCGTCGGTGCGTCCGGAGCGCAGGCGGGGGACCAGGACTCCTTCGAGCGCAAGCTCTACGTGATTCGCCGCGTCAGCGAGCTGACCGCGCCCGAGCCGGGGCTGTATGTCGCTTCGAGCTCCTCGCGGACGCTCAACTACAAGGGCATGCTGATCAGCTACCAGCTGGCCGCCTTCTACCCCGACCTGCGCGACGAGCGCACCAAGAGCGCGCTCGCGCTCGTGCACTCGCGCTTCTCGACGAACACTTTCCCCAGCTGGGAGCTCGCTCACCCCTACCGCGTGATCTGCCACAACGGCGAGATCAACACGGTGATGGGCAACGTCAACTGGATGCGGGCGCGCGAGTCCGAGCTGCGCTCGGAGCTGTTCGGCGAGGACCTCGAGAAGATCCTCCCGGTCGTCAGCGCCGGCAACTCCGACTCGGCGACGTTCGACAACGTGCTCGAGCTGCTGCTGCTCGCGGGGCGCTCGCTGCCGCACGCGGCGATGATGATGATCCCCGAGGCCTATCGCGGTCGCGAGGACCTTCCCGAGGAGCTCAAGGGCTTCTACGCGTTCCACTCCTGCCTGATGGAGCCGTGGGACGGACCGGCATCGGTCGCCTTCACCGACGGTCGCGTCGTCGGCGCGACGCTCGACCGCAACGGGCTGCGACCGGGCCGCTGGGTGGAGACAACGGACGGGCATGTCGTGCTCGGATCGGAGTCCGGCCTGCTGGACATCCCCCCCGAACAGGTCAAGCGCCTGGGACGCCTGCAACCCGGCAAGCTGTTCCTCGTCGACTTGGAGCGCGGGCGGATCGTCGAGGACGAGGAGGTCAAGCGCGAGGTCTCCACGCGCCGGCCCTACCGCGAGTGGTACGCGCGCAGCTCGGTTCCGTTCTCCGAGCTGCCGGCGTGGGACCAGGTCACGATCTCAGACCAGCCGCTGCGCACGCGCCAGCGGGCGTTCGGCTACTCCCAAGAGGACCTGCGCGTGCTGCTGACTCCGATGGCCCGCGACGCGCAGGAGCCGGTCGGGTCGATGGGCAACGACCTTTCCCTGGCGGTGCTCTCGGAGCAGGCACCGGCGCTCTTCTCCTACTTCAAGCAGCTGTTCGCGCAGGTCACCAACCCTCCGATCGACTCGATCCGCGAGGACATCGTCATGAGCTTGGCCACGAGCCTCGGGACCGAGCTGAACCTGTTTGACGAGACACCCGCGCACGCGCACAAGCTCGTCCTGAGTCAGCCGATCCTGCTCAACCGCGAGCTGGAGACGCTCGGACATGTCTCCCACGACCTGTTCGCCGCGCGCACGATCAACATCACATGGGCGCTCGAGAAGGGCGCGGCGGGGATGAGCGAGGCGATCGAGCGAATCTGCCGTGAAGCACAGGAGGCGATCGACGCACGCGTCAACATCATCGTGCTCTCCGACCGTCTGGTGGGGCCGCGCCGCGTGCCGATTCCTTCGCTGCTCGCGGTCGCGGCCGTACACCATCACCTGGTGCGCGAAGGCACGCGCCTGCGCGCGGGCATCATCCTCGAGTCCGGCGAGCCGCGCGAGGTGCACCACTTCGCCACCCTGATCGGCTACGGAGCGAGCGCGATCAACCCGTATCTGATGCTCGAGACCCTCGACCACATGGTGCTCGAGCAGGACGCGATAACCAGGGTGGAAGCGGACGGGACCGAGGTCTCGGTCGGCGCGGTGGAGGCGGCCGAGAACGTCGTCAAAGCGCTCGGCAAAGCGCTCTTGAAGACGATCTCCAAGATGGGCATATCCACGATCCAGTCCTACTGCGGCGCGCAGATCTTCGAGGCGGTCGGCCTCGAGCGCGAGCTGATCGACAAGCACTTCACGGGCACCGCGTCGCGCATCGGCGGGGTTGGCGCCGACGTGCTCGCGACCGAGGCGCTCGAGCGCCATGCACGCGCCTACCCCGTCCCACACGACGATCTGCTGCCCGTGGGCGGGGTGTATGCGTGGCGGCGCGACGGCGAGCACCACATGTGGAACCCCGAGACGATCGCCCTCGTTCAACACGCCGTGCGCGCGGCCAACGGCGACGTCGGCGCGGCGCTGCGCGGCGACAGCGCGGCGCATGCGGCCGTGCGCGACAGCGCGGCGTTCGAGAAGTACCGCGAGTACGCGCGCACGATCAACGAGGATGCCGCGCGCAAGGCGACGCTGCGAGGCCTGCTCGAGATCGGCGCGGCCGGCCGGGAGGCGATTCCGCTCGAGGAGGTGGAGCCGGCGAGCGAGATCGTCAGGCGCTTCTGCACGGGCGCGATGAGCCTCGGCTCGATCTCGCGAGAGGCCCACGAGACGCTCGCGATCGCCATGAACCGGCTCGGCGGGCGCTCGAACACGGGCGAGGGCGGCGAGGACCCGGCGCGCTTCCAACCCGACGCCAACGGGGACAGGCGACGCTCGGCGATCAAGCAGGTGGCCTCCGGCCGCTTCGGCGTGACGATCCACTACCTCGTCAACGCCGACGAGCTGCAGATCAAGATGGCCCAGGGTGCCAAGCCCGGCGAGGGCGGCCAGCTGCCGGGCCACAAGGTCGACTCCTACATCGGCTCGATCCGCCACACGATGCCCGGCGTCGGCCTGATCTCGCCCCCGCCGCACCATGACATCTACTCGATCGAGGACCTCAAGCAGCTGATCTATGACCTGCGCTGCGCCAACCCGAAGGCACAGGTGTCGGTCAAGCTCGTGTCCGAGGTCGGGGTCGGCACGGTTGCGGCCGGCGTATCGAAGGCGAACGCCGACCGCGTGCTGATCTCCGGCCACGACGGCGGGACGGGAGCCTCGCCGCTGTCCTCGATCCAGGCGGCGGGCGTGCCGTGGGAGATCGGCCTCGCCGAGACGCAGCAGACGCTACTGCTCAACGACTTGCGCTCGCGCATCGTCGTGCAGACCGACGGCCAGCTGAAGACGGGCCGCGACGTAGTGATCGCGGCGATGCTGGGCGCGGATGAGATGGGCTTCTCCACTGCCCCGCTGATCGCGACGGGCTGCATCATGATGCGGGCATGCCACCTGAATACGTGCCCGGTGGGGATCGCGACGCAGGACCCAGAGCTGCGCGAGCGCTTCGAGGGCACGCCCGAGCACGTCGTCAACTTCTTCTTCTTCGTCGCCGAGGAGGTGCGCGAGATCCTCGCCTCGGTCGGCCTGCGCTCGCTCGATGAGGCGATCGGGCGCGTCGACCTGCTCTCGGCGAAGGCTGCGATCGACCATTGGAAGGCGCGTGGAGTCGATCTCTCTCACGTCCTCAAGCACCTCGAGTTGGCCGAGGGGACGCCGCGCCGCCGCGTTGAGCCCCGCCGGCCGTGCTCGAGGACGCGCTGGACTGGCAGCTGCTCGAGCGTTCGAAGCCCGCGCTCGCTCGGCGCGGCGCTCCCGCCGACGGCGATCGCCGGGTCAAGCTGCAGCTGCCGATCCGCAACCGCAACCGCTGCGTCGGTGGCATTCTCTCCAGCCACATCGCCGAGCAGCTACGGCGCCGAGGGCCTGCCCGAGGATTCGATCGTCGTCGATTTCGAGGGCTCGGCCGGCCAGAGCTTCGCCGGCTGGCTCGCTCCCGGGGTGACGTTCACGTTGTGGGGCGACGCGCAGGACTACGCCGGCAAGGGACTCTCCGGCGGGGTGTTCGCCGTGCGCCCGCGCAAGGGCATGGGCGAGCACTTCGCGGCTGAGCAGAACGTGATCGTCGGTAACACGGTGCTCTACGGAGCGACCTCCGGCCGGGCGTTCTTCCGCGGCCTCGCGGGCGAGCGGTTCGCGGTCCGCAACTCCGGCGCGTGGACGGTCGTCGAGGGCGTCGGCGATCATGGCTGCGAGTACATGACCGGGGGGCGTGTCGTGGTGCTGGGGCCGACCGGGCGCAACTTCGCGGCCGGGATGAGCGGCGGCGTGGCGTACGTGCTGGACGAGAGCGGCACCTTCGCCAAGCTCTGCAACATGGGTATGGTCGGCTTCGACGAGCTCGACTCGGCGGACGCGATCGAGCTGCGCGCGATGATCGACGAGCACCACCAGCGCACCGACTCGCCGGTCGCCGCGCGGGTGCTGGCGGAATGGGAGCAGCTGCTGGCGGCCGGAGCGTTCGTGAAGGTGATGCCGCACGACTACAAGCGCGTGCTGCGCGAGCTGGCCGAGAAGGAGGCGCTCGCAGCGCGCGCGGCCGACAACGGCGCGATGGTGGGCGCACGGCGGCTGGACGCGGTCGGTGACACGGGCGCCTGATGGGCAAGTTAGGGGGCTTTCTTCAGATCGAGCGCCACGGGATCCCACAGCGGGACCCGACCGAGCGCGCGCGCGACTACCGCGAGTTCCTGCTCACCCGGCCGGTGGGAGAGCTGCGCGAGCAGGGTGCCCGCTGCATGGACTGCGGCGTTCCGTTCTGCCACAACGGCTGTCCACTCGGCAACCTGATCCCCGACTGGAACGACCTCGTCTACCGCGATCGCTGGCGCGACGCGATCGCCCAGCTGCACGCGACAAACAACTTCCCTGAGTTCACCGGCCGGCTCTGTCCGGCGCCATGCGAAGCGGCGTGCGTGCTCGAGATCCGCGAAGGCGACTCGGTCACGATCAAGCAGATCGAGAACGCGATCATCAACCGCGCGTGGGAGGAGGGGTGGGTCGTCCCCGAGCCGCCGTCGCCGCGCATCGAGACCGGCCAGGCCGTGGCGGTGGTTGGCTCCGGACCGGCGGGTATGGCCGCCGCGCAGCAACTCCGTCGCGCCGGTCATCGCGTGACGCTGTTCGAGCGCGATGAGGCGATCGGCGGCCTGGTTCGCTTCGGCGTGCCGGACTTCAAGATCGAAAAGACGATCGTGCAGCGCCGCGCCGAGCAGCTCCTCGCCGAGGGGGTCGAGCTGCGCTGTGGCGTGGACGTCGGGCGCGACGTGAGCGTTCAGGAGCTGCGCGGGGGCTTCGAGGCAGTGGTGCTGGCGACCGGCTCGCGCGTTCCCCGCGACCTGCTGGTGGCGGGCCGCGAGCTCGATGGAGTGCATTTCGCGATGGACTATCTCTACCAGCGCAACCGCTGGGTGGCGCGCGAGCTGGGCCCCGAGCCGACCCTCGCGCAACCCACAGTCGAGCGTGAGATCACGGCGAGGGATCTCGACGTCGTCGTGATCGGCGGAGGCGACACCGGCGCCGACTGCGTCGGCAACGCGCTGCGCGAGGGCGCGCGGTCGGTGACGCAGCTCGAGCTGCTGCCGGAGCCGCCACAACGCCGCCCCGATGATCGCACGCCGTGGCCCGAGTGGCCTTTGCGCTACCGCCTCAGCTACGCAATGCAGGAGGCCAAGGAGGTTGGCGTCGGCGAGCAGGATTACTCGGTCGTGACCACCCGATTCTCCGACGACGGCAACGGGCGCGTCGCCGCTCTGCAGATCGCCCGCGCCGAGCCGGATCCGCCGTTCGCTCCGGTCGCCGGAACCGAGCGAGAGGAGCCGGCGCAGCTGGTGCTGCTCGCGATGGGCTTTCTCGGACCCGAGCAGGAGCTCCTCGACGAGCTCGGCGTGGAGCGCGATGCTCGCAGCAACATCAAGTCGGTGCGGCCGTACACGACATCCGTCGACGGCGTGTTCGCGGCCGGCGACGCACGCCGGGGGCAGTCGCTGATCGTGTGGGCGATCAACGAGGGTCGGCAGTGCGCACGGATCGTCGATCGCTACCTGGCGGGCAGGCGCAACGGCGATGGCGCAGCCTCGGCGCGGCTGCCGAAAGACGAGGGAATCGCCGGTCACGCCGACGCGGATGACGGCCCGGAGGGTCCGCCGGGTCACGTTGGACCGGGCATCGGCGCCGGTTAGCTGCGGTACGCTCAGCGCTCGTGAGTCAAGCCTCGGAGAACGGAGCCGCAAGCGGCGGGTGCGCGTTGCCCACAGCCTGCATCATCCGAGCGGCTTCCGGACCTCGGTGCAGTGCCGACCTTCTGCCGTCATAACCGCTTCATAGAGCGCTGCCCGATCTGCAGCAAGACGCTGCCGGGCGCCTCTGGGGGCGGGCGATCATCGCGCGGCGCAGCCCCGCGGCGGGCCACCCAGGCGCGCGCCGGCGCGCGCCCTCGCCGGCCGCGCGGTGAGGCCCTCCGGGTCCATCGCGAGGGTCGGGCAGCCGACGACGGCTATCGCTCCACGCTGCTGCCCGGCCTGCGCTCCTCGCTCGACGCGAGCCGGCTGGTCACGGAGATCGGCTTCTCCTGCGGACGCCTGATCGCCCTCGGCGAGGCGCCTCCCGGCCTCTACGGCGACGCCCGCCGGCTCGCTCGCGAGGATCTCGAGCGGGCCACCTGGATCTGCTTCCTGATTGCCTACCTCTCGCCGCTTGCCGGCGAGGACCCGTTTGCGGGCATCCGCGCGGCGCTGAGCCCGGGCCGCGAGGAGCTCGACGATCTCGAGGGGATTCCGCTCGGCCCGCGCACGTCGCACGACCCGGCGCACGGGGACCGTACGCTGAGGGCTTACCGCAAGTGGGTCGAGCAGGCAGGGTCGCAGCAGCTGGGATTCGTCGGCGACGCGGCTTGGAGCCCGCAACGACGCTTCGAGCGGCTGTTCGAACGGCTGGCGCTGCCCGGCCTCTCCCGGGCGGCTCGCTATGAGCTGCTCGTGCTGCTGGGACGCCTCGGCCTGTATCAACTGCGCGCCGATTCGTTGCACCTCGCCGCCGTTCGGGCGGTGTCCTCGGCCGATCCGGTGACCGATGCCGCCAAGCGCGTGTTCGGAATCGGCGATCCCCTGAATCTCGACCGCCGCGCGAGCGCGTTGGCCGAGGCGATCTCGATTCCGCCCGAAGCGCTCGATCTAGCGCTCGCCAACTGGGGCGTGGGCGACCGCGCGACGCTGGGATTCGCGGCCGATTGCCGTGATGGCGATGCGCTGCTGCGGGCGCACGACGCGCTCGGGTTGTGAGGCCATGCGCCTGCGCGGGTGCCCGCTGGACGCGCCTGCGCGGCGGGGGCTGGGCGGGAAAGTGCCGTCCACACCGCCGCCTACAGTCCCTGCTGTCAGTTGTTACCTTCGCTTCGGGAGTCGCGATGCCACTTTGCTTCATCGAGCCCCAGGACGCCATCCGAGTGATCGCCGAGTCCGTCGGCCGCGAGGCGCGCCGCCAGCTCGTCGGTGAGGTCGTGCGCGCCTGGGTCGACGATATCCCCGACCAGGAGCTGTCCGCTCACTACGCCAAGGCCCTCGCCGATCTCGACGAGGACGACCTGCACCTGCTCGCCGCCTGGCATGCCTCGCTCGAGGTCGGCCAGCCGATTCCCAACACCGATTTCCTCGTGAGGGTCTTTCCGAGCCTCGGCGAGAACCGGCGCGAGGCGCTGAAGATCGCGGCGGGCTTCCGCGGCGAGGAAGCCTTTCAGGCGGGCGTCTCGGAGAAGCAGGCTCTCGACACGGTTCTCCCCTGCCTGTCGCGCGAGCGGGCGACGGAACTGGCCGGCGAGTGCATCCAGCTCTACATGTGGGATCGCCTCGGCTGCGACAACTAGGGGCCGCTGAGACGCGATGGAGGCCCCTCTCCGCGCCTCGAAGCCGGAGGGACACCCGTCCGGCTCTATGAGCAGCGGGCATCCCTCGACGCCAGCTGACTTGCCCGAGCCCCGCTCCCGGGCAGGCTAGACTCGTCGTATGTCCGAAGCCGCCACCGCCCCCACGGTCGATGACGTGATGGACGCCCTGTCGAACGTGATCGACCCCGAGCTTGGGCTGGACTTCGTCGAGCTCGGGCTGATCTACGGCGTCGAGGTGGACGACGGCAACGTGTCCGTGACGTTCACTCTGACGACGCCCGGTTGTCCGATCGGCCCTCAGGTCACCGAGCAGATCGAAGAGTTCGTGGGGGAGCTCGACGGCGTGAAGGCCGTTGAGTCGGAGATGGTGTTCACACCGCCTTGGTCTCCGGAGAAGATGAGCGAGGACGCAAAGTTCGCGCTCGGCTTCTGAGCGAGCCCGCAAACACGGGACGGAGCGCTCAAAAGAGCCCAGGGTGTCAGCAGAGTGCCAGCGGCGCAGGTCAGACCGCGCCGCGAGCTAAGCAAGACTGCTCGGGGGCGTTTTATTCTTCGCCGGCGACGACAACCGGAGGCCCGGACGGCTCGGTACGCCTACCCCGCCAGGCCCACGGCTTTGAGGGCCTCGTTGGGGTCGGAGAATCCCTGCCGCCGCACGATCCTGCCATCCCGTATCCGATACAGCTCGGCGTGGCGCTCGTCCATGTCGAGCCCGTTGGTGCTGCGCCCGGTCTCTCGGATGAACACGACGACCTGGTCGTCACGTGCGTCGATCACCCGTTCTACCGTGACGTTCCAGCTTTCCCACATTTCCGACCAGCGGGTGATGTGATCCATGATCGCGTCGAGGCCGCGGCCCACCCGCCCGTCGGGGAGGTTCGTCCCGTCCCATTCGACATCGGGGTCGTACGACGACAGCGCGGCCTGAAGGTCGTTTTCCAGGAACGCCTTCCACATCCGCCGCACGAGCTCCACGTTTTCCGGCGACATCGCCTACCCTCGTTCCCCGGCGAGACGTTCGGCGGCAGCGCGACCCTCGTCGATGTCGGTGTAGACCGTCACCTGTCGGATCATGTCCTCTACCCATTCCAGGACGTACGCTTCACGTCGTTGAACACGACCCGTGCTGTTGGCCGGACGCGCTGTCTGGCGAACGAGCGAGAACACGATGCCGTGGCCGAGGTCGAGGACGTCCTCTGGCTCGAGCGCAAGCTCCTCGAAGGCATCCCACCACTCGCCGATGAAGGCACGGATCGCTGCCGGGCCCTCGTACACGACCAACCCGTCGGGCGACGTGTCGTACACACCATCGGGAGGGAAGCGGCTCATCACCGCGTCCATATCGCGGCGATTCACCGCTTCGAACTGTCGCCGCGTCAGCTCAACCAGATCGGGGGTCGTGGACTCCTCAGGCATCGCCGTCAAGTATCCCGAACGCGGGTGCTCGCGGCGATCAATCGCGAGCGAGCTCGTGCGCTAGCTCTCGCGCCCGGTCGATGCTCTCAACCTTCCTGAAAGCGCTCCGGAGACTCGACACGGAATGCGATCTCCGTCCTCAAGTAGCGCCGCCGGCAGGACGATCATGGGAGAAAGCCGTGTTTGGACGCTTACGCCACATACACCTTCCACCTCCCGGGCTCGAAAGTGATGCCGCCTTTCACAACGCGCTGCGGGCCGCGAGCCGGCCTTCGCCTCCGGACAGCCGGGCACAGCGCAGGACCGAGCGCGAGAAACGTCGAAAACAACGGGACGAAGAACGAAACAAACGCAAGGACCGACGAGCTCGGAAGAGGCGCGGGACCACTATGTAGGCGTACTGCGGCGCTCGTCGGCAGCCGGCGCGAGCCGCCGCCGTGCACGTTGACCCCCGACCGCACGAAGGCGTAGTGTGGTCGCACATACCAAAGTGCCCCCGCGACGCGCAAACGTCCGGGGGCGTGGCACCTGAGCGAGCCCGCCACGCTCGACGTTCTCCCATCGGTCGCTCAGTATCCCGCAGCCGAGCAAGCTAGACGCCCCGCCGCTCGACGCCCGCAGGGCCAGCCTTGGCTGTGCGCCTAAGCGGCAGGTGCGCCTTTCTCCCTCTTCCTCGGTGCCTCGGGAGCAGTGGAACTTTTTTCCCGAGGCTTTGTAGGCCTACCCAGGTTTTCGAGCCGACAAACCCGGCCATGTGGCGCAAACGCGAAGCTCGCGCGGCTTCTGAGGCTCGGGACGACTGGCTGACTAAGCCGGCGCGGCGACGGACTCGCGCGCCAGCGCTACCAGGGTCGCGAGTTCCTGCGCGATGCCGTCGCTGATCTTGTCGATGTCCGGCAGAGAATCGAAGTCGCCCAGCAGGCCAAAGTTCATCTGGCCGTTGTAGGACATGATCCCGATCGCCAACGCGTGGTTTTCGGGCAGGAAGGCGACCGGAAACGCCTGCAGCATCTCCCGTCCGAGCACGTAGAGGGGGAACTGCGGGCCAGGGATGTTGGTCACGATCAGGTTGAACAGGCGCGTGGAGAAGTTCAGCCGCGAGGCCTGCGCGAGGATGGTCGGCGGAGCGAAGTTCTGGGCGCCGGCTATCACCTCGGCGCCGAGCGCCTGCTTTGACTCCTTCAACCCATCCATCGCGTGTGAGACAAACCGCAGGCGCTGAATCGGGTCGGCGATGTAGACCGGCAGCGGCCCGCGCATGACGACCAGGCGGTTGCCGCCCTGGTCGCGCTCGTCCTCGACCCTGACCGAGACGGGCACCAGCGCACGCAACTCCGTGCCCTCCGTGCGCCGGCCGCGGGAGATCAAGAACGAACGCAGCGCGCCCGTGACGACGGCGAGCACTACGTCGTTGACGGTTCCCCCGAACGCGTCCTTGACCGTCTTGAAGTCGTCGAGCCGGCTGGCGATTCCGAAGAAGCGCCGGTGCGGTCCGATCGGGACGTTCAGCGGCGTTTCCGGGGCGGGGTTTAGTCCGGCCCAGACGATCTCGCCGATCCCCTCGGCCGCCTCGCGCGCGCGGGCGAGCGCGCGATCGGGATGGGAGAGCGCGTCGACTGCGCCCTCGGCCAGCTCGACGCCCGCGCGCACGGCGCCGCGCAGGCCCGCGGCGACCAGCTCCGCGGTCCGCGGTTCTGGATGGGGCTGCCACGCGCGCCCGGGATGCTTGATCGGCGGCGGCTCCGGCGAGACGTCGAACAGCACGGTCGCAAGGTCGACGCCCGCGATACCGTCGATCAGGGAGTGATGGGTCTTGGTTATCAGCGCAAAGCGGTCGTCCTCCAGGCCCTCGATCAGCCACATCTCCCAGAGCGGCTTAGAACGGTCGAGCTGCTGCGAGAAGATCCGCGCGGTCAGGCCGCACAGCTGCTCCCAGCCTCCCGGCGTGGGCAGCGCGGTATGTCGGATGTGGTACTCGAGGTTGAAGCTTGGGTCGTCGATCCACACGGGCCGTCCGCTGTCTAGGGCGGTGAAGGCGAGCTTGTGCCGGTAGCGTGGGACTAGATGCAGGCGCCTGCGGATCTGCTCGAGGAATTCGTTCATCGCCGGAGGCGGGCCTTCGACGATCGTGAGCCCGCCGATGTGCATGTGCGAGTGGGCGCCCTCCTGGTGCAGGAACGCGGCGTCGATCGGCGTGAGCCTGTCGAGGTGGCGTTGGGTCACGAGCTGTTTAGCGTACCTGGACGCGCCCTACAATGAGGCGATGTCGAATACTGTCGAAAAGCTGCTGCTCGCGGCGCCGCGCGGCTACTGCGCCGGCGTCGATCGGGCCGTGCAGACGGTGGAACGCGCCCTGGAGATTCACGGCCCGCCGGTGTACGTACGCAAGGAGATCGTCCATAACAAGCACGTCGTCGAGCAGCTGCACGGGCGCGGCGCGATCTTCGTTGAGGAGCAGACGGAAGTGCCGGAGGGGGCGGTGTGCGTGTTCTCCGCCCACGGCGTCGCTCCGAGCGTGCGTTCGGGCGCCGAGCAGAGGGGTCTGCGCACGATCGACGCGACCTGCCCGCTGGTGACCAAGGTTCACCGCGAGGCGGTCCGCTTTGCGAGTGACGGCTACACGGTCGTGCTCGTCGGTCATGACGGCCACGAGGAGGTCGAAGGCACGATGGGCGAGGCTCCGGATCGGATCGTCCTCGTGCAGAGCGAGCAAGACGTGGCAGAGCTGGAGGTCGACGATCCGGAGCGCATCGCCTACATCACCCAGACGACGCTCGCAGTGGACGAAACGAGCTCGATTCTCGCCCGTCTGCGGGAGCGCTTTCCGAGCATCGTTGGTCCCCGCACCGACGACATCTGCTACGCGACGACCAACCGCCAGGCGGCGGTCAAGCAGATGGCCGACGGGTGCGACCTGATGCTCGTGATCGGCTCTCGCAACTCGTCCAACTCGCTGCGTCTGGTCGAGGTCGCCCGCGACTGCGGGACCGAGGCGCACCTGATCGACAAGGCCGGCGAGGTGCGCGAGGAGTGGCTCAAGGACGCGCGGGTCGTGGGCATCTCCTCCGGCGCGAGCGCCCCCGAGAACCTCGTTCAGGACCTCGTCGACTTCTTCCGCGCGCGCGGCGTGCACGACATCTCCGAGTTCCACGTGATCAGCGAGGACGTTCGCTTCATGCTCCCCAAGCCGATTCGCGACGCCGGATCCGGGGCACCGCGCCCGGAGGGCGTGGCCGGAGCCTCCTGAGCCCCGAGCCGACCGCGGCGCGGCAGTTGGGCGTTCTCGCCCGGTCCGGAGCCGTTCCCCCGCTCGTATGCGCACCCTAGTCGTCTCCGACCTGCACCTGGGCAGCGTCTCGGGCTCGGACGTGTTGCGTCACCAGGCGCTGCGAGCCCCGCTGCTGGAGGCTGCCGGCGACGTCGACCGCATGGTGCTGCTCGGCGACGTGCTCGAGTTGCGGCACGGCCCGCCGCGAGAAGCCCTGGCGGCGGCACGGCCGTTCTTCGAGGACCTCGGCCGCGCGCTCGCGGGGCGCGAGCTCATCATCGTCGCGGGCAATCACGACTATGCGCTGGTCGAATCGTGGCTGGCGCTCCGGGGCGAACTCCAGGCGCCGCAGCCGCTCGGGCTCGAGCAGATGCTCGAGCCCGCGGAGGCATCGCCGATGGTCGCGAGGATCGCCGAGTGGGCGCCCGAGGCACGCGTGCAAGCGGCCTACCCCGGGCTGTGGTTGCGAGACGACGTGTATGCGATGCACGGCCACTATCTCGACTGCCATCTCACGGTGCCTACGCTCGAGCGTCTGAGCGTGGGTGCGATGGGCCGCATGCTGGGACGGCCGGCGAGTGAGTTTGGCCGGGTTGCGGACTACGAGGCAGTGACCGGTCCGGTGTACGCGTGGCGCCAGGCCGTGGCCCGGGACGCCCGCACCGGAAACGCGCTCAACGGGATCGCGACGGTGCATGCCTGGAGGGCGCTCGGTGGCGGTCGCGGGCGGCGCGCTTCGCGCGGAGCCGACGGGGCGTCGCGGAGCCGCCGCTCGCTCGGCGCGCGCTTGCGGCGGCGCGCGCTCGTTGGTGCGTTTCCCGTTGCGGTGGCAGCCCTCAACCGCGCCGGACTTGGGCCGGTGCGCGCCGACGTCTCCGCGAAGGAGCTACGCCGCGCCGGGCTGGCGGCGATGGGTGAGGTAGCCGCTCGCCTGGGCCTCGGTGACGCCCACGTCGTCTTCGGCCACACGCACCGCGCCGGGCCGTTGCCAGCGGACGACAATCATGAGTGGCAGGGGATCCCCGGCACCGCCGCGGGCGGGGCAGGCGCTCGCCTCGTCAACGCGGGCAGCTGGACGTACAACTCGATATTTCTCACATCTACTCCGGGAGAGAGCCCGTATTGGCCGGGAACATGCGTACTCGTCGAGGACTCGGGCCCACCGGTTCTGAAGCGGCTGCTGATGAACCGCAGCCACGCCGAGCTCAAGCGAGGCCTGGAGTGAAGCACGTCGCATAGCAGCGCACGCCCTGTCCGACCGTGAGCTCGAGCTCGCCGGTGCTATGGCGCTCGTGCTCGATCAGAAGGTAGGCGCCGGCGTGCGTGACCGTGAGCGCGATCGGGCCTGCGACGGCTCCTGCGTCGATGTACACCGCGCCCTGGCCATCGAGCACCGCCCACACGCCACCGGCCTGATACGGCCCCGAGTAGGCGCCGGGGCGATCGCGGGTTGGGACCACCAGTGCCGCGCCTGAGATGTCCTCCGGGCGCTCGGGCTCGAGCGGCGCGCGCCGGACATCGAGCAGCTCCTGGATGGCCAGCTCGGTCTCGGTGTAGGCGCCTTCGCCGTGGTGGTAGTCAAATAGGCGAGCGCGTCCGTCGAACAGGTAGCGCGCCGGCCATCCGGGGTTCTCGTAGTCGCGCCAGACCTCAAGGTCGCTGTCGATCAGAACCGGATAGGTGATGCCCAGCCGCGCGACCGCGGCGCGTACGGCCGCCTCCTCGCGCGAGGGCTCAAACCCGGGACAGTGGATGCCGATCGTGCGCAGCCCGGCGTGCTCGTAGCGCTCGTGCCAGGCCTTCAGATAGGGGAGCGTGCGCAGGGAATTGGGACGGCAGAAGTCCCAGAACTCGACCAGCATCGGCTTGTCGCGCTGGATGATGCTCGCTCGCCCGCCCGCGGGCGCGTTCACCCACGGCAGCTTCGTGGGGAACAACGGTGCGACGATCGTGTCAACAGGCGCGCGCAAGCTCGAGCGCGCGTCAGCCTATGGAGCCGACCATCTCCAACTGTATGAGGCGGTTGAGCTCGACCGCGTACTCCATCGGCAGCTCCTTGGTGACCGGCTCGATGAAGCCGTTCACGATCATCGCCGCTGCCTCGTCCTCTGTGAAGCCGCGCGAGCCCATGTAGAACAGCTGATCGTCGGAGATGCGCCCGACGGTGGCCTCGTGGGCGACGGTCACGTGCGGATTCTGGATCTGGATGTCCGGCCAGGTATCCGAGCGCGATTCCCCGTCCATCATCAAACCGTCGCATTGAACGCGCGCTTTGGAGCCCTGGGAGTGCTGACCCATCTTGACCAGCCCGCGGTAGCCCATGATGCCGCCGTCCTTGGAGATCGACTTGGCGAGGATGTTGGAGGTCGTGTTCGGCGCCAGGTGCACGACCTTGGCGCCGGTGTCCTTGTGCACGCCCTTGCCCGCCACGCCCACGTTGAGGTGGTCCGCGCGTGCGCCTTCGCCCATCAGGTAAGAGCCCGGGTAGAGCATCACGTACTTCGCGCCCATCGATCCGCCGACCCACTCGACGGTGCCCTCGGCGTCGACGATCGCGCGCTTGGTGTTCAAGTTGTAGACGTCCTTCGACCAGTTCTGGACGGTCGTATAGCGAGCCTTCGCGCCCTCGTGCACGAAGATCTCGACGACCGCGGAGTGCATCGAGTTGACCGAGTAGGTCTGGGCCGTGCAGCCCTCGATGTAGTTCACCTCGGCGCCCTCGTCGGCGATGATCAGCGTGTGCTCGAAGGTGCCCTCGCCGGCGCCCTCCATGCGGAAGTAGGACTGCAGCGGCAGATCGCACTTGACGCCGCGCGGGATGTAGCAGAAGGCCCCGCCCGACCACACCGCGCCGTGGAGCGCGGAGAACTTGTTGTCCTGCGCCGGGACGCACTTGGTCATGAAGTATTTCTGGACCAGCTCGGGGTACTCGGTGATCGCCGTGTCCATCGAGCAGAACAGGATGCCCTGCTTGGCGTACTCCTCCTTCAGGCCCTCGTATACGGGCTCCTGGCGCCACACGCCAACCACGCCGGCGAGGTGCTCGCGCTCGGCCTGGGGGATGCCGAGGTCCTCATAGGTCTGCTTCATATCCGCCGGGACGTCGTCCCAGCTGTTGAAGCGCCCGGCCGTGGGCGGGGAGTACAGGACGAGGTCGTCGAGGTTCAGTCCGCTGAGGTCCGGACCCCACGTCGGGATCGGCTTGCGTTCAAAGATCTCAAGCGATTTCAGCCGTTTCTCGGCCATCCAGTCGGGCTCGCCCTTGATCTTCGAGAGCTCCGTGACTACGTCGCGCGAGATGCCCTGGCGAGCACGCAGCTGCCCCTGGTCGTCCTCGACGATCGGGCTGGGCTTGGTGATCGTGGTGCGGTCAATCGTGGCCATAGGGCTCCTCGCTACCGGGTTTCCGGAGAATCCTGTGCTCTGGAGTAGGAATTGTATCGCTCACGTCAGGCGGGCCAGGCGCGATCGCCGGTGACGGCTCCGCGAACGACCTTCAGGTTGAGCAGCGCGCACTTGCGTCGCGTCGCCGAGACGGGGATTCCGAGCAGCTCGAGCATCCAGTCGGCGTCGAGCCTTCCGATCTCCGCGAGCTCCATGCCCTTGAGCTCATCGGAGGCGATCGACGCGGAGGCCTGCGAGATCGCGCAGCCATGGCCATGGAAGCGGAGGTCCTCGATGCGGTCGTTCTTCACGCGGATGTGCACCCCCAGCTCGTCGCCGCACAGCGGGTTGTACTCGTGCGCCTCGAGATCGTGCGGCTCGAGCTCGCCGAAGTTACGCGGGCGCTTGTAGTGGTCGAGGATGTAGTCGCGGTAGAGGTCGTCCATCGTCAGAGCCCGAAGATCGCGCGCCCGGCTACAAGCGTGTCGGCGAGCGCGTCGATGTCGGCCCGCTCGTTGTAGACGCCGACGCTCGCGCGCGCCGTCGCGCCCACGCCCAGGCAGCGCATCAGCGGCTGGGCGCAATGGTGCCCGGCGCGAATGCAGACCCCGCCGCGGTTGGCCAGCTCGGCGACGTCGTGGGGGTGCATCCCCTCGATCGTGAACGAAGCGAGCCCGCCGCGGCGGTCGGCCTCGGGCGGCCCGACGACGCGCAATCCCGGCACCTGCGAGAGGCGCTCGAGCATGTAGGCGGTGAGCTCGCGCTCGTGCGCGCGGACGCGCGCGATCCCGAGGTCGGAGAGATAGCCGACCGCCGCCCCAAGACCGACCGCCTCGGCGACCGGCGGCGTGCCGGCCTCGAACTTCGCCGGCAGCTCGTTCCAGGTGGCCGATTGGAAGTCGACCGACGCGATCATGTCGCCGCCGGTCAGGAACGGATCCATCCGCTGCAAGATCTCACGGTCGCCATGGAGCACACCGATCCCGGTCGGCCCGAGCGCCTTGTGGCCGGTCCAGGCGTAGAAGTCCGCGCCGATCGCCGCCACGTCGACCGGCATGTGCGGGACGGCCTGGGCGCCGTCGATCAGCGAAACGGCGCCCGCGGCGCGGATCCGAGCGGTCATCTCGGCTACGGGGTTGATGGTTCCAAGGACGTTTGAGACGTGCGTGAACGCGACCAGGCGGACGTCGCCGCGCGCGAGCTCTTGATCGAGCGCCTGCAGCGAGATTTCGCCGCGATCGTCCACCTCCAGGTAGCGCAGCGACGCGCCGCGCTCGTGGCAGAGCACCTGCCAGGGAACGATGTTGGCGTGATGCTCCATCTGCGTGATCAGGACGGCATCGCCCGGGCCCACGTTCGCGCGGCCCCACGCGTAGGCGACGAGGTTGATCGCCTCCGTGACGTTCTTGGTGAAGATCGTCGTGTCCGGCTCGGCGCCCGTAAACGCGGCGACCCGACGGCGCGCCCCGTCATAGGCAGCGTCGGCCTCCTGTGCCAGCCCGTACACGCCGCGATGGACGTTCGCATTGTGCTTTCGCAGGTGCTCGGCGACTGCCTCGATGACGGCCTCGGGCTTCTGCGCGGTGGCGGCCGAGTCGAGATAGACGAGCTCGCGCCCGTCGAAGCGACGCGCGAAGATCGGGAAGTCGGCCTTTACGTCGAGCGAGCTCTCAGCGACTTGTGGCATAGGCCTCGATGTCCTCGCGCGCAGCGGCCAGCTTCTCGGCCACCTTCGCGCGCACGAGCGCTTCCAGCGGTTCGTCGCCGAGCTCCGCGATCAGCGGCTCGAAGAAGCCCTCGACGATCACGCGAACGGCAGCCGGACGATCGAGACCGCGGGTCTGCATGTAGAAGATCGCCGTCTCATCGAGCTCTCCCACGGTGCCGCCGTGGGAGGCGGAGACGTCGTCCGCGGAGACGAGCACGGAGGGAATTGCATCGACGCGGGCCTTCGGCGAGAGCATCATCGAGTGGATCTGCAGGTAGGTGTGCGTCTGCTGGGCGCCTGGGTCGATCTGGATCAGCCCCTCGAGGCTTGCCCGGCTCTCGCCGGTGGCGGCGCCGCGCCAGTGCACGTCTCCGCCGGACGGGCCGGTCTCGTGCAGGTCGACCACGAACGCGTCGAGGTGCTCCTCCTCCTCGGTGAAGAACAGACCGCGGAAGGCCATGTCCCCGCCGGGCTCCGAGACGGCCAGCTCGAGGTGCTGACGGACGAGGTGGCCACCGACCAGCGCCGGCAGCCAATGGCAGTACGCATCGCGGCCGACCCCGACGAAGCGGGTGGAGAGGTCGAACACTTCCCCTGAGCCCCAATCCTGGACCTGCGCCAGGCGGCAGCGGGCGCCGTCCTGCAGGTAGAGCTCGAACGCGCCGGCGTGCAGCGCCTGACCCTCGAAGTCCTCGGCGAGGTCGTACTCATGGACGCGGAACTCGCTCATCGGCCCGCCCAGTACGAGCGTGCGCCCGTATTGCGCGATGCCCGCGGAGTCGATCGCGTAGACGATCTCGAAAGGCTCGTCGACGACGACGCCGGCGGGCACATGCAGGAACGCACCCGCCGTCCAGAAGGCGGCGTTGGCGGCCTCGAGCTTGTTGCGGTCGATCGTCAAGCGCTTGGAGAACCACGGTGCGACCAACTCAGGATGCTCTCGGAATGCATCCTCGAGCGAGCACAGGATCACGCCGCGCCCGCTCAGCTCGGGATCGAGCTCGAGGTCGACGATCGCGCCTGCGCTCTGCACGATCCGTCCGGCGCGCGCACGTTCGGGGAGCGTGCGCGCGACGACGTCCGGTACCGCGCCCCGCCCGCCGGCTGGTGAGACCGCAAGCGAGTCCAGGTCCAGCTTCTGCAGGCTGGTTGTCCAGAAGCCGGAGCGTCGCCACACGGGCAGCTCGAATGCCTCGTAGGCGTTGAGCGCGGCCGCTCGCAGCTCCTCCAGGCTGCGCCCGTCGCCCGCGCCGGCTCCGGCGAGAGCGTGGTAGAGCGTCGCCTCGCGATGGCGTCCGGGCTTGGCCTGGACGGGGCTCGCGCCGTTGGCCGTCACGCTCGGCGTCGCGTCAACGGGAGCGCTCGCGCCGTCGCGCTCAGGCACTGCTGTCACCGGCCGCGAGCGCGCCGGCCTCGGTGGCGCCGAACTCCTGGCGGATCTGGTCATATCCCTCGCGCTCGAGGCGCTCGACCAGCTCGACTCCGCCCTCGAGAACGATCCGACCGTCCATCAGGATGTGGACGAACTGCGGCTTGACGTAGTGGAGGATCCGCTGGTAGTGGGTGATGATCAGTGCGCCAAGGCCCTGCTCGTCGTGCAGGCGCTGAACGCCCTCGGCGACGGTTCGAAGCGCGTCGATGTCGAGACCCGAGTCGGTCTCGTCGAGGATCGCGATGTCGGGCGCGAGCATCGCCATCTGCAGGATCTCCGCGCGCTTCTTCTCACCACCGGAGAAGCCGTCGTTGAGGTGGCGCGAGGTGAACGCTTTATCGACGTCGAGCAGCTCGATCGCGTGCTGCAGCTGAGTGCGGAACTCCTTCACCTGGATCGGCTCGTCGCGCTTGGCGTTGATCGCCATGCGCAGGAAGTTGGCCACGGAAACACCGGGAATCGAGACCGGATACTGGAACGCGAGGAACAGTCCCGCCTTGGCACGCTCGTGTGGCTCGGCTTCGGTGATGTCCTCGCCCTTGAAGGTGATGGTGCCCTGGCTGATCTCATAGGTGGGATGGCCGAGGAGCGTGTTCGCGAGCGTCGACTTGCCGGAGCCGTTGGGGCCCATCAGGGCGTGGATCTCGCCTCGGCTGATGTCGAGGTCGACGCCGCGGAGGATCTCGTGGTCCTCGGTGCGCACGTGCAGGTCTCTGATCTCTAGTTCGGCCATGCTCGCTGTCAGGCTCCAGTCGTTAGGGGTCGTGGTTCGGGCTCCGCGGCGGTATTCAGCGCGGGGAGGGTCGGGCCGGAGGCGGCGGCGGACGCCCGCCCCGATATCGCGGCGCGGGCGCCGAGCGCCGGTACGAGGACGAGATCGGCCAGGCTCGTCTCCTGCAGCGTGTGCACGATCGCGAAGCGCACGCGCGTCCACAGCAGCTTGGTCGGGCAGACGTGGCCCGGATCGGACTCGCGCGAGCAGACGATCGAGCCGTCCGAGGCCTCCGAGATGCACTCGATCGGAGCGATCGATCCCTCCAGCGCCTCGACGATCTCGGCCATCGTGATGTCCGTCGGGGAGCGCGCGAGCAGGTAGCCCCCGCGCGAGCCGCGCCGCGAATCGACCAGCCCCGCCTTGCGCAGTCGCGCGACGAGATGCTCGAGGTATGCCAGCGGAAGGCCGTCGTGCGCGGCGATCTCGGCCAGCGGAACCGGGTCCTCGCCGGCTCGTCGAGCCAGCTCGACCATCACGCGCACGCCGTACTCGGCCTTGGTTGAGAACATCATCCTCGAATACCTACCTGCGCGCTAGGGTATCAGCAGAGCAGCGCCGCCCCGGGTTGGAAGACCGCGTGCGACGAGCGCACCCTCGCCTGCGCCGCCCGAGTCGCCGTGATCGCTCATCGCAGCTTGCCGATGTCGTGCGCGAGGCCCTCAGGAGTGAGCTGTTCGAGCTGGAAGATGACGCGCTCGCGTCCGGCGCGGTCGAGCAGCAAGACGGCGGCCGAGCGCTCGAACGCGGCCCGGCTCGTCGTCGGGGGCACGATGCCGTAGGCCCGCCAGATCGCCCGCAGGTGCGCCCGCGAGCCGCTCAGGTAGAGCGCGCGCCCGGTCAGCGAGACGCGCGCCAGGAAGCTCGAGATCCGCGCCGGCGTATCGGCGCTTGGGTCTACGCTGACGAAGAGCACCGGCACCGGATGAGCAAGTTCATCGAGTGCACCTCGGATCTGCTGGGCGATGACCACGCAGGTGGGCCCGCATGTCGAGTAGAGGAACGCGAGCACCGTGACTTGGCCGCGGTATCGGCTGAGCGCGACGGCTTGGCCCGACTGGTCGGTGAGCGTGAAGTCGCGCGCTCGCGTGGGGGCGGGGAGGGCCGCGCCGTCGAACCCCGAGGTCGCGCTCACGCCCGCGGAGGCCGACTGGGAGGCGGAGCGGCCCGAGGACCGATCGAGGATCGCGGCGATGGCGAGCGTGAGCGCGGCGATCGTCGCGAGCGCGAGCAGGGCGATCCGGGGATGCGCAGGCATGCGCAGCCCAGGGTAAGCCAGGGGGGTCGCCGCCCGTCGGCGGTGCGGCAGGTAGAACGGCCTCGGGGTCAAAAGCGCGCCTCCTAGACTCGCGGCTGCCGGCGTCAAACGGCGCTATACTTTTTGAAGTTGATGAATCCCGACCGTGGTTTAGGAGTTTCAAGATGAGTCCGTCCGGAGCGGAGCTTCTCCGCCAAGTCAAGAGCCAGATCGAGGAGGTGGACCCGTCCGAGGTCGCCGAGCTGGTCGACGAGGGCGTGACGGTGGTGGACGTGCGCGAGACGGATGAGTACGCCGCCGGCCACCTGCCTGGCGCCAGGCACGTGCCGCGCAGCTATCTGGAGTCGCGCATCGAGGGAATCGTGCCGGACCGCACGACGCAGGTGATCCTCTACTGCGCCTCGGGTAATCGCTCCGCATACGCCGCGCGCACGCTCCAGCAGGAGATGGGCTACGCGCACGTGCGATCGATGACGGGCGGGATCACCTTGTGGAAGGACCGCGGCTATGAGGTCGAGGTGCCGCGCACGCTCACCGCCGAGCAGCGCGAGCGCTACTCGCGCCACATGCTCGTCCCGGAGATCGGCATCGAGGGCCAGCAGAAGCTGCTCGACGCGAAGGTGCTCTTGCTTGGCGCCGGCGGCCTAGGCTCGCCGACCGCCCTCTATCTCGCCGCCGCCGGCGTGGGCACGCTCGGCATCGTCGACGACGACGTCGTAGACCTATCGAACCTCCAGCGTCAGGTGATCCACACCACCGATCGCATCGGCACGCCCAAGGTCGACTCGGCGGAGGAGTCGATCCACGCGATCAACCCCGACGTGAACGTCGTCAAGTACCCCGTGCGAATCGATGCGTCGAACATCGTCGAGATCATCGAGGGCTATGACGTGATCGTCGACGGCGTCGATAACTTCCCCACGCGCTACCTGCTCAACGACGCCACCGTACGCTTGAAGATCCCGGTCGTGTCCGCATCGATCCTAGGCTTCGACGGGCAGCTATCGGTGTTCAAGCCGTACGAGGGCCCGTGCTACCGCTGCCTCTTCCGTGAGCCGCCGCCGGCCGAGCTCGCGCCGTCGTGTGGCGCCAACGGCGTGCTCGGAGTACTCCCGGGGACGATGGGCCTGCTGCAAGCGACCGAGGTCGTCAAGCTGATCGTCGGCATCGGCGAGCCCGCGATCGGGCGCCTGCTCCTATACGACGCGCTCGGGGCGACGCTGACGGAGGTCAAGGTCCACCGCGACCCGGACTGCCCGATCTGCTCGCGCGACCCCGAGGAGATCGCCGACGAGGAGCTGGGAGTGTTCCCCGACTACGAGGCGTTCTGCGCCGCCGCCGGATAGTCTGCCCGCCTAGGATGGCGAAGATCAAGATTCCCCCGGTCCTGCGTGCTTCTGTGGGCGGTGAGAAGGAGATCAGCGCCTCGGGCCAGAACGTCGGCGAGGTGCTGCGCGATCTCGCCTCAACGCATCCGGCGACCCAGAGCCAGCTGTTCTCGACCGAGGGCGAGCTCAACCGCTATGTGAACGTGTATCTCAACGACGAGGACGTGCGTGTGCTCGATGGTCTCGACACGGCCGTTGGAGCCGCGGACGTTCTGGTGATCCTGCCAGCCATGGCCGGCGGGGCCTGAGCACCCAGGCAATCGAATCCCCGCTAGCGATAGGCTTTCGCCATGCGGATAACGCGGATCCTGTCAGCACCGTTTCGCGTCGTCGGGAAAGTCGTCACCGGTTTTGCTGGCCGGTTGACCGGCCGCAGCTGAGCGGCTGGTCGAGAAGCGCGGCGATCTCCGACCAGCGTCAGGCGCGATCGGTTACCCCGCACCCGGGGTCAGTTTGATTTTCGACCGCGCGGCGGGTACACGGACCTGGCGATCGTCGCCGAGGTCCACCCGATCACCCATCCGCCAAAGACCAAGAAGATCGTCCTTCGGGTGTCATCGCTCGCCTGGATTCCCACGACGAGCAAGATGACCGCCCAGACGATCCCACATCCGATCGTGTAGGCCTTGTAGGTGTTCAGCGTGTTCCTCATGGTCCGCAAGGCTACTCCCGGTAGCCAGCACCCCGCTATATTCCGTGAAGTAATGGCGGCTGAACGGCTGAGGAACCGGCCTTGCGGGGGTCGGTATGGGGACATCGTGCAGTCGATCGGGAACACCCCGTTGATCGAGCTGCCGCGGCTGTCGCCCAAGCCGGGCGTGCGCATCTGGGCGAAGCTCGAGTCGCGCAACCCGACCGGCTCGGTCAAGGACAGGGTTGCGCGGGCGCTGATCGAGGACGGCGAGGAGAAGGGAGCGATCGCGCCGGGCCGGACGATCCTCGAACCGACGTCCGGGAATACGGGCATATCGTTGGCGATGATCTGCTCGCTCAAGGGCTACCGCCTGAAGGTCGTGATGCCGGAGAACGTCACGCCCGAGCGTACGCAGCTGCTGCAGATGTACGGCGCGGAGATCGTCTACTCGCCGGGGTCGGAGGGCTCCAACGGAGCCGTGGCGAAGGCGCTGGCGATGGCCGCGGAGGACCCCTCCTGCTACATGCCCTACCAGTACGGCAACCAGGCGAACCCCAACGCGCACTACAACGGCACGGCGCTGGAGATCCTCGAAGAGCTGGACGAGGTCTCAGCGTTCGTGGCCGGGCTGGGCACCGGGGGGACGCTGATGGGCAACGGCAGGCGGCTGAAGGAGACATTCGGTGAGAACGTGAAGATCGTCGCGGCGGAGCCGATGCAGGGCGAGCCGGTCCAGGGACTGCGGTCGCTGGACGACGGCTTCATCCCGCCGATCATCGACCTGTCGGTGTTGGATCGCAAGATCTTCGTCACCAACAGCGACGCGATCGTGTGGACCCGCAAGCTGCTCGACGAGGAGGGCGTCTTCGCGGGTGTCTCGAGTGGCGCGATCGCCAGCATCGCCGTGCGGATCGCGGGGGAGCTGGATGAGGGCAACGTCGTGTTCGTCATCGCCGATGACGGCTGGAAGTACCTCTCCAGCGGCATCTACACGCTGCCGTTGGCCGAGATCGAGAACCTGGACTCGACGGTCTGGTGGTGAGCCGGTGCTCATCGCCCGCTCCCTGCTCGACGAGCTGATCGCGCACGCGCGCGAGGACGCCCCGAACGAGTGCTGCGGCGTGATCGCCGTCGAACCCGGCTCGCCTCCGCATGCAGCGCGGGTCCACCGCACCGTCAACACCGCCGCCAGCCCGCTGCGCTTCGAGGTCGACGGCAAGGAGCTCCTGCACACGATCGACGAGATCGAGCGCGCGGGTCGCGACCTGGGAGCGATCTACCACTCGCACACCCGAACCGCCCCCTATCCCTCCCAGACGGACATCAGCTTCGCCGCCAACTGGCCGGGCGTCGAGTGGATCATCGTCGGCGTCGCGGCCGGCCGCGAGCCGGAGGTCCGCTCCTACCTGATCGACGGGGCACACGTCCAAGAGGCGCCGATCGAGGAGCCGGCGTCGTGAGCGAGGAGCCGCTGATCTGTCCCAACTGCGCTCGCACGCACCCCCGTGACGAGCGCTTCTGCTCGGAGTGCGGCATGCCGCTCGTGTACCTTCCCGGCGCCATGCACGACGCCTCAGAGCGCCAGCGCAAGGCGCGCAAGATAAAGCCCCAGTACTCAGAAGGGGCGCTCGTGAAGGTGGCCCGCGCGGAGAATCAGCCGGAGGCCGAGTTCATTGAGGCGATGCTGCTCGAGGAGGGCATCCCGAGCATGCTGCGCCGCTCCGGCGGCGCCGACGTCCCGGACTTTCTCGCCGCCGGCCCGCGCGACGTGCTCGTGCCCGAGTCAGGTGCCCAGGCGGCGCGCGAAGCGCTCGCCTGGGAGAAGCCCTAGCGGCAGGCTCTCGAAGCCGCGGGGCTCGCGGAGTGAGGCATGACGAGTTTCGCCGATCGCCTCGCGAGAGACGATCCTCCTAGGCGAGGACGGGCTGTCCGGCTTCGCTCGTGATCGAGCGGATCTCCTCGGAGGCGCGCTCGAACTCGGGGTCGGAGAGCACCGGCGTGCCCTCGAAGGGAAGTTCCCGCTGCAGCTCCACCCACGCCTGCGCGGCGGAGTACTCGTCCTTGACCTTCACCGTGACCGGCCGCGGGATCCGGTAGGTGCGCAGGAGCAGGACATGCAGCGGCTGGTGCCGGCGCCAGCCGAGACGCTTTTCGGCGTAGTCGGGCGTCCACACGTAGAACGGTGACAGCGCGTCCACGCAGCGAGGATCGGCGATCGTGAAATGCCCGGCGACCTCGGCCCATGCGCGGATGCGCACGCGGTCGGGCTGCTGGACGGGGGCGCCGGAGGCGAACGCCTGAAGGTGCGGCTCGCCGTCGCTCCACACGCCCTCCTCGAGCGCCCGGCGCAGCTCGGGCTGGTGGGACTCCCGCACGAGATCGCCTGGCTGGTGGTCGAAAGTGGGGTACAGAAAGAAACGCTCGTGGGCCAGCCGGAAAGGCTTGCCGGGCTCGCGAATTCCGCCCTTGCGGAAGGTTATGAGCTGCTCACCTTCGGCCAGAGCGCGGACGGTGACGGCCCATTCTTTGAAAGCAATTGGCATGAAGAGGTGCAAAACAGGTGCCGCTGGAACTTCTCGATCAAATCCTGCGAGCAGTCCAAACGGACGGCCGCCGGCCCCTTAAAGATACGAAACCCAGGCGGAAATCCCAAATCCCCTGCAAATCGGCCTCTTATTTTGCCCTGCCGAGGAGGTTCACCGGTGACAAACGTGCACAAACTCGGCGAATCCGGCTTTCCTCGGAGCGCCGACGACCGTACTCAGCGGCGCCCGCGCGCCTGATCCGCATCTGTCGCCGACGCCCGGCCGAAGCCTCCGCCGCCAGGCGTTTCTATCCGCAGCCGCCGGCCCGCGCCGAGCCGGCCGGTGGCCTTCCCGGGTAGGGGATCGCCGTCGAGCAGGTCGCGCCCGCGCGCCCCCGGCGCGCCGCCGCCGGCACCGCGCGGCGAGTGGCGCCGGCGCTCGGCGATCAGTGAGAACGTCAGCTCCCGGAGCGCTTCGATCTCGCGCACCACGCCGTCGCCGCCGCGGTGAAGCCCCGCGCCGCCGGAGCCGCGGCGCAGCGCGTACTCGACGACGCGCAGCGGGAATTCGCGCTCGAGCGCCTCGATTGGCGTGTTCAGCGTGTTGCTCATCGCGACGTGCACCCCGCTCGGGCCGTCCGCGTCGGGGCACGCGCCCTGCCCGCCGCCGAGGGTCTCGTAGTAAGAGAACTCGCCGTCGCCGAGCGTGAGGTTGTTCATCGTCCCCTGTCCCTGCGCGCGGCCGAACGCCGACAGCACGACGTCGGCGACGCGCGAGGAGGTCTCGACGTTGCCGGCCGCGACCGCCGCGCCCGCGCGTGCGTTCAGCACGCTGCCCTCCGGCGCCAACACCTCGATCGCCCGGTATGCGCCGGCCGACGGCGGGATGTCGGGGTCGGTGAGGACTCGCACCGCGAACATGCACGCCGCGCGCGTGACCGCAAGCGGGCAGTTGAGATTACCCTCGTGCTGCGGCGCGCTGCCGGCGAAGTCCAGGACGAGGCGATCGCCGCTGAGGACCGCGCGCAGGCACAGCCGCAGGTCGCCCTCGGCGGCCTCCAGGACGTCTTCCGCGCCACGCTCGCCGTCGGGGAGCCCGGCCAGGCATGCACGGGTGCGACGCTCGGCGTAGTCGAGCACCGCGTCCGTGCCCGCCCGCAGACGGTCCGCGCCGAGGCCAAGCGCGAGCTCCCGCACGCGCAGCGCGCCCGTCCGGTTGGCGGCGAGCTGCGCACGCAGGTCCGCCCGCCGCTCCGCCGGCTGGCGCATCCGCGCGGCAAGCTCCGCGATCGTCCGCTCGTCCAGCCGGCGTGGAGCGATGACGACTCCCTCGTCCTCGAGTGAGCGGCTGTCCGCCCCCATCGACCCTGGGACGCGCCCGCCGACGTCGGCATGGTGCGCGCGGCTGGCGGCGAAGCCGAGCAGGCGCGGTCCGCCCTCGATCGGGAAGATCGGGGTGATGACCGTGATGTCCGGCAGGTGCGTGCCGCCGGCGAACGGGTCGTTGAGAATCCACGAGACGCCCGCCTCGTGCTCCTCGCGCAGGACGGCCGCCACGGCGGCAGGCATCGAGCCGAGGTGCACCGGGATGTGCTCGGCCTGCATGACCATCTCTCCGTCCGCGTCGAAGATCGCGGTGGACGCGTCGCGGCGCTCCTTGATGTTGGAGGAATGCGCCGAGCGGATCAGAACCACGCCCATCTCTTCGCACGCGGCGCGCAGGGCGCCCGTGAGGACCTGGAGCTCGATCGGATCGAGCGCGCTCATCGCTCTCGCTCCAGTTGGCAGGTGCCGTACGCGTCGACCGTTCCCGACCAGCCCGGCGGGACGAGCAGGGAGGCGTCCGGCAGTGCGTACAGCGCCGGTCCGAGCAGGCGGGTGCCGGGCGGGGGCTCCCCGCGGACGACCGTCGCCGGAACCGGCTGCCCGCCAAACACGATGCGAGCGCCGCCCGGCTCGGGCCCGCTCCCGGATGCGGCGGCGGGCGCCCCCTCCGGGCGCAGCTCGGGCGCGGACCCCCAGGCGGACACGCGGATGTTCACGAGCTCGATCTCGGCGTCCTCGTCGCGATAGCCGTAACGCGTCTCGTGCGCGCGGGCGAATGCCTCTCGCAGGGAGTCCGGGTCGACCGACCTCGGCTCCTCGACGGCCAGCTCGAATGATTGGCCGCGATAGCGCAGCTCGTGGCGGACGCGCGTTCGCGAGGGCGATTCAGCGAGGGCGGCGTGCGCCTGTGCGATCAGCGCATCGCGCTCGCTGCCAAGGCGCTCTCGGGTGAGCGAGCCGCCGCTGAGCATGACCGTTCGGGACACATCCCGGCGGGGAGCGGCCGCGGCGAGACCGAGGGCGCAGAGCACGCCCGAGGCGGATGGGCAGAGGATCCGCTCGATGCCCAGCTCGAGCGCCATTGCGGCGGCGTGCAGCGGTCCGGCGCCGCCGAATCCCATCAGCACGAAGCCGCGCGGATCGATCCCGCGCTCGACTGTCACCAGGCGCAGCGCGCCGAGCATCTCGGTCTCGGCGACGCGGACGATCCCTTCCGCGCAGTCCAGCGTCGGCATGTCGAGCTCGCGCGCGAGCCGCGCGACGGCCCGGTCGGCGGCGGAGCGGTCGAGCTCCAGGCCGCCCGCGAGGGGCGAGTCCTCGAGCAGGCGTCCGAGCATGAGGTTGGCGTCCGTCACAGTCGGCTGCTCGCCGCCGCGGCCGTAGCACGCCGGCCCGGGGACGGCACCCGCGGAGGCCGGCCCGACGCGCAGCGCGCCGCCGGCGTCGCGCCAGGCGATCGAGCCGCCGCCGGCGCCGACCGTGTGGATATCGAGCGCCGGCAGAGACAGCGGCCGGCCGGCGACGGTGCGCTCGGCGGTCTCGGCCACCACCGAGCCCTCGACGAGGCAGACGTCGCACGAGGTTCCGCCCATGTCGAAGCACAGCACGTTCGGCTCGCCGGCCAGCTCCGCGAGCAGCACGGCTCCGCCGACGCCGCCGGCGGGCCCCGACAGTACGGTCAGGGCGGCGTGGGCCGACGCCTGCGCCAGATCGGTGAGGCCGCCCGAGGACTGCATGATCTGTGGAGCGGGCAGGCCTGCGGCGCGAGCGTCGCCGGCCAGCCGCCGCAGGTAGGAGGCGAGCAGCGGGGACAGCGCGCCGTCGACGACCGTGGTGGCCGTGCGCTCGTACTCGCGGAAGGTGCCGACGAGATCCGCGGACAAGGAGACGTGTGCGTCCGGCAGCAGCTCCGCGAGCAGCTCGCCCAGCAGACGCTCGTGGGTGGCGTCGGCGTAGGAGTGAAGCAGCGCCACGGCGACGGCCTGCGGCTCCGAGCGCGCGAGGAGCTGCACGAGCGCGCGCGCGTCCGCGGGATCGAGCGCGCGCAGCGGCCCGTCGGGGCCGATCCGCTCGGGCGCGGCAAAGCGCAGGTCGGCGGGGACGAGCGGAGCTGGCGCGGACAGGCACAGCCGGTAAAGGTGCGGGCGGGCCTGGCGGCCGAGCTCGATGACGTCCGTGAAGCCCGCCGTCGCGATCAGGGCGGTGCGCGCGCAGCGACCCTCGAGCAGCGCGTTTGTCGCGACCGTCATGCCATGCGAGAAGCGCTCAACCTGATCTGCACGCGCGCCGGCTCGGGCGAGGACCAGGCGCACGGCCTCGAGCACCGCGACCGACTGATCGGCCGGGGTGGAGGCGACCTTGGCCGTGTGGACCGAGGAGTCGGTCGCGACGAGCACGGCGTCGGTGAACGTTCCGCCGACGTCTACCCCGAGAAGCATTCCCGGAGCGTAAACCTAGGCTGCAGCCAGTTCGCGATCCTCGGTGTCGGCCAGGTGCTGGTGGGACGGGCAGTAGCCATTGTGGGCAAGGGGCACGCGCTGGCAAGCGGCGCCCTTGCGGGTCGTCGCCCGACATTGCGGCGGCGAGCCGCTGACGGCGGCATAGCCCTCGAGCGGGTGCTCGGCGATGAACCGCTCGGCGTAGTGGACATAGCGGCAGACGACCTGATGGACGTGCGACTGTGCGGACATCGGGAAGTAGTTGCGGATGTCGCAGAACAGCGTGCGCGCAGGACGCGCGAAGTAGTGGCGGTCGGTTGCCAGCCGCGTCACCACCGCCTCGCACGCACGCAGCACGGCGGCATGATTGCTGGCGGGTGGCGCTCCCGGCGGGGGAGCGACGATGTGGGGAGCGAGCTCCCTGTAGATGGCGCGACTGAACTGGTACATGGCGACTACTCCTTGCCCTCTCTCTTGCGCAGTGGTTTGGAGCACACCCGTCGTTCCGAAAAGACTCCGTCCCGTGCAAGACCTTCCATTCGTGAGAACACCTCTGCGATCACAAAGGACCGACATAAAGCGGGGGCAACGATTTTCTTAAGAAGCGCGAACGATTTTCTTATTAAGGACCCCTCACGGGGTCCGATGCCGCGTGCGCGATCGGGGACCGGACGGCCACCGATGGTTGCGCTCGCGTGCGCGTGACCGGCGGCGCCGGGCCCGAGCCGGTGAAGACGTCAGGTCCATGTCTGCCATTCGATGTCCTCATCGCCGCGCACGACGACGTGACGGTGATCGAGCGCGGGGTCCCGCTCGGGGTGGTCGATGCGCCGGTGCGCACCGCGGCTCTCGGCGCGCGCGAGCGCACAGCGCGCGATCAACCGGGCGAGCGGGTGCGGGCTCGCCAGCAGCCGTCGCAGGCCGTCCTCGCTGCGAACGATGCCCGCGTCTCGCCACAGGGCCTCGCGGATCGACGCGTCGGCCGCGGGCGGTGGGACGAGCTCGCGGAGCGAGTCGAGCTCCTGGCCGATCTGCGCGGGGTTCTGACCCGCCGACTCGGCGAGCGCGTGGTCGATCGCCCGACGGGCGAACACGAAGCACTCGCTGAGCGAGTTTGACGCGAGCCTGTTGGCGCCGTGCAGGCCGGTGCACGATGACTCGCCGACGGCGTAGAGCCCTGGGAGCGTGGAGCGCGCGTGCAGATCGCTGACGATTCCGCCCATCGTGTAGTGGGCCGCCGGTGCGACCGGGACGAGCTCGCGCGTCGGATCCAAGCCGGCCTCGCGCAGAGAGGCGACGACGTTGGGGAAGTGCGCCGGATCGATCCCGCGCATGTCCAGGCCGACCGATCGCTCGCCGGACGCGTCCAGGCGAGCCTGGATCGCTCGCGAGACCTCGTCGCGCGGAGCCAGCTCATCGACGAACCGCTCGCCGGAGGAGTCGTGCAGCGTCGCCCCCTCGCCGCGAATCGCCTCCGTCACCAGGAAGCCCTCTCGTCCCGGCACGCCAATCACGGCGGTCGGGTGAAATTGCAGCAGCTCGAGATCCGCGAGCGACGCTCCCGCCCCGTGCGCCAGCAGGAGGCCGATGCCCTGGGAGCCGGGCGGATTGGTGGTGCGGGCCCACAGCGCCGCCGCGCCGCCGGTCGCGAGGACCACGGCGCGCGCGCGGATGATCCGGCCGTCGGCGCAGATCAGGCCCCGGCAGCGCTCCTGGCAACGCCACAACGCGCGCGCGCGGGCCCCCTCGAGCACCCCGATGCGCGGCTCGGCGACCGCCAGCGCCGACAGCTGGCGCACCACCCGCCGGCCCGTGGCACTGCCGCCGGCGTGGACGACGCGCCGCACGGAGTGACCTCCCTCCAGGCCGAGCGCGAGGCGTCCGAAGCGATCGGCGTCGAAGCGCACGCCGAGCGCCTGCAGGTCGCGCACGCGGTCAGGCGCCTCGCGCACCAAGACCTCGGCGGCCGAGCGCCTGACCAGGGCGCGGCCGGCGAGCTCCGTGTCGCGCAGGTGCAGCTCGAAGCTGTCGTCGGCCGCCAGGGCAGCGGCCAAACCCCCCTGCGCCCAGTAGCTCGCCGTTTGCGCCAGCGGCGTCGCTGAAATGAGCGCCACCTGAGCTCCTTCGCGCGCCGCCGACAGCGCCGCGTACAGTCCCGCGGCGCCCGCACCGACGACCGCGACGTCAGCCTCGCTAGGTGACTCCGGAGGGGAGGCCGCCATCCGCCGAACCGTATCCGTCAACGGGCACGATCCCTCCGCGCCTCACTTGCGGGTGGATTTGAGGAACTTGTTGATTCGTTCGGTTTCAGACACCGGCTGTTTCGGGATGGCTTTCGCTTTCGCGCCGCCGACCCGCGGCGTGGTCGCAGGCGTCGGGGTTCGGATCGAGCCGGGTTGCGTGCTCGCGCCGGGCGCCGCGCCCCCCGGAAGCGCTCCCGCGGGCGTGCTCGCGCCGGGCGTGGCGGCGCCCGGCGTGGTGGCCCCGGGCGCGAGGGCGCCCGGCGTTGTCGCTGTCCCGGCCGGCGCCGTTGCAGCCGGCGCGGTTGCAGCCGGCGCCGTGGTCACAGTCGTGGTCGCGGAGCTCGTGTTGCCGCCTTCGCTTCCGGCGAGCTTGACCAGGGCCGCGGCGAGCACGCCGAGCGACAGCGCCGCGACGACGGCCACGATCACGATCGGCGCCTTCCAGTTGGGCGACGCCGACAGGCGCGTGCGGGCCGCGGCGCCACAGCGCAGGCACCACTCCTGCTCGGGGTAGAGCGGTGCTCCGCACAGCGGGCACCCCTCGACCGGCGCGGGCGGCGCGACCCCGGATGTCGCCGCGTGGCTCGCGGTGGGTGAGCCCGGGACGGCGGTCGGTGCGGGAGCGCCGTCCCCCGAGGGAGAGGACCCGCCTTGCGCAGGGTGCCCGCCCGCGGCGCCGGCGGCCGGCGGCTGGGGCGAGGCGGCGACGCTCACGTGCCCGCCGCAGGGGGACGGACGATTTCGGTCGGGCCGTCATCGCTGTCTGTCGCCGGCGCCGGTGTCTGCGCGGGGAACGTCTGTGTCGCCGGCGCCTGGGCGGGGAAGGCCTGCGTCGTGGGCGCCGGCGTGGCCGGGCCCTGGGTGGCGGGTGCCGGCGTGGCCGAGGGCCGGGTCGCGGGTGGCTGCTTGGTCGGGGCGGGCGCGGGTGCGGCGCCGGCGGCGCCTGGCGGGCCCGCGGGGGGAGCCGCTGGAGCGCCTGACGGGGTCGAGGGAACGGCGGTCGCGGGGTCGCTTGGGCCGGAGGTGGCAGCAGGGGACGGGGCGGCGCGGCCGGGGGCGGTAGGCGCTGGCGCCGCCGCCGCCGCGGAGGCGCCGGCGATCGGCAGGTCGACCCGGCGGCTCAGCGGGAGCCCGCAGTTGGGACAGAAGTGATCCTCGCTCGAGTGGATCGCCGCGCAGCGCGGGCACGCGGTGATGCCGGCCTCGCGCAGGACGGTCACGGGTTGGCGCTCCGCGAGGGCCGCTTCGAGTGCCCGCAGCTCGGAGTCGATATGGCTCAGCGTGCTCAGCTTGGCGAGCACCAGCCCGTCGTTGCGCTGGCCGAAGCGGTGCAGGTTGAAGACCAGCCCGCCGAGATCGCGGTAGGCGAGCTCACGTGCCCGGCGCAGGAAGCGGGCACGCCGGCGCACGCGCCCGCGCGCCCCAAAGCCGGGCGGTCCGGCGGACGCGTCATAGCTCATCGATTGGCTCTCCTCCTGCGCCTCTGCCGCAGCGGACGCGGGAGTCGTGGCAGATGTCTGATCCACGGGCAACTCATGCTACCCAGAGCGCTCGAGCGCCGCGCGCCATGCCGCGGCGACGCGCTCGGCCATGCGCGATGCCGAGTAGCGCATCGCGCTCGCCCGACCTTCGACGCGATCGTCCGTGTCGCCGGCCGGGCTGCCACCGTCGGCTCGGCGGGAGACGCTCAGATGGGGCTCGAGCGCCGCGCGCCAGCTGGCGATTTCAAAAGGCGCACAGAGTGCTCCGGCGACGCCGGCGAGGGCGTCGGGGTGGACCCCGACGGGGGTCGCCAGCACCGGCACATCGCACGCGAGCGCCTCGAGCACCGCCAGCCCGAAACCCTCGCGCTCGGACGGCACGAGGACGGCGCTTGCCGCGTTGATGAACAGCGGCACCCGCTCCGGCGCGACCCCGCCGAGCGCGAGCAGCTCGACGCCGGCGGCGCGCGACAGCGCGAGTGCGCGGTCGTGGCGCTTCTCTGGGCGCGCAGGATCGGCCGGAAACAGCAGGTAGGGACGATCGGGGTCGAGGCCCAGCTCGGCGCGCGCGTGAGCGCGCGGGAGGGGGCGGAAGCGCTCGACGTCCACCCCGCACGGCAGCACCTGCGCCCGCCGCGCCGCCCGGCCCGGCAGCCGCGTGGCGAGCGGCGCGGAGACGGCGGCGATCAGGTCGATCAGCGGCAGCACGGCCCGCGTCGCAAGCCGCGTGCGGGGATGGAGCAGATCGGTGCCGTGCACGGTCAGCGCGCGCACCCGCGCGGCGACCGCGAGCGCGGGCCAGGCGGTGAGACCGAAGTGCGCGTGGACGACGTCAAAGCGCTGCGCGGCGCCCGTCGGGGAACGATGGCCGCGTGGAAACACCCGGCGCATCTCCGCTGCCGCGCCCGCCAGCGCGCGCGCGCCCGGCGCGAACTCGTACAGCTCGACCGCCACGTCATCCAGGTCGCGCAGCGCATCGACCTGATCGCGGACGAAGCGGCCGCGCTCGGGGTTGGCGGCGTCGGGAAGCATGTTGGAGACCACGAGCGCGCGCACGACCCCCCGGACCGTAGCGCTCCCTATGGAATGATGGCCCGCGTGGTCAGCGCGTCCGCCAACGCATCCGATCCACGCCGGCGGCCGATCGGCGTGTTCGACTCGGGCGTTGGCGGGCTGACGGTGCTGCACGAGTTGCTCGTGCAGCTTCCCCACGAGGACTACCTCTACCTCGGCGACACCGCGCGCTTCCCCTACGGCGAGCGCACGGCCGACGAGCTCGCGCGCTTCTGTTCGGAGATCGCCGAGGAGCTGCTCAGACGCCGCGACGAAGCTGCTCGTCGTCGCGTGCAACTCCGCCACGGCCGCCGCGCTGCCAAGCCTGCAGCGGCGGATGATGGAGACGACGCTCGGCGTGGACGTGCTCGGCGTGGTCCGTCCCGAGGCCTTCCAGGCGGTCGCGGCGACGCGCAGCGGGCGGATCGGCTTGCTGGCGACGCCGGCGACGGTGGCCAGCCGCGCCTACGAGGAGGCCGTCGGCACGATCGATCCGCACGTGACGCTGCACGCCGTCGCCTGCCCGACGCTCGCCGCGATCATTCAAGCGGGCCAGCAGTTCGACGAGCGCGCGGTCGAGACGGTGCGCGAGGCGTGTGCGCCGCTGCGCGACGCCGACGTCGACACCGTGATCCTCGGGTGCACGCACTACCCGTTGATTCGTCCAATGCTCCAGCGGATGCTCGGCCCCGACGTTGCGCTCGTCAGCTCGGGTGCGGCGCTCGCGCGACAGGTCGAGCACGCCCTGAGCACGCGGGCGCTCGAGAACCCCAGCGCGGGCGAGGGCGACTACGGCTTTCTCTGTACGGGCGACGGCGAGGCGTTCCACGAGCTCGGCACGCGCTTTCTGCAGATGCCCTTGGGCGCCGTCGAGCGCGTCGAGCTCGCCGCGGTCGAGGCGGTGGCGTGAGCGAGCGCAGCTATGGGCGCGGACCGGGCGATCTACGCCCGACGGAGATCGAACCCGGGTTCATGCGCACCGCGACCGGCTCGGCGTTGATCTCGGTCGGCGAGACGCGCGTCATCTGCACCGCATCCGCCGAGGAGAGCGTGCCCCGGTGGATGGCCGGGAGGAGCACCGGCTGGCTCACCGCGGAGTACGGCATGCTGCCGGCATCGACGGGCGCGCGCAAGCAGCGCGACGCGACGCGCGGGCGCCAGGACGGGCGCACCGTCGAGATCCAGCGCCTGATCGGACGGTCGCTGCGCGGGGTCCTCGACTTCCGAGCGCTGGGCGAACGCACGATCTACCTCGACTGCGACGTGCTCCAGGCCGACGGCGGCACGCGCTGCGCGTCGATCACGGGTGCATACGTGGCGCTCTCGCTCGCTTGCGCGCGACTGCTCAGCGATGGCCGCCTGGAGCGCTCTCCGCTGACCGGGTCGGTCGCCGGGGTCTCCTGCGGCATGATCGACGGCGAGGCGCTCTTGGATCTCGACTACTCCGAGGACTCGGCCGCCGAGGTCGACGCGAATGTCGTCATGACCGGCGATGGCGGCCTGATCGAGGTGCAGGCGACCGCCGAGCGCACGCCGCTCTCGCGGGCGCATCTCGACCAGCTGCTGGCGCTTGCGGCTGCGGGCATCGAGGAGCTTCGAGCCGCGCAGGAGCAGGCGATCGGTGAAGGCGCGTCCGCCACGCCCGCCTAGCCTCGCGGCTGGCCCCTCGGCGTGATCGAAGAAGACCCGGAATCCTGCGACATGCTTACTCCACCAATCCCACTGCCGCGAGGGCCTCGGGCAGCGAAACGTACGCTCGGATGCGTATCACCTTGCCGTCGCAGATCGTCCACACTCCCGTCGTCCGCTGCTCGACCGCGATCGCGGTTCGCCTACCCTTGGCGGTGACGCGCATGGCGACGACCACCGCCTCGCCCGCATCGCAGAGCCGCTCTGGCTGGAGGCGAATCTCATCCATCGCGTCCTGGAAGGACTCCCAGTAGCGACGCATCCCGTCATGGCCGCGATAGACGTCAGGCTCAGCCGAAAGGGCCGGAGGAACTTCGAGTTCGAAGTCGGTGTGCGTGAGCGCGAGGATCAGATCGATGTCTTCGCTGTTGAAAGCTCGGAAAATCTGCCGAACGGTCTCCACGTTCTCCTGCGACATCAGCGGAGTATCCCGCAGGGCCAGTCACTCCTGAGCGCCAACCGGGCCGTGGCGACCGAACGTGGCGGCCGACGATCCTGGGCCTCACGATCCTGTGCATGAGAGCATTGCGCCCAGTTTGGATCTTCTACTGGCGACGCACAACGAGCACAAGCGGCGTGAGTTCGCGCGCCTGCTGAGCGGCTCTGAGGGTGAGGACCGGGTGGTGGTTGCGACGCTACCGACGAGTGTGATCCTGCCACCGGAGGACGGGCATACGTTCGCGGAGAACGCGCTCACCAAGGCGCGCGCGGCGGCGCGCGCGACGGGCAGTGTGAGCATCGCCGATGACTCCGGCATCGAAGCGGCCGCCCTCGGCGGCGCACCGGGCGTGCGCTCGGCGCGCTACGCGGGCGAGGATGCCTCCGATCAGCAGAACCTCGACAAGCTGCTGCGCGAGGCGCCCGCCGGCAGTCCGCTCGAATATGTCTGCGCGGTCGCCTACGTCGAGCCGGGAGATGGCGTCGAGCGCGTGTTCGAAGGCCGCTGCGGCGGGCGCGTGGCGCGAGCGCCGCGCGGGCAGGGCGGATTCGGCTATGACCCGGCGTTCGTGCCCGACGACGGGCCAGGAGCGCTGACGATGGCGGAGCTGTCGGATGAGCAGAAGGACGCGATCAGCCACCGCGGTCGCGCCGCGCGGGCGCTCATGCAGTGGCTCAGAGGAGGTTGATCGCAGCCGAGATCGCGACGGCCAGTCCGAGGCCGGCGTAGCCCTTGTAGCCGGCGAGCAGCAGCAGGACGGCGGTCAGCAGCGACACGAGAACGGTCACGAGCCACGCGATTCGGGTAACGCTCACGCAGGCATTCTCGCCGATGCGCGTGTCCGCGCATGGTGTTAGCGTCGAATTCACGATTTCACGAACGAGGAGGGCGAAGTGACGAAGTCCGAGCTTGTCGACCAGGTGGCTGATCGAGCCGGTCTGACAAAGCAGGATGCCGGCAGGGCGTTGGACGCGGTGCTGGCCACCGTGGAGGACGCGCTGCGTCGCGGCAGCGAGGTCTCGGTGTCGGGATTCGGCAAGTTCCATGTCAGCGATCGCGGTGCACGGCGAGGCGTCAATCCACGCACCGGCGAGCCGATTCAGATCGCCGCCTCCCGCGTGCCCCGATTCACGGCCGGCAGCGGGCTGAAGAGCGCGGTGAAGGGCCGCTGAGCCTGACGCTGCGATTCGGAGATACGCTCGCCGCGCGGGTGGCTGAGCGCGAGTCGCAGATCGTGCTCGGCCTGGACCCCGACCCCAGCGACCTGTGGCCGGGCAGCGCGCCCGGTGCGCACGAGGAGCTCCCGACGGTGAGCCGCGTCGGCATGGCGGTACTCGGACATTGCCACGCGCTGATCGACGCCACGGCCGAGGCGTGCGTGGCGGTCAAGCTTCAGCTGGCGCGCTTCGAGGCGCTGGGCGCCGTCGGCTGGACGTTGCTGGGAGCCGTCGCGGACCATGCCCGGGAGCTCGGCCTGCTCGTGATCGCGGACGGAAAGCGCGGCGACATCGACGTCAGCGCTCGGGCGTATGCGAACGCGCTGATCGACGGACTGACAACGCCGTTCGGGAAGCTCGACGGGCTCGGCGCGGACCTGGTGACCGTCAACCCGCTGATGGGCGCGGACGCGATCGAGCCGTTCGTCGTGGCCGCTCGGGCCGTCGGCGCCGGTGTGCTCGCGCTCGTGCGGACCTCCAACCCGGGCGCCGCCGACGTGCAGGACCTGTCGCTCGCGGGCGACGGCACGGTCTGGGAACGCGTCGCCACGATCGTCGATGAGCTCGGGCGCCCCGGCGTGGGGGAGGCGGGCTTGAGCGACGTCGGCGCGGTGGTCGGAGCGACCGACCCGAGTCACCTGGCGCGTGCGCGCGAGCTGATGGGCACGGCGACGTTCCTGCTCCCCGGCGTGGGCGCCCAGGGCGGGCAGGTGGAGAACCTCCTCCCGGCGTTCGCCCCCGGTCGCGCGGGCGGGCTGATCACGGCATCGCGCAGCATCGCCGGTGCGCACGAGGCCACCGGCACTCAACCCGCGGCGGCCGCGCGCGAGGAGGCCGAGCGCCTGCGCGCGGCCGCCTGGGCGCTCTCCGCGTAGGCGGCGCGCGCTCGCTCGCGCATCTTGCGTGGGGCCTTGACAGGTGACCAATAGGTCACATATACTGGGGACATGGACGCGGTGTTCAAGGCTCTGGCAGACCAAACGCGCCGAGGACTGCTCGATGAGCTGTTCGAGCGGGACGGGCAGACGCTCGGCGCGCTCGAGCAGCGAGTGCCGATGACGCGCTTTGGCGTGATGAAGCACCTGAAGGTGCTCGAGGAAGCGGGCCTCGTGACCACTAAACGACGCGGTCGCGAGAAGCTCCACTTCCTGAACCCCGTCCCGATCAGGCTCGTCCACGATCGCTGGGTGAGCAAGTACGCCGAGCCCTGGGCCGCGGGGCTCAGTGGGCTGAAGAGACGAATCGAGGAGCAGACAGAGATGAACGCGAACGACAGCGGGAAGAGGCCCTGGACGGCCTCGCCCACCGAGAAGGTGTTTGAGATCTACATCCGCACGACGCCCGAGCGTCTGTGGGAGGCAATCACGGACCCGGAGATGCGACGGCGGTACAACTTCGGACTCGGGGTCGCCTCCGAGTGGAAGCGCGGCTCGCGCTATGCGCTCTCGCCTCCGCACGGCGGCGAGATCGCGACCGGAGAGAACCTCGAGGTCGACCCGCCGCGGCGGCTCGTCCAGAGCTTCGAGGCGCTATGGAGTGACGAGGTCAAGCGGGAAGGGATCTCGAGGGTCACCTGGGAGATCGAGCCGGTCGCCGACTCGTGCCGGCTGACGGTCACTCACGACCAGCTGCGCGAGGACGCGCACGGCGAGCTCTACGGCGGTTGGCCGATGATCCTCTCCGGCCTGAAGACGCTGCTCGAGACCGGAGAGGTGCTCACCACACCCGGATCCCTGCGCTACTCGCAGGATCCAGAGCTGCTCGCTTCAGACCGCGCGTGAGGAGATCGAGGCCCGCCGGATCGCGACGGGCCTCGCTCGCGCTTGAGCAACGCCGGTCGCATTTCTCGCCCGCGATCGTCACGACGCCGGCGCCCCACTCGGGCGCATTGACCGTTCCGCTAGCCTTGTGGTGCGCTCGACGGCACCACCGCGGTTGGGCTCGTTGGAAGGTGGGTACGGAGCCAAGATGATCATTACGGTCACGCTCAACGCGGCGATCGACAAGTCGCTCTCGGTGCCCAACTTCCGGCTTGGGCGGCGCCATCGTACGGTCGAGCAGCGGACGATGGCCGGCGGCAAGGGCGTCAACATCGCGCGAACGTTGAAGGAGCTCGGCCAGCCGGTGATCGCGACCGGCTTCGCCGGCGGCGCCACGGGTACGCATATCGTCGAGCAGCTCACCGAGGAGTCGATCCTCAACGACTTCGTCCGCATCCGCGAGGAGTCGCGCACCAACACCTCCGTGCTCGACCCGACGACGGGCGAGCAGACGGAGATCAACGAACGCGGTCCGTCCGTGTCCGAGCGCGAGGTCGAACTGTTTCGCGACAAGCTTCTCTACCTCGCGCGCGGCGCCGCGATCGTTGTGTTCGCCGGGTCCCTCCCGCGCGGGGTCGAGGCCGATATCTACGGGGCGCTGATTCGCGACCTCGAGCGCTCCGGGGTGACGACCGTGATCGACACCGACGGCGAGCCCCTGCGCCAGGCCGTTCGCGCGGAACCCGATGTCGTCTCGCCCAACGTGCTCGAGGCCGAGGAGCTCGTCGGGCACGAGTTCGCCGGCGAGGAGGAGCGCTCGCAGGTCGTGCGCGAGATCGCCGCGTTGGGCCCCCGCGAGGCGATCATGACGCTCCCCGACGGCTGCTTCGCGCAGGTGCTCGTCGACGGCCAACCGCGACTGAAACGCGCGCGCATCGAGCCGCGCGAGCCGGTCGCCAAGCGTGGCTCCGGCGACGCCTTCCTGGCCGGCTACCTGGCGGCGCGCTACGAGGGTCGTGCCGCCGACCAGTGCCTGCGCTTCGGGGTCGCCTGCGGGGCCGAGTCGACCGCACGGTTCGGGGCCGGGCTCATCGACGCGCGCGAGGCCCGGCGGCTGATGGGCGACGTTGAGCTTTTGAGCGTCGAGCTGCCCGCGCAGGTGGGCTGACGCGCCTCAGCCGCCGGCGACGTCGCGCCGCAGGAAAACGAGGTATCCGGCGACCAGCGCCGGAACTCCATAGAGGGCGCAGACCCAGGCCGAGTGGGCGACCGGCGCCCAGTCGGTGGGTGTGCGCAGGAGACCGTGCCAGTTCTCGAACTGTTCGGTCAGCAGATACGGCTTGATGCCTTCCAGCCCGGGGATCTGCGCAACGATGAACAGCAGGATCACCACGCCGACCGTGCCGACCACGGCGGCGGCGCTGTTGCGGGTGGCGGTGGACAGCAGAATGCCGATACTGGCCACCGCCAACAACGGGATCAGGTAGATCGAGTTGGCCGCGAACACGAGCAGCAGTCCTTCCGGCGCCGACACGACGGTGCCGGAGTAGGTGACAATGTGACTGAAGCCCCATGAGGCGACTCCGGCGATGGTTGCCACGGCGGCCGATAGGAACACGGCGATCGTGGCGTACGTCGCCGCGGCCCAGGCCTTCGCGGCGAACACCTGGCCGCGGTTGACCGAGCGCGTGAGGATCGTCTTCAGCGTTCCGTTGCCGTCCTCGGCGGCGACGATGTCCCCGGCGACAAGCGTGGCCGCCAGCGGCAACATGAAGACGGACAGGAACAGCAGCATCAGCACCGGCGTTGCCAGGCCGGACTGGGTGATCTGGGAGGCGAAGATGTTGTCGTTCCCGCGATCGTGTCGCTGATGCACGTTCTGGAACACGACGAAGAACAGGGGCAGGATGACGACCAGCGCCAGGCCCAGGTAGGTGCGCTTCTGAGAAATCAGCTTGCGCAGCTCCCAGCGATAGGCCGTGAGCGTCGACGGTCGACGCGCGTGGATTGCGCCGCGGGAAGCGACGGTCGGCGAGGCGGCGACGCTGCTCATCCGGTGCCCGTCCGGTCGTGTGCTGCAGCGGGCGTCCGCTCAGCGTCGCCGAGCGGAGGTGTGTCGGAGGCCGCCGGAGCGTGTACGGCGCGTGCCGACCCGGCGGCGCCGTTGTCCTCGGTCAGCCGGAAGAACAGGTCCTCGAGCGTCGCGAGCTCCGGTGCCAGCGTCAGGATCGCGACGCCCGCCTCGGCCAGCGCGAGCGACAACGCCCCGACATCGCTCTCCTGCGCATCGAATCTGATTCCCTGCTCGCCGTTCGCTGCGTGCTCGACGCCCGGCTGGGCGCCGGCAAGCTCCAGCGCGCGCGCGTCGTCGGTGGTCCGCAGCCGGTAGCCGGCGCCGCCCTGGCGGCGCAGGTCCGCGAGCGCGCCCTCGTAGACCACGCGGCCGGAGTCGACGATTGCGACGCGGTCACACAGCTCCTGGACCTCCGGCAGCTGGTGGCTGGAGAGCAGCACCGTGATCCCGTCGCCCGCAAGACGGCGGATCAGCAGGCGCATGTCGCGCATGCCGGCCGGGTCGAGACCCGTCGCCGGCTCGTCCAGGATCAGCAGGCGCGGGCGGCGGAGAAGCGCGGCGGCGATTCCCAGGCGCTGGCGCATCCCGTGCGAGTAGCCGCCCACGCGGTGCCTCGCCCGCGGAGCGAGCTCGACGATGTCGAGGACCTCATCGATCCGCTCGTCCGCGCCACCGCCATCGAGCGCGGCGAGCAGTTCGAGGTTCTTGCGGCCGGTGAGGTAGGGGTAGAAGCGCGGGGACTCGACGAAGCCCGCCACGCCCTCCAGGGCCCGCGCGCCCTCGCGCATTGGGTCGCGACCGAACAGCTCGACGGTGCCCTCGGTCGGGGTGATCAGGCCCAGGGCCATGCGCAGCGTCGTGGTCTTGCCGGCGCCGTTGGGCCCGAGAAAGCCGTACACGTCGCCGGTCTGCACGTTAAGGTCGACGTGGTCGACTGCGACCACCTCGTCGTAGCGCTTTGCCAGCCCGCGTGCTCGGACCGGCGGCGCCTCGTCGGTCACGCTAGAGGCCCCGCGCCACTGCCTCGATGGCCGTGGGTGTGACCGAGCCGGCCAGCAGATAGCGTACGCCGGAGCGCTCGAAGCTGAGCAGCGTACCGAGCGGCGTCGCAAGCTCAGCGGCGCTGACGCCGTTGATCTTCACTTTCGGCAGCCCTTCGGGGAGGTTCACCGAAGGCTTCTTGCCGCCTTCTTCCGCGGGGCTTTCGGCCACCGCGATCGTTGCGGGGCCGTGGCCCTGCGTGGTGATCTTCGGGTGTCCGTGGTCGCCAGCCGACGGCGCCGAGGATTTGGCGGCGTCCTTGGTCGGCGTGCTGACTTCTTCGGTCTTGACGCCCGGCGGGGGCGCGAAGCTGAACACGGAGTCTTCCACCGGCCCGTAGGAGATTTCGCTCGCCGCGAGTTCGATCACGGGAGATGAGCTCGTCGATGAGTAGATCGCCGCCCGCAGCGGGACGCCGTGCGCGGCGTCGAAGGAGAGCTCGGCGCCGCCGAGCAGGCTGCCGCCTTCGTTCGGCGATATCCGCACCGTGTAGGCCGCCTGGCCGGCGACGTCCGTCGCCGTTGCGCCGGAGACGTTTGCGTGATGCTTGAGGTTGGCGATCGCTTCTTCGATCTTCGCGACCGTCGGCGGTTCGTGGCCGGCGTCTTGGCCGCCGGAGCCCTGGGCAGGAGCGCCTTCGTGGGCCGGGATCTTGTAGCGGTAGAGCTTGTTGGTCGAGCCGTCGTACAGCGAGACCGTGTGGCCGTCGTAGAGGATTTGGGTGTCGCCCTTTTCAGCCTGCAGCTCGAGGCGCACGCGACCGTCCTTGGCGATCCACAGCCGGCCGGATGCGCCGGAGATCAGCGGGCTCGAGCTGAGCTGGCTTGCTTCGCCGCCGCCGCCGGCCAGGTTGGCGCCTTCGAGCAGGTTGTCGGTCAGCTTGACGGTGGCGCTGACGCCTTCGACCGACGGGCCGGCGAGCGCGTCGTGAACGGCGAGTGCCAGCGGCTTGGGCGGCGGCGTCGGCCCCGAGCCCACTGCTGAGGCGAGCGCGGTGGCAGACACGCCGATGGCGACCACGAGTCCGCACAGCAGCAACAGGCGGGAGAGGGAAAGACGGCGAAAGATGTTCACGTCAATACATCCATGTCTCGGGTTTGGGACCGTCGAGTTTTCACCCGGCTAGAAAGAGCTTAGCGTCGAATCTTGAGCCCTCCTAAAGGCAAGAGAGCTCTCACAAAGCACCCTCGGAGGGCCCGATGGCGGTCTGGATCGACGCCCCGCGGAGGGGCTCGCGCAACCACGCCGCGACGTCGCTTGACAGCCCTCCGGCGCCCCCACCCGATATCTTCCGGCGCGCATGATCATCGCCATCGTTCTCGCCTGGGCCCTGCTGGGCCTCGGGGTGTTCTTCATCGCGATGCGCGGCGGTCCGCGCGGCGCGCGCCAAGCGCTGCACACCGAGTCGCGGACCGGCCAGCGCGCGGTCACCTTCGGCGTCGTGCTGCTGTTCGCGTTCGGGCTAGCCGTTCCGGCGCTAGTGCTCGCGTTCAACGGCGCGAACAAGGCGAGCGTCGCCGTTGGCGGCTTGCACCTGAACGCCCAGCAGCAGCGCGGTCGGGACCTCTTCGCCCGCTCCTGCGCGGTCTGCCACACGCTCGCCGCGGTGAAGTCAGTCGGGCGGATCGGGCCGAACCTGGACGTTCGGGTCGGCGATGACATCGCGACCGCGTCGGGGCGCAAGGCGCTCGTGTCGAGCGCGATCTCCGAAGGCCGGGCCCGTGGACTCGGTCAAATGCCCGCGCAGCTCTACCAGGGCCGCGAAGCCGAAGAGGTCGCCGAATTCGTCGCGGCCGTGGCCGGCCACTGAGCACCTGACTTTGGCCAACCGTCGATAGCGAACGGCGACGACCATCGGTTAAGGTCCCGCTCGATGTCAGAGCAGCCGCAGACCGCCCAGGATGTCAAGGCGATCGTCGCCGAGCGTGAGATCCGGTTCATCCGCTTCTGGTTCACCGACATTCTCGGGCAGCTGAAGTCGTTCTCGATCAACGCCGCCGAGCTGGATGACGCGTTCGAAGCCGGGATGGGCTTCGACGGGTCCTCGATCACGGGCTTCAACGCGATCGAGGAGTCGGACATGATCGCGATGCCCGACCCCTCGACGTTCGCGGTCCTGCCGTGGCGGCCGGAGGAGCAGGGGGTCGGAAGGATGTTCTGCGATGTGATCACGCCCGAGCGCACCCCCTATGAGGGCGATCCGCGCCACGTGCTGCGCCGCGCCCTCGAGCGCGCTCACGCGATGGGCTTCGAGACGTTCAACGTCGGCCCCGAGCTGGAGTACTTCCTGTTCCGCGACTCCCGCTCGACGGAGGTGCTCGACGAGGGCGGGTACTTCGACCTCACGACGCTCGACGCCGGCTCGGACGTGCGTCGCGAGACGGTGCTGGCACTCGAGCAGCTCGGGATCCACGTGGAGTACACCCATCATGAGGTCGGTCCATCCCAGCACGAGATCGACATGCGCTACGCGGACGCGCTGAAGATGGCCGACGACTGCATGACCTACCGGATCACCGTCAAGGAGTACGCGATGAAGTACGGCTGGCATGCGACGTTCATGCCCAAGCCTCTGTTCGGCGAGAACGGATCGGGCATGCACACGCATCAATCGCTGTTCAGCGGCGGCAAGAACGCGTTCTACGACCCCGAGGACCAGTACTTCCTGTCGGAGGTCGGCAAGGCTTTCATCGCCGGCCAGCTCAAGCATTCGCGGGAGATCTGCTCGATCTTCGCCCAGTGGGTGAACTCCTACAAGCGCCTGGTTCCCGGCTTCGAGGCGCCCGTGTATGTCGCCTGGTCGCGCCGTAACCGCTCGGCGCTGGTGCGCGTGCCGCTGTATCACCCCGGCAAGGAGCGGGCGACGCGCATGGAGCTGCGCTGCCCCGACCCGGCGTGCAACCCGTACCTGACGTTCGCGGTGCTGCTGCAGGCGGGCCTGGAGGGGATCGAGAAGGGCTACGAGCTGCCCGAGCCGATGGAGAAGAACCTCTACCACCTGTCCGGCGAGGAGCGCCGGCGCCTCGGCGTGGAGCAGCTGCCGGAGAGCCTCGGCGAGGCGATCGAGATCACGGCCGAGTCCGAGCTCGTGCTGCGGACACTCGGCGAGCACATGTTCAACCGCTACGTCGAGATCAAGCGCCAGGAGTGGGACGACTACCGCGTGCAGGTCACGCAGTGGGAGCTCGGCCGCTACCTGTCGATCCTGTAGGCACGTACCCGATCACGGTGCCGTGTGCGGCGCGGCAGGGTCTTTGTAGACCGCCGCGTGCACTTCCTTGGTGAGCCTGGCCACCTCGCGTGTGAGGTCGGTGTTCTGGGCAAGCATCTGAGCGTGCTGCTCGGCAAGCTGCTTGTCCTGCTCGAGCATCGCCGCCTGGCTGGCCTCGTAGCGTTTGACGCGCTCAGCCTCCAGTTCGCGGTGCGCCTGCAGCGCTTCGTCGTGCACGTGGTCGCGGTCGGCCTGGCGCGTCTGAGCGAGCAGGATCAGGGGCGCGGCAATGCGGCCTGGAGCGAGAACAGCAGGTTCAAGGCGATGAACGGGTACTTGTCCCAGGCGATCGCGTTCGTCAGCGCCAGCGCATTCAGGACGATCCAAAGCGCGACGATTCCGGTCTGGCCGATGATGAAGTTCGGCGTTCCGAAGAAGCGCGCGAACCGCTCGGCCAGCACTCCGAAGCGATCGCCGCCGAACGGGCGATGGTGATCGGCGGGCAGCGCAGGCGCGGCCGAGGGCGAGTCGGTTGACACGGACAGTCTTTCTGCCCGGGTCGTCCATGTCCTGCAGTGCGACAGGCCCCCGTGCGTGGCCTGCGCCCGCCGATGCCCGCCGCAGATACTGGTCCCGCTCGCGAGCGATCCGCCCGGTCCGGTCGGGTGGGCTCAGGCTGGTCGTCCCGCGGCCGAGCCGGTGCCCGGCGTGGGTCCGGTGGCCGGCACGGGACATGCGATCGGGCGAGCGGGAGCGAGGTACCAATGCATCGCCTGCAGCAGGTGTCCGAACGCGGCCGGATGGCTCGGGGCGATCTCGTGCAACAGGCGCAGCACCGAGATCGCGTGACGCTCGTACTCGCGCTCACCGGTCAGCTGCGCCAGCCGCAGCAGTCCGACCGCGGCGCTCGAGGAGCCGGCGGGGATCGGCGTATCCTCGAGGTCCTTGCGGCGGGCGATCAGGGGCTCCTGATCGGCGGCGGTCGAAAAGAAGCCGCCCCGCTCGGGATCTGCGAACCGTGCGATCGTCTCTCCGGCGAGCACCGTCGCCTGCTCGAACCAGCGCTCGCGGCAGGTCGCTTCGAAGAGGACGATCATCGCCTCGAGCAGGAACGCGTGGTCCTCGAGGTACGCGTCGATCCGCCCGCTTCCGAGGCTGTAGGAGCGCAGCAGCCGTCCGCGCTCGTCGCGCAGCTCGCGCAGGACGAACTCGGCGCACTCCTCGGCCGCCCGCAGGAGCGCCTCGGCTTCGTCGGCGCCCACGCCCTCGACGGGCGCGTCGCGTAGGTGGGCGCCGGTCTCCGCGAGCGCGGCGATCATCAGCGCGTTCCACGCCGTCAGGCGCTTGTCGTCGAGGCCGGGGCGCACGCGCGCCGCGCGGGCCTGCAAAAGGCGCGAACGAATCCGCGCGCGCGTGGGCTGATCCGGTCGCCGGCCGCGATCCTCGAGGACGTTCAAGCCGGGCGCCGGATGGTGGGGATCTTCGAAGTTCCCCTGCTCGCTCGCGCCGAACCAGGCGATCGCCGCATCGCCGTCGGCGCCGAGGACCTCCTTGAGCTCGGCGACGGTCCATACGTAGAAGCGGCCCTCCACTCCCTCCGAGTCAGCGTCCAGCGCGGAGTAGAAGCCGCCCTCGGGACCCCGCATCTCGCGCAGCGCCCACCCGAGCGTGTCCAGGCACACCTCCAGCTCCTCGCGCTCGCCGAAGGCCTGCCAGCCATGCAGGTAGGCCCGTGCCAGCAGCGCGTTGTCGTACAGCATCTTCTCGAAGTGGGGGACCGTCCAGCTGGCATCGACGCTGTAGCGCGCGAACCCGCCGCCGAGGACGTCGTGAATGCCGCCGCGCGCCATCGCGCGCAGCGTGCTCAGGGTCATCGAGCGCTCGCCGCGAAGCAGCAGGAACTCGATCACCGATGCCTGCGGGAACTTCGGCGCTCGGCCGAAGCCGCCGTGCTGGGCGTCGAAGGACTCGGCCAGCTTCGCCACGGCATGATCGAGGCCGAGGGCCCGGATCGGCTCCGACGACGGCGATAGAAGCGCTCCGCCGGAGAGTCGCTCGCGCAGGCGCTCGCCACCTGCGCGGATCTCCTCACGGCGCTCGCTCCAGGACTCGGCGATCGCTTGCAGCACCTGCGTCCACGCCGGCATTCCCGGACGGGGGTCGGGTGGAAAGTAGGTCCCGCCGTAGAACGGCAGCTGCTCCGGTGTGAGGAACACGTTCAACGGCCAGCCGCCCCGGCCCGTCATCCCCTGCACTGCCTCCATGTAGAGCGCGTCGACGTCGGGGCGCTCCTCACGGTCGACCTTCACGCACACAAAGCTCTCGTTCATCAGCTCGGCCGTACGCGGATCCTCGAAGGACTCGCGCTCCATCACATGGCACCAGTGACACGACGAGTACCCGATCGACACCAGCAGCGGCTTGTCCTGCTCGCGCGCGCGCGCCAGCGCGACCGGTCCCCAGGGCAGCCAATCGACCGGGTTCTCGGCGTGCTGGCGCAGGTAGGGAGAGGTCTCGGCGGCGAGCGCGTTGGGCATGCTCACGCCAGCGTAGTACCGCCGTCAGCCGCGTCGCCCTCGAGTCGGCCCAGGTCGGCGGCGTGATCTCAGCGGCGGCCCGCGGCCCGTGCGTCGATCAGCCCAGGCAGTGGGAAGGAGAGCGCGCGCGATGGCCACTCGCCCCTCGCCCCCGCGCGCGAGAGCCTCACGCTCGCGAGGCTTACGTTGAAGTGCCTTCCGCCGAGGATGCCCGTCACGCGCTTGTCCGCGGCAAACCGCACGGCTCCCGGCGCGGCGCCGGCGCCGGAGATCCTGATCGTCGCCGGCTGCAGTTCGCCGTTCTTGACGGGAAAGGTCCCGCTCAGCTGGACGCCGGCGACGAACGAGAAGCGTTTCAGGATCGCTGTGGACCCCGTCAGCCTCGCATAGCCACCGCGCAGGCCGCCGAAGCTCGAGCCGCTGGGCAGTTCCCGCTGGGCCTGCAGCGTCGCAGCGATGACCTGGCGATCGAGATCCACGATCGCGTCGAGGACCGCCGTGAGCGTGCGACCGGGCCGGCCGCCGAGGCCTGGGGGAGAGTGCACGTGCGCGAGCGCCGTCGGGGCGAGGGGCGTCGGCGCGAACGCGTCGGCGCTCCCGCTGCATGGCTGGATGGCGCCGCCGGCGAAGAATGTGGCGACTGCATTCGTCGCACAGTCGCTGAAGTCCGCGCCGAGGACGGAGTGCCCGGTGTAGGGGACCACCAGAAGCTGGGCGTCGGGTATCTGTGCGGCGACGCTCCGGGCGTTGGAGGTGGGCGTCCTGAGGTCCTGGGCGCCGGACAGCAAAAGCGTCGGGACGTTGGGCAACGGCCCGGGCGGCGAGGGCGGGGCGGACGCGTCGGGCCAGTTCTCACATGACGGGATCGTCCCCGAATGCAGGGCAGTGGTCGCGTCGAAGGGGTAGAAGTCCGAGCTGGGGATCGTGCTCAAGGCGCCGAGGGCTTCTTGAATTCGGGTCGTAGCCGGCGCCGTGCGTCGCCAGGGAAACGGGGTCTCCTCGCATGTCGTGGCGAAGAACAGCGCGTTGTTCTCTTCTTCCCGGGCCGTTCGTTCCGCTTCCGGGTTGGGCACCGTTTTGGGCACGCTGGGAATGAGCCCTTCGGCGAGCAGGCTGAGGCGCAGCAGCGGGCTGGGGTCGTGGCGCAGAGCTGAGCGCAGTGCGGCCGGCAGCAGCGCGCGGAGCGCAGGATTGAGGTCACCCGCATCCAGGATCAGGAGCAGGTTGAACTCGCCGAGCGACACAGCATGGCGATGGCCGCTGCCGTCGTAGGCGGAACCTCTGAGTTCGTGCCTGCGCAGCTGGGCGGTCAGGCGCGCCAGATCCGCCAGCGGATTGGAGGTGATGCCGGCACAGGCGCGGTTCGAGCACAGCTCTTCCAGCGCGGGAGCCATCGCCTGGAATTTGGCGATATCGAAGGGTTCCGGCCCGCCGCTCAGGACGACCGAGTCGAGCACCAGGGCTTCGACGTGCTGGGGGTAGCGTTCGGCGTACTCGAGCGCGACCTTCGTGCCGTAGGAGGTGCCGTATAGGACGAGCTTCTTGTAGCCGGCGGCGTGACGGATCGCCTCGATGTCTTCGACCGATTCCTTCGTCGTGTACGCGCCGCGCGCCGGCCCGATCTGAAGGGCGCACAGTTCGACGAGCGCGCCGAACGTGCCTTCGGTCGCTTGTTCCAGGGCGCGGAAGTTGTTGAAGATCGGGCAGTTCAGCGGGTCGGAGGTGCCCGTTCCGCGCTGGTCGATTACGAGCAGGTCGCGACTGGTGAGCGCCGGTGAGATCGCCTTCGCGAGCTGGCTCGCATACGGCAGCGCCGCCTGCCCGGGACCACCGGCGAGCGCGAGCACCGCGCTCTGGCTCGGAACGACGCCCGCCGGTTTCTGCTCGACGCTGAGCGAGATCGTGCCCGGCACCGCGCCGGTGCGGTCCAGCGGGACGGCGGCGGTTGCGCAGGAGTAGCCGGCGCTGTTGACACAGGGGGCGAACACGAGCGTGGCGTCGGCGGCGGGGACGGGCGCGGACGCCAGCGCGGCGATGAGCAGCGGCGTCGCGAGCATCAGGGTCAGCGTCCGCCGTGACATCGACGACACGTTAGCGCCAGGCCGCCGAGAATGGCTGCGCTTGCCGGGCGCGCGCCGCTGGCGTATGCTTCTCGGCGCCGCGAGAGGGCCCCGCGGGCGCGGGGCCCTTGCGGCAGATGGTCGCTCAGGAGATTCCCGGTAGGCTCGTCTCCGATGGCGATCGAGCGCGAGCCCGTGGACGCCCCCGCGGCGCCGCCGGCGATCGGTCCGTACAGCCACGCCGTGCGGGCCGGCGAGCTGTTGTTCTGCTCCGGGCAGATCCCGCTGGACCCGAGTACCGGCGAGATCGTGGGCGCGACGGCGGCCGAGCAGGCGCGGCGGTGCCTGGAGAACCTGCGCGCGGTATGTGACGCGGCGGGCGCGTCACTGGACCGGGCGGTGCGGATGACCGTCTACATGACCGACCTCGCCGCGTTCAACGATGTCAACGAGGTCTACGCGAGCTTCTTCGCAGAGCAGCCACCGGCGCGGGTGGCGGTGGGGGTCGCTCAGCTGCCGCGGGGCGCCTACGTCGAGATCGACGCGGTCGTGGCGCTGTAGGCCTCGTCCAGATCGGGCTCGGCGCCCTGTAGCGCGCGGGTGAGCAGGCGCCAGAGGGTCGCGCGCTCGCCCGCGTCGAGCGCTCGAAGGACCTCGTCCTCGATCGTTTCCTGAGCTCGCTCGGCGTCCATCAGCGCCCGGCCACCCGCCGGGGTGAGCTCGACCAGGTGCCGTCTGCGATCGACCGGATCGCGGCGTCGCGTGACATGCCCCAGGTCCTCGAGCTCGTTCAGCAGCAGCACGACGTTGTTGGCATCCATGCAGAGCGCCTCGGCCAGCTCCTGCTGGGGGGCGCCGTCGTGGTCGCGCACGTAGCTGAGGGCCATCAGCAGGCGCAGGTGCATGCCCAGCAGCTCCTCGTCGCTGCGCCGGTAGACCTGCTTGGCCAACCGTGTCAGCAGCACCATCGAACCTGGAGCGCATGCCCTCTCGGTCCCCATCTCGCGTGATCTTACACCATCTCGCATGGTTTGTCACTTTAGCAGCAACGATAAATTTTAGATAGATAATACTTGCTCTAGGGATGATCCCTGCTATGGTGTCCGCAAGACCCCTCGCAGAAGGAGCAAGATGAGCACCACAACCGTTGAAAGAGCGCAGATCGAGCGGCCCACGGCCGGCATCGAGGCAACCGACGAGGCGGCCCGCAAGCGCGAGCGCCGTCGTTGGATCGCGCTCGCCGTGCTCTGCCTGGGCCAGCTGATGATGGTCCTCGACGCGACGATAGTGAACGTAGCACTGCCCTCGATCCAGCACGACCTGCACTTCTCGCAGGGCAACCTGACGTGGGTGATGAACGGCTACCTGATCACCTTCGGCGGCTTCCTGCTGCTCGCCGGCAGGCTCGGCGACCTGGTCGGCCGCAAGCGTGTCTTCCTGACCGGCCTGGTCATGTTCAGCGTCGCCTCGGTGCTGTGCGGAGTCGCCAACAGCCAGGGTCTCTTGATCGTCGCCCGCCTGCTGCAGGGAGTTGGTGGGGCGGTCGCCTCGAGCGTCATCCTCGCGATCATCGTGACCGAGTTCCCGGGCAAGGTCGAGCAGGCCAAGGCGATGGGCATGTACGCGTTCGTGTCCGCCGGCGGCGGCTCGATCGGCCTGCTCGCCGGCGGCGCGCTGACGCAGTCGCTCGACTGGCACTGGATCTTCTTCGTGAACGTCCCGATCGGCGTGGTCGCGTTCCTGCTCGGCTCGGCGCTGATCGAGGAGAACGAGGGCATCGGTCTCGCCGGCGGCGTGGACTGGTTCGGGTCGATCCTGATCACGCTCGCCACGATGCTGGGCGCCTTCGCGATCGTCAAGTCGAGCGAATACGGCCTGTTGTCCGCGCGCACGCTCGGCGTCGGCGGAGCATCGCTGGCGCTGCTCGGGGCATTCCTCGCGCTGGAGGCGCGCCTGGCCAACCCGATCATGCCGCTGCGCATCCTGCGCTTGCGCATGCTGATGGGCTCCAGCCTCGTGCGCGGCATGCTGATCACGGGCATGTTCTCGGCCTTCTTCCTCGGCTCGCTGTACCTCGAGCGCGTGCTCGGCTACAACGCGATCGACACCGGCCTCGCGTTCATGCCGCTGACCATCTCGATCGCGGTCATGTCGATGGGCGTGTCGGCGCGCGCCGTGGAGCGCTTCGGCGCGCTGAACACGCTCGCGGCAGGCTTGACGGGAATCATCGCCGGGCTCCTGCTGCTCGCCAGCCAGGGCGTGCACGCGAGCTACTTCCCGGGGCTGTTCGTCGCCTTCCTGGCGCTCGGGCTCGGGGCCGGCACGTCGTTCCTGCCGCTGCTGACGATCGGCATGGCCGACGCGCCGCCGCGTGACGCCGGCCTCGCGTCGGGGATCATCAACGTCTCCGTGCAGCTGTTCGGCGCGATCGGCCTGGCCTCGCTCGGCACGGTCGCGACCGACCACGCGAAAGCCCTGAGCGCCACCGGTCACGCTCTGAGCAGCGCGCTGACCGGCGGCTATCACCTCGCCTACCTGGTCGCCGCCGTGTGCGTCGCGCTCGGCATCCTCGCCGCCTTCCTCGTGCTGCGCCCGCCCGCCGCCACGGTGCAGCAGGAGATCGAGGAGCTCGAGCGCGACTTCGGGCGTGCGCGCTCCAGCGCCCAGGCCGCAGAGCAGCTCGTCTGAGCCCGCCGCCCGCCGCCCGTCCCCCGGGGCGGCGGGCGGCGATCGCTACGCGCGCAGCGCCGCTCGCCTGATCTTGCCGCTGGCGGTCTTCGGCAGCTCGTCTGCGAACTCGACGATCCGCGGGTACTTGTAGGGCGCGGTCTCGCGCTTGACGTGCTCCTGCAGCTCGCGCACGAGCTCGGGCGTGGGGGCGTAGGCGCCGTCGCGCAGCACGACGACCGCGCGCACGACCGCGCCGCGCTCCTCATCGGGCGCCGCGACCGCCGCCGCCTCCGCCACAGCCGGGTGGGCGACGAGCGCCGACTCGACCTCGAACGGCCCGATCCGGTAGCCGGCCGAGACGATCACGTCGTCGTTGCGCGCCTCGAAGTAGAACCAGCCGTCCTCGTCCTCGCGGACCAGGTCGCCCGTTCGCCAGGGTGGTCCGGCGCGGCGGTCGTTCACGCTCCACGAACCGTCCTCCTCGCGCCGCACGTGCTCGCCGAGGTAGCCGAGGAAGAACGTCGGGATCGTCCTGGGGTTCGCCGTCAGCTCGGCGTGTTTGACGCGCAGGCCAATGCCGGGCAGCGCCCGCCCCATCGAGCCCGGCCTGGCCTGCTCGTCGACCGGCGTGCCGGTGATCTGCCCGGTCTCGGTCTGCCCGTAGCCGTCGCGGATGTCCAGCCCGGTCACCTCCCGCCATGCGCGCAGCACCTCCGGGTTCAGCGCCTCGCCGGCGGCGACCATCCCGCGAGCCTGCGGCAGCTTGCGCAGGGTCGTCCGCTTGGCGAGCACGCGGTACTCGGTCGGCGCCATGCACAGGACGTTGACCCGCTCGCGAACGAGCAGCTCCAGACGCTCCTCCGGATCGAACCGACCGTCGTGCAGCAGCGCCGAGGCGCCCGACAGCCACGGCGCGATGAAGACATTGCGTGCCGACTTCGACCAGCCGCTCGAGGCCGTGCACCAGACCAGCTCGCTCGTCCGTGCGCCCAGCCAGTTGCTCGCCTGCAGGCGCTGGCCGATGAGGTAGCGCTGGCCGTGGACGACCGCCTTCGGCTCGCCGGCCGTGCCGCTCGTGAACGTGATCATGCACGGCTCCTCGCCGGACAGCTCGGCCACCGGTGCGGGCTCGCCGGAATACAGCCGCTCGTCGGGCACGAGCACGACCGCGCAGGTGGGCTGCGCGGCCTCGAGCTCGGCGCGGTTGCGCTCGTCCGCGACGATCAGCGCGGGGTCGACCGCGTCGATGCGCAGGCGCAGATCTTTCGCGCGCAGCTGCTCGGTGCAGGGGAGTACGACGGCGCCGATCCGGAAGCACGCAACCATCGCGAAGACCCACTCCGGCCGGTTGCCGATCAGCGTCATCACGACGTCGCCAGGGCCGATGCCGAGCCGCGCGAACGCGCCGGCCATCCGCGCGCCGCGGTCGTCGACCTCACCGAACGTCCAATCGCGCCGGTCGCCCGCCCGCGTCAGCTCGACGAGCGCGCGGCACTCCGGTGGGTTTGCCGCGACGATCTCGCGGGCGAAGTTCATGCCGGTATTCTCCCCGTCCAGCCAAAAAAACGCGAACTTGGAGCCCTTGAGCGAATGGCCGTAGCCGCCTCCCCGTACACCGAGATGACCGACGAGCAGAAGGCGATCACCGAGATGGTGCATCAGTTCGCCGACGAGCAGATCCTGCCCAACGCCGAGCACTACGACCACGAGGACTCCTTCCCCGAGCCGATCGTCGAGCAGATGAAGGAGCTCGGCCTGTTCGGCGTGACGATCCCCGAGGAGTACGGTGGCATGGGGCTCGACCTGACGACCTACGCGATGATCGTCGAGGAGCTCTCGCGCGGTTGGATCTCGATCTCGGGCGTGATCAACACGCATTTCATCGGCTCCTACCTGTTGATGAAGTTCGGCTCCGAGGAGCAGCGCCAGAGGTACCTGCCGCGTATGGCCACGGGCGAGATCAGGGCCGCCTTCTCGCTCTCCGAGCCAGAGCTCGGCTCCGATGTGCAGGCGATCAAAACCTCCGCGCGCAAGGGCGAGGACGGGAAGTATGAGATCAACGGCCAGAAGATGTGGGTCACCAATGGGCTGCTCTCGACGCTCGTGTTCGTGCTCGTCAAGACCGATCCCGACGCCGAACCGCGCCACAAGGGCTTCACCTGCTTCATCGCCGAAAAAGAGCCGGGCGTCGGTGAGAACAGCGGCGAGTTCGCCGGCCTGAACGTCCCGCCGAAGATCAAGAAGCTCGGCTACAAGGGCGTCGAGTCGACCGAGCTCGTCTTCGACGGCTACCGCTGCCCGGCCGAGAACATCCTCGGCGGCGAGCAGGCCGGCCTCAATCAGGGCTTCTCGCAGATGATGGATGCGCTCGAGGTCGGCCGGGTGAACGTCGCCGCACGCGGCGTCGGCATCGCCCAGCGCGCGCTCGAGCTCGGCCTGCGCTACTCCCAGGAGCGCAAGGCGTTCGGCAAGCCGATCGCCCAGCACCAGGCGATCCAGTTCAAGCTCGCCGACATGGCCACCCAGGTCGACGCGGCGCGCCTGCTGACGCTCCGCGCGGCGCGCCTGAAGGACGCCGGCGAGCGCTCAGACCTGGAGGCCGGCATGGCCAAGCTGTTCGCTTCCGAGGCGGGGCGCTTCTGTGTCGAGGAGTGCCTGCGGATCCACGGCGGCTACGGCTACTCCAAGGAGTACGAGATCGAGCGCCTGTACCGTGATGCGCCGCTTCTGTTGATCGGCGAGGGGACCTCTGAGATTCAGCGCATGGTCATCGGGCGCAAGCTCTTGCAGCGTCATAAGATCTGACACACCGCTACGGACCACGCCGGTCTGAGAAGGGGAGCATCACACATGGCCGAGGACGCCAAGGCCCTGATCGAGCTCGCGACGCGCCGGTTCATCGAAGAGGTCCCGGCGCTCGAGCCGATCAAGCTGGTGGTCGGCATCGAAATGCGCGGCAGGGGGGACGTGCAGCATTTTCGACTCGAGCTGCCCGATGTGAACGTGACCAAGGGACCCGCCGCGGACGCCCGCGTGCGCGTGGACATGCGCCGCGAGTTCTTCAACGTGATGGCGCGTGAAGGCAAGGTGCCCGACTGGGTCGAGGCGTTCACCTACGGGCAGGCGAAGGCAACCGGACCGGAGCAGATCCTGAAGCTGATCGTCAACGTGGTCGAGCGCCAGCAGGAGCGCCAGCGGGCGCGCAAGGCGCGCAAGGCGACCTAGGCGCTCAGTGGTATGAGGTGAGCTGCTGGGCCAGGAACGCCAGCGACCCGAGCAGGAACAGGCACATGACGACCAGTGAGAAGTTTTCGTTCATGAGCTTGCCGTCACGATAGTGCACTTTGCGGCCGCGGTGACTCACGCCAGCACAGCACCGTCATCGTAAAGCTTGACGATCTTCACGGTGCCCGCCGGTGCCGCGTCAAGGCACAGGCGGCAGAGCACGCACTCGTCGATGTTCTGCTCGACTATCTCGAGCGTGCCGTCGCCACGCTGAGCGAAGATGTCGACCGGGCACGCCTCCGCCAGCTTCTTCGCCAATGCCGTATCGGCGGCGGCCCGGTCGTCGACCTCGACCGCGATGAAGATCGCGTCCTCTCTCATGCCGCGCTCCCCGCGGCGAGCCTCGCTCCGATCAGCCCGGGGATGTCCTCGATCCGCTCGGCCACCGTGATGTCCGCCTGGGCGAGGCGCGCGATCTTCTCGCTCGCCGTGTCCTCCTTGCCTTCGACGATCGTGCCGGCGTGACCGAAGCTCATGCCGGGCATCTCGTCCATGAACCGCCCGGCCATGAACGCGACGATCGGCAGCCGCGAACGATTGTCGCTCACCCACCGCGCCAGCTCGGCCTCCATTCGACCGCCGGGCTCGGTGTAGATGACGATGCCCTGCGTCTGCTCGTCGGCCTCGAACAGCGGCATCAGCTCAGCGTATGTCGATCCGATGATCGCGTCGCCGCCGATCGACACGGCGGTCGATTGCCCCAGGCCGGCGGCGCTGAGCGTCGAGGACATCTCCGTGGTCATCCCGCCCGAGCGCGAGATCACGCCGATCGGCCCCGGCGTATAGGCCTGAGCGGCGTTTTTCGCCGGGCCGCCGATGCCGCCCATCTTGATCACGTCCGGCACGATGATCCCCAGGCAGTTCGGGCCGATGATGCGCGCGCCGCGCAGGCTCGCCAGCTCGACCATCTCGGCGACGTCGCGACGGGGGATGCGCTCGGTCACGATCACGATCAGCTGCACCCCGTTCTCGATCGCCTCGAAGACCGCATCCTTGGTGAACGCGGGGGGCACCGTGACAACCGAGCCGTAGATCGGCCCACCGTGGTCGGCGACCGCCTGGGCGACCGTGTCGAAGACGGGCACGCCGTGCACGTCCCGTCCCAGCCGCCCGGGAGTCACGCCGCCGACGATCTTCGCGCCGGCGCCGTAGTCCAGGCACTCGCGCGTCAGGTTCACGGCCTCGCGGCCGGTGATGCCTTGGACGATGAACGTCGTGTCCGCGTCGATCAGAATCGACATCAGGCACGCCCCCCTGTCGCCCGCTCGCCATCCGGGCTCGCCGCAGCGGGCGACGGCGGCGTCATCCGGCTTCCCTGGATCTTCTCGACCGCGCGCCGAGCGGCCTCGTTCAGCGACACGCTGCGGTCGGCATAGTCGACGCCGTACTTCTCGAGGATCTTGAAGCCCTCCTCCTCCCAGGCGCCCGGAATGCGAAAGATCGCGATCTTCTCGGCCGGGTCGTGGCCGAGCTCCAGGCAGGCTTTGATCACGCCGCGGGCGACGATGTCGACGCGGGTGTTGGAGACGATCGACATCATCACCGCGATCTGCTCTACGCCCGGCTTTCCCAGCACGAGCTTGGCCAGGCCGCAGGCCTTCGCCACTGACGGATTGCCGCCGATCTCGCAGTAGTTGGCCGGCTTGCCCCCGTGGGCCCGAACGGCGTCGAACAGCGTCAGCGAGCCGCCGCCGGCCCCGATCACGAGGCCCAGGTTGCCGTCGAACTCGGTGACGTTACCGGCGACGCCGCGATGGTCGGTCGCGTCGACCTCCTCGCCGGCGAGCTCGAACGGCGTCGCCTCGCGCGCCTGACGGGTCTCCTCATCGCCGACACCGAGATCGGCGAGCAGCTTCCGATGACGGCCGCGTGCCTCGTTCTCGATGTCCATGTGGGCATCGAGCGCGACGAACGATCCGTCGGCCAGACGCCCGAGCGGATTGATCTCGGCCAGGACCATGTCGTATTCGACGAACAGACGGGCCAGCCGGGTGATGATCGGCACGAGCTTGTTGAGCGCCGATCCGGTGACGCCGGTGGCGGCGATCACCTCCTTGGCCTGGAAGTCGCTCAACGGGAGGATGTTCGAGAAATGGCGACGGCCGACCGCCGCGGGCTGCTCCTCGGCGACCTGCTCGATGTCGATGCCGCCGACGGGCGAGAAGATCATGACCGGCTGCTTGCGGATTCCGTCCCAGACGACGCCGGCGTAGTACTCCTGCTCGACCTCCGCCTTGGGGTCCACGAGCACGCCCCGCGGCATGTGGCCGTTGATCTCCAGCGCGAGGATGTCGGTCGCGTGGCCCTCGGCCTCCTCCGGGGTGTCGGCGAACTTCACCCCACCGGCCTTCATGCGCCCGCCGGTGAGTACCTGGGACTTGATCACGGTCGGCCCGCCGATCCGCTGCGCGATCTCGCGGGCCTCGCCGGCGTCCGTCGTAAAGCCGTAGTCGGTGACCGGGATGCCGGCGCGCTTGACGACCTCGCGCGCCTCGTACTCGAAGAATCTCATGCGGCGCGGAAGCCTATACGGGGCTATTCGTGGGCGCTAGGCGGCGGTGGCAGCGAAGCCGTAGGCCTCGGCCAGCTCGGGGTCCTTGCGGGCGAGCATCTCGGCGAGGTTGACCATCACCTTGCACTGCTTCCACGTGGCGTCGTCCTGCATCTTGCCGTCGATCATGTGGACGCCACGGCCGTCGGGGATCGCGGCGATGACCTTCTTGGCAAAGGCGACCTCCTCGGGATCGGGCGAGTAGACCCGCTTGGCGATAGCGATCTGGGCCGGGTGCAGCGACCAGGCCCCGACGCAGCCGAGCAGGAAGGACGCGCGGAACTGTGTCTCGCACCCCTCCTCGTCACGGATGTCGCCGTAGGGACCATAGAAGGGGAGGGCCCCGACCGCTGTGCAGGCGTCGACCATGCGGGCGATCGAGTAGTGCCACGGGTCCTGCTGGTAGCTCGGGCGCGGAGCGTCGGGGTCGTCGGGATCGGGGTCGGCGATCGTACGGTAGCCGGGGTGCCCGCCGCCGACGCGGGTCGTCTTCATGCGCCGGGAGGCGGCGAGGTCGGCCGGGCCGAAGCTCATGCCCTGGATGCGCGGGCTCGCGCCGGCGATCTCCTCGAGGTTGGACACGCCCTGGGCGGTCTCCAGGACGGCGTGCACGAGGATCGGGCGCTCCAGCCCCGCCTTGGCCTCCAGCTGTGCGAGCAGGCGGTCGACGTAGTGGATGTCCCAGGGACCCTCGATCTTCGGGACCATGATCACCTCGAGCTTGTGCCCGATCTCGGCGACGAGTTGGGTCAGGTCGTCGAGCACGAACGGCGAGGCGAGCTCGTTGACGCGCGTCCACAGGGCGGTGTCGCCGAGGTCGATCTCCTTGCCGACCTTGATCAGGCCGGCGCGAGCGGCGACCTTCTGATCGAGCGGCACGGCGTCCTCGAGGTTGCCGAGCAAGATATCGACGGTGGGGGCGATGTCGGGCACCTTCGCGACCATCTTCTCGTTGGCGAAGTTCAGGAAGTGGATCATCCGGGACGGCTTGAAGGGGATCTCCCGGGCCGGCTCGGGGGCGTCGATGGCGAGCGGCCTGAAGAAGTCGCGGGGGTTGCGCAAGTCTGGTCTCCTGAGGGCGGAAGTCGAGCGTGGGCGGGAGCTAACCGTATCGGCTCGGCCGCGGCGGCGGGCGGCCGCGCGGCTGTTGCCGGGCCCTTCGCGCTTGTGCGCGACCACACTTGGTGCTACCAAGCAAGTGTGAGTCCGCGGTCCTCCCAGCCGATTCTCCTAGCCGCGCTGGCTGGGTCGCTGGCGCTCGGCATGGGCGCGCGGGCGGCGGCGGCCCCTCACGCTGAAAAGGCTGACGCGACACGCGCCTGGAACGAGAGCGTCATCGCGCCCGCCCAATTCGACTTCTCGTTGGCGGAGGTTCGCTTCGGCCGGCCGGCGCGGCTGGCCGGCGCGAGGGCCTCGCGGGGCGCCGGCTCGATTCGAATCGGTCTGCGAGGACCGACCGGTCTGAACTATGTGGCCGCGGCCGTAACGCGCTCGGGGGTATTGGGAGGGTCGCGCGCCCTCGTGCTCGTGGTCAACAGGCGCCCCCGCGGGTCGCTCGCGCCAGACCTCGCGCGTATCGGCCTTAGAGTCACGGCCCCCAGGCGCCTCGGTGCCCCCGCCGTGTTGCAGGTCGCCGATCCCTTCACGCGGCTAAGGATCGGTCTCACCCCGGCGTTGTGCGACTTGCCGACTCACGGCGCCTCGCTCGGTGCGGGCGAGCTGCGCTCGGTGCTGAGCCGTGGTGTCGCGCTCGCGGGGTTCGGCGCTGAGGCGGCGATTGCGCAGGCCTATGACGTGGTCTGTCGGCGACCGTACGAACAGGCGTTCAGGCAGGCGGTCAGCCCGACCTCGCCGCCGATGTGCCAAACCGGCGCGGCGAATATCGGGTTCTGCTGCCCGCCGAACGCGATCTGTGCGCCGCCGCCGTGTCCGCCGTGTCCCTGCGGGTCGATCCCTTGCGCCACGCCGCTGCGCACCGGTCGGCAGGTGCTCATCGCGTGCCCACTTCAAGCTCCGCCGATCGCCTGCCCGCTGTAGGGCGACGGCGTCGAGTCAGGGCTCCGCAGCGGACGAGCATCTAGAGTTGGCTTGGACCACAGGCCAAAGGAGACCTTCAGAGACCATGAGCGAGACCCAGTCCGTCGAGACCGATCAGGCTGCGCGCGAGGCGAGCGGCTCACATCCCTATGGCCGTTACCTGGAGGAGTTCGAGGTCGGAGAGGTGTACAAGCACTGGCCCGCGAAGACCATTACCGAGGCGGAGGATCACCTGTTCTGCCTGCTGACGATGAACCACCACCCGCTGCACCTCAACGACGTCTACGCAGCCAAGTCACAGCAGGGGCGCAACGTCGTGGTCGGTCCGCTCGTGTACTCGCTGGCATTCGGCATGTCGGTCAGCGACGTGAGCGGCAAGGCGCTCGCCAACATCGCCACCGAAGAACTCAAGCACCCAGCGCCCGTGTTCCACGGCGATACGCTTTTCGTCGAGTCGGAGGTGCTCGAGACGAAGGAGTCGCAGTCAAAGCCCGACCGCGGAACCGTCAAGGTCCACACGCGCGCCTTCAACCAGGACGGCGTGCTTGTCGCCGAGTTCAAGCGGCTCGTTCTGGTCCCCCGCAAGACGCCTGGCAGCGGCGGGTCCGCCGAGGGCAATCTCGAGTAGATCATGGGGCACGATAGGCTCCCTGGGGTTGTCAGAGACCAAGGAGGCTGTCCCTAGATCATGAGCACCACCGCCCCTGCCCCCACGAAGAACGAGCGCCTGCTTGCCTGGGTCGAGGAGGTCGCCGCGCTGACCGAACCCGACGAGATCCACTGGTGCGACGGGTCCGCTGGGGAGTACGACCGGCTCTGCGCTGAGCTCGTCGCGGCGGGCACGTTCGAGCGCCTTTCCGAGGCCAAGCGCCCGAACTCCTATCTAGCGCTGTCGGATCCGGGAGACGTGGCACGGGTCGAGGACCGCACGTTCATCTGCTCGGCGACCGAGGCCGAAGCCGGCCCGACGAACAACTGGCGCGAGCCGGGCGAGATGCGCGAAGCGTTGAACGAGCTGTTCGAAGGGTCGATGAAGGGGCGCACGATGTACGTAGTGCCTTTCTCGATGGGCCCGCTCGGCTCGGACAAGAGCTATGTCGGAGTCCAGCTGACGGACTCCACGTACGTGGCCGTGAGCATGCGGATCATGACGCGGATGGGCAGTGGCGCGCTCGACGCGCTGGGCAGCGAAGGCGAGTTCGTCCCCGTCTGCATTCGGTCGGGATGCCGCTGCTCGACGGCGCCGAAGACGTCCCGTGGCCGTGCAACGCCGAGAACAAGTACATCGTGCACTTTCCCGACACGCGCGAGATCTGGTCCTACGGCTCGGGTTACGGCGGCAACGCGCTGCTGGGAAAGAAGTGCTTTGCCCTGCGGATCGCCTCGGTGATGGCGCGCGACGAGGGCTGGATGGCCGAGCACATGCTGATCCTCAAGCTGACCTCGCCCGAGGGTGACGTCAAGTACATAACGGGCGCGTTTCCGAGCGCGTGCGGCAAGACCAACCTGGCGATGCTGATCCCGACGCTCGAGGGCTGGACGGTGGAGACGATCGGCGATGACATCGCGTGGATGAAGTTCGGCGAGGACGGGCGGCTCTACGCGATCAACCCGGAGGCCGGCTTTTTCGGCGTCGCGCCGGGGACCGGCGAGGAGACGAACCCGAACGCGATCCGCACGATCGCGCGCAACTCGATCTTCACCAACTGCGCGAAGAACCGACGACGGCGACGTGTGGTGGGAGGGCATGACCAAGCAGAAGCCCGACCACCTGATCGACTGGCACGGAAACGACTGGACGCCGGCGGCGGACGCCCCGGCCGCGCATCCCAACGCGCGCTTCACGACGCCGGCCTCGCAGGACCCGGCGATCGCACCGGAGTGGGAGGACCCGAAGGGGGTTCCGATCGACGCGATGCTGTTCGGTGGCCGACGCTCGACGGTCGTGCCGCTCGTGACCGAAGCGACCGACTGGGAGCACGGCGTGTTCCTCGGCTCGATCATGAGCTCGGAGAAGACCGCGGCGGCGGCGGGAACCGTCGGTGAGCTGCGCTTCGACCCCTTCGCGATGCTGCCGTTCTGCGGCTACAACATGGCCGACTACTTCTCTCATTGGCTCGAGATCGGCCGCCGAGAGGGAGCGAAGCTGCCGAAGATCTTCTACGTCAACTGGTTCCGCAAGGACGAGAGCGGTCGTTTCCTGTGGCCGGGATTCGGCGAGAACTCACGTGTTCTTTCGTGGGTATTCGCTCGCTGTGCGGGCCACGGTGCCGCGACGGAGACGCCGATTGGCCGGATTCCCCCGGTCGGGGGCCAAGGCATCGACACTCGTCGGCTCGACGTCTCCGACGAGGACATGGCAGAGCTTCTGCGTGTCGATGCCGCCGAGTGGGCCGCCCAGCTGCCGCAGTTCCGCGAGCACCTTGGCAAATTCGACCGCCTTCCGGCGGAGCTGCGCGCACAGCTGAAGGCGCTCGAGGAGCGTCTGCGCTAACGGGGGTGGACGCGCCCGCCGGGGCAGTACCCGGGGGCGTGCGACGGCGCCCAGCGACTGCGGGCGCGGCGGGCCGACCAGCAGAACCGCACGCGCAGCCCACGGCGCGTGCAGACCGGCCGGCGGCGCCTGCGACGCTTACTCCTGGAGGAGTAACGTCGCATCGGTGTCGGCTTCTTCGCTCAAAGGACAGCGGCTCCATGTGCTGGTCATGCCGACCTGCGGATGCCACTTCGCTCCCGGAGGTTCGGCTAGTCCACCTGCACCTTCGGCTAGGTGCTTCCGTCACCGTTGGCGATCCGGGCCGGCCGCGCGCTCGCCTACTAGACCAACGTGGAGTTGGCGCGGGGCGCGTGATGGCGCATCCTTGCGGCCGGGAGCGATTCCCGGTCCATGCGTGTGTCACTGCGTGTGTCACGCGCATCGAAGGGTGAAACGGAGGCAGCGCAAAGATGGCCGGCGGCAGCCCACGGAGTGATCTCAACCGATTCCGGTGTCCCGGCGAGCTGGCCCGGCTTCGGCCGCTGCGGATTTTCGTTCTCTCACCCGATCTGCACTTTCGCGCCGTCACAGCGATGCTGATCGCCAGGCGGGGATGCGCGATCTTCACCGCTGCCCACGTAGGTGACCTCGCCGAGCTGATCGGCCGGGAGCGCATCGATGTCGTTGTCGTCGACGGCGACCCCGAGGACGCAGAACGCGCGGCGGCGAGCGTGAGCGCCGAGGGCTTCGCGCCGGCCGCGGCAGTCGTCGCGGTCGCCGAGGAGGCGGGCGAGCCGTCGCCCGGCCAGCTCCGCGTGGCCAAGTGGGGGCCGTTCGAGCAGCTCTTTGCCGCGATCGAGTACGCCGAGGTTCACCGTGGAGCGTTCCTCGGGCCGGATGCTCTGATGTGGCCTGTTTCCCCGCGTCGAACGCGTGAGCGCGGTTGAGGTTGCCGACCGCGCTGCCGATACACCCGTAGGTCGCCTTCCCCGGTGAGCCGGCCGACAACGATGATGTCAGAGCAAGAGAGCGAAAACGCGGCGGTCTTGCACGACGTCCTGCCCGTCGAGCGCGTATTTGCCGAGCATCCGTGGCTGCATGATGCCGGCGCCCAACCGGCCCGCGACGCGGCGCTCCAGGTGCTCGCGGCATGTCATCCCGGAGAGGACGGGGTTCCGATCGCGACGCTCGTCTACGCCGCCGAGCTGTTCGTCTCGGCCGCAGGCGAGCTCGGGGGACATCCACGCGAGACGGCTGGTCTGATCGCGCGGCTGGATCGCTCGGGGCTGGGGCGGACGATGCTCGCCCGGGAGGTGCTGCGCGCCCCGGGGCTAATGGCGCTTCCGCCGGCCCAGGCCGTCGAGGCGGAGCTCAGCCTGCTGCTCGTCTTTGCGCCTGTGCGCAGTGTCACGTTGTGGACGGTTGACGCGGCGGGAGCCGTTGACTGCGCCCGCCACGTTGGCGCGGGCTCGCCGTCAAAAGCCGCGCGCAAGCTTGCCGGCAGGTTGATCGCCGGCGAGCCGACGCAGACGGGCCCGCGGGTGGAGCTGTTCGGCCTGCCGGTCCGGCGCGGTGTGCGGGCGGTCGCGGCACTCCTGGCGCGCGCGGAACCGCGGTGTCACGAGCGGGCTCGCGCGTTGATCGGCGCCGCGTTGCCCACGCTCGAGGCGGTGCTCGAGCGCGATGCGCTTCTGAGTCGAAATGCGGCGAGCGAGCGCGCGCTCGTTGAGACGAGCGAGCGGCGGCTGACCCGCCTCGGCTTTGACCTGCACGACGGCCCCCTGCAGGAGCTGCTGCTCCTCGGCGGGGACCTGCGGCTGTTTCGCGAGCAGCTCGGCCTCGTGCTTGAAGGACGGGGCGACGGCGAGCTGCTGCGCGGTCGCCTCGACGACCTCGATGCGCGACTCGTGGCCCTCGAGGGCGGCCTGAGAGGGATCTCGACATCGATTCACGCCAGCGCACTGATCAACCGGCCGTTCGGGGCGGCAATGGGAGATCTGGTCGAGGCGTTCACCTCGCGCACCGGGATCAGGCCGCGATTCACGCTCGAAGGCGAGGCGACCGTGCTCTCTCCCTCGCAGCGGATCGCTCTGGTGAGCGTCGTAGGCGAGGCCCTCAACAACGTGCGGGAGCACAGTGACGCGACGGACGTGCGGATCAGTGTCTCGCTCGACGCGACCGGCGTCCAGGCGCAGGTGCTCGACAACGGTCACGGGTTTGACGTCGAGGCGGCGCTCGTTGGGGCGGCGCGGCGGGGCCGCATCGGACTCGCTGGGATCCACGAGCGGGTTCGCCTGCTCGGCGGACAGTGCATCGTCGAGAGTCAACCGGGTGGTCCCACCGCCGTCTCGCTCGTGCTTCCGCGCTGGGAACCCGTGGTCGACGCGACGGTCGCTCGCGGCGCGATCGGCGCCTGACCCCGGCGGAGTTCAGTCGGAGGCGGCGACGAGGCCGTGCTCATAGGCGTATCGGACGGCTCCGCTGCGATTGGCGACGTCGAGCTTGCGATAGATATTGGTGAGGTGGAACTTGACCGTATGCTCGCTGACCCACAGCTCACCGCTGATCGCCTTCGTCGTCAGGCCACGGGCGACGGCCGTGAGGATCGTCAGCTCGCGCTCGGTCAGCGGCGGATCGTCATCGGTCGGGCCGCCGGCGGAGCCGGAGTCGCTGTGCGGGTGGAACACGGTGTAGCCGGAGGCGACCTGCCGCAGTAACGACGGGATGTCGATCGCGCCGACGCTCTTGATCACATAGGCGCTGGCGCCGGCCCGCACGGCCGAATCGATCGAGGCGCGATCCTCGCACGCCGACAGGATCACCGTCTTGACATCCGGTGAGGCTCGCTTGATCGCTTCGATGCACGCGACGCCGTCCATCCCGGGCATGCGCAGGTCGAGCAGCACGACATCCGGTCTGCGGCGCTCGACGAGGGCTAAGACCTCCGTTCCAGAGCGCGCCTCGCCGACAACCTCGATGTCGTCGCAACCGTCGAGCGCTCTGCGCAGCCCCTGAAGGATCAGGGGATGGTCATCAGCGACCAGCACCTTCAAGACCGACTCCATGAGGCTCCCGTCGTGGGGTGACTACCTCCATGAACATCGGCTTGCCGGCGAGGAAACTCAAGCCACGCGGCCGCCCGCGGGTCGATTCGCCCGCTGCGCCCGAGCCCGCGAGGGAGCCCTCGGGCCTATTCGTGCGCGTGCGTCTCGCCGGCCGCGGCCGGCGGCCGTGACTCCTCGGCCAGCGACGTGATCGTCAGGGCGCCGCGGGCGGAGGACTCGAGCACGTCGGTGGCCTCCTCCAGCGACCGGGCGTACAGCTCCACGAGCAGGTGCACGATGATGCGGGCGTCGTCCTCGTGCTTGTGGAAGCGGACGTGGGTGAAGAACTCGCGGACGCCGTGATCGCCGAACGCGGCGTAGGAGAGCGCGTCTCCGGCCTCCGGGCCCGAGCAGCTCTCGACCTCGTCCGCGTCGACGGCCACCGTGCACGAGGCGACCCACGGGGTCCCGGCGATCATCCGCTCCCAGCGATCCTCGATCGGCTCAACGCGGCCGTTGTTGAAACCGAGATGCGGCTGGTCGTGCATGCAGTCCAGGCACTGCACGACGGCCTCCTGGAGCTCGTCGATCACTTCCGCGCGCTCGCCCGACTCGGGGTCGATCTTGTGAATTCCCTCGTAGTGGACCTGGACCTCCAGGTCCTGGGACCAGCAGCGATAGCAGCGCAGCCAACTGCGTGCCCCGGTCTCGGACGTCGAGCCCTCCATCAGCTCATTGTATGCGTCCCGGCGCCGTTGCCAGTCGCGGCAGCGCCGCGATCGGCGCGGCGCTGGGAGCGCTGAGGCGGCCTCGACAGCGGTGTCGCGCGGCGTCGCCGCTCGGCGAGCCTCTCAACGCCTGGCCAGCCTGAGCGTGGCCGTGTCGTGTGTCGCTTGGCCGTCCGCGCTCTTGATCGTCAGTTGGAGTCGGTAGGTGGTCCCGGGCACGAGTTTCTTGAGCGTGATCGTCGCGCGTCCGGCTCTCACTCTCATGGTCACCGTTATCGCTCTGGGTTGGACGGCCCGCTTGGACCTCGCCCGCGAGCCTGCCCTGTGAGGCTTGCGGATCGGCGTCGCCTTGATGGTGGCGATGCCGGCCACGCTCGTGAAGATCGGGACGCGCGCCCGTGTGCCCGATCCGCTCAGCCTCGCGAAAGCGATACCCGCGATCAGCCGAGTGCGGACCACGGCCACGGGGGGCGGAGCGGGTCCGCTCGGGAAGGGTGCAACCGTAACCGCGGCACTCGTGGCGACACTCGTCTCGACGTTGTCGGTCGCCGCCACCGCGCAGACGAGCATGCTGCCCGCCTGTTCGGCCGACGGGACGTACGTGGCGGCCCCGGCGCCTTCGACGATCGCCCCCGCGCCCACGATCGACCACTGGTAGCCGAACACGAGCGGGCCGGTGCCCGTCCAAGATCCCGGGTTGCAGCTGAGTGGGCTGCCGACCTGCGCATTGCCTTCAACGACCGGTGCGGCCGTGTTCGCCGGGTGCGGGTCGGTCGGGTCCACGGCGAGGCCCTCGGGGATGTCTTCGCCCGTTCCGAGGAGCGTTTGCGCCTGGCTGCCGTCGAGGTTCGACACGCCGATGTCGCGGGCTTCCGCCTCGCTCCAGTAGATCCGCCCCGCCGCGGGGTCGATCGCGAGGCCGCCTCCGAAGCCCGCGCCGGGGCGTTCGAGCAGCGGCTGGACATTGCTGCCGTCGAGGTTGGCGCGGAGAACCGCGTCTTCCTTTTTGCATTTCTGTTTTTCGTTGAATTCGTTGATTTCGAGATCCAGCCAGTACACCTTGCCGCCGGCGTGGTCGACGGCGATCCCGAACGGACACGACTGTTTGGTGACCACGTTGGTGACCGCCGGTTCCACGGTCATGGTCGCGGTCTTGATATCGCCCGATGGCAAGTCTGCCCAGTACATCTGCTGTGCGACGAGGTCGAGCGCGATGAACCCGCGCGCCGGTCCTTTTGCCAGCAGTTCCGGTTTGGTGCCGTCGAGGGCCGCGCGCTTGACCCCTTCCGCGTCGGTCCAGTACATCTTTCCGCCGGCCACGTCGAGCGCGATGCCGAGCGGTTGTTGGCCAAAGTCGTCGAGCACGATCTGCGCACCGCTGCCGTTCAGGTTCGCGCTCCAGATCACGCTGGCGTTGGTGTCGGTCCAGTACATCTTTCCGTCGAGCGTGTCGAGCGCGAGGTCGTCCGCAAAGCCCGTCGGCTCGAATTGCAGCGTTTCCAGCCCGCTGCCGTCGAACGCGGATCGATCTATGCCCGTACCCCCTTGCGCGAGGAATGCGCTGAAGTACACCTTGGCCTGCGCTCGGAGCGGCGCGAGCGCCATGGCTAGGAGCAACACCAGCGTAGCCACACCGGCGTTCCTGCCCAAATACAGCGCCTTCGTCATTGTTACCCCCGGGGAGGCATCGTCTTCCCCGACTGCGGCTGACCGTATCAGGGCGCGAGGAGGGATCGAGCCGGCGGATGGACGAGTATTCGAGCTACCCGAACGTGAACGCGTAGCCCGTCACGCCCGGAGCAAGGCGCAGGCGCAGGTGATGCCGCTCGTCGCGGGGGAGCGAGACGAGCGTGTAGAGGCGCTGGCCGGTCACCGTGAGGGCTCCACGGTGGACGTCGGAGCCGGCGTCGGCGGCGGAGACCGGGCGACCGTCGAGCATCACTTCGACGGGGAGCGGGCGAGCGCCGGCGGAGCTCAGCACGAGGTAGACGTTCTTCGCCTGAAACTCGACGTCGATCCCGGCGTTAGAGACAGCGACGGCCGGCTGTTCGGAGATCCTCCAGGTGCCGCTGAAGGCGAAGTCGTTGACCGACAGTTCGCCGGTGGTCGGCGCGCCGTAGTTGTGCAGCCCGGACTTGGGGCCGTCGATCCATCCCTGCGCGCGCGCCGTGCCGAGATAGGTCTCGGGCGTGGCCTGTTCGCTCGGAACGACCACGCCGGTGGGATGACTGTTGCCACCGACCTCGTGGCCCGCTTCGGCCAGCAGCGCGCGAATCGCCGTTTCGGTCTGGGAGTAGTCGCCCTCGCCGAAGCTCGCGTTGCGCACCTGGCCGGCCGAGTCGATCAGATAATCGGCCGGCCAGTATTGGTTGCCATAGGCATTCCAGGTGCCCATGTTGTTGTCCTGGACGATCGGATAGCGCAGCCCGAACTGCCTGATCGCGTTGGCGACGTTGGCGGCGTCGTGCTCGAATGCGAACTCGGGCGTCTCGACGCCCACGATCGTGAGTCCGCGACGGCGATACGCGGCGTCCCACGCCTTCAGATAGGGAAGCGTGCGGATGCAGTTGATGCACGTGTAGGTCCAGAAGTCGATGAGCACCACGCGCCCGCGCAGCGAGGCGAGCGACAGGGGCATGTTGTGCGGAGTGTTGAACCAGTCCTGCGTTTCGGTGAATTCCGGCGCCGTCCCGAGGTCGCGTAGGCCGTGCGCGTCGGCCAGCAGGCTCGCCTGACTCGCGTTGGCGGGGGCACTGCGCACCGTGGTCCCGGAGCCGCGGCACGTCGAGGATCCGTTGGCGGGAGCGAACTTTGGCTGCCTGCCGCTGACTTCGTGCAGGCGGTTCGTCACGATGCTCGAGCACTCAAGCGATGCCGTGAGGTTGACGTCGGGGATGTGCTGGGCCACGAACTGGTCGAAGTTGACGTCGAGGTTCGTGAGGATCGCGACCGCGGTGAGAATCATGATCGTGCCGAGCGCGCGCTGCAGGAGCGGACCGCGGCCGGCCGCTCGGACGCGGTCGAACAGGCGCCGGCCGCCGAGCGTGAGCGCCAGCAGGACGAGCGCGGACCCGAGCGCATAGGCGAGGGCGATCGCGATCGTTTTGCCCGTGGCGGCGCTGACCGAGATCACCGCCGCGAGGATCGGGCTGGCGCAAGGCGTGTAGACGAACCCGAGCGCGCCGCCGACTAGCAGCCCCGAGCGGAAGCCGTCACCGCGCGAGCGGGGACCAAGGCGCGCGAGGCGCGACAGGGGCGCCTCGATGCGAGCGGCGAGGCTCGGCATCAACAGCGCGACGCCGAACGCGAGCAGCACGACGATCGCGACGTCACGCAGCGGGTCGCTGCCCAGGCCGACGCCATCGACGACGTTCGCGACGCCCACGATCGTCACCGTGAACGTGATCGAGAGCCCGACCACGATCCCCAGCGGCCGGCGCCGGCCGCCGACGCCGCCGGCCGACAGGAGCGCGGGCAGCACCGGCAGCACACACGGCGACAGGGCGGTGCCCGCGCCCGCGAGCAGGGCGAAGCCGAGGAGGACGATCATCGCCTCACAAGGCTACGTGCCGCGGTCGGCCTAGGAGCCGATTCCCGCGCGAAGGGTGGCCTCGAAGTCCGTTTTCGGGATCGGGCCGATGCATGGAGAGGTGGCGCCCGCCTCGCGATAGCGCGTCACGCCGCCGCGCACCAGAGGCTCGTCGCCGACGGCGGTCAACTGCTCGAGGAAGTCCTCGGAGACTGCATGTTCCATCGCCTCGAGATTGCCCGCGGCGGCGTCGTAGGCCTCGATGTCCGCGGCAAACCCCGAGCGCTCGATCATCGCCCGGTAGAAGGGCAGTCCGAAGTAGGGGATCAGGTCTGCTCGCATCGCCTCATACGCGCCGCGCGGATCGTCGGTGAGCGCGGCCGGCACCGCGGCCACGACGTCGAAGCCATCGAGTGGGAGTCCGGCCCGCTCGCGGCCCACCGTCAGCTCGGGGATGACGACGTCGCGGATGTAGCGCGGGCCGCACAGCCACAGCACGACGCCATCTGCGATCTCGCCCGCGAGGCGCAGCATCGTGGGCGAGAGTGCGGCGATATAGATCGGGAGCTGCGGTCGCGGGTCGAGCCGCAGGAGTCGGAAGCTCGTCTGCCACTTCTCTCCGTCGGCGGGATCCTCGCCGCGGAGGATCGCCCGCACGATGCTCGTGTATTCGCGCATCTCGGCTGCGGGACGGTCGATGCGCTGCCCGTGCCAGCCCTCGACGACGGGACGGTGCGAGACGCCCAGGCCGAGCGTGAAGCGCCCCCCGAGAGCTCATCGATCGTGGCGGCCGTCTGGGCCATCGTCGCCGGGGTGCGGGTATAGATCGGGACCACCCCGGTGCCGATGCGGATCCGCTCGCTCGCCAAGGCGTATGCCGTCAGCACGGTCAGCGACTCCCGTCCGGCGACGTGCGTCAGGTAGACGGCCTCGTAGCCGAGCGAGTCGGCGAGCTTGACCCGCTCGATCGCCTGCTCGAGCGAGCGTCCCGTCGAGATGAAGCAGCCGGTTGCCATCGGCCGCAGCATATTTGAGGCTATCCAGGCCGGCGCCTCAGCGCTTGAGCAGCACGTAGACCGCCGTGATCGCGAACGCGATCTGGCCGAACGACAGCGCGGTGCCGAGGTTGGACGCTCCGAGCGCCCCCGCGAGGGCGCTCGCGAGCACGAACGCGCCCACCATGATCAGCAGATCGCGCGCCATCGTCAGGCGTCCGCAGCGCGCTCGAGGACTGCGACCAGGGCCGCGGTGTCAAGCTCGGGCGCCTGGCGCTCCAGCAGCCGCTCGGCCGCCCGGCGCCCACCGAGAGCGCGCAGGCCTCGCTCGCCGTGCTCGTGGGTGTAGTCGGCGAGCGCGTTCGCTCGGCGCGCGCGAGTGCGCCGGGGGGTCAGATCACCGCTCGAGCGATGATCCCGCAGGGCGGCGATCAGCTCCTCGATGCCCTGCACGGGTGGCACCGAGGAGACCGCGAGGACCCGCGTCGCGGATGATCCCAGCGATCGCAGCGCCGCGCTGACGTCGCGCACCGTGCGCGTCGCGATTGCACCGAGATCGGCCTTGGTGACGACCAGCACGTCCGGGATCTCCATGATGCCGGACTTCAGGAACTGCAGCACATCGCCGCTGCCCGGCTGGACGACGACGACGACCGTGTCGGCCACGTCGGCCACGTCGGTCTCCGCCTGGCCGACCCCAACGGTCTCGATCACGACGATGTCGAACGCCGCCACGAGGGCGTGCGCGGCCGCGCGCGTGGCCCACGCCAGTCCACCCAAGCGCTCGCCGGCGGAGGTCGAGCGGATGAAGACGCCACGGTCGGCCGGATCGAACTCGATGCGGGCGCGATCGCCCAGCAGCGACCCGCCCGAGCGGCGCGAGCTGGGGTCCACCGCGAGCATCGCGACGGTTTCGCCCGCCTCGCGCCAGCTCTTCAACAGCGCGGAGAGCAGCATCGACTTGCCGGCGCCGGGGGGACCGGTCACTCCGACCACGTGCCCCTGGGCCTCGCCTCCGAGCGTCGCCGGCGAGAGCTCTCGCAGGAGCATCGCCGACTGCTCGCGATCCGCCGCAGCGGTGCTCTCGAGGAGGTTCAACGTCGCGGGTGCCGCGCTCAGGTCGCGCTCGCGCAGTCGCGCGCCAAGCGCGGCTCCGTCGGCGCTCACGCCGAGCCGTTGGCGGAGGAGCCGTTGGCGGAGACCGCCGCGCCCTCGGCGCCCACGAGCTCCACGATGTCGCGCACGATGCGCGTGATGTCGAAGTCCTTGGGCGTGTACACGGCCGCGACGCCGGCTCGCTCGAGCTCTGCGACATCCTGCTCGGGGATGATCCCGCCGACCACCACCGGCGCCGTCACGCCAGCCTCGCGCAGGGCGTCGATCACGGCGGGGATCAGCTCACGATGTGAGCCCGAGAGAATCGACAGGCCGATCACATGGACGCCCTCCTGCAGGGCCGACGCGGCGATCTGGGCGGGCGTCAGGCGGATTCCTTCATACACGACGTCCATGCCCGAATCGCGGGCCCGTACGGCGATCTGCTCGGCGCCGTTTGAGTGGCCGTCCAGGCCGGGCTTGCCGACGAGGATCTTCGGCCGCCGCCCGAGCTTCTCCTGCAGGCGGGCGACCTCCTCGCGGAGCTGGCTCAGCTCTCCGTCCGCGGGAACGGACGCGGCTTCGCCGACTCCGGTCGGCGCGCGATAGCTGCCGAACACGTCGCGCAGCGTGCCCGCCCACTCTCCCGTCGTGGCGCCCGCGCGGGCCGCGGCGATCGTCGGGAGCATCAGGTTCTCCGCGCCGTCCTCGGCGCCGGCGGCGTCAGCTAGCGCAGCCAGCGCGGTGTCGACCGCGACCTGGTCGCGCTCGGCGCGCCAGCGGCGCACGGCCTCGATCTGCTGCGCTTCAACGGCCGGGTCGACCACGAGGATGCCGCCCTCCGCATCGGCAGTGAGCGGCGAGTCCGAGGACTCGGTGAAGCGATTCTGGCCCACTACCGTCAGCTCTCCGGACTCGATCCTGCGGATGCGCTCCCGGTGGGAGTCGACCAGGGCCGCCTTCATGTAGGGGACGGCGTCGACCGCGCCGCCGTGCTCGGCGACGACCGCCATCTCGGCGCGTGCTCCGCCCAGCAGCTCCGCGACGAGGCCGTCCATCACGATCGAGCCCTCGAAGATGTCTGGATACTCGAGCACGTCGGTCTCGTAGGCGAGCACCTGCTGGATGCGCAGCGACCACTGTTGATCCCACGGTCGCGGCAGCCCCAGCGCCTCGTTCCAGGCCGGCAGCTGGATCGCCCGCGCGCGCGCGTCGCGTCCGAGCGTGACGGCCAGGGCCTCGAGCACGATCCGCTGCACGTTGTTCTCCGGCTGGGCCTCGGTCAGCCCCAGCGAGTTGACCTGGACGCCGTAGCGGAAGCGCAGATGACGCTCGTCCTGCACGCCGTAGCGCTCGCGCCCGAGCTCCTCCCACAGGATCGACATCGCGCGCAGCTTCGCGTGCTCCTCGATGAAGCGCACGCCGGCGTTCACGAAGAACGAGATCCGCCCGAACACCTCGCCCATGCGGTCCTCGCCGTCGCTCCCGAGCCGCTCGCGCACGGCGTCGAGTACGGCGATCGCGTTGCTCATCGAGTAGGCGATCTCCTGCACCGGCGTCGCACCGGCCTCCTGCAGGTGGTAGGAGCAGATGTTGATCGGGTTCCACTTCGGGACGTGCTCGACCGTGTAGGCGATCATGTCCGCGATCAGGCGCATCGAGGCCGCGGGGGGAAGGCATAGGTGCCGCGCGCGAGGAACTCCTTGATGATGTCGTTCTGGGTTGTTCCCTGGAGCGCGCGTTCGGCCACGCCCTGCTCCTCGGCGGCGACGATGTACAACGCGAGCAGCCAGGCGGCGGTCGCGTTGATCGTCATCGACGTGTTCATCTCGCCGAGCGGTATCCCGTCCGTCAGCGTTTCCATGTCGCCGCGATGCGCGATCGGCACGCCGACCTTGCCCACCTCGCCCTTGGCGAGCTCCTCGTCCGGGTCATAGCCGGTCTGTGTGGGGAGGTCGAAGGCGACCGAAAGTCCGGTCTGTCCCTTTTCCAGGTTGCGCCGGTAGAGCTCATTCGAGGCCTTGGCCGTGGAGTGGCCGGCGTAGGTGCGCATCATCCAAGGCCTGTCACGCTCGGGCAACCGTGGGGACAGATCGCCGCTCATGTCATCAATTGTACGGTCGCGCGGCGCCCATTATCCTTGTCCCGGTGAGCGAGACCGTCGAGGCGCCTCGAATCGGAGACCCACGCAGTGGTTTGGGAGGCTCGTGGAGGGTGATCGTCCGCAACGACGACCACAACACCTTCGACCACGTCGCACGCACGCTCGCGCGCTTCATTCCTGCCACGACGCTCGCGCGCGGCCACGAAATCGCCAACGTCATCCACAGCTCCGGCAAGGCGGTCGTCTACAGCGGGCACCAGGAGGCGGCCGAGCACTACTGGGGGCAGCTCAAGGGCGCAGGTCTGACGATGGCGCCGCTCGAGCAGGGCTGAGCCCCGCGCCTACGTCAGGCGCTCTCGCCTTCGACGATCCGGCCCCCGTTGCCCGCGCCACGGCCGTTTCCGCCCGCGCCCGCACCCCGCACGATGGCGCCATCGGCCGTGAGGTCCCACCAACCGTAGATGACCGGCACCTGATGCCAGCCGGAATGACGCACCCTGAAGTCCACCATCTCCCGGCCGTCCCAATAGCGTTCCCAGTCGAGGTGCTCGGAGAAGGCCGCGAGCTGCTGGAACTTGTAGCGGTCGTCGCGCGCGCGGTACACGGCGTAGGAGCTCGCCCCGTAGCGCAGCGACGCGGCCGCGACCTCGTTCAGCGCCCGCTCGAACGGGTCCGGGCGAAAGCCGGTCGCATACCAGGGGATGATCACCGTTCCGGCCACTAGGCCCCGACTTCCGCGTGGATCGCGCCGGGGCCCTCGGCGGTCTTGCCCTGGCCCTCGGAATCGGCGCCGATCAGGATCGAGATCTTGCCGAGATGCTTGTTTTCGAGCATCAGCTGATGCGCTTCGGCGACGCCGTCGAACCCGAGCGTGCGCCACAGCACGGGACGGATCTGGCCGCTCTCGATCAGCTCGTTGGCCTTCGTGCACTCGTATGCGTTGGCGAAGTGCGAGCCGAGGATCTCCTTCTGGCGCATCCACAGGTAGGCGACGTTGAAGTCGAGATCGATCCCCGTGGTTCCCGCGCAGATCACGATTTTCCCGAATGTCTTGGCCGTGAACACGGATGTCGGGAACGTCGCTTTGCCGACGTGCTCGAAGACGATGTCGGGCGCGTCGCCGAGGATCTCCTTGACCCGCTTGGCGAAGCCGAGCGAGACCTTGAAGCGCGCCTTCTCCTCTTCGGGGCTCTCGCCGCCCTTGCGCATCATGCCCGCGAACTCGTTGCGGTCGATGTAGTCGACGGCGCCGAGGCGCTTGACGAGCTCCCCCTTCTCGGCCGAGGACACGACGCCTACGCAATGCGCACCGGCGAGGGCGCATATCTGCGTGGCGAACACGCCGAGGCCGCCCGCGGCGCCCCAGATCAGCACGTTCGCGCCGGGTTGCAGTTTGCAGCGGGTGATCAGCATGCGGTAGGCGGTGAAGTACACGAGCCCGTAGGAGGCCGCCTCCTCCCACGTCAGCGCGTGCGGCTTGGGCAGCAGCTGCTGGGCCTGGACCTTCGTGAACTGCGCGAACGAGCCCCACGTCGTCTCATAGCCCCAGATCTTCTGCGACGGCGCCGCCATCGGATCGAGGCCGTGTACCTCGGGGTCCTCGTAGGAGGCCTGGTTGCAGTGGACGACGACCTCGTCGCCCGGCTTCCAGCGCGTGACGCCCGCGCCGACCTTCCACACAACGCCGGAGGCGTCAGAGCCGCCGATGTGATGGCCGAACTCGGGGTGGTCGCCGTACTTCATCACCGACACCGGCTTGCCGAGCGCTGCCCACACGTTGTTGTAGTTCACGCCCGCCGCCATCACGCGCACGATCACCTCGAACGCGCCGGGCTCTGGGACCTCGATCTCCTCGACCTGGAAGGCGTCCTTCGGGTCGCCGAAGCGCTCCTCGCGGATCACCCACGCGGCCATCGTCTTCGGCAGCTCGCCGGGCTCGGTGCTGACGTCGGATACATGTTGTGAGTCGATTGCCACGTGCTCTGGAACCTCGCGTGTCGGGGATACGGGCCGCGAGCAATCCTACCCCGGGGTAACTTGCGAGGCTTCGCGGCGCTCGACCCTCCAGACCAGCCGCAGTCCCGACCAGTCCTGATCGAGTGCCGCGACCTTCACGTCGACCAGCCCCAGCGGGAGCGCCGCCGCGCGAATATCGCGCTCGCGAATGTCGCTGTCGTGGCCGGCGGCGCGGCGCGGCCACGCGATCCAGATCGCGCCGGCGGGAAAGATCCGCTGCGCGAGCGCGGGGATCAGCTCGCGCAGTTGGCGCCGCTCGGAGAAGAAGGCGATGAGCACCTCGGCGGGCGACTCGTGGTGCTCCGCGGTGGCCTCGCTCGCGCTGGTTACGCCCTCGGGCAGGTCCGGCACGCGCCAACCCGATGGCGGGTCGATCAGCAGCAGCTTGTCTCCAGCACGCAGGCCGAGCTTTTTCCAAAGCGGCGTCTTTGAGTAGCCGGCCATCCTCAGGCGTGCACGGTTTCGGCCGCGGGCTTGCGGCTCGTACCGGGTGCCTGGTCCGCGTGCGGCGGGCGAGCTTCTGCATGCGCCTGATCGGCGGCGGGCGCGCCGGCCGGGCGGCGGGACACGAGCGTCCACGCGAGCAGCGCACCCACGAGCGCCACCGCGGCCCCCAGCCGCAGCCCGTTTTGAAGCGCGTAGACGAATGCCTGCTGGCTGGCGTCGACGATCTGAAAGGGGGCGCCGCGGAGGGCGCCGCCCGAGCCGAGGCTACCCGCGAGGTGGGCCCGCTCGCCGGAGGGGATGGCTGGGAGCAGCTGGTCGATCTTCGATCGTCCGAGCACGGCAACCATCGCGCCGAGCACCGCCACGCCGAAGGTTCCTCCCACCATCCGGTTCATCGACAGGATGCCGGAGGCGACGCCGGCCTTGGTCTGCTCGACGGCGTTCATCGCTGCCGTGCTCATCGGCGACATCACGAAGGCCATGCCGACGCCCATCAGGATGAACCCCGGAAGGAGGGTGCCGTAGGCGCTCGAGACCGTCAGGTGCGACTGCCAGAACAGGGCGCCCGACACGCACAGCAGGCCGAAGGTCATCAGCGGGCGCGAGCCCACGCGGTCCGCGAGCCGGCCGGAGAGCGGGGCGAGCAGCACGATCATGAGCGTCGAGGGCAGGAAGCGAACCCCGGCCTGAAGCGGCGTGTAGTGGCGGATGTTCTGCATGTACAGCGCGAGGAAGAAGAACATCGCCAGCATCGCAAAGCTGACGATGAAGGCCACGATGTTCGCGCCAAGGAAAGTGCGCGAGCGGAAGAAGCTGAAGTCGACCATCGGCGCCCGGCGCCGGCGCTCGACGACGCCGAAGCTCGCCAGGCCGATCACCGCGATGACGTAGAGCGCGATCTCACGCGTCGAGCCCCAATGCCACCCGTTGCCCTCGACGAGCGCGAGGACGAGCGCAGCCAGGCCGACCGTGAGCGTAATCACGCCGGGGACGTCCACCGTCCGCGCGACGGTCTCATCGCGCGACTCGCGCACGGCGAACAGCGCGATCACGATCGCGCCGACCGCGACGGGCACGTTCAGGAAGAAGATCGACTGCCAGCTGACGCTCTGAACCAGGAAGCCTCCCACCACGGGGCCGATCGCCAGGGCCATCGCCGACACCCCGGCCCACGTACCGATCGCCTTGCCACGCTCGGCGGGGGGAAACGCGTTGGTGATGATCGACAGGGTCGCGGGCATCATCAAAGCGGCGCCCGATCCCTGCACCGCGCGCCAGGCCACCAGCCAGCTGTCGTTGGGCGAGAAGCCGATCGCGGCGCTCGCGCCCGCGAAGATGACGACGCCCGCGAGGAAGACCTTGCGTCGCCCGAACAGATCGCCCAGGCGCCCGCCCGTGACCAGCAGCACGGCGAACGTGAGCGTGTAGGCGTTGACCGTCCACTCCAACGATGAGGTTGAAGCGTTGAGGCTGCGCTGAATCGACGGGAGCGCGACGTTGACGACCGTGTTGTCGAGCATGATCATGAACAGCGCGAAGCACATCGCGCCGAGCGCCCACCAGCGGCGGTTGCCTTCGTTCATCTGCAGGGCGCGGATCCGCTCGGTCATCGGCCGGCTGCTCCCTCGGCGGGCCTGTATGCGGCGATGTCCTCGCGATGCACGAGGATCAGGCCGAGCGCGTGCTCAAGCGCGCCGGCCTCCTCGTCGCCGAGTGAGCTCATCAACTCCGCCAGCGCCGACAGCCGCGCGTCGTTCAGCGCTCGCGGCACCGTCCGTCCGGCGTCGGTGAGGCGGACCCGCTTCATGCGTCGGTCGGTCGGGTCTTCCTCGCGCTCGACGAAGCCCCGCTCGAACAGGCCGTCAACGGCACGGCTCGTCGCCGGAAGCGAGAGGCCCATCGACTCGGCGAGCGCCTTCACCGAGCGCTCTTCGCCGTCCATCTCGAGCGCGCACAGCGCCTTCAGCTGGGTGAACGACAGGTCAAGCTCGGCGATCGTGTTGAAGGTCCCGATGTTGGCCGTGCGCATCAGGTAGCTCGCGAGCGCGAACATGTCGCGCGTGAGCGCCTCGCGCCGCGCCGCCTCGGGGGAAGAAATTGCTTGCATGCACGCAAGTATATCGGCAACGCAATGATTGCGTCTGTGACGGGTATCACACAGTGCTCGCCGGGCCGGCGGCGGCTGTTCGTCAGCTGGGTCGGGCCGGACCGCGAGCCTGCCCGTCGCCGGCCGGGGCGAACGGCAGCTCGACCACCTCGGCGCTCGCCCCCTGCTCGCCGACTCGAACGGTCGCGCCCGGCTCGGCCTCGCGGCGCACGAGCGCAAGCGCGATCGGTCCTAGATCGGGCGAGATCACGGCGCTTGCGAGACGTCCGACGACACGCTCTCCGAGACTCAGCTCATCGCCGGTCGCGCCCGGGGCAGAGAGGCGCAGGCCGCGCAGGTGGCGGTTGGGCCTGCCTCTGTAGTGCAGGCGCGCGACCGTCTCCTGGCCGACGTAGCAACCCTTGCTGAAGCTCACGGCACGGTCGTTGAGTCCGGCCTCCTGGGGGATCGTCGTCTCGTCCATGTCGATTCCGTAGCGCGGTCGCCCGAGCTCGACGCGCAGGCACTCCGCCGCCTCGGGGGAGACCGGCACGGCGCCGCGCGCGAGCAACGCAGCACTCACGTTTTCGGTGTCGGCGGCGTCGCAGATGAGATCGATGCCCACGTTGGTGCGGACCGCGAGCGCGCCGACCCCGTCGACGTTCACCGTGGCGTTCGCGTGCTCGACCTCCGCCAGCCGGCCGATCTCCGATCCGCCTCCGCCGGCGACCGCCGCGGCCTCGGGACCGACCAGCGACAGCAGGCCGCGCTCGACCGTGCGCTTATGCAGTTCGACCTCGTATCCGACCTTGAAGCGGCGAATCATGTCGAACAGCGCCTGCAGCGCGACGCGCTCGGTGTCCAGCAGCAGCTCGATCGGAGCGTTCGCCTCCCCGCTCGCGACGGCGAGGATGCGCAGGTCGCCCAGCATCTTGCCCTTGTGTGTGAGGAAGGCCGCGTAGAGCCCCTCGCCCGGCCGCAGGTCGGCCAGCTCGTTGGTCACCTGGCCGTTGAGGAACTCGACCGCCCCAGTCCCCGTCAGCGCGAGCTTGCCCCGCTCAGAGCGGTCGACGAGACCGCAGGCCTGCTTGAGGGTCCGATAGTCGGCGCCGAGGACGTCGGTGTCAGCGAGAGCCATCGATTCGAGGATAGCCGCGCTACGCTTGCTGGCGATGGGCCTGGCCGACAGCTTCCAGCGGATCGTGGACTCGCTTCCGGACGACTGGACGGACCTCGAGCTCGACCTGCGGATCGCCGACGAGTCCCGCTATGTCGACGCGGCCGTCTACCTGGTGACGTGCAACGCGCGGCCGTACTCCCACAACGACTGGCACTGGCGCCTGCTCGTCGCCCACCGCTTCGGACACGCCGCCGCGGCGCCGACCGTGCACGGCACCCTGGCGCTGCTGGACGACGCCGGCATCGAGGGAGAGCTGGTCGTGCGCGACACGCGCAGCGGCAGGGTCGAGGTCACTCAGATGTGGGGTCGTCCGCAGTCGGTTCGCGAGGAGTTTCGCCGCCTGCGGGCGCAATAGCGATGGCCCGCGCTCTGGCGCTGGTCCCCGACCTGCTGTTCGGATCGCGCGTCCAGGGCGCGCTGACGGCGGCGGGCCACGAGGTCGAGCTCATCGCCGACGAGCGACGGCTTCGAGAGCGGCTGGCCGACCCTTCCGCACCGGGAGCAAACGTGCTCGTCGTCGATCTGACCAACCAGGATCTCGACGGCGCGGCCCTGCTGGAATCGCTGGCCGGCGGTCCGGATCTGGCCGGAATCCGAACGCTCGCGTTCTACTCGCACGTCGACGGGCGCGCGCGCGATCGAGCCGAGCAGGCCGGCTTCGACGCCGTCGTGCCCCGTTCGCGAATGGCGCGCGAAGGCCCTCAGCTGATCGAGCGTCTCGCCGCGACAGCCTAGCGCCTACGACGCGGTCGCGGCCCTCAGCTCGCCGGCGTCACCGCCCCGCCCCCCTGATCGGTCGGCTGTCCCTTGACGGGGTCGAGTGGCACGAGGGCGCCGTTGGCAACGCGCTCGGCGCGGGTGATCCAGCGGCCGGCGCTCCGCGACAGCGCCGCGCGGATCACCATGCCGTGACATACGACCAGCGCAGGCAGCGCCCCGGCTTCGACATCGGTCAGCGCCGCCGCGACACGCTCGTCTTGAGCGGCGAGGGACTCGCCGCCCGGAAATGCGAAGGCCGGGTCGCCGGCGAGGAACGCGGCAAAGAGCTCGGGCGCTTCCGCGTGGACGTCGGCGAAGCTTCGGTCGGTCCACTCGCCCGCGTCCGTCTCCACCAGCCGCACGTCCTCGCGCGGCTGCAGGCCGATCCTCCGTGCCACGATGTCCGCCGTCTCGCGCGCACGCAGGAGCGGGCTGCACCACAGCGCGGCGAAGTCATAGGCGGCGGCACGCTCGGCAAGCTCGCCGGCCTGCTCGCGCCCGGTGTCATCGAGCGGGACGGGCAGGTGGCCCTGGAAGCGGCCCTCGAGGTTGTAGGCGGTCTGGCCGTGGCGGGCCAGGAACACGCCGCTCGCCACCGACGCACCTAGGCCGGTTCGCTGGCGCGTGGCTCCCGCACACCGCTCTCGTCCGATCCGACGGGCGCCAGCGCGGCGGGGCGGAGGTAGAGCAGCTCGTACATGACCGCGGCGACGGTAGCGCCGAGCACGGGCCCGGCGTACCAGACCCAGCCGCTGGCCCAGTGGTTGCCGACGAGTTGCGGGCCGAACGCGCGCGCGGGGTTCATCGCCGCGCCGGTGAACGGGCCGCCGAAGAGGATGTCGATCGTGATCGTCAGGCCGATCGCAAGCCCCGCGATCGACTTGAACGTTCCGCGCGGGTCGACGGCGCTCGCGAACACGACCCACGCGAGGAAGAACGTCATGATCGCCTCCAGGCCGAAGGCCGCGCCCGCGTTCACGCCGCCACCGAGCGCCGGCACGCCGAGGTGCACGGCGTCGCTGGTCGCACGTGGCAGCAGGTCGCGCACGAGCAGCGCCGCGAGCGCGGCGCCGGCGAGCTGGGCGACCCAGTAGACCAGTCCGAGGGCCGGCTTGATCCGGCGCGTGACGAGGAAGCCGAAGGTGACGGCGGGATTGAAATGCGCGCCGGAAATGTGCCCGAGCGCCGAGACCATCACGCCGATCGCCAGGCCGTGCGCGATCGCGACTCCGATCAGCGACGGGTCGTGGATCTGATTCGCGGCCACGATCGAGCCGATGCCGATGAACAACAGCGTGAACGTGCCGATGAACTCGGCTACGCCGCGTCGCAGGGCATCCTCGAACACGGCGCCAAAGCTACGATCCTGATCGGACGGACCGCCACGCGAGCAGCCCCCGTGAGGGCTACCGCGGCTGTCCACGGCGCCCGACGGGGACCGCCTACACTGCTCCTGATGCGCCGCAGGGTCACGTTCAGCCGCAACCTGACGCTGTCGCTGTCCCGGACGTGCCGGTGCTACTGCAAGTACTGCTCGTTCGCGACGCACGCGGCCCACCTCTACGCGCCCGAGGAGGTTCTCGAGATCCTCGACGGGGCCGCGCGCCGGCAGGTCAAGGAGCTGCTCGTGCTGACGGGCGAGCGCCCGGAGGTCAACCCCGGCGTGCTCGAGCGACTACGCCGATATGGACACGAGGACTTCACCGGATATGTCGTGTGGGTGTGCGAGCGGGCACTCGAGCGCGGCCTGCTCCCGCACACCAATCTCGGCGTGCTGTCGAGCGAGGATCTGGCGCGACTGCGCGATGTGACCGCGTCGCAGGGTCTGATGCTCGAGTCGATCTCAGAGCGGCTTATGCAGACCGTTCACGCGGGATCGCCGACCAAGCATCCTGCGCGCCGCCTGGAGACGATCCGGGCGGCCGGCCAGCTGAAGATCCCGTTCACGAGCGGGATTCTCGTGGGGATCGGCGAGACCGAGCAGGAGCGGCTGGAATCGCTGGAGGCGCTCGCCGCGGCGCACACCGAGTTCGGGCATATCCAGGAGGTGATCCTGCAGAACTTCGTTCCCCACCAGCGCTACTACGGGCAGGAGCCCGCGCAGATCGCCGACGCGGCCGCGCAGGAGTACTGGCGCACCGGCGTGTCGGACGCCCGCCCGCAGCTGCCGCTGCCGGAGTGGGCGTGTCCGGTGAGCATCGAGGACATGAAGATCCTGATCTCCGCAACGCGCCGGCTGATGCCGGATGTGGGCATTCAGATCCCGCCGAACCTCGCCGACTGGTGGGGGGAGCTGGTCGCGGCGGGCGCCAGCGACCTCGGCGGGCTGAGCGCCAATGGCGACCACATCTCGCCCGAGCATCCGTTCCCGTCGCCGCATCGCGTGCGCAAGGAGCTGCAGGGTGACGGTTACGCGCTGACCGAGCGGCTGTGCGTGTATCCGCAGTACATCGATCCCGAGTGGATCGCCCATGGGGTGATGGACACGATCAAGGCCAAGTACTGGAGCTTCATCCCGCGACGGGGGTCCGGGCCGGACCGATCCGCCCGCGCCGATCCGCCCCGACTTGGTCGCCGGCGCGATCGAGAAGGGACGCGACGGCCGCGCGCTGAGCGCGGGCGAGCTGACGGCGATGTTCGCCGAGACGCGCGCGGAGGCGATCGAGGAGATCCGCGAGGCCGCCGACGAGCTGCGCCGGGAGCTCGCGGGGGAGACGGTCACGTTCGTGGTGAACCGCAACATCAACGTGTCAAACGTGTGCGTCGTCGGCTGCGCGTTCTGCGGGTTCGGCCAGGGCAAGCGCTCGCCGGACGCCTACGAGCACGACCGCGACGAGTTCATCCGGCGCGTCGACGAGGCCGTCGACTACGGCGCGAGCGAGCTGTGCATCCAGTCGGGCATCCACCCGGACTGGACGCTCGAGGACTATCTCGGCTGGCTCCGACTGGCCAAGGAGACCGCCCCTCAGCTGCACCTCCACGCCTACAGCCCGATGGAGATCGCGCACATGTGCGACATCTCCGGTCTGGCGCCGGGGGAGGTCTTTGCACAGCTGCGTGCCGCGGGGCTGGGATCGACGCCGGGGACCGCCGCGGAGGTGCTGCACGACGGCGTGCGCGAGCGGATCTCGCCGAACAAGCTGCCGGTGGCGCGCTGGGTGCAGATCATCGAGGCCTCCCACGCGGCTGGGCTGCGGTCGACCGCGACGGTGATGTTCGGCCATGTCGAGGAGCCGTGGGAGCTCGCCGAGCACATGCGCGTGGTGCGCGAGCTGCAGGAACGCACCGGTGGGATCACGGAGTTCGTGCCGCTCTCGTTCATCCCGTTTCAGACGCTCCTCGGCCGAACCCACGGCGTCGAGGAGATCGGCCGTGAGGAGAACCTCAAGCACACCGCGGTCTTTCGCCTGGCGCTCGGGCGAACCGTCACGAGCCTGCAGGCGAGCTGGGTGAAGATGGGGATCGACGCCGCCGGCGAGGCGTTGCGCTGGGGCGTCAACGACCTCGGTGGCACGCTGATGGAGGAGTCGATCAGCCGCCTGGCGGGCAGCTACCACGGCACCAAGCTGGACCCCGACCAGCTCGTCGCGGCAGCGCACGATGCCGGGCGCCCGGCCGCCGAGCGCACGACGCTGTATGAGATCCGGCGGCGCTACGAGCCGGCGGTCGCGGCCTAGGCGTGGACGCCTCAGCCCTCTGTGCGGCGTGAGCGTCAGCCGCCCGGGCGAATTGGCCGTGGAAGCCGAACGGGATGTGGTGGGGAACTTCCGCGCGGGCGACCTCGCCGAGGTCGGCGGCGTCGAGCACGAGCATGAACGAGGTGCCGGCGCGGGCGTCGAGCACGACCGAGAGCAGCACGCCGTCGTCCTCACGTTCGGCTTGCGGCCGCGCGACGAACACGGGCTCGCCCGGGTAGCAGTCGGGCTGTGACCACGACAACGATCCTCCATCGGTTGTGTCCACCTTGAGCACCCGCTCCAGCCAGCCGCTGGGGCCGTCGCCGACGCCCCAGACGTAGCGATATGGCCGCTCGTTGCAGCGCCCGTAGTTGATGCGCGGAAGCTCGATCCCCGGCTCGGCCAGGCGCTCGCGGCTCACGGACCGATCGGACGGGCGCAGGCGAAAGCGGGTCAGCTCGGCCGAGGCGACTGGCTTGCCCTCGCGCAGGCGATCGAGATACAGATCCTCGATCACGCCGGCGTCGGAGAACGCGCACAGGTCGACGACTACCTCGTCGCCGTCCTCGTAGGCGTTGACGTGGTGGAATGCGAAGCAGGCGTCGGTCTGAAAGCCGCGGGTGGCCTTGCCGGTGCTGCGATCGACCAAGGTGAAGCGAGTGCCGAGCTCGGGCTTCCAGCGATAGTTCTCGATGTAGGGTCGTCCGGACAGCGCCAGCGCGAGCGGGTTGACCACGAACGGGAACTCGGCGAGGACCAGCCAGCGCTCGGTCAGGCCGAACGAGTGCATGTAGGCGGGCTCCCTCACCGGCAGCGAGGAGATCGCGCGCGGCTTGCTCTCGTTGGGCGCGACGTGGAAGAAGCGGTAGCTCGAGCGCGCGCCCAGCTTGGCCGCGTAGTTGAGCATCCCGCCGCTCGCGCGATCCATGTGGGGATGGGCCGTGGTGAGCTGTCCCGGGGCCTCGTAGGGACGCACGCCGGCCGACTCCAGCGTGTGCGGGTCGAACTGGACCGGGAGCGGCGTCTCGGTCATCGCGATGAAGCGCTCGCCGAGCCGCGCGATGTTGATGTTCGCGTTGTCCGGCAGCGCGCTCCCGGGCGAGAACAGCGTCTGGACGCGCTTGAACAGCGACCGGCACGGGTCGGTGGCGAACTCGCCGTACACCATCCGGCCCTGCTGCGCGCGCCGCCCGGTAGGAGCGGCTCTCCAGGAAGCGGTTGCCGTAGGAGACCCGTCCGTCGGCGATCGTGAAGCGGTGCAGCATCGCCAGTCCGTCGAACCAGTGGCGCATGCGCTGCTCCCCGACCTCGAACTTCGCCGGGCCTGTACGCAGCAGCGAGCCTCCCAGCCAGCTGGGCAGCTCGCCGGTGACGGTCAGCTGATCGAGGACGGTCTCCTGCTCGAGGGTGGAGAAGCCGAGGGTCGGCTTGACCGAGGAAGCTGTGGCGACGGACATAACGGTGCCTCCTGAATGGTTCGGTACGGACGATGCGTACCGTACGCTACGCTGGAGCGAATGTCAAGCACGGACGCCACCGCTTCCGAGCTCCGCCTCACGGAGACCTCCTACATCGTGCTCGGCCTGATCGGTCAGATGGGATTCGGCCACCCCGTATGACCTCAAGCGAGTGGCGCAGCTCAGCACGGTCAACTTCTGGAGCGTGCCCCACACACAGCTCTACACGGAGTGCGCGCGCCTGGCAAAGGAGGGGCTGCTCAGCGAGCGGCGCGAGGAGTCCGGCCGGCGCCGGCGGGTCTACCGGCTCGCCGACCGGGGGCGTCGCGCGCTCGAGCGCTGGCGCTCAGAGCCCACCCGTGCGCTCGAGCAGGTTCGCGATCCGGCCACGCTAAAGCTGTTCCTCGGCGGCGACCCGGCGACGCTCGCGGCGGCGCAGGTGGAGGCTCACAGAGACCAACTGAAGGCATATGAAGAGCTGCACGCCAACACGCGTCGACGGGCCGCCTGGCTGGCGGCTGGCCCTCGAGGCGGGCATCGGCCACGAGCGCGAGTTCATCCGTTTCTGGTCACGGGTGGGCGACGGCGAGTCACTCTGACGGCTGCAACCCGGCGCGCGTACTCACTGGCGCTCACCGAAACAGGTCCTCGCCCAGCGGCCGCAGCAGAGCCGCGGCTCCGGGGCCGTCATCGGCTGTGATGTGGCGCTCCAGGCCTTCGATCATCACCACCGGCTCGCGCGAGTCCTTCGCGCGGGCGAGCTCGGCCGCGCCGCGCGGCGTCGGCGACGGCGAGCCAGGTGGCCTGCAGCTCCAGCCCGCGCGAGTCGGTGCGCCCGCGCCAGTCATCCAGCGGTTGCATGCCGGCGAGGCCGATCGCGACGTCGAGCTGTCCGTGCCTCCAGGCGCGGCCGAAGCTGTCACTGATCAGCACCGCCGGCGCCGAGCCGGTCAGATCGCGCAGGCGCGCGCGGATCCGCCGGGCCGATCCGTCGGGGTCGCGCGGCAGCAGCACGAGCCGGCCGTCGGCGGATGCGTTGGATGCGTCCACTCCTGCGTTGGCGCAGACGAAACCGTGACGGGTGCGGCATACGAGCACGTCGCGCTCGGCGCGCAGGACCTCGGCGGACTCGGACAGCACCACCTCCACGACGCGCGCGTCCTTGCCCTGGTTTCGGCGAGCTCGAGCGCGCGGCGGAGCGGCGTCACGTCCGCGAGCTCCACGATTGCGCCCTCGGCCTTGGAAACGACCTTGTGCGCGATCGCGACGCAGACGTCCGTCGCGCAGATCCTCTCCAGCGCCGGCCGCGATCAGCGCCGCCAGATCGTCTCCTGCGTGCACCTCGGGAAGGCCGCGCGAGCGCGCGTGCGGAGAGCTCTGCCACGGCGCGCCCGGCGTCAGCCCGGGTCGTGATCGAGAGCATCCGCGCGTTCGCCCTGGCCGAGACGGCGCGCGTGCGCGGCGCGGACGTCCGCGCCGGCCAGGCGCTCGCGCAGCGCCAGCAGGTCCGCGCCCGTGTCGATGTCGAGCAGCAGCGAGGGGAGCGCGCTCAACGCGGCAGGACACGCCGGCGGCGAGCGCGAGCGCGCGGTGGCGCGCGCAGCTGTCGGGCCCGAAGCTCGGTTCGATCGCATCGGGCGGGCGTGAGCAGGAGGCCGTTCGTGCCGGTGCCGTGACGGTCGGGGATGATCACGACCTCGCCTGCGCCCGCCGAACCGGAGCGGCGCCTGCTTCGACGCGTCCACCCGCGACGCGATCCGCTCGGTGAGGTCGGCTCGCAAGCAGCCCGTCGAGCTCAGCCGGGTCAAGCGCGGGACAGTCGCCGGGGATGCACAGCACCCGCTCGATCCCCTCCGCGAGCGCCCGCCGTACGCCGATCTGCACCGCCGCCGACTGGCCGGCCTCGGGCGCGTCCTCGAGGACGAGCGCGCCGATCCCGCGCGCAGGGCGGCGAGCGACTCTCGCGGGTGAGACGATCGTCAGCTCGATCGACGCGGTCTGCGTGAGCGCGTGCAAGACGTCTGCGACCATCGCTCGCGCGAGCTCGAGGCGCATCGGATCGGCCAGGCTCGCGCCGAGGCGCTGCTTGGCGGCGGCGAAGCGCTTGACGGGAAGGATCGCGGCCGTGCGCATGCTGCTCTGAGACGATAGGCCAACGGCCGACGAGCGATCTGACCCGCCGCTGCGCCGCCGACCGTGCAAGCTGGCGGGCAGGACGTGTCAGGCGGCGAGGGCGGCGGCGAACTCGAGCGTCTGCGTGCCACGGAGCAGCGGCCGGCGGCGTCGTCCATGCGCGTGTCCGTCTGCAGCGTCGCGGCAGTCGCGCGACGTTCTCGTCGGCGATCATCGCCGTCGAGCAGCTCGCCGTAGAAGTCGGCGACGCCGTCGGCGATTGCACTCCAGCGCCGCGAACGCCATGAACGAGGCCGTGGGACCCTTGAGCACCTCGCCGCCGACGATCGGGCTGACCGCTACGACGGGGGCGGGGAGGCGAGCAGCGCCTCGTCGATGCCGGGCACGGCGAGATCGGGGCGATCGAGGCGAGCGGGTTGCAGGGTCCGATCACGATCGCCCCGGCGTCGGCGATCGCCGCCAGCGCCTGCTCGCTCGCCCGCGCCTGCTCGGCGCCGCGGAACTCGAGCCCCTCGATCAGCCCGGCGGCGCGCTCGCGGATCATGAACTGCTGGAAGGGGAACCAGCCGGCACCGGTCCGTACCCACGTGCGCACCGGGTCATCGCTCATCGGCAGCACTCGCGCGCGCACGCCGATCGCCTCGTTCAGGCGCGCCAGGGCGGCGGTCGGCGAGAGTCCTTCGGCGAGCATGCGCGCGCGCTCCAAGCACCACGCGAGGTCGCGATCGCCGAGGTTGAACCACACATCCACGCCGAGCTCCCGCAGGGCGTCCATCACGGCGAACGTGTCGCCCTCAAGGCCCCAGCCGCGCTCGTCGATGCGATCGGCCAGCCAGAAGGAAACGAGATCCGGATCGGGCGAGACGTGCGCGCCGTAGATCTCGATGTCATCGCCCGTGTTCACGATCGCCGTGACGCGCTCGGGCTCGACGACGTCGGTCATCCCCCGCAGCGAGCTTGGCTCCGCCCGTGCCGCCGGCGAGGACGACGAATTTTCATTATTTATGATTAATGATCAATATCCGTAATTCCGACCGGATGTCACTCCCACAGCCGCTCGGGCAGCCCGGTGAGGCGGATTCCGGCGTGGGCCTTGTAGCGGGCGTTCACGGCGATCAGCAGGGCGGTCAGCGACTCGGTGATGCGGGACATCTCCAGGCGACCGCAGTCGACGCAGCGCAGGCCGTCGATTCGCTCGATCAACTCCGCAGCCTCGCGCTTGTCCGCGCGCGCGTCGCCGCAGACGAGCACGTCCTGATCCAGGGGGTGCTCGAGATCGCTCACCGAAGCGGCGCTCACGGTGTGCAGCGCGGAGACGACGCGCACGCCGTCCGGCACCATCTCGCGCGCCTGCTCGGCGGCCGAGCCCTGCCACACGCCGAGCATCCGCGTGGCCTTCCCGCTGACGGCCGCCGCGAGCGGGACGCTCGCGTCGATCAGCAGCTGCCCCGGCGTGAGCGCGTCTTTGAGGTTGGCGAGCGTCTCGGACTGGTTGCGGAAGGGCACGCTGAGGATCATCGTGCGCGCGGCGCGGGCGGCGCCGGCGTTGTCGTGCGCCGAGAAGGCGCCGTCGGGGATCGCCGCGCGGGCGCGCTCGAGCGTCTCCTGCGCGCGCGCGGCCTCGCGCGAGCCGATCGCGATCGGCACGCCGGTGCGCGCGAGCCGAATCGCGACGCCGAAGCCGAGCGCGCCTGAGGCGCCGATCACTGCGACCGGATCGGGAGGCGAGGGCGGCACGGCGGCCGAGTATAGGCTTCAGCGAATGAGGCTCGAGGGAAAGACCGCGCTCGTCACCGGCGGCGCGTCGGGGATCGGCGCCGCCACGGCACGCCGGCTGGCCGCCGAAGGCGCGCGGGTGGCGATCGGCGACGTCAACGAGGAGGGCGCCCGCTCGGTCGCCGCCGAGCTCGACGGGTTTGCCTGCTCGCTCGACGTAAGCGACATAGCCTCGGTGCGCGCCGCGGTCGCCGCCACGGTCGAGGCGCTCGGTGAGATCGACGTGCTCGTCAACAACGCCGGCACGGATCGCTTCTCCTTCTTCGTCAACACCGACGAGGAGCTGTGGGACTTCGTGCTCGGCGTCAACCTCCGCGGCGTGATCGCGGTCACCCACGCGGTCCTGCCGAAGATGCAACAGCGACGCACGGGCTCGATCGTCAACGTCGCCAGCGAGGCCGGCCGCGTCGGCTCGCAGGGCTCGGTCGTCTACTCGGCCGCCAAGGCCGGGGTGATCGGCTTCACCAAGGCGATCGCCCGCGAGGCCGCCCGCTACCGGGTGCGCTCCAACGCCGTCGCCCCGGGGCCGATCGAGACGCCGCTGCTGAACGCCGCGCCGGCGATGCTCGGCGAGATCGGCGAGCGGCTGAAGCAGGGGATGGTCAACGCGACCGCGCTCGGTCGCTCGGGTGAGCCCGAGGAGGTCGCCGCCGCGATCGCGTTTCTGGCGAGCGAGGATGCCTCGTATGTCACCGGCCAGACGCTGAACGTCAGCGGCGGCCTGTCGATGTGGTGAGCGTCAGCTCGCTGGGGTCGCTGGGCGACGTCCCGCGCCCGGCGCAGAGCACGCTCGCAGCGGGGCTCGAGCACGCGTTCGAGTTCGCCGCCGAGGGACAGCTCCTGACCGACGTCGGCGGCACGCTCGCGGTGCGTGTCCTGTCGACGCCCGGGATGGTGTCCGTGATGGAGCGCACCTGCGCGCTGTTGGCGCTCGAGAACCTCCCGGCGGGAAAGGCGTCGGTCGGCTTTGAGATCTGCGTCAAACACGTCGCCGGGGCGCCCGAGGGCGCCCGCTGCCGCTCGCACGCCCGGCTGCGGGAGGTCGTGGACGGGCGCAAGCTGCGCTTCGACGTCGAAGTCCGCGAAGGTGAGCGCACGATCGGCATCGGCACGCACGAGCGACGCGTGATCGACGTCGCCGAGCACGCCGCCAGCCACAGCTAGCGGTGCTAGGGATATACGGATGAGCGACGCCGTCAAGATTCGCGAGGTCGGGCCGCGCGACGGCTTTCAGAACGAGCCCGAGACGATTCCCACCGAGCTCAAGGTCGAGTTGATCGACGCGCTCGCGCGCACGGGCCTGCGGCGGATTGAGGTGACGAGCTTCGTGCGCGCCGACGTCATTCCCCAGCTGGCCGACGCCGGGGAGGTGCTGGAGCGGATCGACGTGCCCGAGGAGGTGGCCGTCAGCGTGTTGATCCCCAACGAGCGTGGCCTGGACGCGGCGCTCGAGCATCTCGGTGAGATCGACGAGATCAACGTGTTCCTGTCGGCATCCGAGACGCACAACCAGAAGAACGTCAATCGCTCGATCGCGGAGTCGCTCGCGGGCCTGGAGGTGGTTCTCGGCCGCGCGCGCGAGGCCGGGCTGCGCTGCGAGGGGGTGATCTCGACCTCCTTCGGGTGTCCCTATGAGGGCCACGTGGCGCCCGCGCGGGTGCTCGACATCGCTGCCCGCCTGCGCGATGCGGGCGCCGAGGAGATCGGCTTCGGCGACACCACCGGGATGGCCAACCCGCTCCAGGTGCGGGAGTTCTTCGAGGCGGCCCCGGCGTCGCTCGGGACGGGCGTGGAGTTGACGGCGCACTTCCACAATACGCGCGGAGCCGGCCTGGCCAACGTGCTCGCCGCGATCGAGGCCGGCGTGCAGAGCTTCGAGTCGAGCTTTGGCGAGCTCGGCGGCTGCCCCGTTCCGGCGGGCGCGACCGGCAACATCGCGACCGAGGACCTCGTCTCGATGCTGCACGAGATGGGCATCGGCACCGGCATCGAGCTGCCCGCGCTGATCGCGTGTGCGAGGCGCGTCCAGGAGATCCTCGGCCGACCGCTCGGCAGCCACACGCTCGTCGCCGGGCCCGTGGACTGGGGCGCCGGCGCGTGACCGTCTAGCCCTGAGCGTCTAGCCGCCGCCGACGGGTTCGGCCTCGATCTGCTCGGCCTCGCGCGCGCTCTCGCGGGCGGCGGCCGCGCAGTACTCCTGGACCGCGATCTCCATCTCCAGGGTCTGGGCGAGCGCGGGGCGGGCCGAGGCGTCGATCACGCGCTTTACGCGGCCGACGGCCACGGGCGAGTTCGCGAGCAGTTCGTCCACGAGCGCCTGCGTTGCCGGTCGAGGTCCTCGGGCGCGACGACGCGGTTGAGCAGACCGATGCGCTCGGCCTCCTCCGCGTCGATCAGCCTCGCGGTCATGATCAGCTCCTTGGCCCGGCCGAGCCCGACGACGGCCGGCAGTCGGGTCGAGCCGCCGACGTCGGGGATGATCCCGAACTTGACCTCCGGCAGCCCGAGCTGCGCGTCGTCTGAGGCGATCCGCAGGTCGCAGCCGAGCGCCACCTCGAGCGCGCCGCCGACGCACGTGCGGTGGATCTGGCAGACGACGGGCTTGGCCATCTCTTCGCAGCGTTGGCGCAATCGAGGAACACCTTGCGAAACGGACGCAGCGACCCCACTGACCGGCGGATTCGGCGAGCTCGCCGAGATCGACGCCGGCCGAGAAGACCGGGCCTTCGCCGCGCAGGACCACGCAGTGCACGGCGCTGTCGGCGGCGGCCTCGGTCAGGGCGTCGCCGAGCGCGCGCAGCAGCTCTTGGTTCATCGCGTTGCGCTTCTCGGGGCGGTTCAACACGACGTGGCGGACCGGCCCGCGATCTTCGGTGACGACGATGCTCATCGGTGGTCTCCTGACGCTGGTTGGTGGCGGCCGACGGGGGGTGCGGCGACCCGCCCGATGAGGCTATAGCCTCGAGGCAGGGCGTACGGGGCCGTCCCCGCCGACCCCACCCGGATCGGGGGCAGGGTCAGCGGGGGCGACCCCGCCCCGACCGGGCCCTCAGTGCAGGAGGCCGAGCGTGTTTTCGGTGTCGTTGACGAAGTACACGCCCTTGAAGCTCGGCGCGACGACGAGCCCGAACAGGCCGCCGCCGCCGGCGCCGGTGTCAACGGGCTGGAACTCGGCGCCTCCGGGCGTCGTCTCGACGATGTTGCCGTCGTTGGCGTTGGCCGTGAGGAGGTCGCCGTTGGGCGCGAGCGTCATCCCGAGCGGGTTGTTCAAATAGCCGCCCACGGCGAGCGTGGTGCCGCCGCTGGCAGCGGCGTCCCGCGGATCGAGCGCGTCGGGGACCGCTGCGATGCGGTTGCCCTGCGTGTCGGCGACATACAGCGTCCCGTCCTGACCCGAGCGCGACGCCGGTCGGGCCGACCACGAGCGCCGCCGGGTCGGTGCGCTCGGGGAAGCCGGTCGCAATCACGGTCGGGCGTGGCGAACTTCGGTGCGTGCCCGCCGTGGACGTGCACCCGTATGCGCACAACGGTGCCTTCGGGGGTCGGCGTTTCGCCGGATGCGACGGTCCCGTTGAGGACGTTGGTGACGAACAGCGTCGCGTTGTCTCCCTGCGAGACCGAGGTCATGTCCCAGGGCCCGTTGATCGGCGCTGCCGGAGATCGTCTGCACCACGTGCCCGCTCGAGTCAAGGACGATCAGGCATCCGGCTTCCGCCGTTTTCGCCATCCCGTTCGTCGTGGGCAGGCTGCCGACTACGACAAAGCCCTGCGGGAGGATCGCCAGGGCAGTTGTAAGGCCCACGCCACCGGGACATCACCCGGGAGGTCCGACGGCTTGATCTGAGCGAACAGCGACAGGTGGCCCGACGGGGTCAGCTGCACGATCGTCGATCCGGTCCCCTGGAGGTTGCCGGTCGGCGGGCTTCCGGCGTTGTTGAAGTTGCTGATCAGGATGTCGCCGGCGACGAGCTTGCCGGCGCTCGTGGAGACGTTGACGATCCCGTAGGGGTTCAGGTCCCCGTTCGAGGGCACGGTGCTGCCGACTCGTGCTGACCTTGGTGAAGGAGCCGATGAAGGAGTGGTCGAACGCCGCGGCCGCGCCCGGTGAGAGCAGCGCAGAGGCGATCAGCGCGGCGAACGCGGCGAGGGCTCGGGTCGATCGCGCGCGCCGGGGAGTCGCGGCGACGGCGTCGGATTGTCACGATTGGACATGAGGGTCCCTCCACTTGTCGTTGGCTTTCGCGGGGAACAGACTCCGACGGGCCGCCAAACCTTCCCGGCGCCGTGGCAATTTGCGGCCGCGTAATAGGCTCCGTGCCCAATTCGGAGAATCGACGCGGAGGTCTCATGGCGCAGCGGATCGAGAGGGTGGGAGTGCTTGGAGCCGGGCTGATGGGTCACGGGATCGCGCAGGTGGCCGCGCAGTCGGGCTATGCGGTGGTGCTGCGCGAGGTCGACGAGGCGACGCTGGCGAAGGGGATCGGCAAGATCGAGAAGCAGCTGGCGCGGGCCGTCGAGAAGGAGAAGCTGAGCCAGCAGCAGGGGGACGAGGTGCGCGCGCGCATCGAGGGCACGGTGGACTACCGCGACCTCGGCGACTGCGACCTGGTGATCGAGGCGATCACCGAGAGCCTCGAGCTGAAGCTCGAGATGTGGCGGGAGGTCGACGAGATCGTCAAGCCCGAGGCCGTGTTCGCGACGAACACGTCGTCGCTTGCGGTCATCGACCAGGCGGCCGTGACGGGGCGCCCGTCTCAGTTCGTCGGCCTGCACTACTTCAACCCCGCGCAGGTGATGAAGCTGGTCGAGGTCGTGCGCTGCGTGACGAGCAGCGACGCGGCATTCGAGACGGCGCTCGAGTTCGCGCGCTCGGAGGAGAAGCTCGCGATTCCGACCAAAGACACGGCGGGCTTCATCGTCAACCGGCTGCTCGTGCCCTACATGCTCGACGCGATCCGCGCCCACGAAGAGGGCGTCGGGTCGGCCGAGGAGATCGACGCCGCGATGAAGGCCGGCGCCGGTCATCCGATGGGGCCGCTCACGCTGGCGGACTTCGTCGGCCTGGACACGCTCGGCTCGATCTGCGACGTGCTGTTCGACGAGTTCCGCGAGCGGCGCTTCGCGCGTCCGCCGACCCTGCGCAAGATGCTCTCCGCGGGCTGGTTCGGGCGGAAGTCGGGGATCGGCTTCTACGACTACTCGGGCGAGGCGCCGCAGCTGAATCGGGCGCTCTAGAGAGGCATCTGAGCCCGGCCAAATAACCTTCACTCGATGAGCGACCCCTCGAGCCTGCGCGTCGCCGACGCTGACCGCGAGCGCCTGACCGACGAGCTGCGCGAGCACATGGTCGCGGGCCGGCTCACCCCGGAGGAGTTCGAGGAGCGCCTCGAGCAGGCCTACAGGGCGACCACGCGCGCGGATCTGGACGCCCTGCGGGTCGACCTGCCGTTGAGCCCGGCGACGCTCCAGCGGGAGCTGGTGGCGCGACGGAGGCACCTGCGCCGGCGCCTGCTGCAGGAGGCCGGCGGGTCGGCCAGCGCGTCGCTGATCTGCGTCGCGATCTGGCTGGCGGCGGGCGCGAGCGGAAGCTTCTGGCCGATCTGGGTCATCATCTTCACGCTGCTGCCGGTGGTGCGAGACGGATGGAGGCTGTTCGGGCCCGCCCCCGATGAGCACGCTGTGGAAGCGAGCCTCGAGGCGCGCCGGGCGCGGCGGCTCGCGCATGAGCGCCGCCGTTCCCGCCGCAGGGGGCTTCCCCGGTGAGCGCGCTGGGCGACGCCAGCGAGCGCGCCCTCGCCGGCGGCCCCGAGCGCCACAGGGAGAAGGCGCGGGAGCAGGGCAAGCTGGCCGTGCGCGATCGGATCGCGCTGCTGCTCGACGACGGCAGCTTCGCCGAGGAGGCGCTGCTGGCGAGCTGGGCCGAGGACGGACTCGGCGCCGACGGCGTGGTGACGGGCGTGGGCGCGATCGACGGACGGCCGGTGGCGCTGATGGCCAACGACCCGACCGTGAAGGCGGGCTCGTGGGGGCCGAAGACCGTCGAGAAGATCCTGCGCATCCAGGAGCGCGCGCTCAGCCTGAGCGTGCCGATGGTCTACCTGGTGGACTCGGCGGGCGCGCGCATCACCGAGCAGGTCCAGATGTTCCCGGGCCGGCGCGGGGCGGGGAGGATCTTCCACAACCAGGTCAAGCTGTCCGGGGTGGTGCCGCAGGTGTGCGTGCTGTTCGGGCCGAGCGCGGCCGGCGGCGCATACATACCGGCGTTCTGCGATGTGGTGATCATGCGCGAGGGAAACGCCTCGATGTACCTCGGCTCCCCGCGGATGGCGGAGATGGTGATCGGCGAGAAGGTCACCCTGGAGGAGATGGGGGGCGCGCGCATGCACACGGCGGTCTCGGGCTGCGGGCACCAGCTCGTCAAGAGCGACGAGGAGGGCATCGCGGTCGCGCGGCGCTACCTCTCCTACTTGCCGGGTAGCTGGGAGCTCCCGCCGCCCGCCGCCCCGCCGGCGCCCGCCCGCGCGCCCGCCGACGGCCAGGCCATCGGCCAGCTGATACCGGCAGACGAGAACAAGCCGTTCGACATGAACACGCTGATCGACGCGCTGATCGATCAGGGCTCGCTGCTGGAGATCCATTCGCGCTGGGCGAAGGAGCTGATCGTCGGCTTCGCCCGGCTGGAGGGGCAGGCGATCGGGATCGTGGCCAACCAGCCCAAGCACAAGGGCGGCGTGCTGTTCTCCGACTCGGCCGACAAGGCCGCTCGCTTCATCTGGACGTGCAACGCGTTCAACGTGCCACTGCTGTTCCTGGCCGACGTTCCGGGATTCATGATCGGGACGATGGTCGAGCGCGAAGGCATCATCAGGCATGGCGCGAAGATGATCAGCGCGGTCAGCGAGGCGACGGTGGCGAAGATCTCGGTGATCGTGCGCAAGGCCTACGGCGCCGGGCTGTATGCGATGGCGGGCCCGGCCTTCGACCCGGACTGCTGCCTGGCGCTGCCGAGCGCTTCGATCGCGGTGATGGGGCCGCAGGCGGCGATCAACGCCGTCTACTTCAACCAGCTGCAGTCGATCGAGGATCCACAGGAGCGCGCGCGGCGCACCGAGGAGCTGCGCCGCGAGTACGCCGAGGACATCGACATCCTGCACCTCGCCTCCGAGCTCGTCGTCGACGCCGTGATCGAGCCCGAGGAGCTGCGTGGCGAGCTCGTCCGCCGCTTTGACCACGCGGCGTCAAAGCGGCGGGCGTGGCCGGCCAAGCACAACCCGGTGACGCCGGTCTGAAAAGACCTTTCTTGGGAGACGCGTTCGCCGGCCGATCTCCGATCGGTCCACCAACGGCGCCGGCGGGCGCCGGTCACCACATCCGCCGGCGCCGCGTGGGTTGCGCTATGCGACCGACGGCGACCCCGGGACCGCCGGCGGCGTCGTGCCGGCCGTCCGCGTGTGCTCGTCCTGGAACGGCGGGTAGGTCTCCGTCAGCAGGAACAAATAGGCGTCGCTGCGGGCCGTGTATGAGTTGGCGAGCACCATCAGGTCGAACAGCCCGCGCGGCATCTTGCCGGTGACGACGATGACGATCCACGCAGCGAACGCGCCGATCTCCAGCAGCAGGTTCATCACGTAGCGCAGGACCAGGATCGGGATCGCGAGGATGATTCGCAGCAGCGTCTTCAGCCGGCTGTAGCTCTCGAGCGGCCCGGAGAAGTCCATCCGCACCGGGTAAGCCGGGTCGGCCGCGCCACCGAACGGCGGGTAGGCGTCCGTCAGCAGCAGCCCATAGGCGGTGACGCGGGCCACGAAGCGGTTGAAGCCCGCCACGAAGTCATACAGGCCGCGCGGATAGCGTCCGCTGAGGACGATCGCAAACCAGGCGATCAGGATCGCGATCGAGGCGATGATGCCGAACACGTACAGCACGATCACCAGGGGAATGACGAGAATCAGTCGGAAGAAAGTGGTCAGGCGGCTGCGCCGCTCGACGTAGTCTGCCTCGAAGCTGACGGGATAGGACACGAGACGATCCTCCTCTTGCAGTTGGTGCCTTGGAATGATCTCCCACGTCTCCCGAGGCTTGCCATGGCGACCTGGGCCATACCCCCCGCCTCGAACGACGCTCGTTTGTTGATCCTAAGGCGCATATCGGCAGACGGCAACAGCTTTTCAATAGATTGCCAGCGAGATGGACGCCGTCGAGATCGCCTACGCCGGGATCGCCCGCCAGGCCGAGCTGATCGCGGCCGGCGAGGTCTCCGCTCGCGAGCTCGTCGATGTCTGCCTGGAGCGGATCGAGCGCCTGGACCCCAAGCTGAACGCGTTCCGGGTCGTGTTCGGCGAGCGGGCGCGGTTGGAGGCCGACCAGGCGGACGCGCGCCGCGGCGCGGGCGGCGATCGCCCGCTCCTCGGCGTGCCGATCGCGGTCAAGGAAGACATCGACGTCGCGGGTGAGGTGACGACGTACGGCACGAACGCCCATGGCGGGCCGGCGACGGCGGACGCCGAGGTGGTGCGCCGCCTGCGGGAGGCGGGCGCGGTGATCATCGGCAAGACGAACGTGCCCGAGCTGACGCAGTGGCCGTTCACCGAGACCGCGACGTTCGGCGCGACGCGCAACCCGTGGGACCTCCAGCGCGCCCCTGGGGGATCCAGCGGGGGCAGCGCGGCGGCGGTCGCGGCGGGTCTGGTGGGCGCCGCGCTGGGCTCCGACGGCGCGGGATCGATCCGGATCCCCGCCGCCTGGTGCGGTCTGTTCGGGCTGAAGCCCCAGCGCGGTCGGGTGTCGCTGGCTCCGCGTGCGCGGGCGTGGTACGGGCTCTCGGTCAACGGGGTGCTGGCGCGCAGGGTGGCCGACACGGCGCTGTTCCACGACGTGGCATCGGGCGCGACCGAGGTCGACGACGACAGCGCGCCGGCGCCGGAGGTGCCGTTCTCGCAGTCCGCCGCGGCCGCGCCCGGACGGCTGCGGATCGCCTGCTCAACGCGCGCGCCCGCCGGGGTGATCTCGAGCCTCGACGCGGATGCCGAGCGCGCGCTGAAGGACATGGTCGAGCTGCTGCGCTCGCTCGGGCACGAGGTCTCAGAGCGCGCCCCCGACTACGGGCTCGGCACGCTGCCGGCGCTCCTGCCGCGCTACATCCGCGGGATCAGCGACGACGCGCGAGCCCTGCCGCACCCGCGGCGACTGGAACGGCGCACGCGCGGTATGGCCCGCCTCGGCAGTCTGATCCCGGCCTCGCTGCTGGAGCGGGCGCTCGCCGGGGAGGCCGAGTTCGCGCGCCGCCTGAATGTCGTGTTCGAGGACAACGACGTGGTAATGACTCCCACCACGGCCAGCCCTCCGCCGCGGATCGGTCATCTGGAGGGCCGCAGCGCGGTGTGGACGCTGAATGTGGTGGCCGGCTGGGTCCCGTACAACGGCGTCTGGAACGTCACCGGACAGCCTGCCGCGTCGGTCCCGGCGGGCTTCGGCGCCGACGGCCTGCCGCGTGCGATCCAGCTCGTCGGACGTCCGAACGACGAGGCGACGCTGCTCTCGCTCGCCGCCCAGCTCGAGTCCGAGCGCCCATGGGCGCCGCAGCGCCCGCCCGAGTTCTCGTGAGCGAATCCGATGCCCTGTTGGAGGTGGCGGTCGACGCCGCGCGGATGGCGGGCGCGCTGCTGGCCGACCGTGCCCGGCAGGGAGCAGAGCGCGGCGTGGGCAGCAAGAGCACGCCCACGGACCTCGTCAGCGAGGCGGACCTGGCCTCGGAGCGCGCGATCCGCGACCTGCTCGCCGAGCGACGCCCGCAGGATGGCTTCGTGGGAGAGGAGGGCGGCCGCTCCGAGCAGGGCGAGAGCGAGCTGAGCTGGGTCGTCGATCCGCTCGACGGGACCGTCAACTTCGTGTTTGGGATACCACAGTGGTGCGTTAGCGTCGCCGTGCGAGACGGTCGCGGGACGGTGGCGGGAGCCGTGTATGACGTCAATCGCGATGAGCTGTTCACGGCCACGCGAGACGGCGCTCCGGCGCTCGAGGGCCCCTCTGGCCGGATCCCGCTCGCTGGTCCGCAGAGGGGAGGAGGGCTCGCGACGGCAATGGTCGCCACGGGGCTCGCCTACGACGCGAGCGTGCGCCGGGCGCAGGCGCGCGTGCTCGAGCGGTTGGCTCCGCGCGTGCGTGACATCCGTCGCCTGGGCAGCGCCGCGCTGGACTTGACGTGGACGGCGGCGGGGCGCTACGACGCCTACTTCGAGCGGTCGGTCAAGCAGTGGGACGTCGCGGCCGGGGCGCTGATCTGCGAACGCGCGGGCCTGCGGGTGCTGGAGCTGCCCGTCCACGAGGACCTGCCGTGGGGAGTCCTCGTCGCCCCGCCGGCGCTCGCGGAAGAGCTGCTGGAGCTAGTCGCCGGACCGTGATCGCGGATCCGCGAGGTTGAGTATTCTCGCCCGATGAAGACCCGCGTTGTCGTCCTGGGAGCGGGTTTCGGCGGTCTCGAGCTCTCGACCCTTCTGTCGGAGGCGCTCGGCGACATCGTCGATGTGACGCTGATCGACAGGAGCGACTCCTTCGTCTTCGGGTACTCCAAGCTCGACGTGATGTTCGGCCGCACGACGCCCGAGGCGGTGCGCCTGCCCTACCGCGACATCGCAAAGCCGGGGGTGCGCTTCCTGCAGCAGGCGGTCACCGCGATCGATCCGCAAACGCGCCGCGTGAGCACCGACGGTGGGGTCCACGAGGCCGACGTCCTGGTCGTGGCGCTGGGCGCGGACTATGACCTCGACGCGACGCCGGGACTCGCCGAGGAGGGCAACGAGTTCTACTCGATGGCTGGAGCCGAGCGCCTGGCGCAGCTACTCCCCGCTTTCTCGCAGGGCCGCGCAATCGTAGGCGTGTGTGGGGCGCCGTTCAAGTGTCCTCCGGCGCCGAGCGAGGCCGCCCTGCTGCTGCACGACTATCTATCCGTGCGGGGTGTCCGCTCCGACTGCGAGATCTCCTTCGTGATCCCGCTCGGGAGCCCCGTCCCGCCCTCGCCGGACACCTCCCGCGCGCTGATCGCCGCTTTCGCCGAGCGTGGAATCGAGTTCGTCCCCGGCCGCCGGGTGAGCTCGCTCGACGGGGCGCGCCGCGTCGCGGTGCTCGACGACGGCCGCGAGATGCCCTATGACCTGTTCCTCGGTGTTCCCAAACACCGCGCACCGGCGGTCGTGACGGCGAGCGGGATGATCGAGAGCGACTACGTGCCCGTCGACCCGAGGACGCTTGAGACGCGCTTCCCGGGCGTTTACGCACTGGGAGACGTCGCGGCGGTCGGTGTCCCGAAAGCGGGGGTGTTCGCCGAGGGGCCGGCTCGCATCGTTGCCGCGTCGGTGATCGCGAACGCGACGCGCGGTGAGCGGCCGGGCCCCTACGACGGGCGCGGCTCCTGCTACATCGAGTTCGGAGCCGGTCGTGTCGGTCGTGTCGACGTGGACTTCCTCTCGGGGCCCGAGCCCACCGGTGCCTTTCAAGCGCCGTCCGGCGCCCTCGTCGCCGAGAAGGAGCACTTCGGCTCCAGCCGTCGCGCCCGCTGGTTCGGTAGCTGAGCGCGCCGGGACGCCGCGTAGGCGCTGATCGCCTCCGCGGCGTCGGGATCGGTGCGGGTTGTGTGCCACGCCGCTTCGGGAATGCGGCGGGTGGGATTCGAACCCACACGCCCTTACGGACAATGCCTTTTGAGAGCATCGCGTCTGCCGTTCCGCCACCGCCGCACGCCAGGGATCCAGTGTATGCGAGCGGGTGCGCGATTCGGCGGGTGCGAGCGCGTGCTCGGTTCGGCGGGGCGTCTCTCAGGCCGGGTGCGGCGGGGCGTCGCCGTAGAGCTCCGCGCCGGCGCTCGGATCGCGACGCTCGAGCTCGACGTTCCATCCCTGCGAGAAGCCGCGCATCGCGAACGCGACGAGGAGCATCTGCACGGGGACGATCAGCAGCGTGAGCACGCCGAGCAGGCCGGAGTTGATCGCGGGCACCGCGAATCCGGACTTGTCGCGGGCGAACCAGCCCGGCCCGGCTACGAGCGCGAAGATTGCGAGCAGGACCGCGAGCACGGCGGCGACCGGCAGCACGCCGCGGTTCCAGCGGGCGGCGTAGAACGCGAGCGTGAGGTACACGGCGACGTAGCCGATCTGGATCGGGGCGGTCGTGCTCTGCAGCACGCTCCACCCGCCGATCGACACGATCAGCACCAGCCCGGCGCTCGCGAGCAGCAGCACGATCACGGTCGCGCGAGTGGCCTGCACGACCGGCTTGTCGCGATTGGGGTGGGTGATGACCACGCCGGCCGGTGGCGAATCGTCCGGCTTCTGACCGGGAGTGAAGGGCATCGCATGGATGACCATACAATCTCGCGCCGTTCTCGTGGGCGATCGGGTGCCGGCCGGCCAATCGGCGCCGAAACCGAGCCGGGCGATGGCGGGCGAGAATCGAGTCGCGCTCGGACGCCCGCGCGGTGCGCTCGGATTGCCCCGACTCGAAGAGCGAGCATCCGCGCGAGCTAGGCTCTCGAGGCCGCGCGGGCGTGGTGGAACTGGTAGACACGCCGGCCTTAGGAGCCGGTGGGCGAAAGCCTATGGGGGTTCGAGTCCCTCCGCCCGCATCGGCCGCCGGCTGGAGCGCTATCCGAATCCATTCTGTGGCTGGGTCTCGCGCGTGATTCTCCAACCGCTCGTCGCCGTCGGGGCCAGGAAGCTCGGCGGCTGCCCAGTGGCCATGCGTTCGTCGTAGTTGTAGTTCTTGCTGGGGTAGCCACCGCCGGACACGCCCTGCGTTACGCGTCCACGCCAGAATTGGGCGATCGCGCCCCAAACGGTGAGTTTGTTAAGCGATGAGCCGCAGGTGAAGTTGTCGACGATCCACGAGTGCTTCGTGGCCAGAATGGCGGCGTCGACCACCGGGTTCAGGAGCGCGCCCCATCCGCGCGGGTCGGTCGCTTTGGACTGGTTTGTGCCATTGCAGGAGAAGCTGTTGTTCGTGCAGGAAGAAGTGCATTCCACCGGGTGATAGACACGCACAAAGTTGTGCGCGATCAACCCGAGCAGACCGACGCCGATCGGCTTCCCTCCGGGCGTTTCCTGAGTGGTTTCAAGATTTCCGATGATGACTATATCGTTAGCCGAAGCGACGGTGAGTGATTCGGTGTATTTCCCCTTGATGTAAACGTTGCCGCACGTCGGGGTCGTTTCATCGGTTTCATAGCCTTTGTCGTAGACGAACGGGGAGTATGCCGGGCAGCTGGCGACGTTTTCCGCGTACACGACGCCGTTGGTCGGGAAGTTTTTGGTTTCTTTTTCGAATTTTTTGGTCACCGAGTTGTAGATCGTGACTTTCATTTTGTTCGGGCTGCCTTCTTCGAGTTCGATCACGGTCCGGCCTTTGAAGATGTATCCCGCGGCCTGAAGCAGTTCGGCGTCCGGTTCTTCCGGCGGCAGCAACGTGGGCGCGGCTTCGGTGTATTTGCCTTGCAGCACGGGGGTGTTGCTGCACGGGCCGTCGGTCCCGGCATAGTGGCCACCGTTCATCTCGATCGTATCCGTTCCCGGCGATTTGCGACCGAATATGGGACTCGTCCCCCCGAAGCCGCAAATCGAGACCGCATCATTGGTGTGGAACGGCCCCTTGAGTTCGTCTTCGGCAATGAAATCGATGGCGGGACATTCGTTGAGCCATCCGCCGGCTTTCCTCGCCAGGTAATAGTGTTCGCAGTTGGCGGAGTTGGCGCCGGTCGTGGTGGGATCTTCGACTTCGTAGTTGCTGAGGAACACATAGTCGAGGAAGCCGGGATGCTTGAAGGTGGCGACGATCTTGCGCTGTGCGTAGCCGGCGGTGCCCGCTTTGCCGACGGTGCCGGTTGACTCGACGCGGAAGGTGCCCGAGGCGGAACCCGCGGTTTCGATCACGGTGGACTGCAGGTTTGCTTCGCATTTCGCATGCCCGTTCGCGCCGAGCGTCTTGACTTCATAGGTCTCGTCGGTCGTGCCCGGCACGGTCTGGGTGGTGCTGAAGCATGCTTTCCAGGCACCCGGTTCGACGTTGAGCCTGTATTTGTATTCGTTGATTCCCGAGACGGCGGCGAAGTACGCCTTCTTTTGGGCGGTTTCGGTGCTCGTCAGCTGGATGTCGCCGCGGACCAAGGTCAGCGCACCGGCGACGAGCAGCGAGCCGATGAGCAGCACCACGATGGCGATGACCATCGTGAAGCCGTCCTCGCCGCGCGCGAAGCGTCGATACGGTTGAGCGTCGCCTAGGCGCACGGGACGTTCACCGCTTCCGCGCCGGTTTCCGCCGGGTTGAACCTAAGTACGACCGAGTCGCTGAAAGGGGCCGTGCGGCCGAGTCGCGTATCGCCTCGTTCACCGGCTTGGGAGAAGCTGATCGTTACCTTCGCGATTTCGCCGCCGGTGGCAGCCGCGGCGATGCTCGCCGTCGGGACCGGTTCGAGTTCGGCGGTCGCCGGAGCGGAGAACTTGTAGTACTGGAAGATCGTCGAGGTGGCCGGGGACGCCGGCGGAATCACGTTCGACGCGAGGATCTGGGTTTTGGTGGCTTTCGCGGTCGCGAGTTCGGGGAATGTCCAGTTCGGCGAGCTCCCGCCCGTGCTTTCAAACGCGTAGTCGGTGAGGGTGCCGAGCGTCTGTTTGGTGTTGCTGGTCCCCGTCGAGGTCCAGTGGAGGTCATGCTCGATGACGGTGGCGGGAGTCGGGTTGCCGCTGGTTTTGGTTCCGTAGGTGCTGAGGAACCACAGGTCGGTCGCACCGCTCTTGGCAAGCGGCGCCACCGGCGTGGCGCTTGGCCCCTGGATCGCGGTCGCGCCGAACCCCGTGCAGCTCGAGTGCAGCTCGTCGATTATGGCGCTCATCGCCGTTCGCCCGATCCGGTCGGCCTGGACTCGGTCGTCGATGCGGGTCTCCTGACTGACCGACAGCACGAGCAGCATCATCAGCGCTCCGGCGACGATGATCGACATGACCATCGCGACCATCAGTTCGATCAGGGTGAAGCCCTGCTCCTCACTGAGAAGGATCGCCAGCGGCTTGGGGGACATCACGGGCATTTCTCCGGTTTGGCGAGCTCTTCGGCTTTGGTCTTTTCTTCTTCGGCTTTTCCGCCTTCCTTCATATACTTCGTGACGGCGACGCCTTCTTTTTTGGTGTTGACCACGGCGAAGGTCTTCTTCAGGAATTTGCCACCTATTTCCTTGGACACGACGCAGAGCTTGAGTTCTTTGGCGTAGGCCATGTAGGCGACGACGTGCCCTTCTTCGGCGCCGCTTTCGGTGACGGTCGCTTTGTGTTCGGTGAGCACGGGTGTGAGATTCTGCGAGTTTGTCGCCGCGCATTGTTTGTTGATGAACAGGGCGGTCGTCGCGCCTTTGAGCTTGCTGCCGGGGGTTTCGCTCGTGCCGCTCCATACGGTGACATTGACCTTCGGCACTTCGGCTTTGACCTGGGTCGTTTTCCCGGGTTCGACCGCTTCTTCCTTGTAGGCGACTGCCCCGACCACTTTTGCGTCGTTCGCTTCGCAGTCACCGGCATAGACTTTGTACTTTTCGGCAGGAAACGGCGATGGGGGTTTGACGAACGGAAAGAGGTGTTCGAGGAGGACTTTGGGCGCGGGCGCTCCAGCGGTACCCCCGACGAGGAACTTGAGCGGGATTTCGGTCTCGGCGGCAACAAACGTGTCGCCCGTGACCCCGACGGTACTGCCGTTGCTTTCGAATGTGACTTCAAGCGCCCCGGCTTCGGCGATCACGAGTTCTTCTTTGGTGAGGGCGACCTGGGACACTTTGAATTCCTTTTCCGCCGCGGGTTTGCCCCGCTTGTCGACCCAGCCTGGTTTTTCCGCAAAGGCTTTGACGTTCGGTTGGAGGACGGCGCCGAAGATCGCACATCCGGTTGAGCCGGTCGTCTGTTCGGCGATCACCGAAGTGCCGGCTTCGTTCTTGAGTTTCACCGTCGCGCCGCTGACAGGTTCGTTCTTCTGGTTTTTGACGACGATCTCCACAACCGCGGAGACCGGGCTGGTGACGATGCTCGACTCGGTCACTGGCGCGCGCGTGCTGTGGGCAGACCAGGTGACCGAGGAGGTGGTTTGTATGTAGTCGGCGCTGCTGCCCGCCGTTTCGCACGCGAAGCTCGCTCCAGTGGCGCCTTTCGGGGCGGTGACGTAGCGAGCGGACGAGCTGACCGTGAAGACGGTGCCGGCGTATGGTTCGCCGGCGAAGGAGGTTTCCGCTTCGCAGAAGGGCAGATTTTCTTTGTTTCCTTTGGGGTAGTACTGCCATTTGCCGGCCGACACTTCTTTGATGCAGAGGCCGTTTTCGGCCTCGAGACGTGTGGAGCTGCCGAACTGGCCCAGCGTGGCGGCGGGCAACCCGCGCAGGCGTTCCTCGTCCTGCTGGGCCAGCACCGTGGCCTGAGCGTGCGCGCGCTGGTCGGCGCTGGCGCGCCCGGCGCTGTCGAACCCGGTCAGGGTCCCGACCGTGATCAGCCCCACGATCAGCGCGGCGACGACGACTTCGATCAGCGACATGCCGGACTCCGCTCGCAGCGGCGCCCGTTGCCCGAGGACTCGGCGAAGGGTAGTCGTCGACGCCAGTGCACCGCCGCAGAGGTAGCGGCCGACGGACCAGAGCGTGGCAGGGAGGGTGTGCATTGTCACGAGGTTGCCGTTCCACCAACGTTCTCGGCACGATTGGCCAACCGCTTTAGTGCGCGAGCCTCGCCTCGGCGCTTGATACGGTCGCGGGGTCAAGCGCCTAGAATCGGCCTTTCGGGCCTACCCGGGGGACTGGTGTATCGGTAACACGGCGGTCTCCAAAACCGCAACGCCAGGTTCGATTCCTGGGTCCCCCGCTCGGATCTGCAGCGCTTTGGTTCCGGATTGCACAGCGGATTCGGGCTCTGTGCCCCGCCGAGTGGCCGTCCGCGACGACGCGCGCCAAAGCTCCCTCAGCTGGGGCCGGCGGCGGAGGGCGCCGGCGGCAGGCCGGTGAGGCCTCTCACCCAGGTCGGTTGACCGCCGCTCGATCCTCCCCTGCGGCGATGGCGCCGTTTGGCGATGGTTCGCGCACGCGCAGCGCGAGGATCGCGATGTCGTCGCGCACCGTATCGTCGAGCTCGACGAGGCCCAGCAGGGCATCGATCGCATCCTGGGCGACTCCCGGCGAGCTCTGTCCCAGCCGCTCTCGCATCTCCGGCACCGTCACGGTCCGATCGGGAGCGCGGGCCTCCGCGAGCCCGTCGGTGTACAGGGCGAGCACGTCGCCGGCCTCGAGCGTCGTCGAGACCTCCCGGATGTCGGGGTCGGGGAAGATCCCGAGCAGCGTGCCGCTTTCGCCGAGCTCCTCGACCGCGCCGCCGGCACGCCTGATGAGCCCGGCGGGGTGCCCCGCGGTCGCGATCGTGCATGCGCACACACCGTCGCGCACGATCACGCGGGCGAGGATCGTCGTCGCGAAGCGGCCTTCGAAGTCCTGATCGAGCATCGCTTGATTGACCTGTGCGAGGACCTGCGCCGGGTTGGTCGCCTCGTGGGTGTAGGCGATCGTCGTGTGGCGTATGAACCCCGTGAGGGCCGCGGCGTCAGCGCCGCTGCCGCACACGTCGCCGACCATCAACCACGAGTAGTCGCCGTCTCCGAACACGTCGTAGAAGTCGCCCCCGACCTCGTTGCCGGCCCCCATCGGTCGGAAGTAGGCGGCGAGATCGAGGCCGGGGATCGCCGGCAGCGTCGCCGGCATCAGGCTGCGCCGGAGCGTCCGCGCTACGTGGGCGCGCTCCGCATACAGGCGAGCATTGTCGTATGCCATCGCCGCGCGGCCCGTCAAGTCTTTGAGGACCGTCAGCTGATCGCGCCCGAACCGATCATCGGTCCCCACGCGCAAGAACGAGATCGTCCCATGAGTCCGCCCGCGAGCCACGATCGGGAGCACGGCCGCCGAGCCGTACCCCGCCTGCTGCATGAATCGCTGATCCTCGCCCCTGTCGCTGATCTGCTGCCGCGCCTCGCGATCGGTCAGGTCGCGAATCACGTAGGGCTCGTTGCTGCCGAGTACCCGAGCAACGGGGTGAGGGCCGCGCATGTCAAGCGGAAACTCCTTGCGCACGCGTTCGACTTCCGCGGCGACGGCCGGGTCGACCGCAGCTGCCAGCGTCGTCTCGATCGCGCCGTGCGATCCGACCAGGTCGATCACGCACAACTCTGCGAGCTCAGGCACCGCGATCTGCGCGATCCTGCGCAGCGTTTCGTCGGGATCCAGCGTGCTGTCGAGGACGGAGGTCGCGGCGATCAGGAATTCCAGGCGCCGACGTTGGTCGCGCATCCTGTTCAACGCAAAGTGAACGACGCCAGAGGTCAGCAGCGCCAGCACCATCCCGACGCACGCGGTCGCCGCGAACGTGCTCGAGACGTGTTCATAAGCCAGGGGTGCGAGAAACGCGAGCAGCCCGGCGAGCGAGACGAGCACGAACCGCCGGCGGGGCTGAAAAGCCGCGGCGTGGCCGATCGCGAAGAAGTAGATCAGCGCAAACGGGCTCCCGGCGCCTCCCGCGGCCGCGCACAGCACCACGATCAGGACGATCCCCCAAAGGTCGGCGACGCAGGCGAGCACGAGCCCGGCGTGGTGGCGGCGGGTGGCCGCGAGGAGACCGCCGGCGGTTAGCACGGCGGTGGCGGCCACCGCGATCAGGGCGGCCGCCGAGCTCACGTGTGGGAGCCATGCAGCTGTGGCGATCAGCGCGGCGCCGACGATGTACAGGCCGGCGGCGCTGATCACCGCAACGGCGATTTCGCCGCGACCGGTCGCGCCATCAGCATGGCCGATCGTCGGCTCACCCCCGAGCGTCATGGCTGCAACCTCCTGGCAACGGGCATCGTTCTGAGACCAAGCTAGCGCGTGCCACAGTCCCACCGGGTCGTCGTGCGCCGTGAGCCGGACCACAGGAGATCGCACCTGCGACCGGGACTCGCGCGGCGCTCATGCGCAACCGGGCGCGGCGGTGGCCTCAGCGTTGGATGGTGTTCAACGCGGCCTCACTCCGCCAACTCGGGCAGGCTCGACTCGCGGAACTGCAGCCGCTCGATCAAGCGGGTGAGCTCGAACAGCCGCTGCACCGGCTCCTGCGCCGGGGTCAGATACAGCTCGCCTCCGCTCGCCGCGCACAGGCTCCTGGCGCTCAGGATCGCCTTGAGCCCGCTGGAGTCGACGAACCTGAGCCGGCTGAGGTCGAGCACGATCTCGCGCGCGCCATCCGTGCAAGCCTGCGCGACCATGACTTCGAGCTCCGGCGCGGACGCGAGGTCCAGCTCGCCCATCAGTACGAGTGTGTGCCGGTCCTGCTGCCGGTGGGCTTGGATGCTCAGCTCGATCGTCGCCATGCTCTCTCCTCCGAAACGGAGTCTGGCTTCCCCGTGAGCCGGAAGCGCCGATGACGGGATTCGGTCATCTGCGCTTGCCAGCTGCTCCCGTCTCCCACGAGACCAGACCCCTGGAGCGTAGGCGATCGGCCAGTAACCGTCAACTGTCCGCCGGCTGGCGGCCGGCCGGCGACGGCGCGACCGTGCCGGCGGATCCGGGCGACGGCGTCGCGCCCCCGACCGGCGTCTGGAAAAAGACGCTCCTCTGCCAATCTGCATAAAGCTGATCGAGAAGCTAGTATTTACTTTCCACGAATCGTCTCCCCGCGGAGTCTCCCGGCCGATGACCAAGATCGACATCCACCAGCATCTATGGACCGAACCGCTCGTGGCGGCGCTCGCAGGTCGTCAGGAGCTCCCGTTCGTTCGTAGCGAGCATGGCCTTACGGTCCTGTTTCTTGCCGGCGAGCGTCCTTACGTGATCGATCTGTCACACGAGGAGCCGGCGCACCGCGCCGCGCTGGTCGAGCGCGACGGACTCGACCGCGCGCTGCTGTGCCTATCGAGCCCCCTGGGGATCGAGTGCCTTCCACGCGAGCAGGCCCTGCCCCTGCTCGACGCCTATCACGAGGGAGCGCTCGCGCTGGATGGTCCCTTCGGCGTGTGGGGGGCGATCGCCCTCGACCGCCCCGATCCCGACGATGTCGACCGTGCACTCGCGCGCGGATGCGTCGGGTTGTCGCTGCCCGCGGGCGCCGTCGGCGGCCTCGTCGGCGTCTCCCGCCTACGAGACGTACTGGCGCGCCTGGAGCTGCATGGAGCGCCCCTGCTGATCCACCCCGGCCCCGGTCCGCAACCGGGCGCCTCTGGAACCCTCGCGGACGCGTCGCTCGGCGACCCGCTGTGGTGGCCCGCGCTGACTCGATACGTCGGTGAGATGCACGCCGCGTGGCTTGCGTTTGTCGGCGTGGCGCGCAATCGCTACCCCAGGCTGCGGGCGGTCTTCTCGATGCTGGCCGCGCTCGCCCCGCTTCACGTCGAGCGCTTGTCCTCGCGCGGCGGCCCGATGCCGAACCTCAGAGATCCCCTGATCTTCTACGACACATCCTCCTATGGCCCCACGGCGGTGCGTACGCTCGCGGCCGTCGTCGGCCGCGAGCAGCTCCTGTACGGCTCCGATCGACCGGTCGTCGAGCCCGCTGAGCACGGAATGCCGGACGGACTCGACTGGGAGCCGATCGCAGAGAGCACACGACGGGCGCTCGGCGCCGCCGCGCGATGACGTCGCGATGAGCACCGCTACGTCCACCTCCTTTCGACGTCCGCGCGACCGCGGCCCCGGATCCACCGCCGCGCCGGCGGCCGTAAGCCAGATCGCCGCCCTCGCGCGGCCGCGCGGGCGCGATCTCTCCGGCCCCGAGCTGCAGGCCTTCGTGACCGAGCTCGCCGATCGTCCCGAGCTCTGGATCGACCTCGTCAAGCACGACGCAAGTCAGCGGCTGTACGAGGAGCTGCTCAGCGACGATCACCTGACCGCTTGGCTGATCTGCTGGATGGACGATCAAGACACCGGCTTTCACGACCACGACACGTCTGCGGGCGCTGTGGCGATCGTCGGCGGGCGCGTCCACGAGGAGCGTCTCGCGATTGGCGGCGCGCCCCGCAATCGCGCCTTCGCCGCCGGCGAGAGCTTCCATTTCTCGCCCGCGGACATCCACCGCGTCCGCCACGCCGGCGCCGGCCCGGCGGTAACTCTCCACGTCTACTCCCCGCCGCTGCGGCGCATGGGCGCTTACGTCGTCGCCGCCGACGGCGTTCTTGCCCGCCACCCCGTTTCATCTGCCGTGGAGCTTCGACCGGTGCACACCGGCGGCCGGGCCACTCGCTAGGAAGCCGCCTCGGGCTTCCCGCCGGCCCGCCGCTCCACGCCCAGCTCGCCGCCGATCAGGATCAGGCTCACCATCTCCGGCGGAAACAGCCCGTGCGCCACGACGCCCGGCGCCGCGCTGAGGCGGGCCGCGAGCTCGCGTGGGTCGCCGACGGGGCCGACGTAGTCCGCGATCACGCCTCCGTCGGGGCTCTCGAGGAGGCCGTCGGCGTGCGCTCGCAGCTCCACCTGGCCCAGCGCCCGCAGCGTGCTATGGACGCCGAAGCGAATCAGCTCCAGGGGCACCGGCGGGCCGAGGCGTGTAACCGCCTTCTCCGCCGAGGCGATCACGACGAAGCGTCTGGCCGCCGCCGCGACGATCTTCTCGCGCGTGTGCGCCGCCCCGCCGCCCTTGACAAGCCAGCCGCGCCGGTCGATCTGGTCGGCGCCATCGATCGCGACGTCCAACTCGCCCAGCTCATCGAGCTCGTGCACGGCCAAGCCCAGCTGGCGCGCGGCGCGCGCGGTAGCCGGCGAGGTCGCGACGCACGCCAGGCTTTGCAGTTTGCGCTCGCCGAGCGCCGGCAGCAGATAGGCCACGGTCGAGCCCGTGCCCAGGCCGACACGCATCCCGTCGCAGACCAGCTCCGCCGCCGCTCGCGCGGCCGCGCGCTTGTAGCGGACGATCGCTTTCGCGTCGTTCAGCGACGGCTGCGCTTGCCGGCCAGTCGCACCTGAGGACGCCATGGCGCGGACGTTACAGTTCCCGGTGCGCCGGCGAAACGCAGGCGCTCGGGGGAGTCTGGCCGGTGCAGCAGATAGCCCTGGCCAACCGCGCAATCCAATTCACGGGCGAGCGCGAGCTGGCGGTTGGATTCGATCCCCACCGCGACGGCCATCAGGCCCGCTTCCTGCGCCAGCGCGATGATCGCCGCGACCATCGCGCGGGTCTCACGGTCGTGCTCGAAGCTGTGGATCAGGCTCCGGTCCAGCTTGATCATGTCCAGCGGCAGATTCCGCGGCAGGGTGAGTGAGGACCCGCCCGCTCCGAAGTTGTCTAGCGCGATCGCCACGCCCAGGCGCCTGATGCTCCCCAGCGCTGCGCGGGCCCGCTCGGGGTCGCGCATGACGGCCTCCTCGCTCACCTCGAGGCACAGCGCGCTCCCCGGCAAATGAAAGCGCTCGAGCTCTCTGCGAACGCGCTCGGCGAGCTCCCGCTCGGTCAACTCGCGTGCGGCGACGTTGACGGAGACCGGAATCGCGATCCCCTGCCGGCGCCAGGCGGCGGCCTGCGCGCAGGCGGTGTAGAGGACCCAGTCGCCGATATGCACGATCAGCTCGCTGTCCTGCGCCTGCGGTAGGAACGTGGCTGGGAGCAGGTCGTCGATGCTGGCTTCCTCGGCACCGTCGGGATGCCACCGTACGAGCGCCTCGCAGCCCACGGCACGACCGCCAGCGAGCGGTACGATCGGCTGGTATGCGAGCAGGAGCTCCTGTCGAGGCAACGCGTGGAGGAGGCGCTTCTCGATCTCCACGTGCGCGGTGATCTCGCTGCGAAGGCTCTCATCGAAGAGCTCCAAGCGGCTGCCGCCGCCCCCCTTTGCCCGGTACATTGCGACGTCCGCTTCGCGCAACATGTCCTCGGGATCGGCTTCGGGATCGTGGGAGACCGACACGCCGATGCTCGCGGGCATCGGTACCTCCGATGAGCCCACCATGAACGGCTCGTTCAATGTCTCGAGCACACGCTCGGCGAGGGCGAGAGCTTCGGCGTCGCTCTCGATGTCCTCGCCCAGGATCACGAACTCGTCGCCCCCCAAGCGGGCGACGGTATCGCTGTCGCGCATCATCTCGCCGAGGCGCTCGGAGACGGAGATCAGCAGACGGTCGCCTACGTCGTGACCAAAGCTGTCGTTGACCGCCTTGAAGCGGTCGAGATCGATGAACAGCAGGGCGACGAGCCCGTGGTTTCGGTGCAGGCGCGCGAGCGCCTGGAGCGTGCGATCCATCAGCAGCAGGCGATTGGGCAGGTGCGTCAGCGGATCATGCAGCGCTTGACGCTCCAGCCACATGCGGTCGGTGACGTCCTTGGCGGCTGCGTACCACGTGTCCCCGTCGCGGCGCGCGCTCCACAGCAGCCAGCGCCACGATCCGTCGCGGTGACGGTAGCGGTTGGTGAAGTTCTCCAGCTGCGCCGGGTGCTGACCGCCGGCGAGCATCAGCGCGAGCGTCTGTTCGACGTCGTCGGGGTGGATGAACTCCTGCATCGGCTGTGCCTGGAGCTCCTGCAGCGTCCAGCCCAGAACCCGCTCCCAGGCCGGATTGAGGAGCGTGAAGTTTCCGTCGAGAGAGATCGTGGCGAGCAGGTCGCTGGTCATCTCGAACAACCGCGCGATCCGCCTCTCGCTCTCCACGGCAGGAGCGACGCTCGGCCCTGGGCCGATCGTCTCCGCGAGGTCCGTCACGGCCTCGGGCTGGGTGCTCGTGGTTGGGGAGCGCATAGCCTGCTAACCACGTCGGCCCTGCCAATCGGTTGCACGGCCGGTGGCAAACGCCAGTGGACGGATTGACTAGTGAGCGCCTTCCCGCCCAGGGGCCCACGGAGCGCTGGGCCGGCGCGCCGGCCGGCTGTCGCCGTCAGGAGCGCGCGGCGCCGAGCGGTGTGCCCGCTTCGGTCCCGCCGACCCCCGCCTGCGCCAGGGTGTCGCTCGTCGCGGCGTCGCCGCGCAGGAAGCGCCAGATCGCAAGGCACATCAGCACGGTTACGATCACGGCACTCGACACGCACCACTCGCAGATGTGGTGGATCGAGAACAGCTCGCGATAGGTCAGGTATGCGCTGAAGCCGAAGCCGACCACCGTGAACGCCACGGTCGCGAACCGGCTCGTCTCCGTCTCCGGCGCGAGCAGCGAGCCCAGGATCGTGACGTAGCCGATCAGGCCGATCAGCGCGACCGGCACTCCTGCGAGTTTCGAGTATTCCGAGGTCTGCACGATCTCACAGCCGCCTCCGTTGCGTCCGCACAGGGGCTTGATGCCGGCGTAGTGGATGTAGGTCAGGTAGGTGGCCACGCCGAGGCCGACCACCGTCAAGGCGATCATCGTGATCCTCAGGGTTCGCGCGCTCATCATCGTCCTACGCCTTGAGCGTGCTTTCAATCGCCGACTCAAACGAGGAGGGATCGGTCAGCGAGCTGTATTCGAGCTTCTGCATCGTGGCGCCTGTCTTGCCGATCAGGAACGACGGCGTCCCGGTGAAGCCGGCGTTGTTCGCGGCTTGAGCATCGGTGGTGATCGAAGTGGCGAGTTCGGTGTCCGAGCGCGCGCTGGCCCACGTCGCGAGTCGCAATCCCGGCACTTCCTGAGCGAGTTTCTGGAGAAACGATTCCGTCACATAGCCGCTGTTCTCTTCGCCCTGCTCGTTGTAGAAGAGCTCGATGTAGTTCCACATCTTCTGTTGCTTGCCGGCTGCGAGCGCGGCAATCTGCTGAGTCTTGAACGTTTCCGGTTCCTTCGTGGCCGTCTCGAGCGAGTGGAATTCGATCCGCAGCTTCCCGGCGCGGACGTAGTTCTGGATCAGCGTGGGCAGCGCTCCGAGCGTGAAGTCCCTGCAGATCGGACACTCCAGGTCACCGAAGTACTGAATCGTGACCGGCGCGCCGGGGTTGCCGAGCGTGTTTCCGTTCTGCGGAATACCGCCAATCAGAGCCGCGACTTCGCCAGAGATTTTCTGGGCTGCCCGACCGGTGGCGGGCCCTCTTTTTGCGCCGCTGCCGGTCGCGAGCACCACGGCAACGATGATCACCACGACGATTCCGACCACGATCCCGAGCTGGGTCAGCCGGGTGCGCCGAATCGCGCTCGCGGCCTCGGCCTGCTCGAGTTCCTTGCGCCTTGACCGTGCCTGCTCGCGCCGCTGCTTGCGCGTTAGATCTTGCTCGTCGTCCTCCACGGTGCTCATAGCGGCAACTTTTACACGTTTCTGCTCAAGCCTGCCTAAGGAGGTGCGACGATTCTCGCTCGCCCCCGTAGCTCAACTGGATAGAGCGCCGGCCTTCTAAGCCGGGGGTTGCTGGTTCGAGTCCAGCCGGGGGCATGTTGGCCGTTTGGGGCGTCGCTCGCTTGATCGGCGCCCCGTCGCAGTAGGGTTGGCTCCGTGCAGAGGTCCTCCCCGGCGTCTTCCACTGGACCGCGATGCACGCGCGGATCCACGTCGAGGTGTCCTCCTACTGGCTGGAGGATGGCGGTGTCCCGATCGACCCGCTCCTCTCACCGGACGTCGACCATCTCCTGCTGGCCCACGGCGGACCGGTGATCGGCGACGGCCGCGCTCGGTTGCAGGAGCTCGTCGAAAGTGGCGGGGACACGGCGTTCGAGCCGTAGTGTTTTTTCTCACCGCCTTCGTCTACCCGGGGGTGCTCGCGTTGCTCTGCGTCGGCGCCGGGCTGCTCGTCGACCGCCTCAGCTGCGGGTTCCTGCCGGGGCCGCTGCTACCGGCCGTCGGCGTGGCCGCGCTGATCGCCGTCTCGCAGCTGACTACCTACGCCGCGCCGCTCGCGCCGGTGACGCCCTGGGTGATCGCGGCGGCGGCGCTGGCCGGGTTCGCGCTCGGCGCGGGACGTGTCCGCAGACTCACGCTCGCGTTGCGCGGCCGTCGATGGCAGTTCGGTGTGCCGGTGCTCGCCTACTGCGTGGCGCTGGCGCCCGTGCTGCTGGCCGGGCGGCCGACGTTCTCCAGCTACATGGCCCTGTCCGACTCCGCCGTTCATATGCTCGGCGCCGACTACCTGATCCATCACGGCCAGAGCTATGCGCATCTGGATCTGCACAACTCCTACGGCCAGTTCGTCAACAACTACTACAACACGAGCTACCCATCCGGATCGGACACGCTGTTCGGCGGCAGCGCATTTCTTCTCGGCCTTCCCTTGATCTGGGCCTTCCAGCCGTTCAACGCGTTCATTCTCGCCACGGGCGCCGGGCCGGCCTGGCTGCTCGCCCGCCGGGTCGGCCTCGAGGGCAGGTGGGCCGCGTCGGCGACGCTCAGTGCGATCGCACCCGCGCTCGTCTATGCCTATGAGCTGTTCGGGTCGATCAAGGAGATCACCGCGCTCTCGATGATCCTCACATTGGGGGCTCTCGTTGTCCTACACGAGCGCTGGCTGGGAGATCGGGCCAGCCGCGCGATCCCATTCGCCGTCGTCGCGGCCGCCGGTGTCTCGGCACTCGGGGTGGGGTTCGGCGTGTGGGGGCTCGCAGCGCTTGCCGTCCTGGTGGCGATCGTGCTCGTCGACGTCCGGGCCGGGCGCCTGGGCGTCGCGCGCGTGCTCCTGCTGGCCGGGGCCGGGTCGCTCGTGGCGCTCGCGTGCGCGTGGCCGACCTGGATCGACCTCTCGGGGTCGCTGCAGGTCACACAGAACATCGCCTCGACGAGCAACGCCGGCAACCTGCACACGCCACTGCGCTCGATCCAGGTCTTCGGCGTGTGGCTCAGGGGCAGCTATAAGCAGCTGCCGGCGGGTGTGGATCTCGACGTCACCTACGCGCTCGTCGCGCTCACGGTGGGGGCGTGCGTGCTCGGGGTAGTGCACCTCCTGCGCACTCGCGTCCTGGCGTTTGCCGGCTGGGTGGCGCTGATGCTTGCGGCGTGGCTCGCCGTGCGCTCCTACGCGACGACCTGGGTCGCCGCCAAGAGCCTGATGCTGACCTCGCCGGTCGTGGTGCTCATGGCGTGGGCGGGACTTGGCGCGACGCGGACGCGGACGGGGGCCGGGAGGTCTCGATTGCTCGCGCCGCTCTTGGCGATCGCGCTGGCCGGCGGCGTGCTGGCGTCCGACGTCGCGCAATACCACGTCACCAACCTAGCTCCCACCGCGCGCTATGAAGAGATGGCGTCGCTGAACGGCCGTTTCTCCGGCCGCGGGCCGACGCTGTTCTCGGACTTCGACGAATACTCGATGTATCAGCTGCGCGACCTCGACATCGGCGGTCCGGACTTCGTGTTTCCCCCGGGCGCGCTCGCCGGACTCGCGCACGGCTACGGCGCCCCGGTCGAGCTCGATCGAGCCTCGCCGAGCGCGCTGAGCGCCTATCCGCTGATCGTCTCGCGCCGCGATCCGAGCGCCACCCCGCCGCCATCGGCCTATCGCCTGTTGTGGCAGGGCACCTATTACCAAGTCTGGGGTCGCCGCCCGGCGGCGCCGGCGGCGGTCGCGCACGTCGTGCCGTCGGGCGCGCTCGCGCGCCAGTGCGCGCGGATCGGCCGTCTGGCGCAGATCGCCACGGGCGATCGCGCAACGTTGATCGCCGCCCGGTCTCCGACTCTCGTCCGGATCCCGCCGGCCGGCGCCACCTATCCCAAGGGCTGGGGCCATCAACGCCAGGGGCTGGTGATGCGGCGGGCAGGACGGCTCTCGGCCACGTTCTCTCTGCCGTTCGGCGGCACATGGAACGTCTGGCTGCAGGGGCAGATCATGCCCACAGTGCGCGTGAGCGTCGACGGACGGTCGCTCGGCGCGATCGGGGGGCAGCTCGGCGGCAACTCGCTCGTCCCGGACACGATGACCCCGCTGCAGGCACCGCTCGCGGCCGGCACGCACCGTCTATCGGTCACGCTCGGTGGCCTGAACCTCGCACCGGGCGACGGCGGCTCGGCGATCCTTGACGCGATCTTCCTGGCGCCGGCCGCGGTTCCCGCGCGGCAACTGGTGCGGGTGGCGCCGGACGGCGACTGGCGCACGCTCTGCGGCCATGCCTACGCCTGGATCGAGCTCGTCAGCGACTAGGCCCCGCGCCGGGTGCCGGCGCAACGGTCGCGAGGAGCGCGCTGCTCGGCGCCACCACGAGCGTGATCGTCCCGCGGCGATTGGGGCGCCGGGAGAGCGCCGTCGGTCCGCTCCAGGAGCCATCGGCGGCGACCGCTCGACTTCCGAGCGTGACGCCCGAGCGCGCCGCGGGCGAGGCCGCCGTCAACGCCACGACGGTCGCTCCCGCAAAGCGCCGACCCACGCGCAGGCTGATCGCGATCGGCCCCGCGGCGGGCGGATCGTCGTCGACGATCACCGACATCAGCCTGCCGTCGCCGGCGAGGAAGCTCCCGACGTCGACGTTTCGCCCGCGCGGCGCCCTGAACGCGCTGCGCACCGGACGCGCACCGATGAGCGCTCTCGTGAGCAACAACGCGTACCACTCCGGCTGCGCGCGCAGCGCGCCCTTCGCCAGGGCCGCCGGCGTCGCCGCGCAGAGCGCCGAATAGCCGGCGCAGTTCGCCGGCGCGGCCTGGAAGTTGATGCCCGCCATGCCAGCGGCCATCGTCTGTGTGACGTAGTCGACCGCCCAGAGCGCCGAGGCGAACGCGTCGCTGATGCCGGTTCTCCCTCCGCAGGAGACGGTGTTCGCCTCATCGAGGCGGAAGCCGATCGCCCGGGCACGCGAGACCGACGTGTAACGGCGTACCGACGCGCCCTCCAGGCGGCGAACACGCGGGCTGAGCAGTCGCGCGATCGTCGGCGCGGGCACGTCGTGACACCCGAGCGGGTAGTGATGCCCGGTCAGGAGCGCGGGCCTGTCGCGGATGGCCTCGCCCCGTCCCCACGTCCGGAACACGGCCGAGCCGGACACGTCAGGGCCGACCAGCGGGAGACCGGGAGCGGCCCTCCGGATCGCCCGGCGGTAGGCGGAAACCTGGGCGTTGTACTGGGCGAACGTCCACGGCGGTGACCTGAGGCCGTGCTTCGCGTATGCATCCGGCTCGTTGCCGATCTCGATTCCGGCGAGATTGTGCCCCAGCGCTCGCTTGGCGGCGGCGGCCTCCCGGGCGGCGGTTGCGGGTTCGAAGTGCGCGAGCCCGACCGTGAGCAGGACCTGCCAGCCGCTGCGCGCCGCGAGCCTTCCGAGGCGGCGGAGGTCGCCGGCGTCGATCACGGACGACGCCCACGCGGGTCGCGTTGTCAGTGGATCGCTCCAGGCGACGCGCGTGTCGGCCGACACGCCGCCGAAGCGGAGCAGGCCCGGACCCAGCGAGCGCAGCAGCCGGACCAGGTCTCCGCCGGCGGCGTACGCGGCGATCTGGCGCAGGCTGGACACCTCGAAGGAGAGCCCGAGAAATCGGCGCGGCACGCGCGACCCCGGGCGATGCAGGTCGAACCCGACGGCGACCGGGACCGACACGCCGCCTCCCACCCCGACCGGCGCAGACGGCGCTTCCGGGGCCGATGCGCGCTGCGCCACACGCGCGCCGTCGTCGTCGCCGAACGACGACAGCGCCAGGACGGCCCCGGCGATCAGGCCCAACGCGGTGGCCGCGCCGATCACGTGCACCGACGGGCGCCGCCGGCGCCCGGGCTTGTGGCCGATCTGCTCCATCGGGCGTTCACCGTACCCTCCTTTGACCGTGGACCGCGCCAGCGAATCGCCTGCCTGCGACCAGATCCTGCTCGGCGACAATCTCGAGCTGCTGCCGAGATTCGCAGATCAGTCCTTTCAGCTGATCTACGTCGACCCGCCTTTCAACACGGGCCGCGTGCAGGCTCGCAAGACGCTCGCGGCCGTCCGCGACGAGGGCGGCGAGCGGACCGGGTTTCAGGGGATGCGCTACCGCACGAAGCTGCTCGCCGAGTCCTCCTACGGCGACCGCTTCGAGGACTATCTCGCGTTCCTGAAGCCGCGCCTGCAGGCGGCTCGCAGGCTGCTGGCCGAGAGCGGGACCTTCTACTTCCACATCGACTGCCGCGAGTCGCACCATTGCAAGCTGCTGCTCGATGAGGTCTTCGGGCGCGAGTGCTTTCTCAACGAGATCATCTGGGCCTACGACTACGGCGCGCGCTCCAAGCGCCGCTGGCCATCCAAGCACGACACGATCTTCGTGTACGTCAAGGACCCCGCGCGCTACTTCTTCGACTCCGCGGAGGTCGATCGCGAGCCGTACATGGCCCCGGGGCTCGTGACCGCGGAGAAGGCCGCCCGGGGCAAGCTGCCAACAGATGTCTGGTGGCACACGATCGTCCCCACGAGCGGGCGCGAGAAGACCGGCTATCCAACTCAGAAGCCCGAGGGAATCATCCGCCGCATCGTCCAGGCCTCGACGCGCCCGGGCGACTGGTGCCTCGACTTCTTCGCCGGCAGCGGCACGCTCGGCGCCGTCGCGGCCCAGCTTCGCCGCCGCTACGTCATGATCGACTCCAACCCGCAGGCCGTCGCGGTGATGCGCGCGCGCCTCGGGGGTCAGGTCGCTGGAGCTCGCGAGCCGTCCCGCGCGCACCGCTGAGGCGCGCGCGCGTCCCGCCGCGACGTGGGAGCCTTTGGCGCGTGTACCACCTGCAGCTGCGCCAGTTTCCACACAACTTCTGTCGTTTCAACCTCACCGACGCGCAGTTGCGCCCGTTCATCGAGCCGTGGGCAAACGACCATTGGGTGGAGCTCGGCGAGCGCAAGTGGAGCCCGCAGCAGGCCAAACTCACGATCCTCGAAGGCCCACAGCTACCCGTGCAGCAGCTCTCGATGAGCCGTGGCTGGCGCACTGCGCAGCGCGGCAGCCGCGACGTCACCGAGCACGTGCTCGCGGCGGCCAGGCAGGCGCCTACCAGAGCCCCAAGCGCACCCGAGCGTGACCCGACAGCGACCTCGCCGTCACCCGCGCCGGGCCCCTCGCCGGACGCCGAGCTGCTGGCGGACTCGATCGCGCTCGAGCTCCTCTCTCTGCTCGAACGCGAATCCGTGCCCCTATCGCAGGTGTGGCGCGTGGCGCAGGCGCGCCTCCCCGGTCGCGCCGCCAGCGAGAGCCTCGCGCTGGCCGAACGGGCGGTCGCGTCTCTGCTCGGCCGACGCCTGATCGTCCTGGCGACCGTCACCGACCGCGGATCGGATGCGCCCGACGCCGATGAGCGTGGGGGAGAAGTGCTCGCGGATGAGGCCGTCGAGCCGGCGCTGCGCGCGCCTGGCAGCTGGCTCGCGGCCGGCCAGCCCGCCTCGATTCACATGCGCAGGACCTGACCGGCGGGCGCTAAACTCGCTTCCTTCCCCGTGGTGGGCGTAGCTCAGCTGGTAGAGCTCCTGGTTGTGGTCCAGGCGGTCGGGGGTTCGAGTCCCCTCGCTCACCCCTCAAGAAATGCCTGCAAAGCGGCATTTTCAGGCGTTGGCTCCGAGTCCACGGACTTGCGCCGGGGGTCCAATGTGTTGTCACCAGCCGGCCGGGAGTCCGGGCTAGGAGGGAGCGACGCAGCACGCCGGTTCGTCTAAGGAGCCCGCAAGGCGGGATCTTCGAAGGCTGCGGGGTCCTAAGAGGACGTCTCGGAGCTGGCCTAATCTTGGACGAGATCCAGGCGGTCGTGGGTGCGCGCCGCTCTGCACTCTTGTGCCGAGCTCGGCGCCTTACCTCCGTCGGCTTCCGCCCCAGTGGTGACAGCTACGCAAGAGCATCCGAAAGGCTCTCCGGCCACACCAAACTGACCGCAAGCGCCTCGCATAGACGAAGCCAAGAGGGATCGGATGGTTGACGCTCAACGACTAGGACAGCGTGCACATGGTCACCACCAAGGATATGCCGGTATCGAAGCAGCTGCCCGAGCCCGAGCCGTAGCTGACGCTCCTCGTTCTTCTTCGTAAGGCTCTTGACCTCCGCAACCCAAAGCTCGGTCCCTTTTTTCCACGCGAGGTCATAGGCAGGCTCGAGCGGCCCTGGTGATCTTGGTTCCAAGCCCAGCTCAGCGAGGTGGTCCGCGAGCAGGTTCTGAACCCGCCGATGCCCGCGCGTCCCCCGATCCACGATGTCTGGGTCGACAGAAAACGGTTCTCGCGCTCTGCTAGAGGTGCTCTCGTCCGCTCTCCGGTATGCAGACCCAAAGGTCGAGCCGCCGCCTTGCTTAGCACCTGAGGCCCGGTCGCTTTGAGCAAATCCGGCGAGCTCCTGGCCTCCCAGAATTAGCGCGGCTGCCGCAGCCGGTAGCTTAAACAGGTAACCCTGTGCCGCCCGGAGGGGTCGCCTATCGCCTATCTCGAACGGGAAGTAAAGAGGGTCGCCGTGAAGGCTACGGAGCGAGTTGCGAATGTTGCGCAACGCCGGCTCCGCATGTCGGAGTTCCTGGAGGGTGACAGGCGTCTGCAGCGGAAACGGGCCCTCGAGTCCGTGGACCCACCCTGGCCGGTCAAATGGTTCGTGGGAACGCCCAGCCGTGCCCCGCGCACCCCAAAAAATGTCGTCCTCCCACCAGCCCCCTGACGCGCGCGACCAATGGCGAATGGTGTGGTCCGCTTTTCGATAATGGAGAACGAAGTCGCCGTCCTTGACCTCTCGAACGAGTGAGTAGCTCCAGTAGTCGTCACTGGAACCGTTCTTCTGGGGAGCACGGAGATCTGCTCCGATGTCTGGTCGTTCCGTGACCTCGAGCCAATACAGCTCGCTGAGGTCCTCATCCCACCAGCTATCTATCGCCACGCTGCTTACCTCCCCTACCAACGACAGCTGCGTCTGGCTCTCGGCCCGCGCCATGACGGGAACTCAATAACGAGCTTCTCGGGCACTCGCGAGCGTACTCCGACCGTATAGCATCACGACGCCCTCAGGAGCCTCCCGTGACCTCTTTTCCGATCTTCGAGCGACTACGCGTCCGTGGTTACGGCCTATATCCCGGCGATCGTGAGGACGGGCTAGATCTGGAGTTCGATCCGGGCCTAACCCTGGTGCTCGGAGCGAACGGCCTGGGCAAGACTACGCTCGTCACGATGCTCTATCGCCTTTGCACGGGCCCGTTCGAGATCCCCGGCCTGTCAGGCAGCGCGGAACTGGGTAATCAGCGCCTCGAGGCTCGCTCCTTGAACAGAACTCAGCGCCGACTCTTCGCTGCACGCGTCATGGACGACGCCGCTTCCGCATCAGCGACGCTCTCTTTGCGGCTCGGGCAAGGCGAGATCAAAGTTACCCGCTCGTTGAGTTCGTTGACGCTTGAGGCACTTGAGATCGACGGCGAGACTGCTAGTCCAAACGAGGACGCCTACCAGCAGGCCATCTTGCGACACGGCGGCCTGTCCTCGTTTGGGGACTGGATCCTACTTCTGCAACATCTCACCTTTTACTTCGAGACTCGGCGCGCGCTCGTGTGGGACCCGTCAGCCCAGAGACAAATCCTTCGCATCCTCCTGCTTCCCGCCAGCACAGGGACTAACTGGCGGGAGCGGGAGCGCGCGATTCTCGAGCGCGATAGCCGAATGCGAAATCTGCAAAGCGCCCTCACCCGCGAGGAGCGTTCGTTCGCTGCAACCACCGAACTCGCGACCAGCGTCGACGAGGTGCGCGGCGAACTAGCGGCTCTAGAGAAGCTTCAAGAGGTCGACCAGTCGAAGCTGTCCGCGTTGTCTGAGACGGTTATCTCTGAAGAAGCCGCCCGACAGGACGCGCGGCTCTCGGGTGTGAAGGCTGAAGCCGCTCACGAGTCGGCGTATCGCGATCTCGAGCGCCAGCAGCTCTTGGTCATTGCGGCCACGTTTCCGGATCACGATGACACAGCGCGCTACCTGCTTGGAAAGCTTTTTTCCGAGCACCGCTGTCTCGCGTGCGGAAACGATGCGCGCGAGGCCGTGACCAATCTTGAGACGCGGCAGAGGACCGGCAGGTGCGTGATTTGCGATACACCTCTCTCGCCGCCGCCGGGAACGCGCTCGCTCACGTCCCGCTCAATCGGCCGCGCGACGAAGGCGCTCTCCGATGCCGCAGCCCGGCTCGACGCGGTAACCGCCGAGCGAGCCGTGGCGGAAACGAATTTCGATGTGCTCCTCCACGAGCTCCAGGCCCTGCAGACGGCGGTCGCCGATCGCGATGCGCGGCTCGAGGAGCTCCTAAAGCGACTCCCGCCTGGAGAGGCCGAGCTCCACGAGCGCCATGACGAGCTCGCGGCTCTTCGGCGCCGCGTCGAGATCCTGAAGGCTGAGCTAGCGGACGAACGTGCCGGTTTCGTGAGGTTCATCGGCGGGGTCAATCGGACTATTGCGCGACACAAGGATCCGATACAGCAGATGTTCGGATCGTTCGCTGAGGGATTCCTGCTTGAGAACTGCGAACTTGCTTGGGCTCCTCACAAAGATCGCTTGGGCGAGTCAGGGCAGTCGATCAACTTCCCCTTCTTCGAGCTTGAGCTCGGAGGCGCGAGCTTCCCGTCGCCCGTGCGACGGCACGGCCCTCAGCAGGTGTCGGAGAGTCAGCGTGAGTTCATCGATCTCGCGTTTCGGATGACCCTCATGCAAGCTGTCGGGGACGAACCCTCAGGGACTCTCGTGATAGATGCCCCCGAGTCGTCGCTCGATGCCGTGTTCGTTAAGCGGGCGGCCGACGTTCTGACGCGCTTCTCAACGTCGGGTCCGTCTAATCGTCTGCTCATAACGTCGAATTTGATCGAGGGCGATCTCATCCCGGAGCTACTCCGGCGGAACGGGATTACTTCCGCCAAGGACTCGCGGGTTGTAGACCTACTGAAACTCGCAGCGCCGACGGCTGCGACGCGCGAGCTCGCGAGCGATTATTCACGGGTCAGACGGGACCTTTTTGCCCGAGCCAAGAGCCTCGCCCGATGACCGTGTCCCTCGATGACCAGCTGCAGCAAATTCGTCGCCAGTTACGACTGCTCGCGATCCTGTCCGCGGCCGAAGACACCGGTCTTGTCCCGGTTCCCGCGTCTCAGTTGCACGTGATTGCCTACTTTGCCGACGCTCTAGCCCCGGTTTGGTCGCTTCGCATCATCGATGAGCAGCTCCTCAAGCGCCAGAGCGGCCCAATGTCCCCGCTGCTTCAACAAGATCTAGATCTTCTCGTCGGGCGCGGTGTAGTAGCCGCACATTCAGTGCGTCACATTGTCGACGCGGACGGAAGCTGGCGACTCGACGCCAACTACGAGCTCCATCAGGAGTTCGCCTGTCCGATCATTGCTAAGGCCACGGGCTTCTCTCGTGAAGTGGTGCACTTCGACTTCGTGCGGGAGGTCGTCTACGCAATCGCCGGCCTCGGATTGCTCGGCATTACCGCGGCTCCTGCGTCAGACGCCGCATATGGCGACAGCCTCGTTGACTTTGGCGGCTTGCTCGACATCGGTGAGCTGCCGCGTTACGGAAATCAGACCGTCCGCGTAGCGCGTCGCTTCGGAGAGCTGGCTGATGATGACGTGTCTCTGACGGGCGCCGAGATGGTGCATCTCTACGTACGCGAGCTATACAACCGACTAGATCATGCCGCCTGACGACGCGGACGACGTGGGGGATTGGTCGGACGACGAGCTCCGCTCGACTATCAAATCCAACTTTGGCGTCGGCTCGGATGCCGGGCTAGCCTTAGAGCTTCGTTTCCGTGCGGGCGTCGCGCGGCTGATCAGGAGGCGACTCGACCATCTCGGGGACGCCGCCCCGGGAACGCCATCGGTTTTCTTTCTGCTTCCCGCGGGACCGCCCGTGAGCTACGACCTCGAGTGGAGCCCGATGCTCGACAATGGCGTTAGTGCCTTGGACGGACGTCTTTGGTTCGTCGGCCCGGAACCTGCCTCCGGTAAGGCCCTAGTCCTGAGATTCGTGGCCCGACGACGGAGCGATCTTTGACAAGGCCGTCGATGAGCTGTCGATTGGCGAGGTCCCGGCGGTGGTCTTCGAGACACGCACCTCGCCTCCGACGGCCAGATACTACCCGTGCGGCCTGGGCTCCCCCGATGATTACGAAACCCTTCGGCTTACCACCGGCACTATCACGATTGAGGACACCGCCGATGTCGTCGATCGCGTCTATCTGCAAGCCCTGGTCACACCAGGAATCCAGCTCGGTGGCGCCAAGCTGTGGGCCGACGCCAAAACGTATCGGCCGGTAGACGACGCGGAGGCGCGAATTCAGGGACAGATTAGGCCGGACTGGTGGGCGCATTTCCTACCTGCGTCGTGAGGCACGAGCAAACCCAAGCGACCGGGCGTCTCGACCTAGAGATTCAGGAGCCCATGCCGTCGCACCCGAAAGGATACGTTCGACACGCGCTCTTAGAGCTCAAGGTACTGCGCAGCTACGGCAGCGGCGGTGCGAAAGTATCCGAGCGCGATATCCGAGCCGCGGTACGTGAGGGCCTGGAACAGGCTGCCTCCTATGGAGACGAGCTCAGCGTCGAGGCGCGAGGGCTGTTCTGCTTCGACATGCGAACCGTGTTCGGTGGTCGCAACTGCTTTAAACCCGTCACAAAGAAAGCCAAAGAGCTCAAAGTCGCCCTTTATGCGTGGCACTTGTTTGCGAGTGCCAAAAGCTACCGTGAATGGAAAATCGGCGGCGAAAAGGCAGCCTAACGGTCGGGCAGCGACGGCCCGCGCCTCTCCGGTGACTCACCCTCCTTCGAGAGCTGAAGAAGCGTCTCCGGAAGCTCGACGCGACCCCCATGCTGTGGTGAGCTTCGCATCGAACGAAATGGCAGCGTTTTGTCAACTCGCCAGCCATCGGAGCCAGCCAGCTCCTTCAGTATGCGCGCAGTAGGTACTTTGACGCCCCCGTACTGACTATCTCCGACTACTAGCCAGCAAGTGGCTCCGGTACGCAGCGCTCGCCTGACTCGCCTAAGCACGGCGAGCAGGTCAGCAAAGTATGCCCCCACCATGTCGGGGATCCGAGGGCTCCACAGATCCGAGCGCCTGCGCGTCAGGCTCCTCATTGTCTGATCCAGCTTACAAGAGCCTTCTGGCGCGGGCACATACTCCCGGCTGAGCTGCACGTGCGACGTGAGTGTCGAAGTTCGAAGTTGTCGATTGTCGTCAGCGGTCGTGAGGTACCCGAGCATCCAGAGCTCGACGTTGTACACATCCGTGTAGTCAAAGGAGTTCGGGTACGGCGGAGAAAAGATCGCAATATCATGCTCACGCCGAACTCGCAAGATGCGCGCGTCGCCATGGAACACTCGGGTCGTCACTGGGGGACGTGGACTGAACCGATGGCTGTCAGCAAGCGCCACGCTGACGCGGTCGCTAAATAGGGAGCCAACCGTGAAGGCTGTCGCTTCTCTACTCGCCCACTCCTGCCGGTACCTACGTCCCTTGCCGCTGACCACTACGTTGCTGACATCTACAAGCATTCCCCCGACGAGGATTCGAAACAGCCTGCGGTGAGACTCACTTTGCAGTGTGTCAATCGCCGTCAGCAGGCCCGCTATCTGCGCGGCGACCTCCCGGCTGAAAAGCCACCGCCCGCCAACGCCTGGCTGAATAAAGGTCGCGGGGGCACTCGAGAAGTAGTCCGCAGGATCGACCGCCCCTTTCCGGGCTTGTCGCAAGACCGCTGCAAAGTCGCGCACTACGGCGTCCGTGTCATAGCTAGCGAGCTTTGCCTTGATGACGTCTACGAGAAACGGATTGACCTCAACCGTTGTGGAAGAGATCCCAAGCAGCTGTGCCGCCAGGGCGGTCGTACCCGAACCCCCAAAAGGGTCAAGACAGTAACGCGCGTCCGCCTCGCTTTCGGTGATCGCATGGCGGACAAACTCGGGAGAGAATGCCTCCTTGAAGCGATGCCAGGACTGGAACGCAAGCGGACGGGAGCCCATGTTTGTCCCCATCGACTGAATGGCACGCCGTTCCGTCCAGTCGTTGAAAAGGCTGGCGGTCACCGGGATAATGCTCTTGACCGGCTTTCAGAGGTCATGCTACGCCCATCTCCGCCCTGTCCGCGCCTCGCGTGCGCGCCATCGCAATGGGCGTGCTCGCGCCGATTATCGCTGGATAGCGTTGCGGCCCCGGGATCGCGCGCCGCGCCGCGAGGGTTTCGCCAGCTCCGCGAGCAGCCGATCGGCCTTGCGCGCCGCGGTTTTCGCTGCGGCATCTATGGTCGGTGAGGCTTTGTCGCGTCCTGTGGCGACGCGTACGCCGTACGGATGCTTGTTGTCCAGGCGCCTACCGAGCATGGGCTCAGTGTAGAGCACGACCACGACATCAAATCAGCGCCACAACTCGATGAGGCGAGTGCTTATGTAGCGGTCGATCTCGAGCTTGTGCGCGCCTGGCAGCGAAGCGAGTCGCGATTCCTCCGCCGGAGTGGTCGACGTTAGGGTCGCGGCGCCTACAACGATTCGCTCGGTATTCCCGTCCCAAACGAGCGGGACGCCGCGAATAAACCGCCACCGGCTTGCGTACACCCGAGGATCGATCTCGACCGTATTGCATTGCGTCGTCGCCTCCACGGCAGCCCATCGACTCGCCAGCTCAAACGGCAACGAAACCACATCGTCTGTTCCTCTGTAAAGGCGGTCGGAGCTCGCCCAGAGGCTCGCCTCCCGGAGCTCGTGATCGACCCCCCAGAGAGCAAGCCCAAGGTGCTCATCTGCGAGATCTACTCCTGCGCTCCGCGCGACTGAGTGGACGATTTCGAGCAAGGCGGAGAGCAGCTCGCTCAGGGCACGTTGGCGCGCCCGGAACGATGTGGAGTGCGGTAGGCAGCGACGTTTACCGCGGCCCGAGACACGTGCCGCCCGGGTCAGAAACGCGTCGGGACTGCGCCCAGGCGCTCGACGGCGGCGCGCCTCGTGAACAACCTGTGCGAGCTCCCCGTAGAAGTCCGCCCAGTACGCGTCCACGCCAGCCTGGCTCAGCCGGGCGCGCGTTGCTCGCTCGAGCTCGCGCCTAACACTCTGACTCAGCGAGGGGGAGCTCTGGCGCGTGAAGAGGGCGAGGTGCCGCTGATCCCCGCCTCCATACACCCATCGCAGCAGGTTGGGATCGTTGAATGACAGGCCAACGAAGACGCACAGCCCGTCGAGCGCGCGGCCCATCACGCGGCTCTGCCAGGTGTCGTCGACAGGGAACCGTGCGTAATCGGCCTCCGTGAGGACCACCGGATCCTGTCGATGTCTCGGGCCGAGCCGCCCGTGGAGATGACGCACGACGGCGACGGTGGTCGGCTCATCTACGTCATCAATACGGGCCTCAGCGATTACGCCTCCTGCACTCAAAGCGCGCTCAAGAAGATCGTCGTAGTTGAACGTGATGAGTGAGGTCGTTCCAAAAAAAGTCTTCTTGAAACCCGCAACCTCGGTGCACAGGGGCCCTGGTCGATAGTCCTCGGGTTTATTGCCTCCGTAAAGACGCTTCCAAAGCAAGTCCCGAAACCGTTTCTCGCTCTTCGTCATTGCTCGGGCAGTCGCCGCGGCGGCGAGGAGACCACCGTCGTCGACGGCCTCGAGCCACACCCTTTGTTCCGATTTCCGGAGTCGAGGGGCGACGTCTTTGACGAGGCCACGTACCAGCGCAGCCCAGGACGGCAGGCCTGCCTCCATCGCGGCTCCGGCGCCGAGTACGAACGTGATCGGCAAGCTCGTTTGGCTTAGGCGTTCAATAACGTCGCCTAGGTCGTTCCCCGACTCTGGAGCGAAGAATCCGGGACGCTCCTCAGGCGGCACCACGCTCGATGGTGCGTCCCCGACACTGCTGGCCAAGGTTTGGGCGCGCTTGAGGAGGGATTCGAGCTCTTGGATCTGGCTCGGCACGGAGCAAGCCTACGACCTCGATCAGACTCCATTCGCCGGCCCACGGGGTGCTGCTCGGAGATCCAGAACCGGTCTCGCCCGGGTTGGCTGATGAAATCGGCCGATCCCTTAGCCGTGCATACCCAGCCCGCCCAAACTTCGGTCCGGCGCGAGCGCTTCTTGTTCGGGGTCTGAGTGAAAGCGCATCTCGTGCAAAGCGGCAGCCCCGTATCAGCACTACAGCCGTGCAGCTTGCGCAAATGTATCCGAAGCGGCTGCTTGAGTTTCGGGGCCATGATCACCCAGCCACCGCTACGAGTCGTTGGTCTGTTCGCCGGAATCGGCGGCATCGAGCTCGGCTTGCACGCCCAGGGACACACGCCCGTACTCCTGTGCGAGCTCGACCCCGCCGCTGGCCGCGTCCTGACCGAGCGGTTTCCGGACGTCCCACTTGAGCGCGACGTTCAGGCGCTCGACGAGCTGCCCGAGTGCGACCTCGTAGTTGCAGGGTTCCCCTGTCAGGATCTCAGTCAGGCCGGGAGAACGGTCGGGATCTCCGGGAGTCGATCTGGCCTGGTGGGTCACGTCTTTCGTCTGTTGGACACCGCAAGACACGAGCCTCGGTGGCTGCTGCTTGAGAACGTCTCGTTCATGCTCCAGCTCGAACGTGGGGAGGCGATGCGCTGGCTAACGCAGGAGTTGGAGCGGCGCGGCTATTCGTGGGCGTATCGAGTCGTCGACACACAGGCGTTCGGGCTGCCGCAGCGCCGCCAGCGGGTGCTGCTACTCGCCTCCCGCACCGAGGACCCGCGGGCGCCGCTGCTCGGGCAAGACCACGGAGAGGTCGAGATCGCGGAGCGAGGTGAGCTCGCGTGCGGCTTCTACTGGACCGAGGGGATACGCGGCCTCGGCTGGGCCGTGGACGCGGTTCCAACCCTCAAGGGTGGATCGGCGATCGGCATCCCCTCGCCGCCGGCGATCTGGCAGCCAGGGACGGACCGAGTGGTAACTCCCGATCTACGCGATGCGGAGCGCCTCCAGGGCTTTCCTGCGGACTGGACGGCCCCCGCCGACGAGTTGCCCAAACGACGCAACACCACGCGCTGGAAGCTCGTGGGCAATGCCGTGAGCGTCCCGGTTGCCGGCTGGATCGGTGAGCGCCTCATCGCTTCACACGACTACGACACCTCCCGCGAGCGTCCGATCGCCGCGGCGGCGCGTTGGACTCGCGCGGCGTGGGGGCGTGCCGGCGAACGCCGCGCCGTCGAGGTGTCGATGTGGCCGGTCGCGCGACCGCGCCTACATCTTCACGAGTTCCTCGAGTTCGAGCCCAAGCTGCTCTCCGCCCGTGCGACCTCCGGCTTCCTCTCGCGCACCCGCCGGGGTACCCTGCGTATCCCGGAGGAGCTGATTTGCGAGACCGAAGCGCATTTGGAGACGATGGACCGCCAGCTTCGCCTCGTCGCCTGAGCAGCTTCGGCGGTCCGCGCTTTGATGAGCTAGAGCCGTCGTCGTCGGAAGCGAGTCGTCGGATGGCTCGCACCGGTTCGCGCGACACAAAAGCTGAGATCGAGCTGCGGCGGATCTTGCATCGACGCGGCCTGCGCTACCGCGTCGACCAGCCGGTCCTTCCGGGCGTCCGGCGACGCGTGGACCTCGTCTTCGCCCGTGCTCGGGTAGCAGTGATGGTCGACGGCTGCTTCTGGCACGGGTGTCCCGAACACGCGACCTGGCCAGCGCACAACGCCGACTTCTGGCGGGAGAAAATCGAGAGCAATCGTCTACGCGACCGCGATACCGACGAGCGCCTCGACGAGGCCGGTTGGCTGGTGGTCCGCGTCTGGGAGCACACCGATCCGCTGGAGGCCGCTGATCGGATCGAGGCGCTCGTGCGGGCACGACGCGCCGCCTGACGAATCAGATCCGCGAAAACGCAGCTGCGTACTCGTGGGCTGCACGCTGAACCATCTGTGCGTAGGGGAAGACCGGGTCGGGCTGATCGAGCACCTTCATCGGCGACCCGTCGTTGGCCATGTCGACGACCATCACGCCGAGTGCGTCGAACCCGCTCGCAGAGCCTCCCGATCGACGACGAATCTCGCGCACCTTCTCGATCACCCGGATCGCGTCGGCGGGCTGGCGATGACGGTTGATGTTCGCCGGATGAGTCGAGAGGTCGAACTTGTTCATGTCCGGGCTCCTGAATGTCTCGCCGGCATTGACCATCACGAAGCCGACTGCGAGCGCTCGCTCGGAGTTGCCGTGCGTCGTTTGGTGGCTCGAGTCGAGCTCGTCGTGCAGGCGCGGCAAGGCGCGCACGTGCGCCGTCATGCACGCCTTCGCCTCCATGGCCAGCAGGACCGAGCCGATTGGCGCTTCAGCGGCCGTGGGTAGTTTCCCAAGCCGATCCCGTTGCGCTCGCGCCAGCACGATCCCAAAATCGTCCGCCATCTCGGCGAAGGTGCGCTTGCTCGGGCCCACAACTGTGTCAGGCTGCGCGATGACCAGATCGAGGTCCTTCTTGCGCTGGGTCTCAAAGTCGCGCAGCGTGTGGTTGACGCCGAGCACGACCTTGCCGCTCGACAGATGCTCGCGAAGTAGCTCGCACTGCTCCATCAGCGCGAAGGCGATCACCCAGCAGGCGATCTTGGAGTGGCGGTCTGACCGTGAGTGGTATTGCCAGCGGTTGCCGTACTTGTCTGGGATCCGTGCAGCGCTGATGGACCGCGCGATGATCTCGGGGCCCTCCATCGCGTGGAGCCTCGCAGATCAGTCGGACTCGTCGTCCTCTGCGCGTGCCGACCTCTGGGTCCCAGCCGATTGGCTGCTGTCGGCTCATCGACCGTATCCCCGTGCGCCGTCCCACCGCCCGGTTGACGGCTTCCCCGGTCCGTGCGCGCTCCAGCCGTCGGGCAGGAAGGACTGAAGTGCCTCGGGGGTCGGCTCTGGCGGTGACGGCATCGCCGGGGGCTGCGCCAGAGGATCGAGCCGTGAGACGAAGTCACGCGCCCAGGTCAGCCACGGCTTCGTTTCCGCTCTATCGCCGTGGGTGGTCTCGATCGCGTCGCAGTAGCCCGCCAGCAACTGCGCTTCACGCCAAGCGCTCGCCTGAGATCGAAGCCGATCTGCTCGCTGCTTCTCGACGAGCTCTTCCTTGGCCCCATCGATCAGCGCCCGCCAGCGACGCTCACGCTCTTCGGCTTCGATCCGCGCGCGCTTCGCGGCCTCGGCGGCTGCCACTCGCTCTTCTTCGGCAACCAGCTCGGCCTCCACGATGCGCTCCTCGATCTCGAGAAAGAGGTGGGGAAGGCGCTCCTCGAGCGTCCACGACTTACGGTCGGCCCAGCGGCGCTGTCGCTCCTTGAAGATCCAGGGACGAGACACGAGCAGCTCGAGCTCGAGCTGCCCACTGGCCTCGGCGTCGAAGGCACCTCGCGCGAGCGTGCGGTCTCGGTAGAAGACCGAGCCGGGGGAGACGTCGCGGTAGCGACGAACCTGCTCCTCCCACGCCCCCCGGAGGTGCACGCCCTCCTCTCGCAGTTGAAGCCCGAAGGTCTGCTCAGAGGGGCTGAGGATCAGGTCGCCCGCGCAGCCCGTGGATGAGGTCGAGTCGGCATCGTTCACGCTGCCGGAGGTAGGGCCGACGTCCCAGCCACGCCGTTCGGCCTCGACAGCGATCGCCTCGAGGATCCGCGCCGCACGGCCCAGCAGTGCCCGAGAGACCTCGTGGCCGTCGGCGTTCTCGCGAAAGCGGCGAACCGCCGGGTGGTAGCGCCGCACCTTCTCTGGAACAGGAACCGGGCTCAGCTGCGCTGGCGTGCGAGTAGTAGGGGCATCGACTAGCGAGATCTCGAGCTCCCGATCAATCGACTTGATCGAGAGGCGCTTGCCCGCGGGCACCTTTTTGTGACGCTCTGCCAGTCGCGCGCGTCGCCTGTAGTCGACCCTGTCTGGTGAGTACGCTGGCCAGCGAGGGACCCGCAGCGATCCGCCGGCCGCGATGACGTCCTCGACCAAGCGCTGCGTCACCGACATGTTCGCCTGGCGCGGCTTCGGGGGCTCCGGGCCCTCTACCTGATCCAGATAGTCGTGGCCTGCCTTCGTCACCGCTGCAGACCAGCCCACGCCTTGGCCTGAGATCTTCACCAGGCCGCGACGGCGCAGCGCGGCCGCTGAGATGCGGTGGTCAGAGCCCTCCACGACCCCGTCTGGACAGCCGTCTGCGATCCAGCGAAGGAGCGCCACCTGGCTCTCGCTGAGCGTCTTGGGTTGTGCCACGCCCAAGACCTAGCGAAGACGTCAGGAGAGCGAGGTACCTGATCGCGCTCACAGCAACGTTTTCGTGGGTGTCCACGAACCTGGCTGTTCCTGTCGGGTCTATCTCCGGTTCCCGGATTGCGCGGTCGGTTGCGGGCAGCTCGTGCGGCGTCCCGCTTTGCATGGGGCGGGGACGCCGCAAGAACTGCCCGGCGTCGCTTCGAGTGCCGGACGCGAGTCGGTCAGTACGAGCCCACCGAATCTCTTGGCCGCCATGGACCCGTCGCGGTCATCTACTGGTTGCCCAGACACGAGTCTGGCCGACGTCCCAGCCCGAGCTTATGGAGCCTCACAGCCAATCCCATCCACCCGCCCCAGCGCGACAACCCGGGCCGTCTAACAATCCGACAGAGGAGCAGCCATGTCCAAGCGCGCGTACGGAACCGGTCATCTCTATGAAAAGTCAGGTGCCTACTACGGACGATGGCGCTCATTCGATGGTCGGAGATTGAACCGCAAGCTTGGCCCCGTACGTGGGTCGGGCTCAACGGGGCTTACGCGCTCGCAAGCCGAGCGCGAATTTCGCAAGCTGCAGCAGATCGAGGAACTGCGACCTCGTAGGCCGGTTGGCTCACCCGATCTGACCGTCGAGGAGATCGCGAACTCGCTACGCGAGCGCCTCGTGCTACGCGGAGCGCGAAAGTCCTATCGCGAGACCTGCGAGTACATGCAGCGCGTGCACGTCGTGCCGCTGCTCGGCGATCGCAAGGCGGGCGAGGTCGATCGAGGCGACATCGAAGCCTTTGGTCGCGCGCTGTTGAAACGTGAGCTCGCGCCCAAGAGCGTGCGGAACATCCTCGCCTTCCTACACGCTGTTTTCGAGCACGGCATCGATAGGGGATGGGTGCGCGAGAACCCGGTGCGACGCGCCGAGAAGCCAGGCCGCCGGCGGACGGGCGCCAATCCGGATCTGCAGTTCTTGAGCATGAGCGAGCTCGACGCGGTGATTCGCAGCATTCCGGATGAGGTGGTCGTCCGAGCCCCTGCACCTACGCGACGCGGACGAGGCGGACCCGCTCCGCCGCCGTCGCCCGATGTTCTGGGACCCGTCTTGCGCGTGATCATCCTCACCGCCGCCTTGACTGGCCTGCGTCAGTCCGAGCTGCTCGGTCTGCGCTGGCGCGACATCGACTGGGCGACGCAGCGAATCCGCGTACGAAACACGTTCGTCCGGGGCGAGCACTCGACCGAGGGGAAGTCCGATTCCTCAACCCGACGCTCGGTGCCGATGGCGAGTCGCCTGGCACGGGAGCTCGAGCTGTGGTCGCGCCGCACGATCTATAACGGCGATGACCAGCTCGTATTCGCGCACCCGCAAACGGGGGCGCCACTCGATAGCTCAAAGCTCAGCAAGCGCTTCAAGGCCGCCTGCGTCGAGGCGAAGGTTCGCCCGGTGCGCTTACACGACCTGCGCCACACCTTCGCTACGCGCCTGGCCGCGTCGGGCACTCCGATCCGCACGATCCAAGAGTTCCTCGGGCACGCCGATTCGAAGACGACGCAGATCTACGCCCACTATGCTCCGTCCGAGCACGAGGTCCAGCTCGTCAACGATGCGTTCGCGTCGGAGGCCGGGGACCAATTTGGGGTCCAACCTGAGAAAAACTGAGAGAATCTCAGCGACACCAACTCCAGCAAGCACGGGCCATGAGCACCAGGCGATATGGCATCTTTCGGCTTGTGGTCCAGGCGGTCGGGGGTTCGAGTCCCCTCGCTCACCCCTCTTGAAGCGCCTGCAAATGATGGGCTTTTTTCGTTGACCAAATGTCGCGCGGATCGCGCCGTGGCACGTCAAGTCGGCGCAGATTCGCCACCTCCTGCTGGTCCGGCCGCGCCCGTGATGACGGATCAGCACGAGCAGGCGCTCGTCAACGCGCGGACGCTGATCGGGATCGGTCGTGGCAGCGCTTCGTGTGGCGCGGTTTCAGCGTCCCGAACCCCACGGGCGAACCGGAGGGCCGCCGCGCCTGCGCCGGATTAGATAGACGATGCCCGTCGCGGCCAGGACCGAGACCACGAGACCCGGCGCGGTGGCGTTGAACAACACCCGGATGATCACTCCGGCGATCAATGATCCCCCGATTCCGACGAACATCGTCTGCGGGAGCGACATCGGGTCCGGACCCGGAAGGGCCAGCCGCGCCAGGCCACCGACGATCAGGCCGCCGACGGCGATCAGGATGAGATATACGAGCAGGCCCATGTGTGACGAGCGTAGCCTCTCGGTGTGCCCCGCGTGCGCCTTGTGCCCCGGCAGTCACACACCATGACATCGAGCGGGATACTGGCCGGGCGATGTCTGAGGAGTCCACGACCCCCGACCTGGTCGAGCGTGTGCGGGGCCTGGTCGGCGCCCTAGACCGTTGCGATCTCGATACGGTCGTGAGCTTCCACGCTCCGGACGCCGTCTTAGCGGCGGAGGTTGGGCGCTTCGAGGGTGTGGCGGCGATCAGGGGGTTCCTCGAAGACTGGCTAGCGAATTACGAGGAGTTCGCGGCCACGCTGGAGGAGGTCCGGGATCTAGGCAACGGCGTCACCTTCACTGTGATGCGACAGCAGGGCCATCTGGTCGGTAGCAGCGGTCGCGTGCAGCTACGGTTTGCGGCGGTCAACGTGTGGGTGGACGGCGTTATCGCGCGCACGGTTACCGGCCCCGACATCCACGAGGTCCGTGCTGTCGCCGAACGCCTCGCCGAGGAACGGGGGTAGGCGGTGTCGCAGGAGAATACGGAACTGGTACGCAGGGCGTTTGAGGCGGCCAACGCTGGCGGCGTCGAGGCGGCGCTGACGTTCTATTCACCGGATGTCGTCTTCTACACGATTGCCGCTTGGGCCGAGGACGCCGAGTATCGCGGACACGACGGCGTTCGCGAACTGAACGCGATATTCACCAACGCCTTCGAGGACTTTGCCTGGGATGTCCGTGAGATTCGCGACGCCGGTGGGCGGGTTCTCGTCCTCACGGATATGACTGGGCGGATTAAGGGTTCCGCAGCGCCGATCCGCGAGCGGTACGCGGTCGTCTGCTCGGACTTCCGCGACGGCACGTTCGGCGAGGTGCGATTCTTCCAAACCTTACATGAGGCCCTCAAAGCCGTGGAGCTTGAGAGGTAGGCGATGTCGCAAGAGAACGTGGACAACCTTCGTGCTTTCTGGGAGACGTGGAACACGAGCGAGGCTCCCGACATGTCGCTCCTCGATCCAGAGGTCACCTATGAGGACACGATCCTGCCTGACCACGTTGGCGAGACTTATCGCGGTCACGAAGGCGTAGCGAGGGCCGCAGCACGTTGGTTCGAGCCATTCGCAGAGATCACGATCAGCTTGGAGCGGATCGTCGGGGAGGGTGACAGCCTCGTCTCGATCCATCGTGTCCTAACGAAGGCGAGGTACACGGGCATCGAGTTTGAGTCGTCGCTTGCCTACGTCTACACGGTGCGCGAGGGCAAGGTCATTCATTTCAAGTCGTTCTGGGACCCACAGCAAGCCCTCGACGCTGCGGGCCTGGCGGGGTAGGCGATGTCGCAGGAGAACGTCGAGCTGGTCCTGCGCTGGTACGCGTTTCTCCCTGATATGGGGGACGCGGATGCCGACGATCAGGCGGTCCTGGACGAGGCCTTCAGGGATTATCTCGACGAGGAGTATGAGGTTCGCCTTCCGGCTGACTACCCCGAGGGCGAGCCTGTCTTCCGTGGAAGGGACGGCCTGGTCGGATTTGCCGCGATGCTTCGCGACGCCTGGTCGGAATGGCGCTTTGAGCCCGAGCACACCATCGATGCAGGCGACTGCGTGGTGGTGTTCATGCGCGTGGTCGCCAAGGGCAGAGAGAGTGGAGTGCCGATCGAGCTGCCAAGCACCCAGGTCGTCACGGTTTGCGAGGGTCGGATGACATCCACTCGCGTCTATCGCGATCGCGCGAAGGCCCTCAAAGCCGCAGGATTGGCGGAGTAGGCGATGTCGCAGGAGAACGCTGAGATCATTCGTTCGCTCATCGAACGCTTCAACGCGGGAGAGCGGACGGTGCCAGCGGAGCTTCTCGATCCCGATTTTGAGTTGGAGACGCCGTTTTCGTCGGTGTCTGGAACGCCGTACCGGGGTTACGCGGGGATTCGAGAGTGGCTGCGCGAGCTCGACGAGCAGTTCTCTGAATGGCAGAACCGGCTCGACAGCATCCGTGAGAACGGTGACACCGTGATCGTCACCGGTAGCCTCCACGTTCGAGGTCGGGTCAGCGGCCTTGAGTTCGATCAACCGGCCGCATGGGTCGGACACTTCGGAACCGATCATCGACTCACGCGAGCGCGCATCTATCTGGACCCGGGCTGAGGCCCTCAAAGCCGTGGGACTGGCGGAGTAGCGACCACGCTGGTGCCGACCCCGGCCCGAGCGCCCTGCCCTGGGGGCTGGCGCGGCGCTCAACAGGTTTCACTGCCGCCGGAGCCAGGCGTGCACTGGGCCCAAGCCTTGCGACCGTAGCCGGTCGGGACGCCGTTGCTCAGCCCGCCGACTTCTTCGCTCCATTCAAAGACGCTCGCTCCTGAACCGAGATCCACCTTCTTGGCGAGGATCCCGCCCTTGAATTTCTTCGCGCCGGTGACTTTGACTTCGGCTTGCGGAGCGTAGATGCTCGCTTCGAAGGGGTGAGTTGCTTCCAGAGCCCCGCCGTTCCCGAGAGTGACAGGACCTTTGCCATACATCACGATCAGCAGCGCCGCCGGGTTATAGGCGTTATTTTCGAGCGTGAATTCGGCACTTTCAAACTTGCCTGTGCCGGCCGGGCAGGTGCTGGTGGGGTCTTCCGGGGGCGGCGCGTCGATAAAGATTTCGACGTGTGCCCCGGCCGGGATTATGAGCTTGCCGGCGTGTTCGCCTACGAAGTTGCAGAGGTAGTATTTGGAGCCGCCGAGAGTCAGTTTGCTGTTGCTGCTCAGTTTGAGTTCATCGGTGGCGGATTTGAAGTAATTGGTAGCTTTGCCTTCTGTGTAGAATTCATCGAGGGTGCCGATACGGCTGTCTTCGTTCGTCGCGGCGGTCGCGTGGTTGGCCGGCAGTTTGGCCACGATCGGACCTTCTGCTTCCGTGCGTTTCTTTTCGGGCGGGTTCCATTTGGCGCCGCCTTCGTGCACAAAGCTACCTTTAGGCCCGAGTTCGTAGCCGCCGATGAGTTCGGCACCACCTTTGATTTTGATCGTGCCGTTGCTCGCCACTAGCTCCGGTGATTTCACGCTGCCGCTGAGGAGCACTTCTTCGAGACCCACGATGCCCTTGATGGGGAACAGCGCTTCCCCGGCAGAAGATGTGACGAGCGACTGAAGGCGCACCCCAGGTTCGACGCCATTGACCTTGCCTTCAGACGTTACGCAGCGCTGCGTGGCTTCGGCTACCCCCACGACGCTCACCCCAGCACATTTCGCCCCTTCGTTGAGCGGCAGCGTGGTCCAGTACTGGAACGTGGCGTTGTTGCCGAGTGACTCCGGGCTGTCTTTGCAACCAGTTGTGACGTCTGCGCCTTCGTTGATGCATTGGGTCTTTTCCGGCTTGAGCTGCGTCAGCCTAAAGCTAGCCACCTGCAGTCCGGCTTCGGCGGCGGCGAGCTCAGCCTTGACGCTGGTATCGCGCGTCGTGGACGTCGAGGTCTGGACCGCGACCGTGATCGCCGCTCCGGTGAGCGCCGTGATAATGAAGAGGATGATCATCGCCGTAACTAGGGCGAATCCCGACTCGCCTGCCAGCCGGTGCATGCAGCGTGGCGCTCGGGCGTGGGTGGTGGGTGCGAACTCCATCAGCTCGGTTCCGTGATGAGTGTTGACACCCGGACCGCCCCGGGGTCCTGGTGGCTACCCGGCACGTTGGTCGTGACCACGACGGTGAGCCGCTTATAGTTTTCTTTGGCCGGGCATGTCCCCCCGCAGTGGCCATCCGTATGCCAGGTGACGAAGTCGTAGATGTTGCCGGTGATCAGGCCATCTGCCCATTCGCACGGGCCGAGGTGTTCGGAGCATTTCCTGCCGCTGGGGCTGGCCGCCACCACGCCGCAGCCTTTTGCCACCGGTTCGGTGCATTCCCCGGTAGTTGCCGTATCGAGAGCCTCTTTGCTGGCGCTCGCCGGATCCCATTGGTATTCGCTGCCCGCCACGTAGTAGTCGGGGTTGTTTTTTTCGCCCGAATGCCCCGGTACTGTGATCATCGCAAGCTCGCTGTAGGGGTATGCCTGCAAGCGCTCGATCTCGAGCTGCGCGCGGTGGGCCATCACGGACCGGCGTTCAGATCGGAGTGTGAGCTTCTGCGAGCTTCCGAAAGCGGTGAGCAGACCGACGATGCCGACTGTCAGCACGAATCCGGCGATCATCGCCTCGATCAATGTGAAACCGTCGCTGGCGCGAAGGACGGGCGGGCGAGGGGGGAGGGTGGGAGGGCCCATTTCAGCCTCCGAGGTACAGGTTGCGCATGAACGCCGCGTCTTCCAGCACGACTTTGTGACCTTCACCGCCGGGCTGTTTCAGCGTGCCGGTCGAGGGCAGTTCGATCTTCACCGTGGCCACGATGGGCATGGCCGGAGGCGAGTAGTAAAAGACGCTCCCCCCGTTGACCATGTCGTTCGCGACTGCGGGGCCGGTGCTCGGGAGAGGTTTCCCGACTTCGGCCGCAAGCCGGACGCACTGAGTGTAGGTCGTGCCAGTCTGGCTGACACCACATTCGTACTTGATCTTCCAGGACTTGCCCCCGAGCGTGGCGAGGACCATGATCGCACCCGATTTGGCTTCTTCGACTTTGGATGCCTGACGTATGTCGCGGACCATCTGCGCCAGGCCGGCCCGGTCTCGCTGCAGCGTAAGGGCCCATTCGGACTCGCGTGCTTGAAGCTGCTGGCTCGGCACGAGCAGAGCGAGCGTGGCGCCGAACACACAGAGAGCTGCCAAGCACGCCACCAGCAACTCGACGAGCGTAAAGCCGTCTCGGCGCGCGAGAGCACTTGACCGGTTGGCGGCGATTACGCCGGCGCGCTCGCGCCCGGAGCTCGAGTGGGGCGACGCCAAGGACGCGCGGCACCTCCGCTTCCGCCAAGAGCCTATGGTGGTGGTTGCAAGCATCCTCACGCTCGTTTAGTTCGTGTCGGCAGGCACATGGGCGAACTTGAGGAACGGAGGCGTTTGGCGCCCGTGGGATCTCTAGCCGCAGCACGTCGGCGAGTCGAGCCCCAGTGACCGTCCGTGCCCGCCGTCGGCGTTTAAGCGGTGTTTCTGTGCCTGGGGTTCGATCGAAGACGCGTCGAGGCTGCCGCATAGTCGACGCGCGAAGCTGCGTCTACGGACAGGCCCGCGCCCGGATACCTGGTCGTGGCTCGATTCGAGGCCAAGCAGGAAAAGCTGGTGCGCTAGAGGCATGCCACTCTGCCACCGAGCTCGAGCGTCGGGTGATGACCAAAGCGATCTTCGACCGGATCGCGGTAGGGCCGCTGCCGGAGCCGACTAGCACCAAGCTTACGCCCGTCTACGAGGCACTCTCCGCCTGGCAGCCCGGACTAGGCGATCCAGCCGGATGTACGGCGAACCACCGGGACCAATGTTCGGGTTTTGTTCGACCATATCCCTCCTGTCTCCACCGTAACGCTAGGTGTCCACGAGCAGCTGGCTGACGCCGTTCCAGGCAAATGCCACCTCCAGGGCGACGACACGCTCGCGCGGAACGTCTGGGTTGGCGCGCCACCACTTCGCGACCTGCTCGGAGGATCCGGAGATCGCATGCGCGAACGCGTCCACGGTGGCCGCGTCGGCTCCTGGAGCGATCCCGACCAGCAGGTCGCGGATCCGATTGACCGTTGCAAAGCGCAGCCGCGCAACCTCTTCGGCGGCGGAACCTGCGAGTTCGATGCCGCCGAACAGGACTTCCCAGCGCTGGCCCCGCCGCTCGACGAAGTCGAAGTACGCAGCCGTCCCGGCCTCCATCATCTCGCGCGGGGTGCGAGCTTTCTCAACGGCGGCGAGGATCATCTCCTCGAGCTCGCCGCGAGCGCGGCGCAGGCAGGCTATGTAAACGCCCTCCTTGTCACCGAAGTGCTCGTAGACGATCGGCCGAGAGACGCCCGCCAGGCGAGCGATGACCTCGATCGACGCACCGCCATAGCCGTTGATCGCGAACTGCTCCTCGGCGATGTCGAGAAGCTGCTGCTCGCGTACGGGGCGCGGCACGCGCCCATGCCGATAGCCGTTGACCAGCGTGGTCTCCGACCTTTGGACCTCGTCACCGATCGCCATGCTTGACAAGGTTACGCCATGTAGGTTATGGTCTGTATACCTACAGCGTGTAAACCCCACGTCGCGCGAGCTCCGGGCTCGGCGGCAGGGACTCACTCGCTGGAGGCCGCGCTGAGGGGCGTGAAAGTGCTCGACTCGATGGTCTCCGCGGTCACCCTCATCCACAAAGCAAGACTCGGTGTGCGCGCACCGCGGCTGCCGCGGCTGGCGCGGCTGGCTCTGCTGGCGCTCATCTGCGCCGGCCTCATTCCTGCGAACGCGGCGGCCTTCAAGGCCGGCGCCGCTCGCGCCGACATCACGCCGCCGCCATACACCACCGCGTCGGATGCAGCGTTCGTGCCGATCTGCGGCACAAGCGCAGCGCAGGTCGCCGAACTGTGGCCCGGGCCGCGGCCCTTCGCCTTCGAGAAGCCCTACCGCGACATCTACGGCCTCGGGCGCTACGCACCTGGCGATCCCTACTGCGACGCCGATCACACCGGCCGTTATGAGGCTCCCTACATCGCAGGTGGCAGCGGGCAGAACCACTGGCCGACGGCCGTCGAAGCCGGCAACGGCCCCGCCGCTCGGGCGATCGTGTTCGCCGTCGGCGGCAAGCGGGTGGCGATCGTCGCCGTTGATTCGATCGGTCTGTTCAACGTCACGATGGACCGCATCCGCGCGGCGGTCGCGCACGCCGACCCTTCGCTCACGCAGATCTACATCTCGAGCACCCACGACGAGTCGGCACCGGACCCGATCGGTCTGTGGGGCCCGGACGCGAGCGAACTTCCCGAACACCCGGAAACGCCGACCGCCGTCTCCAGCGGCGTCGACGAGTACTACTTCAACTTTCTCGTCGAACGGGTGAGTGGCGCCGTGCTCGCCGCCGATCACGCGCTGCGGCCCGCGACGCTCGACGTGGCCGTAGGGCTCGATGCCCGCCAACACGCAGAGCTGCTGGTCCTCCTACCCGTACATCGACGACCAGTCGATGCCGGTCATGCAGGCCCGCGACTCGGCCGGAAACGTGATCTTCACACTCGCCGACGTGAGCACGCATGCGGAGACGCTGGCCTTCTCCGGTGTGCGCTCGTACACCGAAACCCTCTCAGCCGATTGGCCGGGAGCGATGCGCGCAGACCTGGAAGCGCGCTGGCCCGGCAGCGTCGGCGTCGAGCTCGCCGGCATGGTCGGAAGCGTCGAGACGCCGACCGTGTACGAACCCGAGAGCACGCAGGTCCTGCGCGTGCCCGGCTCGGACCATGGCGTGCCCGGCAACCCCGACGGGTGCTCGAGCGTCTACCCCGAGCCCTCCTCGGGCAAGCCCGTCGAAAACGCCGTCGAATTCATCTCCGCCTACGGCAAGACGGTGGCCGACACCGTGGCCCAGACCCTCGAAGGCGGGCGCACGCTCGCGCCGGGCGCGCTGAAGAGTCAGCAGCAGGCGATCTGCATGCCGCTGGAAAACAACCTCTTCAAGGCGGCTTTCGCCGCCGGTCTGTTCCCCGACCGCCCCGCCTACACCAACTCGGGCTGCACGATCGAAGCTGGCAGACCGGCGAGCGCGGCCAGCCGATCAGCGGCGAGCACCGCGAGCCCCGCAGCGGAAGAAGCCGAGTACCTCAAGTCGAACGTCAGCATCCTCACGCTCGGGCCGGTCCAGCTCGCCTACTCCCCCGGCGAGGTCTTCCCGTTCACCGAGACGCGCGGCGCGATCGACGAAGCGCTGATGCCTTTCCCGACCGACTGCTACGAACCCATGACTGAAAACTTCTACTGCGGCGCGTCGCTGCCGATGACGCCTTGGATCTCCGCGAGCATGACGCGTCCCTACCGCTTCCTGGTCGGGCTTGGCGAAGACATGGTCGGCTACATCTCCCCGCCCGGCAACTTCGTGGGCGTCGAAGGCGAGGTCGACTCCGAACCGTGGAAAGCCTACGAGGACACCAAGCGCACTGGCCATGACCGCTTCGGCAACGGGCACGCCGATGACGCGGAGAGCATCGGCCCCTACGCCGGCCTGACCGTCACCGATTCGCTCCAGCAGCTGCTCGAACAGGACGGCCGCGGCTCGAAGGTGCAGCCGGGGCTGTACCTCGATGCGCAGGGCCACCTCTCGACGAGCCCGTTCGCGACCGGCTCGTTCACGGGTGCCGTCGGGGTGGAGGCGATCGCGCCCCGCGCGACACATCCTCGCAAGCTCTTGATAGGCAACCAGGCGATCGGTTGGGCGACGTTCGACGCGCTCGCCGACCCCGGTACCGCCGGGACGTCGTTGCCCTACTCCGTACGCACCGCTGGCGTGATCCTGAAAACCGGGACGCCGCTGCTGATCGACGTGTTCGCAGGCGCGAAGGCGCTGGGGCTCTAACCGTGGGGGGAGAGATATGGGAGACATGACAATGCCGGCACTCCGACGCTGCGCGCTGGCGGCACTTGCGATCGGCGCGTTCGCAACCCATGTCCCGTCGAGCGTTGCAGCGGAACTGCCGACCGACCCGAAATGCGAGTTCATCGCGAGCCCGGGCAGTTCGAAGTGCATGCTGCCGTTTCCCGACGACTACTACACCAAGGCCGACCCCACGAGCCCGACCGGTCGGCGTATCGACTTCAGGGAACTTGCCATGCCGACCAACGTAGCCGGCGCCCCGATTGAGGTTGCCCCGTACAACACCGGCGATGGCTTCAGTCCCGGCTCGGTGATCACACTGAAGATCCCGGGGATCGAAACAGCGGCAGACGTCGCTGCGATGGGCGCCGTTCCGATCAATCATCTGGGCCGCTACGCGGGCACGAACGCTCACGTCGTCGTGATCGACGCGAGCACCGGGAGGCGCTGGCCGATCTGGGTGGAGATCGACTCGACCGTCAAACCGGAGAAGGCGAACGTCGAGATCCATCCCGCCGTCAACTTCACCTCGGGTGACCGCTATATCGTCGCCTTGCGAAACCTCAAAAACACAAAGAGACACCGACTGCAGGCGCCGGAAGGATTTCGCTACTACCGGGACAACCTTCCCTCCTCAGAAGAAAAGGTCAACGAACGCCGTCCGCACTTCGAAGAAATATTCTCGAAGCTCGAAGCAGCGGGCATCGCGCGCTCGAGCCTGTATCTGGCCTGGGACTTCACGGTCGCAAGCGACGAAAACAACACCGGCCGCGAGCTCTCGATGCGCAATGCCGCATTCTCGGCGCTCGGCGACAACAACCTCGCCGACGGCATCGTGCAGGGAAGCTCGCCGACGTTCACGGTCACGAGCACCGAAAACGAACCCAACCCGGGTGAAATCGCGCGACGCGTGAAGGGCGACTTCGTCGTTCCGTGCTTCCTCTTCCCGAGCTGCGCCCCGGGCGGCACGATGGTATTGGGCCCCGAAGGCGCGCCGATCCAGAACGGCGTCTGGACAGCCAACTTCGATTGCATCGTCCCAGCCGTGGCCACCGCCGGGGCTGGCGAATCGGCGCGTCCGTCCCTCTACGGACACGGTCTCTTCGGGGCCGCCAGCGAGGTCGCGTCAGGACCGCAGCGAACCCTCTCGCAGGCGCACGACATCGTCCAGTGCGCGACCGACGAGATCGGCATGTCCGAATCGGACTTGCCGTCAGCGATCGCTGCGACGCAGAACCTGTCGTCATTCGACACGCTCACCGACCGGCTCCAACAGGGGCTGCTCGATGAGCTCTACCTCGGCCGCGCGATGATCAGCCCGGGCGGCTTCACCACCAACGCGGCCTTCCACCGGGATGGCACCCTGGCGACGCCCTCCGTGCTGAACATCAGCCACCTCTACTACAACGGCAACAGCCAGGGCGGAATCATGGGCGGCGCCCTGACCGCAGTCTCACCGGACTTCACGCGAGCATCGCTTGGTGTTCCGGCCATGAACTACTCGGTCCTCCTGCCGCGGTCCGTCGACTTCGACGAATTCGCTGCGCTTCTCTACCCCAGCTATCCCGACGAAGAATCGCGGCCGCTGATCTTCGACATCATGCAGCTGCTGTGGGATCGCGGCGAGCCGGACGGCTATGCCGAGCGGATGACCTCCAACCCGCTGCCGGACACTCCACCTCACCAGGTCGTGCTCGACGTAGCTTTCGGCGACCACCAGGTGACCGACTACCAGGCAGACGTGGAGGCTCGCACGATCGGCGCGATGGCACATCGCCCCGTCCTATACAAGGGCCGCTGGCCCAGCGGGCTGCCGCTATGGAACGTCGCCGCGATCAAACCGTACCCGTACACGGGGTCGGCGATCTATTACTGGGACGGCGGACCGATCCGCGAAACCTCTCCGGGCTCAGGACAGCTCGTGGGCACCGAACCGCCGCCGCTCACAAACCTGCCCAACCGTACCGGCCAGGATCCGCACAGCCTCCCGCGCGCCACCCCGGCCGAGCAGCAGCTCGTCTCGGACTTCTTCGAAGGCGCGATTAGGACGCGCGACCGCTGTAACGGAGGTCCGTGCTACTCGGACGGCTTCACCGGACCATAGCCGTGAGACAGGCCCGCTAGTCGCGCTTGTCGATCCGAATGGCTCCGGCAAGAGCGCGCTCCTTCGAGCGGCTGATGTGGCAACGGGCCCCCGCTATCCCGGGGTGAGCAGCTTTTCGATCCCAGTCGACCGCTGCGCGAACGTCTGTAACGCTACGTGCGTGCGACCGGAAGATCGACGCGCTGCCGCAGCCCATGACCTCGCGCGCGCCGGGATGCGCGACGCTCCGATTGAGATCGTCGAGTACGACGCTGCGTGGCAAGCCTCCTACGCCGCCGAGCGCGCACGGCTTGCCCCGTTTTTGCCCGGCGCTGAGATCCATCACATCGGTTCCACCGCCGTCCCGGGTCTCGCCGCCAAGCCGATCGTCGACATGATGGCGCTCGTGCAGGATCTCGGGGCGCCGATCCCGGCGCTCGTACATGCAGCCGGCTACCAATTCCCTCAGGCGTTCAACACGACGCTCGTGCACCGCCGTTTCCTCTGCTACCCGACAGCCGCCCATCGCACTCACCACCTGCACCTGGTGGACGACCGCGACCACCTGGATCGCTGCCTGCGCTTCCGCGATCGCCTACGCGAGAACCCGAGGCTGGCCGCTGAATACGCGGCGCTCAAGCGAGCGCTCTCGAAGCGCTTCGCCCACGACCGCGAGGGTTACACGCAGGCCAAGACCACGTTCGTCACGCGGGTCGAGTCGTGCAGCCGCGTGTCACCTCTACCGAGCGAGCTTGACGGCAGACAAGACGACGCCAGCTAGCTCGAGCCATGCGGCGCTTATACGATGCGCGGGATGACCCTGCATCCCCTCGCCGAGCAGTTCGCCTCCGTCGCCGGCGCCTACGAGCGCGGGCGCCCGGATTATGCGCCGGCGGTGATGGGCGCGCTCGGAGCCGAGTTGCCGATCGCGCCCGGCGGCGCGGTCCTGGACCTGGCGGCCGGGACGGGAAAGCTCACGCGGGCGCTGCTCGCCGCCGGCTTCGACGCGGTCGCCGTTGAGCCCCAGGCGTCGCTGCGTGACGTGCTGGCCGCCAACATCGGCTCCGGGCGAGTGTTCGATGGACTCGCGGAGGCGATCCCGCTCGCCGACGATTCGGTCGATGCGGTGACGATCGGCGACGCCTTCCACTGGTTCGATCAGCGCGCCGCACTCGAGGAGATCCGTCGTGTGCTGCGTCCGAAAGGCGGACTGGCCGTGCTCACGACCGTCCCGGATTGGGGGGGAGCGTCGTGGGCGCACGAGCTCGGCGCGCTGATTCAGCGCACGCGTCCAGAGCACCCGCACTTCGACGGCCCATCGTGGCGGGACGCCGTGACCGCGGCCGGAGGCTGGACCGAGCCGCGCGAGATCCGCGTGACCACCTCGCACGCCGCGGACCCGGAACGGGTTGTCGACCACGTGGCATCGATCAGCTGGGTCGCCGGCATGCCCGAGCCTGAACGCTCCGAGACGCTCGCGGAGATCGACGCTCTCGTCAACGCCGGCGATACGCCCGACGAGCTGCCCGTCCACGTAGTGCTTGGACTGACCGCGCTCGCCTAGTCACGAGTCCAGCCCGAGGTGGCTCCGCGCGCGCGGGAACCTACCTACCGCGCCCCGCCTACTGCGGCAGCCCGAGCGTGTCGAGCACCTGGATCCAGTCGGTCTGGCCTTTGCCGAATTCGTTTTCTTCGATCTTCGTTTCCAGCTGCATCGTGCGTGCCAAGGTGCTCGCGTCGCTTCCACTCTCATACGGGCGAAGAAGCCGCGGGGGAACCGTGTTCAGTTCGATCGCTTCCGCCCGCCGATCGAGGCTGAGCGTGGTGGCCGGGACTACCCGGAAGCCACTCGCGGTCCATGAGCGGACGTCAGCGCAGAGGTTTGGGAGTGGCAGGGCCGCGAATTCGTGCAGGTTGCGCGCATAGCTCGCGGCGGCACGCCCGATCGCGTGGTTGCTCCAGCGCAGCCGCGCGGTCGCCGCCACGAACGTGCGGATCGGACCGGCGGCCGATCCGTACGCCACCGACCAAAGCGCTGCGGCGACCTCGTAGCTCATCGGCTGGGACGCTTCGACCTCGGGGGTGCCGAGCCCCGCGTGTGGGCATTCTTGAGCGAGCGAGGCATTCAGGCGCTGGATCTTCGCCTGCACCGGGCCGATCAGAGCGACGCTGGCGCGAGCGAGCGCATAGTTTGCCTGGATATAGGCGTGCGTGGCGGCGACGTCCTGCGGCGCGGCGCTCGCCTGCGAGGGCGCCAGCCCGAGCGCCAGCGCCAGCGCTGAGAACAGGAGTGTGGAGCGTGCTCGCATGCCTGCGCAAGCCTAGTGACTGCGATCCGCCACCGCGCCACTCACCGTTGCGCGTCAGTCCGGATTCCCACCGGGTTCCCGCGGCTGCGTGGGCGCCGCCGCCATACCATTCAGCGCGTGGATGCTCTCGAGAAGCTGCGCGGCCGCATCGCCGAGCTGGACGATCTGTCCGCGCTGGAGCGGCTCGCGAGCTGGGATCAGCTGGTGATGATGCCCAGCGACGGCGCCGCCGGTCGCGCGAATCAGCTGAGCACGCTCGCGCGTCTGGCCCATGAACGGGCGACGGACGAGGAGATCGACGGCTGGCTCGCGGACCTCGAACGGGCGGATCTCGGCGCGCTGGACGGCGACATCGTTCGGATCGCGCGCCGCGACTACAAGCGAGCGCGCGAGGTGCCCGCCGAGCTCGCGGCGGAGATGTCCCAGGCCCATGCCGAAGGGCAGGAGAGCTGGCGGCTTGCACGGGCGAGCGATGACTTCACGGCGTTCGCGCCCGCGCTCGAGCGCAACGTCCGGCTCGCCCGGGCCTACGGCGAATGCCTGACCGAGGGCGAGGGCGGCGTGTATGAGACGCTCCTCAACGACTACGACTTCGGGCTGCGAACGGAGGAGCTGCGACGGCTTTTCGGCGCGCTGGCCGAGGAGCTCCCGCCGCTCGTGGCCGAGGCTCGCGTTCACTCCCCGCGCCGCGATCTCGCGGTACCGGCCGCGGCGCAGCAGATCGCCGTGGCGGCGACGCTGCGGCGGATCGGCGTCGATGCGGAGAGCTGGCGCGTGGACGTTTCGGCGCACCCGTTCACCGCCTGGATCGGTCGCCGCGACACGCGCGTGACGACGCGTTACAACGATGGCGACGTCGAGTCGTTGCTGAGCTCGCTGCACGAGTACGGCCATGCCCTGTACGAGCGCCAGATCGATCCGGCCCTCGAGCGCACCAACCTCGGACGCGGGACGTCGATGTCGATCCACGAGTCCCAGAGCAAGCTGTGGGAGAACCACGTCGCGCGCAACCGCGCGTTCGCCGAGGTCCTGTCCGGCGAGCTCGCCCGAGCCGGCTTCACGATCGTCGCCGATGAGCTTCACGCCACGCTGGTGGGCGTCGAGCCCTCGCTCGTCCGCGTCTCTGCCGATCCGCTCACCTACCCGCTGCACATCATCCTGCGCTTCGAGCTCGAGCTCGCGCTGATCGACGGCGACCTCGCCGTCGCCGACCTGCCCGCCGCCTGGCGGGACGGGATGCGCCGGCTGCTCGGTCTCGAGGTGCCCTCCGACGCGCTCGGCTGCCTGCAGGACATCCACTGGGGCGCCGGCGCCTTCGGATACTTCCCGAGCTACGCGCTCGGGTGCCTGATCGCCGCGCAGCTGTGGGACGCCCTGGAGGCCGAGATCGGGCCGCGCGAGGAGAGCCTGCGTTGCGGCGACGTCGCTCCGATCCAGCGCTGGCTCGCCGATCGCGTGCACCGTCACGGTAGGCGCCTCGACACGATTCCACTGATCGAGCAAGTCACCGGCAGCGGCCTCGAGGTGGGGCCTTTCCTGCGCTACGTGTCGCCGCTCGCCGGGCGTTGAGCGGCCTATGCGTTCGGCCGCCCGGCGACGAGGTCGGCGAGCCGGCGCCGTAGGCGCGCTCCGGCTCGCGCCGGATCGTCGAAGCGCTGCTCGGCGTGCGCGAGGCGGCGGCTGCCCGGCGGATAGCGCCGGCGCGCCCACGGCGATTGCGGGTGGGCGACTCGAACCGCGCCGAGCAGACCCACCGGCAGGATGAACAGGCCGACGGCCCCGAGCAGGATGCGGCCCTTCAGGAACGCGACCATGGACACGAGCAGCGACAGGCCGATCGCCACGCTTACCGTGATCGACGGCCCAGGATCGCCGAGATCGAACGGTCGCACTCCGATCACGACCAGTAGGCCGACCGTGCCGACGATTGCAACCGCCTCCAGCGAGGAGCGCCCCTGTTCGCTCCAGTACACGTCTTCCAGTCGCGTCCACAGGGCGAACTCGTCGAGCGTGAGCCCCGCCCCGGCGCCGAAGATCCCGGCCACGATCCCGCCCCACGGCGCGTGAAGGTGGAGTCCGATACCGACGAAGCCGCTCCCCAGCATCAGGAAGATGCCCCAGACGAAGTGGTGCAGGTGCAACCCGCTCCCGGTTTCCACGCCGCCCGGCCACCACGTGAACGCCCGGGTCATGCGCGCGCTCGTTCGGATCAGGAAGAACGCGATCAGCAGCGCCGCCAGGCACACGAACGCCCGCTGACGGCCCTCGTCGGCCACCACGAGGTCATAGATGTGCTCGATCGGGAACAGGCTCGCCACGCGGCTCATGGTGGCTGGCGCGGTAGACGGATCTCCAATCGAGTTGGCGCCCGTTCTCGCCGACGAGCGGCTGCTCTGGCCTCGACGCCGAGGATGTCGTCGCGGCACCCGCCGCAGACGACGATAACGCCGCCGTCCGACAGGTAGAGTCGGATTCCGTGGCCGAGATCGCTGGGATGTTCGACGGTGCCGAGCCGCTCGAGGCGCTCGAGCCGCTCGGGCTGCTCGACCGCTGGCTCGAGGACGCGCGCGCGGCCGGTGTCGGCGAACCGGGATCGGTGGCGTTCGTGACGGTGGGGGAGGGTGGACGACCGTCGGCGCGAACCGTCTCGCTCAAGCGCCTGGAGAACGACGCCCTGATTTTCACGTCCGCGCTGTGGACACGCAAGGCGCGCGAGATCGAGGCGAATCCGCAAGTCGCGCTGCTGTTTCATTGGCCGACCGTTGGGCGACAGGTCCACATCACGGGGACCGCTGCCGTGGCCGAGCGCGGGCTTGCCGTGGAGCTGTTCGCGGAGCGTGATCTCTCCCATCGCGTGCAGACGCTCGTGTCGCGCCAGGGTGAGCCGATCGAGGACGTCGCACCTCTGCGTGCCCGGCACGCGCACCTGATGCATACGCTGGAGGCCCCGCCCGAGTGCCCACCCGATTGGGGCGCGATCCGCGTGGTCCCCGACGCAGTCGAGTTCTGGCTGCAGGCACCGGATCGCATCCACGACCGGTTCCTGTATGTGCGCAGCGGGACCGGGTGGTCGACGAGTCGCCTCGCGCCCTGAGCACGATGCTCCACGAGAATCGACAGCGCGCCGAGTCCTTCGGCGCCGACGCCGAGCGCTACGACCGGGCTCGGCCGAGCTACCCGGAGGCTCTCGTGGACGAGCTGCTCAGCGACGGGGCAGTGCGCGTGCTCGACGTCGGCTGCGGGACGGGCATCGCCGGTCGCCTGTTCCAAGCGCGGGGCTGCGAGGTCCTGGGGATCGAGCCCGACCAGCGGATGGCGCAGCTCGCCCGCCACCGAGGCCTGACGGTCGAGGTCGCGCCCTTCGAGGGCTGGCACCCCCGCGAGCGCCGCTTTGACCTGCTCGCCTGCGGCCAGGCGTGGCATTGGATCGACCCCGCCCGGGGCGCGGTGAAGGCCGCCGACGTTCTCGATCCGGGAGGCCGCGTCGGGCTGTTCTGGAACTTCGGCCGCCCCCCGCCCGAGGTGCGGAGCGCCCTCGCGGCGACGTACGGGCGCCTGGAGCCAGAGCTCGAGCGCTATTCGGTCCTGCTCGGCAACTCCGACGGCCGGCTCGAGGTCGCGCGCGAGGCCCTGCTGGGAACCGCTCGCTTCACGCCGCCCGCGCTGCTCACGTGGGAGTGGACGCGTCGCTACACCACCGAGCAATGGCTCGAGTCCCTGCTCACGCACAGCGACCATCAGGGGCTCCCGGCTACTCGACGCGATGCCCTCCTCAGCGCCGTCGGCGCGGCGGTCGAACAGCTCGGCGGCGCCTTCGAGATCACCTACGAAACACATCTCGTGACCGCGCGCGCCCGCTGACCATGTGCTTCGCGCCACGGCTCGCTCGGGCACCGGGTCCGTAGTGTGCAGGCGTTGTGCGCATCGAGGAGGTTGCCGATCCTGGAGCCGGCCGGCGCTACGCCGGGATCGGCGCGCGCGAGACGCCGCCCGCGGCGCTCGCGCTGATCGAGGCGGTGGCCGCCAGGCTCGCGCGGCACGGTTGGGTCCTGCGAACGGGCATGTCCCCGGGAGCGGACCAGGCCTTCTACAGAGGCGCTCGCGCACAGGGCGGGGCAGTGGAGCTGTACCTGCCGTGGCCGGGCTTTGAAGCAGATGCCCGTCTGCAGGGCGAGGGCGCGGAGGTTCGCGAGCTCCCGCGACCGTCGGCGCGCGCCTACGAGCTCGCCGAGCGCCACCACCCGGCGTGGGGCGGCGTCGACGCACGAGCCCGCCACCTGCTCGCCCGCGACGGCCACCAGGTGCTCGGCGCCGACCTCGCGACTGCGGTCGCCTTCGTCGTCTGTTGGACCGCCGACGGCAGCATCGACGGCGCCGGCGCGGGGGCCGGCGGGACCGGCCAAGCGCTTCGGATCGCGCGCTCAGAGCGACTTGCGGTGTTCAACCTCGCCCGACCCGAGCACGCCCGCAGGTTCCTCGAGTCGATCCGCCCGTCGCCCGCTCGTTAGCGGCCGCGCGGCCGCTTGGGTTGCCAGAAGGCGATCTCGCCGCCGACTGGCGTGGCGACGACGCTTCGCCAGCCGACCGGGCCCTCGCGCGGCTCGAGCAGGACGGACGCTCCGAGCCGGCGCGCCCGCTCGGTCGCGGCGCCGACATCGGCGACCTCGACGTATGGAAGCCACAGCGACCGCGGGGTGGCGCATTCGACGATCCCGCCGCCGAGCCCGTTGCCCAGGTCGAGCGCGAGATAGGAGCCGGCGCTGGCGTCGATCCGCTCTGTTGGCCAGCCGCAAAGCCCGCGGTAGAGCGCGCGGGCGCCGTGCAGATCCCCCGTATGGAGCTCCAGGTGAACGACTGGATTGGTGGACGCGCGCGTCATGTCACGTGATGGTTGACCCGCGCGCGCGCGAAAAGTAATCGGTGACGCCCGAGAAACCTGGTGGGCGCCCGACACCTCTAAGCTCGTGACGATGAGCATCCCGTCGACGGGCTCCACGACCGAGAAGCAGCTCCTCGAGGCCGCTCGCGGCGGCGATGAGAACGCCTACGGCCGGCTCGTGGAGTCCTACCGTGGAGAGCTGAATGCGCACTGCTACCGCATGCTCGGCTCCGTCCACGACGCCGAGGACGCGTTGCAGGAGACCCTGCTGCGGGCGTGGCGCGGGCTGCCCCGGTTCGAGGGTCGCAGCTCGCTGCGCTCGTGGCTGTACACGATCGCGACGAACGCCTGCCTGAACCAGATCGCGCGACGCCCCAAGCGGGTGCTTCCCGTCGACTACGGGCCGGCGTCCGACCCGCACCTCGGACCCGGCGAGCCGCTCGTCGAGTCGATCTGGATGGAGCCCTACCCGGACGAGCGGCTTGGCCTGGAGGACGGATTGGCCGGACCGGAAGCCCGCTACGAGCAGCGCGAGAGCGTCGAGCTGGCGTTCATCGCCGCGCTCCAGCACCTTCCCGCCAACCAACGGGCCGTCCTGATCCTGCGCGAGGTCCTCGGCTTCTCCGCCCGCGAGGTGGCGCAGTCGCTGGAGACGACCACGGCCTCGGTCAACAGCGCCCTGCAGCGCGCGCGAAAGACCGTCGATGAGCGACTCCCGGAGCAGAGCCAGCAGCTCGCCCTGCGCTCGCTCGGCGACGAGCGCCTGACCGAGATCGTCGAGAACTACGTCGACGCCTGGCAGCGCGGCGACGTGGACGCGGTCGTGGGAATGCTGTCCGAGGACGCGAGCTTTGCGATGCCGCCGCTGCGTACCTGGTTCGGCGGTCGCGAGGCGATCGGGACCTTCCTCGCGGGCTGGCCGATGTCCGGGCTGTGGCGCTGGCAGGTGGTTCGCACCCGCGCCAACGGACAGGAGGCGCTCGCCTTCTACACCTGGGACGAGGACGAGCGCTGCTACGTCCCGTTCGCGCTCAACGTGCTGGATCTGGCCGGCACGCAGATACGCGCCGTCACCGCATTCCTGGCCCGCTCGACGGAGATCCCCGATCGCGAGGTCCTCGCGCGCCTGCCCGAGCAGCCGTATGACCCGCGCCAGCTGTTCGCCACCTTCGAGCGCTTCGCCCTGCCCGAGAGCCTGGATTGACGCGGGGCGCACCGGCCCGACGCAAGACGGCCTCGGGCCGGCGATCTGCGTAAGCTGGCGTTTGTCCTTCCCGGACCGGGGCCGCACATGTGCGGCCCCGCCGGCGGGCGCATGCGCCCGCCGGCCGGTCGGTGCATGCACCGACCGGAACATCAGCGCAACCGATCGAGGAGAGAGACGATGGTCAAGCCGGCGCCGCGCGGGCGTAATCCGTTCGATGAGTCCGGGGTCGAGCGCGGCCCGGACGGCATCGCCCGGTACATGGATCGGCCGGCGTCGCTGGTGCACCTGCTGCGCGCGAGCGTCGATCGGGACGCCAACGCCACCGCGCTGGTCGAGGTCGGAGGCGCGTCCGTGAACTACGGCGAGCTGTGGGATCGTGCCGCGCGCGTCGCCGGCGGCCTGCGTGGCGCGGGTGTCGAGCGCGGCGATCGCGTCGCGATCCGCATGCCCAACGGGATCGATTGGGCGCTCGCGTTCTTTGGCGCGCAGCTCGCCGGCGCGGTCGTCGTCCCGGTCAACACCCGCTTCACCGAGGATGAGGTCGCCTACGTCGTCGGCGACTCCGAAGCCGCGTTCACGTTCGTGGGAGATGCGACGCTGCCCGATGGCGAGCCCATGGCGGTCGAGGACCTCGGCCCGGACGACCTGGCGGCGATCTTCTACACCAGCGGAACGACGGGCTTCCCGAAGGGGGCGATGACGACCCACGCCAACTTCGCGGCGAATAGCGAGAACGCCTTCCGCTGCCTGTCCATCGACCGCTCGGAGGGGCCGGGGATCTCGACGCTGGTGGCCGTCCCGCTGTTTCATGTCACCGGCTGCAACAGCCAGCTGATCCCCATGCTCGAGTTCGGGGGCCGGGTCGAGATCCTCTCCAACCCGCTCGACCTCGACGGATTCTTTGCGGCCGTCGGCGTGCACGGCGTCAACCAGCTCGTGTCCGTGCCGGCGATCTACCACGCCGTCATGCGCCATCCGAAGTTTGCCGAGCTGGACGTCAGCGGCGTTCGCTGGGTCTCCTACGGCGGCGCTCCGATCGCCGAGAGCCTCGTCCACGCCATCAAGGACGCCTTCCCGAGCGCGCGCGTCGGCAACGGCTTCGGGCTGACCGAGACATCCTCGCTGACGTCCTTCCTGCCGCACGAGGAGGCCGCCGAGCACGCCGACTCGGTGGGGTTCGCGATGCCCGTCGTCGATCTCGCCGTGGACGAGCCGGACCCGGACAGCGGGGTGGGGGAGCTGCTCGTGCGCGGACCGAATGTCGTGCAGGGCTATTGGAGGAAGGCCGAGGCCACCGCCGAGACGTTCGTCGACGGCTGGCTGCACACCGGCGATCTGGGGCGCGTCGAGGACGATGGCCTGCTGTACATCGTCGACCGCAAGAAGGACATGATCAACCGCGGCGGCGAGAACGTGTACTCGATCGAGGTCGAGAACGCCCTGGCGTCAGCCCCGGGCGTGGGCGAGGCCGCCGCCGTGGGCGTGCCCGACGAGATGATGGGCGAGAAGGTCGGGGCGGCGATCGTCCCCGCGGCCGGCGCCGAGCTCGACGTCGCGGCCGTCCTCGGCCATGTGCGCGAGCGCCTCGCGGACTTCAAGGTCCCGCAGTACGTCGCGGTGCGCACCGAGCCGCTGCCGCGCAACCCCGGGGGAAAGGTGCTCAAGGCGCAGCTCCGCGACGAGACTGACTGGGGTCAGCCGCTCCGCTAGAAACCCGACACGAGGGAGAGTCGCCAAATGTCACAGGTGCAGACCGTGCAGGGCCCAGTCGACGCCGACGAGCTGGGCGTGGTGCTCTGCCACGAGCACGTCCGCTTCCGCGACGAGGCCGTCGCGGCCGAGTGGCCCAACCGCTACGACGAGCAGCTCGAGCTCGACGCTGCGCTCGTGGCCGTCAACGACGCGAAGGCGCGCGGGGTGCGCACGATCGTCGACCCGACGGCGATGTTCGGCGGACGCGACGTCCGTTTCATGAAGCGAGTGGCCGAGGAGACGGGAGTGCGGATCGTGGCCTGCACGGGCATCTACAGCTACGACTACCTGCCGCACTACTTCGAAAACCGCGACGTCGACGTGATGGCCGACCACTTCGTGGAGGACATCGAAATCGGGGTTCAGGGAACGGACATCCGTGCCGCCTTCCTGAAGTGCGCCGCCGACGCCGCCGGCGTGACCGAGCACGTCGAGAAGATCCACCGCGCGGTCGCCCGTGCGAGCGTGCAGACGGGCGCTCCGATCATGGCCCACTCGATGCCGGCGGTCGCAACCGGTCCGCGGCAGGTCGAGATCTTCGCCGAGGAGGGCGTCGAGATGTCCAAGGTGCAGATCGCGCACTGCGGCGACACCGAGGACGTCGAGTACATCCAGGCGCTGATCGACACGGGCGTCTACGTCGGCCTGGACCGATACGGCCTGGAGATGTACCTGCCGATCGACAAGCGCAACGCGACGGCCGCCGAGCTGCTCCGCCGTGGTCACGCCGAGCGGCTGATCATCTCACAGGACTTCTGCGCGACGATCGACTGGTTCCCGCCGGAGGCCGCCGAGGTGTTCGAAGGCCAGGGCGCGATCCGCAACTGGTCGATGACGCTCGTCTTCGACGAGGTCGTGCCGTGGCTGCGCGCGCAGGGCGTGATGGACGACGGATCCTTCCAGACGATCTTCGTGGAGAACCCAAAGCGCTGGCTGGCCGCCTGATGGGTCGCGCTGGCAGGATCAAGGTCGGCGGTAACAGCTCGCCGGTGATCGAATCGGGCCCCGAGGACGCGCGCGAGGCCGTCGTGTTCATCCACGGCAACCCCGGCTCGAGCACCGACTGGGTCGCGCTCGTGGACGCGGTCGGCGAGATCGGCAGGGCGGTCGCGCTCGACATGCCCGGGTTCGGCCAGGCCGAGACGCGACGCGACTTCAGCTACCAGGTCTCCTCCTACGCGGACTTCCTGCAGGGCGCCCTGACCGAGCTCGGGATCGATCGCGTGCACCTCGTGGTGCACGACTTCGGCGGTCCCTTCGGGCTCTTGTGGGGTCTGCAGCACTCCTCGGCGTGGGCCAGCGTCGTGCTGATCGACATCGGCATCCTGCCCGGCTACCGCTGGCACGCGATGGCCAGGCGCTGGCGCACGCCCGTGCTCGGTGAGCTCTCGCAGGCGTGGATACCCCGCTGGGCGTGGAGGCGCTCGATGCAGAAGTCCAACCCCAGGGGCCTGCCCGACGATTTCGTCGACAAGATGTACGACGACTACGATCGCGCCACGCGGCGTGCCGTGCTCGCGCTCTACCGCGCCACGCCCGACCCGGAGCAGGCGGCGAGCACGCTCGGCCCCGCTCTGGCCGAGCTGCGCAAGCCCGCGCTCGTCGTGTGGGGAGCCAAGGATCCGTTCGCCGGGGTCGAATACGCCGAGCGCCAGCGTGACTTCTTCGACGTGCACGACGTCGTGATCCTGCCCGAGAGCGGTCACTGGCCCTTCCAGGATGACCCCGCGCCGGTCGAGCAGGCCGTCCTGCGGTTCCTGCGCACGCAGTTGGCACCGCGGCACGAGCCCGCGTGAGCGCGCCGGTGCGGCGCCGGCTCGGTCGCGATGGCGCTTGCTAGGGTGCGTCGCGAGGTGGCGCGCTGACATCGAGCCAGGGCAGCGGAGACCGTCACGAGCGGCCACACGGCTCCGCGAGGCCCGCGCCCGTGGCGACGCTCCCGGCGCAGTTCGACGAGTGGCAGATCGAGCTGCACGGGCGGCGCGTGATCTACCGGATCGCCGGCAGCGGACCTCCGATCGTGCTGATCCACGGGATGCTCAACTCCTCCAGCCACTGGCAGTCGGTGGCGTTGAACCTCGCCCGCGACCACACCGTGATCGCCCCGGACCTGATCGGGCACGGCGACTCGGCGGCGCCGCGTGGCGACTACTCGCTGGGGGCTCACGCGGCGAGCATTCGCGACCTGCTGGCCGCCGTGGGGATCGAGCGCGCGAGCATCGTCGGCCACTCGCTCGGCGGAGGCGTGGCGATGCAGTTCTTCTACCAGTTCCCCCAGCGGGTGGAGCGGCTGGTCCTGATCTCAAGCGGCGGGCTCGGCCACGAGGTCAGCCCGGCGCTGCGCACCGCGGCGCTCCCGGGCATGTCGCTGTTGCTGTCGCTGACGATCCACCCGCGACTGCTCGGCCGGCTGAGGGCGTGGGGACAGCGCCTGCGTGAGCGGGGAAACGGGGCTGGCGTGTACCTGCAGGCGATGGCGCGCGCGCTGAGCCCGCTCGAGAACGCCGACGCGCGCGGCGCGTTCCTGCACACGCTGCGCGCGGTGATCGACGTGCACGGGCAGCGCGTGAGCGCGACCGACCGCCTGTACCTGTTGGAGTCGATGCCCACGCTGATCGTCTGGGGCGAGCGCGACAACACGATTCCGCTGGCGCACGGGCGCAGGGCCCACGAAGCGATCCCGCACAGCCAATTTCGCACGCTCGCCAGCGCCGCGCACTTCCCCCACCTGGAAGACCCGGACGGCCTGTCCGACGCGCTGCGGCAGTTCATCGGTGAGACGACGCCGGGCGTCATCAAAGATGGCGACTGGGGCGGAATCCTGGCTCGACGCTCGCCGCGGTCGCGCCGGATCGGAAGCGCGGCGGCCTAGACCGGCTCGCGCGGCGATGAGAAACGGGGCATCGGGGGGTCTTACTGACGAGGCCGGTTAGAACAGGCTGCTGGAAAACCTCGACGCGGAGCTTCAACGCGGGCGCGTCTGATGCTATCCCAGGCCGGAAAGGAGCCGAGCTCGTGACCGCTTCGATCGAACACCAGACCAGACAGCCCGAGGGCCGCTCGCGCTGGATCGCGCTTTACGTCCTCTGCGCGGGCGTGCTGATGATCGTGCTCGACGTCACCGTCGTGAACGTCGCGCTGCCCTCGATTCAGAACGACCTGCGCTTCTCCACGTCGAGCCTCGCGTGGGTGGTCAACGCGTACCTGATCTCATTCGGCGGGCTGCTGCTGCTGGCCGGACGCCTGGGCGACCTGTTCGGGCGCCGGACCGTCCTCTTGATCGGGCTCGGCGTGTTCACCGTGGCCTCGCTGCTGTGCGGAATCGCGCAGAGCCAGGAGGTTCTCGTCGGCGCACGGTTCCTGCAGGGCATCGGCGGCGCGATGACCTCGGCGGTGATCCTCGGGATGATCGTCACGATGTTCCCCGATCCCGCCGAGCAGGCCAAGGCCATCGGCGTGTACGCCTTCGTCGCCTCAGCCGGCGGCTCGGTCGGGCTGCTGGCTGGGGGCGTGCTGACGCAATCGATCAACTGGCACTGGATCTTCTTCGTGAACATCCCGATCGGGATCGCGACCGCGGTGCTCGTCAGGCGCCTGCTCGACAGGGACCAGGGCCTGGGTATCGGTGAAGGAGCCGATGTCCCGGGGGCGATCCTGATCACCAGCTCGTTGATGCTCGGCGTCTACACGATCGTCAAGCCCGCCGCCGACTACGGCTGGGGCTCGGCTCGGACTCTCGGTCTCGGCGCCCTGTCGCTCGCGCTGCTCGCCGCCTTCGTCGCTCGCGAGGCGACCGCGCGCCGGCCGCTGATACCGCTGCGGATCTTTCGCTCGCGCAACGTCACCGGCGCGAACATGATCCAGGTGCTCACCGTCGCCGGGATGTTCGGGATGTTCTTCCTCGGCTCGCTCTATCTGCGGCGGGTGCTGCACTACGACGCCCTGGAGATCGGCTTCGCGTTTCTGCCCGTGACGATCACGATGGGGACCCTCTCGATCCGCTACTCCGAGCGACTGATCATGCGCTTCGGCGCGAGGACGACGCTCCTGCCCGGTCTCGCGCTGGTCGTGGCCGGGCTCGTTCTGTTCGCTCGAGTTCCCGTGAACGGCAGCTACTTCAAGGACGTTCTCCCGACGATGATCCTGCTGGGCACCGGCGTCGGGAGCTGCTTCCCCGCGCTGATGACGATCGCGATGTCGGGGGCGACGCAAAGCGACGCCGGCCTGGCCTCCGGCCTCGTCAACACGACTGCGCAGGTCGGCGGGGCGCTCGGGTTGGCCGTGCTCGCGACGCTGTCGACCTCACACAGCAACAAGCTGCTCGCGCACGGCACATCGACGCCCGCGGCGTTGACGAGCGGCTACCACCTCGCGTTCTGGATCGCAGCCGCGCTCGTGCTGGGCGCGATCGCGGTCGCCGTGACCGTGCTTCGGCCGCAGCCCCGAGCCGGCGCCGAGCGGGCGAGCGATGACGAGCTGGGCGCTGGCGAGCCGGCATATTCCGAGGCCGCGTAGGGGCTCGTTTCGGCCGGTGCAGCCCCTGCGGGGCCCCGCGTGCGGGATACTGAGCTGCGATGCCCGGGGAGCCAATGGGGTAGGTATGTCGCAGGAGAACGTGGAGGTCGTCAAGCGATTGGTAGACGCGTTCAACGAGCGTGATCTCGACGCCTTTGCCGAGATCACGACGCCGGACTTCGAATGGATCACGTCGATGGCGGCTGTCGAGGGCGAGATCTTCTGGGGACGCGAGGGCATCGAGACCTACTTCGGAAGGATGCGCGAGGCGTGGGACGAGTTCCTGGCACTCGGCAGCGAGCTTCGCGATCTTGGTGACCGCGTCCTGTGGCGTGGACGGCTCGAGGGACGGGGACGCGGCAGCGGCGTACCGGTCAGCGCCCCGCTCGACATCCTCTACGACCTTCGCGCCGGCAAGATCTCGCGGATGCACTCCTTCCTCGACCACGACGAGGCGCTGCGAGCCGCCGGACTCACCGAGTAAGGCGGCGGGGATCGCTCCAGTCGGCGACCACGACCGAGTCGCTGGCGATCACGCGCCGACGGCCTCGCCCTCGAGCGACGGCCAGCGGTCAGCCCACGGGCTGGCCTGCTCGATCTGCGTGGCCACGCGGATCAGCTGATCCTCGCGTCCGTATGCGGCGACGAGCTGGGCTCCGACGGGCAGGCCATCGGCCGTCCAGTGGACGGGCAGCGAGATCGCCGGCTGGCCGGTCGTGTTGAACATCGCCGTGAAGGTGGCCAGCGGCACCGAGCGCATGATCGGCGCGACGGGATTCTCGGGGTCCGGCGCGAAGGTTCCCAGAGGCGTCGCGGGCTCGCCGGTGGTGGGTGTCAGCAGGAGATCAAAACCGTCCTGCCACCACGCGGCGATGGCGCGGGTGAGGCCTTGATGGTGCTCGACCGCGCGCAGGTAGTCGGCGGCACCGTGCGAGCGTCCGAGCTCGGCCAGCGCCCAGGTGGTGGGCTCCACATCGCCCGCTCCGATCGACTCGCCGGTCTGGGCTTCCCAGTATTTGAGGTTCCAGGCCACTCCGGCCGTCCACCGCACGAGAAACGTCGGGATGTACTCGGGGTCGTCGAGCGCCGCCGGGTGGGCGGGCTCGACCTGGTGTCCGAGCTGCTCGAGGATCCTCGCCGTCGCCTCGGCTGCCGCGATGCAGTCCGGGTGCGCGGCGAACTGGCCTCCCGGAGGGGTGGTCATCAGACCAACGCGCAGGCGACCCGGGTCCGCTGCGAGCTCCTCCGAATAGGGACGCTCGCGGGCGGGCGCCACGTAGGGATCGCCGGGCATCGCACCGCAGATCGCGTCGAGCACGGCGGCGCTGTCGCGAACCGAACGGCAGACGACGTGCTCGATGGCCAGTCCGGAGATGACGTCGCCGAAGTCCGCGCCCAGCGACACGCGCCCGCGCGAGGGCTTCAGACCCACGAGCCCGCAGTGACTCGCCGGGATGCGAATCGATCCGCCGCCGTCGTTGGCATGAGCGACCGGCACGAGCCCGGCAGCGACCGCGGCGGCCGAGCCGCCGCTCGATCCGCCGGGCGAGCGGGCCGTGTCCCACGGGTTGCGCGTGGGCCCGTACGCCGCTGGCTCGGTCGTCGGAAGGATTCCCAACTCCGGCGTGTTGGTCTTGCCGAGGAACACGAAGCCGGCGTCGCGGAACTTGCGCGCCAGATACTGATCCTCGGACTCCGTCCACTTCAAGCGCTTGAGGAACGCCATGCCCTCGTGAAACGGGTCCCCAGCCGAGTGGCAGGCAAGGTCCTTCAACAGCATCGGCACACCGCGAAACGGGCCGTCCGGCAGAGGCCTGCCCGCCGACGCAATTGCCTTCTCCGACAGATCGGAGATGACCGCGTTCAGCTCCGGATTGAGCGACTCGATCCGGCCAATCGCGCCCTCGAGGAGCTCCGACGGCGACACCTCACCGTCACGCACGAGCTCCGCCTGTCCCGTCGCATCCAGCCGCGCCAACTCCGACATCGTCCCTCCCGCTCGGTCTCGTTTCCCGATCAGCAGCGGAATATACGCCCGCGGCTAGGCCGTAAGTGCCCTCGCCATCTCCTCGAATGCCTGGACATACGCGTCGACCGCCTCGGCGGTGTGGGTCACCGAGAGCGTCCACTCCTCCTCGCGCCCGGGCGTCATATAGATGCCGCGGTTCATGTTCCACAGCCACGCCAGATCGGTCACCGCGACGTCCTGGCTGGCCTTGAACGTTTCGTAGTCGATGATCGGCGTGGGGGAGAACGTCACGCAGCCCTTCGAGCCGATCCCGACCGCGTAGCCGGGCAGCTGGTGGCGTTCGATGACGGCCTCGCAGCCGGCGAGGATGCGCTCGTTGAGCCCGTCGAGGTGCTCGTAGGCCGCAGTCGTGAGAACGCGCTCGAGGCTCGCTCGCGCGGCGGCCATCGTCAGAGGGTTGCCGTTGTAGGTTCCGACCTGATAGACGCTGCCGTCCTCGACCACGCTCATGACCCGCTCGCCGGCGCCGATCGCGCCGGAGGGCAGCCCGCCCCCGAGCGTCTTGGCGAGCGTGACCATGTCCGGCCTCACGCCGAAGCGCTCGGTGGCGCCGCCGGCGGCGATCGCAAGACCGGTCTTGACCTCGTCGAAGATCAGCACGACGCCGTGCCGGGCCGTGATCTCACGGACCTGCTCGAGATAGCCGGGCTCGGGCAGCACCACCCCGAGATTCATCATCGCCGCCTCCATGATCACGCAGGCCGGGGCGCGGTCTTCGGCGGCGAGGCGCTCGATGCGCCGCTCCATCGCGGCGGCGTCGTTGAACGGCACCGCGATCGTCAGGTCGCTGATTGCCTTTGGGATCCCGGCCCCGTAGGGCAGTGAGGCGAGATCGTCGCGGTCGCCGATCTCCTCGTAGGGGACGCCGATCGAGACCATCACGGCGTCGTGGTGGCCGTGGTAGGAGCCAAATATCTTCACGATCGTCTCGCGCCCGGTCAGCGCGCGCGCGATCCGGATCGCGTCCATCGTCGCCTCCGAGCCGGAGTTGACAAAGCGCCAGCGTTCCAGGCCGAAGCGCTGCGCCAGGTCCTCGGCGACGACGATCGCGTCCTCGGTGACGGCGGCGAAGTGCGTGCCGAGCCCGACGCGCTCGCGGACCGCCTCGACGATCGCCGGGTGAGCGTGACCCTGGACCATCGAGCCGAACCCGTTGTGGAAGTCCCAGTAGCGGTTGCCGTCAACGTCGGTCACCGACGGGCCCTCGCCCGAGACGAGATAGATCGGCCACGGATCGCGGAGCTGGTAGGAGGAGGCGACGCCGCCGCTGAGCGATTTGCGCGCACGCTCGTACATCGCCGCCGAGCGCCCGGTGCGGGCGTTCAGCGTTGCGAGCTCCCGCCGCGTCAGCTCCTCGACGCGCTCGCGGTCGATCTGTATCGGGGTCCTCACAGTCATCCAGGTTCTCCTCCAGCTCGGCGGCTGATCGGTTAATCGCCGCCCGCGGGCCCAGCTTAGAAGACCTACCCGGGCCACCGTCAAGACCTCGTGGCTCACCGTCGGGAGGGGCGGTCGGCCGGCCGCCCGGTGCCGCGAGCGAATCGGTGTGTGTAGCCTTCGCGCTCGTGAACGGCGAGGCCGGGAGGGCCGCAAGATGACGACTGTCCGTGACGCCGCCTTCGAGTTGTTTCGCGAGCGTGGGATGACGACGATCTTTGGCAACCCGGGGTCGACCGAGCTCCCGATGCTCGGCCCGTTGCCGGAGGACTTCCGCTACGTGCTCGGACTGCAGGAGGCGGTCGCGGTGGGCATGGCCGACGGGTTCGCGCAGGCGAGTGGGGGCGTTGCGCACGTGAACCTGCACACCGCGCCGGGGGTCGGAAACGGCGTCGGCGCAATCTTCAACGCGCGAGCGAACAGGGCGCCGCTGCTGGTAACGGCCGGCCAGCAGGCACGGTCGCTGATGACGATGCAGGCGACGCTGACGAACCGCGACGCGGTCGAGGTGCCCAAGCCGTTTGTCAAGTGGAGCTACGAGCCGCCGCGGCCCGCCGACGTTCCGTTCGCGCTCGCGCAGGCGATTCACCACGCGACGCTGCCGCCGGCCGGGCCGGCGTTCGTGTCGATTCCGATGGACGACTGGCTGGCTGAGGTCGAGCCGGTCGACTACGCGAGCCAGATTGCGCGCACCGTCGCAGGCAGGGCGCAGCCCGACGCGGCACAGGTCAAGGCGCTCGCGGAGCGCGTGCGGGCGGCGCGGCGGCCCGCGTTCGTCGCCGGACCCGACATCGACGCCTCCGGCGGCTGGGATGCGGCGATCGAGCTCGTCGAGGCCCAGCGCCTGGCGGTCTGGGCCTCGCCGCCGACCGGCGGCAGCCGGATCGGCTTCCCGGAGAGTCATCCCGCCTTCCAGGGGGTGCTCCCACCGGCCGTGGCGCCGGTCGCCGAGGCGCTCGCCGGACATGACCTGGTGCTCGTCGCGGGATCGTCGGTGTTTCCCTACTACCCCAACATCCCGGGCGACTTCCTCCCCGAGGGTGCCGAGCTCGTCGCGATCACGTGCGACCCGGACGAGGCCGCGCGGGCTCCGATGGGCGATGCGATCGTCGCCGACGTCGCGCTGACGCTGCGCGCGCTCGCCGCCGAGCTGACGGAGCCCTCTGACCGCGAGCCGCCGCCCGCGCGGGTGGAGTTCGAGCCGCCACCGGGCGGCGATCAGCTGTCGGGCGGTGCGGTCCACGGGGTCCTCGCCGAGCTGTTTCCGGCCGACGGGATCGTCGTGCTGGAGTCGCCGTCCAGCACCGCTGCGCTGCGCAACAAGCTGCGCCTGTCGCGCCCGGGCTCCTACTACTTCAGCGCCAGTGGCGGCCTCGGCTTCGGTCTGTCGGCGGCCGTCGGCGTCCAGCTCGCTCAACCCGAGCGCCAGGTCGTGTGCGTGCTCGGCGAGGGCTCGGCACAGTATGCGATCACCGCGTTCTGGACGGCCGCAGCGTACGCGGTTCCGATCAAGTTCCTCGTGCTGCGCAACCACGAGTACTCGATCCTGAAGTGGTTCGCCTCGCTCGAGAACGTGACGGGCGCGCCCGCGCTTGACTTGCCCGACCTCGACGTCGCGGCAACGGCCCGCAGCTACGGCGTCCCATCGAGCACGGTCTCCGGCCTGGAGGACCTCCACGACGGCCTCGCCGAGGCGCTCGGGCAGGACGGTCCACGACTCGTCCAGGTCGACGTCGCGCCCGGAATGGCTCTCGCTTGACGGCACGCTCGCTGCCGCTGCTCGCCCCGGACACCTCGCGGATCGGGCGCCCGCCGGTCTCGCCGGCGCCCGATCGCGCCCCGGACAGCCTCGCCACCGGCACGCGCGAGCCGCTGCGGAGCGACCTCATCGCGCTGCTCGGGCAGGAGCGTGTGCTCGGCAGAGCGATCGACCTGATCGCCTACGCGTCGGACGCGAGTCCCTACCGGCGATTCCCGGCCGCCGTCGTCATCGCCCACGACGCCGAGGACGTGGGCAAGGTTCTCGAGTACGCGCGCCGGACGACGACGCCCGTCAACTTCCGCGGCGGCGGGACGAGCCTGAACGGACAGGGGCAGACCGACGGCATCATGATCGACGTCCGGCGCTGGTTCTCGGGCGTGAAGCTCGAAGAAGACGGCGCTCGAGCCCGGCTTCGGTCCGGGACGCTGCTCGGGACGGCCAACAAGTGGCTTGCTCGGAAGGGCGTCAGGCTCGGCCCGGACCCGGCGAGCAAAGACATCGCGACGGTCGGCGGCGTGATCGCGAACAACTCGGGCGGGATGCGCTGCGGGGTCACGTGGGATTCCTACTCGACGGTCGAGTCGATGACGCTCGTGCTCGCATCCGGGACCGTGATCGACACGGCGGCGCCGGACGCGGAGGAGCGCTTCGCGGCTGCCGAGCCCGAGCTCGCGCGGGGGCTTACCGAGCTCCGGGAGGAGCTGCTCGCCGACGCCGCGCTCGCGCAGCGCGTCGAGCGCAAGTACGAGATCAAGAACGTCACCGGCTACCGGCTATCCGCCCTCCTCGATGGGGACACGCCGCTCGAGATCTTCCGCCGCCTGGTCGTCGGATCCGAGGGCACGCTCGCGTTCATCGCCGAGGCGGTGATGCGCACGCGGCCGGAGCCCGCCCACACGACGCTCGCGTGGGTGCACTTCGCGAACATCGACGCCGCGGCCGACGCGGTGCCCGCGCTGGTCGCAGCGGGCGCGCGCGCGACCGAGCTGATGGTTGCGCCGGCGCTCCTCGCGGCGGCGTGGAACATGGAGGGGACGCCCGAGCACTGGCGCGAGTTGCCGTTCGAGTCCGCCGCGCTGATCCTCGAGTTTGGCGGCGACGATGACGGCGCGCTCGACGCCAGTGAGGCGCTCGCCGCTGAGATCCTCGGCGGTCACGAGCTGATCCAGCCGCTCCGGTTCACGCGCGAGCACGAGGAGATCGAGCTCGCGTGGACGGTCCGCGAGGGCCTGTTCGGCCTCGTCGGTCGCCTGCGGCCGCTCGGCAGTGCGCTGATCATCGAGGATGTCTGCGTGCGCCCGGAGCGGATCGCCGAGTGCGCGCGCGATCTCCAGGCGCTGCTCGGCAAGCACGAGTTCCTCGTCGGGGTCGCAGGACACGCGTCGGCCGGCAACCTCCACTTTCAGCTCACGCCCGACTTCTCAAAGCCCGAGGACCTCGGGCGCTATCACGCGTTCATGGAGGAGCTCGTTGACCTGATCATCGAAAAGTACGACGGCTCGCTGAAGGCGGAGCACGGCACGGGCGTGAACATGGCCCCCTACGTCGAACGCGAGTGGGGTGAGAAGGCGACGGCGATGATGTGGCGGGTCAAGCAGCTCGCCGACCCCCGTGGCGTGCTCAACCCGGGCGCCGTCCTCAACCGCGATCCCGAGATCCATCTCAAGCACCTCAAGACCCAGCCCCAGATCGAGGAGATCGCCGCGCACTGCGTCGAGTGCGGCTTCTGCGAGCCGGTCTGCCCGAGCCGCAATGCGACCACGACCCCGCGTCAGCGGATCGTGATCCGGCGCGAGATGGCTCGCCAGCCGGAGGGGTCGCCCGTCTATCAAGCACTGATGGCCGACTTCGAGTTCGACGCGATCCAGACCTGCGCGGCCGACGGAAGCTGCGAGGACGTCTGCCCGGTCGCGATCGACACCGGCAAGCTGATGAAGGAGTTCCGCCGGCGCGAGCGCTCCGACCGCGAGGAGGCGGTCGCGCTCGCGATCGCCACACGCTATGCGGCGTTCGAGCGCGCCGCCCGCGGTGGCCTCGCGGGGGCCCGCGCCGCGGCAGCCTTGGTCGGCGAGCACAGGCTCGGGCGCGTGTCGCAGCTGATCAGGCGGCGCGTGAGCGGCGATCTCGTGCCGACGCTGCCGGCGAGCCTGCCGCCGGCGGCGCCGGCCCACCTCCCGCGGACCGAGCGGCGGGGAGCGGCCGCCGTCTATCTCCCCGCGTGCATCAATCGGATCCTCGGCAACCCCCGCGGCGTCGATCGACGACCGTCGCTGCCGGACGCGCTCGTCGAGGCCTCCGCGCGCGCGCGCCTGCCGGTGTGGATCCCGGATGGCGTCGCCGGACATTGCTGTGGGATGCCGTGGAGCTCAAAGGGGTACAGGCGCGGCCACGATCACATGGCCGCCAAGACGGCCGCGGCGCTGTGGCGCTGGAGCGACGGCGGCAGCTTGCCCGTCGTGATCGACGCTTCCTCATGCGCGCAGGGGCTGCGCGAGGACCTCGCCCCGAGCCTCGACGAGTCCGAGCGCGAGCGCTTCGCTCAGATCGAGGTGTTGGACTCGATCGCCTGGGTGCATGACCGCCTGCTTCCGCGCCTACAGGTTCGGCGCAAGGTGCGCAGCGTGGCCGTCCATCCAACGTGCTCCGCCGCCCAGATGGGCCTGGCCGGCAAGCTCGACGCGATCGCCCACGAGCTCGCGGACGAGGTCGTGGTGCCAATCGGCACAACGTGCTGCGGCATGGCGGGCGATCGCGGCCTGCTCCATCCCGAGCTGCCCGTCTCGGCGCTGCGCGACGCCGCCGCCGATCTCGCCGAGCGCCCGGTCGAGGAGCACGTGTGCAGCAACCGCACCTGTGAGATCGGCCTGCAACAGGTAACGGGCGCGCCGTATGCGTCTTTTGTCCTGCTGCTCGAGCGGCTCACCAGGAGGTGAGCTCCATTGCTACAGCTGTTCCGCGCCGTCGGCTTGCGCGCTCGAGTCCGTGTCCGGAGGGTGGATGTCGATCTCAAACCAGGTGCATGGGAAATCCTGCCCGGTCTCGATCGACCAGCGGTCGGCGATCTGGTCGAGGAGGATGTGGTCGTAGTGCGGGCCGCTCGGCTCGGGTGGCACAAAAAGAAGCTCGCTGGCTGCCCGAAGCTCGACGCGCACCACGTCCCCGCACAGCCAGACGCGGAGTTCGGCCGGCTCGGCAAACCCGGGCGGGCGTTGTCGCACGGCACGCGTCACCAACTCGCTAGTGAGCAACATCACGGCTTCGCGGACGTTCTGCGGCGCATCGGGAAGGAGATCGCCGACGTAGTTTCGAGCCGAGCGCGTCGCGCCGGGATGGAGCTCGATCGAGATCTCGAACTCCGGACGGGAGAGGTCAAGCGGCTTCCCGGTCGCCGATGGCCGCCGCCGAGACGGTCTTTTCGTCAGAACCCTTCCGCGAAACGACAGTCGCTCACCAAGACCGGTCTGCTCAAAAAGCCGCTGAACCGGCACCTGCACACGAGTGAGAGAGAAGTCACATGCATGCGCCTCACACACTTGCCTGCCCGTGAGGATCACTCGCAACCCCGTCGAGTCGACGAACGAGAGCTCATGGAGATCGAGAACGACTTCTCTCGCACCATAAGCGCAGAGCCGGTTGATCGCTGCTTGCAGCTCGCCCGCCGTGGCGAGATCGAGCTCGCCGGCCAGCGTCAGCGTGTGCCGACCATCGCGCTCATTTTCCCGAAGGCCAAGCTGGCCCACTCGCTTGGCGGATGGCATTACGAATAAGTATCACAAAATCTTCACGTAATTCGAAGTTTCTCATTTGCGTGGTCGGTTTCTCATCTGCGCGGTCGAAGTCGACGGGGGATTATTGTGTAATACCAGTTTCTCCACACAAGGCTTGATCTCGGCTTGAAGAAGCGTTAGGTTTCCCCCCAATCTTCGTCCGAGAGGTGGCCCGGATGACAATAAACGGTGGGGTGCGGCTCGCAGCCGCGGGGACCGGCGCGGACGGGCGCGGTAAAGGTGCGCGGAGGATGCCGTGACCAATTCCGAGGTTGCGGAGCGACGCGGGTCCACAAGCCCGGATACTTTGGCGATCCGGGCCTACCGCGAAGACGATCGACGCACGCTCGTCGTGTCCGGCGAACTCGATCTCGGATCCGCGCCCACGTTCGAAGACACGATCGTGACGTGTGCGGACGGTGCGAGCGAGCTGGTGCTCGAGCTCAGTCAACTCGACTTCATCGACGCGACCGGCCTGGAGGCGGTCCTGTCGGCGAAGACGGCATGTGCGCGTCGCGGATGCGCTGTTTTGCTCACCCCCAGGCAAGGCTCGGGTAAGCGCGCGTTCCAGCCGGTCCGGCTGTCGAACTACCTGCCGTTCCGACGATCGGGTCGGATGAAGAAACCAGCCGAGCCGGTCGCGAGAATGCGGTCAGCCGCGCTCAGCTGATCTCAGCTTGGGATTGACCGGTCAGCTAGCGCGCCTCCGCGGCCGCAGGTTCACCGTTCGCCGACGACAGCCGCCGGTCGCCACGCGGGCTATGTGACGCTCAGCCAGCTCTCAGGCGACGCGCACGGCCTCCACACGCGCGCGGGCGAGGATGAATGACATGAACTCCCTGGAGATCGTCATACCGGTCCACAACGAGCACCGGGTCCTCGAGGCGAGCGTGCGAACGTTGCACGCCTACCTCTCGGAAAACTTCACCATCGCGTTCCAGATCACGATCGCCGACAACGCAAGTGACGACGCGACGCTATACGTAGCGCGGATACTCGCCGAGGAGCTCCCGAACGTCGAGGTTCTGTACCTCGATCGCAGGGGCCGAGGTCACGCGCTGCGCGTCGCGTGGATGCGAAGCGACGCGGATGTCCTCGCGTACATGGACGTCGATCTGTCGACCGATCTGTCGGCGCTCGGTGATCTCGTTCTCCCGCTCCTGGAAGGACGCGGAGACCTCGCGATCGGATCGCGCCTGGCGCCCGGTTCGCAGGTCACTCGCGGCGTCAAGCGCGAGCTGATCTCGCGCTCTTACAACGCGCTGCTCCACGTGCTGCTCGGCACCGGATTCTCCGATGCGCAGTATGGATTCAAGGCCGGGCGCCGCGAGGTCATCCAAGCGCTGCTCGACGACGTCGAGGACGAGGCGTGGTTCTTCGACACCGAGCTGCTGTACCTCGCGCAGCGGCGCAAGCTGGCGATCCACGAGGTGCCCGTTCGCTGGGTCGATGATCCGGACTCGCGCGTGGACATCGTCGCGACAGCGCGCGCGGACCTGCGCGGCATCACGCGTCTGCGTCGCGCCGAGCGCGGGCGCCGCGGTCGCCCGTCCGCTCAGCCCGCGGCGAAGCCCTCCGCCTCGCCGGAGCCGCCGGTCGCCTCGCCGGCGCTGTAGGGGCGCATGCCGCTGCGGGGTGGCGGAACTCTGTGGGCCCTCCGTCGGTAGGTTCCTATCGGCGCTTGATTGGCACGCCGAATCGACAACGATCTGAAGGAGCATGACTATGCGCCTCGCGGTTCTCGGGATGGGAAGGATGGGCCACGCAGTTGCCGAGCGCTTGCTCGGCGGCGATCACGAAGTCACCGTATGGAACCGGACCCCTCACAAGGCCGACGATCTCCTGGCCAAGGGCGCCCGAGAAGGTGCGACTCCGGCAGCGGCGGCTGCGGAGACGGAGGCAACCTTGACCTCGCTCACGGACGACGCAGCCGTGCGGGCGGTCGTCACGGGGCCAGATGGAGTGGCGGCCGGCCTCGGCGACGGCGTCCTGATCGACGCGAGCACCGTGTCGCCAGAGACCACGGCGGATCTGGCCGCGGCCGTGGGGGGGCGCCTGCTCGCGTCGCCGATCCTTGGCTCTCCGGCGGCTGTCCTGTCGGGTGAAGCCGCGTACCTCATCGCGGGCCCCCGGGAGCTCTACGATCGGCTGGCGCCGGCCTACGACGTGCTCGCCGACGTGCCGCGTCGCGCCTACGTCGGCGAGGACCCAAGCGTGGCAACGACGCTCAAGCTGCTCTCCAATTACCTGCTCATGTCCGGCATCGCCACCCTCGCGGAGGTCGTGGCGACGGCCCAGGCGATCGGGCTACCCGATGAGCTGATCCGCGACTACCTCGGCAAGCTGCCGCTCGTCGCCCCCGCGCTGCACAACCGACTCGACGACATCGTCTCGGGCGTCCACGACGGCTGGTTCTCGACGACGCTCGGGGCGAAGGACGTCCGGCTGGCCGCGGCCCTCGCCCGGTCCCACGGCGTCGAGCTGCCGCTCGCCGATGCCGTGAAGCGGCGCTTCGAGGAAGCGGCGGCCCAGGGCTGGGCGGACGCCGACATCGGCGCGGTCGTTGAGCTGCTCAGAGGTGGCGCGGGAGGCGTCGGGACTTAGCGCTCCTCAACCTCGCCCGGTGCCTCGCAGCTTCTCGAGGCCGTCGAGGATGAGATTGAGCCCGAACTCGAACTCGTCCGCGAACTCGTAGCCGGGCTTCGTCACGTAGCCGCCAACGGTCTCGGCGATGTATGGATAATCGTTGGCGGGAAGCTGCCGAAGCATCGTCTTCGCCAAACTCGCCTCGTCGGCCGGCAGGCTGTTCCGCTGGAGCTCGAAGCCGTTCTCCTGGAGCGCGAACCCATAGATGTAGCTGTCCTGGACCGAGTACGCGTGGACGGCCATCTCGACCGAGAAGCCCGCCTGCCGCAGACACCCGAGCACCGAGTCGTGGAGTCGAACGTTCGCCGGTCCGGGCCTCATCCGCGACTCCATCAGCCCTACCGCCCAGCGGTGGCGTGACAGAGCGTCGCGGGTCGAGATCGCCCGCTGGCGCATGGCGGTCTTCCAGTCGGCGCCGATCGGCGGCAGCTCGATCTCGCCGAAGACGATCTCGACGATGCCGTCGAGGATGTCGTCCTTGTTGGCGACGTGGTTGTAGAGGGACATCGCCTCGACCCCGAGCTCCTTCGCTAGCTTGCGCATGGTCAGCGCCTCGACGCCGGCTTCATCGGCGAGGCGGATGGCCGCGTGTAGCACCCGCTCCCTGTTGAGGGGGCCTCGGCGTTTCGCGCCTGTTTCGGTTTGTTTCGCGGTTTCCATTGCGGCTCCGACTAAACGTTCGAAGCGAGTTTCGATTGCCCCTTGACAGGCTTACGCCGTATGTGTACCTTACGCCGTACGCTTACATTGTACGCACATCGCATACCTGACGACAAGGAGCCCCATGAACGCACATCACCCCGTCCAGTTCTCAGTTGACTATCCAGACCGCCAGCTCAACCGTCTCACCTCCGCGCTTCGGATCTTCACCGCGATCCCGATCCTGATCGTGCTCGCCACGATCGGCGGCTTCAGCGCTCGTTATGACGCGTCCGGGTCCGCGCGTACGGTCGCCGCCGGGGGCACCGGCCTGCTGTTCCTGCCACCGCTGTTGCTGATCGTCTTCCGCCACCGCTACCCCCGATGGTGGTTTGACTGGAACCAGCAGTTGCTGCGCTTCTCCAACCGCATCGGCGTCTACGTGGCGCTGATGGATGATCGCTATCCCTCGACCGAGGAGCAGCAGGCTGTGCACCTGGAGTTCGACTACCCGGACGCGAGCCGCGATCTGCACCGCTGGCTGCCGCTCGTCAAGTGGCTGCTCGCGATCCCCCACTACGTGGTGCTGTTCTTCCTCTACATCGGCGCCCTTTTCGCGGTGATCGGTGCGTGGTTTGCCATCCTGTTCAGCGGCCGCTACCCGCGTGCGATCTTCGGCTACGTCGAGGGCGTCATCCGCTGGCACAACCGCGTCGTCGCCTATGCGCTGATCCTGGTGACCGACGACTATCCGCCCTTCCGGCTGAGCGCCTGAGCATCATCGTCGCGGCGCCGTGCGGTCGATCAGCCGGGGCTGAGCGGTCCGTCGGGCCCTCCGCTCAGCTACTGCGCGGCGGCGCCTCCGGACGGGGAGTTCTCCTTAGCCCAGCTCACGATCGCTCCCGAGCCCGTGACGACTTCGCCGTCGTCGAGCACGAGGATCGGAACCCCGCGCTGTCCGCTGAGCCGCTCGATCTCGGCGCGATCCCGTGCGCGATTCGGCAATGTCCAGACCTTAATCACGCCTCCCTTGACCTGCTTGAGCTCGTAGGCGTGGCCGGCGTCGTCGAGCGCCTTCGCTGCCCTTCCGCACGGGTGGGCGATCGGCCCCGGCAGGCCGCCGAACGCCTTGCCGTCGGTGCACGTGTAGAGAACCACGCCGCCACGATATCGCGAGCGCTTTGCGAGCCGCAGCCGCCCAGGCGCCAGGGGACTGTCCGGCGCTTCGCCATCTTGATGCATCGATGCTGAGATGCTATGATGTTGCCAGTGTCCAAGGTTCGCACCACGCTGACTATCGACGAGTCCGTCATGAAGGCCGTGAAGATGCGCGCGGCGCGCAGCGGTCGCGGCGACAGCCAGGTGATAGAGGAATCACTGCGTCGTGATCTTGGGCTCGACCTGCTCGAGCGCCTATGGGCGGGCAGCGATCTTTCTGAACGTGATGCGACTGCGCTCGCGGTCGAGGCGCAGCACCAGACGCGCCCTCGTCGGCACTGACGAGTGCGGGCTGTTCTCGACCCCAACGTCATCATCTCCGGCGCACTGTCGCCGAGCGGCGCCCCCGCCGACGTGTTGCGATCGCTGGCCCGGGGCGAGTTTGAGCTGATCGTGTCCCAAGCACTCATGGACGAGCTCGAGCAGGCGTTCGCCTATCCCAAGTTGCGGCGACACATCGGCGAGGCAGATGCAGCGGGTCTGATCCGCTGGGTTGCCGACAGCGCCACCGTCGTCGTCGATCCGGATACAGAACCGCCCCTACACTCGCGGGACCCGGACGACGACTATCTGATCGGGCTGGCATCGGCGCATCGCGCGGCTCTCTTGTCGGGTGACAAGCACGTTCTGGACCTCGAGGGCCAGATCCCCGCGTTCTCGCCGCGCGCCTTTTTGGATCTCCTCACCCGCGCCTGAGACCCGCGAGTGGCGTCCGTCGCACCGGGTCGCACACCGAGCGACGCCCCCGCCAAACTCTCAGCTGGCTGGCACGGCCGCCGACGTCCGCTCGTACGCGCGCTCGTATGCGGGCCGTTCGACCAGTCGCGCGACATACTCTTTGAGGCCCGCGGAGACGTCCTCGGGAAAGCCGGCTCGCTCGGGGATCCGTAACGCGGTGCCGACGAGAATGTCCGAGACGCCGAACCGCCTGCCGACGAGATAGCCGTCGGCCTCGACCGACTTCGCGACCGCTGCTGCCGCGGCGCGAAAACGCGCTCGCGCCTTCTCCGAGCGCTCTGCGTCGCTGTTGACGAAGATCGCAGCCTCGATCAGCGGCGGCTCGAGCTCGGCCGGCGCAAAGCACGACCATTGGTACGCGAGCGCCCGCTCGTGCGTGCCGCTTGGTGCGATCAGTCCGCCGTCCGGGTGGCTGTCCGCTAGGTGCAGGCAGATCGCTGTCGACTCGAAGACGAATCCATCGTCGGACTGGAGCACGGGAACGCGCCCGAGCGGATGGCGGCCACGGTGCGCCTCGCCAATGCCTTCCTCGTAGTTCATCACGGTCACGTCATACGGCTGTCCTAGCTCCTCGAGTGTCCACGCCACGCGGATCGGACGTCCGGCGTAATCACGATGAAAGATGTGCAGCATTGGCGCAACATAACGGTCCGCGCACGCAGATAGCGGTTGACGCGCCGCCGAACCACATCGCTCGGCCCTCGCGCTCACCGTGATGAGACCTGGCGGGCCCGGATCGGTTGACGCCGCGCGCGCAACGAAAGGGAAGGGGCGGCTTGATGGCCGTCGGTGCCGAGGCGACCGTCGCACGCCTCGCGTCAAGAACCGTCTATATCCAGGGCATTCCCAATGCGCCCGAGACAACAATGCGCCCGAGAGGACTCGAACCTCCACGGAGAACTCTCTCCACAAGGCCCTCAACCTTGCGCGTCTACCAATTCCGCCACAGGCGCAGAGAGGCGAGTATAGACGGGCGTCGTCAAGGCCTTGACGCGGGGGACGCGGTCCGAACGCGGCGGGACTTGTATCCGTCCCTTGCTGGCGCTACAGTGCGAACACATGTTCGTTTCAGGCCCCGTCCACCCAACACTGGGAGTCGAACAGCCATGGATCTGACCAAGCGCCAGCAGGAGATCTTTGACTTCATCCGCAAGTACTCGGCCAAGTATGGATATCCGCCGACGGTGCGCGATATCGGCAAGGCGGTCGGCCTGGCGTCATCCTCGACGGTGCACGCCCACTTGGCCAACCTGGAGAAGATCGGGCTGCTGCGTCGGGACCCGTCGAAGCCAAGGGCGATCGAGCTGCTCGATCGCGCCGTGGGCAGCGCTGTCGAGAGCGTGCGCGGGATCGTGCGCCCGGGACTGCCGCTGCTCGGTTCCGTGGCCGCAGGACAGCCGATACTCGCGGAGGAGAACATCGAAGACTATGTCTCGGTTCCGGAGGTGGCGGGCGGCGAAGAGGGGGAGTATCTGCTCCGAGTTCGCGGGGACTCGATGAAGAACGCCGGCATCCTCGAGGGCGACTTCGTGGTGGTTCGACCTCAGGACACCGCGCGCGACGGTGACGTCGTCGTGGCGCTGCTGGGGGAGGAGGCGACGGTCAAGCGGTTCTTCCGCGAGACGGACCACATCCGGCTACAGCCCGAGAACGATGCGATGGAGCCGATCCGCAGCAAAGAGGTCAAGGTGCTGGGGCGAGTGGTCGGCCTGCTGCGGAGCATCTGAGGGCGCTCACGGCGGACCATGGATCGGGCGGGCGCTGTCCGGTCTTCGGCGGTTGCGCCAGACGCGCTAACTTGGTGCATGCAGGTCAGGCAGCCACGAGGGCGGCGAGCCCTCGAGGAAAGTCCGGACATCACAGGGCAAGGTGGTCGAGATATCGACCCGGGGAAACCCGCGGGAAAGTGCCACAGAAACAAACCGCCTACGTCCGCCGTCCCACGTGAACGGCGGGCCGGCAAGGGTGAAATGGTGCGGTAAGAGCGCACCAGCGTCGCGGTGACGCGGCGGCTGGGCAAACCCCACTCGATGCAAGGCCAAACAGGACCGCTTGCAGGTAGCCCGCCAAGGTCCAGGTAGGCCGCTTAGATGGATGGTTGCTCAACGACAGAATCCGGCTTATCGATCTGCTAACGGAGAGCCCCGCTTCGGCGGGGCTCTCCTATGTTCACGGTCCGACGCGGCACGGCATCGCAACCCAAGGGATTGCCCGGAGAACCCGAGATTTCTTGTTTCGACTCGCACAAGGGGGTAGGATCAGCGCCGTCCCGACCGCCGCGATCCACGACCGAAAGGCACGCATGCCCGCGTTTCCCCGCATCTCCCGCGCATATCAGGGCCCCCGCTCCAACCGCCGCTTCGCGGCAGCACGGCGCGGCCTCCTCGCGAGCGTGGCGTTGTGCCTCTGCGTTCTGTTCGGCTGTGTCGCCTCTGGGCAGGCGGCCGTCAACCGCTGCGTGCCGACCACGCGCCTGCCCCCGCCCAAACACCGCGTCCTGCGCGTCGGCACGTTCAAAGGGAAAAAAGGTCAATGCAAAACCATCCAGGAAGCCGTCAACGCAGCGGCACCCGGTAACTGGATCCTGATCGCACCTGGCGACTACAAAGAGGAAAGCGCAACGAAACCCGCAGGCGCCTATGGCGACGACATCGCGGGAGCCGCCGTCCTCGTCACCACCCCGAACCTGCACATCCGCGGCATGAACCGGAACACCGTCATGATCGACGGAACGAAACCGGGCTCCGCGAAGTGCAGCTCGGCTGAAGCGGATCAGACGTTCGGCCCGGCGGAAGGCGGCGGCTTCCTCGGCAACAACGGGATCGTCGTTTACAAGGCGAGCGGCGTGTGGCTGCAGAACTTCTCGACGTGCAACTTTCTCGGCTCCAACCACGGCGGTGATTCGGTCTGGTTCGACGGCGGCGGCGCATCGGGCAAACAGGCGATCGGCTCCTGGTGGGGCGAATACCTGAGCTCGACGTCGACGTATTGGGGCGGCAAGGAAAAGCCCTCCGACGAGTACGGCATCTACGCGTCGAATACCACCGGGCCCGGCTTCTTCACGAACACCTACGCCAACAACATGTCCGACTCCGGCTACTACATCGGCGCGTGCCCGGACTGCAACACGATCATCGACAAAGCGCGCTCCGAGAACAACGACCTCGGTTACTCCGGCTCGAACTCCGGTGGCCGGATCACGGTCAAGAACTCGGAATTCGACAACAACGAGGAGGGCTTTGCGACGCAGAGCCAGAACAACGACGACGCGCCCTCGCCGCAGGACGGGATCTGCCCGAATAACGAAAGCAACCCCAGCCCCCCAGCTGGAGCGCAGCGCACGAACATCTGCTGGGCGCTCATCAACAACAGGATCGTCAACAACAACAACGGCAAGACCCCTACCCATCCGAGCGCGCCAGGTCTGGTCGGGACCGGCATGACGATCGCCGGCGGTCACAACGACCTCGTCGTCGGCAACACATTCTCGGGCAACAAGGCCTGGGGCATCCTGCTCGTGCCGTACCCCGGCGTCGAAGAATCGCCACCGCCACAGGTACCCGCGGAAGACAACTGCCGGGGCGGGACGAAACTCGAAAGCGAGTGCCTGTACGAAGCGTATGGCAACGAGATCACCGGCAACACGTTCGCCAACAACGGCGGCTACAAAAACCCCTCGAACGGCGACATCGGGGAAGTCGCAGACGCCAACCCGACGGTGCTCACCAACTGCTGGCACGGCAACGTCGAGGAAGGCGGCGGCGAACCGAGCAGCGAACCAAAACTCATCCAGACGACGCATGGCACTTGCTCGAATCCCAACGCCGGCGGCGAACCGGCCAGCAGCGTGCTCGCGGCGCAGGCGACCTGCGACTCGCAGCTCCTCGCCGAATGCCCGCCCGCGCCGGGCGAGGAATACCCGCGCTTTCCAAATGAAGTCGAAATGAAGGCGCTGCCGGAAGAACCGACCATGCCGAACCCGTGCGAAGGCGTGCCCTACAACGGGTGGTGCCCTAGACCCTAGGACGCCCGGCGCACGGCTGAAACCGTGACGCGACTACCAGGAGGGCGTCGATGCCGGCGCGCTCCTGGTGTCATGGCGTCGCTACCCGGCGCGGGCACTGCGCTACTGCTGTGCTACTGCTGTCCTAGAGCTTCAGGTGCGGGTACTCGGAGTCGACGACCGCGCGGTAGCGCTCGTAGATCGGCCTCGTGATCGGGATCAGCTCGAGCGCCGCCCTGATGTCCCCGCCCGTCTTGATCCGCCGCCTCGCGATCGCGAGGGCGACGTTCTCCTTGCCCTGGAAGTAGCGGTTCGCCGTCTCTGAGGACATCGTCATCCGCACCCGCGGCGACCAGTCGACCTCGTCTGTCCACTCCCAGTGGAGGTTCGCCTCCTCGGGAGGATGGCCGGCGCGGATGTTCATGACAAGGTCGACGTCCTCGAATTCGAAGCGCTGTGGAACGTCGGCGTCGCGCAGCCTGGGACCCATCTCGGGATCCTCGCTCATCATCGTGAAGACCCTGTCCATGATGCTGCGGAACTCCTTCGTCGAGGTGAACGGGCTGGCCATGTCTTCCGGTCTCGAGTGGGCTCGTTTGCTCGTATGCGCGACGCGGGTCAGCCGGCTGGGCGGCGCCGCTCAGTCGGCGCGGTGCTCCTCGTCGGCCTCGCCATAGACCGCCGGGTCAATCTCCTCCTCGGGAGGAGCGTCGTAGATGATCCGCGCGGAAGTCTGGTCGTCTCCGTGCGAGGCATGCTGCACCAGTTCCTGCTCGGTGAGCTCGAAGCCCTCCGACTCGCCGCCTCCCGCCTCCTCGACCGGCAGTCGCTCTCTGCGCCGACGCTCGGAGAGGCCGATGATCGGGTCGGGGGGCGTTCTGCCGTCCACGCTCCAACTGTACTCCGTTGCACACGATCGCCGAACGGGTGGCGATCGCGTGCACGACAGCATGCGCCCGCGGACCGGCTCGCCCGTTGCGACTCGAGCGATCGCTGTGGCGCTTACGGGTGCAGCTGCTGGCGGGCGCTCTGCATGAGCGTCTCGCCGCTCTTGAGATCGCTGAGCGCGGCCAGCATCGCATCGAGCTCGCAGTCGACCTTCGCGGGCCAGGGCTTCTGTGGATGGTCGTCAAGCGTCTTCAAGCCGTTTCCGGTGATGATCGCCACGATGGTGTCGTCGGGCGCGAAGCGGCCGGTGGCGGCGAGCTTCTCGAGCACGGCGACCGTCGTGCCGCCGGCCGGCTCGGTCAGGACGCCCTCGGTGGCCGCGAGCAGGTCGATGCCGGCGAAGATCTCGGGGTCCGAGGCGAAGCCGCCGGTGCCGCCACGTTTGAGCACCGCGTCGATCACGAGGTAGCCGTCGCCGGGCGCGCCGATGGCGAGCGAGTGCGCCGCCGTCTCCGGCGTCACCGGGTGGACCTCGGCTTCCTCGGCCAGGATCGCGCTTGCGATCGGGTTGCAGCCGCTTGGCTGTGCGATGTGAATGCGGGTCTCGTCGGTCTCGGATAGGCCGAGGAGCTGCAGCTCGTTCAGGCCCTTGTGCAGGCGCGAGGAGAGCGTGCCTCCGGCAGCGGCTGTGACGATGTGGTCGGGCGCCTCCCAGTCGAGCTGCTCGACGATCTCGAATGCCGCGGTCTTGGCGCCCTCCGCATAAAACGGGCGCAGGGTGATGTTGGCGAAGTCCATGCCGGTCGTCTCCGCGACTTCACGGCAGCGGCGGTTGGCTTCGTCGTAGTTGCCCTCGACCTGACAGACCTTCGCGCCGAGCGCCATGCAGGCGCGTGCCTTCGTGTCCTCGAGACGGTTCGGATAGAAAACGAACGCATCAACGCCCGCCTTCGCGGCGAGCGACGCGACGGCCGTGCCGACGTTGCCGGTGGAGACGCAGCCGATCTCGGTCTTGCCACGCTCGAGCAGCCGCGCGACCGACATCGCTACGACGCGGTCCTTGTAGGACAGGCTTGGCCGCGAGGTGGAGTCGTCCTTGAGGTAGAGGTTGCTGAGACCGAGCTCGGCGCCGAGCCGCTCGGCGCGAATCAGCGGCGTGTAGCCGGCGTGCTGGCCCACGCGCGCCTGCGCGGAGGCGTCCACGATCGGCAGCAGCTCCTCGAAGTGCCAGATGTTGTGCGGGCGCTCGGAGCTGGGAAAGTCCCTGAAATGGCTGGCGGCCAGCTCATAGTCGTAGAGGACGTCGAGGCCCTTGCCGCAGTCCGGACACGCGAACGCCGCCTGCTCGAGCGGGTAGCGGTTCTCGCAGCGATGACACACCAAGTCGGTCGCGCACGAGCGCGTCCGCTGTCTGGATCCCTGCGGTGGGCTCTCTGCGGTCTGCGGGCTCATGCGGGCACCTGGAACGATACGCCGGGCCACGGCGTCTGGGCACCCCGCTCCTCGTGACCGAGCGCGATCCACAGCTCCTCCGAGAGATGCGGCGCGAACGGGCCGAGCAGCTGCGCGAGCAGCGACAGCGAGTCGATCAGCGCGTCGCTGTCGGCCCGGCTCAGCGTTCCCTCTCGCGCGATCACGCGCTTCTCGTAATCCTTGATGCGGTCGAACAGCCGCATCACGTTTCGCACTGCGCTGTGCATCTCCAGACTCTCCATGTCCTCGGTGATCTTCTCGACGGCTGTCTCGCACCACTGTGACAGTTTCAACCTCAAGTGCTCGGTGGTGTCCCTGATCGGCTGTCCATCGGCACTCTCGGCGCCGGCGGCGAGCTCCGTGGGTGCGGCGAGCTCCTCCGCGGCGGCGAGCCGCGAGTGGCAGTACTCCCAGACCTGGGTCAGGAATCTGTGCGAGCGCAGCACGGCCGAATCGCTCCAGTTCAGCGTCCGCTGGGGGCGGGCGGCGTAGAGGACGGCGAGGCGAACCGTGTCCGCGCCGTAGCGCTCGACGAGCTCGTCGGGATCGACGACATTGCCCAGATGCTTGCTCATCTTGCGCCCGTCGCTTATGACCATCTCGTGAAACAGGCATCCGGCGAAGGGCTCGCCGTCGTTCAAGAAGGCGAGTGGGCCAATGTCGCGCAAGGCCTTCGTCACGATGCGCTGATCGAAGACGAAGTTGCCACTGTCGGAGCCCGCGACCACGCGCTCGGAGGGTAGCCAGTGGCGCAGGTCTGCCAAGGCGAGAATGTCCTCCAGGTCCTCGTCCCGCGCCTCCGCTGGCACGCACGCGGGGATCCACAGCCAGAGCGCGTCGAAGTGGCAATCGAGCGTGTCGGTCTCGCGGCGCGCGGGACCGCCGCAGCCGGGACATGTGGTCTGCACGAACTCCGCTGACTCGGCCAGCGGATTGCCGGCGCCAGTGGGGGTGATGTCGAGTGGCAGCAGGACCGGCAGCTGGTCCTTTGGCACTGGCACCGCGCCGCACGTCTCGCAATAGACGATCGGAATCGGCGTGCCCCATGAGCGCTGGCGTGAGATCGAGAAGTCGTCGGCCTTGTAGCGCACCGCCGGCCGCGGCGCCGAGGCGCTGCCGCCGGAAGCGGACGAACTCGGCTCTCCGCGGGCGCCCGGCGGGCCGCCGAGGAGATCGGCCAGGCGCTCGGCGATGACGGCGTCGGTGCGATCCTGCTCGGGGAGGCCGAGCACGGCGGTCGCGCCGAAGCGGCCGTCCACGGCCGGCGAGATCAGAACCGGCAGCGAGCCCTCGCCCGCCGGCGCCGGAAGCTCCTTGCCGGTGTCGATCAGCGCGATCGCCTCGGCATCGCGAGAGCTGCGCTCGAGCCCACCGGAGCGCAGCTCCTCAAGGCGCTCGTGCACCCCGGCGTCGGCGGCCCAGCGATCGATGTCCGGATGCTTCGGTGAGATCAGGACGAATCGCGCAAGCTCGAGCGCATCGGAGTGGGGGGTGAAGACGGTCAGCTCGCTGCCATCGGGAGCGGCCAGGTCGATCTCGACGCCGTCGACCCGACCGAGCACGAACCGCTGGCTGGCGAGGGCGACCTCGTCCCAGCGGCCGCCGCCGGCGAGCTCGTCCAGCCGCCGGTCGTTCTCGGGCACGTAGGCGCTGACGCGCAGGTACCACTGCGGCCGCTGGATCAGCCGCACGGGGTTGTGACAGCGCCAGCACAGGCCGTCCTCGACCTGGATCGTGGCGAGCGTGGTCTGGCAGGTCTCGCACCAGTCGACGTTTCCGGTCCCGCGATAGATCAGTCCGGCCTCGAGCAGGACGAGAAAGAGCCACTGCGACCAGCGGTACATGATCGGGTCCGAGCTCAGGAAGGAGCGCTCCCAGTCGAAGGAGAAGCCAAGTCGGTCGAGCTGGCCCGTCATGTGAGCGGCGCACCGATTGACCCAGTCGCTCGGCGACTCCCGGGCGGCGATCGCGCCGAGCTCGGCCGGGAGCCCGAACGCGTCAAAGCCGAACGCGAACAGCACAGCGTCGCCGCGGGCCCGTCGGAAGCGGGCGTAGGCGTCCCCGATCGAATAGCTGCGCACGTGTCCGATGTGGACGTTGCCCGAGGTGAACGGCGCGGAGGGCTTGATGTACAGATGCGGCTGCTCCTCGAGCGGCGCCGGGGTCCTGAACGCATCGCGCTCGCGCCAGGCATCCTGGCGGCGCGCCTCGACGACGGCCGGGTCATAGCTCTTGTGCACTCCGTCACTCATGGTCGTTCGAGCATATCCAAGGCCATTGGATCCGACCCGTCGTTGCTATGCTCAGCTTCACTTGGCTTCGGCGCGAAAGAACCCCCCAACGGCGCTCCGCCGGTCTTCCTTTGGCCCCGCCCCGAGCGGGGTCTTCTCGTCCGCGATGACTGCGAGGATTCGGCGATGGAGGTAGAGATCGGGCGCGGCAAGAAGGCGCGACGGGCGTACGGCTTCGATGACATCGCGATCGTGCCGTCGCGGCGTACGCGCGATCCCGACGACATCGACATCTCCTGGAAGCTGGGGCCCTATCAGTTCGAGCTGCCGATGTTGGCCGCGGCGATGGACGGCGTCGTCTCGCCCCGCACGGCCGGCATCATCGGTGGCCTGGGCGGCCTGGCGGTGCTCAATCTCGAGGGGATCTTCACCCGCTACGAGGACGCCGAGGAGCAACTCGAGCGGATTGCCTCGCTGCCGAAGGAGATCGCCACGCGCGAGATGCAAGAGATCTACTCAGAGCCGGTCAAGCCCGAGCTGATCGCCCAGCGGATCGGCGAGATCAAGGAGCAGAAGGTCGTCGTCGCCGCGTCGCTCACCCCGCAGCGGGTGATCAAGTATCACGAGATCGCCATGGAAGCGGGCCTGGATGTGCTCGTGATCCAGGGGACGGTCGTCTCCGGCGAGCACGTCTCGACTGTCTCAGAGCCACTGAACCTGAAGCAGTTCATACCGACGCTGGAGGTGCCGGTCGTAGTCGGCGGCTGCGCCTCCTACCACACCGGGCTGCACCTGATGCGCACAGGCGCGGCGGGTGTGCTCGTCGGCGTTGGGCCGGGAGCCGCATGCACGACGCGCGGCGTGCTCGGGATCGGAGTGCCACAGGCGACCGCGATCGCGGACGTCGCACACGCGCGCTCCACGCACATGCTCGAGACCGGCGAGTACTGCCAGGTGATCGCCGACGGCGGAATGAGCAACGGCGGCGATGTCTCCAAGGCGGTGGCGCTGGGCGCCGACGCGGTGATGATCGGGTCGCCGCTGGCGCGCGCGCACGAGGCGCCCGGGCGCGGCTTTCACTGGGGCATGGCGACGTTCCATCCGACGCTCCCACGCGGTGCCCGCGTGGCCACGGCCCAGAACGGCACGCTGCAGGAGATTCTCGTCGGGCCGGCGCGCGAGAACGACGGCACGTTCAACCTGTTCGGCGGGCTGCGCACGTCGATGGCGACGTGCGGGCACAAGGATCTCGCGGAGTTCAACCGCGCCGAGGTGGTGATCGCGCCGGCGCTGCAGACCGAGGGCAAGGCCTTGCAGCGCGACCAGGGCGTGGGCATGGGTGCGACCAACGGAAAGGCAGCCGCCCTCGTCAATGAGTGACGCCGCTGTCACGGCTCCCGCGCCCGTCGCCGAGCCGGGGGACGCGACGCCGGCAGCGAGCGAGGAGGTCGTGGTCCTCGACTACGGCGGTCAGTACAGCCAGCTGATCGCAAGGCGCGTGCGCGACTGCGGCGTCTTCAGCGAGCTGCTTCCCCATGATGTGCCGCTGGAGCAGGTGGCTCGCCGCAAACCGCGTGGGATCATCCTGTCGGGCGGCCCAGCATCGGTATACGCGGAGGGCGCGCCGCGCCTTGATCGGCGTCTGCTGGAACTCGGCGTGCCGGTGATGGGCATCTGCTATGGCATGCAGCTGATCGTGCACGAGCTCGGCGGGCGCGTCGAGCAGGCGGAGGTGGGCGAGTTCGGGCGCTCCGACTTACACGTGGCTGACGCCGGGGTGCTGCTGCAGGGGACTCCACGCGAGCAGACGTGCTGGATGTCTCATCGCGACACCGTCTTTCAGGCGCCGCCCGGGTTCGCGGCGCTGGCGTCATCGAGCTCCTCTCCGGTCGCGGCCGTGGAGGACACCGAGCGCGGCGTATACGGAATCCAGTTTCACCCCGAGGTCGTGCACACCCCATACGGCCAGGAGATCCTCACTCGATTCCTGACCGACGTCTGCGGATGCGAGCAGACGTGGTCGGCGGCGTCGATCGTCGAGGATCAGATCCGGCGGATCCGCAGCCAGGTCGGCGACGCCAGGGTGATCTGCGGCCTGTCGGGAGGCGTCGACTCCTCGGTGGCGGCGCTGCTCGTGCACCGTGCCATCGGCAAGCAGCTGACGTGCGTGTTCGTCGACCACGGGCTGATGCGCAAGGACGAGGGCGAGCAGGTGGTCGGCGCATTTCGCGACACGTTCAAGGTGCCGCTGGTGGCTGTGGACGCGGAGGAGCGATTCCTCGACAAGCTCAAAGGGGTCACCGAGCCGGAGGCCAAGCGCAAGGCGATCGGCGGGGAGTTCATCAGGGTCTTCGAGGAGGAGGCGGCCCGGCTGGCGGCGGCTGACGGCGGCGAAGGCGCTCGGTTCCTGGTTCAGGGCACGCTGTACTCCGATGTGATCGAGTCGGGCGGGGGCACGGGCGCGGCGACCATCAAGTCCCATCACAACGTCGGCGGCCTCCCGGAGGACCTGCGCTTCGAGCTCGTCGAGCCCCTGCGGGCGCTGTTCAAGGATGAGGTGCGCGCGGTCGGCGCCGAGCTCGGGCTGCCCGAGCGCCTGGTCTGGCGCCAGCCGTTCCCCGGCCCCGGCCTCGCGATCAGGATCGTCGGCGGAGAGGCGACCAAGGAGCGCTTGGACGTGCTGCGCGAGGCCGACCACATCCTGCAGGAGGAGATTCGCGCCGCGGGGCTCTACCGCGAGCTGTGGCAGTCCTTCTGCGTGCTGCCGGACATCCGCACGGTCGGAGTGCAGGGCGACGAGCGCACCTACGGGTACGTCGTCGTGGTTCGCGCGGTGACGAGCGACGACGCGATGACGGCAGACTGGGCGAGGCTGCCCTATGACCTGCTCGACGATCGCCTCGCGGATGATCAACGAGCTGCGCGAGGTCAACCGGGTCGTGCTGGACATCACCTCAAAGCCGCCCGGCACGATCGAGTGGGAGTAGCCTATGATGAGCACGGCGCCGCGCGCTTTCCGCGTGGCCTTTTCACGTTATGGCACCCTCGACGAAGACCTATGTAGCCAAGCCGACCGACCGCGAGCGCAACTGGCTCGTGGTGGACGCCAACGGCAAGACGCTCGGCCGCCTCGCCACGCAGATCGCCGACGTTCTGCGTGGCAAGCGCAAGCCCGAGTACACGCCGCACATGGACACCGGCGACTTCGTCGTGGTCGTGAACGCGGAGAAGATCCACGTAACGGGCAACAAGCGTCAGGACAAGCGCTACTACCGCCACTCGGGCTATCCCGGCGGGCTGCGCTCGCGCACGTTCGAGGAAATGCTCGCGCGACGACCGGAGGAGATCATCCGGCTGGCCGTCAAGGGCATGATGCCGCGCAACCGGCTCGCTCGTAAGCAGCTGACCAAGCTCAAGGTCTACGCCGGACCGGAGCATCCGCATGTCGCCCAGAAACCGCAACCCATGGAGATCGAGCGATGATGGCCGACGAGGAGACGCCCGAGACGCCCGCCGACGAGAGCGCCGAGACGCCCGCCGAGGAGGCCCACGCGGTCCCCAGCGAGGAGGCCAGCGAGATCGCCTCGGTGGCCGAGGACGCTCCGCTGGAGGCATTGCAGGAGGCGCAGGAGGCACCGGCCGCAGCGGATCGGCCGAGAGCGCAACCGCTGCCGAGGAGGCTGTCGTGCCTGCGGACGGCAAGCATGCGGTGCCGAGCGAGGCGGCGGACGAGATCGCCTCCGTGGCCGAGGATGCTCCGCTGGAGGCCCTGCAGGAGGCGCAGGAGGCCGGCGATGAGTCCTCCGAGGAGCAGGCAGAGGAGTCGACGCCGCGCGCGAAGCCGTCGGTGCCGGGGGCGCACCTCGAAGTGGACATCGTCCCCGAGGGCGTCGACCCACTCGGTCGCGCCGAGGGCTATGAGGACCCGTACGCGATCGAGGAGGAGGAGGAGGTCGCACAGACCGAGGACGCCGCCGAGGAGCCCGAGCACGAGGAGGTCCTCACCGAGCCGATCGCGACTGCTGCAATCGATCTGGCCGCAGGTGCCCGTTACCGGGCGACGGGCAAGCGCAAGACGGCGATCGCGCGAGTGACGCTGCGACCGGGCAAGGGCGACTATCTCGTCAACGGACGCGCCCTGGAGGCGCACTTCCCGCGCACGACGCTCCAGCGGAACATCCGACAGCCGCTGGAGACGGTGGGCTACCAGGAGCGGATGGACGTGGTCGCGAGGCTGCACGGCGGCGGCATCTCCGCTCAGGCTGGGGCGCTGCGTCACGGCGTTTCGCGCGCGCTGCTCGAGGCGGACCCGAACCTCAGGGGCGAGCTCAAGCGTAGAGGCTTCTTGACGCGCGACTCGCGCGGCCAAGGAGCGCAAGAAGGCCGGCTTGAAGAAGGCCCGCAAGCGGCCGCAGTTCTCCAAGCGCTAGGACCGGAAGTCAACAGGGGGAGTATGGCCCGCAAGCTGTTCGGGACCGACGGCGTTCGTGGCGTTGCCGGGGAGTTTCTGACCGCCGAGCTGGCGCTCGCGCTGGGTCGGGCTGCCGCCCACCGCACCGGGGTCGACCGCCCGCAGGTGCTGGTCGTGCGCGACACGCGCGAGTCCGGCGAGATGCTGCAGGCGGCACTCGCCGCGGGGGTGAGCGCGGCCGGCGGAGACGCGCTGCTCGGGGGCGTGCTGCCGACGCCGGCGGCGCCGCTGCTGATCGGGCGTTACGGCTTTGACTTGGCGGCCGTGCTGTCGGCTTCGCATAACCCCTATGAGGACAACGGGATCAAGTTCTTCGCCGGCGACGGCTACAAGCTCTCCGATGAGACCGAGCTGGCGATCGAGCGGGAGCTCGACGCCTCGGATCACCGCCCACCGTCGGCGATCGGGCGCGTCCGAGAGTTGAGGGGCGCGCCGGAGGACTATCTGCGCGAGCTGCACACGCGATTCTCAGAGCTCGACCTCAGCGGCCTCGACGTTCTGCTCGACTGCGCCAACGGCGCCACCTACCACGTCGCCCCGGAGATCTTCAGGCGCCTCGGCGCCCGGGTCAGCGTGACCGCGGACGCGCCCGACGGGCGCAACATCAACGCTGGCTGCGGCTCCACGCACGTGCAAGCCCTGGCCGAGATGGTCCGTCGCGGTGGCCACGCGATCGGCTTCGCCTTTGATGGCGACGGCGACCGCGTCGTCGCCGTGGATCGTCGCGGCGATGTCGTCGATGGTGACGAACTGTTGGCTCTGGCGGCGCTTCACCTGCGCGAGCACGGGCGCCTGCGCGGCGAGGGCGTGGTCGTGACCGTGATGACCAACTACGGCTTTCACTCGGCGATGGAGCAGGCCGGGGTGACGGTTTCGACGACAAACGTCGGCGACCGGTACGTGCTCGAGGAGCTCCGCGACCGCGGCTGGACGTTGGGCGGCGAGCAGTCGGGACACATCATCGACATGGGTTTCAACCGCACCGGCGACGGCATCGCCAGCGCACTGCTCACGCTGGAGGCTCTGGCCGGAGGCGATCTGAGCGAGCGCCACGCAATGGCGAAGCTGCCGCAGCAGCTGGTGAATGTACGCGTACGCGATCGAGACGCCCTGGAGCGCTCGCAGGCGGTCGACGAGGCCGTCCAGTCGGCGGCTCGGGCGCTGGCGGGGCGTGGACGCGTGCTGGTGCGGCCGAGCGGGACCGAGCCGCTGGTGCGGGTGATGGTCGAGGCGCCGACCGAGAAGGAGGCGCGCGAGCTCTGCGAGGGGCTGGTGGCGTTGGTGCAGCGAGAGCTGGGCTGAAGGGCGCTGGTATCTTCGATTGGATGTGCGGCATCGTTGGCTACGTCGGTGGACGCCCCGTACGGGACCTGCTGCTGGCGGGCCTGGGCAAGCTCGAGTATCGGGGCTATGACAGCGCCGGGATCTCGTTTATCGCTGACGGTCGCATCGAAGCCGTGCGCGCGGTCGGCAACCTCAGTGCGCTGCAGGCGAAGCTCGATGATCCGCCCTCCGCGGACCCTGGCGGCGGCTCGGTGGCCGTCGCCGAGAAGCCCGCCACGACCGGCATCGGCCACACCCGCTGGGCGACACACGGGCGCGTGAGCGAGGAGAACGCGCATCCACACTACGACAGCGGCGATCGCATCCACGTCGTGGTGAACGGCATCGTTGAGAATTACATGGCGCTCAAGGAGCGTCTGGGTGCGAGCGGCAGCACGTTCACCTCGGAGACCGACGCCGAGGTCATTGCGCATCTGATCGCCGACCACTACGACGGTGACCTCGGCGACGCCGTGCGCAGCGCCTACGGTGAGCTCGAGGGCCATTACGCCTTCGTGGCGATGAGCCTCGACGAGCCGGATCTGCTGGTGGGGGCGCGAAAGGAGTGCCCGCTCGTCATCGGACGCGGCGAGGGCGAGCAGTTCGTGGCCTCCGCAGTCCCCGCGTTCCTCGCCGAGACGCGCCGGGTGCAGTACCTCGAGAACGGCGAGATCGTCGCGCTCACGCGAGGAGGCGTCACGATCACCACGCCGGCTGGTGACGTGGTCGAGCGCGAGGTTCAGACGGTCGACTGGGATCAGGAGACCGCCGAGAAGGGTGGCTTCGAGACGTTCATGCTGAAGGAGATTCACGAACAGGCCGACGCCGTCGCCGAAACGATCTTCGACCGCGTCGCGCGCGGCACCGGCGTCGATCTCGACGACGAGGGCGCGCTCGAGGAGTCGATTCTCGCGGACGCGCGGCGGATCATCATCGTCGCCTGTGGGACCGCCTACCACGCGGGTGTGATCGGCCGCTACGCGATCGAGGAGTGGGCACGCGTGCCGGTCGAGATCGACGTCGCGTCGGAGTACCGCTATCGCAATCCGGTCGTGGGCCCGGGCGACCTCGTGATCGGGATCTCGCAGTCCGGGGAGACCGCCGACACGCTCGCGGCGATGCGCCTCGCGCGCGAGCGCGGCGCGACCGTGCTCGCGGTCACAAACACGATGGGCTCGCAGGCCACCCGTGACGCCGACGGCGTGCTCTACACGCGCGCTGGCTTGGAGATCGGTGTTGCGGCGACGAAGACATTCGTCTGCCAGGTCGCCGTGATGTACCTGCTTGGCCTGCGGCTGGCGGAGCTGCGCGGGACGCTCGCGCCGGAGCGGATCACCGAGCTCGTGGGCGAGCTCAAGCGTCTGCCGCACCGGATTGACGAGCTGATCGCCCACTGTGAGGAGCGCGCGGAGGCGATCGCGGATACCTGCTGGAAGGCCGATTTCTTCCTCTACATCGGCCGTCACATCGGTCTCCCCGTCGCGCTCGAGGGCGCGCTGAAGCTGAAGGAGATCTCCTACATCTCAGCCGACGCCTACGCGGCGGGGGAGATGAAGCACGGGCCGATAGCGCTGCTCGAGGTGGCCACGCCGGTCGTGTGCGTCGCGACCCGCTCGCCGGTGCTCGAGAAGCTCGTGTCGAACATCCAAGAGGCTCGCGCTCGCGGGGCTCGCGTGATCGCCGTGGCGACCGCCGGCGACGGCGTCGTCGAGCCGCACGCCGACGCGACGCTGCATGTGCCCGCGACCGATTGGATGCTGCAGCCGATCCTCGCGGTGATCCCCCTGCAGCTGCTGGCGTACGCGATCGCACGCAAGCGTGGCCTGAACGTCGATCAGCCGCGCAACCTGGCAAAGACGGTCACGGTCGAGTAGCGGCCGGCCGGTCGCCGCGGCGCGGAGCGGATCGCGCACCAGCGCTGACAGCAAAGCCGCCAAGGCCGCGCGCGGGAGCGGGCCGACCATCTAGCATCGCAACTCGTGGAGCCCCTTCCCGACTGGCTCATGCCGCTGCTCGACGCCAACACGATGCGCGCGGTCGACCGCTGGGCGATCGAGGCGCAGGGGATAGACGGGCTCGATCTGATGGAGCGCGCCGGCGCGGGCGTCGCGCGCGCCGCCGAGCGGCTCGCGCCGGACGGAGGCGTGACGGTCGTATGCGGCAAGGGCAACAACGGCGGCGACGGGCTGGTCGCCGCGCGCCTGCTGCGCGAGGCGGGCCGGGCCGTCACCGTCGTCAGCACAGCGCCGCCGCAGGAGCTGACGGGCGATGCGCGCACCAATCTCGACCGTCTGCCGGGCGATCGGCCGGTGCAGCTGAACGGATTGGAGTGGGCCGGCGCGAGTGGGGACCGTGGAGCGGTCGGAGGGGCGCCCGACGCGGATCCCTTCGACGGTGCGGCCGTGGTGGTCGATGCCCTGCTGGGAACGGGGTTCCAGGGCGAGCCCCGCGACGCGATCGCCGAGGCGATCGAGGCCGTCTGCCGCACCGACGCGCCCGTCGTGAGCGTCGATGTGCCCAGCGGCGTCGACGCCTCCACCGGAGTCGTTGTCGGGACCGCCGTGCACGCCGCCACCACCGTCACGTTCCACGCGGCGAAGCCGGGCCTGTGGATTGCGCCCGGCAAGGCTCATGCCGGCGTCGTCGAGGTGCTCGACATCGGGATTCCGCGGGGCGCCCCCGCGGACGCCTCGATCGGCCTGATCGGGCCGTTGGTTCTAGACCTGCCCCCACGCAGGGCGGTCGGGTGGACGAAGTTCACCAGCGGCCACGTGCTCGTGGTGGGAGGCTCGCGCGGGCTGATTGGCGCACCGCGCATGGCCGCGCATGCGGCGATGCGCGCCGGCGCGGGGTACGTCACGGCGTGCGTTCCGGCGTCGCTCCAGGACGTATTCGCGAGCGCCGGCCCGGCGGAGGCGATGACTCGCGGGCTGCCCGACGACGGCGAGGGGTTGGTCGCCGCGGCGCTGCCCGGGGCGCTCGAGGCAAGCGGACGCGGCGGGGCGCTGGCGCTGGGGCCGGGGTTGGGACGCGGCGAGGCCACGTTCGCGTTCGCCCGTGATCTCGCGCGCCAGGCGGAGGTCGCGATGGTGCTCGACGCGGACGGCTTGAACGCCCACGCGGGGAGGCTGGCAGGGCTCGCCGACCGGCATGCACCGACGGTGCTGACGCCGCACGCCGGTGAGCTCGGCCGCCTGCTCGAGCTCGAGAGCTCGGAAATCGAGCGCGAGCGTCTGAGCCACGTGCGTCGGGCGGCCGCGCTGGCGGGTGCGACGGTGGTGCTCAAGGGAGACGACACGCTGATCGCCGACCCCGGCGGCCGAGTCGCGATCAGCCCGGGCGACAGCCCCGCGCTCGCGACGGCCGGGACCGGTGACGTGCTGACAGGCGTGGTCGCGGCGCTGCTCGCGCAGGGGCTCGGCGCATTCGAGGCGGCTGGCGCAGCCGTGTGGCTGCACGCGGCCGCAGGCCGCGAGGCGGCGCGCCGCCAGGGCGGCGTCGATGGTGTCATCGCCTCGGACGTGATCGCCGCGCTGCCCGCAGTGCGGGCCGGCCGCGCCGGCGGTGTTCGCGGCCATCGTCGAGTCGAGAGCGAAGCCGCCTGGGAGGGCACGGCCGGAGGCGAGGAGTCGTGAGCCCCAATCGCACGCAGGCGAGCGTCAACGTCGCGGCGATCGAACGTAATTGCGTGCGCTTGCGCTCCGAGCTCGCCGCGGGCGTCGAGCTGTGCGCGGTGGTGAAGGCCGACGGTTATGGCCACGGAGCGACGCCGGCTGCATGGGCAGCGCTTGCCGGTGGCGCGAGCTGGCTGGCGGTCGCAAGCTCACAGGAGGCGCTCGGGCTGCGCCGCGCGGGTACCGAGGAGGCGCGAGTGCTGGTGATGGGGGCTCTGACCGGGGCCGAGCTCGAGGAGGCGCTCGCGGCCGGCGCCGACGTCGTTGCCTGGCATGAGAGCTGTGTTCAGGCGGTTGCCGCGGCGGGCGGCGGGCGCGTCCACGTCAAGTTCGATTCAGGAATGGGACGGCTGGGCACCCGCGATCCGGCCGAGGCATCGCGCGTGGTCGCGGCGGCGCGCGAGACGGCGGGCGTGGAGGCGGTCGGGGCGATGACGCACTTCGCCACCGCGGACGAACTCGAGGATGACGGGTTCTTCGCGCGTCAGCTCGACACCTTCACGCGCTGGGCGCGGGTGCTGAAGGCCGAGCAGCCCGACCTCTTGGTGCATGCGGCGAACAGCGCGGCGATGCTGCGTGATGCGGACGCCCAGTTCGACCTGGTGCGTTGCGGAATCGCCGTCTACGGAATGGATCCGTTCGGCGAGGATCCCGTCGCCCGGCGACTCGAGCCGGCGTTGGAGCTGAGCTCCTATGTCGCGGAGGTCAAGCGGTGCTCGGCGGGGGAGAGCGCGGGCTACGGGCGGCGCTTCCTCGCCGAGCGCGATACCCACCTCGCGGTCCTCCCAATCGGCTATGGCGACGGCTGGCGGCGCGGCCTGTCCAACAACGCCGACGTCTTGATTTGCGGGCGGCGCTATCCGCTCGTGGGGACGGTGAGTATGGACAACATCACCGTCGATCTCGGCTCCGGCGCCGACGCGGAGCGCTTGCGCGGCGAGCGGGCGATCCTGATCGGCTCGCAGGGAGCTGAGCGGATCACCGCCGAGGAGGTGGCCAAACGGCTCGGCACGATCAACTACGAGGTTACCTGCGCACTCACACCGCGCGTGCCGCGCATCTACCACCGCGACGGGGCTGTGATCGCGGGAGCGGCCGGAGCCGCACGCCAGACCGTGGACACGAGCTCTGAATGAGCGACGACGGCCTGCAGGCGGTTCGTTCGGCTCTCGCCGGAAGGACGGCGTGGGTGGTCGGCGGCGCGCTGCGCGACCGCGTGCTCGAGCGGCCGACCGGCGACGTGGACGTCGTGGTCGATGGCGATGCCGAGGAGGCCGCGCGCGCGGTCGCCCGCGCCGTCCCGCGCGCTGCGTGCTTTGCCCTGTCGGAGGACTTCGGAGCGTGGCGGGTCGTGGCCCGCGACGGTTCCTGGCAGGTCGACGTCGAGCCGCTGCGAGCGGAATCGCTGGAGGCCGACCTCGCCTTGCGCGACTTCACCGTCAACGCGATCGCCGAGCCGATCGCGGGAGGGCCCCCGATCGACCCTCTCGGCGGCCTGGCCGACCTCGCGGCGCGCCGCCTGCGAATGGTCGCGCCGGGCGCGTTCGCCGATGACCCGCTGCGCGTATTGCGGCTGGCCCGGGTTGCGGTCGAGCTGGATCTCGAGCCCGACGAGGATACGCTGCTCAGCGCCCGCGCCCACGCGGATCGGCTCACGCGATGTTCGGCCGAGCGGTTGTTCGCGGAGCTGCGCCGGATCATCTCCGCGCGGGCGGCGGTGCGAGGCCTGGAGCTGATGGCGAGCGTGGGGGCCACGGCCGTCGTCCTGCCCGAGCTGGATGCGCTGCGCGGCGTCGAGCAGAGCCGCTTTCACCACAGCGACGTCTATGGCCACACGCTGGAGGTGCTCGAGCGGACGATCACGCTGGCGAACGCGTCCGTCGGCGAGGCGCCCGATCCGGGCGGCGCGCTCGGCGAGTACGGCCCGCAGGTGGCCGAGCTGCTTGCCCAGCCGCTCGCCGATGAGCTCACCCGCGGAGACGCGCTGCGCTGGGGGGCGCTGCTGCACGACGCCGCCAAGCCGCTGACGCGCGCGGTTCGGGCCGATGGGCGCGTTACGTTCATCGGCCACGACAGCCGCGGAGCCGAGCTGGCGCGCGAGGTACTCGGGCGCCTGCGAGCGAGCGAGCGATTGAGCGCCCACGTGGCGGCGCTGGTTCGTCACCACCTGCGTCTGGGCTTCCTGGTGCACGAGCCTCAACCGCTGTCGCGCCGGACGGTGTACGGCTATCTACGGGCGTGCACGCCGGTCGAGGGGGATGTCACCCTGCTGTCCGTCGCCGACCGTCTGGCCACGCGCGGAGATCGCGCGCAGGAGTCGATCGACGCCCACCTGGGGGTCGCCCGCGGGCTGCTCGCGGACGCGCTGCGCTGGCGCGCCGACGGACGGCCGTCGGCGCTGGTGCGCGGCGACGAGCTGGCGACCGCGCTCGGCATCCCGACTGGCCCGCGGCTGGGTGAGCTGCTCGAGGAGCTCGCCGAGGCGCAGTACGCGGGCGAGGTTGTTACGCGCGCGCAGGCGCTCGCGTACGTGCGCGAGCGCTTGGTCGGCCGCGAGCAATCCGAATAGGCTTCCGAGGAGTGGCCGATCCCGATTGCATCTTCTGCAAGATCGTCGCCGGCGAGTTGCCGGCGACGATCGTCGACGAAGACGAGCGCACGATCTCCTTCATGGACATCGCCCCGGCGACGCGGGGGCACGCACTCGTGATCCCGCGGGCGCACTCTGCCGATCTGCTCAGCGTCGATGAGCAGGATCTGCGGGCCGTGGCGATCGCCTCGAAGCGGCTCGCCGAGCGCGTAAAGGAGCGTCTGGGGGCCGACGGCCTGAACCTGGTCAACTCGTGCGGCGCCGTCGCGTGGCAAACGGTCTTCCACTTCCACGTCCACGTCATCCCGCGCTACGAGGGCGACCCGTTGCGCCTTCCATGGGTTCCGGCGCCGGGCGATCCCACGGAGATCGCGGCCGCCGCGCAGGAACTCGCGCGCAAGTAGCGAAATGCTCCAACCGCGACATATCGCCGTCCATGGTGTTGAATGCCACTGATGAAACGCATATCTACGGCGCTTCTTGCGAGCCTCGGGCTTGCGCTCGCGCTCCCCACCGGCTCGCCAGCGACGCTCGTAGAAGTGGGCGTGATCCCCGCCACGACCCCCGCGACGGTCCCGAGCTGTCCGGCGAGTCCCTGCCTCGCCGTCAGCCGAACGACGGGCTTTCAGGTCAAGGTGGGTACCGCCTACCAGTTCCTGACCGCACCGCGAACCGGGACGATCGTCGCGTGGACGATCATGCTCGGCAAGCCGAACGCGACGCAGATCAAATTCTTCAACTCCAACGAGGGTGGCGCGTCCCAGGCCGGCATCGCGATCCTGCGCCCGCAGCCCAAACCGGGGCTCACCTACAAGCTGATCGCGCAGAGCCCGACAGTCATGCTCCAGCCGTACTTCGGCAAAACCGCCCAGTTTGCCCTCGAAACGACGCTGGCGGTGAAAAAGGGCGACATCGTGGCGCTGACGGTCCCGTCGTGGGCGCCGGCGCTCGCGCTCGGCTTCGGCCACGAAACCTCCTGGCGGGCCAGCCGGCCGAGACGCCAGTGCGCCAGCACGAGCGCGCAGAGCACTCATACGCAGATTGGCACCCCGGTGCAGTACTTCTGCCTCTACCAGACCGCGCGCTTGACCTACAGCGCAACGTTCATCTCAACCCCCTAGGAAGACGCGGCTCGCGACGCGAAGCCGCGCGAGGGGGCTATTTGCCCGTCGGGGCGCCGGCGCCTCCCGTCGGGCTCGAGCCGGCTTCGGATTTGGCTTTTTCTTTTTCTTCTGCCGCCGCCCCACCGGCGGCGTTGCCTTCGGCCGATTTGCCCGATTTTTCGCTGCTGCTCGCTTCTTCGCCGGCTTCGCTTTTAGTGCTTTCGCCGCCTGTAGAACCGGTGCCTTCGGTCGATGTGGGGGTGGATTTCGTCGCGGTCGTCGAGGTGGAAGTGGTCTGGACCGCCGCCTTTTCAGCTGCGGTTTCACTCGGCGGCGTGATGTCCGGCGTGCTCTTGGGGACGGCGTCTGAGACGCTGCTGCCTCCTCCGCACGCGGCGAGCGTGGTGGCGGCCAGGAGCGTCACCGAGAGCGCAAGCGCGGCTCGAGCGGGCGAACGTCGCTGGTCACGCCCCTGAAGGCCGCGGTCAGGCGATTGGCGGCTGCTCACGTGCGCTGCACCTCGGGCGGAATGTCCTCAGCCGGTTCCCGAGCGTCGCCCGAGTGGGCCCATGCGCCGGCCACAAGTGGGGCAGTCGTTCAAGTCCTTCTGGGCGAGCTGGTGGCACCAGTTGCAGAAGCGCAGATTCTCGACCGCCCACGGCAGACGCGAGCTCGAGGGGGCGAGCGGGAGCACCTTGCCGATGACTTCCAGCGGCTCGCCGGATTCGCGGTCCAGGTAGATCTCCTCGGGCTCGGCCTCGATCACGATTTCCCGCTCGTTGACCGGATTGCGCAGTCGATAACGCTGGTTCGTGCCCACCGGGGGCACTTTATCGGAGCGCCCGGGGGGTGGGTAGGCTGCAAGCGGTGCGCGTCCTGGTCTTCCACGGCTACCTGCTCGGTGGGACGGGATCAAACGTGTACAACGCCCGGCTCGCAGCGGCTCTCGTGAGACAGGGACACGAGGTGCACCTACTGAGCCAGGACCGCCATCCCGAGGAGCACGAGTTCGTCGACGCGTTCGGCGACTGGGACCAGGGGGCGCTGCGTGTGCGCGCGCTGCGCGAGGAGGTGCGCTGCACGGTCTACCGCCCGAACATCGGCGGGCTGCTGCCGGTGTACGTCGCCGACCGCTACGAGGGGATCGAGGCGCGGACGTTCGCTCAATGCAGCGAACAGGAGGTGGCGTTCTACCTCGACGCGAACGTGGCGGCAGTCGGCGAGCTGACCGAGCTCGTGCGGCCGCACGTGGCGCTCGCCAACCATCTGGTGATGGGTCCGGTCATCCTCGGGCGCGCCCTCGGAGGTGAAGTTCCATATGCGGTGAAGGTTCACGGAAGCGCTTTGGAGTACACGGTCAAGCCGTGTCCTCAGCGGTTTCTCGGCTTCGCTCGCGAGGGCGTGGCGGGCGCGCGCGGAGTCCTCGTCGGCTCGCGACACACGGCCGAGAGCCTCTGGCAGACGATCTCCGACCCGCCGCTCGTGGCGCGAACCCGTCTCGGGCCCCCGGGGGTCGACGTCGAGCGGTTCTCGCCGCGGGAGCCGGCACAGGCGGCGGCCGGCGTGCGGGCGATCGCGACCAGCTTGCGCGCCGGCGGATCGCGCGAGGAGGGACCCGCCAGCGCATTCTCACGAGACCGGCGCGCTGCGGCCGAGGCGTTGGAGCGCCTGCACCCCGAGCGCGACCGGCTGGTGGCATTCGTGGGCAAGCTGATCGTGAGCAAGGGGCCCGACCTGCTGCTGGCGGCGTGGCCGCTGGTGCTCCAGAGCGTGCCGCGTGCGCGCTTGCTCGTCGTCGGCTTTGGCGCCTATCGCGACGGCTTGGAGCGCCTCGGCGCGGCGCTTGCGGCAGGCGAGCTGGATCAGGCGCGCGAGATCGCGCTGCTGGGCAGGGCGCTCGAGACGGGCTCGCAGGCGGCGCATCCGCTGGGTCTCCTGCTCGCATTCATCGACGGCCTGCAGGCCGCTGAGCGGGAGCGCTACCTCGCCGCGGCGAGCGCGCTGGAGGAACAGGTGGTCTTCGCCGGTCGCCTCGAGCACGACGAGCTCGCGGAGCTGCTGCCGGCGTGCGAGGCGCTCGTCGTTCCAAGCACGTTCCCCGAGGCATTCGGGATGGTCGCCGCCGAGGCGGCTGCCTGTGGCGTCCTGCCCATCAGCGCGGCGCACTCGGGGCTGGCCGAGGTGAGCCAAGTGCTCGCCCGTGCGGTGCCGGAGCGATCGGCCGAATGGCTGTCGTTCCCGCTCGACGACCACGCCGTCACCGGGCTTGCGGAGCGCGTGGTGGGCTGGCTGGAGGCCGACCGGGAGCTGCGCGCGCGGACTCGAGCGGGCCTGGTCGGCGCGGTGCGCGAGCGCTGGTCCTGGGACGGCGTGGCGCGCGGTGTGATCGCCGCCGCGAGCGGGGAGCTCGACGGTCTGGAAAAGCCGTGAACACGACCGCCTGGCACCCGGGCAGCGGCCGCCGGGGCACCCGCTGCTTCGGATAGTGTTCCGCCCGCTCATGAGCCTCACGCCCCCTTTCCCGGCCGCGGGTCCGCGTGGTCGCAGGAGTCTGCGCGGCCTCGCGCCGCGCGTGGGCACGTGCGCGACCGTGGCGGCGCTGGCGCTCGCCGCGGCCGGCTGCTCGGTCAAGGGCGCCGACAACGCCAACCTGATCGTGGGCAAGCAGCAGTTCGTCGCCAAGTGCGGCTCTTGCCACACGCTGGCGCGCGCCAACACCAAAGGCATCGTCGGGCCGAACCTCGACGAAGCATTCCGGGCGGGCGCCGCCGAAGCCCACGGACGCACCGAGATCCGCGGCCTGGTCGAATTCCAGATCCGCTTCCCCAACCCGGAAGGCGTGATGCCCAAAGATCTGGTTCACGGTGCTGTTTCCCAGGACGTCGCCGCGTATGTCGCGCGTGCGGCCGCCAACCCGGGCGCGGACACGGGCCTGCTGGCAAGCGCCGTGGAAGCGCCCGGCGCCGGCAAGCCGGCGGTCGAGAAGGCGGGCAAGCTCGCGATTGACGCGAGCCCGTCGGGACAGCTCGCGTACGTGACCAACAAGGCGACCGCCACCGCCGGGCGAGTGACGGTGGAAATGCCCAACATGTCCGGCGTTTCGCACAACATCGCCATCGAATCGGGCGAAAACGGACCGACCCCCAAGGGCCCCGTGCTCGGCGCGAGCGCCTTCACCACAAAGGGCACGGCCACCGTCAGCGTCAGCCTTAAGCCGGGGACCTACACGTACTTCTGCCAGGCCCCCGGTCACCGGCAGGCGGGCATGCTCGGGACGCTGACCGTCAAGTAGCCGAGGGCGGGACGGACGCCTGCACGTGCCGAGCACGCCGGGTTCTACTGGCTAGTGAAGCAGCGGGTTGTGGGCGAAGAAGAGGAACCAGACGCCCAGCGCGACGACGACGACGACCACGACGAGCACGGCGATGATCTCGATCGTGCCAATCAGCTCTCTGCGGCGGGACTCCATCTAGGAGATCGTGCGCAGAATCAGGACGAGGCCGACGACGACCGCGATGACCGCGATCGCGTAGAGCAGGAAACGGAACGCCTCGTCCTCGGAGCGAAGCGGGTTCAGCACGGCTACAGCACGTACACGGTCGTATACACGACGAGCCACATGATGTCGACGAAATGCCAGTAGATGCCCGGCACCTCGACCCCGCGGTGCTGCTCGGGACTGTAGTGACCGCGGAACGATCGGATCGTCACGAACGCCAGCAGCAGCAGTCCGATGAAGACGTGGGCGCCGTGCAGCCCCGTGAGCGAGTAGAAGATCGTCTGCTGGGCGTGATCCTGAGGGGCGAAGCCGATGTTCGCGTACTCGTTGATCTGGACGAACAAGAACGTGCAGCCGAGCAGGAACGTTGTCAGCATGCCGGCCTTCAGGCCGAAACGATTGCCGTTCTTGACCGATGTCTGGGCCCAGTGCATCGTGAGCGACGAGGACACGAGGATCGCCGTGTTGACACCCGCGACTTCGACCGGGAGGGTCGTCCCCGGGGCGGGCCACGGATTGCCCTGGGCGATGCGAATGAAGAAGTAGGCGGTGAAGAAGGCGCCAAAGATCATCACCTCGGAGATGATGAAAAGCAGCATCCCCAGCAGCTGCGGCTCGACGCGCGAGCTGCGGTTGGCCGGCGGCGGGCCGTGATGGTCACCCGCGCCGCCGTGGGCGTGGTCTCCTCCAGGAGCCGGGTGGGCGATGCTCGCTGCCTCCATCGCTCCTCGCTATGCGGCCGACGCCGCGGTCGTGGTGGGCACGTCGACGACCACGTGCTCGACTGGGGCCGACGTGGTGCCCTGGACGCGCTCGATCAGGTTTGCGCGCATCCAGCCGGAGCGCTCGTTCGGAAGCGTCGAAATGACGACGTCATCGACCGTGAACAACTCGAGCGCGTTGACCGCGGCCGTATACGCGTCGGGATCGCCGATCATTCCCGAGCCGAGCAGACCAGCGCTGTGCAGCCGATCGAGCATCGTCGCCAGGCGAGCACGCGCGAGGCGCGGCGCGCTGCCGCTGCCGTCCTGCTGGGGAACCACGACGATGAACACATGCCGGCCGCCGTGCGCCGCCTTCTCTGAGAGGTGCGCGAGCAGCTCCTCTCCGCTGAGCGTCTTTGAGGCGATCACCAGCGTCACCTTGAACGGCAGGCTTTCGCGCTCGAGGTCGACCACGATGTGCTCCACCGTCAGCCCGGAGGCGTTCTGGATCCGCTCGATCAGGTCTCGCCGCAGCCAGCCGGAGTGCACGGCCGGGTGGGTGGAGACGATGATCTCGTCCGGTCGGCGTTCGCCGACGGCATCCATCGTCGCCAGAAACGGGTCGTCATCGCCGACTTCGCCGGTGACCTCGATGCCCTCGCTGGCCATCGCCGAGATCGCGAGATCGAGCCGCACCTGCGCCGATTCGCGCACGGCCTCGTCGTAGATCACAAGGCCCGCCGACGGCCTGCCCTTCGGCACGATCAAGCGGAAGCGCGCTCCGCCCTCGGCTGCGGCGCGGGCACGCACCGCCTCGAGCAGCTTCGCGCCGCCCAGCGTGCGGTTGGCGACCACCAGGATCTCCTTCATCGGATCCGCCCGGCGCCCATCACCCGGGCGCCTCGCCATGGCTCGAACCCGCGCCGACGGTCGCCGGAGCGGGCGCGAATGTGCCGTGCACGGCTCCCGGGACGCCGTACTCGTAGGGACCGCCAACCACGGTGGGTACCCGGTCGAAGTTGAAGACCGGCGGCGGCGATGCGACCTGCCACTCGAGCGTCATCCCGCGCCAGGGGTTGGCGACGCTGCGCGGCCCCCCGCGCCAGCTGGTGACCATGTTGTAGAGGAACACGAGCGTGCTCAGGCCGAGGCCAAAGCTCATGATCGAGATGGCCAGGTTCAGATCGGCAAACTTGGTGGCGTACGTCGCCACGCGTCGCGGCATGCCCTGCAGGCCGAGGATGTGCATCGGGCCGAACGTCAGGTTGAAGAACACGAACGTGGTCCAGAAGTGCCACTTGCCCAGGCGCTCGTCGAACATCCGCCCGGTCATCTTCGGGAACCAGTAGTAGACGCCGGCAAAGATCGTCATCAACGACCCGCCGAACAGCACGTAGTGGATGTGGGCCACGATGAAGTAGGTCGAGCTGACGTGGATGTCGAACGGGATCATCGCGAGCATCACGCCGCTGATCCCGCCGAGCGTGAACGTCGTCAGGAAGCCGAGGGCGAACAGCATCGGCGTGTCCAGGTGGAGCACTCCTCGCCACAGCGTCGCCAGCCACGAGAAGATCTTGATCCCGGTCGGCACGGCGATGATCGAGGTCGTGATCGCCATCGGGATCCGAATCCACGCGGCCATCCCGGACGTGAACATGTGATGCGCCCAGACGGTGAAGCCGAGTCCGACGATCGCCAGCAGCGAGAAGGCCATCATGCGGTAGCCGAATATCGGCTTGCGCGACTTGACCGCGATGACCTCTGAGATGATCCCGAAGCCCGGCAGCATCATGATGTAGACCGCCGGGTGCGAGTAGAACCAGAAGACGTGCTGATACATCAGCACGTCGCCGCCCTTGGCGGCGTTGAAGAAGTTGAAGCCGAGCGCGCGGTCGAGCAGCACGAAGAACTGTGACGCGGCGATGAACGGCGTCGCGATGACGACCAGCAGCGAGGTCGCGAAGTTCGCCCATACCAGCAGCGGCAATCGGAAGAAGCTCATCCCCGGGGCTCTCATGGTGATGATCGTCACGAGGAAGTTCAGCGCGGTCATCACCGAGGAGGCGCCCGCGAACTGGACGCCGAGCGAGAAGAACGTCTGTCCGATCGGCGCATTCGTGGACAGCGGCGCATATGCCGTCCAGCCGTCCGCGAACGCCCCACCGGGCGCGAAGAAGCTGCCGAGCATCAGCGCGCCCGCGACCGGCAGCAGCCAATAGGAGAGAGCATTCAGACGCGGGAACGCCATGTCCGGAGCGCCGATCATCAGCGGCAGCACGAAGTTGGCGAGGCCGGCGAAGACCGGGATCACGAACAGGAAGATCAACAACGATGCGTGCACCGAGAACAGGCCGTTGTACGTGTTCGCGTCCACGAACTGGGCTCCGGGCTGGGCGAGCTCGGCGCGCATCAGCATCGCGATCAGACCGCCAACGAGCAGGAAGAAGAAGGAGGTGACCGTGTACTGGATGCCGATCACCTTGTGGTCGGTGTTGATCCTGAAGTAGTCCTTCCACGTGTAGGCGCCATGCCCGGAGTGATCCTCCGGGCGCGTCGGACGCCCGATCGCCCAGTAGAACCAGTAGTCGAAGCCTCCGATCCCGACCAGGAACAGCAGCGGCGCGGCGATCAACGAGACCGTCAGGATCGCTTCGCCGCTGAGGAAGTGGCGGAACGTCGAATGCCCCGTCGACATCCGCACCAGCCACGTCAGGCCGGTGGAGAACGCAACCCCCAGCAGCATCATCCAGCCGGCGCGATAAAAGCCCGGGGCGCGGAGTTTGGCCCATCCTGACCGGCTCCCGTGGGGCGGCTGCTGAGCGGAGCCCGGCAGGGCGGACTGCGGCCCTTGCACCGCGGTGGCCATCAGCGTGCCGCCTCGGGTTCAGGGCTCGTCCACTGGCGCATCAGCTGCCACATTATCCTGTAGCCCCTCCTGCCAGGGCGCCCGATTGTGGCGCCCCCGCCAGGGCCCTCGCGGGGGCGGTTGAGGCCGTGGCGACCGGCGCGTGCTGAGTCTTGAGCCACGCCCGAAACTGGGCCGGCGCGACCACGTGTACCTCTGAGCGCATCAGCGAGTGCCCGGCGCCGCAGAGCAGGTTGCAGACGATCGGGTACACGCCGATCCGATCCAGCGTTGCCCGGTAGTGCGTGGTGATGCCGGGCACGACATCCTCCTGCAGGCGGAAGGCCGGGATCCAAAACGCGTGGATCACGTCCCTGGAGCGGAGGTTGAAGTAGACGGTGTCGCCCTTCGGCAGGTACAGCTGATAGCTGCTCACCGGCGCCCCGCCGGTGACCGACGACGGGTATTGGTAGGACCAGAAGAACTGCTGGGCGGTCACTCCGATCTGCACTTCAGGCACGCCGCGTGGCTTCTGCTCGTTTTTGTGCAACACGACGAACGAGTAGGAGACCATCCCCAGCAGCAGGATCGCGGGGACCGCCGTCCACAGCACCTCCAGGCGGGTGTTGCCGTGGATCGGGGGGCCATCCTTGAGCTCCTCGCCCGGCCTCATCCGGAACTGCCATGCGCAGTACAGGATCACCGTGACGACCAGCACGAAGATCGGGACACAGGCGATGATCAGCACGTGGTAGAGCCTGTCCGATTCGTGGGCCTGGGTCGTGGCTTGGACCGGGAACCAATGGATCAGGTAGCTGAGAGCGATCCCGAGCCCCGTGGCGATCACCGCGGCGAGGATCGTCAGGATCAGGGAGCGCTGCCTAGCCATCGGCATGGCTCGCTCCGGCGCGCGGGGGGACGGTGTCTGCGGCGATCCTCTCCATCGGGAGGCGTGATCCTAATGCCTTCGCCCGCCGAACGGCGGAGACCTTGACGCCCGCTTCAAGCGGTACTAGATTGAGTCAATCGTTGCAAGTCGCAGCCAAACGGTTGCCGGTCCGGCAGAGCGGGAAAGGAGACGGCATGGAGGTTCGGGAAGGCATGAGTCCGACGGTTCTGACGGTGGGACCAGACCACAGCTTGCGCGCGGTCGCGCAGCTGATGTCCGACCGCAAGGTCGGCGCGGCGGTGGTCCTTGACCCCGACGAGCCCGGCCCCGGGATCATCACCGAGCGCGACATCCTGTCGTCGGTCGGCGCGGAGCAGGACCCCGACAAGGAGCTGGTTGCCGGACACCTAACCCGGGATGTGGTCTACGCGGCGCCGGATTGGTCCCTCGAGGAGGCCGCCGCGGCGATGGTGCGGGGCGGCTTTCGCCACCTGATCGTCGTCGAGCGGGGAGAGACGGTGGGCATCCTCTCCGTGCGCGACGTCGTGCGCTGCTGGACCGAAGACGGAGCGATCTGCGCGGTGCCGGCGAGCGCTGCCGCCGGCTGAGGCCAACCAGACCGGATCGACTGTCGCTAGCGCGCCCGGGCCAGCGCTCGAGCTCGCACGGCACGGGCGGCGCTGAGCACGGCCAGCGCCGTGGTGAGCGTTGCGATGAGCGCTCCGGCCGCGAGTATCGCTCCCGTGCTGGCAGAGATCGGGCCGCCACTCTGGGCCGAGAGGGCCGGTGCCTGTAGGACCAGCGCGAGGTCATACGCGACGAGCGCCAACGTGATCAGGATCATGGCCGCAGCGAGCAGGAGGCCCGCCAGCGCTGCCCGCTCCAGCGATCGCATTCCGAGCGAAACCCGACGCAGCACGAGTCGGGGCGCAACCGCGCAGCTGATCGCGCACGCGAGCCCGCCGATCCACCACGGGACGATCAAACCCAGGTCGGGCGCCGCTCCGGCTGGAGCGCTGCTTGCGGGAGCGAGCGCGAGCAGCAGCCACGTCAGCCCCGCGAAGGCGCCGATCGCGGCGAGCGGCAGCACGAGCAGCCCGATCAGTCTCCGCTCGCGGCGCGCACGCGCCTGGCCAAGCGCCTGCCAGAGCAGCGGCAGGCCACCAGCGGCAATCGCAAGCGCGCCGAGCGCCGCGCCGGTCACGACCGCGTCGTGCGCCATGGCGAGCAGCGGGTGCGCGTGGCCCGCGGCGAAGAACGCCGGGTCCTCGGTCTCCTTCTGGAACCCGGCGCCGACGACCGCGAGCGCGATCCAGCAGCAGAACATGCCGCTGATCGAAAGGCGAATCCGCTCGAGCGGCGATGTCTTGGCGCTCCAGCTGGACCGCGGACGCAGGTGCGCGTCGGCGGCGCCGAGGAGCAGCGAGGCCAGGCCACGCGCGCCCGGCGGATCGTCCTCCAACAGGGCGCGCATCTCCTCGCCGTAGCGCCGGCGCCACGCCTGCGGGTAGAGCGCGATAAGGGGACGGCCGAGGTTGCGCCCTCGATTGCTCACGTGAGCGCCTCGCTCGCGCGCAGCCGCGCCAGGCCGGCGCGAGCGACCGACGCGATCGTTGTCAGCTGCCGCTCGAGCGCCCGCTCGCCGTCAGCCGTCATTCGATACGGGCGCCGGCGACCTTCGGCCGGCAGCGCGGCGATCAGGCCGAGCTGCTCCAGGCGCGCGAGCACGCCATAAAGCGTCCCTGGGCCAAGATGCACGCCGGCCATCTGGGCGACGTCCGCCACGATCGCGTAGCCGTGCTTCTGCCCGCCGGCGAGGCTCGACAGCACGAGCACGGCCGGGTCCGACCATCTGCCCAGATCCCCAAGCTGCTCGCTCATCGGGTCCTCCATCGTGTGCGTTAGCCACCGGCCACGTCTCTATATCGTCGCACGATGTATCGTAGCACGAACTAAGGCGAGGACGGCACCGCGTCGCAAGGGCTCTTTTTCAGGCTCCCGGAGCGACGGGCCACGGATTCCTGAAGAGCTCTGCGCCGCTGGCCGGCGCCGTGCGGTGGAGGCTGGCGCGGTGGGTGGCAAAGGAGATATGGTGGCGAGCACGCATGGAGGGCCACGCGCATCCGAAGGGGACCGCCTCTGAAACGCTAGATCGGATCCGCAGGGGCGGAACGCACCTGATCCTGGCCGCGCAGCGGTCACTCGCGGAAACGAAGACGCTGTTGGACGACGGCGACTTCAAAGCAGCGATGAAGGCCGCGGCGCAGCTGCGCGAGAAGATCAACGCTCTGGCCACAGCCGAGGGCTCGCTGGGAACCGCCTCCGACGCCCGGATCGTGAGGTGCAGCGAAATCGAGAGCGGGATGACGCTGGCCGAGGTCGGTGAAGTCACGGCGATCGAACGTTGCCCGTGCGGCCAGGATCATTGCGACAGGATGATCATGACCGTCGGGGGGCAGCCGGTGAACTTCCCCGCCGACGCCGAGATCATGGTCTCCGCGCGCCTGGCAAATTAAGCTCGCGAATTACGCAGTCGGCCTCACGAAAGTCTCGGAGGGTGAGGGGTGGGAGTTTGACTTCCGCGCAGCCTGGGAGTAGTGCGTTGCCCAGCACTAGCCAAGAGAACAGGTTGACCCTCATGTCACGAATCATCGTCGTACCCGACTCGGCCCACCCAATGCTCGAGGGGTGCCTCGTGCTGGTGGACGGGACACTCCAACCCGAGCCCGTGCGGGACGGGCGCTCAGCCGACCAGTTGATCGAGCGTGTCGCGCGGGCGGTTCGTGATGGCGGTGACGCCGAGCCGCACGTCGTGAGCGACCGGGCACGGGGTGGCCTTCGGCGCGCAGTTAGGCGCCGGCGATGACGAGCCGAACGCAGCAGCACCCTCCGCTGCTCACCGCGCGCCAGCTCAGGCGGCTCGAGACGCTGCCCGACAACTACAGGGTCGTGAGCGCCCGGGACGGCACCCCGATCGTCGAGAGCCCGACCGGGCGAACCCTACGCCTGCAGCCCAACGGCAGCTTGGCTGCGACCACGTTGATCGAGCGGGTCCAGGCCCACCTGCACGTCCGCGAGGGCGGCTAGGGCGAGGGCGGCTACGGGCGGCTCAGTCGAGCGGGAGCTCGTCGACTTCGCGGCGCGTGTCTTTGATCCAGGCGACGGCGCAGCCCAGCGTCAGCAGGCCTCCCGCGACGGTGAGCTCGATGAACGTGGTGACGCCGATCAACGCCAGCGTGATGCCGACCGCGCTCAGCACCGGCAGGATGCTCGGCGCGGGCAGGTGGATCTCCTCGCCGACCGGTGGCACGTCGGGGTCGAGCGGACTCACGACACGTAGATGGCTGCGACGACGAACGTGATCCCGAACATGAACATGCAGATGCCGGTCACGATCAATCCGGTCCGGATGTTCTTACGGGCCAGGCGCCGGGTCATCATCGCTGCGGAGAATACCGTCTTGGGCCGTCCACGCCGCGCCGCGAGCGTCGTCCTCGGGACAGGAGCCTCACAGGTGGGCGTCCGCGACCATCGTGCAGAACAGCAGCGCCAGGTAGGCGAGCGAGAAGAGGTACAGGCGAAGCGCCGAGCGCCGATCGGCGCGGCGGTAGAGCTGCACCGCGGCGGCGATGAAGGCGAGTCCCAGCGTCAGCGAGCCGACGAGGTAGATGACGCCGAATCCGCCGGCGCAGAACGGCAGCTGGGTGACCGCGTAGAGGAGCACCGAGTAGAGCAGGATCTGGCGGCGTGTCTCGGCCTCGCCGTGCACGACCGGGAGCATCGGCACGCCGACCCTCTCGTACTCGCCCTTCATCAGCAGCGACAGCGCCCAGAAGTGTGGCGGCGTCCAGAAGAAGACGATGAAGAAGAGGATCACGGCCGTGCCGCTGACCGACCCCGTGACGGCCGCCCAGCCGACCAGCGGCGGAACGGCGCCGGCGGCGCCGCCGATCACGATGTTCTGTGGCGTGCGGCGCTTGAGCCAGACCGTGTAGACGAACACGTAGCCGAGGAAGCCGGCGAAGGACAGAACCGCCGCGAGTGGATTGACGGTCAGCGAGAGCTCCAGCAGCGACAGTCCGGCAAGCGTGCAGCCGAATGCCAGCGCCGCGCGCGGCGACACGCGCCCAGAGGGCACCGGGCGCCCTGCGGTGCGCGGCATCTGCGCGTCGATATCGCGATCGAACCAGTGGTTCACGGCCCCGGCCCCTCCCGCCGAGAGGTAGCCGCCGAGGCACGTCAGCGCCACGAGCAGGGCCGATGGGTCGCCGGCCACGTACATCGTCGCGATCGTCGTCAGCAGCAGCAGCGACTGGACCTTCGGCTTGGTCAGCTCGACGTAGTCGCTCAGCAGCTGACGCTTGCCGGCCGATCTCTGAGCGCTCGCCAGCCCGAGCTGGGGCCCATCCAGCGAGGAGGCGGCGCCGGGCACGCTAGACCCCCACCTGCGTGGCTCCGGCCGGAACGACCGCGCCGGAGGCGGGGGCCCCGCTGGTCCTGCGCTCGATCTCCCGGCGCAGGTCCTTCATCGGCTCGGCCGAGCGCACGTTCGGCGTGGTGTCGAAATTGTTCGCCGGCGGGGGCGAGGTCGTGAACCACTCGAGCGTGTTCGCCCGCCACGGATCCGGCCCGGCGACGACGCCCACCTTGACGCTGCGAGCCACGTTGACGATCGTCACGAGCACGCCGGCGCCGAGGATGAACGAGCCGATCGTCGAGATCACGTTGTAAAGCTCCAGGTGGCCGACATTGTCGTACTCATATACCCGTCGGGGCATGCCGTCCAGACCCATCACGTGCTGGATCAGAAATGTGGCGAGAAATCCGACGAACATCAGGCCGAAGCTCAGCTTGCCCAAGCTCTCGCTGAGCATGCGCCCGGTTATCTTCGGGAACCAGTAGTAGATCGCCGCGAAGATCGTGAACACCGAGCCGCCCACCAGCACGAAGTGGAGGTGGGCGACGACGAAGTACGTTTCGTTGAGCTGCCAGTCGACGGGGAAGATGGCGAGGAACACGCCCGAGATTCCGCCGATCAAAAACAGCGCGATGAACCCCACGCAGAACAGCAGCGGCGTCTTGAATTCGATCGTGCCGCGCCACAGCGTCGCGATCCAGTTGAAGATCTTAACGCCGGTCGGGATCGCGATCAGGAACGAGCTGAGCATCACGAACACGAGGATCGCCTCCGGTATCGGCGCCGTGAACATGTGGTGCGCCCACGTCAGGAAGCCGAGGAATGCGATCGCGATGGTTGCCGCGGCGATCGCCTTGTAGCCGAAGATCGGCTTGCGCGCGAACACGGGCAGGATCTCCGAGACGACGCCGAAGCCGGGGAGGATCATTATGTAAACCTCCGGGTGGCCGAAGAACCAGAACAGGTTCTGCCACAGAAGCGGCGAGCCGCCGTTGGCGGGGTCGAAGAAGTGGGTGCCGAAGTGGCGGTCTGTCAGCAGCATCGTCACGGCCCCCGCGATCACCGGCATCGCGAAGATGATCAGGACCGAGTACGTGAGGATCGCCCAGATGAACAGCGGCAGCCGTCCCCAGCTCATGCCGCGTGCGCGCATGTTGGCGATCGTCGCGTAGAAGTTGATCGCGCCGAGGATCGACGAGAGCCCGGTCAGGTGGATCAGGAAGATCCACGCGTCCTGTCCGCCGGCGGGGGAGTAGACGGCATTTGACAGGGGCGCGTAGCTCGTCCATCCGGCTTCGGGAGGGTTCCAGAAGATCGACGCGTAGAAGACGATTCCCCCGGCGAGCAGCAGCCAGTAGGACAGCGCGTTCAGCCGCGGGAAGGCCATGTCGCGCGCACCGATCATCAGCGGAAGGAAGTAGTTGGCCAGCCCGGCCATCATCGGCACGACGAACAGGAAGATCATCGTCGAGCCGTGCATCGTGAACAGCTGGTTGTAGGTCTGCGGGGTCACCAGCGTGTTGTCCGGTGCTCCCAGCTGCAGGCGCATGATCAGCGCCTCGACTCCGCCGAGGCAGAAGAACACGAACGTCGTGACCATGTACATGATCCCGATCCGCTTGTGATCGGTGGTGGTGATCCAGCTCGTCCAGCCACGCGCCTCGCGCTCGACGCGGTCGGCGCTGACGATCGGGACAGGGGCGACGTAGGTTGCCATTTCGTTGGCCGGCTCCTCGACGCCTAGGGGCTTTCGACCTGACCGGCGCCGGTCTGGGAGCTTAGTTTGGCTCGCGCGATCTTGGCTTGCGCGTTGGCTTCCGTGATGAGCTGCTTCTGGCGCGCCAGCCAGGCGTCGAACTGGGCCGGCGGGATGGCCCTGACGGCGGCGATCATGCGCGCGTGGCCGCGTCCACACAGAACGGCGCACTGCCCGCGGTAGACGCCGGGCTTTGAGACCTTGAGCCAGGTGTAGTTGTGGTACCCGGGCACCGCCTGGAACTTGCCGCCCAGCTGCGGGATCCACCACGAGTGCACGACATCCTCGGAGACTATGTCCAGGGTGACCGTCGTTTCGGTGGGGACGACCATTTCCTCGTAGGAGTAGGGCGCGCCCAGGCCGTCGGATTCGCTCGCGCCGGGATACACGAACTGCCAGATGTATTGCCGGCCGATGACCGTGATGTTCAACGACTTCCCGTTCGGCGGCAGCTTGCGCTCGGCGCTCGCATACAGCAGGCCGCTGCTTCCGAGCAGGCTGTCGCCGTTCGGGCTCGAGTTGGCGGGGTCCTCGATCGATGACAGCTTTGCGAACGTGAGCACGGCGAGCGCGAGCAGGACCACTCCGGCGGCCACCGTCCAGCCGACCTCCAGACGCGTGTTGCCGCGAATCTGCGCCGCCACGGCCCCCTTTCGCGCGCGGAACCTCAGGAGCGTGTACCCGAGCACTCCCTCGACGCCGATGAAGATGACGAGGGCGACATACAGAGTGATCTTGTAGAGGCTGTCGATCTGGTTCGCGTTGGGCGACCCGCCCGATTGGGGGGTGAAGAATGCGAGCAGTGATGGGATATGGCCCAAGGCGGCGGAGATTCTATTCAGGCCCGGACCGGACGCGCTTGATGACGTTTGCCACGAGAGCGCCTAGCGCCCCGCGAACCTCGCCGGGCGCTTCTCCGCGAACGCGATCGCGCCCTCCAGGAAGTCGTCGCTGGCGGACATCTCGCGCTGGATCTGCGCCTCCAGCTCCAGCTGCTCGCCCATGCGCTGATAGAGCCAATTGTTTAGCTGGCGCTTGGACCCGGCGTAGGAGCGCGTCGGCCCGTTGGCCAGGCGGGCGGCCAGTGCCGCTGTCTCCTCGTCCAAGCGCGCGTCCTCGACGACGCGATTGATCAGGCCCCAGTCGAGAGCCTTGGCCGCGGGCAGGCGCTCGCCGAGCATCGCCAGCTCGTTCGCACGAGCCATGCCGACGCGGCTGGGGAGGAACAGCGAAGAGCCGCCGTCGGGAACGAGCCCGATGTTCACGAACGCGAGCAGGAAGTAGGCGCTCTCCGCCGCGACGATCAGGTCACAGCACAGCGCGAGCGAGCAGCCGATGCCGACCGCGGGCCCGTTCACGGCGGCCAGTACGGGCTTGGGCATGTCGCGGATCGCGTGCATGATCGGGTGGTAGCGCTCGGTGAGCGTCTTGTAGACGTCCGGGCGCCCGTCCGGCGCGGTCTCCCCGCCGCTGATGTCCTTCAGGTCGGCGCCCGAGGAGAACCCGCGACCGGCGCCCGTGATGACCACGGCCCGTACCGCGTCGTCGTCGGCGACGCCTCGCAGCGCGGCGAGCAGGTCGGCGCCGAACTGTGCGTTCCACGCGTTCAGTGTCTCGGGTCGGTTGAGCTCCAAGGTGGCCGCGCCGTCCGCCACGCGCACGTTGACCGTCTGCAGTTCGGTGCCCAGCTCGCTCATTCTGCTCCTCTCAATCGTGCCGGGCGGTTGCCGGCGACGCGACCCGGCCGTCGGCGGGCGCGGGTTGATCCTATGGTGTGTTGGTGGTGAGACCGGTCATCGGCATCTGCACGGCATTGGAGCGGGCCCGCTGGAGCGTTTGGGACCAGCAGGCGATGCTGCTCCCGCGCAACTACGTCGACGCCGTCCAGCGCGCCGGCGGGCTGGCCGTGATGCTGCCGCCGGATCCGGCTCTGGTCGAGGACCCGAGTCAGGCGCTGGCGCTGATCGACGGCCTGGTGCTCGCCGGCGGCGCCGACATCGATCCCGAGACATACGGCCAGGTTGCGCACGCCGAGACGACGGGCACGGTACCCGAGCGGGATGTCTGCGAGATCGCCCTGGCGCGTGCGGCGATCGAGCAGGACATGCCGCTGCTCGGGATCTGCCGCGGGATGCAGCTGATCAACGTCGCGCGCGGCGGCACGCTGCTGCAGCACCTGCCCGAGCGCTTCGGCCATCACGAGCACCGTCGAGTTCCCGGCTCCTTCGACGGCGCCGACCACGACGTGCGGCTGCGCGAGGGGACGCTCGCGATGCGCGTCCTGGGCGAGTCGCCTCACGGCACCAAGTCCCATCATCACCAAGGCGTCGACCGCCTGGGCGAGGGCCTCGCGGTGAGCGGAGTTTCGACGATGGACGACCTCGTCGAGGCGATCGAGCTGCCGGGCGCGCGCTTCGTGTTGGGCGTGCAGTGGCATCCCGAGGCCGACGAGGCGAGCTCGGTGGTCGGCGCCCTCGTTGGCGCAGCCGAGGAGGCGGCCAGAGCCGTCTCCCGCTGACCGCTCGGCAGGCGCGCGCCCGATCGCGAGCCGCGGCGCCTACGCGGGGAACTGCGTGCGTCGGCCCTGGCTTCGGCCCTCATATACTCCGACCCAGTGCGGCGGTCGAGCGCGATTCGAGCAACCGCCTGGGGGGTGGTCGCGGCGGGAATGGCGGCGCCGCTCCTGCGCAAGCGGCTGCCGACCCCGCCGATCGTCGCGCAGACGGTCGCTTTCGCCGCCCCCGTCGGCCTGTGCGTCGCGATGCGCCGCTCGCGCGTGCGCGACGCGGCCGCATGCGGCTTGCAGATGTGGGCATACGTCGCGGCCTACAAGTCGCCCCACGACGACGCCGACGCGCAGGCGTCAAGGACGCACGTCGACTATCCGATCGTCGCCGACCGCATCCTCGGCCTGGGCGAGCTTCCGAGCGTGCGCCTGCAGCGCGCTCTTGCCCGTGTCGGTCCCGACGGGGCCGAATGGCGCGCGCTGGACCGCGCTCTCGTGTGGGCGCATTGGAGCTGGTTCATGGTGCCGCACGGTTCGCTGATGTACATACTCACGTGCCATCGCGCCCGCTTTCCGCGAGCCGCCGCGATGACCTACGCGGTGTTCGACATCGGCGCAAGCGCCTACTGGGTCGCGCCGACCGCCCCGCCGTGGTATGCGACCTCGGTGGCGAGAGCGGCCGAGAACGGAGAACCTGCCGTGCGGCGGATGATGGTCGAGTACGGAGAGCTCTTCTGGCGAGACGGCTGGGGGCCGCTCTACAGTGTCTTTGGAGGAAACCCCCTCGCCGCGATGCCTTCGCTTCACTTCGCCACATCACTGATGGCCGCGCTCCTGCTCGCTGAGGTGGGACCCGTCGCGGGAGCGCTCGGATTCTCCTACACGATCACGCTCGGCTTCGCGCTGGTGTATCTCGGCGAGCATTACCTCGTGGATCTTCTCGCCGGGGGGGCGCTGACATTGGCCGTTCGCAGGCTCGGACCGCGCGCTGGACCGCTGCTCGCGCGCGTGGGCGACACGGTCGCGGCACTGGAGGCAATCGCTCACGAGGGAGGCTGAACGGGGAGGTGAGCACACCGGAGAGGGAGGAGGCGGCGCGAGTTCAGGCAGCTCGTGCGGTGCACGAGGAGGAGATGCCGCGCGTGCCCGTCACGCGCAGGGAGGCAGTGGCGTTCGCACTGTTCGTGCTGACCGCGGTCGCCTTCTTTTACTTCGTGCTCCCGAAGCTTGCCGGGGTGGGCACGACCGTGCATCGCATCGAGCGCGGCGACAGCTGGTGGATCGCGATCGGCGTCGTGCTCGAGCTGCTCTCGTTCGCCGGCTACATCGTCCTGTTCCGCTCGGTCTTCGTGCGCGGGCAGGAGCAGATCGGCTGGCGCGAGAGCTATCAGATCACGATGGCTGGGCTGGCCGCGACGCGCCTGTTTGCGGCCGCCGGCGCCGGCGGTATCGCGCTGACGGCGTGGGCGCTGCGCCGCTCGGGCATGGAGCCACGGATCGTGGCCTGTCGCATGGTCGCGTTCATCGTGCTCCTCTACGTGATCTATGCGGGCTCGCTGCTGCTCGACGGAATCGGGCTGGGCTCCGGCCTGTTCCCCGGGGGCGGCTCGTTCGCGATCACGATCATCCCCGCGATCGTGGCGGCGCTCCTGTTTGCAGTCGCGGGTGCGGTCGCGCTCCTACCGGGCGACGTCGAGCGGCGCCTGGAGGGGCGCGCAAGCGGGTCCGGCCGCGTCGCCCACTGGCTGGCACGGGCCGCGACGGTGCCGGCCCTAGCCTCGACCGGCGTGCGCACGGCGATCGACCTGATCCGTTCACGCGACCCCGGTCTGCTCGGCGCGGTCGCCTGGTGGGGCTTTGACATCAGCGTCCTGTGGGCGATGTTCCACGCCTTCGGCGCGCCGCCGCCGTTCACCGTCATCTGGATGGCCTACTTCGTCGGCATGCTCGGGAACCTGCTGCCGCTCCCCGGCGGTCTGGGCGGCGTGGAGGGCGGCATGATCGGCGCGTTTGCCGCGTTCGGCGTCGAATTCAACCTGGCGGTGCTCGCCGTGCTCTCCTATCGCGGCATATCCTTCTGGTTGCCCACGCTGCCGGGCACCGTCGCCTACTTCCAGCTGCGCCGCACAGTTGCCCGCTGGCGCGAGGAACAGAGCGAAGGCCCCGTCCCGGTGTCGCGCCCAGGATCGGTCGAGGGAGCCGGAGCGCTGGGCAGCTCGTTGACATAGACCTAGGCGCAGCGCTATACTTTACAAAGTAAAGTACGAATCGGAGATGAGATGAACGACGTCGAGAACGTGATCATCATTGGCAGCGGTCCGGCCGGCTACACGGCCGCGTTGTACACGGCGCGCGCCAACCTCCACCCGCTCGTCGTCGAGGGTTTCGCATGGGGCGGCCTGCTGCAGCAGACGACCGACGTGGAGAACTATCCGGGCTTTCCCGATGGCGTGATGGGGCCCGAGATGATGCACAAGTTCCGCGATCAGGCCGAGCGCTTTGGCGCACGGCTGCTCACGGACGACGTCACCCGCGTCGAGCTCGCCAGCGAGCCGGGAGGTGTCCACCGCGTCTGGGTGGGCGACACCGAGCACCGCGCGCGCACGGTCGTGCTGGCGATGGGGGCGGAGCACAAGAAGCTGGGCGTCAGCGGCGAGGAGGAGCTCGCCGGTCGTGGCGTCAGCTACTGCGCCACCTGCGACGCCGCGTTCTTCAAGGACGTGCCCACGCTGATCGTCGGCGGTGGCGATTCGGCGATGGAGGAGGCGATCTTCCTGTCCAAGTTCGCCTCGAAGGTGACGGTCGTGCACCGGCGCGATCAGTTTCGAGCGTCGAAGATCATGCTCGAGCGCGCACGCGCACAGAAGAACATCGAGTTCCTGACGCCATATCGCGTGCTCGAGTTCGTCGCCGGCGAGAACGGAGCGCTCGGGCATGCCAAGCTCGCGAACACGGAGACCGGCGAGGAGCGCGAGACGCCCGTGTCGGGCGGGTTCGTCGCGGTCGGCCACGAGCCGCAGTCGGAGCTCGTCCGCGGCCAGGTCGACCTCGACGCGGACGGCTACGTCGTGACCGACGGCCCCTCCACGCGCACGAACCGCCCCGGCGTATTCGCGGCCGGCGACCTCGTGGACCACACCTACCGCCAGGCGATCACCGCTGCCGGGACTGGCTGTCAGGCCGCGCTCGACGCGGAGTGGTACCTGCGCGACACTCCGGGCATTCCGACGCCCGCCGAGATGCCTGCAGGAGACCCTGCGACGGCGCAGTGGGCGCCCGTGGCCGACCTCACGCCGTAGGCGGGCCCGGGCAGCCTCGGCCGCTCGGGCAGCCTCGGCCCGCTCGGGCAGCCTCGGCCGTAGGCGGCGTCGCCTCAGGCTTGCGGCGCGATCGCGCCCTCGAGCTCGAGCAGCCAGCGCTTGCGCTCGGGGCCGCCGCCGTAGTTGCCGAGCACGCCGCCGCTGCGTAGGACGCGGTGGCAGGGGATCACGATCGGGATCGGGTTCGCGCCGAGCGCGTTGCCCGCCGCACGCCACCCGCGCGGGCTGCCGGCATCGGCTGCCACCTCGGCATAGCTGAGCACGCCACCGTAGGGAATCTCGGAGGTCGCGCGCAGCACCTTGCGCCCGAAGCCGCCGACGAGCGTCCAGTCGAGCGTCAGCTCGAACTCGCGCCGGCGCCCGTCGAAGTACTCCTCCAACTCGCGCCGCACCGGGTCCAGGGAGTCGGCGGCCTCGACGATCCGCGGCGAGAGGACTCGCGCCAGCGATTCCAGGACCGAATCGGTGCCTTCCTCCGGAAACGCCAGACGCACCAGGCCGCGCTTGGTGGCCGCGATCAGCAGCGGTCCGAAAGGCGACTCGGCCGGTGCGTAGGCCACGTCGGCGAGCCCTTCGGCGGCCACGCGTCGGGACAGGCGCGCCGCGGCGTCCGCGGCCGCGCGGCGGCTCGCCGCCTCCTCGCCCGCGCTGCCGACGCTCCCCGGCGTCGTACCGCGACGAAGAGCATCCTCGACCGTCTCCTTCGTTTTCGGTCCTCGACTTCTCATGCGGGCACCACCTTTCTCAACTTCGTAAGTCCCTCGTGCAGGGACCGCCGGGCGGCCTCCTCCGAGCAGCCGATCGCCACGGCTATATCGCGATGCGGCAGATCGGCTACGTACCGCAGAACGACGGCCGAGCGCTGGCGGGCGGGGAGTTGTCCGACGGCCTCCCATAACGACTCATCGCGGCCGGCCGGATGCTCGGCCGCCCGCCCGTCGGTCTCGACGGCATCGCCGACCGGGACCGCCCGCCGGGCGCGCGCGCGATGCGCGTCGAGTGCCTTGCGATGAGCGATCGTCAGCACCCACGCGCGCAGGTTGGAATCGGGGCGAAGTCGCGGGTAGGCGCGAAGCGCCGCGATGAACGTCTCCTGAAAGCAGTCCTCTGCCTCCACGCGACCGACCGACGACACCAGGAAGCGCCAAACGTGGTCGCGATGGGAGTCCAGAAAGCGCTGAAAGGGTGGCAGTCCGGTGCTCACATGGATTGAACGCGCGCCGACCCCCAATCGTGAGGTCGCGCTCAGCTCTCGGCGTCGTACTCGAAGAAGCCGCCCCCCGTCGAACGCCCCAGGTGCCCGGCGCCGACGAGACGCCGCAGCACGGGGGCGGGCCGGTAGCGCTCCTCGCGATACTCCTCGCACAGCGACTCCAGCACCATCAGCACGTGGTCCAGGCCGATCGCGTCGGCCCACCGCAGCGGGCCACGCGGGTGGGCAAGACCGAGCACCATCCCGGTGTCGATGTCATGTGCCCCGCCCACGCCTTCGCCGAGCGCGAACGCGGACTCGTTGATCACCTGGCAGACGATCCGCCCGAGCACGAGCCCGGGCGCATCCTCGACCCACACGACGTGCTTGCCGAGCGCCGCAAAGAAGCGCTCGGCGCGCGCCGCGGCTACCGGCGAGGAGCCCTCGCCGCGGGTCAGCTCGACGAGGTGGGCATCTCGGAGGGGCGCGAGGACATGGAAGCCGACGGCGCTGCCACCCGGGTCGAGCACGCTCAGCGACCCCGCGGCGACGAGCACGACATGCGCGCCGCCCTGCGGCAGCGGTTGCGCCCGGCGGTCCGGATAGCGGGCATGTGACGCGTGCTCGCGCTCGCTCGGGGTGCGATCGCAGTCGACGATCAGCGCGGGCAGCACTCCTCCGGTGGGGTCATGCGGCGAGCGCACTTCATAGCCGGCGTCGGCGGCCGCGGCGCGCAGCTCATTGGCGAGCACACCCTCGCCGGCGACAACGACGACGCCCTCGCCGTGACCGGGCGGCGCGGCCTCGAGTGGGTCGGGGTCCGCCTGCCGCCGGGGGCCGGGGGAGCTCGCGTCGCCGCCCGCCCGATCTGCCTCGTCGCGGTAGTCGTAATAGCCGCGCCCCGTCTTTCGCCCATACAGCCCGGCGGCGACGTAGCGGGTGGTGATCGGCGAGGGCCGCCAGCGCGGCTCGCCGAAGCTCTGCTCGAAGAAGCTTCTTGAGATCTCCAGGCCGATGTCCACCCCGACGAGGTCCATCAGCTCGAACGGCCCCATGCGAAAGCCGCCCTCCATCCGGCAGATGCGGTCGATCGTCTCGACGTCCGCGAGCCGCTCCTGCAACGCGCGCAGCGCCTCCAGGCCGAACGGGCGGTTGCAGCGGTTGACCAGGAAACCAGGCCCGTCGCTAGCCGCGATGACCGTCTTGCCCATCGCCTCGCCGGTGCTCCGGGCGAGCGCGAGCGCCCTCGGCGAGGACTGCTCGCCCGCGACCACCTCCAGCAGCCGCATCACCGGCGCCGGGTTGAAGAAGTGCATCCCCACGACACGCTCGGGGTGGCTCGCCGCCGCCGCGATCGCGGTCACGAGCAGCGAGGACGTGTTGCTCGCCAGCACGCACTCCTCGCTGACGATCTCCGACAGCTGCCGGTAGAGCTCGTGCTTGAGGTCCAGCCGCTCGGGCGCGGCCTCGATCACCAAGTCGCATGGCGCCAGCTCGGTCAGCTCGTCCACCGCCTGCAGTCGCTCGCCGGCCGCCTGCGCCTGCTCCTCGCTCAGCCGGCCCTTGGCGGCTTCTTTGCGCAGGCCGTCCCGCGCGCGCTCGATACCCGCGGCGAGCGCCTCCGGAACCGGATCGTGCAGCAGCGCCCGGGCTCCCGAGCGCGCGGCCAGCTGGGCGATGCCCGAGCCCATCGTACCCGCGCCAAGCACTCCAATGACGGCCGCACCATGGCGGTCCGGGCCGGCTGTGCCGGCCTCATCATCATCAGTCTCAGAGTGGTCTTTGGCTGACATCGATCGGCTCCTCACCCGCCTCCGTCAGGCGGGTACGAGCGCATTGACGCCCGTCATCGCGCGACCGATGATCAGCTTCTGGATCTGCGACGTCCCCTCGTACAGGGTCGTCACGCGGGCGTCGCGGAAGTAGCGCTCGACGGGATGGTCATCGACATACCCGGCCCCGCCGTGCACCTGGATCGCGAGGTTCGCGCACTCCAGCGACGCCTCCGTCGCGTGCAGCTTTGCGACCGAAGTCTCCAGCGTGTTCGGCCGGCCCTTGTCCTTCAGCCACCCCGCTCGCCACACGAGCATGCGCGACGCATCCGTCTTCAGCACCATGTCCGCGATCATCGCCTGGACGAGCTGAAAGCTCGCGATCGGGCGCCCGAACTGCTCGCGCTCCTTGGCGTAGCTCACCGACTCCTCCACACAGCCCTGGCAGATGCCCACGCACCCCGCCGCCACCGAGTAGCGGCCGGAGTCGAGGTTCGACATCGCGATTTTGAAGCCGTCGCCGACCTTGCCGAGCACGTCATCGTCTGAGACCTCCACGTCTTCCAGCGAGATCGATCCGGTGTCAGAGGCGTGCAGTCCCATCTTGTGCTCGATCGTCTGCGCCGTGTAGCCGGGCTGGTCGGTGTCCACCAGAAAGCAGGCGATCCCCTTGTGTCCGAGCTCGGGATCGGTCTGCGCGAAGATCAGCGCGACCTTTGCGTAGTTGGCCATCGAGATCCACATCTTCGCGCCGTTGATCACCCAGCCGGAGTCCGTCTTGCGGGCGCGCGTCTTCTGGTTGGCCGCGTCTGAGCCCGTGTCCGGCTCGGTCAGCCCGAAGCACCCGAGCCACTCGCCCGAGCAGAGCTTGGGCAGATACTTCTGCTTCTGCTCCTCGGTGCCGAACTTGACGATGCCCGAGCAGACCAGCGAGGTCTGCACCGAGATAACCGTGCGGATCGCCGAGTCGCCGCGCCCGATCTCCTCCACCACCAAGCCGTAGCTGAAGTAGTCCAGACCGGCGCCGCCGTACTCCTGCGGGACGATCGCGCCGAGATAGCCCTGGTCGGCGACCTTCTTGACCATCTCAACGTCGAAATGGTGGTTGCGCGCGTTTTCACGCGATTGGAGCGCGATCTCGTTGTCGGTGAACTCACGCGCGGTCTGCTTGATCAGGCGCTGCTCGTCGGTCAGGTCGAAGTCCATCTCTCTCCTCTCAATGAAGCTTTGGCGTTTTCCACGGCGCGCTCACGCGCCGCTCGATCTCCTCGGCGATGCCCTCGATCGATACGCGCTCCTGCGCCAGCGAGTCGCGATCGCGCAACGTGACCGTGCGATCCTCGACGCTCTGGTGGTCGACCGTCAGGCAGATCGGCGTGCCGATCTCGTCCTGGCGGCGGTAGCGCTTGCCGATCGAGCCACCCTCGTCGTACTCGGCCTGCACGCGCGATCGCAGCAGATGGTGGACCTCCTGCGCGAGCTCGGGCTGGCCGTCCTTCTTCACGAGCGGCAGCACCGCGGCCTTCACCGGGGCCAGGCGCGGGTGCAGGCGCAGCAGCGTCCGTTGCTCGCCGTCTCCCGCGCCTTCCCCGGAGACGACCTCCTCGTCGTAGGCGTCCACGAGAAACGCGAGCATCGCGCGGTCCGCGCCGGCGGCCGGCTCGATCACGTGGGGCACGTAGCGCTCGCCCGTGGCCTGATCGAAGTACTCGAGCTTCTCGCCCGAGTACTTCGCATGCTGCGTCAGATCGAAGTCGCCCCGGTTGGCGATCCCCTCGAGCTCCGACCAGCGGGCTGCGCCGATGGAGTCGGTGGACGGGAACAGGTACTCCACATCGCTCGTCGCCGTCGAGTAGTGCGACAGCTCGTCCCGGTCGTGTGCCCGCAGGCGCAGGTGGTCGGGGCGCAGGCCCAACTCGACGTACCAGCGCTCGCGCTCGGAGAGCCAGTGCTCGAACCAGCGCTCGGCCTCCTGCGGGGGCACGAAGAACTCCATCTCCATCTGCTCGAACTCGCGGGTGCGGAAGATGAAGTTGCCCGGCGTGATCTCGTTGCGGAACGACTTGCCGATCTGTGCGATCCCGAACGGAGGCTTCTTGCGCGAAAACTGCAGGACGTTCTTGAAGTTGATGAAGATGCCCTGCGCCGTCTCCGGGCGCAGGTAGGCGGTGGCGCCGGACTCCTTCACCGGGCCGATCGTCGTCTCGAACATCAGGTTGAAGTCCCGTGCCTCCGTCAGGTCGCATTCGTCGGTCTCGCCGGGGTGCTTGGACGGTTTGCGCCCGCACTGAAGCTCCCCAAGGTGATCGGCGCGAAAGCGCTGTCCGCACGTGCGGCAGTCCGCCAGCGGGTCGGTGAAGCCGGCGAGGTGGCCCGATGCCTCCCACACGCGCGGGTGCTGCAGGATCGCCGAGTCGATCGCCACGATGTCGTCGCGCTCCTGAAGCATCGCCCGCCACCACTCGTTCTTGACGTTTGACTTCAACAGCACGCCGTAATGGCCGAAGTCGTACGTGGAGCCCACCCCGCCGTATATCTCCGAGGATGGGAACACGAAGCCCCGCCGCTTGCACAGTGCGACGACCTTGTCCATCGTCACGACGTCAGCGTCGCGGGTGGCGGGGGGCGTGGGGGAGGGCTCGCTCATCGCGGGCAGCGGATGCTAGTAGAGCCCCGGACCCTTTCGTGCCCGGCGCCCGCGGGCGGGCCGTGATCGATGCGTAAGATGCGCGGCCGTGGCCCGGATCCTGATCGTCGGCGGCGGCTGCCGGGGTCGGTGTCTGGCCGCCGAGATGGTGCGCGCCGGACACGCGGTGCGCGTGACCACTCGCACCGAGGACCGTCGCGCTGCCATCGAAGCGACGGGGGCCGAGTGCTGGATCGGCACGCCCGATCGTCTGGCGACGCTGCGCGCCGCCCTCGCGAGCGTAACCATCGCCTCGTGGATGCTTGGCACGGCCACCGGGGAGGCGGAGCAGGTGCGCGCGCTGCACACGGCTCGCCTGGAGTTCTTCCTCACCCAGACCATCGACACCACGGTGCGGGGCTTCCTCTATGAGGCGGCCGGAACAGTTCCCCGGGATCTGCTCGCCGCCGGCGAGCTGACCGCGCGTGCGATCGGCACCCGCAACGCCATTCCCGTTGCCGCGCTGAGCACCAGCCCCGAGGACGTCCAAGCCTGGCTGGCCGATGCTCGCGCCGCCATCGACGGCCTGCTGTGGCTCGATAACGGGCGCGCGCCCGGGGCCCAGTGACGGCCCACCGTTCGCTATCCTGGGATGTAATCTCCGTAAAGCCGATCAGGATTTACCCCAGAGGGATTTAGCCGTCGCGGACTCCCAGGCAAAAGGGGACCGCGTCGAGAAAGGAACACATCAATGACGCTCCAACTTGGCGACACAGCCCCCGACTTCGAGGCCGACACGACGGAGGGTCGGATCAAATTTCACGACTGGATCGGCGACTCCTGGGCCGTGCTGTTCTCCCACCCCAAGGACTTCACCCTGTGTGCACGACCGAGCTCGGATACATGGCACAGGCCAAGCCCGAGTTCGACGCACGCAACGTGAAGATCATCGGTCTGTCGGTCGACCCGCTCGGCAAGCACGAGGAGTGGGCCAAGGACATCGAGGCGACCCAGGGCACGGCGCCCAACTATCCGATCATCAGCGATGCCGACTTCAACGTCTCAAAGCTCTACGGCATGTTGCCCGCGGACACCTCCGGCGACCCGGGTGAGCGCACCCCCGCCGACAACCAGACCGTCCGCAACGTTTTCGTGATCGGACCCGACAAGAAGGTCAAGCTGATCCTCGTGTACCCGATGACCACCGGCCGCAACTTCGACGAGGTGCTGCGCGTCATCGACTCGCTCCAGCTCACCGCCAAGCACAAGGTCGCGACGCCGGTCAACTGGAATCCGGGTGAAAAGGTGATCATCGCGGGCTCGGTCTCCAACGATCAGGCCAAAGAAACCTACCCCGACGGGTGGGAGGAGCCGCGACCCTACATCCGGATCGTGCCGCAGCCGAAGTAGGCGCGGCAGTCGTCGTTGCGTGCGCCCGGACGGCGAGCCGGGTGCACGTGCTCCGGAGCGGCCGAGCGGCCGAACGCAGTTAGGCCAGCGACGGCCGGCCGTCGGAGCTGCCCGCCTGCAGCCGCTCGAGGAGGTTGTCGAGGATGCGCGCCGTCGCTCCCCAGATCAGGTGCTCGTCGATGACGAACGCATCGGTCTCGAAGGAGATGCCCCGGCGTTCCATCTGCGTGCGCGTCCTGCCCTCCTGCAGGGCGCGCAACGGTAGCTCGAGGACGGCGTCCACCTCGCGCGGTGAGACTTGCCAGAGCTGGCCCGGCGGGATCAAGCCGACGAACGGGTGGATCAGATAGCCGGTCACGAACGTCGAGACTGGCTGGAGCTCCCCCAACAGGCTCACCGCGGTGCGGTCCAGCCCGATCTCCTCCTCGGCCTCCCTCAGCGCGGTCTGCTCGAGGTCGGCGTCGTTCGGATCCTGACGACCGCCGGGAAAGGAGATCTCGCCGGCGTGACGGCGCAGGTCGGCGCGCCGGCGCGTCAAAACCACATGCGGCGCTTCGTCCTCGCCGAGCAGGAACAGCGGCACCAGTACCGCCGCGAGAATCGGCCCTGTCGAGATCTGGCCTGCCGTCGAGATCTGATCGCTGCCCGGTGCGGGCGTTCAGGCGGCCATGTGCACGCGCTGGACGCGCTCGAGGAACATGACCTCGCCGTCGAGCGCGCGGTGGACCGGGCACTTGGCGGCGATCACCCGGAGGCGCTCGACCTGCTCCTCGGGCAGGTCATCGGGCAGTCGCATGACGAGCTCGAATTTGGTCGGACACCCCCTCTCGGCGGGGCTGTACTCGACATCGACCTCGACCGCGCCGATGTCCCAGCCCTTGCGTGCGGCATACATCTCCATCGTGATCGCCGTACACGACGCGAGGCTGACCGCGAGCAGCTCCTGCGGGTCCGGCCCTGTGTCCTGCCCGCCTACATCCAGCGGCTCATCTACCGTCAGCTGATGATCACGCACCTGCACGGTATGCCTGAGCGCGCTGCCTTCACGCCGCGCGGTGGCTTTCATCCTTGTCAGCCTGTCCGATCCCATCTGGCTCCTTTTCGTCGCTCTTCCTTGTAATGGTACTGCGGTCGGTCCTATGAAAGGGGATTGAAGAGCAGCCCCGTGAGCAGCTTAGGGAAGAAGTAGGTCGACTTAGGTGGCATGTGCTCGCCGGCCGCCGCCACGTCGCGGACCTGAGCGACTGGAGTGGGACGCATCAGAAACGCGGCGTCGTACTCGCCCGAGGAGACCATCTCCAGCGCCTCTGCCGTATCGCGCGCGTAGAACAAGCCGTTGAAGTGGGAGATGTCGTCATCGCTCAAACCGAGCGCACCCTTGAGCAGCAACGTCTCCAACACGCCCGTGTCGAGATGCCGGTATGCCTCGGAGCGTCCGGCGAGCGCGGCGTCGGCGATCGCCTGGTCCTTCAGCGTCAGGCGGAACGGACGCTTGACATGGGAGTCGATGTAGCCGAGCTGCAGCGGGCCCGTGCCCGGCGAGGGTGCGATCTCCTCGACGGGAACCTCGGCGATCTCAAAGTCGCGGCGCATCGCCTCGGCGAGCGCCTCCTGCCGCGCCGAGTCCAGTCCCCTGACCAGGCGGTGGGTTGGGAAGACCGTCAGGCCAGGGTCCTCGAGCGCGACGAGGCACATCAGGATGTAGCGGTGCTCGCCCTCGCCGCCGATCTCCTCGGCGTAGGCCTGCATCGTCTCGTAGCGGTGATGGCCGTCGGCGATCAGCAGCTCCGTATCGCGCGTGGCCGCCTGCACGGCCGCGATCGCGCTCGGATCCGATACGCGCCAAAGGCGGTGAACGGTGCCGTCCGAGTCGGTGACCTCGCCCCACGGCGGCCGTTCCGTCGCGGGCTCGAGCGCCGCCCAGCCGGCGCGTGCGGGGTCGCTGTAGAGCGAGAAGATCGGTGAGATGTTCGCGCGCGTCGCCCGTGTCAGTCGCAGGCGGTCCTCCTTTGGACCCGGGTGGGTGCGCTCGTGTGGCTGTACGCGTCCGGGTCCGTACTCCTCGATCCGCACGCGGCAAAAGAACCCGCGTCGGCTGAGCGTCCGCCCGTCGGGGCCGGAGTAGTCCTGGGTGTGTGCCCACAGCGCCTGCTCGCCGTCGCGTACGAGCGCGCCCTGTAGCTGCCAGCTCTCGAACATCTCGCGTGCCGCCGCATAGGGGTCGGGGTCCCCCCGGGGCAGGTCCACGGCGACGACGTTGAACGGCGAGCGCGCGATCAGCGCGGCGCGCTGCTCGGCGTCGATCACGTCATACGGCGGCGCCACAACGTCGGCGAGAGGCCCGGCGACCGAGGAGTCGTAGTGCAGCGCACGCAGCGGCTGGATCTCGGCCATGGCGGTGGCGGACCCTAGCAGCGGGGCGCCGCCTCGGTCTCGGCTGCGTGGTCCTAAACGACACGCTGCTTCGCGCTCGCTTGGCGGCCTGGATGGATCGAACACGGGAATCGTGGCGGTAGACTCATGCGGAGCGGGACGTGGCGCAGCCTGGTAGCGCACCTGCTTTGGGAGCAGGGGGTCGTCGGTTCGAATCCGGCCGTCCCGATCATTTTTTGCGAAGGTCGAACCATCCCGGCTCCAGATGACGGGGGCCGGGATGGCGCGGCGTGGTGACGCGTTCGCGCGCGTCCGGCGCTGATGGGGCGGGTATCGTCCCTCGCGTGACGGCCAGTCCGCATCAGGTTGACGTACGGCGCCGGGCCGGCTGGCTGCCGGAAGAGCAGGACGACCTGGAGTCGTGGCTGGCCGGCCACCGCGAGCGGGTGGAGGCCCGGGGCGAGCAGGTCGTGCTCCATCCGGTGCTGAGCGAGTTTCGGGAGTTGATGGACAGCGACCCCGTGGTGCGCATGTACATGGACCAGATGATCGCCCAGGTGCCGAGCACCAAGCCGTACTCCAGGCGCCACCTGGAGAGCGTCGAGCAGATGATGCGCCTGATCAACGAGGTGCTGACGATGGCGCCGGAGTTCGGCCCGCAGAGCGCGATGGTGGCCACGCCGCTGGGGGCGATCCTCGACTGGACGATGGGAACGCGGGCCGGGTTCGCCGCCTACCGCGACCCGCGGATCAACGCGATGCTCAAAAAGATCCTGGCCGTATGGTGCGAGTTCCTCAGCAGCGGTGACTCGCTCTACGTCCTCAACGACTCGCCGTCTGGCTGGAAGAGCGCTGACGCACAGCGGACGGTCGGCATCGAGCAGTACGAGCATGACCCGCAGGACGAGCACTGGGGCTTCTCCTCGTGGAACGACTTCTTCACGCGACGCTTCAAGGACGGCGAACGTCCGGTGGCATCGCCGGACGATGACAAGGTGATCGTGAGCGCCTGCGAGTCAACGCCGTACGGCATCAGCACGGACGTGAAGCGGCAAGATCGTTTCTGGATCAAGAGCCAGCCGTATTCGCTCGCGGACATGCTGGCCAACGACGACTCTGTCGATGAGTTCGTCGGCGGGACCGTCTTCCAAGCCTTCCTGAGCGCGACCAACTACCACCGCTGGCACAGCCCGGTCGCCGGCAGGATCGTCCGCGCCTTCGTCCGGGAGGGCACCTACTACTCAGAGGCCGACTCGGAGGGCAAGGACGCGGTTGAGCCTACGAATTCCCAGTCCTACCTGGCGCACGTCGCCGCGCGGGCGATCATCCTCATCGAAGCTGACGACCCCGTTATCGGTCTCATGGCCTTCGTGCCGGTAGGCATGTCGGAGGTCTCTTCCTGCATCGTCGCAGCGACGGTGAAGCCCGGCTATCACGTCGAGAAGGGTGAGGAACTCGGTTACTTCCAATTCGGCGGCTCGACACACTGCCTCGTGTTTCGGCCAGGCGCCATCGCTGAGTTCAGCCTCGCGGCGATCCCCCAGCCGCATGATCCCCAGGCGCCGCTCGTACTCGTCCGCTCGAGGCTCGCTACCGCCAAGTGACACGCCGCGATGTGCGCGGCGTGGTGACGCGTTCGCGGCGTCCGGCGCTTGATGGGGGGTCCCGTCCGTCGCGCCGGTCAGCTCTACCGAGGTGGGTGCTACGTGGACCGGCTGGGCCTCGTCGGTGTGGCCGGAGCGTGCGAGGGACCTGGCGGGGATTCCCGCACCAGCTCGTCGAGCGACTTCCAGGCGAAGTCCGTGTCGACGCCGAGGTCTGGCGCGAGCGCGGTGACGTTGGCCGGCGGGTTGACCGCGGCGGCTTCGGGGACCACCACCCAGTGGGCCGACGGCTGGGCGGGGGTCGATGACTGGGAGGGAGCTGCTTGTGCGGTGCCTGTTGCTGCCGCGAGGGTCGTCGCAACGGCCAAGACCGCCAGGCGCCGTGGCCTCGAGGTCATGTTGCTTCGCCGGCGGGGTGTTCGAGAGGTGCTCATTGCGTTCCTTCCTGCGACGTGAACCTGTGGGGCTGACAAGCTGAGTATCAGCCGCGAGGCTGAGCGGGGCACCGGCATTCCCTGAGCAGTCCGTGTGAATCGTCGCCCGTACGGTTGAGAAAACCGCGCGCTTGCAGCGCTTGTTTGTCACCCGGGAGCCCGGGTAGGGCTCTTTCGGGCCTCGGCTTCTCCATTGCCCAAGGCCCGATCGGGCCGTCGCCGGATGCATCCAGTGCCGAAGCCCGGAGCCCGGGTCGAGCTGGAGTCCGGAGGCGGCCCGTATACGCCTCTTGCTCTTGGCTACGCCTCAGGCGGGGAGGCCAATCTCGCCCAACAACGCCCGAAGCCCGGACGAATGCCGGGCTTCCTGAATGCTGTCAACGGCCTCCTGCCCCTCGGGCGCCGGCGGCTTCGGGGTCGCCGCCGTGTGAAAAGGATAGCGCGGACAGAGAGGCCGGTGGCGTCGAAAACGACCGCAATTTACGAAGATTTGAGCTGAACGAGCCGGCGTGTCGCCGCTCTCCCTGCGTCCCCGGCGACGGCAGCCGGCACCGAGAAAGCGTTGATGATGGGCCCCGGGGCAGTCGCGGGGAGCCCCCCGGGAGCCCGGTCGGGCGAGCGGGCTTATCCCACCACCGTCTATACAGCCGCCCCACCGCTAAAGGATCTGTCTCGAATAGCCGAATCCATAGACGTGCCAACCCCTTCTCGCACCTCGCGGAGGACCGAATGAGGTCTTTTTATATCGGCGATGACGTCCAGATCGACGACGCCGGCCGCCCCGACCTCGCCGTCGTGGCGCTCGGTGGCGAGGTCGACTACGAGGTCAGCCCGCAGCTGCGGACGCGGATCGTCCGGGCGATCAAGGAGGGCAAGCGCAGGCTGATCCTCGACCTGACCGACGTGACGTTCATCGACTCGACCGCAATCGGCGTCATCGCTGGCGCCGTGGAGAGGCTGGACGAAGCAGGCGGTGGGTCCCTGGCGGTTGTTTGCACGCACGAGAAGGTCCTGCAGATCCTCGAGATCACCGGCCTTGACAGCGTGATCACGCTGTATCGATCGCGCGATGAGGCGGTCTCTGCATTCGCTCTGGCTGGGTGAAAGCCCGAGTGACCTCCAGCTCGAACAAGGTCGCGGTCGCCGCCAGCGAGTTGCACATGCCGGCACGACGGTCGGAGCTGGGCGCCGCGCGGAGGTACGCGGGCGAGGTTGCGCAGGCATTCGGCCTCGACGCGGATGGGTGCTACGAGTTCGTCTACGCCGTCAACGAGGCCGTGACGAACGCCATCCGGCATGGCGCCTCCGATGAGGAGGGAATGATCCACTTGAGCATCGTCGCCGACGCGGATCGGCTGACGTTTGCGGTCAGCGACCGGGGCACCTTCACGATGCCCGTGCTGGACAGCGACGAGACCGCTGAGCATGGACGAGGGCTGGCCCTGATGGCGAGCCTCGTCGATGAGGTCGAGCTATACATAGAGCCCGGAGGCACGACGGTTCGCCTCTCCAAGACTCGTGCGCCGGAGCCCGCGCGGGCGCGCGCGGACTGACCATGACAAGCGTACGACCCGTGGCCGGACGAGCCGCTGCGGGCGTCGTCCTTCTCGGGTTCTTCGCCGGACCCGTGCTCGGCCCCGTCGAGTCGCGCGCAGCGTCTCGGGCAAGCGCCAAACCGACGGCGCCCGCGCGCCCGCTCGCGAAGACTGCGCCGAGCAGGGCCGCACCGACGCCCCAGACCGCCGGTCCGACGCCCGCCGTCAACACCCCCCGCGCCGCGAAGTCCGCACCGGGGACGGCCTCACCCGCCCCCACGCCGTCGGCCGAAAATGCGCCGCCTGCGTCAAAGTCCGCGCGCGGCCGGCCTCGGTCGCGACGCGAGCACCCGCAGCGCGGAGAACCTTCGGCGCAGGGTCAGCCCGCGCCCCGTAACGCGGCCCGCGGACGGCTCGTCCCGACACGCACGCCGGCAGCTGGCAGGCGCGGGGGGCAGGTTGGCCTCTCGGGAAGCGCCACCGCGCCGGGCGCCGTTTCGCGAACCGGTGAAGCGCCGCAGGAACGGCTCGCCGAGGCGCAGCGAGCTCGTCGCCACCACGAACGGCCAGCGAGCGGGCGCGGCGGTAGACATCCCAAACTCGCGCCTCCGCCCTCACACGGCAAGCAGGGCTCCGGCAGCAAACGGGCGAGCTCCAATGCCTCGCCGGCCGCCAGCTTGGCAGCGACGCCGGCGGCCTCCGTTGTCGTCCCGGCGACCGCGGTGACGTCGCCGCTGGCTCCCCAAATCGCCGGCGGCAGCAGCCAGCCGACCGGTGCCTCCGCGCGGCTCGGTGTCCGGACCGCGGGTCGCTCCTCGCGCGCACGTCCAGCAGCGCGGGCGACCGGTGCGCTTTCCCCATCCGTAGTCGCCGGCGGGAGCCCGCTCGCCTCACCTGCGCACGGCACGCCGCCGCTCGTTCGGACGGTGGCCTCGCGCGCGCACGTCCGCGCGCACGCGACGAGCAATCCGCTGGAAGCGATCGGCAGGCACATCCCGCTGCCGATACCGGTGCCCGACTGGAGCAAGCCGATCATCATCGCGCTGCTGCTGCTCGCCACCTGGTTCGGCGTTCGCTCGCGCCTCGCAGCGATGCGCGCACGCCGACTGGAGCGCCAGCGCGTGACCCTGATCCGCGACCTGGGCGCGATGCAGGCGGCGTTGGTTCCCGGGGTCCCGCCCCAGCTCGGCGGCCTGACCGTCTCGGTGGCCTACAGACCAGCCGAGGGGCCGGCTGCGGGCGGCGATTTCTACGACCTCTTCACGACCGACTCCGGGAACGTCGCAATCATGCTCGGGGACGTCGCCGGACACGGCCACGAGGCGGTCACGCATGCGGCGCTCACGCGCTACACGCTGCGCGCCTACATGCAGGCGGGCCTCGATCCGCGCGCCGCGCTCGCCTTGGCCGGACAGGTCCTCGTCGACCCGACCAGAGAGCGTTACGCGACCGTAGCGGTCGGGCTGTTCGATGCCCAAACCAGCGAGCTGACATACGCGCTTGCCGGGCATCCCCCGCCGATCCTGCTCGGGTTCCCGACCCGCGAGCCGCTGACCGTCTGCTCCTCGCCGCCGATCGGCTGGGGCCTACCGACGGGACGCCGCCAGACCACCGTCACACTCCCGGCGGGCTCCGAGGCGTGCTTCTTCAGCGACGGCCTGATCGAGGCGCGCAGCCACGGCCAGCTGCTAGGACGCGACCGCTTGAGCGAGATCCTCGCCGGCCTCGGCTCGGGTGCGGAGGCCTCCCAGCTGCTCCAGCAAGTCCGGGCAGCAGCGCAGGGCGCCCCCGACGACATGGTCGCCTGCGTGATCGCGCCCCAATCGAGCGTCGCCAGCGGCCGCATTCAGGTGGAGGAGCTCGAGGCGGACGTCCCGATGCTCGCCAGAGCTGCGGTTCGGCGCTTCCTTGAGCAGTGCAAGCTCCCCGCGGAGGAGGTCACGCGGACGATCGAGCTCGCGCGCGCGATCGCCGCGGCGTCCGGCACGGCGCTGTTGCGGGTTGAGCTGCAGCCCACGGTCACAACGGCCACCGTCACCGCCGCGACCCCGGGCGCGTCAGAGGCGAGATCCACGCGGCGCGGGTCCGCGGTCGGGCAGCCGCTGCTCGAGGCATTGATCGCCCGCTGAGCGCCGCCGGCTTAGAAGCCGGCCATGGCGCGGGACGTCCACGCACGACCGCCACTCCGTCCCGCGCGGGATAACGTTCTCCCATGCCCGCGCGCAGCGACGCTTCGATCAAGCGCCTGACGCTCGTCGCGTGCATCTTGGGCTCAGGGATCGCGCTGCTGGACGGAACCGTGGTGAACGTCGCGCTGCCGACGATCCAGCGCGCGCTCGGAGGGGGGCTGGCGGCGCAGCAGTGGGTGGCCAACGGCTACCTGCTGACGCTCGGCTCGCTGATCCTGATCGGCGGCTCGCTCGGGGACCTGTTCGGCGAGCGCAGGGTCTTCGCGCTCGGGGTCGCCGGCTTCGGGGTGGCGTCGTTGGCGGCCGCACTCGCGCCAAGCATCGGCGCGCTCGTCGCGGCGCGCGCGGTGCAGGGCATCGCCGGCGCGATGCTGGTTCCCAGCTCGCTCGCGGTGATCGTCAATACGTTCGACGAGTCCGAGCGGGGAGCGGCGATCGGCAGCTGGACAGCGTGGGGCGCGATCTTCGGCGTGCTCGGGCCGCTGGCCGGGGGCGAGCTGCTCGCGATCGCCTCATGGCGCTGGATCTTCCTGATCAACATCCCGCTGGTGATCGCCTGCGTCGTGCTGATCCTGTTCGCGATACCACGCTCGGCTCCACGCCAGCCGGGCGCCCGCCGGATCGACTACGGGGGCGCTTCGCTGTGCGCCGCAGGGCTGGGCGGACCCGTGTTCGCCCTGATCGAGCAGCCGCGGTTGGGATGGTCAAGCCCAGCGGTGTTTGGCCCACTGATCGCGGGAGCGGTGCTGCTCGCCGTGTTCATCTTCTACGAGTCGCGTGCCCGCGACCCGATGCTGCCGCTCGGCCTGTTCAGGCGGCGGAACTTCTCGGCCGGGAACCTCGAGACGTTCGCGATGTATGCGGGGCTGGGGATCCTGTTCTTCTTTTTGATCCTGTTCATGCAGCAGATTGGCGGCTACTCGCCGCTGAAGAGCGGCTTGGCGGTGCTGCCGGTGACCGTGATGATGTTCGTGCTCTCGCGCCGCTTCGGCGCTCTTGCCGACCGCTTTGGCCCCCGCTTCTTCATGGGTGCCGGGCCACTCGTGGCGGCCGGCGGGCTGCTCCTGTTCCAGCTCATCGGCCTCAAGGTCGACTATGTCTCTGAAGTGCTGCCCGGACTGCTCGTGTTCTCCCTCGGGCTGTCGATGACCGTGGCGCCGCTGACGGCGGCGGTCCTGCAGGGAGCGGAGAAAGAGGCGGGAATCGCCTCGGGCGTCAACAACGCGATCGCCCGCGTCGCCGGACTGCTCGGCACCGCCGCGGTCGGCGCGGCGGTCGCGACTTCGTTTGGCTCCGCGCTCGATCGACGGCTATCGGGCACCGCGCTCGGGCAGGCGGCGCGTGCAGCCGTCACGGCGGCCAAGCGGCTGCCGCTCGGGCGCCCGGACGTGCACGGGCTGGTGGGTGCGCAGGGGCGCGCGATCACGACGGCGGCCGAACAGGCGTCGCTGCACAGCTTCCACCTCGGCCTGGCGGTCGCCGCAGTCCTCGTCGCGGTGGGCGGCGTCGCGGGAGCGCTCGGGATTCGCAACCCGCGCACAGCGGACGTGCACGCCAAGAGCTGTCCCGGCGGGCAACTCGTTGGCGCGAGCTCGGAGCTCGGTCCGCTCGAGGCGCAGCCGGCGAGCGCTCAGCCGACGGGATCGCCGGCGTAGGCGCGCATCGCGTCGATGATCGGGCCGAGCTTGCGCCCGCGGGCAGTGAGCCGGTACTCGACGGTCGGCGGGCTGGACGGAATCACCGTGCGCTCGACCAGCCCGGCCGCCTCGAGGTCGCGCAGGCGCTCTGAGAGCATCCGTGGCGAGATGCCCGCGACGGCCTCGGCGAACTCGTTGAAGCGCAGCGCCCCCGTCAGCGCCGCGTAGATGATCGACAGCTGCCAGCGTCGCTCCAGGAGGTCCGCCGTCTGGCGAACCTCCCGCGGAACGGGCTTACATCTAGGAGACGTGCGCGACATCGCGAGCGGGCTCCAGTGCGCGGTCGAGGACCTCTTGGACGGTCATCACCGGGTGGAAGCTCATCTGCTCGCGAACCTCCTCGGGAATCTCATCCAGATCGCCGCGGTTGCGCTCCGGCAGGATCACGTCGGTCAGGCCGGCGGCGTTGGCGGCGAGCGCCTTCTGCTTGAAGCCGCCGATCGGCAGCACGCGGCCCTGCAGCGTGACCTCACCGGTCATGCCCACCGTGTGCTTGACCGGGCGTCCGGAAAGCAGCGAGGCGAGCGCCGTGACCATGGTCACGCCCGCGCTCGGACCGTCCTTCGGGATCGCCCCGGCGGGCACGTGCACGTGGAACTCCTTGTTCTCGAACGCGTGCTCGTCGATGCCCAGCTCCTCGGCGTGTCCGCGCACGTAGGAGAGGGCGATCTTGGCCGACTCCTTCATCACGTCACCCAGCTGACCGGTCAGCACGAGGGCGTTTCCGCCCGAGCTGCCGCTCTTCATGGCGGTGGCCTCGACGAACAGCACGTCTCCACCGGCGCCTGTCACGGCCAGCCCGGTGGCGACGCCCGGCGTCGCGGTGCGCGCGGCGGACTCCTGGAAGAACTTCTGGCGGCCGAGCGCGTCGCGCACGGTCTCCAGGTCGATCTTAACCGGAGTCGGCTTCGCGGCCCTGGCCGACTTGCTCTTCCTGGCGGGCTTCGTCTCGTCGCCGGCGGGGAGCTTTCCGTTGGCCTCGGCAGGGGACTTCTTCTTTGTGTCCCCGTCGGTGGCCTTGGCCGGCTCGTCCGTCTGGGCGCCGGTCTGCGCCGAGGCGATCTTGGTCGCGGTCTTTCGCAGCACCGTGCCGAGCTCGCGCTCGAGGTTTCGAACTCCGGCCTCGCGCGTGTACTCCGAGATGATCGTGCGCAGGACCTCGTCTGAGATCTTGACCTCGTTCTCGCGCAGGCCGTTGCGGTCGCGCTGGCGCGGCCACAGGTAGCCCTTGGCGATCGCGAGCTTCTCCTCGGATGTGTATCCGTCGAAGCGGATCACCTCCATCCGGTCGAGCAGCGGGCCGGGGATCGTGTCGGCGACGTTGGCCGTCGCCAGGAACATCACCTGGCTGAGGTCCAGTTCGACGTCGAGGTAGTGGTCGCGGAAGGAGTGGTTCTGCGCGGGGTCGAGGACCTCGAGCAAAGCCGCGGAGGGGTCTCCGCGCCAGTCCGCCCCGACCTTGTCGACCTCGTCGAGCAGGATCACCGGGTTCATCGTGCCGGCGTCGCGCAGCGCCCTGACAAGGCGTCCGGGCAGAGCGCCGATGTAGGTGCGCCGGTGCCCGCGGATCTCGGCCTCGTCGCGCACGCCGCCGAGCGACATGCGCACGAACTCGCGTCCGGTTGCGCGGGCGATCGACTCGCCGATCGAGGTCTTGCCGGTTCCGGGGGGACCGATCAACGTGAGGATCGCCCCCGACTTGGGGTCGGCCTCGATGTCCGCGGTCCTGGCGCAGCTTGCGCACGGCCAGGTACTCGGTGACGCGGTCCTTGACGTCCTCCAGGCCGGCGTGATCGGCGTCGAGCACGGCGCGCGCGGCGACCGGGTCGAGGTGCTCGTCAGAGCGCTTTGACCACGGCACGGCGATCAGCCAGTCGAGGTAGGTGCGGATCATGCTCGACTCACCCGTCTGGTCACCCATCCGCTCCAGGCGGCTGAGCTCCTTCAGGGCCTGCTCGTTGACGGCCTCGGGCATGCCGGCCTCCTCGATCTTGGCTCGGTACTCCTCGGCCACGGAGGCCTCGTCGTCGCCCAGCTCCTTGCGGATCGAGTCCATCTGCTTGCGCAGGAAGTAGTCGCGCTGCTGCTTCTCGGCGCCCTCCTGGACGTCCTCGCGGATGCGCTTGCGGATCTGCAGCTCGGCCAGGCTCTCGCGCTGCAGCGTCACGGCCAGCTCGAGGCGGTCGGTGACGTCGAGCGTGCGCAGCAGCTCGACCTTCTGCTCGTAAGAGAGGTTCGGCGAATAGCCGGCGGAGTCCGCCAGAGCGCCGGGCTCGGCGATCGCCCGCAGGAATGCAGAGATGCGACCGTCGTCGCCGCGCAGCTCGAGGATCTCCTCGACCGTCGCGCGGTACTCGCGCTCGAGCTCGCGCGTGCGCTTGTCCACCGGCACCTCATCGGGGCGCTCGTCGACCTCGACGCGCAGCTCTCCCGCGGGTCCGGTCTGGGCGGCGCCGATCAGCGCGCGGTGCTCGCCGGAGATGGCTACGGCGTGGCCGCCGCCGGGCAGGCGGATCCGCTCGGAGACCTCGGCGACGGTGCCGACCTCCAAGAACTCGTTCTCGTGGCGGGGCACGAGCACGACGCGCTCGTCATCGCCGACGTCGATCGTCAGCGTGATGCCCATGTTCGGGAACACGACGGTGTCCTCGAGCGGGATCAACCGCAGCAGGGGCTTCGGCCGCTGGGAAGGCTGGATTTGATTGTTCTCTGAGGGAGAGGGCATAGGTATTCGCTCCATATGTGCTTACGAAAGTGTAGTTAGTATAGCGCGGCGTAGTTGCGTGCGCAAGTAGTTTGGGATGACCTCGGAAATCCGCAGTACAGAGCCAAATAATTGGGATCAGGGCGCTCCCGCGCCCGATGTTGACATGGTCGGCTGACGGCCCCGACGGGCGGCGGAATGCGATGCTCGGGGCTAGTCGGGCGGGTCGAAGGTGACCTCGACGTTCTCCTCATGAACGCGCTCCTCGACCTCGGCCGAGGACCTCAGCGCACGCCGGTCGGCCTCGAGCAGGGGATCGGAGAAGAAGCTGCGCGGCCACAGCCGGCGGACTTTCACGACGTTGATCTCGGCCGCGAAGATCGTCAGCTGAGCGCCGAGGTAGAGCCACGCGAGCAGGCCGAGAACGAGCGCGAAGACGCCATAGAGAGGGCCGGTGCGCTTGAGCTCGTGGTTGACGTAGTAGCCGCCGAGCGCCTGGAGCAGCTGCCAGAAGACGGCTGCCGTGATAACTCCGGGCAGCAGATCGCGCCATGCGACGTCGATGGCGGTCAGCAGCTTGAAGGCGGTCATGAAGAGGACGACGTTGAGCAGGAACGCGACCACGATCCCCGCGATCACCGCGGGCGCCGAGTGGCTGCTCGAGCCGACGAAGCCGGCGGCGGTCGTGGAGACGATGCTGAGCGTCCCCAGGATCGCCAGCATGCCGAGTCCCCGCAGGCGGGCGAAGATGAAGTTGGGCCGGTGCTTGAACGGCACGCTCCAGATGCAGTTGAACGCGTTCTGGGTCGCGCCCGTGATGCCCATGCCGGCGAGCAGCGAGCCGACGACGCCGACGGCGAGCGCCACGCCGCTGCCGGTCAGCGAGTGCAGCTTGAGCTGGTCGCGGATGATCGGGAACTGCCCGAGCGCGCCGTTGAGGATCCGCTGTTGCTCGCCCGGGTCGCCCTGAAGCACGAAGCCGAGCACGGTCACGAGCACGAGCAGCAGCGGAAACAGCGAGACGAACCCGTAGTAGGCGATCAGCGCGGCAAGCTGGCCGGCCTGGTCGTCGGTGAACTTCTTGACGACCGCCGCGAGGAAGCCCAGGCGCGGGCTCTGCTGCTGGCGGCGGTCGAGGGCTTGGAGGCGGTCGGTGATGGTCATCTGCGTCCTCGCCGTGCGCCCGGCGGGCGTGGCAGGCATGAACCTTGTGCAATTGGGAGGGGGGTGTGCGGCCGGCTGGCGTCGACATGCCTATGTGTCTACCCGATGTGATCCGGAAAGGCGAGGCGTGGGTGCCGGCTCGCCCGCGGTCGACGAAAGAGAGGGGAGCAAGACGGCGCGAGGAAATCGCGCTGGTGGCTACTGCAAAGCGGGAGCTTCTGCTTCAGGCGAATCGCCACCGGTTGCGCCGCGATGACCTCGAGGACTGCTTCAGCCAGGCGACGCTCGAGCTGGTTGCGCACGCGCGCGAGGAGGCGTGTTTGCGGACCGCTCACACCTCGGCAACGTGCTCGAGCTGCGCTTCATGTCGCGCGTGCGTGATCGTCGGCGTGCGCTGGGCGGGCGTAGCCCGGCGCAGGCGGCTCTCGAGACTGCCATGTCGCTTGGATCCGCGGGCGCCGAGGAGATAGCGATCGTAGATCGCCGCGCCGAGCTTGAGAGGCTGGTCATTCTCCGCGAGGACTTGCGGCGTATCGAGTCTCTCGCGCGAAAGCTCACGCCGGACCAAAGACTCGTCCTGGCCTCCCAGTTGGGCCCTCAAACGCGGTGTGGCGACTTCTGCAGCCAGTTCGGCTGGTCGCCGGAGAAGTACCGCAAGGTCGCGCAGCGCGCGCGGGCAAAGCTGAGGCAGCTCATGGCACGCCGACGACGCGAATGTCCCATCCCGTGACCATGGGTCGGGAGAGGGGATCAGGGACCGACTTATGAACTATCACCCCCACGCATAGGTCTGTCCCGATGGGACGCCGGCCGTTGGCAGAACGGGCGACAGCGCGGCGACTCCCATCCGCACGCACGCGGCCGGGGCCGGGTATCTCCCCGTCTCGGCCCCCGGTCGCACGCGTGAGCGCCGCTCTCGGACGCGTCTCGCCGATACGTGATCGACGTCTCGCCTGCTGATCGCAGACGCAGATGCTGGCGTGTGGTGCGGTGCACGATGATCTTGCGAGCGAAGTCACGCGCGCCGATCTATCGGACTCTACGGCGAGGATCGAGTTCCTCGGCAGCGTAGGCGACGTACATCTACCGGCGACACCGGTCGTGTCCGGCGGGAGGGACGCCGGCTCGGCGTCGCTTGGCCGCAGTGGCGATGCTCGCTGCGACGCCCCGTCGCGGATGGCGGCCGCGACGGTTGGCGCCACGACTACGCTCTCCGCGCCAGAGGTGCTGCCCGCCAGCTGCGGGCCGGCTTGCAGCCGGTCGATAGGTCGATCGGCGCTGGGACGGAATGGAGAATGCCGGCAGCAGTCGCGCGACCGGCGAAAACGATCCGCACCCAGCCGCGCGGCAAAAGGCGCGCGGAGCAAGCGTCGGCGCTCAGTCGCGCAGCCCCGGCAGCGCCGCGTCGCTCTCGCGCGAGGCAATGCGATCTCGGCCACGCCCTCGGTAGCGAGCGCGGACATCGCTCCGGCGACGCGCGAACAGGTCGAGTTCGGCTTCGAGCGATGAACGACCAAATCGGCAGCTTCAACCGCACGCGCGAGGGTCACAATTACTACGACGCTCGTTGTGGCGGATCCGCCTTACCCGGGAACTGCCGCGTTACCTGATCTGTGCCCTGTCGGTCTGGGGGTCTGCTGGCGAGCGCGCGCTTCGCAATCGCTCCGCCGCGCCCGACGGCGTCCCGACGGCACCCGTCCGCACTCCGACCGCCTCCCGACCTGGCGGCCGAGGGCTACGCGTCGCTGTTCGTCCGGCGGTACCTGACCTGGAATGCTGCCGAACCCGCGGCCGGTCAACAGGCGCTGGCGGCGCTGGTCGGGCTCGGGGGTCGAGCCCGATGCCGGCCTTCGACTTCCGCCGACCGGAGAGCAGCACGTGGATTGGGCCGAAGTGGTGCAGGAACGGGAGTCCGCACCGGGGCAGCGCGTCTACACGGTCGCGGCCCAAACCGATACCGCGGGTCTCGTGTACGTGACGGTCAAGGTCGGACGCGCGCCCGACGGCAGCTTGGCGCTCGCGGGGTATCCGGCATTCGTCGGCGCCCCCAGCTCGGGCCCGGCACAGCTTGCCGTCGCGCCGCGCGAAGTTGGAGATCGCGCTCTAGCCACGGTCGTTGGACGCGCGCTGCGCAACTACCTCGCCGCGTCGGCCGGTGAGCTCGCGGCGGACCTGACGCGCGGTGCGCGTGTCTCGCTCCCGGGACTTGGCCTGAGCCTCCTGTCGGTGCAGCGGATCGACTGGCTACCCGACGGGACGGTCGGTCCTGGCCATCGTGCAGGCACAGGATGGGCGCGGGGCGCAGTACACGCTGGCGTACGAATTGGACGTTGACCATGGCGCAGGGGCGTTGGGAGGTCGTCGGCGATTCAGATGGACCCCTACACGTGAGCACCCCCCGCGCCATCAACCGAAGCAGCCGCGCAGGAAAGGTCGCTCGCGGCCTTAGATCTCGCCGAGCGCCCGACGCAACCGGATGCCGGGCACACCCGCGATCATCGCCAGTCGCCGCGGCCGCACTCGCTGCACTGCTGCTGGCTTGTGCCGCCACCGCGTCGATGCCGGCCGCGGCTCAGGCTGCGATCGCAGCACCGCAGCGCATCGGCGCTGAACGCCGTCCGACGCGGGAACGAAGGGGTAGCTCGTTGGAAACGGCCGCAGCCAAGGCGGGGAGCACCGGCCGGGCGGTCGCAATGAGCCTGATTGGGCTGGCCTTCGCGGTCGCGGCGACGGTGCTCGCGTTTCGCCGGGATTTCAAGGAGGCCGCGGGCGTCTTCGCTGTCGGGATCGTCTCGGTGCTGCTGGCAACGCCGGCCGGGCGTCAGCCTGCTGCGTGACACGGTCGCGTCGTTGTTCGGGACGCAATGACGCGAGATCCGCTCCTACAGGAGAGTATTTGACCTCGAGAGGCGGATCTATCGAGTCGACCGGCTGCGGCTGAACCCGGGTGGGATCCCGGTGCGAGGGACTCGTCTACTTCCTCTCGATCCTGGCCACGACCGCGATCGTCAGCCGCCTCCCGGTGGTCGCGCTGCTGGCGAACGCCTTCCCGTGGTACCTGCGTGACCTCGCCGTACCCGGGGCGAGCGCCGCGCCTGCTCACCATGATTCGCATCGAGGGCCGGCCGTTTCACCTCGCGGCGCGTGCAGTGGCGCGCTATCGAAGCGGTCCTCGGTACCTGGCCGGCGGTCGTCCCTGTTGGGCGGGCTCCTGCGGGCGCCCTGGTGGGCGCTGGCGACCCGAAGAGATCTTGATCCTGCCGGACGGCTCCGATTGCAGGATGCGGCGCGCGCGCTACATCGGACCGGGTGCCGTGCTTGTCGGCGTCGCGTATGAGCGCGTCCCATCGCGGTTCCGCGCTGCGCGCAACATTTGTCGTCGCCCGGACCTGACGGTACGACAGCTGCCGGGCGTGCGCGCTCCAGCCAGCGGGGAGGTAATCGTGCTCGAGCGGGGCGCGCGCCTGGACGTGCGATGAGGATGAGGGCTCCGATCGGCTTTGTTTACGGCAACTGTGTGTTCGGCGATGGGCTGAACGACGGCTGGGCCGCGTTCGCGGTCGACGTTGCGTCGTATCAGTGGCTGAGCGAGGACGGCAAGCGAGCGCGACTGCTCGCTGTGCTTGGCGCATTGGAGGCGATCGAGGCGGACGTGCAGATCTTGCGTGTCGCACGGCGGTGGGACGTCGAGCGGTATGCGCGCGAGCTCGAAGGGGAGGGCGAGACGACGCCCGGCACGCACGAAGCGCTCGACGCCTCTATCTGCAGGAACATGCGCGCCGGTTGAGCGACGTCGGATCGTCAGCAGCCCGCCGTGTTCGTCCTGGTGAGCCTGCGCGATCCCGAGCGTGATCTCGCCTCATACGTCTCCCGAGCGTCGAGCGGCCTCCACGACGAATGGTGGAGGGCACTGACGCAGGCCTATGTCCGTACGCGATCGGCGGCTCCTGCCGCTGTCAGAGCTCGAGCGGGCGCGCGTGCGAGCCGACCAGGCTCATGCGCGGTTGGCCGACTTCCTGCCGGTCCGCCAGGCGCGAGGCGTGGAGGTGCAATGGCTCGTGCGGCGGGCATTCTGTCGCGGGCTCGGCGAGCCGCGAGATCGACGGGCTGCACGAGCCGCGGGCGCTGATCTTTGAGCGCAATGGCGAAGCGACGCTCGCGCCGCTCGAAGGCGACGTGATGCGCTGGATGGACGGCTACGTCGAGCACATGGGCCGCGTCCTGCGGATCGAGTCGGAGCTCGGCACCAGCTGGCAGGCGCAGCTGGTGCTGGGTGCGCTGCCCGAGCGGACGGAGTTCCCGGGAGCGCGCGCCGAGCTGATGTTCGCACCTGTGGAGAGCCTGCCGTTTGCAATCGATCTCTCATTGAACGCGCGCTTCCTGCCCAACGAGCTCGCGCTGCGGATCGCGCGGAGGCGGATCCAGGATGCCGACCAGATCGTCCGCGCGGAGGCCGATGGGGATCAGGGGATTTCGGACCTCGGCTACGAGCGCACGCAGGAGGCTCGCGACCTGCTGGTCTATCTGCAGGCGTCGAGTCGTCCGCCGCTGCTGCGCGCGACCTTGGCGGTCGCCATCGGCGCCGCCAGCGAAAGCGAGCTTGAGGAGCGCGTCGAGATGTGTCGGCGGGCCTACGGTGACATCCGCCTGCACAGACCGCTTGGGGACCAGCTCGAGCTGTTTCTGCAGCACCTCCGGCGCAGCGCACCCGCGTTGCCGGCTATGACGACACCCTCACCACAGAGCAGGTAGCAGCGATGATGCCAACCGCGGCGCACGATGTCGGATCCCGCGCGGCTTCTACCTCGGCTAGACGCTCTCGGGGTCCAAACAGCCGGTCAGGTTCAACCTCAGGGAGGGCTCTGACAGCGACCGCAATACGACGATCCTCAGCGTGGGCGCGCTCGGATCGGGCAAGACGACACTCGACCAGAAGCTCAAGTACGAGGGGTTCCTGCTGGGAGCGCGGGTGATCGACTGCGACCCGAAGGGCGACCATCGATTCCACTTGCTCGAGGAGGTGCGCCCCACACGGAGAGTCGATCACACTGCGGCCCGACCCGGCGCTACGGGCGATGCTCGACCCGCTGCGCGTCGCGCCCGAGCACCTGCGCCAGGACGCGGCGGTCTCGTTCCTGCGCGACCTCCTGCCGAGCCGCGCCGATCCGGCGTGGGAGACGGCGGTCGTCGGGGCGGTCGATCGCGTCATGAGACGCTCGCGCGACCCGACCTGTCTGGAGGTCGTTCGAGCGCTCGAGCGAGGGTGATGAGACCGACGCTCAAGTCGGCAAGACGCTCGAGGTCTACGCTCGCTCCGGGCTGACGCAACTCGGCTTTGCCGACCCCGAGGATGAAACTGCGCCTGTCGGCGCAGCGCAGGTCACCTACCTTCCGATCCGCGATCTGCCCGGCCCCGAGCCGGGGATGCGGCGTTCGGAGTACTCGCAGGCCGAGCGCGTCGGCGAGCAGATCGTGCGACTCATCGCCATGTTCGCGATGCACCTGATGGGCGCCGAGCGCGAGCGGCTCAAGTTGTTCTCCTTCGATGAGGGCTGGAGGTTGCTGGGGACCCGGCCGGCCGCGCTCTGCTTGCTTCGCTGCAGCGGATGGGGCGTTCGGAGCTCGCCGTGCCGATCATCAGCACGCAGCTCGTAGGGGACGCTCTGATCGGCGAGCGGGAGTCGTTGGAGAACCTGATCGGGGCGACGTTCGTCTTCGGGATGCGCTCGGAGACGGAGGCCGCCCGAGCACTCGACGCTGCTCGGGCTCGACCCGGATGACCGCGAGATGCGCCAGACGCCTGCTCGAGCTTCGACGCCGGGCGCTGCCTGTTTCGCGATCACCAGGGCCGGGTCGAGGCGATCCAGGTCGACGTCGTGGTGCCCTGGCTGCTGCGGGCGTTTTCGACGACGCCCGAGCCGGCGTGAACAAGGCTGGCGCAGCGAGGCCCGTTACGCGGGCGACGCTCCTGGCAGCGTGCGTGGTCGGCGGCCTGTGGTGCTTGGCCCCGACGGTGGCTGCGCTCGGTCGCGCACCGCAATCAGTCGCGCGCCGCCGACTCCGCGGCCTCACTCGCGCGGCAGGATGCCGGCGCCGAACCGGGCGCCGAGTGGACCTCACGCTCATGCCGAGCGGGATCGCCGGCAGGCGCGCAGCGAGGACGAGTCCGGATCAACGGGCGCTGCGCCCGGGGAAGCGATCCGCTCGTCGAGCAACGGCCTCGGCGAGCCCGCTCTGTCGAGGGGGCGCTCGGCGGGCGAACTGTCTGCTACCGCCGAGCGCGACTGCCCAACCTCCGGATTCGTGGCGGCGCGCGCTCCGACGGGCGACTACGGGATCGACGTGCACATCGACACAGGCGTGTTGGGTCTCGGGCTCCGGAGGGCTGTTGAGCGCGGTCCAGGATCTGTTCTGTGACTCCGCTCTGGATGGCGCTCGTCTGGGCTGTGCACGCGCTGGTGGCCTGCTCGAGTGGTGCTTCGCGATCGACCTGCTTGGACAGCTCCTCGCTGGGTGGGCTCGGTGCTGGCCTGCGCCAGATGCAGACCGAATTCACGGTCCCGTGGCTCGCAGCCTGTGCTCGCGGTCGCCTCGGTGCTGGCGCTCTACTGGCGGCCTCATCCGGCGGCGCGTAGCGCGAGACGCTCGGAGACGCCGTGCTCGTGCTTGCGATGATGGCGGGCGGGACTGTGGGTGATCGTCGACCCGGCGGGCACGGTCGGTGCGCTGGGGGAGATGGGCCAACCAGGCCGGTCTCGGAACTCTGGCGGTTACGACCGAGGGCACACCGGAGCGGGATCGGGACGCGCACTCGCCGACGGCATCGGGAACGGTGTTCGCCGCGCGCCATCGAAGTACCGTGGTGCTACCTGGAGTTCGGCGACGTCGGCTGGTGTCGCAGCCCGGCGCGGCTGGATGCGCGACTGCGCGCAGCCGGTCTCAGGATCGCCGCGGCCGAGCTGGCGTTGGCGAGCTGCAAGCCGGACCCAGCCGCGATGCTGCCGTGCGCCGGGCCGGGGAGCGAGCAGGCCAAGGCGCTGAAGGCCAGCGCTGGACTCCTGCGCGACGCCGAGAGCAACGGCGCGGTCTTCCTCGCTCTGCCCGCGAACGGCCGGCCCGAAACTCGATCAACGAAGAAAGCTCGCTGCTGCGGGTGCTGTGCCAGAGTGACGAAGCTACGCGCTGTCGGGGCCCGACGGCCGCCCAAGCGGAGTTCCGCACCAATGGGGGAACGTGGTCGAGGGTCGGCGGTCTACTGCTGATCGTCGCGGGCGTGCTCGGGATGCTGTTGCTACTGGGTTTCATCGCATTGCGCCTGCTGGCTGCGGCGCTGTTCAGTCTGCTCTACCTGCTTCTGGCTCCGGCGGCGGTGCTGGCTCCCGCGTTCGGCGAGGGCGGGCGCGCCGTGTTTCGCCGGTGGGCTGCCCAGCTGCTCGGCGCGGTCGTCTCGAAGCTGCTGTTCTCGTTTCTCCTGGGAGTGGTGTTGGCGATCGTGACGCTGCTCGAGCGGGCTCGAAGCGCTCGGCTGGTGGACGCAATGGCTGCTGATATCGGCCTTCTGGTGGGGGGCTTACGCACGTCGTCACCAGGCGTTGAGCATCGCCGGAGGGGCGCTGACCGATCGGAGGTCGGCCGGCGAGGAGGCCAGGCAATCGCGGTCGGTCGCGCAGCGCGGTTAGACACGTGCTCGAGCCTCCGCGGAGAATCGCGGGCGCAGCACGGCTTGCAAAAGACAAACTGGCACGTCCGAACCAGAAGCTCGAGCATCGTCAGAGGCGTGCCCACGCTACCGATCGGAGATCCTCGAGCGAACGGGCACGAGCTGGCGTAGACGGACAGGTCGCCCGCCTCCTTGAGCACGAACAACGCGAGGCGGCTGCAGACGCGGCGTCGTCAGGGGGAGTTCAGTCGCGACTCGCGGCCTGGCGCGCGCAGCTCCTGCGAGTGGAGGCAGAGCGCGGAAGGGCACTGGTCAACGGCGATCGACGACGGGCTGTCGTGCTGGCCCAGCGCGGGAAACGAATCGAGGGCGATATTGCTCGTGACCAGTCCAGGCTGACTACGGCGCGCCAGGTGGACAGGGCCGCCGAGCCGGCACGTTCTGGAATCAGCGCAAGCAACGGCGGTAAGCGCGCTCGCGACCGCGGTCGATTCCTGGACGCCCAGGCGGAGCTGCCGTCGAGCGTGGGCGCTCGCGACTCGGCCACCGGAGAGCGCCGCGACTACGCTCGTCTGGCGGGCCTCGTCGGATTCGGCCGGCGAGAGTACGAACGGCTTGATCCGCGCAGCCAACGCCTGGCGCGCCTCGATGTCGACCGCGAGTTGGCGCTGCGCAAGGAGCTGAGAGCCACCGCCGGCGGTCTTGCCGCGAACGTCGAGGGTTGGCCGCTGACGCGTCGCGGGAGAATCGGTGCACACCGGGCGTCGGAGAACGCGGTCGAGCGTAGGATGCGCCCCGGCCGTGTCAGCTTGCCATCGGCGCGGGCGGAGGGCTGGCGTGAGTCAAGGCGTACCGACTGGCGCGCCGAGCGGATCGCGGCTGACGAGCGCGAATCGAGCGTGATGCGAGACGCGCGGGCCGTGGCGGAACGGCGCAAACGCCAGCTCGGCAGGGATCGGGGTTGACGGCCGCGTCGCCGTGATCGCGGCGCGCCGCTGTCCTGGCCGGACGGCCACGTTGACGGCCGCGAGCCGCGACCAGCCGATCGCGAGCGCGCGAGCGATCGCGATCGGAGCGACGTCGCTGCTGGCGATCGTGTTCATGCTGATCACGACGCTCGCGGGAGTCGACGGCGCGGCGCTGGATTCAGGCTCTCTCACCACCGGCCGCGATGGGAGCGCCAGCGTCTCGGCGCTCGCGTCGCGCGAAATTCCTCCGGTGTATCTCCGCCTGTACCTGGCAGCCGCGCAGCGATATGGCTTGGACTGGGCTGTGTTGGCTGCAATCGGCAAGGTTGAGTGTGACCACGGCCGCGACCCCGATCCCTCGTGCCACAAGGAGGGCGCGGTCAACGGCGCCGGCGCCGGCGGTCCGATGCAGTTCATCGCATCGACCTGGGCCCGCTATGGCGTCGATGGCAACGGGGACGGTCGCATCGACAGATGGGACGCGGCCGACGCCATTTTTTCGGCGTCGAACTATCTGCGAGCGTCGGGGTGCTCCACAGAAGCTATCCACGGGCTATCTATGCGTATAACAGGGCAAGTTGATACGCGGCCGAAGTGGAGCGGTGGGCCGCCAGGTACCGCGGCGCCGCAATCTCGCCGGGCGCCGCTGTCCGCAGGGTCCGAACGCGAAGGCGGCGAAGAAGGCGCGGACACGCGGCTGCAGGGTGAGAGTCCGACGTCGGTCCGTTTCGTCTCCGGCGAACGGGCGGCGCTGGTGCCGGGCGAGGGCCACGTGGCCGTGCATCCCCACCGGCATTCCAGCAACTGTTCAGGCAATGGTGGTTGCGGGCAACGAGCTGCAACGCCTACCGTATGGGCCAGGCGGCCATCCGGATCCGAGGGGGCATTGGAAGAGGATTGCTCGAGCACGATTAATTACGTCCTCTACCGCTCGGGCGTACGCCCAATCGCAGAAATCGTCCGGGACAACCCGCTCGCCCAGGACTACGTGCGCTGGGGCCTTCCGGGCCCCGGGCGCTGGGTCGCGATTTATGCAGCCAAGTGCGCTACGAATCATGTGTTCATCGTTCTCGCCGGGCTGCGCCTGGACACGAGTCATAACGGTACCGATGTGGGTCCGAGCCGGAACGAAGACGGTCCTCGCTGGCGCATCCTCGACCACATCCCAACCTGGGCGCACTGGTCGGTCCGTCATCCGCCCGGGTTGTAATCTGCCCCCATGTCCGCCCGCAAGGTCGACTACCTGATGATCGGCGGCGGTCTCGCCTCGGCCAACTGCGCGCGCTGGCTGCGCGAGGAAGGGGCCGAGGGGGAGGTCGTGGTCGTGGGCCGCGAGCCGGACCCGCCGTACAACCGCCCGAACTGCTCGAAGGGCTACCTGCAGGGCAAAGAGGCCCGCGAGGAGGCGTACTTCCGGCCGAACGAGTGGTGGGGAGAGCAGGACATCGAGCTGCTCACGCGCACGAGCGTCAGCGCGCTCGACGTGCAGTCGCGCACGGTCAAGCTGTCGAGCAAGGAGGAGATCGAGTTCGACAAGGCGCTGATCGCCACGGGCGCCAACGTGCGGCGGCTGAACGTCGACGGCTGCCATCTGGAGCAGATCCACTACCTGCGCACGCTTGGCAACGCCGATGCGATTCGCGAGGGTGTGGCCGACGCCGAGGAGGTCGTGCTGATCGGCGGCTCCTACATCGGCTGCGAGGTCGCCGCGTCGCTGACGCTGCTCGGCAAGCACTGCACGATCGTCATGCAGGAGCAGGCGACACTCGAACGCGGGTTCGGCGCGCAGGCCGGGCGATTCTTTCAGGAGATGCTCCAAGCACACGGTGTGACGGTGCACGGCGGCGATGAGCTCGAGCGCTTCGAGGGTGAGGGACGCGTGGCGAAGGTCGTCACCAGGGCCGGCCTCGAGCTGGCGGCAGACGCGGTGGTCGTGGGCGCGGGCGTCAGCCCCGACGTGCAGCTCGCGCAGCGGTCGGGCCTCGAGATCGGCGAGCGCGGCGGCGTGCATTGCTCGGCGCGTCTTGAGAGTTCCGTTGCGGGCGTGTTCGCCGCGGGCGACATTTGCGAATACGCATCGCCCACGCACCGCGGCTCCCCGGTGCGAATCGAGCACTGGGACGTCGCCTTCAACCACGGCAAGACCGCCGCGCTGAACATGCTCGGCATGGATGTGCCCCACACGGAGGTCCCGTACTTCTACTCCGTCCTGGCCGACTGGGGCGAACTCGAGTATGTCGGGCCCGCCTATGAGTGGGACACCGAGATCGTGCGCGGATCCTTCGACGACGGAGCGTTCACGGTCTGGTACCTCAAGGACGGCGCGGTCAAGGCCGCGCTCACGTACGGTCGCTCCGACGACCTCGATCACGCGCGACGGCTGATCATCGACGGGGGAGCTCTGGACGAGGCTCGCCAGGCGGCGCTCGGCGACGTCGACGCCGACCTCGGCGGCGTCCTGCTCTGACGCGCGATCAACGCCATGTCGGTGGGACGCTCGCGGCCCACGCGTCCCGGCTAGAGCGCCGGTTCAGCGTCAGCCTCGCGTGCCGCGAAGCCCGTGGTGACGCGGGCCAGTTCGTGCGAGGAGATCACGCTGTCGATCAGCCCGTACTCGCGTGCCTGCTCGGCTGCGAAGTAGCGGTCGCGGTCCATGTCCTCGTGCACGCGATCCAGCGACTGGCCGGTGTGGCGAGCGTAGATCTCATCGATGTGTCCGCGCAGGTCGAGGATCTCTCGGGCGTGGATCTCGACGTCGGCCGACTGTCCCTCAAAGCCGCCCGAGGGCTGGTGGATCAGGATCCGGGCGTTGGGCAGCGCCTTGCGCTTTCCGGCCGTCCCGCCCGCCAGCAGCAGCGAGCCCATGCTCATCGCCACGCCGAAGCAGATCGTCTGGACGTCGGGCTTGATGAACTGCATCGTGTCGTAGATCGCGAGGCCCGCATAGACGCTGCCGCCGGGCGAGTTGATGTACAGCGAGACGTCCTTCTCGCTGTCCTCGCTCTCGAGATGGAGCAGCTGGGCGACGACGAGGTTGGCGACCTGGTCGTCGACGGGGGTGCCGATGAAGACGATGCGCTCGTTGAGGAGCCGTGAGTAGATGTCAAACGAGCGCTCGCCGCGTGCGCTCTGCTCGACGACCATCGGGATCAGTGGCATGTGGGCTATCCTTTCGACAACTGGACGGTTGTCAAACACCATAGCAACCATGTGGTTGTCAAGGAGGTCGTGATGGCGGTGAGGCGAGAGATCGACGTCGATGCGTCGCCCGAGGAGGTTTGGGAGGCGCTGGCCACCGAGGAGGGCCGCGAGCGCTGGCTGGAGGAGTCCGAGCGCGAGATTCATGTCGAGGTCCTCGAGTCTCCGCACCGGCTGGTCTGGTGGTGGGCCGGGGCCGAGGAGCCGGCGACGCGGGTCGAGTTCCTGATCGTCGCGACGCCCGCCGGGGCTCGGGTCGCCGTTATTGAGAGCGCCCCCTCGTTCCCGATCGCGATGCTCGCCGCGAGCTTCGAGCGGGTGCTCGCTTGAGCGACGACGTCGGTCACATCTTCGCCGCGCTCGCCGACCCGACGAGGCGTTGGATGGTCGAGTCGCTGCTGCGCGAGGGCACGGCGACGGCCCCCGGCTTGACCGCGGCGCTTCCGATCACCCGCCAGGCCGTGGCCAAGCACCTTTCGACGCTCGACGACGCCGGGCTGATCGAACGCGCGCCGGCGACGGGACGCCAGGTCAGCTACCGCTTGCGCGGCGGGGCGCTCGCGCCGGCCGCGGCCTGGCTGCGAAAGACGGAGCTCGCGTGGGAGGATCGCCTTGGCCGGCTGAAGGACGCTGTCGAGGGCGGCGGCTGACGGCTGGCGCTCGCGCCCACTGGCTCGACGCGCGAGGGCTGCGCAGATTCCCGCGCGTCGGGTAGGATTCACCCATTCATACGGTCGGTGGTGAAGGGAAGCCGGTGAGAATCCGGCGCGGACCCGCCACTGTGACCGGGGATGCCCACCGTGGCGCGCACGCAAGCGCAGCCACCGATCCGCCTCCGGCGGACCGGGAAGGCGCGGAGGGGTAGGCCCGGGAGCCAGGAGACCTGCCTCCGACCGAAGCCCACAAGCCCTCGTGGAAAGGGGTTGGCTCCATGCTCAGATCTCGTCGTTGCCCACCCGCGGTCGTCGCGGTCGTCGTCTGCCTTTGCCTGTCATTTGCGCTCGCCGCTGCAGCTTCCGCGGCTCCGGTTACAGTCAATCTCCGCGTTGAGGGATCGGCCAAGACTCTGTTCGAAGGGCCGATCACGACCGCGCCCGAGACGATCCAAGCGCCGTCGAGTGGTGGGCCGCACCCTTGCGACTACTCCGAAAACGGCCCGGCGAAAGGGTTTGAAGACGGCGGCAACCAGTCGGGCACGCCGACTACGGCGCTGCACGACGCGGCGCTTGCCAGTGGACTGCAGTTCGACGGCGAATGGTTCGGCAGCGGGGTGAGCAACGGCAATCCAGGTGACTTCCTGGTAACGCAGATCGGCTCGGACAGCAACGAAAAAACAGCTCCATTTGACTCCTGGGGTTTTGCCGTCAATCACACGACCGCCAACGTTGGTGGCTGTCAGATCGCGCTCGCCCCGGGGAATGAAGTCCTCTGGGCCTACAACTACTTCAACCTGACGCACCAGCTGATCCTGTCCGGGCCGTCGAGCGCCAGCGCCGGGACCCCCCTCGTGGTGCATGTCGTCGACGGTCAAACCGGCGAACCGATCTCCGGCGCCGCGATCGGCGAACTGCTCGCGGGGGTTACGACGCCGATCCCTTCCAGCCCGCTCACCGACCCGGGCGGCAACGCCACGATCAACCTTGCGCGGGCCGGGACCGTGACGCTGAAGGCGACCCGGGCCGACTCGGTGCGCTCCAACGGGCTGTCGGTCTGCGTCCACAACGGCAACGACGGCAGCTGCGGAACCAGCGCGCCGATCCAGGCATGCCCCGTGGCTGGCGACTTGAACATCGGCGGCTCTTGCGAACTCCCGCACTCGGTGGTCCCATCCCTGCTCGACGTCGCCAGGATCGTCGGCATTAAGAACGGGCACATCTACGCCCGCCGCTTCGCGCCCCGCGTCCTGCGCGGAACCGTCCAAATCCCGGCCGGCGGTGGGCTCGTAGACGTGCGGATTCGCCTGGAACGCCGCGTCGGCAGGCGCTGCTTCGACTTCAGCGGCGCGCGGGAGCGCTTTGTCGGGACCCGGCGCTGCGGCAGCGCGCTGTTCTTCTCGGTCGGCGGCGCGCAGTCGTTCAGCTACTTGCTGCCCGCCCGGCTGCCGGCGGGACGGTATGTGTACGACATCGAGGCGGTAGACGCCACGCGCGTCGCGAGCAAGCTCGTCAACGGAGCTAGCCACGTGGTATTCCGTGTCAGGTAGGGCGCGCGTCTGCATCGCCGTCGCCGCGGCAGCCGTGGTCGCGCTCGCGGGCAACGGCGGTGCGGCTGCCGTGGTTGCACCGACGTCCTCCGCGCGTCTTGCCGGGCGCGCAAGCGCGGCCCCCGCCGTCCAGAGCATGGTCGTCGGCAGGGGCGGGGCGGTTATCTCACCGGTCCGCACCGTGAGCGCCGGGGCCACCACCGTACGAGTGGGAGCCAGGAGCTGCGCTGTGGCCGCGGGCACGCCGCTGTCGGTGCTCGCGGCGCTCAGGCGAGCGGGCGGCCCGTCGTTCGCGCTGCGTGACTATGGCCGCTGCGGCTCCTCGCCGCGGAACTCGGGGCAGCTGTTCGTCTACGCGCTTGGCGGCGAGCGCAACCGCGGACAGAATGGCTGGGAGTACAAGGTCGACGGCAGCTCGGGGTCGACCGGCGCCGGCGATCCGAGCGGCCCGATGGGCGACGGCCGCAGGCTGCGATCTGGCTCGCAGGTGCTGTGGTTCTGGTGCGTGGCCTTTGCGGGCGGCTGCCAGCGCACGCTTCATCTGGCGCCGAGTGCCTCGACGGCGTCACGCGGAGGCTCGCTGCTGGTGACGGTCACCGGCTACGACAACGAAGGCCGCGCCGCGCCGGTGGGTGGAGCGATCGTCACGCTCGGGAGCGACTTCGCCAGCACTAGCGCCGCCGGCGAGGCGACGCTCGTCGTGCCGTCCGTGCCCGGCAGCTACGTCGTCAGCGCTCGCAAGAGCGGCCTGGTCGGCTCGTTCCCGGAGACGATCGTGGTGCGGTGAGATCGAGGATTGCGAGGAACCTCCCCTACGTGGTCGCAGCTGGGCTGGCCGCGATCCTCGCCGCGGGCTGCGGCCTCGGCGCCGGAGCCGCACCGAGTGCGGTCCAGCTGACCGTCACGCGTGACTTCGGCGCCCGTGTGCTCGGCTCGCGGGGAGCGCCGCGCTTGCAGGGACAGGAGACGGTCATGAGCCTGCTGCTGCGCAACGACGCCGTGACCACGCGATTCGGTGGCGGCTTCGTCCAGAGCATCGACGGGCTCGCCGGCGGGCAACAGGCGGGTCGGCCGGTCGATTGGTTCTACTACGTAAATGGCGTGGAGGCCTCCAAGGGCGCGGCTGCGACGAACGTGCACCCGGGGGATCACATCTGGTGGGATCGCCACGACTGGAGCCAGACCGACGACGTGCCGGCCGTCGTCGGGTCGTTCCCCGAGCCCTTCCTGAACGGCATCGGCGGCAAGCGGCTGCCCGTGCGCGTGGAATGCGCCGTGGTGCAGAGTGACCCGTGCCGGACGGTCACCGCGCGGTTGCGCGCGATCGGCGTGCCGGCGGCGATCGCGGCGATCGGGAGCGGCGGAGGGCCGAGCACCCTGCGCGTGCTCGTGGGGACCTGGAGCGCGCTCGACCGCGACGTGGCCGCGCGGGAAATCGGGCACGGCCCGCGCGCCAGCGGGGTCTATGCCATCTTCTCGCCGGCCGGCACGACGCTCACGCTGCTCGACCAGGACGGCCGGGCGGCGCGCACTCTCACGGCCGGCGCGGGGCTCCTCGCGGCCACCCGCCAGGGCGAAGAAGCTCCGGTATGGATCGTCACGGGGACGGACCCGGCCGGGTTGGAGCTCGCGGCGCGCACGCTCCAACAAGGCGCGCTGCAGCGTCGGTTCGCCCTCGCCGTCTCTGTCCAAGGTTCGGTGCCCGTCCCGGTCGGAGCGCCGTGAGCGTTCTGATCGCCTACCGGCGCCGGGCAAGCGCGCTGCACGCGACGCGCGCGTCGATCGGCGCGGCATATGGCATCGCGCTCGCCGCCGCGGCATTGATCGTTCAGCATCCGGTCGTGCTGGCGGGGCTGCTCGCGGGCGTCCTCGTGGCCGGATCTTCCTGCGGTGCGCTGCATGAGATGGGACGCACGCTCCGCGTCCTTGCGCTACCGATCATGATCCTCACGGTCCTCGTCAACGTGCTGGTCAGCCGCGGCGGCCTCACCGTGTTTGCCCGCTTGGGCTACTTCGGGCCGCTCGGCCAGATGAACCTCACGCTCGAGGCCGCGCTGTATGGCCTGCTCGTGGGCGTGCGCCTGCTGATCGTGATGCTCGCCGCCGTGCTCGTGAGCAGCGCCGTCGATCCCGACGAGCTGCTGCGCTCGCTACGCCGCATCTTTCCAAGCTCGGCGCTCGCGGCGACGGTGGCAACGAGGCTGATCCCCGTGCTCGCGCGGGACTCCGAGCGCCTCACCGATGCCCAGCGCTGTCGGCCCGACGCGCGTCAGGGCGGCGCGCGCGCGAGGCTCGGGATCCTGCGCGCGGTCGTCGCCGGCTCGCTCGATCGCTCGCTCGACGTGGCCGCGACGCTCGAGGTGCGCGGCTACGGGTCGGGGGGACGCCCAGCTCGCCTGCACCGCGTGCTCTCGCGCCACGACCTGCATTTCGCGCTGGCCGCCCTCGCGACGATCGTGGCGGCGGTCGCCACGCGCGCGAGCGGGCTGGCCGCCTTCAACGTGTATCCGCTGCTGCATCTCTCCGTAGGCGCAGGCGCGTTCCTCTCGGCGTTGCTGATCGGAGCGTCGGCGCTGGCGCCGTTCCTCGACCGGCGAGGAATTGCGCAATGAGCGTCCTCGAGGTCGAGCGTCTGACCTATCGCTACCCGGGAGCCGCGGCGCCCGCGCTCAGCGACGTGTCGCTCACCGTCGAGCCCGGGGAGTTCTGTCTGCTCGCCGGCCTGTCGGCGTCGGGCAAGTCGACGCTCGTGCGCGCCGCATGTGGCCTCGTGCCCCATTTCCACGGGGGAGATTTCTCCGGTCGGGTCACCGCGGTCGGGCTGGACACCCGCGAGCACGGGCCGGCGGCGATCGGCGCCCTTGCGGGGACGGTGTTTCAGGATCCCGAGACCCAGGTGGTGATGGGCACGGTTCGCGCCGAGCTCGCCTTGGGCCTTGAGAACCTCGGTCGATCGCCCGCCTCGATCGCGCGCGCGATCGAGGAGGTCGCGCTCGCGTTGGGGCTCGCCCCGCTGCTCGATCGCGCCACCCACGAGCTCTCCGGCGGTGAGCTGCAGCGGGTCGCGCTCGCTGCGGCGCTTGCCCCACGACCGCGGCTCGTCCTGCTCGATGAGCCCACCTCGCAACTCGATCCAGTCGCCGGCGATGAGCTGATCTGGCTTCTTCGCCGCCTGAACCAGGAGTGGGACACGGCGGTCCTGCTGATCGAGCACCGGCTCGAGCGGTGCCTGGCGGCGGCCGACCGTGTGATCGTCCTCGATCGCGGACGCGTCGCCAGCGACGCCGACCCGGCGACGTTCCTGGAGTGGGCGGCGGATGCATCCCCGGCATTGCAGACGCCGGCGGCACGAATGTTCACCAACCTCGGGCTCGCGCCGGCCCCCGTGGGAGTCCGGCAGGCGCGGGCGACGCTTCGCGCCCAGGGTCTCCTGGAGGGCTCGGAGGAGGAGAGCTCAGATCCGGCGGCAGGACGCGCGCAGGGAGATCGCTCTCGCGCCTCGCGCTTCGGTGGGCGACCGTGGCGAGGACGCCGCGGGCGAGCAGGCGCGACGCCGGCCCTCGCTATGCACGCGGTCTGGCACGAGCTGCGCGACGGTCCCAGCATTCTCCGCGGCGTTGACCTCTCGCTCCACGCGGGCGAGCGCGTCGCGCTGCTGGGGCGCAACGGCGCGGGCAAGTCCACGCTGCTGCGCCACGCCGCTGCGCTGATGGCTCCCACGCGCGGAAGCGTCGAACACGACGGCCGGGTCGCGCTTCTGTTGCAGAACCCCAACGACTACTTCCTGCACGAGCGCGTCTGCGAAGAGGCAAGCGCTCCGGCGCTCGAGCGCGCCGGCCTATCGGCGCTCGGCGCGCGCCATCCCCGCGACCTGTCTGGAGGGGAGCGCCAGCGCCTCGCCCTGGCGGTCGTCACCGACGGTGAGCGCCCACCCGCCGTGCTCGCCCTCGACGAGCCGACGCGGGGAATGGATCGCGGCGCCAAGGATGAGCTGGCGAGCTGGTTGGCCGAGCGCCGCACCGACGGGACCGCCGTGATCGTCGCGACCCACGATGTCGAGTTTGCCGCCAGCTTCGCCGAGCGCGTGCTGCTGCTCGCCGACGGGCGCCTGATCGCCGACGCAAGCGCGGGTGAGGTGCTGTGCGGCGGTTGGTACTTCACGACCGAAACCGCGCGCATTCTCGACGGGGCGGAGCAGGCCCTGCTGCCCGCGGACGGGCAGGCGGTCATACAGCGCCGGATCGACCGGGCTGGCGCGTCGCCGCCGTCCGCGATCGCCCGCGCGGCGCGCCCCGAGGTGCTCAGATGAGCTGGCAGGCCGCGTCGCTGGCGATCGTGGTCGCCTCGTTGGCGGGCTGCTTCTGGTGGTATGAGCGATCGCGGCCCTCCTCGAAGGAGGTCGCGCTCGTCGCCACGATGGCCGCGTTGAGCGCGCTCGGACGCGATGCGTTCGCGGCGCTTCCAGACGTCAAGCCCACCACCACGATGGTGCTGATCTGCGGCTATGCGTTCGGAGGCGGACCGGGCTTCGCGGTCGGCGCGGTCGGTGCGCTGGCGTCGAACATATTTCTCGGTCAGGGCTCCTGGACGCCCTGGCAGATGCTCGCCTGGGGCGCCGTGGGCGTCGCGGGCTCGATGCTCGGACGAGTGCTTCGCCGGCGTTCGCTGCCACGGCTGACGCTCGCGCTGCTCTGCGCGCTCGCGGCAGAGATGTTCAACCTGCTGATCGATCTGTACAGCTGGAGCCAAGGGGGAGCCCACACGCTCAGCGCCTACGGCGCGTGGGTCGTCAGCGGCCTTAGCTTCGATGCCACGCACGTGGTCGCAAGCTTCCTGTTCGGCCTGACCTTCGGGCCTGCGCTCCTGCGGATGCTCGTGCGGGCGCGCGCGCGCCTGGAGATCGTGTGGCAGCCGATCTCCGCCGTCCCCCTGGCGATCCTCGCGTCGCTCGTCGTCGCGGCGGGCGCCTCTGTTGGTCCCGGAGCGGCTCGCGCCGCTGCCCCCATCGCCGCCGTCGCTGGCTCCGCGGCGAGGGGCGTTGCGGCTTCGGGCGGTGCCGCCGCGACGCCGGGCCGGGCCAGTGCCTCCGGCGCGGACGCGTCGATCGCGCGCCTGGATGTCGCCCGGGAGATCGCGTTCCTGGCGGGCGCGCAGAACGCCGACGGAGGCTTCGGCGCGGCGCGCGGGCAGTCCAGCAGCGAGCTCTACTCGGCGTGGGCGGCGATCGGACTCGCTGCCAGCGGGCGTGATCCGTTGAGCGTTCGCCGCGACGGACGCACGGTCCTCGACGCACTCCGCGGCGAAGCGTCGAGCCTGAACGGCGCCGGCGACCTCGAGCGGACGATCCTCGCGCTGCACGCCTGCGGCGCGTCCGTGCATTCGCTGGCCGGAGGCGACCCGGTCGCCGAGCTCTTGCGCTCGCGCCGGGGCGACGGGTCCTTCGGTCATCTCACGAACATCACCGCGTTCGCCGTGTTCGCCCTGCGGGCCGCCGGATATTCCGCGGGCGACCCCATCGTGCGCGCCGCTGGTCGCTGGCTCGCACGGCAGCAGGACTCCGACGGCGGCTTCGGTTTTGCGACGCGCGGTGGTGGCAGCGACGTCGACGACACAGCCGCCGCGCTGCAGGCGCTCGTGGACGCCGGGATGGGGACCGGACCCACGGTCAACCGGGCTGCGAGCTTTCTGATCGGCGCGCAGAACCTGGATGGCGGCTTTCCCCAGCAGCGCGGTGGCGACTCCAACGCGCAGTCCACCGCCTGGGCGATACAGGGCCTGATCGCCACGAGACGCAACGTGGGCGCCGTCAGGCGCGAAGGCAGCCGCTCGCCGGTGGGCTACCTGGAGAGCCTGATCGCCCCCGACGGGAGCGTGCGCTACTCGCGCATCGGTACCCAGACGCCCGTCTGGGTGACCGCGCAGGCGCTGACGGCGCTGGCGGGGACGCCGTTCCCGATCGCACCGGTCGCGCGCCGCGCGTCCGTGTTGATCGTCGCCCCGGCCACGCGCACCGCCGCCCGCGCCGCTGGCCGCAGTCGCGGCGGCCGTCGAGCCGCCCCTTCGCCGTCTACGCGCACGCGCCCAGCTCGTGCCGGACGGGTGGCCGTTGCTGAGATCGCCCCGCGATCGCTCATCCCTCTAGTCGGCGCCCCTCGCATAGTGAACGCGCTGGTCGAAGTCTTGCTCACGCGCATGCTCTGGTAGCCGTCTTCGCCGCTAGGCAGCCGATCGCGTCTCTTGTGGCCGTTCTCGTCGTTAAGTGGCCGTTGGAAAAGGGTTCAGCCGGGCTTTAACCACCGCCGTACCCTGTCAAGAGATGTCGAGTCACGCATACACCGCCGGATCGATGCCCAGCGCGCAGCCGCGCGCCCGTGTGGGCCGTCCCGGCGCCGGTGGGCCGCTGCGCGTCGCCGGCCTGTGCGTGGTGGCGATGGCGCTCGTCTGGGTCATCGCCGCGCTCGTGCCCGCCACACACGTGAGAGATGCCGTGCTGCTGCGCAACTTCACCCACCTCGAAGGCCCGCAGGTGAACGAAGTCGGCAACTTCTTGCTGAAGCTACTCGAACCGTTGCTGCTGACGATCTGGGGCGTGGCGCTCGTGCTCGTTGCGATCGCCCGCGATCGCCCGCGGGTCGCGCTGGCCGTAGCGGTGGTGATGGGCTTTGCGCCCCTGACCGCCGACCGGCTGAAGCCCCTGCTCGCGCACCCGCACGCTCGCGCCGGCGGGATTCACCTCGGTCCGGCATCATGGCCGAGCGGACACTCGACGGCCGCCCTCGCGCTCGCACTGTGCGCCGTGCTCGTGGCTCCGCGGCGCCTGCGACCACTCGTCGCCGTCGTCGGTGCCGTATTCGCGACTGTGGTCGGCTGCGCTCTGCTGATCCTCGCCTGGCACATGCCCAGCGACGTCCTCGGCGGCTATCTGCTGGCTGCGTTGTGGATGGCGCTTGCCGTTGCCGGCCTGCGCGCGGCGGAGCGGCGCTGGCCCACGGCCCGTGTGCGCTAGCGCTGAGAGCTCAGGCGCTCGCCGAGTCCGCGGCGGCGTGCCCTCCGGGCGCCCATAGGGACTCGGTCGCCTCGGGCGCGTTGGCGGCGCGGCTGAGGATGAACAGCAGGTCCGACAGCCGGTTCAAGTAGCGCACGACCTCGGGATTGCCCTCCTCGCCAACCGCCAGCGCCCGGCGCTCGGCGCGCCGGCAGACCGTGCGGCAGACGTGCAAGTGGGCCGCTGCGGGCGTCCCTCCGGGTATCACGAACGAGCGCAGCGGCTCGAGCTTCGCGTTGACCTCGTCGCAGGCGCTCTCCAACCACTCGGTGTAGGAGGAGTCCACCCGAAGTCTGTGGGCCGCGGCGCCGTGCCTCGGCGCAGCGTCCTCGGCTGGTGGTGGCACTGACAGGTCGGCGCCGACATCGAGCAGGTCGTTCTGCACCCGGCTCAGCCACGCGGCGAACGCCTTTGGCAGATCGGGTTGCAGGAGCGTCACGCCGATCGCCGCGTTCAGCTCATCGACGGTGCCGTACGCCTCGACGCGCGGGTGCAGCTTGGACACGCGACTCATGTCCCCGAGGTGGGTCTCGCCGCCATCGCCCAGCTTCGTGTAGATGCGGGTCAGGTTTACGGTCATAGCTCGGACCGGCATCGATCCGGTCCTCTGATGATAGGGACGGACCCGCACGCGGCTCGCGTGGCGCCCCCGCTCACCCGGGGCCGGACAACCCCGCGGCGCCGCGATCGGATACGTTCCCGCCCTTCACATGCGGATCGGCGTTCCGAAGGAGACCGCGGCGGGCGAGCACCGGGTGGCGCTTGTGCCGGAGGTCGTAAGCAAGTTGAAGGCCAAGGGCCTCGATGTCGTTGTGCAGAGCGGCGCCGGCTCGGACGCGCTCCTGCCCGACGCTGCCTTTGCCGCGGCGGGCGCGCGTGTGAGCGAGGATGTCGGCGAGATCTGGGGCTCGGATGCGGTGGTCACGATCGCGCCACCCGACGCCCAGCAGATCCGCGGCCTGGGCTCGGGCTCGATTCTGATCGGCTTTCTCGCGCCGCTCTCGAGTCCCGTGACCACGCGGGCACTGGCCGAGGCCAAGGCGACCGCATTTGCGATGGAGGCGATTCCTCGCATCTCTCGCGCCCAATCGATGGATGCGCTGTCCTCGCAGAGCAACGTCGCCGGCTACAAGGCAGCCCTGCTCGGCGCCGATCAGATGGGGCGCTTCTACCCGATGCTGATGACGGCCGCGGGCACGATCCCACCCGCCAAGGTGCTCGTCCTGGGCGTCGGCGTCGCCGGTCTGCAGGCGCTCGCGACCGCCCGGCGCCTGGGAGCGCGGACGACCGGGTATGACGTACGCCCGGAGGTGGGCGAGCAGGTGCAGTCGCTCGGCGCCCAATGGCTCGATCTCGGCCTGGAGGCGAGCGGCGAGGGTGGCTACGCGCGCGAGCTGACCGAGCAGGAGCGCGCCCAGCAGCAGCAGGCGCTGACCGACGCGATCAAGGGCTTCGACGTCGTCATCACGACTGCGCTCGTCCCGGGGCGCCCGGCGCCGAAGCTCGTTACGGCCGAGGCCGTGGAAGGGATGAAGCCGGGTTCGGTGATCGTCGACCTGGCCGGGGAGACGGGCGGCAACTGCGAGCTGACCGAGCCGGGGCAGACGGTTGTCCGCCACGACGTGAAGATCATCTCGCCCCTGAACCTGCCGGCGAGCATGCCCGAGCATTCCTCGCAGCTGTTCGCGCGCAACGTACTTGCGCTGCTCGATCTGCTGGTCGGAGACGATGGCGCTCTGCACCTGGATTTCGACGATGAGATCGTCAAGGGGGCTTGCATAGTGCGCGCCGGCGAGATCGTCAACCCGGGAGCCAAGGCGACCGTGGAGGCCGCGGCGTGATCCTCGCGAGCACCCTCACCACCAACCTCGCCATCCTCGTGCTGGCCGGCTTCATCGGCTTCGTCGTGATCTCCAAGGTGCCGAACACGCTTCACACGCCGTTGATGTCCGGCACGAACGCGATCCACGGAATCGTCCTGCTCGGCGGTCTCTTGATCGTCGGCCTGTCCGGCAACGGAGCGCTTCAACAAGGTGATCCTCGTGATCGCGATCATGTTCGGCACGATCAACATCGTCGGCGGCTTCCTCGTCACCGACCGGATGCTCGAGATGTTCAAGTCCAAGCCCAAGCCCGCGGCGGAGGCTGATCCACCGCCAGCGGCGCAGGCCAAACTCCCGTCCGCGCAGGCGGGGCCCCCGGCTGCGCAGGGTGAGGCGCCAGGCGAGCAGCAGCGGAGCGAGACGTGATCCACCCGGTCCTCGCCAGCTTCCCGCAGGACGTGAGCTTCCTGGACGTCCTCTACATAGTCGCGTTCGCCCTGTTCATCCAGGGCCTGCGCGGACTCGCCGGGCCGACCACGGCCGTGCGCGGCAACCGCATCGCGGCGGTCGGGATGGGGATCGCGGTGATCGCGACGCTGCTGAACCGCAACGAGGGCAACTGGGGGTTGATCGTGCTCGGCATCGCGCTTGGCGCCGCGATCGGAGTGCCGGCCGCGCGCCAGGTGAAGATGACCGCGATGCCGCAGATGGTGGCGCTGTTCAACGGCGTCGGCGGCGGCGCGGTGTTCCTGATCTCCTGGGCCGAGTTCCGCCTCACCCACGGGTATGCGAACACGCCGACCTACGTGGCGGTTTTCTCGCTGTTTGCGGCGATCGTCGGGTCGGTGTCGTTCTGGGGCTCGAACATCGCCTTCGGCAAGCTGCAGGAAATCATCCCCGGACGCCCGATCAGCTTCGGGTCCGCCCAACAGATCGTCAACCTCGTGCTGCTGATCCTGGCGGTCGCCGCTGGCGCGGATATCGCTGCGGGCGACCACTCCCAGGCGGTGTTCATTGGCCTGCTCGTGTCTGCGGCGCTCCTCGGCAACGCCGTCGTGCTGCCGATCGGCGGTGCCGACATGCCGGTCGTGATCTCGATGTTGAACGCCTTCACGGGACTCTCCGCGGCCGCGACCGGTATCGCCCTGAACAACACCGCGCTGATCGTCGCGGGAATGATCGTTGGCGCGTCGGGCTCGATCCTGACCAACCTGATGGCGGTCGCCATGAATCGCTCGATCCCGGCGATCATCGCCGGTGGGTTCGGCGGCGGCGGCGCGGTGGAGGGGGCCAGCGGCGCGGGCGAGCACGCCGGCACGGTGCGCTCGACGAGTGCGGCCGACGCGGCGATCCAGCTCGCCTACGCAAGCCGCGTTGTGATCGTCCCCGGCTACGGGATGGCGGTCGCGCAGGCGCAGCATGCCGTGCGCGAGCTGACCAAGGAGCTCGAAAAACGTCAGGTCGAAGTCACCTATGCGATTCACCCGGTCGCGGGACGGATGCCGGGCCACATGAACGTGCTGCTGGCCGAGGCCGACGTTCCCTACGACCAGCTCAAGGAGATGGACGAGGCCAACCCCGAGTTCCAGCGCACGGACGTCTCGCTGGTGATCGGCGCCAACGACGTGACCAACCCGGCCGCGAAGAACACCCCCTCATCGCCGATCTACGGGATGCCGATCCTCGAGGTCGCCGACAGCCGTTCGGTGATCGTGATCAAGCGCTCGATGAACCCCGGTTTCGCGGGGATCGAAAACGAGCTCTACTACGACCCGAAGACCGCAATGCTCTTCGGCGACGCGAAGTCGGCGGTGAGCGAGATCACGGCCGAGCTCGGCCAGATCTAGGCACCTCCTCTGCGAGACTTCCCGCGTGATCGAGCGCGGCCAGGCTCTTGCGGCGTTGTCGGCGGATGAGTTCGACGTGGTCGTCGTCGGCGGCGGCATCACCGGGGCGGGCGTGGCGCTCGACGCGGCCACGCGCGGCTACAGCGTCGCGCTGCTCGAGCGGGCCGACTACGCGTCGGGGACGTCCAGCCGCTCGAGCAAGCTCGTCCACGGAGGCTTGCGCTACCTGCAGAACTTCGATCTCGGGCTCGTGCGCGAGGCGCTGCTCGAGCGCCAGCTGATGGTGGCCCTTGCTCCCCATCTGGTCCGCCCGCTGGCGCTCGTCGTGCCGGCGTTCGAGGGAGCTCGCCCGGACCGGCTGGTTGGCGTGGGGCTGAACCTGTATGACGTCATGTCCGTCGACAGGGACCGATTGCGCTCGCGTCGCGGCAAGCGGGCGCGGGCGGATCAGGGGAACGCGGCCCGCATGGCTGCGTCGGCCGGCGAGCAGGGCGAGCGGCCGGCGGCGCCGGCGGAGGGGGGGAGTCGTGGAGCCCGGAGCGCCATCGAGTGATCTCCGGCGAGGAGGTCCTCGAGCTGCTGCCGGCACTCGCCGCGCGCGCGCCGACGAGCGGGTACCTGTTCTATGACTGCCAGACCGACGATGTGCGCCTGGTGCTGACGGTGCTGGGCGAGGCGGAGCGCTTCGGTGCGGTGTGCGCAAACCGAGTCGACGTGACCGGGCTGCTCGAGTCGAACGGACGCGCGCAGGGAGTGCGGGCGCGCGACGTGGAGAGCGGCGAGAGCTTCGACGTGCGGGCAGCGAACGTGATCAATGCGACTGGCGTGTGGGCGGATGAGCTGCGTCCGGAGGAGCTCCACGGGGAGGCCGAGCTGCCGCGCATCCGACCGAGCCGGGGGACGCACATCACGCTCAGCCACGACGATCTGCCGCTCGTCGGCGGCGCGATCGTCCCCGCCGGTGGGGGCCGCTCGATCTTTGCGCTGCCGTGGCTCGGGCACGCGCTCGTGGGCACGACCGACAACGACTACGAGGGCCGCCTCGATCACGTGGGTCCATCCGAGGAGGACGTCGCCTATCTGCTCGAGGCGATCAACGAATTCTTCGGCCGCGCGTTCGTCCCGTCGGACCTGACCGGCGCCTTTGCGGGCGTGCGCCCGCTGATCTCGACCGGCGATCCGAAGAAGTCGGTGGACATCTCGCGCAAGGCCGAGCTGTATGAGACGTCCTCGGGGATGATCACGATCACCGGCGGCAAGCTCACGACCTGGCGGCGGATGGCGAAGATGACCGTCGACCGCATCGTCGAGCGCGACGCGCGCGACGCGCCCTGCCGGACGCAGGAAATCCCGCTCGGTCAGGCGATCAAAGTGGATGAGCTGCCGCGCGTGGAGGGCGTGCCGGCGGAGTCCTACCACGCGCTCGCCTTCCGCTACGGGCACGGCGCTCATGAGGTGCTCGCGCTCGCGGCCGAGCGCGGCGAGCTCGCTCAAGCGGTCATCCCGGGACTGCCCGACCTGCTCGCCGAGGTCGCCCTGGCCGCGCGGCGCGAGCAGGCGCGCAGCGTCGGCGACGTGCTCCTGCGGCGAACCCGCTTGGGGCTCCTGGCGGCTCGCGAGCTGACGAGCGAACCCGATGCGGGTGCGCCGCCCGGCCGGGCCACCCCGGTGCGGCGGGTGGGGGAGACGATGTCGCGGGAGCTGGGTTGGAGCCCGCAGCGTCTGGCGGTCGAGCTCGAGCGTTTCGCCGAAGAGGCCCGCCTCGAGGGGATCGTCGCCGGCGCCCGCCCGGTGGCCAAGCCGCCCGCGACCGCGGATGCGGCGGACCTCCGCCCCCTGGAGTCGACGCCCTGATCGCGCCCGCCCACGACGTTCGCGCCGTCGACCGGCTGCTCGAGCTCGGCGCGCGCCCGTGGCTGATGGGGATCGTCAACGCCTCGCCGGACTCCTTCAGCGACGGGGGGCGCCATCCAACGCTCGACGGCCAGGTGGAGCTTGCCCACGTGCAGCTCACCGCGGGGGCCGACCTGCTCGACATCGGCGGGGAGTCGGCGAGCACCGGTCGCCCGCCGATCGGCGTGGAGGAGGAGATCCGGCGGGTCGTGCCGCTGATCGAACGCGTCGCGGGCGAGCTCGGTGCAATCGTCTCCGTTGACACATATAAGCCGCCGGTGGCCCGAGCCGCGATCGCCGCGGGCGCGGTGATCGTCAACGACGTCAGCGGCCTGCGCGATCCCGCCCTGGCCGAGGTGTGTGCGCAGACCGGCGCCGCTCTCGTCGTGATGCATACGCTCGCCGCGCCGCGTGAGCGGATGCAGGACCCCGATCTCTACGGCGAGATCACGAGCGAAGTGCTTGCCTTCCTGACGGAGCGGATCGCCGTTGCGAGGGCCGCGGGCGTCGCAACCGAGCAGTTGATCGTGGATCCGGGACCGGACTTCGCTAAGACCCCGGCACAGACGGTGCGGCTGCTCGCCCAGGTGGAGCGCCTGCACGAGCTCGGACGGCCGCTGCTGATGGCGATTTCACGCAAGGACTTCATCGGGGCGCTCACCGGACGACCCCCGCGCGAGCGCCTCGCCGGCACCTTGGCCGCGCTCGCCCACTGCGCCGATGCGGGCGGGCAGATCGTCCGCGTCCACGACGTCGCCGCGGCGGCCGACTTCCTCGCCGTCCGCGCCGCCCTGTCCGGCGCGATCGAGCCGAGCAGGGATCTGGCGCTGGCCGAGGAACTGCGCTACGACCGCCTCGCCGACTAGTCCTGGCGGGCAGTCGCGCGTCCACCGTCCGGCGGGCCGGCCGGGCGAGCCGCTAGGCTGAATTGCATTCACGGGTGCCGGCTGCTGTCCAACGCGGCGGGACGCGAACCACCCATCCAAACGACGAAGGAGACGGACAATCATGGCAGTACTCGAGCGCTCCGAGCTTCAGGCAAGTCCTCTGGCCGACCTGCATGCGATCGCCGACCAACTCGGGCTCGATGGGTTTCGGCGCTTGCGCAAGCCCGAGCTGATCGACGCGATTCTGGGCGAACCGAAGCCCGACCAGGACGGGGCCGGCCTCGCGACGGCGGATCCCGACGACGAGTCCGAGACGGGCGAGGATGAGTCCGGGACAGGTGATTCAGACCGAGCGCCGCTGGCCCGCGGCAGGCGTCGCGGCGGCCGCTCGACGACCGGTCGCTCACGCCGGTCCGCGACGAACAAGAAAGCCGCTGCGGGCGAGCCTGCCGCCGAGGATGGGGATCGGGAGGAATCGGCGAATGGCGCGCCACGCGACGCCGGCCCGGTCGCCGACGGGATCGTTGAGCTGCTCGGCAATGGCTCGGCATTCCTGCGCGTGTCGCCGCCCGACCCCTCCGATGACGACGTCTACATCTCCGCCGCCCAGGTCCGCCGCTGCGAGCTCGTCTCCGGCGATCGGGTCACAGGTCCCGTCCGTACGCCGCGGCGCTCCGAGCGCTATCCGTCGCTGGTGCGAATCGATACGATCAACGGCGCGCCTGCGGACACAGTCGCCGACGGCGCCCGCTACGAGGACCTGCCGGTCGCATACCCGAGCGAGCGGATCGCGCTCGGCTCGCAGGACCCCACGCTCGAGGCGATCGAGTGGCTCACGCCGCTGGGCCTCGGCTCGCGCGCGGTGATCGTGGGGGCGGCGCGATCGGGCAAGACCGAGACGCTGCGCAGTCTGCTGGCAGCCGTCCACGGGCGCGAGGGCATCGATCTGACGCTCGTCCTCGCCGGTGCGCGGCCGGAGGAGATCGCGCAATGGCAGGACGGCGTCGTGGCGCCGGTGGCGGCGCTCAGCTTCGCCGCCTCGGCCGACTCTCAGGGACAGACGGTCGAGCGCGCCGTGGATGCGGCCAGGCGGGTGGCGGCACGCGGCGGCGACGCGCTCGTGCTGATCGACAGCCTCGACGGGCTACACCCGCCGGCCGCCCGCAAGGCGCTGGCGGCCGCGCGCAACCTGCGCGACGCGGGCTCGCTCACGGTGATCGCGACGGCGACACGGCCGTTTGGCGGCGAGACGACCGTCATCGCGCTTGACGTCGCGCTCACCTCGACCGGTCGCCAGCCGATCCTCGACCTGCTCGGCAGCGGGACGCTCCGAGCCGACCTCCTCGTCGGCGAGGACGGCGCCCAGGCGATCACCCAGGCGCGCGCGACCGCTCTCGAGGCCGCCGGCTAGCGACGGTAGGCGACCCGGCCCCAGGAGGGCTCCGGAGCCAGCTCGATTGGCTCGCCGCCACCGGGCGTGGTTGGATCGGCTGGCTGTACGTAGGCGAATCGCCCGGTCTCGTCGTCAAACGCGACGCTCAGCTCTCCCTCGTTGACTCGCTGGTCGAGCCACGCTCCGCGAAAGACCAGACGACGCAGCCAGTGGACGAGGGAGCGCTCGGCGGGGCCGATCAGCTCCGGCCAGCAGTCGTTGACGTGTTCCCCCAGCGCCGACGCCGGGTCGGAGATCTCGCCGTTGACGGCGAGGTTGACGAGGTCTTCGAGCTCCTCTTCGCCGAGGCGCCCGCCCACGAACCCGACCTTGATCGCCGCCTGCTCGCAGCGCTCGGAGAAGTCCTCCTCATTGAAGGTGAAGCGCAGCTCTCCATATTCGAGGACGAAGTCCTCTCCGGAGTTGTAGTTTCCGCGGCGCGACGTTTCCATGTCCAAGGCCGGGAATCGTTGGCACCCGGGTCGTCGGGATCATACGTCCCGTTCCTGCCTGGCCGGCTGTGGTGAATGGGATTTTGCATTCGCGCATGGCGTTTACAGAGCCCGGCGCGGCAGCTTCCTGATCCTCAGGCTGCCTGTATACGCTGCGCGGGAATGGCACGTCTAACCGAGCACGGACTGCGGCGGGTTCTGGGCACCAGCGCGCTGTTCTCCACGGCGTACGGCAACGTTGGATCCTCGATCTACTACGCGCTCGGGCTCGTAGCGTCCTACGCGCTCGGTCTCACGCCGATCGTCTTCCTGATCACCGGGGGGATCTTCTACCTGACGGCCGCCACGTATGCGGAGGCGACGGCGATGTACCCGGAGGCGGGCGGCTCCTCGAGCTTTGCCCGCCATGCGTTCAACGAGCTGTGGTCGTTCTTTGCCGCCTGGGCGCAGATGCTCAACTACACGATAACGATCGCGATATCGGCGTTCTTCGTCCCGCATTACATCGGGGGATTGTTCTGGCCGGCGCTCCAGCACGGCCCCGGAGACGTGCTGTTCGGCGTCGGCGTCGTAACCGTGCTGTCGCTGATCAACGTCGTCGGCGTGAAAGAGGCGGCAGGACTCAACATCGTGCTCGCGATCACCGATCTGGCCACGCAGCTGCTCCTGGTGATCGTCGGGGTCGTGCTGGTGCTGTCGCCCGACGTCCTGGTCAACAACGTCCACCTCGGCGCGGCGCCGACCTGGAAAAGCTTCCTCGTTGCGATCCCGATCGGCATGATCGCGTACACCGGGATCGAGACGATCTCCAACATGGCCGAGGAGGCCCGCGACGAGACCAAGACGATTCCCAAGGCGATCCGCGCCGTCGTGCTCGCGGTCTTCGCGATCTATGCGGCGCTGCCGATGGTGGCTCTCTCGGCGCTGCCGGTGCACAAACTCGCCGACGGCCACTACCGCACGCTGCTTGGTACGAGCGGGGAACACGGCGGGTTCGCGGGCGATCCGGTGCTCGGCATCGTCAAGCATCTGCACCTGGGCGCTCTGCAGGGCGCCGGGGAGATCTACGTCGGACTGCTCGCCTCGACGATCCTCTTCATCGCCGCGAACGCCGGCATCATCGGCGCGTCGCGGCTCGTCTACTCGATGGGCCTCCATCGACAGGTCCCCGATCGGCTCAGTCGGCTTCATCCGCGCTTCAGCACGCCCTGGATCGGGATCCTCATGTTCGGCGGCGTCGCCTGCCTGACGATCATTCCCGGGAAGGCTGAATTCCTGGGGAACATGTATGCGTTCGGGGCGATGCTGTCGTTCACGATGGCCCACCTGTCGGTCATCCGCCTGCGGGTCAAGGAGCCCGACCGCCCACGACCGTACCGAGGGCCGGGAACGCTTCGCGTCGCGGGTCGCGAGCTGCCCGTATTCGCGCTGCTCGGAATCATGGGCACCGGGCTCGCGTTCGTCGTGGTGACGATCCTCCACCTCGAAGTGGCCGTCGCGGGCGTCGCCTGGCTCGCGCTCGGGATGGCTCTCTACATCCTCTACCGCCGGCAGCACGGGCTCGACCTGCGCACCACGACCCGAGCGCCTCGCCACGAGCGCCCACCTGACTTCGCCGAGTTCGATTACCGCACGGCGCTCGTGCCGATCTTCGGCCTGGACGTCAGCGCCTCCGCATTGCGCAGCGCGGCGAAGCTGATCGGCCACGACGGCGTCGTGTACGCGATCTTCGTCCTGCCGGTGCCGAGCCAGCTCTCGCTCGATGCGGGTCTCGAGGACGAGGAGGCTCAGGGTCGCTCGGTGCTCGAGAGCGCGCGCATCCAGGCGCGCCGTCTCGGGATCAAGATCCACACCGGCCTGATCCGCACACGCAACCCCGGGGCGGCGCTGGCCGAGGAAGCCGAACGGGTCGGAGCCGACGTGATCTACTGGTCGACGATCCACGCGCCGGCCGACGAGCAGCGGATCGGGCCGACGGCCGCGTATCTGCTGAGCAGGCGCCCGTGTCGCGTGATCATCGAGACCGAGAACCCTCGGCACTCGCATGAGGGCGTGCCGGTACCGGCTTGATCTTTCCGCTGCCGCCCACCGCGATGCACGATCATGTTTGCCATGGCCTCGGCGTCGCTTTCCCCGCTGCTCCTGAAGCCCGATCGCCCGTCGCGCACGGCCGGCGTCCTGGTGGCGGTTGCGAGCGTCGCGGCGGCGACGGCGGTGATCTATCCGCTCAAGCAGGTCACGCCGGTCCTATCGCTGGGCGTTCTCTACGTGCTGCCGGTCGTCGTCGTGTCCACGTTCTGGGGGCTCATCTTCGGGATCGGCACGAGCATATTGAGCGCCGCGGCCTTCAACTTCTTTCATCTGCCGCCGGGCGGACACTTCACCCTCGCCGACGAACGCGACTGGGTCGCGCTCCTGGCCTTCGTCATCGTCGCGGTGACCACCGGGCTCGTGGCAGACCTCGCACGCGTTCGCAGCCGTGAGGCACAGCAGCGTCGCCAGGAGGCCGATCTGGCTGCCGATATGGCACAGGTGCTGCTGGGCAATGCGGACCTGTCAGGTGCTCTGGAGGTAGCCGCCGAGCGCCTGGCCGCTGCGGTCGGCGCGTCCTCGGCGGCAATCGAGCTGCACGACGTCGATGCGGACGGCCGGACGCTGGCGTTTGCACTGCGCGGCGCCGACGGGCAGATCGGAACGCTCCTGCTTCCAGGCACTCTGTCGGCTACCGAGCGGCTTCGCGTTGCCGATCGCGTCGTACCTTCGCTGGAGTCGATCCTCGCCGCGGCATTGCATCGTTCCGAGCTTCAGGCCGAGGTCGTTGAGACGGCGGCCTTGCGACGCAGCGATGAGCTGAAGACGGCGGTGCTGCGCTCGGTGTCCCATGACTTGCGCACGCCGCTGACCGTGATCCTCGCGGCGGCCACCGCGCTGGATCCCGAGCGACCGAAGAGCGAGAACGTGCTCGAGGTACGCGGACAGGTGATCGATGCCGCTACGCGCCTGTGGCGGCTGATCGAGAAGCTTCTTGACCTGTCCGTGCTACAAGCGGGGCGGGCCGAGCCGCGGCTCGTTTGGTACTCGATCGAGGAGGTTCTCCAAGAGGCGATCGAACAGGTCAGCTCCGGACCCGGAGGCTTCAAGTTGTCGACCGACGTCGATATGCCGTTGCTGCACGGCGACCCGGGCCAGCTCGAGAGGGCGTTTGCGAACGTGCTCGAGAACGCAGCCCGCTACAGCGGCGACCGACCCGTGTCGGTGCGGGCGCGGGCGGTGCGAAACCGGATCCGCGTGCTGATCGTGGATCAGGGTCCGGGGATCCCCTCCAGTGAGCAGGAACGCATCTTCCTCCCGTTCTATCGATCCCCCGGGTCGCCCGCGCACAACTCGGGCTCGGGCCTCGGTCTGGCAATCACGAGGGGGTTTGTCGAACTCAACGGTGGGCGCATCAGCGTGGAGTCCTCGCCGGGTCAGGGCGCGAGCTTTGTCGTCGAGTTTCCGTTCGCCGAGGACGATCCTGTGTCGATCGTGGCCGGCGTGGGCTCGTCGCAGCGGAGCGACGGGTGACAAACGAGCGGATTCTCGTCTGCGACGACGACCCGCAGATCCGCAGGGCGCTCAGCTTGATCTTGCGGGACGCCGGTTACGAGGTCCTGAGCACCGCCACGGCCGAAGAGGCGCTGGACCGGGCGGCCGTCGCGGGGCCCCACCTGGCGATTGTCGACCTCGTGCTCCCGGACCAACATGGCATCGAGCTGTGCCGGCGCCTGCGCGAATGGAGCGAGATGCCGATCCTGGTGCTCTCGGCGGTGGGCGACGAGCAGACGAAGATCGATGCGCTGCACGGCGGCGCCGATGACTATGTGACCAAGCCCTTTGGCCCCGGCGAGTTGGTCGCGCGCATAGAGGCGGCGTTGCGCCGTGCCGGCCGCGGCGCGACAGAGCCGCGAGTCGAGGTCGGCGGGCTGATCGTCGATCTCGCGGCGCACGCCGTGTCGGTCAACGGCCTTGACGTCCACCTGACGCCGACGGAGTTCGCATTGTTGCGTGTTCTGATCCTCAACCGCGGCTTGCTGATGACCCACCGCCAGCTGCTGTCCGAGGTGTGGGGGCCGGAGTATTCGGACGCCACTCCGGTGCTGCGGACTCACATCGCCAACTTGCGCGGCAAGCTGCAGGCCGGTGAGCAGGGGGGACGATTCATCCGCACCGACTCCGGGATCGGATACCGCTTCGGCGCGTGACCGAGCCCGGACTGCGATCTTTGCGAAATCTGAATGCGAAGCGCCGCGTTCTTGATGCGAGCTTGATGGCCTCACGCCTAGCCTGAGAAACGTGGATATCGTCGCCGTCGCGATCGGGCGCGACGCGCAGGGCGGGCGTTAGGTGGCCCGTCTCACCGAGCGCGGACTGCGCCGATCCGTCGGGGTCCCCGGCCTGTTCGCCACCGCTTACGGCAACGTCGGCTCCTCGATCTACTACGCACTCGGGCTCGTCGCCGCGCACGCGCTCGGGCTCACCCCGCTGGTCTTCATGTTCGCCGGCGGCCTGTTCGTGCTCACGGCGAAGACGTACGCCGAGGGCGCGGCGATGTTCCCCGAGGCCGGCGGCTCCTCATCGTTCGCCCGTCACGCGTTCAACGACGTCGTCTCGTTCTTCGCCGGCTGGGCGCTGAGCCTCGACTACATCATCACGATCGCCATCTCGGCGTTCTTCGTGCCGCACTACCTGGGCGCGTTCTTCCCCGCCCTGACCCACAATCCGGGCGACATCATCGGCGGGCTGATCACGATCGTCGTGCTCGCGGCGCTGAACATTCGTGGCCTCGGGGAGTCGGCCAAACTCAACCTGTTCCTCGCCGTCGCCGACCTCTGCACGCAGGTCCTGCTGGTCGGGCTGGGGTGCGTGCTCGTCCTGAACCCCTCGCTGCTCGTGAACCAGGTCCACCTCGGGACGGTCCCCAGCTGGACGCAGCTGATCTTCGCGCTGTCCGTGGCGATGGTCGCCTACACCGGCATCGAGACGGTCTCGAACATGGCCGAGGAGGCCAAGGACCCCGGACACGACATCCCCAAGGCCGTCAACCTCGTGCTGATCGCCGTGCTCGGCGTCTACGCCGGCATCTCGGTCGTGGCGCTCTCGGCGCTCCCGGTCATCCACCACGGCGTCGGCTTCACGCCGGCGCTGTCTGAAACCTACAAGCACGCCGGGTATGCAACGGCGCTCGGTGGCCACTTCGAAAACGACCCCGTGCTCGGCATCGTCTCGCGGCTGGGGCTGCACGGCACGGTGTTGAAACTCGCGCAGGACTACGTCGGCGTGCTCGCGGCGACCATCCTCTTCATCGCGACGAACGCCGGGTTGATCGGGATCTCGCGCCTGTCGTGGTCGCTGGCCGAGCACCGCCAGCTGCCCAGCATCTTCTCGCGGCTGCACCCGACGTTCCGCACGCCGTGGTTCACGCTGGTGTTCTTCTCGATCCTCGCGGGTCTCTTGATCGTCCCCGGCGAAACCACCCTGCTCGGCAACCTTTACTCGTTCGGGGCGATGCTGTCGTTCACGACGGCGCACGTCGCAGTCGTGGCGCTGCGCTTCAAAGATCCCGACCGCGAGCGCCCGTATCGGATGCCCTGGAACGTACGAATACGCGGGCGGCCGATCCCAATGACGGCGGTGCTCGGAGCGATCGGAACGTTCGGCGCCTGGTGCGCGGTCGTCGCGCTGCACGGTGAGGCACGCACGATCGGAATTCCGTGGATGGTCGCGGGGATGGCCGGCTACTTCCTGTACCGCAGGCGCCAGGGCCTCGATCCTCGCAAGCACTACCGCATCGAGCGCCCGGAGCGCCCACCCGACTTCGCCGAGTTCGATTACCGCACGGCGCTCGTGCCGATCTTCGGCCTGGACGTCAGCGCGTCCGCCTTGCGCAGCGCGGCGAAGCTGATCGGCCACGACGGCGTCGTGTACGCGATCTTCGTCCTGCCGGTGCCCAACCAGCTGTCGCTGGAGGCGGGTCTCGAGGACGAGGAGGACCAGGGTCGCTCGGTGCTCGAGAGCGCGCGCATCCAGGCGCGCCGTCTCGGGATCAAGATCCACACCGGCCTGATCCGCACACGCAATCCCGGGGCGGCGCTGGCCGAGGAAGCCGAACGGGTCGGAGCGGACGTGATCTACTGGTCGACGATCCACGCCCCGGCCGGCGAGCAGGGGATCGGGCCCACCGCCGCGTATCTGCTGAGCAGGCGACCGTGTCGCGTGATCATCGAGACCGAGAACCCACGGCGCTCGCGTGAGGGCGTGCCGGCGCCGGTCTGAGCGCAGGCGCCAGCGGTCGCTCGATCTGTGGCGCGGCAGGAAGGGCTCGCGCGACTAGCCCTGCTCGAGCGCCGCGCGCAGCGCCTCGTCGAGGTGAGGATGGCGGAATCGGTAGCCGAGCACGAGCGGCTTCGCCGGTAGGACGCGGGCGCCGGTGGTGATCACCTGTGACATCTCGCCGAACAGGATTCGCAGGACGAGACCCGGCACGGGCAGAAGTGACGGGCGCCGCAGTGCCTTGCCGAGCGCGCGCGAGAAGTCGCGATTGGACATCGGCTCGGGCGCGGTGGCGTTGATCGGGCCGCTCCAGCGCTCGTCCTCCAGCGCCGCGAGCGTCAAGCCCACATGGTCCTCGCTGTGGATCCACGATATGTACTGTCGCCCCCCGGCCACCGGGCCGCCCACGCCGAGGCGGAACGGGGTGAGCATGCTCGCGAGCGCCCCACCGCCCGGATCGAGGACCACGCCGGTGCGCAGCTGCACGACGCGCAGGCCGAGCTCGCGCGCGCGCTCGGCCTCTCGCTCCCACGCGGCGCACACGCCGGCCAGGAAACCGGCGCCGGGAGGCGCGTCCTCGTCGAGCGGCTCCTCCCCGTGGGGCCCGTAGTAGCCGATCGCCGACCCGCTCACGAGCGTACGCGGGCGCGGGTCGGCGCCCGCGAGGCCCTCGATCAGATTGCGGGTGCCGGTGACCCGGCTCTCGCGGATCGCGTGCTTGGTCTTAGCCGTCCAGCGCTGGGCGAGGTTCTCGCCCGTGAGGTGCACGACGGCGTCGCGGCCCGCCAGCGCCTCCGCCGGCGCCGGCTCGCTGATCGGCTCCCACCCGATCGCCGTCGGCGCGGGGCGCCCGCTCACACCGAGCCGGGCCTGGGCTCGTTCGGGATCGCGCGAGAGGACGGTCACGTGCGCGCCGCGATCGCGCAGGGCGGCGACGAGCGCCGTGCCGATCAGCCCGGTCGCTCCCGTGACGGTCACGCGCAGGGGGCTCATGTGCCCGGCCTCCTCGTGTGGCCGTGACCGCTCACTGTGCGCTGGTGGAGCTGCCCGTCATCGTGTCGCCCTGTGCGAACCCGACCTCCTGGCCGGCCCGCGCCATGCCCGCGGCCCTGGCCTCCTCGGCCACCGCGGCCGCGACGGCTGGGGCGACGTCGCGGTTGAACACCGATGGGATTATGTAGTCCTCGCGCAGCTCGCTCGCGTCGACGATCTGCGCGATCGCGTGCGCGGCGGTCATCTTCATCTCCTCCGTGATCGTCCGAGCGCGCACGTCCAGCGCACCGCGAAAGATCCCCGGGAAGCAGAGCACGTTGTTGATCTGGTTTGGATAGTCCGAGCGTCCGGTCGCGATGATCCGCACGTAGGGCGCGGCCTCCTCTGGATGGATCTCGGGATTGGGGTTCGCCATCGCGAACACCATCGCGTCCTCGTTCATTCGCGCGAGCGCCTTCGCCGGCAGCGCCCGTGCGCCGGAGACGCCGATCAGCAGATCCTCGCCGTCGATCACCTCCTCGGGCGTGCCTGAGCGGCAGTCGGGGTTCGTCGCCTCGGCAAACCAGCGCTTGAGCGGGTTCATCGATCCGTCGAGGTAGTCCTCGCGGCCGGTGTGAAGCGCGCCCTGAGAGTCGGCGCCGACGATGTGTCGCACTCCCGCCGCCAGCAGGATCTTCGTCACGGCGATGCCCGCGGCTCCCAGCCCGATGATCAGGACCCTGAGGTCCTCCAGCCGGCGGTCGGTGAGCTTCACGGCGTTCAGCACCGCCGCCATCACGACGACGGCCGTGCCGTGCTGGTCGTCGTGGAAGACCGGGATGTCGAGCACGCGCTTCAACCGCTCCTCGATCTCAAAGCAGCGGGGCGCGGAGATGTCCTCGAGGTTGATCCCGCCGAAACCGGGCGCGATCAGCTCGACCGCGCGCACGATCTCATCGGTGTCGGTCGTGTCCAGGCAGATCGGGAACGCATCGACGCCGGCAAACTCCTTGAACAGGCAGCACTTGCCCTCCATCACGGGCATCGCTGCGCGGGGGCCGATGTCGCCGAGGCCCAGCACCGCGCTGCCGTCGGAGACGACCGCGACGGTGTTGCGCTTGATCGTGTACTGAAACGCCTTCTCTTCGTCCTCCGCGATCGCCAGCGATACGCGTGCGACACCCGGGGTGTACGCCATCGAGAGGTCGTCCCTGGTCTTCAAGGGGTGCTTGTTGTGCTGCTCGATCTTTCCCCCGACGTGGAGCAGGAACGTGCGGTCGGTCGTGTCGATGACCTCCGCGCCCGCGAGGCCTTCGATCGCCGCGACGATCCGCTCCCAGTGCTCCCGGCCGGAGGCGTCCACCACGATGTCGCGCACGCTTGAGGCGCCGTCCACGTCGACCAGGTCGATCGCGCCGACGATGCCGCCGGCGTCGCCGATCACGCCGGCCAGCAGCCCCAGCATGCCCTGCGCGTCATCGATCCTGACTCGTATGGTGAGGCGATATTGCGCGCTGGGGGTGGCGCTCACGGGAGAGACTCCTCGGTTGCTGGGCGGCAGGCATGTTAGGCGCTATCCGGCCGCTGTCCTTTGGACGCGCACGCGGTCGACCTGCTCGCCGCGACCGCGGCACTCCTCGTAGAGTGACCGGTCAATGGCCGTAAACCCGACACGTGCGCGCGCACCGGCAGGCGCTCCGGCGGCGACGGAGCGGCGTCTGTTCCTGATCGACGGACCCAGCCTCGTGTACCGCGCCTTCTTCGCCCTGCCGGAGTCGATCGCGACCTCCAGGGGTGTGCCCACAAACGCGATCTTCGGGTTTGCCTCGATGCTCGTCAAGATCATGACCGAGTACGGCGTGCTGCCGACGGTCGTCGCCTGGGATGCGGGGAGCTCCGGGCGCACCGAGCTGTTCGCCGAGTACAAGGCCAAACGCCGTTCGCGCCCGGACCTGCTCAAGCAGCAGTGGCCCGCGATGGAACCGCTCGTCGAGGCGTTCGGCTACCGCAACGTGCGCGTCGACGGCTTCGAGGCGGACGATGTGATCGCGTCCCTTGCCGAGCAGGCGCTACGCGCCAGCCCGCCTGTGCCGGTGATGATCGTCACCGGCGACCGCGACGTCTTCCAGCTGATCGACTCCGCCGGGCTGATCAAGGTGATGGCGACCTCGCGCGGGATCACCGACACGAAGATCTACGACCGCCAGGCCGTCGTCGATCGCTACGGGATCCCGCCGGAGCTGATCCCCGACTTCTACGGGCTGAAGGGCGACACCTCCGACAACATCCCCGGCGTCCCCGGGATCGGCGACAAGACGGCGAGCGAGCTGATCCAGCGCTACGGCTCGCTGGAGGACGTGCTCTCGAACATCGAGCTGATCAGCGGACCGAAGCGCAAACAGAACCTGCTCGACCACGCCGAGGACGCGCGCGTATCGAAGGTCCTGGCAACGGTCCAGCGCGGCGTGGAGGTCGACTTCGACATCGCGGCCGAGGCCGTGCGCGAGCCTGACCGCTCGCGCATCCGCGAGGTGTTCCGCGAGTACGAGCTGCGCGACCCACTCCGCCGCCTGGAGGAGGCGCTCGGCGACCCCGAGCTCGCCGCGCCGGCGCCCGCGGCGGATGTCAAGCTCGGCGCTCGGCTGCGGGAGGGCACGCCGTCGGACATCGCTCGGTTCGGCGACGGGGCCGACGAGCTGTGCGTCGTCGCGCGCTCTGCCGAGGCCCCCGAGGGCGCGCTGTTCGCCGAGGGTGCGCCCTGGCGCTTTGCCGTGGCGAGGGCGCCGAAGGTCGATCACAACGGCGCCGGCGGTGAGCGGTGGTCGGGTGCGGTCAATGTCCTGGCCGGCGACTGCGACGGCCCTGAAGAGGTCGTCGCGGCGTGTGCGAGCCGGCCGGTGATCGCCCACGACGCGAAGGCGCTCGGGCTGATCGCGCCGAGCCTGCGCCACGACACGCTGCTCGGCGCCTACCTGCTTGACCCCGCCAGGCGCGGCTATCCGTTCGCGGAGCTGTGCGAAGAGCGTGGCCTGGCCAGCGACGTCGAGGACCCGGCGGCCGCCGACGCGGTCCTGCTTGGGGCGCTGGCGGACTTGCAGCGCGAGCAGATCGCACAGCTCGGCCTGGATCAGGTGATGCAGGCGATCGAGCTGCCACTGGTGGCCGTGCTGCGCGAGATGGAGTTGCTCGGGATGCGCCTGAACGTCGAGCGCCTCGCGGAGATCACCGGTCGGGTACGCGAGGAGATCGCCGGGCTGGAAACGGAGATCTTCACGCTGGCCGGCGAGGAGTTCCTGATCGGATCGCCGCAACAGCTGGGGGAGATCCTGTTCGAGAAGCTCGGCCTGTCGCGCAAGCGTCGCGGCAAGACCGGGTTCTCGACGGACGCTCGCGTGCTGCAGTCGATTCGCGCCGAGCACGAGATCGTCGTGAAGATCGAGCGCTGGCGTGAGCTCTCGACGCTTACCAAGACCTATCTCGACGTGCTCCCCGAAGTGGTCGACGAGCGCTCGCGGATCCACACGACGTTCCTGCAGGCCGTCGCCCAGACGGGCCGGCTGTCGAGCACCAACCCGAACATGCAAAACGTCCCGATCCGCACTCCGCTGGGCAGGGAGATCCGCGGCTGCTTCGAGGCCGAGGAGGACAAGGTGCTGATCTCCGCCGACTACTCGCAGATCGAGCTTCGGGTGCTCGCCCACGTCGCCGATGAGCCGGTCCTGAAGGAGATCTTCAGCCGCGGCGAAGACGTGCACACGGCGACCGCCTCCCAGGTCTTCGCCGTGGAGGCGCAGGACATCGACCCGGGGATGCGCTCGAAGGCCAAGATGATCAACTACGGCATCGTGTACGGGCTCTCCGACTATGGGCTGGCGGACCGTTTGAACATCCCGCGCGAGGAGGCCAAGGCGTTCATCGATGCCTATCTCGAGCGCTTCCCCCGCGTCGCCGCCTTCATCGCCGAGACGATCGAGCGCGCCAAGGAGGATGGCTACGTGAAGACCCTGTGGGGCCGGCGACGCCAGATCCCCGAGCTGCGCGCCCGCAACTACCAGGTGCGCACGCTCGGCGAGCGCCTCGCCGTCAACACGGTCATCCAAGGCACGGCCGCGGACATCATCAAGCTCGCGATGGTGCGCTGCGAGCGCGCGCTCTCGCGAGAGGGCTGGGACACGCGCCTGATCCTTACGATCCACGACGAGCTGCTGTTTGAAGGGCCGCCCACCGAGACGCAGCGCGCGCGCGATCTGATCGAGCGCGAGATGTGCGCGGTGTGGGATCGCGAGCCGCCGCTGGGGGTGGATGTCGGGGTGGGCCAGAACTGGATGGAGGCGAAGTGAGCCGGCGGGGGCGGGCGCGATGAGCCGGACGCTTGCGGTGCTACTGGGAGCGGGGGCCGGGTGCCTCGTCGGCATGCAGGCGCCGATCAACTCGCGGCTCGGAAAAGTCATCGGGACCCCGCAGGCCGCGGCATTCTCGTTCCTCGTCGGCACGACCGCGCTCGTGGCGATCGCCGCCTTCGCGAGCGGCGGCGGGCTGAGCAGCTTCGGGCGAGTCGGTCGGGTGCCCTGGTGGGCGCTGATCGGCGGTCTGCTCGGCGCCGTTTACGTGACGGTCGCGCTCGTCGCCGTGCGAACGTTGGGCGCGAGCGGCCTAACCGCGGTCGTCATCACCGGCCAGCTTGTCATCTCGGTCGTGATCGACCGCTTCGGCCTGCTCGGCGTCGCCCGTCAGCACGTCGATGCGCAGCGGGTACTGGGGTTGGCTCTGCTCGTGGCCGGCGTCGTGCTCGTCGTGCGCAAGTGAGAGGAGCTGCGTCGTCGATTCGAGCTCGCTCGCTCAGCCGAGCGCGGTCCGAAACCCCTCGCGCCAGCTCGCGTGCCGCGGGCTCCAGCCGAGCTCGCGCTTGGCGAGCTCGTTGCTCGCGCCCTGGGCCTCGGTCATAGTGCTCGCGCCGTAGCTGCCGGCGGCCAGTCGGGCGATGAACGCCGGCACGCGAAACGGTCGCGGCGCGCCGATCGCCGCGGCGAGCGCGGGAATCCAGTCGGACGCGCGCGCGGGGTCGTCGTCGACCACGTTGTAGGCGCCCGACCCGCCGCTCGTCAGCGCGGCGACCGTCGCATGCGCGGCGTCGTCGACGTGGATGAACGACCACACGCCGCCACCTCGGCCGACGATCGGCAGGCGACGACGGGCGAGGTCCTGGACGATCGAGCCATCGGTTGAGATCGCGCTGCCGGGACCGTAGAAGTAGCCGTAGCGCAACACGAGGCCGCCCGCGCCGAGCACGGCGCCGTCGAGCTCGCGCAGGGCTTCGACCGAGCGTCGGAACGGCTTCGGCGCCCGCAGGTACAGCGGGTCGCGCTCGCTGTGCACGGTGCCCCGCGGACCGGGGGCGTATGCGAAGGCGATGCTCTGGGCGACGATCCGACCGGCGCCCGCGGCCTGCGCGGCCGCCACCAGATGGCGGGTGCCCTCGCTGCGGAGCCGGTCGTTCAGGGCGAAGTCCCGCTCCAGCTTGCGCGGATCGATCCGCGACGGAAGCGAGGTGAGCTCGTGGATAACCGCGTCGGGCCGGGCGTCGCTCACGGCGCTCCGGACCGCCTCGGCGTCCAGCGCGTCGGCGATCGCCGGCTCGGCGCCGATCGCCCGCACCGCCTCGGTCCGCTCAGCTGAGCGGATCATGCCGGTGACGTGGTGTCCGTCGGCGATCAAAAGCGGCACCAGCCGCCGGCCGATCACGCCGGTCGCGCCCGCGACGAAGACCCTCACGCGGCGACCGCAGCTGGACGCTCGGGCACGGCGCAAACCATGCCCTCGCTGTACCCGGCGGCGGCGATTCCCAGCGCGAGGTAGAAGCGGCCGCGCATGTTCTCGACGGCGATCACGTTGGTCAGCTCGACGAGCTGCGTGTCGTCGAAGCGCGCGCGCAGCTCGGAGAAAAGCTGATCGGAGACGGCGACGGGAGTTCGGCTCATGCCGACCGCGTAGTCCATCGCCAGCTTCTCGGTCTCGTCGAACAGATCGCTCTCGCGGTAGCTCGGCAACGCGAGGAGCTCGCGATCGCTCACCCCGGCGCGTCGTGCAATCTGCGAGCCGATGTCGATGCACCACTCGCAGTTGGTGAGCGTGGCCGCCTTCATCTCGGCGAGCACCTTCACTCGCTCATCGACGCCGTGGAGCGAGGCCGTGGCCTGCTCGAGCATGCCTGAGGCGACCATCAGCCGGGGGATTCGCGCGTACGCCTGCGCCGGCTCGATCATCTCGTCGGTGCAGCGCCCGGCGAGCTGCTTGACCTGTCGTCGCGCAAACCAAAGCGACAGTCGTATGAACGGTCCGGAGCTCCTGCCTTCGATTCGCATCATTGCGGTCCCTCCTGTTCTCGATTCGACTGCCACGCCAGCCACACCAATACGACGGCCGACAGCGTGAGCGCGGCGAAGTCCGCGGGCCCGAGCCAATGCGGGCGTGCGGCGCCGATATCGGCCAGGTGGTTGATCGCGTGCAATGCGAACTGGAGCGCGACGCAGAACAGCACCGGCGTGCGCCAGCTGACGCGCCGATAGGCGATCAGGAGCGTCGCTCCAAACGCGGCGTTGAACGTCGCCGTATCGCGCAGGTAATGGTCGTTCTGCGCTCCAAATGGTCCGATGTCTGTGAAGAAGGTGTGCGGTGCGAACGTCATCAGGCCCGCGATCGCGAAGTGATATGCGGCGAACGCGATCAGGCCCGCGGCGACGGCCGGGTTGGACCTCGCCTGAGCGACGGCTGCGCGGGCGGCTGACATGAGCGCTACTCTAGCCCACAGGTGGACCCCAGATAGTGACCAGTTCCGTACAAGAAACGGGTACCAGTTATGGCCCGGAGCTCTCGATCCAGCTGCGCGGCGGGCGCCGCCGCGCGCAGCTCGAGGATCGTCTGCGCGACCTGGTCCGCGACGGTGTCCTCGCGGCCGGCAGCCGCCTGCCGTCCTCGCGCGCGCTGGCGGACGATCTGGAGGTCTCGCGCCGCCTGGTCGTCGATGCGTACGCGCAGCTGCTCGCCGAGGGCTACCTGATCTCGCGCCGCGGGGCCGGCACATACGTGGCTTCGGCCGCGGCCCCGGGCGATCGCGCAAGGTCCCGCCCGCGTGCGCGCGCCCCGCGCTTCGACTTCTTCCCCGGCGCCCCCGATCTGGCCTCCTTTCCGCGCGCGCTGTGGGCACGCGCCGTGCGCGAAGTGTTGCGCTCGTCGCCGGCGAGCGCGTTCGCCTATCCCGACGCCCGCGGCGCGATCGAGCTGCGCAGCGCGCTGTCCGCGTACCTGCGACGCGTCCGTGGCGTCGTCGCCGAGCCGGAGTCGATCGTCGTCTGCAGTGGCGCGACCCAGGGACTGGCGCTGCTGGCCCGTGCGTTGCTGCGGCTGGGGATCGAGACGATCGCCGTCGAGGACCCGTGCCTGCCGCCGCACCGTGCGGTCCTCTCCTACGCGGGCCTGGAGGTCCGCGCCGCCGCGGTCGACGAGGAGGGCATCGATGTTGCCGCGATCGAGGCTCCGGTGGCGCTGATAACCCCGGCGCACCAGTGCCCGACCGGCGTCGTGCTCTCGACCCGGGCGCCGTGCCGCGCTGATCGATTGGGCGCGCGACGGGGGTCTGGTGATCGAGGACGACTACGACGCCGAGTTTCGCTACGACCGCACCTCCCCGGGAGCGCTGCAGGGGCTGGCGCCTGACCGGGTCGTCTACCTCGGAACCGCATCCAAGACGCTCGCCCCGGGTCTACGCCTCGGCTGGTTGGTGCTGCCGGCCGCGCTGATCGACGCGGTCGCGGAGGCCAAGCTGCTCGACGACCTCGGCTCGCCCACCGTCGAGCAGCTCGCGCTCGCGCGTCTGATCGACTCCGCCGCCTACGACCGCCAGCTGCGCAAGGCGCGCAGGCGCAACCGCGCGCGTCGCGATGCGCTGGTGGCAGCGGTTGGCGAAAGCCTCCCGCGCGCGCGGGTCAGCGGCATCTCGGCGGGGCTGCACGCGCTCGTGCGCTTGCCTCGCGCGTTCCCCGCCCAGCGGCTGGTGGAAGCGTGCGCGGAGCGCTCGGTCGGTGTCTATCCCCTCAGCATGCACCTCCTGGCCTCGCCCGCGGAGACCGACGCGCTCGTCGTCGGCTACGCGAATCTCAGCGAGCCGGCGATCGAGGAGGGCATTCGCATCCTCGCCGACGTGTTGGACGGCCTCGAGGCGAGCGACGGCGGATGACCGAGGATGCGCGAGCGCGCGATGGGGGCCACGGTGGCGATCCGAGCGCGCCCCGGCGCGCCCGGGCGACGGCTCGCCCGCGCGCTCGCCCGGTGCCCGGGCGGCGCATGCCCGCGGCGCTGTTCTCGGCGCGGCTGGCGGCACGAACGGCCCCGGCCGCCACGCGCCTGATACTCCACGCTCCGCGCGCCGGCTCACTGGTCGAGATCGCCGCCTGCAAGCGCACGCTCCTTGTGACCTATCGCGGCGACGGGACGCCGGTCCCGACGCCCGTGTGGGCGGCCGAGGAGGCGGGCCGCCTGTATGTGCGCTCGGAGCGAAGCTCGGGCAAGGTCAAGCGCCTGCGTCGGGATACGCGCCTGCTCGTCGCGCCGTGCACCGTGCGCGGCGAGCCGCTGGGCGCTCCGCTCGAGGCCCACGCGCGGGTGCTCGGCGCCGAGCAGGAGCCGCTCGCCGAGCACGCGCTGGCAGCCAGATACGGTTCGGGACGCGCGCTGTTCGAGTGGGCGATGGACGCGCTGCGCGTCGACATGTGTTACCTGGAGATCCTGCCGCGGGCTTGGGACGCCCACTGACCCGACTCCTCACGCGGCTGTCGCGGCGTCCAGGCTCTTGATCGGTGTGGATGGCCGGCGGCGGCCGGAGTCGACGAACGACGGCGGGGCGATCGCGAGGTAGTGGTTGAAGATCCAGGTGGCGATCCGGCGGCTCTCCACCGCGCGGACGACGGCCGTGACGGAGCGGCTCGGCGTCATCCGCCCGACCGCTCGCTGGGCGCCCAGCATCCAGCGGTATTTGCGCGTGTGCGAGTCCGAGAACGCGCCGTAGCGCTCCAGTGCCTGATCGCGAGTGCGGCGTCCATCCAGCACAGCGCGCAGCTCGCGCCCGCATGCGAGGCCGAAGTACAGGGCCGTGCGAATGCCCTCGGCCGTCAGTGGGAGACAGTGGCCGGCGGAGTCGCCGACGAAGAAGACCTGCCCCTCGACCGCGGGGCGCAGCTGATGGGGAATCCAATTGCCCTGGTAGCCGTGCGGCGGAAGCTCCATGTCACGCGCGAGCCTGACCGTCGGCTCCTTGACGTGGTGCGCGGGCCAGAATGAGCCGACGCCGACCCGCAGCTCATCGCGGGCTGGAAAGCTCCAGCCGTAGCCCGCGCGGATATAGCGCGGATCGATCCACAGCTCCATCTCCACGCCGCTGCCGCGCGGGTGGACCTCCAGCCCGCGCGAGAGGGGTGCGTCGGGCGGCTGGATCGTCGCCGAGGCGCCCAGCACGCGCCGCCAGCCCAACGCGTCGACGATCAGCGGCGCGCGCAGCTCACCGCGGTCGGTCTGCACGGTGAAGCCGTCGCGCGCCGTGACGGTGGCCGTCTCGAACTCCACCTCGCCGGTCTCCGACTGGCTCGAGAGCAGCGCGCACAGCTCGCGGTAGTCGAACGTCGAGAACGACCACGGCAGCGGCCAGCGGGAGGTCCGAAAAGGCGTGTGGACGACGAGCTCGTCGAAGCGCTGGCGCTCCGAGTCCATCAGCTCGAGCGCCGTCAACCAGCCGGTCGGCATCGCGCACGCCGAGGTCTGGCGCTCACCGAGCTCGTAGCGGTCGAGCAGGAGCACCCGCGCACCCGAGCCGGCCAGCTCACGGGCGACGGCGAGCCCGGCGAAGCTGGCGCCGCAGATGAGCACGTCGCAGTCGCGCTCCAAGCGGGTGCGCTGCGTCCCCCGCTTCGTCGCTCGAACAGGCATCTGCCCAGCAATGATACGGCTGCGCTAGTCTTCGCCCGTGCAAACGCTGATGGAGAATCCTCAAGCCCGAGTGGTCGAGGGGTCAAACGGACTCCTGCTGGAGATAGACGGCGAGATCGTCCCCAACTACGACGCCACCTTCCGCACGATCGAGGAGGGCGAGGTGGTGACGGGGAACGTGGTGCGGATCGACAAGGACGAGGTCCTAGTCGACATCGGCTACAAGTCCGAGGGCGTCATCCCCGCCAACGAGCTGTCGATTCGCAAGTCGGTCGACCCGAACGACGAGGTTCATCTGGGCGAGGAGGTCGACGCGATCGTCCTCACCAAGGAGGATCAGGACGGCCGCCTGATCATGTCCAAGAAGCGCGCCCGCTTCGAGAAGGCCTGGCGGCGGATCGAAACGGCGGCCGAGTCCGGCGAGCCGGTCGAGGGCACGGTCATCGAGGTGGTCAAGGGGGGGCTGATAATCGATCTCGGCGTGCGCGGCTTCCTGCCCGCCTCGCTCGTGGACATCCGCCGGGTGCCCAATCTCGACGAGTACATGGGCACGAAGATCGAGACCAAGGTGATCGAGCTGAACCGCTCGCGCAACAACGTCGTGCTGTCTCGACGGGCGGTCCTCGAGGAGGAGCGCAAGGAGGTTCGCCAGCAGATCCTCGACCGCCTCCAGCCGGGATCGGTGGTCGAGGGTCAGATCTCGAACATCGTCGACTTCGGCGCGTTCGTCGACTTGGACGGCATCGACGGCCTGATTCACATCTCCGAGCTGTCGTGGTCGCACGTCAACCATCCGAGTGAGATCCTCACGATCGGCGACACGGTCAAGGTCAAGGTGCTCGACATCGACCGCGACCGTCAACGCATCTCGCTCGGGCTCAAGCAGACCCAGGAGGACCCCTGGCAGCGGATCGTCGACACCTACAACGTCGGCGACGAGCTCGCCGGCAAGGTGACCAAGGTCGTCACGTTCGGCGCGTTCGTCGAGATCCTCGATGGGGTCGAGGGGCTCGTGCACATCTCCGAGCTGGCCCCGCATCACGTGGAGAGCCCGCGCGAGATCGTCCATCCCAACGATGAGATCCGGGTGAAGATCCTCGAGATCGACTCCGAGCGCCGGCGCCTGTCCCTGTCGGCCAAGCGCGTCGAGGATCAGATCCTCCCCGTGGCACGAGCCGGTGAGCCCGATGCCGAGCCGGCCGCCGAAGGCGAGGATCCAGGCACGACGGCGGGCGTGGCGCAGGCGGCGGACGAGCCCGCTGTCGAGCAACCCGCGGCCGCTGCGGACCTTGACGCGCCGCAGGCCGCGCAGGACGACGAGCCATCCGCGGCGCCGCAGGACAGCGGCGCCGACTCCGCCACCGAGGCGTCCGCGGCGCCCGAACCGGCGGACGCGGCCGACGCGCCCCAGGCGGCAAACGGCGCGCAGGCTGCCGATGCGACCGCGGTCGAGGCTGCGGCGGTAGAGGGAGAGACTGCGGACGGATCGCAGTCGGCCGAGGCGGATGGCTCGCCGGCGGAGGCTCCCGCCTCCGATGAGAGCCGGCAGCCGGCCGAGCCCGCGCAGGACTGACGCCCTCTGGGTGGCTCCGAGCCGGTGGACGCGGTCGTCCCCTTCGTCGGGCTGACGGGTGGACTCGGGGCCGGAAAGTCGACGGCGCTGGCGGCGCTGCAGCGCCTCGGTGCGGTCGTGCTCTCGACGGACGCGGTCGTGCACGAGCTGTACGCCGGCGAGCGGCTGCGCGACGCCGTGGTGGAGCGCTGGGGTCCGGAGGTCGCACCGGCGGGCGTCGTCGATCGCTCGGCGGTCGCCGAGCGCGCGTTCTCCCGAGAGGCGGACCGGGAATGGATCGAGGGTCTGCTGTGGCCGCTCGTGGGGGCGCGGGTCGCGGAGTGGCTTGCTCAGGTGCGAGCCGGACGAGCGGGCCCGGCCAGGCCACGCGCGGCGGTGGTCGAGACGCCGCTGCTGTTCGAGGCGGGCATGGAGGGGCTGTACGACGCGACGATCGCCGTGATCAGCGGTGAGACGCTGCGCCAACAGCGCGCCGCGGCACGTGGACATGCCCTTCCGGACGAGCGCGCGGCGCGCCAGCTGCCCCAGCCGGAGAAGGCACGACGGGCGACTTTCGTCGTACGCAACGACGGAACCGAGGCCGATCTCGAGCGTGAGTTGTCGGCGGTTCTTGACAAGCTAGAAGCATGAGTCGACGAACGCTTGGAACGATCGCCGCAGTCGGGCTGACTGCGCTGTTTGTGATCTTGATCGTGTCTTCTCACGCGGTGCGCAAGGTCGGGCTGCCGCTGACCGACGCGAGCGTCATCCGCACGCAGGCGGCCGACAAGCACCTCGACCCGGCGCTGATCGCCGCCGTGATCTACGCCGAGACCAAGTTCGATCCGCGCCCCTCATCGGCCGGCGCGGAGGGGTTGATGCAGATACTCCCGGAAACTGCGTACTTCATCGCGCACCTCTCCGGCGGCAGTCGCTTCACCGCCAGCGACCTGGCGACGCCGAGCGTCAACGTCGCCTACGGCAGCTACTACCTGCGCTACCTCCTCAACCATTACAACGGCAACGAGATGCTCGCCGTGGCCGCCTACAACGGCGGCCTGGCGAACGTCGACAGCTGGGTCGCCCGCGCGAACGCGGCCGGCAGGCCGCTGACGGTCGCCGCGATTCCGTTCGGAGAAACGCGGGCCTACGTGCAGCGCGTGCTGGATGCTCAGCACGCGTACCGGGCGACCTACCCGCGCGAGCTCGGACTGCAGTAGGCGCTCGCTACGGTAGGGGCGATGCCCGAGTTCAAGCTCGACTCCGTCTTCACGCCGACCGCCGACCAACCCAAGGCGATCGCAGGCCTGGCCGCGGGCGTTCAGGACGGGGAGCGTTTTCAGACGCTGCTCGGGGCGACGGGCACCGGCAAGACGATGACGATGGCGGGCGTGATCGAGGCGGTTCAGCGCCCGACCCTCGTGATCGCGCACAACAAGACGCTCGCGGCGCAGCTGTGCAACGAGTTCCGCACGTTCTTCCCCGACAACGCCGTCGAGTACTTCGTCTCCTACTACGACTACTACCAGCCCGAGGCATACGTACCGAGCCGGGACCTATACATCGAGAAGGACTCGGCGATCAACCAGGAGGTCGATCGCCTCAGGCACGCCGCCACCGCCGCGGTCTTCGCGCGCCGCGATGTGATCGTCGTCGCGTCGGTGTCGTGTATCTACGGCCTCGGCTCGCCCGAGACGTATGAGATGAACATGCAGATCCTCAGGCGCGGAGAGATCATCGATCGAGACCAGCTGCTGCGCAAGCTGGTCTCGATCCAGTACACGCGCAACGACAGCGTGCTCTCGCGTGGCACGTTCCGCGTGCGAGGGGAGACGCTCGAGGTGTTTCCGGCGTACGCCGAGACGGCCTTCCGGGCGACGATGTTCGGCGACGAGGTGGAACGACTGCAGCATTTCGATCCACTCACCGGCGAGTTGATCGCCGACGACCTCGAGCACGTGGCGATCTGGCCGGCGACGCACTACAACGTCAAGGAGGGGACGATCGAGGACGGGGTGGCGGAGATCGGCCGCGAGCTGAACGAGCGCTGCGAGCAGCTGGAGTCCGAGGGCAAGCTGCTCGAGTCCCACCGGCTGCGCCAGCGCACGCAGTACGACATGGAGATGCTGCGCGAGATGGGGTTCTGCTCGGGGATCGAGAACTACTCGCGGATCCTCGACGGGCGCCGGCCGGGCGATCGACCGTACTGCCTGATCGACTACTTCCCCGACGACTTCATCTGCCTGATCGACGAGTCGCACCAGACCGTGCCGCAGATCGGCGGGATGTTCGAGGGGGATCGCTCGCGCAAGCAGACGCTCGTGGAGTACGGCTTCCGTCTGCCGAGTGCACTCGACAACCGTCCGCAGACGTTTGAGGAGTTCCTCTCGATCACGCCACAGCTGCTGTTCGTATCGGCGACTCCCGGGCAGTACGAGCGGGCGCAGGCGACGCGCACGGTGGAGCAGATAGTCCGCCCGACCGGAATCGTCGATCCGGTCGTCGACGTGCGCGAGACGCGCAATCAGATCGATGATCTGATGAACGAGGTGCGCACGCGGGTCGAGCGCGACGAGCGGGTGCTGGTGACGACGCTGACCAAGAAGATGAGCGAGGACCTCTCGCAGTACCTGCTCGAGATGGGCTTCAAGACCCGCTATCTGCATTCGGAGATCGATACGCTCGAACGCATTCAGATCATCCGCGACCTGCGGCTCGGCGAGTACGACGTGCTCGTGGGCGTGAACCTGCTGCGCGAGGGGCTGGATCTGCCCGAGGTCTCGCTCGTCGCGATCCTCGACGCCGACAAGGAGGGATTCCTGCGCGGCGAGACGTCGCTGATCCAGACGATCGGGCGCGCCGCGCGCAACGTGGGGGGGACGGTGTTGATGTACGCCGACAAAGAGACGCGCGCGATGCGGGCGGCGATCTCAGAGACCGACCGGCGACGCGCGATTCAGCTCGCCTACAACGAGCAGCACGGGATCACGGCCGCGACGATCGTCAAGGGCATCTCCGACATCGCCGAGTTCCTGCAGTCGGAGTCCAACGTCCCGCGCGGGCGCAAACGGCGCCGAACCAAGCGAGGGGCGGCCGAGATGCCCCAGCACGAGCTCGAACGGATGGTCGTCGAGCTGGAGGAGGAGATGCTCGCGGCCGCCGACGAGCTGCGCTTCGAGTACGCCGCGCAGCTACGTGATGAGCTCCGCGAGCTGCGCCGCGACCTGCGCGAGATCCAGGCGAGCGAGCCCCCGGCGGGCGAGCCGCCCGCGGCGGCGGAGCCCGAGACCGGCGATCGCGCGGAGGATCGATCGGAGCCCGCGGGACGCGAGACCCCCACCGGAGACATCGCCTAGGATTGCGGCCGTGAGCTTTGACCGACAGGCGATCGAGCGGCGCGACTTCCCGATCGGGCGGCGCGGGTACGACCCCGCGGCGGTGGACGCGCACCTGCGGGCGCTGGCCAACGAGATCGAGGAGCTCCAGCGCGGGCTCGGTGCCGGTGCGGAGCCCTCGCTGGCGACGACTGCGGGGACGCAGGTGCACAGCATTCTCCAGGCCGCCGAGTCCGCCGCCGCGGACATCGAGCGCCAGGCCCAGCAGGGGGCCCGCGCGGCGCGCGAGGACGCCGACCGCGACGCGCAGCGGACGCGCGAGCAGGCGATCGAACATGCCCAAGCCCACGTCACGGCCGTGGCTCAGGCGACATCGGTCCTGTTGGAGCGCGTGTCCTCGATGGACGCTGAGGTGACGGCGCTGGTTGAGAGCCTGCGCACCGGCGCCAACCGACTGGCCTCCGACCTGGCCGCGGTCGACACGAACATGGGTGAGCTGTATGACGCGGCGTCGGGCAAGGCCGACGCTCCGGTCACGACGAGGGCCGTCGCCGCCGAGGCCGAGCAGCCGCGGCCGGCCGTGCCGTCCCCGCCGATCCCCTCGCCGCCCTCGCCCCCCTCGCCACAGGCGGCTCGGCCGGCTGCCGCGGAGCCACCCGCCGGAGCCGGGAACCGAACCAACGAAGCCAGGGAGAGCCGCTCCCCGACCCCCGCGCCGAGCGGCGGCGACCTCGATGGCGCGCGTCTGATCGCGCTGAACATGGCCCTCAATGGCGAGTCGCGGGCGGACGCGGATCGCTATCTGGCCGAGAACTTCCAGCTCGCCGACCGCCAAGCGCTGATCGACGAGGTGTATGCGGCGATCGAAGCGTAGGCGGGCCAATCGCCTAAGGGCCGCAGGCGCGCATGCGAACGTCTGTTCGCAGTCATAGAATGAGCGGCAGATGCCAGCCGGCAACCAGATAGTCGTCTCGGGGGCGCGCGAGCACAACCTCAAGGACATCTCGCTTTCACTGCCGCGCGAGGCGCTGGTGGTGATCACGGGCCTGTCCGGCTCTGGCAAGAGCTCCCTGGCGTTCGACACGATCTACGCCGAGGGACAGCGACGGTATGTCGAGTCGCTGTCGGCATACGCTCGGCAATTCCTCGGCCAGATGGACAAGCCCGACGTCGACTCGATCGAGGGGCTCTCGCCGGCGATCTCGATCGACCAGAAGACCACCTCGCGCAACCCGCGCTCGACGGTCGGCACGGTGACCGAGATCTACGACTATCTGCGGCTGCTGTGGTCGCGCGTGGGCAAGCCGCACTGTCCGATCTGCGGCCGGCCGATCGTCGGTCAGTCCGCCGAGCAGATCATCGACCAGGTGATGGAGCTGGGCGAGGGCACGCGCTTCATGGTGCTCGCTCCGGTCGTGCGCGGGCGCAAGGGCGAGTACGGCAAGCTGCTGGAGGAGCTTCGCAACGACGGCTATGCGCGTGTGAAGATCGACGATCGCGTGCGCATGCTGGATGAGTCGATCGTCCTCGACAAGCGCTACAAGCACGACATCTCGGTGGTGGTCGACCGCCTGATCATGCGCCACGACGTGCGCAAGCGGCTCGCCGACTCGATCGAGACCGCCGTCGCCCTGGCCGAGGGGCTGGTCGAGGTCGAGATCGTGGGCGCCTCGGACTCCGAGTCACAGGGCGCACACGCGACCGGCGCCAAGGGCGCGCGGGCGGCCGCGGCGCAGATCCTCCCCGGCGCCTCGCCGGAGGCGGGCGCGACGTTCACGTTCTCCGAGCGATTCGCCTGCCCCGAGCACGGGCCGTCACTGGTCGAGTTGGAGCCGAGGATCTTCTCGTTCAACTCACCGCACGGCGCTTGCGACCGCTGCACCGGACTCGGATCGCAGATGGAGATAGACCCCGAGCTCGTGGTTCCCGATCCGTCGCTGTCGATCGGCGAAGGTGCGCTGGCACCATGGGCGAACAGCACCTCGAGCTACTACGAGCAGGTCACCGAGGCGATCGCCGAGCGCTATCGCGTTGACCTCGAGACGCCGTGGGAGGATCTCCCCCAGGAGCATCGCGATCTGTTCCTGCAGGGCACCAACGGGGAGCCGGTGCAGGTGACCTACCGGAACCGCTACGGGCGCCGCCGCTCGTATGCGACGAGGTTCGAGGGGATCGTCAAGAACCTCCAGCGACGTTATCGCGAGACCGAGTCCGACTGGACGCGCGAGAAGATCGAGGAGTTCATGTCGCTGCGCGCGTGCCCGGCGTGCGGCGGCGCGCGCCTGCGCGCGGAGTCACGCGCGGTGCTCGTGGGAGGGACGCGGATCGAGGACTTCTGCGCGCTGTCGGCGCGACGGGCGCTCGAGTGGCTGGAGGAGGTCGAGCTGTCGGAGACCGACCGTCATGTCGCGCGGCTGATCCTGCGCGAGATATCCGAGCGGCTGCAGTTCCTGGAGAACGTCGGTATCGGCTACCTGTCGATGGACCGCGCGGCCGCGACCCTCTCGGGCGGAGAGGCTCAGCGGATCCGCCTCGCCACGCAGATCGGATCATCTCTCGTGGGCGTGCTGTACATCCTCGATGAGCCGTCGATCGGACTGCACCAGCGCGACAACTCCAAGCTGATCGCCACGCTCGACCGGCTGCGCGACCTCGGCAACACCGTGATCGTGGTCGAGCACGACGAGCAGACGATGCGCGCCGCAGACCATCTCGTCGACCTCGGACCGGGCGCGGGCGAGCATGGTGGGGAGATCGTCGCGCAGGGCACCGCGGCGCAGGTCGAAGCGGTGCGGGAGTCGCTCACGGGTCAGTTCCTCTCCGGCGAACGTACGATCGAGACGCCGAAGCAGCGGCGGACCCCCGGCGGCTACGTGGAGATCCTCGGCGCCAGCCAGCACAATCTGCGCGAGATCGACGTCCAGGTTCCGCTCGGCGTGCTGACGTGTGTGACCGGCGTGTCGGGATCGGGCAAGTCGACGCTCGTCAACGACGTCCTGTTCAAGGCGGTCGCCAATCGCCTGCACCGGGCACGCCAGCGCCCGGGAGCGCATCGCGCGATCCATGGGCTCGAGCAGCTCGACAAGATCATCGCGGTCGACCAGTCCCCGATCGGGCGCACGCCGCGTTCGAACCCCGCAACCTACACGGGCCTGTTCGACGTCATCCGCGACCTGTTCTCAAAGACGCAGGAGGCGCGCGTCCGCGGATACAAGCCCGGGCGGTTCAGCTTCAACGTCAAGGGCGGGCGCTGCGAGGTCTGCCGCGGGGACGGGCAGATCAAGATCGAGATGCACTTCCTGCCAGACGTCTACGTCCCGTGCGAGCAGTGCCACGGCAAGCGCTACAACCGCGAGACGCTCGAAGTGCGCTTCAAGGGCAAGAGCATCGCCGACGTGCTGGACATGTCCGTCGAGGAGGCGCTTGGGTTCTTTGAGCACATTCCCAAGATCCGCCGGCGCCTGGAGACCCTCAACGCGGTCGGGCTCGGCTATGTCCGCCTCGGCCAGCCCGCGACGACTCTGTCCGGCGGGGAGGCGCAGCGCGTCAAGCTCGCGACGGAGCTGTCCAAGATTGCGACAGGGCGCACGCTGTACATACTCGACGAGCCCACGACCGGGCTGCACTTCGCCGACGTGCAGCGCCTGCTCGAGGTGCTACAGCGCCTTGTCGACGCCGGCAACAGCGTGGTCGTGATCGAGCACAACCTCGACGTAATCAAGTCAGCGGACCGGCTGATCGACATGGGCCCCGAGGGGGAGAGGAGGGAGGACTGGCGATCGCCACCGGGACCCCCGAGGAGGTCGCGGCGGAGCCGGCGTCGTACACCGGGCGCTTCCTCTCGACGATTCTCACTCCCGTGGCCAAGTCCGGCGGCGCGAAGTCGGTCAAGGGCGCCGAGCGCAATCGGCGGCCGAAGGTCGCCGCTTGAGCGACGCGGCGGGCCAGGCGCGGCTGTGGGTCCAGAAGTGGCGCTGGTATGAGCGTAATTCGCTGCCGTGGAACCGCGCCCAGATCCACTGGCAGTTCCTGCGCCGCGAAGCGTTTGTGCGCTGGCCCGTGCACGGGAACGTGCTCGAGGCCCTACGCGAGGGGCGCCTCGAGATCGGGCCCGGATCATTGCTCGAGCCCGGAGTCTGGATCACGGCTCCCGGAAGCGCGCGCGTGCGGATCGGCACCGGGACCTTCCTGAACCTCGGCGTGATGGTCGCCGCGCAGGAGCTGGTGGAGATCGGCGACCACTGCATGCTGGCCAACGGCTGCTTCGTCACGGACTCCAGCCACCGCTATGACGACCGCGAGAAGCCGATCACCTGGCAGGGCTTCGAGAGCAAGGGGCCGACGCGCATCGGCGATAACTGCTGGCTCGGCGCCAACGTCGTCGTGACGAGCGGTGTGAGCATCGGTGAGCGCAGCGTGATCGGCGCCAACAGCGTGGTCACGCACGATGTGGAGCCGTTCTCGATCGCGGCCGGCGCCCCGGCGCGGGTGATCGGAGCCGTCGAGTACCGGTAGGGTGGAGGCGGTGGAGCTGTATGAGGTGATGCGCTGCGCCCCCACCACGCGGCGGTTCACGTCGGACCCGGTCCCGCCGGACGCACTGCGCCGAGCGCTCGACGCCGCTCGGTTCGCGCCGAGTGGCGGCAACCGCCAGGGCTGGCGCGTCGTCGTGGTGCAGGACGCCGACAAGCGCCGCGCGCTGCGCGACCTGTACCTGCCGTACTGGCGCGCCTACATCGGCGGGACGAGCGATGCGCAGGCGCCGGCCGACCGTGAGCTCGACCCGGCGCGCGTGCGGATGGTGCGTCGCGCGAACGAATACGCCGAGCGGATGGACGAGGTCCCCGTCCACCTCGTCGTCGGCGTGCGCCTCGGCGACCTGGCCGTCACCGACGCCGGGCTGCCACGCCAGAGCATCGTCGGCGGCGCGTCGGTCTACCCGTTCGTTCAGAACCTCCTGCTCGGGTTGCGTAGCGAGGGTCTCGGGGCCGCGATGACGACGCTGCTCGTACCGGCCGAGGCGGACGTCAAGCGCCTGCTCGAGATCCCTGACGACGTCGCCCTCGCGGCGCACATCGGCGTGGGCGAGCGCCTTGATCCCTGGCCGCAGCGGCTCGCGCGCCGAGCGGTCGAGGAGTTCGCTTTCGCCGAGGTCTACGGCGAGCCGCTCTGATGCCGGACAAGCTGACGTTGTACGTCTGTCACATCGACGAAGGTGGCCCACCGCCACATGCCTGCAAGCGCGCGCAGAATGCCCTCCGTGGCGCTGGCCACGATTTCGAGAAGATCGTGTTCGCGCGCGGAAAACTGTTCGGCCTGTTCACGAAGGGCCGGCGCCCGGAGCTCAAGGCGATCAGCGGCCAGGAGCAGTTGCCGGTGCTGATGCTGCCGGATCGCAGCACGGTGAGCGGCAGCGCGAGCATCATCGCGTGGGCCGGCGAACACGCCCCGCGCGACGGCTAGGCCGAGTGCAGCGCGCCTATCTCCGCGTCGACGGGGAGATCGAAGCCGATCGCCGGGCTGGCGCCGGTCAGCTCAGGCGCTCGTGCAGCTCCACCAGCTCGCCGGGGTCGATCGAGTAGGTGTGCTCCGGACCGGGATAGCGTCGCGCGCGGACATCCTCGGCATAGGCCATTACGCCGGCGTTCATCTCCTGCTGCAGGTTCGCGTAGCGCTTGACGAAGCGCGGACCGAGTCCGTCGCGGATCCCCAGCAGGTCGTGGAAGACCAGCACCTGACCGTCGGTTGCCGGACCCGCGCCGATGCCGATGACCGGTATCTCGACGTGGGGCATCAGCTCCTCGGTGACCGCGCTTGGTATCGCCTCGAAGACGAGTGCGAAGCACCCCGCCTCCTGCAGCGCCAGAGCCTCGGCGGCGATGCGCGCCGCCGCGCCCGCCGTGCGCCCCTGGGCCTTCCAGCCGCCGAGAGCGGTCGAGGTCTGGGGCGTCAGGCCGACGTGCCCCATCACCGGAATGCCGGCGCCGACGATCGCGCGTGCACGGCTGACGGAGGCCTCTCCGCCGCCCTCGAGCTTGACGACTTCGCAGCCGGCCTCCTTGACCATGCGCATCGCGGTGGTGATCGCCTGCTCGTCGGAGACCTCGTAGGAGCCGAAGGGCAGATCCCCGATCAACAGCGGTGTGCGCAGCCCGCGACGGACGGCGCGCGCGAGCACGAGCATGTCGCCGAGCTCGACGGGCGTGGTGGCGTTGTAGCCCAGCACAGTGGTGGCGGCGGAATCGCCGACCAGCACGAGGTCGACGCCCGCCGCCTCGGCGGCGCGGGCGCTCGGGTAGTCGTATGCCGTGACCATGACGATCGGGTCGCCAAGCCGCTTCTTTTCGATCAGCAGCGGCAGCGTCATCGGTAGGCGTCCGGGGTCGGACGGGGTCTCCGAGCTCACGGCACGGAGGGACGGGTCGGGTCGGCTGGACATGGGCTTTCCTCTCTGACAGTCGGTTGACGCCCGCTCCTAGGAGAGCAGGGTCGCCACCTCGTCGTCGATGGTGATGATGCGGTTGGTGAGCGCCTCGACGTGAACCACGCGAGGCTCGTATCGCTGCAGGTCGTTCTCGTCATAGCCGGCGTAGGAGACGACGATGATCGTGTCGCCCTGGTGCACGAGGCGGGCGGCGGCCCCGTTGATCTGCATTGCGCCCGATCCGCGCTCGCCCGGGATCGTGTAGGTCTCGAAGCGGGCGCCGTTGTCGATGTCGAGCACGTGCACCTGCTCGTGGTCGAGGATGTCGGCGGCCTCCAGGAGGTCCGGATCGATCGTGATCGAGCCGACGTAATGAAGATCGCACCCGGTGACGGTCGCTCGATGGATCTTGGACTTGAGCATCATGCGCTGCATCAGGCGATCGCCTTTCGTGCGAGTGGTTGACTGGGAGTGGAGGTGGTGGCCGGCGTGAGCACCGCGTTGTCGATCAGGCGGACCTCGCCGATCCGTGCAGCGAGCGCTAGCAGGCCCTCGCCCGTGAGCTCCTCGAGCGGCTCGAGCGTGTCGGGATCGACGAGCGCCAGGTACTCGGCCTCGACGCCGAAGGCCCGTAGCCGCTCGTGGGCTGCGTCCAGCAGGGCGGCGGTCGAGCGCTCGCCGGCGGCGACCCGCTCATGGGCCGCGTTCAGCGCGGCGGGGAGAGCGAGCGCGCGTGCGCGCTCCTCGGCGGAGAGCAGACGGTTGCGACTCGACAGCGCCAGTCCGTCCGTCTCGCGAACGGTCGGGCGCGCCTCGATCCGGACAGGCAGGTTCAGATCCTCGACCAGGCGGCGGATCACTACGAGCTGCTGGGCGTCCTTCTGGCCGAAGTAGGCGACATCGGGCATCGCCATGCACAGCAGCTTGGCGACGACGGTCGTCACTCCGCGGAAGTGCTCGGCGCCGCGCGCGGCACCCTCGAGCCGCTCGGTGACTCCCAGGACCTCGACGGCGGTCGCGAAGCCCGGCGGATAGACCTCCTCCGCGGACGGCGCGAACAGCACGTCGGCGCCGGCCTCCGCGGCCAGATCGGCGTCATCGGCCTCCTGGCGCGGATAGCGCTCCAGATCAGAGCGCTCATTGAACTGGGCCGGATTCACGAACAGCGACACGACGACAACATCGCACTGCGCGTTTGCGTGGCGGATCAGCGAAAGATGCCCCTCGTGCAACGCACCCATCGTCGGCACGAGCCCGACCGTGCGCTCGGGGCGACGATGCGGCGCCAGCGCGGAGCGCAGCTCCGTCACGGTGCGCACGGTCCTCATGCGCTGAGCGGGGGTTGGTCGCTGTGGATCATTGGTCTCGGTCCAGTTCCCTGCGGATACCGGCGCGACTAAAGGTGTCAGGCAACGCGCTGCTTGAGGTTCATCCCGAGCTTCCTCGGTGACGGCTCGCAGGCAATGATACAACTGCGGCGGACGCCGTGGAAGAGGCACGGCCATGTGTGCGCACGATCACATATATGTCCGGAAGGGATGTATAGGTAGGCATGGAGATCGCGCTCATCCTCATTGTTGTCCTGGTCGGGCTTGCCGCTGGCGATCTCGCGGTGCTCCGGGCTATCGCCCGCAAACGGGAAAGGGAGCGCGACGGCCGCTCCTAGGGATCGCACAACCCGAAGCGCCGCCGCTCGTCGGAATCGGACTATTCGCTCATGGAGTTCATGCAGGCGTTCCGGGACGACGCCGCGTGCCTGGATCGTCTATGGCGGGACCGTTTCGCTCCCGATGGCGCGCACGCTCATTGCCCGCGCTGCGAGCGGGAGCGCAAGTTCCACCGGACTAAAACCCGGGCGTCCTACACGTGCGATTCCTGCGGGCTGCACGTCCACCCGCAGAAGGGCACGATCTTCGAGCGCTCGTCCACGTCGCTGCACCTCTGGTTCTACGCGATGTACCTCATGGCTAGCACTCGCCGTGGGATCTCGGCCAAGCAGATGGAGCGCGAGCTAGGGGTCACGTACAAGCAGGCACACAAGATGATGAAGCGCGTCCGGACGCTGATGGATGACGACCGGGATGCGAGGCGTCTACAAGAAGGTGTCCCCGGCGTGCCTGCAGACGTATCTGGACGAGTACGCGTGACGGCACACGCCGAACGCGATGACGGCGCGCTGTTCATGCAGCTCTTTGACCGCGCAGCCGCAGGGAAGCGGCCCGAGGTCTAGGAGAACTCAGCGACACTCGTCACGTCTGCTCTCTCGACTCGGCGAGGCGTTCGGCGGCGGCACGGGCCTCGTCGATGTCGGAAGCGATAAGGCGCGCGATCAAACCTCCCGCCCAGACGTAGACCCATCCCTCTCTCTGCTGAACGTGACCGGCGATGCCAGCAGGCCGAGCCTCTTGGAGGACCACAGCAAGCACAACTCCGTTGCCGAGGTCGTGGACCTCCTCAAGCTTGAACTCCAATTCCTGATACATGCCGAACCAGCCCTCAACGAAGGCACGAATTGCCGCTTGGCCTTCGAAGATGTCCCCCAACGCCCGCCCCTCAAGGACCGCATCCACAGCAAAGCTGCTCATCACCGCATCGATATCACGGCGATTCCCAGCCTCAAACTGCCTGCGCACACGCTCCACCGGGTCGGGGGTGGACTCCTCAGACATGGCGAGGAGTATCCCGCACGGCGACGGGCGTGAGTTCCGCTAAACGCTCCTAGCCCTTCGGCGGCGTCGTGCTCTCGGCGTGATGCAAGAGCCGATCCCACGTGCTGCGCTTCGGCACCGGGATCTCGACCGGCTCGTAAGGCTTCCCGGCCTTCGGGTCGATGCCTTTGGGCCGCGTCTGCTGGGTAGGCTCCGAGAGCGTGTCCTCATCCATTGGCTCTGAGGGTAGCGGCCGGGTCTGCGTGTTTCTGCGGCGGAACGCCGGTCGCCGGGGAGCACGTATGGCCGCAGTGGATCGCCAAGTACGTCGAGAACCCCGGTGGGAGGATCGCGCACGCGGCCGAAATCCAGTACGAGGGCCAAGAGCCGCGCGTCGAGTTTCGAGGCAGCCGTGTCCCCCCACGATCGCACGTCTGCTCTCTGCCGTCCGGGCTCCCGAAGGCGGGCGGCGCGTAGGATTCCCGGATGAACCAGGACGAGCTGCGAACGCTGCAAGCGCCGCTCAAGCGGCGCTACAGAGATGAGCCGGACGCAGCTCTCGTGACCCTGGCCGCGACGGGTGCCCTTGGAGAGGGCTTGTCATGCTCGGTGCACACCGGACGCGCAATCGCCGAGGCTGGACTTCATCCGGCTTCAGGGGGCGATGGATCGCTGCTGTGCTCAGGCGACATGCTCCTCGAGGCGCTTGTCGCCTGCGCCGGCGTCACGCTGCGCGCGGTGGCGACCTCGCTCGGCGTTGCAATCGTCGCCGGCTCGGTACGGGCGGAGGGTGACCTCGACTTCCGCGGAACCCTCGGCGTCGATCGTGGGGCTCCGGTCGGTTTCTCCGCGGTGCGACTGTCGTTCGACCTCGACACCGACGCCGACGAGGAGCAGCTGACAACGCTGCTCAATCTCACCGAGCGCTATTGCGTCGTCTACCAGACGCTCGCAAACGGTCCCGCCCTCTCCGCCTCGTTCACGATCGGACCGCCCTGAGGCGGTCAGAAGCCGGCGTGTACGCCCGGTTGGCGCCGCTCGCCGTCACCAAGCGTCGACGTAGGGTCGCTTCTTGCCCGCCCGCTGCCACCACTTGCCGGTGCCCTCGCTGAACAGGGTTGAGATCCATCGGCGGGAGTCGGCCGGGTCGATCACATCATCGATCTCGCCGTAGGCGGCCATGTTCAGCCCTTCGCCGCGCTCATACGCGCCGGCGACCGCGGCTTGAAAGGTGCGCTCGCGCTCGTCCGGGTCCTCGATCGCGTCGAGCTCCCGGCGCATGCCCAAGCTGACGGCCCCCTCGAGTCCCATCGCGCCAAACTCAGACGTCGGCCAGCCGATCGTGAACAGCGGCGCCTTGAAGCCGCCGCCGGCCATCGCCTGTGCGCCGAGGCCGTAGCCCTTGCGCAGGACGATCGTGCCGGCCGGGACCGTGAGATTCGCGCCCGCGAGGAACATGCGAGCGAAGTGGCGCACCGTCGCCGTGCGCTCGGCGTCCGGTCCGACCATGAAGCCGGGCGTGTCGCACAGGAACAGGAGCGGCAGCTCGAACGCATCGCACAGACCGAGGAAGTGCGCCGCCTTGTCGGCGCCGGCGGCGTCGATCGCTCCGCCGAGGTGGGTGGGGTCATTTGCCACGACTCCGAGTGTGCGGCCGTCGATTCGCGCGAGTGCGGTGATCATCCCCGGCCCGAACCCGCGCCGCAGCTCGAACACCGAGCCCTCGTCAAAGAGGGTGTCAAGGACGCGGCGAACGTCGTAGACGCGCTTGCGCTGCTCGGGGATGAGGCCACGCAGCGCGCTTTGATCGGGCACGCTCCCCGGCACGGTCGGCCCGCGGAGGTAGGAGAGGTAGCGCTTCGCCGCCGCGACCGCCTCGCCGTCATCGGCGACGCGGAGGTCGACCACGCCGTTTGCGAACTGCACGTCGATCGGGCCGACGTCGCCCGGCTCGTGCACCCCCAGACCGCCACCCTCGATCATCGCGGGGCCGCCCATGCCGATGCTCGCGTCCTCCGTGGCGATCACCACGTCGCAGCAACCGAGCAGCGCGGCGTTGCCGGCGAAGCAGTACCCCGACGCGATCCCCACGAGCGGCACCAGGCCGCTGAGCTGAGCGAACAGCTGAAACGCGCGGCAGTCCAGGCCGGCCACGATCGGCATGTCGACGTCCCCCGGTCGCCCGCCGCCGCCCTCGGCGAACAGCACAAGGGGAAGCCGGCGACGCTCGGCGATCTCGAACAGCCGATCCTTCTTCATGTGGTTGCGCATCCCCTGCGTGCCCGCCAGCACCGTGTAGTCGTAGGACATTGCGACGCACGGGCGGCCGTCGACGTCACCGACGCCGGCAACGAGCCCGTCAGCGGGCGTACGCGTGATCAGCTCCTCGCGTGTGCGGCGGCGCTCCTGTGCGGCGAAGATCAGCGGGCCGTACTCGACGAACGTGCCCTCGTCGACGAGTTCTGCGAGGTTCTCGCGCGCGGTGCGCCGCCCGCGCTCGCGCCGCCGCGCGACCGCGTCCGGCCGTGCGGCATCGAGGCCTAGCGCGTGGCGCTCACGCACCGCTTCCAGATCGGCACGCGCCGCGCTCGACTCGAGTTCGACCGGCGGCTCAGCCCTATCGGAGAGCTCGCCGTCCGCCGCCAGCACCAACAGCAGCTGCCCCTCCTCGACCGACTCCCCGACCGTGACCTCCACGCGGCTCACGACCCCGTCGGTCTGAGCGATGACCTCGTGCTCCATCTTCATCGCTTCCAGCACGATCAGCGCCGCGCCCGCCCCTACCTGCTCGTCGGCCTCATGAGCCAGTGCGACGACCACCCCCGCGAATGGGGCCGTGACCGCGACCTCCGAGGGCGAGGACATCCCCGGATCATGACTCAGGACACCCCGGTGCGCCTCGGCGGACCGGTCGTGCCGACGCCTCCAACCCCGCCGTGCCCGCGCTCGAGCCGCGGGCGGGGGCAGAACGGTGTGCCGGACGTGCGAACCCTCGCATGGACTGAATACCATCCGTCGATGTCCTCCGGGGAGAGCGGAAAGCCGGCCTCCGAGCGACGCGAGGCGTTGAAGGAGGTGTTCGCGCAGGCGCAGGCGTGCGTCCGCTGCACGGAGCTGGCGGCGACGCGCAAGACGGTCGTCTTCGGGGCCGGCAACGCCGATGCGGCGTTGATGTTCGTGGGCGAGGCACCGGGGGCGAGCGAGGACGAGCAGGGCCTGCCGTTCGTCGGACGCGCGGGCAAGCTGCTGGAGCAGCTGCTCGGCGAGATCGGGATGCAGCGCAAGGACGTGTGGATCTGCAACGTCTTAAAGTGCCGCCCTCCCGGCAACCGCGATCCGCTCCCTCTCGAGATCGAGAACTGTCAGGACTACCTCCTGCGCCAGGTGGAGCTGATTCAGCCGACCGTGATCTGCACGCTCGGCAACTTCTCGACCAAGCTCCTGCGCGGCGACCCGACCGGGATCACGCGCCTACACGGACAGCCCGAGGTGATCACGCTCGGCAGGCGCGCGGTGCGGCTATATCCGATCTATCACCCCGCCGCGGCGCTGTACACGCCGCGGATGCTCGAGACGCTGCGCGAGGACTTCTCACGGCTGCCCGAGCTGCTCGGATCGGGAGCGCCCGAGCAGCCGCCGCCTGAGGGTCCGGAGATGCCGGAGATGCCGCACGTGCCGGAGGTCGCCGAGCTCGAGGACGTCGCCGATTCGGGGCCGGAGCGCGAGCGAGGCACGGAGGCCGATCAACTCGGCCTGTTCTAGGCGCTCGCGAGGATGTTCTAGACGCTGTTTGGCCGCTGTTTGGCCCTATTTACGGGCAAAAGAGGGGATCGCGAAGAGATGTCGAAATATTTTGCACCGGGGCCTCAAGTCAGCTACATCCATTGCCGATACAGGCCTTGTCTCCATCCCTCCAGGAGTAACGACCGGCTCGCGTCCCTTTCTCCCGCGGGCCGGTCGCGTTTAAGGAGAACGGCGCGCTTGGCTCTAAAGTCTCGTCGTGGCCGTGCGCATCATCGAAACCTCGGATCCTGCGGAGACCGAATCCCTGGGCGCCGAGCTGGCCGCCGGCCTGACCGGCGGCGACGTTGTGCTCGTGCGCGGAGAGCTCGGCTCGGGCAAGACGACGCTGGTGCGCGGCGCGGCACGGGCGCTTGGCGTCACCGACCCGGTGACCAGCCCGAGCTTCAGCATCGGACACCGCTACCGCGCCGACCACGTTACGGTGTCGCATCTGGACCTGTACAGGCTCGCAGGACTCGAGCACGAGGATCCCGCACTGCTGAGCGACTATCTCGGCCCCGACCGGATTGCCTTCGTGGAGTGGCCGCAGGATGCGGAGGACGAGCTAATGAACACTCGTCTGCAGGTGTCGCTCGCGCATCGTGGAGAGGACCGTCGTCGGATCGAGGTCGTGGATCGATGATCGTCATCGGCTTCGACACGGCCACCATGTCCACGACCGTCGGGCTGCGCCTCGCTGACGGAAGCACGCTTCAGGCGCGTGACGACCCCGGCCCAGGCGAGCATCCCGGGCATGCAACCCGGCTGTTGGCGATGACGCGAGGGCTGCTGGCCGATGCGGGCATCGCGTGGGCTGCTGTTGACAGGATCGCCGTCGGGCTCGGGCCAGGCCGGTTCACCGGCCTGCGCGTCGGGGTCGCCACCGCGCGTGGACTGGCTCAGTCGCGCTCGCTCGAGCTCGTCGGCGTGTCGACCCTGCATGCGCTCGCCGAGGCGGCCGCGAGCGCTGGGGCCGAGCAGCCGGAAGGCGTCCTTGCCGTGATCGATGCGCGCCGCGGAGAGGCGTTTGCCGCCGCGTACTCGCCCACCGATCAGAAATCCGCGGGCGAGGTCGCGTTCTCGCGAGCGCTGAGTCCGGAGGACCTGCAGGGCGTCGTCGAGCAGGCCGAGCGCCGGGGCCGCGGAGCTGGGAAGCGATGGCTGGCTGTCGGTGACGGGGCAGTGCGCTTTCGCGGGGCACTGGAAGCGGCCGGAGTTGGCGTTGCGCCGGATTCCTCGCCCCTGCATCTCGTGAGCGCCAAGGCGATATGCGATCTCGGCGCGTGCGCCGAGCCGGTTGGGAGATACGAGCAGATCGTCCCGGACTACAGGCGCCGCGCGGATGCGGAGATCGCTCGCGACGTCGCTTCGCCGCACCGGGACGTGGCCGCTCGGGAGGCGGTCGCGGCGCGCGAAGGGGCCACCGCCTTGCGTGGTGAGCGGCGGTGAGCTCTCCGGCACCGCTTCACGCCGAGCGGCCCTCCGCGCTTGAGATCCGGCGCCTGCTCTACACGGACCTGCCCGACGTGATCGCCATCGAGCGCCGCGTCTTCCCGACGCCGTGGTCGCTGGCGATGTTCGTGCTCGAGCTGTCCAAGCAGACCGGAATCTGCCTCGCGGTGCTGTCCGAGCAGCGGCTGGTCGGGTATCTGATCTGCTCTCGCTACGACACCGTCTGGCACGTGATGAACATCGCGGTCGATGTCGACCATCAGCGCGCCGGCCTGGCCTCGGCGCTCTTGGCGGAGCTGTATTTGCGCGTCGATGACGAGGACGCCCGGTTCACGCTCGAGGTGCGGCGCTCAAACACCGTCGCGATCCACCTGTATGAGCGAGAGGGCTTTCGCGCCGCAGGCGTCCGGCGCCGCTACTACCAGGACAACGGCGAGGACGCGATCGTGATGTGGCGAACTCCGGCGACCCGTCGCGGGTCCCTCGACGACGTGCCGGCTCCGGGCCCCATATGAGCATTCTCGCGCTGGAGACCAGCTGTGATGACACCTGCGCGGCGGTAGTCGATTCGGCCGGGCGCATCCTCGCCAACGTGATCTCCTCACAAGGTGTCCACGACTCCTTCGGAGGAGTCGTCCCCGAGATCGCCTCGCGTCACCACCTCGAGCTGGTGAACCTGGTCGTCGAGCAGGCGTTGAACGACGCGGGCGTGACGCTCGAGGAGATCGGACTTGTGGCGGCGACGCAGGGCCCCGGGTTGGTCGGGGCGCTACTGGTCGGTCTCTCGACGGCGAAGGCGATCGCCGCCGTCCGGGAGCTGCCGCTCGCGGCGGTCGACCACCTGCAGGGACATGTTGCCGCGAACTTCCTGACGTCCGACGGGGAGTCGTTCGAGCCGCCGTTTCTCTGCCTCATCGCCAGCGGCGGACATACGCTGCTGGCGCGTGTGCGGGAGCGCGAGGGCTTTGACGTTCTCGGCCGCACGCTCGATGACGCGGCCGGGGAGGCGTTCGACAAGGGCGCGCGGATGCTCGGACTGGGCTACCCGGGGGGCGCGGCGCTCGAGCGACTCGCGCGCGGCGGCGATCCGGAGGCGTTCGCGTTTCCCGGCTCGCGCGGTGACCGCGCGCGGGGTGGATGGGGCAGCGCTCGCCAATCGTTCGCGCAGGGGCTTGATTTCTCGTTCGCCGGCGTGAAGACCGCGCTCCTGTATCAGCTTCGCGAGCTCTCACCCGATGACGCCCGCGCGCGGGCCGCTGACCTGGCGGCTTCATACCAGGCGGCGATCGTGGACAGCCTGGTCCTCCGCGTCGAGCGCGCGTTGGAGCAGACCGGCCTGGAGCGTCTGGCGGTCGGGGGCGGGGTGGCGGCCAATGGCGAGCTGCGCCGGCGAGTTCGCGGGCTCGGGGCGAGCGTTCACGTCCCGGCGCGCGCGCTGTGCACGGACAACGCCGCGATGATCGCCAGCGCCGCTCGCTTCGGCTCGCAGCTGCAGTATCCGGATTATCTGCACCTGGATGCGTATGCGACCGGAGAGCGGCCACGATGATGCTCGTAGTCTCGCCGCCTACTCCGCCCGCCCCACGGCTTCAACGGCCTCCTTCCAGCTGAAGAAGGAGTGGACTCGACCGATCACGCCGTCGTGGATGTCGGAGAGGACGATCCCGATCGGCTGGCGGATCGGTAGGCCTGAGCCCTTAATTCGCCCGGTCGCCTCATAGAGCGCCAGAACCTGCTCGCCAACCGCGCGAATCTCGTGGAGGGTCAGGGCATAGTCTTCGAAGCTCTCGATGAAGACCGCGTCCAGCCTGCGAGCGCCGTCATGACCACGATAGACGCGGTCCTCAACCCACTCGGGACCTGCGTCCCAAACCAGATCCGAGGCATAGAACGCCAGCGCAGCCTCGATTCCGCCCGCGCTGTGCGCTTCGAACGATTTCCGTGCGATCTCAACGTTCTGCTGCGACATCGCCTAACCCCTCGACTCGGCAAGCGGCTCCGCGGGTGGCCGGCCATCGTCGATCTCGCGGTAGGTGGTCAGTCGCGTGATCGGTCCGGTCGCCGCTTTGGACACCCATGCCTCCCGCATTTGCTGAGTATCGCGCAGGCTTCAGCGCTCCGATCTCCGACCGGCGCGTCGGGACCCGCCATGCGAGCCGGCGATCCGGAAGCGCGACTCCGATTCGAAGCGGCGAAGTCCCCCGGGTCTGCGATCCGGTCCTGAGACAATGCCCGCCGGATGTTTGCTCACGTCGACGTGTCCACGATCACGGTCTACACCGGGCCGGACTGCCACCTGTGCATGGAGGCGCTGAGCATTCTGCGCGGGCTGCAGCGGGAGCTCGGGTTCGATTTGCGGGAGCTGGACATCACCACCGACGACGGTCTGCACCGGGCCTACTTCGAGCGCATTCCGGTGATCGCGTTGAACGGAGAGGAGCTGTTCGACTACTTCGTTGACGAGGCGGTGGTGCGAGAGCGTCTAGAGTCCCCGCGATGAGCTTTGTAGAACCGACGACCACCTCGACGGGGACCGAGCAGGATGGTGGAGCCTCCGTCAGCGAGCGCTTGTCGCTTGGCGTTGCCGCGCGCCTGTCGCGCTACCTGCAGGTGTTGACCCAGGCCAAGAAGATGGGCAAGGAGACGATCTCCTCGCAGGAGCTCTCGGACTACACCCACGTGAACTCCACGCAGATCCGCCGCGACCTGTCCGGGTTCGGGAAGTTCGGCAAGCGCGGGGTCGGCTACAACGTCGAGGCGCTTGTCTCCCAGATTCGCAAGATCCTCCGTACGGCCGGGCAGCACAACATCGCGCTGCTGGGAGCGGGCCACCTCGGCAAGGCGATCGCCTCGTCGGACATCTTCGCCGACCATGGCTTCCGCGTCGTGGCGATCTTCGACGTCGACGCCACCAAGGTGGGCACGAACGTCGGCAACCAGGTCGTGCGCCACACCGGCGAGCTGCGCCAGGTGGTCGAAGACGAGGACATCGTCGTCGGCGTTCTGGCGGTGCCCACGAACGCGGCCCAAGGTCTCGCCGACGAGCTCGTCGAGGCGGGCGTGAAGATCATCTTCAACTACTCCGAGTCGCTGCTGGCCGTACCGCCTGAGGTCACCGTCCACACCTCGAGCCCGGCCGTTGACCTGCTCTACGCGTTGTACTTCTATCTGACCTGAGCGCCCGGCTCGATTCAGGGCACGTCACACTGGACACAGGAACGCTCCGACCAGAACGCACGCAGACCGTACGAGATGACCAGCCTGGATCCAGACCGAGCGGCCGAGATGTTTGCCGAGACACCCGACGCCACCGTCGGCGTGGAGGAGGAGTTCTCGATCCTGGACCCGCAAACGCTTGACTTGGCGCCACGTTTTGAGGAGCTGCGCGGGGCCTCGCAGAGCGATGAGATCCTGTGCGACAGCGTCACCGGCGAGCTGATCTCCTCGGAGATCGAGATCATCTCCGGGGTCGGGGCCGACCTGCACGACGCACTTTCCCGCCAGCGCGAGCGGCGACGGCGCCTGTTCGCGCTAATCGCCGCCCACGGCGCGACCCTCGGGTCCACCGGAACCCATCCGTGGGCCGACTACCGCGAGCAGCCGATCATCGACACCGAGCACTACCGCCGCGTCGCGGACGGGCTGAAATACGTGGCCTGGCGCAACAACACGTTCAGCCTTCATGTGCACTTCGGCGTGCGCGACATCGACCGCGCGGTGCGCGTGTGCGACCGCCTGCGCCCCGTGCTCCCGCTGCTGTTGGCGATCTCCGCGAACTCGCCCTATCTGGACGGTCGCGACTCCGGGCTTCACTCGGCCCGGACGCAGTCCTTCACGAAGAGCTTTCCGCGCTGCGGAGTTCCCGACGCGTTCGGCGGCTGGAGGGCCTACCGCGAGTACATGGACTTTCTGCTGAGGACCAATTCGATCGTCGAGTTCACGCAGGTCTGGTGGTCTGTGAGACCACACTTCAGCTTCGGTACGGTCGAGGTGCGCATCTGCGACGCGCAGGCGACGGCGCCGGAGTCCGACGCGCTCGCGAGCCTGATGGTCGCATGCATCGCGCAGGCGACGCGTGACGTGGACGAGGGCGTTCCGTTCGTCGATCCCGCGCCGCGGCTGATCGAGGAGAACATGTGGCGGGCGATTCGCTTCGGGCTCGATGGCAAGCTGATCGACCTGCCCGGCGACGAGGAGTATCCCGCGCGGCACGCAATCGAGCGGCTGGCGGCGTGGACGGCGCCGATTCGTGCGGAGCTCGCCATCGAGCTCACATTCCCCGAGCAGAACGGGGCTCAGCGGCAGCGGCGGATGATCGAGGCCGGCGCGACGCGCGAGGAGGTTTTCGCGGCCTCCGTGCAAGAGACGAGACAGACATACGCAGAGGAGGTGCGGGTGTGAGCAGCGAACCAGCGGATCGAGCCGGCGAGGCCGAGGCGGATGCGGGCGCCGGGCCAGGCGAGCCGAGCGAAGCCGAGTTGCGAGCGGCCTACGAGGCGGAACTGAGCCGCATCACGAGCGCCGAAGTGATGCTGCAGTCGGCGGTGTCGCTGCTGAACATCGGCAGTCGCCGCCTGGGGGTGGGCACGGCTCGCCCCGGCGGCGAGCCCGGCGTCCCGACCGCGGTCGAGCGCGATCTCGAGCAGGTGAGCGACGCGATCGACGGCGTGAGGGCGCTGCTGGGGGTCCTCGAGCGCAGGCTCCCCACCGAGTTGGGCCCGCTGCGGGACGCTCTGTCGCAGCTGCAGCTCGCCTATTCGCGCGAGGCGCAGGCCGGCGCGGGCCAGGCTCGTGCCCACGCAGGCGAGGCGCAGCAGGCCGCGACCGCCGAGCCCGGCTCGGCCGCTGTGGCCGGCGAGCAGGGAGCGGCGCCCTCGGCCACCGAGAAGGATTCGCCTGTCGCCGAGGACGCCACCGACCGGCCGGGACCGGCTGAGTCCAGCGGCAGGCTGTGGGTGCCGGGACGCTGACATCTCCCAGCCGCCGTTTTGCCGGCCGGCACGATAGACTGCCCGCGCGTTTGCACCGGGTAGACGCTCCTCTCGAGCGACCCGGGCGACAAATGTGCGCGCGACGATCCTCGCGCGGCACGCAAATCTGACCGCGGAGGATTTTCTTGAGCAGCTTTCTGACGAACCATGGGGTCGTCGTCGCCCTCGTTTGCGCCGCCTGTGCCGTGGCCTACGGCCTGCTGACGACCCGCTCTCTGCTCGCGCTCTCGCCTGGGAACGAGCAGATGCAGAGCATCTCAGGCGCTGTCCAGCAGGGTGCTCGCGCGTACCTGAACCGTCAGTACACGACGATCGCCGGAGTCGGCGTCGTGCTGTTCATCGCGCTGATCTTCGTCCAGAACATCGCCGTGGCGGGTGGCTTTGCGATCGGCGGCCTGCTCTCGGGCTCGACCGGCTACATCGGGATGAACGTGTCCGTCCGCGCCAACGCGCGCGTCGCCGAGGCCGCCCGTGTCGGCGTCACGCCGGCGCTGCGAGTCGCCTTCCGCGGGGGCGCGATCACGGGCCTGCTCGTCGTCGGACTGGCGCTGATCGGCGTCGCCGGCTACTACGGCGCGCTGACGTCGATCTTCAACGACAGCCCAAAGACTGCCGTCGATGCCCTGATCGGGCTCGGCTTCGGTGGCTCGCTGATCTCGGTGTTCGCGCGACTCGGCGGCGGGATCTTCACCAAGGCCGCGGACGTGGGCGCCGACCTCGTCGGCAAGGTCGAGGCGGGCATCCCCGAGGACGACCCCCGCAACCCGGCGACGATCGCCGACAACGTGGGCGACAACGTCGGCGACTGTGCCGGCATGGCGGCCGACCTGTTCGAGACGTACGCCGTCACGGCCGTCGCGGTGATCCTGCTCGGCGTGCTCACGTTCCACGAGGCCACTCGCGTCGCGCTGTATCCACTGGTGATCGGCGGCGTCGCGATCATCGCGTCGATCATCGGCACGTTTGCGGTCCGCTCGCGCTCCGGCAACGTCGAGCGCGCCCTCTATCAGGGGCTCGTGGTGTCGGGGCTGCTCGCCGCCGCGGCGTTCGCCCCGATCACCTACTGGATGATGCGCAACCTCAGCTTTCGCGTCGTCGGTGAAACGGTCAACGCGCCGAGCTGGAGCCATCTCTACCTCTGCTCGCTGATCGGCATCGGCGTCACGGCACTCCTGTTCGCGATCACCGACTACTACACCTCGACTCGCTTCTCGCCCGTGAAGAAGACCTCCAATGCGTCGATCACGGGCCACGCGACGAACATCATCCAGGGCTTCAGCTCGGGGCTGCAGGCCACAGCGCTGCCCGCGATCGTGATCGTGCTCGGAATTCTCGGCGCATGGAAGCTCGCGGGCGGCGGCGTCACCGGCATCTATGGCATCGGCGTGGCCGTGATGGGCCTGCTCTCGCTGACCGGGCTGATCGTCGCGCTCGATGCCTTCGGTCCGATCACGGACAACGCGGGTGGTATCGCTGAGATGGCCGACCTGCCCGAGGACGTGCGCAAAGTGACAGACCGACTCGACGCGGTTGGGAACACAACGAAGGCCGTCACCAAGGGCTACGCGATCGGCTCCGCCGTGCTCGCGGCGATCGTCCTGTTCGCCGGGTTCCAGAAAGAACTCGAGGCCAAGGTCGGGCACGCGATCTCCTTCGGCATCAACGAACCGCCGGTGCTGATCGGGCTGCTGCTCGGCGGACTGATGGTGTGCCTGTTCGCCTCGCTCTCGATCGAGGCCGTCGGGCGAGCGGGCGGTGCCGTGGTCGAGGAGGTGCGCCGCCAGTTCCGCGAGCACCCCGGCATCATGGAGGGCACCGAAGAGCCGGACTACGCCACGTGCGTCGATATCGTGACGAAGACCGCCCAGCGCGAGATGATCCTGCCTTCGCTCTTGCCGATCGGACTGACGCTGATCGTCGGGCTGATCGACCAGCAGGCGCTCGGCGGCCTTTTGATCGGCGTGATTGTCGTAGGCTTCTTCTTCGCCGTGCTGATGACCGCGGGCGGTGGGGCGTGGGACAACGCCAAGAAGCTGATCGAGGATGGTGCGTTCGGTGGCAAGGGCTCGGAGGCCCATGCGGCCTCGGTGACAGGCGACACGGTGGGCGACCCGTTCAAGGACACGGCGGGACCGGCGATCAACCCGATGATCAAGGTCGCCAACATCGTCGCGATCCTGATCATCCCGCTCATAACCTGAGAACCGAAGGAGTGCCGCTGCGCCTGGGTAGACGCCGCGCGGAGGCGACCGCAGATCCCAGCCGACCCCTAAGCTCAGCTTGAGATGATCGGCCGACAGGTGCACCGCTCGGGCACGTTCGTTCTGTCCCTGCTGATGGCCGCGATCGGCATCGCGCTCATCGTCCAGGCGGCGGTCGGGCACGGCGGCGCCATCTCTGCGCGGATGCTGTTGGGCGTGCTTTTCGTCGCCGCGGGCGTGGCCCGGCTGTACCTCGAGGCGAAGCGGGGTCGTTCCGGATGAGCTCGGCGGAGGGCCCGCCCGCGGGCGCTGACCCCGCCAAGGCGAGCGGCGGGGACGTCGAGCGTGCGGCGGTGGTCCTGTCGGCGCGCTCGCTGTCGACGCTGCGGCGCAGCGTGGGCTCACCGCTTCTGTTCTCGATCGTCTACACGTCGCTGGCCAGCGCGATCTACTTCTCTCTCGGCGTCATCGCCGGCCACGCGCTTGGGCTCACGCCACTCGTGTTCCTGCTCGCGGCGCTGCTGTTCGCGCTCACGGCGACGACGTACGCGGAGGGGGCGTCGATGCACCCGGAGCGCAGCGGATCGACGGTGTTCGCCCGTTACGCGTTCAACGAGCTCGTGAGCTTCGTCGCCGGCTGGGCGATCCTGTTGGACTACATCATCCTGATCGCCGTAACCGCGTACTCGGCGACGCAGTACGCGCGCGTGTTCTGGGGTCCGCTCGGCCATAAGACCGAGGCGCTTGCGCTGGCGCTGGCGTTCATCGCGCTGGTTGTGCTGAGCAACATTCGCGGCTTCGGCTGGCGTCGCGCGCGGCGGATCGGCCTGCTCGTGGTGGGCGACCTCGCGTTGCAAGGATTCGTCGTCGTGCTCGGGCTGGCGCTGTTCTTCAGCCCCGACACGCTCCTCGACCCGATCCACCTGGGCATCTCGCCGACGTGGTCCGACCTCATCTTCGCGCTCACGATCGCGGCGATCTCCTTCACCAGCCTGGAGTCGGCCGCGGGGCTCGCCGGCGAGGTGAGGATCAGCCGTCTGGCCCTCAAGCGCGTGGTCGCCAGCGGCGTCGCGACGGTGGTCGTCCTGTATGCGGGCATCGCGCTGGTAGCGGTGACGGCGCTGCCCGTGCACGGCGGCCACACCGAACTCGCGACGCGTTACATGAACGCCCCGATGGTCGGAATCGTCGCGCACCTGCGGCCCCATGGGCTGGCGGAAACGCTGCGCTACGTGGTGGCCGGACTCGGCACGCTGACGCTGCTGGCGGCCGCGAACTCGGCGATGCTCGGCCTCTCGCGGCTGGCATATTCGCTGTCCACGAATCGCCAGATCCCCAGTGGTCTCGGGCGGCTGCACCCGCTGCGCTCGACCCCCTACGTGCTGATCATCGCGGCCGGAGTGATCGCCGCGGGTCTGGTCGTGACCGAGAACCTCGACTTCCTGATCGGCATCTACGCGTTCGGGGCGATGCTGGCGTTCACGATCGCGCACCTGTCGATCTGCCGGCTGCGTTACCGCGAGCCCGAACGGGACCGTCCCTTCCGCGTGCCGCTGTCGGTAACGCTGCGCGGTGGGCAGCTGCCCCTGCCGGCGGTCGTCGGCACGCTCGTGAGCGCCGCAGGCTGGGTGGCCGTGATGGTCGTCCACGAACCGGCGCGCTACGTCGGGCTCGCGTGGATGGCGGGCGGCGTGGCCCTCTACGTCGTCTACCGCCGTGCCGATGAGACCTCGCTGCTGCGGCGGGTGACGGTATCTCCAGAGGTGCTGCGCGCCGAGCCGCCGCGCGAGCGCGACTACGGGTCGATCCTCGTGCCCCTGTTTGGGACCGGGCTCGACGAGGACATCGTGCAAACCGCCGCTCTGCTGGTCTCTGGCGAACCGACCGATGAGGCCGCGATCGACACCGCGACGATCGAGGCCGTGTGGATGTTCGTGATCCCGATGTCACTGCCCCTCGACGCGCGGCTGCCCGAAGCACAGGTGAAGGAGGCTCGTCAGGCGCTTGCGCGTGCAAAGGCGGTAGGGGAGGAGTACGCCGGGGTGCAGGTGGCCACGGCCACCGTGCGGACGCGCCGTGCTGGCTACGCGATCGTCGACGAGGCCCGGCGCCGCGGAGTCGAGGCGATCGTCCTCGGGGCCGAGGAGCCGTCGCTGATACGCGGCGGGGCGCGCCTGGGGGGGCGCGGCGGACGGCTCGAGAACTTCGTCGGAGACGTCACCAAGTACGTCGTCAGCAAGGCCAACTGCCGCGTGATCGTCACCGCACCGGCTGCCGGCGACACGACGGCCGAGCCCGGCGCGCCGCTCACGCCGGCGAGCTCTTAGATCCGTCCGCCCGCATCGTCTAATCTCCGCCCAATGTTCGTCCTTATCGTGGGTGCCGGCCGCGTGGGCTCGGCGGTCGCCAAGTCGGCGCTGGCTGCCGGGCACGAAGTCTCGGTCGTGGACGAGGATCCGCTTTCGCACGAGCGCCTCGACGCGGGCCAGAGTAAGAGCTGGGAGGACGCGCAGGGCCAGTTCACGGTCGGGACGGCGCTCGAGATCGAGGCGCTGATCGCGGCCGGTATCGAGCGGGCCGACGTGTTCATCGCGTCGACCGACGGCGACAACACAAATCTGATCATCGCCCAGATCGCCCAGCGGCGGTTCGGCGTTGAGAAGGTGATCGTGCGCGTCATGGACCCGGCACGCGCCGGCTGGTACGGCGAGCAGGGTCTCCATACAATTTCCCCAACCAAGCACGCGATCGAGATGTTCGAGCGCGCGCTTCAGCCCGAGCCCGCCTAGCAGCATGTACGCGATCATCGTGGGAGCCGGCAAGGTCGGGCGCAATCTCGCGCGAGAGCTGATCGTCAAGGGTCACGAGGTGACCCTGATCGAGTCCTCGCGCTCGTGCTACCTGACTATCGAGGAAGAGTTCGAGCACGCCGTTCAATACGGCGATGCCACCGAGCTGTGGGTGCTCGAGCGCTCCGGAATCCAGCGCGCCGACCTGGTGGTCGCGGTCACAGGCGACGATGAGGACAACATGCTCGTCTGCCAGGTCGCCAAGGAGAAGTACCTCTGCGACCGGATCATCGCGCGGGTCAACAACCCCCGCAATCACGACCATTTCCGGCTACTCGGGATCCAGCCCGCAGTATCGGCCACAGACCTGATCCTGCGCCTGATCGAGCACGAGGTTCCGCGCTACGGCCTCGTGCACCTGCTCGCCCTCGAAGAGGAGCGCTTGGAGATTATCGAGCTCGAGGTGAGCACCGACGCGCCGACCGTGGGCGAGAAGGTCTCAGACATATCCCTGCCCGAGGGCAGCCTGATCATCTCGGTGCTGCGCGGAGGCGCCGGGTTCGTCCCCAAGCCGGACACGGTCATCGAGGCCGGCGACGGAGTGCTACTCGTGCTCAACCCCGGCCTGGAGGGGGCGATCACCGCCTACTTCGCCCCGGAGCAGCAACGCGCGGAGGCGTGAACGCCGGCGGCACGCGTCGCGGGCGACCCCGAGATCGCGGACAACTATCCTTGAGGCACCGGTCCGGGATGGTGTAATTGGCAACACGCGTGCCTCTGGAGCACGAATTTGGGGTTCGAGTCCCTGTCCCGGAGTTGGCCAGCGCCCGTGTTTACGATCGCGCTCGCTGCGCTCTGAGCATCCGCTATGCGTCCAGGCAAGCAGCGTGGAGGCTGTTTCGCGCCGAGGTGGATCGGGCCACGGACGGCCAGTGAGACGCCTACTGGGCCAGCCCCACGGCCTTGAGGGCTTCCTCGAGGTCTCGCCCCCACTCGAATCGGACGACCTTGCCGTCGCGGAACGTCCAGGTATGCGCCTCCTCCTGCTTCAGCTCGACGCCGCTCGCGGTTCCCCGTCCGTAAAAAGTGACCTCGGCCACGACCGAATCCCCAACCTCGAAAAGCCGCTTCACACGGTGTTCCCGACGATCAAAGGCCTCTGCGAGACGGCGAAACGCCTCGCCTATGTCGGCTCCCCTTCGCACGCCAGGTTCAATCGCATCGGATGCATTGACGACCTCGCTGTCGGGCGCCACAAAAGGATCAAGCTCAAACCGGTCAAATGCTCCCGTCAGATAGATACTCCGAACCGCCTCCACGTTCTCCTGCGACATCGTCTACTCCCGTTCCTTGGCAAGGCGTTCAGCGGCCGCACGAGCCTCGTCGATGTCGAGGAACGTCGTTACGCGCGTGACCATGCCCTCGTGCCATACGCCGATCAGAGCTTCTTGCCGTTGGATGTAACCACCGCTGCTGGTGCCAGCCGGGCGGGCTCTCTGGTTGACCACGGTAAAGGTGACGCCATTGCCGAGATCGAGAATCTCCTCAAGCTCGAACTCAAGCTCGTCAAAAGCGCCGAACCACTCCTCCAAGCGTTCCTGTATCGCCGCCGAACCGTCGAGGGTGACCAGCGTCGTCTCCCACACGGCATCGGGTGCGTAGAAGCTCATCAGCGTGTCGAGGTCACGGCGGCTCGCAGCAGCGAAGAGGAGGCGCAAACGCTCGGCCAAGTCGGGGATCGTGGACTCCTCGGACATCGCGGTTAAGTATCCCGAACGCGAGTCCTCGCGGCGATCAATCGCGCGAGCTGGTGCGCTAGCTCTCGGGCACGGTCGATGCCCTCGACCTGCTGAGACCCTTCCGGCGACTCGGCCCGGAACCGATCGCCTCCAAGGGTCCACACCGGCACCTCGTCGACCGTCGGGAAGGGACCACCCGCGTCGGTCTGCCATGCCCAGGGCTCGGGCTTCATCGGTAGTAGAGACTAGCCGGGCGGGCCGCGCATCTCGACCGCTCCGTCAAATGGGTAAACGCCCTTGTGCAATGGACACAAGCGTTACGGATCATAAAGACGCTCTTCGCGTAGTCGCGACTCGGCGTCGGGTGCGCGCCGAGGTCGAGCGCGGTCGACGGTTGGGTCTCGGCGTGCGGGCTAAACAGACGGAGCCGGGTCAGGGTGGGCCAGCTTCACCCCTAGGGTGCCTATCCGGTGGCTTGATCGAGGGCGAGGATGGTCTTACAAACCAACTCGCCCTAGGAGGCAAACGAAATGCTCAGCACCAAGATCCGCACCACCACCATCGCCCTCGTCGCAGCGTCCAGCTTCGCCGCCACGTCGGTGGTCCGGCCATCTCACAGGCCAAGCCCATCAACCCTTATCGAGGCGTAACCACGAAACTGGCCGTGAAGAAGCAGGTGGTCGGCGGGGTGTGCGGCGACTTGGCGCAACGCTACAAAGAATCTCTACGGCAGCTTGAAACAGCTCACAATGAGGAAGACGGCCACAGGAATCAAACAGGAGAGAGAAAAAGCCAACGAATACCTTGGGGCTGGCTATGAACTCGGATGCGCCTTTGCGGCATAGCCAGACCGCCAGCCGAGCCTGTGGCGCATAGGGTCCCCACACATACGGGGACCTGGGCCAGATCCAACCCAACATGGGTCCGCGTGTCATGAAGCAAAACTTCATGCTTGCCTCGTTGACGCCGCCCGAGCATGGCGCTGCAGTCGGGCGAAGCCATATTGGCTCTAGCAAGGGGATTCCGGGAAGTGGCTGCCTACGGTTCGAGTCCCTGTCCCGGAGCTAGCGAAGGCCCCAGAGATCCCGGGACTCGGTCCTCTCAGTGCCGGCGTGGGCCAGTAGACGCGCCATCCAGGCGAAACGTGCCGTTCGGCCGCACGAGGGCTGCGGGATACTTACCGGGCGATGTCCGAGTCCACGACCCCCGACCTGGTCGAGCTCGTGCGACGGGGCTTGGAGGCTTTCGCCAGCGGCAACTTTGACGGCCGCTCTGAATCTGTTCGCTCCGGATGGTGTCTGGGACATGTCGCCCCTCGGGGTGGGAACCTTCGAGGGACACGTCGCGATCCGTAGCCTGTGGCAGGAGTGGTTCGGCGCCTACGACGAGTATGAAAGCGAGTTGGAGCAGTGCCGGGATCTGGGCAATGGAGTGGTTCTTGCCGTGGTTCGCCAGGATGCCCGTCCGGCTGGGAGCACTGGTCGGGTTCGACAGCGGCCGGTATTCGTCTTCGAGTGGGTTGACGGAATGGCCGCCCGGACTACGGTTTATTACGACGTCGACGCGGGACTCACCGCGGCCGGACGGCTTGCGAGTCGAGGCGGTAGGCGATGTCGCAGGCGAATGTGGAGATCGTTCGGCGTGCGAATGCGTTGACGAACGATGGCGACCTGGGGGGTGCTTTTCGCCTGCTGCACCCTGACATCGAATGGGTCATTGCCAGGGAGCACCCCGGCGCCAGGACTCTCAGCGAACACGAGGCCCTCGCGGAATATCAGCGAGACTGGCAGGAGACGCTGCCGGACGTGCGCGTAACGCTTGACCGCGTCCTTGACGCGGGCGACATGGTGGTCGCGATCGGCACGGTGCGCGGCACCGGAACCGAGAGCGGGGCTGACGTGCAAGTGCCGATCGGCTTCTGTCACGCTCAGAGACGGCCTGATTGCCCGAGTCGAGGAGTTCCTTGACCCAGCAGCGGCCGTGGCAGCGGCTGGCCTTGCGGAGTAGGCGATGTCGCAGGAGAACGCTGAGATGATTCGTTCCGTCATCGAACGCTTCAACGCGGGGGAGCGGACGGTGCCAGCGGAGCTTCTCGATCCCGATTTTGAGTTGGAGACGCCGTTTTCGTCGGTGTCCGGAGCGCCGTACCGCGGTCATGCTGGGATTGCGGAGTGGCTGCGCGAGCTCGACGAGCAGTTCTCTGAGTGGCAGAACCGGCTCGACAGCATCCGTGAGAACGGTGACACCGTGATCGTCACCGGTAGCCTCCACGTTCGAGGTCGGGTCAGCGGCCTCGAGTTCGATCAACCGGCCGCATGGGTCGGACACTTCGGAACCGATCATCGACTCACGCGAGCACGCATCTACCTGGACCCAGCCGAGGCCGTCGCAGCCGTGGGACTCGCCGAGTAGGCCGACGTCGCATGAGCTGCGTGATTTCGGCCTTGCCGGATTCATCCGGACCGTTCTGATCGGCGCGAGAGGAAATCCCTACACAGGAGCCATATTTGGCTCTAGGACGCGGATCGTGCGATAGGGCTGCCCACGGTTCAAGCCTCGTCCGGAGCTCGACGGAAGGGGAGCTACGCCGCCGCCTGCGTGGCCCAATCGCGGTATAGCTCGTAGTAGCGACCCTCGGCGGCGATCAGCTCGTCGTGGCTTCCCTGCTCGGCGATGCGGCCGTGCTCGAGCACGACGATCCGACCAGCCTGCCGGATCGTCGAGAGGCGGTGGGCGATCACGATCGAGGTGCGCCCGGCGAGCAGACGGCGCAGGCCCTGCTCGATGCGCCCCTCGGTATGCAGGTCGACGTTGGACGTTGCCTCATCTAGCACGAGGATGCGCGGATCGGCGATCAGCGCACGTGCGAAGGCGATCAACTGGCGCTGGCCGGCTGAGAGCTGCGCGCCGCGCTCCCCGACCTGGGTGTCGTAGCCGTGATCCAACTCGGCGATGAACTCATCGACGCCCACAGCGACGGCGGCCGCGCGGATCTGCGTGTCCTCGGCGCCGGGCCGGCCGAACGCGATGTTCTCGCCGATCGTGCCCGAGAAGAGGAAGGCCTCCTGCGGCACGATGCCCATCTGCGAGCGCAGCGAGGAGCTCGTCACATCGCGCAGGTCATGGCCGTCCACCAGGACGCGTCCGGTGGTCGGGTCATAGAAACGCGCCACGAGCTTGGCCATCGTCGACTTTCCGGCGCCCGTCGCACCGACGAGCGCGACCGTCTGCCCGGGCGGGACGTTCAGGTTCACATCCTCGAGCGCGAGGACCGCTCGGGACGCGCCGTCCGAGTCCCCGGTGGCGTCGGCGTCGCTCGCCGCTCGGCGCCGCGGGGCGTAGGCGAAGGAGACGTCCTCGAATGCGATCTCACCGTCGATTCGAGGCAGGTCTACCGCGCCGGGGTTGTCCTGCAGGTCGGGCCGGACGTCCAGGAGCTGAAAGATCTTCTCCAGCGCCGCCATTCCTGATTGGTAGGTCGTGTAGAGCTGGGACAGTTGCTGGATCGGTTCGAACAGGAAGGAGAGCGCGGCGACGAACGCGACGACAGTGCCGACCGTGATCGCGCCTTCGATCGCCTGATAGCCCCCGTAGAGGATGATCCCGGCGATCGCCAGTCCCGAGAGCATTTCAACCGACGGGAAGTAAGCCGCGTTGAGCCGAACGGTCCTCATGTTGGCCTCGCGGTTCTGCTCGTTGAGCTCGGCGAAGCGCGCCTCGTGAAAGGGCTCCTGACCGAAGCTGCGCACCACGCGGATGCCCGACAGCGTCTCCTGCAGATAGGCGGTGATCGCTCCGATCGTCTCTCGCGTGCGGCGGAACGCGCCTGCGGAGACCAGTCGGAACCACAACGATCCGGCGGCCAGCAAGGGGAACACGCAGAACGTGATCAGCGCCAGGTTCACGTCGAGTGTGAGCAGGATCACGATGGTTCCGAGCAGCGTGAGCCCGGCCTGGAACAGCGTGACGACGGAGTCGGTCACGAGGCTGTCGAGCGCCTCGATGTCGTTGGTCATCCGCGAGATCAGAACGCCGGCGGGACGACTCTCATAGAAGCCGATCGGCAGCGACTGTAGGTGCGTGAAGATGCGGATTCGAAGGTCGGCCAGAGCACGCTGGCCGACCCAGCCGACGAGGTAGGTCTGGATGTAGGTCATGCCCCACACGAGCAGCGCAGAAAGTAGGAAGGCGACGACGACCAGCGCGAGCGTCGTCGTGTCATGGTGGGAGATGCCATCGTCGATCGCGATTTTGGCCAGCAGCGGCGGCGCGAGCGAAGCGGCCGTGCCGACGAGCAGCGCTGCAAGCATCGCCGCGGAGCGCACGCGGTAGGGCCGTAGCAGCGCAAGCAGGCCCTTGAGGTTGCGCCCGCGACTCCCCTTAGATGCCCGCTCGCCGGCCCATTGCGCGCGCCCAAGCGGGCCCGCGCCGGAGGGGCCTCTTCCCACCGCGGGGCTCACAGGCCGCTGACCTCCCGCTCGCGGGGCTTGCGCGTCAGAAAGACCTGATCGGGCAAGCCCTTGGCGACGATTTCCGCGTAGAGCTCGGAGGTCTGCAGCAGCTGCTCGTGATTCCCGTGGGCTAGCACCGTGCCGCGATCGAGCACCACGATCTCATCCGCGAGCGCGATCGTCGACAGTCGGTGGGCAATGATGAACGTCGTGCGGCCCGCCATCGCCTCATCGAGCGCGAGCTTGATCAGTCGCTCGGTCGAGGAGTCGACGGAGGACGTGGCATCGTCCAGGATCAGCACGCGGGGATCGGCGAGCAGCGCGCGCGCGATCGCCAGGCGCTGGCGCTGGCCACCGGAGAGGCTCAGCCCGCGCTCCCCGACCCGCGTGTCCAGACCGTGCGGCAGCCCGGTGATGAACTCCTCGGCCTGTGCGCGTCGGGCCGCCTGTTCGACGTCGGCCGTCGACGCGTCGGGGCGGGCATAGGCGATGTTCTCGGCGACCGTCGCCGAGAACAGGAACGGATCGTCGCTCACGACTGCGACGGCGCTGCGCAGCGAGCGCAGGTCAACCGTGCGCACGTCCGCGCCGTCGATCAGCACGGCGCCGGAGCTGACGTCATAGAGCCTCGAGATCAGCGCGACGAGGCTGGTCTTGCCCGAGCCGGTCGCGCCGACGAGCGCGATCGTGCGCCCGGCCGGGACGTCGAGGTCGACGTTGCGCAGCACCGCTCGGCCCTCCCGCGGTGCGACGTCGGCCGGCATCGTCGGAGTGCGCTTCGCGGCCAGGGCGCCGTTGCCCTCGTGGACGCGACCGTCGTGCGCGCGCCCGCCGCGGTTCGCCCCCGTGGCATCCGCGGCGGAGGCCGATCCGGCACCGTTCGCGCCCGCCTTCTGTGCGGAGCTCGCCCCCTTGGCGAACAACGGCGGGGTCGAGGTGGCGTCGTTCGCGTGGGAATACGTCGCGCCGAACTCGTCGACGTCCTCGTAGCGCAGGGTCACGTCGCGCAGCTCCACGTGCCCGTTGCCGGGCGGCAGCGGCGGCGCATCCGGCGGGCTGCTCATCCGCGGCTTGCGGTCCAGCAGCTGAAAGATGCGCGCGCCCGAGGCCGTCGCCCGCTGGGCGAGCCCGAGCGTGACGCCGAGCGATCGCATCGGCCCGATCAGCATGTTCAGATACAGATAAAACGCGCTGAACTGGCCCAGCGAGAGGTGGGAGTGGATCACGCTGCGCCCGCCTATCAGCAGCACGGCGGCGAGCCCGAGCTGGGGCAGGAAGCCGATCATCGGGTTGTACGTGGCCTCCAGACGCGTCGCGCGCATCGCCTGATCGAACACGCGCGAGACGCTGTGGCGAAAGCGCCGGAGCTGGAGCGGCTCCCGCGCGAACGACTTCACGACGCGGACCCCGGAGATGTTCTCCTCGGCGTCGGCGGTCAGCTCGGCGATGCGCTGCTGGACCTCCTGAATCGCCGGGCGCGCCCGCCGTCCATAGCGCTGGGAGATGAACACGACCAAGGGCACCGGAGCCATCGCGATCAAACCCAGTGTGGGGTTGATCAAGATCATCGCGACGCCCGCCAGCGCGAGCGTAAGAGCGGACTGGAGGATGAAGACGAGGCCGTAGCCGAGGAAGAAGCGGACGGCCTGCAGATCGACGGTCGCGCGTGACATCAACTGGCCGGTCTGCTGGTGGTCGAAGAAGCCCAGCTCCAGGCGCTGAAGGTGGCCGTAGAGGAGCTCGCGCAGGTCGTACTCGATTCCGAGCGAGAGCCGCCCGGCGATCATCCGCCGCGTGTACGTCAACGCCCAGCGTACGAGCACCGCGCCGACGATCGCCAGTGCTAGCAAGAGCAGCGTGTGGCGGTCGTGGTTGCGGGCTGCGATCTCGTGGCTCTTCGCATGCAGCGCGCCTGTCTTGAGCGCATCCACCGCGCGACCGGTGAGGTAGGGCAGCGCCACCGTCATGACCATCGCGATGCTTGCGAGGATCCACGATGCCGTCAGTCCGCGCTTGTAGGGGCGCAGGAATCCGAGCAGGCGGTAGAAAGTGGTCATAGTTGTATGGTCAACGATTATCGCATGGCGTTGTGGCGCCGGTCGACACTACGCTGCGGTTATGGCGCGACCGCCCACGCCGACGCCCGCCAACGCCGCAGGCTTGTGCGACACGTGCCGCCACCAGCGCGAGGTCCGCAACACACGCGGATCGATCTTCTCGCTGTGCGAACGCTCGCGCCAAGACCCAGCTTATCCGCGCTATCCGCGCCTGCCGGTGCTTGGCTGTCGCGGCTACGAGCCCGAGCAGGAGTCACAAACGCCGGAGTGAAACCGCGGATGCGTCGCGGGCCTTCGACGCGATCGGCCTCGGCGCGTGCCTGTCTCAGCCCGCGACCACCTGCACCGGCTCGGCCTCAGGTGCGCTCTCAGGCTGGCTCGAGGAGACGAAGTCGCGGCTGCGCACGAGCGCAAAGGCGAACGCCGAGCCGACGATCGCGACGACGGCCGCGATCGTCAGGATGCTCGTGAAGGCTCCGGTGAAGCCCACGCGGTAGGAGTGGCTCAATGCGGAGCGAGCGGCGGGGGGGAGCGAACGAGCTAGCGTCCCGACGTCGCCGGAGACGAGCGCGCCGCTCAGCTTGCCGTGCGCGGCGGCCAGCACCTGGCGACCGGGTCCGCTGGTGGCCAGCGTGGCGGTCGTGTTGTGCGTGACATCGTGCTGGAAGACCGCGCCTAGCCCTGCGATCCCGGTGGCGATGCCCACCTGCCGGAAGGTGTTGTTGATGCCCGACGCCATACCACTGCGCGAGTAGTGGACCACGCCGATCGCGGTCGACGCCAGCGGTGGGTTGATCAGACCTACGCCGACACCGGCGATCAGAAATCCGGGGATCAACGTGGTCCAACCCGAGGTCGCGCCGACGGCCGTCATCGACAACAGGCCGATGCCGACTAGCAGCAGGCCGAATCCGAGCAGCAGGCGCACTGGCATGCGCACGCTCAGCCTTCCCGCGATCGGAGCCACCACGAACGACACCAGCGTGATCGGCAGGAAGCGCAGACCCGCCTGGAGCGGGCTGTAGCCGAGCACGTCCTGGATATACAGCGTCAGGTACAGGAACATCGCGAACATCGACGCGGACACGGCGAATGCCACGATGCTCGCGCCGGCGAACGCGGGCCGGCGAAACAGCGTCAGGTCGAGCATCGGTCGCTCTTGCCTTCGCTCGGCGATCACGAACAGAACGATCAGCACCGCGGAGGCGATCAGGAACGAAAGGATTCGCGTGGAGCCCCAGCCCTTTTCGTTGCCCTGGATCAGCGCGAACACCAGCAGGAAGAGCGAGCCAGAGAAGGTCAGCAGACCCATCCAGTCGACCCCGCGCGCGTTCGGGTCGCGCGACTCGGCGACCTGGGTGAGCGTGAAGATCACTGCGAGCACGCCGATCGGAACGTTCACGAAGAAGATCCATTCCCAGCCGATACCCGAGGTGATGACACCACCGACGACGGGGCCAACGGCCACGGCGGCGCCGATCGTTCCGCCGAACACCCCGAACGCCACCCCGCGATCCCTGCCGCGGAACGCCTGGGCGATCAGCGCCAGCGAGGTTGCGAACATCATCGCGCCGCCCGTTCCCTGTACGGCGCGGGCCAGGTTGAGCGCCAGCGGGCTCGACGACAGGCCACACGCCGCCGAGGAGATCGTGAATACGATCAGGCCTGCGACAAACACGAGCCTGCGCCCAAACAGGTCGGACAGCGCGCCGGCCGTCAGCAGGAACGCAGCGAGGGTCAGCGCGTAGGCGTTTACCACCCACTGCAGGTCGGAGAATGAGGAGTGCAGCGAGCGCTGGATGTCGGGCAGCGCGACGTTCACGACGGTGATGTCCAGCAGCAGCATGAAGATCGCGACTGAGACCGCGATCAGTGTCCACCACTTGCGCTCCACGACGATCTCCTTGCTCTCGCCGACGACGTGCTGCACGCACTATATGAACCGCCGCGAGCGCTTCCGGCGAACGATTTGCGCAGATGTGATCGCCCGTGGCGGCTCCGTCACTCGAGGAGATGATCAGCCGATCGGCAGATGTCGCGTCAAGAACGACACGATCTCCTGCCACAGCGTCGCCGCGGGGACGGGGCGATAGCTGGGGCGGTAGTCGGCGAAGAACGCGTGGCCGGCGCCCTCGTAGACGTCCACTTTGACCTCGTGTCCGCTCGCTTCCGCCCGCGCGCGTAGCTGCTCGCCGAGCTCGGGTGAGGGGTTCTGGTCCTCGGCGCCGATCGCCGCAAGCAGCGGACAGCCGAGCCGATCGGCTATCTCCAGCGGCGGAGTCGGGCGCAGGGGCGTGGATCGCTCCTGCGGTGTGGCCGTGTCGATGAATCCGCCCCAGCAGTCGATCGCGGCGTGCAGCCGATCGCCCGCGCAAGCGAACAGCAGCGTGAAGCGTCCGCCCATGCAGAAGCCAATGCAGCCGACCTTTCCGTTGCAGTCCTCGCGCGCACCCAGGAAGTCGGCGGCGCCCCGCAGGTCGCCAAGAGCAGTCGCGTCGGGCATCGAGAACAGGCGCGACATCAGCGCCTGCATGTCTCCCAACGGCGGAGGCCCGCCTTCGCGCGTATAGAGATCGACGCCCAACGCCAGGTAGCCGAGGTTCGCCAACCGGTTGGTGACGTCCTTGATGTGCTCGCCCAGGCCCCCGGCCTCGTGGATCACCACGATCGCCGGCCTGGAGGCGGCGCCTGCCGGCGCCGCGGGCGAGGCCAGGTATCCATTGACCGGCGTCCCCTCGGCGCCGGGGTAGGTGAGGTCTTCGGCACGCACGCGGCCGGGATCGGTCACCGCGCCGGGAACGCCCACTGGACTCGCCTTCACCTCGACCGCCGGGGACATATCAAATCGCTCCTTCTCTTCGTGGTGTCGATCGCATCTGGAGTCTCCTTCGGGGCAGCCTCCATGCTCGTCGCTGCTAGAGGATCGCCTTCGGATATGCGCGGGTCGCGGCCACGAGCATGATCGCGAAAAAACCGACCACGACAAGGAAGTCCAACCACACCTCGCCGGCGCCGCCGACTCCAACGAGCATCTGGCGCAGCCCCTGAACCTCGTAGGTGAGCGGGTTCACTCGCGCGACCACGTGCAGCCAGCCCGGCATCACGCTGAGCGGATACAGGGCGCTGGAGGCGAAGAACAGCGGCATCATGATCAGCTGGCCGATACCCATGAAGCGCTCGCGCTCCTTGACTGCGGCGGCTAGCAGCATCGACATGCACGCGAACGCGGCCGTTCCGAGCATCAGCATCGCGAGCGTCCCGATGACGCCGCTGACCGTCCAGCGGACGGCGATGCCGGTGGCGGCGAGGACCAGGAGAAGCAGAAGCGCCTGGACGAGCGCACGTACGCACGCGCCAGCCGCCTTGCCGAGGACGATCGCCGTGCGTGGAAGCGGCGTCGCCAGCAGGCGCTGCAGCTGGCCCACGTCCCGCTCCCAGATTACGGCCAGGCCGAAGAAGATCGCGATGAACATCGCGGCCTGTGCCATCACGCCCGGCGCGAGATAGGCGCGATAATCGAGGGCTCCGATCGTCAACGAGCGGTTGTGGCGCAGCGCGGTGCCGAAGATGAACAGCCACAGCAATGGCTGCACCGAGCGGGTCACGATGTCGAGGTGGTCGTGGCGCAGCTTGCGCATCTCGGCCTGGGCCATGGCGAACGTACCCGCGGTCATGCGTGCCAGCGGCCCGCTCGCGAGTGCGCGTGCGCGCCGATCAGCCGAGGCGACGGGCGACGCGGCGCCGTGCGCGGACATCGGCGAGCCTCCCTCCCTGCGCCTCGTCGATGCCACGGCCGGTCACGGCCGTGAACACCTCCTCGAGCGTGTCGCTGCCGTTGCGCTCCAGCAGCTCGCTCGGCTCTCCCTGCTCGACCAGGTGGCCCATGTCCATGATCGCCAGGCGCTCGCAGTAGCGCTCGGCCTCCTCCATCACGTGCGTGGTGAAAAGGATCGTCGTGCCTGCCTGCTCGCGCAGCGCGCTGAGGTGCTCCCACACCATCCGCCGCGCCGTGGGGTCCAGGCCGACCGTGGGCTCATCGAGAAACAGGACGGCGGGTCGAGTCAGCAGCGCGGTCGCGATCTCCAGCCTCCGCAGCATCCCGCCCGACAACGTCCGTGCGAGCCGGTCGAGCATCGCGTCGAGGTCCATCGAGGCGATCGCCTGATCGATCCGCTGGGCACGCTCGTCACCCGGCACGCCGGTGACGCGCGCGTAGAAGTCGAGATTCTCGCGCGCTGTCAGCGCGCCGTCGACGGAGATCGCCTGCGGTATGTAGCCGATTGATGCGCGCACGGCAAGGCTGTCGCCGCGAACATCGAACCCGGCTACGAGCGCGCGACCACTCGTGGGTGGCAGCAGCGTCGTGAGCACGCGGATCGTCGTCGTCTTGCCGGCGCCATTCGGGCCCAGAAGGCCGAAGACCTCTCCGTGGGCGACCGCGAAGGACACGCCGCCGACAGCTTCCAGGTCCCCGAAGCGCACCGCGAGGTCGTCGACGAGGACGGCCGGCTGCGAGTCGGGCGCGCTCAAGGCTCTGGCTCGCCGGTGGCCTGCGCGGGCTCCGCCGGAGGAAACGTGCCCTCGGCATGGGCGTCCAGCTCGCGGATCTTGCGTCGCACGCGCTTGCGCGTCTCGCTCAGCTCGCTATCGAGCCGCCCAAGCTCAGAGGCCCGATGGCGCACCAGCGCCAGTTGGCGGTCGAGGTGGCCGAGCGCCACACCGAGCAGCTCGCGGCGACGTGCCGGATCGACGTTCTCGCGGCGCAGCTGCGCACGCACCTCGGCCCGCGCCTCCTCGGCCGTGAGCAGCGTCTTCAGCTCCTCCAACGACACGCCCAGCAGCTCCTTCAGGCGCATCACCTCCCGCATCCTCTCGACCTCGGCGTCGGTGTAGATGCGATGCTGTCCGGACGGACGTGCGGGAGCCTCCGGGAGCAGTCCGATCTCCTCGTAGTAGCGGATCGTCCGCGGCGTCGTGCCGACCAGGCGCGCCACGTCGCCGATGCGCAGGCTCTCCGAGCGCGAGCCGATCGGCGGGGGGGTCGAGCGTGGCGAGTCCGCGTCCACGGCAGGCTCTCAGCTCCTCGCCGCTCCGACCGACGGCAACGGTCCATCGGCGCCGGCGGTGTCATCAGCTACCGACCCATCGCCGCGCGTGGCGCCAGGAGCGCTCGACACGGACATCTCGAGCGGATCCTGCCCGGCTTGCACCCGCTGAGCGCCACCGCGAGGCATCACGTGGCGCGGGCGCATCAGGCAGACGCCCACACCCAGCAGGGATGTCGCCGCGAGCACCCACAGCGCCACATGCATGTTTGCGATGAACGGCGCGAGCTTCTGCGCGGAGAGTCCCTTGGCGAGACCCGAGAAGACCGCAAACAAGGTGGCTTTCGGCACCGCGGAGGTGACGATCGCGAGGACGAAGGCGATTGACAGAACTGCGCCCGTGTTCTGCAGCAGCGTTCTTGCGCCGGCGGCGATGCCGCGGCGGTGCGCCGGGACCGCGCCCATCATGGCGGCGGTGTTCGGGCTGTTGAACATGCCCGAGCCCACGCCGACGATCAGCAACCACAGCCCGCTCTGCCAGTAGGGCGTGTGAACGCCGAGCGTCGTCATCGCCGCGAGGCCAACGGCGCTCACGAGCATGCCGGCCGCGGCCAGCGCGCGCGAGCCGTGTCGATCCGCATGGATGCCGGCGATCGGCGAGGCGATCAGCATTCCGAGCGCGAGCGGCATCAGCTTGATCCCGGCTTCGATCGGCGAGTTGCTCTGGGCGCCCTGGAAGTAGAACACGAACAGGAACATCAGCGCGAACCGCGCCAGGCCGTTGATGAAGGCTGCTGCCGTCGCGGCGGCGAAGAGGCGATCTTTGAAGATGTCGAGGTCCAGCATCGGGGCGCGCGAGTGTCGCTCGATTAGCACCCACGCGGGCAGCAGAGCCGCTGCCGCGGCCAGCCCGCCCACGACGATCGGGTCGTTCCAACCGCTCAGCCCGCCGCGCGAGACACCAAGGACAAGGCCCGTCAGGCCGATCAAGAACGCACTCGTTCCGAGGACGTCATAGCCGCGGACCTCATCCGGTTTGGCGAGCTCGCGCAGGATCAGCACGCCCCACGCGGCGCCGCCGAGGGCGAGCGGAACGTTGAACCAGAAGACCCAATGCCAGGAGATCGCCACCAGAGCGCCGCCGAGCACCGGGCCGAGCACGAGGCCGACGGCCGCGACCATCGTGTTGGCGCCCATCGCGAGACCGAGCTGCTCCTTGGGAAAGGCGTCGGTCACCAGCGCGGCGGCGTTGGCGAACAGGAACGCCGAGCCGATTCCCTGCAGGATTCGCCACAGGATCAGGGTCGTCGGCCCGGAGGAGAACCCGGCCCCGAGCGAGGCGAGTGCGAAGACGAGGAAACCGCCCACGTATGCGCGCTTGCGACCGAACAGGTCGCTCAGCCGCCCGGCCGTCAGCACGAGCACCGTCGCCGCGATCAGGTAGGCGAGGATCACCCACACGAGCGCGAGCAGGCTTGCGTGCAGCGAGCGCTCGAGGTCCGGCAGCGCGATGATCAGCGTGCCCGAGTTGGTGGCCGCGAGCAGCATCCCGAGGCTCGTGCAGGACAGCGCCCACCACTTGTAGCTCCGATGACCCGCGGCGACGCCGAATCGGGAGGCGCGCCCAAGGCCGGCTGTGTCCGGCGCCGTAGAGTCAGCGTCGATCTCGACGCGCCTCTGCCTGTCCGCATTTGAACTTGACGTGAACGTAAGGATCATAGTAACAGGGCGTGCGCAGCCGGGGCGGGTCGCTGCTAGAACAGATGGCATGAGCGAGCCCAAGCTGGTCAAGTCCGATGGCGAGTGGCGCGAGCAGCTGACGCCGGCCCAGTACGAGGTCCTGCGCAAGGCGGGGACCGAGCCGCCGTTCAGCGGCGAGTACGTCTACAACAAGGCCTCCGGCGACTACCGCTGCGCGGCGTGCGGAGCGATGCTGTTCGCGGCCGACACGAAGTTCGATTCAGGCACCGGCTGGCCGAGCTTCACCGAGCCCGCCGTCGCCGAGGCGGTCGAGTTGCGCCCGGACAACAGCCTGTTCATGCGCCGCACGGAGGTCATCTGCCGCAACTGCGGAGGTCACCTGGGGCACGTATTCGACGACGGTCCGGGCCCGACGGGACAGCGCTACTGCATCAACTCGGCGGCGCTCGACTTCAAGCCCGCCGACGGCGCCGCGAGCGCGTCCGGCGAGCGCTCAGACGCCGACGCGCAGTAGGGTCGCTCACATGATCATGATGGACCGGTCGCGGCGGTTGTCGGAGCCGCTGCACTGGGGACGGCGGGAGAAGGCGGCCGTGGGGGCAGTGCTCGCGTGTCTTGTGCTTGCGCTGGCCGGCCTCGGCGCGTACGCGCTGACCAGCGGATCGCCGGCGCGCCGCGACTGCGTCAGCGTGACCTTCGCCAGCACGCTGGGCGCCGCGCGACTGCACGGCTGCGGGCATCAGGCCAGAGTGATATGCGCCTCCGCGGGGGCCTATCCGGGACTTGCCGAATCGCTGAGCGCCGCCTGCCGGCGCGCCGGCTTCCCGTTCATCGCTCGCAACTGACGCGCCCACGAGCCGGCTCGGGAGGCGTCTATACAGATGTCGAAACCCGGCGCGCAAGCGTTGGCCACAGTGTCCCTACCGGCTCGTCCGTGGAGCGGATTTCATATCGGTTGCAACTGGCGCGTCTCGGTCGCATGCGCGGATCGGGGTGTGGGAGAACGACGACTGTAGGGGAACGGAGGCACATGTCCTGGCAGGCATACCCAAGTTGGCTCAACGCCGGCGATAACGCGTGGCAGATGACCGCGGCGACGTTCGTGGGGCTCATGAGCCTTCCCGGACTCGCGGTTCTGTATGGCGGCGTGATGCAGAAGCGCTGGTCGGTCAACAGCATGATGCTGACGTTCGTTGCTTTCTGTCTGGTGCTTGTCGCTTGGTGCCTGTGGGCGTTCAAGATGGGCTTCGGTCACCCGGTCGCGCACAGCGGGTCGGGCGTCGCCGGGACCAAAGGCTTCCTAGGGACGTTTCTCGGTGAACCGGGGAGCGTGCTCGGCCACGTCGGCGAGGAGGGCCAAGCGGAAATCCCGTCGATCACGACGGGCCCGCCGTTCCACTTCCCGCAGGCCTCGCTCGTGTACTTCCAGTTCGTGTTCGCCGCGATCACCCCGATCCTGATGCTCGGGTCGGTCCTCGGGCGGATCAACTTCAAGGCCTGGATTCCGTTCGTGCTGCTGTGGATCACGTGCGTGTACACCGTCAACGCCTTCCTCATCTGGGGCGGCGGCTACTTCTCCGCCCACGGCGCGCTCGACTACTCCGGCGGCTACGTCATCCACCTGGCGGCCGGCATCTCCGGTTTCGTGGCGGCCGCGGTGATCGGACCGCGACTGCAACGCGACCGCGAGATCGATGCGCCGAACAACCTGCTGATGGTCGCCTGTGGGGCTGGACTGCTGTGGCTCGGCTGGAACGGCTTCAACGGTGGTGACTCCTACTACGCCGGTGCCAATGCGTCCGCAGCGGTGATCAACACGAACCTCTGCACGGCGGTCGCGATGCTCGTGTGGATCGCCTGGGACTACATCTTCCGCGACAAGCCGTCGTTGATCGGCTCGGTCAACGGGATGATCACGGGCCTCGTGTGCATCACGCCGGCGGCCGGTTTCGTCAATGGCTATGGCGCGATAGTGATCGGCGTCGTTGGCTCGACGATCGTCTGGTTCGCGATCCGGTTCCTCAGCCGAGCGCCGGTGTTCAGGTCCGTAGACGACACGCTGGGGGTGATCTATACGCACGGGATCGCCGGCCTTACCGGTGGTCTCTTGGTCGGGGTGCTCGCCGATCCGCACATCGTCGAGTACATCGGCGTCGGCGGCGCATCGAACCTCCCGGGGGTGGAAGGTGCGGTACACGGAAGCTGGACGCTGTTGCGCTGGCAGGCCGAGACGGCCGGATTCGTGATCGTCTTCAGCGGAATCATGACGTTCGTGCTGCTGAAGATCGTGGGGATCTTCGTGCCACTCCGTCTCTCCGACGAAGAGCTCGAGATCGGCGATCACGCGATCCACGGCAACGAGGTCTACCCATCTGACGTTCCAACGCTCGGCGGGCCGCACGCGCCACCGGCGTGGAAACCCGCCCCGGCACCCGCGGGGGCGTAAGCAGGGGCGTCAGCGCGGTCGACACCCGAATCCGGCAACGACGGTCAGCGGCCCCGCTTCGGCGGGGTCGCTTCGTCGATGGGCTGGCTCGAGCTTCCCGTGGGTTGCCGCCCAGTCCTGGCGAGTCACGCGCCAGGACCGGTGTCTGGAACCTAGGCCTGCTGGATCAAGCCGACCGGGCAGCTGACGCCGGTGCCGCCGAGCCCGCAGTAGCCGCCGGGGTTCTTGGCGAGGTACTGCTGGTGGTAGCTCTCGGCGTAGTAGAACTCACCCGCCCGCGCGATTTCGGTGGTGATCTCGCCCAGGCCCGCCTTTGTGAGCATCGTCTGGTAGGCGTCTCGCGACGCCTCCGCGGCAATGCGCTGGGGGTCATCGCGCCACAGGATCGCCGAGCGGTACTGGCTGCCGACGTCGTTTCCCTGGCGCATCCCCTGGGTCGGGTCATGGCCCTCCCAGAACAGCTTCAGCATCTGCTCGTAGCTGGTGGCCTGGGGGTCGAAGGCGACCAGCACCGCCTCGGTGTGCCCGGTGCGTCCGCTGCAGACCTCCTCGTAGGTCGGGTTGGGCGTGAAGCCGCCGGCATACCCGACGGCGGTTGTGTACACGCCCTCGGCCTGCCAGAAGATCCGCTCGGCGCCCCAGAAGCAGCCCAACGCGAGGACGGCCGTCTGTGTTCCGTTCGGGAACGGTTCCTTCAAGGGCGTCCCCAGCACCTCGTGTCGCGGCGGGACCTGCATCTCCGTCGCACGCCCCGGCAGCGCGGATCCCGCGTCGACCATGCCAGCCTGCTTGCGCGTGAATAGCATCGCCACCTCAGGCTAGTCGATCGGTCGCAGGCGTCCAAGCCAGTGTGGCTGACCGCCACGATCGACCAGCGCCTCGAAGCGAATTCCGGCGTTTTCCAGCACGCGCCGCGAGGCGCGGTTGGTGGTCGCGGTGAAGCCGACGACGTCGGGGAGTCTCAGGCGTCGCGCGTGCGCCACGGCCAGGCCTGCCATCTCGGTCGCGTAGCCTCGGCCCCAGGCGTCCGAGCGCACGGCGTAGAGGACCTCGACGCACTCCCTGCCGGCCATGTCGACGACGCGCAGCCCGCCGCGACCGACGAATACGCCGGTCGCCGTCTCGAAGAAGACCCACGGCCCGAACGAGCGCTGATGCCAATGCGCGACGTCCCGCGCAAGCATCTCCGTGGCCTGGCGATCGCTGCGAGGATCGCCAAGCGCGCCCGGCCACAGCGTCGCGGCGACGGCGGGGTCGGCGAACAGATCCGCGTACAGTCGCGCGTGCTCCTGCCACGGCCGCTCGTGCGTCAGGCGAGCCAATCTCACCGCCGTCTGCGTCATGCCGGAAACGTTAGTGACTCTCAGTGCGCGCGAGCGCGCCGCACGGCTCAGCGGGCGTAAACTGCGAAGAAGTCGCGGTCGTCAGGTTCCAGGTAACGGCTGGCCGAGCGGTTCATGTCGGGGAGCAGGTTCGTCGGGTTGCCCGCTTCAGGCGCCCCGTAGGTGATGAAGCTCACCCAGTAGGAGTTTATGTCGAGCTCCATCGCGCGGACGGCTCCGGCGTGGATCAGGGTGTTCGCGAGACTGCCCACGGTCTGGTTGTCACCCGCCGCATAGATCAGGTTCCCCCGCGCGTCCACGCCGATCCCCGATCGCCACACGAGGACCGCATTGCCGACGGTCGCGCCCCATTCCGCGCCGTTGGTGAGATTGGGATTTACTCGTCCTTCGTTGACGATCAGCGGCAGGTTCTGGCGCGCGAACGTCACCGAGGACGGGGCGACGGGCCCGCCGCTCCAGTCGACCACGTCGACGCGCCCATCGGCGTACCCGACGAGGGTCCCCGCTCCGTTGCGCAGAGTCGCGTATGTGTGTCCGTTGAGGGTAAAGCCGCCGCGTGAGTCCCCCAGCTTGAAGCCGCTATTGAAGCTCGCCAGCAGCTTCCCTCGTCGCCCAGGCGGAAGGTCCATGGTGCCCCGCGGGATCGATACCGATGGCTCCTGGCGCCCGGGGTTGAGCGTCACGGTCGTCCGTTCGGTGTCGATCCACGCCAACCCCGCTACCACGCGCGGGTATTCGGGCTGGTTGCGCAGGGTGGTGATGAGCACCGGTGGGCTCGATTCGAGTCCGGGGCGCGTCGCCCGCCAGACGCCCTCGCCTTCGAGCGCCGGGTGTATCAGCGGCGCCACGCGCGCGGGCCTGTAGGCGCTGGTCGTGCTCTGGCCGGCGACCGTCGCGCGCGCGCTGCCGTAGCCGACGCGCGGAAGCGAGCGCAGGGTTGGCCCACCCTTGCTCGGCGCCGTCAGCGCGTAATAGGTCGACTCGATCTTTGCCACCAGCCCGGCTGCGCCATTGTCGCGTAGCCACTCGACCGTGCGAACGCCTACGCTCGAGTTCGACGGTTGGGAGATCGCGTGCACGTAGGAGAACGCGACCGGGATCAGCGCGACGAGCGCGGCGATGAGCGCGATCCGACGCACGCGCAGTGCGATCCCGACGGAATGGCCGCCATGCGGGTCGCGTTGTCCCGACGGTCGGCGGCGTCCTCGCACGGCGGGTCGGGGACGTGTCGCTGTACCGAGCTCCATGAGTAAACTGTAGGGGTCGAGCCTGCGGCACGCGTCCGATGCGGGCGAGCTAAGACGATCCTCACTAAGAGGATTCTCATCGCCCAGCGGGATGCTGCGAGGCTGAACTTGGACCCGCGTGTGGAATCCTTACGGCGGGAGCGGGTGGCAATTTTTTCGTTGCTACATCTCTTTAGCGGAGGTTTACCCATTAACTCATTTGAGGCAACTGCGAGCAACAAGGAAGTTAGCCTCCGATTCACAGATGACGTTGTCCTATCTCGCCCGCGCCACCGCGTCGCGGCAAACCGCATCTCGGTGCGCCCGCTGCTGCGCGCTTGCCGTCCACGGCAGTGGAGCAAGAATCTGCTGGTCCTCGCCGCGCCATGCGCGGCCGGGGTGATTGGCCGCGCCGACGTGGCCCTGCAGGTCGCGGGAGCCTTCATCGTGCTGTGCGCCCTCTCGAGTGCGACCTACCTGGTCAACGACGTGCGCGACCGCAGGGAGGACCGTCTGCATCCGCGCAAGCGCACTCGGCCAGTGGCGGCCGGAGAGCTCTCGCCGACGGTCGCGCTTCGTGCCGCCGCAGCTGCTGGCGCTGCTCGGCGTCGGACTTGCCAGCGCGATCGATCCGAAGCTCGGCCTGCTCGGAGTCGGCTACCTCGGCTTGACAGCGAGCTACTCGCTGTGGTGGCGCAACATCGTCGTGCTCGACATCCTCGCGATCGCCGCCGGGTTCGTGCTGCGCGCGCTCGCGGGCGGCATCGCGACCGACATCTACCTGTCGCGCTGGTTTGTCATCGTTACCGCGTGCTGTGCGATCTTCCTGGTGGCGGCCAAGCGCTACGCCGAGTTGCGCGCGCGCGATGCTCGCCCACTGGGGCGCCCGACGCTGGCCCGCTACTCGGCCGCGAGACTGCGGCTGATCCTGATGGCGGCCGCCGCCGTGGCCGGCGTCGCCTACACGTCGTGGGCGTTCACACGGACGTCGCACCTGGTCTGGTACGGGCTCTCGATTGCCCCGTTTCTGTTGTGGCTCGCGCGCTACGGGAAGCTCGTGGAGCGGGCACGGGCGAGGCGCCCGAGGAGCTGATTCTGCGCGACGGAACGCTGCTTGCGCTCAGCGCCGCGTGGACGGTCCTGTTCCTCGGCGGTGTCTATGTCGGCCACTGAGCGGCGGTGGCCATGCCGGTCGCTGAGCTGAGCACGCGCGGGCGCCCGGTCACAGAGCAGCGGTCGCTGTGGGGATGGGGCGCGACTGCCCGGAGCAGTTCAACGGTGATTGCGCCCCGCGACGTGCAGGACGTCGTGGAGCGTCTCTGCGGCCGGACCGACTCGGTGCTCCCGGTCATCGCTCGAGGCGCCGGCCGCAGCTATGGCGACGCGGCGCAGCTCGACGGTGGCGATGTGCTGGACATGACCGGCTGGACGCAGGTCCTGTCGATCGATCGCGACCGCGCAACGATCACGGCGCAGGCAGGCGCGACGATCGCCCAGCTGATGGCCGCGCTGGCCGCGCGTGGGCTCACGCTGCCGGTCGTGCCCGGAACCAGGCAGGTCACGCTCGGAGGCGCGATCGCGAGCGACATCCACGGCAAGAACCACCACCGTGACGGCGGCTTGGCACGTCATGTGCTCGCCCTGTCGCTGTGCACGCCCGCCGACGGGTGGCGCGAAGTCTCGCCCGAGACCGACTCCGAGCTGTTCTATGCGACGCTCGGCGGTATGGGGCTGACCGGCGTGGTGGTGCAGGCGACGCTGCGCGCGGAGCCGCTCAGCTCGCCCTGGGTGGCGGTGGACACAGACCGTACCGACGGCCTCGAACAGACGCTCGCTGTGATGGCCGAGGACGAACGTCATCGCTATTCGGTCGCCTGGCTCGATCTACTCGCCAGGGGCTCGGCGTTCGGACGCGCGGTCGTGAGTCGCGCCGACGACCTGCCGGCGGCGAGTGCGCCCCGGCCGGTGGGTGCGCTTCGCCGGCTCTTCGGTTCCTCGCGCACCGGATATCCAGACGCGCTCCTGCGGGGTCCGGCCATGGTCGTGCCGCGGCGCTTTCCCGACGCCCTGCTGCGCGCGCCCTGGGTGCGCGCGTTCAACGCACTCCGACTGAGGGCCGCACCGCGCCTTGAGCGTGGTCGCCCGCACGCGCGCCCGCAGTATTTCTTCCCGCTTGACGTGCTGGGCGAGTGGAACCGCCTGTACGGCAGGGGGGGCCTGATCCAATATCAGCTGGTCGTTCCCCTCGGGCAGGAGGCCGCGCTGGCGGCGCTGCTTCGAGCTGATCCGCACCCGGAGGCTGCCCGTGTATCTGGCGGTTTTCAAGCGATTCGGCGCCGCATTTGGCGGACCGCTGTCCTTTCCGCTCGCCGGCTGGACGCTCGCGATCGACCTGCCCGCCGCTGCGCCGGGGGTCGGCGCTGCGCTAGACGAGCTCGACGAGGTCGTGGCCGGCTGCGGCGGCCGCGTCTATCTGAGCAAGGACGCGAGGCTTCGACGCGACGTCCTCGCGGCCATGTATCCGCAGCTCGACCGGTTCCACGCGCTGCAAAGCCGAGTTGACCCGGGCGGGGTGCTCCGCTCTGATCTCTCGCTGCGACTCGGGCTGAGCCAGGCCCGGCCGTGAGCACCGCGCGCCACGCGGCCGGCCGGCGTGTGGTCGTGGTCGGAGGCACCTCGGAGATCGCGCTGGCGATCGTGCGCGAGCTGCAGAGCAGCGCCCCTCGCGAGGTCGTGCTGATCGGGCGCGATCGACGAGGGCTGGAGCGCGCGGCCGAGGAGCTCGCCGCCGCCGGATGCCCAGACGTGAGCGTGCTGGAGCTCGACGCCTTGCAGACGGAATCGCACGAGCGGATCGTGGAGGAGGCGTTCAACCGGCTCGGCGGCGTCGATATCGCGATCCTCGCCGTGGGCGTCCTCGGCGAGCGGGGTGGGCTCCCCGAGGACGTGAGCGGCGCGATCGAGGTGCTGCAGGTCAACGTCGTAGGCGCCGGTTCGTTGCTGATTCAGCTCGCGCGACGCCTGCGCGACGGCGGCGGCGGTGCGCTGGTCGTGCTCTCGTCGGTAGCGGCCGAGCGTCCGCGCCGCGGAAACGTCGTCTACGGCGCTTCCAAGTCGGCGCTCGACTCGCTCGCCCAGGGCCTCGGAGACGCGCTGCATGACGACGGCGTGCGGGTGCTCGTCGTGCGCCCGGGTTTCGTGCACACGCGCATGACGCAGGGACTCGACCCTGCTCCGCTGGCGACCACCGCGGAGGGGGTCGCCAGCGTCGTCGTGCGCGGCCTGGAGCGCGAAGCGCACACCGTGTGGGCGCCGCCGAGCCTGCGCTGGTTGATGCTGACCGCGCGTATGCTCCCGCGTGCATTGTTCCGCCGGATGAAGCAATGAGCGTGGCTCGGGCCGACGCGGGATATCAACCAACTGCAGGCGCGCCGCCGTCGCGCGCGCCGCCGTCGCGCGGTGGCCCGGCAGGACATGCTCCTCGGGCTGCTGGCGGCGCTGGTGCTGCTGCTCGCCAGCCCTGGCTTGGCGATCGCTTTCGTTGTCGCGCTGATCTTGCTGCTGTTGATCGTCGCGTCAGTCGTGCTCCAGCGGCGGGCGGCGCGGCGAGCGGCCGAGGCACGGCGCGAGTCGGCGCGGCGCCGTGCGACGTCCCGCCGCTAGCGCGGCTCGAGCACGAAGACCGCGATATCGCGCGCGGTCCGCTCGTCGCAGGAGTCAAAGCCCTCGTACAGCTCGTTGACCTTCTTCCACAGCTCCACGCGCTCCTCGTCGTCGGCCACGCCCGCACGCACTCGGCGGCTATAGGATCGCGTTCATGAGCGAGCCGCCGGCCGTCCTCTACGAGGTTGCCGACGGGTCGCGCGGATCACCCTCGACCGGCCCGAGCGCGGCAACGGCATCACGCTCGACCTCGTTCGCCAGCTCGCGGAGTGCGTCGAGCGTGCCGATCTCGATCCGGACGTGCGCGTCCTGCTGCTGGCCGGCAACGGGCCCGGATTCTGCGGCGGCTATGACCTCGTGGAGAGCGCCGAGGGCGGGGGAGAGGGGTCGCAGCGATCGGAGGCCCAGCCGGCCGCCTCGCCGCTCGATCCGAGCGTGATGGCGGCCAATCATGACCCCGGCGGCATCTGGGACCCGATGGTCGACTACGCGATGATGAGTCGCAACGTTCGCGGTTTCATGAGCCTGTTTCACTGCGACAAGCCGGTCGTGTGCAAGGTGCACGGCTTCTGTGTCGCCGGCGGCACCGACATGGCGCTCTGCTCGGATTTGCTCGTGATCGCGGCGGACGCCAAGATCGGCTACCCGCCGGCGCGCGTCTGGGGCTCGCCGACGACGGCCCTATGGGCGCACCGCGTCGGTGCGCAGCGCGCCAAGCGCCTGCTGTTCACCGGCGACTCGCTGTCAGGCGCCGAGGCCGTCGAGTGGGGCCTCGCGATCGAGGCGCCGCCCGCCGATCGCCTCGAGGAGCGGACCGAGGCCCTGCTCGAGCGGATCGCGCAGATGCCGCTCAACCAGTTGATGATGATGAAGCTGCTGGTCAACCAGACCCTCTACGCCCAGGGCCTGCACGCCACGCAGGTGCTGGGGACGGTCTTCGACGGGATCACTCGACACACCCGCGAGGGATACGCGTTTCAGCGGCGCGCCACGGAAGCGGGCTTCCGCGAGGCAGTGCGCGAACGTGACGAGCCGTTTGGCGACGCCGGGCGCTCGACGTTCAAAGGCTAGGCGCGGGGCGGTTTCGCCGCGGGTTAGAATGACCGCGATCGCGCGGATGTAGCTCAGCTGGCTAGAGCGTCGCCTTGCCATGGCGAAGGTCGAGGGTTCGAATCCCTTCATCCGCTTTTTGTGATGTCGTCAGGACATCCCGGACACATGTGTCGGGAGACATTGGACAGACACACCTTCATCCGCCCGTGGAGCGACTAGGTCGGTCAGCCTGCGAGCCCGACAACGCCGTCGTCACTCCGTGGCCGGCGTACGCGACCACGATGCGTCCCGCGGCACGTATCTCCCGCCGTCACCCCGGCCGAGCAGCCCCATCAGCTCGAGCTCCGTCAACGCCAGCAACACCTCGCTGGCGGGCTCCCCGGGCTCGGTGAGCTTGTCCGGCGTGTCTGTGCCCGCGCCGACCTTCTCGAGCACCGACCGGAGTCTCGGTTCGAGCTCGGGTCCCGCCCGCCCGATGCGCTCGCAGGCCGGCGCTCGGACTCTGTAGAGCAGCTCGAGCACATCCGCTGGCCCTCGCACGAGATGCGCGCCGGCAATCAGCAGCGCGTGCGGTCCACGCGAGAGCGGAGAGATCACGCGCCCGGGCATCGCGGCGACGGTCCCGCCGTGCGCGATCGCCAACCGTGCGCCGAGCAGCTCGTGGGCGACCTCCTCGGCCTCAACCACAACCGTCACGCTCGCCAAACTCGCCACGATGCGCTCGCTCGCCGGCTGCCCCAGCGCCTGGGCGGCGACCCGCATGGCAGCTCGGCCACCGCGCAACCGCTATTGGTGACACGCTCGCACAGCGTTCTCCGCCTCGCCGGGCATCCCCGGTCGATGCTGCCGGGAATCACGGCCACGCTCCTGCCCAGCGCCTCCAGCGCACCCGCGTGCGCCGCGACCAAGATCCGTCGGCGAGCGCGCTCGTCACCGTCACCCCGCTGGCGGCCAACCCGCGCGCGAGGCTCTTGGCCATCTCGACGCCATAGTCGCTTGCTCGTGTGCTGCCCGAGATCGCGACCACCGGGCCGGCGGTCAGCTCGCTCAGCCGAGCAACGCCCCCGGCGACGTTCAGCATCGGGGGAGCTCCGGCGCCGGTCAATGAGCGCGGGTAGCGCGGATCGTGGCGGCACAGCGCCTCCACGCCCTCCACCGGGCAGATCTCCGCCGCGCCGAAGCGCGCGTGGAGAGCTTTCAGCTCGGCTCTGCGTCTGCCTCCGAGCGCCTGCATGAGCTCGTGATCCCCCAACTCGAGGAGCTCCATCAGGCGTGTCCGGTCCCCGGCTCCGTAGTCGAGGCCGGCGCTCAGCTCGGCCAACAACCAGCTCCGGCGCAGGCAACTCGCGCATGCGGCCGGTTGACCCTCACCGCGCTCGCTTGCGCTCATGCTGCACGATTGCCGGCAATGGCCGCGTCGGGCCGCATAGCGATCGCGGCACCGAGGTCGGTGGGGCGGATACGTGCGTTTGCGCTCAGATCGGCGATGGTTCGCGCGACGCGCAACACGCGGTGCTGCCCGCGCGCGCTCAGCATGCCGCGCTCGCGCGCGTCGTGCAGCATCGCTTCCCCCTTCGCGTCGAGCCTCGCGTGCTTGCGCAGTTCACGCACATCCATCTGGGCGTTGACCGTGAGGCGGTCATTCCTCAACCTCGCCGCCTGGCGCTCGCGCGCCAAGGCCACCGCTTCGCGCGCGGCCTTCGAGCTCATCAGCGGAGCAGCCTCGAGTCCACGGTTGCGGTCGCGGTCGAGATTGACGAGGAGGTCGATGCGATCGAGCAGGGGACCGCTCAACCGGCGACGATGGCGCGAGAGATCGCTTTCGCTGCAGGCGCATCTGTCTCCATCGCCCGCGTAGCCGCACGGGCAGGGGTTCGTGGCCGCGACCAACATGAACCGCGACGGATAGACCGCCGAGCCGCGGGCGCGGACGATCGCCACCCGGCCGTCCTCGAGCGGCTGGCGTAGGGCCTCCAGCGTGGGTCGTGCGAACTCAGAGAGCTCATCCAGGAACAGGACCCCGTTGTGAGCCAGCACGACCTCACCGACCCAGCCACGCCGCGCGCCTCCCACCAGGCCGGCGGCCGTGATCGAATGGTGCGGCGCGCGAAACGGTCGGCTGGTTACCAACCCCGTCGCCGCGCCGCCCGCGATGCTGTGGATCCGGGTGACTTCGATCGTCTCCGAGTCGCTCAGCGCGGGAAGGATCGAGGGGATTCGCTGCGCCAGCATCGTCTTGCCGGTTCCGGGTGGGCCGCTCAGCAGCAGGTTGTGTGCTCCGGCCGCGGCGATCACGGCCGCGTTCACGGCGTGGTGCTGGCCTCGCACGTCGTACAGGTCCGGGCCGCCGAAAGGCGACTCGCGCTCGCTCGCCACGCGGAGACTGCGCCGAAGGAGATCCCGCCTGCCCGGCCGCTCCGCTCGTCCGCCGCTCAGCACGCGGACGGCACTGCTCAGCCGCGCGACTCCGGCCACCTCCAGCCCCTCGACCAGACTTGCCTCCGGTGCGCCGTCGACCGCCAGCACGAGTGTCTTCAGCCCGGCTCGGCGACTGGCCTGAGCGACGGCGAGCGTGCCCCTGCAGAGCTTCACCTCACCGTCGAGGGCGAGCTCCCCGAACAGCGCGTGGTTATCCAGCCGCTCGCGCGCGAACTGCCCGCTCGCTGCCAGGAGCGCGCACGCCAGCGCCAGGTCCAGGCCCGGTCCCGCCTTCGGAACATCTCCGGGCGCGAGGTTCGCCGTGATCCGCTGGGCGGGGAACGCGTACCCCGAGTTGAGGATCGCCGCCTGGACTCGCTCGCGGGCCTCGCGCACCGCCGCATCGGCGAGGCCGACGATCGTGAACGAGGGCAGGCCCTTGCGAATGTCGACCTCCACGGTCACATGCCGCGTGAGCAGCCCCTCGATCGTGAACGTGTGTACTCGCGCAAGCATCGCCCGCACCCTCCTCGCCAAGTTTGCCCGGACGGAGACAGACGCTAGGGAGGGCTTGGGACGGGACTCTCGGCCGGCGGGGGGGTCCGGCGGAGAGTCCCTCTGCGGCGGTGGTGTGCTGGCTACATGCCGGCGGGGTGACGCGCGACATAGCCCGAGGTCGAGGTCATCGAGCTCGACCAGCGCGACCCGTCTTCTTGTTGGGCGACGGTGTCAAAGCGTTTGCCGTCGACCACCATGAACGCGTGTTCAGCGTTTGCGTAGATCGTTATGTGTTGGCCCGGTCCGGCTTCACCGTAGGACTCGAGAGCCGACGAGTCCTCCGGCGAGCTGAGCAGGCCGCCGCCGTGCAGGGCATAGGACACCGACCCCGAGCAGTCATAGCCGGCCGACTGAAACGAGCCGTGGCCGCCGCCGTACACGTACGGTCGATTGGCGATTTCGTCACCCGCGGCGATCACGCGCGAAACGACGCTCGAGCCTTCGCCGCCCGAGCTTTCACCGGTCGAGCTGCTCGACGCTTCGGCCGAGTCGCTCGAGCGTTCGCCCGAGCTCGCCTGTGCGAGCGCGGAGTGGGGTGGCTTGAGTTCGCGCTCATTGCTGACGCCGATCACGCTCCATGTCGCCGGGCCGACGACGCCGTCGACCGTCAGGCCGTGACGGGCCTGCAAGCGGCGGATGGCGGCCTCGGTTTCCGGCCCGAATTCACCGTCGGCGGTCAGGTGCAGCGCGGCCTGCAGACGCGTGACTGCGCCGGAGGCGCCGCCGCCGGATTTGGGTTCGGTCGCTTCGGATGCTTCGGGGTCGTTGGCCGCGCTCGCAGCGGTCGCCTTCGCGCCGGTTGCGTGATGGACTACGGGCAGGGCGGTGGGGGGCGGAGTCAGCGTTTCCTCGCCGCTCACGCCGATGACGCTCCACGTCGCCGGGCCGACGACGCCGTCGACGGTCAGGCCGTTGCGCGCCTGCAGCCGTCGGATGGCGGCCTCCGTTTCCGGACCGAATTCACCGTCGGCGGTGAGCTGCAGAGCCGATTGGAGCCGCTTGACGGCCCCGGTTGAGCTCGCTTCGGTCGCGCTCGATTCGGTGCCGGCTTCCGAGGAGGCGAGCGCGGCGTTCTGATGCACGCCAGCCACCGAAGCCCGACTCCCCAGCAGCGCGCTCGTCGCGGGTCCGACGATGCCGTCGACCGGGAGGCCCTTCGTCGCCTGAAACTGACGCACGGCTTCTTCGGTTTCGGGGCCGAATATCCCGTCCACGCTGATGCCGCCCAACGCCGCCTGCAGCATTTCCACCTGCCGGCCTTCGCTGCCGGCGCTCAGCACGATCACATGTTCGGTGGTCGTCGGTGGTTCGGGATTGGGTTCGCCGGCGCCGCTCGCGGTCGGCCCTTCGGCAAGGCTTGCGCTGGGTCCCACGGTGAGCGCCGCAAGGGCGCCCAGCGAGATCCGCTTCGCCCGCGAGCTCGCCGGCACGAACTGCAGTTCCACCGCGCGCCGGCGCGCACGGGAGCGCCCGAGTGAGAGCTCCCACGGCTCCTCTGCAGCCAGATCGCGCACCTGGAGCGCACGATTGCGGGCGTCGATCAACGGCGACAACGCGGATGCGTCGCTGGGGCTGAACGGGGACAGTGCGGATGCGCTGTTGGGGGTGAGCCTGCGGCCGCGGGCAACCGCGCGACCCGCCCGTGCGCGGCGTGCGCGAGAGCGTTCAAGCGAAGCGTTCCAGGGGTCGACAACGGCAAGATCACGCTGCAATCCCGACATGCGAAGACGTCCTTTCTCCATTGCTTGGCGCCTACGGGGTTAGCTGTCGGGCTCGCGTAACTTCTACGCTACGCCGCACTTGGTGGCGATTCGCCCCCGCAGCCTCTCGGCTGCATTTGGGTCCCCCGCTCCCTTACCCCTTGAGGTGAAGGATTCGGCACGAACGCGGGGCAAACTATCATGTCTCGTTGCAAGATGCATTACGTGAGGAGGTTTGCAAGGGTTTTTGCCGACGGCCTCCTCGCGGCAAGGAGCGCGCGCGGGCGACCGCGCTGGTAACGTCGGCTGCAGTGCGCCGCAATGGCTTTGACCTCCGCATGCTGCTCGCTCTGCTCGCGCTCGTCGTGATCGCTGGTGGAGTTGCGCTTCTGGCGGTCGGCGGCTCATCGGCGTCGCGGAGCGCGAGCCAGGCGGGCCCCGTGGCTCGCGAGTTCCGGGCCACCGGAGTGCTCTCCCCGCCGAAGGCGGCGCCCGCTCTGACGCTGAACAACTACCTCGGTCAGCCGGTCAACCTCGACTCATATCGAGGCAAGGCGGTGCTGGTCACGTTCCTGTACACGCATTGTCCCGACGTCTGTCCGTTGATCACCTCGAATCTTCGCGTCGCCCAGAACCTGATGGGTCCGGCGGTCGCCGCGAAAGCTCAGATCATCGCCGTCTCGGTCGACCCGCGCGGGGACACGCCCAAGGCGGTCGGCGCGTTCCTCGCGCGCCACGAGATGACCGGGCGAATGCAGTATCTGATCGGCTCGGCGGGCCAGCTCGCGGGTGTTTGGAAGCGCTGGGGAGTCGGCTCCGAACGAGACGTCCAACAGCCTCAGTTCGTCAATCACTCGGGCCTGATCTACGGGATCACCGCGTCGGGAAAGCAGATGACCATCTACGCCGCCAACTTCAGCCCGGCGGACATCGCCCACGACGTGCCACTGCTCGCTGCGCGCTGATCGCGCTGTCGGCATGGCCTGGCGGCGGAAAGCGCTCGTGTGGACACTCGCGGCGATGGCGCTCGCGGCGGTCGCTGTATTCGGACTGCGCTCCGGCGGCTCGCCGTCGGCAGGACGTCGTGCTCCGAGTCTTCCGCGTGAACGCCTCGCCGGCGTGCCGGTCTCACTCCCCAGTCTGATCGCGCGCGCCGGCGGCCGGCCCGTGGTCATCACCTTCTGGGCCAGCTGGTGCGGGCCATGCGTCCGCGAGGCGCCCGCGCTCGAGCGTTTCTCGCGCAGCGCCGCCGGGAGCGGACGCATAGTCGGCGTCAACTGGAGCGACAGTCTTTCCGGAGCGCGGGCGTTCATCCGTCGCTATTCGTGGACGTTCTCCAACCTGCGCGACTCCGAAGGCACCGTCGGCAACGAGTACCAGCTGACCGTGCTGCCGACGAGCTTCGTGCTCGACGGCTCCGGGCGCATCCGGGCCGAGCTGCGCGGACCGCAGGACGAGGGCTCGCTCAGTCGCTCTCTGGCGAGCGCCGCCCACACCTGAGCGCCGGTCGGTCGCGTCACTAGGATCCTCGAGGGAATCGAGGATGAGGCGTGCGCGCATATGCATCGTTGTATGTCTGCTGGGCGCGCTGCCCGCGACCGCAGCCGCCGCGCATGCCGACACGACTCCGCCCGCCGGCGATCGGATGATCTCGACGCATGCCGCGCCCCGCAGGATCGCCTCTGGTGACGCCACGACGATCTCCGGCAGGCTCGTCGGACCGCGCGGCCCGGTCGCCGGGGAGCTTGTCGAGCTGCAGATCTACGCGCGCCGCTTCGCCCGGTTCGTCGACGTCGCCCACACCCTGACGGCGCCCGACGGCGACTACCGCTTCGCGCGCCTGCGCCTCGGTCACGACACCCGCTTTCGCGTCGAGGGCGATGGGGTGACCGGCCGGACAGTAGAGGTGCTCGTCGAACCGACGACCTACCCGTCCTCGGCTCGCGTGATCGCCGCTGCGCACTACCTCGCAGCTCGCGCCGGTGTGACCGCGTTCGCCGTGGTCGACGACGACGGCAGGCTGGCGGGGACGGACCTCCGCCGCCGCTTTCACTCGGCCAGCGTGGTGAAGTCGATGCTGCTCGTCGCCTACCTGAGGATGCTCGACGACCAGCACCGCTCGCTCGACGCGGCCAGTCAAGGCCTGCTTTATCCGATGATTCATTCCTCGGACAACGCGGCGGCCTCCGCGGTCCTGGCGATCGTGGGGCAGAGCGCGCTCACCCGAGTCGCGCGGGACGCGCACATGGAGGACTACGAAGCGAGCCGCGGCTGGTGGGCCTTCACGGAGGTCTCGGCGGCCGATCTGGCGCGCTTCTTCTTTCATCAGGACGAGCTGATCCCGCGCCGATTCGACGGCTACGCTCGCTGGCTGCTGTCAACGATCGAACCGAGCGAGAGCTGGGGGATACCGGCGATCGCACGTCCGGAGTTCCAGGTGTTCTTCAAGGGCGGCTGGCTCCCGCAATCGGAGGGGCTGGTCAATCAGGTCGGCCGCCTGGAGCGGCCGGGAATCACATTCGCGATGTCGGTCCTCACGACCCACGATCCCTCGATGGCCTACGGCGAGCAGACGATCGAGGGCGTGGCCGCGCGGTTGCTCGGCCGAGCAGGTTGAAGCTAGCGCGGAAGTTTCGTAGTCAGTTCCACGACCTGTTGGAAGGTCGGCCGGTTCTGGAACGGGAATGGTGGGACCGAGATCGCGCTCGCGCTCGTCCAGCGGTTCATGTCGAAGCAGCTCGCCTGCGGGTCCCCTTCGCAGGCGCCCTGCCCATAGATCGTCGCGGGCGTGACCGACAGCGCTTCTTGCAGCGAACTCTGAAGCGCATGCTGGCATGATTCGAGCGCGCCGCTGCCGCAGTAGAGCCGATGGTAGGGGGCTTTGGGGAGGGAGCCCTGGCCGTTGGCGGCGAGCACGTCGCGCAGGTCCTTGCTGACGTACCCGTACCAGCCGTCGGCGAAGTCCGGCGCGGCCGGCTGGGATCCGGGATACGGGCCGCCGAAGCCCTGCATGCTCTGCAGGGCCGCAAACGCTTCGTCGCCGAGCGCCGGGCGGAACTCGGCTTCCAGCAGTTTCGGCCACCAGGCGTCCATGATCGTGATCGCTTCGTTGTGCTGGTAGGTGCCAGGGCTGGAGATGCTCGTGTTGGTCAGGTCGCGGCGGTGACCGCCGTCCAGATACCAGCTTTCGAGCTTGGCGATCGCTTCCTGTAGCTGTGGACTCGATGGTGATCCGAGCGCCTGCTTGATGATCGGCCACAGCTCGACCATGCGGATGTCCTGGGTGGCGGCTTCGTCCATCGCTGAGACGAGCTGTTCGATTCCCATCTTTTTCCCGCCCGCGGTGTCTTCTTCGATGAAGTTCCTGATCAGCTGCATGCGGTAGATCGAGCCAAAGGAGTACTTGTCGTCAGCGGCCGACCAGCGAGGCGCCTGCTTGTTGTTCCAGGAGACTAGGAACGGCGGGTCGATCGCCTTGGGATGCGCTGCGAACGGCAGCGTTTCGAGCGTATGCAGCTGCGGGTCATAGCCCTTCCAGTCGTATTCGCCCGTGCCGAGGATCGGGAAGTCGGGAGAGGTCCCGGCGGCCCGCTGCGGGTAGGCACCGGAGAGGTAATAGGCGATGTGCTTCGCGTCGACGTAGGCCCAGTTGAAGCCGAAGTTGATCTTCGCCGCCGCCTGCTGGAACGTCTGCGGGCTCTTCACGACCCCCGGTTCGTTGAGCTGTGAGAATCCGAGCGCGGAGTCCGCCTCGTGGAAGTAGGTCGTGCGTGCGCTGGCGAAGGCGACTTTCTGTTTGTTCACCGTGCCGCGCGCGTAAACGATCCCGTGGACGGTGCGGTAGATCGTCAGTTTTTCAGACCCGGGGGGCGTTGTGTCCGATGCGTTCGGCGTCCAGGCGTTCGTCTTTTCAAGCTTTTCCATCGCCAGGCAGCTGCCCTTGTACATGTAGTGGAATTCGTCCTGGCAGAGCACCTCCGCGAATGTGTCGACGTTGTCCGAGGTCGCCGTCGTCGCGCTCCAGGCGTAGTCGCGGCCGTGGCCCAGCTCGACGTAGAGGTTCACTCCTGGGAACGCGGCCCCACGCGCATCGATGCCGGGACCGTGCAGGTCCTCCTCCATCAGCACCTCCGGCGTGAAGTAGCCGACCTGCGGGCCCATGACGGCGATCGGGTGGCCGTTCGTGGAGGACTTCGCGTTGACGAGCTCCCAGTTGGATGCGTGCGGCGGACCGGCCAGAGCCTGGCGCATCAGCTGCGCGCCGATCGAGCCATCGCTGGGAATCGGCTGTGGCGCCGGCGTGTCGGTGAGCTGCGTGCCGCGAACGGAGGAGCCCCGCGCCGGCGCGGCCGGCGCTTTGAGTTCTTCGCCGTCGTTGACGAAGTTGACCGAGCCCGGATCGGGCATCGCCAGGCCGGTCGTGGAGAACGGCGAGGCCGTCTCATACGGGAACGCCTTCTTGACCGTAGTCGGCGCCTCGGGGTCGTTGTGCTCGCGGAAGTTCATCCAAGCGGCGCGACCGGCGCTGCGGCCGAACTTTTTTTCAAACGCCTGCAGCGCCAGCGCGGAGCGCACCTCGGCGCCGCCGCCCTTGCCGAAGATGCCGCCAATCAGCGACGCCTCGGCGATTACGTCGGTCGGCTTCCATTCCGTAGGCACTTGTTTGAGCGCCGCGTACTCGGCGGGCATCTTGTTGGGGTTGATCAGCGCTTCGGCGATGTAGGCGTTGATGCCGGCGACGAATTCTTTGACGTCCGAGACCACCTTTTCGCCTTCCGCGCCGTACAGTTTGGGCGCGTTGTCCAGCTGCGACTGCAGGTCGGCTTCGGTATACGGCGCGAGCATCCACTGCGTACGGTCCATCGCGCGGTTGCCTTCGGCGCCGCCGACGAACGAGGACAGTTCAGCGCGAGCGGTGTGGCGCAGGACGTCGATGAAGAAGAGGCGGTCCGCGGCGGCGGCGTAACCGGCTCCGAACATCACGCCGCCGCGCGTGCTGCCGTAGATGTGGGGGACGCCGAAGGAGCTGTCCCGCTGGATCGTCACGTCCGAGCGTGGGCTTTCGGTGGAGGCGACTTCGCCTTCCTTGACGCCGAAGGTGGCGTCCTTGAAGTAGCTCGGGATCTGTTCGTGCGTCAGCGTGGGGGAGGCGTAGATCAGCCCGGCGTAGAGCGGCAGCTGGTCCTTGAAATGCGGCGGGTAGGTGCCGTTCAGCTGGAATTCGGCGAGCTGGGCGGAGTTGTCCAGCCCGTTCTCGCCTGCCGGCAGCACGTTGCGGAAGCCGCCGGCGTCGTTGGTGGCGTAGGGCTGAACCGGAGCTTCGGCAAGGGCCGCACCCGGCGCGGCCAGAGAGAGGACTGCGACGGCGACGACGACCGCGCACCGCGCCCCACCGATCGGAACCGCCGCTCTCCTCATCCGCCGTCCTCTCTCTGGCTTCTGCCGTGTCGGGGTGCGCCCCGAACGCGCCCCGTAACCGATCCGCGTCGCGATCGGCCACCCGCTTGCACTGCGACTCTTCCATCACGAAGAATCGATGCACCCGCGTTTATATCACCGGACAGGATGGTGGAACAGATAAACCATAGATTATTTGGTAGAACCGGTTTTACCTCATAGAACGAGCGATTACTCCAACGCCGACGATGCTGGCGCGCGCGAGCTATTCCCTGAGTCGAGCGCCTGGGTTACGGAGACGATCTCGGGCGGACGTCGCGTCGCGCGCCTCTCCCGTCGGCCCTGATGCGATCAACGGTCCGGCCGCGCGCTCGGCATCCGGTGATGCGTGGCCGGTCCTGCGTTACACTGCGACGCATGTGTCGCAACATCCGCACCCTGCATAACTTCGAGCCCCCCGCTTCCGAGGCCGAGATCCACGAGGCGGCGGTGCAGTATGTCCGCAAGATCAGCGGCTCGACCAAGCCCTCGCGCGCCAATGCGGAGGTCTTCGATCGCGCAGTTGAGGAGATCGCGACAGCGACCACCCGTCTGCTCGACGGGCTCGTTTCGTCGGCTCCGCCCAAGGACCGTGAGCTCGAGGCTGCCAAGCGGCGAGCGCGGGCCGTCGAGCGCTTCGCGGCCTGAGAGCGTCGGGCTGCCGTCGATCCCGAGAACGGGCCGCCCAGTGCGGGCGTCTCGACGACGCCCGTGACGACGTCGGTCGTTGCCGAGCCGGCCTGGACGACCGTCAACGTTCCCGACGGACCGAGCTTCCGATCGATGCCGCCATCGTGAAGCGCCACGAGCGCGGAGGCGGGTTCACCACGGGATTGCCGCTGGCCGGATGGGGTCGTGCCAGGGTCACACACGTACCAGAAAATATGGCCCTCGCGCTGCGAGGACAGCGCGAGGGCACCGCTTCGAGGGACGTTGGCGATCCTTACAGAAGACGCATATCGGTGTCAAGGAAAAACGAGATAAACCGTGAATTATGTCGTAAAACGTGACTTACCTCGTAACACCGCTGCTTACGTGCAGGTCCTCGGTCGCAGGCCGACGGCGAGCCGACCTACGACCGGGATGGCTAGATGCCAATTGCCCGGCGAACGTGCGAGCGAATGGCCACTCGGTAGAGAACGTCCGCCGCGAGTAGAGCGACCAGCGTGACGCGAACTTGGGCGACGCCGCCGATGGCCCCGCGCAGCCGACGCCGGCCCGCGGTTGGTCCTTCCTCCCTCGTCATCCTTGACTCCCTCGATATCCCGATCCCACTCGGGCACTTTGTTGTCTCCGCTCGTCAGTGTAGGCCGATCCCCAACGTTGTCAAGCGGTGGCTGCCGGATCTGCATGCCTGGCCGGGCGTCCTTTCGTCCCGCCAGGCGCGCGCAAACTCTCTGAGTCTTCGCGGCCGGTTTACCGGCGACGCCAGATTTCTTGTGTAACGCTCATGCGCGTGATACGTTGCGCGCGAGTTGCGCTCACCAGGAATCACACGCCGGGACCTCTTGCGCGCGGGCGCCGCCGCAGGCGTGCTGGCGAGCGTCGAGACGCTTGCGACGCCGGCGAGAGTGCTCGAGCGGGTGCTCGCCGCGCCCGCCGCCTGTGGTCCGCTGTCGGACATCGAGCACGTCGTGATCTTCATCAACGAGAACCGCTCGTTCGACAGCTACTTCGGCACGTACCGCGGCGTTCGCGGCTTCCACGACGGAAAAGTGTTGAAGTTGAAAGACGGCAGCGAACAGTCGATCTTCGCGCAGCCGTTCCCGGGAGCCGCGGGTGAACCGTATGGCGGGCATCTGCTGCCGTTCCACTTCGACACGAACAATGGTGGCGAGTGCGTCAACGACATCTCGCACGAGTGGGCGGCGCTGCACGAATGTTGGAACGGTGGCGCGCTGGACAAGTTCCTTTCGGTTCACCTCGAAACGAATGGCCTACGCGACGGGCCAAACACGATGGGCTACTACACGCGTGAAGACTTGCCGTTCTTCCACGCGCTGGCCGACGCATTCACGCTCTGCGATCGCTACCACTGTTCGGTTCTCGGTCCCACCGACCCCAACCGCATGTACACGATGAGCGCGACCATCGACCCTGACGGGAAGAACGGCGGGCCGTCGCTTCAGACCCTGGTCACCAACCGCGAGCAGCAGTACGGCAAGTTCACCTGGCGCACGTATCCGGAGCAGCTAGAGGCTGCCGGGATCAGTTGGAAGATCTACTCCACGCCCGACGGGGACTACGGCGACAACGTGCTCCCGTATTTCAAGGCTTACCAGGAAAACGCGCAACTCGCCGCGAATGCGTTCGCGCCTCAATTCCCCGTCGACTTCATGGCCGACTGCGCCGCCGGGACGCTGCCGCAGGTCTCCTGGGTGCTGGCCTCGCTCGTCGAGAGCGAGCATCCACCGGCGCCGGTGACATACGGCGAGGTCGCGCTCGCACAGGTGCTGAACGCGCTGGTGTCCAACACCGCCGTGTGGGAAAAGACTGCGCTGTTTGCCACCTACGACGAGAACGGTGGATTCTTCGATCACGTGCCACCGCTCGTGCCCCCGCCCGGTACGCCGGGTGAGTATCTGACGGTCGAACCGCTGCCGAGCATCGCCGGCGGCTTTCGCGGCCCGATCGGGCTGGGATTCCGCGTGCCGATGCTCGTGATCTCGCCGTTCACGCGCGGGGGCTTCGTGTGCTCGAAGGCGTTCGACCACACCTCCGTGCTGCGATTCCTGGAAAGGCGCTTCGGTCCACAGGTGCCAAACCTGAGCCACTGGCGACGACTGCACACCGGCGATCTCACGCAAGCGTTCAACTTCGCGGCATCCCCAGATACATCGGTTCCGGCGCTGCCCGCGCCCTCGCTCGCGGACACGCGCGTGCTCGGCAGCGACTGTCCGACTCAGAGCCCGGACACTGGCAATGCCGAATTCCCGTCGGTCCAGGGATATCCGCTGCCGGCGCCGCCGCAAACGATGCCGACGCAGGAACGCGGGAAAGTGCGGCGCCCGAGCGGCTGCTAGGGGCTTCAAGCGCGCCGCCAGATTCGGTCGCAAAGAGCAGACAGACCCGCGACGCGCCCCATATCGGGGGCGGGACGCGCCGCGAGCCGGATGGCCATTCCCGCACTCAAGACCGCCCGATGGACCCCCGTAAGGGCTGTGCGCATTTACGAGCGCCGGAACCAGGCCACTCCCTCGGGGCCTTCTTGCCCCAACAAATTGGTACCCGGCTCGCGCCGTTGCAAAACCAAGCCGGCACGGCCTCGATGTATACGTTGGCTCGCCAACGTTGGCGTGCGGAGTGGAGATGCCGTCCTGCGTTTCAAGGTCGCGGGCGTAGGCTCCAGCCTTTCCAAAGCCGAAACGAAGCAAGCGACGACGCACGCCGCGCAATCGACCGCAGCTACACGCGAGGCCTACAATTCATTATGGAGCGGCACAGAGAACCATGGCGAGCGGAGAAACTCATCCTGGCGCGGCCACCGCGGCACTCCCGGCAGCGCCCAGCGCGCAACGTGCTCTCACCCGTGCCCAGGAGCTCGTCGACTCCCATCGCGCCGGTGAGTACCCACTTTCGTCACGCGTGGAAGCGCTGCACGTCGGCGATCTCGGTGTTCTCGCGCTCTGCCTCATGCGCGACAGGTCGGGCACTGCCCTAGCCTAAAGGGATGCGTGTCGAGCTTCTGTTCTGGGACGGCTGCCCCTCGCATCCCCAAGCGCTTGCCGAGCTGCGCGAGGCGATGGTGGACGTTGCGCTCGACCCGAGCACGATCATTGTCCATGAGGTCGAGACCCAGTCCAAGGCAGCGCTGGAGCGCTTCGTCGGGTCGCCGACGATCCGTATCGACGGCGTCGATGTTCAGCCACCTGGCAACGAGCCGGTAGGACTCACCTGCCGCGTCTACCATCGCCGCGATGGCCGGATATCGCCGACACCGGACCCGGCCGACGTGCGTGATGCGCTGCTCGTTGCTTGGAGCGCCACTACCCAGAGGAAATAGATGACAGCTATTGGCGATCATGCGCCGACCTTCGCGTTGCCAGATACCGTCGGGAACATGCAAGAGCCAGGCAAAGCTCCCGCAACGGTCGTCGTGTTCACCTGTAATCACTGTCCGTACGCGCTTGCGTGGCATGAGCGGATCGTCGCGGTGGCGCGCGACTACACCGACCGCGGAGTACGGGTGCTGGCGGTCAATCCCAACGATGCCGAGCGCTATCCCCGGGACTCGCCCGAGGCGATGCGGGTCCGAGTCGAGAGTCGAGAGTTCGAAGGCGTCCCGTACCTGTACGACGAATCGCAGAGTGTCGCCCGCGCCTACGGCGCGAAGACGACGCCGCATGTGTTCGTGTTAGATGCCGCCGGAGTGCTCCGGTACCGCGGCGCCCCGGACGCCGACCACGACGACCCTGCACAGAACGCCGCCTTCCTGCGCGCTGCTCTCGATGCGGTGCTCGACGGTCGCAACCCCGACCCGGTCGAGACGCCGCCGGTGGGTTGCTCTGTCAAGTGGAAGAGCTGAGGCACCGAAGCGCAAGCTGGTTTCCAGCGCAAGGCACGTGAACAGGTCGGTGCGGACGGGCGCGGGCTGACGCACGCTCGAGATTTGGGCTAAGCAGGCAGCCTCGCGGTACTCCTCGCGGATCGGCTGGAGGCCATCGAGCACAAGCGCGCCGTGCGATCCCGCCCGTGCCTCATGTTCGAGTCCCCGGGGCCGGTTTACGCGCTCTCAGGGGGCGTCTCAATTCGTAAGTAGCGCCCACCTGCGAAGCCCCCCGGGTGCTGTGTTTTTGCAAGGCGACGACCGGAATCGAACCGGTGTAAACGGCTTTGCAGGCCGCTGCGTAGCCACTCCGCCACGTCGCCGAGAGGCGCCAAGCGTAGCGCGCACACCCGCAGCTACCCGTCCTGCCGGCCGGCATCTTGGGGTCGAGCCGTTGATACGCTTGACGGCCCCCAGGGCGATTAGCTCAGCTGGGAGAGCGCCGCCTCGACAAGGCGGAGGTCACTGGTTCGAGCCCAGTATCGCCCATCACCGTTTTCCCTGCTAATGAGCACTTTTCCGTCGCCCGTGGCCGCTTTCGTGGCCGCTTTTTCGGTGTAGTGTTTCCGACCGTGGACGATCGGCCCGACGACCTCGAACTCGTGCGGCTCGTGCTCGCCCGTATCCTGCACATCAACAACGGCAGGGTCACGAGGTTCGCCATCTACTGGAACCGCGAGCGCGCGTTCGCCGACCTCGGGCTGGCGAAGTAGGCGATGTCGCAGGAGAACGTGGAACTGCTGCGCCGAGGAATCGAAGCGTGGAACCGCCGCGAAGTGGACGTGTGGCTTGACTTGGGGACGCCCGACGTCGAGTGGATGCCTGCCGGTCCAGCGGCGGTGGAGCGGACCGTCTATCGAGGCTATGACGAGGTGCGCGATGGGATCGAGGCAGTGTTCGAGACCTGGGAGGTGTTCGAGCTCCAAGACGGTGAAGTGCGGGATCTCGGCGAGTCCATTCTCTGGCTCGGGCGCGTCCGCATGCGGGGAAGTGCGAGCGGGGTTGAGCTCGACCAAGAGTTCGCGATCCATAACGTGGCGCGTGACGGCAAGGTGGCCCTGATCCGCACCTTTCTCTCGTGGCATGAAGCCCTCAAAGCGGTGGGGCTGGCGGAGTAGGTGATAGCCCTCAGGCATCGCCCTGTTCCTGCCAATGCCGAGCCAGGTCGAAGGACTGCACGCGCTTCACGTCGAGGCCGAGGCGGGCGCGGGAGCGGGGCGTCATGCCCATCGACTCGGCGAGGTCGAGCGCCTGATTGGATCAGCGGGGGAATCAACAACAGCGCCTCCTCTGAAGCCTCCTCGGTCAGCGGCGGCGAGGAAAACTCCGCCAGCAACAACGGCGGCGCCTCCGTACAGGGGGGTCTGAAGAACAAAGCGACCGGAGTGGTGTCCTCCATCTTCGGCGGAGTAGAACTCACCGCGAGCGGCGCGGGTGAAGCAAAGCCGTAGCGGCATAGCAATGGTGTCTCGGCGCCCCGGCCCTCGCGGTCGGGTCGCCGAGCGCGGCTGTCGACGCCGTACCGCAGGTCCCGACACGGCCGAGCTCCGGTTCTGGGCAGGATCGCGGCAGCTCTGTGCGCGGCCCAGGCCCGCCTCAACCCCGACGTCGGACGCGCAGCCAACACTGCCGCTGCCCGTACGCGAGGTGGTATGGCATGAGTTGGACGCTGAGGCCGTGACGAGAAGCCTCCTCGGCGATCCAGGGCAGGCCGTGTTCGACTACTCCCGGAGCATCCGAATCGTGGCTGCGACCGACCCAGCTGTCGCCCTCGTATTCCGGTCTCGATGGGAGCTTGGCAATGATCGGCGACAGCTCGCTCAACGGAAGCCTGCTAGCGACTGCACGAGCCAGACGGGGCTGATAGCGAACCATCCGTGCCCAAACAGCGCTGGCGGGTCTATAGGAAGTCATGAACACGGCATCGGGGGTGCTCGTAGCCGCGAACGAGGCGAGCATCGCGCTGATTTGAGGCTTGGTGGCGTGGGTCCATATGGAGCGTGCCACCACGAAGTCGAAGCTCTTTCCGAACACCGAGAAGTCGAATCTGTCGTTGTCCGAGAAAGCGGGCTGGGCTCTGCTGATGACGTCGGGTTCGATCAGTGCCAGGCCGGCGTCCCGCATCTCGATATTGGGCTCGATCCCGAAGTAGCGGCCCGGGTCTAGAAATCGCAGCACCCAGTAGCCCAGCCGCACGGCCCCACAGCCGACGTCGAGCAGGCGAGAGGATGGGATGAGCCCCTCGGCGAGCAGGACTTCGAAAATCATCCGCCCGCCGCTTTCAAACTCTCCGATAGTAGAGCCGAGGAACCGTGTCTGGCCGGCCCGTTCCGCGCGCTCCTGCAGTGATTCCACCGCTACCGACATGTCGTCTGTATAAGGCTCAACCCGATCGCCCATATGCGCGAATGTTATTGGCACCTCGTCTCGCGTGCTTCCCATGGCTGGGTGCTGAGCCGCCATCGCCGGGTTGATCGTCCGCAGAACCGGGTATGGTACCGGCAGAGGGTATGGAAGCCTTCAAGGATCTCCGGCGTTTCTAGACGCACATCCTTCGTGGCCCACCGGGCGTCGTGATGTCGGGGAAGGCTGTTAGCTCGCGGCGCGCCCTGGAATATCCCTCCGTGGGCGCGCCATGAGCTTTCCCAACACCGAAAGGAAGGCGTCCATGGATCTGCTCGTGCTCCTCATCATTGCCTTGCTCATTCTCAGCATCGCGGGCGGGGCCTTCATCAGCCCGCTCGTTTTCCTGCTTCTGCTTGTGGTTCTCTTGCTGTTCCTTGGGCCATATCGCGGTCGCAGGGGTCGGCTGTAGAGTGACGGGGGCCCTACTCGCGGCGGCCCCTGGACTGTCGGCCTAACGCCGGACTCGCAGGTGTCGGACGGTCTTGATGGACCAAGGGGGCGTGGATGAGCGCACAGTGAACCCGTTGTCGACCGCTCGCGACCCCGCCCCGTGCGGGATACTCAACGGGCGATGTTCGAGGAGTCCACGACGCCCGACCTGGTCGAGCTAATGCGCGGCGCGAATGACGCCGTGAGCCGCCGCGACTTTGACGCGGCGGCATAGGCGATGTCGCAGGAGAACGTCGAGATCTGCAGGCGCCTGAATACGGCATACAACAGCCGGGACGTCGACTTCGTGCTGGCCCACTTCGATCCAGATGTCGAGTGGCACGACCTGATGCATGCGCCCGATGTTCCCGAGCGTGTTCGCGGCCATGCCGCGGTACGCTCGATCATCGAAACGTGGGACGAGATGTTCGACGACCTCACGGCAGAGGTCGAGGAGTACATCGACGCCGGGGACTGCGTCGTGTGCGTGACCCACTGGCGCGCAAAGGGCAAGGGCAGCGGCGTCGCGGTCGACGTGCGCTCGATGGACGTCTACGAGTTCGATGACGGCCAGATCGTTCGCGTCACGGCGGGCTACGCCGAGAAGGAGGAAGCGCTCAAAGCCCTCGGGCTGACGGGGTAGCGGATGTCGCAGGACGCTCACGGCTCCGGAGGCTCGCCGCGCCCGGGGCCGAGCCGCGCTGGCCACCGACACCTCAGCTGAGGCGGACAGCTCGTCGGCGCGCGTAGACGTCCCACGCGCGGAGGAGCTGGCGTTGACCTCGGCCTATACGACCGCGTTCAGCTCGATTGGTTCTTCGTTTTTGATCGTCGTTTCAATCGCGAAGCCGGCCTGTTCAAAGGGAAGTTCGTTAAAGGACGCTTCGAGGAACGCTTCTTCTTCGCTCGCTTCTCCGACATGCCATTTGAGCGGTTTCTGTTTGCCGGATTTGGCGATGTATTTCAGCGTTTGCGTCGCGATCATTTTGTCGTTTTTGATGTTCACGAGGATGCCGTGGCCGTGCGCCCTCCATTCAATGTGGAGACCTAGGCAGCTGAACTTGATGAAGGAGCCGCCGCTACCGGCACTCGGTTCGAGCACGAGGGCGGTCCTTTTTGTCAGTTTGTTTTCCCAGCCCACTTCGCCTTGTAGTTCGGTCAGTTCCAGTTCCCCGGTCATCTTACCGACGGTCGTGCATTTGAATGAAGCTTCGCAACCTGTGAGGACGAGCGTGATCCCTGTCAGTCGGTTGAACGCCGTGTTGCTGTATTCACCGCCGCCCGTCTCGGTTTTGCATACTAGTGATTTCCCTGCAACGGTTACAACATGAAGAATTCCACCGCTGATGGCGAACTTGTTCAGCGGCCCCGGACCCGGTTTCCATTCGTAGGAACCGTCGTTGTCTTCTTTGTCCGTGGCGATGCACGTTGCGCTGGTGTAGCCGCCTGCTTTTGGCGTGCTTTTGATGCATCTGCCGAATTCCGGGGCTTCCGCCGCCGCGGCCGCTGCCGCGATCGCGCTGATCACGAACCCCGTGACGAGGCAGGTGCCGAGAATCCTCAGGCGTCCCATCTCTCTCCCCTCGTTGCGGCCAGGCTTCACGCCCCGGCCACTGGAGACTAGCGCGTCGGCGACGCCGGGGCTCGCGCTAGCGGCCGGCTCCTCGTCAGCCATCCACCACCAGGCTGTCGAGGGGCCCTCGGAGGGCCATCGAGCGACGTGAGACCCCGGGGAGCTCCAGCAGCCGATGGGTGGGGGCTGCGCCGCTCCGCCGCAGCTCGAGTTGCTCGGCGGCGATCGGACGCCACAACTCGTCGACGACCTCACTGGGCGAGCCGGAAACGTCCTCGACGGAGCGCTCCAGGTGCTCGGCCCAGAGACGGAGCCGCGTCTCGCGCGCGATGCGAGCACTGCACGTCACGATATTTACCTCGGTGTCGTTGAAAAAGGAGTGCTCGTTGAGGTTGGCCGACCCGATGGTCAGCCATGCGTCGTCGACGATCGCGATCTTTGAGTGAACATACAGCGGACCCGTGAGGCCTCCGCTGCGAGCCGCGATCGTGCTAGCCAGGAAACGCCCCTGGCCGGCGTCGGCGTCGGCCAACAGGCCGAGCTGCCCCCGGGTGCTGTCCGCGCCGTTGTTTGGCTTTGCCGGTAACAGCACGACGACGCGGAAGTCGTCGCCGGGCGGATCCCGGAGCTTCCGTGCCAGGATTTCCACCACCTGGGCTGACCACAGGAACTGGCTCTCGAGATACACCAGTTTCCGACCGGATCGCAGAGCCCGTGTGTATGACTCCAAGATGCGAAAGTCGCCCCGCGGAAGGAAGTCATAGACCTTCTCAGGGACGGTCCGCACGACCTGCAGCTCCACGTCGCCGATCGGCTCAGGTGGAGATCCGGTCTCGATCCTCTCACCGGTCACGGCGCGCCAGCGGGCGGCGAAGTGAGCCGACACGTCGGCCACGGCCGGCCCGCGCACGCGGCTGGCCGAATCGTGCCACCCGAGACGACCACGGATCGGGTGCTCACTCGTGTCGAAGCGATCGCCGCCGAGAGACGTCAGGTCGATCCCGCCGACGAACGCGACTTCATCGTCCACGATCACGAGCTTCTCGTGGTGGCAGTGCATCGGGCGCTCGTGGAAATCGAGCTCGCATCTCACGTGCGTACCGCGGGTGAGCTGCTCGCGGACCCTGCGGACCGCCGCGCGGGCGGGCGTAAAGACGGGAAGCGGCGCTCCGCCCCACAGCAGAACCTTGACCTCGACCCGCTCGGCGAGGTCACCGAGCAGATCGCGGAGCTGAGATGCCTGGCCGTCGCGCGTCAGCCCGAAGTCCGGCGTGACGTGCCAACCGGCGATATGGACGTGCGAACGTGCGCCGGCAAGCGCCTCGGCGATGCGCGGTAGCGCTTCGGCGCCATCGACCAGGACGTCGAGCGCGCTGCCGGCGCGCGGCGCCGGGTGCCCGGCCGCCCACAGCGTCCGATCGTGGGGGGGATGCATCTGATCGATCCGGTCGACACGACGCAGCCGGCGGCGATGATGCGCGCCGATGGCCGCCTCGATGCCGTGACCCAACCCACCATCCACTCTCTCAAGCCAGCCTCTCGCCACCAACGGAGCCTATCCGCGGCTCGGCTCGGATCGGGTCGATTCGGCCCCGTCTGAGGCGTGCTGGGGACGCGGATACAGTGCTTCGCACACCGCCCTACCGAGGAGGAACCATGCGCGCTGTGGTCGTGCGAGAGACAGGAGACCCCGACGTGCTGCGCTTGGAGGACGCCGAGCGGCCCGAGCCCGGCGACGGCGAGGTCTTGATCGAGGTTCACGCCGCGTCGGTCAACCCGATCGACTGGAAGTACAGGCGCGGGCTCAGTCCCAAGCGACTGCCGGCCGTGCTGGGCAGCGACGTCTCCGGGACGATCGAGCTCTCGCGCGCCGACGGCTTCGCCGCCGGAGACGAGGTGTTCGGTTTCGCGGCCAGCGGTGCCTACGCCGAATACGCGAACGCTCCGGCTGCTCTTATCGCCAAGAAGCCGGCCGGCGTGAGCCACGAGCAGGCGGCCGCGCTGCCCGTCGCTGGGCTCACGGCGTGGCAGGCGCTGTTCGACCGCGGCGGGCTCGCACGCGGACAGACGGCGTTGATCGCGGGCGCCGCCGGCGGCGTCGGGCACCTCGCGGTGCAACTCGCCAAGCACGCCGGAGCGCGCGTGATCGGGACCGGCTCGTCGCGCAACCGCGACTACGTGCTCGGCTTGGGGGCGGATGAGTACGTCGACTACACCCAGCAGGACGTGGCCGCGGTCGTCAGCGATGTCGACGTCGTCTTCGACACCGTCGGCGGGGAGACGACACAGACGCTCCCCCCAACGCTGGGGGCAGGGGGAGTGATCGTCACGATCGCCGGCGCGCCCCCCGAGCAGGCCGCCGCCGAGCGTGGCGCGCGCGCGGAACTACTGATCATGAGCCCGGACACAGAGCAGCTCGCGCGGGTCGCCGAGCTCGTCGCAGCCGGCGAGGTGCACGTCGAGATCGCACACACGCTCCCCCTCGCCGAGGCGGCGCAGGCGCACGCGCTGAGCGAGTCCGGACACACCCGCGGCAAGATCATTCTCACGATGACGCCGTAGCCGGGCCACCGCCGCGCTGCTTTAGGCGACGCGCCCGGCGCTCCGACGTCCTGTCGTCACGCCCGCGAGCGCGATCGGTGCGATGCCCGCGAGCTCGGCGGTCCTCGACCTGTACCGTGAGCGGCCATGGGGCAGGCACCGGATCCTGACGCCTTCGGCGTCGAGCGCGCCGAGGTCCGGCCGGGCGTGAGCATCGCCTTCGTCCGCGCCGGCGTCGGCGGCTACCCGCTGCTGCTGGTGCACGGCTGGCCCGAGACCAAGCGCATCTGGTGGCGCAACATCGAGCCGCTCGCGGATGGCGGCTTCGAGGTGATCGCCCCGGACCTGCGCGGATTCGGCGACTCGGGAATCGCGCCGGACGGCTTCTACGATCTCGCCGCGCACGCCCGGGACATGCACGCGCTGCTGCGCGACGTGCTCGGTCACGAGCGCTGCGCCACGGCGGGCGGCGACCTCGGCGGCGGCGTGATCCAGGACCTCGGGCTGCGGTTCGAGGGCTTCGTCGAGCGGCAGATTCTGTTCAACTCGATATTGCCGCTGCTGAGCGAAGCCTACGAGGCCGCGGGGATCGCCGCGGGACCGACCCGCGAGCAGCGGATGGCCGCCGACTACTTCATCCGCCAGGGCCGCGACGCGGACCGGCTGGCTGCAGAGCTCGACAGCGCCGAGCGCCGACGTCGCTACGTCGGCGAGTTCTACGGACATCGCTTCTGGGCGACGCCGGGCGCGTTCTCGCGCGCCGATGTCGACTTCATGACCGAGCCGTTCGCCGACCCCGAGCGGCTGCGAGCCGGCTGGGGCAACTATGAGAGCGCGTTGGGCACGCGGGCGCTGTCGGAGGCGCCGCGCTTCTTCGAGCGGAGCGCCGTACCCACGCTCGCGCTCTACGGGCCGGACGACCATGTGATCTGGAGTCGGTTTCCCGAGATGTGCGAAGTCGCGTTCAGCGAGCTGGTCGGCCCGTTCGTCGTGCCCGGTGCGGGTCACTTCCTGCAATGGGAGCGCGCGTCTCTGCTGAACAAGACGATCGAGTACTTCCTGCGCGATCTGCAGGGCTAGCTGCTGGCCGGGGGCGCCGCAACGTTGCGGGCGTGCGCGGTTCGCACTAGAAACCTCGGGTTGACATAGTCGGTGCTCGCCACTAGTGTTCGCGCCGCGGACGGGTCCGGCGCGGGAGGACACCACAAGACGGTTCTGGGGGCGAACCCCACCATGCCGAGCGGCTCGTCCGGACAGGCCCCTGGAGGGGTTGATGCGCTCAAGGGCCGAACGCGGTCCGGGGGCTTGACTACATAGGAGACAGATATGACTGGAAGGATTCCAGCGAGGGCCGCAAAGCTGGCAGCGGCGATTCTCGCTGCAACGGCCATCTCGGCCCTCGCGGCTGGGGCAGCGAGCGCGACAGAAGTCGTTTACAACAACATCCCGGTACCGATGCCGGGCAACCTTCAATCGCTGTCGTTCGAGGCGACCCAGACGTCGCAGCTCGGCGGTCAGGTCGAACTCGCGGGGACAGCCCGCAAAGGCACATCGGTGGCGATCGGGATGAGCGCTTGGGCCTGTACGAGCGGGAGCTGGACCGGATCGCCCGAATGCAAAACAACCATGGGTGCCAAATTCGAATGGCCGATAACGCTCAGCGTCTATGCGGTGGGACCGGCGAACTCCGTCGGCCCGCTGATCCTGAGGCTGACCAAAAGCTTCAAGATGCCCTACCGGCCGTCGCAGAACAACAGAAAGTGCACCGGCACGGCCAAAGGCGCGTGGTACCAGGCAACGACGGAAACATGTTTCCACGGCAAACTGTTCAAAATCGTGTTTCCGCTCGGAGGCGCGACGCTGCCCTCACAGGCGATCATCGGCGTCGCCTACAACACGAGCGACTACGGAGCCGAACCGCAACGGCCGAAAGCGCCGGCCTGTGAGTCGGAATCACAGGGTTGCTATTTCGACTCGCTGAACGTTGCCCTCCGCGAAAAAGGCGAACCAGAACAACCCTCAGTGGGTGCGACTCCGGATGGGTCGGAAGTCTACCTCGACTCAGCCAACGGCGAATTGTTCTGCCCTCCGGCGTCCCCGTCACCGGGCACCCTCGTCCAATCCGGGCCCTGCTGGTCAGAAGAACAGCCGGCGATCAAGATCATCGCCCACTAGCCAAGACGCACGTCTAGGCTGCACTGTCTCGCGAGGGCCCCGCCACGGTGGGGCCCTCGTCGTGCTGCGTCCGCTGCTGTCTGCCGGCGGAGACCCGCTGCCGCAGCGCGCGGTCACAGACCGTGCCTATCCTCAAGCTGTGTGCGGCCGCTACACGAACACCGCCGGCGTGGAAGAACTGAACGACCGCTTCAACGTCCCGATCACGAGCGTCGCGGGAACGCATCGCTTCAACATCGCGCCGACCGAAGAGGTCCTGGCGATCGTCGCGCCCAAGGGCGAGCCGGAGGCGCGACTGCTGCGATGGGGGCTGATCCCGCCGTGGGCCGAGGACCTCAAGACGGCGAACAAGATGATCAACGCGCGGATCGAGACGGTCGCGACGCGCCCCGCCTACCGGAAGCTGATCCCGCGGGGGTCGCGGCGTGCGTTGCAGCTCGCGGACGGCTACTTCGAGTGGCTGAAGCCCGAGCAGCGCCGCGACCGCTCGCGGGCCGGCCCGCGCCAGCCGTTTCACTTCCAGGTCGACGGTGGCATTCCGTTCGCGTTCGCCGCGTTGTGGACTCCCGCAAGGGTCGGCGGTCAGTGGATCCACAGCGTCGCGCTGCTCACGTGTGACTCGAGCCCCAACCGCGTGGCTGCGGCGATTCACGACCGGATGCCGGTGATCCTCGCCGATCGTGACGCCCAGCGGGCGTGGCTCGACGAGCGCCTCGACGCCGAGGAAGCGCTGGAGCTGTGTGGCGCTCTGCCCGCGTCGCGACTCTCGGCCGCGCCCGCCAACCCGGCCGTCAACAAGGTCGACGACGCCGTCGAGGGACCCGAGCTGCTGCGCGCGCCGAGCTAGTGCACGAGCGCCGCGGCGGGCCGGCGGCGGCGTGAGCATGTCGCGTCGGGATCGTTCCGCGCGGCGCCCACTGGGCCGAGATAAGTCCATCGCGGCAGCGGATCGTGCAACCTCCATGCGCTTACCGCCGATAGGTGGCCATGGCCTGCGATCACTCCGCATCGCACAGCGGCGGGGCGCGATACCTGCGCGGAGCCGGCCAGTTGCAGCTCGTGCTGTTGTGCGACAACTGCGGCGCCGAGCGCGCGCAGCTGCAGCGGATCGACTACCGCCCCAATCCGCGGCGGCTGGTCGTGCACTTGGCGGAGCTGACCGCGCGCGAGCTCGGCCTCGGCGAGGCGCAGATCGACCGGGTTCGCTTCGCGGCGCTCGTGTGTGGCGTCGGGCGCGAGGAGATCTCGCCTGCAATTCTCGCCAAGCGCGGTCCGCTCACCCAAGAAGAGTGGACCGAGGTCCGGCGTCAGCCGGATCTGGCGGCCGCGCTGCTCAGCGATGTCAGCCTGGAAGACATCCGCGAGTGGATCCTCTGCCACCGCGAGCGACCCGACGGCAGCGGTTACCCGCGCGGCCTGGTCGGCGAGCAGATTCCGCTCGAGGCTCGTATCCTCGCGGTCTCCGATGCCTATACCGCGATCATCAGCGATCGTCCGTACAGGCCCGGACGCGATCACCGCGAGGCATGCGCCGAGCTCGTGCGCTGCGCGGGCACCCAGTTCGACGCCGCTGTCGTCGAAGCGTTTCTGAACGCGGCGCTCCGGCGCAACCCGCAGCTGGCAAGCGCGGCCGCGTAGCGCGGTCGCCGCCGGCGCGAGCACCGCGCGGGGTACAGCTCGGCGACGACGTCCACTGGCAAATCGCGTGAACGCCCACCCGCGCCTTCGCCCCGGCGCGGTCGCCGGATAGCCTGCAGCGCTGAGATGGCCCTCACGGTGACACTCCCGGACGGCAACGCGCTGCGGCTCGAGGACGGCGCGACCGGCGCCGATGCCGCCGCGGCGATCGGACCCGGGCTCGCCCGCGCGGCGCTGGCGGTCGCCGTGAGCCACCCGGAGGTGGGGGAGGGACCCGAGGTCCGCGACCTCGCGCGCCCGCTGCCGGAGGGAGCGCGGATCGCGATCATCACGCCGAAGAGCGGCGCCGACGCGCTCCAGCTGATCAGGCACGACGCTGCCCACGTCCTGGCCGCGGCGGTGATGGAGCTGTACGAGGGCGTGAAGATCTCGATCGGACCGCCGATCGCCGAGGGCTTCTACTACGACTTCGAGTTTCCCGAGGGCACGGCCGTGTCGGAGGCCGACTTCCCCAAGATCGAAGAGCGCATGCGCGCGCACGTCAAAGCGGCGGAGGCGTTCGAGCGCGCGGACGTACCCGTGGCGCAGGCGCGCGAGCGCTTCGTGGAGGAGGGTCAGGACTACAAGGTCGAGTTGATCGACGACTTGATCGACGCGGCCGAGCCGGGCAATCCGTTGCGGAGCGTGTCGCTTTACACAAACGGTCCGTTCACCGATCTCTGCCGCGGGCCGCACGCCCCGAGCACGAGCACCGTTGGCGCGTTCAAGCTGCAGTCGGTAGCGGGCGCCTACTGGCGCGGTGACTCGACGCGCACGATGCTCACCCGCATCTACGGGACGGCGTTCTTCTCCAAGGCCGATCTCGCCGAGCACCTCGAGCGGCTCGAGCAGGCCAAGGCGCGCGATCACCGCAAGCTCGGTCGCGAGCTGGGCCTGTTCACTTTCTCCGAGGTCTCACCTGGCGCCGCATTCTGGTTGCCGGCCGGCACGACCGTGTGGAACACGCTCGTGGCCGTCTCGCGCCAGATGGGCCGCGAGCGCGGCTACACCGAGGTCAAGACCCCACAGATATTCGACGCCGAGCTGTGGAAGACATCGGGGCACTGGGGCAAGTACAAAGAGCACATGTTCACGGTCAAGGTCGAGGATCGCGAGATGGCGCTGAAGCCGATGAACTGCCCCGGCCACGCGCACCTGTTCGCGACCGACCGCCACTCCTATCGGGACCTTCCCGTGCGCTACTCCGAGCCCGGGCTACTGCACCGCAACGAGCCCTCGGGCGTGCTGCACGGCCTGCTGCGGGTGCGCCACTTCGCCCAGGACGACGCGCACATCTTCTGCACCGAGGAGCAGGTCCAGGCGGAGCTGGAGGGTTGCCTTGAGATGGCGTTCGCCACATACGCGCTGTTCGAGCTCGATGTGAGGCTCGAGCTCTCCACGCGTCCCGAGGTGCGCAGCGGCAGCGATGAGACGTGGGACCACGCCGAGGAACAGCTGACACGAGTCCTGCAGGCACGGGGACTGGAGTACGAGCTCAATCCTGGCGACGGCGCGTTCTACGGGCCGAAGATCGATATGCACATGACCGACTCGCTTGGGCGCTCATGGCAGCTGGGTACCGTGCAACTGGACTACTCGATGCCCGAGCTGTTCGAGCTGACCTACACGGGCGCCGACAACCAGGAGCACCGGCCGGTGATGATCCACCGCGCGCTGTTCGGCTCCTACGAGCGCTTCATCGGCATCATGCTCGAGCACTACGCCGGCGAGCTGCCGCTGTGGCTGGCGCCGGTGCAGGCGATCGTCCTGCCGGTGTCCGATCGCTTCAACGAGTACGGGGCGTCGGTGCGCGATGAGCTTCGTCGCGAGGGCGCGCGCGTCGATCTCGACGATCGCAGCGAGTCGGTGGGGCGCAAGATCCGCGACGCCGAGCTGCGCAAGATCCCCTACATGCTCGTCGTAGGCGATCGCGAGGAGCGCGACGGCGGCGTGTCGGTGCGTGAGCACCGCGCCGGCGATACCGGCGGCAATTCGGTGCAGGAGTTCGTCCAGCGCATACGCGGGGAGCTATACTCCCCGGCGTTGAAGCCACACAAATCCTCAGAGCGCGACGCCTAGCATCCGCTTGACGCGCAGTCAGCACAGCTAGTGTCGGTTCCCCGCCGGTTCGACAGGCGACCGCCTGAGCGGGACACGACGCGGATCAACGAGCGGATCCGCGTGCCCGAGGTTCGATTGATCGACGACGAGGGCAACCAGATCGGCGTGCTCAAGACCGCCGACGCCCTCGCCTTTGCGCAGGAGCGCGAACTCGACCTCGTCGAGGTCGCCCCGGAGGCGCGACCGCCGGTGTGCCGCGTGCTCGACTACTCCAAGTACAAGTACGAGCAGGCGCAGAAGCTCAAGCAGGCGCGCAAGCACCAGCAGCAGATAACCGTGCGCGAGATCAAGTTCCGCCCGAAGATCGCCGAGCACGACTACGACACCAAGAAGCACCACGTCGAGCGGTTCCTGCGCCACAAGGACAAGGTCAAGGTGACGATCATGTTCCGCGGTCGCGAGGTCACCCACCCCGAGCGCGGGACGGCGATCCTCGACCGGCTGGCCGAGGAGCTGGCCGAGCTCGGCGTCGTCGAGCAGCACCCGACCCAGGAAGGCCGCAACATGACGATGATGATGGCCCCGTCCAAGGCCGTGCTCGCGGGCCGCGCGGAGGTCGGCGAAGCAGCGAACGGCGAGGCGCCCAACGGCGCCCACGTCGGCGATGTGGCGGCGGTTGCGATCGAGTCCCCCGCGGCGAGCGAACCTCCTGTCGAGACCGACTCTCCCGCGGAGGCCGACCCCTCGACGGGGGGCGAGCCGGCGGCCGCCGACAGCGCGCCGGCCGACACCGACGGGAAGGCGGCGGAGGTCGATTCGGGCTCCGGGGACGGCGCCGACCCCTCGGCGGGCACCGCCGTGGCATAATCGTCGCCTCGCCATCATGCCCAAGATGAAGACACACTCCGGCGCCAAGAAGCGCTTCAAGATCACGGCCGGCGGAAAGGTCCGTGGCCGGCACGCCTTCACGAGCCACATCCTCGAGAAGAAGTCGCCCAAACACAAGCGCGCGCTCGGTCGCCCGGTTCAGGTCTCCGCCCACGACGTCCCGCGGATCAAGCGGATGCTGGGGGTCGGCAGATGACGCGGGTCAAGCGCTCCGTCCACGCGCGCAAGAAGCGTCGCGCGACGCTCGAGCTGACGAAGGGGTTCCGCGGCGAGGCGCACTCCAACTACAAGCGCGCCAAGGAGGCGCTGATGAAGGCGGACGCCTACGCGTACCGCGATCGGCGCAACCGCAAGCGCGACTTCCGGCGGCTGTGGATTACCCGGATCAACGCCGCCGCTCGCAACAACGGCATGAGCTACAGCCAATTCATGCACGGCCTGTCGCTGGCCGGCGTCGAGCTCGACCGCAAGGTGCTGGCGGACATCGCCGTGCGCGACGCCGACACGTTCCGACGTTTTGCCGATGTCGCCCGCGAGGCGTCGGCTGCCTGAGAACCGGCAATCGACATCAACAGCCTCCGGGCGTCGCTCCTGAAAGGGACGGCGCCTTTTTTTATCCCATGTCCCACATCAATCCCATGTCCCACATCATCTCTCCTCAAAACCCCCGCCTGAAGTCGCTGCGCCGGCTTGCCACGCGGCGCGAGCGCGCGCGCAGCGGCAGGTTCTTCGCCGAGGGCGAGGATCTGATCGCCGCCGCCGCGCGCGCAGGGCGTCCGACGCTCGAGGGGTTCCGGCTGGCCGGGTCGGGACTCGGGGACGACGATTTTTATGATGTCGAGCGCTCCGCGCTCGGGATGGCCTCCTCGCTGGGGTCGGGCACGCGGGTCATCGGCGTCTACGAGCAGCGTTGGGGAGACGCGGCTGGACCGCTGTGCGTGTACCTGCATGGGGTCGGGGATCCGGGGAACGTCGGAGCTGTGCTGCGCTCGGCGCACGCGTTCGGCGCTTCGAGCGTCGCGCTCGGCCCCGGCTGTGCCGATCCGCACTCGCCGAAGGCCGTGCGCGCGAGCATGGGCGCGATCTTCGCCGTCGCGCTTGCACGCGTCGCCGACGTGAGCGAGCTGCCGGGGCAGCGCGTCGCGCTGCTCGCGGACGCCGCGCGGACGCTGCGGGAGGTGGCCGCGGACCACGCCGGGCGCCCACTCACGCTGCTCGTCGGGGCAGAGCGCGAGGGCCTGCCCGCGGCCGTCGTGTCAGCCTGCGAGGGCAGCGCGCGGATTCCGATCGCGACCGAGTCGCTCAACGCCGCGATGGCCGCGACCGTTGCGCTGTATGAGCTGACCCGGAACGCGCCTTACGCCCCGGCGTCATCTAGGGTCCGAGCGTCATGATCGAGCGGATCGAAAAGCTGCGCCTGGAGGCGGAATCGGCGATCACCGCGGCGTCCACCGACGACGCGCTGGCGGACCTGCGCGTGCGCTATCTCGGGCGCAAGGCCGAGCTGCCGCAGATGCTGCGGGGCGTGGCGCAGCTGCAGGCCGACGAGCGCGCTTCGGTCGGCCGGGCTGCGAACGAGGCGCGCCAGGCGCTCGAAGGGCTGATCGACGAACGTGCCGCGCAACTCCAGGGCTCCGAGCTCGAGAGCAGGCTCGTCTCCGACCGCGTCGACGTGACGCTGCCGGGCGCTCCGCCGCAGCCGATCGGGCGCCTGCATCTGCTGAGCGCAACGCGGCGGGAGCTCGAGGACATCTTTCTCGGCCTCGGCTTCACCGTCGTCGAGGGTCCCGAGGTGGAGACCGTCCACTACAACTTCGACGCACTCAACCACAGCCCGACGCACCCCGCGCGGGCGCGCTCGGACACGTTCTACGTCGCCGCCGGCGCGGGCGAGGATCGTGGCGCAGGCGGCCAGAGGTCCACCGGCGACGACGTCGCCGACGGTGCGCAGGAGCTCGTCCTGAGAACCCACACCTCACCGATGCAGGTGCGAGCGATGGAGGCGCATCCGCCGCCGCTCTACGTCGTCATCCCCGGCCGCGTGTACCGGCCCGACTCGGACGCCACGCACACTCCCCAGTTCCATCAGGTCGAGGGCCTGGCCGTGGACGAGGACATCACGCTGGCCGATCTGAAGGGGACGCTGCTGTCGTTCGCGCGGGCGGTGTTCGGCGAGGACCGCCACGTGCGGCTGCGCCCGCACCACTTCCCCTTCACCGAGCCGAGCGTTGAGGTCGACGTGTCCTGCTTCAACTGCGCGGGAGCCGGCTTCCTGGCCGACGGAGCGCGATGCCACCTGTGCAAGGGCGAGGGCTGGCTCGAGGTCCTGGGCGCGGGCGAGGTCGACCCGAACGTCTATTCCTACGTGCCGACCACCGAGCGCAACGCGCCCGGCTATGACCCGGAGAAGATCCGGGGGTTCGCCTGGGGCATGGGCATCGAGCGGATCGCCATGCTCAAGCACGGCATCCCGGACCTGCGTCTCTACTACGAGAACGACCTGCGCTTCCTGGAGCAGTTCGGATGAGCACGAGCACGTATGCCGGCGCCGGATCGGCGTCCTCAGTCGCTCACGTGCAAAGCACGCCACGCTCCCTGCGTCCTTGCCCGGCTTGGCCTACGTGCTCGTGCCGGCGCTCTGAGGAGCGAACGCAATGAGAGTCCCGCTCACATGGCTGCGCGAATACTGCGACCCCGATCTCGACGTGCACGGCGTCGAGGAGCGCCTGACGATGACCGGCACCAAGGTCGAGGCCGTTCACCACCACGGCGTCGAGGCCGTCGGGCGGTTCGTCGTGGGACGCGTGCTCGAGGCCGACGCCCACCCGAATGCGGACCGCCTGAAGGTGTGCAGAGTCGACCTCGGCGACGCCGACGCCGACGGCCCGGCGACGATCGTGTGCGGCGCCCCCAACGTCGCGGCCGGACAGGCTGTGGCCGTGGCCCGTCCGGGTGCGGTCATGCCGGACGGAACCACGTTGAAGGCCGCGAAGCTGCGCGGCGTGAGCTCGGAGGGCATGATCCTCGCCGAGAGCGAGCTCGACCTCGGCTCCGACGGCGGCGGGATCCTCGTGCTCGACGCCCTGGAGCTCGACGCCGAGCTCGCGCCGGGAACGCCGCTGGCCGACGTGCTGCCGATCGCAACGGAGGTGCTCGAGCTCGAGGTCACGCCCAACCGGCCCGACTGTCTGGGCATGTTCGGGGTGGCGCGCGAGCTGCACGCGGCCAGCGGCGCGGCGCTGTCTGCGCCGCCCTGGTGTGAGGATCTCGGGTCGGCCGGGGAGCTCGACGGGGCGGAGGTCCTCGTGGAGTGTCGTGAGCTGTGCCGGCGCTTCACGGCGCGCGCGTTCGAGGACGTCACGATCGGACCGTCGCCGCTCTGGTTGAAGGCGAGGCTGATCGCGGCCGGACAGCGTCCGATCAACAACGTCGTCGACATCACCAACTACGCGATGCTCCTCACCGGCCAGCCACTGCATGCCTTCGACCTCGACCGCGTCGCCGGCCGCCGTCTCGTCGTGCGCCGCGCCCACGAGGGCGAGCAGGTCGAGACGCTCGACGGCAACATCCGCACGCTCGACGCCGACATGGTTCTGATCGAGGACGCCGACGGCCCCACATCGATCGCCGGCCTGATGGGCGGCGCGCGCTCTGAGGTCCACGCCGGCACCCACCGCGTCCTGCTCGAGGTCGCGACCTGGAGCGGCGCGAACATCCACCGCTCCTCCTGGAAGCTCGGGCTGCGCAGCGAGGCCTCGGCGCGCTTTGAGAAGGGGCTCCAACCGGAGCAGTGCATCCACGCGCAGGCCGTCGCGAGCCGCCTGATCGTCGAGCTGTGCGGCGCGAACCTCCTGCCCGGGACGATCGATCTCGCGTGGCAGCCCGCGCCGCCGCAGGTGATCCGGCTGCGCGAGTCGCGCGTAGAGGCGATCCTCGGGGTGCCCGTGCCGGTGGCGCGCCAGGCCGAGATCCTGCGGGCCCTGGATTTCGAGACCGAGCCGGCGCCGGACGGTCTCGATGTGACCGTGCCGGCGCTGCGCCGCGATGACGTGGCCCGCGAGATCGACCTGATCGAGGAGGTCGCGCGGATCGACGGCCTCGACCGGCTGCCCGCGACGCTGCCCGCGCGCCGCGGTGCCGCCGGCAGGCTCAGCCACGCCCAGCGCCTGCGCCGGGAGGCCGAGGATGCGATGGTCGGCCGGGGGCTGCACGAGGTCGTCGGCTGGAGCTTTACCGACCCCGAGCTGCTCGATCGTCTGAGCCTCCCGCCGGACCATGAGATGCGCCACGTCCTGCGCCTGGAGAACCCCCTCTCGGAGGCGCACTCGGTGATGCGCCCGACGCTGCTGGGCTCGCTGCTCGACGCCGCGCGCCACAACGTCTCGCGCAACGGCCCCGACGTCGCGATCTTCGAGTCGGGCACCGTCTATCGCACGTCCACCGGAGATCGGCCCGCGGATGAGCACCACGCGCTCGGCGTCCTGCTGAGCGGCGCGCTCGTCCCGAGCTCGTGGCGCGGCGCGCCGGTGGCGGCGGACTTCTTTGCGGCCAAGGCGCTGCTCTCCGCGCTGCTGTCAAAGCTGCGCGTGGACTGGTCGGTGCAGCCGCGGAGCTGGCCGTTCCTGCATCCGGGACGCAGCGCCGCGGTGCTCGCCCGCGGCGAGGTCCTGGGCTTCCTCGGAGAGCTGCACCCGCGTGTGGCCGCCGCCTGGGACCTGCACGGCGCCGCGTCCTTCGCGATCGACATGGACAAGGCGATTGCGGCGGCGCCCGCGGCGGTCGAGTTCCGCGCCTTTGCCTCGGTTCCCCCGCTGCGCCAGGATTTCGCCGTGACGCTGCCCGAGGCGATCCCCGCGGCCGAGGCTCTCGAGCGCGTGCGCGCCGCCGCCGGCGAGATGCTCGAGGACGTCAGCGTGTTCGACGTGTACGCCGGGGAGCAGGTCGGCCCGGGCAAGCGCTCGCTCGCGCTGGCGCTGTCCTTCCGGGCGCCCGACCGCACGCTGACCGACGCGGACGTCGGTCCCGCGCGCGAGCGGATCGTCGCCGCGCTCGGAGAGCTGGGCGGTGAGCTGCGTGGCTGATACGGGCAAAACCGGCGCGACTGGCTCGGGAACTCGTGGATCGGAGCAGCGGTTCGCCGACGGTGGCGCACGTGTGATCGTGGCGGGCGCCACCGGCTTTGCCGGCGCGCTCGCGGCGCACCTGCTCTGGCGCCATCCTCGCTTCGAGCTCGTGTCCGTCACCGGTCGCTCGGACGTGGGCAAGCGGCTGGAACACGTCTATCCGCGCTATCGCGTACCCCTGAGGATCGAGCAGCTCGACGTCGACGGGTTGGATCGGATCGACGCCGCCGTCGTCGCCTACCCCCATGCTGCGGCGGCGCCCACCGTGGGAGCTCTTCGCGAGCGCGGCATTCGCGTCGTTGACCTCAGCGCCGACTTCCGCCTATCGGCGCTGTCGACCTACGAGCACTGGTACGGCGAGCACCCGCGGCCGGAGTTGCTCGGCGAGGCGGTCTATGGGCTGACCGAGCTGCACCGCGCCCGCATCGCCGGCGCCGGAATCGTCGCCAACCCCGGCTGCTACCCGACCGCCGCCGTGCTGGGCCTCGCGCCGCTCGCCCGCGCGGGCCTGATCGCGGACGTGGTGATCGACGCCAAGCAGGGCATCTCCGGGGCCGGGCGCGTGTTCGACGAGACGACCCACTTCTCGACGGCCGGCGAGAACATCCTGCCCTACAACGTCGCCTGCCACCGTCACACGCCCGAGATCGAGGAGCAGCTTGCTCTGCTGGGAGCCCAACTGCCGGTTCAGTTCCAGGCGCACCTCGTCCCGCTGGACCAGGGCGAGCTGGCCAGCTGCTATGTCACGCCCACCCGGACGGTTGGCGCGGACGAGCTGCGGGAGCTGTTCGAGGCCTCCTACGCGGACGAGCCGTTCGTCGAGGTGGCGAACGAGCCGCCCGGTACCAGGGACGTGCTCGAGACCAACTTCTGCCGCGTGTTCGCCGCGGCCGACGGTCACACCGGCAAGGTCGTCGTGCTGTCGGCCATCGACAACCTCTGGAAGGGGACATCCTCGCAAGCCGTGCAGAACCTCAACCTGATGTTCGGATTCTCGGAGAGCGAGGGCCTGCTGTGAGCGAGCACGAGCAGCACGCGAGCGTCAGGCCGCCGGGCGCGCCGGCGTCACACCGCCCGACGGAGCCGTTCTTTCGCTCTCGCTGGGTTCCCCCGCCGGCGCACGTGAGCGATCTCGGTGCAGGCGTCGGCCTGCCGGCCGGCTTTCGCGCCGCCGGCGTCGTCTGCGGGGTCAAGCCGAGCGGCAACCCCGACCTCGGCCTGCTCGTGTGCGACTCCGAGCGCCCGGTCAGCGCGGCGCGCTTCACCTCGTCGGGCACGGCCGCCGCGCCAGTGCTCGTCAGCCAGGAGCGCTGTCGACTGGACGCCCTGCGCGCCGTGCTCGCGAACTCCGGCTGTGCCAACGCCGCCACCGGCTCGCGCGGGCTCGACGACGCCGCCAAGACGCAGGGCGCGGCCGCCATGGCCGTCGGGGTCGACCCGGCCGAGGTCGCGCTCGCGTCGACCGGAGGGATCAGCCAGCGCCTTGACGTGGACGCGATCCTAACGGGCATCCTCAAGGCCCGCCCGCTGCTGAGCGCCGACGGGGATGGCGACTTTCAACGGGCGATCCAGACGACCGACGCGTTCGAGAAGCGCGCGAGCCTCGAGGTGGAGCTGCCGGCGGGTACGGTCCGCCTCAGCGCCCAATGCAAGGGCGCCGGAATGATCTCGCCGCGGTTCGCGACGATGCTGTGCTTCATCGAGACCGACGCCGAGCTCGCGGCCGAGACGGCCGACCTGCTGCTCGGGGTGTGCGTGCAGCGCTCGTTCGACCGCGCCTCGGTGGACGGTCAGCTGTCGACCAACGACACGGCGATCATGATCTGCTCCGGTTCGAGCGGCGTCAGCGTCGCGCCCGCCGGCGAGGACGAGCTGCGCTTTGGCGAGGCGCTGGACGCGCTGCTGCGCCAGCTCGCGATCATGATCGTCGCCGACGGCGAGGGCGCCGGTCGGATCGCGCGCGTCGTCGTGCGCGGCGGCCACCTGCAGAGCGCCGAGGCCGCGGCCCGCGCGGTTGCCAATTCCCCGCTCGTCAAGACCGCCCTGAACGGCGGCGATCCCAACTGGGGTCGAATCGCCCAGGCCGTGGGCGGCGCCCTGCCGGGCAGCGCGCCGCTGGCGCTCGACATCTCGATCGAGGGGATCGCGGTCTGCTCGGGCGGCGCCGCGATCCCCTACGACGAGAGCGCGCTTGCGGACGCGGTGCGGGGCGAGGAGCTGGAGTTCGAGGTCGGGCTGCCGGGCGACGGCGCCGAGACCGAGGTGTTCTTCTCCGACCTCTCCACGCGCTACGTGCACGTCAACGCCGACTACACGACATGAGGAGGAGCCGATGCGCGACGTAGGCACGCTGCTCGAGGCGCTTCCCTACATCCGGGAGTTCCACTCGAAGACCGTCGTCATCAAGTACGGCGGAGCGGCGATGGAGGATCCGTCCCTGCGCGAGGAGTTCGCGCGCGACGTCGTGCTGCTCAAGTACGTCGGCCTGAATCCGATCGTCGTGCACGGTGGCGGCCCGGAGATCACGCTCTACATGGAGCGCCTCGGTATGCCCGTCGAGTTCGTCGACGGGTTGCGCGTATCCGATGAGGACACCGTCGAGGTCGCCAAGATGGTGCTCGTCGGAAAGGTCAACAAGGAGATAGTCCTGCGCCTGAACCGCCACGGCCAACCGGCCGTCGGCCTGTGCGGCGACGACGGCTCGCTGTTTCGCGTCACCCGGCGCCCGGCGCCGGGAGGGGAGGACATCGGTTTCGTCGGGCGCATCGAGCGCGTCAACATCGGCGTCATCGAACACGTCGCGAGCGACTACATCCCGGTGATCGCGTCCGTCGGCGCCGATCGCGACGGGCGCTCCTACAACGTCAACGCCGATGAGGCCGCGGGCGCCGTCGCCGGCGCGATGGGTGCCTACAAGGTGATCTTCCTGACCGACGTCGCCGGCTGGCTGAAGGACCCCGGCGATCCCGACAGCCTGATTGGAGCAGCATCCGCCGAGCAGGTGCAGGAGGCCCTACCCCAGCTGCAGGGCGGCATGCGCCCGAAGCTCGGCGCCTGCGTCGACGCGCTCCACGCCGGGGTCAGCGCCGCCCACATCCTCGACGGGAGGATCGCCCACTCGCTGCTGCTCGAGCTGTTCACCGACGCCGGGATCGGCACCAAGATCGAGGCCGCCCCATGACGCTCGCCGAGCTGCAGGAGATCGAGCGCACGAGCCTGGTCTCCAGCTACGCGCGCTTCCCGGTCGAGTTCGTTCGCGGCGATGGAGCTCGGCTGTGGGACTCCGAGGGAAACGAGTACCTGGACTTCCTCTGCGGCATCTCGGTGACGAGCGTGGGCCACTGCCACCCGCGCGTCGTCGCGGCCGTGCGCGAGCAGGCCGGGCGCTTGATGCACGCGGGCAACCTCTTCTACACGGAGCCGGCGATGCGCCTGGCGCAGCGTCTATCGCGGGCGAGCCTTGGCGGCAAGGTGTACTTCGGCAACTCCGGCGCCGAGGCCAACGAGGCGGCGATCAAGCTCGTTCGCAAGTCCAAGCGGGGCGGCGACGTCGTCGTCGTGTACGGGGCATTCCATGGCCGCACCTACGGCGCGCTGTCGGCCACGCCGCAGGAGTCCAAGCAGGCGCCGTTCGCGCCGCTCGTTCCCGGCTTCCGCGCCGTCGCGCCCGAGCCGCAGGCGCTGGCGGACGCAGTCGATGAGCGCACCGCGGCGGTAGTGCTCGAGCCGATCCAGGGAGAGACCGGCGTCAACGTTCTCTCCGAGGACGTCCTGCAGGCAGCCAGGCGTGCCTGTGACGAGCACGGCGCGGCGCTCGTGTTCGACGAGATCCAGTGCGGAATGGGCCGCACGGGAACGCTGTGGGCGTACGAGCAGACGGGGGTGCTCCCCGACGCGATCACCGTCGCGAAGGCGCTCGGCGGCGGGCTGCCGATCGGGGCGCTCGTGACCGGCCCGCGCCTGGCCGACGTATTCGAGCCCGGCGATCACGGCTCCACCTTCGCCGGCGGCCCGGTGGTCGCGGCGGCCGCGCTCGCGGTACTCGAGCTGATCGACGATCCGCGGCTCCTCGAGAGCGTGCGCGAGCAAGGCCTGACGCTCGCCGCCGGCCTGGAGCGCCTGCCCCACGTGCTGGCCGTGCGCGGTCGCGGCCTGATGCTCGCGTGCGAGCTCGACATCTCGGCGCCGGAGGTGGTGCGCCGCGCGCTGCTCGAGCGGCGGCTCGTCGTCAACGCCACGGGCCCGAGCACCGTCCGGCTGCTGCCTCCGCTCACGATCGGCGACGGTGAGATCGCCGACGCCCTGGAGCGCCTCGGCGCCGCGCTCGCGGACCAGTAGCCTTCGCCGCCCGTGAGCAGCTCAAGGCAGATCTCGCACGCTCCCACCGCCTCTTATGAGGCTGACCCGGCCGCCGTCAAGCGGGTCCTGCTGCTCTACTCGGGCGGGCTCGACACGAGCGTGATGCTCAAGTGGATCCAGGACTCATACGAGGCCGAGGTCGTGTGCCTGACCGTCAACCTCGGACAGCCCGGCGAGGACTACGAGGTCGTCAAGGGCAAGGCCCTCCGGCTCGGCGCGATCGACTGCCGCGTCGTCGACGCGCGCGAGGAGTTCGCCCGCTCCTACGTCGCCCCGGCGATCAAGGCCAATGCGCTCTACGGCGGGGGCTACCCGCTGTTCACCGCGCTCGGGCGGCCGTTGATCGCCAAGCTCGCGGTCGACTACGCGCGCGAGGCGGGCTGCGACACGATCGCCCACGGCTGTACCGGCAAGGGCAACGATCAGGTTCGGATCGAGACGACGATCGCGACGCTCGCTCCCGAGCTGAAGGTGATCGCACCCGTGCGCTCGTGGCAGATGGGCCGCGAGGAGGAGATCGCCTACGCGCGCGAGCACGGCATACCCGTCAAGGGAGGGACCGAGGCCGCGCCCTACTCGATCGACGACAACCTCTGGGGCCGCTCCTCGGAGGGTCGGTGGATCGAGGACCTCGACCACGCCCCCGAGGACGACGTCTTCCAGCTGGTCACCCGCCCCGAGCAGGCGCCCGATCAGGCCGAGGTCGTCGCCGTGGGGTTCGAGCGCGGTGTGCCGGTCGCCCTGAACGGCGAGCGGCTGGAGCTCGTAGCGCTGCTCGAGCGCGTCGCCGAGGCCGGCGCGCGACACGGCGTCGGGATCGTCGACCACATCGAGGATCGCATCGTCGGGCTGAAGGTGCGCGACATCTATGAGGTACCCGCGGCGGCAATCATCCTGCCGGCCCACCACGAGCTCGAGCGGCTCGTGTGCACGATTCACCAGAACCAGTTCAAGCCGCAGCTCGACCGCCAATGGGCCTATCTGGTCTACGCCGGGCTGTGGTGGGAGCCGCTGCGCGGCGACCTCGACGCCTATATGGAGGAGGTCAACGAGCGCGTCACCGGGACGATCGGCGTGAAGCTCTACAAGGGACATGCGCGCGTCGTCACCCGCTCCTCGCCGTACGCCGTCTACGACGCCTCCCTCGCCTCGTTCGCCGACTCCGGCGGCATTTTCTCCCAGGCGTCGGCACCAGGGTTCATCGAGCTGTGGTCGCTGCAGTCGCGGATGGCTTGGCGCCTGCGCAACGAGTAGCAAATGCCTACCCGGCCAACGCCGCCGGCCCGACCCGGCGGCGGGTAGCATGGTCGCGATGAACGGCAACGGATACAAGCTGCTCGGCTACGTCGTCTGGCGTGGGGGAAAGTGGTATCTGCGCCGGCGGCTGCCGTCCACTCGCGTCCTCGCCAGCGCCGGCCTCGCCATCCTCGGCTGCGCCGCAGCCGCGGTGCTGCTCGCGCGCCGCGCCACGTCCTGAGAGCGCGCAGCGAGACATCGACGGACGCAAGCCGTCCGGCTCTCGGCGTAGCTTGCGATCATCGTGATGGTGGAGGAAAACGAGACGCCTGGCGACGATTCCCCGGCGGGCTCGCAGCCTGGGGGATTGGGCTCGGAAGGACGCGCTCGCCGCGGCGAGGGCGACCTGCTGGCCGAACGCCGCGCGCGTCGCGCCGCCGAGTCGGGCGAGCACGCGCTGACGCTTCGCGCCGAGGCCGCCGAGGCGACCGTCCGAACGCTGGAGACGCACGTGTCCAGCCTGCAGCAGCGGCTGCGCGACGCCGAGGAGCAGTCGCGGCGCGCAGCGGAGATGATCGAGGCCGATCGAGCCGCGCGCTCCGGCGGCCTCGGACCGCAACCGGCCGAACGCCCAGGACGCGGGGCCGTCCCCGAGCACGTGATCGAGCGCGAGCTGCGGCAGGTCAAGCAGCGCGAGTATGCCGAGCAGCGGCTTCGCGTCGAAGCCGAAGACCAGCTGATCGAGCTCGAGCGCGAGAGCCGCGCCGACGTCGATCGATTGGCCCGCCGCCTGGGGGAGAGCGAGCTCGAGGCGAGCACGCTCGCCGGTCGGCTGGAGAGCGTTCAACGCGAGCTCGCCGAGGCTGAACAGGCCGCTGGCGCGGAGCGCTCGGCGGTGCGACGCGAGGAGCAGATCCTCCACGCGCGGGTGACCGAGCTCGAGCGTCGTGCCCTGGAGATCCAGCACAGCCTCGAGGCCGAGCGAGCCGCGCGCGAGCGAACCGAACGCCTGCTCGAGAGCATGCGGCGCGGCCATCGCACGGTCGAAGCGCTGGCCGCCGAGCTCAAGGACGTGGTGGCCCGCCTGAAGGCCGTCGCGGCAGCGCCGCGCCCGCCAGAGCCACCTGCCGCGCCTGCCGCGCCTGCGCCACCGCCGGCTCCCCTGGTCGCGCCCCTCGCACAGGCGACGACGCCCGCAGCGCCTCCGCCCGCCCCCCATGCGAGGACGCCGGCAGCGGCTTCGCCGGCCCCCCAGACGCGGACGGCCGCAGAGGTCCCGGCTGCCCCCCAGACGAGGACGCCCGCGGAGGCTCCGCCCGCCGCCCTGGCGACGATGCCCGCAGCGGCTCCGCCCGCTCCCCAGGCGCCCGGCCGCGAGAAGCCCCCCGCGTCGCAGAGCGGACTCCCGCACGCTGAAAACGGCGAGATGGTCGACGCGCTAGCCGCGGCAGTCGAGCGCTTGCGTGCGCGCGTGGCCGAGCAGGCGGAGCTGACCTCCATATTGGCCGGTAGGCCGCCCAAGCACAAGCACAGCCAGTCGCTGATAACCCGCCTGCGGATAGCCCGCAAACAGCGACGCGGCCGCTGATCGGCCGCCGGAGCGGCGCCTACCATCTAGGAACCGGTGACCTCGCCAGCCTGCGCCCACCTTCACGTCCATTCCGAGTACTCACTGCTCGACGGCGCATGCAAGATCGATGCGCTTGCCGCGCGCGCTGCCGAGTTCGGCCAGCCTGCGCTCGGGCTGACCGACCACGGCGTGATGAACGGCGCGGTCGAGCTGCACAAGGCGTGCGCCAAGCACGGCGTCAAGCCGATCGTCGGCTGCGAGATCTACCTGGTCGACGATCACACACGGACCGGCGCGGAGAAAAGCGAGCGCAATCATCTGACGCTGCTCGCCGCCGACGCCGCCGGCTATCGCAACCTCGTCAAGCTCTCCTCGGCGGGCTTCCTCGAAGGCCTTCACCGAGGCAAGCCAACGGTGGACCTGGCCCAGGTGGAGCGCTACTCGGATGGCGTGATCGCGCTCACCGGGTGCCTGGCATCGCGTTTCTGCCAGCGTCTGCTCGAGGATCGCCCGCAGGACGCGCGGGCGCACGCCGACGAGCTGCTAGCGGTGTTCGGCCCCGAGAATGTCTACTTCGAGGTGCAGAAGAACGGCCTCGCACCGCAGGAGAAGTGCAACGAGGGGATCGTGCGGATCGCCCGCGAAGTCGGCGGCAGCCTCGTCGGCACCGGGGACGTGCACTACCTGCGCCGCGAGGACTACGAGCACCACACCGCTCTGCTGTGCGTGCAGACGAAGAGCACGATCGCCCAGCCCAAGCTGACGTTCGAAACGAACGAGTTCTATCTGCGCGACAGCGGCGAAATGATCGCCGCCTTCGCCGAGTGGCCGGAGGCGATCGCCAGTACGCTGGAGATCGCCGAGCGCTGCTCGGTCGAGCTCGAGCTCGGCAAGAAACTGATTCCCAGCTTCCAGACTCCGGACGGCAGCGGCGAGGGCGAGTACCTGCGCGCACGCGTCGAGGAGGGGATGCGGCTGCGCTACGGCGACCCGGTGCCCGCCGAGGCGCTGGCGCGCATGGACATGGAGCTCGACGTGATCGATCGTATGGGTTTCAACGCCTACTTCCTGATCGTCTGGGACTTCGTCAAGTTCGCGAAGGAGAACGGCATCGCCGTGGGGCCCGGCCGCGGCTCGGCCGCAGGCTCGATCGTCGCCTACTGCCTGGCGATCACCGACGTCGATCCGCTGCGCTACGACCTCCTGTTCGAGCGCTTCCTGAACCCCGAGCGCGTGTCGATGCCGGACATCGACATCGACTTCTCGGTGCGCGGGCGCGAGCGCGTGATGCGCTACGTGACCGACAAGTACGGGCGCGAGTCGGTCGCGCAGATCGTCACGTTCGGCAAGATGTTCCCGCGCGCGGCGACGCGCGACGCGGCACGCGTGCTCGGCTTCGACTATGGGACGGGCGACCGCCTGGCGAAGCTGATCCCCGATCCGATCATGGGCCGCTCGCCTTCCTTCGAGGAGTGCCTGAAGTCCGGACAACCCCTGCGCAAGGCGTGTGACGAGGAGCCGACCGCCAAGCAGATCGTCGAGGTCGCGCAGGGCCTGGAGGGCATCGTGCGCAACTCCTCGATCCACGCGGCGGCCGTCGTGATCGCCGACCGGCCGCTGACCGACATCGTCCCCCTGCAGCTCGCTGACGCGGGCACGGACGAGAACGGCGAGAAGGTCTTTCGCACGGTCACGCAGTTCTCGATGAAGCCAATCGAGGAGATCGGCATCTTGAAGATGGACTTCCTCGGCCTGCGCAACCTCGACGTGATCGAGGACACGCTGGACATCATCGAGCGCTCGGCAGCGGGCAGCGACGGCCAGGCGGTCGAGCGCCCGGACATGACGACGCTGCCGCTCGACGATGCGCGCACCTATGAGATGCTCGCGCGAGGGGACTCGACGGGCGTGTTCCAGTTCGAGTCCGAGGGCATGCGCGAGGCGCTGAAGAAGGTGCAGCCGGACGAGTTCAACGACCTCGTCGCGCTCGGCGCGCTGTACCGGCCCGGCGCGATGGACCAGATCCCGGTGTACGCCAAGGGCAAGCGCAACCCGCTCGCGATCTCCTACCCCGACGAGCGCCTGCGCCCGATCCTCGAGTCGTCAAAGGGCGTGATCCTCTACCAGGAGCAGGCGATGCAGATCTCCAAGGAGCTCGCCGGCTTCTCCGGGGCCAAGGCCGACGACCTGCGCAAGGCGATCGGCAAGAAGAACCGCGCGGCGATGGCGGCGCTCAAGCCGGAGTTCGTCGAGGGCTGTCGCGCCTCGGGCACCTCGCAAGCTGTGATCGAGTTCCTCTGGCAGACGAACGAAAAGTCGGCCGACTACTCATTCAACAAGAGCCACGCCGCCTGCTATGCGCTGATCTCCTACCGAACGGCGTGGCTGAAGGCGAACTACCCCGCTGAGTACATGGCGGCGCTGATCTCATCGGTGATGTCGACGAAAGACAAGGTCCCCTTCTTCGTCGCCCGCTGCGAGGAGATGGGGATCGAGATCCTTCCGCCGGACGTGAATCTCTCCGATCACGAGTTCACGGTTGTCGATGGCAACATTCGCTTTGGCCTGGACGCCGTGAAGGGCGTCGGCCACCAGGCGGTGGAGGCCATCAAGCGCGCACGCGAGGAGGCCGGTGAGTTCACGTCGTTGTGGGAGTTCTGCGAGCGCGTGGACGGCCGCACTGTCAACAAGAAGGCGATCGAGGCGCTGATCAAGTGCGGGGCGCTCGGATCGACGGGCGCGACCCGTAGGGGGATGCTCGAGGTGCTCGAGAAGGCCCAGGCGGCCGGCCAGACGGCCCAGCAGGACGCGCTCATCGGCCAGGGCTCGATCTTCGACGGCCTGCTGGACGAGCGCGGCAATGGCGCCCCGGGCGCCGACGCGCCGGCTGCGGCAGCGGCGGGGCTGGCGAGGCCGGTATACCCGTCGATATCCACCGAGGAGTTCGACCAGGCGCAGCTGCTGGCAGCGGAGAAGGAAGCGATCGGCCTGTTCGTGTCCGCCCATCCGCTGAAGCCGCTGCGCGAGGTGCTGCGGACGCGCGTCGACTGTCCGCTGTCCGCGCTCGAGGAGCGTCGCGACAAGGAGTGGGTGACGGTCGGAGGAATCATCGTCGAGGCAAAGCGCATCCGCACGCGCAACGGCGATCACATGATGTTCGCGACGCTCGACGACCTCTCCGGCGCCGTCGAGATGCTCGTGTTCGGAAAGGCTCTCGCCGAGCACGAGGCCGCGCTGGTCGTCGATGCGGTCGTGCTCGTGAAGGGCCGCGTGGATCACAAGGAAGCCGGCAAGACGTGCCTGGTGGTGCAGACGGTCGAGGCCTTCGCACCCTCCGAGGAGGAGATCGAGCAGGCACGCACGCAGGCCGATCGGGCCGCGCGAACGGCGACCACGCTCGCCCAGCCGATGCACCTGCGCGTGGACGCCGCGTTCCTTGCCGAGAACACGATCGACGAGCTCAAGCAGGCGATCGAGGAATGTCCGGGTCCGGCCGAGATCCTGCTCGACGTGGACACGACGATGGGCGTTGCGCAGGCTGAGATTCGGCGAGGCCTATCGCGTTCAGCACACGGCGACTTTGCGCGCCGAGCTCGAACACGCGCTGGCCCAGCTCGCGCCCGCCGCGACCGCCTGAGGACGCCGCGATCAGCCGCGCGCGGCCACATCGCGCGCGCGTAAGCTGCTCGGCGAGCTCGACTTCCTCCCGAGTGGCGCCGCTACGGCTCTGGCCGGGCGTCTCCAGCAGGCAGGCGAGCTCCTGGAACGCCGGGGTTGCGAGGAACGCGGCGCAGCCGTCCTCGCCGAGCTCGCCCTCGCCGATGTTTGCGTGGCGGTCGCGGTTCGCGCCCAAGGGGGTCATCGAGTCGTTGAGGTGCAGCGAGCCGAGTCGCTGAAGGCCGATCTTCGCCGAGACCTCCCGCAGTAGCTCGTCCATGCCGGCGGCGTTGCGGATGTCATACCCGGATGCGAATAGATGACAGGAGTCCAGGCAGATCCCCACTCGCTCGCTCCCGCCCGCGGCCGCGACGAGCTCGGCCAGCTCCTCGACGGAGCGGCCGAGGGTCCCGCCCGTCCCGGCGGTGTTCTCGAGGTGAAACGGGACACCCGCTCGCTCTCGGCGAGAGCCTCCCGGATCGTCTCGCCGGCCCGCGCGATCGCGCTCTGGACATCGCCGCGCTTGGCCGAGCCGGGATGGAGGATCACCCCGCACGCGCCGATCCTCGTGCCCACGCGCAGCGAGTGGATCAGCGAGTTGAGCGACTTCGCGCGGATCTCGGCGTCGTCGCTCGCGCAGTTGACCAGGTAGACGGCATGGATCACGACCGCCTCGATCGGGCTCGCGGCCAACGCCTCCCGAAACGCGAGCACGTCCTCCTCGGCGTAGACGGTGGGCTTCCACATGCGCGGCGACTGGTTGAAGATCTGGATCGCCCGGCAGCTCCGCTCGACGCCACGCTCGATCGCTTTAGCCAGGCCACCGGCGGGCGAGACGTGCGCTCCGATTAGCATGCGAGCGGATTATGAGGGTTCGCTTCGCACCATCGCCGACGGGCCCGCTGCACATCGGCGGCGCGCGGACCGCCCTGTTCAATTGGCTGCTCGCGCGCCACAACGGGGGCGAGCTCGTGCTGCGCATCGAGGACACCGACCGGGAGCGCTCGACGCCCGAGAACGTGGAGCAGATCATCGACGCGCTGCGCTGGCTCGAGCTCGACTGGGACGAGGGGCCGATCCTCCAGACAGACCGCTCTCGACGTCATGCCGAGGCGCTCGACGCACTGTTGCAGGCCGGTCACGCGTATCGCTCGAACGCGACCGCCGAGGACGTCAAGGCGTATAAGAGCCAGCACGGCGCCGAGCGCGGCTTCCGCGCCGAGCCCGAGTCCAACGGCGCGGTGCGCCTGCGCGTCCCCGACGAGGGCGCGACGGTCGTCCATGACGTCATTCGCGGCGACACTAGCTTCGAGCACGCCCACCTCGACGATCCTGTGATCGCCCGAGCCGATGGTTCGGTCCTCTACAACTTCGCGGTCGCGATCGACGACTTGGACGCCCGCATAACTCATGTCGTCCGCGGCGAGGACCACCTGTCGAACACCCCGAAGCAGCTGCTCGTGTTGGAGGCGGCCAAAGCGATTGGTCTTGACCGCTCGGAGGTCGGGGGAGCCGGCGGCGGCGGGGATCAGGCGCCGCTGCCGCTGTATGCGCATCTGCCACTGCTGCATGGTCCGGACGGCAAGAAGCTGTCCAAGCGCCACGGCGCGGCCTCGCTCGGCGAGCTGCGGGATGCCGGTTACCTGCCCGCGGCCGTGCGTAACTACCTTGCGCTGCTCGGCTGGGGGACGGGCGATGACGCGACCGTCCTCTCCACGCAGGAGCTCGTCGCGCGATTCAGCCTGGAGCACGTGAGCCGCAACCCGGCGCAGTTCGACGAGGCGAAGCTCAAGTGGCTGAATGGCGTCTACATCCGCGGCATGCCCGTCGCAGAGCTGGAGCCTCGGCTGCGGGCCTTCCTCGAGCGGTCCGGTCATCCGGGCGCCACGCGGGACGCGAGATTCTCGCGCGCCGTGGCGATAAGCCAGGAGAAGATCCACACGCTCGCCGACTTCTGGCCGCTGACCGGGTCCCTGCTCGACGGCCTCAGCGACGATCCGAAGGCGCGCGAGCGCTGGCTGGGGGCGCAGGGACGCGCCGCGCTGGTCGAGGTGCGCGCGGCGCTGGCGCAGACCGCGAGCTTCGACGAGGACGACGTCGGAGCCGCGCTGGAAGGGATCGTGCGCCGCCTCGCGGTCAAACCGCGCGACGTCTACCAGCCACTGCGCGTGGCGATCTCGGGCACGACGGTGTCGCCGGGGATCTTTGAGAGCGTGGCGTTGCTCGGCCGTGAGGAGACGCTGCGCCGCATCGATGGCGCCCTCGCGGGCGGTTGATCGCAATTCGGGCTCAACCGATCGTGCGCTGATGCCGATAGGAGCGTACGTGGAGTCTCCGACCCGGATGGTCGGCGATCCCAGAGTGGATACAAGGACGCATGCCGGCAACCGCTTCAAAGCCCAAGACAAAGCCCCGAGCCAGGAAGGCGACCGGTCGGAGATCGGCCAGCCCGGCGGACTCCGCTCGCCGTCCGACAGCACCTCAGGGCCCGGCCGGCGAGCGCCATCAGAACGAGGGGCACGGCCGACGCCTGACGATGGCCTTCGAGGCACTCGAGGCATTTCCCGCCCTGGCCGAGTCGCGCGATCGCCTGCTGACGGTGATCGCCAAGGATCACGTCGCGACCGCCGACGTCGTGACGGCGGTCGAGTCCGATGTCGCGCTCATCATCGCCGTCCTGCGCATGGCCAATCAGGCCCAGGGCGGCCGCGGGCGGGTCGACACCGCCGTCGCCGCGGTGGAGCTGCTCAAGGCGCAGACGGTGCAGTCGCTGGCGGCGCGCGTACGCACGTTTGACTTCTTCGAGCGATCGGGTGTCTGGGAAGCGGCGCCGGAGCGCTTCCGCCTGCACGCGCTCGCGACCCAGCATGCCGCCGACCGTGTCGCGGCCGAGGTCGGCTATGAGCATCGCGACCGTCTGACCGTCACGAGCCTGCTGCACGACATCGGCAAGCTGGTGCTGCTGTATGCCTATCCGGGCTATCCCTCGCAGGTGCACCGCGGCGCGAAAACCCCGGAGGACCGCATTCATCGCGAGCGCCGCGAGCTGGGCGTCGACCACGCCCTCGTCGGTGGTGTGCTCGCGCGACGCTGGGGTCTTCCGGCGACGATCGCGACCACGATCGAGCGCCACCACAACCCCGAGGTCGAGGGTGAGGCCGCCTTCATCCGCCTGGCGGACATGCTTGCTCACTACGAGCAGGGGGCGATCGTCTCGCCGAGCGAGATGCTCCAGACCGCCCGCACCGTGGGGCTCGGCCCCGAAGAGCTCAGGCGGGTCCTGTATGAGCTGCCCAGCTCGCCCAACCAGCGCCGCCGTCACATTGACCCGTGTCCGCTGTCGGGTCGCGAGCTCGGCGTCCTGCAGCGACTCGCCGAGGGCAAGGTCTACAAGCAAATCGCGCACGAGCTGACGCTCTCGACGAGCACCGTGCGCACGCACCTGCACAACATCTACGGCAAGCTCGGCGCCGTCGATCGTGCCCAGGCCGTGCTGATCGCGACCGAGCGCGGCTGGCTGTAGGTCACTACGATCGGATCGTCCGGCGGTGCACCAGCCGCCCAACGCGATGATCTCGATCTCCAGCAAGTCCCCCTATGCCGTGCTTGCGCTCGCTGAGCTGGGGCGCACCTCCGGCTCCGAGCCGGTGCCGATCGGTGAGCTCGCCCGCAGGCGCGATGTGCCGGTGCAATTTCTCGAGCAGCTGTTCGCGGTGCTCAGGCGGGCGGGGATCATCAGCTCCCAGCGGGGCGTCAAGGGCGGCTACCGCTTCGCCCGTGAGCCGGCGAGCGTGACGGTGCTCGAGGTCGTCGAGCTGCTCGACGGCCCGCTCGGCCGGGACGCGCAGGGCCCCTTTGCCGACGCCGCCGATGCCGCGCGCAAGGTGCTCGGGAGCACGACGATCGCCGACGTAATCGAGCGCGAGACGCGCGAGGCGGGCGCGAGCATGTACCACATCTGACGCGAGCGAGGTGGCGGGCGCCCGTCGGTGACGAAAGGTAGTATGCGCCTTGGAGGTGTCGGCTGCCCGACAGCGGTTGGGTGCTGGCACGTGTTGGAGCCGTTGGGGGGTCCGGCCGTCTCGGCAGGGCGAATGGAACGTGGGCAGCACGGTGATACGTAGAAATCCGGCCACGCATGCGCGGATTGCTCGCGCCGTCCTGCTGGGCGCTGAGGTTGATCGCGCTGCGGCCGCCGTGAAACCTGGCCGCCCGCGGTTCCGATCGCGATCGGAACGGATCGTGCGGCTCACGATCTCTCTGGCCGCCGCCCTCGCGTGTCTGGTCGGGTCTGGTAGCGCGAACGCGGCCCCGAGCGACGGCATCCACAACATCCAGCATGTCGTCATGATCATGCAGGAGAACCGCTCCTTCGACTCCTACTTCGGCACGTATCCGGGTGCAAACGGGATTCCTGCCGGGGTGTGCGTGCCCGATCCGATGTACGGCGGATGCGTAAGACCCTTCCACGATCCCAGCGACGTCAACTTCGGCGGTCCGCATGGGGGGGCGCGGCCGTGGCCGACATCGACGGTGGCAAGATGGACGGTTTCGTTGCCCGCCAGGAGCAAGCGAAGGGCTGCTCCTCCGGCACTGACCCCAACTGCAGCCCTTGCGCCGAAACGGAAACCGTGCAGCAATGTGACGACGTGATGGGCTATCACGACGCGCGAGAGATTCCCAACTACTGGGAATACGCGCACAAATTCGTGCTCCAGGACAACATGTTCGAGTCCATCGCGTCGTGGAGCTGGCCAGAGCACAACTACATGGTTTCCGGGTGGAACGCCCTCTGCCCCCTCGGCGACCTCAACCCGATGGATTGTGGGAACGGACAAGGCGTGGACCGAGGGCTGCACGCATGGACGGACATTACGTACCTGCTCAACAAAGCCCGCGTCAGCTGGCGTTACTACCTCTACAGGGGCAACGAGCCCGACTGCGAGTCCGATGAAGCGGTCACCTGCGTGCCGGTCGCGCAGAGCCCCAAGACACCCGGCATCTGGAACCCGCTGCGCATCTTCACCGATGTGCAGGAAGATGGCCAGCTGCAAAACCTCCAGTCGCTCACGAATTTCTACACCGCCGTGCACGAACAGAGCAGCTGCGGGCTGCCGAACGTCGCCTGGATCGCTCCAAAGGAAGGTGTCTCCGAGCACCCGCCGGGACGGGTCTCCAGAGGGCAGGCGTACGTCACGACCCTGATCAACGCGATCATGCGCAGCCCGTGCTGGGGCAGCACCGCGATCTTCCTCTCGTGGGATGACTGGGGTGGCTTCTATGACCACGTGACGCCGCCGAACATTGACGAAAACGGCTATGGCCTGCGTGTTCCGGGCCTCGTGATCAGTCCCTACGCCAAGACCGGCTACATCGATCACCAGCAGCTCAGCCACGATGCCTACCTGAAGTTCATCGAGGACGACTTCCTGGGAGGGGCGCGCCTGAACCCGGCGACAGACGGGCGACCCGACCGGCGCCCGGACGTTCGCGAGGAAGCCCCCGGATTGGGGAGCATCGCGAACGACTTCGACTTCAACCAGGCGCCGCGTCCGCCGGTCTTGCTGTCGGCGCACCCGGAACCGGGGCCCGCCTCCGAACCGCCGGGAGGACACCGCCCGACCGTCGAAACCGGCGTCGCATCCGCCACCACCCAGAGCACCGCGACTCTGGCCGCGACCGTCGACCCCAATGAAGGAAACGTCAGCGCCTGCCGCTTCGAATACGGCACCTCGGCCCCCTCCTACGGCTCGAGCGCGCCCTGCGCCTCGCTGCCCGGTTCGGGCTCGAGCCCGGTCGTGGTGTCCGCGCAGCTTCAAGGCCTCAGCCCGAACACGACCTACCACTTCCGGATCCTCGCGACCAACTCCGCCGGCACGAGCTCGGGCGGCGATCAGACCCTCACGACGCTGACCAACTCGCCGACCGTCGAAACCGGCGTCGCATCCGCCACCACCCAGAGCACCGCGACGCTGAGCGCGACGGTCGACCCCAATGAAGGCAACGTCAGCGCCTGCCGCTTCGAATACGGCACCTCGGCCCCCTCCTACGGCTCGAGCGCGCCCTGCGCCTCGCTGCCCGGTTCGGGCTCGAGCCCGGTCGTGGTGTCCGCGCAGCTTCAAGGCCTCAGCCCGAACACGACCTACCACTTCCGGATCCTCGCGACCAACTCCGCCGGCACGAGCTCGGGCGGCGATCAGACCCTCACGACGATGACCAACCCCCCGACCGTCGAAACCGGCGTCGCATCCGCCACCACCCAGAGCACCGCGACGCTGAGCGCGACGGTCGACCCCAATGAAGGAAACGTCAGCGACTGCCGCTTCGAATACGGCACCTCGGTGTTCTACGAATTCACTCAGCCCTGCGCCTCGCTACCCGGTTCGGGCTCGAGCCCGGTCGTGGTGTCCGCGCAGCTTCAAGGCCTCAGCCCGAACACGACCTACCACTTCCGGATCCTCGCGACCAACTCCGCCGGCACGAGCTCGGGCGGCGATCAGACCCTCACGACGATGACCAACCCCCCGACCGTCGAAACCGGCGTCGCATCCGCCACCACCCAGAGCACCGCGACGCTGAGCGCGACGGTCGACCCCAATGAAGGAAACGTCAGCGACTGCCGCTTCGAATACGGCACCTCGGTGTTCTACGAATTCACTCAGCCCTGCGCCTCGCTACCCGGTTCGGGCTCGAGCCCGGTCGCGGTGTCCGCGCAGCTTCAAGGCCTCAGCCCGAACACGACCTACCACTTCCGGATCCTCGCGACCAACTCCGCCGGCACGAGCTCGGGCGGCGATCAGACCCTCACGACGATGACCAACCCCCCGACCGTCGAAACCGGCGTCGCATCCGCCACCACCCAGAGCACCGCGACTCTGGCCGCGACGGTCGACCCCAATGAAGGAAACGTCAGCGCCTGCCGCTTCGAATACGGCACCTCGGTGTTCTACGAATTCACTCAGCCCTGCGCCTCCCTGCCCGGTTCGGGCTCGAGCCCGGTCGCGGTGTCCGCGCAGCTTCAAGGCCTCAGCCCGAACACGACCTACCACTTCCGGATCCTCGCGACCAACTCCGCCGGCACGAGCTCGGGCGGCGATCAGACCCTCACGACGATGACCAACCCCCCGACCGTCAACCTCGTGACCCCGAATTCGGGCCCGGAATCCGGTGGCGCGAGCGTAACCATCAGCGGGGCGAACCTCACCGGAGCGATCGCGGTCAAGTTCGGCTCCACCGACGCCACCAGCTTCACCGTCAGCTCGGACACAACAATCGCCGCCGTCGCACCGCCCGGCACGGGAACGGTGGATGTGACGGTGACGACGCCCGGGGGCGCGAGCCTCAACGGCTCAGGCGACCGGTTCAACTATGCGGGGCCGCCGACGGTCACGAACGTCGCACCCGCCGCCGGCTCCGTTGATGGAGGCGCTGCCGTGACCATCAGCGGGACGAACCTGACCGGAGCGACCGCGGTCAAGTTCGGCTCTTCCGCCGCCGCCAGCTTCGTCGTGCAATCGGCGGGCTCGATCAGCGCGGTCGCTCCGGCCGAGCCGGTGGGCGCGGTGCGCGTGCTGGTGATGGCGTCAGGGGGCGGCAGCGCCGACACACTGAGCGACCGCTTCATCTTCGCGCCGACGATCACGGGCCTGAGCCCGAACGCCGGCTCCACGACGGGTGGGGTCGTCGTGACCGTGACGGGGAGCGGGTTCCGCCTCGGCACGAAAGCGACTACCTTCAGGTTCGGATCAACCCCAGCAACCTCGGTTAACTGCACCTCGACCACGGCCTGCACGGTGACTGCGCCGGCTCATGAAGCTGGCCGTGTGGACGTGAAGGCGACGGTGCGCGAAATTCCAAGTCGCAAGCGCCCCGCCGACCAGTTCACCTACAGCTGATCACCCTCCGCGACGTGGACGCAGCCCCGCTCGGAGGACCTGCAAAGTAACCCGAGCTACCGGTGCTCGCTCTGGCCTGCGGGCCCGACCGACCAGATGCCTTTGGACCCGTGCACAGCGGGCCCTTGCGCGGGTCGTTGCCGAACGCTGGGCACCCGGACGAGATGCGGTTCAGCCATTGACTTGTGGACGGTTCAGCACTACTTTAGTGATGGGGACAGCTGGTAGGTCGTTTCGCGGGAGGAGAACTTCGCGCTACGGCTACCTGCAAATCATGCGACTACGGAGGGTTGTTGATGCTCGAGCCGGCCAATCCGCCGGAGGCGGCGATGGAGCGCTCGAGAGCTGCGCTGCATGGACGGACGGCTGGCGCCGCCGTCAGCGCACGCATGCTCGTCGCGGCCGGCCTGCTGTCCGCGCTGCTCGGCGGGGTCGTGTTCGAGCGCGTCGAGCATCAGCGCGCCGGCGTATTCGCCGCGAGTTCTGACGCGTCCTCACGCACGCTCGCCGCGCACAAGGGGCTCATGAGTCTGCCCGTGTCCGCCCAGGGCCCGATCTCGGCAGCCCTGGGAGCGGGTAGCCCCACTTACCGCGTCCGCGCTTCAGGCGGCGGGTTTCGGGCGACGAGCGGTGCGCAGCATATGCAAGCGCGCTTCGATCGCTCGGGCGTTGTGCTCAGCTCCGGCGCCGTCGAGCTGAGCTTGAGCACGCGCGCCATCGGCTACGGAACGTCGCTTCGAACCCTCGAGCCCGTCGCGCCGAGCGCGAGGGGCAACCGCGTGAGCTATGTCCGCGGCGGGATGAGCGAGTGGTTCGCGAACGGACCCGCCGGCCTCGAGCAGGGCTTTACGCTCGCGCGCGCGCCGACCGGTCGTCCCTCCGGGCCGCTAACGCTGTCGATGGCCCTGTCGGTCGACGCCCACGCCGTCTTGGGGCCCGGACGCCAGAGCATCGGATTCGCCTCCGCGGGCGGGCCCTCGATTCGCTACGGCGGGCTGGTGGCCAGCGACGCTCGCGGGCACACCCTGCGCACCTGGCTCGAGCTCGGTCGCGGCCGGGTCCTGTTGAGAGTCGATGCACGCGGCGCGCGCTATCCGCTGCGGATCGATCCGTTGATCCAACAGGGCTCGAAGCTCACCGCGGGAACCGAAGGCCTGTTCGGCACAAGCGTCGCGCTGTCGGCACATGGGAACACCGCGCTGATCGGCGCCCCACGCGCCAACGGCTTCGGCGGGGTCGCCCTGGTGTTCACCCGCGAAGGATCGACCTGGTCCGAGCAGGGAACGCTCACAGGCAGCGAACAGGGCGGCCCCGAAGGCGGAGCGTGTGTTGAAGAATCAGGCGAAGAAGAAGGCGAATGCGGCTTCGGCGCGAGCGTGGCGCTGTCCGGCGACGGCAACACCGCGCTGATCGGCGGACCTCGCGACGACGGCAACGTTGGGGCGGCGTGGGTGTTTACACGCGAAGGCTCGACCTGGTCCCAGCCGGGCATGAAGCTCACCGCCGGCGGCACCGTAACCAAAGGCCACTTCGGCCGCAGCGTGACGCTTTCGGGGGATGGCAGCACTGCGCTGATCGGCGCTCCTACCGTGATTCCCCGTGGGGCGGCGTGGGTGTTCGCGCGCAATGGCTCGAACTGGAGCCAGCAGGGCGAAGCGCTCAAGCCTGGAGGAGCTGAAGGCTTCGGAAACTTCGGGCGCAGCGTCGCGCTGTCGGGCGACGGAAGCAATGCCCTGGTCGGAGACCCCGGCGACACCCACTACGTTGGCGCGACATGGGCTTTCACGCGCTCGAGCTCTACCTGGACCCAGCTCGGGGCAAAGCTCACTGGCGGCGAAGAGCAGGAAGACGGCCACTTCGGCTATAGCGTCGCGCTGTCCGCCGACGCCAGCACCGCGCTGATCGGGGGCCCCGCCGACGATCAGGGGGCCGGGGCAGCTTGGGCGTTCACCCGCCTACCTTCTGGCTTCACCGCGCCGGGTGCAAAGCTCACCGGCGGCGAAGAGAGGGGCGAAGGAAAATTCGGCTACGGCGTCGCGCTGTCCTCGACCGGCGACACGGTGCTGATCGGCGGCCGGGGTGACGGTAGCCACCGAGGTGCGGCATGGTTGTTCACCCGCTCGGGCAGCGCCTGGAACCAGCAGGACGCAAAGCTCACAGGCGGTGAAGGGGTCGGCGCGAGCAGCTTCGGTGCGAGCGCTGCGCTTTCCGCTGACGGCGAAACCGCGCTGATCGGCGGTCCCAACGACAATGGCAAGGTGGGGGCCGCGTGGCCGTTCACACAGCTTCCGGCTCCGACGGTCACCGCCGTGAGCCCGACCGAAGGCGAATCCGGCACCGAAGTCACGATCAACGGGACGAGGTTCACCGAAGCCACGGCCGTCGAGTTCGGGTCGAACGCGGCCACGAGCTTCAAAGTCAAGTCCCCGACCGAAATCACCGCCATCGCGCCGGCGGGGGAAGGCGGAGTGGATGTGATCGTGAAGAACTCGGTCGGCGCGAGCCCACCCAACGCCAGCGACAAGTTCACCTACCTGTCGCTCGGGTTGCACGGGTCGAAACCCGTAGTCACCGTAATATCTCCCGAAGCCGGGCCGACCACCGGCGGAACGACGGTGACCCTGATCGGGGCGAACCTCGCTGGAGCCAGCGCCGTTAAGTTCGGCTCGGTGCGCGCGCCGAGCTTCTTGGTCAAGTCGTCGACCGAAATCAGCGCCGTCTCCCCGCCTGGGTCGCCCGAAAGAGTGCTTGTCAAGGTGACGACACCAGCAGGCACGAGCGCGGGCGCCCCGTTCACCTATTTTGCACCGGCCGCCAATCCGGCGCCATCCCCGGGCACCAGCCGCGTCACGAGTGGTGTCGGCCCGAGCGCCGGTGTGCTCGGCTTCGGACCGTTCCTCGTGTCGAGCTGCGGAGTCGCCCTGCGCGGGAAGACGCTCGCCGTGCAGAGCTACAAGCAGGCGTCGGTGAAGCTGTCGTGGGCAGGCATTGGCACGTGCAAGGGCAGGCTCAAGCTGACGGTCAAGCAAAAGGTCAGCCACCCCAAGCGCGGGCACAAGCGGTTCACGATCAAGACGATCGGGGCCGCTACGTTCGCGATCGCGCCGGGCGCGGTGCGGACCGTCCGGGTCAACCTCAACAAGCTCGGTCGCTCGCTGCTGAAAGCTCGTCACGGGCGCCTGAACGCGAGCATCGCGATCACCACGCTGTCGCCGGGTCGGGTGCAGGCACGAACGGCGAGCGTTCGCCTCGCGCTGCAGAAGCCCCGCAAGGCCAAGAAACAGACCAAGTAGCTCGCGGGCGGGGCAGGGGCCCGCAGCCGGGCTCCACTATTCTCGTGGAGCCTCGATGCCCCAAATCCCGATCAACATTGCCGAGCTTGTCGGAGACACGCCGCTGGTGGGGCTTCCGCGCATGCTCGAGGGAACGCCGGCCGCGGACAACGGGGTCGAGCTGTTCGCCAAGCTCGAGTCGTTCAACCCCGGCGGGAGCGTCAAGGACCGGATCGGGGTGGCGATGATCGAGGCCGCCGAGGCCGAGGGTCGGATCGAGCCCGGGCGCACGACGATCGTCGAGGCCACCAGCGGCAACACGGGGATCGCGTTGGCCTTTGTGTGTGCGGCGAAGGGCTATGACCTCGTGCTCACGTTGCCTCAGGGCATGAGTCGCGAGCGCGAGAGCCTGCTGCGTCTGTACGGCGCGCGCGTCGACGTCACCGAGTCGCTCGGCGGCATGGCGGAGGCGGTCGCGGCCGCCCGCGCGATGGCGCGCGACGAGGACGTGTTCCTGCCCGACCAGTTCTCAAACCCCGCCAACCCCGATGCCCATCGGCGCGGGACCGGCCCCGAGATCGAGCGCGCGCTGGACGGCCGCGTCGACGTGCTGGTCGCCGGCGTTGGCACCGGGGGAACGATCACGGGGGTCGGCGAGCATCTGCGCGCGCGCAACCCCAAGCTGCGGGTGATCGCCGTCGAGCCGCGCGGCTCGGCGGTCCTGTCCGGTGGGGAGGCGGGGCCGCACCGAATCCAGGGGATCGGCGCCGGGTTCGTCCCGCCGGTGCTAAATCGCGAGCTGCTCGACGAGGTGCTGACGGTGTCCGATGACGATGCGATTCACGCCGCCTGGAGCTGCGCTCGGCGCGTAGGCCTGCTGGCGGGCATCTCCTGCGGAGCAGCGCTGTGGGCGGCGCTCGAGGTCGCCGCCCGCCCGGAGTCCCGCGGCAAGCGGATCGTCGTGATCATGCCGGACTCGGGCGAGCGCTACGTCTCCCAGGCGTTCTTCGCGCCTTGACCGAAAGATCGCTGCACGGTCAACTACCTCCAGATTCGGCGCTACGCTGTTGCCATGCTCGGAATCGACACGTTCGCGCGCGTCGCGCGGGAGCTGCGCCGGGACATCGTCGCCGCGCGTGACCGCGATCCGGCGGCGCGCGGGGTCGCCCAGGCCGAGATTCTTGCGACCTGGCCGGGCATCCATGCGTTGCTCGCCTACCGCGTGGCGCACGCGCTCGACGGATCGGGAGTACCGCTGCTGCCGCGCCTGATCTCGATGCTCACACGCGCTTTCACCGGCATCGAGATCCATCCCGCGGCGCGGATCGGACAGGGCCTGTTCATCGACCACGGCGCTGGTGTCGTGATCGGCGAGACGGTCGACATCGGCGACGACGTGACCCTGTACCAGGGCGTCACGCTCGGAGGCACCGGCTTTGCCACCGGCAAGCGCCATCCAACGGTGCAGGACAACGTGACGATCGGCTCGGGCGCAAAGCTCCTGGGACCGATCACGATCGGCCATGGGGCGAAGATCGGCGCCAACAGCGTGGTGATCACCGACGTGCCACCCAACTCGACCGTCGTCGGGAATCCGGGACATCCCGTGCGCGTCGACGGCCGGCGAGTCGAGGGCCCCGACGCCGACTGGATCCACCTGCCCGATCCGATCGCCGAGGCGATCCAGGGTTTGGCCAGCCGCATCGGCGCGCTCGAGCGAGCCGTCAGCGAGCTGTCGGAGGTGGAGCCCCAGCCCGTCGCCGAGGTCCGGCCCTTGCGGAGGGTCAAGGGGCCGAATCCGGCCGGAGGCTGACCGCCGCAGCGGCAACCGCCGCCACTTCTATGCTGAGGCGATGTCGGCCAATCCCCACGCCGAGCACCTGGAAGAGCTCCTCGAAGGGCTGAACGAGCCCCAACGCGAGGCCGTCACTCATGGCGAGGGGCCACTCCTGATACTCGCCGGCGCGGGCAGCGGAAAGACGCGCGTGCTCACCCACCGGATCGCGTTCCTGATCTACACCGATCAGGCCCAGGCCGGCGAGATCCTGGCGATCACGTTCACCAACAAGGCGGCGAAGGAGATGAGCGGGCGGGTCGAGCGCCTGCTGGGCAGGGCCACGCGGGGCATGTGGCTGATGACCTTCCACGCCGCGTGCGCGCGTATCCTGCGGGCCGAGGCCCAGCGCCTGGGATACACGCGCCAGTTCACGATCTACGACCAGGCCGACGCGCGCAGGCTGACCAAGCGTTGCGCCGACGCGGTGGGGGTCGACCCCAAGCGCTACACGCCCGCCGCGATCCACAACCAGATCTCGGCCGCCAAGAATCGCCTGCGCGCCCCGGCCGACTGCCGCGACGCCGTGGGCTCCCCGTTCGAGGAGATCGTCGCGGACGTGTACGAGCTCTACGAGCGCGATCTTCACCGCATGAACGCGATGGATTTTGACGACCTGCTGTTCCGGACGGTCAACCTGCTGGAGCTGTTCGAGGAGGTTCGCGAGCGCTACACCGCGGCGTTCCGCCACGTGCTCGTCGACGAGTACCAGGACACGAACTACGCGCAGTACCGGCTGCTCCAGCTGCTGGTCGGGGGAGGCCGCCCGCCGGCCGGAGGAAGGGTCGAGCGGGGAGACGGTCCGGCCTATGTCGGTCCCGTGGGCCATCGCAACCTTGCCGTGGTCGGCGACGACAGTCAGTCGATCTACAGCTTCCGCGGCGCCGAGGTGCGCAACATCCTCGACTTTCAGCAGGACTTTCCCGACGCCCGCGTGGTGAAGCTCGAGCAGAACTACCGCTCGACCGAGACGATCCTGCGCGCGGCCAACGCCGTGATCGCCAACAACCGCGGCGGAATCGCCAAGCGGCTGTGGAGCGAGCTCGGACAGGGAGAGCAGATTCACCTGCGCGCACTGGACGATGAGCACGCGGAGGCGCGGTTCGTCGTAGGCGAGATCGAGCGGCTCGTCGACGAGGGCGCGGCGCGCACGGAGATTGCTGTCCTCTACCGGACGAACGCGATGTCGCGCGTCATCGAGGACACGCTCGTTCGCCGCGAGATCGCCTATCAGGTGATCGGCGGCACCAAGTTCTACGAGCGCGCCGAGATCAAGGACGCGATCGCCTATCTGTCGCTGCTCGCCAACCCGTTTGATGTCGTGAGCTTCACGCGCGTGGCGAACTCGCCGAGGCGCGGCATCGGACAGACCTCGCTCGCTCGAATCACCGCCCACGCCGCATCGCTCGACTCCTCGGTGTGGAAGGCGGCGTCCGCTCCCGCGGAGGTTCCCGGGCTGGGTGCGGCCGCGGTGAAGGCGCTGAGCCGCTTCATGGGGACGATGGAAGAGCTGCGCGTGCTGGCCGGTGTCCCCCTCGAGGATGCCCAGGAGGACGCGGGCGTGCCTTCCCACCGGGAGCAGTCGGTTCCCGTCGGAGACCTGATCGAGGCGGTGCTGGCGCAGAGCGGCTACATCGCGGCGCTCGAGGCGGATCGGACGATCGAGGCGCAGGGTCGGATCGAGAACCTCGAGCAGCTCGTCGAGGTCGGGCGTGAGTTCGACGTCGCCGCCGCCCTGGAGGAGGACACGCTCGGCCTGTTCCTGCAAGAGGTCGCGCTCGTCGCCGACGCCGACTCGCGAAGCGATGATGAAGGCCTGGTCACGCTGATGACCCTGCACAACGCCAAGGGCCTGGAGTACCCGATCGTGTTCATCGCGGGCTGCGAGGACGGAGTGTTCCCGCATTCGCGCGCGCTCGACGAGGGCGGCCTCGAGGAGGAGCGGCGCCTGTTCTACGTAGGGGTGACCAGGGCGATGCGCCAGCTGTACCTGAGCCACGCGCGTCGCCGCGCGGTGTTCGGCGCGCACACCTTCGGGCTGCGCAGTCGCTTCCTCGACGAGATCCCGGCAGACCTGCTCGACGAGCCCCAGCCGGAGCGGCTGCGAGTCGCGGGCCCAGCCGGCGAGCCGGCGGCCGTCGGCGCCGCGGGCACGGTCGGCCTCGGCGGCTCCAGGCGCGGCGCGTGGGCCTCGTCGCAGATCCGTGAGGTCGTTGCCGAGAACGCTTTTCGTCTCGGTGAGGACGTCGTCCACGCCGCCTTCGGAGAGGGGGTCGTGACCGGCGTGGAGCCGGACGGGGTGATCGTCGTGCGCTTCGCAGGTGACGGGTCCGAGCGCAAGCTGATGGCCGAGTACGCGCCGGTCAGCAGGCGTTGAGGAACGCGCGCGATCGCGGCGCCAGCGCATAGCATCCGCGCCGTGAGCGCGACCATCATCGACGGCAAGGCGATCGCGGCACGCGTGCGCGAGCAGGTGGCGGCGGAGGTGCGTGCCTTCATCGAGCAGACCGAGCGCGTCCCGGGCCTGGCGACGGTGCTCGTCGGCGAGGACCCCGGGTCGGCCGTGTATGTGGCCGGAAAGCAGCGTGCCTGCCTGGAGGTCGGGATGACCGCGGTCGACCGGCGTCTGCCCGCCGATGCCCCGTCCGAGCAGATCGGCGCGGAGCTCGAGAGCCTGAATGCCGACGAGGCCGTGAACGGCGTGCTGTTGCAGCTGCCCGTGCCCGAGCACCTCGATGGACCCGCGCTCACCGCGATGATCCTTCCGGAGAAGGATGTCGACGGGCTCACGCCGGTAAACGCCGGGCTGTTGGCGCTCGGGCGTCCGGGACTTGCACCGTGCACGCCGCTGGGCGTTATCGAGCTGCTGGCGCAGGCAGGCGTTCACCTGGAGGGTCGCGAAGCGGTCGTGGTCGGGCGCTCGAACCTGTTCGGCAAGCCGATGGCACAGCTGCTGCTCGCCGAGAACGCGACCGTCACGTTGTGTCATTCACGCACGAGCGACTTGCGCGGGGTGTGCGCCCGCGCGGACGTCCTGATCGCCGCGGTGGGCCGTCCGCGACTGATCGAGCGAGACTTCGTCAAGCCGGGTGCGGTCGTGATCGACGTGGGCATGAGCAGGCGCACGCCGGAGCAGGCGGGCAACTCGAGCGGGCTCGTCGGCGATGTCGACTTCGCGGGCGCCGCGGAGGTCGCGTCGGCCATAACGCCCGTCCCCGGCGGCGTCGGCCCGATGACGATCGCGTTTCTCCTGCGCAACACGTTGCGGGCTGCGCGGCTGCAAGCCGGGTTGGAGGACTGATGCCCGCGCGGCGCTTGGGGCAGCAACGAGAAGCGGAGCGGTGAAGGTGAGGGTGAGCGTGAGACGACTTCGCTTGGGCGAGCTGCTCGCGCTCGCCGGTGCGGTCTGCGTGATCGTTTCGCTGTTCGAGCCGTCCTACGAAAATGCCGCCGGCAAGCTCGACGCCTGGGACACCTTCGGGCCGACGGTCGTGCTGCTGATCGTGGCGGCCATCGCCGTGCTCGCGCTCGTACTGAGCGCGCTGACAGAGCTCAGCGTGGCTCTGCCCGTCGCCGCCGCCGTGTGGAGCGTCGCGCTCGGGTTTGCCGCCGTGATCGCGGCGTTGATCAGGGTGCTCGAGCGTCCCGATCATGCGACCTCGCTGTGCGCCGGCGCGTGGCTTGCGCTGGCGGGCGCCGTCGCGATCCTGGCGGGAGCGTGGCAGTCGCTGCGCGACGAACGCCAGTCGCTGTACGAGCCGGCTCGGCCCGAGCCGCGCCCGCGGCCCTAGCGGCGATCTTTCCCCAGCCCGGCAGGCCCGTCGTACATTCGTGGAGGATTGCGATCCGCGGCGCGGAACATTGTAATAACGGATGCAATCTCCGGCCACGGGAGGCCCGCAGATCCCATTTCCAGCGACTCAGGGGGAAACCGCGCAATGAGCTTTGACATCAGCCGCCTGCGGCGCGCCGACCAGATAGTCGGTGCGGGCGCCGTCGCGTTCTTCATCATCCTGTTCTTCTTCAAGTGGTACGGGGTGAGCTCCAACGTGGGCGCGGTTTCGGGCCTGAACCTCAACGTCAGCAGGAGCGGCTGGGACACGTTCACCAACAGTCGCTGGATCTGGATCATCACGATCGTCGTGGGCCTCGGTTCGGTCGTGCTCGTCGCCACTCAGCGAAAGCTCGAGCTCCCACTTCAGCCGGGCGTGATCGTCGCCGGACTCGGCGCGCTCTCGACCGTCTTGATCCTGTACCGGATCGTTCATCACCCGACGGCCAACGCGAGCTTCGGGAGTTTCCACGCTTCGGTCGGTATCAAGCTGGGCATCTGGCTCGGCCTGATCGCCGCGATGGCGGTCACCTACGGCGGATACCTGCAGATGCAGGAGGAGGGCACATCGCTCGCCGACGTGCGTGAGCAGGCGAGCGGCGCCTTCAGCGGCATGACCGCAGCGGGCGGCGGAGGGTCCTCGAGCTCCTCGACTGAAGATCCTGCCTCGACTGAAGCGCCCGCCGCCCCGACCTCACCGCCGATCCCACCGCCGGCCGCCTCCCCGAGCACGGGTCCAAGCGGGCAGCCGCCGCCTGCTCTTCCCAGCGCCTGAGCGTCGCTCTACGGGGCGCACCGCGCGCCCCGTAGAATGCGCGCGACCGTGGTCGATCGTGAGGAGGTTCTGCACGTCGCGCGCCTGGCGCGCCTGGCATTGAGCGAGGATGAGCTCGAGCCGATGGCGCGCGAGCTCTCGGCGGTGCTCGATCACATCGCCAAGATCGGCGAGCTGGATCTCGCTGACGTTCCGCCCACAACCCATGTGGTCGAGATCACCGGTCGGCTGCGGCCCGATGAGCCCGCCGGTGCCTGCCCCGCGAGGTCGTCCTCGCGCAGGCCCCCGCCGTCAGCGACGAGGGCTTTCTCGTCCCAAGCCCTCAGGCATGAGTCAGGCTGAGGCGGAGCTGCTCGAGCTGTCAGCAGCTCGGGCAATCGCGGAGATCGAGGCTGGAAGACTCTCCGCGACCGAGCTGTTCACGCTCTACCGCGAGCGAGCGCTCGCACACGGCGAGGACTCCGACGGCGGCCTGAACTGTTTCACCTGGATCGCCGACGGGGTGCCGGACGACTCGCCTGGCCCTTTGGCCGGGATCCCGCTCGCGGTCAAGGACCTGTTCTGCACGCAGGGCGTGCCGAGCCAATCGGGCTCCCGCATACTCGAGGGCTACCGGCCGCCCTACACGGCGACCGTCGTGTCCCGCCTGACCGAGGCGGGCGCGACGCTGCTGGCGAAGACCAACCAGGATGAGTTCGCGATGGGCTCCTCGAACGAGAACTCGGCGTTCGGAGCGGTGCTCAACCCGTGGAATCGTGGGCGGGTTCCCGGCGGCTCCTCCGGTGGAAGCGCGGCCGCGGTGGCCGCCGGGCTGGCGCCATGGGCGCTCGGAACGGATACCGGCGGCTCGATCCGCCAGCCCGCTGCGCTGTGCGGAATCGTTGGCATGAAACCAACCTACGGCGCCGTGTCGCGATACGGGATGATCGCCTTTGCCTCCTCACTCGATCAGGCGGGCCCGTTGACGCGCGATGTCACGGACGCGGCCTTGCTGCTGACATTTATGGTCGGCCGCGACCAGCTCGATTCAACCTCGCTGGAGTTTCCCGAGCCGATCGAGCTACCGCAGGCGGAACGCTTGGATGGTGTGCGCCTGGGTGTCCCCGCCGAGTTGTTGAGCCCCGGCGAGGACTTGGTCGGAGCGGAAGTCGAGCCGAGCGTCAGGCTCGCGTTCGAGGAGACGCTCAAGCAGGCCGAGGGTCTGGGCGCCACAGTCCGGGAGATCCATCTACCGCACGCCCCGCACGCGCTGTCGGCTTACTACGTCATCGCTCCATCGGAGGCGAGTTCCAATCTCGCGCGGTTCGACGGCGTGCGCTACGGCCTGCGTGCGACGGACGCCACGGATTTGCTGGACATGTACACGCGTACACGCCACGACGGCTTCGGACCGGAGGTCAAGCGGCGGATCATGCTCGGAACGTATGCGCTCTCGGCCGGCTACTACGACGCCTACTACGGTCGCGCTCAGCGCGTTCGCACGAAGATCGCCGAGGATTTCGGTGCGGCCTTTGCGCACGTCGACTTCGTCGTCACGCCGACCTCCGCAAACGTGGCCTTCGAGCTCGGCGAAAAGACGGAAAACCCGTGGGCCATGTATCTCAACGACTACTTCACGGTGCCGATGTCGCTGGCCGGGATACCCGCGATCTCGATTCCCTGCGGCCTCGGCGCGGCGGATGACGGCGTGGGACCGAAGAGCGGGGGCCTGCCGGTTGGTTTTCAGATCGCCGGCCCGGCTTTCAGCGAGAACCGGCTCCTTGGCACGGCGTATGCGCTCGAGCAAGCGATTGGCTTCGACGGCCGAGCGGCCCGTGCCTGAGCCCGCCAACCCACCCGGCGACGGTGCCGCGCCGGACGCTGCTCGTTACGCCTCGGGCTCCGATGGCCGCGAAGGTCTGGAGCCCGTGATCGGCCTGGAGATCCACGTGCAACTCGCGACCGCGACGAAGATGTTCTGCGGCTGTGAGCTGTCGTTCGGCGATCCGCCGAACACGCATACCTGCCCGGTCTGCCTGGGGCTGCCGGGGAGCCTGCCGGTGGCAAACGCGCGTGCCGTCCACTTTGGTCTGATGATCGGGCTGGCGCTCGGCTCCGAGCTTGCGCCGCGCTCGGTTTTTCACCGCAAGAACTACTTCTATCCAGACCTTCCCAAGGGCTACCAGATCTCCCAGTACGACGAGCCGCTATGCCGCGGGGGTGCGCTTGGAGAGGTGCGGATCCACCGCGTCCACCTGGAGGAGGATGCCGCGAAGCTGACCCACGTCGGCGCCAGCGGGCGGATCCACGGCTCGGATGCCAGCATCGTCGACTTCAACCGCGGCGGAACGCCACTCGCCGAGATCGTGACCGAGCCAGACCTGCGCTCTGCCGAGCAGGCGGGCGAGTGGCTGAGGCTGCTGCGAACCACGCTGCGCCAGCTCGGAGTAAGCGACGTGAACATGGAGGAGGGCTCGCTGCGCTGCGACGCCAACATCTCTGTGCACGCGGAGGAATCCAGTGAACTGGGCGTGAAGACGGAGCTGAAGAACATGAACTCCTTCCGCTTCATCGAACGCGGCATCCGGGCGGAGATCGCCCGCCAGGTGCAGATCCTCGAGGATGGCGGCGAGGTCGTGCAGGAGACGCTCCATTTCGATCCTGCCTCCGGGGTGATCACCTCGCTGCGCTCCAAGGAGGAGGCGCACGACTACCGCTACTTCCCCGAGCCCGATCTCGTGCCCGTGGCGATCGACGAGGAGATGCGCGATCGCGCCCGGGCGGACATGTCCGAGCTGCCGGCCGATCGGGCCGAGCGCTTTGCGAGCGAGCTCGGCCTGACTGCCGAGAGCGCCCAACAGCTCGCCTTCCGCGCGGAGCTGGGCGCCTACTTCGAGGCGGCGCTCGCGGCCGGGGTCGTGCCCGCGGCGCCCGCTCAGGCGCTGGCCAACTGGGTCGGCGGCGAGCTCGTGGCGCGCCTGGAGGACGGGGAGGATCCGGCGGACTCCTCGGTGCCGGCGCGCGCCCTGGCGGTGCTCGTCGGCCTCGTCGCGGCCAGGCGCGTGAGCGTCGGGGCGGGGCGGCGGGTGCTGGACGTGCTCGTGGCCGGCGGCGGCAGCGATCCGATCGCGATCATCGAGGCCGAGGGCCTTGCCGCGATGGACGGGGAGGACGAGCTTGCGGAGATCGTCGCGGCTGCCCTGAAGGCCAACGCGGACGCCGCCGAGCGGTTGCGCGCCGGTAACGAGAAGGCTATCGGCCCGATCGTCGGTCATGTGATGCGCGAGACGAAGGGCCGTGCGGACGGCGCCGAGGTGCGCAAGCTGGTTCGCGAGCAGCTCGGGATCTGAGTCGGGAACCCACCTGGATCTGAGTCGGGAACCCCAACCTGACACTAGGGCCTGTCGCGCTGCGGAGATTTTGGACGTTGGGCCAAGGACCGATGCAGCCCGGTGCGCCAATATGCTCGGCATGAACCAGCAACACAGCAGCACGAGCGTCTCATCTCCTCGCCGGTTCATCCTGCTGCAAGAGGAGTCGGTGGATGGACGTGGTCAGCGTCCACGGATTCGCCGCTATCAGCTCTCGAGCGTCGGTCAGCGTTCGGGTCTGAGCGGGGTCGATGCCGCTAGGGCAAGGATGCGCCGCGCTCTCGACTGTCCGGGCCACGTGTAGTCACCGTCTTGCAGTGGTCTCGTTGCGGCTTTCCCTCAGCCGCGCGTGACAGCTTGCGGCCGGGCAGGGGATGGGTTTCCTGTCCGGCCGCATACCGTCTAAGCTGGTGGTTGCAATGACCGAGTCCTCAGAGTCATCGCCCCGCTCGTTCGGTCGGACAGCCCTCGCGGTGTTGATATTCCTCGTGGCAGCGTGGCTCCTGCTGGGCGTCATCATCCACGTGCTCTCGTTTCTCTTCAGCACGTTGATCTTCATCGTCGCCGTGGTCGCCGTGATCTGGGCGCTGCGGGTCTTGCTCTAGCCTCGCGGCGACATGGCCTACGTGATCATCGCGCTCTGCTTCGGCGTATCCGGCGGAGTCGTCGGACGGATCAAGGGCAGCTCGTTCGTGCTCTGGTTTCTGATCTCCGCAGCGGTCCCGTTCTTTGGCCTGATGGCCGCGATCGCCTACCGCTTCGAGCGCGATGAGCTGCGCCGTGAGTGTCCGAGTTGTGGGCGCGTCACCAAGGTCTACGACGCCCTTTGCACCCGTTGCGGCGCCGAGCTCGACTTCCCCGAGGTCGCGATCGCGCCTGAATCCTGGGAGCGCACGCCGGCGCGCTCGTAAGGCTGCGGCAGGCAACCTACAGGGACTCCGACAGGCCCTTCGGTGGCTCGTGACCGACGCCGCGGCATGAGGGTCGCCTAACCTCAGTTCGGCGCCCCTAAGCCGATTGTTGGCCTACGCTGTGCACGATCGGCATGAATTCGCAGGCAAAGACAGCTCCCCCGGCGCGGGGCTCCTCGATCGCGCGATTGATCCATCGCGCCGGCTTCGTCGACGAGCGCGAATTCGTCCTGCGCGTCGTGCAACCCGCGCTCGTGGGCATGATTGACGGTACGGTCTCCTCGCTTGCGCCGATCTTCGCCGCGGCGATCTACTCGAGCTCCGCGACCGCCTTCCGCGTGGGGCTGGCCGTGGCGCTGGGCGCGGGGGTGAGCATGGGCTGGTCGGAGGCGCTGTCGGACACCGGCGAGCAGACCGGCCGCGGATCGGCGGTGGTGCGCGGCTCGATCACCGGCGGGATGACCGCGCTGGGGGGACTGTTTCACACGATCCCGTTCCTGATCTCCGACGTGAACAAAGCGCTGCTCGTCGCGGGATGCGTCGTCGCGTTCGAGTTGTTCGCGATCGCCTGGGTTCGCAACCGCTTCTTGGAGGTCTCGATGCGCTCCTCGCTGCTCGTCGTGACGGTCGGCGGCGCGATCGTGCTCGCCATCGGCATCGCCATCGGCTCCTCCTGAAGCGGGCCGAAAACCCCCTGGTACACTGGGTTTTTCCTCGGGTTCGACGAAAGGAGGTCGGCGAGATGCGCGCGGTTGATGCCGTGATGGAATGTCTAAAGGCGGAGGGCGTGGACGTGGTCTTCGGGTTGCCCGGCGGCGCCAACCTCCCCACCTACGACGCGTTCGTCGACGGCGGTATCCGCCACATCCTCGTCCGGCACGAGGCCGGTGGCGGACATGCCGCGCAGGGCTATGCGAAGGCGACAGGCAAAGTGGGCGTCGCGTTCGCCACCAGCGGGCCCGGCGCCACGAACCTGATGACGCCGATCTGCGACGCGATGATGGACTCGGTGCCGGTCGTGTTCATCACCGGACAGGTGCGCACGGAACTCCTCGGCACCGACGGGTTCCAGGAGGCGGACACGATCGGGATCACGATGCCCGTGGTCAAGCACTCGATCATGATCCAGCACCCGCAGGAGATCCCGCGGGCGATTCACGAGGCCTTCCACATCGCCCGCACGGGCCGTCCCGGGCCCGTGCTCGTCGATATTCCCCAGGACCTCTCGCGGGCGGAGATTGACTACGAGCCTGTCACCGACGTGCGCCTGCCCGGCTACCAGCCGCGCGTCGAGGGCAACCAGAAGCAGATCCGCCAGGCCGCCAAGGCGCTCGCGGCCGCGCAGCGACCGGTGATCTACGCGGGCGGCGGCGTCGTAAACGCCAACGCCTCGGCAGAGCTGATCGAGTTCGCGACGTGCGACCGCTTCCCCGTGACGTGCACGCTGATGGGCCTCGGCGCATTTGCGGCACCGCACGAGCAATGGCTCGGGATGTTGGGAATGCACGGCACCCGAACGGCCAATTACGCGATGGACGAGGCGGATCTGATCTGCGCGGTGGGCGCGCGGTTCGACGACCGCATCACGGGCAAGCTCTCGGAGTTCGCGCCGCGGGCGAAGTTCATCCACATCGACGTCGACCCGGCCGAGATATCCAAGAACGTGCCGGCGCACATCCCGATCGTCGGCGATGCCAAGCACGTCCTCGCCAAGCTCCTGATCGAGTACCGCGCGATCGGCGCGGACCCGGCTCGGCTGGGGGCATGGTGGAGCCGGATCGAAGGCTGGCGCGAGAAGTACCCGCTCGGCTACGAGGACAGCTCGGACGCCGAGATCAAGCCGCAATACATGGTCCAGGCGCTTTTCGAGGCGACCGGCGGCGAGGCGATCGTGACGAGCGACGTCGGCCAGCACCAGATGTGGGCGGCGCAGTACTACGACTTCCCCGCGCCCCGGCGATGGATCAACTCGGGCGGGCTGGGGACGATGGGGTTCGGGCTGCCGGCGGCGATGGGCGCGGCCGTGGGCTGTCCGGATCAGGTGGTTTGCTGCATCGCGGGCGACGGCTCGGTGCAGATGAATGCGCAGGAGCTTGCAACGTGCGCGCAGAACAGGATCCCGATCAAGGTGTTCATCATGAACAACGGCTTTCTCGGCATGGTGCGGCAATGGCAGGAGCTGTTCTGGGACGGCCGCTACAGCCACGTCGAGACCGGCGAGTTCCCGGACTTCGTGAAGCTGGCCGAGGCCTACGGCGCGACCGGCATGCGCTTCGAGGACAAGCGCTCGCTCGTCGAGGACATGAAGCGCGCGATCGCCACCGACGGACCCGTGGTAGTGGACGTGCGCGTCACCCGGGAGGAGAACACCTACCCGATGATTCCTGCCGGACAGGCCGCGCGCGAGATGGTGGGGTGAGGACCGTCGTGGGCGAGCCTGGGACGAAGGAGCCGCTCAGCCTGCAAGAGCTCGAGGCCGCGACGAACCTGCGCACGGGCCGCAAGCATGTGCTTTCGATCCTGGTCGAAAACAAGTCCGGCGTGCTCACGCGGATCGCCGGCCTGTTCGCCCGTCGCGGCTTCAACATCGACACGCTCACGGTGGGCCCGACCGAGGATGAGCAAATATCGCGCGTGACGCTCACCGTCGATGGAGCGCTGCACCCGATCGACCAGGTGACCAAGCAGCTCCACAAGCTCATCAACGTGCTGAAGATCCGTGACCTCGAGCCGGCCGACACAGTCGCGCGCGAGCTCGCGCTGTTCAAGGTCGCCGCGGACGGCACCCAGCGCGGGGAGCTCGTGCAGATCGCCGAGATCTTTCGCGGCAAGGTCGTCGACGTGACCAAGCGGGCCTTGATCATCGAGGTGACGGGAACGACCGACAAGATCGAGGCATTCGAGTCGATGGTGCGTCCGTTCGGCTTGATCGAGATGATGCGCACGGGCGAGATCGCGATCTCGCGGGGGCGCGGCGAGACCTAGCCGCGTGCTCGACACCGGCGCACGCCCACCCCTCTCGCTCACCGACGCCGACCACGAGCGCCTCGCCGCGCGACTCAAAGACGCGGTGCGGGACGCGCGACGTAGCGGCCGCGAGACGCTGGCGACGATGTCGCTGGCCTTACCCGCCGATGTCGATCCGACCGCCGTCATATGCGCGTCGCGCCGCAGCGGCGAGCCATGGTTCGCGTTCGAGCAGCCCGACCGCGGTCACGCCGCGATCGCGGGACTGGGGGAGGCCGTGGCCCTGCAGGCCGGCGGAGCCGATCGCTTTGCGAATGTCGCCGAGCGCTGGCGGGCGCTGGCGGCGTCGGCCATCAGCGATGGCCCCGACGAGACGGCCGGGCGCGGGCCGGTGGCCGTCGGCGGCTTCGCGTTCGCTCCGGATGGCGGTGCATCGCCGCATTGGGAGGGCTTTGAGCCGGCGTCGTTGATCGTGCCGGAGTTGATCCTGGCGCGGGCGGAGCGCCATGGAGAGCGGGCGGTGCATCTCACGCTCGCGGCGCTCGTGTCTCCGGATGACATGCCCGATCAGGTCCTCGGACGCCTGCAAGCCCGACTCGCCGAGCTGCGCGCGCGCGCGCTGCCGCTGCTTGACCCGGCGCCGGCGGGCCGCTTTCAGGTGGCAAGCGCGATGCCCCCCGAGCACTATGAAGCGGCCGTGGCGCGCGCGGTCGAGCTGATCGATGCAGGGGATATCGAGAAGATCGTGCTGGCGCGCGAAGTGCTCGTGCACGCCCCGCGCGCGTATGACCCGGCGGCAGTTCTCGGCGTGCTGCGCGCGGAGTTTCCGTCGTGCTTCGTCTTTTGCGTGGGCCGGGGCGAGGCGGTGCTCATCGCCGCCAGCCCCGAGCTGCTGGTGCGGCGCGAGGGCCACCGCGTCAGCACGCTTGCGCTCGCCGGATCGACGCGCCGCAGCGCCGACCCGGCCGTCGACGACCACCTGGGCGAGCAGCTGCTGCGCGATGAGAGCTACCGCGAGGAGCACGCGATCGTCGCGCGGCGGATCGAGCGTACGCTGCGCCCGCACGCGATCTGGGTCGCCGCCGCGCCCGAGCCCACGCTGGTGCGGATCGCCAACATCCAGCACCTGGCAACACCGATCCGGGCTCAACTCGCCGGGCCGATGGAGGCGCTCGAGCTGGCCGGGATGATGCATCCGACACCCGCGGTGGGAGGGGAGCCGCTGCTCGGAGCCGCCCCGCTCATCCCGGCGCTCGAGGGGCTGGACCGCGGCTGGTATGCCGGCCCGGTGGGCTGGACGGACGCCACCGGAGACGGCGAATTCTGCGTCGCCCTGCGCTGCGCGTTGCTGCGCGGCCCCGTCGCGCGCTGCTTCGCCGGCAACGGCATCGTGCGTGATTCCGACCCGACGGCCGAGCTGGCCGAGACAGAGGTCAAGTTGGCGGCCCTGCTTCCGCTGCTGGCTGGCTGAATCGCGTCGTCGACCGCCATCGCTCAGCGAGCTTCAGAAGCCAGCGCTTTGGCCACGGCATCCCACACCCGCTCGTGCAGAGCGACGTTCTCCTCCCGGTCCGTTCGCACCTCGACGATGCTAGATCGCTCGCACGCAAATGAGCGCTCGAGGGCCGAGCGGAGCTCTGAAAGCTCGCCGGCGCGCTCGTGCTCCAGCCCATACAGCGCCGCCGCAGCGGCGAAGTCCAGTCCGGTCGGCGTGGCGATATGGCGCGCATAGGCGTCGCCGGCGAGCGCCATGGGCGCCCGCGAGACGGGGAGGAAGTCGAAGATCCCCCCGCCGCCGTTGTCGAGCAGGACGATCGTGAGGTTCAGCTGTAGCCGCCGCGCCGCCAGCAGCCCGCCGATGTCGTGGGCGAGGGCGACGTCTCCGATCAGCAAGACGACCGGGCCGATCCCGTCCGCGGCCGCGCCAAAGGCGGAGGAGACGATCCCGTCGATCCCGTTCGCGCCGCGATTGCACAGCACGCGCGGCGGGTCTGGACGGATCGGCCAGAACGTCTCGATGTCGCGCACCGGCATCGAGGATGCGACGAACAGGGTCGCGACGTCGGGCAGGAGCACTCCGAGCTCGGCGGCGACGGCAGGCTCCGAAAGCCGGCCGTCGCCGAGCGCTCCCAGGATCGCCGCAGCCGCCCGCTCATCGGCGCTGCGCCACGCCGCCAGCCAGTCATCGTCGGCCGCGGGCGGGACCGTCGCCAGCTCAGACAGCGCCGTCGCCGGGTCGAGCGCGAGCGACTCGCTGAGCACGCCCGCGGGGTCCTGCCACGCTCCCTCCGCGTCGAGCGCCACCTGACGCGCTCCGCCGAGGCCGGCCAGCCACTCGCGCAGCGGCTTGGAGGTCGGCAGGTCGCCGACGCGGATCACGACGTCGGGCTGGACGCTGGCCGCGAACCCATCCACGCGTAACAGCGGGTCGTAATGGGCGACCGCCGCGCCGCCCCGACGGGCACCCGACAGCGGATCGGCGAGGACCGGCCAGCCGGCAGCGGCCGCGAAGGCGGCTGCGGCCTCGCCGAGCGAGCGCGGGTCGGTCGGCCCGAGCGGCTGTCGAGCGGTGCGCTCGTCGCGCCCGGCTACGACGACGCCGCGCTCGGAAGAGGCGACGAGCTCGTACAGATTCGTCATCGCCTCGCCTTCGGCCGGCCTGCCAGTGGCGCGTCGCACGTATGGACGCCCTTCGTGCCGCCCGGTGCGGTCGGGCGGCAACTCCTCCTCGCATATCAGCGGCTCGCGCAGCGGGAAGTTGAGATGCACGACGCCGGGCCGGCCCTCGAGCGCTGTCCAGTAGGCCCTGCAGGCCAGCGTGCGTATCCAGCGCAGGCGCGGTGGGCCGGCCTCGTGGACGCCCACCTCGAAGAACCACTTGGCTGCGTCGCCGAAGAGCTTGAGCTGATCGATCGTCTGTCCCGCTCCAGTGTCGCGCAGCTCGGGGGGTCGGTCCGCGGTCAGCAGCAATAGCGGGACCCGAGCCTGCTGCGCCTCGATCGCGGCCGGCAAGAGCTCCGCGGCGGCCGTCCCCGAGGTGCACACGACGGCGACTGGCAGGCCCGATGCCTTGGCCAGGCCGAGTGCGAAGAACCCCGAGCAGCGCTCGTCGATGTGTGAGAAGCAGCGCACGCTCGGCTCGCGTGCGAGCGTGAGGATCAGCGGCGCGCAGCGCGAGCCCGGCGATGTGCAGGCGGCACGCATGCCGCAGCGCGACAGCTCGTCGACAAACGCTCGCAGCAGCACGTAGGTGTCGGTGGCGGAGCTCACGAGATTAGGATGGCGAGGTGCCGGAGACCTTGGTTTTGTTGCATGGCTTCGGTGGCACCCGGCACGCGTGGGACCGGGTCGCGGCTGAGCTGGCTCCTGAACGCTACCTGCCGCTCGCGCTCGACCTCCCCGGACACGGCGAGCGCGCAGGCGAAGACGCCGAGATCACGTTCGACTCCTGTGTCCGCGCCGTACTAGCGCGGAGTCCGGATCGCTTTGTCCTGTGCGGTTATTCGCTTGGCGGGCGGGTCGCGTTGCAGATCGCGCTCGCCGCGCCCGAGCGGGTGCAGCGGCTGGTGCTCGTCGCGAGCAGCCCGGGTATCGCGGACGACGCCGAGCGGGCGCAACGGCGAGCGGCCGACCGCGGGCTCGCCGACGAGCTCGAACGGGTTCCATTTGAGGAGTTCATCGAGCGCTGGTGCACTCAGCCGCTGTTCGCCGAGGATCCCCCCGCCGTCGGCGCGCTCGCCCGCGAGGACCAGCGCCGCAACCGCCCGGGCGCGCTCGCCGAAGTGCTGCGCGGGCTCGGCACGGGTGAGATGGAGCCGTTGTGGGGTCGGCTGGGCGAGCTGGAGATGCCCGTCACGGTGGTTGCCGGCGAGCGCGATGCGAAGTTTCGAGCGCTTGGCGAGCGGATGGTGGACCGAATGCCGCGCGCCGAGCTCGCCGTCATTCCCGGTGGTCACCGTCTCCCGCTGGAGAGCCCCGTGGCGCTGAGTGCTGTCCTGGACTAAATCGGATCCACGCCGAGCCCGCCGCCTGTGGGCAGGGCGATCCGCCCTGCGCGCGCTGGCAGGGGATTCTCGATTCCCTCGAACATTTCCAGCGTCGCCAACCCGCAGTGGGGGACTGGCCCGCGCGAGGCGAGCGCCGCGGCGGCGTGGACGGCGGCGGCGATGCCGAGCGGCCCGTCGAACGTGGAGGCGATATAGGCCTCCGCGCCGGAGGCCCGCACGAGCGCGGCGGCCGCGAGCAGACCGGAGATGCCGCCGCAGCGTGAGATCTTCAGGCAGACCGCGTCGGCGACCCCCGCGCCGAGCGCGCCGTGCTCGGCCGCGGTCTCGTCGATCGCCACGCGCACTGCCACGCGCTCGCGGACCTCACGTACCGCCCGCAGGCCATGGACGGGCTCCTCGACGAGCTCCAGGCCGGCCGGCGCAAGCGCCTCGATCGCGCGCACCGCTTCCTCCACGCCCCAGGCGCCGTTCGCGTCGAGGCGCAGCGCGATCTCGGGGCCGGCGGCCGACCGTGCGGCGGCGACGCGGCCCGCGTCATCGCCCACGCCCACCTTCAGCTTCACGCACTCAAACCCATCGCGCACCGCCGCGGCCGCCGCGTCGGCCACGCCGGTGCGATCGCGCGCGGAGATCGTCGCGTTGACCGGCACCTCGCTCGCCGGGTTGTCCGTGATCAGCGCCGCGACCGGCTTTCCGCGCAGCCGCCCACCACGATCCCAAAGGGCCAGGTCGATTGCCGCGAGCGCCGCGGGCAGGTCTTCGACCTGGCGACAGGCATCGACGAGCTCTGCGCCATTCATACCCCGTGATCGCTCGAGAACGGGTCCGTAGAGCTCGAGCGCGGCGTGTGCTCGCTCAATGCTGACCCCGTCATAGGACTCCAAGGGCGCAGCCTCGCCGTAGCCCGTGACCCCGTCGTCGGTGATCGACACGGCGAGCAGCTCGCGCTCGTCGAGCACGCCGTGGGAGGTCTGCATCGGGCTCGCCAGACCCAGCGTGCGCCGCTTGACCTCGAGCCTCACGAGCCGATGCCGCCGCTCGCGAGGATTCCGGCCGAGAACAGCAGGCAGAAGACCAGCTGCATCGCGCCCGTCTTTGCCAGCGCGCCGTTCAGTGCGGGCCCGTCGGTCCGCGAGCGCACGGTCTTCAGCACACCGACCGCGAGCGGGAACGCCGCCCAGCTGAGCAGCAGCCAAGCGGTCATCGATCCGAACGCCCACGGCAGCGGCGCGGTCACAAACGCGCCGGCGACCATCGCCGTGTACAGCGTCCGCGTTCGCGCCGCGCCGAGGCGCACCGCCAGGGTGCGCTTGCCCGCGCGCCGGTCGGTCTCCAGGTCGCGCACGTTGTTGACGACGAGAATCGCGCTCGCGAGCAGGCCGACGGGCACGGCGCATACGAACGCCTGCCACGGCAGGGACTGGACCTGGACGAAGTAGGAGCCGGCCACCGCGACGATCCCGAAGAACAGGAACACGAACACCTCTCCGAGGCCCTCATATCCGTATGGACGCGGCCCGCCCGTGTAGAGCACGCCGGCGAGGATCGACGCGGCGCCAACCGCGAGCAGCTCGGGGCCGGCGACGGCGACGAGGTATGCCCCGCAGGCCACCGCCAGGCCGAAGGTCACGTAGGTCGCGAGCAGGACCTGGCTCGGCGGCACCAGGCCTCCCGCGGTCACCCTGACCGGGCCGAGCCGGTCCTCGCTGTCCGCGCCGCGGCGGGCGTCGGAGTAGTCGTTGGACAGGTTGGTGCCGACCTGGATGAATATCGCGCCGAGCAGAGCCGCTGCGAACGCGAGCGGATGGAAGTGCCCCGCGCCGAGCGCCAGCGACGTCCCCACGAGCACCGGCGCGATCGCGGCCGGCAGCGTCCGCACGCGGGCGGCCATCACCCAGATGCGCACCGCGCGCACGCGTCTAGGCTCGCCTGGGGAACCGGGAGAAGTCCGGCTTGCGCTTCTCCCGATAGGCGTCGCGCCCCTCTTGGGCCTCCTCGCTTCCGTAGAACAGGAGGTTCGCGTCGTGAGCTAGCTGCTGGATTCCCGCCAGGCCGTCCTCGGCCGCGTTAAAGCTCGCCTTCATCAACCTCAGCGCAAACGGAGACACGGCGAGCATCTCCCTGCACCATTGAACCGTCTCATCCTCCAGCCGCTCCAGCGGCACGACCGTGTTCACGAGCCCCATCTGCAGAGCCTCCTGCGCGGAGTACTGCCGGCACAAGAACCAGATCTCCTTGGCCTTCTTGGGGCCGACCACCTCTGCCAGCAGCCCGGCGCCGAAGCCGCCGTCGAACGATCCCACCCTCGGCCCGACCTGCCCGAACCGCGCGTTCTCGGCGGCGATAGTCAGGTCGCAGACGAGATGCAGCACCTGACCGCCACCGATCGCGTAGCCGGCGACCATCGCCACGACCGGCTTCGGCAGTCGGCGGATCTGAACGTGCAGGTCGGTCACGTGAAAGCGGCCGATCCCGGCCCGTCCGGAGTCGTCATCGGCCAGGTAGCCGGAATCGCCCCGCACGCGCTGATCGCCGCCCGAGCAGAAAGCATCGGGCCCTTCGCCCGTCAACACGACTGCGCCGATCGTCGTGTCCTCGCGCGCGTCCTCGAGCGCCTTTGAGATCTCGACGATCGTGCGCGGTCGAAACGCGTTTCTCACCTCCGGTCGAGCGATCGTGATCTTGGCGATGCCCTCTCCGGGCGCGGCCGACTTCTCATAGCGGATGTCGCTGGCGCCGCCGTCGATGTCCTCGGTCGCCGAGGTCCAGATGGTGCTCATGGCGCGAAGGCTAGCCTGTGGAGCATGGTCGTCGAGGGATGGCTGGCCCGCGCGGCGGCGACGCGCCCGCACCACGAGGCGATGCAAACGCCCACGGGAGATTGGTCCTACGCCGAGCTCCATGCCGCGGCGCGGCGTGGGAGCACCGAGCTCGTCGCGCGTGGGGCGCGTCCCGGGGAGCGCGTCGCGATTGCCCTGCCGCCCGGCCTCGCCTTCGCTCAGGCCCTTCACGCCTGCTTCCTGCTCGGCGCGGTCGCCGTGCCGATCGACGTTCGCTCACCCCTGCGCGAGCGATCGCTGCTCGCCCGCGACGCGACGGTGTTTCTCGAGGAGCCTCTGGGCGGCGCCGGCGAGCGCATCGAGGGGAGGACCGATCGGACCGCGGGCGAGCCGCCGGGCCCCGGGCACGATCTCGACGCGGTCGCGGTTGTGATCCACACCTCGGGCACCGCCGCCGCGCCGAGGCCGATCGAGCTCACATACGGCAACCTGCTGTGGAGCGCTCTCGGCTCCGCCGTCGCCCTTGGTCTGGACCGGAAGGAGCGCTGGCTGTGCGCCATGCCCGTCGCTCACGTCGGTGGCCTGTCGATCCTCGTGCGCTCGGCCATATACGCGACGACAGCCGTGGTTCACGAGCGCTTCGAGGCCGATCGCGTGCTGAACGCCATTCGCGAGCAGCGGATCACGCTCGTGAGCCTCGTGGCGACGACGCTCGCCCGCCTGCTCGATGCGGGACTCACAGCGCCGCCGGCGCTGCGCTGCGCCTTGACGGGTGGCGGCCCCGTGCCCGCGTCGCTCGTGCGTCGGGCGCGTTCGGAGGGCGTGCCGGTCGGCCTGACGTACGGTCTCACCGAGGCCTGCTCGCAGGTCACGACGACCCCGGCGGCGTCGCTCGCCGAGAAGGACGACGCAGCTGGCCCGCCGCTGTTCTGCACGCGCATACGGATCGATGAGCAAGCGCCGGCGCAGCCGGGCGCGGGAGAGATCCTCCTCGCCGGGCCGACCGTCGCACCGGCGTCGTTGGCGCCCGACGGCTGGCTGCGAACGGGCGACATCGGCTCGATCGACGAGCGTGGCCGGCTGCACGTCAGCGGGCGCAAGGCCGACACGATCGTCAGCGGCGGCGAGAACGTCGCGCCCGCGGAGGTCGAGGCCGTGCTCGAGGCCCATCCGGACGTGCTCGAGGCGGCGGTGGTCCCGAGCCGGGACGAACGCTGGGGCGAGTCGGTCACGGCAATCGTGGTCGCCCGGCCCGGCCGCGTCCTCGACGGCGAGGCGCTGCGCGCCCACTGCGCCAGGTCCCTCGCCCCATACAAGGTTCCCAAGCGGATCGCCCTCGCCGCCAAACCGCTCCCGCGCACGCGATCGGGCAAGCTCCTGCGCCGGGAGCTGCTGTGAGCTTCGACCCCAACGCTCATCGCGACGTGAGCCTGCGCAGTTGGGAAGAGGCGGCTCCGGGCTGGGTGCGCAGCCAGCAGATGCTGCGCGAGTTCGGCGCGCCGGTGTCGCGCTGGCTGATCGATGCGATCGACCCGCGGCCGGGCCAGAGCGTGCTGGAGCTCGCGGCCGGCCTCGGCGAGACCGGTCTGCTGGCGGCTGAGCTCGTGGCGCCGCTCGGCGGCGCGATCATCTCCGACCAGGCCGAGGCGATGCTCGCCGGAGCTCGCGAGCGGGCGCTCGAGCTCGGGCTGAACAACGTCGAGTTCCGCGTGCTGAACGCCGAATGGATCGATCTGCCCGTCGCGAGCGTCGATGCGGCGCTGTGTCGCTGGGGCTACATGCTGATGGCCGACCCCGCCGCGGCGCTCGGCGAGACCCGCCGCGTGCTGCGCTCCGGTGGACGCCTGGCGCTGGCCGTGTGGGACTCGCTGGAGCACAACCCGTGGGCGCAGCTGCCGGCGCTGGAGCTCGCCGAGCGTGGCCTGAGCACGCCACCGGCCGCCGGCACGCCCGGTCCATTCGCGCTGGGCAGCTCCGAGCGCGTGCGTGACATGCTCGAGCAGGCAGGCTTTGCCGAGGTGCACGTGGAGGCGCTTCCGCTGTCGCGCCGCCACGGAAGCTTCGAGGAGTTCTGGGAGACGACGCTCGACCTCTCGCGTGTCTTCCACGACACGGTCCTCGCGCGTCCCCAGGAGGAGATCGCCGAGATCAATGCGGGCCTGCGCGCCCGCTTCGCGCCGTTCGCGGGCGACGACGGGAGCCTGGTCATACCTGCGCGGTCGCTCGTCGCGTCCGCCACAGCGTGAGTCGGATAGCCTGCGCGGTCCAATGATCTACGACGACGACGCAGACCTTCGGCTCCTCGACGGCAAGACCGTCGCGATCATCGGCTACGGCTCCCAGGGGCATGCCCACGCCCTCAACCTGAAGGATTCCGGCGTCGATGTCGTGGTCGGGCTGCGGGAGGACTCCGCTTCCGTCGCCAAGGCTCGCGAGCAGGGTCTCGAGGTGCTGTCCGTCGTGGAGGCCGCGAGTCGCGGCGACCTCGTGATGATCCTCCTTCCCGACGAGCGCCACCACGACATCTGGGAGCAGGAGATCCGCGACGGGATCGCCGCGGGCAACATGATCCTGTTCGGACATGGCTTCTCGGTCCACTACAAAGAGATAGATCCGCCGGCCGGCGTCGACGTCGGGATGGTCGCTCCCAAGGGTCCCGGTCACCTTGTGCGCCGCCAGTTCACCGAAGGCAGCGGCGTGCCGGGTCTGATCGCCGTCGAGCAGGACGCGACGGGCAACGCTCGCGCGCTCGCGCTCGCCTACGCCAAGGGCATTGGCTGCACGCGCGGCGGCGTCATCGAGACGAGCTTCAAGGACGAGACCGAGACGGATCTGTTCGGCGAGCAGGCCGTCCTCTGCGGCGGCGCCTCCGAGCTCGTGCAGGCGGGTTTCGAGACGCTCGTCGACGCGGGCTATGACCCCGAGATGGCGTACTTCGAGTGCCTGCACGAGCTCAAGCTGATCGCGGATCTGATGTATGAGAAGGGTCTCGCGGGCATGCGCTACTCGATCTCCAACACGGCGGAGTACGGCGACTACACGCGTGGCAAGCGGGTGATCACCGACGAGACGCGCGCGGCGATGCGCGAGATCCTCGCCGAGATCCAGTCGGGTGACTTCGCGCGCGAGTGGATCGCCGAGAATCGCGCCGGCCAGGAGAACTTCCTGCGCATGCGCGCGGAGCAGGCCGACACGCAGGTCGAGCACGTCGGCGGCGAGCTGCGCTCGCATATGGGCTGGATCAAGCCCTCGTTCTAGGGCCGGCCCGGGCGACTAGTCGTGCTCGCCTATCTCTTCTGGCACCGCCCGCAAGACGGCGCTGCGACCGCGACATACGAGCGAGCGCACGTCGCCTTTCACCGATCGCTCGCGCATTCTCCACCCGTCGGATTTCTGGGCTCGGTCGCCCTGCGCGTGGCGGATCTGCCCTGGCTTGGGCCGGCGTCCCCGCCGCTCGACGAGCCCGAGCAGGGCGGGTACTACGGATATGAGGACTGGTATTTCCTCGAGGACTACGCCGCGCTCGGTGTCCTCAATGAGGCGGCGATCGGGCGCGGTCATCGCACCGCCCACGACGACATCGCACGGCGCTCGGGGCCCGGCGCCGGCGGCCTATACGGCCTGATCGAGGGGCAGCGGCCACCGTCGCCCGCGACGACCTCGCTCGCGGTGTGGGTGGCCGGCGCTCCTCGCGCAGGGCGCTATGAGATCGGAGAGCTGCTGGGCGACGGAATCGACCCTGACCATGCGAGCCTATGGCGGCGCCAGCTGGTGCTGGGACCGGCACCGGAGTTCTGTCTGATCACCCCGGACCCGCCGCCGGGAGCATCGCCCGCGCGACTGCCCGCGGGCTGGCGGGCCACCGCGCTACGACGCGAGACGCTGTGGGCGGGCTCCTGACTGTCGTCCGCTAAACTCGCGGGCGTCGTCGCGACTGGCGCTGAGGTGGATTCAACCACCGGGAAGCGACGAGCATGTGAGCCGCGCGCCTGGGCACTCTCCGATCATCGAATTCTCGAGGTCCGACCGAGCGAGGAGCGCCAAATGACGCCGAGCCCCCAGACAGCAGAGACGCAGCTGCGCCTACCCCCCGAGTGCAAGCCCGCCGATGGACGCTTCGGCTGCGGGCCATCGAAGGTCCGCCGGGCGGCGATCGCCGATCTCGCCGGAGAGGGCGCATCGGTGATGGGCACCTCCCACAGGCAGAAGCCAGTGAAGTCGTTGGTCGGCGAGATCCGCGCCGGCCTGCGCGAGCTCCTCGCCGCGCCCGATGGCTACGAGGTGGCCCTCGGCAACGGCGGCACCACCGCGTTCTGGGACGCCGCCGCGTTCGGACTAATCGAGCGCCGCGCCCTCCATCTGACCTACGGGGAGTTCTCGCAGAAGTTCGCCACGGTCACCAAGGGCGCGCCGTTCCTGGAGGACCCCGTGGTGATCTCGACCGACCCCGGCGATGCACCCGATCCGAGCGGCGTGGGCCCAGCCGCGGCGGCGGCGGCAGCGGACGTGCTGGCATGGGCGCACAACGAGACCTCGACCGGCGTGATGGTGCCGATCGTGCGCCCGCCCGACGCGGGCGGGGCGCTCGTCCTGATCGACGCAACGTCGGGCGCCGGCGGCCTGCCGGTCGACGTCGCCGAGGCCGACGCCTACTACTTCGCGCCCCAGAAGTGCTTCGCCGCCGACGGCGGGCTGTGGATCGCGCTGCTGAGCCCCGCCGCCCAGGAGCGGATCGCAGCGCTGCACGTCGGGGACCGCTGGATTCCGGAGTTCCTCTCGCTGCACACGGCGCTCGAGAACTCGGTGAAGGATCAGACCTACAACACGCCGGCGGTGGCCACACTGTTCCTGCTCGCCGATCAGATCCGCTGGATGCTCGACGGGGGCGGGCTCGATTGGTGCATCGCGCGCACGCGAGCGTCCTCGGACCATCTCTATGGATGGGCCGAGCGCAGCTCCTACGCGACGCCGTTCGTCGCGGAGCCCGCGAAGCGCTCGCTCGTCGTAGGGACGATCGACTTCGGCGAGGACGTCGACGCCGCGGCCCTCGCCGCGACGCTGCGGGCGAACGGGATCGTCGATGTCGAGCCCTACCGCAAGCTGGGGCGCAACCAGCTGCGGATCGGGATGTTCCCGGCGGTCGAGCCGGCCGACGTGCAGGCGCTGACAGTTTGCATCGACTGGATCCTGGAGAGGACCTCGGCGTGAGCGCGGCGGGAACCGACACCGACGAGCGCCTGAAGGTCCTCGTCAAGGAGAAGATCGGAGACTCCGGCGTCGCGCTGCTGCGCGAGCACTTCGACGTCGATGTCGGGGCCGACTGGAGCGATGAGGAGCTCGCCGAGCGCATCGGCGCGTATCACGGCATCCTGATCCGCTCGGCGACGAAGATGACCGCCGAACTGATCGCCCGCGGGGGCGAGCTGCGCGTGATCGGGCGGGCCGGCGTCGGCGTGGACAACGTCGACGTCGAGGCGGCGACCAAGCGCGGCATCGTCGTCGCGAACGCGCCGCAGTCGAACGTCGTGACCGCGGCCGAGCACACGATGGCGCTGCTGCTGGCGTTGGCGCGCAATATCCCGCAGGCGCACATGTCCCTGACGAGCGGGAAGTGGGAGCGCTCGAACTTCTCCGGCATCGAGCTGTATGAGAAGACGCTCGGCATACTCGGGTTCGGGCGCATCGGCCAGCTGGTCGCGCATCGCGCCAAGGCGTTTGGCATGCGCGTGCTGGCTTTTGACCCATTCGTAAGCGCCGAGCGCTACCGCGAGCTCGGGGTCGACAAGGCAGCGACGAGCGACGATCTATACGCGCAGGCCGACTTCATCACCGTGCACCTGCCGAAGACGCCCGAGACCGAGGGTTGGCTGAACGCGGAGGCATTCGCCAAGATGCGCGACGGCGTGCGCGTCCTGAACGTCGCCCGCGGCGGGCTGATCGACGATGCGGCCTTGAAGGAAGCCCTTGACTCGGGCAAGGTCGGAGGCGCCGCGCTGGACGTGTTCCCGTCGGAGCCGATGACCGACTACCCGCTGTTCGACGGCTATCCGAACGTGGTCGTGACCCCGCACCTCGGTGCCTCGACGGCCGAGGCGACCGACCGGGCCGGCTACCAGAGCGCCGAGCAGGTCGTAGCCGCCCTCACCGGCGGCGTCGTCTCGACCGCCGTGAACATCCCCTCGATCGAGGCCGAGGACATGGAGGTGCTCGGCCCGTTCCTGCCGCTCGCGACGCAGCTCGGCCGCCTCGCGATGGCGCTGGCCGAGGGCAGCTCGGTCGAGCGGATCGAGGCCGCCTTCCTTGGACGGATCGCCGATTTCGACACGCGACTATTGACGCTCGCCGTGATCGGCGGCGCGCTGCAGGGGCGCACGGAGGAGCAGGTGAACCTGGTCAACGCACCGGCGATGGCCGAGGAGCGCGGGATCGTCGTTGAGGAGAAGTCCGTGTCCGAGGCGCAGGACTTCAACGAGCTGATCCGTGTGACGATCGTCGCCGGCGGTGAGCGAGTGGCCGTCGCCGGGACCGGCATCGGCCCCAAGCAGGACCCGCACCTCGTCGAGGTCCAGGGCCGGCGCCTGACGATCGAGTTGGCGCCGCACGTGACCGTCTTCCGCTATGAGGATCTGCCCGGGATGATCGGTCGCGTCGGCACGATCTTCGGAGCTCACGGCGTCAACATCTCCTCCGCCGCCGTCGGTCACACGCCCGACGGTGGTGCCGACGGCGACGACAGGCGCCTGGCCGCGATGGTCGTCACCACCGACGCTCCCGTTCCGGATGCTGTCGTGCAGGAGATCGTCGCCTCGGAGGGCTTCGTCAACGGCTGGTCGGTAGACCTCGGCTGATCGGATAGGGTGGCCCGACGATGAGGGCGGTGGTCATCACCAAGCACGGCGGGCCCGATGTCCTGAAGGTGCAGGAGCGACCCGATCCCGAGCTCGGCCCGGGGGAGGTGCGGATCGACGTCGCCGCCGCCGGCATCAACTTCGCCGACGTGATGGCGCGCATGGGCCTCTACGCCGACGCGCCGAAGCCGCCGTGCGTCGTCGGCTACGAGGTCGCCGGCACAATCCTCGAGCTGGGCGAGAACGGATCGGGAGTCGATCGCGGCCTCAAGCACGGCCAGCGCGTGCTCGCGGGCACAAAATTTGGCGGCTACGCATCCCAGGTCGTGGTCCCGGCGAGCGACGTAGTCCCGCTGCCCGAGAGTCTCTCCTTCGAGCAGGGCGCGGCGATTCCCGTCAACTACGCAACCGCGTTCGCCGGGCTTGTCAGCTACGGCGGTCTGCAGCCCGGCGACCGCGTGCTGGTTCACTCCGCCGGCGGCGGCGTCGGAATCGCCGCGACTCAGATCGCCAAGCAACTCGGCGCCGAGGTATACGGCACAGCCTCGCCGAGCAAGCATGCCCGGATCCAGGAGCTCGGCTGCGACCACGCGCTCGACTACACCCACTCAGGATGGGACGGCGGTCTGCCGAAGTTTGACGTGATCCTCGACGCCGTGGGCGGCAAGAGCTTTCGCCAGAGCTATTCGTTGCTGCGCCCCGGCGGGCGCCTGATCGCGTTCGGCGCTTCGGCCGTCGTCTCCGGCCAGCGGAGAAACCTCGTCACGGCGCTGGGCGCGGTGGCGCGGATGCCACGCTTCAACTTGATCAAGCAGATGTCCGAATCCAAGGCCGTCGTCGGTCTGAACATGCTCACCCTGTGGAAGGAGCACGGGACGCTCGAGCCGTGGATCGCCCCGCTGCTGGAGATGCTCGGAAACGGCACGATCGAGCCGGTCATCGCTGGTGACTTCACCTTCGAGGAAGCCGGGGCCGCGCAGTCGATGATCACCGAGCGGCGCAACGTCGGCAAGGTGGTGCTCGTCCCCTAGCTCGGCGCTGTGCGCGCGGTGCGCGTGGTGCTAACCTGCGCCGCAGATGTCGTTCGGTATCTCGCTTCTCTCCCTGCTTCTGCTCCCCCCTCGGGGGGAATAGCGCGTGGCGGCCGCGTAGCCGCATACCCAGCAGAGAGGAAGCATCAGCGAGATAGAGAAGGAGAACGATCGACATGAGTGCGCACGACCAACCAGGCGGCAACAGCGCGGCGTCGGCAGGCCGCGACGCCAACCGCGTCCTGATCTTCGACACGACCCTGCGTGACGGCGAGCAGTCGCCGGGGATATCGCTGAACAAGCAGGAAAAGCTCGAGATCGCCCAGCAGCTGGCGCGGCTTGGGGTGGACGTGATCGAGGCCGGCTTCCCGATCGCCTCCCCCGGCGACTTCGAGGGCGTGCGGGCGATTGCGCAGGAGGTCGAAGGTCCGGTGATCTGCGGTCTGGCGCGCACGAGCAATCAGGACATCGACGCGGCGTGGAACGCGGTCAAGGACTCCGGGCGCCCGCGCGTCCACACGTTCATCTCGACCTCGGACATCCACATCGAGCACCAGCTGAAGACGACGCGCGAGGACGTCATCGGCCAGGCTCGCGCCGCGGTCGCACACGCCAAGCAGTACCTGGACGATGTCGAGTTCTCGCCGATGGACGCCAGCCGCGCGGACGTCGAATTCACCGCCGCTGTGGTGCAGGTCGCGATCGACGAGGGCGCCGTGACGATCAACATCCCCGACACGGTCGGCTACGCAATACCGCAGGAGTTCGCAGCCTTCCTGGCTCGTCTCTACGAGCTGGTCCCAGACCTGGACCGGGTCGTGCTCTCCGTCCACTGCCACGACGACCTCGGCCTGGCAGTCGCCAACTCGCTCGCCGGCATCGAAGCCGGCTGCCGCCAGGTCGAGTGCGCGATCAACGGAATCGGCGAGCGCGCCGGCAACGCCTCGCTCGAGGAGATCGCAATGCTGCTGCACACGCGCGAGCCGAGCCTCGGCCTGTGGACGGGGATCGAGACGACGGAGATCGCGCGTACGAGCCGGCTGGTGTCCCGCCTGACCGGCTACCAGGTGCAGCCGAACAAGGCGATCGTCGGGCGCAACGCGTTCGCGCACGAGTCCGGCATCCACCAGGACGGCGTGCTGAAGGAGCGCACGACCTACGAGATCATGGACGCCACGACGGTGGGCCTGCGCAGCAACGCGATCGTGCTGGGCAAGCACTCCGGTCGCCACGCGCTGCGCAAAGCACTCGAGGAGATGGGCTTTGCGCTGGACGGCGCGGCGCTGAACACGGCGTTCAAGCGCTTCAAGGCGATCGCCGACCGTAAGAAGCAGGTGACGGCGATGGACCTGGAGGCGCTCGTCACCGACGAGCTGCGCGAGGAGATTCCGGGCTACGCACTGGACTGGTTCGAGGTCGAGGCCTCCTCGCGGCGGCCGCCGCACGCGCGCGTGTCGGTGACATTGCCGAACGGCGCCACCGCCGAGGGGTCGTTCACGGGCGACGGTCCGATCGACGCCGTTTTCCAGGCGATCGGCGCGGCGACGGGCGTTCGCGCAAGGCTCAACGACTTCACCATCGGCGCCGTCACCGCGGGTCAGGACGCGCTCGGCGAGGTCTCGGTGGTGGTAGAGGTCAACGGCTTCACCGGCGCCGGCCAGGGGGTCTCCACGGACATCATCGACGCGGCGGCGCGCGCGTATGTGCGTGCCTTGTCGGTCGCCGTTTCCCGCTCCCGGGCCGGTGAGGCGATCGGGCTGCCCGAGACCGCTGCGTGACCTCCGTCGCTCCCGCGACACGAAAGTCGAGTTGCGTCGTCGACCTAACGTTTGTCTGTGATAACGTACGCACGTATGACGACTGTCAAGCTGCAAACGAGGCGGCGCGGGAGCAAGCGGCCCGGTGCGGGCGCCGGCGAGGAACGGTCGCCCGACGCCGCGATCCCGGCGGCCGACCCGCTGGACCCGATTGTGATCGGCGCGCGGGTGAAGGCGTTGCGCGAGAGCTCCTCGCTGTCGCTGCGGGATCTCGCCGAGCGCAGCGGCGTCAGCGCGCCGATGCTCTCGCAGGTCGAGCGCGGGGAGACGAGCCCGACGCTGTCGGTCGCCGCGCGGATCGCAGCGGGCCTGGAGCTGCGGCTATCGCAGTTCCTGCGCCTCGACGAGGGCAGTGCCGTCACCGTCGTGCGATCGTCTCAGCGCCAACGAGGGGGAAACGCCCGCCGCGGGCACCGATTCGAGGTGCTGACCTCCTCACAGCCCGGCCAGCGCGCGGAGCTCTCCCGCCATACCCTTGCCGCGGGTGGGACCACGGGAGCCGCGGATGATCCGCCGATCCACGAGCCCGGCAGCCGCGAGACCGTTCTCGTCGAGCGCGGGTCGGTCGCGCTGGTGTGCGACGGCCAGCGCCACAAGCTGAGCGAGGGCGACTGCGTCACGTTCGACGCCGACCTGCCACACCACTTCGAGAACCAGACCGCCGTCGAGGCCGCCTTCCTGGCGGTCGTGGCCGCGGGATTGCGACGCAGTTGATGCCCAAGACGCTGTTCGACAAGATCTGGGAGGCGCACGAGGTCGCGCCGGGTCTGCTCTATATCGACCTCCACCTCGTCCATGAGGTGACGAGCCCGCAGGCGTTCGACGGGCTCCGCCTCGCCGACCGGACGGTCCGCCGGCCCGACCGCACGCTCGCGACAGCCGATCACAACACGCCGACGGACGGCACGCCAGTGGCCGCGCGGATCAAGGACGAGCTCTCGCGCGTGCAGGTGCAGACGCTGGAGCGCAACTGCGCCGAGTTCGGCGTGCCCGTCTACTCGCTCGGCTCCGATCGGCAGGGCATCGTCCACGTGATCGGCCCCGAGCTGGGCGTCACCCAGCCCGGCATGACGATCGTCTGCGGCGACTCCCACACCTCGACGCATGGCGCCTTCGGCGCGCTCGCGTTCGGCATCGGCACCAGCGAGGTCGAGCACGTGCTCGCCACGCAATGCATGGTCCAGCAGAAGCCCCGCTCGATGTGCATTCGCTACGAGGGCGAGCTCGGCTTCGGCGTCACCGCCAAGGACCTGATCCTCGGCACGCTCGGGCGGCTCGGCGTCGGTGGCATGACCGGCCACGTCGTCGAGTACTCCGGGCCGGCGATCGAGGCCCTTTCGATGGAGGGTCGCATGACGGTCTGCAACATGACGATCGAGGGCGGCGGTCGCGCGGGGATGATCGCGCCCGACGAGACGACGTTCGCCTGGTTCACCGATCAGCAGCGCCCGGGCGCGCCGCGCGGGGTCGAGCTGGATCGAGCGATCGGGCGCTGGCGCGGGCTGCGCAGCGACGAGGGCGCCGAGTTCGACTCGGAGCGGTCGATCGACGCCTCCGCGATCTCCCCGCAGGTGACCTGGGGCACGAATCCCGGCATGGTCCGTGCGGTCACCGAGAATGTGCCCGCGCCCGAGGAATACGACAGCCCAGCGGACCGCGAGGCGACCGAGCGCGCGCTGCACTACATGGCGCTCGAGCCAGGCACACCGATCCAGGAGATCGCACTCGACCGGGTCTTCATTGGCTCCTGCACCAACTCGCGCATCGGCGACCTGCGCGCGGCCGCCGAGGTCGTCGGCGGGCGCAAGGTGGCGCCGAGCGTGAGCGCCATGGTCGTGCCCGGCTCACAGCAGGTCAAGGCCCAGGCCGAGGCCGAGGGGCTCGATGAGATCTTCCGCGACGCCGGCTTCGACTGGCGCGTGGCGGGATGCTCGATGTGCCTCGGGATGAACCCCGACATCCTGCAGCCGGGCGAGCGTTGCGCCTCGACCTCAAACCGCAACTTCGAGGGCCGCCAGGGGCGCGGCGGCAGGACCCATCTCGTCTCTCCGCAGATGGCCGCCGCGGCAGCCATCGAGGGTCGGTTCGTCGACATCCGGGAGTGGACGTGACCGGCGCCGCGCCCGGCGCTGCCTGGCAGAGCCAGCATCTTGCGGCGAGCTTCCTGGACCGGCGCCAGATCCTCGTTCCACTGCTCGATGTGCAGGAGGACTTGATCAGGCGTCTGCTCTTCAGGCACGCGCAACCGATCGGGCGCTTCCTCGACCTGGGCAGCGGCGACGGCGCCATGACAGAGCTGGTCCGCTCCTCCCGCCCACAGTCCGAAGCGGTGCTCGTGGACTTCTCCGACCCGATGCTCGAGCGCGCCGGCTCGCGTCTTGTGAACTCACCCGGCCGCTGGCAGGCCGTGAGGGGCGATCTATCCACGCCGGCATGGCTCGAGGGCCTGCCCGCGGGCGGATATGACGCCGTGGTCTCCGCTCTGGCGATCCATCATCTGCCGTCCCAGCGCAAGCGGACGCTGTTCAGAGAGCTGTTCGGGCTGCTCGAGCCTGGTGGCCTGTTCGTGAACATGGACTACGTCTCGATCGACGGTCCGCTGCGCGGACTGTTCGACGAGCAGATGCTCGCGAACGCCGTCCAGGCCGAGCACGAGCACGGGGGCCGGCGCACGGAGGCGGAGGTCGACCTCAACGATGACGATGACCGGCCCGACAGCGTCGAGGACCAGATCGGCTGGCTGCGGGAGGCCGGCTTCGAGCAGGCTGAAGTCCATTTCAAGTGGGCCGAGGCGGCCGTCTTCGGCGCCGCCAAGCCCTCCGAAGGCGAACACTGATGGAAGCGATCGAGATCATCCGCGGGCCGGTCAGCCACCTGGACCGGTCGAACGTCGACACCGACCAGATCATGCCCAAGCAGTTCCTCAAGCGCGTCGAGCGCTCGGGCTTTGGCGAGTTCCTCTTTTACGACTGGGCCAAGGAGCCCGACTGGGACCTCCCCGCCAACCCGATCCTAGTCGCCGGCGAGAACTTCGGCTGTGGCTCATCGCGCGAGCACGCTCCGTGGGGTTTGCAGGACTATGGCTTCAAGGCTCTCGTCGCGCCGAGCTTCGCCGACATCTTCTACTCCAACTGCACCAAGATCGGGCTGCTTCCGATCGTCCTCTCTGAGGAGGACTGCAAGGCGCTCGCCGAGGCCGGCGAGGGCCAGGTCGACCTTCGCGCGCAGGAGGTCCGCTATCCGGGCGCAGGCGGCGAGCTGGTGGCGGTCGGCTTCGACATCGACCCCGAGATCCGCCGACGCCTGTTGGAGGGTCTCGACGACATCGGCGTCACCCTCGGCGATGAGCCGCGAATCTCCGCATTCGAGCACGACCGCCAGCGGGTCGGGCCGGTGACCACCGCTTTGTGAGCGGGGTTGCAGCGCGCCGGCCGCCAGCAACTCCGCGCGCCGTCACGGGTCAGATCCACGCTCTCCCTGGTGAGAGGCGCCTGCAGGCCGACCTTCCGATCGCCGAGCACGACAACTGATCGAGCCGAGTGGAGCTTCCTGACGTATGCCCGTCGGTGCGCGCGGCGCCGGGCGGGCGCCGTCGGCGCGCCCGGCGGCCCGCGAGCCGGCCATCGTCACCTGAATGCGTCGCCGAGCCGTCGGTCTGTAGCGTGCCCGCGAATGACTCCGCGCATCGTCACGCTCTCCGGCGACGGGATCGGACCCGAGATCATGGCTCCCACGCTCGAGTTGCTTCGGGCCCTCGGCGAGTTCGAGTTCGAGGAGCATCTGTTCGGGGGAGCGTCGATCGACGCCTATGGCACGGCCCTCACCGAGGATGTCCTCGATGCCTGTCGCGGCGCCGACGCCGTGCTGCTGGCGGCCGTCGGCGGCCCCAAGTGGGACAGCACCGATCCGAATGCGCCCCGCCCCGAGCAGGGACTGCTGGGGTTGCGCAAGGGGCTCGGACTGTTCGCGAACCTGCGTCCCGTAAGGCCGCTGCCGGCCCTCTACGACGCCTCGCCGCTGCGGCGCGAGCGGATCGAGGGAACCGACCTGCTCGTCGTCCGCGAGCTGACGGGCGGCATCTACTTCGGCGAGAAGACACGAACGGCGGACTCGGCGACGGACGTCTGCTCCTATACGACCGCCGAGATCGAGCGCATCGCGCGCGTCGCATTCGGCGCGGCGCGGGCGAAGGTGACAAGCGTGGACAAGGCCAATGTGCTCGAGACCTCGCGGCTGTGGCGCGAGGTGGTCGGCGAGCTTCACTCGCGCGAGTTCCCGCACGTCCAGCTGGAGCACGTGCTCGTCGACAACGCCGCCATGCAGCTCGTCGCCGCTCCGCGTCACTTCGACACGATCCTCACCGAGAACATGTTCGGCGACATCCTCTCCGACGAGGCGGCGATGCTCACGGGCTCGATCGGCATGCTGCCCAGCGCATCGCTGAGCGGCGAGGGACCCGGCATGTTCGAGCCGGTCCATGGCTCGGCGCCGGACATCGCCGGCGAGGGCAGCGCCAACCCGCTGGCGATGTTCCTGTCCGCCGCGATGTTGCTCAGGCACGGTCTCGGCTTGGAAAGCGAGGCCGCGGCTGTAGAATCGGCCGTTGAACGCGCTCTCGACGCGGGCTTGCGCACACCCGATCTGGGCGGTGATGCGGGCACGGCGCGGGCGACCAAGGCAGTGCTTGAGAACCTCTAACAGGAGCGCAATGAACGTGGACCCCACCGACCTGATCTGGATGAACGGAGACTTCGTCGCCTGGGGGGACGCCAAGGTCCACGTCCTCACGCACGGCCTCCATTACGGCACAGGAGTCTTCGAGGGCGTCCGCTGCTACGAGACCGAGCTCGGCCCGGCCGTGTTCCGCAACGCCGACCACGTCGAGCGCCTGATGCGCTCGGCCGAGCTCTACTACATGCCCGTGCCCTACACGGGCGAGGAGCTGCGCGCCGCGACACTCGAGCTCGTCGCGCGCAACGGCCTGCGCTCCTGCTACATCCGCCCGATCATCTACCGCGGCTATGGCCAGATGGGCCTCAACCCGCTCGAGGCGCCCGTCGAGGTGACGATCGCCTGCTGGGAGTGGGCGGCATATCTCGGCGAGGAGGGCAAGCGCGACGGCATTCGCGCGAAGGTCTCCTCCTGGCGGCGGATCAGCCCCGACTCGCTGATTCCGCAGGCGAAGGCATCAGGGCAATACCTCAACAGCGTCCTCGCAAAGGTCGAGTCGCTGAAGGCCGGCTACGAAGAGGCGATCCTGCTCGATGACCACGGACACGTGTGCGAGGGGACGGGTGAGAACGTGTACATAGTGCGCGACGGCGAGATCGCGACGCCGGGGCAGCACAACTCGATCCTCGACGGCATCACCCGCCGCTCGATCATCCAGATCGCCGGCGACCTCGGCTACACGGTCGTGGAGCGAAACGTCGCCCGCGCCGAGATGTACCTCGCCGAGGAGATGTTCATGACGGGCACCGCAGCCGAGCTCGTGCCGGTGCGCGAGATCGACGACCACGTGATCGGGACCGGCAAGCCGGGCGAGGTGACGCGCGTGCTGCAGGCCGCCTTCGACGACGCGATCCACGGTCGCACCGAGCGCTACCGCGAGTGGCTCGACGTCGTGCACGCTCCGCCGCTGGAGACACCCACCGGCGAGGGTAGCGCGGCGGGCAGCGCACAGACGGCAGCCGCGGGCTAGGCCGATGGCCGACATACAGCTATACGACGCCACCCTGCGCGACGGGATGGGCGGGGGCGGGTTGACCCTTACGGCCCAGGAGAAGCTGCGCGTGGTCCATGCGCTCGACGCGCTCGGTGTCGACCTGATCGAGGCCGGCTTCCCGGCGTCGAATCCGAAGGAGCACGAGCTGTTCGAGCTGCTCGCCGGCGAGCGCCTGGCGGGTGCGCAGCTCGTCGCGTTCGGGATGACCCGCCGGCGCGGCGTAGCCGCCGAGCAGGACGAGGGGCTGCGCGTCCTGGCCGACGCCTTCGCCCCGGTCTGCACGCTCGTCGGCAAGGCCTCGGTGCTGCACGTGGAGAAGGTCGTGCGCGTCTCGCGCGAGGAGAACCTGCAGATGGTCTCCGACTCCGTCGCCTTCCTGGTCGGCGCCGGCAAGCGGGTGCTGCTCGACGCCGAGCACTTTTTCGACGGCTTCACCCTCGACGCGGGCTACTCGCTGGACTGCCTGCGCGCCGCGGCCGACGCGGGCGCCGAGCGCGTGGTTCTGTGCGACACCAACGGCGGCTCGCTGCCGCCGCAGATCCGGACCGCCTTCGCCGTGGTTCGCGAAGCGCTGCCGCTGCTGGAGCTCGGCATCCACGCGCACGACGACTCCGGCTGCGGCGTCGCCAATACGCTCACCGCGGTCGAATCCGGCGCGACACAGGTGCAGGGCACGGTCAACGGGATCGGAGAGCGCACCGGCAACGCCAACCTGATCACGATCATCGCCGACCTGCAGCTGAAGATGGGCTGCGAGCTGCTTACGCCGGAGCAGCTCGGGCGCCTCACCGAGACGGCCCACTTCGTGGACGAGCTGCTCAACCGCTCGCCCAATCCTGCACAGCCGTATGTCGGCAAGCACGCCTTCGCCCACAAGGCGGGCATGCACGCGGCCGGCGTCCGCGCGGATGCGCGCACGTTCGAGCACGTCGAGCCGGCCGTCGTCGGCAATCGGCGCGACGTGCTGATCTCCGAGCTCTCGGGCAAGGGCACGATCGTCGAGAAGGCCGGGGAAGCGGGGATCAAGCTCCGCGACGGCGAGGCCGGCGAGGCGTTCGCCCAGCGGGTCGTCGAGCGGGTCAAGGAGCTCGAGCATGGTGGCTTTCAGTTCGAGGCGGCCGATGGATCCTTCGAGCTGCTCATGCGCAAGGAGGCGGGTCGCTACGAGCCGCTGTTCAGACTGGAGTCATGGCGCGTGCTCGTCGAGCAGCGGGCGGATGGCAAGGTCGCCACCGAGGCGACGATCAAGATCTGGGTGGGCGGCGAGCGCTACGTGCGTACCGCCGAGGGCAACGGTCCCGTGAACGCGCTGGACAGCGCCCTGCGCGACGCGATCGGCGAGATTCATCCACACCTGCGCGACATCGAGCTGGTCAACTTCAAGGTGCGCATCCTCGATGAGACCAAGGGCACGGGAGCCGTGACGCGAGTCTTGATAGACGCCTCCGACGGCAAGGACGTGTGGGGATCGATCGGGGTCTCAGAGAACCTGATCGCCGCCTCTTGGGACGCGCTCGTGGATTCGCTCGAGTACGGCATGCAGCCCGACATGCGGTCATCCTCGGACTCGACGGTCTCCTCGCCCGGCGGCGTCTAGTGGGTCGCTCCGAGGCGGCGCCGCCGGTCGTCGAGCGTGGCGAGCAGATCCCGCTTGCGCAACCCGTTCTCGGCGAGGCCGAGAGCGATGCGGTCATCGAGGTGCTGCGATCGGGCGAGCTGTCGCTCGGGCCGCGGGTGGGGGAGTTCGAGCGGGCCTTCGCGGCTCGTGTCGGCGCTCCGCTGGCGAGCGCCGTCTCCAGCGGAACGGCCGGCCTTCACCTCGCGCTTCGCGCCGTCGGGGTCAGCGACGGCGATGAGGTCGTGACGAGCCCGTTCTCGTTCGTCGCGTCGGCCAACGCCGCGCTCTATGAGCGCGCGCGCCCGGTGTTCGCGGACATCGACCCGGTGACGCTCAACCTCGACCCGGACGCGGCCGCGGCGGCGGTGGGCGAGCGCACCAAGGCGCTGCTGCCGGTTCACGTCTTCGGCTACCCGGCGGACATGGCCGCGTTCGAGCGGCTCGCCGCCGCGCACGGTCTCGCGATCGTCGAGGACGCATGCGAGGCGCTCGGCGCGGTACACGCCGACGGCAGGACCGTTGGCGGGCGCGGTCATCCAGCGGCGTTCGGGTTCTACGCCAACAAGCAGCTGACGACCGGCGAGGGCGGGATGGTCACGCTCGAGGACGGGCTCATGAAGGAGCGGATCGACTCCGAGCGCAACCAGGGCCGCGCTCCCGACATGGGCTGGCTCGACCACGACCGCCTGGGCTTCAACTACCGCCTCTCGGACATCGCCTGCGCGCTCGGAATCGCGCAGCTCGCGCGCCTGGAGCAGATGCTCGCGGCGCGCGCGCGCGTCGCCGAGGGCTACCGCGAGGCGTTGGCGGGAATCGAGGGCCTGGAGCTGCCGTGCGCGGACGCGAACGGCGACAGGCGTGGCTGGTTCGTGTTCGTCGTTCAGCTGCCCGCGGATGCCGATCGCGCGCAGATCGTGGGCGCGCTGGCCGCCCAGGGGATCCAGAGCAAGCCCTACCTGCCGGCGATTCACCTGATGAGCTTCTACCGTGATCGCTTCGGGCATCGCGAGGGTGAGTTCCCGGTCTGCGAGGACGTGGCCGCGCGGTCACTGGCGCTCCCGTTCTTCCCCGAGATGAGCGAGGGCCAACTCGCGCGGGTTGTCGAGCGGCTGCGCGCGGCGCTCGGGCGCTGAGCAGCGCTCCGGCCCTAGACTGACCGCCAGTGTCGCGCTTCCATGAGCCTCAGCACGCCGATTTCCAGCGCCTGAACGCCTCGATCGGGATCGACCGGCGGCTGTGGCCGCAGGACATCGCGCAGTCGCGCGCGCACGCGCGCATGCTGGCCGAGCGCGCGATTATCACCGCCGAGGATCGCGACCGGCTGCTGAGCGGTCTCGACGCCGTCGAGGGCGAGCTGCGCGACGGCCGCTTCCCATTCAGCGACGGCGACGAAGACATACACATGGCGATCGAGCGGCGTTTGACGGAGATCGCGGGGCCGGCAGGAGGCAGGCTGCACACGGCACGCTCGCGCAACGACCAGGTGGTGACCGACGTGATGATGTACGCGCGTGAGCGCGCGCAGGCTGCCCGCGGAGCGATCACGGCCCTGATGGCCGTGGTCGCGGCTCGCGCCGAGGAGCACCTCGACTGGCCGATGCCGGGCTACACCCACCTGCAGCGCGCGCAGCCGGTCTACCTGGGGCATCATCTGCTCGCCTACTTCTGGATGCTCGCGCGCGACCGCACGCGATTCGCCTTCGCCGAGTCGGCGGCTGGGCAGCTTCCACTCGGCGCCGGGGCGCTCGCCGGCGTGAACTTCGACATCGACCGCCGCCAGGTTGCCGACGAGCTCGGCTTCCCCGATGTGGCGCCCAACTCGATCGACGCCGTCTCGGGGCGCGATTTCATCTTCGACTTCCTGAACGCCGCAGCGACCTGCTCGACGCACCTGTCGCGGCTGGGGGCCGAGCTGGTTCTGTGGTCGAGCGCCGAGTTCGGCTTCTGCGAGCTGCCCGACGCATGGAGCTCCGGCTCGTCGATCATGCCGCAGAAGAAGAACCCCGACGCGGCCGAGCTGCTGCGCGCGAAGGCTCCGCGTGTGGTCGGTCACCTGGCAGCGTTCCACGGTGTCATGCACGCGCTGCCGCTGACCTACAACAAGGATCTGCAGGAGGACAAGGAGCACCTGTTCGACGCGGTCGACACGCTCGAGCTGACGCTCGCGGCCGCCACCGGGATGATCGCCGGCGTGAGCTTCCGGCGCGAGCGTCTCAGCGACGCGGCCTCCGACGAGCTGATCGCCGCGACAGACGTCGCCGACCTGCTGGTGCGTCTCGGCGTCCCCTTCCGCGAGGCGCACGGGGCGGTCGCCGGACTGGTGCGCACCGCGCTCGACAGCGGCAGGCGGCTGTTGGAGCTGACGACAGAGGAGCTGGCCGCGCACAGCGAGGAGCTGGCGGCGCATGGCGACGAGCTGACGGCGGTGCTCGCGGAGAGCTCGTGGCTCGAATCCAAGGCATCCGAGGGCGGCACTTCGCTCGTGCGCGTACAGGAGCAGCTCGCGGCCGCTCGAGCTGTGCTCGATGAAGGCTCTGACGGCTGACTTCTACGCCCGCCCCGTGCTCGATGTGGCGCGAGATCTGATCGGCTGCACGGTGGAGCACCGGGGGGCCGCCGGCGTGATCGTCGAGACGGAGGCGTATCACGAGAGCGAGCCGGCCTGTCACGCGTTCGTGGGGCTCACCTCGCGCACTGCGACGCTGTTCGGGCCGCCCGGGCGCGCGTATGTGTACCGCTCATATGGCATCCACGCGATGCTCAACGCCGTGTGCGAGCCCGAGGGCGTCGGCGCCGCGGTGCTGATCCGGGCGCTCGTGCCGACGGCCGGAATCGAGCAGATGCGCGCCCGTCGCGGGCTGATCGCCGGGCGTGCGGTGCGCGAGGAGGACCTGTGCTCGGGCCCGGGCAAGCTCACGCAGGCCCTCGCCGTCGAGCTGCGCGAGAACGGGACGGCCCTGTCGAGCGGTCCCGTTCGCGTCAGCGCGCGCGGCGGCGAGTGGCGCGAGCCCTCCGTCGCGCGGGCCACGCGAATCGGGATCACCCGCGCGGTCGACTTGCCATGGCGGTTCTGCGCAGCCGGCAGCCGCCATGTCTCCCGCCCGCGTCCGATCGAGGAGGCGGCCAGCGCGTAAGGAGGAGCCGGGCGCGCCTGAGTTCGCGTCTAGCCTCCGGGACTGACCCCGCCGGTCGGCGATTCCGAGGCGGCCGGTGGTGGCGTCGCGGGAGCGGGTGTGGAGGCGGCGGGGGGAGCCGCCGCAGGCGACGTCGCCGGCGGCGGGGTGCGTTCGGCGCCGACGCTCGGCGACCCTCCGCCCGAGCCGGACGGAGCACTCGGCGTCGCCGAGTTTGGGTTTGCCTTGTTCGTGCCCCCTGAGCTTGGGGGCGCGCCCGTCGTGGCGGTGGATGAAGAGGATGGTGGGCCGGTTTCTGAGCTGCTCGTGCCGGACGTGCCGGTGCGTTCAGACGCTGCGTTCTTGAGCGCGGCGGCGTGTTCGGCCCTGGCCTTTTCGACCTGCATCGCCGAGGTCATGAAGTCATGCCAGATCAGCGCCGGGAAGGTGCCGCCGAGGACCGGACCGCCGTTGAATGCGAACTTCATCGGCACGAGCCCATTCGGGTAGCCGACCCACACCGCGACGGTGTATCGGCTGTCCCAGCCGACGAACCACGCGTCGCCGTAATTTGACGTCGTGCCCGTCTTGCCGGCCGCGAACTGGCCGAGAGCCGCGGCGCGACCGGTACCGTACTGGAGGACCGTCTCGAGCATCGAGGTCTCCGTGGCGGCGATCGCGGCGGGGAGCACCGGCTTGGTCTTGACCTGGTTGACGTCGCGGCGGGCGCCGTCGGGAAGCGCCCGTCCGCCGCCGTCGACTTCCTGGATCCCGACGGGTTCGCCCGCTTCGCCGAGGGTGCCGCTCACGCGGCGCCCGCCGTGGGCGATCGTCTCATACGCATGGGCCATGTCGAGCGGAGTGACGCCGACGGTCAACCCGCCGATGGTCATCGCCGGGTTGGTCGACACCGGCGTCGTGATCCCCATCGCATGGGCGACCCGCGCGATCCGGTGGGTGGTGACCTTGAGTCCGACTTCGGCGTAGATCGAGTTGTCCGAGTAGGCCGTCGCTCCGATCAGCGTGTTGGAGCCCGTGTAGGAGCCTTCGTCGTTGTGGACGACGAATTTTTCCTGCCCGCCGGTGTTGGGAACGATGAACACCTTCTGCCGCGAGGCCCACGTCGATTCGGGCGAGATGCCGTCCTCCAGGGCGGCGGCGAGGTCGAAGGCCTTGAACGAGGAGCCGGGCTGTCGCTCACCGTTGGTGGCGAGGTTGAAGGGGCTTTCGGCGTAGTTGCGCCCGCCCACCATCGCCCGAACCTCGCCGGTCGAGTTTTCGATCGCCACGAGCGACGCGCTCGGGCCGCTCGGGTCCGCGAGGTAGGCGGCGACCGCCTGTTCGGCGGCGCGTTGCAGGTCGAGGTCGAGGGTCGTCTTGATCCGCAGGCCGCCGTCGAAGGCGCGCGGAGCCCCGTAGCGTTCGATCACCTGCTGCTGCACCCAGCTGGTGAAGTAACCGGCATCGACCCCTTCGACGGTCTGCTGCCGTGGCGCCTGGATGTCCTTGGCGGCTGGCAGGGCCTGGGTGATGCTGTCTTCGTAAATGGGTTGTTTGATATAGCCCTGCTCGAGCATCTGGCGCAGGACGACGTCGCGCCGGGCGCGCGCCGCGACCGGGTGCAGGGCGGGGTCATACGCGCTCGGCGATTGGATCACTCCCGCGAGCATCGCCGCCTCCCAGGGCTGCAGCTGTTCGACGCACAGCTGGTGATTGGGCGTTCCGCAACCGAGGTGGTTGACGTCCTGTCCGAAATAGGTCTGCGCGGCCGACTCGATCCCATAGGCGCCGTTGCCGAAATAGATCGTGTTCAGGTACGCCGTGAGGATCTTTTCCTTCGACCACTTGTGCGAGAGCTGAAACGCGAGCGCGACCTCACGGAGCTTCTCGAAAATCGTTCGGTGAGACTGGGCCTGGAGGGCGTTCTTGATGAACTGCTGCTCGATCGTCGACGCGCCCTGGATGTTGCCTTTGTGCGCGATGTCCTGGACGAACGCGCGGGCGATGCCGCGGATGTCGACGCCACTGTTCGTCTGGAAGCGCTTGTCCTCGATCGCTATCACCGCCTCTTTGACGATCGGAGGGATCTGACTGGGGGTGACGATCACTCGGTTCTGCTGGCTGAGGACGCCGAGCGGGCGGCCGATGTCGTCGAGCAGGACAGAGCTCTTGGCTTCGCCGAGCTGCGAGAAGCGCGTCAGCGACGGGAGGTCCGAGGCGACGGAGATGAAGATCCCGAACACGAACGAGACCAGGCCGAGCAACAGGACGGCGAGGAGTATGGCGAGGAAGCGCAGCCTCTTCAGGCGCGGCTTGGGTGGCGGGATGTCGGTGCGATCGTCCTCGCTCATCAGCTGCTGCGGGCGGATCTGCGCCGGGCTCGAAAATGCGTTCCCGATGGCGCTGGCCGCGGCGAGCGCGGCGCGGTGGGACCCACCGGAGGGCGAGAGTCTAGCATTGGCGTGCATGGGCAAGCCCACCGACGCGGCCGCAGATGACGCCTCCGATCCGGCCAGCGCGCTGGTGGCCAACGCCGTCGAGGACCTGCCGAAGGGAGCGCTGGCGGACAAGCTCTCCACGGCGAACGCGGAGAAGCGCCCACTGCGCGTCAAGCTTGGGATCGATCCGACCGCGCCGGACATTCACCTCGGCCACGCCGTCGTCCTGCGCAAGCTGCGCGAGTTCCAGGACGCCGGTCACCGTGTCGTCCTGATCGTGGGGGACTACACGGCGCGGGTGGGGGACCCGTCCGGGCGCTCGAGCCTGCGCCCGATGCTCTCGCCCGAGGAGATCGACGCGAACGCTGCGACCTTTCAGGAGCAGGCGCTGCGAATTCTCGATCCGGCTCCGGAGCGCCTGGAGGTCAGGCGCAACAGCGAGTGGCTTGACATGCCGCTTGCGGACCTGCTCGCTCTCGCGGCCACGACGACCGCCGCGCAGCTGCTCGAACGCGACGACTTCGCCAAACGACTGTCCGCGAAGGAGTCGATCTCGGTGCTCGAGCTGCTGTATCCGCTGCTGCAGGCATATGACTCGGTGGCGGTGCGCTCCGACGTCGAGCTGGGCGGCACCGACCAGAAGTTCAACCTGCTGCTCGGCCGCGACGTCCAGCGTGCCTATGACCAACCGCCGCAGGCGATTATGACGATGCCGCTGCTGGTCGGCACCGACGGTGAGCGCAAGATGTCAAAGTCGCTAGGCAACCAGATTGGGGTCGCCGACACGCCCGATGAAATCTACGGAAAGACGATGTCGATCCCCGACGAGGCGATCGCCGAGTATCGGCGCCTGCTGCTCGAACCGGTCGTCGACGGGGTGAGCCCATCGCCAAACGCGTCCGGCGCCGGCGCGTCGGCCCGCGATGCCAAGCGCGTGCTCGCTCGCGAGCTGGTCGTGTGGCTGCACTCACCCGAGGCCGCGATCGAAGCCGAGCGCCAGTTCGATCGCGTGCACGTGGCGCACGAAGCGCCCGTCGAGATCGAGGAGGCGAGCTTCGACGGTGACGGCGGGCTGCTGCACCTTCCCGGCCTGATTGCCACCGAGTTCGGCATCTCGCGCTCGGAGGCGCGGAGGATGATCGATCAGGGGGGAGTCACGCTGGGCGAGGCGCCGCTTGCCGCCGGCGAGCACGACGTTCCGGGTGAGCGAGCCGACGGTCAGGTCCTGAAGGTGGGCAAGAGGCGCTTTCGGCGCCTGAGAGCACGCTAGCGCTATACTTCTTGGTTGGCCCGCAGGGCGCCTCTGGGCGCTGGGTCAGATCGGTCTCCGCAGAGGAAACCCCTTTTGGGAGGCTTGGCGGTCTTTGAAAACTCAACAGCATGCGCATCTACGATCGATTGTCGATCGTGGTGTGCGTCCAGGTTCGACCCGCCGCCGCGGCATTACGTGCCGATGGTGGCGGACAAGAGTCAAGTAGGGAAGTACCCCGTCATGGTTCGGGACCACGGTGTATAGGTCCCGTGCAGTTCCATGACAGCTTTTCGTGAAGTTCTTCACGGAGAGTTTGATCCTGGCTCAGGACGAACGCTGGCGGCGTGCTTAACACATGCAAGTGGAGCGACGAACCAGGGCTTGCCCTGGGGCAGAGCCGCGAACGGGTGAGTAACACGTGGGTTACCTGCCTCGATGACCGGGACAACCCGAGGAAACTCGGGCTAATACCGGATGTGCCCGCAAGGGGAAAGGAAGCTTCGGCCTCCGCATCGAGATGGGCCCGCGGCCCATTAGCTTGTTGGTGAGGTAACGGCTCACCAAGGCTTCGATGGGTAGCTGGTCTGAGAGGACGATCAGCCACACTGGGACTGAGACACGGCCCAGACTCCTACGGGAGGCAGCAGTGGGGAATCTTGCGCAATGCGCGAAAGCGTGACGCAGCAACGCCGCGTGGGGGAAGAAGGCTTTCGGGTTGTAAACCCCTTTCAGTTGGGACGAAGCTTCGCCGGTGAATAGCCGGCTGGAGTGACGGTACCTTCACAAGAAGCACCGGCTAACTACGTGCCAGCAGCCGCGGTAATACGTAGGGTGCAAGCGTTGTCCGGAATTATTGGGCGTAAAGAGCGTGTAGGCGGCCCGATTAGTCCGCTGTGAAAGTCCAGGGCTCAACCCTGGAATGCCGGTGGATACTGTCGGGCTAGAGTCCGGAAGGGGCGAGTGGAATTCCTGGTGTAGCGGTGAAATGCGCAGATATCAGGAGGAACACCAATGGCGAAGGCAGCTCGCTGGGACGTGACTGACGCTGAGACGCGAAAGCGTGGGGAGCAAACAGGATTAGATACCCTGGTAGTCCACGCTGTAAACGATGGCAACTAGATGTGGGGGGTGTCGACTCCCCCCGTGTCGAAGCTAACGCATTAAGTTGCCCGCCTGGGGAGTACGGCCGCAAGGCTAAAACTCAAAGGAATTGACGGGGGCCCGCACAAGCAGCGGAGCATGTGGTTTAATTCGACGCGACGCGAAGAACCTTACCTGGGCTTGACATGTGAGTGACCGGTGTGGAAACACACCTTCCCTTCGGGGCACTTTCACAGGTGGTGCATGGCTGTCGTCAGCTCGTGTCGTGAGATGTTGGGTTAAGTCCCGCAACGAGCGCAACCCCCGTCGCATGTTGCCAGCATTTAGTTGGGGACTCATGCGAGACTGCCGGTGACAAACCGGAGGAAGGTGGGGATGACGTCAAGTCCTCATGCCCCTTATGTTCAGGGCTACACACGTGCTACATTGGCGCATACAGAGGGCTGCGATACCGCGAGGTGGAGCGAATCCCTTAAAGTGCGTCTCGGTTCGGATTGCAGGCTGAAATTCGCCTGCATGAAGGCGGAGTTGCTAGTAATCGCGGATCAGCATTGCCGCGGTGAATACGTTCCCGGGCCTTGTACACACCGCCCGTCACACCACGGGAGTGAGCAACACCCGAAGCCGGTGGCCTAACCCGCAAGGGAGGGAGCCGTCGAAGGTGGGGCTCGTGACTGGGGTGAAGTCGTAACAAGGTAGCCGTAGCGGAAGCTGCGGCTGGATCACCTCCTTTCTAGGGAGCACTACGGTGCCCCGACCGAAGCGACCGTCCGGCGTCGCGCTCGTAAGAGCGCGAATGGCCAGGCGGCATACGAGCGGTCGGGCCTAGCATGTCGACCGAACCTGGCTGGATGGCCGCGCCTCGCGAGTCTCCCTCTCTACTTGGGGAGCACAACCGGACGTGGCCGCAACGATCCCAGCATGCTGTTGAGTTTTGAGAGACCGGCGTCCGCCGGTCCGCGTTGGACGCGCCGTCAAATGGCGCGACCGCTAAAAGCGCGGCGCCGGCCGGCGTATACGCCTCTCCACGGTCCTTGAAAACTGCACAGAAGCCACATCAGCCGCCATCGATAAGCGGCGGCTGAAAAACGGGTATCACCGGGCCCTGCGTGATCGTCCGCCTTTCGGGGCGGGCGCACCATGTGGGGCCAGATCACCGTCAAGATAGTAAGGGCACACGGTGGATGCCTTGGCACCAAGAGTCGAAGAAGGGCGTGAACGGCTGCGATAAGCCACGGTTAGGCGCTGAATAGCCTTTGACCCGTGGATTCCCGAATGGGGAAACCCAGCGCTGGTAATGCGGCGTTATCCCCGGTTGAACACATAGGCCGGCGGAAGACAAGCGGGGGAAGTGAAACATCTCAGTACCCCGAGGAAAGAAAATCAAAAGAGACTCCCTGAGTAGTGGCGAGCGAAAGGGGATCAGCCCAAACTCGGCAGATGTAAGCGGACATGCGTTGTCTGTCGGGGGTTGTAGGGCGTCTGTTCCGGGCCGTGTCCGGCCCGGCGGAAGTTACAAAGACGTGCGGTAGTCGAAGCGCGTGGAACCGCGCACCATAGAGGGCAATCGTCCCGTAGACGAAACTGCACGACCTTCCGTCAGATGTTCCTGAGTAAGTCCGCGCCCGTGAAACGCGGACTGAACCTGGGGGGACCACCCTCCAAGGCTAAGTACTCCTTGGTGACCGATAGCGGACTAGTACCGTGAGGGAAAGGTGAAAAGTACCCCGGAAGGGGAGTGAAATAGTACCTGAAACCGCGTGCCTACAAGCGGTGGGAGCAGGCTTGTCCTGTGACCGCGTGCTTTTTGCATAACGAGCCGGCGAGTTACTCGTCTGCGGCGAGGTTAAGCGATGAGCGGAGCCGTAGCGAAAGCGAGTCCTAATAGGGCGACATAGTCGTAGGCGGTATACCCGAAACTGAGCGAGCTACCCATGGGCAGGCTGAAGCGGGGGTAAGACCTCGTGGAGGGCCGAACCGACCTAGGTTGAAAACTGGGCGGATGACCTGTGGGTCGGAGTGAAAGGCTAATCAAGCTCAGTGATATCTGGTTCTCTCCGAAATATATTTAGGTATAGCCTCGGATAAATTGCGTGTTGGCCGTAGAGCACTGTTTGGACTAGGGGCCCTACCAGGTTACCGACTTCAGGCAAACTCCGAAGACCAGCACGTTTACTCCGGGAGTCAGTTGCTGGGGGATAAACTTCAGCGTCAAAAGGGAAACAGCCCAGACCGCCAGCTAAGGTCCCTAAGTACTAGCTAAGTGGGAAACGATGTTTGAGTGCATAGACAACCAGGAGGTTGGCTTAGAGGCAGCCATCCTTGAAAGAGTGCGTAACAGCTCACTGGTCAAGTGTTCGAGCGCGGACAATGTAACGGGGCTCAAGCTAGTCACCGAAGCTGCGGGTGCGTGAGACCTTCGGGTCGATCGCGCGGTAGGAGAGCGTTCCCATGCCAGTAAAGCGGTGGCGTAAGCCAGCCGTGGAGGCGTGGGAAGTGAGAATGCCGGCATAAGTAACGAAAGAGGGGTGAGAATCCCCTCCACCGATTGCCCAAGGATTCCTGAGTAAAGTTCGTCTGCTCAGGGTTAGTCGGGACCTAAGGCGAGGCCGAAAGGCGTAGTCGATGGCCAACAGGTTGATATTCCTGTACCACGTCGCTTCCGTTTGACCGATGGGGGGACGAGGAAGGCTAAGGGAACCCAGGTGATGGTTATCCTGGGGTAAGCATGTAGGGGCGGCCCTTGTCAAATGCAAGAGCTGCATAACCTGAGGTGCGATGCCAGCTGGCGATTAGCCGGCGAGTCCCCGACGCCATACCTCCAAGAAAATCCTCTAGGGAGGAAGCGCGTGCCCGTACCAAAACCGACACAGGTGGGCAAGTAGAGAATACTAAGGTGATCGAGATAACCCTCGTTAAGGAACTCGGCAAAATCGCCCCGTAACTTCGGGATAAGGGGCGCCCCAGTAGGGTGAAGCTCTTCGCGAGTGGAGCCCGAGGGGGCCGCAGTGAATTGGCTGAAGCGACTGTTTACCAAAAACACAGGTCTCTGCTAAGTCGAAAGACGACGTATAGGGGCTGACGCCTGCCCGGTGCCGGAAGGTTACGTGGAGTTGTTAGGACTTCGGTTCGAAGCAGCGAAGCTAAGCCCCGGTAAACGGCGGCCGTAACTATCAGTTGACCGAGGTAGTTATAAAACTTGGCTATATGCTGGAACATCCGAGTATCCCGCACTACGAGTTCCGTCCCAAGTGGGCGGTATCGTGAAAATGTGTCGGGTGCGGACAATCAGCAGGAAAGGCCCAGTGTCCAGTCGTGCCAGGACGGTTCGCCGTTTCAACGGTGTCCTGGCCGGCGTCTACGGCGCTGGGAATCCTCAGAGACTATACGCCGAGCCTGCTTTCCAGACCGAGAGCAGGATGAGATAGTCCGCTCTCATGGGCGACCATGAGAGTCGGCCAGAAATGTGCCGACCGCTCGGGCGTGAGCTCGAGTCGTAACAGCAGGAACGGTCCTAAGGTAGCGAAATTCCTTGTCGGGTAAGCACCAACACTTGCCCCGCCGTCTCGCGAGAGACGGTCGAGAACCGGCTCATATCGGGGAAACCCTCCCTGCCACGGTGGCAGCGGGCAATCCCGAGGGAAGTCCTAGTGACCCCCTAACGACTGATCCGAAAGGAGAGGCGTGTCACGCTTCGGAGAGTCCGAAAATCTATGTGACGCGCAATACGCCGGCCCTCATCGGAAGACGAGGCATCAATGGAGTAGCAGTGCCGCTGGATCCCTGGTTTGTCACAGGTCTAACGGATGGCGAGGGGTGCTTCTGCATCTCTTTTGCGATTCGTGCGAAGCTACGAACCGGTCTCGAGGTGAGACCATCGTTCTCGCTCTCCCTGAACGAGAAGGACCTGCGACTGCTGGAAGATCTGCAAGCGTTCTTTAGATGTGGTTGGATCCGCGAGTCTAAGAGCGATCGCACCTTCAAGTACGAGGCGCGATCGATCGGAGATCTCACGGAAAGCATCCTGCCGCACTTCGAGCGTTTCCCCTTGCGGGGATACAAGGCGCAGAGCTGTGCAGGCTTTGCGCAGGTATGCCGGATGGTCGAACAAGGAGGCCATCTGCAGCGTGTCGGTTTGCGAGAGATAGTGGGCATCGCCTACCGGATGAACCTGGGAAAGCGGCGCCACTCGGAGGCCACACTCCTAAAGATGCTGGATGAGGTGAAGGGATAGTCTGCGCTCTCGGATAACGAGAGAACACGCGAAGTTCCGACCTGCACGAATGGCGTAACGACTTCAGCGCTGTCTCAACGAGGGGCTCGGTGAAATTGCAGTCTCGGTGAAGATGCCGAGTACCCGCGGCTAGACGGAAAGACCCCGTGAACCTTTACTACAACCTGGTATTGGAGTTCGGTGCATTTCGCTCAGGATAGGTGGGAGGCTTTGAAGCGCTGGTTGCGGCCGGCGTGGAGCCAACCTTGAGATACCACCCTTGGTGTATTGGATTTCTAACAGCGTTCCGTGAATCCGGGCGCTGGACAGTTCCAGGCGGGTAGTTTGACTGGGGCGGTCGCCTCCCAAAATGTAACGGAGGCGCACAAAGGTTCCCTCAGCACGGCCGGAAATCGTGCGTAGAGCGTAAAGGTAGTAAGGGAGCTTGACTGCGAGACTGACAAGTCGAGCAGGTGCGAAAGCAGGTCTTAGTGATCCGGCGGTAGCAAGTGGAAGTGCCGTCGCTCAACGGATAAAAGGTACTCCGGGGATAACAGGCTTATCGGGCCCAAGAGTCCACATCGACGGCCCGGTTTGGCACCTCGATGTCGGCTCGTCGCATCCTGGGGGTGGAGTTGCTCCCAAGGGTTGGGCTGTTCGCCCATTAAAGCGGTACGCGAGCTGGGTTCAGAACGTCGTGAGACAGTTCGGTCCCTATCTGCCGTGGGCGTTGGAGAATTGAGAGGATTTGTCCCTAGTACGAGAGGACCGGGATGAACGCACCTCTGGTGTATCTGTTGTCCTGCCAAGGGCATAGCAGGCTAGCTACGTGTGGATCGGATAACCGCTGAAAGCATCTAAGCGGGAAGCCGGCCTCAAGATGAGTTCTCCCATCCCCTAGAGGGAGTAAGACCCCTGGTAGACCACCAGGTTGATAGGCCGGATCTGGAAGGACGGTAACGTCTGAAGGAGACCGGTACTAATGGGTCGAGGGCTTGACGGATTTTTTGTTGATACCCGCTGTGGCGCTGTGCAGTTTTGAAGGACTGGGAGGCGTGGTCTCTCGTCTTTTTCCGGTGGCCTTGGCGAGGGGGAAACACCTCTTCCCATTCCGAACAGAGCAGTTAAGCCCCTCAGCGCCGATGGTACTTGGCTCGCAAGGGCCTGGGAGAGTAGGACGCCGCCGGTTTTTTGTATACGGGCCGCCTTCGGGCGGCCCGTCGTCGTTGCTTTGGCGGTAAGACGGTCGGCCGTCGCGAGCAAGAGATCCGTGGGTTCGCACGACCACGAGGGATAGGCTCTGGCGCTATGTCGGCAGCTCCGAATTCGGGTGATGGCCTTGAGATCAATGGCCTCGCCCATGTCATCCTCAGGGTCAATCGCATGGAGCAGTGCGTCGCCTTCTATGACCAGCTCATGCCGTTCCTGGGCCTGCCGGCTGTTTCGCCTCGCTCCGAGGACTTCGTGTACTACGTCGGCGGTCGTACCGCGCTCGGCATTCGCCGCGCCGATCCGGAGCACAGCGGCATCGCGCACGTAGAGACCGCGCCGGGCATCGACCACTTGTGCTTCAGAGCGCGGCGACGCGAGGACGTCGACACCCTGTACTCGTTTCTGAAGGACATCGGCGCCGACATCGTGAGGGCGCCAGAGGAAGGGCCCTGGGCGCCGGGCTACTACTCCCTCTCGTTCCGGGACCCCGAAGACATCAGGCTCGAGCTCAATCACGTCCCCGGTATTGGCCTACTCGCCGAGGGCGCCACCTTCACCCCCGCCCCCGATCACCCCGTGTCGGGCCTGGCTCGGGCCGAGGAGTGAGGACCGGCGCCGCGCGCAGCGCAAACGCCCGGCACGCACTTCGAAGCGGCCACTTAGCCGCGGTCGTGGTCGAACCGGGTGCTTGCGCTGCGCGTGGCCCGGCGATTGGCGCGCCGCTGCCGTGGCGCCGGCGCACCGGCCACCGGAGCCGCAACGGGCGAGGTGCAGGCATGCGTTCGCGCCGTGACCTGCCCAGGACGCCGGTCACGGCGATCAACAAGAGTTCGCCCGCGCAGCGGCACCCGATGAGGATGAGCGTCCGCTGGTGGCTCGTTCGCATCGACCTCCCAGTCGACGTCGTAGTCGTCCTCGAGCATTAGGAACGAGCGCGTGAGTCGGAGCGCGGCGAGCGCGCGCTGCGCGGGCACAGAGGTTCGCAGTGAAGGGAACATGTGTTCGTAAGATACGGTCGCCATCGGACGGCGACGACGCGAACGTGTGTACGTGTCGAGCTCAGATCAGGAATATGGCTCTGCAGAGCGGTATCCAGGGGTCACGTCGTGCAACCGCGCTTGCAGAACGGTCGCCCGCGAACGATGCGAGCCGCGTTCGGCCGATCGAGCAGGGGAGGGGTCAGATCGGGCGAACTTGAAGGGGGAGATGGCTGTTACGCTTGCCAGGCGCTATGCCAGCCCGCCGCGGTGGGGTCGGCGGCGGCGTATTCAGCTCATGGAGAAGTTCGTCATCGAAGGTGGCGTCCCGCTTTCCGGCACGATGGTTCCTGCCGGGAACAAGAACGGAGCCCTGCCGATCCTCGCCTCCTCCATCCTCACCGAGGATGAGATCGTCGTGCGCAACGTGCCGCGCATCCGTGACGTCGACGCGATGCTGAGCATTCTCGGCTCGATCGGAGTACAGATCAGCTGGCGGGGACCGAACGAGGTCTCGCTGTGCGCGGCCGGTGCGCGGGAGGTCGAGATCGAGGACGAGCTCGCCGAGCTGATGCGCGCGTCGTTCCTGCTCGCCGGGCCGCTGCTCGCCCGCTTCCGTCGCGCGGTGATGTCGCCGCCCGGGGGCGACGTGATCGGCCGACGACGCCTGGATCCGCACCTCGATGCGTTTCGCGCGATGGGGGCGACCGTGGAGTGCAACGGCGAGATCATGCTCGATGCGCCGCGCGGACTCCAGCCGAGCGACGTGTTCATGGACGAGCCCTCGGTGATGGCCACCGAGAACGTGCTCATGGCCGCGGCGCTCACGCCCGGTACGACCGTGATCGGCAACGCCGCGAGCGAGCCCCACGTGCAGGATCTCGCGCGCATGCTGCTGAAGATGGGCGCGGACATCCACGGGATCGGCTCCAACGTGATCACGGTCAACGGCGCCGAGCGGCTTCACGGCTGCGAGCACACGGTGGCCCCCGACCACATCGAGATCGGCAGCTTCATGGCGCTCGCCGGGGTGACGGGCGGAGAGCTGCGCATCAAGGACACCGTTCCCGGCGACCTGCGCATGATCCGGCTCGTGTTCGAACGGATCGGGCTGCGCACGGAGCTAGACGGCAACGACGTGCTCGTGCCCGGGAACCAGAAGCTCGTCGCGCAGGCGGACGTGGGCGAGTACAAGAGCAAGGTCCAGGACGGCCCATGGCCGGCGTTCCCGGCGGACTTGACATCGATCGCCGTCGCTCTGGCGACGCAGGCCGAGGGTTCGATCCTCGTGCACGAGTGGATGTTCGAGAACCGCCTGATCTTCACGGACAAGCTGATCCTGATGGGGGCGGACATCGTGATGTGCGACCCGCACCGGGCGATCGTCACCGGGCCGCGTCGGCTGCGCGGTGAGCGGGTGGAGTCGCCGGACATCCGGGCAGGAATGGCGATGCTGTTGGCGGCCCTTTGCGCCGAGGGGCGCAGCGAGATCGGCAACATCCGCCAGATCGACCGCGGCTACGAGCGCATCGACGAGCGACTGCGTGAGCTGGGCGCTCGCATCGAGCGCGTGGCCACGGAGCCCGTTCACGCGTAACCTCGGGTCGTCATGATCCACCCGATCCCCAGCGGCACGCGCGACGTGCTCCCGGACGAGACGCGCGAGGTGCGCGCGATCACCGACACGCTGCGCAAGGTCTTCGAGCGCCACGGCTACGGCGAGATCTACACGCCGGCGCTCGAGTACGAGTCCGTGCTCGCGCGCGCCGACATGGCCGAAGCACAGCCCGCATACCGCATGTTCGACGAGTCGGGCGCCGTGCTGGCGCTGCGCTCCGACATGACCGTTCCGATCGCACGCGTGGTCTCCACGCGTTACCCGACGAGCGAGCCGCCACTGCGGTTCTGCTACTTCGCCCACTGCTACCGGGGCGTGAGCCCGCAGCGCGGGCAGCCGCGCGAGCTCCTGCAGGCCGGCATCGAGCTGATCGGCTCGCCCGCTCCCGAGGGAACCGCCGAGGCGCTCACGGTGCTCTGCCACGCGCTCGACGCGGTCGGCCTGAAGGATTACCGGATCGGATTGGGCGACGCGTCGCTGTTTCCCGCGCTGATGGCCAGCCTGGAGGTGCGCGAGCCCGTTCGCGCCGGACTGCTCGCAGGCGCTCGCACGTCGCGACTTCGTCGGCCTGGAGCACATGCTGGCGAGAGCGGGCTGTCGGGCGAGGCGGCCGAGCTGCTGCTCGATGTGCCCCAGCGCCGCGGCGGTCCCGAGCTGCTCACCGACGCGCCCGCCCCGGCCGTCGAGCCGGTCACGGGCATGCGGCGGGTGCACGAGCTGCTCGAGCCGGAGGTCGCCGCGCGGCTGATATTCGACCTCGGACTCGTGCGCAACATCGGCTACTACACGGGTGCGGTCTTTGAAGTCTACGACCCGGCCCTCGGCGCACCGATCGGCGGCGGCGGACGCTACGACGATCTGCTCGGGCGCTTCGGTCGCCCGCAGCCGGCGGTCGGCTTTGCCTTGGGCGTGGACCGCCTGCACATGGCGCTCGCCGGTGAGGAGCGAGGGACGGGAGCGTTGCTCGCGCGGGAGATGTCCGCATGACGCCGACGCACGGTCTGACGATCGCGGTTCCACGGGGCGCGCTGTTCGCGGGCACCGCGGATCTGCTGTCGGTGCTCGGCCTCGACACCGAGGAGCTGCGCGCGAACGATCGCAAGCTGCTGTTCGAGGACATCGGCGTCATCACCATGCGCCCGTCCGACGTGCCCACGTACGTCGAGGCCGGTGCCGCCGACCTCGGGGTCACGGGCAAGGATGTGCTGCTCGAGCAGGCGCCGCAGCGCCCCGGGGCTCCCGGCCGCAACGTGTACGAGCTGCTCGACCTCGGCTTCGGCCGCTGCACGATGGTGTTGGCGAGCAAGGCCGGTCCGGATCCCGCGCTCGAGGCGCTGCGGCGCCTGGGCGTGATGCGCGTGGCGACCAAGTATCCGCGCATCGCCGCGCAGCACTTCGAGGAGACCGGCAGGCAGGCCGAGATCGTGGAGGTCAAGGGCTCCGTCGAGCTCGCGCCGCTGACCGGGATGGTCGAGGCGATCGTCGACCTGACCGCGACGGGAACGACGCTGCGCGAGAACAACCTGATCGTGCGCGAGGAGATCCTCGTGTGCACAGCACGGCTGATCGCCAACCCGGTGGCGCACAAGCTGAAGGCGGCGCGGATCGACGCTCTGCTCGAGCAGCTTCGCGGCCTTCCGGCCGCGAGCGTCGGCTGAGATGGCGCTCGAGCGCCTGAGCAGCGAGGACGTGGAGCGCCTCGGCGGCCCGGCCGGCGCCGCCCGTCGTCTGCGCGCGCTCGTCCCCGCCGGGGCGTCGGTCGAGGCCGCAGTTCGGGAGATCGTCGACAGGGTCCGCGCCGAGGGGGACGAGGCCGTACGCGACTACACCCGTCTGTTCGATACCGCCGGCGAGGAGCCGCGGCCGTTCGCGGTCGCAGCCGAGGAGCTCGACGAGGCGATCAGGCAGCTGCCGCTCGACGTCGTGGCGGGTCTCCAGGTGGCGATCGCGAACGTCGCCAGCGTCGCCCACGCGGGAGTCAGCGAGGATGTCGCGGTCGACCTGCCCCAGGGTCATCGCGTCGTGCTGCGCGAGGTTCCCGTCGGCTCCGCCGCCGTGTACGTCCCCGGAGGCCGGGCGCCCTACCCGAGTACGGTCGTCATGGGGGTCGTGACCGCGCGCGCCGCCGGTGTCATTGATGTTGCCGTTTGCGCGCCGCCGACTGCGGGCGGGCAGATCGACGCCGCGATACTCGGCGCCTGTCGCCTGTGCGGCGTCGAGCGCGTGTACCGCATGGGCGGCGCGCAGGCCATCGCCGCCCTCGCGCTAGGCACCGAGACGGTCACCGCGGTCGACGTCGTCGTCGGCCCGGGAAATCTCTTCGTACAGGAGGCCAAGCGCCTGCTTTCGGCGGCGGTAGGGGTCGATGGCTTCGCGGGTCCGAGCGATCTGCTCGTTCTCCTCGGCGCAGATGCGGGCGAGCAGGACCTCGGTCTGGCCGCGCTCGACATGATCGCCCAAGGCGAGCATGGCGAGGGCAGTTTGGTGGTGGCGATCACGACGACCCCATCGGCCTCGGATGCCCTCGCGGCGATGCTCGAGCGCCGCCTCGCCGAGCCGCCGGCGGTCGAGGACGCCGCGTTCGCGCTCGTGGAGGCCGCCGACGCGCAAGCGGCGGTCGCGATTGCAAACGCCTTCGCGCCCGAGCACCTGCAGCTGATCGGCGCCGATGCGCAGGCCCTCGCCGCCACGGTCCAGGCCGCCGGCTGCGTGTTCGTCGGTCGTGCCAGCGCGACGGCGTTCGGCGACTACGTCGCCGGCTCCAACCACATCCTGCCCACCGGCGGCACCGCGCGGTTCGCTTCGATGCTCTCTCCGCGCCACTTTCGTCGCCGGATGGCCGAGGTTCGGATCGACTCGGAGGCGGCGACCAGGCTGGCCAGGGCGGGCGCTCCGATCGCGATCGTCGAGGGGTTCGACTGGCACGCCCGCTCGATGGAGGCGCGCATGGGGGACAATCAGCAACGCTGATGGCACAGAGAGAGGCGAAAATCGAGCGTCGGACCGGCGAGACGAAGGTGCGGCTCGCGCTGGCCCTCGAGGGCGCGGGCAAGGGCACGCGCGACACGGGCGTGGGCTTCCTCGACCATATGCTCGACCTGCTCGCGCGCCACGGGCGAATCGACCTCGACGTGACGGTCAGCGGTGACCTGCAGACGGGCGCTCACCACACCGCCGAGGACACCGCGATCGTCCTCGGTCAGGCGCTGGACGCCGCGCTGGGCGACCGCGCCGGCATCGAACGCTACGGCTCGGCGACGGTGCCGATGGACGAGGCGCGGGCGAGCTGCGCGATCGACGTGTCCGGACGTCCGTTCACCTCGTTTGAGGCGCGGCTCCCTCCGGGCGCGACGGGCGGCTTCGAGCACGAGCTCACGGAGGAGTTCTTCCGCGCGCTGGCCAACGCTGCGAAGCTGACGCTGCACCTGCGCATCGAAGCCGGAGCCAATGCGCACCACATGATCGAGGCGGCCTTCAAGTCGTTCGCTCGAGCGCTCCGACAGGCGGTCGCGATCGACCCCACCGAGACCGGCGTCCCGAGCACGAAGGGGACGTTGACTGCATGATGGCGCTGATCGACGAGCCCGTCGAGATCGCGGTCGTCGACTACGGCATGGGCAACCGCCGATCGGTGGAGAAGGCCCTCGAGCGCGTGGGCGCGCGTGCGCGCGTCAGCAGCGACCCGGCGCAGCTGCGCGCCGCGGCGGGGCTGGTCGTGCCCGGCGTGGGCGCGTTTCCGCGAGCGATGGGGAACCTGCGTGAGCTCGGCCTGGACGATCTGCTGCGCGAGCGGGTCGCGGCGGGGACGCCCGTGCTCGGTATCTGCCTCGGTCTGCAGCTGGCCTTCGAGCACTCGAGCGAGAACGGCGGAGCCGACGGCCTGGGGATCGTCTCCGGCGAGGTGCGCGCACTCGGAGCCGGATCGCTGAAGCTGCCGCACATCGGCTGGAACGAGGTGCGCTTCCAGAGCGCCGCCTCCCCGCTGGTCGCGGATCTGCCCCGCCGGTGCGCCTTCTACCACGTGCACTCCTTTGCGGCCGTGCCCGCCCGCTCGCAGGACGTGCTCGGCATCGCCGAGTACGGCGAGACGTTCGCGAGCGTCGTCGAAAAGGGCTCCTTCTATGGCGTGCAGTTCCACGCCGAGAAGTCCTCGGCCGCGGGCCTGCGCCTGCTTGCGAACTTCGCGCGCATCTGCATCTCCGCTCCGGCCCTCACTCACGCGGGCGCCGAGCCTCAGCGGTGAACCTCTACCCGGCGATCGACATCCTCGGCGGCAACGCCGTGCGCCTGGTCAAGGGCGATTTCGGCGCCAAGAAGATCTATGACCAAGATCCACTGTCCGCGGCGCGCGGGTGGACCGACGACGGTGCGCGGTTCCTGCACCTCGTCGATCTCGATGGCGCGAAGACCGGCCGGCCCGTCAACCTCGAGCATCTCGGCCGGATCGCGAGTGAGCTGGGCGTGCCCGTGCAGTACGGGGGCGGCCTGCGCACGATGCAGGCGGTGGACGAGGCGCTGGCGGCGGGCGCCGCCCGGGTCATCCTTGGCACGGCGGCGTTCACCGACGCCGGTCTGCTCGAGCGGGCGCTGGAGCGGCACGGTTCCGAGCGGGTAATGGTCTCGGTGGATGTTCGCGCAGGCGAGGTCGCGATCGAGGGCTGGACGAAGGCAGCCGATGTCAGCGTCAGCGACGTCTTCGCGAACCTGATCGAGCGCGGCGTGCGGGAGCTGCTCTACACAAACGTGGATCGCGATGGAATGCTCGAAGGCCCGAACCTCGATGACCTCGCGTGGGTCGCGAGGGCCGCCGCGGAGGCCGATCTCATCTACTCGGGCGGAATCGGCGAGCTCGAGGACCTCAAGGGCTTGGCCGAGCGCCGCGCAGAAGCCCGTCTGGACAACCTGGAGGGCGTGATCGTGGGCAAGGCGCTCTACGAGCGTCGCTTCACGGTTACCGAGGCTTTGGCTGCCCTGGCGGGATAGATTTTTTGGGAGACAAGGACGCGCGGCGTCCATCGGCGTGCATGTGTCCCCGGTCACATCGCGCGAGGCGCGAGCCACGGAGGGGCTACGGTGGGCGGATGCACTTCAAGCGCGTGATTCCCTGCCTCGACGTCGACGCCGGCCGCGTGGTCAAGGGCGTTGAATTCGTCGACATCCGCGACGCCGGGGATCCGGTCGAGCTTGCGGCCCACTACGACCGCGAGGGCGCCGACGAGCTGGTCTTCCTGGACATCACGGCCACGCACGAGAGGCGCGACACGATCGCCAAGCTCGCGCGTGCGACCGCGGACGACGTGTTCGTCCCGTTCACGATCGGTGGCGGCATCCGTTCGATCGCCGATGCGCAGGCCGTGCTCGACGCCGGCGCCGACAAGGTGTCGATCAACTCGGCTGCCCTGGAGCGGCCCGCGCTGATCGGTGAGCTGGCGGGCGTATTCGGGGCTCAGTGCGTCGTGCTCGCGATCGACGCCAAGTCGGACGGCGCCGGCAGCTGGGAGGCATACCTCGCCGGCGGGCGGACGCCCACCGGCCGCGACGTCGTTGCGTGGGCTCGCGAAGGCGTCGATCGGGGCGCCGGAGAGATACTGCTGACGAGCATGGATCGCGACGGCACCAGCGACGGTTATGACCTGGCGCTGACATCCGCGGTGAGCGCCGCGGTCGGAGTTCCCGTGATCGCCTCGGGCGGCGCCGGCGAGCTCGAGCACCTCGCCGAGGCGCTTGCAGCCGGCGCCGACGCCGTGCTGTGCGCATCGATCTTCCATTACGGGCGACACACGATCGCCGAGGCCAAGGCGTATCTGGCGGAGAGCGGAATTGCAGTGCGCACTGCTTGACCGCGTCCGCCAGCAGCCCGGGGGCGAGGCGCTGCTCGGGGCGGCCTATGAGGGCGTCCATCTCGTGGGGGGTGCGGTCCGCGACCTGCTGCGAGCCGAGCGTCCGCGCGAGCTCGATGTGCTCGTCGAGGGGCCGATCGAGCCGCTGCTGAGCGCGCTCGGTGGCGAGGCGGTCACCCACGACCGCTTCGGGACGGCCAGCGTCTCGTTGGGGGACGCGCGCATCGACGTCGCCCGGGCTCGCCGCGAGCGCTATCCCAAGCCGGGGGCGCTGCCGCTGGTCGAGCCCGCGTCGGTCGCCGAAGATCTGCTGCGACGTGACTTCTCCGTCAACGCGATCGCCGTATCGCTGACCGACGCCCGGATGCGCTCGGCGCCGCATGGGGAGCAGGACATCGCGCGGGGCGTGCTGCGCGTGCTGCATGACGGCAGCTTTCGCGACGATCCCACGCGCCTGTTGCGCCTCGCGCGCTACGCCGCGAGGCTCGGCTTCGAGGTCGATGAGCACACCGCCGAGCTCGCCGAGGAGGCGCGCGCGACAGGTGCGCTTGGGACCGTGTCGGGCGCTCGCTTGGGCGCCGAGCTGCGTCTGGCGCTCCTGGAGCCGGACCCTGTTGCCGCGCTTGGCGAGCTCAGCCGGCTCGGTCTGCTCGCGGCGCTCGATCCGCGCCTCGAATTCGAGGAGCCCCTCGCGCGGAGGGCGCTGGCGCTCCTGCCGGAGGATGGACGCATCGACCTGTTGCTGCTCGCGAGCGTGCTGCTGCCCGCGGCGACGGCCGTCGGCGGGGAGGATCCTGCGCCGGCGATGTTCGGCTTGCTCGAAGAGCTCGAGTTCACGGCCGGCGACCGTGACCGCGCGATCAGGGCGGCCCGCCTCGCGCCGGGCCTGCTCGCGCCGATGGCGGACGCCGATTCACCATCCCGCCTGCGCGAGGCCGTGCACGGTGCGCCGCTCGAGGCGGTCGCGCTCGCCGGCTCGCTGGACGGGGCGCAACCGCCGAGCAAGGCGGGCGCCGCCGCACGCGCGTGGCTCCAGGAGCTGCGTCACGTGCATCTGGCAATCACCGGTGATGACCTGCTCGCCGCGGGGATTCCCGCCGGACCCGAGATCGGCCGGCGGCTCGCGCTGGCGTTGCAGCAAAGGCTGGACGGCGAGCTCGCGGACGGCCGCGCGGCTGAGCTCGACGCCGCGCTGGAGCAATGACGACGGCGATGCACTACGAGCTCCCGGGCGGGGCGCGCGTCCTGTTCACCGGCCGCGGGGATGGCAACCTTTCGACCGCGCGCGGCGACGGACACGAGCTCGGGCGCGCAACTCGGGATCGGCTGTGCGGGCGCCTCGGCCTGCGCTGGCTGTGCGCGAGCCGTCAGGTCCACGGGGCGATCGTGCAGCGCGTCGGCTCGGCCGCCGGTACCACCGGAGAGGCGGTTGCGATCGACGCGGACGGCCACGCGACCTCGCTTCCCGGCCTAGGGATGATGGTGCTCACCGCCGACTGCCTGCCCGTCGCCATCGGCTCGCCGGGCGCGGTGGCGATGCTCCACGCCGGCTGGCGCGGCCTCGCCGCAGGGGTGCTCGAGGAGGGCGTGCGGGCCCTAAGGGAGCTCGGCGGCGGCGGTGAGATGGTCGCGGTCATCGGCCCCGGCGCCGGCGCCTGCTGCTACCAGGTGGGCCCGGAGGTGCATGCGCAGTTCGGAGGGACAGAGTCGACCGCACGGCCGATTGACCTGCACGCGATCGCCGCTGAGCGCCTTCGCGCCGCGGGTGTGGCGGAAGTGCGCGACGTGGCGGCGTGCACGATCTGCGACGAGCGCTTCTTCTCACACCGTCGTGAAGGCTCGCGGGCCGGTCGCCAGGCGGGAGTCGCGTGGCTGAGCTGATACGAGCGCTGAGCGCACCGAGGATCCGCGCGAACCTCGAGCGCACGCGAATCGAGATCGCAGCAGCCGTGGCGCGATCTCCGGGCGCTCGAGCCAATCGGCCGGAGGTCGAGATACTCGCGGCGAGCAAGTACGTCTCCCTCGAGGACATGCCCGTGCTGGCCGACGCCGGCATCGGCCTGGTGGGCGAGAACCGCGCCCAGGATCTTCAGGCGAAGGTGGCGGCGCACGGCGGGCTGTTCGAGTGGGACTTCATCGGGCAGCTGCAGAGTCGGCGGGTGCGCCTGATCGTGCCCCACGCTCGCCTGATCCACTCGGTAGCTTCCGACTCGGCCCTGCGCGAGCTGGCCCGTCATCGCGAGCTTGCCCGCCCCGACCTGCGCATCCTGATCGAGGTCAACATCGCCCGCGAGGAGGGCAAGGCGGGAGTCGCTCCCGAGCGACTCGACGAGTTCCTCGCGCGCTCGCCCGTGCCCGTGTCAGGACTGATGACGATGCCGCCGCTGAACGACGACCCGGCCCGCAGTCGGCCGTGGTTCGCGGCCCTGCGCGAGCTGGCCGACGCGCACGGGCTGGTGGAGCTGTCGATGGGCACATCGCAGGACTACCTGGTCGCGGTCGAAGAGGGGGCCACAATCGTGCGAATCGGCACGGAGCTATACCATTAGGCGCACCAATTGTCGGCTTTGCCGTCGATGTCCGGGCCGGCGAATCACCGGCATTGAGCAGGGAAACCGGCTCGCCGGGCGAAAACGCACCTACACCAATGGCTTTCCGTGACTCCTGGCACCGCGCCCTCGTCTACTTCGGCCTCGCCGAGGAGTATCACGACGACTACGACGACGCGCCCCCCGAGGCGGACATGGAGGATCGCTACCGCGAGCGCCCCAATGTCCGCCGGCTGCGACGCCGGCGCGACGAGTTCGACGACATCTTCGCCGAGGACGAGCCCCGCGCGGGACGCTCCACGACGGTCCTCAAACCTGTCGGCGGCCGCGGCAACGGCGACGTGCGCGTGCACCTGGTGATCCCGAAGTCGTTCAACGACGCGCAGCAGATCGCGGACAAGTTCAAGGACTCGATCCCCGTCATCCTCAACCTGCAGAGCTCCGACACGGACCTCTCCAAGCGCTTGATCGACTTCGCATCGGGGCTCACGTACGCGCTGGACGGCGGGATGCAGCGGATCGCCGACAAGGTGTTCATGCTCACCCCACGCAACGTGGAGATCTCCGCGGAGGAGCGCGCGCGCCTGATCGAGAAGGGCTTCTTCAATCAGTCGTAAGGTCTGATGCAAGTCGGCTTGATCGGCTGTGGCAACATGGCTCGCGCGCTTGCCCGTGGATGGGGCCGTCCGCTTCTGTGCGCCGATCCTGTCAGCGAGCGCGCCCGCGCCGTCGCGGCCGAGGTCGGCGGCGAGGCCATGCAGAGCAACGCCGAGGTCGCCCGACGCGCCGAGCTCGTCGTGCTCTGCCATAAGCCGGCCCAGCTCGAGACGGTCGCGCGCGAAGTCGCGCCGCAGGCCAAGGCCGTCGCCTCGATCCTCGCCGCCACGCCCCTGCAGGCGCTCCGCGACGCGTATCCGGACCGGCCGGTCTACCGCTTCATCCCGTCGCTTCCCGTCGAGGTGCGCCAGGGGGCGGTCGTCCAGGCGGCTGACTCCGGAGCCGCCGGGCAGGCGGACGCCGCTGGGCCCGGGGCGGCAAGCGGAGGCAATTCGATCGATCGGGCCGTGCGGGAGCTGTTCGCCGAGCTCGGCACGCTCGTCGTGCTCGACGACGCGCTCGTGGACGTCGCGATGGGCCTGATGTCGTGCGCTCCCGCATACGTGGCGCTCGTCGCCGAGGCACAGGTCGACGCGGGCGTTCGCCACGGCATACCCGCCGCCCAGGGCGCGGAGCTCGTGGTGCAGACGCTCGCGGGCACCGCCGAGCTGCTGCGGCGACGCGACTACGACATGGTGGCCGTTCGCCGCGAGGTCACATCTCCGGGCGGGATCACGGCGCGCGGCCTCGACGCCCTGGAGCGGGGCGGATTGCGCTCGGCGTTCAGTGCCGCGATGGACGCCGTGCTGCAGCAGAGGCCACGATGATCCTCGCCAGCGCCCGCACGCAGATCGCCGAATACCTCTCGACGCTGATCTACGTCTACACGCTCTTGATCATCCTCTACATCGTCATCCAGCTGCTGTTCTCGGTCGGACTGCGCCCGCCGTACTCGCGAACGCTCGACGCCGTGCTCGGATTCCTGCGCGACATCTGCGAACCGTTCCTGCGCATATTTCGCCGGTTCATACCGGCGCTAGGTGGAATCGACTTCAGCCCGATCCTGGCCATCTTCACGCTCCAGATCCTCAACAGCATCCTCGTCAACGGCGTCATTCACGGCTGAGGCGGTGCGACCGGTCGCGGATCGGGAGCGCGTTCGGGCGCTGACTTCGGGCGCGTGGGTCCGCGCGGCGACCGTCGCCGTGGTCGTGGTCGTCGTCGACCAGCTGAGCAAGCGCGCCGTCGAGCGCTCGATCACCCTCGGGGAAGAACGCAAGCTGCTGCCGGGGATCGAGCTCGTCCACACTCGCAACCACGGCGTCGCGTTCGGGTTCCTCCCTGGAAGCCACCTCGGTGTGACGATCCTGATCGCCGTGGCGCTGCTCGCGCTGCTCGTCTATTTCGCACGCCACCGCACGCAACCGCTGATCTGGCTGCCCACCGGCATGCTGGTGGGCGGCGCGTTCGGCAATGTCATCGATCGCGTGCGCGGCGGGGCCGTCACGGACTTCATCAAGCTCCCGCTCGGATGGCCCCCGTTCAACCTCGCCGACATGTCGATCACGCTCGGCATCCTGATCCTGTTCCTCGTCGTCGATCACGCCCGCCGCCTCGAGTCGTGAGCGAGTTCACGATCGCATACGAGGATCAGCACCTGCTCGTGATCGACAAGGGGGCGGGTCTGGTCGTGCATCCGGCCCGCGGTCACCGCGAGGCCACGCTCTCGCAGCTGCTGGCCGGCAGCGCGGCCGGCGGCGATCCGGAGCGGGCTGGGATCGTCCACCGCTTGGACCGCGACACCTCCGGGCTGCTGCTCGTCTCGCGCTCTGAGGAGGTGCACCGACTGCTGCAGGCGGCGCTGGCCGAGCGGCGGATCGAGCGCGAGTACCTGGCGCTCGTGCAGGGACGCCCGCCGGCGCGCTCGGGGACGATCGAGGCGCCGATCGGCCGCGACCCGCGCGTTCGCACGCGCATGGCCGTGGGCGGCCTCCAAGCACGCGAGGCGCGCACCCACTTCGTCCTCGAGCGTGCGCTCCCGGACACATCGCTGCTGCGCGTGCGCTTGGACACCGGGCGCACCCACCAGATCCGCGTCCACATGAAGGCGATCGGCCATCCGGTGTGTGGCGATCCCGAGTATGGCGCGCCCGGCGCGCTTGGGCTCGAGCGCCAGTTCCTGCACGCGACGCGCGTCGCGTTTGACCATCCGCTGACCGGAGAGCCGATCGAGGTGATATCGCCACTGCCCGCGGACCTTCAGAGCGCACTGGAGCGCGCTGAGCGGGTATCCTGAGAGGTCAACCAGAACTTCTACCCGTGCGGCTACCGGACGCGGCCCTGCCCGAGACAGCGACTTGGTCGTTGCGACTCTCGGGTCCGCGCCACCCGCACGGCAATCATCGAATTAATTAAATAAGGGAGTAACCGTGGCTCAAGTAGGCATCGCGGAGCTGTTGGAGGCCGGCGTTCACTTCGGCCACCAGACGCGCCGCTGGAATCCGAAGATGCGCCGCTTCATCTATGGCGAGCGCGGCGGCATCTACATCATCGATTTGCTGAAGACCTCGGCACTGCTCGACCAAGCGCAGGAGTTCGCGGCCGAGCTTGCCCACCGCGGTGGGACCGTCCTGTTCGTCGGCACCAAGAAGCAGGCCCGCGACACCGTGCGCGACGTCGCCGAGGCGGCCGACATGCCCTACGTCAACCACCGCTGGCTCGGCGGCCTGCTGACCAACTTCCAGACGATCAACCTCCGAATCCGCCGTCTGCACGACCTCGAACGGTTCGCGACGGAGGGTCAGCTGGAGCTGCTGCCGACGCGCGAGCGGATGGCCGCACAGGCCGACCTGGCCAAGCTCAGAGCCAACCTGGGGGGCGTCAAGAACATGCAGCGCGTCCCCAACGCGATGTTCGTGATCGACCTGAAAACCGAGCTGATCGCCGTCCGCGAGGCCCAGCGCCTGCGCATCCCGGTCATCGGCCTGGTCGACACCAACTGCGATCCGGACGGCATCGACTTCGTGATCCCCGGCAACGACGACGCGATCCGCTCGTGCGCGCTGATCACACAGGCGATCGGTCAGGTCGTCTCCGAGGGACACGCCGTGTTCCGCGCCGAGGAGGAGCGCGCGCGTCAGGAAGCCGAGGAGAAAGCGCGGCTCGAGGCCGAGGCACGCGCACGCCGCGAGGCCGAGGAACAGGCCAAGCGCGAGGCCGAGGAGCAGGCGGCCGCCGAGGCAGCGGCAGCCGCGGCCGCAGCTGCCGCCCCGCCCGCCGCGGCTCCCGCGCCAGCGGCGCCACAGCCCGCGGCCGTGGCAGGAGAGACTCCGGGGGCGCCCGCGGCGGAGCCTCCGGCGCCGCCGAAGGAGCCGCCGGCAGAGCCGCAGGCCGCCGACGCCGAGGCCGAGCCCGCGGCGGAGACGGCGGATGCGGTCAAGGAGGCGGCACCATCCGAGACGACGGCCGAGACCCCGACCGATGCGCCGGCCGCGGAGGAGACGACGGGCGAGACCCCGAGCCCCGAGGAGGCGGCAGCCGCGGCGCCGCCCAAGGACGAGGCTGCGGGCGCGACGCCGGCCGAGGGCGAGCATGCGGGCGAGACGCCGTCCGGGGAGGAGAGCGCAGGCGAGCCATCGGCTCAGTCGGCGGGCGACGAGCAGCCGGAGCGGGCAGGAGAGCCGGCCACAGAACCGGCCACCGGGGCCGGCAAGTCATGAGCGCCGTCGAGATCGCGGCGAAGGACGTCAAGGCGCTGCGCGAGCGCACGGGTGCCGGCATGATGGATTGCAAGAAGGCCCTGACCGAGGCCGATGGCGACCTCGACAAGGCGATCGAGATCCTGCGCCTGAAGCAGGGCAAGAAGATCCAGGATCTCGGCGAACGCACGGCCACCGAGGGGACGGTGCAGGCGTACATTCATGCGGGTGCACGGGTGGGCGTGCTGATCGAGGTCGATTGCAACACCGACTTCGTCGCCAACAACGAGGACTTCGTCGGCTTCGCGCGCGACGTGGCGATGCAGGTCGCGGCGACGCCGACGGTGAAGTACGTAAGTCGCGACGAGGTCCCGAGCGAGATCCGCGACGCCGAGGCGCGGATCTACGAACAGGAGGCGGCCGAGAAGCCCGAGAACGTGCGCGAGCGGATCGTCGCCGGCAAGCTGGACGCGTGGTATCAGACGGTCGTCCTGCTCGAGCAGGAGATGCACAACCCCAAGTTCGACGGCAAGACCGTCCAGCAGCTGCGTGACGAGTTGACGGCCGCCACCGGCGAGAACGTCGTCATACGTCGTTTTGCCCGCTTCGCGATCGGCCAGTAGGCGTCGCGGCGGGTAGGCTCTGCCGTCGATGGTCCCCGCCTTCAAACGCATTCTGCTCAAGCTCTCCGGCGAGGCGCTGATGGGAGGGTTGGAGTTCGGCACCGACCCCGACCGCGTGGTCGCTGTGGCGCGCCAGGTGACCGCGGTGCGCGACCAGGGCGTCGAGGTGGCGATCGTGGTCGGGGCGGGCAACATCTATCGCGGCATGCAAGGCGCAGCCGCCGGGATGGACCGGGCGACGGCCGACTACATGGGAATGCTGGCCACCGTCTTGAACGCGCTGCCGCTGCAGGACGCCCTCGAGAAGATGGACACGAACACGCGCGTGCAGTCCGCGTTGGGCGTGTCCGAGGTGGCCGAGCCCTACATCCGGCGCCGCGCGATGCGTCACCTGGAGAAGGGCCGCGTGGTGATCTTCGCCGCCGGCACCGGCAACCCGTTCTTCACGACCGACACGGCGGCTGCTCTACGCGCCGCCGAGATCCACGCCGAGATCATCCTGATGGCGAAGAACGGCGTCGAAGGCGTCTACTCGGCCGATCCCGCGGTTGACCCCACCGCCGAGTTCATCCCCGAGATCACCCACATGGAGGCGATCGAGCGGCGGCTGCGGGTGATGGACTCGACAGCCCTAGCCCTGTGCATGGACAACGCGATGCCGCTGAACGTATTCAACATGGACGACGAGGAGAATCTCGCGCGGATAATCTCAGGGGTGCGCGTGGGCACGCTCGTATCGACATCTCAAGGAGACGGCGATGGCCAGTGAGAACCTGATCGACGAACTGCTGGAGGACGCGCGCGGACGGATGATCAAGTCGACGGAAGCGGCGCAACACGAGTTCTCCACCGTGCGCACCGGCCGCGCCAGCCCGGCGCTGCTCGACCGCGTGGTCGTCGATTACTACGGAGCGATGACCCCGCTGAACCAGCTCGCCACGATCTCCGCGCCCGAAGCCAGGCTGATCACGGTCCAGCCCTATGACAAGTCCTCGATCAAGGGGATCGAGAAGGCCATCAACGAGTCCGACGTCGGCCTGAACCCGTCCAACGACGGCAACATCGTTCGGCTCGTCGTGCCCGAGCTGACCGAGGAGCGCCGGCGCGAGCTCGTCAAGGTCGTGCGCAATCTCGCCGAGGAGGGGCGCGTATCGATCCGCAACGTCCGCCGCGACACGATGCAGCACCTGCGCGAGCTCAAGGCGGAGGGAGAAGCGTCCTCCGACGACGAGCACCGCGCCGAGGTCGAGTTGCAGAAGTTGACCGACGGCCGCGTCGGCGATCTCGACAAGTCGCTCAAGGCCAAGGAAGAGGAGATCCTCGAAGTCTGATGGACGCCGCCTCCGAACGGGCGTCGGCGACCGATCGAGAATCGGGGGCGTCGCCGGCGACGACGGCGGTCGCGTCGGCACGATATGTCGCCATCATCACCGACGGCAACGGGCGCTGGGCGCGCGCCCGCGGGGTGCCGGTGAACGAGGGTCACAGCGCGGGTGCGGACACGGTGAAGGCGCGCCTGCGCGACGCCGCCGAGCTCGGCGTGGAGGAGCTGACGGTGTACTCGTTCTCGACCGAGAACTGGTCGCGTCCGGTCGCGGAGGTGCAGGGCCTGATGGAGATGTTCTCGCGCCGGATTGCCGGCGAGACGCCCGAGCTGCACCGAGAAGGCGTGCGGATGCGCTTCATCGGGCGTCGCGAGCGCATCTCGGAGGAGCTGATCGAGCGGATGCGCTGGGCCGAGCAGCTCACCGAGGCGAACCGGCGAATAACTCTGTTCGTGGCGTTCAACTACGGTGGGCGCGCGGAGATCCTTGACGCCGCCCGGCGCTTCAGCGGCGGCACCGAGGAGGAGTTCCGCGAGTGCCTGTATGCGCCCGAGATGCACGACCCCGACCTGATTATCCGCACGAGCGGCGAGCGGAGGCTGTCCAACTACCTGTTGTGGCAGTCGGCTTACTCGGAGCTGGTATTCCGTGACGAGCTGTGGCCGGACTTCACGCGCGAGGCGCTCGAGCAGTCGCTGGCCGAGTTCTCAAGGCGCCGACGACGCTTCGGCCGGCGATGAGCGCCCGCTGATGGCAATGCGTGGCCGCAACAACCGTGCCCGCGACCCGCGTCCGCGGGCGCCTCGCGCGCGGCCGGCCCGGCGGCGCAACGAACGCTCGGAGCTCGGGTCTCGGGTCCTGATCGCGCTGCCGGCGATCGCCTTCGCCTTGCTGATCGTGATCGAGGGGGGCGCGGTGTTCGCGCTCGGGCTGTTCGCGCTGGGGTGCGTCTGCATGCACGAGCTCTACGGCATGTACGACCGGGCGCACCCGGTGCGCCTCGCCGGCTTCCTCGCGCTCGCCGGCCTGCTCGCGGCGGCGCTGTACGGCGACCAGTACCAGGTGCTGCTCGTCGCGGTGGCGTCGCTGCCCGTGCTGTTTGCGCTGACGATGCTGCAGCGCAGACCGAGCGTGGGGGGGATGGCGGTCACGCTTCTGGGGATCTACTGGATCGGGTTCGCGCTCGCGCACGCGGTGCTGCTGCGCGGGCTGCCACACGGCCTGGGCATCGTGATCGACGTGCTCGTCGGCACGTTCCTTGGCGATACCGGCGCCTACCTCGGCGGGCGCCTGTTCGGTCGCCGCCTGCTGGCGCCGAGCATCTCACCGGGCAAGACCGTCGAGGGCCTTGCCATCGGAATGGTGTGCGCGGTCCTCGGCGTGTGGATGGCCGGGCGCTACCAGGACTGGTTGCCGAGCTCGCACTCACTCGTCCTCGGCGTCGGGGTCGCGCTGATGGCACCGGTCGGCGATCTGTTCGAGTCGTTCATCAAGCGCGAGGCAAACACCAAGGACTCCGGTGGCCTGTTCGGCGCCCACGGCGGTGCGCTGGACCGGTTGGACGCGGTTCTCTTCACCGCCGTCGTCAGCTACTACATCTGGGCCGCGTATGCACACTAGGGGGTTTCTGTGGCTTTCGAGAGCCAAATACCGGCGACTCTCCCGGCTCAACTACCGTTTTCGGTCGAGCTCCTCGCCGCGCTTCTGAATGAAGCTGCCCATCGCGCCAGCGAGCGTGGCGATCACCGAGATCGCCCAGACCTCCATGAACACGTCAAGGATGCGACCGCCGGTCGATATCGGGTTTTTGATTTGCGAGGAGACGGTCAGGAGTTGAGTGCTGGTCCAGAACACCGCGCTGCCGAACGTCTTGATCTCGGTTTCCTGAGAGTCTCGCTCGAGAAGGAACGCCACCACGGCACAGACGAGATCGACGCCGATTGTCGCCACAACGATGGCGGTGAGATGGTCGCGCAGGCGTCGGTGTGTCGGAGTCGTCGCCCGAGCAACGTCGTAGGCCTCTCGGGCAGCGGAGCGCAGCGGCGGATGGAGCACAGCCTGACTATCGCCCCTCCTTCGGACGCAAGAGCGATCGGCGCGCTAGATCACGCGTCCGCTCGAAGCCCTCAACCTCCCGGGCACCGGCCCGGTTTCCGTCCAGCGCGCACTACGCCTTGTGGGCGTGCTCGGTGCCGTCCAAATCGGCTCGGTGGCCCTCTATGTCTTTAGCGAGCCGGGCGACCCGGGTCGCCTCATCCTGCACATTCTCTGCCAGTCCCGTCAGAGTGGAATCATCCTCACCGACATCGTCTAGGTCCTCTGCGGCGCCCTCAAGCGCGGTGCCTGCCCAGTCTGTGCGCTTGGCCGCGCGAGAGACGAGCTCGTCATCCCGCTTGACAGCCGCATCTTTCGTTTCACCGTCGATCTTGTTCCGTGGCATCTCAACGCTCCCCTCGGACTTGCCCAGTGGCGGCTAGTCGCCTCGATGCTCAGTGCGCCGCTGAGCTTTGCGCTTCTGACGTCCGCGCGTCGATGCGGCGATGATCAACGCCAGGAGCACTACCGCGATGGCGACGACAATGACGACGACTCCTGTTCCCACGGCCAGCACCATCCCGGCTAGAGAATACTCGGGCAGCTCGGCTTCTATGACGCGGTGGCGCCGATGCGGCCGTTCGAGGTCGATACGAGCCCCGCAAACGCCTGCCTTGGCCCGCTGTGTGGTCCGGCGTCGCTCGCGGGGAGTAGCATGGTCGCACATCCCAAAGTGCCCCCGCGACGCGCAAACCTCCGGGGGCGTGGCACAGAGAGCCGTAAATCTCAGCGCGCCAATCGCAAGGGCTCAGAACGACGCCAGCCCGGCCACTCTGAGTGCCTCGCCGTGGTCGAGGTATGCCCGCAAGCGCCAGATCTTTGCGTCACGAAGCTCCCAGACGGCACCGACAGGCGACTCGACGGGGACGCCGCCGCCACGACCGCGTCCCTCGAGCTGGCCGAGCACCACCACGAGGTCCCCGCTGGGGCGGTAGTCGTGCGCAAGGAAGCGGAACGAATCCCAGGCTACGGCGAGCCTGCCGAAGTATGTTCGGACGCCCTCATGGCCTCGGAAGACCTCACCCTCGATCGCTCCCAGCCCCGTTGTCCACTCGATGTCCGGAGTGGTGAGTGCGACGAATGCATCCGCGTCGCCGGTGCTGAAGGCGTCCAGCGCGCGCTTGACGATCTCCACGTTTTCCTCAGACATGGCCCGCCCAGTATCCCGCCTAGAGCGCGTGACTTGCCGTTGGCTCGACGGGACGAGCGCCGCCGCGATCTGGCCCCCGGTAGCCGGAGGCGATCGGTGCCCAGACCCGTCATCCTCCTGGCCGCCGTCGGCCTGCTGTCAGGCCTGACGGGTTGCGGGCGCACGCGGACCGACCCGGGCCTGACAAAGGCACGGTTCATCGCCGCGGCCGATGCCGTCTGTCGGGTCGAAGAGGTGAAGCTCAAATACATCGAGCAGCGTGCCGCGACGCTCGAAGGAGTCCCGGCCGCATCATTCCGAAGCGTCCCGCGATTGATCCGCAAAGCGGTGGCGATCCACGAAACGACCAACGCCAGGCTCGAATCGCTTACCGAGCCGCCAGGCGAGACGGCAGCGATCGGGAGCTGGCTGACCGCGCGAATCGTGGCGACGACGATCGGGCTCGACGCGGCCGAAGCGCCCGCCGGTCATGACCTCGTTGGGAGGAAAGACCTCCAGCGACAGCTGTCTCGGTCGATTGCCCGGGTCCACGGACTGGCTCACGCCTACGGCTTCGCCGTCTGCGACGCCACGGAATGAGAGCATTGGCCGCATGCCCAGTGCCAGACGCTTGCTGATCCTCGGATCGACGGGATCGATTGGAACCCAGGCGCTCGACGTCAGCCGGCGCAGCGAGGAGCTCGAGCTGATCGGCCTGTCCGCCCAGGGCTCCTGGGAGGAGCTCGTCGATCAGGCTCGTGCGCACGACGTCGCCAGGATCGCGCTCGCCGACAAGCACGCCGCCGCCCGAGCCTCGGAGGCGTGGACCGAGGGCGAGGTGCTCGCCGGGCCCGAGGGGCTCGTGCGGCTCGTCGTCGAGTCCGGCGCGGATCTCGTGCTGAACGCGCTCGTGGGCTCGGCCGGCCTCGGTCCCACGGTGGCGACGCTCGGCGAGGGCATCGACCTGGCGCTCGCCAACAAGGAGTCGCTCGTCGTCGGAGGAGAGCTCGTGACGGCCCTGGCCGAGGCCACAGGCGCGCAGATCATCCCGGTCGACTCCGAGCACACCGCGCTGCATCAACTGCTCTCCGGACAGCCGCCCGGGGTCGTCGAGCGCCTGACGATCACCGCCAGCGGGGGCCCGTTCCGGGGACGGGCTCGCAGCGAGCTCGAGGATGTGACGGTCAAGCAGGCGCTCGCCCATCCGACCTGGGAGATGGGCGGCAAGATCACGATCGACTCGGCGACGCTGATGAACAAGGGCCTCGAGGTGATGGAGGCGCATCACCTGTTTGGCACGCCGTATGACCGGATCGACGTGGTCGTCCACCCGCAATCGCTGATCCACGGGTTGATCCAGCTTGCCGACGGCGCGATGCTCGCGCACCTGGGACCGCCGGACATGCGGATCGCGATCTCTTATGCCCTGCACGCCGGAGAGAGCGTCGAGCTGCCGATCGCCGCGCTCGACCTGGCGGCCGTGGGCGAGCTGACGTTTGAGAAGGTCGACCTCGGGGCGTTCCCCTGCCTGCGCCTGGCGGGCGAGGCGGCCCGGGCCGGAGGCACCGCGCCGTGCGTGCTCAACGCCGCCAACGAGATCGCCGTCCACGCATTCCTCGACGGACGGCTTCGCTTTCTGGGGATCGCCGAGGTGATCGAACGGACGCTGTCGCAGCTGGGCTCGGAGCCGGTGCGCGCGTTCGAGTCGCTCTACGAGGCCGACCGGCAGGCACGAGCGGTTGCGCTCGAGGCGGTCGCGGCGCTTGGCTGAGGGGGAGGGACGTCGCCGAGTCGCTCGCTCGCGCCACGCCCGGCGCGGCTGACGGACTCCGCCTGCCACACTGGCTCCATGAGCTGGGTCCTGACGATCCTCGGCATCGTCGCACTGATCATCTTGCACGAGCTCGGCCACTTCACGGTCGCCAAGGCCGTCGGGATGCGCGTCGAGCGCTTCTCGTTGTTCTTCCCGCCGACGCTCTTCCGGGTGAAAAGGGGCGAGACGGAGTACGCGATCGGTGCGATCCCGGCGGGCGGCTACGTGAAGATCACCGGCATGAACCCGGAGGAGATCAACGATCTCGATCCGGAGGTGGCCAGGCGCGCCTACTACACGCAAGCGCCGTGGAAGCGCATCGCCGTGATCCTCGCGGGGCCGGGGGTGAACATCGTGATCGCCTTCGCGCTGTTCTGGGCGGTTCTGTCGTCCGGCAACCTCAACGGGGCCAGCTGGCTGGAAAGCCTCAACCCGTCCGTCCACACGCTCGTCTCGACGACCTCGGTGCAGGCGATCGAGCGCGCCAAGCCGGCGGAAGGCGTGCTCCGGCCCGGCGACCGCATTCTCGCGGTCGACGGGCAGCCCGCGACGGTCGACTCGGCGATGCAGAGGATCGGCTCGCACCGCTGTGCGGGGGCGCTGAGCGACGGCTGCCGCGCCGCCACGCCGGTCGCGTTGACGGTTCGCCGCGGCGGACACACGCTGACGCTGTCGGTCTTTCCACGCTACGACAAGGCGGAACGGCGGATGCTCGTCGGGTTCAACTTCGGCGCAGCGGCGAAACCGTTCGGGCTGCTGGCGGCCGCTGGGGCGAGCGCGAGCGAGATGTGGCACGTCACGACACAGACCCTGACCGGCTTCGAGCGAGCGCTCACGAGCGCCAAAGCACGCCGGCAGGTTCACAGCATCGTCGGCATCACCGAAATCGCGCACGAAAGCGTGGTCGCCGGATCTGGCTACGCGTTCGTTTTCCTGGGTTTCATTTCCCTGATCCTCGCCGTGATAAACCTGTTCCCGTTCCTGCCGCTGGACGGCGGACACGTCCTCTGGTCGGTCGCCGAGAAGGTTCGCGGGCGAAGGGTCTCGCTGGCGGCGATGTACCGCTTCAGCTCGGTTGGAATCGTTCTGCTGCTGTTCCTCGTGCTCAACGGCGTGAGCAACGACATCGGCCGCCTCGGAGGCTGATCGGTGCGGCGATCAGGCGTCGGCCGCGCGGACGCAGATCCAGCTCTTGACCAGTCCGCCGATCCGCTCCGGCAGGGCCGGCCCGAACAGCTCCTCGATCTCGGCGCGCCTGAGCAGGGAGATGTCCTCCCACTCGCCCGCCGCGCCGAGCCGCCAGTAGCGCTTGCGTAGGGGACGGGGAAGCCAATGGGCGCCCGGGAGCAGCGAATGTGGCTCGATCGGGAATGAGAAGGCGGGCGTCTGCACGAACCAACCCCTGCCGACGCGGCGGAGCTCGGCGGCGAACGCGGCGCGGCGCGCCGGGGCAACGTGCTCGACCACGCTCGAGCAGTACACGAGATCGAACTCATCGGCGGCGAACGGGAGTCTTTCGGCTGCGTCGGCGCGGACGAACGGCCCCGGATAATCGGGGCGCTCGCCGAGGTCGACTCCCGTGATGTCGATATCCGGCTCGAACGCGCGCAGGCCGATCTGCCCGCAACCGACGTCGAGCACGCGCGCTCCGGGCGCCAGCCGGGCGAGGGCGAAGAATTGGGCGTGGCGTCGAGCGCGGGCGCGGGCCGCGAGCGGCGAGGCCAGGCGCGCGATGGGGCCGCGGGCCGTCGCGTATACCTCGGATGGCGGCCGCTGAGGCATGAGGGCAGGTTAGGGCGATCCGCACCGGAGGGCCCGGTCCGCCGGATGGGTTTACGTTCGGTTCACGACACGGTGAAGGCCCGCCGTACAATGGTGGCATGGCCTCAAAACGCCAAATCCAGGTCGGCCCGGTTCCCGTCGGCGGCGGCGCCCCGGTGGCGGTGCAGACGATGACGAAGACCGAGACCGCCAACCTGGGGGCGACGATGGAGCAGATCCGCGCCGTGGCGGACGCGGGCGCGGACATCGTGCGCGTCGCCGTGCCCAGAGAGCAGGATGCCGATGCGCTGAAGACAATCGTTGCCGAGTCGCCGATCCCGGTGATCGCCGACATCCACTTCAACCACACGCTCGCGCTGAAGGCGATCGAAGCCGGGGCGCACTGTGTCCGGCTGAACCCGGGCAACATCGGCGGGCCGGAGAAGGTCGCCGAGGTGATCGCCCTGGCCAAGCTGCGGGGGACGCCGCTGCGCGTGGGGGTCAACTCAGGGTCGCTGCCCAAGCACCTGCGCCAGCTCGAGTACGACAATCCCGTCGAGGCGCTCGTGACGGCCGCGATCGAGACCGTTGAGCTGATGGAGCGCCTGGATTTCACCAACTTCAAGGTCTCGATGAAGTCGACGTCGGTTCCGAACACGATCGCCTCAAACCGGATGCTTGCCGAGCGGATCCCATACCCGCTGCACCTGGGGGTGACGGAGGCCGGTACGAAGTGGTCCGGCTCGTTGAAGTCGGCAGTCGGGCTCGGCACGCTGCTCGCGGACGGGATCGGGGACACGATCCGCATCTCGCTGTCCACGTTCCACGCGGAGGAGGAGGTGAAGGTCGCCTGGGAGATCCTCAAGGCGTTGAAGCTGCGCGAGCGCGGCCCCGACCTGATCGCGTGCCCGACGTGCGGACGGCTGCAGTTCGACATGGACAGCGTGGTGGTGGAGGTCGAGCGTCGGCTTGAAGCCTACGAGGACCCGATCGAGGTATCGGTGCTGGGCTGCGCGGTGAACGGTATCGGCGAGGCACGGCACGCCGACTTCGGCATCACGGGGGCGAAAGACATGGGCATGATCTACTCCAAGGGCGAGCCGCTGAAGAAGGTGCCGACCGACGAGCTGGTCGACGAGCTGTTCAAGGAGATCGACCGCTACTACGCCGCCGGCAAGACCGTTCAACGTGACGAGACGGCCGCGGCTGAGGCACGGAAGTGGCTCGCCGAGAACGAGGACGTCACGGCGATGACGCCGGAGCGGATCGCCGCGCTGGAGGCGGCGGCGGCCGAGAACGACGCGGCCGCGGATTCAGTGCTCGAGTCGATGCTCGAGCCGGTCGCACCCACCCAGGCTCACGCGGTCGTGGCGCTTGACGAGTCCGCCTCGCCGGTCGCCGGTCGCCGCTTCACCCGCGGGTAGGCGAGCCGCCGGCCGCGGTCGGCCTGACGGGCTAGCCACCCTTTTCGAGATCGGCGAGCGCGCGCTCGCGGTCGAAGTAGATGACGATCCTGGTGACCTTGCCGTTGTGGATCTCGAACAGCTGCGCCACTTTCTGGCTGGTGTGCAGGCCACTTGTCTTGCCACGTCCGCTGAACTTGCTGAGGACGAGGACGCGCTCTGCATCGAGCTCGCGATAGTCCTCCGCCTCGTCGCGCCAGTTCTCGATCACGCTGAACGCGGTGCGCATGGCCTTGACCAGTCCGTCCAATCCCGTCGCCGTTCCGGGTTCGGGTCCGTCGGCGACGACGTATTCGATCTCCGGGCTCGCCCATTCGGCGGAGCTGTAGTCGCCGCGCTCGATGGCTGCGTAGATCGAGCGCACCAGGTCCAGGTTTGCGCAAGCCATCGATCAACTACCCGCGCGTGACCTGCTCGCGCCGTCAGCGTCGCCGAGCGGCGCGGAGGATAACGCCGGGATGGCGGCCCATTTTTGGCGCGAGCTTGAGGGCAAGAAATGTCAGCGCGAGCCAGGGTCGCAGGTACGGCCTGATCCGGCGAATCCGTCCCTCGGCGTCGAGCTCGCAGACCATCGCGTCAGCGAGCTTGAACGGACCGACGGTGCCGTCGCCCAAGACGACGCGAGCGGCCCCGTCCCCGAGTTCTTCGCGCCAGCGCAACCCCTTGATGCCTCCGTACACGGCGCTCAGGAGCACTCGGAGATCGTCGCGTCCACGGAACACGAGCCGGCCCGAGAGGGGCGAGATCAGTTCGGCGTCTGGAGCCAGTGCCGCGATGAGCCCGTCCATGTCGTTCTTTTCTGAGGCGGTCCGGTAGCGAGCTATCGCGTCGTCCACGAGCCAGAGTGTCCCACAGCGCAGGCGTTTCAGGCCAGCGTATGCCGCCTGAAGCGCCGCGAGCGAACTATGTGAGGCGCAAGCCAATGAGCGCCGACGCGAGACCCGCGCTGGAGAAGGCAATGCCACCGCTCAGGTCCGAGTCGAGACGTGATCTTGATCGTGCCTCGATTGCCGCGGAGGCGATGTCCGCAAGATCCGTTGCCGCGGCGAGCGCCATCGCAGGGCGTCGAAGGTCGCGACGAGCCAAGCTCGCGAGCCCGACGACGGCCACGGCTACCTGATGCGAAGCAAAGCCGCGGACGAATAGGCGCGCCTCGGGAAACTGCTCGGTATCAGGCGCAAGCGGGACCTTCCCGAGAAGCGGACGCGACGGCGCGGCGAGTGCAGCCGCGCCGTAGGCCAATCGAATCGCGGCGTTGGCACCGATGAAGACGAGCGCGTTCATCGCGGCGAGTGGCGCTGCTGGTCGTGGCTCTAGCTCGCGGCCGCGAGGCGCTCGGCGACCTTGCCCCAATCGACGACGTTCCACCACGCGTCGATGTAGTCGGGGCGGCGGTTCTGGTACTTCAGGTAGTAGGAGTGCTCCCAGACGTCGACGCCCAGCAGCGGGGTCTTGCCCGCGGAGATCGGGCTGTCCTGATTGGCGCTGCCGACGATCGCGAGGCCGGAGCCGTCGTGGACGAGCCAGGACCAGCCTGAGCCGAACTGGTTGACGCCGGTTTCCTTGAGCTTGGCTTGGAAGTCGGTGAAGGAGCCGAACGTGCTGTCGATTGCGCTCGCGAGCGATCCATCCGGCTCGCCGCCCCCGCTCGGGCTCATGCTCTCCCAGAACAGCGTGTGGTTGTAGTGGCCGCCGCCGTTGTTTTTGACCGGTCCCTTCTTCTCGCCGAGGCTGTCGAGGTTCTTCAACACCTCCTCGACGGGCTTGTCGGCCCACTCCGTGCCCTCGAGCGCTGCGTTGGCCTTGTCGACGTACGCCTGATGGTGCTTGTCGTGGTGGAATTCCATCGTCGCCTTGTCGATGTGCGGCTCGAGCGCGTCGTAGGCGTATGGGAGCGGCGGAACGGTATAGGCCATGTCTGGGGGCTCCTTGTCGAGTGTGCGGCGGACGGTCGCTGACCGCTGTTCTATCAAAGGCGGGGATACGCTCAGCGTGCTCTGCCTGCGCAGCGCCACCGCGATCTATACCCTCGGCGCGCGCTCTGCAAGCGAGCGGACGATCGATCGATGACCCGCCTGTCCGAATACCTACTGCCGACCGAGAAGGAGGCCCCCGCCGACGCGGAGGCGATCTCGCACAAGCTGATGGTGCGTGCGGGGTTGATCCGCCAGATGGGTGCTGGGATGTGGACCTGGCTGCCGGCCGGCTGGCGAGTCCACCAGCGCGCCGTTGGGATCATCCGTGAGGAGATGAACGCAATCGGCGGGCAGGAGATGCTGATGCCTGTGCTCCAGCCTGCGGATCCATGGCGTAAGAGCGGGCGGCTGGACATCGAGGAGCTGTTCAAGCTGACCGACCGCAAGGGCTCGGAGCTCGTGCTGGCGATGACCCATGAGGAGGCGGTCACCTTTCACGCCGCCCAGATCATCCGCTCCTATCGAGACCTGCCCATGATCCTGTACCACTTCCAGGTCAAGGAGCGCGACGAGCCCCGTCCACGCGCGGGGGTGCTGCGCACGCGGGAGTTCATCATGAAGGACTCCTACTCCTTCGACCGCGACCAGGCGGGGTTGGAGGAGCGCTACCAGCTCCACGTGGGCGCCTACGATCGCATCATGGAGCGCACCGGACTTCGCTTCTACCGGGTCGAGTCGGACGTCGGGATGATGGGTGGGCTGGGCGCTCACGAGTACATGGCGCCGTGTCCGGCCGGGGAGGACGAGATCGTCCTGACCGAGTCCGGATATGCGGCCAACGCTGAGGTCGTTCGTGCGCAGATGAACAAAGACAGCATCCTGGCCGGCGAGGAGATCGACGGCCAGCAGATCCAGATCTTGCCGGCGATCGAGGTGGGCAATATCTTCATGCTCGGCACGCGCTACTCCGAGCCGCTCGGCGCGAGCTACCTCGACGACAAGGGCGAGGAGCGGCCCGTGTGGATGGGCTCCTACGGGATCGGCCCGGCACGGATCGTCGCCGCGGCAGTGGAGCAGTTCGCAGACGAGCACGGCATCTCGTGGCCGAAGGCGCTGGCGCCGTTCGCCGTCCACCTCGTTGGCATCGGCAAGGCGGGGACTCCTGAGCGGGAGGCCGCGGATCGCCTCTATCGGCAGCTGTCCGACGGCGATCTCGAGGTCCTCTATGACGACCGCGAGGTGGGGCCGGGCGAGAAGTTCGCGGACGCCGAGCTGCTCGGCAGCCCGTTGCGACTGACGGTCGGGCGCCGCGCCGTCGAGTCCGGCGAGGTCGAGGTCCAGCTTCGGCGCGGTCGCGAAGAGGGACCGAGCCTGCCCCTGCAGGACGAGGGCGCCGAGCTCGTCCGCGCGGTGGACGAGCTGTGGCGAAGCGCTCCCTGAGGCTGCTCGGCCTGGATCGTTCGGGTCCAGCGCCGGCAGAGACACAGGCCGGTCGGCCGCTCCGCCCGTGGACGATTCCGAACGCGATCGGCTTCGTTCGCCTCGCGCTGATTCCTGTTTTCCTGATCGTCGCGTTGTCCAGCCGGAACGGCACCGGGGCGGCGCCGGCGACCCTGTTCGCGGTGATCGGCTGGGGGGACTATGCCGATGGCATCGCGGCCCGCCTGACGCGCCAGTACAGCCGCCTCGGTGCGCTCATGGACCCGGTCACCGATCGCCTGCTCGTGATCTCTGGGGTGGTCGTGTGCTGGGACTTTCGGCTGCTGCCACGATGGGCGCTCGCGGCGCTCGCCGCGCGCGAGCTGCTGATGCTCGCGCTCGGGCGCTATGGCATCAATCGCGGCGTGGAGCTGCGCATCAACTGGCCCGGCCGGCTGGCCGTGGCACCGGTGATGGGGTCGTTCTTCTTTGCGATGGCCGACCTGCGGACGCTTGGCCGCGTGATGCTGTTCGTCGGCTTGGCGCTCGCGCTCCTCGCGAGTGCGCTGTATCTGCGGACGGGGGCGCGCCAGTTGCGCGCGCGAGCCGCCCCGTAGCCTCAAGCTCAGCCTGACCTTCTGATCTATACTCAAGCTTCCTGCCGGCCGCGCCGACACATTCGTCAGGCTACGCACGGCGCAAGTCCGCGAGAGGAGAAGAGCCAAAGATGGAAGACACGTTCCCCGACCTCGGCTCTCTGACGGATGTCGAACTGAAAGACGTCATCCGCCAGCTGACCGAGGAAGAGACCGAGGTCTCCTATAAGCGGCGCATCCTGCACGGGAAGATCGACATCCTGCGCGCCGAGCTGGTCAACCGCCTGCGCAAGAAGCACGAGGGCGGGGAGGTCCTGATCACGGGCGATGACGTGCAACAGCTCACGGACATCCTTGCCCACCGCCAGCCGGACCCAGCGGCGGGAGACGGCCAGCCGTGAGCGTCGGGGGGTCGGCATGCGCGTGCGGCTCACACCGGTGGACCGACTAGTCGGGGTGATCTGCGGTCATGGCACTGCACTGCACCGAGTGCGGCTTCGTCAACACCGAGGGAGCCAACTACTGCCAACGCTGTGGCGCCCTGCTCGAGCGGGCGGAGAGCGCCGGCGAGCCAGTGACGGCGACCTACCGCATCGATGAGACCGGGGATCTCGTGCCCGTCGAGCTCGACGAGGTTACAGCGCACGGTCCCGCGCTGGTCATCCGCGCAGGTGGGGGACGCGTGGGGGAGAGCTTCGCGGTGGATCGCGAGCGCACGACGATCGGACGGCGCCCGGACTCCGGGGTGTTCCTCGACGACGTGACCGTCTCGCGCGATCACGCGCTCTTGATCCGCCGCGGCGATCAGTGGTATCTCGACGACTGCGGCTCGCTGAACGGCACCTACGTCAACCGCTCGCGGATCGAGTCCCACCATCTGGAGGAGGGCGACGAGGTGCAGATCGGCAAGTACAAGCTGACGTTCCACGTCCGCTAATGCCCGCGCGCGCGCCAGGGGCCGATGTTGAAGCGCTCCAGGATGCAGCGAGCGAGCAGGCTGCGGGCGCCCGCGCCCCAGGTGCTCCGCCGAAAGCAGGGGGACCGCGCCCGCAGGTCGCCGTGGGCGGTGCGACCGGCGAAGTCGCGGCGCGCCAGAAGTCGCTCACGATCGGCGCGGTTTGCAAGGCGCTCGCCCAGGAGTTCCCGGACATCTCGATCTCCAAGATCCGCTACCTGGAGGACCAGAAGCTGCTGACGCCGCGGCGGACCCCCGGTGGCTACCGCCTGTACACGCAGGGGGACGTTGCCCGCCTGCGCACGATCCTGCGGATGCAGCGCGACGAGTTCCTGCCGCTGCGGGTGATCCGCCAGGAGCTCGCGGCGGGTCGCACCGGCGACGCCACACCCGCTCCGGGCCGCCCCGCCCGGGATGGCATGCGAGCGTGGCGGCCGACCGTGAGCGTCCGCGAGGCTACCGGCGCGCTGTACTCGATGGAGGACGTGCTCGAGGACACCAAGGCCGAGGACAAGCTTGTTCGCGAGCTCGAAGAGTACGGCGTGGTCAAGGGCGAGATGCGCGGGGGCGTGCGCTACTTCGACGAGACCGAGCGGGAGATCATCGCCGCCGTGGCCGAGCTCGCGCGCTACGGTGTCGGCGGTCGCAACCTGCGCGTGTTTCGCTCCTCGGCCGATCGCGAGGCGAACCTGCTGCAGCAGATCCTGGCGCCGGCGTTGCGCTCGCGCAATCCCCAGCGGCGCAAGGAGGCCGTGGAGGCGCTCGAGAACCTGGCGGCCGTCGCAACCCACCTCAAGCACCTGCTGCTCGTCCGCGACCTGCGCAAGATCGTCCGCTGATGCACGTCGGGCTGGAGTCGCAGCTGCGCGGTCTCATCCGCGAGATTCCCGACTTTCCCCGGCCAGGTGTCGGTTTCAAGGACATCACGCCCCTGCTGGCCGATCCGACCGCGCTGGCCCTCGGTGTACGCGGCCTGGCCGAGTACGCCCGGCCGCTGGAGGTCGACTGCGTCGTCGCGGCTGAGGCGCGCGGCTTTCTGCTCGGCCCGGCGCTCGCGCTCGAGCTCGGCGCCGGCTTCGTGCTGGCGCGCAAGCCAGGCAAGCTTCCGTACGAGACGGTCAGCGCCGAGTACCTGCTCGAGTACGGCGCCGGTCAGCTGGAGGTACACACCGACGCGCTGAGCGCCGGCAAGCGCGTGCTGGTGCACGACGACCTGCTCGCGACAGGCGGGACGGCAGCGGCGCTGTGCGAGTTGGTCGAGCAGCTCGGTGGAGAGGTCGTCGGTTGCGGTTTCCTGATCGAGCTCGCGTTTCTGAATGGGCGCGAGCGTCTGGCCCCGCGCGAGGCGCACGCGTTGCTCACGTACGAGTCGTAGGGCTCGACCATGCCAACCGCGCGTCGCAGTCGCATCATCGCCGCGCCGGTCGAGGAGCTCTGGGAGGTGATCGGCGACCCGCACCATCTACCTCGCTGGTGGCCGCGCGTCACGCGTGTCGAGGACGTCGAGGGCAACGCGTTCACCGAGGTGATGAGAACGGCCAAGGGGAAACTCGTACGCGCCGACTTCCAGCTGGTCGAGTCGGATGAGCGCGCGCGCTCGCTGAAGTGGGAGCAGCGGCTCGCGGGCACGCCGTTCGGCCGCCTGCTCAGCTCGGCTGAGACGAGCGTGAGCCTCGAGGATGCGGGCGGGGCGACGAGCGTGACGATCGAGCTGCGCCAGACGCTGACCGGGTTCTTCCCGCGCTTCGGTGGCTATATGGTGCGCCGCGCCGCCGCCGCGACGATCGACGAGGCGCTCGACGGCCTGGAGCGGATAAGTGGCTGAAACCGTAGATCCGCCGACGATGCGGTGGTGGGGGTGGGGCGAGGAGGACCACGCCCCGGCGCTTCCCCCGCACGCGCTCGGATTCCTGGCCGAGACGGTCGGGATCGCGCCCCATCCGCGTCCCCCTGTCGCGCTTGCCCGCGTGCGCCTGAGGCCGGCGGCTGCCGGTGAACAGCGACTGCAGGCCCTGCGTGCGATCGTCGGCGAGGAGAACGTTCGTGACGGGCACTCGGAACGCGTCGCCCACGCCGCCGGGAGGGGCTATCTGGATCTGGTGCGGCTGCGCTCGGGCGAGCCCGAGGGAGCTCCGGACGTGGTGGTGCTCCCGGGTTCACACGAGCAGGTGCGCGCGGTGATCGAGCTGTGCGCGCGGACGTCGCTTGCGGTGGTGCCGTTCGGGGGCGGCACGAGCGTGGTCGGGGGCGTCGAGCCGCTGCGCGGCGCGCATGAGGGTGTGGTGGCGCTGGACATGCGGCGGATGGCCGCGGTCGTCGAGCTCGACCGTGGATCGCTCACCGTGGCGGTCGAGGCGGGGATCAGGGCGCCGGCGCTCGAGCGCCACCTGGCCGCTCACGGGCTCACCCTCGGCCATTTCCCGCAGTCGTACGAGTACGTCTCGCTCGGCGGCTGTGCGGCCACGCGCTCGGCGGGGCAGGCCTCCAGCGGGTACGGGGCGATCGAGAAGATGATCATGGGCCTCCGCCTGGCGGCACCGGCTGGGGATATCAAGCTGCAAGCAGTCCCCGCGACCGCGGCCGGACCAAGCCTGCGCCAGGTGCTGATCGGATCGGAGGGCATCCTGGGGGTGATCTCAGAGCTCTCCCTGCGAGTGCGAGCGGCGCCCGGCAAGCGCGTGTATGAGGGTGTGTTCTTCGAGGACTTCTCCGCCGGAGTGCAGGCGTTGCGGACGCTCGCCCAGCAACACGCGACGCCCGACGTGGCACGGTTGTCGGACGAGCCGGAGACGCGCATGTCGCTGGCTCTGGCGGGAACCGGTGGCGTCAAGGGGCGGCTGGGCCGCGCCTACCTGGCCGCGCGCGGGTACGGCGAGGGCTGCCTCGCGATCCTCGGCTTTGAGGGGGAGGCCCAGGACGTTGCCGCCAGGCGCAAGCGCGCGCTCGCGCTCGTGCGCCAATGCGGCGGCTTGCCCGTGGGGCGCTCGCCGGGCGAGACATGGCTCCGGGGACGCTTCACCGCGCCGTATCTGCGCGACGAGCTGCTGACTCACGGGGTGATGGTGGAGACGCTCGAGACGGCCACACAATGGTCGAACGTGGGCCGTCTGCACGGCGAGGTCGCGCGGGCGATCGCGGATGCGCTGAGCGTGTGTGGAACGCCAGGACTGGTGATGTGCCACGTGTCGCACCTCTATGAGACAGGCGCTTCGCTGTACTTCACGTTCATCGCCGCGCGCCGGTCAGACGATGAGATCGGGCAGTGGCGCACGGTCAAGGAAGCCGCGAGCGGCGCGATCGTTCGCAATCGGGGCACGATCACCCATCACCACGCAGTCGGGCGCGATCACGCGCCATGGATGGGGCAGGAGGTCGGAGACACCGGCCTGGCGGCGCTACGCGCGCTCAAGCGCGAGCTCGACCCCCACGGGATCATGAATCCGGGCAAGCTGCTGGCTTAGTGCAGTCCGAACGCGCCGCTGAGGACCGTTGGCCCGGGCTGCGTCGGGCGCTGACTCGTCTCCCTCGTCAGCAGCATCGTGTGGTACTTTCCCGCGTCGTTCGGCAGCAGCGCGCCGCCCTGAAGGCGGCCGTTGGAGCCGACCGGAGGGCTCCGGCTGAGCGCCTCGTGGCTGGTCGGAGAGTTGTAGAGCCAGACGGCGTAGAAGAAGCCTTTCGAGGCGGGCAGATGTTCGGCCGCCAGATAGAACGCATACTTGCTGCCTTCCGATAGGACCTCGGCGACGCCGATCGACTTGCTGGCAGGGTCAGGCGACGTAAGGGTGATCCGCCTGTTTTCTTTGGTTTTCGCGCCCGTCGTTGCGGTCGAGCCCGCGCCCGTCGAGGAGCCGACGGCGCTCGCGCCGGGGGCCCGGTGGTTGTGCGAACCACCTCCGCCGGTGATCAAGACGATCGCCACCACGACTGCCGCTACGATCGCCGCGAGCAGCAGCGCACCGCCGACGCGCGAGCTGGGCAGCGTCCGGGCGGCGTGCGCCGCGCTGGGGCCGGCAGCGCGGTCGGGCCCGGGTCCTCGTCCCTGCGAATCCGCGTCGAGCGTGTCTCCCGGCTCAGGTGCCTCGGTGGGTATTTCCGGCATCGAAGCGCCCGCCAGCGGAGCCAGCTCGGCCACGAGCGCGTGGGCCCATGCGCGTCCCGGCGCTGAGCTGTCGAGGAACGAGCGCGTCCGTATGCGCTCGGAGACGCTCGCCTGCTGGCCGAGCAGGTAGTCGCCGATCTCCTCGCGGCGCTCGGGGGTGAGCTCGCGTGCCTGCCGCGGTGCGAGCATCGCGAGGGCTGTGTGCGCGCGGTCATGCACCGCGCGCTCCTCGATGCCGAGCAGCTTGGCGACCTCGGCGTAGCTCTTGCGCCGGCGCAGGAGCAGCGACAGCGCCGCATTCTGGTCGGGTGGAAGATCGTCTAGTCGGCTCATGCTCAGGAACGACCGCCTCGCCTCATATCACCGCGCAAGCTGAGGCGAGGACGAGCTCGTAGGCTATCGTGGCACCGGGATGGGCACGCCGAGCGCCGAGCAGATCAACGGGGTGCTGCGCGGGTTTGACGTCCTCTACGGCTTGGAGCTGCTCGAGTACGGCGACGGTGACGTTCGCGGCCAGGTCGAGGTCCGCGACGAGCTCAAGCAGCCGGCTGGCCTGCTCCACGGAGGCGTATACGCCGCGATCGCCGAGTCGATGGCCTCGCTCGCGACCGCGATCGCCGTAGCGCCGGAAGGCAACATGGCGATGGGCCTGTCGAACAGCACGAGCTTCCTGCGTCCAATCACCGAAGGCGTGGTGCATGCCCACGCTACGCGCCTGCACCGCGGCCGCACGACGTGGGTGTGGGATGTGCGCTTCAGCGACGACGCCGAGCGCACCTGCGCCGTGACCCGCATGACGATCGCCGTTCGCCCGGCCCCGGACGGCCTACCGCCGCGCCGGAGCTAGCAGCCAGCCCGGGGCCGGCTCTGCCGGTTGCCTGGAGGCCGTCGGCGCGCGCCGGCAGGTCGGCCACGGTCCGCCTCAGCGCAGCGCCCGAAGCGGGGACGGCATCTGCGAGGGCAGGGGTGTCTGGGCGAAGCCGGTGTCCGGCAACCGTGCCGGAAGCTGAGCGCCGGGCACCCCGACGTCGTTGATCGGCACGATCGTCGCTGCCGCCGTGCCGGCGAGGCGCGCGGTGAGCGCGTAGATGCCAACCACCACGCCGGCGGTCGGGATCTCGATCGTCTGGCCCGCCCGCGCGACCACTGCCGCTACGCCACGGACGCTTGTGATCCGTTGCGGCGCCGAGCCTCCGGGCAGGAAGCTGTTGTCGGGCGAGGTGACGACGCGCAGCGGCGGCACGCAGGTGCCCTGGCCACCGACCTTGCAGTCGCCGTACTGAACGGTGAACGCGCCGCCGGGGTCATGCGAGGCTTCGGTGATCCTCAGCCCTTGAAACGAGCCCCCCAGCCAGTAGACGGGGTAGGGCGCGACGAGCAGGCTCTCGAGCGTGTTGTGCGGGATCGGCTGGTCCTGCACCGTATCGCCGCACGCCGTCAACATCGCGGCGATTAGGCTAAGCGCGAGCGCGACGGCACCACGAGCTCTGTCCACGGGGCGAATGGGGCGAGTCCACACGGCGAGCTTCAGCCCCTGTAGCGGTTGGTGATCGGCATGCGGCGGTCGCGCCCGAAGGCCCGCTCGGTGACCTTGATCCCCGGCGGCGCCTGGCGGCGCTTGTACTCGGCGAGGTCGACGAGGCGAATCGTGCGCTCGACCTCGGCGGCGGGAAGTCCCTCGGCGATCAGCTGCTCGCGTCCCAGGTGGAGCTCGATGTAGCCCTGCAGGATGCGGTCGAGGAGCTCATACGGGGGCAGCGAGTCCTCGTCGCGCTGGTCGGGCCTGAGCTCGGCCGACGGAGCTCGCTCGATGATCGAGGCTGGGATTGGCGCGGTCACCCCGCTCGCGGGCGTTGCGGCGTCGGAGTTGCGCCACCTGCACAGCCGATAGACGAGCGTCTTGGGGACATCCTTGATGACCGCGAAACCGCCGGCGAGGTCGCCGTAGAGAGTCGTGTAACCGACCGACATCTCGGACTTGTTGCCCGTGGTCAGCACGAGCCATCCAAACCTGTTGGACAGCGCCATCAGCAGGTTTCCGCGAATGCGGGCCTGTAGGTTCTCCTCGGTTAGGTTCTCTCCCGAAGCCGCGGCTGGGCCGCCCGCACCGACGGCGGCGGTGCCAGCGGATCCGTCGGCGAGCTCGTCGCGAAGAGTCTGAAGGTAGGCCTCGAGCGCCGCCTCGATCGGGAGCTCGTGGGCGCGCACGCCGAGCGCACGGGCGAGCGCGCGGGCGTCTTCCTGGGTCGCCGAGGATGAGAAGCGAGACGGCATGATCGCCGTGCTCACGCGCTCTGATCCAAGTGCGTCGACGGCCAGGCAGGCCACCAGTGCGGAATCGATTCCACCCGAGAGTCCGAGCACCACGTGGCCAAAGCCGTTCTTCTCGACGTAATCTCGCAGGCCGAGCATGAGCGCGGCATACACCTCGGCCTCTACCGGCGCGATCAGCTCGGCGATTGACGCCGCCGCGGCGGGGGAGCGGGTCGGGTCCGAGCCCGCGCCGGACAACGGCGGAAGGATCTCCGCGCGAGCGCCGGAGGAGCGGGCGACGGGGCGATGGCCGGACTCCCGCAGGCGAGCGGCAACGGCGGCGTCCAAGTCCACGTCGCAGACGAGCAGCTCCTCGCGAAACTGCGCGGCGCGCGCGATCGTCCCCCCGGTGTGATCGACCACGCACGAATGACCGTCGAACACGAGTTCGTCCTGACCTCCCACGAGACCGCAGAAGGCGACGCACGCGAGGTTGTCGCGGGCTCGCTGGGCAAACATGCGCTCGCGCTCTGAGCCCTTGCCGGCGTGGTAGGGGGAGGCGGAGATGTTGACGATCAGCGCCGCGCCGGCGATCGCCTCCTCGCTCGCCGGAGGACCCGGCTCCCAGATGTCCTCACACACCGTCAGCCCGATGCGGTGCTCGCCGAGGTCGAACACGGCGCCAGCGGAACCGGCCTGAAAGTAGCGCTGCTCGTCAAAGACGCCGTAGTTGGGCAGGTAGACCTTGCGGTAGATCGACTGAACCGAGCCGTCCGCGAGCACGGCGGCGGCGTTGTAGACATCCTCGGCACGCTCGGGGAAGCCGACGACGGCGACGATGCCGCGGGCGTCGGCCGCCAGCTCGCGCAGCGCCGATCCGGCGTTCGCCAGGAAGTCCTCGCGCAGCAGCAGGTCCTCGGGCGGATAGCCGGTGATCGACAGCTCGGGGAACAATGCGAGATCCGCGCGGGCCTCTCGTGCGGCGAGCAGACCGGAGCGGATCCGTTGAGCGTTGCCGGCGATGTCGCCGACGGTGGTGTTGATCTGGCAGAGGGCTAGGCGCATGGTCGTCTCACGGCTCTGCGGGCGATTCGACACCCCGTGGTCTCCGTTGGTCCCGTTTGCGCGAGTGAGCGGCCGGCGAGGGGTTTGGGGCCACGAATGGATCGTAGTGGCAGGCCGCGGAACCCATCATACGAACAGATGTTCGCAGACGAAAGGCGCCGGACCCTGCGACGTGATGAGCGTTCCACGCCGTGTTGGCACCTCGCGGAGAGTAGGGTCGCCGAAAACGTCCGAGGAGAGGATGCGATGGCAATCGGCATAAGGCTCAAGTTCGATGGAGGAACCCAGGAGCAGTACGACGCGGTGCACGGGCACATGGGAATCGACGACAACCCCCCGGACGGCCTGATCTTTCACTCGGCAGGCCCGATCGAGGAGGGCTGGGGCGTGATCGACTTCTGGGAGTCAGCCGAGGCGTTCGATCGCTTCGCTCAAGGGCGGCTCATGCCCGCCGTCGGAGAGCTGGGCGACCGGGCGTTCGCAGGTCCGCCGGACCGCAAGGACTTTCCGGTTCACCACTTCAACAAGCCGTAGGGCCGCAAGCGGGCTGACGGCGTGGCGTCCTCAGCTCGCGCTGGCGCGCTTGCTCGGCGATCGCCGATTGGCCGCCGCGCTTGCGCGAGCGCCTTTGGCGTTCTTGCTTGGTGTAGAGGTCTTCCCCGTCGATCGCTTGCGGGCGGGACGCAGTCCAGCCGCGCGCGCAAGTGAGGAAATCGCCCATTTGAGATCCTGCCCGATCGCCTCGAGCTCGGGCAGGGCGTCGAAGTCGGCCAGCAGACCGAAACCGAGGTGGCCGTCGTAGCTCATGACCGCGATCCCCAACGCCTGGCGCCGGGCGAGCGGCACGACCGGGTAGAGCACCTGGAGGCGGCGTCCCAGCACATACAGCGGGAACTGCGGACCGGGCACGTTGGTGACGACGAGATTGAAGAAGCGCTGGCGAGCCTGTAGCCGTGCCGCCTGGCTGAGGATCGTCGGCGGGGCGAAGCCGGCGAGGTTGGTGAGAACCTGTGCGCCGATCGCCTGACCGGACTTCTTCAGGTCCTCCATCGCACGTGCAACCTGGTGCAGGCATTCGGCCGGGTTCTGGACCCCGACCGGGAGCGGTGCCCACATCGCGGCGACCTGATTGCCGAGCGCCCCGCGTTCGGAGTCGGCGCGAACCGATACCGGCACCATCGCCTTCAGCTCGAGCCCGTCGGTGTCCGTACCGTGATTGCGCAGGTAACGGCCGAGCGCGAGGCTCACCGACGCGAGCACGACGTCGTTGAGCGTTCCGCCGAGGGAGTCCTTGATCGCCTTGAACTCGGCGAGGTCGGCGTCGAGGAAGGTGTAGCGACGGTGCGGTCCGATGTCGACGTTGAACGGGCTCTCCGGCGCGGGTGCGTTGATGCCGGCGAGCGTCGTCGCCCCGACGCTCGCCAGGCCGCCGACCACCTGCGAGAGCGCTCTGCGTGGCGCTCGCAGGATGGCGCGGGTGCCGCGCGTCATCTCTGCGGGCACCGTCATGCGTTCCCGCAGCGCCTCGCCGAGCAGCTTGGCCGCCCCGGGCAGCGGTTTGGCTGTCCACGGCGCCGGCGGCCGTGGCGTCGGCGCGGGCTCGGCGGCGGTGTCGAACAGGACGGTCGTGATGTCGACGCCGGAGATGCCGTCGACGAGGGCATGGTGGGTCTTGGCGATCAGCGCGAACCGGCCGCCGGCCATTCGCTCGACCAGCCAGATCTCCCACAGGGGCTTGGAACGGTCCAGGCGCTGGGAGAAGAGGCGCCCGGCGAGCTGCTTGAGCGCTTTGTCATCCGCCGGTTTGGGCAGGGCGGTGTGACGGATGTGGTAGCGCGGGTTGAAGTAGGGATCGTCGGCCCACACGGGTCGGCCCTGGTCGAGGGGGACGTAGGCGAGTCGCTGACGGTATCGAGGCACCAGGTGCAGCCGGCCGAGCACGTGGTCGACGAGCTCCTGGGCCGTCGGCGCCGTGCCTTCGAAGACCATCACCGACGCGACATGCATGTGGGCGGTCGAATGATTCTCGAGGTGCAGGAACGTCGAGTCGAGCGCGGAAAGGCGGTCGGGGTTTGCCATGTCGCTCGATTGTCGCTGTTGCAGCGTCCCGCGTCAACGATCGCCCGTGAATCCGCTGCGGCGACGGCGGCTCAGGGCCGTTGTGCCGAGGCTTGGCGTCGTCGATGCATCGCTCTTGCACGTTCAAGGCGTTAGGGCGACCCGGAGAGCCGGAGGTTGAGACGCACAAAGCCCCCCGGGTCGCCTCCCTCATGCTGCAAGGGAGAGTTTACATCCCGTCTACGTCAAACGGCTCTGTAGCGCCAAACTCTGGCACATCGACAGCGACTCTCAAGGCCCGCACCGTGATTGACCAAGTGTGCGCCCCGTTCACCGCGTTGCGGAGCGTTGCGATCAGACATCTTTGCGCCCCTTTTCGAGGTCTCGGCCCTTGCGCTGCATCCATCGGCCGAGCGCTATCGAGCCAAAGATCACGACGACGGAGGCCAAGACCGTAAATACATCGACCGACATATCCGCATCATGGCGTAAACGGATAAGTGTGCGCTCCGTCACACTTATCCCTTCATTGGGGGTAGGGCGTCAAATCGAGTCTTTGGGCGCTACTCGAAATACGGGAATGCCGAAGGCGGGGGCGAGCTTTTCGAAGTCCCTGTCGTAGTGGAGAACGCCCACTCCATATGCCTGCGCAGTCGCCGCAATCAAGGCATCAGCGAGCGGAACTTTCTGAAATCCGGGCGATCCAGTCGCGATCATCTGCCCGAGCGTGGTTATGGCCGCGTCGATGATCTCGGGCGTCAGCGCCAGCTCCTCGATCCCTTCCAGGTGCTTTTCCTTGGCCGCGAACTCGGCGGCGTTGCGCGCTCCGACGGTTAGCTCAAGGCGAACGATTGGCGAGATACGAAGCTGACCGTTACTAATCGCCTCAAGAAACGCGTCACGGTCGCCCGATGGGGCTGCCTTCTTGCGGATGTTCGTCCAGGCGGACGTGTCCCCCAGGAGCGTCGCGCCGTCGTACGGCATCGTCGCCCTGCCGGACGCTAGCGCCAACCCTCGTCGCGAGCGCGCTCTACCGCATCCCAGTCGAGCGAGTCCGAGAGAAGCCAGTCACGCAGGCCGTCGATATCGATTGAGTCCTCCGCTTGAGGGACAGAAAAACCGCCGCGAGCGAACAGGGTTGAGTCCTGGCGCGCCGCCATGGCACGCTCCCATATGGACTTGTTGTTGCCGCGAAGCGGCATGGTTGATTCGAACGCGGGCATGGTTTCCTTCGCGCGCGGGAGTGTGTGAGGCTTGCGATCTAGGCCGAGTGCTAGTCGCCACTCGGCCACGCGCATCGGAGTATCCGACCACCCGATGGGTGTATTCAGCGTCTCGGGCATCCGACTATTTCCTCTTGCGTCGCTGGGCGGGCGGGGGTTTTGTGGGCTGCTTCGCAGGGGTGATCTCTGACCCAAGGTCTCTGATCGCGCCAACGTTCTCGCCATACTGCTTGACCGCGTTGTCCAGCAGCAAGAGCAGGTCTTTTGCGTGCTCCCAGGTCATGACTAGGTGGACTGGGAAATCCTTCGGCGGATTCTCGGTCGAGCGGTAGCCAAAGTCCATCGAGATGTCATACGGCGTGGCCTCTAAGCGAACCCAGTTCGCGTAGACCAGCTTCTCGTTCGGGTCCTTGGGATCAGGCGTCATCGCGGTACCTATACTCGATCCCAGTGCAGACAGACGATCCGAAGTCCGACGAGCAGCAGGAGACCGAGACGACGCCGGAGGGCTTGACGGTCCCGATCCCGAAGCGGGGGGAGTTCTTCGACAACCTCAAGAAGGCTGCGGAGCCCGACAAGACGTCACCTTCCGGCGGCTCTGAGAAGTAGCGTCTCGAACATCGCCCTGCGGTCATGGCGATGGTTGTAGCGCCACGTGAACTCGTTGAGGTAGCCCTGTAACCACTTGTGGGAGACCTTCTTGTAGGTGCCCCGGATTGAGGGCTTGACGTGCCCGAAAAAGCCCTCAATGGTGTTCGTGTAGGCGTCGCCGATCACGTACTCGCCGGAGGAGTGCCGGACTCGACTATGCGAGGCGAAGTGCGCTCCAAGCTGGTTGTACGCGGGCCACTCGTCGGTGTAGACGATTGCCTCGGGCCGCACCCACTCGATGACCTGCTTGTGAATGTGCGGCCCACGACGACCGGGCACGACAGTTGCCTTGACCCGTCCACCACGCTCGACAGCAGCGAGGACGGTCGCTCTACTATGTTCCCGGAGTTTCATGGCCTTGGAGCGCGCGTCCGGGTCGTCCGCGAGCCGGTGTTTCTTGCGCGGCTTGCCGTCCGGCGACATCTCGTCAATCTCGACGTAGCCCGACAGGGGCTCGCCATCCTCGATCATGAGCTTGTTGCGGACCTTGTTGAAGATCCTCCACGCGGTCTTGTACGTGACGCCAAGCTCGCGCTCAAGCTGCTTGGCTGACACTCCGCAGCGAGTGCTCGTCATCAAATGGATCGCGAAGAACCATAGGTGCAGCGAGGTCGAGGACTTGGCGAAGATCGTCCCGGCCAGCGGGTGCATGTGGTGTCCGCAGGAGTCGCAATCCCAGGCGGGACGTTCGCGGACCTTGTGGAACTTCCGTTCCTTGTCGCACTTGGGGCAGAACGCGTGCGATCCATCGTCGGAGAAGCGTGAGCGCCACAGCCAGTCAAGACACGCGCGGTCGTCGGGGAAGTCCCGCATGAACTCCATGAGTGAGTAGGACGACTCGGAAGCCGACGCTCTGACCGGATTGTCCCTGGAAACTGGGGGCATTGGGACAACCTACTACAGAATCTACCCCCTGTCAAGGGATAAGTGTGCGCTCCGTCACAGAAAGCCCTGTGAGACGCCTTTAGCATACGAACAATTGTTCGACTCTTGCCGAGTCGCCACCGTGGATGGAGGCGATCGGGGGACCCAATGCCGGACCGCCAACGCGTGGTCTGGATCGGGGCGAATCGACCATGGATTGGTCGTAACGCCCGGCTGACACGCGTCCCGTTCGCGTGCGCTGCCGGGTGTGAGCCCGACAGCTAACCCCGTAGGCAGAAACAAGGAGGTTCCAGTTGTTCTACGTCCCCGCGCCGCAGGCGCAGCCTGCCGTTGCCCTGGCACCGGTAGGGATCGTCTCGTACGCGCCGGCGTTTGCCGCCTCCGCGACCGCCCTGACGGTCTACAGCACGTCTCTGAACGTGCTCGACGGCGAGGCGGCCACGGTCACCGGCACCCTTCAGGCCCGCTCCCGACTCGGGGGGCTGCCGGGGCGGATGGTGGCGCTTCAGGCACTCCGCCGCCACGGTTGGAGCACATTGGCGCGTACCCGCACCGGCCCGAAGGGTCGGTTCCGGATGCGCTACATCGCCCACTGGATCGGAAGTGAGCGGGTGCGCCTGCGTTTCGCGGGCGCCGGCGACGTGCGCGCCGCCCATCGCCGGCTCGGACAGCTGAACGTCTATCGCCTTGCCGAGGCCTCTTGGTATGGCGGCGGCGGCGGTCTCGCGTGCGGTGGCTCGCTGACGAGCGCGACCATGGGTGTGGCGAACAAGACACTCCCCTGCGGCACGCTTGTGACGCTTCGCTACGGCGGCCGCTCGGTGCGGGTGCCCGTGGTCGACCGCGGACCGTATGTCGCCGGCCGCGAATTCGACCTCACCCAGGCGACCAAGCAGGCGCTTGGATTCGGCGACACCGGGGAGGTATGGAGCACGCGCTGATCTGAGTGGCATGCGCTGATCTGTGTCGTTCGTGCTGACCCCACTGCGCGGTGGGCGTGTTCGTGCAGGAGTTGGCTTTCCCGGCTGGGGCTCCTTCAATGCGCGAGATGGCCGTCGCTGTTCAGACTGTGCGCCCGCAGGTGTGGCTCGAGGGCTTGGTCGAGTGGAGCTGGCCGGGCCGCGGCCGCGTGGCCGCGGACGTGCTGCCGCCGCCGTGGGTGCCCGCATTCCCACCGCGCCGCGCGCGGGCTCTCGCCACGCCGGCCCCGGCGCCCGATGCACAATCGCGATCGGGCAAGGCGACCGCGCGCCGGCTCGGCGCGGGCGCCGCGGTCAGCGCGGTGGCCGCGCTCTGCGCCGGACTCGCGCTCACGGGCCCATCCCGCGTGATTGAGCTCATCGGCATTCGCAGCCAGGCCCACAGCCCCGCGCTCGCGCAGGCGGTGCGCGTGCCGGAGCCTGCCGGCGCGGAAGTGCTCCCACCACCAAAGTTCGTGACCGTCAACCACGACGCAGCGGGCAGCGCGATCGACGGGGCGAGCTACACCTCCCTCGCGCTTCACAGCGAGGGCTCGTTCCTCGTCTATCTGCCTCCGGGATATGGGAGCACCGTCCGCCGCTACCCGGTGCTCTACCTGCTGCACGGCAACGGTCAGAGCGACAGCTCGTTCCTCGCGATCGGCCTGCAGGCGTCGCTCGACAGGTTGATCTCGAGACGCTCCATTTCACCGCTGATCGCCGTGATGATCCAGGGCGGCGCCGGGATGAACAACTGGCGCGACCAGGGACTCCGACGCTACGAGAGCTACGTCCTTGAAATTCAGAAACTGGTGGACCGGACGTTGCCCACGGTGGCCGATCGCTCCGGGCGCGCGATCGCCGGCTACTCGATGGGCGGCTACGGCGCCGCCAACATCGCGCTGGGGCACCCGGAGCGGTTCGCTGTACTGGAGAGCTGGCTGGGCTTCTTCAACGGCCTGCAAGGCGAGCTGCGCGGCGACCGCCCGATGCTGTCGCGCGTCGGCATGCAGGCACTCCTGTACGGTGGCGCATCCGATGCAATCGCCAATCCCGCGGAGAACGCGCAGTTCGCCGCGGCGCTGCGGGCCGCCGGAGCGAACGCGCGCAGCGCCGTCTATCCCGGGGGACACACCTTCGAAATGCTCCACGAGCACCTCTCGGGGATGCTCGAATTTGCCGGCGCCACCCTGTCGGCGGCACGCTGATCGGAGCTGGTGAGCCGCGATGCGCCGAGTCGGCGCCACCCCGCGACTGCGAGGCGCCGGCGCGTCCCGCGCCGGCGCTCTTGCTGCCGTCGCTGTCGGTGCGATCGCGACCGGAGCGGGCGCGATCGGCGCCCTGGCGATCGGCAGGCTCGCGGTCGGACGCCTCGCCCTCGGCCGGGGAGCGATCGGGTCGCTGGAAGTGGACCATCTGACGGTCCGGCGGCTGACGATCGACCAGCTTGACGTCAGCGAGAATCGACGGGAGCAGATCTAGTCGAGGCCACCCGGCCTGGCCGCGTAGCCAGTAACATCGACGCTGCATCCGCGACAACGATCAGGAGGGGTCCAGATGGCGTCGGTTGGCAGCGATCTCGACAACGCGCTCGTAGCCGAGCGCAAGATCTGGCTGGAGGGCCCGCCGCACGAGCTCTTCAAGCAGTTGCGCAGCGAGTGCCCCGTGCACTGGAGCCAGCGGATCAGCGATTATCCGGGCGAGCCGGGCTTCTGGTCGGTCACAACCGCTGACGACGTCCACACCGTCAGCCGCGACTGGCGCACCTACTCCTCCGAACTCGGGGGCGTAACGGCGGTATCGGAGGTCTTCCCGATCGAGCTGACCCGGGCGATGTTCATCGGGATGGACCCGCCGAAGCACGACCGGATCAAGGCGCTGTTCCAAGCGGCTTCACACCCAAGCGGATCGCCGACCACGAGGATCGATCCGCGCGATCGTCATCGACACGCTGGGCGAATCGCCGGGCGAGAGGGTTGCGATCTCGTCAACGACGTTGCCCAGCCCGTCGTCTCGCGCGTGATCGGCAGCTTCATGGGTATCCCCGAGGAGGACGACGCGATCTGGGCCAGGCTGATGAACTCGACGCTGGCAGGAGACGACAAAGACATCAACCCTGACGGCATCGAGGGCGTTCTCGAGAACGATATTCCCGAGATCTTCGAGCGCTGCCGGAGCCTGATCGCCGAGCGCCGCGAGAACCCGACCGACGATCTGACGACCGTCCTCGTCGACGCCGAGGTCGACGGGGAGAAGCTCGAGGAGCACGAGATCGTGATGGGCTTCTTCCTGCTCATGGCGGCCGGCGACGACAGCACCAAGGCGACCTACTGCAGCGGAATGCAAGCGCTGATAAAGACCGCGACCAGCTGCAGAAGCTGCTCGACGATCCGTCGCTCGTGCCGAGCGCCGTGGAGGAGTCGCTGCGGATGTTCCCCGCCTTCGCGCACTTCCGTCGCACCGCCACCTGCGATACCGAGCTGCACGGACAGCAGATCCGAGAGGGGGAGAAGGTCGTCATGTGGTACGTCTCCTCAAACCGCGACGAGTCCCGCTACGAGGACCCCGATCACTTTGACGTCGCTCGCAACCCCGAGCACCAGGCCTTCGGTGCGGGGGGGCGCCACTTCTGTCTCGGAACGGCGCTGGCGCGACTCGAGCTGAGGATCCTGTTCGAGGAGACGCTCAAGCGTTTCCCGCGGATCGCGCTCGAAGGCGAGCCGACGTTCGTCGAATCCGGGTTCCTCAACCAGCTCAAGACGCTGCCGGTTCGACTGGCCGCCTAGGCCTCGCCTACCAGGGCCGCGAGACGCTCGGCGAAGAACCGCAGCGCGGTCTCGCGCTGAACCCGCGCGGACGATCCGGACGCCCGCAGAAGCGCGTAGGGGAACTCGGCTCCGCGAAATGCCTGCGCCTGCCACAACTTGCCCGGCGACACCTCACTCCAGGGAGTCACGTAGAGGTACGGTTCGGAGTGGAGCTCATCGCCCGGCGAGGCGCCATAGCCGGCACGCGCGCCCAGCGACTCGGCTCCCAGCTCGACGGCCAGGTCGAAGTGCTCGGGCCACAGCTGCACGCGCGAGGGTTCGTGATCGTCGGCGACGCTGGCACGGAGCTCCTCGAGCACGGACGCCCCGAAGCCGAACCAGTCGCCCATGAACGCCGAGGCGGCGGGGTCGACGTCGAGTGGCTCGGACTCCGCGACCTCGCCGGGCAGCAGCTCGGCGCCAACGTGCAGCGCCATCTCCGCGAGCGTAGTGATGCGGGCCGAGCGCTCCCGCTCGCCGGTCTGGACGACGAGCTCGTCGCGCACCACGCGCAGCTGCACATCGTCGGCGAAGAACGGCGTGCCGAATCCCCCGCGCGTGAAGCGCAAGCCGATCTTCCCACCGGCGTGCGCCCGCGCCGGCGAGATCACCCGCTCGGCCAGGCGATGCAGGGCGAGCCGCGTAGGGATCAGTCGGTCCGGCACGGGGCGCAGCGGGTCGTAGGCGGCCAGCCACCGCTCGCGGCACCAGTCGGCGAGCGCGGCGTCCTCGCGCAGCAGATCGGCCCAGCGCAGGTCCGCGCCCGAGACGGAGAGACGCGCGGCAACCCGCTCGGAGGATCGCCCCTTCCGACGGGATCGTCGGCGAGCCACGGCGGCTCGCTGACGGCTGGCGGCGAGGGCTCGAGCACGCGCGCGTCGTAGCGAGCACCCAGGCGCGCCACGGCCTCGGCGCGCGCGTTCATCGACCCGCGGCTTTGTGCGTCGCGGAGAACAGCTGGGGCCGTCCCATCGCGCAAGATCCTATGCGTCGAGAGGCGCGCGATCCGAAGATCTGGTCCCGATCGCCGGGCAGGCGATAGCCTGAACGCCGTGACCGAGGCCCACTCCCGCGTGCGGCTGCGCCAGGCGGTGATCGTCGCCGAGCGGCTCGAGCCGGTCGCCGTGGCGCTGCAGTCCGCCCTTCACCTGGACGAGCCGTTCCGCGATCCCGGTGTGGGTCAGTTTGGGCTGAGCAACGTCGTCTTTGCGCTCGAGGACTGCTTTCTGGAGGTGATCTCGCCCGTCCAGCCGGACACGGCCGCCGGGCGCTATCTCGAGCGCCACGGCGGCGACGGCGGCTACATGGCGCTGTTCGACATCGAGGACCTCGAGGGCGCCCGTTCACGCGCCGAGCAGGCCGGCGTCCGCGTGGTGTGGCAGATCGACCTGCCCGACATCTCGGGCACCCACCTGCATCCGGCAGACATGCGCGGTGCGATCGTCTCGCTCGACCGCTCAGAGCCCTACGGGAGCTGGCGCTGGGGTGGGCCGCAGTGGACCGCGCGCAAGGACCGCGGTGCGCCCGGGCGGCTCGCGGGCATCACGATCGCGGTCGCCAACCCGGTCGCCGTCGCAGAGCGTTGGGCGCACGTGCTCGGCATCCCCGTCGGCGGCGCCCTGCGGCCGTCGCTGCTCCTCGACGGCGGGCGCGTGGACTTCCTGGCCGTGGACGACGAGCGCGCCGAAGGCCTGGTCGAGATCGCGCTCGAGCTCCCTTCCGAGCTGCGGCGCGGCCGCGATGCGATCGAGCTCGGCGGGGTGCGCCTGCGCCTGCTCGATCAGACCGCGCGCTAGCCGGCGAGCGGCGCGAAGCTCGGCTCGCGGCGCTCCACGAAGCTGGCCACGCCCTCGACGAAGTCGGGCGCGCCGAACGACGCGAGCATCAGGCGATCGGCCTGCGCGAGCGCATCCGACAGCGGGCGCTCGAGGTCGGCGTAGACCTGACGCTTCATCGTGGCCATGCTGGCCGGCGAGCAATTGACGGCGAGGACGCGTGCATAGGAGAGCACCTCGTCGAGGAGCTTCTCCGGCGCGTACGTGCGGTTGACCAGGCCGAGCTGCGCCGCCTCCGCGGCGAGGACGACGCGTCCGGAGAGCAGTAGATCGAGCGCCCGAGCGGGACCCACCAGCCGGGGAAGGATCCACGCGATGCCGTGCTCGGCGACCAGCCCGCGACGCGCGAACGCCGTCGTCAGCTTCGCGCCCTCGGCCGCGAAGCGCATGTCGCACATCAGCGCCTGCACGAGGCCGATACCGGCACACGGACCGTTGATCGCAGCGATGATCGGCTTGGGGATCGACAGTGGGAAGCTCTGGGGGCGGCGTTTCTCGTGCGCGCCGTTCTGCTGCGCGACGTCGACCTCGCCCTCGCCGAGCTGCTGCAGGTCCTTCATGTCGGCGCCCGCGCAGAACCCCCGGCCGGCGCCCGTCACCACGATGACGCGGACGTCCTGGGAGGCCGCACACTCCTCGAGCAGTCCGAAGTAGGCGCGCTCCATCTCGCCGGTCCACGCGTTCAGGCGATCCGGCCGGTTGAGCGTGAGCAGCGCCACACCGTCGTTGACGGTTCGCTGCACGACCTCGCTCTGAACGACCTCGTTCACGCGTGCCATTATTGCGCTCCCCGGTCCTCGATGAACGGCAGGTGCTCCTCGGCTCCGCTGATCTGAAAGATCGACAGGGCCGGGCCGGCGGGGCGAATCAGGCTGAGCTGCCAATCCTCGCCCGCGGAGCGGTCCTTGAGCACGATGAACAGCCGCAGCGCCGAGGAATCGATGAACGTGAGTCCGTTGAGGTCGACGATGAGCTCTCGGACGCCCCCTGCGAGCACGGCTTCGACCGCCGCCTCGAGCTGACCCACGGTCGCGATGTCGAGCTCGCCGACGACCGTCATGCGAGCGGCGTCGCCCTGCACCTCGCTGTCAACGGCAAATGGGGAGGGTTTGGCCATGGTCGCGATCAGTGACGGGCCGCCCGCAGCGCCGGTCCTCGCGCCGTGCGCTGTCCGGGCCGGGCCGGCTTCCTGAGCGGTGCAGGTCTCACCATGCCGGCCCCGCGCCCTACCCGGGTTGGGAGGCTCCGACCTGTCCCACCCGCTGGGCGAGGATCGCGGCCACACGCGCCCGGTGGTGCTTGGCGCCACCCAGCAGCGCTGCATCGAGCTGGGCGCGCTTGTACAGCCAGTGCACGTCCGCCTCCCACGTGAAACCAATGCCGCCGTGGGCCTGGATCGCGCTGGCTGTCACCTCGCGTCCGGCGTCGGATGCCGCCGCCTTGGCCATCGCCGCGGCCTCGGCCAGCCGCTCGGGGTCGGCATCGGCGGTCCAGGCCGCAAACGCGGCGGTCGAGCGCGCCTTCTCGGTGTCGAGCAGCATCTGCGCGCACCGATGCGAGACGGCCTGGTAGGCGCCGACGGGCACGCCGAACTGCCGCCGATCCTTGACATAGGCAACCGTCAGCTCGAGCGCCCGACCGCAGACGCCCACGAGCTCCGAGCTGACGGCCACGAGAGCGCGGTCGACTCCCGCCGCCACATCCCCGTCCAGCTCCTCGCCCGCGTCGTCATCCGCGCCGACCAGCGCGCACGAGCGAGTCGGGTCGATCGCGGCGACGGGCGTAACCTCGGCCTGTTCGCGGGTCAGCAGGCGTGCCGTCTGATCGTCTTCCAGCAGCACGATCACGTCGGCCTCGGCCCCGCCGACGACCAGTTCCGCGACGCCCTCGTCGGCGACGCCGAGCGCGCCCGTTGCCTGGCCGCTGGCCAGGTCCGGCAGCCAACGCCCGCGCTGCTCTGAGGAGCCCGCCAGCTCGATCAGCGTGGCGGCCATGACGCTCGGCAGGAACGGCACCGCGGCGAGGGTGTTCCCGAGCTCCTCGCACAGGATCGACAGCTCGATGCGTCCGAGCCCCTGGCCGCCGTGCTCCTCGGGCACCGCGATCCCCGGCCAGCCCAACTCGCTCAGCTCGCGCCACAGCGCCTCGTCGGACCGTCCCGATTCGGCGTGCTCGCGCACGCGCTCCGGACGCGAGCGCTCGGCCAGCAGCTCGCGCGCCGTGCGCTGAATCTCGCGCTGGTCGTCGGTCAGGCCGAAGTCCATCGACTACGCGACCCATCCAGCGGAACCCCGATAGGGGTGCAGCTCATCCAGACCCATCACGCGGCCGCCTTCAACCGCGGCAGGCCGAGCACCCGCTCGGCGATGATGTTCTTGAGCACCTCCGTGGTGCCGCCCTCGATCGTGTTGCCGCGGGCACGCAACAGCTCGTAGCTCGAGCTGGTGCCCGCCGTCAGCGCCTGCGCGCCGAGAATGTCGACGGCGAGCTGCGTCAACCGCTGGTTGGTCTCCGACCACAGCCACTTCACGAGCGAGCCCTCCGGCCCGGGCTGGCCGTAGCGTTCGGTGTCGGTCAGACCCTTCCACGCCAGCAGCCGGATCGACTCGCAGCGCACGTGAACCTCGGCGAGCGCGTCGGCATACAACGGATCCTCCATCAGCCCGCGCTCGCTCGCCTCACCGATCAGATCGTCCAGCAGCTGGCGAAGGCGGATCTGCAGTGCGAAGCCGAGTCCCGCGCGCTCGTTCATGAGGGTCGTCAGCGCTACCTTCCAGCCGTTGCCGACGCCGCCGACGACGTTTGCATCGGGGATCCTGGCCTCCTCGATGAACAGCTCATTGAACTCCGACTCGCCGGTGATCTGGCGCAGCGGTCGGACCAGCACGGCGTCCTGCTCCATGTCCATCAGAAAGTACGTCAGGCCCTTGTGCTTGGCGACGTCCGAGTCGGTGCGCGCCACCAGCATGCACCACTTCGAGTACTGGGCGCCGCTCGTCCAAACCTTCTGCCCGGTCACGACCCATTCCTCGCCGTCCTTCACCGCGCGCGTCTTGAGCGACGCCAGGTCTGAGCCGGCGTCGGGCTCGGAGAAGCCCTGACACCAGATCTCCTCGGCCGAGAGGATCGGCGCGAGGTAGCGCTCCTTCTGCTCGGGGGTGCCCCACACCATCAGCGTCGGGCCAGCGAGGAGCACGCCGAGCGTGTTTGCGGCGAACGGCACCCGCGCGCGGCCGATCTCTTCGAAGTAGATCGCCGATTCGGTCGGCGTGGCGCCACGTCCGCCGTACTCCGTCGGCCACGCGGGCGCCGCCCAGCCGGCGTCGTAGAGGCGGCGCTGCCAGTCGCGCCGCCAGGCGTGCTCCGCGTCATCGCCGCCGCCCGTCGGCTTGGGGTCCGGTGGATTCGCGGCGAGCCACCCGCGCAGCTCATCGCGGAACGCGGTCTCCTGCTCGCTGAAGGTCAGATCCATGACGTCTCGGAAGCCTACTCCAGGTAGCACCGGCCGCGCTTCAGCGCGCCGGGCCGGACGATAGATTCGATTGACCGTGTCCGTCGAGCTCTCTCCTCTGCGCGTAGCCCATCTCGACGCCGACGCGTTCTATGTCTCGATCGAGCTCGGACGCCGTCCCGAGCTGCGCCGCCTGCCGGTGGTCGTGGCCGGGAGCGGGCCGCGGGCTGTGGTGACAACGGCCAGCTACGAGGCGCGACGCTTCGGCGTCGGCTCGGCCATGCCCGCGGCCCGCGCGCGGCGACTATGCCCCGACGCGGTGTTCCTGGCGCCGGACTTCCCGACCTATCGCAGGGTCTCCGCTCAGATGATGGACCTGGTGCGCTTGCACGTGGAGCGGGTCGAGGTGGTGGGACTGGACGAGGCCTACCTCGACCTCGCCGGCCTGCACTCGCCGCGATCTGCGATGCGCCGGATCGTCGCGGAGATCGAGCGGGCGCTCGGGCTGACCTGCTCGGTCGGGATCGGACCGAACAAGCTCGTCGCCAAGGTCGCCTCCGACGCCGAGAAGCCGGCCGGCTTCGTCGTGCTCAGCCGCGAGCAGGCGTGCGCGCGCTTTTCCCGCTCGCCGCCGGGACTCGTGCCGGGGATCGGTCCGAAGACAGCCGCGCGCCTTGCCGAGCTCGGGCTGACAACGCTCGCGGCGGTCGGCTCGGCCCCCGAGCGGATGCTCGTCGAGCGCTTCGGGCCCAACCTCGGTCGCGATCTGGGCAGGCGCGCCCGCTTCGAGCACGACGGCGAGATCGGAGCCGCCCGCAAGGTCGTCTCGGAGTCGCGGGAGCGTACGTTCGACAGAGACCTTCACGACCCGCAGGACTTGCGCGACGCGCTCGCCCGGATGGCGAGCGAGCTCTGCGAGAGCCTGGGCGCCCACGGCCGAAGCGGCCGCACGATCGGGATCAAGGTGCGCCTCGATGACTTCACGACGGTCACCCGCGCACACTCGGTGGCCGAGCCGACGCACGACGCCGAGCTCGTCTCGCGGGTCGCGCTGAGGCTTCTGCGCGAGTACGCCCCGCCACGACCGGTGCGGCTGCTCGGCGTGCGCGTGGCTGGTCTGGTGCCGTCGGGCGCGTTCGAGCGCGGTGCGGGTCGGCGGAGCGACAGCGCAGCCGCCGCCGCAGCCGGCGCACAGGGTCTCGACGATCAGCTCGCCCTCCCGGTGTAGAAGCCGCTCGGGGGAACCCCGCCGCATGCGGGGCGATAGGATCACAGGATGTCGATCGCGAAGGCCGGTGAGGTCGAGCTCGACTACGAGCGCAGTGGATCGGGTCCGCCGCTGCTGTTGATCATGGGCATGAGCGGAACCGCCCTGCACTGGGGCGAGCCGTTTCTCGAGCCGCTTCGACGCGACTTCGACGTGATCGTCTACGACCACCGCGGGGTCGGCGCCAGCAGCCGCCTGGAGGGCGCCGTCACGATCGCTCAGCTGGCCGAGGATGCGGCCGGGCTGCTCGCTGCCCTGGAGATCGAATCGGCTCACGTCGTGGGGATCTCGATGGGGGGCATGGTCGCGCAGGAGCTCGCGTTGACGCACCCCGAGCGCGTGCGCACGCTCATGCTGGGCTGCACCTATTGCGGCGGCGAGGGCAGCTCGCTCACCGCTCCGGAGGTGATCCAGCGACTCACCGAGGCGATGTTCTCGGGAGATCGCCAGCGGGCGCTGCGAGCCGCCTTCGAGGTCAACGTCTCAGCGGCGATGGCGGACGACTCCGAGCTTTTCGAGCGCTCGCTCGCGATCGACGCGCAGCGCGCCGTCGCCGTGCCCGTCGTGATGGCCCAGATGCAGGCGTGCATGGCTCATGACACGAGCGCGCGACTGTCGGAGCTGACGACGCCGACGCTCGTCGTGCACGGCACCGAGGACCAGATGCTGCCCGTCGAGAACGGCCGCCTGATCGCCTCGCGAATACCAGGCTCGCGGCTTGAGATCTTCGACGGAGTCGGTCATCTCTTCTTCTGGGAGCAGCCCGAGCGGGCGGCTGAGCTCATCCGCGCCCACGCCGCCGTGCCCGCCTGACGCCTCGGACCGGCCCCGAGCGAGCGCGTCGGTCGGCGCGGGCATCCTGGCGGCGGGTGATAGACCTGTGCGCATGGCCGAGCAGCGCACCGCGTTGAGCATCCTCACGGACGGGGTGACCCTGTCCGGAGACGACGCCGGAGCGGGCCCGGCGGTCGTCTTGCTCCACGGCTTGACGGCGACGCGGCGGTACGTGGTGATGGGCTCCCGTCTACTGGAGCGCTCGGGCCATCGAGTGCTCGCCTACGATGCGCGCGGGCACGGCCTCTCCACGGCGGCGCCCGAGCGGACTGCCTACGGGTACGAGCACCTCGCGGCGGACCTTCAGGCGGTGCTCGACGCGGTCGGGCTGGAGCGAGTCATCCTCGCGGGAGCCTCGATGGGCGCGCACACGGCGGCACGGTTCGCGCTAGCCCATCCCGAGCGCGTCCACGCGCTGTGTCTGATCACCCCGTCCTACGACCCGGCCCTGCCGAGGGGCGCGGATAGCTTTGCCGGCTGGGACGCACTGGCGGAGGGCCTCAGAGTGGGGGGAGTGGAGGGATTCATCCGTGCGTATGACCTCGTCGCGGTGCCGGAGCGGTGGCGCGACACGGTCGAGACGGTCTTGCGCCAGCGACTCGCCGCGCACGAGCATCCGCGGGCGGTTGCCGACGCGCTCGAAGTCGTGCCACGGTCGCGGCCGTTCGCCAGCATGGCCGAGCTGGAGGGCATCGCAGCCCCGACCGTGGTCGTCGCCAGCCGCGACCAGGCCGATCCCGGCCACCCGCTCGCGGTCGGCGAACGCTACGCCGCGGCGATCCCGGGCGCGAAGCTGGTGGTCGAGAAGGAGGGCTCGCCGATCGCCTGGCAGGGCGGGCAGCTCTCGCGCGTGCTGCTCGAGCTGGCCGAGCCGGCGCGACGGTAGAGGCCGTCCACGAATATGCGATAACGTACGCGCGTATGCCAGAAGTACGCCAGTGGGACGGGCGCAGCTACGACCGCATCTCCGGGCCGATGGAGGCCCTCGGGCTGGAGGTGCTCGCGCGGTTGGAGCTCGGCGGGGACGAGGTCGTAGTGGACGCCGGCTGTGGCTCGGGCCGGATCACGCAGGCTCTGATCGACCGGCTGCCGCGCGGTAGGGTGATCGCCGTCGACGCATCGTCCTCGATGGTGGATGCCGCCCGTGAGCGGCTCGGCGCGGACGCCGACGTACGCCGGCTGGACCTGCTCGAGCTCGAGCTGGAGGAGCCCGTGGACGCGGTGATCTCGACCGCCACATTTCACTGGATCGCCGATCACGACCGCCTGTTCCGGCGCCTGCACCGGGCGCTGCGGCGCGGCGGTCGGCTGCTCGCGCAGTGTGGGGGAGAGGGCAACATCGACGTCCTGCGCGGCGAGGCGAGCGCTGTCCTCGCGCGTGAGCCCTACGCGGAGCACTTCGCCGACTGGCGCGCGCCCTGGAACTACGCCGCGCCGGCAACGACGCGCGAGCGACTGCTCGATGCCGGATTCGCCTCCGCCGATTGCTGGCTGCAGCCGGCGCCAACCCAACCGGAGCATCCGCGCGAGTTCCTCGCGACGATCGTCCTCGGCCCGCACGTGCAAAGGTTGCCGGAGAGCCTGCGGGGGCAGTTCATGGACGACGTCCTGGAGCAGCTCGGAGAGCCGGTGGTCGTCGACTACGTGCGCCTGAACATCGACGCGACCGCCTGAGCGTCGCGCCGAACGCGCCGAACGCTCATGCCAGTGCCGTCGAGGAGCCTTTCTCGGTGGGCAGCTCGCCGGCCACCGCGCCGCTGAGAAGCGCCGCGTAGCGGCCGGCCAGCTCGAGCAGCTCCTCGTGCGTGCCGCGCTCGACGATGTGCCCGGAGTCGAGCACGAGGATCTGATCGGCGTCCCTGATCGTGGAGAGCCTGTGGGCGATCGCGATCGTTGTACGCCCCCGCGAGAGCTCGTCCAGCGCCAGCTGCACCGCGCGCTCGGTCTCGCTGTCCAGGGCGGAGGTCGCCTCGTCGAGGATCAGCACCGGCGGGTTGCGCAGGACAGTGCGGGCGATCGCGATCCGCTGCTTCTCCCCTCCCGAGAAGCGATAGCCACGCTCGCCGACCGGCGTGGCATAGCCATCGGGCAGGGACGCGATCAGCTCGTGGATCTGGGCAGCCCTGGCAGCCTCTTCGATCTCCTCGTCGCTCGCATCCGGGCAGGCGAAGCGCAGGTTGTCGCGGATCGAGGCGTGGAACAGGTAGGTCTCCTGGGATACCAGGCCGACGGTGGCCGCCAGCGAGGAAAGCGTCATGTCGCGGATGTCTACGCCGTCGATGCTCACGCAACCGCGCTGCGCCTCGTATAGGCGTGCGACCAGATAGGCGAGGGTGGTCTTGCCCGAGCCCGTCTCGCCGACCAGCGCGGTACGAGTTCCCGCTGGGACCTCGGCGTTGATTTCCTCGAGCGTCCAGGGTGCGTCGCTGGAGTAGCGGAACCACACGTCCTCCAGCTGTACATCCCCGCGCACGTCGCTCAGCGTGCGCGCAGCGGGCCGTTCGACTATGTCCACGGGCAGATCCAAGTACTCGAAGATGCGTCCGAACAGCGCCAGTGACGTCTGCACCTCGAGCCCCACCGAGAGCAGCTGCTGCATCGGAAACAGCAGGCGCGTCTGCAACGTCGTGAACGCGACCAAGGTGCCGATCGAGATCGCGTTGTGGCCGTGCACGATGCTGTATCCGGCGAACCAGTACACCGCCGCCGGCATGATCGCGAAGCTCATCTGAACCGAGGCCATCCGCCAGCGTCCGGCCATCCGCGCGCGCACCTCCAGGTCGGCCAGTTCGCTCGACTCCGATGAGAAGCGATCGACCAGCTCGTGCGAGCGGCCCATCGTCTTGCCGAGCAGTATCCCCGAGACCGACAGCGACTCCTCCACCAGCGTGGACATGTCCGCCAGACGGCCCTGGCGGACCGACTGGATGCGCCGACGCTCGTTGCCCACGCGGCGTGTCAGCCACACGAAGAACGGCAGCAGGATCAGCGAGAACACGGTCAGGCGCCAGTCGAGGGCAAACATCGCCACCACGGTTGCCGTGACTGTGGCGACGGTCGAGACCGTCGAGGTCGCCGTGCTCGTCACCACGTCGTCGATGCCACCGATGTCGTACGCGATCCGCGCCTGAACCTCCCCCGAGCGCGTGCGCGTGAAGAACGCCAGCGACATCCGCTGCAGGTGGGCGTAAACCGCCGCCCGCAGGTCGTGCATCACGCGCTGGCCGACCTGGTTGGAGATCCAGGTCTGGGCCACGCTGATGACGCCGTTGACGATCGCCAGTGCGATCATGCCGCCGACGAGCCACGACAGCAGCGTCAAGTTGCGCTTCAGGATCCCGCCGTCGACCGCTTCGCGCAGCAGGAACGGCGAGGCCACGCTGAGGATCGAGCCGAGGAAGATTAGGCCCAGCAGGAGACCGAGGCGCAGCCGGTAGGGGATGAACAGCCGGCCGATGCGCCGGAGGGAGACATCCCTGTCGGGGACGTCCTCGGGGCGAAGCTCGACTCGCTGCGATCCGCGGCCCTCGCCGCCGTGTCCCTGGGCGAAGGGCTGATGGCTCACGGAGCTGACTTTAGAACGTACGCTTACCGTGATGGAACTATCCGCGCCGGAGACGCGAGTGCTCGGCTGCCTGCTGGAGAAGCAGCGAACGACGCCCGACGCCTATCCGCTGTCGCTCAACGCGCTGCGGCTGGCGTGCAACCAGTCGACCACCGGGACCCGGTAGTGGACTACGACGACGCTGTCATCCGCGATGCACTCCACCGTCTGGAGCGCCGGGGCTGGGTCCGCCTGGCCAGCGGCCGGGGAAGCAGGGCGCCGAAGTTCCGCCACCTGCTCACCGATGCGCTGCCGATGAGTCCCGCCGAGCAGGCCGTGATGTCAGTGCTCATGCTGCGCGGACCGCAGACGCCCGGCGAGCTGAAACAGCGAGCCGAGCGGGCGCACGTCTTCGCCGACCTCGACGGCGTCCAGGAGACGCTGCGCGCGCTGATAGCCCGCGACCTTGCCGTGCGCCTGGAGCGTCGCCCAGGCCAGAAGGAGGAGCGCTACGCGGAGCTGCTCGGAGCCCGCCAGCGCGAGCAGGTTCCGTCGTGAGCCACGCGCCGCTGCTGATCGTCGCTGCGTCGACCTCCGATACGGCCACCGGCGTGGGCATTCCACTCGCGCTCGCCGCCGGACTCGTGTCGTTCCTCTCGCCGTGCGTCCTGCCTCTCGTTCCCGGCTACCTGTCGACCGTGATCGGCGCGACGCCGGCCGACCTGAGGGATGGTCTCGGGCCAAGGCGCGTGCTCGTCCCGAGCCTGCTGTTCATCGCGAGCTTCTCGCTCATCTTCATCCTCCTGGGAATGAGCGCGACGGTGATCGGCTCGACGCTCAACGACCACAAACACCTGCTCGAGCAGGTGGGCGGGATCGTGATCATCGCGATGGGTCTGATCTTCCTTGCGACGCCGTTCATCGGAATGCTCAACCGTGAGTGGCATCCCGAGTCGCTTCTGCGGCTGGCCGGTCGTGGTGGGCCGATCGTCGCCGGCGCTGCGTTCGCGATCGCCTGGACACCCTGCACGAGCATCACGCTCGGAGCGATCCTCACCCAGGCTGCGATCTCGAGCTCCGCCGCCCATGGCGCCCTCCTGCTTGCGTTCTACTCCGCCGGCCTCGCTATCCCGTTCCTGTTGATCGCGCTGGCGTTTGAGCGAATGACCGCCGCGCTGGCGATCGTCAAGCGTCACTTCCCCGTCATCATCGCGATCGGGGGCGCCGTGATGATCGTGCTCGGGGTGCTGATATTGACCGGCGAGTTCACGGTTCTCAACACCAAGGCCAATACCCTGCTGCAAGGCACCGGCCTGGACGTGTCTGGGATCTGAGCCGGTAGCCCCGCGGCGGAGCGCGCGTCGCCCCCGCGAGACCCCGCCGGCGCTGCTACGGCGCTCGGTGAATCTGCTTGATTCCTTCGATCAGGCCGCCCAGGCCGGACCACTCGCGATTGAGGATCCGATGCGCGCAGAGCATCGCGAGCAGTGCCGAAAACCCGACTCTTGCGCGGAACGTCTGGGCGAAGTTCTTGCGAAACAGGTATGCCCGGTTGATGACCTGCAGGCGGTTCATCTTCCGTCGGTCCATATTGCGCACACCGAGCTCTTGGTGAAAGACGCTCGCCGCCGGCCTGTAGCAGATGCGCCCCTGCCGCGACAACCGATAGGCGAAGTCATCATCCTCGCCCAGGCAGTAGCCGTTCAGGCTCTCGTCGAAGCGCACCCCGGCTGCGACGCGTCGCCGCGCTGACATGAACGCTCCAGGCATGAACTCGACGTCGCGCGGCTCCTCCACGTCAACGATCGGGCGTCGAAATCCGAAGCTGCTCATGGTGCCCTGGCGGCCGCCGCCGACCAGCAGCCAGCGCAGCCGGGAGTGGGCCCTGGGGCCAAACCGGTCGCGTGACGCCGCGCCGACCCGACCCGTGGCACCCACGACGGTCGGATCCTCGTAGGTGGCTGCGAGCGTGTCGAACAGACCCGGTTCGACCTTGCAGTCGTCGTCGACGAACACCACGACCTCGCCGCCCGCTGCGTCGATTCCGAGGTTGCGCTGCAGCGTCACACCTGGAGGGCTCGGGATGTAGCTGATGTCTACGTCCGCGAAACGGCTGCGCATCTCGCACACCACCTTGTGCGCCGAGCGGTCGAGGTCACCGTCGACCACGATCACCTCGCTGCCCGTCGGCAGCATAATGGCTGCGCTCTCCAGCGCCTCCTTCAACGGCTCCGGCCGACCCTTGGTGACGATTATCACCGAGAACGAAACCGCGTAGCTGTCGGCGGCGACCTCGGTCGGCGCAGCCCACGCCCGCGCGCTCGGCCGGTCGAGAACCGAGCCGTCGCTCAGCGACTGGCCGGAAGCGATGAACCGGATCTTCGGGCGCGGCGACGCATCGGCGACCGCCGTCTCCCGCGGCGTCTCAGCGACCGCGGCCTTCCCCACCGGTTTGTCCACCAGACCCTCCAAGTCAAGGGACTACTGAATTGTCCTACCACGCCGAACAAACATTAATGCCAGCTAATCCTACTCATCTGAGCCACAGGTGGCCATCTCGTTACAAAAGTATGAGAGCCTTCTCATCTACCGCGGCGAGGAGCTGCAGGCTCAGCGGGCCGGCTGGGGTGCGGCCGGGGCGTCGCGTGTACGCGCCACGAAGCGCTTTTCCCAGGCCTCCTGGTTGCGCTTGGCGTCGAGCACGAACGGCGAGAAGCGGATCGCCTTGACGATCAGCGAGTTGATCGCGGACTCCGGCCAGGGGAGTGGGCGGAGCACGTCGACGAACAGGACCACGCGCGTCTCATCGGTGTCGTTCCAGACCTCGTGGTTGAACGTGTCGTCGAAGATCATGCTCTTGCCCTCATCCCAGTGGCGAATGTCCTCGCCGACGCGGATGCGGCAGGCCTCGGCGTCCTGCGGCACGATCAGCCCCAGGTGGTAGCGCAGGACGCCCTTGTACGGACCGCGGTGGTCGAGGATGTGCTTGCGCGGAGACAGGATCGAGAACATCGCCGTCTTCATCCCCGGGATCTGCTCCATCAGCGCGGCGGTCTGCGGGCACATCTCGACGCCGAGCTTTGCCTTGAAGCCGAAGCCGTACAGGAAGAACGTCTTCCAGCGGTCGTCGTCGGTGATCTCGATCTGATCCTTGGAGATGTCCTGGAAGTTGGCCAGCGCCGCGTGGTCCTCGAGCACCGTCTCGAGCTCCCGGCGGATGACCGTCCAGTTGTCCTCGACGTGCTTGACCCATGGAAACCGCTCGAGCGGGAAGAATGTCGCGTCGCCGACGAGCGATCGACGCCCGATCCAGCGCTCGATCGGCGCCAGCACGCGTTCGCCGACCGTTATCGTGATCTCGACCGTTCGCTCCCACAGCGACTTGCCTTGCGACGTCGTCACGCGTCGCATCCTAGACCGTCGAGGGGCGCACATCCTCGAATTCGTGCGCCACCTGCATTCATAATGGGCGGGCGATCGCTTCCAAGCTCGGGCATACGACCACTGGACTGCTCGCCTGCGCCGCGATCGGCCTGCTGATCGCCTCATGCGGCGCTGGCTCCACGCACACGAAGTCGGGCTCGGCCGTGGCCGCCGGGCATGCCGGCAGCAAGCGCGGAGCCGGCGGGAAGGTCGCATCGGCAACGGCGCCCGGCTCGCGCCTGCCGACGCCGACCCTCCCGTCGTCCGTGGCCGCCCACGAGGTCAGCGGCAAGCTCGGCAGTGCGCCGGACCGTCTCCCGGCGGCCTCGAGCTCGGCCTCGAGCGGGCTGCACATCGCGCGGGGCGCCCTCACCGACGCCCAGGTCAAGGCAGAGATCGCCCAGGCGCGGAAGGAAGGGATCATCCTGCCGTCCGGCAACACGGCGCAATCCTTTGAACAGGGCGCCACCTACAGCTACGCATCGCAAGGCAGCTATGCCTTTCCGATCCAGCCGCTCTCGGTCGTCCTTGGGCCCTCGACCTGGAGCGCGGACCAGGGCGTTGACATCGCCACAGCCAGTGGCGCCTGCGGCGGCCACGCAGTCGAGGTGGCGATAACCGCGGGAACGATCGTTCAGGAGGGGATCTCGGGGTTCGGGCCGTACGCGCCGATCGAGCGCGTGGACGGCGGGCCGTATGCGGGGTGGTTCGTGTACTACGGCCACGCCGCGCCCGCGCTGGTGACCACGGGCACTCATGTGGTCGCGGGCCAGCCGATTGCCGAGGTGGGCTGCGGCATAGTCGGCCTGTCTTCCGGCCCGCACCTCGAGATCGGCTTGACTCCGCCCGGCGCGGCGACATGCTGCCCCGGCCTGGGCGTCACCGCTCCAACGATCGTCGCCCTGATGGAACAGCTGTTCGCTCGCGCCGCCGGTTAGGGGGCGCGCCCAGGCCCAAGCGCTGCGCCCCTACGCAGCCTCGCGCAAGGCGGCGAGCTCGGGAGACTCGGCGAGCTTCTTCAGCGCGCGTTGCTCGAGCTGGGACGCGCGCTCGGCTGAGAATCCGAGCCTTTTGCCGATCGCGGTAAGCGTCTGTGGCTCCTCGCGGCCGGTGCCGAAGCGAAGCGTGAGCACTGTCCGCTCGGTGTCGGGCAGCTGGGAGATCGCTCGGTGCACGATCCGCTCGCGCTCGTTGTCCCAAGCGGTCTCCTCGGGAGCCTCGGCGTCGGAGGGCAGCAGGTCGCCAAGGGCCGTGTCACCGTCTTCGCCGACCTGCTGGTCAAGGCTGACCAGGGCCGCGCGCTGGTGGCGAACCTCCTCCACCTGCTCGATCGGCAGGCCGGTCTCCTCTGCCAGCTCCTCGATCGTGGGCTCGCGTCCGAGTCGCACCGACAGCTCGCGCTCGACCCGTCCGACCTTGCGCGAGCGCTGGGCGACATGCACAGGCAGGCGGATCGTGCGTCCTGAGTTCTCGAGGCCGCGCTGAATCGCCTGACGGATCCACAGCGTGGCGTAGGTGGAGAAGCGAAAGCCCTTGCGCCAGTCGAACTTCTCGCTCGCGCGGATCAGGCCCAGCATGCCCTCCTGGACCAGGTCGGCGAGGGGAAGCCCTTGATTCTGGTAGCGCCTGGCGTTCGACGCGACCAGGCGCAGGTTGGAGTTGACGAGCAGTTCCTTTGCGTGCAGGTCGCCGCGCTCGATCCGCTGCGCGAGGTCGATCTCCTGGGCTGGAGTGAGCAGCGGGTAGCGTCGCGAGTGCGCGAGCAGCTGGTCGACCGACTCCGGGATGAACGAGTCCGGCGTCGCCAGGTCGAGCCGCTCGATCGGGCTGTCGAGGCGTCCGGGGGCGGAAACGGCAGCGGCGGGGCCGTCAAGGGCGTCCGTGTCCCGCTCGGCATCCTGGACCGGAGCGACGGAATCTAGGGTTGGGGTTGAGTTTGCTGGGGAATCTGACATGAGGCTCTTTCTAATCCGATGCTTGGAGTCGGAATTATACGCCGCGATAGTTGCGTTGTCAATTATTCTTATTGGCGAGTGTTCGCAGACCTCGTTCGACGCGCCGTAGCCCCCTACCTGCCCCGCGCGGCGCAAACTATTCGGCCGCCCACGACCGCTAACCCGGGCGGCCGCCGATGGACTCTGCTTGGTTGCTTGGCCCAATATCGGCGGGCACATGGGCGCGGGTGAGCTTGGCAGGCTAAGCTCGGCGAATGACCGGCGAGCTGTCCAATCAGGTGGTCGCGGTCACGGGCGCTTCGTCGGGCATCGGCGAGGCGACAGCGTTGGCTTGCGCGCGTGCTGGAGGCGCCGTGGCACTTGCCGCCAGGCGCGCCGATCGAATCGACGCGCTCGCCGAGCGGATCGTGCACGAGGGCGGCCGTGCGGTGGCGATCGCCACCGACGTCGGCGACGAGGCCCAGGCGCGGGCGTTCGTCGAACGGGCCCACGCCGAGCTCGGGCGGCTGGACGTTCTCGTGAACAACGCCGGGGTGATGCTGCTCGGCCCGATCGCAAACGCTGACACGGAGGAGTGGCGGCGGATGATCCACGCCAACGTCTTCGGCGTGCTCTACTGTACGCACGCTGCGCTGCCGCTGATGGCGGCACAGGGATCCGGGCACGTAATCAACGTCAGCTCCGTTGCCGGCCGCGTCGCAAGGGCGGGCTCGGGCGTCTACAACCTGACAAAGTTCGGAGTCGGTGCCTTCTCGGAGTCACTACGCCAGGAGGCAGTCCCGCTCGGCGTCCGGGTCACGGTCGTCGAGCCGGGTGCGGTGGCGACCGAGCTGCCCGGCCACAACCGGCCCGAGATCCTCGAGCAGATGGCAAAACGCTTCCAGGGCGTCACACCGCTGGCCGCAGAGGACATCGCGAACGCGGTGCTCTACGCGATCGGCCAGCCGGCCAACGTCAGCGTCAACGAGGTGCTGATCCGGCCGAGCGGGCAGTCCGGTTAGCGCCGTGTAGGCAGCCGATCACGCTCGCGCGCGGCCGAGGCCGGCGTCGGCGATCTCCAGGGCGGAGCCGCTACTCGACCGGCTGGCCGTTGGCGGTTAGCGTCACCTCGATGTTGCCGCGCGTCGCGTTGGAGTACGGGCACACTTTGTGGGCCGCCCGCACGAGCTCGATCGCCTGCGCCGGGTCTCCCACCGACGGCAGGCTCACGTGAAGCTCGACGCCGAGCTTGAAGCCGCGCTCCGGCGTCGGAAACAGCATCACCGTCGAGTCGATCGCCACATCGCCGGTCTCGGCCTTGGTTCGCCGGGCGACTGCGCCGAGCGCCCCCTCGAAGCAGGCCGCGAAGCCGACCGCGAACAGCTCCTCGGGATTCGTGCCGTCACCTTGCCCGCCGAGCTCCTCGGGTAGGCGCAGATCGACCTCCAGGGCGCCGTCGGACGTGCGTCCGTGGCCGTTTGCGCGGCCGCCGGTCACGTGCGCCTGTGCTGTGTAGAGAGCCTTCGTCATCGTCCTTCTCCTTTTGTTCGGTCAGCGTTATTGCGATCAACTCGCGCGCCGCTCGCGTCATCGTCGCGGCGTCTGTGTGCCGCCGGCTCCCGTTCGGCCGGCTGATTCGATGTCGAGCAGCGGACCGCCCGCGTGATCGACCTGCAGGGTCGTGTGATCCAACCCGAAGCGCTCGTGCAGCATCGCCTCCATATCGCGGCGGGCGGCATGGCAGTCGCTGTCCGCGCCGACGAGCACGTGCGCCGATAACGCGGGGAAACCGGTGGTGACCTCCCACACGTGCAGGTCGTGCACCTCGACCACGTTCGCCGCACCGACGAGGGCCTGACCGATCGCCCGCGGATCGAGCCCCTCGGGGGCGGCCTCCAGGAAGATCCGCCCGGAGGCCTTCACGAGCGAATAGCCCGAGCGCGACATCAGGCCCGCGATCAGCAGCGAGAGGATCGGGTCGGCGCGCTGAAAGCCCGTCGTCAGGATGATCGTGGCGGCGATCGCGGTGCCGATGAACGCATACAGGTCGGTGAGGATGTGCTGGAAGCTGCCCTCCATGTTCAGGCTTTCGCGATTTGCCCTGGCGAGCGTCGCGATCGCGGCAAGGTTGACGGCGATGCCGGCCAGGGCGACGGCGAGAATCAACCCACCGCGGACATCTGGCGGGGTGAACAGTCGACGGATCGCCTCGTAGGTGATGAACGCCGCGAGAATCAGCAGCGTCACGCCGTTGGCCTGGGCGGAGAGGATCTCCACGCGCCTGAAGCCGAACGTCAGCGCGCCTTTCGCCGGGCGAGCAGACAGCCGCAGCGCCAGCAGCGAGAAGCCGATCGCGGTCGCGTCGGTGAGCATGTGCGCGGCGTCCGAGAGCAGTGCGAGCGAGCGAGCGATGATCCCGGTCGCGACCTCGACGGCCATGAACGAGACGATCAGCCCGAGCGCCAACGCAAGCCTGCGCCCGTCGGCGTCAACGTCAGCGCCGACCCGGCCGGCATGGGCTGCGTGATCGTGCGCCATCGGCCCACCATACGACGCATCCCTCGATCGGCGCGAACGACAGCTCCCGCGAGCGGCGGCCGGCTCGCAGTCGACGCTCGCTCACGTCACCCGGTCAGTAGGCGTAGCCGCCGGATTTCGCCGGTTCGGCCGGCGCGGTCGTCTGGGTCGTGGCGGCGCTGGGCGCGCTCTGCGTGCTGGTCGCGGCGGGCGCGCTTGCGGCGCTCGATGCGCTCGTCGTCGTCACGGCGTTCCACGTGCCCACGTCCTTGAATCCCTCGCCCTTGGCGTCGCCGGGCTTCTTGTCCTGCGCGAACGTGTACAGCGGCATGCCCTTGTAGGTCACCTGCTCGGTGCCGTCGGGGCGCTTGACGGTTCCGAGCGAGCCAACGCTCCCGGTGGGGGTGCTCCCGGCGGATACGCTCACCGGGTGCCAAACACCCACGCAGGCGGCGCTCGTGCAGATGAACTTGCCCGCGTGCTCGCCACTGAGCCGGTAGAGCGTCATTCCCCCGGCGTCGGTGAGGACGGTCGCGCCAAGCGTCGCATTTGACGCTGTCTTTACGAGCGAGGACGCTCCTTCGCTCGAGGCCGCCGCGCTCGAAGGTGCCGCCGCGGTGGTTGAGGAGGAAGAGGCTGACCCTTTGGAGCTGCTGCCGCACGCGGCCAGGATCACCGACGCGAAAACGGCAGGGACGAGGATCTTCAGAGTTGGACGCATCGGGACTCCTTGGGCCACGCTACGGATCAGGATCTGGCGCTTGGAGGGCCAGGCACTGCGCTTAAGACTCCGTCGCGAATGCAATCCTTTCACCCCGTTCCCTCGGCGCCGATCGGGCAGCGACCCCAGGCAGTGTCCCGAGGTCAGCTGCCGCGCGGAGACGGGGCGATCTCTCCGCGCCCGGCGAGCTGCAGATCACTGGGCAGCGCGATCCGCAGCCGGCGTGCGAGCACCGCCAACCCGGTACGCCACTGGATGATCGCCGCGCGCTGGTCGGCCTGCGTGTTCGGGAGGTTGGCGAGCGCACGGTCGGCCAGCCCGACGGTGAGGGCGCTGAGATAGGAGTCCTCGAGGATGTAGGTATGCGCATAGATCGCGTGCAGCGCGCGCAGCCGGGACGTCGTCGGTTCGATCGCCGCGACCTCGACCGTGTAGGTGGCAAACCGCTCCTCCAGCGCTTCCATCCGCCGAGCGGCAGATCGCGCGCGAACGCGCCCCCGAGAGTAGTCCGACAGGATCGGATCGGCGCCTTTCAGGAGCCGATTGACCGCCAACCTGATTGGCTCGATCTCGCGAACATAGCTGAGCAGCGCCGTCCGCTGGCCTTGCCCCGATCCTTCGGCTGACCGCCCTGGCCCGGCGCAGCCGGCCGCCGCAGCCGCGAGGAGGACGGTCGCGGCAACGACCACGACCGCCCGCGCGGGACGCGGCGAGCGGCGCACGCCGGCGAGCTGGGTTCGCGTCGGAGGTGGTTCCCGGGTCGGAGTGCGCGGATCGTGAGCCGTGGTGAGCATTGCGCGTCCGCGGCCACGGGGCTCGCGGTACGCGGGGACCCTAGTCTCTAGCGATGGCGCAGGCGGGCAAGAAGGACCACGTGCTCACCCAGCGGCGCACGACGCTCGTCTCCGTCGCCGCCGCGGCGCTGCTGGTCGCGCTGAAGCTCGGCGTTGGTGTGCTCACCGGGAGCCTTGGCCTGATCTCGAGCGGGATCGAGTCCAGCGGCGATGTGATCGCCGCGACGCTGACGTTCTTCGCCGTGCGGTTGGGCGGCCGTCCGGCCGATCCCGAGCATCCCTACGGCCACCGCCGCGCGGAGAACCTCGGCGCGCTGGGCGAGGCCGCGATCCTGCTCGCCGGCGGGATCCTCGTCGCGGTCGACGCCGTTGTTCACCTGACCGGCGCCGCGAAGGCGCCGAACATCCACTGGTACCAATTCGCCGTGATCACGGTGGCGCTCATCGTCGACCTCAGCCGCATGGTCATCTCGACGCGCAGCGCGCGCCGCTACGGCAGCGCGGCGCTGCGCTCAAACGCGTTTCACTTCGCCGGCGACATGGCCGGCTCCGTGACGGTGCTCGTCGGGCTGCTCCTCGTCGATGCGGGCTTCATGCAGGGCGATTCGATCGCCGCGCTGCTCGTCGCCGCCATCATCGGGGCCGCCGCAGCCAGGCTCGTCGTCGAGAACGCGAACGTCCTGATGGACCGCACGCCCGTCGAGGCGCGTGAGGCAGCCGAACGCGCGATCGCCGAGCTCGGCGAGAACATCGAGCTCAGCCGGCTCCGCGTGCGCGAGTCCTCCGGGCGTTATTTCGCCGACGTCGTCGTGACCGTCCCACCCGCGCAGGCGGTGGTCGAGGGTCACCAGGCCGCGAACCTGATCGAGGCGGCCGTCGAGAGGGCGCTGCCGGGCAGCGACGTGGTCGTACACGTGGAGCCGCGCCGCAGCGGACTCGACCTGCGCGAGCGCGTCCTCGCGATCGCGATGGCGGAGCCGCTGGTGATGGAGGCGCACGACGTCACGATCCTCGAGCAGGATGGGCTCGTGAACGTCTCGCTGCATTTGAAGTTTCCCGCTGATCTCGACCTGCAGGACGCCGCTGAGGTGGCTCGGCGAGTCGAGCAGGAGATCGCCTCGCGACCGGGCGTCTCAGCGGTGCAAACCCATCTCGAGCCGCTCGAGCGCACGCTCGGGGCGCGTACCCCCGACACGGCAGCGGACCTGCACGCGAGGCGCGAGATCGATCGGCTCGTGCGTGAGCGGACCGGCGCCGAGCCGCGGCGGGTAAAGCTGCTGTCCACGGATGCCGGGCGTGTTGTGTTCCTGACGCTCGCGGTCGAGCACGGCCAGTCCCTGACGGTGGCCCATCGGCTCGCTGGGGAGCTCGAGGACGAGCTCCGCCAGCACATCTCGGGCATCGCCGACGTGGTCATCCACACCGAGCCCTGAAGGGTCGCTCGCGGGAAGGTTGCCCGCGTGAAGGTGTCTGTGTATGCACCGGCGACAACGAAGGGAGACCAATGTTCGGTTCAGAGCTCGACAGGAACGTGTCATCGCACCTCGGTCGGAAACGATCGATGCCCGCGAGGCGCGTGGTCTCACTGGCGGTCGTGCTCGCCGGCTCGTTCGGCGCGACGGCGCTCGCGAGCGCGGGCGCGTTGACGATCGGCTCGGCCTCGAACTCGAGCCTCGGCAAACGAGTCGTCATCAACGCCAAGGGCCACACCCTTTACAGCCTCAGTCCCGAGACGGCCACCCACCTGCTCTGCAAGAGCAGCGAATGCATGAGGTTCTGGCCACCGCTCACCGTCGGCTCGGCCTCGACCACGCTCAAGGACGGGCCCGGCGTGCACGGGCACCTGGCGATTCTGCGCCGTCGCAACGGGCTGCTGCAGGTGACGCTGCGGGGAATGCCGCTATACCGATTCTCAGGCGATCACGCCAGGGGGCAGGCCAACGGCGAGGGCATCGAAAGCTTCGGCGGCACCTGGCACGCCGTCGCCGTGACAGGCGCGAAATCAACTACGCCAACTGCGCCAACCACGCCGACGCCGGCGCCCACGCCGATGACGCCCGGGTACTGATCGCGGTTAGGTGACGGCGCGGCGGCCCACGGCGTCGCGGCGGGCGTCCTCACCGACGCGGCGCGGAGCCGCCCGCCGGGTCGCCCTCCGCGAGCCGGGATGGCGCGACGGCGAGGAATCCGAAAACGAGAAAGCCGAGCAGCGCGAGCACGCCGAGAGCGTGGGCCCAGCCGGCTTCGGCGACGGTCAGCAAGCCAAATCCCGCCACTGCAGACGCCGCTGCGAGCCGCGCTTGCGATCCGGACGCCGACACCGAGAGCAGCGCCGCGGCCGAGGTCACACGCAGGTCGGCCGCACGCGCGTCATGATCGAGCTGACCACGCAGGACGAGCCTGAAGAGCAGCGCCAGCGACGGGAACAGGATCACCGCGCCGGCGATCACCGCAACCGTCACCGCGACGAGGGTGTCGTGCGGTGCGGCCGCCTGGTGGACGGTCAGGCCGCGCAGGAGAACCGGGTTCTGCGCGAGCGCCCACGCGGCGATCACGGCGGCGACGGCCGTTGCGGCGGTGTAGCGTGCGCGCTCGAAACGGTCGCGGCGGACCAGCTCCAGCGTCGTCAACCCGGCCACGATCGAGACGATCACCCCGCCGAGGGCGCCGCTGTGAAGCAGGCGATGGTACAGCGGGTGGGCATCGGAGCGCAGCACCGCGACGCCGGCGATCGCGATCGCGCCGGCGACGAGCCCAGCCCCCAGAGCGCGTGCCCGAAAATGCCTCTCGAGGTCGCGATCGGAGATCCGGGCGGCGTCGGCTGCCAGGAACACAGCGGCCAGATAGGCGGAGGTTGCGACAGCGAGCGCGCCGACGAGCAGCGAGGTGGGGTTGGTCCAGCTGGAGAGACTCCCGCCGGCGGCGTTGCCGACGGGAACGCGCCGCGAGGCGATCCCGCCCACGATCGTGCCGAGCGCGAACGGCGTGAGGATCGATGACACCGCGAAAATGGCGTCGATCGGCCGTCGCTCGCGGGCGCTCGCAGCTCCCGCGCGCAGCGCGTAGGTGGCGCCGCGCAGGATGATCCCGATCGCAGCGATGAACAGCGGGATGGACAGTGTCGAGGCGATCGAGCCGAATGCAGTCGGATACGCCGTCCAGGTCACCGTGAGGACGAAGATCAGCCACACATGGTTTGCCTCCCAGACGGGCGCCATCGACTCGTGCGCGCGATCACGCACGCGCGCGCCGCGCCCGCCAGCTCCGGCCGACAGCTGCCACAGGCCGGCGCCGAAGTCCGCCCCGGCGAGCACCGTGTAGAGGACGAGGCCGACCAGCACGAACACGAGTGGCAAGTCGTAGAGGTGCATGTCAGCCGGTCCTGGTCGGTGCAAGCGGGGGCGGCGGCGGGTCGGATTTCCCAGGCGGCAATGGCGCACGGGCGAGGCGACGCAGGATCCAGACGACGCCGCCCGCGACGGCCAGGTAGACAAGCGCCAGGGTCCCGTAGCCGACCGGTATGCCGCCGGCGCCCGTGACGGCTTCGGAGGTGAGCATGTCGCGGTAGACCACCCACGGCTGGCGTCCCACCTCGGTCGTCACCCAACCCGCGATCAGCGCGACCAGCGAGGCTGGTCCGGCGAGGGCAAGCGCGCGGTAGAACCATTGCGAGCTCGGCAGTCGCCTGCGCCGGAACGCGACCAACAGATAGATCGCGCCGAGCAGCGCGAGCAGCGTGCCGATCCCGACCATCAGCTGGAACGCGATGCGCACTACGTTGACCGGCGGACGACGGTCTTCCGGGACCGTGTCGAGGCCCTGGACGGTCGCCTCGGGATTGTGGAACGCCAGCAACGAGAGCAGTTTGGGTATGGCGATGCCGTACTCGACGCGCCCTCCGGTGTACCAGCCGAGCACGTGCTCGGTGGCGCCTTTGGTGGTCTTCTGCAGGCCCTCGATCGCCGCCAGCTTGACCGGCTGGGCCGTGGCGACGTCGCGGGCCGCCCAGTCGCCGACGAGAACCTGGATCGGCGAGGCCAGCGCCGCGATCGTCAATGGGATCGCCAGGGCTGTGCGCTCGTAGCGTCCCCAACTGCCGCGCAGCCTACCGACCGCATAGGCTCCGGCCAGGAGGAACCCGGTGACGATGTAGCCGGCGATGTACATGTGCGTGAGCTCGGGCCACAGGAAGCTGTTGCCGAACAGCGCGGCGAGCGGATCAACGTCCAGCACGCGGCCGTGCTCGAGCCGGAATCCCGACGGATGATTCATCCAGGCGTTGACCGAGGTCACCATCAGCGACCCGGTGAACCCCGCGATCGCGATCGGTATCCCGCTGCGGAAGTGCGTCCGCGGCGCCAGGCGGTCCCATCCGTAGACATAGATGCCGATGAAGATCGCCTCCATGAAGAATGAGAAGCCCTCGATCGCAAAGCCGAGGCCGAACACGCTGCCGAACCGCGCCGTGAATTCGGGCCACAGCAGGCCCATCTCGAAGCTCAGGATCGTGCCCGTGATGACGCCCACGGCGAACAGTGCCGCCATCACGCGCGTCCAGCGCCGGGCGAGTGAGCGGTACAGCTCATCGCCCGAGCGCAGGTAGAGCCACTCGACGAACAGGATGATCGCGGGGAACGCGATCCCGAAGCAGACAAGCGGGATGTGGACCGCGAACGACAGCGCCTGCATCTGGCGCGCCTGAAGCAGGTAAGCCTGGTGCACGGGCGTCATCCGGGCCGTGCCGTAGTCATCGCCGGCGTCCTATGCCCACTCCGGCGATTCCCGCCTTAGCGCGAAACCCGCAAGAGGGTGGTCGGACGCCACCGGCGTATTCTCTCAGCCATGAACCGGAGTGCGCCGTCCGTGGCAAACGAGGAAGGATCTCGAGCGGACGGTGTCCTAGTTGCCGACGGCCCCAACCAATGGAGGATCTGACCTGTGAGGTTCAAGACATCAGCTCGAGCAAAGTCGCTATTCGTTCCGAGGGTCTCGGTGCTCGCTCTGGCCGCCGGCCTGATCGCGCTCGCGGGTTGTGGCAGCTCGTCCAGCACGACGAGCTCCTCTGCGTCCACTCCGGCGAGTTCGGCGCCCGCTGTGACGACCTCGAGCTCGGCGACCTCCTCGACTCCCGCGCCCGCGACCAGCGGGGGAGCCCTGAGCCTTGCTGCCAACGCGGAAGGCCAGCTGAAATTTGACACGACCTCGCTGACGGCGAAAGCGGGCAAGGTCTCAATCGCGTTTACGAACGCCTCTTCGCTGGAACACAACCTGACGGTGGCGTCCTCCTCCGGTCAAGTCGTCGGCACGACGCCAACGTTCTCGGGCGGCTCGAAGAACGTGTCGCTGACTCTCAAACCGGGCACGTACAAGTTCTACTGCTCGGTTCCCGGGCACCGCCAGGCAGGGATGGAAGGCACGCTCACGGTTCAGTAGCCGACCGCCGTGGGATCGACACGAGGGGTCCGCGCTCAGGCGCGGACCCAGGCGGCATCGTGGCGCGAGACGACCCGGACGATCAATCCCACTGTCAGCACGATGGCGAGCGCTACCGCCAGCGCGGCTGCGACCGACACGTTCAGTGCGAGCAAGCCGCCCGCCAGCGCGCCCAAGAGCATCGCAGCGACCGCGACGACCCGACGCCCGAGCTTCGACCCGCCGCCTCCGATGAGTCCGGCCTCGGATGCGAGCCCGGTCAGCGTGCGGGTCAGGACGGTCGTCGTGAGATCGGGGACCGCGATGCGCTGGGCCGAGGCGTTCTGAATGCCCATCGCGAGCGCCAGGAGCGCGATCAGCGCGTAGCGGACGTCGCGGTCGAGCGGTTCCGCCGCCGACAGAGCCAGCAACAGGGCCACCAGCATCACCGGACCCTGAGCCGCGCTCGCTGCGCGCAGCACGCGCCCCCGGTGTGTCGCGTTGCGCGCCCCCAGCCAGCCTCCGCCGAGCGCGCCAATCAAGAAGGCGTCGATCGCGATGAGCGAGGCGGCGGTCGAGAGGCCGCTCGCGCCGGCGAGGGCGAACCCGAGGAAGACCACGTTCCCGGTCATGTTCGCGACGAACACGTGCCCGAGCTTGAGGTAGCTGGCGGCGTCGACGAGACCGGTGACGATCGTGAGCGCCACCATCATTGGTGCAAGCAGACCGTGTCGGTCGCCTGGGGGCGGCCATAGCGTCTGCGCCGCGTCACCCAGGATGCTCATCTCGCGGGTCCGATATGGATCGCGGAGTCACGGCTCGCAGCGCTCACATCGAAGAGTGTCGCCCGTGACGCGGACGGCCTGAGCAGCGTTCGCGGCGTCGCGTCGAGACGGGGCGTCGGGCAAGGTGCGGCCCGTGCGTGGGGCGCGCAGATAGGCTCCAACCGGTGCCCACGATCAAGCGCTTCACAACGTGGGATGAGATCGAGATCGCCTACGAGGAATGGGGCAGTCGGGACTCCTCGCCACCGGTGGTGCTTCATCACGGCTTTGTGGTCGATGCGAACGCGAACTGGGTGGTCTCCGGGGTCGTCGAGGCGCTGCTGGGCGCCGGGCGCTGGGTGCTGGCCCCGGACGCACGCGGCCATGGCCGCTCGGACAAGCCTCACGATCCGTCCGCGTATGGCGAGCTGCGCATGGCACGCGATCTGGCCGTCCTGCTCGACCTGATCGACACGCCGCAGGTCGACCTGGTCGGCTACTCGATGGGCGCGATCGTCGCGCTGCTCCTCAGCAGCGAAGACGACCGCATACGCCGGCTCGCGGTCGGTGGCGTCGGATCGGGCGTCATCGAGTGCGGCGGCGTAGACCGACGCGCGGTGTCCAACGAGTCGATCATCCACGCGCTCGGCGCGGAGGACGCCGCGACGCTCGAGGACTCCGGAGCCGCGGCGTTCCGCGCACTCGCCGATGCGGTCGGGGCGGACCGCGAGGCGCTGGCCGCGCAGGCAGCCTCGAGGCACCAAGGCGGCGTCGCGCTCGAGCGCATCTCGGCTCCGACGCTGGTGCTGGCGGGAGACTCAGACCCGCTCGCCGCACGGCCGGAGGTGCTCGCGGCGGCGATCCCGAACGCCACGCTGACGCTTGTCTCGGGGGATCACATCGGCGCGATCGGCGACCCCCGCTTCACTCGGTCCATCGTCGACTTTCTCGCCTGACCGCGACCATCGGGGCCCGGGTCAACCGCGATGAGCTTCGGCGAAGTCATCTCGATCGCCCTCGCCGGTTTGGCGGCGGGGGGGATCAACACGCTGGTCGGAAGCGGCACGCTCGTCACCTTCCCCGTGTTGCTCGCGTTCGGATATGCACCTGTGACGGCGAACGTCTCAAACACGATCGGCCTCGTCCCCGGGTCGGTCTCCGGGGCGGTCGGCTACCGGCGCGAGCTCACTGGGCAGCGGAGCCGAGCGCTCAGGCTGGGGGCGATGTCGCTGCTCGGCGGCGTGACGGGAGCCGTGCTGCTGCTCGTGCTTCCGACGGCCGCGTTCAAGGCCGTCGTGCCGGTGTTCATCGCTCTCGCGGTCGCGCTGACGCTGCTTCAACCGCGCCTGAACCGGTGGCTGGCCAGGCGCAAGATCGACCGCAGACACAGGCGCAGCATCCTCACGCCGCTCGCCGTGTACGTCACCGGCGTCTACGGCGGCTACTTCGGCGCCGCCCAGGGGATTCTTCTGCTCGGGATCCTCGGCGTGGCGTTGACGCAGGACCTGCACCGCACGAATGCCCTCAAGAACGTCTTGGCCGGACTCACCAACGGCGTTGCCGGCGTGTATTTCGTTTTCGCGGCCCACGTGGCGTGGGCGCCGGCCGGGATCATCGCGTGCGCGTCGATCGTCGGCGCCCAGATCGGCGCGCGCTATGGGCGACGACTGCCCGCCGGCTGGCTGCGGGCGATCATCGTTGTCGTCGGGATCGCTGCGATCGCGCGCCTGTTGTTCAGCTGAGTGCGGCCGGGGCGATCGCGGCAGTGAGCCAATCGCTCGCCGTCGGGATCAGCCTGGGATCGATGTGGTGGGCGACATCCGACTCGTGGTAGTCGACCTCCAGGCCGCCCGCTGTGAGCACGTCGCGGGCGCGACGGGCGAACTCGATGCCGATCACGGGATCGTTGCGGCCGTGGGCGATGAATGCGCGCACCTGGGGCCGGTCGCGCAGGTCCGCCAGCCAACCGTCGGCCGTCGGGATGAAGCCCGAGAAGGCCATCACGCCGGCCGGCGCCGGGCGATCTGCGCCCAGGGCGAGCGCGTAGCTCATGACCGACCCCATCGAGAAGCCGCCGAGGACCGTGCGCTCGGGGGGGATGCCGGTGTCCAGCCAGAGCTGATCGTGCAACGCGCTCAGCTCGCCGTACGCGGCGAGGAACGTGTCGTGGTCGGGGTAGCCGACGCGGGGCACGGCATACCAGTGGTAACCGGGCCAGCCGGGGATCTTCCGCGGCGCTCGCGGCGTCGCGATGTGCAGCCGTCGACCGGGGTCCAGGGTCTCGCCGAGCGTCAGCAGGTCGTGCTCATCGGCGCCGCGGCCATGATGGAGGACGAGCAGTCCGTCCGGCTCGCCCGCGGCGGGCCGCTCGCGCAGGACGAGTGAGCTCACCTGGCAAGCCTAGTGTGCATGCACTGGCTCGCGAGCGAACGCCGCGATCAGGCTCGCCGTGCACTCGGCCTGATCGATCGACACGAAGGTGTAGCTGTCGTCGATCAGCTCCAGGCGGGCGTCCGGGAATGCGGCGGCCATGCGCTCTGCATAGCGCAACTTGAAGAAGCGGTCCTCCGGTGCCCAGGCGATCAGCACGGGCTTGGTGAACTCGCCGAATCGCGCCGCTGCCTCCAGCGTGTAGCGCTTGGAGATCCCGGTCAGGATCGCGGCGATCTCCCGCCGCAAGCGCCTGCTGGCGAGCGCGGGCGCGATCCAGGATGCAGTCAGGGCATCGTCGGCTCGCTTGGCGAGCCAGCCATAGGCGGTCGGGAGTCGCCGGGCTGCGGGCACGCGCAGCGACTGCGCGATCAGGAAAACAGCTCCCGGTATCCGCGCGAGGGCCTGCAATGGGCGGAACGCCGGCGGCAAGAAGTTCTCGTAGGCATCGCATGGCGTGAGCACGAGTCGACCCAGGCGCTCGGGGTGGTTGACGGCGACGAGCTGGGACAACGCCCCACCCGTGTCGTTGCCAACGAGCGTCACGTTCTCGAGGTCCAGCACGGCGAGGAAGTCGGCGATCAGCTGGGCGAGGCCGGGGGGTGAGAGATCGGCGCCGGGCTCGAGCGGAATCTCCTGCGAACCGAGCGGCCAATCGGGCACGATCACGCGGAAGTCCGCCGCGAGCCGGGGCGCGACGTCCCGCCACAGCTCGCCGTTGGTCAACAGGCCGTGAACGAACACGATCGGCTCGCCGGTGCCCTGCTCGCGATAGCGGATCGTGCCCTGGGAAAGGCGTACTTCGTTCATCGTCTCCTCCTTCTCAAGAGGTTGTCGGGTCAGGCCGTGGTGCCCGTCGCTAGACATACAAGCAGTATGTGTCTAGCATACAGACAGTATGGATGTCAAATCAGTTGTCGCGAAAGGGGGAGGGATGGCGCAGGAGGGGGCACCGGCACGCACGCTCAAGGCCGAGCAATCGGAAGCGACGCGCACGGCGCTGATCGCGACGGCGCGCGAGCTGTTCGCCGAGCGCGGCTATGCGGCCGTCGGCACCGAGGAGATCGTCCGCGCGACCGGAGTGACGCGTGGCGCGCTGTATCACCACTTTGCCGGCAAGAGGGAGCTCTTCGAGGCGGTCTACGAGGATGTCGAGCGTCGGCTGGTCGAGCGGATCGCCGCATCGGCGGCCTCCTCCGCGGGTGATCCACTACAGGCTCTGCACGCGGGCGCGCAGGCGTTCCTCGACGCCTGCGAGGACCCGGCGGTGCGGCGCGTCGCGCTCGTCGACGCGCCGTCGGTGCTCGGCTGGGAGCAGTGGCGGGAGATTGGCCTGCGCTACGGCTTCGGTCTCGTTCAGGGCACCGTCCAGGCGGCGATGGATGCGGGCTTGATCGATCCGCAGCCGGTGCTTCCGCTAGCGCATCTCTTGCTCGGCGCCATCGACGAGGGCGCGATGCTGATCGCCCGGGCGGACGACGACGGCGAGACCCGCGAGCAGGTTGGGGCATCGGTCACGCGCTTCCTCGATGCGCTGCGCCCGCGGGAGTAGGTCCCGCGGACGTGGGGCGTGGCGTGCTCTGCCGATCAGCTCCGACGGTGTCTAGCGTTTGACGACACTCACGCCGGCAAGCTCGCGGGCGCGCGCGGCGAGATGTGTCACGCCAAGCTCCTGGTACTCGCTCGCCGCCTGCTCGAGGGTCCTCATCGCAGCGCTCCGATCGTGCTCGAGCTCCCTCTGTCCGAGCAGCAGCTCACAGCGCGCCGCCTCCAGTGGGCGCCCGAGCTGCTGCCACGCCTCGCGAGCTCGCTGCAGGTCGGCGAGTGCCCCGGGCAGGGCGCCCACCACGCCGGTGGCCTCGATCGCGGCCGCCTCGCCGACCGGATAGTGAACGCGCTCGGCGAGGTCTGCGGCCTCCTTGGCAGCCGTGCGCGCCGCCTTCTGATGACCGGCGAGGGTGTTGAGCAGCGCCCGCGCGGAGTTGGCCTGGATCGACTCCACGATCAAGCCGGCGCGTTCACACACGTCGAGCGCCTGCGCGAGCGCCGTCTCGGCTCCGTGGAGGTCGCCCTGGTCGCGAAGGGTGATCGAGAGCCCATAGAGCGCCTGGAAGCAGACCTCCGACCAGCCGATCTGTTCGGCAAGCTCGTGCGCGCGCGTATATGCGCGCTCGGAATCCTGCCATTCGCCGCCCCGCCAGTGAAGCAGTCCTCGCAGCGCGTAGGGCAGGCAGAGCTTGCCGATCAGGCCCTCGCGCTCTGACAGCTCGGCGCTCGCGTCGCTGGACCGCCTCACCTCCTGCCAGTCGCCGGCGTAGAGCGCGAGCTGAGCGACCGCAGCGTGGAGCTCGATCTCGGCGGGCACATCACCGATCTGCTGCGCGAGCGTGAGCGCCTCCCGGTAGGAGTCGGCCGCGCCGGCGTAGTCGCCGTCCGAGCTCTCGAGATGGTGACCGAGTGCCAGCAGCGCGAGCACGGTCTCGTGGGCGTCCGAGCCGCGGGCGAGCTCGACCGCCCGCTCGAGGTTCTCGCGCGCCTTGATGGTGTCGCCGATGCGACCGAACACGCGTCCGAAGATGCCGTGGGCGCGACTCGCCGCACGGACCTCGCCGAGGCGCTCGGCGAGGCGCAGGGCCTTCTCCGAAGCGTAGATCGCCAACATGTTGTCGCCGGTTTGCATGTACAGCCAAGCGGCCTCCTCGTAGAGGCGCACGAGCGCGAGCGACGGCTCGCCGTCCTTGATCAGGTTGATGCCCTGCTGGTGATGCTCGATCGCCTGCTTGCGCTCACCCTTGTGCGCGAGCGCTGCGCCAATCTTGCGGTGAAGCTCGGCCACCCGCTCGAGGTCCTCACGGCCGCGGTGGTAGGCAAGCGCCCGCTCCCAGACGTCGATCGCGACATCGACACGCCCGAGCCGCAGCGCCACGTCGCCCTGCTTCTCGACGATCCGAGCGACCGCGGCATCGTCGCCAGCGGCCTGCTCGCGCGCGGCCTCGTAGTTTGAGAACGCTTCGGCGTTCGAGTAGAACGCGCCGGCGGCGTCGCCCGCCGCCTCGAGGTAGTGCAGGGCCTTGGCGCGATAGGGCTCCATGTCGGCCGGCGCCAGGCTCAACTCGGCGCCGAGCTGAGCCGCGCGCCCGTAATGCTCGGCGAGCAGCGCAACCACCTCCTCGACGCGTTCATCCGCCCGAGCCTCGATGAAGCCGGCGACCTCGAAGTGCTTCTGCGCCCTCACGGCCTTCGGCAGCATCTCGTACGCGACATCGCGGATGAGCGCGTGCTTGAAGGCAAGCTCGGGCTCTCCGGCGACGGCGCTGCCCTCGCCGGCGACGACGAGGTCGCGTTCGCGCAGGGTCCGCAGAGCCTCAGGGAGATCGCCACGCTCGGCTTCGGCGAGCGGCACCAGCGCGCCCTCCCAGAACGTGCGACCGACCACGGCGGCGTGCGCCAGCAGGCGCCGGTGGAACGGCTCCAGCGAGTCCAGCCGCGCGGCGAGCAGGCCCTGCACGGTCGCGGGCAGCTCCGCCGCATTTGCGCCATCCTCCTCGGCGAGCCGGCGCACCATCTCCTCCGCGAACAGGGGGTTTCCCTCGGCGCGGGCCGCAACGGCGGCGATCACGCCATCCTTGTCGCCGTTGGCGTCGAGCAGCGCCGAGATCAGCTCGCGCGTATCCCCGTCGCCGAGCGGATCGAGGAACAGCGTCGTGGCATCTCGGCGCACGCCACCCCAGCCGACCCGCCGCTCGAGCAACTCGTCACGGGCGAGGCAGATTTGCAGAACGGGCGCGCGCACCCACTGGACGAGGTGCTCGATCAGGTCGAGCATGCCCTCGTCGGCCCAGTGGATGTCCTCCCACACCAGCACCAGCGGCCCCTCGCGGGCCAGACCCTCGACACACAGCCGCACCGTGGCGAAGAAGACTTCGCGAGCGCGCTGGGCGTCCTCCTCCTCCGCCTCCGGTGGCGCACCCTCAGCAGCAGCCTCGATGCCGAGCAGACGGCCGAGCACGGCCACCTTCGATGCCGAGGCTCGATCTCCCTCGCCCGTGTCCTCGCCGAGCAGAGTCCCGAGCCGGTCCGAGAGCTTTCGCCAGGCCTCGGCCGGCGCATCGCCGTCGATGATTCCGCACTCTGCGCGTATGACCTCTCCGAGCGGCCAGTAGACGATGCTCGACCCATACGGAAGGCAACGACCGCGACGCAGCAGCGGGGGGGTGGGGCGCAGGCCGACCTCGACCTCGAACTGGTGCAGCAGGCGCGACTTGCCGACGCCCGCTTCGCCGACGACAGTCGCCAGATGCGGGCTGCGTTTGCGCTCGACCCGATCGAGCAACTCGTGTAGCTGCCCGAGCTCTCCTCGACGACCGACGAGCGGCGCGCGGGCGGGCGCGATTGGGGCCGCGTGCGACGCGGGGAGCATCGAATTCACGCGCGCCTCCCATGCGTACACGGGCTGTTTCTTTCCTCTGAGCTCGAGCGGCTTCTCCAGGGGGAGATAGTCGATCGCCTCCCGCGTCGCGCTGTAGGTGCGCTCGCCGACGGTCACGCTTCCGGGGCGGGCCGCCGCCTGAAGGCGCGAGGCGACGTTCACGCTGTCGCCGATCACCGTGTAGCTGTCACCCACGCGACCGGCGAGCACCTCGCCGGTGTTGACACCCACGCAGAGCTCGAAGGTGACGCCGTGCTGCAGCGCCAGCGGCCCGTTGATCTCATCCATCGCCGCCTGCATCCCAAGGCCAGCCCGCACGGCACGCTCGGGATCGTCGCCATGGGCGACCGGGGCGCCGAAGATCGCCATGACGTTGTCGCCGATGAACTTGTCGACGTGCCCTCCGTATCGGGCGACCTCGTCACCGAGCCGCGCGAGGATTCCCTCCAGCAGTCGCTTGACGGACTCGGGGTCGAGCTTCTCGGCGACCGCGGTGTAGCCGGACAGGTCGGCGAACAGCACCGTCACCGTGCGGCGCTCATCGAGTGTCTCCGGGACCTCGGCGCCGGGCGCATCGGCGACGTGGCTGCGAGTGCCGTCCGCACCGGGCTCGCCCGCGGCAGTACCCGGATCCAGCTCGGTGCCGCAGGTCATGCAGAAGCGCGCCCCATCGGCCGCAGGCGACCCACACGAGCTGCAGCGACGCTCGAGCGGGGCGCCGCAGCCCATGCAGAAACGCGCCTCGAGTGGGTTCTCGGCAGAGCAGGCAGCGCAGGGAGCGATCGGCTCCCCGGTCATGACGCGAAAGTCCAGTCGCGCATACAGCGAGTATGGCCGATCGCATGCCCGAATTACAGCGCCGCGTGAGAGTCTGGCGGTGGCGAGGTCCGGCGTGGGGCCTGAGTCCAGGTTGTCATAACCAGGCGGTGTGAAGAAGTGTGGACTGCGATGACTCTGATCGCCGGGGCCGGTCTACGCTTGAAACGGAGTGAAAAGGAGCTAGGCATGCACGGCACTGACCGTCTGAAGCTCGCACGCGACGCCTACGAGGCCTACAAGTCCGGCGATCTGAGCGTGATCGAGAGGCTGATGAGCGAGGATCTGGTCTTCTACAGCCCCGCCGACGTGGGGATTGACCGCGCGCGGTACTTCGAGCGCTGCTGGCCGAACGCCGGTCTGATCGAGGACTTCGAGTTCAAGCGCCTGCGCGAGATCGGCGAGAACGAGGTTCTGGTCACATACGAGAGCACCAAGACCGACGGGAGCCGGTTTTGCAATACAGAGGTGCTGACCTTCCGGGGTGAGGAGATCTGCAAGGTCGAGGTCTACTTCGGTTGGACGCTGGAGTGAGCGGTCGCGTTTTACAACGCTCGATAATGCATGACTGTGCAGGGCAATGGGGGTAGGTGAGAGGCGCGTGACCGATCACGGAGACGGCCAGCTGAGCGACGCAGCGTTAGACATACCGGGTGGTGTCGTCCTCCCGTTGCTCCTGGTTGCGCTCGCGGGCGTGTTGAGTGCGCTCGGTGTGCATAGCGCCTGCTTCAACCCGCCGCCGCCCGTCTCGGTGCCCACTCCGGGTACGCCGAGGGCGGAGTACTGCAGTGCGGTGATCGGCGCGAAACCCTGGATCTTGCTGACAATCGTGCCGTGTGCGCTTGTCGCGGCCGCGGCGAGGGTGGTTCGGCGGCCCGGGCTGATTTTCGCGCTAGCCATTGCGATCTGCGTCGTGCTGATCGCGAACGTGATAATCGCCAACAACTTGGGCGCCTCAACGACCATATAGGTGCGAGACAGCGTTTGCGCGCGTACGCTTGGCCGACCTTAGCGACCCTTATTCGCAACGATCTGGTGCTGGGAGCGGACGCGTCGATCGAACGCTCGATAATGCATGTTATGTAAACCGAGTAGCGTAAATGGCCCTCTCCTACCGCGGTCACGGCGTGTCTCTTGCGACGACAGCGCGCGGGGTCTACCCCGGCAAAAGGCCTCCGCTAGTCGATGTCGACGAGCTGCAGCCCGAGCCCGACTCGATCACCTGGCCGCACCTGACAGCGGCCCACGCGTACCCCGTTGACGGTGACGCCATTGCGCGATCCGAGGTCTTGGACGATCCAGCCGCCGTCGCGGAAGACCAACCGCGCGTGGCGGCGGGAGACCGTCCCATCGGGCAGCGCGACGTCGCATCCGGGACCCCGTCCGATCAGCAGATCTTCTTGCGCTCCCGACCAATCGAGGGCGACTACGAATGCCGCGGAGTCACGTTGACGTCGTTCGCGGATCCCCGTCAGGCCGTGACGCACAGCGGCCAGGGCCAACGCGAGGAGTGCTGGTCGATCGCGTTGTCGCTCGGCGCGAAGGGTGAGGTCGCCGACGACGCCACGCGGCTCGATCACTCGCGGACCGAACACCAGCCCGAGACGGTACGAATGCGTCTGCTCGCTCAGCAGTCCCTCGGCGAACGCCGCGTTCAGAGTCCTGACGAGCCGTTCTCGTGCGCGACCCGGTTCGAGCATGCGCGTAGTCTCGCGCACGCCTGCCCGGATGTCCATCGCTCGCTCGAGACTCGCCGCGCGCGAGGTCATACGACCGCGCGCCGCGAGCAGTGCCCCGCTAGCGTCCGAACGTGCGCACGATCTCCTGAGCTCGTCCGGAGATGCCCGCGAGCAGCGTCCGGACCTCCTCGAGCCCGGCGCGCAGCTCGGCGTCGCCGACCTCGACCGGCAGCATCGAATCCTGGAGCGCAACAAGCAGCCTGTCGGCCTCGCCGGCGCATTCGACGGCACGCTCGAGCAAGCCCTTCACGCCTCTCGCTGGGGCTCCGGGAGCGACCGGCTCGAACGCGCGGTCGATCAGCCCGTGGCGATCCGCGAACGCGGCGTACGTTCGCTTTCCGCGACCGTACGCCAGCTGGAGTGGGCGGAAGAGCTCCTGCTCGAGAGTCTCGGCGGTCCGCTCATCCAGCTGCTCGTAGGCCTCCCCCAACTCCGCGAGCGCGAGCCCGATCGCGTCGGTAGCCTCGGCGACGGTGTCGAGCAGCTGTTCGCGCGCCTGGGCGGTCGTGTATGCCATCAGCGGCCCAGGTTAGTGCCGGCTTGCTTCAAGGCCCGCACAGCAAGCCTCGACCGGCCAGCCGGCCCGCGATAATCGCCGGGTATGGCCACCGCGCAAGCCACGCCCTACAGCGGCCGCACGGCGTGGGCGCGAAACCTCGCGACGCCCGTTCGCGACTTCCTCAGCACCGAGACCGGCAGCGCGATCGTGCTGCTCGCCGCTGCGGCTGTCGCGCTCCTCTGGGCGAACTCGCCGTGGTCTGACTCCTACGAATCGCTGTGGGGCACGAATTTGTCAATCCGCGTGGGCGGTGGCTCGGTCTCCGCCGACCTGCGCCATTGGGTCAACGAGGGCCTGATGACGTTCTTCTTCCTCGTCGTCGGCCTGGAGGCCAAGCGCGAGTTCGACGTGGGCGAGCTGCGCGAGCGTCGTCGACTGGCGATGCCCGTCATGGCGGCGATCGGTGGGATGGCCGTGCCGATTGCGATCTATCTCGCGTTCAACGCCGGCGGCGCGGGCGCGGATGGCTGGGGCGCGGCGATGTCGACCGACACGGCGTTCGCGCTCGGTGCGCTGGCGCTGCTCACCCCGCGCGCCGCCACACGTCTGCGGGTTTTCCTGCTCACCCTCGCGGTCGTAGACGATCTCGGCGCGCTGGTCGTGATCGCCATCGCATACACGACCCATGTGTCGATCGTCGCGCTGGCTGTCGCGGTCGGGCTGTTCGCCTTGCTGCTCGCCGTGCGCTACGCGCCTGCTGGGAGGCGGCAGGTCTCGGTCGCCGTCGGCGTGGCGCTGTGGGTCGCGATGTTCAAGTCGGGGATCGATCCGCTGATCGCCGGGCTGGCGGTCGGGCTGGTGACAAGCGCCTATCCGCCTTCGCGCGAGGACCTCGAGCGGGCGACCGCCCTGACGCGCTCTTTTCGCGAGCAGCCGACGCCGGAGCTGGCGCGGTCGGCGCAATTGGGCGTGCTGTCGGCGATCTCGCCCAACGAGCGTCTCCAATATGGCCTGCACCCGTGGACGAGTTATGTCGTCGTGCCGCTGTTCGCGCTCGCCAATGCGGGGATCCATCTGAGCGGAGGGCTGCTCGGCGACGCCGTCGGCTCGCCGATCACGCTCGGGATCGTGATCGGGTACGTCGTCGGCAAGCCGCTCGGCATTCTCGGCGCGTCGTGGCTCGCCTCACGCCGATTCCTGCACGGTCCGCGGCCGACTCTCAGCTGGCCCGTGCTCGCGGGCGGGGCCACGGTCGCCGGCATCGGGTTCACCGTTTCGCTGCTGATCTCGAGCCTGGCATTCCACGGCCGGACCCTGCAGGAGGCCAAGCTCGGCACGCTCGCCTCCGCGGTGCTGGCACCGCTCCTGGCCCGAGGTGTGTTCATTCTGGTCAAACGGTTGCCGACGCAGGTGCGCGCGCGCCAGATCGTCGCGACCGCGGAGGATCTCCTCGACCTCTCGGCCGACGTCGACCCGCGGCGCGACCATATCCGCGGCCCGGATGACGCTCCGGTGACGCTGGTCGAGTACGGCGACTTGGAGTGTCCCTATTGCGGACAGGCCGAGTCGGTCATACGCGAGCTGCTCGCCGAGTTCGGCGACGACGTGCGCTACGTCTGGCGTCACCTCCCGCTCAACGATGTCCATGGCAGCGCGCAGCTGGCCGCCGAGGCGGTCGAGGCGGCCGGAGCGCAGGGGAAGTTCTGGGAGTCCTACGACGCGCTGCTGGCGCACCAGGATGACCTCAGCCCGCAGGCGATCGGCCGGATCGCGCAGGAGCTGGGCCTCGACGTCGAGCGCTTCTGGGACGAGCTGCGCACGCACGAGTACGCGCCGCGCGTCGCCGAGGATGTCGCAGGCGCCGACACGAGCGGGGTCTCGGGCACACCGACGTTCTTCATCAACGGACGCCGCCACTACGGCGCCTACGACGTCGACACCCTGGCCACCGCCGTTCGCGCCGCCCGCCGGCGTGCGCTGCTCACGTCGGAAAGCGCACCGCCCACGGCTCGAGCTCCACGCGGGCGCCGTTGACGATGTAGGAGATCAGCCGGTACTGGCCGGCGATGATCAGCAGCTCGAGCAGCTCATCCGGGCTGAAACGCTCCGCCAGCTCGGCCCACAGCTCATCCGAGACGCCGCACGTGTCGTGCAGCTCGTCGGCGAGCCGGATCAGCAGCCGCTCGTGCTCGGAGAAGGCCGGGTCCTCCGCGGTGCCGTGCACCGTCGCCGTGAGCTGCTCATCGGTCAGCCCCAGAGGCTTGCCGAATGCGATGGCGTGGACGCCCCACTCATACTCGGCGCCGTTGCGTGCGCAGGTGCGGTGGATGATGATCTCCCGGTCACGGGGCGCCACGCGACCGTGTCCAAGGATCCCCGCCGCCTGCGGCAGCATCCGCGAGGCGAGGTCCTCATGCACAGCCAGGGTGCGGAACAGCCGCAGCGGCTCGACGTCCTCGCCCGGCGGCATCCACTTATCCAGGAGCGCCTGGGCCTCGGGCGTGTACGGCGGCGCCAGTGGCGCGATCCTCGGTGCTACCGATGATGTCCCCACGTGCGGCCTCCTTGCTTCGGAAAACGAAGTAGCTGCTCCGCGATCATAGCTTCGAATTCAAAAGCGCACAACCCCCTCCCCTCCGAGGCGGCGCGGACGACCGAAGCGGCCCCCCCACCGCCGGCTGATCCTGGCCGCACCCGGTTTGGGGGCCGATCAGCTAAGCAGGTAGGACAGCGAGACCTGTGTCGACAGTGAGCACGTCGACACGGTGGCCTTCTTTGCCGTCGGCGACTTGCGAGGCTTGCGACGCTTGGCGAGTGGCCGGCCGGCCGCCGGGCCCACGCCACGGCGAACCGCGGGGGCGGTTACGCCGGATTGCGGTATCGAGACACCCGGCGAGCCGAAATCAGGCTGTTCGCCGAGGTATTCGGCTTCGCCCACGCAGCTTATGTATCCCCCGCCCTCGACGACGCTCTGCGCCGCTCCCAACGTCGCCCCGACCTTGCTCGCGAGGAACTGAGCCTTGGCGAGCCCGTCGCCGACCGCGTCGGTCAGCCCCTGCCGGTAGACGGCGGTCGCGGCGGCCGCCGTCGCGCTCTGGCCGATCGCCTCGGTCGCGACTCCCTCGACGCTTACCGTGCGTGGAGGAGAGCCCGTCGGCGCTTCGGCTGTCGCGACGCCGAGCATGCCGGCTGCGATCAGACCTGCCGTGGCGGCCGCGCTTGCGGCGATCACGATTCTCATCGGACCTCCTGAGCTAGCTTGCTCTCCTCGCTGAAGGCTAGCGCTTCCATGCCGAGGCGCCTGCCTTTTTGTTTGCGATTGCTCTGAGGACGTCAAGTCTGCGGACTGCGGACCGAATCAGTGACTATGCACCTCCCGCATGCGGGCCGGAAGCTGGCTGGTCGCCTGAGCCTCACTCAACAGGTCGCGACGCTGAGCCTCGTGCCGATCGTCGCGCTGGGCTTCATCCTCGCGCACGTGCTCCAGGGTCAAATCGTCACGCGGACGCTGGCGGATGCAAGCCAGTCGGCGCAGCTCATCGCACGCTTCGGCATCCAGCCACGGCTCTCCCCGCGCGAGCTGCGCGATGGTCTCACCGCGAAGGGCGTGCGCGAACTGGATCAGCAGCTGAGCGCGCGCTCCGTTACGCACGACCTGGCCCGGATCAAGATCTGGAATGCCAAGCACGAGGTCGTCTACTCCGACGACCATCGGCTGATCGGGCGCACGCTCGTGCCGAGCGACGAGCTCCGCAACGCGCTCTCGGGTCGGGCGAACACCGCCGCGGTCGTCAATCCCAGTCCACACTCCGAGACCGCGGAAGAGGTCGGCCTCGGTGAACTCGTGGAGGTCTACGTACCGCTCCGCTTCACCTCCTCGGGACCGCCCGCCGGTGCGTTTGAGATCTATCTCAGCTACCGGCCGATAGCGGCGGCACTCACGAGCGACAAGCGAACGATCGCTCTGCTCGTCTCGATCGGCCTCTTCCTCCTCTGGGCGGTCCTGTTCCGCATCGTCGCCAGGGCGGCGCGGAGGTTGAGGCTCCAGTCCGACGAGAACTTCCGCCTCGCCCACTACGACCCGCTCACGGGCCTACCCAACCGAACGCTGTTCATCGAACGGCTGGGTGAGTCCCTGCGCCGCGGAGAACCGCACGCCGGCATGACCGCGGTGCTGCTGATCGACCTGGACGGCTTCAAGGAGATCAACAACACGCTGGGCGAGCCGACCGGGGACCACGTCCTGTGTGAGGTCGCCCGGCGGCTGCAGAGCGATCTTGGCGATGGCGCCCTGGTCGCCCGTCTCGGTGGCGATGAGTACGCGGTTCTGTGTCCCCGCACGGAGGGCGTCCCCGGAGCCCAGGCGACCGCCGCCGTGTTGCAGTCGAGCCTGGAGCTGCCGATCGTGCTCGACGGTGTGGCGCTCAGCGTCGAGGCGAGCATCGGCATCGCCGTGATGAGAGAGCACGCCGAGAACCTCGAGACGCTGCTGCAGCGCGCCGACGTCGCGCTGGCGCGCGCGAAATCACATCGCAGCCGTATCGAGGTGTTCTCGCAGGAGCGGGACAGCTTCGATCCCACGCGGCTGCTGCTTCTCGGTCAGGTTCGGCTCGCTCTGGAGCGCCGGGAGTTCGTCCTGCACTACCAGCCCAAGGTCGACCTGAAGACGAGGCGCATCGGCGGCGTCGAGGCGCTGCTGCGCTGGAATCACCCTGAACGCGGCCTGCTGCCGCCGCTGCAGTTCGTTCCCCTCGTCGAGCAGACGGCGCTGGTCGCCCCGCTCACCACCTACGTCATCGGCGAGGCGCTGCGCCAGATGGTCGCTTGGCGCAAGCTCGGCCTGCATCTGCAGATGTCGGTGAACCTGTCCGCGCGCAATCTGCTCGACCCCGGGCTCGCGGTCGAGATCGAGGACCTCCTGCGCCGGCACGACGTCCCACCGAGCCAGCTCATCGTGGAGGTCACCGAGAGCGCGACGATGGCCGATCCCGAGCGCGCCGAGGGCGTGTTGCGCGCCCTTCGAGGCGCCGGCGTCGGCGTCTCGATCGACGACTTCGGCACCGGCAACGCCTCGATCGCCTACCTCACGAAGCTTCCCGCGAGTGAGATCAAGATCGACAGGTCGTTCATAACCCACATCGGCGAGGACGAGCGCGCCGAGGCGATTGTTCGCTCGACGATCGATCTCGCTCGTCACCTGGAGCTGCATGTCGTAGCCGAGGGCGTCGAGACTCAGACCGCCCTCGAGCACCTGATCGAGCTCGGCTGCGACACCGCGCAGGGCTTTCTCTTCTCGCGACCACTGCCCGCCGACGATCTGACGGAGCAGCTGATTGAGAGCAACCACAGTCCAACCGGCCCGCTTGGGGGCGGTGGCTCGGAACTGCGGCCCGTGAGCGCTCGCGGGCCCTCGGTTGTGGCGCGCGATCGCCTCTAGGAGCGCGCCCCGGCCAGCTCCCGTGCGCGCAGCAGCACGGCGTCGATCATCGGCTCGCTGAGCCTGCCCGTGAAAGTGTTCTGCTGGCTCGGGTGAAAGCAGCCGAGCAGTCGGTAGCGCCCGCGCTCGACCTCGGCCCCGTGTCCGAAGCGTGGCCGTGGTCGCGTGCGCGTGATGCCGGCATCCGATAGCGCGGTCAGACGCAGGGCTGCGTCCCACGCGAACGCTCCGAGGCACACGATCACGCGAATGTCTCTGAGGAGCTCCAGTTCGCGCAGGCTCCAGGGCAGGCACGCATCGCGCTCATCGGGCCGCGGGCGGTTGGCGGGGGGCGCGCACCGCACGGCCGCGGTTATCCAGACGTCCGCCAACGCCAGCCCGTCATCCCGCCTGGTGGAGGTCGCTTGATTGGCGTAGCCGGTTCGTGCCAGCGCCGCGAAGAGAAAGTCGCCGGAGCGGTCGCCGGTGAACATGCGTCCCGTCCGGTTGGCTCCGTGCGCCGCCGGCGCAAGCCCCAGCAAGAGCGACCGCGCCGCGGGGTCGCCGAAGCCCGGCAGCGGACGGCCCCAGTAGTCCTCGCCCGCGAACGCGGCGCGGCGCTCGCGCGCGACCTGCTCGCGCCAGGCGACCAATCGCTCGCAACGCCTGCAGCCGCTCACCTCCTCGGCCAGCTGCGCCAGATTCCTCCCTCCGCGCGGTTTCACACAGCAGTAGTAGCATCGCAAGGGAGATGTCGCTGTGGATGTCGATCGTGCTGCTGCTGGCGCTGATCAAGCTGCCGATCGCCGCGCTGATGCTGTGGCTGCCGTTCCGCAACGACGAGGCCATGAACGCGCCGAAGAGCGCGGGTAGCTCGGATGACGACGGAGGATCGAGGACGCTGCCGGGTTCGCCGCGGCAACCCGGCCCGCGACGGCCGAGCCGCGACCCGCGGCTTCCGGGACGGTCGCCCCACCGGAGCCCAAGGCCTGGATCGGGGGCAACGAGACCGCGGCGCGACCCGCATGGCGCGCCCGCGCCTCCGGCCCCGCGACGCGTCCGCACGGCCGCCCCCGATCGACGACGCGTGCTCGACGAGCTGCGACCTCGCTCCGACTGAGCGCGGCTAGCGGTTGCGCTTACGTTGCCGACGCGCGGCCTTCGCCTTCGCGCGGCGACGACGTAGCTTCGCGGCCGCGTCGCGTGTGGATCTCGCCTCGGTCAGCTGGGCATCTCCCGCCGGCGCCACCCGGCGGGCGTCGCGTACGATCACGAATGCGATCCCCGCAACCAGCGCGACCGCGACGACGACCCCGAGGATCAGTGTTTTGGAGTCCGAGCTCGTGTTGGTTTCCGTGGTCGCGTTGGTGGCGGTCGTCTGCGTGGGGGTCGTTTCCGTTTCCTGCTGCGCCTTTTGACTCAGTTCGTCACTGAACGGGTTGCCGCCGTTGCTCGACGCCGACATGGCGGCCGGGGCGGGCACGAACGCGAGGGCGAGGACGAGGACCGCGCAGAGGCATAGCGATCCGGTGCGACCGGGTGGGGCAAATCGACGACGGCTCGACACCGAGCGAGAATAGCGCCTGCGGCATGTGCCCTGCCGCCGGCGCGGGCGCGGGAGCCGCGCACCTCGCGAGGGCTGTCCAAACCGTAGAATGACGGCCGATGGCTCCCAAGCAACGCCAGGTTCGGATCGAACAGCGCGGCGGCCTCGAGGCCATCCAGGCGCTCGAGCAGCGCTCCGACGAGGAGCTCGAGAGCGAGACGAAATTCAAGTCGGCGGCGCTCGCCATCCTCGGCGCGCGTGCCGCAGAGCGCTTCGATGCCGAGAAGGCACGTGGCTATTTCCAGCGCGCGATCGCCGCCGCGCGGCCGCAGGAGCGGATGCAGCTCAGGCGGATGGCCGACGCGTCGCTCGCGCTCGCAGAACGCCGCGCGGGCGACCTCAAAGACGCCGTCGAGCGCCTCGGGCAGGAGCCGCCGACCGGCCGTCAGATGCTTGCGCTGCGGGCGATGGGCCTGCTCATACCCCCGGCGTCGGCGGGGATTCTCGCGCGCCTGCGCGGGGTGGTTCTGATCCTCGCTCTGATCATCGTTCTGCTCGCAATTGGCCTCGGCCTCGTCGAGCTGGTCTCGCTCCCGTTCGGCGGGCTCGGCCTGGCGCCCGGCATCCTGCTCGGCCTGTTCGTCGTGGTCGCGGCGCTTGGTGTAGCCGCTGCGGTCGGTCGGCGCCGGCGCGATCGCGCCGCCAAGGCGCCAGCCGGCTAGCGCGACCCTCGCGGACGCTCGGCGGACGGCCACCCGTGGGCAGGTCCTCCGGCGCACTACGCTTGCGCGGTGGCCGCCCACGTATGTCTGGTCGTCAATCCCGCCGCCGGAGGCGGAAAGGGCGGGCGCATCGCACCGCACGTCGAGAGCGCGCTGCGCGACCGGGGAATGGTCGTGAGGCGGGTCGACACACACGACCTCGAGCACGCGCGGACGTTGGCGCTCGAGGCGGCCGGCGCGCGCGAAACGGTCGTGGCCCTCAGTGGAGACGGCATGGTCGGCGCGATTGCAGACGCGCTGCGGGCAGTTCCAGGGTCCGTCCTGGGCGTGCTCCCGGGCGGCCGCGGCAACGACCTTGCGCGCGTGCTCGGAATCTCTGCGGACCCGCTGGCCGCGTGCGCGACGATCGCCGAGGGCATCCCGCGGGCGATGGATCTGGGCGAGGTCTCGAGCTCGCCGCCCGAGGCGAGCGGTCACGCATTCGTCGGCATCGCCTCGGCCGGCTTCGATAGCGACGCGAACCGCATCGCCAATGAGGCGCCAGCGCGTCTCGGCGGGCTGGTGTACGCGTATGGAGCGCTGCGCGCGCTGATCTCGTGGCGCCCAGCGCGCTTTGAGATCGAGCTCGACCCGCCGGGCGAGCGCCACGCCTTCACCGGCTATTCGGTCGGCGCCGCCAACTCGAAGGCCTACGGCGGTGGAATGCGCGCGGCGCCGGGCGCGATGCTCGACGACGGCTTGCTCGACGTGATGGTGCTCGAGAGGGTGAGCAAGCTGAGGTTCCTGACCAGGATCCTTCCCAAGGTGTTCACCGGGACCCACGTGCAGGAGCCGAGCGTGCGGGTGTTTCGCGCGCGTGAAATCTCCGTCAGTGCCGATCGTCCGTTCACGATGTATGCCGACGGCGACCCGATCGGCGAGCTGCCGGTGCGCGTGCGCGCAGTTCGCGGCGCCGTCAACGTCCTGGTCCCGCCGTCGAGCGGCGAGGACTCGCCCTTTGCCGGCTCCCCTCCCCCGGGCCCGCGTTCGGCAATCGCTGGCGCCTCCGCCGAGGCCTTCTCCGCGGAGGCGCACGACGGGGCGGACTGATGCCAGACGCTCTCGCCCCTAAGCTCGCGCTTGCACGGGCCGTCGGCGCGCTGTCGCGGCTGCGCGGCGGTGGAGCCACGAGCCTCCCCGGCAAGGTCCTGGTGCGCATCGAGCCCGGCGCGATCGGGGCGCTCGGGGCTCGCCTGGCGCGCGGCAGCGTGCTCGTGTCGGCCACCAACGGCAAGACCACAACCACGGCGATGGCCGCGCGGATCCTCGAGCATGCCGGAATCCCGCTCGTCCACAACCACGCGGGCGCGAATATGGCGGGCGGGGTCGCCGCCGCGCTACTGGCGGCGGCGCGCCCGCGTGGGACCATCGCCGGCGAGCTGGGGTTGTTCGAGGTTGACGAGCTGTGGCTGGATGCCGTCGCCGATCAGCTCCACCCCCGGGCGATCCTGCTCGGGAACCTGTTTCGCGACCAGCTCGACCGTTACGGCGAGCTCGAGACGATCGCCGAGCGCTGGGCGCACGATCTGCACGCCCGACGGCTGGTCCTCAACGCCGACGACCCCTTGATCGCCGACCTCGGAAGGGAGGCTCCGGACGCGCTCTACTACGGCGTCGAGGACGACTCGCTCGCGCTCCCCGGGATGGCCCACGCCGCCGACGCCAAGCACTGCCGGCGCTGTGGCGCGCCGTACGCGTTCGAGTCGATCTACCTCGGTCACCTCGGTCACTACCACTGCCCGAGCTGTGGCCGGCGCAGGCCAACGCCGACGGTGACGGCGTCGCGCGTTGCGCTGCATGGGGTACGCGCGGCGCATTTCACGCTGCGCACCCCTGCCGGCGAGTCGGAGGTCGCGCTGGCGCTGCCCGGCCTCTACAACGTCTACAACGCGCTCGCCGCAGTCGCGCTCGCGACGGCGCTGGAGGTCGAGCTCGACCACATCGTTGCCGGGCTGCAGGACGCGAAGGCCGCGTTCGGCCGCGCCGAGACGATCTCGCTCTCCGTTCCCCACGCCGACGGCGGCGCTGGCGTCGCGGAGGCGCCGCGCGACCTGCGCATTCTGCTCGTCAAGAACCCCGCCGGTGCCAATGAGGTGCTCCGGACGCTCGCGCTGGAGCCGGGCGAGCACGACCTGCTCGGGGTGCTCAACGACAACATCGCCGACGGACGCGACGTGTCCTGGATCTGGGACGCGGACTTCGAGCTGCTGACCGGGCGCGTGCGACGTTTCACCTGCAGCGGTACGCGCGCCCCCGAGCTCGCGGTGCGGGCGAAGTACGCGGGGATCGATCCCGCCCGCATCCGGGTCCAGCCCGACCTCGCGGTGGCGCTGCGCGAGGCCGCGGGCGACCGGCCCGACCCGGACGCGCCGCTATACGCACTTCCCACGTACACCGCGATGCTGTCGCTGCGCGAGATCCTGATCGGCCGCGGGGAGGCGAGCAGCGCTTGGTCGTGAGCGCGGCCCACGAAGCAGCGCGACCGCGGGACCGCGGCGCGGCAACTCCGAGGGAGGTCGTCTGGCACGATCTCGAGTGCGGCTCCTACCGCGTCGATCTGACCGTTTGGCGGGAGCTCGCCGAGCGTCATCCCGGCCCGCTCCTCGACGTCGGCGCGGGCACGGGCCGTGTCGCGCTTGACCTCGCCCGCGCGGGCCATGACGTGACGGCCGTGGACGTCGACCCGCTGCTGCTCGACGCCGTTCGCGCGCGCGCCGGTCGGGCCCGCATCGAGGTCGTCTGCGCGGACGCACGCTCGCTGCGGCTGGATCGCCGCGACTTCAGCCTGTGCGTCGCGCCGATGCAGACGATCCAGCTGCTCGGCGGCTCGGCCCAGCGCGAAGCCTTCTTGCGCGCTGTGCGCGCTCATCTGCGCCCGGGCGGCCTCCTCGCCTGCGCCGTGCTCTCGTCGCTCGAGCCGTTTGACTGCGCTGACGGCGAAATCGGACCGTCCCCCGAGAGAACGTGTGTGGACGGGCTTCTCTACGTCAGCCGTCCCACCCGTGTCGCGCTTCGGAGGCGCACAGTGGTGATCGAGCGCGAGCGCCGAATCTTTGCCCCACGTCCAGCCGGAGCAACGGTCGCGACGGGAGACCAGGACGGGGGGCTCGAGCTGTCATGCGAACGCGATCTGATCGAGCTCGACCGCGTCAGCGCGGCCGAGCTGGAGCGCGAGGGGATCGCCGCCGGATTGCGCCCGGAGCCGGCACGAGAGGTTCCCTCGACGGCAGACTACGTCGGCAGCGCGGTGGTGATGCTCCGTGCCTGACACCGCCCGCGCTGCCGGCGGCTCCCGCACGTTGCGTGTTTGCGCGCTCTACCCCGACCTCATGAACATCTATGCCGACCGCGGCAACCTGCTCGTGCTCCAGCGCCGCTGCTTCTGGCGCGGGATCGGTTTTGAGCTCGCCTCGAGCGGGCTGGGCGAGCCGCTGAGCGCGGACGCCCACGACCTGTTCTACATCGGCGGTGGCCAGGACCGCGACCAGCGCCTTTGCGCGCAGGACTTGATCGAGACCAAGAGCGCCGCGCTGCACGCAGCGGCGGCGCGCGGCGCGGTCGTGCTCGGCGTGTGCGGTGGCTATCAGCTGCTCGGGCACTCCTACACGCTCGGCGGCGAGGACATCGCCGGTGTGGGACTGCTCGACGTCTCCACCGTGCGCGAGGACGGGCGGCGCCTGATCGGCAACGTGGCGATCGAGGTCTCACTCGCGAGCTATCGACCGCGAACGCCCGGCGCGCCTCCCGCGTCGGCGACCGCAAGCCGGGCCGGCGACGTCGGTGACGGAGTCCTCGCGGGCTTTGAGAATCACGGCGGGCGGACCCGCCTCGGTGCGGGTGCGCAGGCGCTCGGGCGGGTATTGAAGGGCCACGGCAACGACGGACGCAGCGGTTTGGAGGGGGCGGTGAACGGCAACACGATCGGCACCTACCTGCACGGACCCCTGCTGCCGAAGAACGCCTGGTTCGCCGACTGGCTGATCGCACGCGCGCTCGGGCTCGATCCGGGCGATCTCGCGCCGCTCGATGACGTGCTCGAGCGCGACGCGCACCTCGCCGCCCGTCGTGTCGCCGGAGTTTGAGGCGGTCGCGACTTCGATGGCCGCAAAGTCGGTGGTTGGGATCGACTGCCGCCGGTCGGGCTCCTAGGATTCGCGTGTGGAGTTCTCGGAGTATCAGCGGTTCTCGCGGCGCACCGCCGAGTATCCGCGCGAGGCGTGGTTGACCTACCCGGCGCTGGGCCTCGCGGGCGAGGCGGGCGAGGTGGCCGAGCACGCCAAGAAGGCGATTCGCGACGACGCGGGAATGGTCACGGATGAGCGACGTTCAGCGATGGCAAAGGAGCTGGGCGACGTGCTCTGGTATGTGTCCCAACTCGCGAGCGAGCTCGGCCTCGAGCTGGATCGGATCGCCCGGGACAACCTCGAGAAGCTGTTCTCGCGCCAGCGCCGCGGCGTGCTCTCAGGCAGCGGTGACGAGCGCTAGAGCGGCTGCGGGGCGACGGCAAAGCGCGCGAAGCGCTCGGCCACGCGCGCCGGCACGAGCGCTCGCACCCTGACACCCTCGGGCGTGTCCTGGCGGGTGACATCGCCGGCGAGCTCGTGCAGCTCGGCCAGGCTGCCGCCGTGGTCATAGGGAACGAGCAGCTCGATCGCGCTGAACGTGTGCAGTAGCTCGCGCTCGATCCGCTCGCCCAGCTCCTCGAGGCCCTCGCCGGTGACGCCGCTGACGAGAACCGCGTCGGGGTGGCTGAGGCGCAGCTCGTCGCGCTCGGCCTGCTCGAGCAGGTCAACCTTGTTCAGGACGAGCAGCCGCGGGCGATCGCCGGCGCCGATCTCATCGAGCGTCTGCTCGACCGAGCGCTGCATCGTCGTCGCGAGCGCCTCGGGCGCGGAGCCGTCGAGCACGTGCGCCAGCAGGTCGGCGCGCCGTGTCTCCTCGAGCGTCGCGGCGAACGCGTCGACGAGTTGGTGGGGAAGCTTTGAGATGAAGCCGACCGTATCGGTCAGCAGATATGGCCTGCCGCCCAGTCGCAGCGTTCGGATCGTCGGGTCGAGCGTGTGGAACAGCCGGTCGCGCACGCCCACCTCCGCGCCGGTCAGCGTGTTCAAGAGGGTCGACTTACCCGCGTTTGTGTAGCCGACCAGCGCGATCGTCGGCAGCGCCGCCCGCTCGCGCTCGGCGCGCTGGACCGCCCGCGTGCCCTTGACGTGCTCAAGCCTGCGGCGCAGCGCGGCGATCCGGTCGCGTGCCAGGCGGCGGTCGGTCTCGATCTGCGTCTCCCCCGGCCCCCTGGTTCCGATTCCGCCTCCGAGGCGCTCCAGGTGGCTCCAAAGCCCGCGCATCCGCGCGAGGTTGTACTCCAGCTGCGCCAGCTCGACCTGCAGCTTGCCCTCGGCGCTGCCCGCATGGGAGGCAAAGATGTCGAGGATCACCGTCGTTCGGTCCACGACCGGCAGGCCCAGGGCCTCCTCGAGGTTGCGCTCCTGGCGCGCCGTAAGCTCGTCATCGCAGGCGATCAGGTTGGCGTCGCACGCGTTCGCGGCGGCCCTTACCTCGGCCACCTTTCCGGGGCCGACGTACGTGTTCGGGTGGGGTTGCTCGCGGCGCTGGACGAGCTCGCCGACGACCGCCACACCGGCGGTGTCCAGGAGCTCGCCGAGCTCGGCGAGATCGTCGCCCTCCTTCAGCGCGGCGAGGCAGAGCGCGCGCTGCAGCGCCCGCTGAGCCGGCTGGGACCCGTTCTTCCCCGCTTCGTGTGGTTTCGGCGTGACCGTGCTGCGGCCGTTGCGGCTTCTGTCCATCCGCGCATCAGTCTAGGACCTCTCGAACCGCTCGCAGGCGTCGTCAGCGGCGCGACTTCGATCCCAGGCGGCCCGCATACGGGCATGCGAAAGCCTCACCCTGCGAGTGCGCCCAGCCGCTGCACGGCCTCGAGCAGCCGATCGTCCGGCGTCGTAAGCGAGATGCGAAACCAACCCTCGCCCGCCGGACCGTAGATCGAGCCCGGCGAGAGCACGACTGCAGCCTGCTCGAGCACGTGCTCGCAATATGCCTGCGAGCTGGCGAAGCCCTGGGGCACCGGCGCCCACACATAGATCGTGCCGTGCGGCGGGCGTACGTCCACCTCGATGGCCCGCAACGCGTCGCAGACGAGGTCGCGACGGCGCACGTACAGCTCGTTCATCGAGGCCACCTCCGCGTCGGCCTCGGGCGAGAGCGCGGCGACGGCGGCGAGCTGGACGGCATCGAACAGGCCCGAGTCGACGTTCGTCTTCAGCCGCCAATAGATCTCGAGCGCCTCGGCGTTTCCGACCGCGACCGCACAGCGCCAACCGGTCATGTTGTAGCCCTTCGACAGCGAGAAGACCTCGATCCCGACGTCGCCGGCTCCAGCGGTGGCAAGAAACGACGGCGCGCGATAGCCATCGAAGGTGATCTCCGAATAGGCGTTGTCGTGTACGACGAGGATCTCGTAGGCACGGGCGAACTCGACCACCCGCTCAAAGAAGCCCTCCGGCACGACGGCGCCGGTTGGGTTGTTGGGGTAGTTGAGGAACATCAGCTTCGCCCTGCGCGCCACGTCCTCCTCGATCGCTCCGAGGTCGGGTACGAAGCCGTGCTCGGCCTCCAAGGCCATCAGCACGGGCTCCGCCCCCGCCAGCCACGGTCCACCTGTGTAGACCGGGTAGCCCGGATCCGCGGCGAGCGCATAGTCGCCCGGGTTCAGAAACGCCAGGTTGAGGTTGAAGATCGCCTCCTTGGCGCCGATCGCGGGGATGATCTCGCGCTCGGGGTCGAGCCTGACGTCGAAGCGGCGCTCGTAGAAGTCACGGACCGCGCCCCTGAAGTCCTCGCGCCCGCGGTTGCTCGGGTATTTGTGGGTCTCCGGCTCGCTGACCGCCTCCTGCATCGCCTCCACGATCAGCGGCGGCGTGGGCCGGTCCGGGTCGCCGATGCCGAGGCTGATCACGTCCACGCCCGCGGCCCGCTTCGCGGCGATCTTGCGCTCCAGCTCGGCAAACGCGTACGGCGGTATGCGCTCCAGGCGCTCACTCGGTCTCATCCGGCTCCTTCGCTGTCGGTCTGTTCAACTCGCTGGTCCCGCACCGTCTGCAGGAGCTCCTCGGCGAACTCGTCGCTGAGACGACCCTCGAAGACGGGGACGGCCCAGCCCGACAAGCGCACCTGCAGATCCTCCCCCAGCTCGACCTCGAGCTCGCCGCCGTCGAGAACGACCGTGACGCGGGCCGCGGCTGGGTTGCGGTCGAGATCGTGAAAGTGGGCTACCGCCGCGCCCGTCGCGCCTGTGCCCGAGGAGAGCGTCTCCCCCACGCCGCGCTCGAAGATGCGCGCGCGGATGCGAGCCGGCCGGCGATCCTCGTTCGACTCTTTGATCGCCGTGTACCAGGACACGTTCGTGCGCTTGGGGAACTGCCTGTCGACTTCGATCGACGGGCCGATCGCATCGAGGTCCAGCCCGATCAGCTCATCGATCGAGTCGATCTGGATCGCACATTGTGGGTTTCCGATCGAGACGTGACGAAACGCCCACGCGCGACCCGCTGCGAAGACCTCGCCGCGCCCGTCGGGCGGGCCGCCCGGGAAGTCCTCCGAGCGCAGCTTGGCCATCCCCATGTCGACCGTGCACGTGAACGGGCCGGTGATCGTCGGGCGGATCCTCCCGGCCGCGGTATGGATCGAGAACTCGTCCTGTTCGGTCCAGCCACGACGGCGCAGGTACAGGACCGCCTCGCGCGCCCCGTTGCCCGAGAGGGCGGACTCCGAGCCGTCGGGGTTGAAGATGCGCAGGTCAGCCACGTCCGTCGGATCCTGCGGCGCGGACAGAAGCAGGACCCCGTCTGCGAACACGCCGAAGTGACCCTCACAGAGCTTGCGCACGCGCGCGGGCGTCAGCTCGAACGGAAGATCGTCCGCCGCAACGATCAGATAGTCGTTGCCGAGCGCCTGCCACTTCTCGAATCTCATCCGCGAGCACCGAGGGCTTGCGACTGGGGGCTCGGGAGTCGGCGCTGCCGGGTCATCGGCGCCTGAGTCTAGTGTTAGGCGCTTGTCTCGAGGATCTGCGTCGCCACCGAAAGCGGGTCGCGGTCGGTGGCGTCGATCACGTGGACGTCGGCGAGCTTGCGCATCCATGTCAGCTGACGACGCGCGTAGTTGCGCGTTCGGCGCTTCATCGTCTCCACGTCGCCCGCGAGCAGCTCGTCGAACCCGAGCGCCTGGCGAGCGGTGGCCGACGCGCCGGCGGCGTGTGCGCGGCGCACCTCCTCGCCCGCGCCGGCGTCGAGCATCCCTTGCACGCGCGCGTCGATTCGAGCGTAGAGCGCCTGGCGCTCCATTGTCAGGCCTGCCAGCAGCGTCCGGTGGCGAAGCGCCGAGCTCCACAGCTGCGAGGCTCCTTCGGGTGGCTCGAGCTCGCCGGCATCGAGCAGCTCCAGCGCGCGCACCACGCGCCGCCCGTCGTTCGGCTCGATCGCCTCTGCCGCCCAGGCGGCACGGCGGGCGAGCCGGGCGTGGAGCGCCGACGGGCCACTCCGTTCCAGCTCGCCCGTCCAGCGCTCGCGCGCACCCTCCGCCGGGGGAGGGTGCAGATCGAGATCTGTCAGCGCCGCGCGCAGATACAGGCCTGTCCCGCCCACGACGATCGGGCGGCGTCCGGTGGCGAGTAGCCCGTCGATCTCGGCGTGCGCCAACTCGGCGTACTGCCCTGCGCTGAACGTCGCGTCCAGCGGCAGGAACGAGACCAGGCGATGCTCGAGCGTCGCCCGCTGCGCCGTCGAGGCGACCCCCGTGAGGACCTCCAGGCCGGCATACACCTGCAGGGCGTCCGCCGATACCGCGACCGGGTCCTCGCCCCGCGCGCGAAGCAGCTCTGCCAGGGCGAGCGCAATCGCGGTCTTGCCGACGCCCGTCGGCCCGAACAGGGCGATGACCTCAGGCGTCGTCGGGCTGCCGGCACGCATCTCCTCAGTATCGTCGCCAACGGCGCGTTCAATGCCCGGAGCGCCTCCGGGTCCGTGCCTGTCGTAGGCTCTTGGACGTGCAGATCTCCGGATCCACCGTGCTCCTCACCGGCGCGACCGGCGGTCTCGGTCGGGCGACCGCACGGGCGCTGAGCGGGCGAGGCGGGAGCTTGATCCTCACGGGCCGGCGGGCCGACGTGATGGAGGCGCTCGCGGCGGAGCTCGACGGTGCGCGCACGGTCGCGGTGGACCTCGAGGATCCGGCCGGGGTCGACCGCCTCGTCGAGCAGGCCGGTGAGGTGGACATCCTGATCGCGAACGCCGGGATCCCCGCGGCCGGGCGCCTGGAGTCGTTCACGCGCGCCGAAGTCGACCGCACGCTCGACGTCAACCTGCGTGCGCCGGTCGTGCTCGCGCACGCGCTGCTTCCAGCGATGCTGCAGCGCCGGCGCGGACACCTGCTGTTCATGTCCTCGATCGCCGGCAAGACGGCGGTGCCGGGCAACCCGCTCTACCACACGACCAAGTACGGGCTGCGCGGCTTCGCCGCCGCCCTGCGCACCGACCTCCATGACAGCGGCGTCGGCGTCTCCTGCATCTTCCCCGGCTTCATCCGCGACGCCGGCATCTTCGCCGAGTCCGGCGTCAAGCTGCCCCCTGGCACCGGCACGCGCTCGCCGGAGGACGTCGCCGACGCGGTCGTGCGGGCGATCGAGGACAATCGCGGCGAGCTCGACGTCGCGGCGCTTTCACAGCGTGGCGGGGCGCTCATCGGCGGCCTCGCGCCGGATCTCGCTGCGAAGGTCGTGCGCCGCCTCGGCGGGCTCGAGATATCGCGCCAGATGGAGCAGGCGCTCCGCGACAAGCGCTGAGTCGCCGATCACCGTGGGCCTAGAAGAGCGTCTCCTGCGATGAATCTGGCGTTAGGCTCGGCGCGTCCGTCCCCGAGCTCGGCGCCGGTCGAGGACGCTGCGTTGATCGGATCGATCCGAAGCCAAGCGGGCTTGCACCTCGTCTGACCATTCGCGACAGGCGCTCGCGTTCGGCCTGTGGAGCGTATGCGCCATGGCGATAGAGCTCCTCGTACCGCGCCACCAGGTCGGGACGTTGAGTCCGCAGCGAGTCCATGAATACCTGGCGCACGTCTCCGCGCAGGTGCAGCGCGACCCCGCCGATGCTGCTCGCGCCGGCCTCGGCCGCGCGTTCGAGCAGCGGCTCGACCTGGTGCGGGGCGTCGTTGATGCCGGGCATCAGCGGGGCGATCAGCACACCCGTCGGGATCCCGGCCCGGTTCAGCTCGGCCACCGCCTCCAGGCGCGCCCGCGGGCTCGGCGTGTGCGGCTCCGTCGCCCGCCACGCCTTCTCGTCGAGCGTCGGGATCGACAGGCACGCGCTGAAGCTCGTCCGCTCGGCGATCTGGAGCATGAGCGCAAGATCGCGCAGCAGCAGCGGCGACTTGGTGAGCACCGAGCAAGGGTTGGCGGCGTCACGCAGCGCCTCCCAGATGCCCTCCATCAGCTTGTAGCGGCCCTCAACCCACTGATACGGGTCGGTGTTCGTACCGAGCGCGACGTGCTCGCGCTTCCACGATCGCCGCGCGAGCTCGACCCGAAGCACCTCCGGCGCGTTGACCTTGACGACGATCTCACGCTCGAAGTCCCGGCCCGCGTCGAAGTCGAGGTACTTGTGCGTTGGGCGGGCGAAGCAGAAAGTGCAGGCATGACTGCAGCCCCTGTACGGATTGATCGTCCAGCGAAACGGCATGCGTGACTTCTCGGGCACTCGGTTGAGCACCGACTTGGCCCGGACCTCGTAGAACCGCGTATCGAGTGCCTCGGGCGCCTGGAATCGGCGAACGACGGCTTCATCGCGGTATCCCGGTAGCCGTCGCTGCTCGTCTTCGCCAATGGTCAGGTTGCTCCAGCGCACGAACATATGTTCGCATATGCCCCAGCCGAACCGTGCGCGCCGGCTTCACGGGACCGACATAGACGCGCCGTAGAGCCCCCGGCCTTGTCGCCCACCACAACGCTCTTACGCAATCCCCAGGCACCTCTGGGGAGACGCTTACGGGCTCCTACGGCCCTCCTTAGCCCCCGCATCGACCATTGGCAGACAGCAATCGATCGACCGAAGGAGGTTCGACAGCATGACGATATCCAAGATGCTCGGCGCCACGATGGTGGCCGGCGCTCTCGCGACAGCCGGGGCCGTCTCCGGCATCGCCGGCGCTGCGGCGGCACCGACCACGACCAGCAGCGCCACCACCCCCACCAAAACCACGACCCCGACGACCCCCGCTCCCTCAACCCCCGCGCCGTCGCAAAAATCCGGCCACGGCAAAGGCCCGTGCCCGAACATGGGCTCAGGCTCAGGCTCGGGCGCCAGCTCGGGCTCCGGCTCTGAATCGGGGTCGAACTCCGGCTCCAGCTACCAGGGCGCCGCGGCCGGCGTGACCTACCAGTAGTCGAGGCTTGCGCCTTCCCGACCCGCCCCGGCGGGCGCGCCTCCTGTCAGGAGCGCCCGTCTGGTGGCGGCCGTCGCACGCTCGCGCGGCGCCGCGATCTGCCCTGTAAACGAATGTCCAGGTCGCAGGGCGGCGGTTATCGTCCGTTTGCGGCCCGTCGAGCAAGAAGAGATGGAACTCGCCCGCTCCCATGTCGACGTCGTCCCGTTTGCGTCCGACGAGCCGAAGGCGAGCGCCACCTCGTGGCTTTGCCGCGGTGACTTCGACCGGGAACGCATGCTCGACATGGAGGAGCGCGTACGCCCGGTCAGACAGCGGGCATTTGCGATCCTGACTCTGGCGCTCGTGGCCACCGGCCCCTGGCTCGGGTGGTGGCCGTTGCTGTTCATCGGCCCCGGTGCGATCTGCTTCGTCATCGCCGACAAGCTGATGCCGCGGCTCACGCGACCCGAGTACCTCATGTTCGCGGCGTGGGTTCTCAGTTGCGTGATCATCGCCGGCGCGGTCGCGCTGAATGGTGGCGCGCGCGTTCCGACATTGTCCTGGCTCGCGATCCCGGTCATCACGCTGAGCTCGCGATTCTCGATGCGCGGAGTCGTCGCCGGTGTTGTGATCACGATCGCGTTCGCCCTGGCGGTCTCGTTCGGGGTCGACGCGAAGGCCGTGATCAACGATCCCGTGCTCGTGATTGCCCCAATCGCATTGATCCTCTGCGTCGCGGCCCTCTCCGTGCCACTGATGCGCTCGGATATACAGCACCGCAGCGACGCCGTGATCGATCCGCTCACGGGCATGCTCAACCGCAAGGCTCTCAGCGCGCGTACGAACGAGCTGGCGCAGCAGTCGCAGGTTACCGGTGAGCCGGTCGGAGTGATCGTCGGTGACCTGGACCACTTCAAGACCGTCAACGACACCCGCGGCCACGCGACCGGTGACGTGGTGCTCAAGGAGGTCGCCTACCTTCTGCGCAAGCAGCTGCGCGCGTTCGACCTCGCCTACCGTCTGGGTGGCGAGGAGTTCCTGATCCTGCTGCCGGGGTCGGACGTCGAGCGTTCGGCCGAATTGGCCGAGCGGCTGCGCGAAGGCGTCTCCGCGGAGCCGGTCGCCGCGGGCGTGCGGGTAACGATGAGCTTTGGCGTCGGTGCCTCGCAGCACGGAGAAGCGTTCGACTACGCGACGGTCTTCGCGACGGCCGATGAGGCCCTCTACCGGGCGAAGGACAAGGGACGCGATCAGGTATGCGTTTCCCGCCCGCAGGCCGCGCCCGAGCGCCGCGTCCCGACGCTCGCCTAGCCGGCCGTGAGGCTGTCGCCTCGCCGTGCGGAGCCGGCCCGTTCAGCCGCCGACGCGCGCGAGCAGGAGCTCCTCGCCCGCCAGCGTTTGGCTCGTGGCCGACTCGATGCGGACCATCGTCAGCTCGCCTGGTGTGGCGAGGCCTGAGAAATTGACGACCTTGTTGTGGCGAGTGCGTCCACGCAGCCTCTCCGGATCCGTGCGCGAGGACCCTTCGACGAGGACCTCGAGCGTGCGGCCGACGAAGCGCTGCGCGCGCTCGCGCGCCCTGCTCTGGACGAGCTCGACGAGCCGCTGCATGCGCTCGACCTTGACCGGGTGAGGCACCATGCCCTCAGTGATCGCGGCTGCCTCGGTGCCGCGGCGCGGGGAGAAGATGAACGTGAAGGCGCCGTCGTAGCCGACCGCCTCGACGACCTCGATAGTCTCGCTGAAGTCCTCCTCCGTCTCCCCCGGAAAACCGACGATTATGTCGGTCGTGAGGGCCGCGTCGGGAACATGCTCGCGGATCAACTGGACCCGGTCCATGTAGCGGCCGCGGTCATACGTGCGCCGCATCGCCTTGAGCACGCGCGAGGATCCTGACTGCAGCGGCAGGTGGATGTGCTCGCAGACGCTCGCAAGCTCGGCGTGCGCGCGGATCACGTCTTCACGCATGTCCTTCGGGTGCGGGCTCGTATAGCGGATCCGCTCGATCCCCTCGATCTCATCGATCGCCCGCAGCAGCGACGCGAACGTCGGGCGCGGTGGACGGCCGCCGCCGCGCGCCGCCCCATCGAGGACGATCGGCGATTGCAGGTCACGGCCATAGGAGTTCACGTTCTGGCCCAGCAGCGTCACCTCGCGCACGCCGTCCTCGGCCATCGCCCGCGCCTCCTCCACGAGCTCCTGCGGTGGACGGCTCACCTCGCGTCCGCGCGTCGAGGGCACGATGCAGTACGAGCACCGGCAGTTACACCCCACGCTGATCTGCAACCAGCCCTGATACGGCCGGGCTCGTCGCGCCGGCAGGTGGCCCGTGAACCCCTCAAACTCGAAGTAGCCCTGCGCGGTCAGCGAGTCGCTCGTAAGGAACTCGGCGAGCTTGCTCACCTGACCCGGCCCGAACGCCACGTCGACGAACGGGAAGCGTTCGAAGACCTCCTCCTTGACCGACTGCGCCCAGCAACCGCCGACTCCGACCACCCGCTCGGGCCGCTCGCGCTTCAGGCGCCGCGCTTCCCCGAGATGCGCGATGAAGCGACTGTCGGCCGACTCACGGATCGAGCAGGTGTTGAACAGGATCAGGTCGGCCTCCGCGCGCTCGCGCGCCTCGGTGTAGCCGAGCGACTCGAGCATTCCCTTCATCCGCTCGGAGTCGTGCTCGTTCATCTGGCAGCCGAACGTCGTCAGGTGATAGCGCTTCATGCGCCCACGTTAACTGCGGATGTGAACGGTTGTTTCTAGGCGGCAGCTACAGCCGGTTCGCTGACGATCGGCGCGGGCGCCTCCTTGTCGCGTTCGATCGGCGTGACGAGGTCCTTGCCCAGGCCGAGCGCCGCGTAGATCTTCTCCTCGATCTCCTTGGCCACCGCGGGGTTCGCATCCAGGTGGGCCTTTGCGTTGCCGCGTCCCTGGCCGAGACGATCGTTGCCATAGGAGAAGAACGAGCCGGACTTGGAGATGATGCTGTGCTCCAGGCCCAGGTCGATCAGGCAGCCCGAAGTCGAGATGCCCTTGCCGAACTCGATGTCGAACTCCGCTTGGCGGAACGGCGCCGCGACCTTGTTCTTGACGACCTTCACGCGCACGCGGTTGCCGACCGCCTCGGTGCCATCCTTGAGCGTCTCGATACGCCGGATGTCCAGGCGCTGGGAGGCGTAGAACTTCAGCGCTCGACCGCCCGGCTGAGTCTCCGGCGACCCGAACATGACGCCGACCTTTTCACGGATCTGGTTGGTGAGGATGCACAGCGTCTGCGTGCGGTTCAGGTTGCCCGCGAGCTTGCGCATCGCTTGAGACATCATGCGGGCCTGCGCTCCCACCGTCTGGTCGCCCATCTGCCCCTCTAGCTCGACCCGGGGGGTGAGCGCGGCGACCGAGTCGATCGCTACGACATCGACGGCGCCGGAGCGCACGAGCATGTCGGCGATCTCCAGGGCCTGCTCGCCGTAGTCGGGCTGAGAGACGAGCAGCTCGTCGATGTCGACGCCGATCACCTTCGCGTAAAGGGGATCCATCGCGTGCTCGGCGTCGATAAACGCACACACGCCGCCCAGCTTCTGAGCCTCGGCGAGCACGTGATAGATCATCGTCGTCTTGCCCGAGGACTCTGGGCCGAACACCTCGACGATGCGCCCTCGCGGCACGCCGCCGATCCCGAGCGCCAGGTCGAGTGAGAGCGCCCCCGTGGGAATCGCATCGCAGCGGACCTGGGCACCCTCGTCACCCATGCGCATGACCGTGCCCTTGCCGAACTCGCGCTCGATCTGCGTGAGCGCGCCCTGAAGGGCGGCGTCGCGCGCCTTGGCTGCCTTCTCCTGGTCGGTCACGGACATGGTCTGGCTCTCCTCGGTTCGAGATGGACCGAGAAAGCTAGAGGCAGCTTCGGACAGAACAGACAGAACACTTGTTCGCAACAGCCCGTGCAGGCCTTTGGCGCCGGGGTCGGCGTCCGATTCTTCGTCCATGAGCGCACCGCGCGCTCAGGAGCGTCCTCCCGGGCGACGATGATCACCCCGACAACCCGCCCGCCGCATCGGAGATCCCTTGGCCGCTAGCCTCACCGCCCGACGTCTCACCGCGATCGTCGCCCTCGCGATGCTCGTGGCGCTCGCCGTGCTGCTGCTGGCCCGTCCCGAGCCGACGTTCGCGCATGGCTCGAGGACGGCGTGCTCCACCACCGTTACGCGACATGCGAAACCGGGCGCCGCCGCATGCGCGCGCTCCGCGCGTGGCAAGAAGGTTCATGCCCGCCTCAAGGCGAAGGCGCGCCACGCCAAGCACGCAGTCGCCAAAAAGCGGGCGCGGGCCAAGGCCGAGGCGCCTCTGACGACCTCGACCACGACCGGCACGGTCTCGAGCCCGCCGCGCTGCGAAGATGGAACCGACTCGGTCGGAGTCGGCGACGGGTCCTACTCCTGTGACGATGGGTCGGTGCCATGCCCCGGCTCGAACCCGACTTTCTCGAGCGATGGCTCGGGTTTCGTCTGTGGTGCACCCGCGACGACCGAAATGGCGGCCCCGGGAGAACCGGCCTGCGAAGACGGCAGCGTGCCGGTGCCGGCGGCGGATGGCTCATTCGGTTGCACCGACGGCTCGAGCGCGACCTGCGAAGACGGCTCGCCGGCGTTGCTCTCCGAAGACGGCTCGACTCTTCTCTGCACGATCGGTTCTACCGACCCCACGAGCGCAGCCGAACCCAGCTGCGAAGACGGCAACACTCCGACAGTGGAAGCCGACGGGTCGCTGTCCTGTGCCGACGGCTCTGAACCCACCTGTCCGGTCGGCTCGAGCCTCGTGACGGCAAGCGACGGCGCGGAACTCGACTGCGAACCTTCCTGAGGCTGTCCCGCCGCGCGTTGCGATTCTGGCAACGCGGTCATCGATCGGCGGGAGTAAGTCCGCACGTCGCGATCGCCTCGTAGCTGGCGCCCGCGGACGAGAGCCAAGAGCGATACAGGACGAGCGACGTCGGCGTGAAGATCGCGGGCGGCGTGGGCGGCAGCACGGGCCAGCTGGGCGCCGAGCGCCGACGCGACGGCGCACCGCCGCGAACACGCGCGACGGTTACGTGCGCTCTGAACCGACGTCGCTCGGCCTCCCAGCCGGTCGCACGGGAGATCGCGTCGGATACCGCTCGGTGCAGACGCGCCAACCCTACGCCTGAGTCGTGGATCTCGACCGCCAGGGCGTGCGGGCGTCGCGGTGGCAGCCACAGCGGGGCGCCGACAGAGAGCTCACCCACCTCGCTGCTACAGGCGCTCAGCGCCGCGCCGATCGCGTCGATCTCGCCGACGGGGCGCCCGCCGAGGAAGCACAGCGTCAGGTGCAGCGCGGGCGGCTCGAGCACGCGCAGCGGCGGCGCCGCGCCGCGTCCGAGCTGCCCTGTCAGCGTCGCGGCTGCGCTACGCGCCCAGTCGCCCAGCTGTTCGCGCACCGTCGGCGGGGGGTCGACCGCCACGAACAGTCGCGCTTTGGGACCCGAAGACATCCCGTCGCCCGATGCTAGCGAGGATAAGCGGCCCAGCGGGCGATCGCTCAGGCGCCTGCCAGCGCGCGGCGGATCAGGTGCATGGCAACGGTGGTCGCGCGATCGCGCACGTCCGCTCTCCCCCCGGGGAGATTGACCGAGCGCGTCAAGTGCCCGCCATCGGGCGTCGCGACGCTCAGCCACACCAGTCCGACGGGCTTCTCCGCGCTGCCTCCACCGGGCCCGGCCACGCCGGTCACGCCGACCCCCACGTCGGCGTCCAGCCGCGTCCTGGCGCCGTCGGCGAGAGACTCGGCCACCTCGCCGGAGACGGCGCCGTGGCGCTCGATCAGGTGCGGGTCCACGCCGGCCTGGGACACCTTGACCTCGTTTGAGTAGGCGACGATCCCACCGCTGACGTACTCGGAGGAGCCCGCGAGCTCGGTCAGGCGGGCCACGAGCAGGCCGCCCGTACACGACTCGGCGGTGGCGATCGAGCGGGCCGGGCGCGGCCCGACGACGGCGTCCACGTCGCGCGCGCGCCCGCGCTTCCCGGACGCTCCCGCGGGCGATGCCTCGCCGCGTAGAAGCGCGGCGACCTGCTCGTCCACCGTGCTGCCGTCCTCGGAGAAGAGCGTGTCCGAGTGACGCTCCCTGACCACCTTCACGAATGCCTCATAAGCACGATCGGCGCCGGGCTCGTAGCGGGTCACGACCTCGACCTCTCCCCGTTTCAGGCATGTCGTGATCTCCAGATCCTCGAGCCCCACGCCCTCGCGCTCGGCCACCCGCAGCGTCTCGGCGATCTCCGACTCGGGTATGCCGAACAGGCGCAGCATCCGTTGGCGGTATTCCGTCGCGTCCTTCAGCGCCGAGCGCAGAGCGCCGCTCTGCACAGCATGGCCCCACATCGGCTGCAGCTCGCGCGGCGGGCCGGGCAGGACGATGATCGTCGGCCCGCCGCCCTCCGTCGGCGGCCCCACCACGAGCCCCGGCGCGGTGCCGACCGGCTCGAGCACCGTCGCGCCCGCCGGGATCGTCGCCTGCTTGCGGGTGCCCGCATGGATCGCCTCGACATCCAGGTTCGGCCAGCGCGTCATCAGTGGCTCGACGATCTCGGTGATCCGACGCGCGAGCGCGTCGTCGAGCACCATCTCGCGCTCCTGGAAGCTCCCGACGACCTCAGCCGTCAGGTCGTCCGCGGTCGGCCCCAGGCCGCCGCTGGTCAGGACGAGGTCCAGCCCCTGCTCGGCCATGAACCGCAGCGCGGCCACCATGTCGCCGGGGCGGTCGGCGACGATCGCGGTGAACGCGAGATCGACTCCCAGCTCGCGCAGCCGATCGGCCAGCCACGGGCCGTTGCGGTCGCTCACCCGACCGGTGAGCACCTCGGTCCCCGTCACGACTATCCCCGCCCGCGTGCTCACGCGCAGGTCGGCAGCTGGCTCGCGTGCAGCAGTCGTCGGCCGAATGCCTTGGTGATCGAGTAGCCGATCGCCTGGCTGGACGCCGGCACCGTCCGTGCCGTGCCGTCCACGAACATGGTCACGGACGCATTCCCCAACGTGATCGAGAAGCGCCTGGCGCGGTAGGTCGGAGTCGTGGTGCCGGGCTGCAGTTCGACGCCGGGAATCAATTTGCGCCCGTTGTCTCCGATCAGGCACACATACACGCGCGCCGACGGCCGCAGGGCGAGCGTCACGAACGCGGGTTGAGCAGTGGTTCCACTAGTCGGGGTGCTCCGGTGATGGGTGCGTGCGCCCTTGTGCGCGGGCCTGGACGAGGCGCTGGAGGACTTCCGCGCACCGGATTTCGAAGATCCCCCGCCGCTGAGCAGGCCGACGATCAGCAGCGCGATAACCAGCACGACGGCGCCGACCAGCGCGATGTACGCGCGCGACGGGCCGCCCGGTGAGCGCCCGGCCCCGGGTGCACGCGACCGCGACCGCTGAGGGCTGGCGACGATCGGCTCGAGCGCGGACTCGTTCGGAGTCTCGTGGCTGAGGCGGTACTCCTCCAGGAGCGCCTTTGCGTCCAGCCCGAGTGCCTGGGCGTAGGTGCGCAGAAAGCTCTTGACGAACGTCTGGCCCGGCAAGAGGCCCCACTCCTCGTTCTCCAAGGCGCGCAGGTACTTCGCCCGGATCTTCGTCTTCGCCTCGATCTCGGACACGTCGATCCGGGCGCGCATACGCGCCTGGCGCAGCGTTTCACCGATCTCGGACATATCCGGCTGAAGGCTAGTCGCTCGTGGCAGCGGCGGGCTCACCGAGTTGGGCCAGCACGCGCGGCAAGTCGGCCTCGGTGATCAGCACCTGCCGGGGCTTGGAGCCCTCATATCCGGAGATCACGCCGCGGCGCTCGAGCATGTCGATCACGCGGCCCGCTCGTGTATAGCCCAAGCGCAGCCGGCGCTGCAGCATCGAGGTCGACGCGGTCTGCATTTCCGCGACCAAGGTGATCGCATCCTTCAGCAGCGGATCCTCGTCGGGATCGAACTCCTCCGGGCCGCCCTCGGGCGTCTGGGGCTCGACCTCCTCGAGCAGCTCCTCGCGCAGCTCGGGCTCGCCCTGCCCCCGCCACAGGTCGGTCAGGCGCGCGATCTGGCGCTCGTCGACGTATGCGCCTTGAATGCGCTGTAGACGCGAGGTGCCCACGGGGCTGAACAGCATGTCGCCCTGCCCCAGCAGCGACTCGGCGCCATTCTGGTCGAGGATCACGCGGGAGTCGGTCTGCGAGGAGACGGCGAACGCGATCCGCGAGGGAACGTTCGCCTTGATCATCCCGGTGATCACGTCGACCCGCGGGCTCTGCGTCGCCAGGACCAGATGGATCCCCACGGCGCGAGCCTTCTGCGCAAGGCGGATTATCGAGTCCTCCACGTCGGCCGGCGCGACCATCATCAGGTCCGCGAGCTCGTCGATCACGCACAGGATGTACGGCAGCGGCGTCTCGCCGCGCTTGGCCCGCGCCCGGTTGAGCTCGATCAGGCCGCGCGTGCGCGACAGCGACATGATCCCGTAGCGCTGCTCCATCTCCTTGACGAGGTTCTGCAGCGCGTTTGCAGCCATGCGCGGGCTCGTTATCACCGGCGTCAGCAGATGCGGGATCGACTCGTAGTGGTTGAGCTCGACCTGCTTGGGGTCGACGAGCACGAGTCGCACCTCGTGCGGCGTCGCGCGCAGCAGCACGCTGGAGAGCATCGCGTTGATCGCGCCCGACTTACCCGCGCCGGTGGTTCCGGCGACCAGCAGGTGTGGCATCTTCGTCAAGTCCGCGCCGATCGCCTTGCCGGCCACGTCCTTGCCCAGCCACACCGTCAGCGGCGACCAGTCTTTCGGCGGCTCCTGGAAGACGTCGCCGAGCCTGACGATCCGCCGGTGGGCGTTGGGCACCTCCACGCCGACCGCCTGCTTGCCGGGAATCGGAGCAAGAATGCGGATGTCCGTGGCCGCCAGGGCGTAGGCCAGGTCGTCCTTGAGCTGAGCCACCTTCGCGACCTTCGTGCCGGGAGCCAGCCTGAGCTCGTAACGCGTGATATGCGGCCCCGCGACCGTCCCGATCACCTTCGCCTGCACGCCGAAGTGTCCGAGTGCCTCGACGAGGCTGGCCGCAATCTGGCCCTGCCCGGCCGTGTCTGGCCGGGTCTGCTCGCTGCTTGAGCGCGTGAGCAGCTTCGCCGCCTCGGGCAGCTTCCACACGAACCCAGGATCGTCGGTCACGTCGCTGCGCAGCCTGCGCTGGGGCGTGAGCGACCCTGCGTCGGCGCGCGCCACGCCCGCGATCTCCTCCTCCTCCTCCCCCTCCTCCACGTCGTCCTGCGCATCCGGGGGCTGACCGCGCTCGCCGGCGCCCGCCCCATCGCGTGCGGCGAGAGGCGCCGGCCCGGGCCGGACGCCCGCCTGCTCCTCCTGCGCCGGCCCCTCCACGTGGGTCGCTCGCACGACCAACTCGTCGTTGGTCGGCTCAGGTGGCCGCATCGCAGCCGACATGGCGGCGAAGTCCGCAGCGGCGGAGCCGGCGCTGGCCGGCGAACCCTCCGCGCTGTGGCCGAGCTGGCCGCGATCGCTCATCCTGCGCACCATCCGCGTGGTGTCGATCAGGCCGGTCCCGGTGGCTCGAAGCGTGCTCGCCAGCGACGCCCCGGTCAGCAGAATGACGCCGACGAGCAACAGGAAGACGACCAGGATGTCCACGCCGACGTCCTGCACCAACCGGTGAGTCAGCTGGTAGAGCGCCTCGCCGGCGACGCCTCCATGCGCCTGTAGGAACGCCGAGGTCCACGACGCTCCGGCTCTGCCCGGCCCCGAGCTCACCCCAAGCGTGCCCGCCGCGAGCGCGAGCGTGATCGCGGCGAACAAGCAGATCACTCCGGTGCGCAACGGGCGCAGCGCCGGCAGCACGGGGCGCAGCAGCAGCGTCCCGCCACCGGCGACGAGAGCGACCGGCGTCAGCACGCGGGCTCTGCCGAGGAGCCAGCCGAGCCCCGTTGCAAGCCCATGCCCCGCGCGTCCGCCGTTCCACCCGCCGTAGAGCACGAATCCCATGAACACCCCCGCGGCCACGAGCCCGAGCCCGAGCACGTCTCGTCCGCGCTGATCGAGCACCGGCAGTCTGGGCAGCTCGCGTGGCAGCAGGAACCGGATGCTCGATGCCCGGCGCCCTGGGCGCCCTGCTCTGCTGCGCGACCGCGCGCGCGAGCGGGCCGTCCGGCCGATCGTCGATCGGCCGGCGCTGGAGCGGCGCGCAGGGGCGCGCTTTCGGCTAGGAGCCATCTCGCGCAACTTCGACGCCAAGCGCGCGGGACCTGCTCGATGTGTCTTACCATCGCTTTACCGCCTACCGCTACATAAAGGCCAATGAACGACTTCTCTCGAGCCCCGCGCGTTCTGGTCGTCGAGGATGACGAGGACATCGCCCAAGCGCTGCAGCGCTCGCTACGCATGGAGGGATACGAGGTGCGCGCGGTCCCCGACGGACAGGCCGCGCTCGAGCACGGGCGCTCCTTTGCGCCGGACCTCGTGATCCTCGACCTGGGGCTGCCGGGGCTCGACGGGCTGGAGGTGGCGCGCTCGCTGCGCGCCGATGACGACGTGCCGATCCTGATCCTGACCGCGCGCGACGCGCTCGAGTCCCGGGTGGAGGGGCTCGACGCCGGTGCCGATGACTATCTGGTCAAGCCGTTCGAGCGCCAGGAGCTTCTGGCGCGCATGCGCGCACTGCTCCGCCGCCGTCCGCCACGCGGCTCGGCCCCGCTTCGCGTCGCCGATCTCGTGCTCAACGCGGATACCCACGAGGTGATCCGCGCCGAGCGCGCCGTGGAGCTCACCCAGCGCGAGTTCGAGCTGCTCGAGTACCTGATGCGCAACGAGCGGATCGTGATCTCGCGTCAGCGCCTGCTCGACGAGGTGTGGGGCTATGACCCGTTCTCGACGACGAACACGATCGAGGTGTTCGTGTCCAACCTGCGCCGTAAGCTCGAGTCCGACGGCGAGCCGCGCCTGCTGCACACGATCAGGGGAGCGGGCTACGTCCTCCGCGCGTAGGCCTGTTCGCGCCCTGGCGCGAGCCGCCGCGCGCATATCCGCAGGCTTCGACCGCCTCCCGATCCGCGTGCGTCTCGCGGGCGTTTCGGCGATGCTGACATTTGTGATCCTGTGCGCGTTCGCGATCGCGATCGGCTGGATAACCGTGCATCGCATCCGGGCGGACTTCAACCGCCAGGTCAACGACACCGCCAAGCAGCTGCCCGTGCAGCTGAGCATCAAACTGATCCCGGGCAGCCCGCTGCGGGTCGTGATTCAGCCTCCGTTGGCGGACTTCGCCGCGGGGCCGAACGATGCCCTGATAAGGATCTTCACGCTCGATCAGCGGGTCGTCGCCCAGGAACCCGCGAAAGCTCCCGCGCTCGGTCCGCCAATGCTCCAGGCGCGGACGATCCGTGGCTATCGCGTGCTGAGCGTCCCGGCCGTCGTCACCGAGAACGGTGAGCCGATCGGCCGGGTGATCATCGAGTACGGCAGGCGCATCTCCGACACCGAGGCTACGGTCGCGCGCGTCGAGGTCGGGCTCTTGCTCGGCGTGCTCGCCGGAACCGGGCTGGCACTGTTGGCCGGGATGGCGATCGCGCGACGGGCGATGTCGCCGATCGCCGAGCTCACGTCGAGCGCCGAGGCGATCGCGCGCACCCGCGATCCGTCCCTGCGCATGCCCCAGCTGGAGGCTGACGACGAGGTCGCCGAGCTGGCGCGCACGTTGGAGGGCATGCTTCGCGAGCTGGACGCCGCGCGCGCTGAGACCGAATCGATGCTCGCGCGCCAGCGCCGCTTCGTCGCCGACGCCTCGCACGAGCTGCGCACCCCGCTGACCAGCGTACTCGCCAACCTCGAGCTGCTCGCCGAGTCCCTGCGCGGCGATCACGGGGAGGCCGCGCGTTCGGCGCTGCGCTCCTCGCAGCGCATGCGCCGCCTGGTCGCCGACCTGCTGCTGCTCGCGCGCAGCGACGTCGGGCGGGTAGTCCCGCGCGAGCCGTGTGACATCGCACAGATCGCGGTCGAGGCCGCCGCTGAGCTCGGACCCGTCAGCGCCGATCACGACATCGTCCTCGATGTGCACCCGGCCGTCGTGGAGGCCTCGCGCGACGAGCTGCACCGGCTTGCGATCAACCTGCTGGAGAACGCGTTGCGCCACACGCCGCCGGGGACGAAGATCGGCGTTTGGACCGGCTCCGCCGACGGCCAGGCCACGCTCATCGTCGAGGACGACGGCCCCGGCGTCCCCCCCGACCTGGTCCCGGGCCTGTTCGAGCGCTTCGTCCGCGGCGCCGGTGACCGTGGCGGCTCATTCGGCCTCGGGCTGGCGATCGTGAAGGCCGTCGCCGAGTCCCACGGCGGCAGCGTGACCTTTGAGGCGACCGACGAGGGCAAGGGCGCGCGCTTCGTGGTCCGCATTCCGCAGGCGGGGCCGGCCCCGGCCGATGGCCGTGGCAGCGGTCCCGGCGAGCGCAGCGGTCTCGTGCGCTCCTGAGCTCAAGCGCCGCGCGGCCGGGAGGCCGAGGCGATCAGACCTCCACGACGACGGGCAGGACCATCGGCCGGCGCCTGAGACGGTCATATACGAGCTTTGCAAGATCGTCGTGAAGCATGTGCTGCACCTGATCGACCTCGCGGATCTGCTCCTTCGCCGCCCGCTTCAACGTCGCCTCGACAGTCGTGCGAATCTCCTCGAGCAGCTCATCGGCCTGATCGAGGAACGGCACCCCGCGGAAGATCACCTCCGGGTCGGTGACCGAATGGCCATCCTGCTCGGCGATCGTGACGACGACGATAAAGATCCCATCGGCCGAGAGCATCCGCCGGTCGCGCAGGGCGACATCCGCCATGTCGCCGATCTCGACGCCGTCGACGAAGATCATTCCCGACTGCTCGCGGTCGCCCAGACGCGCGCCCCGCTCGTTGATCTCGAGCGGAAGCCCGTTGTCGCCCTGGAAGATGTCCTCCGGCGGCACTCCGACGGCCTCGGCCAGCTGGGCATGCAGGCGCATCCGCTTGAAGTCGCCGTGGAAGGGCATCACGTAGCGTGGCTTGACGAGGTTGAGCATCAGCTTGATCTCCTCGGCGTAGCCGTGTCCGGAGGCGTGCACGGGCGCATCGCTAGGGGTCACGACGTCACAGCCGATGTGGTAGAGGCGGTCGATCGTCTCGTTCACGGCACGCTCGTTGCCGGGAATCGGCGTGGCGGAGAACACGACGGTGTCGCCCTGGCGCAGCTCCACCTGACGATGGTCGCGATAGGCCATCCGACGCAGCGCGGACAGCGGCTCGCCCTGTGAGCCGGTCGAGATGATCACGACGCGCTCGTCCGGAAAGTCGCCGATCTCGCGCGGGCCCACTACCAGGCCGTCGGGGACCTCGATGTGGCCGAGCGTACGGCCGATGCCGACGTTCTTGCGCATCGAACGGCCGACCAGCGCCACCTTGCGGTCGAGCGCGGCTGCGGCGTCCACGACCTGCTGGACGCGATGGATATTCGATGCGAAGCTCGTCACGACGATCCGCCCCTCGCAACGTGCGAACACCTCCTCGAGGTGGGGGCCGACCACCGACTCCGAGGTCGAGAAGCCGGCGCGATCGACGTTGGTCGAGTCGCCGCACAGCAGCAGCACGCCGTCGCGGCCCAGCTCCGCCAGGCGCGAGACGTCGGCGGGCGGACCGTCGACGGGAGTCTGGTCGAACTTGTAGTCGCCCGTGATCAGGACAGTTCCCAGCTCGGTGCCGAGCGCCACCGCGCTCGAGTCAGGGATCGAGTGGGTCATGTGAACGAGCTCGAGCGAGAACGGCCCAAGCTCCAGCGTGTCGGTCGCCTCGAGCTCGTTGAGCTCGACGTCTCGCAGCTTGTGCTCGTCCAGCTTCGAGCGCGCCATCGCGATCGTGAGCGCGCCGCCGAATACCGGCGGAAGGCTCTCTCCCAGCTCGCGCAGAACCCAGGGCAGAGCCCCGAGATGGTCCTCGTGGCCGTGAGTGATGACGATCGCCTCGATATCGCGCGCGCGTTCGCGCAGGTAGGCGAAATCGGGCAGCACCAGGTCGATGCCCACCATCTCCGGGGTGGGAAAGCGCAACCCCACGTCGACGACGACGATCCGGCCGTCCTGCTCGACGACCGTCATGTTCTTGCCTATCTCGCCCAGGCCTCCAAGAGGCAGGACACGCAGTGAGCTCACGCGCCGTGCGCCTGCGCTGACTGCGCGGCGGCCTCGGCGGGCCGCGGCGGGACATCGTCACCGCTCGGGGCACCCGGCCCGGACGGTTGGGTCAGGCCATGGCGCAGGAGCATCGCGCGGACCGCCGCGAGCTCCTCGTCCGTGGCTTGCACGAGCGGGAGGCGCAGCCCACCGACGTCGAGGCCAAGCAGGTTGAGCGCGGCCTTCGTGCAGGTCGGACTCGAGGTCATGAACAGCGTCGCGTACACGTCGCGCAGCGATGCGTCGATCTCGGCACGATGCTCGGGCTCGTCGACCATCCGGCGCATCTCGTTGCCGACGACGTGACTGGCGACCAGGATCCCGCCCGCCGCGCCCATGTCCAGCGTGCGCGCGAACGTCGCGTCGTCGCCGGCGTAGAGCGCCAGGCCGTCGATCGGCTGCAGCTCGTCCGCATTCGCCTGCTTGACGCCCTCGATTCCGTCGATCTGGGCAAGCTCGGCGAGCAGGTCCGGTCCCATGTTCGTCGCGGTGCGCCCGGGGATGTTGTAGAGCAGGATCGGCCTGTCGGTCGCCTTGGCGACCGCTTCGTAGTGACGCTTGAGGCCCAGGCGGCTCGGCTTGTTGTAGTAGGGCGTCACCGACAGGATCGCGTCGGCCCCCAGCGCGGTGGCGCGTTCGGTCAGGTACGCCGCCTGGCGGGTGTCGTTGGTGCCGGTGCCGGCGACGATCGTCTTGCCCGGCGGGCGCTCGGCGACCGCGAGCTCGATCAGGCCAAGCTGCTCCTCATCGGTCATGGTCGATGCCTCTCCGGTCGTCCCGGCGACGACGAATCCGTCCGAGCCGTTCTCCGCGAGGTGGCGCATCAGCGTCACAAACGACTCGTCGTTGACTCGTTCGTTCGCGTCAAAGGGCGTGACGATCGCGGTCAGGATCGTGCCGAGGTCCGTCATGGATGCAGTATTCCACGCGTGCCGCTCATCAGAACAGAAGGCTCTCGAGCCCGATGACGAACCGCTCCGGCAGGGCTCCCACGCGGCGCACGGCGAGCAGCACGCCCGGCATGAACGCCTCGCGACCGACCGTGTCGTGGCGGATCGTAAGCGTCTGACCGACCTCGCCGAAGATGACCTCCTGGTTCGCGACGAGCCCGGGTAGGCGCACGGAGTGGATCGGCGGCTCCTCTCCGTCGCCCGCGGCGGCGATCAGCTCGGCGGTGCGGGCAGCGGTTCCGCTCGGGGCGTCCAGCTTGGCGTCGTGGTGGAGCTCCACGATCTCGGCCTTCGCCATGTGCCTGGCCGCCTCCTCCGAGAAGTGCATCATCAGCACCGCTCCGATCGCGAAGTTCGGGGCGATCAGGACGTTCGCGCCCGGCCCACGCGAGCACTCGGCCTGCAACGGCGCCGGGTCGAATCCACTAGTTCCGATCACGACATGCACGCCGGCCTGCAGGCACGCGAGCGCGTTCTGGAGCGCGGTGTCGGGCCGGGTGAAGTCCACGACTACGTCGGCATCGGGGAGGATCTGCTCGAGCGTGGTGTCGAGCACCGGGTCGGCCCTGCCCACGAGCTCCATGTCCGCGGCGCCGGCGACGGCCGAGCAGGTCTCCTGGCCCATCCGTCCGGCGGCTCCGGCCACGGCGACCCGAATCACCTGCCGGTCCCCTGTGCGCTCACCTGACCGCCCGCGTCGAGGCGATCCTCGCCGATCCCGGCCGGCGTCGCGCCGAGCGGCTCGATCGCGGCCAGAAACGTGTCCTCGTTGGGACCGACGCCCGCGACGGAGAGCCGTTGCGCCGTGAACAGTTCCGCGGCCAGCTCCCTCAAGTCGGCGACCTCGACAGCGTCGATCCGCTCGATGACCTCATCCACCGACAGGATCGGCAGCCGGTTGAGCGTGGAGCCTCCGAGGTGGCCCATCCGCGCGGCGGTGGACTCCATCGAGAGGACGACGCGTCCCTTCAGATTCTCGCGCGAGCGGATCAGCTCGTCCTCGTCCGCGGGGTCCTCCACGCAGCGCGCCAGCTCGTCGCTGATCACCGCCAGCGCCTGCTCGAGATTCTCCGGCCGCGTGCCGATGTACAGCCCGACCTCGCCCGTGTGGGCATAGAGGTTGGAGAACGTGAACACCGAGTACGCGAGTCCGCGGCGCTCTCGAATCTCCTGAAAAAGCCTCGAGGAGGCCGTTCCCCCGAGGACGCCTTCAAGCACGCGCAGGGCAAAGCGGCGCTGATCGTCGCGGGCGACGCCCGCCCCACCGATGCAGACGTGGTACTGCTCGGTGTCTTTGTCGAGGAAACGCACGCGGCGCTCGAACCGCGGGTGCGCCGTCGTAGCCGAAGCGGCGGGGCCAGTGGCGCCATTCACGCGCGCCCACCCGGCCTCGACCGCCCGAGCCATCTCCACGAGCGCCTCGTGGTCGACCGACCCCGCGGCGGCGATGACGATGCCCTCGGGGAGGTAGCGCTGGGCGTGAAACGCGATCAGCTGCTCGCGCGTGACGGCGCCGACGACGTCCGCGCGGCCGATCACTGCCCGCCCGAGCGGGTGGGCGCCGAACACGGCCTCACCGAGCAGGTCGAACACCCGGTCCTGCGGGTCGTCTTCGTACATCGCGATCTCCTCCAGCACGACCTCGCGCTCGGCGTCGAGCTCGCCGAAGCGCGGATGCCAGATCATCTCGCTCATCACGTCGAACGCGCGCTCCAGATGGCGGTCGAGCACGCGCGTGTACAGCGACGTCGCCTCCTTGTCGGTGCCCGCGTTGATCTCAGCGCCCATCGCATCGAAGATCTGGTCGATCTCCTCCGAGCCGTAGCGCTTGGTGCCGCGGAAGAGCATGTGCTCGAGCAGGTGGGAGATACCCGCCTGGCCATCCAGCTCCAGCGCCGAGCCCGTTTCGATCCAGATGCCGAACGCCACCGAGCGCACGCTGGCGACGCGCTCGGTGACGACCCTCACGCCGGAGTCCAGCGCGGTTATCCGGTGTTCAGGCTTCAGCGGGCCCTCAATCGCGGTCGCGCCCATGGCGCGGGCGGCCCGATCCGCGCTCGCCGTCGCGGCGCGGACCCCGCTCGGAGCGCTCGCGGCCGTTGCGTCGCGCGCCCTCACGTGGCGCGCGTCCGCCACCGCCACCGCCGGTGCCCACGCCGGCGAGCTCCTCGACCGACTTGCCCGCGATGTCCGGGTCGTGAGCCAGGCGTAGTCCGATGCGACCGCGCTCGCGGTCCACCTCGACCACGCGGACGCTGACCTCGTCGCCTTTGTTGAGCACATCCTCGACGCTCTCCACGCGCTCGCCGGGCGAGACGTTGGAGATGTGCAGCAGGCCGTCGGTGCCCTTCGCGAGCTCGATGAACGCGCCGAACGTCGTCGTCTTGACGACCTTGCCGAGGTACTCGTCGCCGACCTCGACCTCCTTCATCATCATTCGCACGCGCTCAACGAGGGCATCGCCGAGCTCGCCGTTCGCCGAGTAGATCAGCACCTGGCCGTCGTCGTTGACGTCGATCTGGGAGTCGAACTCCTCCGCCAGGCCCCTGATCGTTTCACCGCCCTTGCCGATCAGCAGGCCGATCTGCGACGGGTCGATCTGGATTGTCTGGATGCGCGGCGCGAACTGGCTGAGCTGCTCACGCGGCGTCTTGATCACCGCCGCCATCTCCCCCAGGATGAACGTGCGCGCCGAATGCGCCCGCGTCAGGGCGTCACGCAGGATGTCGAAGGTGACGCCGGAGATCTTGATGTCCATCTGCAGGGCCGTTATCCCGCGGTCGGTACCGGCGACCTTGAAGTCCATGTCTCCAAGGTGGTCCTCGACGCCGGCGATGTCCGTGAGCACGACGTAGTCCTCGCCCTCCTTGATCAGGCCCATGGCGATCCCGGCGACGGGACGCTTGATCGGCACGCCGGCGTCCATCAGCGACAGGGACGAGCCGCATACCGAGGCCATCGAAGACGATCCGTTGGACTCGAGGATGTCCGAGACCACGCGGATCGAGTATGGGAACTCCTCGATCGATGGGACCATCGGGGCGAGCGCACGCTCGGCCAGTGCGCCGTGACCGATGTCACGCCGCTTGACGCCGCCCATGCGGCCGGCCTCCCCGACCGAGAAGGGCGGGAAGTTGTAGTGGTGCCAGTAATACTTTTTCGTCTCCATGCTGAGGGTGTCGATCCGCATCTCCTCCTTGAGCGTTCCGAGCGCGGCGACGCTGAGCGCCTGGGTCTGCCCGCGCGTGAACAGCGCCGAGCCATGCGTGCGGGGCGTCACGCCGACTTCGATCGATATGTCGCGGATCTCGTCCTCGCCGCGACCGTCCGGCCGCTTCTTCTGCACGGCGATCCGCTCGCGGATGATCGCCTTCTCGAGCTTGTCGAACGCCAGTTGAACGGACGCACGCCGTTCCTTTGCGGCGCCCAGCTGCTGCTCGGGTGCACCGTCCGCGGCGAGGGGCGCGTACTCCTCGAGGATGGCCTCCTCGACGGCCTTAGTGGCATCCTGGCGCTCGAGCTTGTCCTCGACCTGGGTCGCGTCGTCGAGCGCCTTGCCGTGTGAGGCGCGAATCTGCTCGAGCAGCCGCTCGTCGACCTCGATCTGAACGAACTCTTTCTTCTGCTTGCCGACTTTCTCCGCGAGATCGCGCTGAAGCGCGCATAGCTTCTTGATCTCGGCGTGGGCAATGTCGAGCGCATCGAGGATCTCTGCCTCGGGAATCTCGTTGGCGCCGGCCTCGACCATCAGGATGGCCTCCTCGGTTCCGGCCACGATCAGGTCGAGGTCCGAGCTCTCGCTGGGATCCTCGCCGGGGGCGGTGAACAGCTCCTCCTCTTTGGGATTGACCACGAAGTTCCCGTCAACCTTGCCGATGCGTACCGCGCCCACGGGCGTCGGAAAGGGGATGTCCGAGAGCATCACCGCGGTCGAGGCCCCGTTCATCGCGAGGATGTCGTAGGGGTGGATCTGGTCGATCGAGAGCGGGATCGCCACCAGCTGCGTGTCATAGCGCCAAGACTTGGGAAACAGCGGGCGCAGCGGACGATCGATCATGCGCGCGGTGAGCGTCGCCTTCTCGCCCGGACGACCCTCGCGCTTGAAGAACGAGCCGGGGATTTTCCCGGTCGCATACATACGTTCCTCGACATCTACGGTCAAGGGGAGGAAGTCGACATCGCGCAGGTTGCCGGCGACCGCTGTCGCAAGAACCATGGTGTCGCCCTGGCGGACGACGACTGCGCCGGAGGCCTGCTTGGCCATCCTGCCGGTCTCAAAGGAGATCTCACTGCCGGCGATCTCCACGGAAACCCGCGTAACGGCATCACTACTCATATTCACTGCCTTCCTGTTCCGCCCGTCGGTTGGCGGTCCGTTTTCTTTTTCTCGTTTCCGAACGCAACGAGCTTAGCGGACCGCGTCCCGTGGCCAGGGCGCGATCGGCGGATTTTGCGGTGCGGATCGAGGCGAGCGGGGCCCGACGTCCTCAGGCCGGCGACTTGGCGGCGCGCAAGCTCGCGGAGGCCTCGCCGAGCACCTCCGGGCCGGGCAGGTCACCGGGCGATCCGGCCTGGAAGCTCCAGCGCACGACCCCGTCGGAGTCGATCGCGACGAGCGCGCGCTCGGGAAAGCCGGCGGCGTGCAGCACCCCGAACGCCGCGCACGCCGCCCCCTTGGGCTCGAAGTCCGACAGCTGCTCGCTGCTCACCCCGAGCTTCTCCTTGAACGCCTTCTGGGCCCACGTGGAGTCGCACGACACGCCATAGAGCCTTATGCCGACACGCCCCAGCTCGCCCAGCAGGCCCTCGTACAGCTGCAGCTGGTCGGTGCAAACCGGGCTGAAGGCGAACGGATAGAAGACGAAAATCGTGCCCTGACCCCCAAGATCCTGCTCGGTGAAGCTCGATCCGTCCTCGCGCGCGAGCTTGAAAGCCGGTGCCGGCGTGCCTGGAGCGATGACGGTCACGACGCCGCCCAGGACGGCTGTGAGTCGAGCGGGACGGGGACGCAGGGAGCGTGGTGTGCTCTGCACACGAGCGACTGAAGACGATGAGTCCGCGAAGCGCCCACGGCCGTCTCGGGTTACTTGCGAAGGCCGAGCTCTTTGATCAGCGCCCGGTAGCCCTCGAGGTCACGGCGTTGAAGATAGGCCAAGAAGCGACGCCTGCGCCCAACCAGCATCAGAAGGCCGCGGCGCGAGTGATGGTCTTTGCTCTGCTCGCGCAGGTGCTCGGTCAGGTGGTTGATCCGCTCGGTCAGCAGCGCGATCTGCACCTTGGTCGAGCCCATGTCGCTCTCGTTCGCGCCAAACCTCGCGGCGATCTCGCGCTTGCGCTCGGTGGTTATCGCGGCCATGGGGCGCACGCTAGCAGAGGCGCGGTGCTGGATGGCTCAGGTCGCGGCGTGACCGCGCGCCGCGATGAGCTCACGCGTGTGCTCGACGTCGCGGTGCATCTGCGCGATCAGCGCCTCGCGCGTCTCGAACCGACGCTCCCCGCGCAGGCGCGCCAAGAACTCCAGGCTCAGCTGGTGACCGTACAGGTCTGCGTGAAAATCCAGCAGGTAGGCCTCGATCAGCTCTCCTCGGCCGGTCTCGAACGTCGGGCGCACGCCTACGCTCACCGCGGCCGGCCGCCCATCGGCCAAGCAGGCGTAGACGCCGTGGCCGGGACACGCGAGGGCGTCGTCGGGGACGAGGTTGGCCGTCGGAAAGCCGAGCTCGCGCCCGCGCTCATCGCCGTGGGTGACCTCGCCGCGCAACTGGAACGGCGCCCCCAGCAAGCGGTTGGCCTCGGTCAGGTCGCCGGCCAGCACGAGGCCCCGGATGTGGCTCGAGGACACGATCTCGCCATCGACCTCCAGCAGCGGATGAACGACCGTCGCAAAGCGACCGTCCGCGCGCAGCAGCCTCTGGTCTCCCTGTGCCTTGTGACCGAAGCGAAAGTTCTCGCCGATCGCGACCTGACCGGCGCCGAGCGCGCCCACGAGCACGTCGTTGACGAACGCGGTCGCCGAGCGCTGGGCGAACGCCGCGTCGAACGGGATCACGATCAGCTCCTGCACGTCCAGCGAGGCGATCAGCTCCGCCTTGCGCTCGAGCGTCGTCAGCAGCTTCGGCGTGTGCTGCGGAGCCACCACCGAGACCGGGTGGGGATCGAAAGTGAGCACGCTGTCGGATCCCGCGATCACCTCGCGATGGCCGAGATGCACGCCGTCGAAGGTCCCGACCGCCACGCTGCGCCCCTCTCTGCGCTCCACGTCGGGCAGGCGGGTGACCTTCACGACCGCACAGCCTAATGTGGTCGGCCGCCGGGGAGCATCGAAAGTGCCCGCTCGAGGCCGATCAGGGGCGGATCGCTCCACGCCAGCCCCCGCTCTGGCGGCGCTACGGCGGCGCTCACGTCGAAGGGGCCGATCGCCGTGCGCCTGAGCTCGACGCAGTATGCGTCGTGAAGATCGGCGATCAGCGAGCGCACGTAGGTGCCGGCGGCGCATTCGATCTCATACCCCGCCCGGGGGAGCGCGCCTGGCTGCGCCTGCGCGTCCCGCCACAGCTGCTCGAAGCGATACACCGTGACGACGCGCTCGGGCATCTCGAACTCCTCGCCGCGACGCGCACGGCGGTAGGCGCGCTCGCCCCCGATCTTCACCGCCGAGTGCGCCGGTGGACGCTGGCGGATCTCCCCCGTCGGCAGCTCGGGTGGATCGGCCGGCAGATGCCCGGTCTCGGTTATCTCTCCCTCGGGATCGCCCGTGCTTGACTTCGCCCCCAGGCGGGCGACAGCCAGATAGCGCTTCGGCAGCTCCATCAGCGCGCGCTGTGACTTCGTGGCTCGCCCGACGAGCACGAGCAGCAGCCCGGTCGCAAACGGATCCAGCGTGCCCGCGTGGCCCGTCCGCACACCCCCCAGCGAGCGCCGTACGGCCGCGACCACATCGTGCGAGGTGACCCCGGCCGGCTTGTCGATCAACAGGACACCGTCCATCGGAGCCGCTCAGACGATCGGCTCGGCGGACGGTTGCTCAGGCGAGCGTCGCAGCCGCGTGCCCGTCGGACGCGGTGTGCAGTTGCGCGGCGATCGCAGGTCGCAGGAACGCGATCAGCTCATCGAGTTCGAGAGTCGTCGAGAAGCCCGCCGCGCGGCGGTGTCCCCCGCCCCCTTGTGCCCGCGCGATGACCGACACGTCGACGTCGTCGTCGGTCGCTCGCAGCGAGACTTTGCGCTGGCCCTTGCGCTCCCCGCTGGTCAGCTCGCGCACGAGCACGGCGACCTTCGTGCCCTGGACCGCCCGCAGCTGGTCGACGATCCCCTCGGAGTAGTTGTCCTCCGCCTCGCTGTCTTCGAAGTCCTCTGCACTCAACGCCACGAGCGTGAGCTCGCCCGAGTCGAACCGTTCGATCCGGCCGAGTGCCACTGCCAGCAGCGCTAGCTTGGCGGGCGGCACCTCCTCATACAGTCGCCTGTAGACCTCGGGCACGTCGACACCTGCTTCGATCAGGTCGGCGGCCATCTGATGCGCGCGCGGCCCGGTGTTCTCATACATGAAGCGTCCGGTATCGGTGATCAGCCCGACGTACAGCGCCTGTGCCACGGCAGGCGTCGGCTGCACCTGCAGTCCGCGGAGCAGATCCCAGACGATCTCCGCGGTGCACGACGCGGCCGGAACGACGTAGTTGAGCGTTCCGAACAGCGTGTTGTCGTGATGGTGGTCGATGTTCAGCAGGTGCGCGCCGTCGCGCAGGATGCTCGCCGAGTTGCGGTCGATGTTGCCGCAGTCCAGGAACACGACGGTGCGTTCGGCGATGTCGGCGGGCACATCCTGGATCAGGCCGTCGAGGCGGAAGATGCGGTACTCGTGCGACAGCGGCAGGTCGTCCGGCGCGATGAACATCGTCGAGTCCTTGCCAAGCGCGGTCAAAAGGCCCTGCATGCCCACCAGCGAGCCGAGCGCGTCCCCGTCGGGGTTCTCATGCGTGGCGAGCACGAAACGCGAATCCTCGCGGATCCGCTCGAGCACGAGCTCGCGTGTCGGCACCGCGTCGTTGCCCTCCCTCACGGCCGGCCGATCTCGTCGATCAGCGCATCGACGCGCAGCGCACGATCGATCGTGTCGTCGTAGCAGAACTCGAGCATTGGAGTGCGCTTGAGCCGCAGCTCCTCCGCCACGCGCCCCTGCAGGAATCCGTGGGCGCTGCGCAGACCGTCGAGGCTGGCCTCGCGCCGGGCGAGCTCCGATGGCCGCCCGGCCTCGCCGAGCACGCTCACGTACACCCGGGCGTGTCGCAGGTCGGCGCTGGTTCTGACGTCCGTCACGGTTACGAATCCCACTCGAGGGTCCTTTAGCTCTCCTGTCACCGCGTCGCCGATCACCTGGCGAATCGCCTCATCGACGCGACGCATGCGTCCAGAGCTCATCTTTAACCCTCAACTCGCCGTGGAAACCATGGCTGAGCGCTCGCGTGCATGAGCAACCCCTCATCCGTGTCCTCGACGCGGGCGCCCCCGAGCGCCCCCCAGCTGGACGCCGCCCGGCGCAAGCCGGCGCCCCACCCGTGCCGCTCTGCCGCGGTGCGTGTAGCCGGGATCCGTCGCGGGAGCGCTCAGGAGGACAGCACACGTTCCTGCAGGCGCGTCTCGTAAGTCTCGAGCACATCGCCCTCGCGCAGATCCTGGAAGTTCGTCAGCACGATCCCGCACTCGAAGCCGCTCGCGACCTCGCGGACGTCGTCTGAGAAGCGGCGCAGGCTCTCGATCGTCGTGTCATAGATGACGGTGCCCTCGCGAACGACGCGCACGCGGGAGCCGCGCGTGACCGTCCCCTCGGTCACGAACGAGCCCGCGATCGTCCCGATCCGAGACGCACGGAACAGCTGGCGCACCTCGGCCTGGCCCAGCGGAGTCTCTACCTCGGCCGGCTCGAGCATGCCCTGCATCGCGGCGCGCAGCTCCTCGATCGCGCGGTAGATCACCGCGTAGGAGCGGATCTCCACGCCCTCGCGCTCGGCGATCTGGCGAGCGTCGCCGACCGGGCGGACGTTGAAGGCGAGGATCACTCCCTCCGAGGCCGAAGCGAGCATCACGTCGGACTCGTTGATGCCGCCGACGCCGCGGTGGATGATGTTGACCTTGACCTCCTGCTGCGGGAGCTTTGCGATCTCGTCCTCGATCGCCTCCAGCGACCCGGCCACATCGGCCTTGACGACCAAGCTCAGCTCCTTGACGGCGCCCTCCTGGGCGAGCTTGAAGACGTCCTCCAGCGAAACCTTGCGACCCGAACGCCGGGCGAGCGCCTCGGTCTTCAGGCGGTTGGCACGCTCGCCCGCGAGCTGACGCGCGCGCCGCTCGTTCTCAACGACGCGCACGATCTCGCCCGCCTCGGGGACGCCGTCGAAGCCGAGCATCTCGACCGGTTGACCCGGCGTCGCCCGCTTGAGCTTGGTGCCGATGAAGTCGTGCATCGCGCGCACCCGCCCGAAGTGCGCGCCGGCGACCAACGCGTCGCCGACCCGCAGCGTTCCGCGCTGGATCAGAACGGTCACGACCGGGCCTCGGCCGGGATCGAGCTTGGACTCGATCACCGTGCCCGAGGCGTCGGCGTCGCTGTTTGCCTTCAGCTCCTCGAGGTCCGTCACCACCTGGATCGTGTCGAGCAGCCCGTCCAGGCCCTGGCGGGTCTTGGCGCTGACGTCGACGAACTCGACATCGCCGCCCCACTCCGCGGGCTGCAGGCCCCGCTGGGTCATCTCCGTGCGCACACGCTCGGGCTGCGCGCCCTCCTTGTCGATCTTGTTGACGGCCACCACGATCGGCACGTCGGCGGCGCGAGCGTGATCGATCGCCTCCTCGGTCTGGGGCTTGACCCCGTCGTCGGCCGCGACCACGATCACCGCCAGGTCGGTCACCCGCGCTCCGCGCGCGCGCATCGCCGTGAAGGCCTCGTGGCCGGGCGTGTCGAGGAACGTGATGACCTTCTCGCCGTGGTGAACCTGATAGGCACCGATGTGCTGGGTGATGCCGCCCGCCTCGCCCGCTACGACCTCCGTCTCGCGGATGGCATCCAGCAGGGAGGTCTTGCCGTGGTCGACGTGACCCATGATCGTGACCACCGGGGGACGATCGACGAGGTCCTCCTCGGCGTCCTCGAACACGGGCTCGACCTCGACGTCGTCGGCGGCGTGGAGAATCTCGATCTTCTTGTCGAATTCGTCCGCGAGCACCTGGATCGCGTCGTCGGAGAGCGTCTGCGTCAGCGTTGCCATCTCGCCGAGCAGCATCAGCTTCTTGATCACCTCGGGCACGGGAACGCCGAGATACTCGGCGACGTCCTTGACCGTCGAGCCCGAGTTGACGCGGATCAGGTCGGTCGCCTCCATCGCGGCCGTGTCGATCGGCGCGATCGTCTCGTCGTAGGTGCCGCGGCGGCGACGCCCTCGACGCGGGCGCCGTTGCGGCTGGTTGGCCGGACCGCCTTGCTGGCGGCGCGAGGCCTGCGAGTCGATGACCACCCGCCGGCGGCCCCCGGGCCCGATATCGCCGGGCGTGCGCTCGCCGGTTCGCGAGTCGCGCGTCGGCCGCACGCGCTCGGCGACCGGCACCGCCGTACCAGGCGCCGCAGCGGGCGCGGCCGGAGGGCTCGCGATCGCCGGCGCGGCCGCGCTCGCGGCGGTGCCCGAAGCGGGGGTCGCGGTCGCGTTGCCGGCGGCCGGCGCCGGGGGGGCGGTCGCCGTCGCGGCGCCGTCGCCACCAAGGGCCTTCAGCGCGAGCCCCTCCTCGACCGAGGAGGCCGCGGCCTTGGCCTCAACGCCCGCGGCCGTCAGCCGCTCCAGCAGCTCTTTGCTCGAGAGGCCCTGCTCCTTGGCTATTTCATAGACGCGCTTCTTGCTCATCGGGTCATCGATTCTATGAGCTTGGGGTCGATCGTCACCGAACGGCGCAGGGCGCGAGCGATCCCGCCACGCCGCTGGGCAAGCGTAAGGCACTCGCGCGCGGGCTCATCGGGAGCCTCGCCGACGCACAGATAGGCTCCCCTGCCGGGCATCGTGCCGCCGCGGTCGAAAACCGCGCGCGCCGATTGAGCGCCGCCCTCACGGGCGAGCGCGAGACGCATCAGCTCGGACTTCGGCCCGATCCGCCCACACCCGACGCAGCGGCGCCGCGGCACGTGCGCGGCTATGTTGCCTGCCCCTCAGCGGCCTCTTGCGGGCTCTCATGGGCGAGCTCGGGCTGCTCGGCGAACGCGTCCGATGACGTGGATGCCGGGGCGGCTGCCGGGGCCTGTGCGTCGCCCGCGCCCGCCGGCGCACCGCCCTCCGGTCCAAGGTCGACGATGTTGTCGCCCTCGATGCCCGCCAGCGCCTGATGGCTCTCCAGGCCGCAGTAGCGCGAGCCCGGCAGCGCCGCGTTGGGGCAACGTCTCCCGTTGGAGAGGATCGCCGCGCAGCGTCCCTGAACCTCCTCCTCCTCATATCCGTGCTCGGCCTCCTCGGCGGCGAACTCGGTCTCCGAGCGGATGTCCACGCGCCACCCGGTCAACCGCGCCGCCAGGCGAGCATTCTGGCCCTCGCGGCCGATCGCCAGCGAGAGCTGGTCGTCGGGCACGATCACCGTCGCCTGCTTGGCCTCGTCGTCGACCAGCACCTCACGCACGCGTGCCGGCGACAGCGCCTTGGCGACGAATCGCGCGGGCTCGTCGTTGAAGGGGATGATGTCGATCTTCTCGCCGCGCAGCTCGGAGACGACCATGCGCACGCGCGATCCCCGCGGACCGACGCAGGCGCCGACCGGATCGACGCCGTCGGTGTGCGAGATGACGGCGATCTTGGAGCGATAGCCGGGCTCGCGAGCGACGTTGGCGATCTCCACCAGGCCGTCGGCGATCTCCGGCACCTCGAGCTCGAACAGCTTCTTGATCAGCTCGGGGTCGCGCCGGGACACGATGATCGCCGGTCCCTTCGTGGACGGCGAGACCTCCTTGATCACGGCCTTGATCCGCTGGGAATGGTCGTAGCGCTCGCCCTCAACCTGCTCGGACTTGGGCAGCAGCGCCTCGACGCGTTCGCGCAGCTGCACCAGCGTGTAGCGCGAGTCCGACTGCTGCACGATGCCGGTGATCAGCTCGCCCACGCGGTCGCGGTACTCCTCGTACATCATGTCCCGCTCGGCCTCGCGGATGCGTTGCAGGATCACCTGCTTGGCCGTCTGCGCCGCGATCCGCCCGAAGTCGTCGGGCGTGACGTCGCGCTCGTCGATCTGGTCGCGGTATTCCTCGAACTTCTTCGGATCGATCTCCGGTTCCTCGGGTTCGCGCATCTCGCCGGTCTCGGGATCGATCGTCGTTTCCTCGTCGATCGTCTCGACGATCAGGTGCGCCTCCAAGCGTTCGGGGATGATCAGCTCGATCACCCTGAAGTCGGCGGTCTCGCGGTCCATCTCGACGCGCGCGTACTTGGCCGAGCCGGGCTGCTTCTTGTAGGCGGACAGCAGCGCGTCCTCGAGCGCGATCATCAGCTTCTCCGGCTCGATTCCCTTCTCGCGCGCCAGCGCGTGCATCGCCTCAAGGATTTCGCGTGACATGACTCGACCTAGTCCTCGAGGAGATACGAGCGACGGATCTCCGAATACGGAATCGCGATGACACCGCCGTCGGCCGCGAGCGTGACCTCATCCTCGGAGGCTGTCAGGAGCTCGCCGGTGAAGCTGCGCACGGGCCGTGACCCGGGCGAGCGCGGATCGCCGGCGTGGCCCGCGGCGCGCGGATGGCGCGTGCGCACGCGAGCGCGGCGGCCGACGAAGCGGCGGAAATGAGCCGGCTTGGTGAGCGGTCGCTCGCTGCCGGGCGAGGAGACCTCGAGCGAGTAGCGCTCGCGCTCCTCGCTCAAGAGCGCCGTGACCCGCTCGCAAAGCGCGAGCGTCACGCCCTGTGGATGGTCGATGAACACGCGCAGGCAGCTGCCACCCACGATCTCGGCAAGCAGCACCTCGACATCGGGCTCGCTGGGGGCGAGACGCCGCTCGATATCTGCCTGTAGTGATGTCATCGACTTGCTCCTTTACGCAAAAAAAGCGGGCCTGCGCCCACTTTCGGTCCGACTACCGGCGTCTGCACACCGGCACGAAAGCTCTCGATCGAGCATAGCATCGGGGCAGCGGCGCGCGGCCTGGCTCGGGACGCCGAGCCGGGCGGCGGCCTGGTCAGGAGCGATGCGCGTCACGACGTGCGCGATCCCGGTAGATCCGGTAGTCCTCGCGCTCGGGACGCAGCGAGCAGGCCAGCGCGAGCGGCTGACAGGCCTCGCGATGGCGTCCGAGCAACTGCATCGAGCGGCCAAGGCAGAACAGCGCGTAGTCGTTGGTCGGCGTCTTGGCGGCCACTGCGTGGAACTCTGCCGCGGCGCTTTCGTAACGGCGCGCGTGGAACAGGGCGCGCCCGAGCGTCTCGCGGATCGAGGCCTTCTCCGGCTCCAGGTCCCGCGCTTTGCTGAGCGGCACGATCGCCGCCTGATAGTCGCCATGGCCGAGCAAATCGCAGCCACGCTGGTAGAGGTCATACACGCTCTCCATACGAGCATCTTAACCGCCTGGACGCGCACATTCAGAGCTCACCGCGCTGTCCGCAGCCGCTCGACCACGTCGAGAATCGCCTCCGCCACCGCCGCCTTGGAGGCGCGCGGCACCCGCACGCCGTCGCCGGGCGCAGGCGACGCCCCGGAACCGTCCGATCGACCGTCCGCAGCGGGCGCCACGAGCGGGCCGGCGGCGGTCAGGATCGTGACCTCGTTCGCATCCACGTCGAAGCCGATGTCCGCGCGCGAGATGTCGTTGACGACGATCGCGTCGAGCCCCTTGGCCGCCAGCTTCTCGCGCGCGTGCTCGATCGCGCGGGCGCCGTGCTCGGCGGCGAAGCCCACGAGCGTCTGGCCATCGCGGCGCTCGGAAGCGAGCCCGGCGAGCACATCGGCGGTCGGCTCGAGCTCGAGCTCCAGTCGCTCGCGCCCGGACTTCTTGATCTTTCCCGTCGCCGGCGCGGCGGGCCTGAAGTCCGCCACCGCCGCGGCCATCAGCAGCACGTCGCACGCGGGGAACTCCTCCTCGCATGCACGCCTCAACTCCGCCGCGGTCACGACGCCGCGACAGGCCACGCCGGGCGGGGGCGCGAGCGCGACGTTCGCGGCGACGAGCGTGACGCGCGCCCCGCGCGCGCTCGCCGCCTGCGCCAAAGCGAATCCCATGCGTCCCGAGGAGCTGTTGCCGAGGAATCGCACGCTGTCGATCGGCTCGCGCGTCCCGCCGGCGGTGACAAGCACGTTGAGGCCGCGCCAGGCCGCCGTCGACGGGTCGCTTTCCGGGACCGTCGCCGGGTCGCTCCCTGGGACCGCCGCCGCGGGATCGATCCGAGTCGCCGTCCACGGGGCGGGCGGGTCGGACAGCGCGGCCTCGCAGGCTGCCAGCAGCCGTGCGGGCTCTGCCAAGCGTCCCACGCCCTCCTCCCCCCGGGAGGCCAGGCGCCCGACGCCCGGCTCGACGATCTGAACGCCCCGGTCGCGCAGCGTCTGGAGGTTCGCGCGCGTCGCGGGGTGCTCATACATGTGGTTGTTCATCGCCGGCGCCACGACGACGGGGCAGGCGGCGGCGAGCGCACAACTACTCAGCAGGTTGTCGGCCAGACCGCTGGCGAGCTTGGCGATCGTGTTTGCGGAGGCCGGCGCGATCAGATAGACGTCTGCGTTGGCGACGAGCTCGAGATGACTGAGCGGCTCGTGAGTCGGCGGCGGCTGATCGGGAAAAGCTCCACGCGCCGGGTCGCGCTCGAACTCGCTGACGAGGACAGGTGCACCGGTGAGCGCGGCGAAGGATGCCTCGCCTACGAAGCGCCGGCTAGCCGGAGTCTGCAGCACGCGCACGACGTGGCCGGCCGTGGTCGCCAGGCGCACGAGCTCGAGCGCCTTGTAGGCGGCGATGCCGCCGCTGACGCCGAGCAGTATGCGGGCCATGACCTAGCTTGTAGACGGCGCCGGCGGAGCAAGCAACCTCTGGCGCGAGCCTTGCGCCCTACCGCTCAGCGGTAGTGGTACTTGATCTTCCCCGCGGCTACCTCCTCGAGGGCAATCGTGAGGTAGTTTTTCGAGCCCGTTTCGATCATCGGGGGCGGGAACTCGTCGAACGTTCCCTCACCGAGGTTGTGGTAGTAGCTGTTGATCTGGCGCGCACGCTTGGCGGCCACCACGACGCTGGCGTAGTTTGAGTCGACATTCTCGAGCAGACGGTCGATTCGGGGAGAGATCACGGTTGCTTTGCCTTTCCTTGTTGGCCCTCAAGTGTAGTCGGCTCGCTCGCGGCGCCCGGTTTCTCCGGCCCGGGCTGGTCGAGCTCGGCGGTGACGATCGCCGTCAAACGCTCGAGGGCGTCCTCGAGCCGGTCGTTGACGGCGACGTGGCCGAACTCGGGCTGGGCGGCGAGCTCCTGCTCGGCGACCCGTAGGCGGCGCTCGACCTCCTCGGCGCTGTCGGTTCCGCGCCCGACCAGGCGCGCGCGCAGCGCCTCCAGCGAGGGCGGAGCGATGAACACCTGCACGGCCTCGGGCATCGCGGCGCGCACCTGACGGGCACCTTGGACCTCGATCTCGAGCACGACGGGCACCCCCGCGCGCAGGCGGCTGTCGAGCTCCGATCGCAGCGTCCCGTAGCTGCGGCCGGCGTAGTCGGCGTGCTCGACGAACTCGAGGGCTTCGACCCGGCGATCGAAGTCCTCGCGCGTGAGGAAGTGGTAGTCGACGCCGTCGCGCTCGCCCGGGCGCGGCGCCCGCGTCGTCGCCGATACCGACAGCTCGAGCGCCGGGACCCGCTCCATCAGCCCACGGATCAGCGTGCCCTTACCGACCCCCGAAGGCCCCGTGATGACGAATACACGCGCCATCTCAGCAACCCTAGTGCCGAGTCCGGTGGGAACGGCTCTAGTCGCTCTAGCGGTGAAGCAGCGAGACCAGCTCGCTGCGTTGGCGCTCTGAGAGGCCGCCGATGGTCTTGCTCGGGGCGATCCGGCAGTGGGCGAGGATCTTGTTGACCTTGACCCGGCCGTACTTCGGGACGGCGAGCAGCATGTCGAACACCTTCGCCGTCTCGACGTACTCGGGCGGGTTGAGCAGGAGCGAGTGGATCGACAGCCGGCCGGCCTTCAGATCGCGCTTGAGCTGCGCGCGCTTGATACGGATCTGGTTGGCTCTCGCGAGCGCATCCATCCTCTGGTTTAAAGATCGCTCGGGGGCCATGGAAGCGTTCGAGGACGTCGTGCGGGTCGCCGTCGCCATGGGCGGCGAGTCTACACACCGTGAGCCGGTGATCAAGGCAAAGTCCACGAATTCACCTGCACCTCAACCTGAGGTCTAGCCATGTCGAGCGTAGTGGACGGTGTCGCGGTGTGTTTGCAAGGGTTTTCGTGTAAGGAAACGTTCGCGCGCAGGCGTGTCTCAATCGCTCCTCGCACCCGGCCCCGCACGGCCGAATGCTGCTTCGGATCGGTCCCAAACGGGGCTTGACCGCGCTCACGCCTCGAGTCCGCGCGCGATCCGGGCACCCGCCGCGGGGTCGCAGAAGCTCGCGGTGCCGACGGCGACGAGCGTCGCTCCGGCGTCGATCAGCTCGCGCGCATGGGCGGCGCGCTCGACTCCACCCATCCCCACCACCGGGATGCTCACCGTCGCGGCCACGTCCCCGACCTGCGCGAGCGCGACCGCGCGCACGGCCGGCCCCGACAGGCCGCCCGTGCCGCCGCCCAGCCACGGGGTCGGGGCGGCCGTGGTCGGCGCGAACGCCATCGCGCGCAGCGTGTTGATCAGCGACACCGCGTCGGCGCCGCCAGCCTGGGCCGCCTGTGCGCAGGCCGCGACGTCGGCGGTGTTGGGCGTCAGCTTGACGATCAAGGGCTTGCGCGTAAGCGCACGAACCGCGACCACGACCGCTTCCAGCTGGCGTGGATCGGCGCCGATGTCAAGCCCCGTCTTGACGTTCGGGCACGATACGTTCAGCTCGACCGCCGCGATCTCGCTGCGCTCCTCGCACGCCCGCACGAGCGTCGAGAACTCCTCGGCACTCGAGCCCATCACGTTCGTGATCAACGGCACCGGGTACCCGGCGCGGGCGCCCGCGGCCTCGGTGAGGCTCGCCAGCCGTGGCAGATCCTCGGTGATGTAGCCGTCGAGTCCCTTGTTCGGCAACCCGATCGAGTTGATCAGCCCGCTCGCCGCCTCCCACAGCCGCGGCGGCGGATTCCCGGCGCGCGGGCGCAGCGTGATCGTCTTGGACACGTATGCGGCGAACGGGAAGTCGGCCTCGAGCCCGGCGCCAAACGCTTTCCGCGCGGCGATCGCGTCGAAGGTGCCGGACCCATTGATCACGCGATGGGCCAGGTCCAAGCCGCAGAAGCTCACGGTCACTCGGGCGCCCCCGCATGCTCGTCGACCCGCTCGAGCTCCACCGCGTCGACGACCGGACCGTCGACGCACACGCGCAGGAAGCCGCCGCCGCGCCGCGGCACGACGCAGCCGAAGCAGGCGCCGAAGCCACACGCCATGCCGGCCTCGAGCGCGAGCTGGGCGGGCACTTCCCGCGCCGCGCACATTGCCCTGACCGCCTCGAGCATCGGCGCCGGCCCGCACGAGTACACGACGGCGTGGGAGTCGCGCTCGAGCTCGCGCTCGAGCAGGTCGGTCAGCAGGCCGTGGTGGCCGGCCGACCCGTCGTCGGTCGCGAGGCGTGCGTCGCGCAGCAGGGCGGCGCCCGCGGCGCGGGAGCCGTCGCGGAAGCCCAGCAGCACGGTCGCGGCGTCGCCGAGGGTGTCCTGGAGGATCGCTAGCGGGGCGATGCCGACGCCGCCGCCCGCGAGGATCGCGCGCCGGTCTTCGCTCGGCGCTGTGAAGCCGCGCCCGAGCGGCCCGAGCGCCCACAACCCGTCGCCTTCGCGCAGCTCGCACAAACGCCGCGTGCCCGGCCCGACGTCCTCGAGCAAGAAATGCGCTTCGCCCCCGGCGCATCTCGCGACCGAGAAGGCGCGCGGCAGATATGGCCGCTCGTCCTCGCCGCCTCCCCAGCGCTCAGCCGCGGCGAGCATCGCGAACTGTCCCGGCTCGGGCTCCGGCCCGTCGGGATCGGCGACCCGAAGTACTCGATAGGACCCAAGCTCGTCCATCCCCGTGACCGTGAGCAGCCTGCGAGAAAACGGCGCCTCGCTCACGCCGTCCTTGCCCCGTGCAGCTCCTGCAGGCAGAGCACGTCCGGCTCGCCGTCGCGATGCGCGCACGCGATCGCCCGCGCGGCCGAGATCCCCGCCGAGAGCGTCGTCAGACAGGGAATGCCGTGCGTGACGGCCGCCCGGCGGATCTCATAGCCGTCGGTCCGCGCGCCGACGCCCGTCGGCGTGTTCAACACGAGGTCCACGTCGCCGCGCTCGATCCAGTCGAGCACGTGCGGGGAGCCCTCGCCGATCTTGTTGAGCCCCTGGACCGGCACGCCCATCCGCGCGATCGCCTCTGCCGTGCCGCGCGTGGCGACGATCCGAAAACCGTTGTCGTGCAGGCTCTGGGCGACGGCGAACGCGCCCGCCTTGTCGGAGTCGGTGACGGTGATGAACGCCGTGCCAGCGCTCGGCAGGGGCAGGCCCGCGGCGGCCTGGGCCTTGGCGAACGCCGTCGGGAAGTCGCGCGCGATGCCCATGACCTCGCCGGTCGATCGCATCTCAACGCCGAGCACCGCGTCGGAGCCCTCGAAGCGATCGAAGGGCAGCACCGCCTCCTTGACCGACACGTGCTCGCCGTAGCCCATCCCCTCCCTCCCCTGCGGCAGGTCGAGGTCGGCGATCGTCTCGCCGAGCATGATCCGGCAGGCCAGCTTCGCCAGCGGCAGGCCGACCGCCTTGGACACGAACGGAACCGTTCGCGAGGCGCGGGGGTTCGCCTCGATCACCGACAGCTGGCCGGCGTGGACGGCGAACTGAATGTTGATCAGCCCCACCACGCCGATCGCAAGCGCGATCTCTCGCGTGGCTTCGCGGATCTGCTCGAGCATCTCCTCGCCGAGCGAGTGCGGCGGAAGCACGCATGCGCTATCGCCCGAGTGCACGCCCGCCTCCTCGACGTGTTGCATGATCCCGCCGATCCACACCTGGCCGCCGCCGCCGGCGTCGGTGCTCCCATCGCAGAGGGCGTCCACGTCGACCTCGGTCGCGTTCTCGAGGAACCGGTCGAGAAAGATCTCACCGTCCTCGACGGCCTCGCGACTGAGGTAGTCGGCGAGACCGTCGCGCGAGTAGACGATCTCCATCGCCCGTCCCCCCAGCACGTAGGACGGCCGCACGAGCAGCGGAAAGCCGACCTGCTCGCTGCTCTGCAGCGCCTCGGCGACCGAGTGCGCGGTCGCATATGGCGGCGCCTGATAGCCCAGCCGCCCCAGCAGCGCCCCGAAGCGCCCGCGATCCTCGGCCAGATCGATCGCCTCGACGCTCGTGCCGAGCAGCCGCACGCCGGCGTCGCTGAGACCACGGGCGAGCTTCAACGGCGTCTGCCCGCCGAACTGGACGATCACACCCTTGGGCTGCTCCACGTCCACGACGGCGAGCACGTCCTCGAGCGTCAGCGGCTCGAAGTAGAGGCGGTCGGAGGTGTCGTAGTCGGTCGAGACGGTCTCCGGGTTGCAGTTGATCATCACGGCGTCGCGTGCTGACTCGCGCACGGTCATCGCCGCGTGCACGCAGCAGTAGTCGAACTCGATCCCCTGGCCGATCCGGTTGGGGCCCGAGCCGAGGATCACGACCGACTCGCGCTCACCGCGGCGAACCTCGTGCGCCGGTCCGTCCCCGTTGCGTTCTCGCTCCCAGCCCGAGTAGTAGTAGGGCGTGCGCGCCGGAAACTCGGCCGCGCACGTGTCGACGGCGCGAAACGAGCGCTCGCCCGCGAATGGACCGTCGGGTTGCAGCGCGAGCTCTGAGAGCTCGCGCAGGAACCAGGGGTCGATCAGCGTGTGCTCGTGCACCTCGGTGCTGGTGACGCCGCGGCGAAGCAGCTCCAAGACGGTCTCGAAGCGGTCGGCGGTAGGCGTCGAGAGTCGATCGACGAGGACCTCCTCGCTGACGCCCTCCAAGCACGCCGGCTTGTCGAGCTCGCGCGAGCGCAGCGCCTTGGCGAATGCCTGCTGAAACGTCCGCCCGATCGCCATCGCCTCGCCCACCGACTTCATGTGCGTCGACAGCGTCGGATCGACGCCGGGGAACTTCTCGAACGCGAACCGCGGCCACTTCACCACGACGTAGTCGATCGTCGGCTCAAAGCAGGCCGGCGTCACGCCTGTGATGTCGTTGTCGATCTCGTCCAAGCGGTAGCCGACGGCGAGCCGCGCGGCGATCTTCGCGATCGGAAAGCCGGTCGCCTTCGAGGCGAGCGCGGAGGAGCGCGACACGCGCGGGTTCATCTCGATCACGAGCACCTCCTCGGTTGCCGGGTTGACCGCGAACTGGACGTTCGACCCCCCGGTCTCGACGCCGACGGCGCGGATCACCGCGATCGCCTGGTCGCGCAGCCGCTGATAGAGGCGGTCGGTGAGCGTCTGCTGCGGCGCGACGGTCACCGAGTCGCCGGTATGCACGCCCATCGGGTCGACGTTCTCGATCGAGCACACGATCACCACGTTGTCGGCCTTGTCGCGCATCACCTCCAGCTCGAACTCTCCCCACCCGAGCACGGACTCGTCGATCAGGACCTGACCGATCGGCGAGGCCTCGATGCCGAGCGCGAGCGATGCGCTCGAACTCCTCGGCCGTGCGCGCGATCCCGCCGCCGCGCCCCCCGAGCGTGTAGGCGGGACGGACGATGCATGGCAGGCCGACATCTGCCAGCGCGGCGAGCGCCTGCTCGACGGTCGTCGCGATCGCGCTCTTGGGCATCCTCAGCCCGGCGCGCTCCATCGCCGCGCCGAACAGCTCGCGATCCTCGGCGCACGCGATCGCCTCGTAGTCCGCACCGATCAGCTCCACGTCGAAGCGCCGCAGCGTGCCGTCGTCGTGCAGCGCCTTGGCGAGGTTCAGCGCGGTCTGCCCGCCGAGCGTCCCGAGCAGCGCGTCCGGTCGCTCGCGTTCGATCACCTGGGCGACCGGACCGGGCAGCAGCGGCTCGATATAGGTCGCGTCGGCGAACTCCGGGTCGGTCATGATGGTCGCCGGGTTGGAGTTCACGAGCACGACCTCATAGCCCTCCTCGCGCAGCACCTTGCACGCCTGCACGCCCGAGTAGTCGAACTCGGCGGCCTGCCCGATCACGATCGGGCCGGAGCCGAGAATCAGGATCTTGTGGATGTCATCGCGCCGCGGCAATGCGCTCCAGGAAGCGATCGAACAGGTACAGGCTGTCGTGCGGGCCCGGGCCTGCCTCGGGGTGGTACTGAACGGTCCCTCCGGGCACGTCGAGCAGCTCCAATCCCTCGACCGTGCGGTCGTACAAGTTCACGTGCGAGAGCGCCGCGGCGCCGAAGTCCGTCTCCCAGCGAACCGGCTCGTCACGCTCGATCGTGCGCGCGCCACCGGGTCCGACGGCGGCGAAGCCGTGGTTTTGGGAGGTGATCTCAACCCGTCCGGTCTGAAGATCCTTAACTGGATGATTCGCGCCGTGGTGACCGAAGGGCAGCTTGAAGGTCTCCAGGCCCACGGCTCGGCATAGGAGCTGATGGCCGAGGCAGATCCCCCACACCGGCTTGCGCCCGACGAGCTCGCGAACCGTGTCGACGACGTAGGAGAGGGCTGCCGGATCGCCGGGGCCGTTGGCCAGGAAGACGGCGTCCGGCTCCTCCGCAAGCAGATCCTCCGCGCTGCTCGCGCACGGGTGCAGGGAGACCCGTGCGCCGCGCGCGACGAGCTCGCGCACCATCGAGGCCTTGATGCCAGTGTCGATGACCGCGATCCGCGGTCCGTCGCCCGAGCCGTGGCGGGTGAGGAGATCCGGTGTCACCAGCGCGGCGAGGTCGCGGCCGGCCATCGGCGGCTCGGCGTCGATCGACTCGCGCGCCTGCGCGAGCGGCGTCTCGGCCGCGAAGATTCCGCCGCGCATCGCACCGGCGTCGCGGATGTGGCGCACGAGCGCGCGCGTGTCTACGCCCGTGATCCAGCCCGCGCCGCAGTTGGTGAGCCAGTCCAGCCAGCCGCCCTCGGCCGACGGCGCGTCCTCGCGGTTGCATCCCGCGCGCATGATCGCCGCGCGGGCCCACGGGCGCTCTGACTCCATCGCTTGGGCGCTGACGCCGTAGTTGCCGATGTGGGGATAGGTGAACGTGATCAGCTGGCCCGCGAAGGAAGGGTCGGTCACCGACTCCTGGTAGCCGGACATCCCGGTCGTGAACACGACCTCGCCGACAGCCTCTGCGCCAGGCGCGCAGGCCTCGCCGTCGAAGCGCGTCCCGTCCTCCAGCAGCACGTATCCGCCGGCGTCAGTCATCACGCACTAGATGATCAGCTTTTGGACGGCCTTGAACTCCGGCGTCCCCGCCTGTTCGAGCAGCTCGAACAGGGCCGCCTCCACCGTGCTCACGACGGCGCCGGCGCGCTCCAGGCGCTCGAGGCCGCGCTCGTAGTCGACCGCGTGTCGTGAGCCGACGGCGTCGGCGGGGACATGCACTTCGATGTTCCGGTCGAGCAGGTCGTGGACGGTCTGGCTGACGCAGACGTGCGTCTCGATCCCGCACACGATCGCCTGATCGCGCCCGGCGAGGTCGAAGTGATCGGCGCGCGCGGCGGAGAACACGGTCTTCTCGATCGGCTGGAGATCCTCGACCCCGACCTCGGCAGCCGTATGACCGAGTCCGCTCGGGTACTGCTCTGAGACGAGCGTGGGCAGCTCGAGGATGCGAGCCCCCTGGACGAGCTTGGCGCACGCCGCGGCGACGCCGGCGAAGGACGCGTACGGCCTGAAGGCCTCCTGGACGTCGACGACCACGAGCGCGGCCCGATCGCGAGCGAGCAGGCCCATCAGGCTGCGACCACCGCGAACGCACGCTCGCGATAGGCGACCCCGCCTCCGGCCAGCGTCAGAAGCACCCGGCCCTGCAGCGGACGGCCGGCGAAGCAGCAGTTCTCCGACCGGCTCTCCCAGCCACGCTCGCCGGCGATGAACTCCCCATCGAGATCGAGCAGGGCAAGGTTCGCGCGCTCGCCCGCGGCGATCAGCGGGGTCGGCAGCTCGAACAGGCTCGCGCCCGCCGTCAGCCGCTGTATCGAGCACCTCGAGCTCGATCGCGCCGGTCAGCACGAGGTGGGTGTAGAGCGCCGCGAAGGCCGTCTCCAAGCCCGTCGTCCCCATCGGCGCCTGCTCGAAGGGGACCTCCTTCTCGTCGCGCGCATGGGGCGCGTGATCGGTCGCGACGCAGTCGATCGTGCCGTCGCGCAGCCCGTCGATCAGCGCCTGACGGTCCGCCTCGGTCGCGAGCGGTGGATGCATCTTCATGCGCGTGTCCATCCCGCGAACGTCCTCCTCTGTGAGCAGCAGGTGGTGGGGCGCGACCTCGGCGCTGACCTTCCAGCCGCGCGCCTTGGCATCGGCGACGGCCTGAACTGACGCGGCGCAGCTGAGGTGCTGGAAGTGAACGCGCGCGTCCTCGTAGCCGGCGAGCGCGGCATCGCGCGCGAGCATTGTGGACTCGCTCAGCGTCGGTATTCCGCCGAGCCCGAGCGCCGCGCTGACGGCGCCCTCGTGCATGGTGCCGCCGCGGGACAGAGTCTTATCCTCCTCGTGCAGCGCGATGACACCGCCGCACAGGCGCTGGTACTGCAGCGCCTTGCGCAGCATCCCGGCGCTCTGTACCGGCTGTCCGTCATCGGTGAACCCGACCGCGCCCTGCTCGCGCAGCTCGGCCATCTCGGTCAGCTGCTCGCCCTGTAGGCCGCGGGTGATGGCGGGCAGAAAGCCGACCGCGACGCGGGCTTCGCGGGCCGCCGCGTCGCGCACCGAGCGCAGCAGCGGAGCCGAATCGAGCACGGGGTCGGTGTTGGGCATCGCGAGCACCGCTCCGTATCCCCCGGCGGCGGCGGCGCGGGTCCCGGTCTCCAGGTCCTCCTTGTGCTCCTGACCCGGGGTTCGCAGGTGCACGTGCGGGTCGAAGAACGCCGGCACGAGCCGACGGCCGCGTCCCTCGAGAAGCTCCTCGCCGGGCTCATAGGAGAGCGTTCCCGGCGCGGCCAGCTCGGCGATATCGCCGCCGCGCACGCGGACGTCGTGGCGTCCGTCGATTCGCGTGCGGGGGTCGAGTACGTGGACGTCCCGCAGCATGAGATCAACCGGCTGGAGCGGTCCGTGTACGAGCCGTGCGGCTGCCATCACGCCAGCTGACGCTCGCCGACCGTCGCGGCGCCCGTGCCCTCGCCTACGTCCGCACCGGGCGATGGCGTCCGCGCGCCGGCGAGCAGCTCGTAGAGCACCGCCATTCGCACCACCACACCGGCCTCAACCTGGGCCGTGATGACCGCCTGCGGCGAGTCGACGACCTCGCCCGAAAGCTCCACGCCGCGATTCACGGGGCCGGGATGCATTAGCACCTGGCGTGGCGTGAGGCGGCGCCCGTTGATCTGATACCAGGCGGCGTACTCGCGCAGCGACGGGACCCACATCTCGCTCATCCGCTCGCGCTGCATCCGCAGCGCATAGACGACGTCGGCCGAGTCGAGCTCGTCGAGCGTGAACCGCACCTCGCAGCCGAGCGCCTCGATCTCCCGGGGGATCAACGTGGGCGGCCCGGCGACCGTCACGTTCGCGCCCATCCGCTGGAAGGCGATGATGTTCGAGCGCGCGACCCGCGAATGGGCGACGTCGCCGACGATCCATATCGACGCGCCGTCGATCCCGCCCAGGTGACCGCGGAGCGTGTACACGTCCAGCAGCGCCTGCGTGGGGTGCTCGTGCTTGCCGTCGCCCGCATTGACGATTGCGGCGGCGCACCATTTGGACACCAGCGCCGCCGCGCCCGCCCAGGGCGTGCGGATGACGATCGCATCCGGCTTGTGCGCGCTCAGCGTGAGCACCGTGTCCTTCAGCGACTCGCCCTTCTCGACGCTCGATCCGCTCGCGGCGAAGTTCACGACGTCGGCGGACAGGCGCTTGGCGGCTAGCTCGAACGAGCTGCGCGTACGCGTGGATGACTCGTAGAACAGGTTCAGCACCATCCGCCCGCGCAGCGCCGGGACCTTCTTGATCTCGCGGTCTGAGACCTCGGAGAAGCGCGCCGCCTGCTCGACGATACGCTCGATGGCGGCGCGGTCCAGATCCTCGATCGACAGGAGATGCTTCATGCCGGCGCCTCCACGACCGCGGCGATCGCCACCTCGTCCACCCCGTCGAGCTCGCGTACGCGCACGAACACGTGCTCGGTCCTGGCGGTGGGCAGGTTCTTGCCCACGTAGTCCGGGCGGATCGGCAGCTCACGGTGGCCGCGGTCGGCGAGCACCGCCAGCTGCACCCGATCGGGCCGCCCGTAGTCGAACAGCGCCTCGATCGCCGCGCGCACCGTGCGCCCCGTGAACAGGACGTCATCGACGATCACCACGGTGCGTCCGGTCACGTCGAAGTCGATGTGCGAGGCATGCACGACCGGGGCATCGGGGCGGCTTGCGACGTCGTCGCGGTAGAAGCCGATGTCGAGATCGCCGAGCGGGACCTCCGTGTCGAGCAGCTCTTCGAGTGAGTCCCTGAGCCGCTGCGCGAGAAACGCTCCACGACGGTGGATGCCCACTACCGAAAGTCCACGAGCACGAGGGTTTCGCTCGGATATCTCGTGCGCGATGCGCGTCAGCGCACGCTGCACGTCCTCCTCGCGGAGGACGACCTTCTCACCGCTGTCTTCCATCGTTTCCTTCCTGGCCTCACGGGACCGGGTTAAAGGAGCACGGAAAATGTATCAGGGCGAGGTGACCGTCTCGGCCGGCGTGCGCGCCGCACCCTCCGCCGACTCGGCCGCAGCGGCTCGCGTGCGCGCCTCACGCTCTGACCAGCGTACGAGCGTGGCCGGGCCCCGCTCGGGAAAGGGGACCTCGATCGTGTCGAAGTCTCGCGGCGCCTCCGTGGCCGCGAACACGGCGCGGGCCTCGTCGCGCAGCTCGCCGCCGGCGTAGCGACTCGATATGTGGGTCAGCGCAAGCATCCGCACCTCCGCGTCGCGGGCAAGCTCCGCCGCCTGCCGTGCGGTGGAATGCGAGGTCTGGCGCGCGCGCTCGGCATCCTCATCGGCGAACGTCGCCTCGTGGACGAGCACGTCCGCCCGGTGCGCGGCGAGCGCAAGCGCCTCGCACGGCACGGTGTCGCCGGAGAGCACGATCTTGCGCCCCTCCCTCGCCGGCCCCATGACCTGCTCCGGAGCCACGCCCTCGACAACCTCTCCCCGCTGCAGCCGACCGAAGTCCGGGCCGGGCTTGACCCCGAGCTGCTCGGCCAGGCGCGCGTCGAGGTGACCGGGCCGAGGCTCCTCGACGAGCGCGTACCCGAGGCAGCCCGCACCGCGGTGGCGCACGGGGATCGCGGCGATCAGGTACCCGTCGCGCTGCAGGGTCTCGGCCGCTTCGAGCTCGACGACGCTGAGCTTGAAGGGCAGGCGGCCATAGACGATGCGCATCGTCTCCATCAGCTCGCTCAGCCCGCGCGGCCCGTACACGGTCAGCGGCTGGTCGCGCTCGCGCAGCGCGAGCGACTTCAGCATCCCCGGCAGACCCAGCCAGTGGTCGGCGTGAAAATGCGTGATGAACACGCTGTCCACGTCGAGCAACCCGACCGACCGCATCAACTGGCGCTGGGTGCCTTCGCCGCAATCGAACAGCAGCCGATCGCCTCCACGGCGGATGACCACAGCGGGCAGCCCACGACGAGGAGCGGGCACCGAGCCGCCCGTACCGGCGAAGAACAGCGACAGGTCCATGGGGCAACGGTAGCGGTGCCTCGCCGTCCGCGTTGAGCCGCTCGACCGCGGCGCTAAGCTCCGAGGCCCGGATGTCGCCGTTTTCGGCGTCGTCTGCGCCCGTAGCTCAGTGGATAGAGCGCTCGCCTCCGGAGCGAGAGGTCGCAAGTTCGAATCTTGCCGGGCGCGCTCCCGAGCTGGCCGCCGAGCTTGCAGGGTGTCTCGCCGATCTCGTGCCGAGCCCACCGCGCTCGCTCCGTCCAGCCACGCGATGGAGCACCGCTGGGCGGACCCCCCGCGGCCGGTACGCGCCGGCTAGCTCACACCAGGTGGCGCGGCGACACCCGCGTCCACGCTTTGTGCGGTGCGCGACTCGTAGTCGGCAAGCATGCGATCCAACGCGCCGTCCTCGTCGTCCAGCTTCTCCCGCAGCCACGCGCGGTCGTCATCGGTCAAGGTGTCCCAGAACGGGTCGAACTGGAGCGCAAACACGGCGCGCTTGGCCGCGAGAAGCGACCCCGGCTGGGGGTCCGGGCCATCGTGGTACAAGTCCATGCCGATCGCCGCGAGCCCAACGAGCAGAAGCGCAAGCTGGTTCCCGATCCTGCCGTCAGCCTCCAATCGTGCAAGCTCCTCGGCGATGGCGATGCTGGCGCCATTGAGCTGATCACTCAGCGCCTCTATTTCGCTACGCAGACTGGCCCGCTCCTGCTTGCGGCGGATGACGCCTTCGACGTCCTTGACCGTGCAGTCGGCGAACCGCTTCCAGACGCCTGGAGACACTTCGACAACTTCGTCAGGGTGCCACTCGTTGACCTCCATCACGCACCATCCCTCGCCCAACAGCCCTCGACAGCTCGTGCCGAGGACTCTCAATCGCCGCGGGAAGCGTCCTTGCCACAGTGGCCGGCGCTCACAGCGCGCGGCCCCACTTGTGTAGGTGCGATCATCCTACTCCCCCGCGTGCGACTGTCGAACCACACGCGGGCCATCGACGCTCGGCACCGGTCGGTTCCGGATCGAGACACGGGACGGTGCCCGAGAGGTTTGAGGCCTCGAGCGGGCGCGGCAGCCAGCGCACCGGCTCGCTCGCGATTGATCGCCGCGGGGCGACGGCTGCGGGATACTTGGCCGCGATGTCCGAGGAGTCCATGACCCCCGACCTGGTGGAGCGTTGGCGCGGCTCCTTTGCCGCATTCAGTGGCGGGGACATCGACGCGGCGCTGAGCCTCTGGGGTCCCGATCCCGTTTGGGACCTGTCGCCGATGGGACTGGGCGTGTACGACGGTCTTGCGGCGATCCGCAAGTTCTGGGAAGACTGGGTCGGCGCTTACGACGAGTGGGAGGCCGAGGCCGAGGAGATGTTTGAGGTCGGCGACGGCGTAACCCTTGCGGTGGTCGTCCAGGAGGGCCGCCCTGCTGGCAGCAGGAGCGAGGTTCGACTTCGCTATGCAGCGGTGGCGATGTGGGTAGATGGCGCGATTGCTCGCATCACAAACTACAGCGACATCGACGAGGCCCGGGCTGCCGCCGAGCGCCTCGCCCGGGAACGGGCTTAGGGCGATGTCGCAGGAGAACGTGGAGCTGGTACAGCGCGGATACGACCTGTGGAACGCGGGCCAGATGGACGCCGCGAAGGTGATGTTTGCCGCCGACCTTGTGATGTCTACGCCGCCCGATTGGCCTGACGAGATCTCGAGTCGCGGCCGCGATGAGGCATTCGCGCGCCTGGTCGAGAACAGGTCCCTGTTCGAGAGCGACAGGCTGGTTCCCGAACGGTGGATCGAGGCCGCTGACTGTGTGATCGTCCCGACGCAGTGGTGCGGAGTCCCAAGAGGAGCGAGCGCCGAGGTGCAGGTCCTTGTGGTGCCGGTCTTCACCGTACGTGACGAGAACATCGTGCGCCTTGATTGGTATGGCAGTGTGGAGCAGGCCCTCGACGCCGTTGGGCTGGAGTAGGCAAAGGTCCCTGGGAACGCCGGGAGCCACTCGAAGTCCGCGGTGTAGAGATCGTCAAAGGCGTCGAGGTCGCGCCGGTTGAAGACAACAATCGACCGCTTGGCGATCCCCACGTTCTCCCGCGACATCGCCTACTCGGTCAGCCCCACGACTTTGCGGGCCTCGCGCCACGCGAGGAAGGCTTGGATCAGCGTCACCTTGCGATCCTGCAGCAGCAAGCGTACGGCGAACTCCTGGTCGAGTTCGATACCGCTTGCGACGCCACGCATCTTGACGCGCCCAAGCCAGAGCACCGCGTCGCCGAGGTCATGGGCCTCGGACTCCTCGAAGCGAAACTCATCCCACGTCTGCCACACCCCCTCCAAGGCGCGCCTCACCTCAACGTGGCCGCGATACACGGCTCCCTCGACCGCCGCCGGACCCGCGGGCATCCATTCGATGTCCTCCGCGAGCAGCCCGAGCGACAAGACGGCGTCGCGCTGATTCCACTGGTCGATCAGCCTCCGAACGATCTCCACGTTCTCCTGCGACATCGCCTACCTCCGTTCCGGGCGGGGCGTTCGGCGGCAGCCACGCGCCTCGTCGATATCGAAGTAGTTCGCGGTCCGCACGGCCAGACCGGGTGATTATCCCGCAGCGGACCTGGGACCAAGCGGCGACCGAGTCGACTCGGCTTCGGATATGCTCGGCCGGCAGCAGCAGAGGGTGTGAACGTCGGCTTGGAGGGTGCATGAAGAGACAACTTCTCGTGGGTGTGTGCTTGTCCGTAGGCTTCGCGATTGCTGGCTGCGGCGGCGGTGGGGGCAAGGTCTCATCTGCTTCGCTGCAGCGGCGCCTGTTGCCCGTCGCGTCGGTTCCTGGCTTCGGGCTTCAGCGGACGCTGGACTGGAGCGACCCGGTTAATCTTGTCGGCGAGGGTCTCTCCCTTCCCCAGATCACCCATCCGAGCGCGGCCGTCAAGGAGTTCAAGGACGCGCACCTCAAGGGCGGCGCAGGCGAGGTGCTCACCACCGGTTCGGGATTCAACGCGACTGAGGTCGTTGTGGGGGTTGCGCAGTTCAACGGACCAGCTGATGCCAACCGCGTCCGCGATTGGATGCATCAGCAGGATCTGCATCAGCCTTGCTTCAGCCAATGCATCTTCGCGCCGGCGCCAGTTACCGTGCCGGAAATCCCCAGCCTGCGGTTCGTGGTGCAAGGCTCTCACCCACCCCCGCTGCCGCCGGGCGCACCCCGTGGGGCCAGAGTTGGCCCTGCTCCGGCGAACTATCTCGCGGAGTTCACGGTCGGCCCCTATCTGTATTGGGCGGTGCTCCATGGCGACTCGACGGCGAAGACCAAGTTCGAACAGGGTGTCAAGCTTTACTACGCGCACGCTAGGCAGGTAGGTTAGTCGGCCACAGAGCCCGAATCGGCGGGCCGAGATAAGACAATCGCCGCAAACTTGAGCGCGCGGCGCAATCGGTCTATTCTGTGCATTACGTCCGGGCACCCGGTGAGGGGCGCGGAACGCGAGCAGCGGCTGGACGCGTCGGCTATCTCAACGGCCGGCTCGGACTCCCCACTCTGTCGATGTGTGGAGGATTTGTGCCCGACCTGACTTGCCCCCATTGCGGACTGGACCTCTCCGCGATGAGCCACGAGCATGCTGACGTGACGATCGAGTCAGCCTGGTCGGGTCAGCTCGAGCTCGTGGATGTTGCGAGCGAGAGCCGTCACACCCTGCGACTGAGCGGAGCACTGGACATGGGCTCCGCCACGGGTCTCAACGAGACACTCCTGAGGCTCTGCGCCGATGGTACGAGTGCGATCACACTCGACTTGACCAACTTGGAGTTCATGGACTCGACGGGGCTGTACGCGATCATCTCGGCCAAAGAGCTCTGCCAAAAGCACGAGTACGAGTTCTCGTTGATCCAAGGGCCGGCACCGATCCGGCGGCTGTTCGAGGTGACCGGGCTACTCGACTCACTGCCCTTCCAACCGCACGCTGGCGCCGTCGATCGCGGCGATCTCTGAGCCTGTCGACAATCGGCATTGCGATGTCGGATCGCAGGGCAAGCATGTTGTGGCTCCGCTGACGACCGTGACCTTGCTCATCGGTCCGACCTCAAGCGAGTGGACTTCCGGGAAAGCTGACCTGAAAGTGCCCGACGACACGCGCGCTGTGATCGATCGGCTTGGGCAGGCCACCCGGATAGGAGTAAGTCGGGATCGCGACGACTCCGCACAGGAGTCTGCCTTCGACCTCCCAGCAGGACCCGCTCTGCGTGCTGCGGCCATAACAGGGCTGTGAGCCGCCGCACCGCGGCCTGTGTGGGACGGCGTACACCGCACCGATGTAGGTGCCGCCAGGGCACCAGTGCCCGGTGGTCGAAGACGCCGGCGTGAGTGTCAGTCGGAGCGCGCGACCGCGATGTGGGTAGCCGTATTGCGTCCTTCTCATGTCGCTTGAGATCGCGCACGGCGGAGGCGCGCTTTGCGGATGGCGGGCATATTCCTTGAGCACGACGACGGCGTAGTAGTAGCCCCCGCTGGGTAGGGGGCCACGCGGGCTGAAGCCGACGCTCACCGTGCCGCCGATGCTCGGCTGCTGTGAAACCCTGACCGACACGGGGCCGGGCACGCTCGCGGCCGACGCGCTCGCGACGCCCGCCAGGGCGAGCGCAAGGACGCCGAAGATCAGGGCGCGAGCCTCGTGCAGCATCGCTTTGCCACGCTAGCACCGGGGCTGCCCGCAAGATGCGGTCGAATGCGCCGTTTTGCGCCGGTCTGATAACAACTGAGTTGCGGTGATTACTTCCAGCCAATCAGGCAAGTCGATCCGAAGGCGCAAGCTCGAGTTGAGTGCGATCCTGCTGGCGTTGACCGCGCCCTGTTCCGCCGCAGCCGCCACGGCGGGCTATGGACAGCTGATCGCCGGCGGCGCTGCCGGCACGCCGGGCGCCGGCGTCGCGGACTTCCACCACGTTCGGCCACCACAGCAGTTCTGGTTGGTCCTGACCGGCTCCGCGCAAGCGCAGATCCGCGTCAGCTGGTCGATCAGCTGTTTCAACCCGGCACATCGAGCGCACGGCGGCGCCGCGGGCCAAGCGACGGTGGCGCACGGTCGCTGGGTCAAGCGTGTGCGCGCCGACTGGATCGCAAATCCTGCGTTCTGCTCAGGCACGGTCCGCGGGTCAGCAGGCGGCAGCCGCGTGCTGATCCACGTCTACGCGAGCTGACCGCGAGGGGTCGGGCGACCGGCTCAAAAGCAGCGCGTGCAGAGGACCGGCGCGGGAGCGCCGGCGAACGCGACATACCAGACCACGAGCGTGATGACGGCGATGTAAACGTTGATCATCACGATCCGCTCGAGCGCGGTGACCCCCGCTCTGTGACTGGCGCTGTCCTCGCCCTCCGCGCGCATGCTGCGCAGCCACGTCGCCCGAGGTTCGCTGCGCGGGCACCCGGTGAGCTCGGCGTAGACGCCGTTGAGCCACGTGAGCATGACGGCCATCGCAAACACCAGCGCGGCGAGCACGACGACGACCACGCACACCGCCGCCATGCTCAGCGTCCCCTGCCCCACGGCCTGGGAGCCGACCCACAGCGCCACCAGCGGACAGCCGGTCCAGATGTTCACCGCGATGAACGCGGTTGCGCCCGCGAGGCCCAATCGCTTGAGCATCATGAAACGACGCGGCCGATGCCGCTCGAGGACATCCGGACCGATCGCCGCGGTGCGCTGCGCCGGCCACGCCTCGTTTGGCTCTGCATAGTCTCCGAAGGCCATCTGCACCCCTCGCCACGCTCGCCGTGCACGCAAACTGTAGCCCGTGCTGGGCGCGACGCGTGGCGGGTGCCTAGAGAACCTTCGAGAGAAACTCCCGCGTGCGCTCGTGGCGTGGATTGGCAAGCACCTCGGCGGGCCAGCCGGACTCGACCACCACGCCGCCGTCCATGAACACGACCGTGTCGGCAACCTCCCGCGCGAAGCCCATCTCGTGCGTCACGACGATCATCGTCATTCCCTCGCGTGCGAGCTGCTGCATCGCCTGCAGGACCTCACCGACGAGCTCCGGATCGAGGGCCGAGGTCGGCTCGTCGAACAGCATCAGCTTCGGCTCCATCGCCAACGCGCGAGCGATCGCGACGCGCTGCTGCTGTCCGCCTGAGAGCTGGGCCGGGTAGGCGTCGTGCTTGTCGCCGAGCCCTACGCGGTCGAGCAGCTCGCACGCTCGCGCTCGCGCCTCTTCGCGCGACTGCCGCTTTACGCGGACCGGCGCGCAGGTCACGTTCTCCAGGGCCGTCATGTGGGGGAACAGGTTGAAGTGCTGGAAGACCATGCCGATCTCCGAGCGCTTGCGCGCGATCTCCGACTCGCGCAGCTCGTGCAGCTTGTCGCCGAGCTGGCGGTAGCCGACCAGCTCCCCATCCACGGACAGCCGCCCGGCGTTGATTTTCTCGAGGTGGTTGATGCAGCGCAGGAACGTCGACTTGCCAGACCCCGAAGGGCCGAGCAGGCACATGACCTCGCCGGCGGCGACCTCCAGCGTGATCCCCTTGAGCACCTCCTGGCGGCCGAAGCGCTTGTGTACGCCTTCGGCGCTGACCATCGGGGTGCTCATGACCAATCCCGGCTACGGAGTGACAGCATGCCCAGGCGCACTCGCTGAGCCGGCGTCAGCGCCAGCTCGCGCGAGGCGCCGCGCCCGTAGTAGCGCTCGAGGTAAAACTGCCCGACGTAGAGCACGCTCGTGCAGACGATGTACCAGATGCTCGCGACGATCAGCAGTTGGATCGTCTTGAAGTTGACCGAGTAGATCAGCTGCGCTGCATAGAGCAGCTCCGTGACGACGATCACGCTCGCGAGCGATGTGGTCTTCAGCATCGAGATCGTCTCGTTGCCGGTCGGCGGGATGATCACGCGCATCGCCTGCGGCAGCACGATCCGTCGCAGCGTCTGCAGGCGCGACATGCCAAGCGACTGCGCCGCGTCGGTCTGTCCCTCATCGACAGAGATCATTCCCGCGCGGACGATCTCGGCCATGTAGGCCCCCTCGTTGAGTCCGAGGCCCAGGATCGCAGCGGTGAACGCCGTGATCAGCGAGTTGGAGTCGGCGTGAACGAATGCAGGGCCGAACGGGACGCCGAGCGCGATCTTCGGGTACAGCGCGGCGATGCTGTACCAGAACAACAGCTGCACGAGGACAGGCGTGCCACGGAAGAACCAGATGTAGAACCAGCTGGCCCCCGACACGAGCGGGTTGTGCGACAGCCGCATCACCGCAAGCAGCACCCCGAGGACGATCCCGATCGCCATCGCGATGACCGTCAGCTCGATCGTGACCCGCAGGCCGTCGAGGATCCTTGCGTCGAACAGGTAGTTGCCGACCACGCTCCATTCGAAGCGGGGATTTGTCGCGACCGATCGGATCAGCGCGACCGCGATGATCAGGACGATCGCGGCAGAGATCCAACGCCCCGGACGCCGCACGGGGACAGCCCGGATGTCCTCGGGCCGTCCCGCGATGTCGGTGGCCTCAGGCGAGGGCACTGCGGTCAGCTCAGCTGATCGCCCCGTTGATCTTCGGCGTGCTGATCGCTCCCGACTGGATGCCCCACTTGGTCAGAATCTGCCCATATGTGCCGTCCTTCATGAGCGACTTCAGCGCCGCCAGGATCGGCGTGGTCATGCCGCTGCGCTTGGGGATCGCGATCCCATAAGGCGCGAAGCCATAGCTTTCGCCGACCAGCTTGAACTCGCCGCTCGTCTTTTTGATCTGATAGGCGGCGACCGGCGAGTCGACCATGCCGAGTTCGGCGCGCCCGCTGGCGATCGCGAGATTGACAGGGTTCTGCCCCGGGAAGCTGAGCACCGTGACCGCCTTCTTGCCTTCTTTGGTGCACTTCGAGTTCTGCTTGGTCGCTTCTTCCTGCTCCGTGGTTCCCTTCTCGACCGCGACCGTCTTGCCGCACAGGTCGGAGATCTTGCTCACGCCGGGGTTTGCCGTGCTCTTGGCGTAGAACGAGATCCCGGCGGAGTAATAGTCGACGAAGTCGACCGTCTTCTCACGTTCCTTGGTGTCCGTGAACGAGGACACGCCGAGGTCGTAGCGGCCTGCCGCGAGCCCTGGAATGATGGTTTCGAAGTTCGAGTTGACGATGTTCATCGTCAGGCCCATCACGGCACCGAGCGCATGCACCAGGTCCGCATCCATGCCGATGACCGTGTGCCCGTCGGGGCCGATGAACTCGTTTGGGGCGTACTGAGCTTCGCTTGCAACCGTCAGCGTGCCCTTCGCTTTGATCGCGGCGGGGACCTGCGCGGCGATTGCCGCGTTGGCGCTCGTCGACGTCGAGGTCACGGCCGTCGTCGTGGAGCTCGTGCTGCTCCCGCAGCCAGCGAGCGCGGCGATGGTAAGCGCGGGCGCGCCGATTGCGGCGAGCAGCTTTCTCATCGGAAATCTCCTCCGTGGTGTTTGACGTTTGACCAGACCGTTGACGTCGACCCCCTTCGGCCGCGGCCGGTCAAGTATATGGAGGCCCCGGCCCACTGGCCGGGTTGAGCCCGGACATCATGGCGGGGGGCGACAGGCACGTCGCACCCGCGGGGACCCGGCGGTGCCAGGCGCGACGGCGCCGAGCCTCCGGCCCTCGGGTGGCGCTCCTCAGACCTCCAGATAGCGCAGCACGACGCGGCCGAGCACCAGCTCATCGCCGTTCTTCAAATCGGCCTGCTCGACGCGCTTGCCGTTGACGAATGTGCCGTTCGACGAGCGATCGTCGAGAACCCGTGTGCCCGCAGGATCACTGACGAGCATCGCGTGGCGGCGGGAGACGGACTTCTCGTCGACGCGCAGGTCGGCAGCCAGCCCGCGGCCGATGTGCGTCACGCCCGCGTCGAGCGGAACTAGGAGCCGCTCGCCGGGTCCCTGGACCTCGATGTAGCGGCCCGGCTCGGTCGGCGTCGCGGAGCTCGCCTGGCGACGGACGCTCTCGTCCAGGAAGGCGATCGCATCGAGGCGCTCGGTGAGCCCTTCGGCGGCGGCGGAGCGGATGGGCGCACGGGCGGTCATGGAAGTACCAAAGAGCATGCTACTGACGTGCGGCTGAAGCGCCCCTAAGAACTGTCTAAATGCTCGGCGCCGGTGCTCCGCGCCGGCGCACGGCGGCGGCAGTGGGCACTATCCTGATGGCATGTGCGCCGCCTGTGCCATGACCGCCGCGTCGGCGGCGACCGGCTTTCGGACCTGGCTCCACAGCCACCACTTCGCCTGGATCAGTCCGCGGATGCTGCGCGGGCTGACGATCGGAGCGATGTGCGCGGCCGGCCTGGTCTCGACGATTGGCTTCAGCGGCTCGACGCCGCCGACGGCCCAACGAGGCCAATCAGGAGCGGTGATCCACCACATTTCCCCGGCTGGTCACCAGAACCGTTAGGCGAGGCTGGCCAAGCGGGGCACGGACGCAGTGGGCGTGGCGTACCGATCGGAGATCGACGGGATCTCCGATCGGCCAGCACGCTAGTGAGCAAGGACGCCGCCTCGTGCCGGACGGCGTCGTCCTAACCTCCGGCGACGGCCGGCAGGATCGTCAACTCGGCGCCGTCGGTGACGGGCGTCGAGAGCCCGTCAAGGAAGCGGATGTCCTCGCCGGCCAGGTAGACGTTGACGAAGCGCCGCAGCGAGCCGTCCTCGTCGTAGATGCGCGCGCGTAGCTCGTCGAAGCGCGCGAACAGCCCGTCCAGAACCTCCTGCACCGTGGCGCCGTCCACCTCGGCCTCGGCCTCGCCGCCCGCCGCCGCGCGCAGCTGCGTGGGGATCTTCACGAGGACCGACATCAGACCGAGACGGTCTCGGGCACGGCGGCCTGGAAGGCCTCGATGCTCGGGGCGATCGTAAACGTCTCGAACGTGCCACGGACGGCGTCGAGCGTCTTCAGGCCATCGCCGGTGATCACCAGCACGACACGCTCGCTGGGGTCGATGTCTCCGTGCGCCGCGAGCTTCGCGAGCACCGCCGTCGTGACGCCCCCGGCGGTCTCGGTGAAGACACCGGTGGTTTCGGCCAGCAGCGCGATGCCCGCCCGGATCTCCTGATCGCTGACGGCATCGACCGCCCCGCCCGAGCTGCGCGCGAGATCGAGCGCATACGGCCCGTCGGCCGGGTTGCCGATCGCCAGCGACTTGGCGATCGTGCTCGGCTTCACGGGCCGGCAGACGTCGTGTCCGGCTGCGAACGCGCTCGCCACCGGCGCACAGCCGTCGGCCTGCGCACCATTCATACGCGGCAGCTCCCCGTCCAGCAGCCCGAGCTCGCGCCACTCCTGAAAGCCCTTGGCTATCTTCGTGAACAGCGACCCCGAGGCCACGGGGACGACACAGCGGTCGGGCAGCTCCCAGCCCAGCTGCTCGGCGATCTCAAACGCCAGCGTCTTTGAGCCCTCCGCGTAGTAGGGGCGCAGGTTGACGTTCACGAACGCCCAGTCGCGCTCGGCGCAGAGCTCGGTGCAGAGGCGGTTGACGTCGTCGTAGGTTCCCTCCACGCTGACGACCTTGGCTCCGTAGATGCCCGTGGCGAGCACCTTCTGCTCCTCCAGGTCGGCGGGGATCAGGACATAGGACTCGAGTCCCAGCGCCGCTCCATGGGCCGCGACCGAGTTCGCCAGGTTGCCGGTCGAGGCGCACGCGATCACCTCAAACCCGAGCTCGCGCGCACGGGTGACGGCGACGGACACGACGCGGTCCTTGAACGAGTGGGTCGGGTTGGCGGCATCGTTCTTGACCCACACCTCGCGCAGGCCGAGGCGCTCGGCGAGCCGGTCGGCGCGGATCAGCGGCGTGCATCCCGCGGGCAGGCCCACGCGCGAGGCCAGCCTCCCGGACGGCCCGGGAGGACCGCCCGCGAGCGGCAGGAAGTCCGCGTAGCGCCAGATGTTCTGCGGACCGCCCTGGATGCGACGGCGCAACTCGCCCAGGTCGCTCTCCAGCTGGCTGTGGTCGTAGGCGACCTCCAGCGGGCCAAAGCACTGCTCGCACACGTACAACGCCGCCAGCGGATACTCGGTCTTGCACTCCCTGCACTCCAGATGACTCACAGCCATTGAGGGCTCCTTCGCTCTAGTCTTCGCCGTGTCACGGTGTGGCGAAGAGCACGAAGGCCCGCCACACATCTCTCTGGAATTGGCACCTTCCCGTCGTGACGTCACGGTGGTTGCCGGGGTTTCGTAGGGCCAGTCCCTCCACCCCTCTGGATGTGTCCAGCTATATCTGGGCGGGAGTTTAGCAATCATCCCGGCGAACGCAAGCCGAGAACTGTGGCCGTATCCGCAGCCTAGTCATGCTCCCGGTAACGGTCTCCGGCAGGCGGTGTACGGCGCTTGAGATGAGCGATCCGACACGCGAGCTGGAGCACCCTGCCGCCGAGGAGCCGGCGGACTTCGAGCCGTCCTCCCCGACGACCAAGCGGCGCATGCTGATCATCGTCAACCCCTACGCCGCCACGGTCTCCGATCGCCTGCGCCATCTCGTGGTCTACGCGCTGCAGGGCCGCTTCGAGGTCGACGCGGTCGACACCGAGGCCCGCGGCCACGCGACCGAGCTGTGCCGCGAGGCCGCGCACGAGGGCTATGACGTAGTCGTCGCCTTCGGCGGGGACGGTACGGTCAACGAAGCCGCCAACGGCCTGCTCGGCTCCTCCACCCCGCTGTGCTGCTTGCCGGGCGGGTCGGCCAACGTGTTCGGCAAGATGCTGGGCATCCCCGGGGAGCTCGTGAACGCGACCGAGCATCTGCTGGCGATGGCGGACGACTGGCGTCCGCGCAAAGTCGACGTTGGCGTTGTCAACGGCCGTTGCTTCACCTTCTCCTCGGGAATCGGCCTCGATGCGAGCGTCGTCGAGCGCGTCGACTCAAAGCCGCACCTGAAGGCTCGCCTCGGGCCGTACTACTTCACGTGGATCGCCCTGACGACGTTCGCGCGCCGTTATCTGGTGCGCCCGCCGCGGATGGAGGTGCACGCCGGCGAGCACACGCTCGCGGGCGTCACCACGATCGTGCAGAACGGCTCACCGTTCACCTACTTCCAGAACCGCCCGATCGAGATCGCCGAGGGCGCCACCCTGAGCTCGGGCACGCTCGCGGTCGCGGTGCTGCGACGCGCCACGCCTGTGGACGTCTCGTTGATCGGCTGGCGCGCGCTCTCCCGCCGCGCCCGCGTGGCGCGCCACCGGCAGGTGACCCCCCTCGCGGACCTGACCGAGCTGACCGTCCACGCGGCCGCCGGGCGACCGCTCCCGCTGCAGGCCGACGGCGACTACATCGGCGAGGTCTCCGAGGCGCGCTACTCGATCCTGCCGCGCGCGCTGAACGTCGTGGCGTAGCGCACCCGCGGACGGCCGGCGATCGCTCGCGTGGCGACTACGCGGCGCCGCCCGGCGTCACGCGGTAGGCGTCGAACACCGACTCGATGTTGCGCATTCGCGTGATCGCGCTCTTCAACGTGTGCGTGTCGGCAACCTCGACGACGAACCGGTTCTTGACCATCGGCGGTGTGGACAGGCAACGCGCTTCGATGATGTTCGCCCCCGACTCCGAGAACACTCGTGAGAGATCCTCGAGCAGGCGGTGGCGATCCCACGCGTCGATCTGGATTTCCACGACGAACGCCGTCGACTGGTCGCCTTCCCAGGAGACGTTGGTGAAGCGTTCGGGATCCTTGCGCAGGAGCGCGACGTTGGGGCAATCCTCGCGGTGGATCGTGATCCCGCGACCCAGCGAGATGTAGCCGACGATCCCATCGCCGGGGACCGGGCGACAGCACTTCGCCAGGCGCAGCATGACGTCGTCCACGCCGTCGACCCTGATCCCGTACTGACCCGAGGGCTTGGTCGGGCGCCGCCGCGGACGCCCCACGCGCAGCAGGTCGACAGCGCTCGCCTCGCCGTCGGCGGCCTCGCCCTGCTTGAGCCGCTGCATTACCTTGTTGACGACCAGCTTGGGCGACACCTTGGCGGCGCCGAGGGCGATGTAGAAGTCGTCGGCCTTGCGGTAGCCGACCTCGCGGATCACGTCCGCGAGCAGCGCCGACCCGGTGATCTTCTGCGCCGGCAGGCCCTGCTTGCGCAGGTGCTCCTGCAGCAGGTCGCGCCCGGTGTGCTCGGTGTCCTGGCGCGACTCGGCCTTGAACCACTGCTTGATCTTGTTCCGCGCGCGGGTGGTCTTGACCATCGCCAGCCAGTCGCGCGAGGGACCGCGCTCGCGCTTGGCGGTGAGGATCTCCACGATGTCGCCCGAGCGCAGCTCGGAGTGCAGCGGCACGATCTTGCCGTTCACGCGCGCGCCGACGCAGCGGTGGCCGATCTCCGTGTGCACCTCATAGGCGAAGTCCAGCGGCGTGGCGCCGGCCGCGAGCGACTTGACCTCGCCCTTGGGCGTGAACACGTACACCTCGTCCTCGAACAGGTCCGTGCGCAACGTCTCCATGAACTCACGCGGGTCCGAGAGCTCCTTCTGCCAGTCCAGCATCGAGCGAAGCCAGTTCAGCTTGGCGTCCTCGGGACCCGGCCAGACGACCGATCCATCCTCGGCCTGCCCGCCCCGCGCCACGTCGGAGCGCTGCTTGTAGACCCAGTGGGCGGCGACCCCGAACTCGGCCATCTCGTGCATCTCCTGGGTGCGGATCTGGATCTCGAGCGGGCGACCCTCGGGCCCGATGACCGTCGTATGCAGCGACTGGTACATGTTGAACTTGGGCATCGCGATGAAGTCCTTGAAGCGGCCGGGCAGCGGCTTCCACAGCGAGTGGATCACGCCGACGGTCCCGTAGCAGTCCTTCACCGAGTCGACGATCACGCGCATCGCCGTGAGGTCGTAGATCTCGTTGAACTCGCGGCCCTTCTTGGTCATCTTCGAGTAGATCGAATAGAAGTGCTTGGCGCGGCCCGCGATCTGCGCGTGGATCCCCAGCTTCCCGAGCTCCTGCGTGAGGTACTCGCCCGCCTGGCTGACGTAGCGCTCGCGATCGTCGCGCTGCTGGGCGACGAGGCCCTTGATCTCCTGGTACTTGCGCGGGTGAAGCGCCGCGAACGCGAGGTCCTCGAGCTCCCACTTGATCGCGTGGATGCCCAGGCGATGGGCGAGCGGCGCGTAGATCTCCAGGGTCTCGCGAGCCTTCTCCATCTGCTTCTGCTTTGGCATCGCATCGATCGTGCGCATGTTGTGCAGGCGGTCGGCGAGCTTGATCAGGATGACCCGGACGTCGGTGGCCATCGCGACCATCATCTTGCGGTAGTTCTCCGCCTGCGCCTCGTCGTGCGACTGGAAGCTGATCCCCGTCAGCTTCGTCACGCCGTCGACGATCGCGGCGATCTCCTCGCCGAACCGCTCCCGCACCTCCTCGATCGAGGCCGAAGTGTCCTCCACCGTGTCGTGCAGCAGCGCCGCGCACAGCGTCTCCGTGTCCAGCCGCATCCCCGCGCAGATTCGCGCCACGCCGACCGGATGCACGATGAAGTCCTCGCCCGACTTGCGCCGCTGCGCGGCGTGGTGCTCACACGCGAACACGAACGCATCCTGAACGCGGCCGTGGTCGATCTCGACCACCGAGTCAGCCGCGTGCTCGGAGACGATTGCGAACAGGTCGCCGAGCAGTCGCCTTTCCGGCTCGCCGAGGTCCAGGCGGGCCCGCGCGTCGCGCTCCCGGCGCTCGCTCCCTGCGCGCTCCCCGACGCCGTCGCTCGCCGACGCTGCCCGCGCCGAGCCCGCCCCCACGACTATGTCAACCGGCAGCCGATCGGTCCGGTCATCGATCGGCGCGAACGGCTCCGCGAGCTGCTCCGGCCGCGAGTCCTCGGCGACGTCTGCCGTGCGCGGGCTGTTGGGATCCTCTGCGATCGCCATCCTCATAGGGTAGGGGACGATCTGGGCGGATTGAAGCGGCAGCTCAGGGCGCGGCGAACAGGACGAGCTCGTCCTGTGCCGGCGCGGCCGCCTCAGGCTCGACGGGGCGGCCATGCGGGCGGCTGGCCGCCGGCCTCGCCTGGCGCAGCACGAGTCGCGGCTCGGTGACGCCGTTCCATTCGTTTACCTCGAGCGTGAACGTCGCATCGGCCGGGGCGCCCTCCTCGACTGGCAGCCGCCCACCGATCCCGAACGCCACCGCGCGCGCCCTGGCTCCGCGCGACTCGACGGTGAAGCGGACGTGCTTGCCTTCCCCCATCGGCCGGCCGTCGCGAAAGGTGGCCTCGGCGAGCATCAGCGACACGCTGGGGTTGCCGCGGCCGAACGGAGCCAGCGCCTGCAGCTCCTCGGCGAGGGTCATCCCGAGCTCGTCGCCGCCCACCACGGCGTCGACCCGCTCCACGGCCATCATGTCCCGCGGCGCGAGCACGGCCTCGGCGTGGGCGCACAGCGCCGTGGCGAAGCCGGCCACGCGGTCGCGCTCGATCTCGACGCCGGCCGCGGCGCGGTGGCCGCCGTAGCGCAGCAGCTGCTCCGAGCACGCGCTCAGCCCCGCGAGCAGGTCAAATCCATCGATGCTCCGGCCCGAGCCCTTTCCCCTCTCCCCCGCGAGCGCAACCAGCACCACCGGGCGGTGATGGCGCTCGGCCAGGCGCGACGCGACGATCCCGACGACGCCCGGATGCCAGTCCTCGCCGGCCAGCACGTACGCGGCACGCTCTCCGAGCGCGGCGATCTCAGCCTCGGCCTGAGTGAGGATGCCGCGCTCCACGATTCTGCGCTCGCGGTTTGCCCGGTCGAGCTCTTCGGCGATCTGCATCGCTCGCGCCGGGTCCTGCGTCAGGATCAGCTCCAGCCCGGCGTCGGCGCGGTACAGGCGGCCCGCGGCGTTCAGGCGCGGCGCCAGCGCAAAGCCCAGCGAGCGCTCGTTCACCCGGCTCGCGTCCACGCCCGCGACCGTCATCAGCGCGCGAAGGCCCGGCTTGCGCGTGCTTGCGAGCGCCCTCAGTCCACGACGCACGAGCGAGCGATTCTCGCCCCGCAACGGCACGACATCCGCAACCGTCGCGAGCGCCACGAGGTCGAGGTCCTCGTCGAGCTCGCTGGTCTCACGACCGCTTGCGAGCCACAGCGCCTGCGCCAGCTTGTATGCGACCGCCGTCGCGCACAGGTCCGGGCAGGGGTAGGAGCACAGCGCGGGGTGCACGATCGGGGCCCGCGGCAGGACCCCGTCCGCACGCGGCGCGTGGTGATCGGTCACGACGACCGCCATGCCGAGCGCCTTCGCCAGCGCGACCTCCTCCACCGCCGTGATTGCGCAGTCGGCCGTGAGAATCAGTCGCGTTCCACGTGCGTGCAGGCGCCGGACCGTGCTCTCGTTCAACCCATAGCCGTCGCTCGCGCGATCGGGCAGGTAGGAGTCAACGTCCGCTCCGATTCGCCGTAACGCCCGCACGAGCACCGCCGTCGAGCACACGCCGTCGGCGTCGTAGTCCCCGTGGACCGTGATCCGCTCGCCGCGTGCGCAGTGGGACAGAATCAACTCGACGGCCCCGCCGATCCCCGCAAACGCGCTCGGCTCATGCCGATCGTCGGCCGCGATGAACGCCCGTGCCTGCGTCGGCTCGCCGAGCCCCCGGCGCACCAGCACCTGAGCCATCGCAGCGCTCATGCCCAGCTCGCGCTCCAGCAGCTCGACCTCGGCGCTCGGGCAGTCGGGGATCTCAAAGCTGATCGCGCGCACCGCGGCCACACTACGGTCCGGGCGAGACGGAATCGCGGCGCCGGCAAGCGCCGACCGACGCGCGCACGCGCGTGATCGCTCTGAAGTCCTGCCCGCGTCTAGCTGTCGCGGACCATCCGCTCGCGACGCACGCCCTCGAGGTAGACGACAGCGATGCCGACCAGCGCCCCGGGAACGGCGTACATGATCACGCCGATCGTCGTCGCCTTTTCGCCGGGAACCTTCAGCGCGGACACCTTCACGGCGTAGATGATCAGTCCAAACACGATCGCGCCCACCAGCGAGCCGACGAACGCGCCGACGATCCCGCCCCAGAATCGATCCGGCAGAAAGATCGTGAAGTGCCAGATCGCCAAGCCCATCATCACCCAGCCGAGCATCCCCATCAGCGCCAGCTCCCCTCGATCGCCTGTGTCGTCGGGCCCATCAGCGCGACCTGCCGTGGCGGCGGTTGCGGGGGCGGCGGCGCTTCTCGCGCCGCTTCGGCTCGTCCTTGAGCACGAGATCCTCGGGCGCGAGATCGGCCGTAGGATCGCGCTCCTGGACGATCTCCTCCTCGGGCTCAGCGACCGGAGTCCGCTGCGCCACGCCGGCGCTGGCCGCCTTGCGATCGGCCGTCGCCGGCTGACCGTCGACGTCGAGGTCGCGCACCAGTTCCTGGAACTCGTCCCGTGAGATCTGCTCGCCGGGCTCCTCCGGGGCGACGAGGCTTCCGCGTCGCGTCCGCTTGCGCTTTTGCGCCGGCTCAACATCCTCGGGCGTCCCCGCCGCCGTCGTCGCGTAGGCGGGCACCTGGCCGAGTTCGCGCACGATCCGCGCCCGTCGGCTGCGGTAGCTGCCCTCGCGCTCCTTCCAATGCGTCAGCACCGGCGAGGCGATGAAGATCGACGAGTAGGCCCCCGAGGCGATCCCGACCATCAGCGCAAAGGCGAAGTCCTTGAGCGTTTCTCCGCCGAAGAGAAGCAGCGCGACGACGGGCAGCAACGTGCAGAAGCTGGTCGCCAGAGACCTGGTCAGCACCTCGGACATCGACCGGTTGACGATCTGCGAGAACGCCGCCCGCGGCATTCGTGGCACGTTCTCGCGCACGCGGTCGAACACGATGATCGTGTCGTACAGCGAGTAGCCGAGAATCGTCAGCAGCGCCGCGACGGTCGCCGTGGTCACTTCGCGGCCCGTCAGCGAATAGACGCCGGCCGTTATCAGCAGGTCGTGCATCAGCGCGATCAGCACCGGCACCGCGTACTTCCACTCGAATCGCAGCGCGATGTACGCCGAGATCACGAGCAGCGACGCGATGATCGCGATCAGCGCGCTCTTGGCGACCGTTTTGCCGAACGTCGGCCCGATCGACGTGGAGGAGAAGTTCTTCGTTCCCGCCACCTGGCCGCTCCCGAATCGGGCGTCCAGCTCGGCGTGGACCTTTTTCACGGTGTCCGGCCTCAGCGTCTTCGTCGAGATCTGAAAGCCGGTGCCGCCGATGCTCTTGTTGACGAACTTCTGTACCTGCGCGTTCCCGTAGCCGGCGGCGGACATCGCCGCGGCGACCTGGCTCTCGGAGACCGGCTTTATGAACGCCGTCTGGATGCGCGTGCCGGACTTGAAGCTGATGCCGAAGTTCAGGCCTTTGCCGCCGATCGCCAGGGCGCCGACGAGCAGGATCGTCCCGGACAGCGAGAAGAACCACTTCGACGCTCCCATGAAGTCGAATGTCCAGCCCCGCCCGCGCCGCGCCGCGCCGAGCGCCGCGGGATGGGAGACCAGGCGCGAGCGGCCCATCGCTCCAAGCGCCGCCTGTGTGGCGAGCACGGCCGTGAACAGCGACACGAGCGTGCCGATGCCGAGGGTGAACGCGAAGCCCTTGACTTCCGCGGTCGCCAGCGCGAACAGGATGAACGCGGTCATGAACGTGACGACGTTGGCGTCGACAATCGCCGCGAACCCGCGCCTGTAGCCGGTGGCGATGCCCGAGATGATCGAGCGCCCGCCGCGGATCTCCTCCTTGACCCGCTCGAAGATCACGATGTTCGCATCGGCCGCGACGCCGATCGTCAGGATCAGCCCGGCGATCCCGGGCAGCGTCAACGTGATCGGGATCAGCTTGATCAGCGCGAAGAAGTAGACGCCGTAGATCACGAGGCCCGCGACCGCGATCGCGCCGAGCACGCGATAGAACAGCAGCAGGAACAGGCACACGACCGCGAAGCCGGCGAGCAATGCGACCAGACCCTGGTTGAGCGCCGTTTTGCCGAGCGTCGCCGAGACCTGGGAGTTGGAGATCAGTTCCAGCTTGATCGGCAGGGCGCCCGACTGTAGCTCGCTCGCGAGTTCCTGTGCCGATGAGATCGTGAACCCGCCGGAGATCTGCGAGCCCGTGCTCGCGTCGATCCCTTCGGGGTATTTGGTGTAGTCGATCGACGGCGTGGTGATCAGCTGGTTGTCGAGCACCACGGCGAAGTGCTGCTGTGCGGCTTCCTTGCCGACGCCCGGCAGCTGTGCTTCCTGCCCTCGACGGGCGATTTCCTTGGTGACCCGCTGGAAGACGTTCTGCCCGTGCGAGGTGAAGCCGAACGTGACGTTGGGCGCGCCGGTGCCGCCCGAGCCTTCGTCGAAGCTCTGCTGCGGGTTCGTGACGTCGGAGCCGGTGAGCACCGGGTTGTCGTTGAGCACGTACCAGCTTTCCGGGAGTTTCTTGCTGACCTTCCCGGCAGAGGTTTCGATCGGCCGCGCGCGGGCGAGCACGGTGCCGGGGTTGATGCGCACCGCCTGCGGCTTGGCGCCCGCCGGCGGTTTGTAGTTTTCCGAGGTCAGGTTCTTTTCGGTTTCCTCGGGGCCGCGCAGGACTTTTTCGTGCGCGGTGTCGAGCAGGTACCAGTTGCCGTAGATGCATCCGCCGACCTGCTGCGGGGTGCAGCCCGGAGCGAGCGTCGTGTCGTTCTTGCGCAGGATCGCCGGTCGTTTGATCGCGCGCTGGACGGCCTGGTACTCGGGCAGCCCGTTTTGCGCGGCGCCGGCGTTGGGCCCTCCGGTGACGGTGGATTCGGTCGGCGCGGGCTTGCCTTCCGGGCCGATCACGTTCGGCTCCCAGTCGTAGAAGAACAGCTGCGCGGTCTTTCCGACCTCCTGTTCGGCGCGCGCGACGTCAGTCACGTTCGGCAGCGCCACGTCGATTTCGCGTTCGCCCGATCGCTGGATTTCCGGCTGAGCGACTCCGATCTGGTCGACCCGCTTGCGCATGATGTCGATCGCGCGGTTCAGCGATTCGGCATCGACTTTCGACTGCGCCGTCGGCTTGCCCTGATAGATCAGCTCGACGCCGCCCTTCAGGTCGAGGCCGAGGCGGGTTTGTTTGGCGACGATCACCGCGGCCGACGCGGCGATCAGGCCGGCGACGATCAGCAGGATCAGCGCGTTGCGGCGACGGTCGGTCATCGGCTCCCCCCAGCCTACTTCTCGGGGGTGAGCACGAGCAACAGCCCGCCGTCGTCGTCGTAGGCGGGAAACATGTCTGCCTTGGCGCTCGCGGTGACGTCGCGTTCGCCGCTCACCTGCACCGGCACCTCGAGCGCGCGCACGCCCCACTCCAGGACCGTCGCCACCGGGTCATCGCCGTTTGAGAACTCGAGGCCGAGCACCTGCTCGACGCGCTGGCCGATCACCTCCTCCTCCTCCAGGCCGGTGAAGGCGAAGGAGTTCTTCCCGCATCCGATCACGCGGCCCTCGCCGTCGCAGACGAAGAACGCCGCGTCGGGGGCCGGGTAGTAGTCGTCGAGCAATTCGAACAGGAACGCGAACCCGCACTTGGCGCAGCCCTTGCGCTGGCGCGTAAAGCCGAGGTTGCGGTCCAGCTCGCTCGTGCGGTGACCGCAGTTTGGACAGATGAACGGATGGGCCATGAACAGACAGAGTACGCAAGCCACGTCCTGAAGGCCGAGGGTGGCAGAACGCGGTGGCCCGGACCAGCGCCGGCCGAGGCGCCGGCTCTCAGAACAACGAGTGCCGGCCCGACGGCGGCGGCTCGAGGCCGATGTGGGCGAAGGCGGCCGGCGTCGCGGCTCTGCCGCGCGGCGTGCGCTTGATGAATCCCTCCGTCAACAGGTAGGGCTCATACACATCCTCGATCGTGTCCGGCTCCTCCCCCACGGCCACGGCGAGCGTCGAGAGACCGACCGGCCCACCGTCAAACTTGGCGCAGATCGCCCGCAGTATCTCCCGGTCAAGGCGGTCCAACCCGCGTTCGTCGACCTCCAGCATCTCGAGCGCGCCCTGCGCCGCCTCGGCGGTGACGACGCCCTCCATGCGGACCTCCGCGAAGTCGCGAACGCGCTTCAGCAGCCGGTTGGCCACGCGCGGTGTGCCCCTGCTGCGCGAGGCGATCGCATTCGCGCCGCCGTCCTCGAGCTCGATCTGCAGGATGCCCGCGGAGCGACGGACGATCGTCGCGAGCTCGTCCACGGCGTATGTCTCGAGGCGCGCCTGGATGCCAAAGCGGTCGCGCAGTGGCGTGGTCAGCAATCCCGTCCGCGTGGTCGCGCCCACCAACGTGAACGGCGGCAGCTCGAGCGTGACCACCCGCGCGCCCGCCCCCTGCCCGACGGTGATCGGCAGCCGGTGGTCCTCCATCGCCGGATAGAAGGTCTCCTCCAGGGCGCGCGGCAGTCGGTGGATCTCATCCACGAAGAACACGCTGCGCGGCTCCAGGGCGGTCAGGAACGCCGCGACGTCTCCCTTGCGCTCGAGCGCTGGGCCGGCGGTCTGCACGAACGGAACCTCGAGCTCGTTCGCCACGATCTGCGCGAGCGACGTCTTGCCCAGGCCCGGGGGACCGGCGAGCAACAGATGGTCCAGGGCATCGCCGCGCGCGGCCGATGCCTCGATCGCTACGGCGAGCTGCTCGCGCAGCTGATCCTGGCCGACGAAGTCCTGCAGGCGCCGTGGCCGCAGCGAGCGGTCGAGCTCGTCCTCCGGAACGAGATACGGGGTCTGGATGCGCGCTGTCTCGGCCATCACGACGGCGCGCGCGCGACCCGCAGCGCATGGGCGATCAGCTCCTCGGCGCTATCTCCCTCGGCCCCGCTCAGCAGTTCCTCCGCCTCCGCGAGGCCGTAGCCGAGCTCGAGCAGGCCATCACGCGCGAGCGCGCGCTGGGATAGCTCCGGGTGCTCCTCGCCGCGGCGGGCCACGATCGAGCTCCCCTCCGCGGTCGCGCCCCCGCCGACGACGACCTTCTCGCGCAACTCCACGATGATCCGCTCGGCGGTCCGTTTGCCGATCCCCGGCACCGCCTGGAACCGAGGCGCATCGCCGGCCCCGATCGCGGCGATCAGCTCACGCGGTGACCCACCGGAGAGGACGGCAAGCGCCACCTTCGGTCCGACCGCCTGTACCGAGAGCAGCATCAGGAACAGCTCTCGCTCCTGCTCTGAATGGAAGCCGTACAGCGAGAGCGCGTCGTCGCGCACGATCAGATGCGCGTGCAGCGTGGCTTGCTCGCCGACCGGCGGGACGTGGCGCAGGGTCTCCGCCGACACGACGGCGCGGTAGCCCACGCTCGCACACAGGATCACCACATGGTCGGTTCGCCGAACGGCTACCTCTCCCTGCAACAGCGCGATCATCCGCCCGCCACCGCCCCCGCGAGCGCCAGCGACAGCGGCGCGCAGTTGGCATGGCAGATCGCCACCGCGAGCGCGTCGGCGGCGTGATCGGGTCGCGGCTCCTCGAGCAGGCCGAGCAGCGTCATCACCATCCGAGCGACCTGATCCTTGCCCGCGCGTCCATTGCCACACACGGCGCCCTTGATCTGCTGCGGGGTGTAGCTCGTGCAGCGCAGGCCGCGCTGACCGGCGGCGAGCATCACGACCCCGCGCCCGTGGCCGACGGCAAACGCCGTGCGCGCGTTCTGACCGAAGTACAGCTCCTCGAGCGCGACCGAATCCGGGCTGTGAGCGAGCAGCAGGGCATCGACCTCCTCGTGGATGCGCGCGAGGCGCTGCTCGTGCGAGGCGTCCGCTCGTGTCTCGATCACCCCGCCGTCGAGTGCCACGAGGCCGCCTGGACGTCGGGCGACCACGCCATACCCGGTATTGGCGAGGCCGGGATCGATGCCGAGGACGATCATGGTGAGTGATTCTGCGCTGCCCACCGGACGCCTGCCTGCCTCTGCCCCGAGGGGTGCCCTAGGCTGGCGTTGTCATGAGCCCGGGGCAGATCGACTTCGCCGCCGAGGGCCTGCTCGGCGGGCTCGAGGGACAGGCGCGCGCCGAGCGCGTGACGCTGCTCGAGCAACTCGCTGCCGAAGGGGTGCCGTTGTCGGAACTGCGCCGGACTACCGCGTCGGGCACCGTCATGTTCCTGCTGGCCGACCGGGTGATCGCCGGACCGGAGCGATACACGGCCGCGGAAATCGCCGAGCTCAGCGGTGCCGATCCGGACTTCCTCGTGGCCGCGCGCAGGGCGATGGGCCTTCCGATCCCGGAGCCCGAGGAGGCCGTATACACCGAGGACGAGCTCGAAGCCGCGAAGCGGATCGTGATCGCGCGCGAAGCCGGCATCTCCGACGAGGACACACTCGAACTGCTACGGGTGCTCAGCCGCGGTCTCTCCCAGGCCGCGGAGAGCCTGCGGGCGTTCCCGCTGAAACTGGTCCTCGAACCCGGGATGAGCGAGGCCGAGCTCGCCGCTCGCTATGCCGAGGCCGCCGCGCAGCTCTACCCGCTCGTCGACCCGATGCTCTCAAACGTGCTCTCCCAGCACCTGCGCCACGCCACCCAGACGGAGGTGATCAGCGCGATGGAGCGCAGCGGCGGGCAGCTGCCGGGGTCGCGCGAGGTGGCGGTGTGCTTCGCCGACCTCGTCGGCTTCACGCGCCTGGGAGAGGAAGTCCCGCCCGACGAGCTCGGACGATTGGCGGGGCGCCTGGAAGTGCTCGCCACCGACGTCGTCGAGCCGCCCGTGCGGTTGATAAAGACGATCGGCGACGCCGCGATGCTCACGTCCTCCGAGCCGGCGCCGTTGTTGGACGCTGCACTCAACCTGATCGACGCCGCCGACGCCGAGGGCGAGGACTTTCCCCAACTGCGCGCCGGCGCGGCGCTCGGACTCGCGCTTCCCCGCGCCGGCGACTGGTTCGGGCGGCCGGTCAACCTCGCGAGCCGGATCACCTCGATCGCCCGGCCCGGAAGCGTCCTGGTCGAGCGAGAGGTGCGCGAATCTGCGCCCGAGGCGTATGGCTGGTCCTATGCGGGTGAACGGCGCCTGCGCGGCGTTCGCGAGCCGGTGTCCTTGTTCCGCGCGCGGCGGCTCGCCGAGCCCGCCTAGTCCCACATGCGCCAGGGCGCCTCCCCGGAGGCCCACATGTCGTTCAGCTGAACGGCGTCCTTGTACGTGTCCATGCACTGCCAGAAGCCCTCATGCCGGTGCGCCCGCAGCTGACCGTCGGCGGCCAGCCGCTCGAGCGGCCTGCGCTCGAGCACACTGTCGCGCTCCAGATAGCCCAGCACTTCGGAGTCAAAGCAAAAGAACCCGCCGTTGATCCAATGCTCCGAGCGCGGCTTCTCGCGAAAGCCACGCACGGTGCCGTCACCGGCGAGCTCGGTGACGCCGAACTGCAGCTGCGGGCGCACGACCGTCATCGTCGCCCGAGCGCCGTGCTCGGAGTGAAACGACAGCAGCGCGCCGAGATCGATGTCGGCGACGCCGTCTGAATATGTCGCGCAGAGCATCCCGTCATCCTGCAGATGACCCTCCAGCAGCTTGATCCGACCGCCCGTCTGGGTCTCGAGGCCGGTGTCCACGCAGTCCACGCGCACGCCCTCCGGCCACTCCTGCGCGTCGACGAACCGCTCGATCAACTCGCCCTTATAGCCCGTCGCGAGCAGGAAGCGACGAAATCCCTGAACCGCATACAGCTGGATGACGTGCCATACGATCGGCATGCCTCCGATCTCCACGAGCGGCTTGGGGATGTCCTGTGTGTGCTCCTGCAGGCGGGTGCCGCGCCCGCCGCACAGGATCACTACCGGCGGTCGGCTCAACGCTCTAGCCGGCTACTCGCTCGAGCACGTCGGCGGGCGCGTCGAAGTTGGCATGCACCGCTTCCACGTCGTCGCTGTCCTCGAGGGCGTCGATCAGCCGCAGCAGCTTTCGCGCCTGTTCCTCGTCGATCGGCACCAGGCTCGACGCGCGATAGGCCATCTCGGCGCTGTCCATCTCGACGCCGGCCTGCTCCAACGCATTCCGAACCCGCGTGAAGTCGGCGGGCTCGGCAATCACCTCGAATACGTCGTCGTCGGTCGAGATGTCCTCCGCCCCCGCCTCCACGGCGACCATGAGCTCGTCCTCGGAGTAGCGGTTGGCGTCGATCACGATCGTGCCCTTCTTGTCGAACAGGTAGGCCACCGAGCCCGGCTCGCCGAGGCTGCCGCCGTTCTTCGAGAACGCGTGCCTGACATCCGCGCCGGTGCGGTTGCGGTTGTCCGTCAGCGCCTCCACGAGCACCGCGACGCCGCCCGGCCCGTAGCCCTCATACAGCACCGCCTCGATCGCGTCGGCCTCGCCGCCCTCGCCCGTTCCCTTGGCGATCGCGCGTTCGATGTTGTCCTTCGGCATCGACGCTTCCCTCGCCTTGCGCACCGCGTTCTCGAGCGTGGCGTTGGCATCGGGATCGCCGCCTCCGTCACGGGCCGCGACCATGATCGCCCGCGTCAGCTTCGAGAACTGCGCCCCCCGGCGGGAGTCGACCACGGCCTTCTTGTGCTTGATGCTCGCCCACTTGGAATGCCCTGACATGGCGAAGAGTCTACGAATCCCGCCCGCTGTCAGCCTCTCGACCGCGCCCTGCGGTGGGCCGGGAGCGTGGCCGCGTGCTGGACCGGAGGCGCGCTTTCACGGACCCATAGGATGGACGACCGCGTGAGCCTTTCGCTATCCCCTGACATCTTCAAGGCGTATGACATCCGTGGCCTATACGGGGAGCAGATCGACGGCGACGGCGCCGAACGGATCGGTCGCGCCTTCGCCCGCGTGCTCGCCGGCCTCGCCGGCAAGCCACGCACGGACCTGCGCGTCGGACTCGGACGCGACATGCGCCTCGCCGCGCCCGAGCTGGCCGCCCGCTACCGCGATGGCCTGCTGAACGAAGGAGTGGACGTGATCGACGCCGGGCTTGTGGGGAGCGAGATGCTCTACTTCCTCGTCGGGTCGCGCGGGCTCGACGGGGGCCTGATGTGCACCGCGTCGCACAACCCCAAGGCCTACACAGGCGCAAAGCTCGTTCGCGAGGGCGCGATACCGCTGTCCGGGGACGCCGGCATCCAGGACATCCGGCGCACGATCGAAGCCGAGCTGGAAGGCGGAGCCCAGGCGGACGGGCCGGACGCGCCGGCCGCGCGTGGCAGGCTCGAGGAGGTCGACATCTACGAGGAAGCCCAGGCCGCCGCGCTGCGTTTCGTCGACCCCGATGTCATCGCCCAGCCGCGCGTGGGTCGCCCCCTGAAGGTGGTGGTCGACGGAGGCAACGGAATGGCGGGACCGATGGTCGGCCCGCTGCTCGAGCGCCTCGGGCTCGACCTGATCACGACGTACTGGACTCCCGACGGCAACTTCCCCGACCACGAACCCAACCCGCTGCTCGAGGAGAATCGGCGGCTGATCGTCGAGCGGGTCAAGGACAGCGGCGCGGACCTCGGCATCGCCTGGGACGGCGACGGCGACCGCTGCTTCTTCATCGACGAGACGGGGGCGTTCACCGACGGCGACTTTCTCACGGCGCTGCTCGCCGAGTCGCTCCTGGGCAAGGCAAACGGCCCGGGCGAGGCGATCCTGTATGACGTGCGCGCTTCGCGGGCCGTGGCGGACACGGTGACACGTGCCGGGGGCATTCCCTACGTCAACCGCGTCGGCCACGCGTTCTTCAAGGCGCGGATGCGCAAGGAGGGCTCGCTGTTCGGCGGCGAGGTCTCCGGCCACTATTACTTCCGTGATTTCTACTGCGCGGACTCGGGCACGATCCCCGCGCTGCTCGTCCTGGAGCTGCTCGCACGCGACGGCCGGTCGATGTCCGAGCTGCTCGCCCCATACCACGAGCGTTACTTCATATCGGGCGAGATCAACTCCGAGGTCGCCGATCCGCTCGCGAAGATCGAGGAGATCGCGGGCGCGTTCCCGGACGCGCGTCAAAGCCGACTCGACGGCATCTCGATCGACTACGAGGACTGGCACTTCAACGTGCGTCCGTCCAACACCGAGCCGCTGCTGCGCCTGTGCCTGGAGTCGCTTGTGTCCCCCGAGGACATGGCCGCTCGCCGTGACGAGGTCCTCGCGCTGATTCGCTCGTGACCGGCAACGAAGAGGCGCTCGCGATCGCCGTCGCGGCCGGAATCCACCGGCTGGCGATTCCGACGCCGTTCCAGGTCGGCCGCGTCAACGCCTATCTGATCGAGGACTCGCCGCTGACGCTGGTCGACTCCGGGCCCAACTCGGCCAAGGCGCTGGACGAGCTCGAGCAGGCGCTCGCCGCGCGCGGGCACGCCGTGGAGGACATCGAGCTGCTCGTCATCACCCACCAGCACATGGACCACTTCGGCCTGGCGTCGATCCTCGCTCGCCGATCGGGCGCCGAGGTTGCGGCCCTGGATCGGCTCGCGCCGTTCCTCGCGAGCTACGGAAGGGAGACCGACCTCGACGACAGCTTCGCCGAGCAGACGATGCTCCGCCATGGCATTCCGCCGGAAATCGTCACCGCCCTGAGGGCGGTGTCGGCGGGCTTCCGCGCGTGGGGGTCCCAGGTGGAGGTCAGCCGCCCGCTCGCCGACGGCTCGCAGCTGCAGCTGCGCGACAGGGCGCTGCGGGTGCTTCACCGACCGGGTCACAGCCCGTCGGACACGGTGTTCTTCGACGAGTCGCGCGGGATCCTCATCGCCGCAGACCATCTGATCGCGCATATCTCCTCAAACCCCCTGCTGGCCCGCCCGCTCGGAGCGGGCGATGACTATGACGGACCCCGCCCGCAGGCGTTGATCACCTACCTCGCCTCGCTCGAGCAGACGCGCGCGATGGAGCTCGCGGTCGTCCTGCCCGGGCACGGCCAGCCGATCACAGACCACGTCGCGCTGATCGACGAGCGCTTCCGCCTGCACCGCCGCCGCGCCGAGAAGATTCACGGGCTGATCGTGGCCCGGCCGCGGACCGCGCATGAGATCGCCCAGGAGCTGTGGGGCAACGTCGCGGTCACCCAGGCCTACCTGACCCTGTCGGAGGTCCTCGGGCACGTCGACCTGCTGCTCGAAGACGGACGCGTAGTCGAACAGGAGGACGACGACGGCGTGGTGCGCTTCGTATCCGCGCGCGGATAGCTGCTGATCGTTGGGGGCCTGCTACGCCCAGGCCTGGTAGGGCCTTTAGAAGGCGGCTGGAAGGGCGGTCGGGCTCCCGTCCGGGATACTGGCCGGGAGATGCCCGAGGAGTCCACAACTCCCGACCTGGTTGAGCTTCTGCGCCGCGGCTTCGAGGCCCTAAACCGGCGCGACCCGGACGCGGTGATCAGCCTCTGGGCTTCCGATGCGGTCTTAGAAGGGCAGGTGGGAAACCTTCGAGGGCGAGCGGAGATCCGCAGCTTCTTTGAGGAGTGGTTCGGCGCGTACGAGGAATTGGAGTACAAGCTTGAGGATGTCCGCGACCTCGGCAACGGGGTCGTGTTCGCTGTGGTCGCCCAGGAGGGCGTTCCTGCTGGTAGCGCCGGTCACGGTCACTTTCGGCAACGCGAGGGGTGCGTCTTCCTCTGGGAGCGAGGCTTGATCGCACACCTTTCGAGCGATGGCGACGTTGGCGAGGCGCGCGCCGCCGCCGAGCGGCTCGCCGAGGAGCGCGCTCGCGCATCGGACTGAGCGCCGATCAGCGCGCTATCCGCAGCTCCGGCCAATTCACGACAACTGATCTATACGCCCAGGGCTGGCACGGCCACCGACGACGTCCTTGCTAGCTTCCGCTGCGTTGCCAGACGGCGGTGAGGTTGAACTGGTCGATTCCGCCGTCGATGCGACGTTTGCGCTCGACGTCTTGGAGCCTTCCCCGCACGCGGACAACGCCGTGGCGGCCAGAGCGATGGTCGCGGGAAAGAGCGCTCGTTTCATCAGACCGGCCAGTTCTCGTTTCGTCGGCTGCCTTGCGGATTTCCTCGGACGTCGCGCCTGCTCGGCGGGCTTCTTGGAGCGACGTTCGGTGCTCGGGTATGGTCAGATCGAAAGCGTTCGCCTCGCGGATGGCGGCGAGCCGCCGCTCGATATCGCCGGGTTCGTCCACCGCGCAAGCGTACCGCCGCTACCAGCGACCTCACGATGCGGATGGACACCCGTTAGCGCGGTATCCGCAGCTCCGGCCAGCTAACAACAATTAGTCGCTTCGTCCAGAGCTGGCAGGGCTCCGAGCTTCGTTTGGAAATCGATCTCCCTAACAGTTAGGCTGGGCCGATGAAGCTGGGGCCCATGGCCGTCGGGACAGTTCTGTTGACGATCGCGTTGTCGGGTTGTGGCGGGAGCAGCACCTCGAGCAGCGGGACGACGCCCAAAGCAACGACGGCCTCGAGTGGTACGGGATCGGCAGCCATGACCCTGCCGCCGGGAACCCCCACCGCGCTGCGCGGCGCCCATGGAGGGGTGCTTCTAGCCGGCGAGCTCCCAGGGTTTGTGCCAGCAGGCCAGCTCAAACTCAGCACGACCGTGCAGAGCGCGGTCGCCGAAATGCCGTCAGAACAGAGGGCTGCGGAAGAAGCGAGACTCAAGGCGCTGGGCTTCGTCGCGGGCCTGGATGAGCAGCTCGCACCATCCACAGGCGGCGTCGCGAACGAAGGCGGGGTCTCGCTGGTCGAACTGTTCCGCTCTAGCCATGGCGCAAGCGGCGAGGTCACGTCCCAGCTCAAGCAGGCGCTAAAGCGTGGCGAAAGCGCCTTCGCCGTACCGGGCATCCCTGGGGCGCGCGGCTTCGGTTTCAGCACGGGGAGCCCCCCGGACGCGAACGTCGCGTTTCCGGTAGGCGCTTACTATTACCTCGTCGGCTTCAGCTCCAGCGCGCGTACACGCTCACAGCTGATAACGGCGGCTCAGACGCTCTACCGTCGCGTCCGCGGCTGAGGCGGAGGCCTACCAGCTCCGGGCTCCACTAGCGCTGTATCCGCAGCTCCGGAAAATTGATCAACACCGTCGGGTACGCCCAGGGCTGGCAGGGCGTCGACCTGGGGTAACTGCGCGACATACTTGCCCCGTGACAGCCTCATCGAACCCGGACCTCGTGCGCTCGATCCTCAAGGCCTGGGGACAAGGCGACATCGAGACGGTCCTGCGTGAGCACTTTCAGCCAAGCGCGAGGCTCGACCTCTCCGAGCTCATCTTCAACGCGGCTGTGTATGAGGGCTACGAGGAGATAGCTCGCCAGCGACGCGAGGTCAACGAAGTTTGGGAGACCTTTGAGGTCGAGGTCGAGCAGCTCTTCGAGGGCGAGCGCGCGGTGGTGGCATTCACGCACGAGCGCGGTCGTGGCGTGAGCGGAGTTGATGTGGACCGCCGGACCGCGTTCCTGTTCAGGCTTGTGGACGGGAAGATCAGCGAGGTCTGCGTTTACCTAGATCGCGCGCGCGCCCTCGCCGATCTCGGGCTCGCGCCGGAACGCGAACCGGCCGACCAGCCCGACAAGCCTGGTTCAGCGCGGGATCCGCAGCTCCGGCCAGGTGACAACAACTGATCTATACGCCCAGGGCTGGCAGGCATCCAGCGGACCGCTCCACGCTGCGGGAGAGCGCGCACCGGCTACACGCCGACCTGACGATCCTCGCCAAGCTCCCCTGCTCTCGCCCAGTCGCTAGTCGTGCCGCTGGCCGCATAGATTTCGATAGGTTGCCAGCTGTAGTCTTGTCCCGTGAAGTTCAGGATCACGCCTCATGCAGGGTCTCCAGTGTCTGCGTGCCCTGCCAACGCGATCGATTTGTTGTGGCAGCGACTCGGTGCGAGTCACGATGACGTGTCGTTCGCCAAAGTAGGCCATGAGATTCGGGCGACATGGGGAGAAGACGTGCCAGTCTCGATGGAGCGGGATGAACGCGCCGAGATTGGTCGTCGCGCGGTCTCGGACATTGTGCGCGACGTTTGTGAGCGCACACCAGAGCTTGAGTTGGATTGGTTCGCGTTCAGCGCTCTGCGCTAGTCGAGTTTCGCCAATCGTTTCGCCAACGCCTCCTGGTAGTCGCGGGGAATCCGCAGCTCCGGGAATTCGACAACTAGACTCGACAACGCCCAGGACCGGCAGGCTTCAAAACCGGCGTCTACTCCGAGAGCCCCGCCGCTCGTAAGCCCTCGGCGCGATCGAAGTACACCCGCAAGGCGGCACAGCGGGACCGCGTCGCTTCTAGCCGCGGCCCCTGCCGGTCATCTCGGCGGAGATATCCATGCCCGGATCCGGTGCGTCAAGGCGAGTGACGTCCGGAGCGGTGTAGGCACTTCCCGGGACGCCTCCAAGAACAAGCACACGCATCCCGTCTTGTCCCGGCCAGAGCTTGCGCGACAGTATCGGCCTAACCCGTACCAGCGTCTCGGGAGTGATCGACTGACGCGTGCCATCGATCTCGATCTCCCCGGCGCCGCGCAGCACGACGTATACCTCCTCTTGGCCATCGACGTGATGGTCGTGGCGTGGATGATGGGGCGAATTCGGTGGGAGGTCGATCACCTGCATCCCAAACGACTCGACCCCAAGCGCGGCGCGCGCACGTTTGAACGACCCGAAGACCAGCGCCGGGATGTCGTCGATGCGGAGGACGCGGTAATTGCTCATCCCGATGAGACCGGGGGCAACTGGTCGTTCGGCCAGTGAAAACGCCGCCGCCGCAGGCTCTGTCGAGGCTGAGGCTGAGCCAGTTCGGCTCCGAGCACCTTACGGTTTGCGTGGTTGCGCCACAACGAGGACCCGTCAAACCTAGACGTCAACGGTGTCCTAGACGTCAACGGTGTCGCCGAGCTTCATCGCTGTCGTGCGGTCGGTGGCTGCGGCCAGCCGCTCGAGGGGGTCGCCGACCGGCTCGTAGATGCCCGGCAAGGCGTAGGCGCCGTAGTGGATCGGGACCAGCTTGTCGGCGTGCAGTAGCTCGGCGGCCAGGGCGGCCTGCTCGGGTTCCATCACGCCGGGCAGTGGGCTGGCCGGCTGGCGGTGGGGGAACGTGAGTCGGGCGCCATTGACTGGGGCGAGTAGGACATCGGGCGGGCCGTAGCGCGCGCGGATGCGCCACCACCAGCCGTGCCACATGGTGTCGCCGAGGTGCAGCACCCGCTTGCCGTCTGCTTCGAGCAGCCAGGACACTTGCGGATCTCCGGTCCCGTCGACGGCGGGCAGCGCAGTCAGCGTGAACGGTCCGGCTGTGATGCTGGTCCATGCCGCGGCTGGCTGGCGGGGCAGTCCAGCAGCGATCAGCTCGTCGTCGGCCCGAACGACCGCCCGCCGGTCCGCGCTCTCGCCGCCGTAGTCGACCGGCTCATACACGGTTGCGCCGGCGCGCAGAGCCGAGCTGAGCGCCGCGGCGTCGGCGTGATCGCGATGCAGGTGGGTGAGCAAGCCGGCAATCGCCCCCGGCTCGGCGGGAACGACTTCGGGGGCTTGGATCGCGCGGGCTCGCTCCCCGAGCCACGCGAACACGGCCGCCGCGTCCTGTAGTGGATCGACCACCACCCGCTCGCCTTGCGCCTCGATTTCCACGCCGGCCCAGCCAAGCCACCTGATACGCATGCGTCCTCCATCCATCAACGGTAAACAGAACGATCGTCCGCAATATATAGGAAACGGTCGTTCGGTTTATAGAATCGGCGGCGATGTCACGCCGATCCGCAAGGGAAGTCGCTGGCTCGCGGGCGCAAACGCTCGCCGCGGCTGTGCAGCTTGCGTCGGTCGTGGGCCTCGAGGGACTTACCATCGGCCGGCTGGCCGATCGGCTCGGCATGAGCAAGAGCGGGCTGGTGGGCCGCTTCGGCTCCAAGCAGCAGCTGCAACTGGCGACGCTTGATCAAGCGGCCGACATCTTCCGCTGCACCGTGTACGAGCCCGCCTCCACTGCACCGCCGGGCTGGCTCGCTTGAACGCAATCTGCGACGCATGGGTGGCCTACCTAGGTCGCCCCCCGTTTCCCGGCGGCTGCTTCCTCACCACGGCGATGGTGGAGTTCGACGCACGTCCTGGGCCGGTCAATGACGCAGTGAAAAAGGTGATGCGGCGGTGGCTGGGCCTCTTGGAGCGAGAGGCGAGCACGGCTATCGCGGAACGGTGAGCTTCCCGGTCGATACCGACCCTAAAGACGTGGCGTTCGCGATCAATGCGCTAGCAGTCGGAGCCAACTGCGACTTCCAGCTAAACCGGAACCCAGTCTCGCTGCAACGCGCCCGGCGAGCGATGGCCATCGCGCTTGGAAGCTGATCAGCCCCGCGATGGGTAAGGCCCAGCGCAGCGGCGAGCCGCCCGCAAGAGAAGCCACGACACGCTGAGCTCGCCGGACCGAGCGACGCCGCGTCCGTCCCGCTTCGGCTCCGGGGAGAGCAACTCCCGCGGCAGGATGCGAGATCTGGTACGCGCGGTGGGCAGGGCCTGGAGCTGCTGCTATCGGCCGGGGATAATCGGCCGGTGACCTCGGCGAACCTGGACCTCGTGCGATCGATCTACGCGGCCAACGCGCGTGGCGACTACAGCTCGGCGGAGTGGGCCGACCCGAATATCGTGTATGTGGTCGCGGACGGTCCCGAGCCGGCCACCTGGAAGGGACTGGCCGAGATGGCGAGAGGTATGGGCCAGATCCTGGGCGCCTGGGAGGAGGTGTGCACCAAGGTGGATGGGTACCGCCAGCTTGACGATGAACGCGTGCTCGTGCTCCTCCACCATGGCGGCCGCGGTAAGGCGAGCGGGCTTGAGCTCGATGCACTATCGACCCGGGGAGCGGACATCGTCTACGTGCGGGACGGCAAGGTCACCAAGGTTGTCAAGTACTTCGATCGCGAGCGCGCGCTCGCCGATCTCGGCCTCGCCAGCGAGCCCGGTTCGCCGCAATAGCCCGGTTCGCTACTCGCCGCACAACAAGTCCTCCCGGCACGTGGCTCGGAGGAGCCTTGCGGCCTATCGGCGCTCGATCTCGCTCAGATGCTCGACGTTCGCGCGATCGTCGGCATCGCGGCTGGGACGGCCAGCGAACCACGCGTCGAGGATCTCTCTCAGCTCCGCCTCCGAGGTGGCGCGCAGACTGAGGGCGAGCACGTTGGCGTCGTTCCAGCGCCTGGCGCCGTCTGCGGTCGCCGAGTCGAGGCACAAGGCGGCGCGCACGCCCGCGACCTTGTTCGCCGCGATCGAGGCGCCCGTCCCGGTCCAGCAGCAGACGATCGCCTGTTGCGCACGTCCGTCCGCCACATCGCGAGCCGCCGCCGCCGATGCCCACGCCCAGTCCTCGCGCTCCCCGTCGCACAGCGCGCCGTGCACGATTGCCTCGTGCCCGCGCCGGTGCAGCTCATCCACAAGAGCGTCCGCGACGCCGGTTACCTCGTCGGCTGCGACCGAGATCACCATCGCCGCTGAGTATCGCCGATGCTCCGTGCACGCGAGGAACGATTCTTGCGGCCGCGCGATCGCATTCGATGACAGATACGGTGGCGCGGTGGCGCACCACCCTCCAGGCACGCGGCCGCCGCGAAGGTGGCGTCCGCGTCTGCATTGGGAGCTCCTGCTGTGCGGCCTGCGCGGCCATGAGCTCGTGGGCACCGATGCGGCAGACCTGCGCCCGCGGGATGCGCTCTTCGCACGTGAGGACGGGAGCGGTACTCGCTGGTATCGCTGCCTGCGCTGCGACAGCTGGCTGGCGCTGGTGGCGCCCGAGCATCCCAGCCGTCCGTTCCCGCCGGAGCGCGCGGAGATCGAGCTGCCGCTGCGGGGCAAGCGGCTGCGCGACAAGATCGTGCTGCGCCTGATCGCGATCGACAGGGCGTTCCACCTCGTTGTACTGGTCGCGCTCGGCGTGCTCGTGCTCCTGTTCGCCGCCGGTCGCGCGACGCTGCGCCAGACCTTCTACAAAGTCGTGGCCGACCTCCAGGGAGGCGTCGTGTCGGGACAGTCGCATGCGAGTCACGGCCTGCTGCATGAGCTCGACAGCCTGTTTACGACTTCCTCCTCGCACCTGCACCTGCTCGGCGGAGTCCTGCTCGCGTATGGCGCCGTGGAGGGAATCGAGGCGGTCGGCCTCTGGTACCAGCGCCGCTGGGCCGAGTATCTGACGTTCCTGGTCACGGCCTCGCTGCTCCCTTTCGAGATCTACGAGATCGTCACGCGGACGACCGCCTTCAAGGTCATCGCCTTCCTGATCAACGTCGCCGTTGTGGTGTACCTGCTGCTGGCCAAGCGCCTGTTCGGGCTGCGTGGCGGAGTCGCCGCAGATGAGGCCGAGGCCGAGCGCGATCAGGGCTGGGGTGCGCTCGAGCGCACCGCGCCTCCGACGCCGGCGGCGGCGATCTGACACGCCGGCACGAGTCAGCCGCCGCGAGCGTCCGCGCCCGCCTGCACGCGGCGACCATGGCCATGCTCGGTGGTGAAGGCGTGGACCCGGTCCAGGAACAGGCGATGAACCCTGTCATCGTCGCCCAGCTCGCCGTGAAAGGCGACCACTAGCATCTCGCCCTCGCGAGCGGCCACGGCGTGACCGTCGACGTCGGCGAGAATCTCGACGCCGGCGCCGTGCTCGGCAATCCACGGCGCACGGATGAATATCGCCCGGATCGGCCCGCCGCCCAGGCCCTGGAAGTCGATATCCGCCTCGAAGCTGTTGATCTGGCGCCCGAACGCGTTGCGCTCAGCGCGGATGTCCATCAGGCCCAGGTGCTCGCGGTCGAGCATGATCAGGCCGGCGCACGATCCAAGCACGGGTAGGCCATCCCGCACGAGCGCGCGCAGTGGCTCGCGCAAGCCCTCGCGCGCCACTCCGAGCGTCATCGTCGTCGACTCTCCGCCCGGAATCACCAGGCCGTCGAGTTCCTCGAGGTCCGTGGGGACTCGAACCTCGCGCACGCGCGCTCCGAGTCTGGCGAGCACCCGCTCGTGCGCCTGGAATCCACCCTGAAGGGCCAGCACGCCGATAAGCGGTGTCACTACCAGCCGCGCTGTGCCAGGAGCTGCTCGTGCTCGAGCTTCGAGCTCTCCAGGCTTGCCATCGCCGGGCCGAGACCGCGCGAGGCGTCGGCCACACGGTCGGCGTCCTGCCAGTGGGTGGTCGCTTCGACGATCGCCCGCGCACGGGCGGGCGGGTCCTCGGACTTGAAGATGCCCGAGCCGACGAACACGCCTTCGGCCCCGAGCGCCATCATCAGCGCCGCATCCGCCGGCGTGGCGATGCCGCCGGCGCAGAACAGGACCACCGGTAGACGACCGTCGATCGCGACTTCACGCACCTGATCGAGCGGCGCTCCGAGGTCCTTGGCGGCCGTCGCGAGCTCCGCGTCCTGGAGCGTCGTCAGGCGACGGATCTCGCCCACGATCAGACGCATGTGGCGCACCGCCTCGACTATGTCGCCGGTGCCGGCCTCGCCCTTGGAGCGGATCATCGCGGCGCCCTCGCCGATCCGCCTCAGCGCCTCGCCAAGGTTGGTCGCGCCGCACACGAACGGCACTTTGAACGCCCACTTGTCGATGTGGTTGCTCTCATCCGCGGGCGTGAGCACCTCGGACTCATCGACGTAGTCGACATCCAGCGCCTGCAGCACCCGAGCCTCGACGAAATGTCCGATTCGCGCCTTGGCCATCACCGGGATGCTCACCGCCTGCTGTATGCCCGCGATCATCTCCGGGTCCGACATCCGCGCCACGCCCCCGTCGCGGCGAATATCGGCCGGAACCCGCTCCAACGCCATCACGGCCGCCGCGCCCGCCTCCTCCGCGATCGTCGCCTGCGCCGGAGTGACAACGTCCATGATCACGCCGCCCTTGAGCATCTCCGCCAGGCCGGACTTCACACGGAACGTCGCCTCGTCGCGCATGCCTCTAGTTTGACAGGCGCACCGCCACCGCGAGCGCGAACGGGTTAGTCCAGCTCGCGCCAGAACGGTCGTCGTCGACGACGAAAGCCGACGACGATGAGCCGCGAAGCGCTACTTCAGCCGGAACGCCTTGATGCGGTCGTCGTACTGCGCTGAATCCTGCGCGTAGACGCCGTAGGCGAGGGCCTGGATCAGGCTCAGGAGGGCGGTGTGCGAGCGTACGTAGGCGGGGCTGTTGGAGGAGTAGTAGAGCTTGATCTGCGCCAGCTTGGCGACCTCGGAGAGAGTCGCGTCGGTGATCGCTGCGGTGCGCGCCTTGCGATGGCGCGCGAGCTTCATCGCGCGCACGACCAGCGGGTGCGGCCGGCCGGCCGAGAGGCCGATCACGAGCGTGCTTTCGTCGATCCGGCCGAGGCGGCTGAGCGCCTCCTGCGACGGGCTCGCGACGACGTCGACGCGCAGATCCAGCAGCATCAGCAGGTGGCGCAGGTAGCTGGCGAAGAACGCCATCTGGTCGGTGCCCGCCACGAGCACCTTCTCGGCGCTGACGATCGCCTCGATCAACGCCTCGACCGAGCTCCTGGAGACCTTGCGCGCGGTCTCCTCGACGTTCAAATGGTCGGCCGTGAGCGCGGTCTCGAACTCGTTCTGGTCGAGGGAGAACAGCGGGGTGGAAGCGGTGCTGGCAGTGCTCGGGGCGCTCTTTGTGTGCACGCGGCGGTATTCCTCGCGAGCGGCCGCCTGCAGCTCGGGAAAGCCCTCGAAGCCGAGGGCCTGGGAGAAGCGCACGACGGTCGAGCTGGAGGTGTTCGCTCGGCGGGCTAGCTCCTCGGCGGTCTGAAAGGCCGCCTCGTCGAGATGGTCGACGATGTACTGGGCGACGTCCTTCTGTGAGCGTGAGCACTCATCGAAGCGCGCGCGGATGTACTTCGAGAGGCTCTGGTGCTCACTCGTGCCGCCGATCGGGGAGCGGGCGGCGGCGGGCGCGGCGGCGCCGTTAGGGCCGTTGGCGCCGTTCGCCCGGTTGGCGGGGCGGCGAGGGGTGGCGGGGCTGGCAACACGCTTCATCGGCGCTCTGTTCGACGTTTGCGCCTCTCACTCCTGCCACGGCGTGGCCAGATAGCCTCCGAACGGATGCGACGCAGCCTGTTCGAAGACCTACACGAAGACTTCCGTGCGAGCTTTCGCACGTTCCTGGAGCGAGAGGTGATCGGCGAGGAGGGGCGCTACGGCGAGTGGGAGCGGGCCGGGATAATTCCGCGCGAGGTTTTCGCGAGGGCGGGGAGCGGCGGCTTCCTCGGCATGGCGGTGCCGGAGGCCTACGGCGGCGCGGGCGCCGAGGACTTCCGCCTGAACCTCGTCATCGGCGAGGAGACCCAGGGCGCCGGCGTCGGCAGCTTCGGACTCGGGATCACGCTCCACAACGACATCTGCCTGCCCTATTTCCTGACCTACTGCACCGAGGAGCACCGTCGGCGCTGGCTCGGTGGCATTGCTTCCGGCGAGCTGATAACGGCGCTCGCGATGACCGAGCCGGGCATCGGCTCGGATCTCGCCGCCATGTCCACGCGAGCGCGGCGCGAGGGCGAGGACTACGTCGTCGACGGCACCAAGACGTTCATCACCAACGGAATCAACGCCGACCTCGTGATCGTCGCCGTCAAGACCGACCCCTCCGAGCGCCACCGTGGCATCAGCCTCCTCGTGGTGGAGCGCGGGATGGAGGGCTTCTCGCGCGGACGCAATCTCGAGAAGATCGGCCAGCACGCTCAGGACACGGCCGAGCTGTCCTTCTCTGAGGTCCGTGTTCCGCTCGCCAACCTGCTCGGTGACGAGGGCGAGGGGTTCCGCTACCTCGTCTCCAACCTCCCCCAGGAGCGCCTGTCGATCGCGGCCTCCGCTGTAGCTGCCGCGGAGGCGGCGCTTGGATGGACACTCGACTACGTACGCGAGCGTCGCGCCTTTGGGCAGACGATCGGGTCGTTTCAGAGCGCGCGCTTCACGCTCGCGGAGGTGCGCACCGAAGTCGAGATCGCGCGCACGTACATCGACCGCTGCGCACAGTCTCTGAACCGCGATGAGCTGACGCCCGAGGACGCGGCGATGGCCAAGTGGTGGTGCACCGACCTGCAAGGGCGCGTGGTCGACCGCTGCCTGCAGCTGCACGGCGGCTACGGCTACATGCTCGAGTACCCGATCGCGCGGGCGTTCGCCGACGCGCGCGTGACGCGGATCTACGGCGGCGCCAACGAGATCATGAAGGAGATCGTCGGGCGCTCGATGGGGCTGTAGCGGGGGGACGGCGGCGCCGTCGGCCCGCTCAGCGCGAACTGGGCGAGCCGGCGCGCTCGCGTCGGAGCGTGCCTGCGAGCTCGACGAAGTAGTCGAGCGAGCGTGGATCGGCGAGCGAGTCGACGCTCGCCGCCTCGGCGGGCGGCGTGCCCATCAGGATGCGCTTGACGGGGACCTCGAGCACCTTGCCGGACAGCGTGCGCGGAACCTGCTCGATCTGCAGGACCTCGTTGGGAACGTGCCGCGGCGAGCAGTCTTCGCGGATGCGCCGCTTGATCTGCGCCTTCAGCTCATCGTCGAGAACGACTCCGTCACGCAGGACGACGAACAGGATCATCCACAGCTGATCTGAGGTGCCGCCGCCGAACGCGCCGTTCGGGACGTCGACGACGAGCGCGTCGAGGACCTCATCGACGGCGCCGGCAGGCGCGGTAGATCTCGCTGGCGCCCATGCGCACGCCCTGGCGGTTGATCGTCGAATCCGACCGGCCGTAGATGACCGCCCCCCCGCGTGGCGTGATGCGGATCCAATCGCCGTGTCGCCAGATGCCCGGATACATCGAAGAAATAGCTCTCGCGGTAGCCGCTCGCCGCTGTCGTCTCCCCACAGGAACAGGGGCATCGACGGCATCGGCTCGGTGATGACGAGCTCGCCGACCTCGTCGCTGAGAGGGTTGCCGTGCTCGTCCCACGCCTCGACGGCGGAGCCGAGCGCGCGGCACTGCAGTTCCCCCTCGTACACCGGCAGCAGCGGCAGCCGGCGACGAACGCCGTGCACACGTCGGTGCCGCCGCTGGTCGAGAACAGCCAGACGTCCTCCCTGACGTGCTCATAGACCCAGCGGAAGCTCTCGGGCGCGAGCGGCGAGCCCGTCGAGCCGATCGCCCGCAGCGCGCTCAGGTCGTACTCGCGGCCGGGCTCGACGCCGCCCTTCTCACAGCTCGCGAGCAGGCCGGCGCTGACGCCCATGCATGTCATGCCCGTGCGCTCGGCAAGACTCCACAGCGCACCGAGATCCGGGTGGGCGGGACTGCCGTCGTAGAGCACGATCGCGGACTCGCTGAGCAGGCAGCCGACGAGGAAGTTCCACATCATCCAGCCGGTCGTGGTGAACCAGAACATGCGGTCCCCCCGCCGCAGGTCGAGGTGCAGGCGCTTCTTGAGCTGCTCGAGCAGGATCCCGCCGTGACCGTGCACGATCGCCTTCGGCAACCCGGTCGTGCCGGACGAGTAGAGCACCCACAGCGGATGATCGAAGGCGACCTGCTCGAAGCGGAGCTCCGAGCCCTCCCCGCGCCGCAAGAGCTCCCGCCACGTGATCCCGATCCGGGCCCCGCTCGCTCCGTCGCGGCCGAGCGCCGCCGCCTGCTCGACGCCCGCCTCACCGCCCCCCCTGCCATCCGCGTTGTTTGCGCCTTCTGACAGGTATGGCAGGAGCACGACGTGCTTCACCGTCGGCAGGTCGGCGAGGATGCCCTCCACCACGTGTGTGCGGTCGAAGTCCTTGCCTCCGTGGCGGTAGCCGTCGACGGCGAGCAGCACCGTGGGCTCGATCTGCGCGAAGCGGTCCACCACGCTGCGCGCGCCGAACTCGGGCGCGGCGCTGGACCAGATCGCGCCGATGCTCGCGACCGCCAGGAACGCGATCAGCGTCTCGGGGATGTTCGGCATGTACGCCACCACCCGGTCGCCACGCGCGACGCCGAGGGCGCGCAGCCCGCCCGCCGCGGCGGCCACGTGCGAAGCCAGCTCGCCCGCCGTGAGCCGATCCAGCTGACGCAGCTCGGAGGCGTGCAGCACGGCCACCGCGTCCGCATCGCGGTCGGCGAGCAGGACATTCTCGGCGTAGTTGAGCTCGGCTCCCGAGAACCAGCTCGCGCCCGGCATCCGATGCGAGCTCGAGCACCTGCTCGTACGGCTTTGAGGCACGCACGCCACAGAACTCCCAGATGGACGCCCAGAAGTCCTCGATCTCCGTCGACCGACCAGCGCCAGAGCTCGTCGTAGTCGGCGAACGCCCGGCCGCGGCGCTCGCCGGCCCAGCGCATGAAGCGCGTCATCTCGGCGGCCTCGCGATCCTGTGTGGAGGGTTCCCACAGGGGAGTCTGCCGGCGGACGCTGGGCACCGGGGTATTCTCGCGGTTTGTGGACTTCTCCGCGCTGCGCGCCGAGTTCCCCATTTTCACTCGACTCGCGTACCTGAACGCGGGAACTGACGGACCGCTGCCCGCGCGCGCCGTGGACGCGGCGGCCGCTGAGCTGCGACGCGAGGCCGAGGATGGACGCTCGACGGCCCACTTCGAGCGCCGCCGCGAGCTGAGCGACGAACTGCGCTCGGAGTACGCCGAGGCGCTCGGCTGCCAGCCGGCCGACGTCGCGCTGACGACGTCAACGAGCGAGGGGATCGCACAGACGATCGATGGGCTGGAGCTCGCACCCGGCGATGAGATCGTCACCAGCGACGAGGAGCACCCGGGGTTGCTCGGAGCGCTGTCGGGAGCGCGGGCGCTGCGGGACGTCTCGATCCGTGAAGTCCCGCTGGCGCGCGTCGCCGAAGCGCCCGGCCCAGGCACCGCTTTGATCGCCTGCTCGCACGTCGGCTGGGTGAGCGGGAGCGTGGCGCCCGCGGAGCTCGCCCTCCTCGACGTCCCGGTGCTCCTCGATGGCGCGCAGGGCGTCGGGGCGATCGACGTGGACGTGAATGCGCTCGGCTGCGACGCCTATGCCGGCGCCGGACAGAAGTGGCTGTGCGGGCCCGACGGCACGGGCATGCTGTACGTCAGCGCGAGCATGCGCGAGCGCCTACAGGTCTCCCGACGCGGCTACGGCAACCTCGCCGACCCCAACGCCGGACTCGACGCCGGCCTTCACGATGACGCACGTCGCCTGGACTCGATGTCGATGAGCGCCGAGGCGCATGCATGCGCGCTGGCGGCCAGCCGCGTGCTCGCGTCCGGCGGCTGGCCGGAGATCCACCGACGCGCGATCGGCCTCGCGAGCAGCCTGGCCGAGCTGCTCGTCGAGCGCGGACGCGAGGTCGCACCTCGGGGTGAGACCACGCTTGTGTCGTTCTCGAGCCCCGACCCGGTCGCCGAGCGCGAGCGACTGGCCGAGGAGGGGGTGATCGTGCGTAACATTCCCGGACGGCCCTGGCTGCGCGCGTCGGTCGGGGCGTGGAATGACGAGGACGACCTCGATCGGTTGCTGGGGATGCTCTCGACATGACCGTCCGTCGGCGGGCCGCCCTGCTCCCGGGGAGCCGCCGGGCAGAGCGACAGCAATCGATCGATCACAGATGAACATCCCGCAGCAGACCGCGACCCCGCCGGCACCGCCGGCGCGCGCGCCGGTCGGACCGCGGCTCGCTTCGGGCGCCGGGCGCCGGGAGCGACTGCTCGCCGCCAGACCGCAGCCCCGGCACCTCGCGCTGGCCGGCGTGCTGGCGCTCTCGGCGGTGATGAACACGAACAGGCTTGCCCAGAACGGCTACGCGAACATCTTCTACTCGGCCGCCGTCAAGTCGATGCTGCGCTCGCTCCACAACTTCGTGTTCGTGTCGTTTGACCCGGGCGGACTGGTCACGGTGGACAAGCCGCCGCTGGCCCTGTGGGTGCAGGCCTTAAGCGCCAAGCTGTTTGGCTTCTCGCCGCTCAGCCAGCTCCTGCCCGAGGCGATCCTCGGCGTGCTCGCGGTCGCGCTGCTCTACCGCCTGCTGGCGCTCCGCCTGGGCGCAGCCGCCGGGCTCGCCGGAGCGCTGGCGCTCGCGGTCTTCCCGTCGTTCGTCGCGGTCTCGCGCGACACCGGCGTGGACCCGGCGCTGATACTGCTAATGGTTCTCGCGTGCGGCGCCGGGCTGCGGGCGGCTGAAACCGGGCGGCTACGGACGCTGGTGTGGTGTGGCGTGCTCGTGGGGCTGGCGTTCGACTCCAAGACGCTCGCCGCATACCTGGTCATCCCCGGAATCGCCCTCGCGCATCTCGTGTGCGCCCCCGGGTCGATGTCCCGACGTATGACGCAGCTGCTGGTCGCAGGGGCGGTGATGATCGCCGTGTCTTTCTCGTGGTTGGCGTTCGTCGACCTCACGCCCGCCGCCAAACGCCCTTACGTGGGTAGCTCGACGAACAACTCGGAGTTCGGGCTGACCTTCGCATACAACGGCTTCGGGCGCGTGGGCGGCCAGGTCGGCGGACCGGGCCGCGTCCAGGTGCTCCCAGGGGCGCGCGTGCCTGCGTCGCGTCTTCCAAAGGGCGGCCGAGCGAAGTCGACGGCGCCACCGTCGCCCGGGTCAACCGGCGGTGGCGCCCCCGCTCATGCCAAGGCCGCCGCGCCGGCTCCGGCGGAAGTCAGGGTGCAGCCGATTCCATTTGGTGGCCCCGCCGGCCCGCTGCGGCTGTTCGGGGTGGGTCTCGGGGATCAGGGCGCCTGGATCCTGCCGCTATCCCTCCTCGGGTTGCTCGGCCTGACGCTGCTCGTCCTCGCCGACCGCAGGCCGGTCGGCGCTCTCGGCGAGCCCGGAGGTGAGCCCCCCGTCGAGCCCGGGCTCGCTCCGTGGCGTAGCGATCCGCGGATCGCTACGGGGCTCGTGCTGGGCGGCTGGTTCGTCGTCGAGGCGGTCGTGTTGAGCCTGTCAAAGGGCATCGTTCATCCCTATTACGTCTCCGCGCTCGCGCCCGGCGCCGCGGCGATGGCGGGCGCCGGCGTCGTCGCGCTCGTCAAGCTCACACGCGGGCCGCGCCAGGTCTGGGCACTGGCGCTGGCGCCGTGCGCGGTCGGCGCGACGGTGCTCGTGCAGATCGTGCTCCTGCACCGCGAGCACTACATGTTGTGGTTCGTGCCGCTGCTCCTCGCCGGAGCAGCGGCCGGGGTCGGTGTGATGCTCGCGGTGCGCCGCCTCGCCGCGCCGGCGATGGCGTTCGTGTTCTGTCTTCTGCTCGTGGCGCCCGCCGCCTACTCGGCTACGACGTGGCGGGCGCCCGTCGAGGGCACGTTCCCGGCCGCCGGACCCAAGCAGGCAACCGGCGCGGGCGGGTTCGGCGTCGACAGCAAAGACCTCAAGGTCTACCGCGCCCTGATGGGGTACGTGAAGTCGCACCACCCCGGCTCGCGCTGGGCCCTGCTGACGGTCGCCGCCAACACCTCGGCGCCCTTCATCCTCATGGGCCTGGACGCGGGAGCCGTAGGAGGCTACAGCGGCACCGACCCCGCACTTGACGGGCCGGGGCTCGCGCGCCTCATCGCCCGGGGACAGGCGCGCTATGTGCTGCTCGGCGGCGAGTTCTCGACGCGCGGAGGCAATCGTGCCACGCGAGCCGTGCTGCGCGCCTGCCGCCAGCTGCCCGATCAGGCGTGGCACACCGAAGGGGGCTCGTCGCTTGGATTCACCCTGCTCGACTGCGCCGGCGAGGAACGCTCGCTGTCGGCCGCATGACGCGCTCGGCGCGCGGGCGCGGGGCGACGGTCTCGGCTCTCCTCACGCGGCGACGGACAGCTCGCGATCGAACGCGCGGCTGAACAGCTCGGCCTCGCGACTCGCCGCCCAGCGCGGGACGACCGACTCGCCGTCTGCGATCAGCCGCAGTTCGACCTGGTGATCGCGCAACGCGATGGCCGTGCCTCGGACGACCTGGTCGCGTGAGCGCTCGAGGTCCTCGGCGAGACGCAGCAGCACGGCGCAACGATCCAGGCGTGCGGAGTCGCCCTCGCCGAACAGCGCGCGCAGCGGCCCCGGATCCGGCATGCCCTTGCGGTGATAGCGGGCCGCCTGGGCGATGATCGCGACCTCGACCGGCGTGAATCCGGGCAAGCCCGCGTTGAGGATCAGGTAGCGCGAGTGCTTGTGGTGGTCGTCGTAGTCGACCGACATGCCGATGTCGTGCAGCATGCTCGCCGCCCACAGCAGCTCGCGCTCGTTGGCGTCGCCCGGGTGCAGCCCGAGGCGGCCGAGCTCGTCGAACATTCCCAGCGCGAGCTCCGCGACGTGTCGCGTGTGTGCGGCGTCCACGTGGTACTGGGCAGCAAGGTTCAGAACGCTCGTGGACCGAACCTGCTCGAACAGCGGCGGCTCGCGCCCGGCCAGCAGGCGCTCGAAGAAGACCCCCTCGCGCAGCCCCGCCTCGGTGGTCTCGAGCCCGTCGAAGGCGCCCGCCTGGAGCGCTCCCTGCACCACGACTGCCCCGGCGAGGATCAGGTCGGCACGCGCCGGCTTTACGCCGGGGACGCTCGCTCGCTCCTGCGCCGGCAACGCCGCCAGTCGCTGCACGAGCTCGTCAAGCGCCTCCGCTGCGATCACCATGCCCTGCACGCCGTTGGAGGGCAGGCCGGCAGCGCGCTGGGCGGCGGCCGCGAGGTTGCGCACGGTTCCGCCGATGCCCACCAGGCGCCGAGCGCTCGCGGATCCACCGGCATCCTTTAGCCAGTTGGCGTCATGGAGCTGCGCCGCGACGTGATCGCGGAGCTCATCCAGCTGCTTGCGCTTGGCGGGGCCGTTCGGAGGCAAGAAGCGCTCGCTCATGCGTACGGTGCCCAACCGCCACGAGCCGGACTCGAGCGCGAGGCGTCGGGCGACCTGAACTAGCTGCATCGAGCCTCCACCCAGATCAAGCACGCAGCCGTCGCTCAGCGTCGTCGAGTTGACCGCCGCGAGGTATCCATAACGCGCCTCGGCCTCGCGGCTGAGGACACGGATCGGCAACCCGCTGCGCTCGCGCGCCCGCGCCAGGAAGCTCTCCGCGTTGTCCGCATCGCGAATCGCGCTCGTCGCGACGGCGTCGACCGCGTCATCACCGAGCCCGCTGGCCTTGGCGAACTGGGCGAAGACGTCGAGCGCCGCCAGCGCCCGCTCCATCGGCTCCCGACCCAGCTTGCCGGTCGCAGCCAGACCCTGGCCGATTCGAACCGGCTCGTAGATCTCGTCGGTGCGCTTCCACCACCCGTCGCCCGCCATGAAGATGACGAGGCGAAAGGAGTTCGACCCCAGATCGATCACGGCGAGCCGCTCGTTGGGCCTCATCGCTTGAGCGTATTCGGCGCGGCGGAGGGCTCAGCCGAGATCTCAGCGCCCGGGCGACGGGCGGGGTGGTCAGCGCTCGTGGACCGTCGTGCAGACGAGCGTGCGGGCGAAGCCGAGCAGACCGGAGGGGCAACGGGCATTCTCGCCTCGCCGCGCCCGAGCACGCCCAGGGGTGGACTTGGGTGGACATCGCGAGTAGCGTTTGCGCCCGGACAGGCGTTTGGGAGACGCCTGCGGTGGGTACGTCCGCAAAGGGTCCGACTGGAGGGACATGGAGGGAGCTCACAGCCGCGAGGGATCGGCCGGGCGCGTTGCTGGCCCACGCGCGGGAGCCGACGCGCGAACGCGCGCTCGCGCGAATCTGCGTGGCGCGAATCTGCGCACGCTGGGGCGGCGCTGCGCGCTGGTGCTTGCCCTCGCCGCCTGTGTCCTCGCCGCCGGCTCGGCTCGCGCGCCGGCGGTGATCGTGCACCTGGCAAACGGCCAGACGCTGAGCTATCAGCCCCTTCGCAGTGCCGGGACGATCGCGCCGCTCGACAACTACTTCTCCAATCTGGACTACAACGGCGGGCCGGTGATGGCGTCGAACACCAACTACGCCTTCTACTGGGATCCCTCCGGCGGCGCGGCCTACCCCTCCGACTATGCGCCGGGCATAAACCAGTACCTGACCGACCTCGCCCACGACAGCGGCGGACAGCAGAACGTCGACTCGGTCTCGGTCCAATACAACGACGCCGCGGGCGAGTTTGCGAACTACGAATCGCACTTCGGCGGGGCGATCGTCGACACCGCTCCCTACCCGGCGAACGGCTGCACGCGGGCTCAAGTCTGCTTGACCGACAAACAGATCCACACCGAGCTCGCGAACTATGTGACAGCGAACGGCCTCCCCCACGATCTCGCCCACGAGTACTTCGTACTCACGCCGCCGGGCGTCGAGAGCTGCTTTGAAGCGGCCGGACGCGAATGCTCGGCCGGCTCGACCGCGCCGGTCTTCTGCGCGTACCACGGCAACAGTCCGATCGGCCAAACCGAGCTGATCTATGCGAACGATCCGTATGTGACCGAAAACCCCGGCTGCGACGACGGTAACCACCCCAACGGCAGCTCCTCCGACGGAGCGCTCAAGGGTGGCCTCAGCCACGAGCACAACGAGTCGATCACGGATCCCGAGCCCAACCGTGCGTGGACCGATTTCGGCGGCAGCGGCGGCGAGATCGGCGACAAGTGCGGCGAAAGCCTCGGCTCGCCGCTGGGCAGCGCTCCCAACGGCGCCAACTACAACCAGGTCATCAACGAACACCTCTACTGGTATCAGGAGGAGTGGAGCAACCAGAGCAACCAGTGCCTGCAGCGGCTGACGTTCAGCGGCGCCGAGCCGACGGCGACGTTCACGGGCGAAGCGGGCGCCGGAAACGAAATGAGCTTCGACGCGAGCGGCTCGACCGCGCCGGGCGGGGTGGCGAGATACAACTGGCAGTTCAACGACGGCCCCGGCGTCAGCCCACCGGTGGAGAGCACCACGCCCACCGTCGCACACGTCTTCCCGAAAGCGGGCACCTACCTGGTGGCGCTGACTGTCTTCGCCGCCGACGGCACGAGCATCGGCACCGCTCGCACCATCCTCGTCGGCGCACCGCCCGCGCCGAGCGTCACCGGTGTCGCGCCAGGAAGCGGTCCAGCGGGTGGCGGCACGAGCGTGAAAATCACCGGAACGACCTTCTCGGGCGCGACCGCCGTCTCGTTCGGCGCGACCGCGGCAAGCAGCTTCACCGTGAACTCGGACAGCTCGATCACCGCAGTGTCTCCACCCGCGACGGCCGCGACCTTGGCTGACGTGACGGTGACGACCCCGTCCGGCACGAGCGCGAGATCCTTGCGGGACACCTTCAAGTTCGGTCCGCCCACGGTGACCGACGTGAATCCCGCAGCCGGCACCAGGGCTGGGGGCACGAGCGTCGAAGTCACCGGCACGGGCTTCGCGCTCGGCACGACCGCCACGAGCTTCAAATTCGGATCGACGGCGGCCGCTTCGAAGAGCTGCCGCACGACCACCGCATGCACCGTGGTGACGCCAACACACAAAGCCGCGATCGTGGAAGTGCGAGCGACGGTGCACAAAGTGCTCAGCGCGAAAGACTCTCCCAGCGACCTGTTCACCTACCGCTGAGTGCACGCCGCCCGGCCGAGCTGAGTCCACGCCGCACGGCCGAGGCCACGCGACGGCCGCCGCGCGTGGACGCAGCGAGCGGGACCGCAACGCCGAGAGCGACTCGGCCTACGCGCGAGCTAGCCGCGCATGTCCTCGGGTGAGTCGATGATCCGTACGTGCTCGCCGACGCGCGTGATCGAGAGCAGTCGTTGCACCTGCTCTGATCCGTTGGTCACCGCGAACTCTTGCCCGCGCTCGAGCGAGCGGTCGTGGGCCGAGAAGATGACGCGCAGGCCCGTGGAGTCGATGAACCGGAGCTCGCGCAGGTCTAGCACGACCGCCGCCGACGCGCCGACTTCGGCGCTGTCGATCTCACTCTCAAAGAGCGGCACGCCGGCGAGGTCGAGTTCGCCGACGAGGCGCAGCACGACCATGTCGTTGTCCTGGCGCACGTCGATCCGCAGATGCTCGTCGGCTTGCACAGCGGGATGCTAGCGGACAGGATTTTCCGTGCGCCCACCCCAGTCCGCGTTCGCCGCGCTCAGGCTACCCGGGCGTGGCGGCTTGCGACGGAGGATCCGAGAGGCGCAGCCCGAGCAGCGCGATGTCGTCGTGGAGAATCCCATCTGCGTGCTCGAGGGCGACCTGCTCGACCCGCTCGAGCAGCCCGGTGAGCGTCAGCGCCCTCGAGCTCCTGCACACCTCCAGCAGGCCCTCCTCACCGAGCTGACGATTGGGGCGCCCCGCCTCGGCGACGCCGTCGGTGTAGAGCAGCAGCGTGTCTCCGGGGTGAAGCTCGGCCTGGACTTCGTGGATGACGATCGGGTCGATCACGCCGAGAATCGTGCCGGGTCGGCCGACTTGCTTCGCGCCTCCGCTCCTGTCGATCAGCAGCGGTGGCAGATGGCCGGCGAGCGAGATCGTGAGCTGGGCATGGTCCGGCGCATGCGTCATCGTGACGAGGCAGACGGTGCAGAGATCGGCTCCCGGAGGCTGGCGACGGAGGGCGCGGTGGAGCGTTTGCAACATCTCCCTGGGCGACTGACCGCTGATCGCCGCCGCACGAAGAGTGTGACGCGCCAACGCCGTCACACCGGCGGCGCGGGGGCCTTTGCCGCAGACGTCGCCCACCACGAGCATCCAACGATCGGAGTCGTAGTCGAGCACGTCGTAGAAGTCGCCGCCGACCTCGTTCAGCTCGCCGGCGGCAGCATATAGAGCCCGCACGTCCGCGCCGGGAATCTCGGGCAGCGATTCGGGCAGCAGAGCGCGCTGCAGGAGGTGCGCGATTCGGGCGCGCTCGGTGTAGATGCGGGCACGTTCGACCGCGCTCCCGATCCGCCGCCCGAGCCGCACGGCAAGGTCAAGATCGGCGTTCGACAGTTGGCGAATCGACTCCGAGGAGGCCAGCGTGATCGCACCGATCGCCGCCTGGCTCGCGCCGGCCAAAGGCGCGATGACCATCGACCTCGCCGCGATTGCCCCGGGCGGCTCAACGTGCTCTTGGGCAGGCGCCGCTGTGGCGGCGGGACCCAGCCGCATGTGGGTGAAGATCACAGGTTCTCCGCTGCGGACGACGTCGGCGACAGCGGTGGAATCATCGAGCGGGTGCGCGTCATCGCCGGAGAGCTCGTTCGCCGCTGCGAGTGTGACCGGGTCCGCGTGATGGAAGGCGACGCGTTCGATCTGATCGCGATCCCGAACTAGATCGATCGCGCACCAGTCGGCGATCTCCGGGACCGCGAGCCGCGCAACCTGCTGCAGCGTTGCCGTGTAGTCCATCGACGCCGCCAGCACCCGGCTGGCCTCGGCAATCAAGCTCTCAGCCAGCTGGGCTCGCTTTACGCCGGTGATGTTCTCGAAGATGTTGACCGCATAGATGATCCGGTCGGTCTCGGGGTCGATCACGGGCGAGGAGCGAACCACGAGCCAGCGCTCCTCTCCGGTGGCACGGACGATGTTCCGGACCAACAGCGGCTCGGGGTGCTCGCCGGCGAGCAATCTCCGCCCCGGCATGTCCTCGAGGCCGAGCTCCCGCCCCTGCTCGTCCAGAACGAGGAAGCGCGGCATGATCGCCCCCGGCTTGGCGCTCGTGAGCTCGCCGGCCGTGGCCAGGCCGAGAAGACGCGCCGCGGCCTGGTTGGCGAACACCGTCCGCCCGTCGAGGTCTTCGACGGTGATCGCCTCGGCCAGATTCACAAGGATCGCCTCCAAGCGCCGGTCGATGCGCTGAAGGTCCGAGAACAGGCGCGCATTGTCGATCGCGAGCGCCGCTCGTCGCGCCAACTCGCAAACCAGGTCGAGGTCGTCTCGACCGTAGGGCTCGCCGTCGCCGAGCCTCAGCACCGACAGGGCCCCAAATGTGCGACCACGCGCCGGCAGGGGCGCGACCATGGCCGAGCTATAGCCCTGGTCGATCATGAAGCGTGCGTGCTCGGAGCCCTGCGCAAACGACCGCAGAAGCGCGTCCGTCATCTCTGGCAGCAGTTGCGGGTCGCCGCTGCGGATGACCCGGGCCACAGGGTGATCCCCGTCCGGATCGAGTCCGTGTCTCGCGCGTAGGTCTTCGAGATCGCGGGCCAGCCGTTCGTCGTCGGCGACCACGGCGACTTCCCTGATCGAGCCGTCGTCGTCGCGCAGGTCGATCACGCAGAGGTCGGCGAGCCGCGGCACGGTCAGCCGTGCGACCTGGTTCATCGTGGTCGTCAGGTCCAGCGACGTAGCCAGCACGGCCCCGGCCTCGACCAGCAGATGCATCGCGTCGTCACTCGCATGCCGAGCCGTGAGGCCGATCGGTTCCGACTTTGATCCTGGCATTGCACGTGTCTGGCACCGCGGGCGGACTCCAGGCCAGCGTCGCCGGATGCTCGACGCAGGCCATTATCGCAGTCCGACGACCTTGCCCAGCAGCCATGCTCTCGGGCGCTTTTACGATTCGTTACGCGCGGGCAGCTCGCTCACGGGCGAGCCCGACTACGCCACGCTCATGTGCAGTCGCACGACGGTTCCGCTTGGTGTCGAGCGAATCTGCACCAGGTCGCAGAGCTGATTTACGAGCCATAGGCCACGGCCGCCGTGCTGATCGGCCGTGGGTCGTATCCGTCCAACCAACGGATGCTCGATGCGTCCGCCGTCCCGAACCTCGCATACGAGCGTTTGGAGTTCGCTCCACAGCCTGAGCGTACCGCCGCCGCCGCCGTAACGGACGCTGTTGCTTGCGAGCTCGTTGACCGCGAGCACGAGGCGCTCGATGCGCTCACTGCCGAGCTTCGCTTTCGCCGCCCGCGTGGCGACCGAGCTGCGAATCATCTTCAGCTCCTTGCAACCGAACGCCATCGCTTCGACTTCCGTCGAGGGAGCCGGCAGTGCTCCCTCGAAAGGATTCGGCGAGCCCGTCGAATTCACGTAGCGCTCGCTTCGTCGACTGCCGCCATCGAGAGTCACGAACGGGTGGTTGCGACGCGCCGCCTCGATCACGTCCTCGTCGGGACCGTCGAGATCGTACGGGCACAACAGGCGCCACGCCGGACCACGATCGAAGGCCAGGTTCAGCAGTGACTCGTGACGATCGCACTCGGCAAGCTCCGCCTGGCTGCGATCGGGCCAGATCGGTTCTCCGATGCCCCGGACCGATCGCCCGTCGGCGGCACTGTGATCGAGGAACTGCCGCCACGCCGGGATGATGCGGGCAGGATTTTGCCCGAGCTGATGCATGTCCTCAAAGCGCACGAGTGCGGCGCTGTCTCCGAGCGCCTCTCGCAGGAGCGCCGTTCGATCGCTGCGCAGAGCGACCAGCACTGGTTCCTTGTCAGCCAGGGCGGTGTTGACGAACGGTAGCGTTCCCTCCAGGAATTGCTCCTCTCCCGCGTAGAAGAGCGCCTCGTGTCTGAAGCGAGCGATGTGCGCTGGCGCCGACAGGTTCAATTCTTCGGGTGCTGCAGTTGGAGCGCCACAGAGCTGCACGGCGTTGGTCGGCTACCAGCGTCCGTACCAGCGGCGGCGCCCACCCTCGGGGAGCGCGCCTATGAAGAAACCGATCAGCCATAGCATCACGGCTATTACCAGCACGATCCACAGCAAGTGCACCGCAAAGCCCAAGCCACCGAAGATCGCGAGAATCAGGACCAACGCTATTAGGGGAATCACGCTTCCTCTCCTTTGACTAGTGGCGATGCGTTATTACATCCGCTTCACTCTGGCTACCCGCCGGCGAGGTACGTCAATCAACTTCGCGGCGCGACGCCCGCGGGCGTTCGCTCGCGACGCCGGGTAGTCGAGGTTGCATGGACGAGAAACCCGCGCAACGACATCCCGAGCCGGCACGACGGACCGAGCCGGCACAACGGACGCACCGAGAGGCTGAGCCGCGTCGGCGCCGGAGGACGCACCGCGTCATCGTCGGCGTGGGATCGCTGGGCGTTCTCGCGGGCGTGGTGCTGCTCGTGGTCGACGGCGGAGTCCTCGCCTTCATCCTCGGGGCCGCGCTGCTGGGGCTCGCGGGGATCGCGTTCGTGTCCTTGGCGTTCCTAATTGTGGGCGAAGGCGAGGAAGACGATCGCGTCCGTGATCCGCACGGCTAGCCGTCGCTTCCCTGCGCTCGAAAAGAATGTTTAGAACCCGCGCGAAGGGGCATAAACAGGCTGGAGTTGTCCTCCCTCGGGCGGTGGCCGCGTCCCCCCGGCGGCCACCGCCCTCGCCTTTTGATCGCGCAGTTTGCGCGATTTCGCAATCGGGACCGTGGCACCTACGGGCCGCGCCGCAGGGTGGCCGTCGGAGCCAACCGAATCGGGTGCGCTCGCTAGCGCGGGTCGGAGAGCTGAAGCGCGAGCATCTCGGCGGACCCGACGGCCGCGACCCGGTGCTCGTCGGTGAGCCTCTCAATCACGGGCCCGAGGCCGTCAACCGCGGAGTCGAGGATCAGCCTGTCGGCGTCGCCCACGCCGAGTGGCCCGACGCGCAGCTCGAGGTTGCGCGGCCTGACGCCGACCGTGATGCTGAGACGGTCGCTGCCGAGAGAGCTCGGAGCATGCGCAACGAGCGCGTCGGCGACCAGTTGCGCATCGGAGATCCGATCGGTCGAGAAGTGGGCTCGGGCCCCGAGAACGCTCAAGATCCGAGGGAGCACCTTGTTGGCGAGGCTGGCCGGCGCGATCGTCATGGCGGTGGTTGTCGCGAGCTCATTGTGCGTCAGCGCTGGCGGTGCAAGCTCCCTCTCCTGGAGCGCATCGAGGGCGCGTGTGGGAGGCGTGAGGAACTCCATCCGGATTTCGGTCCCGTTGCCGCCGGCGTCGCTGAACTCGACGCTGTGGACGAGCGCCTGGATCAGCGGCAGGCCGATGCCGAGGGCCGTCTCCTCGGCCGCGCGGATTCTGGGCCGAATTCCGATGCCGTGGTCGCGAACGATGACCTCGACCGCGCTCGTCGAGGTACCGACCTCGACCTCCATCGGTCCTTCCTCGCCCTCGTAGGCATGCAGGACGACGTTGTTGCATGCCTCGGTGACGGCCGTTCGGATGTCGTAGAGATCGCTGCTGTCGAGGTCGATCGTCTCTGCGACGCCGGTCAGCATCTCCCGCACCAGCAGGACGTTTTCCGACCGATTCGATAGATGCATGCAGACGTTCGGGAGCTCGGTCATTGGATGGGCGTCAATCAACGGCCACCGACTGGCCGTCGTGGCGTCTGAAGTCGGTTATCTGAGCAAGTATCGGCCGAGCGACAAATCCCTAAAGCATCTTCAGCATCTTCGCTATCGGACCTTCTTGCCGTCACGCGTCAGGGCTCGGAGCTGATCGAGCGAACGTCGTAGCAGCCGCGAAACCTGCATCTGCGAAATGCCGACCCGAGCCGCGATCTCAGTCTGGGTGAGGTCCTCCACGAACCGCATGCGAAGGATCGAGCGCTCGCGCGGAGAGATGTGCTCCAGCACGGCGCTGATGGTCGCATCCAGCTCGACGAGCTCGAACCGCTCGTCCTCGCGCCCCATCGCGTCGCCGTAGGCAACCGCATCATCCTGTTCTACCCCCGGTCGGGGAGCGTCCAGCGAAAGCGCTTCGTAGGCCTGGATCGCCTGGAGCGCGTCGATGATCTCCTCGATGTCGAGCTCCAGGTACTCCGCGAGCTGATTGACCGTCGGAGCGCGCCCACGCTCGTTCGCAAGGCGCTCCTGCGCGTCCCGCACCCGCAGCGCACGCTCCTGCGCGCCTCGCGGGACGTGAACCGACCATCCGGAGTCACGAAAGTATCGCCGCATCTCGCCGAGGATCGTCGGTACGGCAAACGACGGAAACGTGTGCCCGCGCTCAGGATCGAAGCGGTCGACCGCCTTCAGCAGACCGAGCGAGGCGACCTGCAGCAGGTCGTCAAACGGCTCAGATGAACGGTCGTAGCGCCGCGCGAGGCTGCGCGTCAGGGGCATGAAGCGCCGCACAAGCGCCTCTCGCGCCTCGCGGTCGCCATCGCGGTGCCACCGCAGAAAGAGCTGCTGCTCGTCGCTCGTCCCCGGAACGATGGGTGGCCTAGGCGTGGCTGTTGCGACTGAAGCCATGTCTACCTCCTCCGTTCGTTCGAATCGACAGTACGAAGGCCGAACCGGACCAGTCGGCCCGTGGACAGTCTACCCGTATCTTCGCAGACTATTCGGTACCGCGCCTGCGGGCGCGCACTCAGGCGTGCCTGCTCGCTCCCACATCCGGCGGCGTCTCCTACCTCCGGGACCGGCCGTTGCCGAGCGCAGCAAGCTCCTGATCGACGGAGTGCACGGGGGTCTCGGGCGCTGAGGCCACGGGCGCCGGTGCGGGGGCCGGCGGCGCTGCGGAGATGCGCGACGCCGGCGGGACGAGGGTCTGCCCACAGGTCGGGCAGCGATCGGGTACCGACGGCAGCCTGCCCTCGCGCACCGCAGCGTCAAACGCGGCGTCGCGGTCGAGCCTGGGGGCGCGCAGGTGGTCGAATATGGTCATCTCCACCACAAAAGATACCTCTCAGGCGGCGCGATTCCAAGCTTGGTCGTCAGCTCGGCGTCCCCGATCCGACATGGGCCCGCCTGGACTCGAACCAGGGACCTACCGATTATGAGTCGGCAGCTCTAACCAACTGAGCTACGGGCCCTCCACACGCGCCGGCCTGGCGGCCCGCGCGAGCAGCCAGACGCTACCAGCGAGATGTGGAATGCTCCCGCGCGCCCCCTTCGCTCGCGGGCGGGGCTCATTCTCCTCACCAACGAAGGGACGGCAGATGGCAGAGCGGACAGCGATCGTTACGGGCGCCTCCAGCGGGATCGGGCTGGCGATTGCCAGGATGCTCGGCGAGGAGGGCTACGGCATGACCATGGCAGCGAGGCGCCCCGAGAAGCTCGAAGGCGCGGTCGCGGGGCTCGCTGCCGACGGGTTCGACGTTCATGCGGTCGCGGCGAACGTCGCCGAGGAGTCGGAGATCGAGAAGGTCGTCGCCGCCCACCGCGAGCGCTACGGCCGCTTGGATGTGCTCGTCAACAACGCAGGCGTCGGCGTCGGTGCGCCCGTGGGAGAGATCGCGACCAAGCGCCTCGACATGCAGCTGGACATCAACCTGCGCTCGATCGTCCTGTTCTACCGCGAAGCGCTCTCGATGCTTCGCGCGGCCGCCGCCGAGCACCGCAACGCGCTCGTCGTGAACACGTCCTCGATCTCCGGCAAGCGCGGCGTGGGCTGGTTGTCCGTCTACTCGGCCACCAAGCATGCCGTCGTCGGTTGGACGGAAGCGATGAACAACGAACTCGGCCCAGAGGGCATCAAGTCGACCGCTCTGTGCCCCGCGTTCGTGGACACGCCGATGACGGAGTTCGTCAAGGAGAACGTGCCCGCGGAGGAGATGATCCAGCCACAAGACATCGCCGAGGCGGTGCGCTACCTCCTGAAGGTCTCTCCCGCGTGCGTCGTTCCGGAGATGATGTTCATCCGGCCGGGCGACTCGCTTTAGGGTTGCCCACGCCGACTCGCGGGACTTCCGTCAGCGGCGCGATCGGGCTTCGATCAGCGGCGCGATCGGGCTTGCGTCAGCCGCGCGATGAGACGGCCGACGCGAGCCATCGCTCGGTCCGCTTGGCGAGCTTGTCTGCGACGAGTCGCCGCGGCGACTTCCCGCGCAGGCGTCGTGCGAGGATCGCACCCGCCGGATCGACCACGTCGAGTCGGCTGCGCGCTCCACGGAGGCGGCGGCTCCGCAGCTCGCGGTGCTCGGAGATCGCCTGATCGAGCTCCATGCCCGTGACGTCCGTCAGGCTCGCCTCGAGCTGGGCGGTCAGCACCCTGACCTCGCGTGCCGTCGCCGCCTGCGCCTTGCCGCTTGCCCGCGTGAAGCGATCCCACGACTTCGCAAACGACAGGAAGTCCGTTCGTCCACCGCCCCGATGCGCCGCGAGCATCGGGCATACCCCGCCCTCTCCGTCGACGTATGCCCCGCCGATGATCCGCTGGTTGCTCCGAATCGCGGCGAGCATCGCCTCGCGGGTTGCGACCGGGAGGCAGTCGATCGCGAGGCGCAACCGGTCGATCGAGCTGGCGCTGTGACGGGGGCGATTTCGCATAGGCTGTGCTCCGCCGCAGGCACGTTGATCCGCGGCCGAATGCGCGGCCAACGGTAGGGCACGCGCTCCTCGCCGGCAACAAATCCCCTTCCTCTGAAAGGAAACTTGCGCATGAAGCTCGGCGTCCACATCGGCTACTGGGGCCTCGGGCTCAGCTCGGCGGACCAGCTCAAGATCGTCCAGGAGGCCGAGCGGCTGGGCTACGACTCCGTTTGGGCAGCCGAGGCCTACGGCTCGGACACCGCGACGGTGCTCGGCTGGCTTGCCGGTCAGACCACGAAGATCCGCCTCGGCTCGGGGATCTTCCAGATGCCCGCCCGCTCTCCGGCGATGACCGCGATGACAGCTGCGACGATCGATCAGCTCTCAAACGGCCGCATGATCCTCGGCATCGGCTCCTCGGGCCCCCAGGTCGCCGAGGGCTGGCACGGCCAGCGCTTCGCCAAGCAGCTGCAGCGCACGCGCGAGTACGTCGCCGTGCTGCGCATGGCACTCGCCCGCGAGCGCGTGGACTTCCACGGTGAGACGATCGATCTGCCGCTTCCCGACGGCCCCGGCAAGGCGCTCAAGCTGACGATCTCGACGATCCAGGAGGAGATCCCGATCTACCTCGCCGCGATCGGTCCCAAGAACACCGCTCTGGCCGGCGAGATCGCCGACGGCTGGATCCCGACGCTGTTCAGCCCCGAGCATGTCTCCGAGCTGCGACCGCTGCTCGAGGAGGGCGCCGCGCGCTCGGGCAAATCGCTCGAGAAGTTCGACATCGCGCCAACCGTCAACGTGTTCATCACCGACGACCTCGCCGGGGCGCGTGACGCGATGCGGCCGTTCATCGCCCTGTACGTCGGCGGCATGGGCTCACGCAAGCAGAATTTCTACAACCAGCTGGTCGGCCGCTACGGCTTCGAGGCCGAGGCCAAGCAGGTCCAGGACCTCTACCTCGAGGGCAAGCGGGATGAGGCGATGGCGGCGATCCCGGACACCCTGATCGACACCGTCTCGCTGTGTGGACCGGCTGACGTCGTTCGCGACCGCCTCGCCGTGTATCGCGATGCGGGCGTGGGCACGCTCGGGGTGACGCCGATCGCCTTCACCGCGCCCGAGCGCCTGGAGCAGCTGCGCCTCGTGGCCGAGCTCGCCGCCGCCTAGTCATGCGAGCGCTGCTGGGCGCCTTCGGTGACCCCGGCCACGCCTTTCCGATGATCGCCCTCGGGCGGGCGCTCGCGGACCGCGGCCACGACGTCACGCTCCAGACATGGAAGCGCTGGCAGGACAGCGTGGCGGCCGAGGGTCTGACATTCGCGGCTGCGCCCGAGTACGAGGTCTTTCCCTCAGGTCCCGAGCCGCTCGACTTCTACGAGGCCGTGGTCCATGCAACTCGCGACACCCTGCCCCTGGTTCGAGCCGTCCAGCCCGATGTCGTAGTCGCCGACATACTCACCCTCGCTCCATCCCTCGCTGCCGAGGTTGCCGGCATCCCCTGCGCGACCCTGATCCCCCACGTGTATCCCCACGCCGAGCCGGAATTTCCGATCTACTCGCTCGGCGCACGCCTTCCGCGCAGTGCCGTCGGCCGCGCCGCCTGGCGGCGCGCGCAGGCGCTTGTCGGCCGCGGCCTGGAGCGCGGCCGCGTCGAGCTCAACCACACCCGCGAGCGCCTCGGCCTCGCAACCGCTCGATCACGTTCACGGCGGCATCAGCCGCGAGCTCGCGCTCGTCGCGACCTTCCCCCAGCTCGAGTACCCGCGCTCCTGGCCGGACCATGTCCACGTCGTTGGGCCGCTGATGTGGGAGCCGCCGGCTGCGGATGTGGAGCTTCCATCGGGCGAGGAGCCGCTCGTGCTGATTGCGCCGTCGACGGCCCAGGACGCCGAACATCGCCTGCTCCGCGCGGCGCTCGCGGGGCTCGCCGATGCCCCCGTGCGCGTGCTTGCGACATGGAACCGCCGTCTGCCCCCCCGGCCGCTTCCCGTACCCGCGAACGCGCGCGTCGTCGACTGGGTCTCCTACTCGCGCACCATGCCCCACTCCGACGTAGTCGTCTGCCACGCCGGCCACGGCACGCTCGCCCGCGCGCTCGCATCGGGCTGCGCCGTCGTCGCCTGTCCGGCCGTCGGCGACATGAACGAGAACGCCGCTCGGCTCGACTGGGCCGGCGCCGGCGTCCGGGTTCCGCGACGCTTCTGCTCCCCTCGCGTGCTGCGGCTGGCGGTGGAGCGGGCGTTGGGCGAGGCCTCGATTCGGGGGCGCGCGCGGGAGCTGGCTGCTTGGGCGGACGCGCATGACTCGGGGGCCAGCGCGAGCGCGCTCGTGGAGGGGCTTGCGGCCGGACAGATCGCGCAGCCGGTCGCGACGGGGGAATCGCCGCACGCGCGGGCGAGGGCTACGTCCAGTTTCAAGCGCCGGGCTGACCCCGCCCTTGGCCGTCGGGTTCAGCTCTGGGGGTGGGACTCGAACCCACAACCTCGACGTTAACAGCGTCGCACTCTGCCAATCGAGTTGCCCCAGATCGCACGCTTAGGCTCTGCCGGAGAAGGCCCGCTTGCCATGCTCACCGGAATCGCCGCGATGCCATCCTCGACCTCGGCGTGACAGTTGAGCATAGAAGGACGCACTTCCGTGCCTCGCCGCGCAACCTGTCGAGCGCAATGGCTACGCAGCGCCGCCCGATCGCCCCGAGCGACAGGCCCTGTCCCAGAAGCTGCTCCAACGAAGCCCGATCCATGTGCTGCATTGTCGTCGATCCTTCGGACGGAAAAGCGAACATGTGTTCGTGCCAAGATCGCTCCCGAGGGCGTCCCTATCCCTCCCGATCGCCTGTCTCCTCGAGCACCCGCCCATACGCTCTGTCGAACTCGAGTTTGACCTCGCTGCGGTGCTGCGCCAGCTCGCTCACGTCGCCGCTCTCCTGTCCGCGCGCCCGCTGGATCTGGCGGTCGACGCGGGCGAGCTCGAGCTGCAGGCGCTGGGCCTCGAGCATGGCGGGGTGGGAATCCTCGCGCCCCGCTTCGACCACGAGCTCCGCGAGCAGGCCCTTGAGCTCGGGGTCGTCCTCCAGCCCATCGCCCTCGCCGGCTGAGTCGGCCATCGGCGCGCGCAGGTCCCCCTCGCGCAGGCGCCTCGCGGCGCGGCGCAGCAGGTCGCTGGCGAAATGCTCGTCGACATCGAGGCTCGCGAGCGCCTGCTCGCCCTCCTCGGGCGAGGCGATGCAAAGCGCGAGAAACGCCCTCTCGGTGTCCTCCCGTCGCGACATGTCTCCGCGGCCGGCAGCCTGAGGCGGCGCGTTTGGCCGATCATCGCGCGCCGTCTTCCCGGTCGTGACCGGCGCGCGTCGTGGCGGAGGATTTCCACCCGAGGCCAGCAGCCGCTCGGCGAGGCTCTCGGGGAGCTCGAGCCGACCGGAGACGATCCGCGTCAGCTCCATTCGCATCGCGCTGGGTGCCAGCGTGGCGAAAACCGGGCGCAGCTCCTCGATCATCCGGTCGCGGCCCTCGGGGCTCGAGTGATCGCCGGCGGCGAGAATCCGCTCGACGCGAAAGCGCACGAACGGCACCGAGTCGCCGACCATCGCTCGCACCGCCTCGGGCCCCTTGCGCTGGACCAGATCAGCCGGATCGGCCCCGGCTGGAAGCGATACCACGCGCAGCTCGAGCTTGCGCTTGGCCGCCAGGCTCGAGGCGCGCAGCATCGCCTCCTGGCCGGCGGTGTCGGCGTCGAGTGCCAACAGTACCGTGGCGGCCATCCGCGCGAGCTCGCCCACCTGCTCGCCGGTGAGGGCCGTGCCCATCAGGCCCACGGCATTGCGCATGTCCGCCTGATGTAGGGCGATCGTGTCGGTGTAGCCCTCGCAGACGATCACCTGTCCGGCGCGCGCGGCATGCGCGCGCGCAAGGTCGGCGCCGTAGAGGTGAAGACCCTTGTGGTAGACGTCGTTGTCGGAGGTGTTGAGGTACTTCGGCCGTTGCTCCTCGCGCATCGCGCGCGCGCCGAACCCGAGCACCTTGCCGCGGATATCGGTGAGCGGGAACATGATCCGCGATCGGAAGCGGTCGTAGGGGCGTCCGTTCTCCTTCGAGCGCTGCGCCAGTCCGGTCGCGTACAGCTCCTGCTCTGAGAACCCGCCGCGGCGCGACGCGGTCAGCACGCGGTCCCATGCGCTCGGGGCATAACCGACGCGAAACTCCCTCAGGATCTCCTCTCCAAGGCCCCTGCCGCTCAGGTACTCCCGCGCGCGCGCCGCCTCACCGGACTCCCACAGGTAGCGCTCGTAGTAGGCCGTCGTGCGGTCCAGCAGCTCGAGCAGCCGCTCTCGGCGCCGGCGGCGCTCGGCCTCGCGCGGATCCTCCTCCTCGCGCTGCAGCTCCACGCCGTAGCGCTCTGCCAGAAGCTCGAGAGCCCCCTTGAAGTCCACTCCCTCGGTCTCCTGCACGAACGTGAACAGGTCGCCCGAGGCCTGGCAGCCGAAGCAGTAGTAGACCTTCTGTGTCGGATCGATCCCGAACGAGGGAGTCCGCTCGTCATGGAAGGGGCACAGCCCCTCGTATCGTGCCGGTCCGGCCCGTCGCAACTCCGTGCGCGCCGAGACCAGCTCCACGAAGTCGACCGCGTCGCGCACCCGATCCTTGGACTCGTTGGTGTAAAGGGCCACGGCGGGCAACGCTAGCGGGCGAAAGCCTCGGGCACCTCCAGCTCGGCGAACGCCCTGATGCAGTAGCGGTCGGTCATCCCGGCGAGGTAGTCGGTAACTCGACGCGCCAGGTCCTCGTCGCCTCGCGGCGAGGTGGGCGGAAGCGCTGGCATCAGCTCCGGGCGCTCGACGTAGTGCTCGAACAGCCTTTTGACGACGCCCGCGATCTTCGCGTGCTCGGCGCGCACCGCCGGCCCGAGGTAGACGTGCGAGAACATGAAGTCGCGCAACTCCCCCATTGCCGGTCCCGCCTCCGGACCCTGGACGATGTCCCCCGCCGTAGACGAGTGCTCGACCATGTCGTGCACGAGCGCGTCGATCCGTGCCGACCCGTCATTCCCGAGCACCGCGATCGGCTGCTGGGGCAGTTCGCTCTCGCGCAGCAGGCCAGCCCGGACGGCGTCGTCGATGTCGTGGTTGATATACGCCACCCGGTCGATCAACCTGACGATCCGCCCCTCGAGCGTCCGCGGCAGCGGCGCGCGGCTGGAATGGCAGGCGATGCCCTCGCGCACCTGCTCGGTCAGGTTCAGACCGGCTCCGTCACGCTCGAGCGTGTCCACGACCCGCAGCGAGTGCTCGTAGTGGCGGAAATCCTTGCCGAAGCGCGCTTTCAGGCAGCCGTCGAGCACCTCCTCGCCGATATGACCGAACGGTGGGTGTCCGAGGTCGTGCCCGAGGCCGATCGCCTCGACGAGATCCTCGTTGAGCCGCAGGGCCCGGGCGACGGTGCGCGAGATCGTGGTGACCTCGAGCGTATGGGTCAGCCGCGTGCGGTAGTGGTCGCCGCGCGGCGCCACGAACACCTGCGTCTTGTGCGTCAGCCGTCGGAACGCCTTGCAGTGCACGATCCGGTCGCGGTCGCGCTGAAACGGCGTGCGCAGCTCGCAGTCGGCCTCCGGCCTGAGCCTCGTCGCCGGGTACGAGCGCGCCGCAAGCGGCGAGAGCAGCCGCTCCTCCTCCTCGCTGCGGCGCCCGGCGAAGCCGGCCGCAACCGTCACCTGGTCACTGGCGATGCTCATCCATCGATTGTGCCACCAGTCCCGGTGAGGATCGGCTCAGTGCTCGCGTTTCCAATCGCCGCGCAGAGTTGCGACGTTCACCCAGTGGTGCCACCCCTTCATCTCACCCGGATCCTCGTCATAGACCGGCGCCCCGCCTCCCGGCTCGGGCAGGCTCTCGGCGGCCGCCGAGTCGATGCGCAGGTCCACGCCGTGTTCGTGCAGGCTCGCCACGTCTGCCGCCTCGACAAACCGTCGTCCGTGCAGGGGCGTGGCGATTACGAGGCCGTGAAATATGTCCTTCTCCGGTGCGGCGACAACATGGTGGACCGTGCCGACCTGCTCACCGTCGGAGGCGAGCACGGGGACGCCTTTCTCGAGCACCTCGTAGGCGATGGGCAGTCCCTCATCCACACGCCGACACGATAGCCGCCGGGCGGCCGATCAGCCCCCCCGCCCCACCGCCGGCATCAGTCGCAGGTGCGCATGGTGCTCCAGCGTCGCCGAGATCGCCCGCTCGACCTGTCCGAGCGCTGGGTCGAGCGCGTCGGGCGTGTCGGTGAGTGGAAGGCGGAACGCCTCGGTCATGAAGCGGTACGCATCCGCGCCCAGCGGGAACGATCCGGCCTCGCATGCCTCGCACACCACTCCCCCGGCCGCGCCCGAGAACGCCACAAGATGCTCGCGCTCGCCACAGGACGCGCACGCGCCGAGCTGGGGCGCGAGCCCGGCGGCCAGCAGCAGCTTCATGCGGAACGCCAGCGCCGCCGCCCGGGCGCCGGCCGAGCCGTGATCCTCCGCAAGCCCTACGCTCGTCGCCGGCTGGCCGGGTGACCGACGCGCATCGCCGGCCTGCTCGTCGAGCAGCGCCAGCTTGCGGCAGAGCAGGTTGAACACGCCCGGATGGGGCTCGGAGGTCTCGAACAGGCGCCCGACCGCGTCGCACGCGCGCGCGGCCGCGTCAAGCGCCCGGGCGTCGCCGCGTAGGCGGGCGTGACCCTCGACGGTCTGTGCTCCGGTGACCGTCAGCAGCTCGCCGCGCCCTTCATGCAGCTCGATATGCAGCCGGAAGAACGGCTCGAGCCGTCCCCCAAAACGACTCCGCGCGCGCCTCACCCCCTTGGCGATCGCGCTCACCCGCCCCCGATCGGGCGTGTACAGATGCAGGATCCGATCCGCCTCCCCGTAGCGCATCGAACGGAGCACGACCGCGTCGGTCTTGAAGTCCTCGTCCGGCCATGAGGGCTATGTTGATCGATCTGGCCGACGCCCTGGCACGCGCCGCCGACGAGAGCCTTCGCGTATTCCCTATACTTTATGAAGTAATGAGCCGAATCACGGTTTACACGACCGAGCAGTGCTCGTTCTGTTCGCGCGTCAAGGCATTGTTGAGCGCTCGCGGCGTGGAGTTCTCAGAAGTCAACCTCTCCAAGGATCCCGACGGCCGGGTCGAGCTTGCGCACAAGACCGGGATGATGAGCTTCCCCCAGGTGCTGATCGACGGCGAGCTGCTGGGCGGCTTCGCCGAGCTCCAGGCGGCCGCCGAGAACGGTCGCTTGGAGGAGCTGCTAACGGCCTGACGGCGCCGACCGCGCTCGTCGAGTCGTTCGCCTGGTTCTCCGCGGCCGAGGCTGGCATTTCTCACACACGTAGGTGCCCCTCCCGGCGACGACCATCTTCACGATCGGGCCGCCGCACCGGCCGCACGGCTCGCCCTCGCGACGGTGAACGAGGAACCGGTCCTGAAAGGAGCCGCGTACGCCGTCGACGTGACGGAAGTCGTCGATGCTCGCCCCGCGGGCGTCGACTCCCGCCTGCAGCGCCTCGATCACCGCGGCGCGCAGATCGATGTGCTGCCCCGCGGACAGGCGCCCTGCCGGCCGCAGTGGATGAACGCGCGCCCGGAACAGCGCCTCGTCGGCGTAGATGTTGCCCACGCCGGCGACCTTGCGCTGATCGAGCAGCAGCGCCTTGATCGGCGTGCGTCGACCGCGCGCCACTCCACGCAGGTGCTCGGCGGTGAACCGCGCATCGAATGGCTCGAGCCCGAGGCGTGCCTGAAAGAACGCCTCCAGCGCTTCGGCGCCGAGCAACAGCTCGCCCGTGCCGAATCGGCGCGGATCGACGATCACCAGGCGATGGCGCGGTCGCAGCTGGATGCGGACGCGCACGTTTGCCGGCTCGGGCTTCGGCTCCCACAAGAGGGCGCCGGTCATACGCAGGTGCTGCGCCAGGTGCACGTCCCCCCGCAGGCTCCAAACGAGGTACTTGCCGCGCCTGTGAAGTCCTTCGATGCGCCGCCCCTCGAGTGCCGCCGCGAGCTCCAACGGCGCGAGTGGGCGCGACCAGCGGGGATCGATGATCTCGATGCGCTCGAGCCGCTTGCCCTCGACCAGCGGAGCGAGCTGGCGCCTGATCGTCTCGACCTCCGGAAGCTCGGGCATCGGGCCTAGCTTAGGAAGGCCTCCCCGGGGAGCCCGTCGGCGTCGGCGCCGGTCAGCCAGCGCAGGACCGTGGCGCCCACGTCAGCGAGGGGCCCGTCGTGGCGAGCGCCCCCCAGGCGCCCGCCGCTCGCGCCGGCGCGCAGCATCTGGCCCGTGATGGCGATCAGCGGCGCGTACTCGCGCGTGTGGTCGCTACCCGCGTGAGCCGGGTCGACGCCGTGATCGGCGGTCACGATCAACAGGTCGCGCGGGCGCAACTTCGCGAGCCGGCGCGCGAGGTCGGCGTCGAGCTCGCGCAGGGCGCGATCAAAGCCGTGCACGTCCTTGCGGTGGCCGTAGACCTGGTCGGTCTCGATCAGGTTGACGAACACCAGTCCCCGCTCGAGCGCCTCCAGTACCGCGTTCGTCTGTTCGAGCGCTCCCGCGTTCGTGTCGCCTGGATGCGACTCGGTAATGCCGACACCGGCGAACAGGTCGCTGATCTTGCCGACGCCGTGCGCCTCCACGCCGGCCCGCTCGAGCTCCTCCAGATAACTGGGAGCGGGTGGACGCAGCGTGAAGTCACGTCGCCCGCCCGTGCGCCGGAACGCACCTTCGTTGCCCGTGAAGGGTCGGGCGATCACCCGTCCGACCGCGTGCTCGCCGGCCATCGCCGACCGCGCGGCGGCGCACGCCCGATAGAGCTCCGACGGCGTCACCCGATCCACGTGCGCCGCCAGCTGAAGGACCGAGTCCTGCGAGGTGTAGAGGATCAGCGCGCCTGTGCGCACGTGCTCGGAGCCGAAGTCCTCGATCGCCGCGATCCCGTTGTAGGGGCGGTTGCAAATGACCTCGTGGCCCATCGCGACGGCCAGGCGCTCTGTCACCGACGGCGGAAAGCCCTCCGGGTAGGTCGGCAGCGCGCGCTCGACGACCACCCCCATCAGCTCCCAGTGGCCGGTCACCGAGTCCTTGCCCGGCCCCAGCGGGTGCAGGCGACCGTGAATCGCGGGATGCTCGGCCGCCGGGATGCCCCTCAGCGCGAGGATCGAGCCCAGCCCGAGCCGAGCGAGCGTCGGGAGCTCAAGGCCCCCCACCGCCTGGGCGACGTGAGCCAGTGTGTTCGTGTGCTCGTCTCCGTAGTCGGCCGCGTCAGGCAGCGCACCAACGCCGCACGCGTCGATCACCAGCACGATTGCTCGGGGCGCCCCCGTCAACGCGACGCCCGCGGATGGGCACTGAAGTACGCGTCCTTCAGCCGGTCGGCGGAGAGCTGGGTGTAAACCTGGGTGGTCGCCAGATCGGCGTGGCCGAGCATCTCCTGCAGCGAGCGCAGGTCGCATCCGCCGGCGAGCAGGTGCGTGGCAAAGGAGTGGCGCAACGTGTGCGGGCTCATGCGCTCCTGCATGCCGGCACCGCGAGCGTGACCCTGAACGATCTTGTAGAGGCCCTGGCGGGTCAGGCCCGCGCCGCGGCGGTTCACGAACAGCTTCGACTCCACGCGCGCGCCAAGGAGAGTCGGACGCCCGCGGTTGCAGTAGACGCGCAGCGCTCCGACCGCCTGGCGACCGATCGGCACGAGTCGCTCCTTGGAGCCCTTCCCGCGCGCCCGGAGCATCCCCTCGTCCAGGTCGACATCCGCGACGTCCAGCCCGATCGCCTCAGAGACGCGTAGCCCGCACGCATACATCACCTCCAGCAGCGCGCGGTCGCGAAGCGCAAGCGGCTCGGTCCCCTTCGGCTCACGCAGCAGCCTAGCGACCTCCTCGCGCGAGAGAACGCGGGGCAGGCGCTGGCTCTTTCGCGGTCCGCGCAGCTCGGCGGTGGGATCGTGCTCGATCGCGCCCTCGCGGCGCAGGTGGCGGTAGAACGAACGCAGGCAGGCGACCTTGCGCCCGAGCGTGGCAGCGGCCGCGGGTGGGCGCCGCTGAGCGCGCTCCCCCCTCCGACCACCGAGCTCGGTGCCATCCGTCGCGCCGGAGAGCTCGGACAGGAACGCCGCCAGGTCGCCATGCTGGGCCTGGCACGCGTCGATGGCGCGGCGCTCGAGGAAGTCGCCGAACTGCTGGAGGTCGCAGCGATAGGCGTCGAGCGTGTTGCGCGACAGTCCGCGCTCGAGCTCCAGGTAGGCGAGGAAGTCGAGGATCAGGGGCTCGATCCCCCCGCGCCCCGAGGAGATAGAGATATCCACGGTGCTCATCCCTGAAGCTTCGCCCCGGCCGTGAGGGCTCCTTGGCGGTGCAATCAGGCGTTCAGGCGGCGAGCGAGCCAGAGCAGGCCGATGAGCGTCTTTGCGTCCCGACTCTGATCGATCGCCGCCTGCAACGAGTCAAGCGGCCAAGGAACCACCTCGATGCGCTCGTTCTCCTCGCTCTCGGCGCTCGCCTCGTGCAGGTCGGTGGCAAGAAAAAGGTGGACTCGCTCGTCGGTGAAGCCGGCGCCGGAGTAGTAGGTGAGGATCGGCTCCCAGCTGCCGGCTCCGCGCCCGATCTCCTCGGCGAGCTCGCGGCGGGCGGCTTCAGCGGGCCCCTCTCCCTCGACGTCAAGACGTCCGGCCGGAATCTCCAGGAGCGCCGGATCGTCGACGGCCTCGCGCGGCTGTCGCACGAGCCAGACCCGCTCCTCGTCGTAAGCAACGATGCCAACGGCGCCGCGGTGGCGCACGACCTCGCGCGTGACGACCTCGCCGTCGGCATGACGGAAGCGCTCGATGCGCACGTCGACGAGCCGCCCGCTGTAGACGGTCTCACCGCCGAGCGCCTGGAATCCTGCGCCGGCGCCAGCATCGCCCCCGCCCATGCGGGGCTCGGCCGGGCGGGCGTCCGGACGCTCGCTCATGCCGCCTCGCCCGCTCCATCCTCCTCCGCGCGGGCTCGTGCCGTGAGCTCGGCCAGGGCCGAGCCTCCGGCAAGCGCCGCGGCGAAGAACAACGGATCCTCGATCAATCCACGGCCCATCGTGTGGGTTGACAGGCCAGACGCGCCGAAGCCCGGGAGGTCCACGAGCGCCCGGCGCCAGTCGTGTCGGGTGATGCGCACGGGTCGCTCCACGCCGAGCGCAAGCGCCGGCCGATGCTCGATCGCTCGCGCCCCGATCTCGCCGCCGAAGACCGGACCGAGACCGGCGCGCAGGTCGGCACCGACCGGGGAGCGCATACCGGCGGGCAGCGCCACCGTGACCGGCTCCAGCAGGAGCTCGAGCACGGTGAGGGTGTGATGGGAGATGCCGCGATGACGCTCGCGCTGATCGCCGGATGACATCCGAGCCACGAGCAGCGCCGGCGCGCCCAGCGCCAGCGCGGCGTGTGCGGAGTCAAGCGCACACATCCCACCGTGACCGAGCGGCGAGCTCGACCCGACGATTCCGGGCCCCGGCCCGCACACCGCCGCGTCCCATCCCAGCGTGCGCAGCCCGTGATGCAGGGCGCCGGCGGTCGTGATCGCCTCCCGCTCGCCGCCGAACGCCGCTCCCGCCGTGAGATGACCGGCCAGCAGGCCGCGCTCCCGCAGTGCGCGGACCGTGCGCGAGTGACTCCCGGGCAGCGCGCCTCCCTCGGTTTGCACGTACCCCAGGGTGCGCCCCGCGCCCGCCTGCGCGAAGGCCCACGCCACGGCGGCGAGTTGACCATGGAGCGCCAGGACCGCTACCGGCCGCCCCAGCGGCAGGCGCAGCTGTTCATCCTCGACCGGCTCAACGGCGTGCTGGAGGCTCGTGTAGTTGAGCTTCATCACATTCGCTCGGCTTGGCCCGCGGCCTCGCAGCCCGCGTGTGAGGTTCACGTGGACGACGTCAAATCCGCCCGAGCCGAGGGCGAGGTCGAGCGCCTGGACGTTGACGATGAGCTCGTCCCCGACCTCGGCTCGGCCGACCAGCGCGACGTCGGCGATCGCCGCGCGAACTCCGGAGACCGGCGTCCCGCCGTCGTCCTTCAGCCGATCATCCGGCTCGTTTGCGGCGCCGGCGAGTTCGATCGTCAGGTGCTGCTCGGCTTGATCTAGTAGGCGGCCACCGCCGGCGACGACCTCGTCCCCGGCCTCCGGCGAAGGCGGCGCGGTCGAATGATCGACGTCCACGACGATTGCGCGGCGGAGCTTCAGCATCGGCGCTGCAAGCTACCGGGCCGCGTCCGACAGGGCCGCCGCCGCCTCGTCGAGCAGCGTGAGCGCCACGTCGAACATCGCCTCGAGGGCTGCGACGCTTACGCGCTCGCCCGGCTCGTGATTGCGCTCCGTGCCGTTGGCCAGGTTGACCACCTCAAAGCCCTGCGCGATCAGCGCGTTTGCATCCGAGGCGCCGCCGCTCGAGATGTGAGTCGGCTCATACCCGCACGCGCGCAGCGCCAGCTCGGCGGCGCGCACGGCGGGCCTGCTCGCGGGCTGTCGGTAGCCGGGGAAGGTTCGCTGCACGCCGATGTCCACGTCGCAGTCGCACTCGGGCAGGTTCGCGGCCTCGTGCAGCCGGTCGACGACTTCCGCGACGGCGGCCTCGGCGCGCTCCTCGCGCAGGCTGCGAACCTCCGCGACCAGAGAGCATCGCTCCGGCACGACGTTCATCGCCGACCCGCCGGCGATCGTCCCGACGTTCGCGGTCGTCTCCTCATCCAAGCGCCCCAACCCCATCGAGGCGATCGCGTGCGCCGCCGCGAGTATCGCGCTGCGGCCCTCCTCCGGGCGCAAACCCGCGTGCGCGCTCGCACCATGGAAGGAGGCCTCGACGCGGTAGTGACTCGGCGAGCTCACAACGACCTCGCCGATCGGCGAGGCGTGGTCGAAGACGTAGCCGAGGTGGCTCTTCAGGCGCGAGGCTTCGAACGCCCGCGCCCCGGCGAGCGCTGTCTCCTCGCAGACTGTGAACAACAGCTCGACGTCGAGCGGGGCTCCCTCGCGGACGAGGTGGCGGGCGAGCGCGAGCAGCACGGCCACGGCAGCCTTGTTGTCTGCACCGAGCACGCCCTCGTTGGCGTTCTCCCAGAAACCGTCGATCAACACCGGCTCCACCGGCGCCTGCAGGGGAACCGTGTCGAGGTGCGCGCACAACAGCACGCCGCACGCACCGTCAGGCGATCGATCGCCCGCGTCCGGGCCCGGCGGCGCGGGGATCCGCGCGAGCAGGTTGCCGCAATCCGAGCCCGCTGCCGCGCCCGCATCATCCTCGTGAACGCTCACCCCAAGAGCCCGCAGCTCCGCGATCACCCGCTCGGCGCACGCGCGCTCGCTCCCGGACGGGCTCTCGATCCGGCACAGCTCCGCGAACGTGCCGCTCAGGTAGCGCCGCTCCAGCTCGCCGACCCGCGACTGCAGCGGACCTACCGTCACGACTGCTCGGCGCCCCGGCCGGTGGGCCGGTCGCCCGCCGCGCGAGCGTCGTGCGCCACGACGTCGGGCTCGCCGCTCGCCGCGCGCTCACCCTCACCGCCGCGACCGACCACCACCGACGGGCGCCCCTGCGGCTCGAGAAGCCCGGCAGGCACACCAGCTCGCTCGTCGCGCCCAGCCGCCCGCTCCAGAGAGGCCGCGATGAAGTCCGCGAACAGCGGCGCAGGGCGCTCTGGCCGGGACTTGAACTCCGGATGGAACTGCGACGCGACGAAGAACGGGTGATCGTCGAGCTCGATCACCTCCACGAGGCGATCGTCGGGCGAGGTGCCCGAGACGCGCAGTCCGGCCGCCTCGAGCCGCTTGCGCAGCAGGTTGTTGACCTCATAACGGTGGCGGTGGCGCTCGTAGACGACGGCCTCGCCGTAGATCTCGCGCACCCTTGCGCCCTCGTGGAGCTTGATCGGGTCGGCGCCCAGGCGCATCGTGCCGCCCAAGTCGGCCACTTCCTTCTGCTCTGGCAGCAGGTCGATCACCGGATAGGGCGTCTCCATGTCCATCTCCGTCGAGTTGGCCCCGTCCATCCCGGCCACATGACGTGCGAACTCGGCCACGGCCACGTGCATGCCGAGGCAGATGCCCAGGTACGGGATGCGGCCCTGGCGGGCGATTCTGGCCGCGGCGATCTTTCCCTCGATGCCGCGGCCGCCGAAGCCGCCCGGAATCAGGATGCCGTCGGCGCCGGCGAGGCGGTCGCTGACCGCGACGTCGCCGTCCGCGCCCTCGACCAGCTCGGAATCGATCCAGTCGATCTCGAGCTTTGAGTCGTGCAGAGAGGCGGCATGGCGCAGCGCCTCGGAAACCGACAGGTAGGCGTCCTCGAGCTGAACGTACTTGCCCACGAGGGCAATCCGCGCGACCCTACCGTCCGCAGATTCACCGGCGCGCGCGGCGCGCTCGATCGGCTCTTCCCAGCTCGACAGCTCCGAGGGGGGCGCCGTGAGACCGAAGTGCTCGAGAATGAAGTCATCGACCCCCTGGTCGCGGAAGACGAGCGGCACCTTGTAGATGTTGTCCACGTCCCGCGCCGAGACGATCGCCTCCATGGGGAGGCTCGCGAACAGCGCGATCTTCTTGCGGATCTCCGGCGAGAGCGAGCTCTCGGATCGACACAGGACCATGTCCGGCGCGATGCCGATCCGTCGAAGCTCGTTGACCGAATGCTGGGTGGGCTTCGTCTTCAGCTCGCCGGCGTGTCCGATGTATGGCACGAGCGTCAGGTGGATGAACAGGCAGCGGCGCCGGCCCACGTCCACCGGGAACTGGCGGATGGCCTCCAGGAAGGGCAGCGACTCGATGTCGCCGACCGTGCCGCCGATCTCCGTGATCACGAAATCGACGTCGCTTGACTCGGCGATCAGGGCGATCCGCTGCTTGATCTCGTCGGTGATGTGCGGTACGACCTGAACGGTGCCGCCAAGGTAGTCGCCGCGGCGCTCGCGCCGGATGACGGTGTCGTAGATCCCACCCGCGGTGACGTTCGACGCGCGGCTGGTGTTGGCGTCGGTGAAGCGCTCGTAGTGACCGAGGTCGAGGTCGGTCTCGGCGCCGTCCTCGGTCACGAAGACCTCGCCGTGCTGATAGGGCGACATCGTGCCGGGGTCGACGTTGATGTAGGGGTCGAACTTCTGCAGGCCGACCGAAAGCCCTCGTGAGACGAGCAGGCGCCCGATCGAAGCCGCGGCGATCCCCTTTCCGAGTGAGGAGACGACGCCACCCGTGATAAAGATGAAGCAGGTGTCGCTCGGGACTTGGGCGTGGCGATCGGAATAGTGCGAGGTCATGAGGGCCTGCCCCAGGAGTCTAGTTCGCGCAGACCCGGAGTCCGCTCCACCAGCTCGGAGATCGAGCGCAGCTCCCCGTAAATCGTTATCACGGCAAGCAGCGCGAGCGCCACGAGCTGCCCCGTGCCGGACAACGTCAGCACCAGCCACAGCCCCGCCAGCGCTCCCAGCAGGTTCGCGCCGGTGTCTCCGAGCATCGACCGTTCGCGCAGGTCGTAGAAGCCGGCGACGAGCGCGGGTGCCGCGAGCAGCCCGAGTGACCACAGCGGCCGCGGGTCGGCCGAGCCGATCCACAGGCCCCCGCCGAGCAGCACGAACGCCTTGGTCGAGCGTCCGGGCCGCAGGTCGAGCAGATTGAACGCGTTGGTGGCCAGCACGAGGACCGCCGCCGCCAGCAGCCAGCGCCCGTTCGAGAGACCGAGGAAGCTCATCGCGAACAGCGCCAAGCCCAAAGATCCCGCGGCCTTCAGCGCACCCGTCGAGAGCTCGCCCTGCAATGCCGCGGCGCCATGTCCCCGCCAGCCGCGCCGGGCCGGCCGCTCTCCTGCGGGCTCGCCAAAGATGTCGTCGACGAGCCCGAGCGCGATCACACCGAGGGCGTACACGGCGATCGGCAACGCCTCGGGATGAAAGACGTCGGTTGACGCCAGGCGCTGAAGCAGCATGAGCGGAATCAGCGCGATCAGCGCCGCGGCCAACACGAGCACCCCGAACGGGAAAGGCAGCAAGCGGTCGCGGTAGTTGATCTTCGTGTGCCCGCCCGCGCTCAGCGTCCGCAGGACCACCGGCGCCAGGGCCGCGGCGCTCAGGAGGGCCAGCAGGAAGGGCAGGGCATGCATGCTTGGACGCTAGCGATTCGGGCGGATGGCTGCCGCCGGCGCGCGCCCGATTCTCGCGCGGATCCAGTCGCCTCCGGACGCCCTCGTCATCCGCGATCTGGCTAGGGCTGGCCGGAGGACCCGACGACGTTTGGCAACAGTGAATTCGCCGTCGACTTCGTGCCGTAGGAGCCGCGTGAGCCGGTCAGGGCGTAGACCAACGCGGCCTGACCGGCGGTTGCGTCGAGATCATCGACGCTGGCAATGTCCTGGCCCTGGTACCACGGCACCTGTGACGGTTCCGTGCTGCTCAGCTCGACGCCGACCGCGGGAGCGCCGGCCGCGGTCACACCATCGGTCAACCCCGACTCGAACGCCGCCGCGGCGTGCACCTGTTCGGGGATCATCCCGGCGGGCTCGGAACGGACGACGACGATCCCTTCGAGCTTGCCGAGCTGCCCGTCGAACGCGCTCAGCAGCGGCGCGCGTGCCCGGCTGACAAGCTCGCGGCCGACGGACTGACCGCCGCTGACGAGCTGCCGCCCGATCAGGGCGCCGAATTTTTCGACGAGCTGTTCGCCGGCTTTCGACTGTTCGGTCCCGAGCGTTGCATAGTGGGTGCCGACGGCAGAATGGGCAAGACCGGCGAGGTCCAGCGGCTCGCGGACCGCGACGACCATCGCGAGGTCCCCTCCCGCCTGCGTTACCGCGTTGCGCACCAGACCATCGACGCGGTCAGATGCGCCGCCGAGGAACACCAGCCCGATGCTGCGGCCGGTCAGCAGACCGTGTACCGCGATCGGATACAGGTCGTTCGCAAACGTTTCCTCACCGCTGAGCTGGATCCGCAACTGGCCGGTCTGACGCTGCGCCGCGCTCACTTCAGAGCTGAGGTCGTGCACGATCCCGCTCTTGGCGGAGGAGACGAGGTTCGAGTCGCCGATCGCAACGCCGATGACGACGCCGACCGCCAGCGCGAGGAGGACGGCGGCAAGCGATAGCGCGTGATAGCGGTAGTCGAACATGGCTGGCAGCCTGCGCTGCGCTCAGCCGCTCGAGCCCAACAGCAGCTGGAGCTTCAGCCACAGCAGATCGACCACATCGCGTAGCGCGGGGGTCATCCAGACGATCGCGACGATCGCGATCAGGCCGGCGGCGATCACGACCAGCAGCGGGGTCAGGCCGGGCCGCGGATGGTAGAGGCGGCTCACGCCCTTGGCGTCAACCAGGATCTCGCCGATCCGCAGGCGCGTGAGGAACGTCGAGGACATCCCTTTGCGGTTGCGATCGAGAAACTCGACGAGATTGAATTGCGAGCCGACAGAGACGATCAGTCGCGCGCCCTTCTCCGCCGCGATCAACATCGCCACGTCCTGACTTGTACCCGGGGCCGGCACGAGCTTGAATGGCAGACCCAACTCCTCGAGGCGCCGCCGCCCGGGCGCGTCGCCGTTGGGGTAGGAGTGCACCACCAGCTCCGCGCCGCACCGCAGCGCGGCCTCCCCGGCCGAGTCCATGTCGCCCACGATCATGTCCGGTTTGAGTCCCTGCTCGATCAGAGCCTCCGCGCCGCCGTCGACCGCGACGATCACCGGGCGCATATCGCGAATGAATGGCCGCAGGGCGTGCAGGTCGCGTTGATGGCCCACGCCACGGACGACGACGAGCGCCGAGCGATCGCGAAAGTCCGTGGCGAAGCGCGGCAGCTCGATCCTGCCCGCCAGCAGCTCGCGCTCCTCGCGCATGTGCTCGATCGTGTTGTGCGCGAAGCGCTCGAGCGCCTCGCCGATCTCACGGCGCCTCGCCTCGGTTTCCGCTCGGACGCGAGCCAGATTGAGCACTTCTCCGCGGGCCAGCACGACCCCCTTGCGGGAAACCTCACCGACCAGCGGTCCGCGCGCCGGACCGTCGATCGCTCCTTCAGCGAGCACGACGAGCTCCTCGCCGTCGGAGAGAGCGTCGAACAGGGAATCGTCCGGCAGGTCAATCAGCAGAATCCCGGCTTCGACCAGGAGCTGCGGTCCCAGGTTCGGGTAGGAGCCGGAGGAGGAAGGACTGCAGTTCAGCACGGCCGCTGCACCGGCGACGATCAGCTCCTCGGCCGACACACGATCGATGTCGAGATGATCGACCAGCGCAACGTCACCACGCACAAGATGTTTGACCAGCAGCTTCGTCCGTCGCCCACTGCGCACCGGGCCTCGGACCGTGCGCACCGACGCGCTCCCCTCGACCGCGCGTGGCGCGCTCGACCTCGGCAGCGGCACGCGCTCGGCAGGACTCGGCCGCGGAGGCCTCGGTCGTGTTACAGCCATCGAAGCGAGAGTAACGCCCCGCGGCGAAAAACGCACTATGTCGGGCGGGTCACGCGGCACGACGCAGGTCGCGTGCGTGGCGGCGCGCGGCGCTGTCACCCGAGTCGGCGCCGAGCATTCGGACCAGCTCTGAGACCACGTCAGGCTCGCCGAGCTGAACGACCGTCGCGAGCGTGGGGTCCGCCGCGGTGTCCTTGACGATCGAGAAATGACGGTCGCCGAGCGACGCGATCTGAGGCAGGTGGGTGATGCACAGCAGCTGCCTGTCTTCACCGAGTCGCCGCAGACGACCGCCCACGGCGCGCGCGGTGTGGCCGCCGATGCCCGCGTCCACCTCATCGAACACGAGGGTCGCGTTTGTCGAACCGCGGTCGGCGTGGCGCGCGTCGCCGATGCCGGCGTCGCCGCCGCAGGCAGTGATCAGCGCGAGCATGATCCGTGAGAGCTCGCCGCCGGAGGCGATCTCGCGGACCGCACCGGCCGGTACGCCGGGGTTCGGAGCGATCAGGAACTCGACCGCGTCGCCACCTGAAGGACCGGCCCCGGTCTCGGTCAGAGCCACCTCGAACGAAGCCTCGCCCATCGCCAGAGACGCCAGCTGCTCGCCCACCGAACGCGTGAGACGGGGAGCTGCGGCTTGGCGCGCCGAGCGGAGCGCCCGCACGTGCTCCTCGAGCCTCGCGCTCGCCTCGCGCATCTGCTCCTCGGCGTCGGCGATCGCAACCTCGGCGCCGGCCAGCTCGTCGCGCCGCGCCCGCGCGAGCTCCGCGTGGTCGAGGACCGCTTGGATGCTGCCGCCGTGCTTGCGCGCGAGGCGGTCGATCACCGCGAGTCGCTCCTCGATCGCCTCGAGCGTCATGTCACGGACCGCCGACGGGTGGTCGTCGGAGACCTCGCCCGAGACCCGCGATCCGGGGCCGTAGTCACGCAGCTCGCCGGCTAGATCCTGCGCCTCGATCACGAGTGTTCGCAGACGCTCGCCGAGCTCGTCCAGGCGCGGATCGACGCCCGCAAGCGCGTCCAACCCCGACGCGGCCTGCGCGAGCAGCCCCACCGCGCCAGCCGCCTCGGAGGAGTCGGGCGCGAGCGCCTCGGCGCCGGCGCCGGCAGCGGAGCACAGCGCATCCAGCCTGCGCAGGCGTTCGCGACCGCCCAGCAGCTCGTCGTGCTCGAGCTCGTCGACCGCGGCGGAATCGATCTCCGCCAGCTCATACTCGAGCAGGTCCAGCTCGCGCTCGCGCGTGCTGGAGCGCTCACGCAGGGTCTCGAGCTCGCTTGCGAGCGCCCCCACCTGCGCGAACGTCTCGGCGCACGCGCGCAGGCGCGATGCGTGCTCGACGCCGCACAGCTCGTCGAGCAGCTGCAGCTGCGCGGAGGAGATCGTGAGCCTGCGATGCTCGTGCTGCCCGTAAAAAGAGAGCAGCTGCGTTCCGACGTCGCGCAGCTCGGCGACCGTGGCCGATCGGCCGTTGAGGTAGGCGCGAGTGCGCCCGTCGCAGCCGACCCGGCGGCCGAGAACGATCTCGTCGGCCTCGGCTCCCAGGCGCTCGCCAAGCCGCCGGCGAACCGCCTCGGAGAGGTCGAATGCGCCCTCGACGTAGGCCTCGTGTGCGCCCGGGCGCACGATTCCGGGCCGCGCGCGACCACCGAGGAGAAGATCTAGCGCGTGTGCGAGCACCGTCTTGCCCGCTCCGGTCTCGCCCGTGATCACGTTCAACCCTGGCGCCAGCCGCAGCTGCGCCTGCTCGATCAGCAGAAGGTTCTCGACCCGGAGCTCTCGCAGCACGCAAGCAGGTGTAGCAGCGCACGCCGACGGATCGCGCCGGGCAGCGCGCCGCACAAGCTCGCGGCTGATCGATCGCCGACGGGCTTCGCAGGATTGACGAGCCGGGCTCCAGGTGCCGGTCTCGCCTGACGATAAGAGGCGTAAGGTGTGCGGCCCAGTGGGAACGGATCCCACCTGAAATCAAACTCCTCGTACACTCGTCCGCCAAACGGCATGGCTGCCAGCGACCACAATCCGAATTCTGACCCGCCGTCGGGGGGCCGGATCCCGTGCCTGTCGGCGCCCGTGCTCGCCGAGCGCCTGGAGGAGGAGATAAACCGCGCCGGACGTCACGGCACGCCACTCAGCTGCTTGCTCGTGACGATCGGCAACCTCGACGAGCTCTCGCGCGAGCACGGAAGCGAGCTGCTCGAGCGGACGCTCGCCTACGTGGGAAGCGCACTGTGGCCGCAGCTGCGCCGATTCGATCGAATCGGCCAGCCGAGCGCCAACGAGCTGCTGGTCGTGCTGCCGGGCGCGGACGGTCCACGGGGAGAGATCGTCGCGCGACGCGTGCTCGAGCGCCTGCGGACGATCAAGGTCGAAGCGGACGGGATGCGCAGACCACTGCGCATATCGGTGGGCTTGGCGGCTTGGCGAGAGGATCTCACCGGAGAGGACCTGCTCGCGCAGACGCGAGCCGCCGCCCAGCGCGGGCTCGTCGCCGACGCGGTCTCCGGGATCGCAACCGCCTCGCCACCGGCGCTGGGTCGGCCCGGACCTTCATAATCAAGGAGGTGCTCACAGGATCAGAGCTATGGCTGCTGCGGCTGATGGCCGACCGTGGGCTCGCGCTGCTCGACGCGGGCACGCTGATCGTCGTGATCGAGGAGCAGGGCGAGCTGCGGGTGGCGGCGGCCAGCGGCGAGGAGACCGTGCGCCTGCGGATCGCACCTGTCGAGGGCAGCGCGCTGGGCGCCCTCTACCGAGCGGGCGAGCCCGTGGCGCTGGATCGCCCGCGCGGCCAGGAGGCGGCGTGGCTGCACGAACTGGGCCTGGAAGCGCGCGCGGTGCTCGTCGAGCCGCTGAGCATGGAGGGACATGGCGGCGGTCTGGTGATCGCGCTGCGAAGCGACGGGCGCTTCAGCGGACCCGATCGCGACGCGCTGAAGGCATTTGCCACGAGCGTCGCAAAGCGGCTTGCCGCGGAGCGATCGGTGGAGATCGAACGGCTGCGTTATGGCATGGAGGCGCGCGAGCGCGAGCGAACGCGCTGGGCGCGTGAGATTCACGACGAGAGCATCCAGGGCATGGGCGCGCTGCGCATGAAGCTGGCCAACGCGCGCGACGTCGACGACCCCACAGCGCTCCACGAGACCGTCAACGCCGTGCTGGAGGGGCTGGGACATGAGATCGATGGCCTGCGCCATCTGATCACCGAGTTGCGCCCGGCGGCACTCGATGACCTCGGGCTCGCAGCCGCCCTCGAGGCGCTCGCCCGGCGTGCCCAGGCAATCGACGGGCTGGACGTGAAGACGGAGATCAAGCTCGGCGCGGAGGCAGGCGCCGATGAGGGCTCCGCGTCCGGTCGGCGCCTGGACCCGGAGCTAGAGAGCACGATCTACCGGATCGTGCAGGAGGCCCTCACGAACGTGAGCAGGCACGCGCAGGCGACAAAGGCCGTCGTTAGCATCTCAGAGCGCGACGGAGTGCTCCAGGCGTCGGTGACCGACGACGGTCAGGGTCTCCCCGACGCCGGGCGGCTGGGTCCGCGGGGAGACGGGCTCGAGGGAGGATTCGGGATGTCCGGGATGCGCGAGCGAGCAGAGCTCGTGGGCGGCGAGCTCGAATTCGTATCGGCGCCGGGACAGGGGACGACCGCTCGGCTCGTCGTGCCGCTCGCCGGCCGCCCCGCCCGGCCGTCCGAGGGTCTAGCGGAGCCCGACCACCGCGTGAGCGCGGTCGGCCGTTCCGGCTGAGCCCTACGGCTGCGGCCACCCCACGGCGGGAGGTCTGGGAAAGCCGGAACGATCGCCCGTCGGGGCGATCTTCACTCAGCCATGCCGATACGACGCACGTAGGCCGTTATCTCGGCGCGCGAGGAGAAGCCCAGCTTCTCGATCGCGCGGGCGCGGTAGGTCTTGACAGTTCGCTCGGCGACGTTCAACTGCTCAGCGATCTGAGGATTGGTGTAGCCGTTTGCGATCAGCCTGACGACCTCGCGCTCACGCTCGCTCAGCTCGACGCCGTCTGTCGGCGCCTCGTCGCCGGTGGCCATCAGCGCACCCAGCCGCGGATGGAGGTAGTTGCTCCCGGCCACCGCGAGTCGGAACGCCTGCAGCAGCTCCGCCGGCTCGGCCTCCTTGAGCACGTAGCTGCGCGCGCCCGCGCGCAGTGCCTGGCGCGCGTACTCCGGGTCCTCGCGCATCGTCAGGATCGCGACGGCGAGCGTCGGATGAGCGATGAAGCACGAGGGCAGCGCCGCCAGGCTCGAGCCGCCAGGCATCGTCAGGTCGAGCGTCAGTAGATCGGGCTTGTGCTCGCGGACCGCCTTGATCGTCGCGGGCACGTCGGCGGCTTCGGCCACGACGCGAAACTCACCCTCCTCGCGCTCGAGGACCGTTCGGATCCCATCGCGCACAACGGTGTGGTCATCGGCGATCACGACGTCGATCGGTCGACCAGCCCCTGGTGTGCCCGCGTCCATCACGGCAAACCGTACCGGCTCGACTGGACCGATCATGTCGTCCTTTCGGGACGACAAGGACCTGCCGTTTTGGGGCGACAAGATCAGCACCATTCGCCCGACAGACAAATGAACGTTGAGGGCCCATCATGTCGTCGATGACGGCCATCGCCCTCAGCGCTTCACAGTGGGCTCGAGCGCCAAAGCTCCGACTGGTCGCAAAAACGGCGTCCGAGGGAGCAGCGCCTGGCTACGAGCAGGCGCTTCACGCGGCCCGATATTCGCCGCGGCCTCCGGTCTGGCAGGACCGTTCGCACGATGACGACTCGGCCGTCCTGGTGGCTGGACCGGACCCGGCCGGGCGCGCCGACGTGCTTCAGAGTCTGGCCGCCGTCATGCCCGCGCGCACGCTCTTCCAGGAGGTCGGTACCTTTTGGGAGGTTCTGGTCCGCGCTCCGGCGATTCGGATGGTCGTACTAAGCGGCGAGCTCGACGGCATCCCCACCGAGTCGCTGCTGCACGTGCTCGGTAACAGGCATCCCGAGCTGCCCGTCGTCAGCCTCGGCGACGCGGCGACCTAGCGTCTCCCCAGTCACACACGACTCTTAGCCAGCCGCCGTCCGGGCATGGCGGCCGATGGCCCTTCGATCAACGCCGCGCCGGGCTGTCGCGATCGAACGTGCAGCGCTCGATCCCATAGAAGGCAGGCGGTAGCGTAGCCGCGTGCCATCGCCGCCTCAATCCGGTCGCCTGCGCAGAATCATCGGCGCCTACACGGTCAACCGACTTGGCACATGGGTCGGCACAATCGCTCTGTCGGTCGCCGTCTTCGACCACACCCACAGCGCGCTCGCCGTTGCGGCCGTCCTCGTCGCCGGACAGGTCGTTCCCGCATTCGCCGTCCCCGCAGTGGTTGCCCGTGTCGAGGCGTCTCGTCGCGGCCGCGAGCTCAGCGCGCTGTACTTCTTTGAGGGAGTCGCGACCGCCGCGCTTGCATTTCTCCTCTGGCACTTTTGGCTACCTGCCGTGCTGCTGCTCGTGGCGCTCGACGGTACGGCGGCGCTGACGGCGAGCGCTCTGCTGCGCGCTGCGACAGCGCGAACCGCTCGCGAAGAGCAACAGGCAGGAGCGACGGCATCCACCCCAGCTGCCGACGTGCGCGGCGATAACGACGCGCACGCGGCCGAACGGAAGGCCAATGCTGCCCTGAACGTAGCCTTCTCGGGCACATTCGTGCTGGGACCGGCGATCGGAGGCGCGATCGCCGCCAGCGCTGGCGCGTCAACCGCATTGTTCCTCGACGCCGCCACCTTCCTTATCTGCGGCGCGCTGCTCCTCGACCTGAACCCGCACGTCGAGGAGGCAGGAGGAGAGTCGGTGCGCTTCAGGCTGCGGGCCGCGTGGAGGCATATCAATGGCGTGCCGGCGCTCCGTTCGCTTATCCTCGCGCAGGCCGTAGCGCTTGTCTTCTTCGAGTCCGCCGCCCCGATCGAGGTCGCGTTCGCGAAGGCGACCCTGCGCGCCGGCGACCGCGGCTTCGGTCTGCTCGTGGCCTCGTGGGGAATCGGCGTCGTGATAGGGAGCATCGTGTTCGCCCGCTCGCCCCGGCGGTCGCTGGGCGCGATGATCAGCACCGGCACGCTCGCCGTCGGACTCGCTTACGTGGGCTTCGCCGCAGCGCCATCGCTGGCCGTCGCGTGCCTTGCGGCCGTTGTCGGCGGCATCGGAAACGGCGTACAGTGGGCCCCGCTCGTGAGCGCCGTCCAACGGCTCACGCCGCAGCCGCTCCAGGGACGCGTGATGGGCGCGCTCGAAGCGATCGGGGCGCTGGCGCCGGCGGTTGGCCTGTCGCTCGGCGGCGGACTCGTGGCGCTCAGCTCACCCCGGACTGCTTGGCTTGTCGTCGGTATCGGAGCGGCGCTTACAACGGTCGCGTTCGTCCGCGTTGACCTGGATGCGGTCAAGGAGCCGCCGGACGCCTCGAGCGAATCAGTTGATCTCGATTCGCCCGGAGAAGTCGACGCGGCACGCGACGCAAACCCAACGATCGGCGAAGCCTCACCGCGCTAGCTCTCGCCGCGGCGAAACCCGCCCGGCCGGGCCACGCTCGGTCAGCATCGAACGCGGGTTCGATCCGCCTGCTGCACCACAGGCACCGTAGGCACCTTAGGCACCTTAAGTACTACGTCGCGTCGGCCGATAGGTACGGCAGGACAATGCACGTGCACATCCGCGCAAGGCAGCGCAAGGACGACGTCGCCCCCCCTGACGCCCCTGAGGTCGGGTACCGGAGGGTCTACCACGTGGTCACGAGCGCGGTCGACGATCTCTTGACACCGGAGCTCGCGAAGCGACTCTTCTGGACAGCTGAGGCCCTGCTGCTCGCGGGCGCGGTGGGCACGGCCGCGTTGCTCTCACGTACCGAGGACTGGCGTCCGTTGGCGCTCGTGGGACTGCTGCTGGTGCTGGCGCTGGTCGGACAACGGCTCAGCGTCGTCATCGGCAGCGGTCAACTTACAACCGCGCACATAGCGCTGGTATTGGCCATGAGCCTTCTCGGTGCAGCTCCGGCGGTGTTGTTCGGCATCGCTGCGATGATCCTTACGTCGGCGACGAGACGCGTCTCGGCGCCCGTATGGCTGAACAACCTCTGTACCTTCTCGGTCTTTCCGGCCCTCGGCGCGGTGATGGCTCGGGCGCTGGCTGGCAATATCCACGATCCGCGCAATCACCTTATGGCGCAGAGCGCCACCTTTGGACTGATCGTGTTTGCCGTCTTCCTCGCGACGATCGGCCTCAACTTCGCAATGGTCGCACTGGATGTGTATGTCGATGAGGGTCGTTCACTCATCCGCCAGGTGCGCGAGGCGTTCATCCCTTTGCTTCCCGGACACCTCGCCACCGGCCTGCTCGCCGCGATTCTCGCCGTCGCCTACACGAACCTCGGATTGCCGGTGCTCTTCGGCTCGGTCCTCGTGCTCTTGGTCTTCCACTACCTCACGACGGCTCTGCTGCGCTCCGAGGATCGCGCCGACCAGCTCGAAGCCCGCTCGATCCACCTGGCTAATCTGCAGTTGGGAGTGCTCGCCATGCTCATGGACGCGCTCGCGCTGCGCGACCGTACCACGAGCCGGCATGCGACCGCCGTGGCACGGTATGCGAAGGCGCTCGCGATCGAGATAGGTTGCGACGAGGCCGAACAGGAGGTCATCCACACGGCGGCGCTGCTGCACGACATCGGCAAGTTCGCGTGGTCGGACCGGATCCTGCACCCCGACCAACTCACCGACGATGACTGGGCGGTGATTCGGCGCCATCCCCAGGACGGAGCGGCGCTTGTCGGCAAGCTCGACGGCTACGGCCCGGTCGCCGACGCGATCCTGTACCACCACGAGCGGGTTGACGGCGGCGGCTACCCTGCCGGGCTGATCGGCAACGAGATCCCGTTGGCCTCACGCATCGTCGCGATCTGCTCGACCTACGACACGATGACCATGCGCACCGCCTATGGTCCGCCGATGACCCCCGAGGAGTCGATGGCCGAGCTGCGGACGGCCGCCGGGCGCCAGCTAGACACCGAGCTCGTCGAGAGCTTCATCACGTTGCTCGAGCGCCAAGGCGCCCTCGCGGTCAGCGAGTATGGCGACGCCGACTACGAGGCCGAGCTCGCGTTCGAGCAGCGAGTGCGGAAAATGGCCCAGCCTTCGCGCCGCTGAGCAGATATCGACAGCTAGTGCAGGCCGAGGAGCCGATCGGCATCCGAGTTTGCGTTCGGCGCCTTGGTCTGAGCGGGAGCACTTGAACGAGAGGGCGCCACGTGTTCGCGTGACGCCCTCAGGGTCTTCCGTGCTTCTTGCTTCAGACTATCGGTTGTAGCTTCGGTTGTAGCTCTTCGTCATCCCGATCTCCTTATCCTCCAGGATCGCCTGGAGCCCGTTCCGCGGCGACACCCGTCTGTCTCCATCCACAGGACGACCGCTACGTTTGAGTAGGTTCGATAAGGATAGTAGCGCGATCTGACGAAATGTCCAGTTTGCGCAGTGTCCTGCACGTAGGGTTGCAAATGAGGGGGTCCGCGGGGCTGGGCATGATCGGGCTTTCCCAGGCGCAGTGCGGAATTCCGGCCTCTGAGACGCGCACAGCGGAGGTTTGGCGAGCGTAGCCGTGGCTCCGAGCTCACCCCGGGCGCGGTTTCGTGCTTCGTCGGGTTGCTGACGAATATCAGCAGTCTCTCGAGTGGCGTCTGCGGTCCCTCTCCTGGGCGGTTGCGGCGTCGTCCCGGATCTCGCCAGGGATCAATGGGGCCAAACGTCCACAAAGCTGTGCGGCGCTCAACTTTTCCGGTTCGATGACCGACACAGTCAGCATCCGGACCTTCACCGGCTCCCGGCAGCCCGCCCCACGCGGGCTTCCGCCGGACGGTCCAGCCCCCACCACGACGAGGATCACACATGCCCTCCACGCCCACCGTTCGCCGCAGCGCGACCCCTCGCCGCGGCGCCGCCGTTCCCCGCAACGACCGCCAGCTCGTCTTCACGAGCTCCCAGGCCGCCGGCTACCTGGGCGTCTCCCTGGCCACGATCCGCCGCTGGACGGACGCTGGCCACGTCAGCTGCTACCGGACGCCCGGCGGGCAGCGGCGCTTCACGCGCGACCAGCTCGATGTGTTCATCACCTCGATGCACCGCGGCGGAACCGAGCGCTCGGACCCCGACGCCACGGGGGACCCCGCCGGCCGGTCACGAGCGAACGTCGGCTGACAGCCACCGCCGGGACGACCGCCGTCAGCTCGCCAAGCGGCCGAACTTCTCGCGCAGGCGCCGATAGAACGAGGAACCCGCCAGCTGCGCGATCGTGCCGAAGTCGTTGACGAAGCGCGCATCGATCGCGTCCCCGGCGGAGATCTCGCCCGCGGGACGCCCGTCGACGGCGATGTCGAGCGGCTCGCGCGACCGGTTGTGGATCGTCAGGCGATCCCCGGGCGCCACGACCAGCGCACGCGCCGTCAGCGAATGGGGGGCGATGAACGAAACCACGAATCCCTCGACGCCCCACGCCATCACGGGGCCGCCGTTTGCGAGGTTGTACCCCGTCGATCCAGCCGGCGTTGCCACCACCAGCCCATCGCAGCGGACACTGCCCACCTCCTCGCCGTCGAGTGCATACGCGAGCTCTGCCACCCGCTCGCCGACCTTGCGGTGGATCGCCACGTCGTTGATCGCCGCCGATCCGCCGCGGGCATCATCCAGCACGATTGCCGGCAGCCGCAGGAGCTCGAAGGCCCCATCGAGGGCCCGCCGGATACCGTCGTCGAGGTCCTGAGGCTCGACGGTCGCCAGAAACCCGATCTCGCCGAAGTTGAACGCGAACACCGGCACGTGTGTACCGGCATAGCGCTGCAACGCTCGCAGGATGGTCCCGTCGCCGCCGAGCACGACGCATAGCTCGACATCGTTTTTGATCGGCGCGTTGACCTCGAGCCCAGGCGCACTCTCGAGGCCATGCTTACGCGTCTCCTCCTCATCCAACCGCAGCGTCACGCCGGCCGCGGCCGCCTGCTCGGCAAGCCGCCTCAGGGCAGGGGTCGTGTCCTCGGTGCGTCGGTGCGTCAGCACCGTGATCTCCCTCACGGCTCGACCCTGCGTGCCAGCTGCTCGAGCTCCTTCGGCTCATGGCCGGGCACACGCTTGGGGTCGCCAAGCCAGACGAACGTCTCCCGATTTCCCTTCGGTCCCGGAAGGCCCGATGAGTGATATCCCAGCACCGCCGCCCCGAGGTCGATTGCGGACTGGCCCACGTCGATCAGCGCCGCCCGACGGTCCGCCGCAACGCGCACCACCCCGCCCTTTCCGACCCGGTCGCGCCCGACCTCAAACTGTGGCTTGACCAGCGCGAGCACGTCATACCCGTCGGCCAGGCACCCGACCACGCCTTTGAGCACCTTGGCCAGTGAGATGAACGACACGTCGACGACCGCGAGGTCCGGGGCGAAGGGAAGCGCCTGCGGCGTCAGCGTGCGAGCGTTCGTCCGCTCCATGACGTGCACCCGAGAATCTCCGCGCAGGCTCCATGCCAGGATCCCGTAGCCGACGTCCACGGCGATCACCTCGCGAGCCCCATGCTGGAGCAAACAGTCCGTGAACCCACCCGTCGACGCTCCCACGTCCAACGCGCGCCGGCCGGCGACCGCCACGCCCGACGCCGCCAGCGCGTTGGCGAGCTTGATCCCGCCGCGCGAGACGAACGACGGCCGCTCGGCCACGCTCACCTCCGCCTCGAGATCGACCATCTCGCCCGGCTTCGCCGCGCGGCGCCTGCCGGGCCCGACGCGCACCTCCCCCGCCATCACCGACGCCGCGGCACGACTGCGTGAGGAGAACAGGCCACGCTCGGCCAGCAGGGTGTCCAGGCGTCGCTTCCCCATGCAGACGAACCCTTACACACAAATGCGCCCGGTGCATGGGCGCATTTGCCGAGGGACTTCCGCCGAAGAATGTTGCCCTTCTCGAAAGCGGCTCTCGGCGGCAGGGAGTCGGGACAAGAGAAATCCTGCAGACAGTAGAGTGCACTCCCCCGCCCGCGCCGCAACCCGCGCTTCTCACTGCTCTGTGATCAACATCACACAGACGCGACGTCGATCCCGCCATGATGTTGTGCGTACCCGCAGCACTGCAGTATCCCTCCTCCCTCGAAACGGCCCGCTTCCCCGGCGGGTCGTTTCATTTAACGCGCGTAAAAATCATGACTCACGGCTCCGCCGCGTGTGCCCGACCGGCGCCGACAGGGGCGTTGCGGCACGCGCGCGAGCGTGTCTCCCGAAGGAGTTTTAGGCGCCGACGATGGCCGAGCCCGCGCCTCGGGCCGTGGCATGGCGGTCGGACAGCGCCGCGGTGACGCGTTCGGCGATCCGCTTGGCCGTGTAGCCAACCTCCTCGTGCAGCAGCGCCGGCTTGCCGTGGGTCACGTAGCGGTCGGGCAGACCCACCCGAAGGATTCGCGGCGTGGCGCCGGCCTCGTTCAGCGTCTCCCACACGGCCGAGCCGAAGCCACCCGCGAGCACGCCCTCCTCGACTGTGACGAGCAGGTCGTGCTCGGCCGCCAGCTGGGCCATCAGGCCGGCGTCGATCGGCTTGGCAAACCGCGCGTCGGCGACGGTGACCGCGATCTCGCTCGCCGCCAGCTGCTCGGCGGCATCGAGCGCCTTGCCGACCCCGCTGCCGTAGCCGATCAGCGCCACCCGCTTGCCGGCCGTTCCGACGGCGCCGCCCTCGCGCAGGATCTCGCCGGTTCCGATGCTCATCGCGCGCGCCTCGCTGGGCAGGAGTGCGCCCGTGCCCTCGCCGCGCGGGTAGCGCAGCGCGATCGGTCCGTCGTCGTAGCCGAGGGCCGTGCGGAGCATGTGCACCAGCATCGCCTCATCGCGCGGCGCCATCAGGACCATGTTCGGAAGACAGCGCAGGTAGGCGATGTCGAAAGCGCCGTGGTGGGTCGGACCGTCGTCACCCACGAGCCCGGCCCGATCCATCGCAAACACCACGTTCAACCTCTGCAGGCACACGTCGTGCACGATCTGGTCGTAGGCGCGCTGCAGGAACGTCGAATAGATCGCCGCCACGGGCTTGATCCCCTCCAGTGCCAGCCCCGCTGCGAACAGGATCGCCTGCTGCTCGGCGATCCCCACGTCGAAGTAGCGCTCGGGCATCGCCTTCTGCAAGATGCTCAACCCCGTGCCGGAGTTCATCGCCGCGGTGATCCCCACGACGCGCTCGTCCCGCTCGCATTCCCTGACGAGGGCTTCGCCGAACACCTGCGTGTACTGCGGCGGAGCGGCCTTGGCGCTCTTCGTCGCCGGCTTGCCCCCCGCTGTCGAGGCGCGGGCGGGAATGCCGTTGACGATCGACTTGGGCTTTGCCGCGTGCCACTTCTCCATCCCCTCCAGGCCGCCGTCCTCGGCCGGGGCGAAGCCCTTGCCCTTGACCGTCGCGATGTGCACGACCACCGGCCGTTCCGCCGCCAGCGCCTCGCGCAGCGCCTCGCGCAGGGCGCGCACGTCGTGGCCGTCCACGACTCCCATGTAGGCCCAGTCGAGCTCCTCCCACCACAGGCCGGGAGCCCAGAATGCCTTGATCGACTCCTTCAGCTGGGGACCGAGTCGCTCGAATGCCGAGCCGATCCCGCCGGGCAGCCGCGTCAGGCCGCCCTCGACGCCGGCGCGTGCGTGCCACAGCTTCGGGTTGAGGCGGACCCTGTTGAAATAGCGCGACAGCGCGCCCACGTTGGGCGCGATCGACATCCCGTTGTCGTTCAGCACCACCACCAGCGGCGTGCCCAGCCCTCCGGCCTGGCCGATCGCCTCGAACGCCACCCCACCGGTCATGGCACCGTCCCCGATCACCGCCACGACCTTCCCGTCGGGGGCGCCGTGCTTGTGGCGCATGCCCTCCTTGATGCCCACCGCGTAGCCGATCGACGTCGACGCGTGTCCGGCGCCCATGATGTCGTGCGTAGACTCCTCGATCGAGCAGAACGGCGCCAGCCCGCCGTACTGGCGGATCGTCTCGAGGCGGTCGCGCCGGCCGGTGAGGATCTTGTGCGGATAGGCCTGGTGGCCGACGTCCCAGAGGATCTTGTCCTTCGGCGACTCGAGCAGCGAGTGAAGCGCCACCGCCAGCTCGCATGTGCCGAGGTTGGCGCCGAAGTGCCCGCCGATCTCACCGACCGTGTCGATTATGTGCTTGCGCACCTCCTGCGCCAGCTCGGCGAGCTGCTGCTCGGAGAGCTCATGCAGGTCCTGTGGGCCGTCGATTCGATCGAGCAGCCGGATCTCCGACGCGGCATGCGCCGCGGCCTTGCGTTCCGTGCCGTCGCCCTTGGGCTTTACCTTGCGACTCATGAGGTGCGTGTGTAGATGAAGTCGACTATCTGCTCGAGCTCGCCGGTCGCATGGCCGCCGCCACTTGCCCCACCGTCGCCCAGCTTCGATCGCACCTCGGCTGCCCCCTCTGTCCGATCCGCGGACAGCGACGACAGCTGAGCAACCTCGGCGAGCGTCGCGCGGGCCATCCGATGGGACTCACCGGCCAGCTCCCTGGCACGATCGATGCCGAACTCACTGACGTATGTGCGCTTGCCGTGACGCTCATCGCTACCTCGCGGCTTGCCGAGTGCGTCGTCCGTGCCCGTCACGTCGAGGATGTCGTCGACGATCTGGAACAGCACGCCCAACTCGTTGGCGAAACTGCGAAATGGGATCGTTGCGGGTCCATCTGCGATTCCCCCCAACAGTAGTACGCACAGCACCGAGGCGCCGATCAGACGTCCGGTCTTAAGCTCGTGCAATCGTCGCAGCGCGGCCGGCCCGGGCGGCGTGTCCGGGCTGACGTCCGCGTACTGTCCTCCCACCATCCCGTTGACGCCGGTCGCCGCCGCCAGCTCCGCCGCCGCGCCCAGCACCCGCTCGGGAGCCGAGCGCTGGTGGGTGAGCAGATGGCGAAACGCCTCCGCGTACAACCCGTCGCCCGCGAGAATCGCCACATCCTCGCCAAACTTGACGTGACACGTGGGCTGCCCGCGACGCAGGTCGTCGTCGTCCATCGCCGGCAGGTCGTCGTGGATCAGCGAGTAGGTGTGGATCAGCTCGATCGCGCCCGCCAGCGGCAGCACCTCGCGCTGCTCGAGTCCCACCGCGCGCGCGGTCGCCAGCACGAGCACCGGGCGTATCCGCTTGCCGCCGGCGAGCAACGAGTAGCGCATCGCCTCCTCGAGTCCCGCCGTCAGCGCCTCCTCGGAGAAGTGCATCCGCTCCAAGTAGCGCTCGATCTCTTGACGCAGGTTCTCCGGATATGTCGCGTTCACGGCCGGCCGGAACGCCTACAGCAGGGTGTCCTGGCCGGGCGCCGCAGGGGATGCCTCGGCGCGCGTGAGCTGCTCCAGCTCCGCCGCCGCCTGCGTCGCCAGCGCCGCGCAGTCCTCGACGATCGTCGCCGCCGCGTCGGCCGACAGCTCGCCCGAGCGCAGCTGCTCGGCTGCGCGCTCCAAGCGCGCGATCGCATCGTCCAGGTTCTCTACGCTTGGGTTCGTCATGGGATCCGCGCATTCTCGCGCACCTCGCGCAAGACTGCCGCCAGCACGCCGTTGACGAACCCAGGAGCCTCCGACCCACAGAACGTCTTGGCGCTTTCCACCGCCTCCTCGATCGCGCCCTCGGCCGGAATCGGCTCTTCAGCAGGTATCGCGTCGGAATGGAGGATCTCGATCAGCGCCACGCGCATGATGCTCCGCTCGAGCGGCTGGATCCGCGTCACCGACCACCCGTGCGCATGCCGGTCGATTACATCGTCGAGCTCCGCCGCGCGATCCGCGGCGGCGTGCGCGAGCGCGCGCACGAACAGCGAGTCGTTCGCCGCGAACGTCTCCGCGAGCGCTCTCCCCGTCAGATCGTGCTGATAAAGCGCTATCACCGCCGCCCTGCGCTGCTCGGAGCGGCGCATCGCTATGCCCGCGCGACGTAGTCGCCCGAGCGCGTGTCCACGCGGATTCGCTGGCCCTGCTCGACGAACAGCGGAACCTGGATCACGGCGCCCGTCTCGAGCGTTGCGGGCTTGGTGCCACCGCCCGAGACGGAGTCGCCGCGCACGCCGGGGTCGGTCTCCGCCACCTCGAGATCGACCGCGCTCGGCAGCTGCACGTCCGCGGGCTCGTCGTCGATGAACAGAACATCAACCTCGCTGCTGGGCTTGGACCAGCGCAGCGCCTCCTGCACCGTCCGCTCGGGAATCGCGATCTGCTCGAAGGACTCCGTGTCCATGAAGTGCGCGTCGGACCCGTCGGCGTACAGGAACTGCATCTTTTTCGCCTCCGTGCGAACCGAGCGGAACTTCTCGCCGGCCCTGAACGTCCGATCGATCACGTTGCCGTCTGCCGCCCTGCGCAGCTTGGTGCGCACGAACGCGCCACCCTTGCCGGGCTTGACGTGCTGGAAGTCGACGATCTTGAAGACCGTGCCGTCGACCTCGATGTGGTTTCCGTTCTTGAACTGGTTGGTGCTGATCACAAGCGGGAGGGTAGCGGGCATGGCTTCGGCTCCGTCTGGCGTTCCTATACGCTCGATGCGAACGTGCTGCGACGAAGGGACGGCGTGCGCCGAATTGATAACCCGCAGACCGGTGAGCACATCGAGTTTCTCCTCACAGCGGAGGAAAGCGACGGTGAGCTGCTTCGGATGGAGCTCGTGCTTGAGCCGAGCGGATTCGTTGCAGCCCCGCATATCCACCCCCGCCAGGAGGAGCGCTTCGAAGTACTGGAGGGCACCGCGAGACTGCGCGTCGGAGGCATCTTGCAAGATGCCCGTCCCGGCGAGGTGGTAACCGTCGCCGCCGGGACTTCCCACGCTCCGTCGAACCCAACCGACCAGCGATGCCGGATGCTCGTTGAGTTTCGCCCTGCGCTCAGGACGCAGGAGCTCTTGGAGACGCTGTTCGGGTGGGTCGCCGAGGGCAAGACGCGCGAGGGCCTCCCTACCAATCCGCTCAGGCTGGCCGTTATGGCTCGCGAGTACCGCAGCGAGATCAGGCCCGTTCCCGACAGGAGCGTGCCGCTCTCGCGACTGCCGGGGCCGCTGCTCGGTGGGCTTCTTATCGTTTTCGCCGGCCTCGGTCGGCTACTCGGGTATCGGGCGACACCCCCGCCTGCCACCGGCTGACGCCCACAGCGGCCGCCGCCGCCACTAGGCTCCTGATGCTGTGAGGAGGCTATGGCCAACCGCGCCGACATCGACTTCACCTATTCGCTGACCGATCGGGTCTTCCGGCTCAGCTTCGGCGAGCTCGCAGACTTCAGCTGTGCGAAGTACGACGGCGACTTCTCCCTCAGCCTGGAGGAGGCGCAGCGGCGAAAGCACGAGTATGTGGCCGAGCAGATCGGGATCGGAACGGGGCGGCGCGTGCTCGACCTCGGCTGCGGCTGGGGGCCGTTGCTCAACTTCATCCGCGCCCACGGCGCCAGCGGCGTCGGCGTCACGCTGTCCTCGACGCAGCAGGCCGCCTGCCGCCGCCACGGCCTCGACGTACATCTCTACGACGCGCGCGAGATCAGCCGCGAGAGCTTCGGACCGTTCGATGCGGTGGCGAGCCTCGGCGCGTTCGAGCACTTCTGCTCGCCGGAGGAGTACCGCGCCGGGCGCCAGGAGCTTGTCTATCGCGAGATCTTCAGCCGCGTCGCCGACGTGCTGCCGGCGGGCGGGCGTCTGTACCTGCAGACGATGGTGTTCGGTCAGAACATGATCCCGCTGGACCAGGTCGACATCGACGCCCCACGCGACTCCGACGCCTGGTATCTCGCGCTGTTGGGCCGCCAGTTTCCGGGCTCGTGGCTGCCGTCTTCTCGCGAGCAGGTGGCCCGCTGCGCCGAGCCGCACTTCCGCCTCGTGACGAGCACGAACGGGCGTCTCGACTACATCGAGACGATCGGTCAGTGGAGCAAGCGAACGGGGGCGCGCAGCCTGCGCAAGACGCTGCTGAAGCTGGCGCTTGTGCCCCGCTGGCTGACGAGCCGGGATTTCCGCCTCGCGTTCACTTCGGGGGTCGGCGCGAACAAGGTGTGCTTCGAACGTGAGCTGCTCGATCACTACCGGCTCGTGTTCGAGAAGACGGCCTAGCCGCCGGGCCGGGCGCGATCGCGCAGCTCAGGCGGCCGCGGCCGAGAGGCTCGCGAGGTCGATCCCGATCACCTTGGGGCGCCGATGCAGCGCGTTGAACGCGAACGTGTTCGTTTCCTCCATCGAGTAGTCCAGGATCATGTAGCTGTTGGGGTCCGCGCCGGGCGGGACGAGCACGCCGCTGGCCAGCGGGATCAGCTCGACCAGGCGCTCTGAGATGCGCCGCCTCAGCGCCGGGTCCTTGGCCTTCTCGCGCAGGAACCAGGTGCCGTACGCGACGTGGCGATGCTCGTCCTGTGAGATCAGCTTGAAGCCCTCCACCCAGCCCGGCAGGATCTCCTTGCGCTCCATGAAATCGGTCAGGAACCACTGTCCCGTCAGCGCGAGGGTCCCCTCGATGATCATGTGGTACAGCGTCACGAAGTCGACCTTCGCCTCGATGTCGCGCGGATCGTCGATCAGGCGTTGACCCCAGTCCACGAGCACCCCGTCGAACATCTCGATGAACGCCGGGTTGAGGTCGTCCCGCGCCCGTTGCAGGCGGTCCTCGAATGACCCGTCGCGGCCGAGGACGTGCTCGTAGAAGCGATTGAAATGCTGGGCGTGCCGCGCCTCGTCGACCTGCTGTGTGGTCAAGAACGCCTCTTCGCTCTGGCTCTCGTAGGCCATCACCAGGCCCGAGAATTGTGTCGTCACGCGCTCCTCGCCGACGAAGAACGACGACAGGTTCCACGCCAGGCGCTCGCGCAGGTCCTCGTCCATCGACGCCCAGTCCTGCCTGTCGCGTGTGAAATCGATCGTGTGCGACTGCCAGCCCTGGCGCTCCCACAGCTCGTACAGCTGCTGCGGCGTCATCAGCGTCACCGAGGAGAGCTTGGACTCATCGGTGATCGTGCCGACATCTCCCTGGCTGGTGAGATCTAGCAGCGACGGCATGGCGGATCGAAACCTCCCGGGTGGTGGTGTGCGCACCTCGACCGATGCGAGGTGGCCGACGATACACCTCCGGGTGCAAAGGACGACGTGGCGCAGCATGGCCATCGTCGTTTCGTTAACCGTTTCGCTTAGTACCTAATAGGGCCGCGACGCGACGCTCGCTCGGGCTTTGTGTTCGACGGATCGCGCCAGTGAGATCGTGGGCCAGCGCAGTGCGCCCGCCGTGGCCGGCGCCGACAGCAAGATGGCGAAGGGCACCGTGACGAGCATGTACGCCGCGTACTGCACCGAAAGGCTGCCAATGCCTGAGATCGTGTGGAAGACCAACCACAGCAGGCCGGTGGCCAGCATCGTGCGTACGGGGCCACGGCTGACGCGGCTGTCCCAGGCAAGTAGCGCGAACACGAACGGTAGTTGGTAGTACACGTGATTGGACGGGTCGAGCATGCAGCGCAGCAGGAACAGCAACGCGAGCAACGCCAAGGCGGCGTCGGTGCCTGCTCGATCGCCCACCGCGATCCGACGTACGTGGGATAGGCGACGGTTGACCGACGCGGCCGGCCGGAGTCCGGCCAGGCGGCTCAGCGCTAACGGGACTGAGAGCGGAATCGCGAGCAGCACGGCGATCTCCCTGGCGTGGTCGATGAGGAAGCGCGGCGGCGCGTAGTAGGGAGTGATGCCCGGCTGGCGCACGGCGTGGTCCAACGGCCACCACACAGCTACCGGATGCGCGACGATCGCAAGGCTCGACGCAGTGCTCACCGCGTGGAGAACGCGAGCGGGATCAAGACCGTAGGCGAGCGCCATCCACGGCGCGAGGACGGCTACGGTGCCAACGCCCGTCCTCCGCAGCCCGGACTGGCTGGCCAGGATCACGGGCGCGATCGCAAATACGCCCCAAGGCTTGTTGATGAGCGCGCAGCCGAGCGCGACTCCCGCAAGGGTCGGACGGTTCGCGCCGCTCAGCAGCACCGCCGCGACGCACAGCGTCGCCCCGAGCATCTCCTCGGGGTGAGCGAAGAAGATCGCGTCCAGGATCGCCCCCGCAAGCACGCACAGCCCGACGGTGGCGATCCGCGAGACCAATGGCAGACCACGCTCGCGCATGTCTCTCGCCAGCACTAGCCCCAGTGCTCCTGCCCCCAGCTCGCAGGCCAGCGCGCCGAACCGAAACATCGCGAGCTGGCTGCCGACCAAGAGCTTCCCCGCCAACGCGCCAGGAGCGCGAAGCAGCACCGACCCTCCCGCACCGTCTTCGGGCAGCAAATGCGCGAACGCGTGCAGGTGTCCATCGAGCAGCGCGTTCATCGCCGGCGCAAATTCGCTGCCATAGTCACCCAGGCTCGCGGGGTGGCCACCCAGCCACGCGACCCAGATTCCGCCCAGGGCGATCAGCAGCCACGCACAGCATCGCCTCGCCAAAGGGGTCACGTTTCAGGTATCGGCCGGCCGACGCCCGGAGATGAGGGCTCGCACGTGCCGGCCGGGTCTCGCGCGCGCCGGCCGCCAGGACGGCTCGGCGAGACTAGGAGATATTGGTCAGCGCCTTGCGGCTCAAGCAGGGGCCCCGCCGCGCCGATGCCACTGTATGCGGCGAGCGGTACGCGAGAACGCCCTGTGCGTATCCATGGCCGCGGCCGGCAGTGGCACGCTGGCATGGCTTGGCCTGTACGGCTTCGCCTGGAACGACTACGACAACGAGGCCCGGCCGGCGTTCGATTCGCTCGTACACGGTCACGTGCTCGACTTCCTGCGACTGGCGCCTGCCTATGGCGGCTCGCTGATCGAGCGGGCGCCGTTCGCCCTGATACCGGGACTGTGGGGCGGGGGTGAGCTGTCGGTCTATCGCCTCGTCGCCCTGCCGTGCCTGCTGGCGGCGGCTGCGCTGGGCGTGTGGCTCTTGGCGCGGATGCGCGCGGAAGGGCGCTCCACGCTCGCCCGTGCGGTCACGCTGGGCCTGTGCGTGGCGAACCCGCTCACTCTGAGAGCGCTCGAACTGGGGCATCCCGAGGAGCTGCTCGGCGCGTCCCTGTGCGTGGCGGCCGTGCTGCTCGCCGGCCGTGAGCGCCCGCTTTGGGCCGGCGTCGTCCTCGGGCTCGCGATCGCCAACAAGGAGTGGGCGCTGCTCGCTGTCGGCCCCGCGCTGTTGACCCTCCCGCCTGGGCGAAGGCTGCCGTGCCTGGCGTCCGCCTGCACGGTCGCAGCAGCGATCCTCGCGCCGCTCGTGCTCGTCGGATCGGGTGGATTCCTCACCGCCACGCGTGGTGCTGCCGCGGCGCACACGACGATCTTCCAGCCGTGGCAGGTGTGGTGGTTCTTCGGCCATCACGGCCCGCTGGTGCACGGGTTGTTCGGCGCGCCGAAGCCCGGCTACCGCACGGGCCCGGCGTGGACCGGGACGCTCAGCCACCCGCTGATTCTGGCCGCCGGACTTACGTCGACGATCGCGCTGTGGCTACGGGAACGTCGAGTGAAGTTGCGCGGCTCGGCGCAGGCGACCTTCGCCCCCGGCGTCGGTGGCGCGGCGCAGCGCGTCGGTCCCGTCGCTCGGCGCCGCGACCGGCCTCTGTCGACGCGGGATGCCCTGCTGGCGCTGGCGCTGGCGCTGCTGCTGCGCTGCGTGCTCGACACGTGGGACACCTCCTACTACTGCCTGCCGTTCCTCCTCGCCCTGCTGGCCTGCGAGGCCAGCGGGCCGATCGACCGCGTGCCCGTGCTCGCCCTCTCGAGCACCGTCGTCGCCTGGATCAGCTTCCAGTGGCTGCCCGCGCACGTCTCCGCGGACGCCCAGTCGGCGTTCTTCATCGCGTGGTCGCTTTCGCTCGCCGCGGTGCTCGGCTGGTTGCTGTACGCGCCGGCGCGCGCCGAGCTCGCGCGACGTACCTGGGTCGGGCGGTGCTCCCGCGGTCAGGCGACCACGGCCAGCGCCTTGGAAAGGCTGGTGAGGACCTCGCAGCCGTCGTCGGTTACGACGACGAGGTCCTCGATCCGCACTCCGAGCCGGCCCGGCAGGTAGACGCCGGGCTCGATCGTCACGACGTTGCCCGCGCACAGCGGCTCCTCGCCGGCGGTGCGCGACAGCCGCGGACCCTCGTGGATCTCCATGCCGACCCCGTGCCCGAGGCCGTGCCCGAAGTGCTCGCCGTGGCCGGCTCCCGCGATCACCGCTCGCGCGACGCCATCCAGCTCGCGGCCGCTGAGACCGGCCTTGACGGCAGCCACGCCCTGCTCCTCGGCGGAGCGCACGAGCTCGTAGACCTCGCGCGCCTCGGTCGAGATGCCCTCGCCCGTGGCATACGTCCGCGTGCAGTCCGAGCAGTAGCCCTCGTGCAGGGCGCCCCAGTCGATAGTCACGAGCACATCGGCGGGAATCGCCTGATCGCGCGGCGCGGCGTGCGGCATCGCCCCATGCGATCCCGCGGCGACGATCGGCGGGAAGCTCGGCGCCTCCGCGCCCAGGCGTCGCATTCGCAACTCGAGCTCGAGCGCGACGTCCCGCTCGGTGCGATCGACGATGCCGTCCTCGAGAACGCTCGTTAGCGCCTGCTCGGAGAGCTCGGTGGCGGCGCGGATGCGGGCGAGCTCGCCGGCATCCTTGACGGCGCGCAGTCGCTCGACGATCCCGCCGCAGGGCACGAGCTCCCATTGCGCCCCGAGCAGCTCGCGCAGGCGTGCGTGCTCGTTGACGGTGACGCTCGTCTCGTCGAACCCGAGCCTGCCGCTCGCGCCTGTCAGCGGCGCGGCGGCGGCCTCGATCAGCTTGCCGGTGACGATCTCGCGCTCGAAAGCATCGGAGACCTGGTCGGCCGACTGGGTCTGGTAGCGGAAGTCCGTCAGGAACCGATGCCTGACCTGCGTCGCCGGCTCGGCTCTCTCGGCCGCAATCAGCGCCAGCGCGCTCGAGCCGGTGAAGCCGGTGAGGTAGCGGACGTTGACGAGGTTCGCGACGAGCAGCAGGTCAACCTCGCGCTCCCGGAGCTCAGCCGCCACGCGCTTCGCCCGCTCGAGGCTCGCCTCGGCGGAGGCGGCACCCATCACGGCTCGCCCCGAGCGAGCCGCTCGCGCAGCAGCGCCAGAGCGTCGCCGTATCCGTCGGGCCCGCGCCCGGAGATCGTGGCGAAGCAGAGGTCGGCGATGACCGAAACGCGTCGCCACGGCTCGCGCGCCTGCACGTCCGAGATGTGGATCTCGAGCGCCGGCAGCCCGGCGATCTCGAGCGCGTCGTGGATCGCCCACGCGTAGTGCGTCCAGGAGCCCGGGTTGAGCAGGATCGCGTCGGCTTCGCCGTCGAGTGCGTGCAGGCGCTCGATGAACGCCCCCTCGTGGTTGCTCTGAAAGAAGCGGGTGTCGAGCCCGAGCTCGCGCGCTTCGGCCTCTATTCGCCGCTCGAGCTCGGGGAGGGTGAGCGTCCCGTAGAGAGCCGGGTCGCGCCGGCCGAGCTGGTCGAGGTTGACGCCGTGCATGACCTCGATGCGGTATCGCTCGCTGCTCATCGCGTCAGCTCCTCCACCGCGGCGCGCAGATCAGCGGGCGCGACCTGGCAGTCGATCCGCACGTCACCGGGCGCGGGCGCAAGCACGAACGGCACGCCCGATCGCATGCGCTTCTTGTCCCGGGCGATCGCGCCGAGCACGTCGTCGGTCGAGGCGCCGCCAAGCGTCACGGGCAGCGCGCGCGCGAGCAGCAGCTCGCGCACCTGCTCGCGCAGGCGCTCGGCCCCGGCCAGGCGCAGCGCCGCGAGCAGCCCCAGCCCGACGGCCTCGCCGTGGCGGTAGCGCGCGTAGCCGGTGGCTGTCTCGATCGCGTGGCCGACCGTGTGCCCGAGGTTCAGGACCTGTCGCCCTCCGGCGTCGCGCTCGTCCGCAGCGACGATCGCAAGCTTCGTGCGCGCGCAGGCGAGGATCATGCGCTCGTCGACCTCATCGCCGTGTGCGACCCGCTCCCAGAGCGTCCCGCCGGCGATCAGGGCGGTCTTGAGCACCTCGACCCAGCCGGCGGCCAGCTCGGCGTCGGGCAACGTCGAGATGACATCCGGGTCGACGATCACGCCGGCCGGTTGGTGGTAGGCGCCGACGTAGTTCTTCGCCTGGGGCAGGTCCACGCCGGTCTTGCCGCCGTACGCCGAGTCCACCTGGGCCAGCAGTGTCGTCGGGACGTGGACGATCGGGACGCCGCGCTGGTAGGTGGCGGCGCAGAAGCCGGCGAGATCGCCGACCACGCCGCCTCCGAGCGCGACGAGGTGGTCGGCGCGCGTCATCCCGGCGTTCACCAGCGCCCGCCACACGAGTTCCGCGCTGGCGAGCGTCTTGTGACTCTCGCCGGAATCGATCACGAAACCCTCCCCCGAGAGGCCAAGGCGATTGCCATAGAGCGGCGCGACCGTCGCGTCGCTCACACAGAACGGCCGCGACACCGAGCGGTCGAGCGGCCAGAGCTTCGTCAGCGCCTCCCCACGCCCCTCTCCCAACAGGCCGCGACCGATGAACACCGGGTAGTCGCCGGACGCGGAGCTTGCCCACACCAGCGTGGTGCCGGAGGGGGCCAGCGCCAGCGACCGCAGCGCGGGCATCGTCCGTGGCCCGGAGCCGGGGGGCAGGTCGGGCATGACGACGTCGGCCAGCTGCTCGTAGATCGCGCGGCGAGCCGAATGGAGCGTGAAGAAGGCGTCGCGATCGCGAGCGAGCGGGCGCTCGGTGCCGTTCTCCGACGCTCGAACGCGCTCCCAGGCGGTTGCTGGGTCGACGTCGAGAAAAACGGTCGTGTGGCCCGCGAGCGCATCGCGGATACTCTCGGCGAGGACGCTGCCACCGCCGAGTGCGATCACGTCACCCGCACCGGCGGCGGCCAACAGCTCGCCCACGAGCTCCTCCTCAGCGGCCCGAAAAGCCGACTCGCCATTGAGCTCGAACTCGCGCGCGACGGGATGTCCGAGGCGCTCCTCGAGCAGGACGTCGCTGTCGAGCGGTTGCACGCCGAGCACCTCCGCGAGCTCGGCCGCGACGGTCGACTTGCCCGCGCCCATGAAGCCGATCAGGACGTAGGCCATCCGACCCCCTCGCAATGGCAGCGCGCCGCAACTCGACCGTAGTTCATGGCGACTTCCATCCGATCCTCTCGCAATACGCACCGACGGCCGCCAGGACGTCGTCGATGTGGTCGCCGCCGAACTTGCGCCGGTAGGCGTCGGCGAGTACCAGCGCGACCATCGCCTCGCCGACCACACCGGCGGCCGGCACGGTGCAGGAGTCGGTGCGCTCGCGCAGCGCCTGCGCCGGCTCATGGGTCGCCGTGTCCACCGAGCGCAGCGGCTTGGTCAGCGTTGGCAGCGGCTTCATCGCTCCCTTGACGACGAGCGGGCAACCGGTCGTCATGCCTCCCTCCAGGCCCCCGGCGCGGTTGGTGTCGCGGTAGTAGCCGCGCTCGGGCGAGAAGAAGATCTCATCGTGCGCCTCTGAGCCCGGTAGGCCCGCCACGCCGAAGCCGTCGCCGATCGCGACGCCCTTTACCGCCTGGATCGAGCAGATCGCCCACGCCAGTCGCCCGTCGAGGCGCTCTTCCCAGGAGACGTGCGAGCCGAGACCCGGCACGAGGCCGAACGCGTGGACCTCGAAGACGCCCCCGAGCGACTCGTTGGCGCGACGCAGATCGTCGATCTCGCGGACCATCGCCTTGCTCGCCTCCGCGTCCAGGCAGCGCACGGGTGAGCTGTCCACGTCCGCGAAGTCCTCCGCCGTCAGCGGACCGTCGGGATCGGGCGCATGGACCGAGGCGATCTGCACGACGTGCGAGAACACGCTCACGCCGAGCGCCCGCAGGAACGCCTTGCACAGCCCCGCGCCGGCGACGCGCGCCGCCGTCTCGCGCGCGGAGGCGCGCTCGAGGATGTTGCGGACGTCCGATTGCTTGTACTTCTGCGTGCCGACGAGGTCGGCGTGGCCGGGGCGCGGCAGGTGGACCTCCTCGACCTCCTCGCCGACCGGCCACGGGTTCATGCGCTCTTCCCAGTTGGCATAGTCGCGGTTGTCGACCCGCAGCGCCACGGGCCCTCCGAGCGTGCGCCCATGTCGGACTCCGCCGGTGACCTCGGCGGTGTCGCGCTCGATCTTCATCCGACCGCCGCGACCGTGGCCGAGCTGGCGGCGGGCCATGTCCGCGTTCAAATCCTCCGGGCGCAGCTGAATGCCGGCGGGCAGGCCCTCGACGATGCAGGTCAGTCCCGGGCCGTGCGACTCCCCGGCGGTTGTGAGACGAAGCGTCACGCTCCTAGCTTATTGGCGGGTCGATCTTGGGATGCCCGTGAGCACGCAGCTTCGTCGAGCCCCACCGAAGCCGGCCCCGAGCGCTTGTGGCGCTAGCGGTGCGAGGGCACCAAAGCGACGTGGGCGCGCGCGGTGAAGGCCGCGCGTCGCACGGGCACCAGCACGCCCTTGGCCTGCGAGTAGCGCAACCCCGGCAGCGCGATGAGCCCGATCCGTCGCAGCAGTTCGCGTCCGGCCTTCGATTCGCCCCGGAATGCCCGGCGAGCCGCCGACGCCGTCGCCTTGGTGGAGGTGATGCTGAGGAGCTTCAGGTCATAGGTCACGGCCGCGCCGGTGGGCGGGAGGTATTCGAATTCCTCGCTCTGGCCGGTCTTGAGTTCGACCGCCTGGCACTGGGAGGCGCTGGGCAGGCACTTTGCCGCGCCGCGCAGGATCGCTTCGCCGATAAGCGTGAACGTCGCGCTCTTGCCACCCGCCGTGACGCCCCTGAAGACCACAAGCGGCTGCTTGGCCGATGGCAGCGGCAGCTTGCGCTTGAGGTTCTCATACGTCGTCAGCTGGGCGCTCGCCGCCGGCGTGCCTGCAGGGAGGACCCCAAACAGCACGGCGACGTGGAAGACCGTTTCCGGCTTTGCCGGCGCCGCAGGTTTCGGCGTCGCGGCAGGCGCGGTTTCCGTGGCGCTTTTCGGCGTAGTCGATGCCGAAGGGCTCGTGGTGGCCGAGCCCGAGCCCGCGGCTTTGGACGCGGTGCTCGAAGCTGCGGCGGTCGTTGAAGCGCTCTTTGCAGCGGACCCCGGCAGCGGTGAGAACGGATCGCGCGAGGAACCTCCGCGCTGTGCTGCGGTGCCGCTGGTCGTCTCCGCGACGGCCTGATTGGCGCTCGTCGGAGCTTGGCTGATGGCGATGCCGCCGCTGGTGGGCAGGGAGGGTCCCGGCGCCGCGGTGCCCGGGTTGGTCGACGAGGAGCCGCCGCCGAGAGCGGCGTAGCCGACGGCGGCCAGGAAAGCGACTGCCACCACGGCGAACAGCGGCCGCATGCGCCTGTCGAACAGGTCTGCCTTCAGCGAGTCCAGGAACTCGGTCATGGCGCCACCCTCGCGATCGCTGGAGCCGTCGGGGAGCTCGCGCCCGAGCTGCTCGAGGCGACGCTGGTCGATCCGGCGCCGGACGGAGATGCGGGCGTCGCGCCGGCGGTCAGCCCCTGTGTCGCCGGGAGCACGTAGGCCGTGGCGGTGATCGTGCCCGTGAGCGGTTCGGAGCTGCCTTTCTTCGCGGTGGAGTTGGTGACCGGTGCGAGTTTGACGCTCTGGATCGTCAGCAGACGCCCGCTCACCTGCAGGCCGCCGGACGCGGTGCGGACGGTGAACCGGTTGAGTTGCTGGAACAGGTGGTAGAGATCGGAGAAGGTGCCGTTGAAAACGAACGTGAACGGCATCTGCGTGAAGCCACTGACTGCCCCGGCGGGCGTCGTCGCGGCGCTCGAAGAGCTCGAGGAGCCGCTCGGGCCGGAGGTCGAACCTGACACGATCGAGGAGAAGTCGACGTGCTTCTGCTTGGAAGCCTGCGCGAGCTGGTATACGAGCGAAGGCACTTCCCGGCCCGGGGGCACGGCTTTGCCGAGGCTCACGAGCGCGGCGTACGCGGAGGCGTACCGCGACTGCGCGCGGCGGGCGCTGGCGACCTGGCCTTCCGCCGTGGCGAGCTGGGCGCTGGCCTGCGTGACCTGGCTCTTGAGCGTGGCAGCTTTCTTGCGCTCGGGAGAGACGAGCGTCAGCCACGCGGCCGCGAGCACGATGAGAGCCGAGACGATGATCAGGACCGTGCGGTCGCGGCCGGTCATCCCGCGCCCCCATTCGGTGCGGCGCTTGTCACTACCGCGGAGGTCGTCGCGCCGGCGGCGGGAAGCGGCTCAAAGGAGATCGCGACGCTGAACGCCGGGTCGTTGCCGCTGCATCCTGCGCCTGCGCCGCCGCCGCCGCTCGGGCCGGCCTTGCTGGAACTCTGCAGGATCACTTCGGTCACGCCCTGAATCAACCGCAGGCGGTCGAGCGTCAGCGCGACCTCGGCCTGGCTCGTAGCGCAGCCGCTGAGGGTGACTACCGGCACACTCCCAGGTGGGGTTGCCGAGGCCGCGGCGGTGCTCGCGGATGCTCCACCGGACGCCGAGCTGGTGGGGTTGGTCGAGCCGACTTTTCCTTCAAGGGAGCTGATCGATGCGTCGCGGGGGAGCACGCGACCAAGCTCATGGAAAGCGTGGGCCCAGTCGAAGCGCGAATCGACGAGCTGAGCGACCGTCTGCGTGCGCTGTTCGCGCAGCGCGATGAAGTTGGTGTAGGGCGCCAGCCGTTCGGCGCTCGCCTGGGCCTGTTGCGCGCGGGTCGTGAGCGATGTGACTTCCGTCTTGTGACTGGAGACCTGTCGATGGGCCGATCCGTACAGGTACGCGAACAGCGCCAGCAGGCCGAGAACGCCCAGCACCGCGTACGCCGCCCCCTGCGAGCGACCCGCACCGATCGTCGCGCCGCTGCGCAGTTCGGTGGGGATCAGGTTGACGGCCCTCATTGGGGGGCCTCCACCGTGGCAAGGCCGGCGGCAACCGACAAGCGATGCGTAGAGACCTCGCCCGCGAGCTCCGCGTCGGCCAGGCCCACGCACTCGCTGTGCACCTCCAGGCCCAATGAGAGCTGCAGCGCCTCGGCGAAGCCGCGTAGGTCGAGCGCCGATCCGCTCAAGACGATACGCGAGACCTCGCCGCCAATGCCCTGCGAGCGGTGAAAGTCGAGCGAGTTGCGCACCTCTCCGGAGATCTCGCGGATGCCTTTCTCGAGCACGGTCCGCACGTCGACATCGGAGGACGTCTCGGGCTGGGGGACCTCTACGGGCACGGGCGCCTGCGCCGATGCGACGGTCTCTGAGTAGCTCATGGCGCTCTCGCGCGCGTGGTGATCCTCGGCGCTTATCGGCTCCTCGGGATCGGGGGACGCGACCTCGGGCTCCTCGGCCTCGGCCGTCGGGGCCTCCGGCGGCACGGACTCGGGGGACGCCTCGGGCGTCTCCGCCTCCGGCGCGGCGGCCGGCGCTTGCGCGGGCGGGGCGCTGGCATCGGCGACTGTGGGCGAACTGAGGTCGAACGCGGCGAGCACATCGCGCGCGTCCGTCAGCGTGATCGCCCGACGCTCAGCCAGCTCGGCGGCCATCGCCTCGAGACCTCCGCCGATCACTCGCGTGAAGCGACAGGCGGTTCCCTCGGCGATGGCGAGATTCGTCAGCCCGTCGACGTTCAGATACAGGACGCGGCCTTCGTGCTCGGCGTCGGCGCGGTACAGCGCGCGGATCAGCGCGAACGCCGACAGATCGACCCCCTCCACGCGCAGGCCGGCGCTGCTGACGGCGGCCAGCAGGCGTTCGATCATGTCGCGCTGAGCAGCCACCAGGACGACCTTCTGGCGCGGGCCGGAGGGCGTCTCGACGATGCCGAGTGGATGAAAGTCGAGCACGGCGTTGTTGAGCGGCATCGGAACCTGATCCTGCGCCTGGAAACGCACGGCGGCCGCGAGCTCCTTGCGATCGGTCACGGGAGGGAGCTCGAGCGTGCGCATGACAGTCCGCTGGTTGGCGACGCCCACGCGCACGCGCTTGCCGAGACGGCTGCTGGCGAACAGCTCGCGGAGCGCGTCCGTGAGCGCCTTTTCGTTGATCACTTCGCCCTCGCGGACCGTTTCGGAGGGAAGCGGCAGGGCGCAGGCGCGCTCGGCGAGGATCGCGCCGTTCACGCGCGCCTGGACGGCAGCGACGAGGCCGGGCTGAATGTCCAGTCCGACGAGGTCCGAGCCGGAGCTGCCGCCGCCACGGCGGAAGCTCAGGTTGGGCAGCTTGAGTCCGGTCAGGCTGGGTAGCTTGAGCTCTGGATTGGGCAGTGAGGGCATGTTTTTTGGTCGCGGGCTTGGCGGAAGGGGACGCCGACATGGCCCTATCGGCGCGAAGCGTGTTGCGCTTGAGCCCCAGTGCGCTCGCGGGCCGACAGTTGCGGCTTCAGTGGACGAAGGTGTTGACGTAGGCGTCGATGATCGGCTGTCCCGCGTAAACGGCTGCGATCGCCCCTAGAGCGAGAAACGGGCCGAACGGGACAGCGGTCTTGCGCCCCTCGCGCGTGCCCTTGCGAGCGATCACGACGACCCCCACGAGCACCCCCGCGAGCAGCGCGATCAAAATCGCCGGCCCCACGGCCCGCCCGAGGAACAGTCCCATCACGGCGGCGAGCTTGACGTCTCCCATACCCATCCCGCCGGGGTAAGCCAGAGCCGCGAGCAGCAAAAAGCCGCCGGCGCCGACGCCGGCGATCAAGCGCTCGGGCTCGCCGGAGGGGTCCAGGGCGAGGCCGATGGCCACGGCGAGCACGGCGCCGAGAGCGGTGATCCGGTTGGGGATGATGCGATGCTCGAGGTCGATCAGCGCCGCGGGAACGACGAGCAGGATCAGGACGATGCTCAGCGCGATCCCGGCCGCCGAGCCATGCACGAGCACGGCGCCCGCGCAGAGCGCGGCGGTGAGCGCCTCGACGAGCGGGTAGCGGACGGAGATGGCAGCCGAGCAGCTGCGACAGTGCCCCCGCAGCAGCAGGAAGGAGAGGATCGGGATGTTGTCGTAGGCCCTGAGGGGCGTCCCACACGAGGGGCAGTGCGACGCCGGCGTGATGAGCGACTCGTGTCGAGGTAGGCGGTACGCGACGACGTTCAGGAACGAGCCGAAGATTGCACCCAGGACACCTGCAAATGTGACTGCCTCCATACCTGATGATCGGCTGACGCGCCGGTCCGCTTGAGCGGCCCCCCGTCCTCAACACCCCATGGCCGCCAGATGAACGCGAATGGGGGAGGCCATCTGGCCTCCCCCATTCGTCAGACTCGGAACCTGAATGCTCAGGCCCCCGGGTCTTCTACCACGAGCCGCTGGCGCCGCAGCTGCCTTTGCCTGCTGGTTCGCACGTGCGCGTGATTTCGCCTTTTTTGTTCTGGAGCATGTATTTATCTCCAGTGGTCTTTGCCGTGGACGTGACGGTGAAGCCTTCGGCTTCAACGGCGGTTTCCGACGCAGTTGCCGTCGTCGTGTCCTTCAGCGTGGGCTCGATCGCCTGCAGTTCGGAGAGGGATCCGCCGGCGAAGCTGCCGCTGTGTTCGGAGGCGTAGGCCTCCTCGGTCGTCTGCAGTGTTCCGACCTGCGTCTTGGCAGCGGAGTCGTTCGCCTTGCTGGTCTGGCTCAGGAACGCCGGAATGGCGATCGCGGCCAGGATGCCGATGATCAGGATGACGACCAGAAGCTCGATCAGGGTAAAACCACCCTCTTCGGTCGAGCGCTGGCGCAGCCGATTGAACATGTGAATCCTCCTAGGATTCGGTTACTGGGTGCCAGCCCTCGGCCCATCGCCGCAAATGGCGATGCGTCCCCCGTGCTCCGGCCCGAAGGCCGGTTTGCGAGAGCCGCCGGCTTTGCTACACACTCATTTGAGTGTTTGCCTTGGCACCTCGACACTGGCTTTGTCAGCCTGTGCATCGACGTGCGTGCGCGTGTTCTTGAGCGCCGAGCGTGGTGGCTTGGACGCATGGCTGATCGTCCCCCGAGGCGACGCGCCGCGCCGCCGCACCCGGAGACCGGATGCCCCCGCGGGCCCGAGCGGCGCCTCGCACTGCTCGTAATGAACGCGAAAGGGGAAGGCCATCTGGCCTTCCCCTTTCGTCAGACTCGGGACCTGAATGCTCAGGCCCGCGGCTCTTCTACCACGAGCCGGTGGCGCTGCAGCTGCCTTTGCTTGGCGGGGTACACGTGCGTGTGATTTCGCCTTTTTTGTTCTGGAGCGTGTATTTATCTCCAGTGGTTTTTGCCGTGGACGTGACGGTGAAGCCTTCGGCTTCGACGGTCGGTTCCGATGCAGTTGCCGTCGTCGTGTCCTTCAGCGTGGGCTCGATCGCCTGCAGTTCGGAGAGGGATCCGCCGACGAAGCTGCCGCTGTGTTCGGTGGCGTACGCCTCCTCGGTCGTCTGCAGTGTGCCGACCTGCGTCTTGGCAGCGGAGTCGTTCGCCTTGCTGGTCTGGCTCAGGAACGCCGGGATGGCGATCGCGGCCAGGATGCCGATGATCAGGATGACGACCAGAAGCTCGATCAGGGTAAAACCACCCTCATCGGTCGAGCGCTGGCGGAGTCGATTGAACATGTGAATCCTCCTAGGATCCGGTTACTGGGCGCCAGCCCTCGGCCCATCGCCGCAAATGGCGATGCGTCCCCCGTGCTCCGGCCCGAAGGCCGGTTTGCGAGAGCCGCCGGCTTTGCTACACACTCATTTGAGTGTTTTGCCTTGGCACCTCGACACTGGCTTTGTCAGCCCGTGCATCGACGTGCATCCACCGGTCCTTTAGCGCTGAATGTGACTTGGACGCATGGCCGATCCAGCCCTGGGGGCGACATATGCGCTCGCGGCCGCGCTGGCTGCTTTGCGCCGCGGCTTGGACCCTATGCCGCGGAGTCGGGGGGCGTCGCATCGGTGGAAGCGTCCTTCGGCTCCGCGGCGCGCCAGGAGGCCTGGGCATCAACGTCGGATAGGCGGACGCCACCACCGCCGCACCACGGGCAGGTGACGGTCTTGGCCGTGCCGCCGAGGCTTGAGATCACCTGACCGCTTCCGCGGCAGGGCATACACTCCCGCGGCTCATGGGCGCTCCCGGCCTGATTCTCGCTGTCGCTATCGTCGCTTGCCACGAGGCGATCAGACTAGCGTTCCCCGCATGAGAGGGCGAGCACGACAATACGAGTGGGCGGCGCTGGCGCTGATCACGATCGCGGCGGCAGCACTGCGGCTGATTCACATCGGTCGCGTCTCTCCCGACCCGTTCTACGACGCGGCCGTGCGCAGCATGGGGCTCTCGTGGCACAACTTCTTCTTCGGCGCGTTCGAGCCCGGCGGCAGCGTCTCGATCGACAAGCCGCCCGTGGACCTGTGGCTGCAAGTCGTGAGCGTGAAGCTGCTCGGGTTCTCCTCGACGACGCTCAAGCTGCCGGAGGCGATCGCCGGAATCGCCACCGTGCCGCTTTTGTTCGTCGTTGTCAAGCGCGTGTGGAGCACGACCGCGGGACTAGCCGCCGCGCTCGCCATCGCGGTTCTTCCCGTCGAGGTGATCACTTCGCGCAGCGACACGATGGATGCGGTGATGATGGCGCTGATCGTCCTCGCCCTGTTGTTCCTGGTGCGCGCTGGGGAGACCGGACGCAACGGCTGGCTGCTCGCGGCCGCGGCCACGCTCGGCGTCGCCTTCGACGTGAAGCTGCTCGAGTCGATAGTCGCTCTGCCCGGCCTGGCGCTCGTCGCCTACCTCGTGCTGCCGAGCCCTCCTCGCCGCCGCCTGCTGCAGCTGTCGGCCGCCGCCGCCGTCTACGTGGCCGTTGCGCTTGCATGGCTGACCGCGACGCTGCTCGCACCCGCTCACGATCGGCCGTACGCGATCGGCTCGACGAACGGCAGCGCGTGGAACGCGGCGTTCGTGTTCAACGGAACCGATCGCCTCGGCGGGAAATCACCCGAACCGCAGTTTACGGTCTATGAACCGGGTCACCACTATCCGCAGGCCACGCAGTCCGAGCGCGATCACATTCCGATCGTCCCGCCCGCCCCCACTCGCCTGCTCGCAAGGATCGGCCCGCTGTCGGGCGAGCGACTGGGCCTCGTGCTGTTGGTGGCGTTGCTGCTCGGGATCCCAGCGCTGCTGTGCGGCCTGATCGGGCGGCGGGGCGCCGTCTCGTCGCTCGAGGAGACCGAGCATGCCGACGGGGCCGCCGAGCGCGATAGGCCTGTCACAGGCGCAGGCGGGCCGGAGGCGGACGCGCATGCGCAGGCCACTCGTCGGATCAGACGGGCCGTGGGAGCGGGCGTGGCGCTGTGGATGCTTACCGGCATCGTCCTGTTCAGCGACATGGCGCGCCTGCATCCACGATACGTGGAGGGGTTCGTTCCGGCGGTCGCAGCGATGCTCGGTGTCGGCGCAGCCTGGGCCTCCGCTCCTGCAGGACGTCTGCGCATGGCGGTCCTGACAGTGACGATGGTGATCCTCGTCATCTACGGCGAGCGCCTGCTGTACGGGACGCCGGGGGCGTGGTGGATCACCCTGGCAGGCGCGCTCGGGGCGATCGCGTGCGCCGCAGGCGCCCGTCTGGGCGCCGTTCCCGCGACGCTGCGCGCCGCGCTGGCGCCGGCGGGCGTGCTCGCGATGACGCTGATCGCGGTCCTCGCGATACCGCTCAGCGCCGACGTCACCGCGATCGACAACCACGTCACCGACGCCGGCTATGTGGGCGCTCTGCCGAGCGAAGAGCAGCGGCTCGTCAGCTCCTATCTGCGCGCCCACCAGGGCACGGCTCGCTACGAGGTCGCGGCCGAGTCGGCGACCGGGATCGGGTCGTTGATCGTGCAGGATGCTCGGCCGATGCTGGTGCTGACGAGCTACGGAACGCGCGTCTTCACTCCGGTGCCCAGGCTACAGCGCCTGATCGCCGAAGGCCAGGTCCGCTACGCGTTCCTGAACTCCAGCTGCGGCCGGCATTTCTCAGCACAGAACGCCGCCTGCACGGCACCCGCGCGCTGGATCCGCGCGCACGCGACCGACGTCTCCCGCCGGGCGGGGCTGAGCCGAGCCGGGGTCCTGTGGCTGTTGCCCGGAGCGACGCCGTGAGCGTCGCGCAGGACAACCGCGCGCTCGCCGAGCTCGCGGACGGCGCGCGGGCGTCGGGCAAGCTGGCCCTCGACACCGAGTTCATGGGCGAGGGCCGCTACCGCACGCTGCTGTGCGCGATCCAGCTCGCGATTGCAGACCGGGCCGACGCGAGCGAGCGGATCGAGGTCTTCGACCCCATCGCGGAGGGGTTCGACGGCGCGCCGCTGGCCGCCGTCCTCGCGGATCCGGCGATCGAGATCGTCGTCCACGCCGGCCGCCAGGACATCGCGCTCCTGCGCCGGCTGCTTGGCACCGAGGTCAGAAACGTCTTTGACACGCAAGTCGCGGCCGGCTTCGCCGGGTTGGGAGCGCAAGCCTCGTATGAGTCACTTCTGGCTGACGTCCTTGGCGTGCGCGTCGCAAAGAGCGCCAGCTTCACGCGCTGGGACGCGCGCCCGCTCTCGCCCGAGCAGCTTGCCTACGCGCGCGAGGACGTCGTCCACCTGCTCGAGCTCGCGGGCGAGCTCGAGCGCCGCCTGACGGAGCTCGGTCGGCTACGGTGGGCGCGCGAGGAGTGTGAGCCGCTGGAGCGCTCGAGCGACGAGCGCGATCCCGAGGCGATCTTCGCGCGCCTCCCGCGCGTACGTGGCCTGAGCGCCTCCGCCCGACCGATCGCCCGCGAGCTGGTCGCGTGGCGCGAGCGGACCGCCGCGCGCCAGGATCGGCCGGTGCAGAGCATCCTCAGCGACGCTGCCTTGATGGAGGTGGCCAAGCGCCGGCCGGCCTCCCGGAGCGCGCTCGAGCAGATCCGGGGCATCGGTGCGGGCGCCGCGCGCCGGCGCGCGGAGGAGCTGCTGGCGGTCGTGGAGCACGCCCGCGGGCGCCCGCCGGAGGAGCCGGGCGCCCAACCGCGCCGGCCGCCGCCGAGCGGCGAGGATGCGCCACTGATCGCGCTGGCCGAGGCGCTGCTGCGGGCACGGGCCCGCGAGGCCGGGCTCGCCTACGAGCTGCTCGCGACGCGCGCCGAGCTTCAGGCGATCGTCGCCGCGAGCAGGGAAGGCCACGAGGAGCCCGACGTGCGCGCTTTGCGGGGATGGCGACGGGAGCTCGTGGGCGAGGAGCTGCTGAGCCTCCTTGACGGCCGGGTGTCGCTGTCGGTCCGCGACCGCCGGATTCGCATAATCGCCAGCTCCGCGACCTGAGCGCCGATCGGCGCCGCGCCTATTTGATGCTCTGGTAGACGGTGAACAGCGGCATGTACATCGAGATGACGATGAATCCGACGATGCCGCCGATGACGACGATCATGATCGGCTCGAGGATCGAGGTGAGCGCCTTCACCGACGCTTCGACCTGATCCTCGTAGAACTCGGCGACCTTCTCGAGCATCGCGTCCAGGGCGCCGGTTTCCTCGCCGACGCCGACCATGTGCGTGACCATGGTCGGGAAGACCGGTGCCTGCGCGAGCGGGGCGGCGATCGTGCCGCCGCGCTTGACCGACGCGATCACGCCGTCCATCGCCTTCTCGACGGCGACGTTGCCGCCGGTCCGCCCGGTGATGTCGAGCGCGAGCAGCAGCGGCACGCCGGCTGCCGTGAGCGAGGAGAGCGTCCGCGACCAGCGCGCGACGGCCACCTGCTGGACGATCGCTCCGATCTTCATCGGGACGTGAAGGCGGAAGTGGTCCCACTGTGGCCGTCCCCATGAGGACTTCTTCCACTTGATGAACGCCAAGGCGGAGCCGCCCGCGAGCAGGAACATCAGCCAGAAGTAGCCGAGCACGGCGTGCGACAGAAAGACGGATACCTGGGTGATCGCCGGCAGCTTTCCCCCGAACTGCTTGAAGACGCCCTCGAACACAGGCACGAGGAACGCGACGAGCGCCATCATCACACCCACCGCGAACGTGATCACGAGCACCGGGTAGACCATCGCGGAGCGAATCTGGCGGCGCAGCGAGGCGTCCTTCTCCAGCTGGTCGGCGACCCGCAGAAGGGCGCCCTCGAGCACGCCTCCGGCCTCCCCGGCCTGGGTCATAGCGACGAACAGCGGGCTGAAAACCTTTGGATGCCGGGCCATCGAGTCGCTCAGCGACAGGCCCGCCTCCACGTCCTTGCGCACGGCGACGATGGTTTCCTTGAGAAATTTGCTCTCGGTCTGCTCCTCGAGCACGTACAGCGAGCGCAGGATGCTCATCCCGGAGTTGATCATCGTGGAGAGCTGGCGCGAGAAGACGGCCAGGTCGCCGGCCTTGACCGAGTTCATGAAGGAGATGTTGATCTCGCGCGAAGCGTGCTTGTCGGCGATGTCGAGGACGATCAGCCCGCGCAACTTGAGCTGGTCGGAGACCGCCTGCTTGGAGTCGGCCTCCAGCTCGCCACGCGCCTTGATCCCGGCGAGATCCATCGCCTTGAATACGTAGGTGCTCATCTTTCCCGTGCTCCTACGCGGCGACCAGAGACTCGGCCCCGAGCAGCCGGTTGAGCTCCTCGGGAGTGGACGAGCGGGCTTCGGCGAGGTTCTGGCTGATCTTGCCTGCGCGAACCAGCGTCGCGAGCGAGGCGTCCATCGTCTGCATTCCGGCCGCCGAGCTGGTCTGCAGCACCGAGTAGATCTGATGGGTCTTGCCCTCGCGAATCAGGTTCCGTACGGCCGGGTTCGGGACCAGGATCTCCGTCGCCACCACGCGCCCGGCCCCATCCGCCGTCGGCAGCAGCTGTTGGGTCATGATCCCCTGCAGCGCGACCGACAGCTGGACGCGCACCTGCCCCTGCTGGTGGGCCGGGAACACGTCGATGATGCGGTCGATCGTCTGCGCGGTGTCCTGCGTGTGCAGCGTCGCGAACACCAGGTGGCCGGTCTCGGCCGCGGTCAACGCGGTGGAGATCGTCTCCAGGTCGCGCATCTCGCCGACGAGGATCACATCTGGGTCTTGGCGTAGCGCAGCCTTCAGCGCATCGGCGAAGCTCTGGGCATCGGAGCCGAGCTCACGTTGGTTTACGAGGCACTTCTTGTGCGCGTGCAGGAACTCGATCGGGTCCTCGATCGTCATGATGTGCTCCTCGCGCGTCCGGTTGATCTCGTCGATCATCGCGGCCAGCGTCGTGGACTTCCCCGAGCCGGTCGGGCCGGTCACGAGCACGAACCCGCGCGGCCGGCGCGTGAACTCGTGCACGGTCGCCGGCAGGCCAAGCTCGTCGATCGACGTCAGCCCAAAGGGGATCAGCCGGAACGCCGCGCCGATCGCGCCGCGCTGGTAGTAGGCGTTGACACGGAAACGAGCGTGGCCCGGGATCGAATAGGCGAAGTCCAGCTGCCAGTTGGTCTCCAGGCGCTGGCGCTGATCGCCCGTGAGGATCGAGTAGACGATCTCGCGCGTGTCCGTGGACGAGAGCTCCGGGAAGCCGTCCATCGGCCCAAGGCGCCCGCGAACGCGCACGGTCGGCTTGGCGCCCGCGCTGAGGTGCAGGTCCGAGGCCCGGCGCGAGACGACCTCAATGCAGTAGGTCTGCGAAATCGATGTCCATCGTCCCGCCCATCGACCCGCGACACCCCACGAACGCACTGGCGTGGCTCGGACTGGACGAAGGTTGGAGTGCTGCTGCCCGCAAACACGGGGCCCACGGGCGCTACGGCGTCCCGCTCTCCGCGCGCGCGGCACGGCGCATCGCCTCCACCGGCGCGGGCCGACCGGTCCACAGCTCGAAGCTGAGCGCTCCCTGCGCCACCAGGACCTCCAGCCCGTCGAGCGTGCGTGCGCCATGCTCGCGCGCCGCGTCCAGCAATCGCGTGGGCTCCGCGCCATAGACGAGGTCGACCACGTACGGATACTCACCGATGGCGGCGAAGCTCAGTCCGAGCTCGCCGAGCTCGTCTGCATCGCCCGCACCTCGCTCGAGGCCGACCGAGGTGCAGTTGACGAGCACATCGGCGGGCTCCGGCTCCCTCGCGGCGCGTACGCCGAGTTCCCGCGCGAGCTGCTCGGCGCGCTCGAACGTGCGGTTCCATATCACCACCTCGCTTGCGCCCGCGCGATGAAGCGCCCACGCGGCCGCCCGCCCACTGCCTCCCGCGCCCAGCACGAGCGCGCGCAGACCCCGCGGCGAGCGCTCGAGCGCCGCGATCAACCCCGGCCCGTCGGTGTTCTCTGCAGCGATCGTCCCGTCGGGCGCGAACGACAGCGTGTTCGCCGCGCCGATCGCGCTCGCGGTCTCGCTCACCCGATCGGCGAGCGCGAGCGCATCGCGCTTGTGCGGGATCGTGACGTTCGCGCCGAGGAATCCCGAGGGCCCGAGCGCGCGGGCCGTCTCGGTGAACAGGGCCGGCGGCACCGGCAGGAGCTGATAGCGCCAGTCGTCCATTCCGAGCGCGGCGAAGGCGGCGTTGTGGATCGCGGGCGAGCGGCTGTGCTCGACCGGCCAGCCCAGGACCCCCAGGCGACCCATCACTTCTTCTTGCAGCTCGGAGGGCGGCCGCCGTTCTTGCCGACGGCGGCGCGGTAGGCGGCGACGTTGGCCTGGAAACCGGCGTAGGTACTCGAGAACGCCTGCTCGCCGCAGCCGTCCGCGGCGGCGACGTAATAGAGGTAGGAGACGTGCGCCGGATGGGCCGCGGCTTCGATCGAGGCCATACCGGGATTGGAGATCGGGGTCGGCGGCAGGCCCGTGCGGATGCGCGTGTTGTACGGCGAGTTGATCCGCAGCTGCGCGGTCGTCAGTTCGTGGGTATACGTCGCGATTCCCTTCTGCAGCTCGACCGCGTAGTAGATCGTGGCGTCGATCCCGAGCGGCATTCCCCGGCGCAGGCGGTTGTAGATCACCGCCGCGATCAGCGGGCGGTCGTGCGCCGTCTGGCCCTCGCGCTCGATCATCGAGGCGACCGTGAGCATCTGATAGGGCGTCACGTGCAGATCGTGGGCGCGGCGCACCTCGGCCGAGCCGAACCGCTGGCGGAATGCGATCAGCTGATCGGATACCAGCCTGCTGACCGGGGTTCCCGCGTTCAGTTCATAGGTCGCCGGGAACAGGAAGCCCTCCAGGCTCGCCGTCGCTTTGGACGCTCCGTAGTGCGCCGGGTCCAGCAGCGAGGAGCGTCGCGACGCGGCGAGATAGCTGCCGCTCAGGTTGTCTTCCGGCGCGAGCTCCGCGATCTGCGCGCGCGTATAACCCTCCGGGATCACTACGCGGATAACGATCGCCGCGGGCGGCGGCTTGCTAAGGGCGTCGATCGCAGCCGCGTAGCTCATGTTCCGCTTCAGCCGGAAGACACCGGGATGTAGATCGCCACGCTTGCCCTCGACGAGGGCGCGCAGCTCGAAGAAGAATCCCGAGGAGACGACGCCGTCGTGGGCGAGGATCGAGCCGACCTCGCTCGAGCTCGAGCCCTTGGGGATGTTGACGATCACGCTTCCACTGCCGCCGCCGGCGAACGGCTGAAACAGCGACAGCAGGAACCACACCGCGGCGATCGCGGCCGCCAGCGCCAGCAGCGCGCCGACACGCGCGCGCGTCAGCCACGGGCCGCCCCGCCCATCGGCCCGAGCGCGCCCGGAGCGGACGCTCGCTCCTTGCGCGCCGAGCGCCCCCCGCTCGCCCAGTCCGCCGACTCCGGACTTGCGGGCCCGGCGCTCCAGCAGCTTCCTGCGCCGAGCGCTTGGTGCGCGAGCCATCGCGCGCCGCGGATAGTCGGAAGCGCTCAGCGGTGCCGCCTCCGCGGGCCCTTCGCCGGCCCGACCGGTGGGCTCGGGCTCGATCGGCGCCGCGACCGTCTCTGAGAGGGGTTGCCAATCGGCCGCGGGCGACGGGGCTTCGATGGCACCCTGGGCCGCGGAGTCCGCTGCCGTCTCGACCGCCGCCGCTTCCGTGACGCCCGGCGCGTCGGCGACCTCCGGCGCCGGCAGGTCCCGGCGCGGGCCCTCGTGCGCCGTGGCGGCATGCGGCGTCTGGCCGGCCGTTTGGAGCGCCCCACCCGGGATTGCGTGCGGCGTCTCACCGGCTGCCGGGGGGACGTCGTCGGCAGCCACGGCCTCGCTTTCGTCCGGCGGTGCGGCGGCACCATCGATCGGTGCGTCCAGGTCAGACTCCTCGCGGGCCCGATCGACCGATGCCCGGCCGGCGCGGCGGCGGGCGCGCTCTTCGCGATCGCGCTCGCGCTCCTGGGCAGTGCGTTCGCGCGTCGCGCGTGATCGGTTGCCGCGGGACAAGGACTGGACCTTAACGCGATCGAGCCGCCAGCCAGCTCTCCAGCAGGTGGGCGGCCGCACGAGAGTCCTCGCTAGCCGCGAACGGCCCCTCCATCCGCTGAGCGATGCGGGTGGTGAAACGCTCGTCGTGCATCTCGATGGCAACTCCGTCGCCCAGGCGAGCGGTCAATTGCTCAGCGAAGGCGCGCGTCTCGCGCGTCTGATCGGAATCGCCACCCTGTAGCGACAGCGGCAGCCCGATCACGATTCGCTCGACTTCCTGCTGCTCGACGATCCGCTGAATCGCCGCGAGCCCGCGCCGGGTGCCCGGGCTCGAGACGGCGGCGATCGGCGTGACGATCGTGCGGGTCGGGTCGCTCAGGGCGCAGCCACAGCGCGCGCTGCCGTAGTCGAGCGCAAGCACGCGCATCAGTGCTGCAGGGTCGACGCGATCGCCGTCCGCGCGGCTTCGATCGCCTCCGTGAGCTTCGCCGGCTCGCGCCCGCCGGCCTGCGCCAGGGTGTCGCGACCGCCTCCTCCCCCGCCCACGACCTCGGCGGCGCGCTTGACGATCGTTCCCGCCTTCAATCCCCGCTCAACGAGCGCCGGTGCGACGCTGACGACTAGATGAACGCGGCCGTCGACGGCCGTGCCGAGCACGATCGCGGCGTCGGCGAGCCTGCCCTTCAGTCGGTCGACGACCCCCAGCAACGCTCCCGCGTCCGGCACCTCCACCGTGCTCGCCAGCACCGCTGCCCCGCCGATGTCCGCAGCGGCGCCGAGGAGGGCGTCGATGTCGACCGCGTCCCCACCAGGACCGGCCGCGCCGGCGCCCTTGCTCTGCTTCTCCAGCTCTCGTCGCTCTCCCTCGCGCTTTGCAACCAGCGCCGGAGCGTCCTCGGGGCGCGCGCGCAAGGTGGCGGCGACCTCTGTCAGGAGGCGGTCGTGCTCGCGCAGGAGCGCCACGGCGGCGGGCCCGGTGAGCGCCTCGATCCGCCTCACGTTGGCCGCGCTGGAGGTCTCGCCGAGAACCCTGAAGGCGCCGATCTCGGCCGTGGAGCGTACGTGCGTCCCGCCACACAGCTCACGCGAGTAGTGGCCGTCGCCCACCTCGACCATGCGCACCACATCGCCGTACTTCTCGCCGAACAGAGCCATCGCGCCGAGGCGCTTGGCCTCGGCGAGCGTGGTCGTGATCGGACGCACGGGATCGTTGCGGGCGATCCACTCGTTCACACGGTCCTCGACGTCGCGCAGCTCCTCGCCGCTCAGGGCGTGCCCGTGGCTGAAGTCGAACCGCAGCTTGTCGGGCCCCACGTAGGAGCCGGCCTGGCGCACGTGGCTGCCAACGCGCTCGCGCAGCGCGGCCTGCAGCAGATGCGTGGCGGTGTGGTTGGCCTCGGTCTTGTGCCGTGTCAGATGGTCCACGCGCGCGCGAACGGGCTCGCCCTCCTTCAGCTCCCCCTCCTGCACGACGACTTTCAAGATCCGATCCTGACCGACCGGCACGACGTCCTCCACGACGGCGCGGCAGTCCCCATCGTCACATTCGATTACGCCGACGTCAGATATCTGGCCCCCGCCGGCCAGGTAAAAGGGCGACTCGGCAAGCTTGACCAGCCGGCGTGGCTGTGCCGGCCCGCCCGCGCCATTCGCGCCTCCAGCCTCGTCGGGCCGCACGGCGACCACCGTCGTCCGCTGCTCCTCGGTCTCATACCCGGTGAACTGTGTCGGAGCGCTCCCATCCAGTGTCACGGTGCCGGCTGCGGTGATCCCGGTTGCGGAGCCGGCCGTGCCAGCCCCGGCCCCCGCTCCGACGCGGACGGAACCCGATCGGCTCCGGGCGCGCTGCTCCTCCATCAGGGCCTCGAAATCGCCATCGATCGAAAGTCCCTCCTCCGCGAGGAGCTCGCTGGTCATCTCAGGGGGGAAGCCGTGGGTGTCGTACAAGACGAACACGGAAGCGGCCGGCACTGTCGAGCGTCCCGCCGCGCGCGCGCGCTCGATCTCCTCGTGAAGGAGCGCAGTGCCCTGGGCGAGCGTGTGCGCGAAGCCCTCCTCCTCAGCCGACAGCCACATGTCCGTCGAGTCGGCCTGCTCCACGAGCTCGGGATAGGCGGCGCCCATGATCTCCCTCACGCGCCCGGCATAGCGCGTCAGGAAGCCGGGCTCGAGCTCGAGGCGCAGACCCTGCTGAATCGCCCGACGCATCACCCGTCGCAGCACGTAGCCACGGTCCTCGTTGGAGGGCACGACGCCGTCGGCGAGCAGGAAGCTCATCGCGCGGGAGTGGTCGGCGAGTATCCGCAGCGCGCGGTCGCCATCGGGGTCCTGGCCATAGCGACTGCCCGACAGCTCCTCGCCGAGCTCGATCAACGGGTGGAACTGGTCGGTCTCGAACACCGAGCTCTTGTCCTGAAGGATCGCCGCCATGCGGTTGAGCCCCAGGCCGGTGTCGATGTTGTTGGCCGGGAGCGGCTTCAGGACCGGCTCTGTGGCCTGCAGCTCGTACTGCATGAAGACCAGGTTCCAGTACTCCAGGAAACGCTCGTTCTCGCCGCCCGGCTCATCATCGGCCGATCCACGGGCGACGCCCCTGTCGAGGTACAGCTCCGAGCACGGACCGCACGGGCCGGTCGGTCCGGCCTGCCAGAAGTTCTCCGAGCGCGAGCACTCGACGATCCGCTCGCGCGGCACGCCCACGTCCTTCCAGCACGCGATCGCCTCCTCATCCGGCCCAAGCCCCAGCTCCTCGTCACCTTCGAACACGGTCACCCAGATGTCCTGCGCCGCGAGGCCGAACACGTCTCGGGAGAGCTGCCAGGCGAACTCGATCGCCTCGCGCTTGAAGTAGTCGCCGAAGGAGAAGTTGCCGAGCATCTCAAAGAACGTCAGATGCCGCTCGGTGTTGCCGACGTTGTCGATGTCGACGGCGCGGAACACCTTCTGGCAGCTCGTCAGGCGCGGGGCGGGCGGGGCCTGGAGACCGAGGAAGTAGGGCTTCAGCGGGTGCATTCCGGCGACGGTCAGCAACGCCGAGGGGTCGTGGGCGGAGGGCACGAGCGAGGCCGAAGGGACGCGCCGATGTCCCAGCTCCTCGAAGAAGGCCAGGTAGCGCTCGCGGATCTCATCCGAAGTCATCGCCCGACGGATCTTAGGCACGCACCGGGGCGGGCGCGCACTACGGCATCAGGGGCCGCCTTCCCCCGGGCGACCCCTGATACCCTCGCGCGGCCCCCACGACCGCGCGGCGGAGCGGGCGCCATCCGTGGCGCCCGCAGTCTCATGCCCGCTACCAGCTGGCTGTTTCTTTCCCAGTACAGCCGTTCTTGCCGATCGGGCTGACGCAGCTGCGAGTCGCTTCGCCGTTTGCGCTCTGGCTGATCGTGAATTCATCGCCGTTCGTTGATTTGGCCGTCACCGAGTATTCGCTCCCCTGGCCGGTGGCGGCGCTCAGGTAGGCATCGCTCGTGCCTGCGGCAATGCGTATCGACGGCTCGTACTTGTGGAGTTCCGCCGTCGTCACCTTTCCGTAGTCACCCAAGTTGTCCGCGGCGATCTCCACGGCCGTGGTGGCGGCGGTGCGAGCGAGCGTCTTGGCCTGAGTGTCCACGGCCTTGCCCGTCTCGTTGCTGAACGCCGGAATGGCGATCGCGGCGAGGGTGCCGATGATGAGGCAAACCATCAACAGCTCGATCATGGTAAAGCCGCTCTGGTCGGTGAACCGGGGAACCGGCGCAGCGCCCGGGTGATGCGGTCTGGGAAACTCCAACGGCCGTCCGGCAATGACGATGCAAGCACGATTCAGCCCTCCATGGCTTGTGCTGGCGGCCGGGCTATCTCGTGGAGATCCTGGCTTTGCGTCCCCCCCTTGCGGGAAGTTTGCCTTTTCAGCGTTGGTTGTCGTTACGTCATGTGAGTGAATCACAGAACAAGCTTCGTGACGAAAACTGGACAGATGTACTAGTCCGCTCCGAATGCGGATCCGTTCGAATTGCGCCGACGGGTCGCTAGTTGGCGATCGTGCCGTAGCCGACGACCACGTCACCGGCATACAGGCATGCGAGCTGGCCCGGCGCCGTGCGCTCGGCCGCTGCGTGCAGCACGACGCCGACGCGTCGGTGGCGCCCCGCGTTCAGCTCCTGCGCAAGGCGGCAGGCGAGCTTGCGCCCGTGCGCGCGTACGCGCAACCCGTCGACGCAGCCCCCGTCGCGATGCAGAGTGACGTCGCGCACCGACAGCCCATCCGCGAGCAACTGGTGGCGGCGCCCGACGGTGACCGTGTTCGCGCGCGCGTCGGTCGCGAGCACGTACAGCGGATCCACACCGCCGATTCCCAGGCCACGGCGCTGGCCGACGGTATATCGATGTGCGCCCGCGTGCTCGCCGAGCACGTTGCCCTCCGGATCCACGACCGGTCCTGGGCGCGCGCCGATGCCGGCGTGGCGCTCGAGAAAGGCGTCCTGTCGCGTGCCCGCGAGGAAGCACAGGTCCTGCGAGTCGCGCCGGCCCGCGACCGCCAGCCCGGCGCGGCGCGCCAGCTCGCGAACCTCGGGCTTCCGCAGCTCGCCGAGCGGGAAGCGCAGCCGCGCGAGCGACTCGGGCGCGAGCGCCGAGAGCACGTAGCTCTGGTCCTTGCTCTCGTCCGCCGCGACCCGCAGCAACCGACCGCCGTGCACGCGCGCGTAGTGGCCCGTGGCAAGCGTGTGGGACCCCAGCCTCCCGGCGAGGTCGAGCATCGCGTCGAGGCGAACGTTTCCATTGCATCGCACGCACGGGTTCGGCGTCAGCCCCGCCGCGTGGTCGGCGAGCCAGCGATCGACGACCCCGGCGCGGAACTCCGCGCGCAGGTCGATCGAGAGGTGCGCCATCCCCAGGCCGTGCGCCAGTGCTCGAGCGCCGCGGACGGCCTGTGCGGAGCAGCAGCTCAGATCGCCGTCGTTCTCCGGGTCCGACCACAACTCCAGCGTCACACCGACGGCCTCTGCTCCTTCCTGCGCCACCAGCAGCGCCGCCACGGCGCTGTCGACGCCACCGCTCATCGCGACCAGCGTCCGCTGCGCGATCGGGGCCAGCATCGCGCGCTCGCGCGCCGCAGACCCGAGCGCACGATGCAGCGCATCGGCCGCGAGCTCGGCCGCGTGGCGCTTGCCCGCGCTCAGCCCACCGAGCTCAGCGGCGATCTGATCGGCGCCGATCCGCGCCGCCGCCAGCAGCGAAACTCCACGCAGCAGGCCGACGACGGCGCTGCCGGCCGCGATCGTCGCGCCGCACCCGCTTGCGTCGAAGCCCGCGTCGGCGATTTGCCCGTGTGGGCTGTCCGGGTCGATCGCGACGGAGACTCGGATCAAGTCGCCGCAGGCAGCTCCACCGGCCGCGCCCGTGCGGGCGTCGGCGGGCGAATGCCCCCGACCCAACGGTCGTTCGAGATGCTCGGCCAGACCCTGCGCGATCGTGCTCACGCGTCGAGTGTAAGGGCGTGGATGCCGAGCCGGGCTACTTCTTGGCTTCGCCGATCGCCTGCTCGATCGAGAAGACGTCGGTCAATCCGGTGAGGGTCGTCGCGTGGCCGTGCGGGTTGACAATCACGATCGTCGGGGTCGCGTTGACCTGCACGGCTTTCGTGAAGGACCCGAACGAGCTGACCTGGCTCGCGACGGCGGCAAAGACGGCGACCTTGCTGCGCGAGGAACGGCCCACCGACTGGAGTTCTCTGTGAACCGCCTGATCCACGATTCCCTTGGGATTCCAGAATAGGACCGTCACCACCTTGCCCCGCTTGAGGGCGCCTTCGACGGTCGCCTGCATGACCGGCGCAGCGGCGGCGTTCGACTTCGACTGGCCGGCGGCCCGCCCCGCGGTGGCGCCCGCCGCGCTCTTCGGCACCGTGGTGGCGCGCTTGGGAGCGGTCGTGGCGGCCTTGGGCCTCACGGCATGAGCGGATTGAGCGCCCGGCTTCGACGCGTTGGGGGCCGTCCCCCCGGAGGCTTCGCCGGAGGCCTGGGCGGCTTTCTGCTGCAGCCGTTTGCCCTGCTGTTCGGACTGGGTGACCGCCCCTCGGGCTTTTTCGATCGCCCGCGTCAATCCGGCTACGCCCGGAGCGGAGCCATGGTAGGGCGTGCTCGGGGTCGCGGGCTGGGCGGCCGGCGAGGCGGCGGACGGTGGCGCGGAGGCCGATGAGCCTCCACCGCTGGTGCTCGACGAGTGGCTGCGCAGCGCAAAGAACCACACTGCCGCGAACAGGCAGAACGTAACCAGCACGATCTGAAACGGGCGCGAGAGCTGCATCATCGCTCTTGCTTCGGCATCTGTGTGCCAGGAGTTGAACGACGCAGGACGCGTTGGACACCTCGCAACCCGGATTTCAGCTGCGCTCGAGCCCCCGTCCGCGATGCTCAGAGCGTGCGCAGCCCGCGCAGGACGGCATGCACGACTGTATCCGTGGCGATTCGCTCCTGCCCGCCTCCCTGCATATCCCTGAGCACGGTCTCGCCGTCCTCGACGATCGCCACGTAGCGCGCGCCGAGCGCGCCCGCGTATCCGAGCTGACCCTTGAGCGAGCGGCCTCCGAGCTCCATCTGGGCCGTGAGCCCGGCTGATCGGGCAGCGCGCAGAAGCCCGAACGCCGCCAGTCGGTTCTGCTCCTGCAGAGAAGCGCCGGCCACCCCGACGAACAGCTCCAGCGTGCTCGCGCCCGCGGGTTGTCCGTCGCTCGCCAGCAGGATCCGCTCGACGCCGGCCGCCCAGCCGATGCCCGGCGTCGGCGGGCCGCCGAGCTGCTCGACGAGGCCGTCGTAGCGACCGCCGCCGCCGACCCCGCTCTGCGCGCCGAGCGCGTCGGAAGTGAACTCGAACACGGTGCGCGTGTAGTAGTCGAGGCCGCGCACGAGCGTGGAATCGACCTCGTAGCCGACGCTTGCGACGTCCAGGAGACGGCGCACCTCCTGGAAATGCTCGGCGTCCTCGGCGCTGAGGTGCTCGAGCAGGCGCGGCGCATCGGCCATGACCGCCTTGGTGCCCTTGTGGTCGGAGTCGAACGCCCGCAGCGGGTTCGCGTCGATCCTGGTACGCACGTCCTCGGACAGGCTGTCCTCGTGCGCGCGTAGGTAAGCCCGCAGGCGATCGCGATACTCGCCCCTGCTCGCGGCGCTGCCGAGGCTCGGACGCGCAGTCTCACCTCGCGCACGCCCATCTCCGCGAGCAGCGCCGCCTGCAGCACGATCGACTCGGCGTCGACGGCCGGATCCCGCGAGCCGAGCGCCTCCGCGCCGACCTGCCAGAACTGCCGGTAGCGACCCGCCTGGGCGCGCTCGTGGCGGAAGAAGCTCGAGCAGTACCACAGCTTGACCGGCTGACGGCGCTTGTGCATGCCGTGCTCGACATACGCCCTGCACACCGGCGCCGTTCCCTCCGGACGCAACGTGAGCGAGCGACCGGAGGCATCCTCGAACGTGAACATCTCCTTGCGGACGATGTCCGTCGACTCGCCAACGCCGCGGGCGAACAACTCGGTCGCCTCGAACGCCGGCGTCTCGATCCGCTCGTAGCCCGCGCCCTCGAGGATCGTCCGCGCGCGCTCCTGCAGCAGCGCGCGGGCCTCCGACTGCTCCCCGAGCACGTCGAACGTGCCCCGCGGCGCTTTGATCTTGGAGACGCTCAACTTCCGGACGCGGTCGCGTCCGGCACCACGACCGCGTGGCTCGCGGAGCGCAGCTCGGCGAGGAACGGGTTCCTATCGCACTCGCGCCCCAGCGTCGTGATGCCCATGTGGCCGGGGTAGACGGTGGTCTGTGGCGGGAACCTCTGCAGGAGTCCACCGATCGAAGCCTCGAGCGTCGCCCAGTCGCCGCCGGGCAGGTCCACCCGGCCGACCGACCCTGCAAAGAGCACGTCTCCCGACAGCAGCGCCCGCTCCGGTTCGCCGTGGGTGTTTTCGCTCGACGGGTCGGAGCCGATGGCTGCCTCAGCCTGCGCCCCGCCGCGCGGGCTGGAGCGCGCGATCGCATAGGTCACGTGCCCGGGACTGTGGCCGGGGGTGAAGATCACCTCGATGTCGAGGCCCGCCAGGTTCAGCCGCTCGCCCCCGGCGAGGGTGTGGTCGGGGTCATAGCTCTCGAACGGCCCGAAGCCCTGAGGCACCCAGCTCATGATGTCCGCCAGCACCGGTCGCTCGATCTCCGGGCAATACACCACGGCCCCCGTGCCCCGCGCCACGGGTGCTACGGCGCCGATGTGGTCGAAGTGGCAGTGCGTCAGGAGGATCGCGTCGATGTCGACCTCGAGCGCCTTGGCCGCGGCGAGCAGGCGCTCGGGCTCCTCGCCGGGGTCGACGATCACCGCGTGCCCCGCCTCGGCGTGAGAGCGGACCAGGTAGCAGTTCTCCTGGACCGGCCCGACGGTGAAGGTCCGTACGTCGAGGCCGCTCATCGCGGCGCCGCCTTGCCGCCGCCGCCGGCCTTGCGCCGCTGGCGACGCGCGTACATCCACCGGTCGGTGTAGTAGCTCACGGGCGTGTAGAAGAGCAGCGCGATCACGAAGTAGACGACCGTCTGACCCGCCGTCGCTTTCAGCAGCAGGCCCGCCAGGAGCACCAGCACCATCGCGGCGACCAGCGCGCGCCAGAACGCCCCACGCCAGGTCGCCGGGCGATCGAGCCTGTCCAGGCGCTTCTGCTTCGCGCGGGCCGCATCGCCGGCCTTGCCGCTCTTCTCTGCCGCCGTCGGCTTGCGCCCGGTCCGCCCGCGCGACTCGACCACCCCGGCCGCATTGCCGCGGTGCTTGGTCTGGCGCTTGCGCTTGGTCTGTGCCATCTCAGGAGCCTAGTGCGTTCTCGCCCAGGGCATTCTCGATCACATGGCGCGCCGGGTCAAACCCGGGCAGGGGAACGTCCTGGGGAAAGCCCTCCAGCGCCGCACGCGGCGCCAGCCCGACCAGCTCCGCGCTCGCGACCCGCGCGTGCCGGCAGACCGCCTCGACGACCAGCGCCAGCGGGGTCTCGACGGGCCGCTCGACGTTCATCGAGACCTGCGCCACGCCTCCACCGAGCTCCACCCCGATCGCGCGAACTCCCGGTAGGCCCTGCGCTCCGCCCTCGCGAATGAGGGCCGCGATCCGCCCGGCGTCCTGCACCGTCGCCGGTGCGGTCAGCTGGAGGTTGAACGCCACCAGCGGCTCGCGGGCCGCGACCAGCGTCGCACCGGCGGTCGGGTGCATTTGCGGCGGGCCGAAGTCCGGGCGCCGTGCGCCCGCGGCTCGGCCCTCGTCGGCCATCCGGCGGGCCAGGCCGGCGACACCTCCGCGGCGCAGCTCCGCGCGCGTCGAGCACGGCCGATCGCCGGCCAGCTCGCCGTACACGAACACCGGCACCGCCAGCTCAGAGCCGATCCGGTCGGCCACGAGAAGCGCCTCCGCGCACGCCGCCCCGCGCGCCGAGGCGTCGAGATAGACCACCGGCGCCACGTCGAGCGCCCCGACGTACGGATGTTGACGGCCGGCCGAGTCCCCGCCGGGGATCTCGCCGATCACGTCGATCCGCGCGACGGCCACCGTGGCACCCCGCAGCAACGCGTCGGCGAGCTCTCCGGGCGGGCCGGCGAGCGTATACACCGAGCGATGGTGGTCGGCGTCGCGGTGGACGTCCAGCACGCGCACGCCGTCGTCGGCGGACCGGCCGGCAAACGCCCGACCGATCGCGTCGATCGTCTCCGCGTCACGGCCCTCGGAGACGTTAGGAACAGCGAGCAGTGTCGGTGCAGGCATCGCCCGCAGCTACAGTTCGATCGCCGTCATGAGCGCCAATGATGACCGGCTCCAACGGGCCGCGGACTCTCGAGCGGATCGTCCTGCCGAAGCGGACCCCCGCTCCGCGCGACGGCAGCCGCAGACAGGCCGGCCGATCAGCCGACGGCGACGGCGGCGTCGCGGGGGCCTCGTGCTGATCGTGGCGCTCGCGGTCACCATCGCCTTGATCGCCACGGGCTCATCCGGATCGCGCCATCGATCTCCGATCGGCCATGCGCTGCCCCGCGCGGCGCACGCCGCCACGCCGGCCGCCGCGCGGCCAGCCACCGCGCCGCGCACCCGACCGCGGGCGCCCGCGCCCGCTCGCCTCAGCGCCGCGCCCGAACCGGGCTCTTTGCCCCAGACGCACACCTACCCTGCGGCGAGCGGCACCCCGTTCACGAGGCGGATGGCGGCGCTGTGGAGCGGCATCGCGGAGGACTCGACCATCCCGGCCGTGGCGGCGTTCATTCCCGAGCGCGCCTACATCCAGCTGAAGGCGATCGCCTCGGGGAGCTCGGACTGGACCGACCGCCTGATGCACGACTACAGCTTGGACATCCATGCCGCGCATGCGTTGCTCGGCGCCGGCGCCCGGGGCGCTCGACTGATCGCCGTCGAGGTCCCTTCCAGCTACGGGCACTGGGTCTCACCGGGGGACTGCTACAACAGCACCGGCTACTACGAGGTGCCCAACGCCCGCGTCGTCTACCGCGAGGATGGCCGGATCCGGTCGTTCGGTATCGCGTCGATGATCTCGTGGCGCGGAGTTTGGTACGTGGTGCATCTCGGCGCCGTCCTTCGCCCCGCGGATACGGGCACGGTCGACGAACCGGCGTCCGGACGCGGCGCATCGGCCTACTCGGGGACGTGCTAGCCCACGAGGCTAAACTGCGCCATCCCGCCGGAGTAGCTCAGTCGGTTAGAGCAGCGGAATCATAATCCGCGTGTCGGGGGTTCGAGTCCCTCCTCCGGCACTACCGAAAATGGCTCTGACATGCGGGTTTGAGGGATCAGCAGCAAGAGAGAGCCGCAGACGAGCGTCACGGTGTCTGCGAAAGTGTCAGCGGGCATCGCCTACTCCGCCAGCCCTACGGCGTGGAGACAGGCTGCCCGATCCTCTCCGAAGAATCGGTCGCGGATGATCTTGCCATCCCGAAACGTCCAGACCTGGCCGACTTTCTGGCTGAGTTTGATGCCGGACTTGGACAGACCGATCATGTTGGTGAAGAGGACAACGTCGTCGCCCGCATCGACGATCTCCTCTATCTCCAAGCGAAGCTCCTGCCAGGCGTCGCCGAACTGCTCGGCGATTCGTAACCAGCCCTCATGGCCGTGATAGATCTCCGGATCGACCCCTCGCCGCGAGAAGTCCCATTCGACATCGGGGTCGCAGAACTCACGTAGCGTAGCGAGCGCATCACTGCCGCCGACCATGAGATTGGACTGGTTGAGGGCGTCCACTGCTCGCCTGGCGATCTCCACGTTCTCCTGCGACACCGACTACCCCCCTTCCTCCGCGACGCGTTCGGCGGCAGTACGGAGGTTCGCACGTTTCCGAGTTGGTCTGAAGCCCTCAACCGTGAGCCCGGCGGAGTAGGCGATGTGGCAGGAGAAGGAGGATCGTGCGCCACCGATCACCGCTTGTTAGTCGCCGGCTGTGCGGTGTTACCGTCCGGGGATGGCTGAGGTCGATGGTCGCGGCACTGATCGGGATGCGGCCCACCCGATGTCGGTGGCCTCGACGCGTCGCGAACCGAATCGATGGGCGATCCTGGCCCTGCTCAGCGTCGCGCAGCTGATGGTGGTGCTGGACGCGACGATCGTGACCATCGCGATTCCTTCGGCCCAGAACGCGCTGCATTTCTCGACCCAGAGCCGGCAGTGGATCGTCACCGCCTACGCGCTGGCCTTCGGCAGCCTCCTGCTGCTCGGTGGCAAGCTCGGCGATCTGTTCGGGCGCAAGTGGACCCTGATCGCAGGCCTGGTCGGGTTCTCGATCGCCTCGGCGATCGGCGGGCTGGCGCAGTCCTTCGGCGTGCTCGTGGCCGCCCGAACGCTCCAGGGGGCATTCGGCTCACTGCTCGCACCCTCGGCGCTGGGGTTGCTGACGGTGACGTTCGAGGGATCTCCTGACCGACCCACAGCGTTCGGGATCTTCGGTGCGATCGCCGGCGGTGGCGCCTCGCTCGGGCTGATACTCGGCGGTGCGCTCACCCAAGTCTTGTCCTGGCGCTGGTGCCTGTACGTCAACCTTGTGATCGCCGTGCCTACGACGATCGTGGCGTTGCGCCTGCTGGTCAATCACAGCGCTCCGGAGCGGGATCCGATCGACATACCCGGGGTTCTCACCTCAGCGCTAGGCCTATTCGCGCTGGTCTACGGGTTCTCCAACGCCGAGACCCACTCCTGGAGTGCAACGACCACGATCGTGGCGCTCGTCGCCGGCCCCGTGCTCCTGACGGCTTTCGTGCTGATCGAGCGCCGAGCCAAGTATCCGTTGCTGCCACTGCACATCATCTGGGACCGGGCCCGTGGGGGCGCGTACACCACGATCGCGCTGGCTGGCGCGGGCATCTTTGCCGTTTTTCTGTTTCTCACCTACTTCCTGCAGCAGCAGCTCGGGCTTTCGCCGCTCACCACCGGACTGGCCTTCCTCCCGATGACCGGCGTTCTGGTGGTCACATCGACCACCGTGCAGACCCGCGTGATCCAACACACAGGGGTAAAGCCGCTGGTGCTCGCCGGCATGACGCTCGGGGCGATCGCGATGTTCCTGTTCACGCGCCTGACGCCGGGCTCCAGCTACGCCGGCAATGTCCTTCCCGGTCTGCTCGTCCTCGGCGTCGGGATGGGATGCATCTTCGCGCCGGCGTTCTCGACGGCGACCCTGGGCGTGGAGGGACGCGAGGCCGGGGTCGCCTCGGCGATGGTCAACACCTCCCAGCAGGTCGGCGGCTCGGTCGGCACCTCGCTGCTGAGCACGATCTTCGCCAGCGCCGTCGCCAGCTACACGGTCAGTCACCTCCACACCACCGGCCTGGCTAACGCCGCGGCAGTTCACGGCTACACCACGGCGTTCTGGTGGGCCGTCGGAACCTTCGCTCTCGGCTTCCTTCTGGCGATCGTGATCCTTCCCGGCCGGGCCAAGCCTCGCGTGCCCACCGTCAAGGCTGCGCTCGCCCGTCACGCGATCGGCAACTGCCACCACTTCGAGGCTGCGGATGGCGCCCGGCATGTGCTTGGCGCTACGACAGGTGCTGGGGGGCGATGAGCACCGGCCGCTTGGTGTGTGCCGCGAGTGCGTGGGAGACGCTGCCGAGGAGAGCGCTGCCGATGGCGCCCCGGCCGCGTTGGCCGCAGACAACCAGTCCGGCGTCAATCTCCTGGGCGATGTCATCGATCGTCCTCGCCACGGATTCGTTGGCTTGTGCGATTCGCGCGGAGGCGTTGTAGCCGCGCTTGCGGGCACCCGCGGCGCCCTCTTCTGCGATTTGCCGCGCGGTAGCCGCCTCCTGCTCGTCGATCTCGCCCTCGTTCGGCACGGCGACTACGAACGAGCCGGCTCGGGCCAGCTGCACCGCTGCCGGCATCCATACAACCAATACCACGGCATCGGCGGGCTTGATCAGTTCGACCGCGGCAGCCAGCGCCGTCTTTGAGCCGTCGGATCCGTCGTAGCAAAACAACACCGGCTTATTCACCGCTCAGCCTCCTTGTCGCAAGCATCCGCAATCGCGCGTCAGGCTACTTCGCGGCGGGACTCGAGGACGTCACCATCCGAGATCGTGCCCGCTGTCAAAGACCTGCTTTCGCGCGCGACGAGCACCTCGGTCGCCCGGGCGACGCTCCCGAGTTGCGCGGAAAGCAGGCGCCGCCCGGAGGAGGCGACGCTTGTCCGCGGTTTGCAAGCCACGCGTCCTGCCGCGCTCTCCGCCGATGTATGTTTGCGCCCTACCCAACGCGAGGAGGTTAACCATGTATGTGCGTGTCGTGAGGTTCACCGATGTCAGCGCGGAGCGGTTGGAGGGACTGCTGGCGCGTATCAAGGAGTCCGACGGGCCTCCGCCTGGCGTGCCTTCTACAGGCTTGAAGATTCTGTTCGACGAGTCGCAGGGTACGGCGGTCGCCCTCCAGTACTACGCCTCGGCGGAGGACGCCGAGGCAGGCGGAAAGGTGATGGGCGCGATGGACGCGTCCGAGACGCCCGGCACCCGCGCCTCGGTGGACGTGTGCGAGATGAAGCTCGAGCTGACCGCGCCGTAGCCGGATGCAAGATCGGCCTTCACCGACACTCGGAGACGATCGGTTCCGTGTCGAGTCGCCGCAAGGAGCTCAGGAGGACGAACGCATCGACTCTGCCCGACAACTAGCGCACGGGCTCGCTCGCGAGCTCGTGCGGGTCAGCACCTACACCGACCTTGACGCGGCCCGTGCTGGCGCCGAACGCCTCGCCGAGGAACGGCGGTAGGCGATGTCGGAGAACCTGGACCTTGTGCGCTCGATCTGCACGGCGTGGGAGCGTGGCGACTACGGCACGGTCGAGTGGGCGCACCCTGAGATCGAGTATGTACACGTCGGCGGACCAGCACCCGGCACCTGGACGGGACCGGCCGGGATGGCAGAGGGCTGGCGCGACATCCTGAGCGTCATGACCGAGCACCGCGCCACGGTGGACGAATACCGCGAGCTCGACGGTGGTCGCGTTCTGGTCCTCTTTCATCTGAGCGGTAGTGGTAGGACGAGCGGCCTCGACCTCAGCCAGATGCAGGCGAAGGTGGCAAGCCTGTTCCACCTTCGTGGGGCGCACGTGATAAGGCTCGTCAACTACCTCGACAGCGACCGCGCGCTCGCCGACCTCGGGCTGGCGGAGTAGGCGATGTCGCAGGAGAACGTGGAGATCGTCCTCGCCCTGCAGCCTCCTCCCGAGCTCGACCACCTGCAGTTTTTCGGCAATGCCGAGCTCTGGTCGAGCACGTTCGCGATGTTCGCATCCTATTTCGAGCCCGACTTCGAGACCACCGGCACGCTTCTGGGCACCAAGATGACCTTCATTGGCTCGGAGGGCTGCAGGGAGCTGCTTATGCACTGGTACGAGCCGTGGACGTCCTATCGGATAGTGAGCCAGGAGGCGATCGACCTCGGCGACCGGGTGCTCGTGACGCACGACGCGTTCGGACGCCTCCCGGGGAGCGAGGCGGAGGTCAAGCTCAGCGGCGCCTCGCTCTACACACTCCGCGACGGGAAGGTCGCACGGCTTGCCTTCTACTTGGATCGCGCCGAAGCCCTCAAAGCCGTGGGGCTGTCGGACGCGAGGCCGGCCGCGCGTAACGCCTCGCCGCGATCGAGATAGAGGCGGATGCGCGAGATCTTGCCCTCGCGAAAGTCGTAGATCGCGGCCGTTGGCGCGTCGACGGTCAGACCGCTGCCCTTTCCGCGTCCCGTGTTACGACCAAGCGCGAGCACTTGGTCGCCGAGATCTCGGTATTCCTCAATGACGGATCGAAACTCCTCCCAGCTTTCACTGAGCATCGCGTAGAAGCGCTCAACGCCCTCACGTCCCTGAAAGTTTGCACTTGCATCGAGCAGCTGAGAAGTCATCACGCAATCCGGGGTAGCGAGATCGAGCAACCCGTCGAGATCGCGCCGGTTGAACGCGTCCACGACGCGCTTGGCGATCTCCATGTTCTCCTGCGACATCGCCTAATCCTCCAGGCCCACGGCTTCGAGAGCTTCTTGGGGGTCGTAGCTTGTCTTCATGTGAATGATTTGACCGTCGCGAAGCGTCCAGATGGAAGCCGACCGAGTCTCGACCGGCACGCTGCTTGTCCGACCGCGCCCGCGAATCGCTTCGATCACAACGACGCGGTCGCCCGCATCGATGAACCGCTCGGGGGTGACCCGGAACTCGTCCCAAACTTCTCGGATCTCGTGGAGCAAACGACGCAGCCCGTCGTGCCCGGAGTACACGTCCGGATTGAACACCCGCCGGGACATATCGACCTGCGCGTCGGGCGCGACCAGGATGGTGAGTCTCTGGTTCAGATCATCGAGCGCCTGCTGGCTCAGATCGCCGTTGCGGGCATCGTCTACGAGCGCCATGACCTCGCGCACGATCTCCACGTTCTCCTGCGCCATCGCCTACCCCCTCTCCTCGGCGAGGCGTTCGGCGGCGGCACGACCCTCCTCGATGTCGCCATAGGTGGTCACCCGCACGGTCATGCTCCCGGCCCGCTGGACGTAGGCTTCCCGTCTTCGAACGCGTCCAGGGCTAGCGACGGGACGGGCGTCCTGCTCGGCAACCGCGAGAACGATGCCGTGGCCGAGGTCGAGTACCTCTTCAACCTCGAACCGAAGCTCCTCGAAGGAATCCCACCAGTCTTTGATGAAGCCACGAACCGCAATCTGACCCTCAAAAGTTCCAAGCCCGCCGGGCGAGACGTCATATACGCCGTCGGAGGGACAGAAACTCATCACGGCGTCGAGGTCGCGGCGATTCACGGCTTCAAACTGTCTCCGCGTAAGCGCGACCAGATCGGGGGTCGTGGACTCGTCGGACATCGCGAGTTAGCGGTGGCTGAATGCGAAAGAGGATGGCGTCACCTCGACGTAGACTTCCGGGACGCCCAGACGGTCATAGGTTCGCTCGAGGAGCTTTGTATCGAAGCGCCAATTGGCCTTCAGGATCGCGTGACAGCGTTCGTTCTCCGGCGCGGGCAGGACCTCTGCCCGCGCCTCGACCATCGGACCGAGCGGCTTGCCGCGCAGATTGCAGGGACAAAGTCGCACATGCGGGTCACGCTGCAGACGCCTGATCTTGGCCACATGGGGCTCGGAGCGGAAGTAGAGCTTTCCCTCGTCCGAGAGCCCAAAGTTGATCGGGGTCGGCACCGGCTCGCCAGATCGCTTGAAGGTCACGACGAGGGCCTGTCGAGCACCGCGGAAGCCCTCGAAGTCCTGCGTCGTGCCCTCATCGCGGGCCACCTCGAACGCCTTCGGATGGCGCATTCGGTCAAAGACCTTGTACTGCATCGCCATGATTCTGCTCGGCAGCGAAAGCTTGGCGCCATTCATGACGTTTGCCGCCGCAGCCATGCGAGGGGTGAGGCGTACATTGCTCGCTCAGTATCCCCTAGGCGCACTCGCGGCGAATTGGCCTGCCAGGGCTCGCCCTTCATTCTGAACCACAGCCCAGCCTAGTCCAAGACCCGATGAGCCCCGACGGCAGTCCTCAAGTAACGCTGCCGACAGGACGATCATGGGAGGAAGCCGTGTTTGGACGCGTACGCCATATACACCTTCCACGGCGCGGGCTCGACCGTGATGTCGCATTTGACGACGCCCTGCGGGCCGCGAGCTGGCCGCCGGCTCCGGAAAACCGGGGACAGCGCACGACCGAGCGCGAGGAAGTCCCAACTCGACGCGAGCCGGACGTCCCAACTCGACGCGAGCCGGACGTCCCAACTCGACGCGAGCCTGAACGCGCGAGCCGCCGAATGCGGAAGCGAGCTCGTGGTCGAGCAGATCGATCACGGCCTGTGGCGCGCGGCAGTTGAAGACGCCCGCGGCGGGGCCCGGTCACTACCCGCACGCCCCCCCCGCAAGCTCCTGCCCAGGCCCGCTCACTGGCCGGATCTGGCGGCTGCCAACCCTTCGGCACGGTCGGCATAGAACTCAGCCCGAATGGCCAGTCCATCGCGGAGAGTCCAGACCCCGGCAAATGTCAGGCGGACCTCCGGAGCGCCATGCTCGCGCCGAGCGTAGTCGCGGCCAACGACGACGACCTGGTCTCCGGCGTCGATCAGCTCCTCGATTTCAGTTCGGTAGCTCGCCCAAGGCGCAAGCCAGTCGAGCCAACACGCGCGTAACCCGTCCAATCCCAGGTAGAACGTCGGCTCGGCACCCGGGAAACGGAGCGCACACTGGAAGGCGGGACCTACCACGTGGCCGAGCGCCTCGGCCAACCGCGCGGTCGAACCGTCGTCGCTGAACAGCGCGACTAGATCGACCTCTGGACCCGGCTGAAACGACCGGATCAAATCGACGTTCTCAGCCGACACGGCGCATCCGGCCCAGCGCGTCACAGCAGATGTTGTCGATGATCGGGTTCGCGCGGTCGAGGCTCGCCGAGGACATCGGGCAAGTATCGCAACGGGCACTGGGGAGTTCGAATCCCCCTCCCCCATACTTGAGGTCAGGTGAGTTGAGGTCCGGAGGCAGGTGCGTTGAGGTCCGGGATTGAGCGCTGATCAGCGAGGCGCTCGCGCTTGGCGCGCTAGCCTGTCCTCGCGCGCCATGACCGACACGGTACGAGATGGCTGTTTGGTGCTCGCCGACATCAGCGGCTACACCGCGTATCTCGCGGGTGTAGAGCTCGAGCACTCCCACGACATTCTCGCTGACCTGCTTGGGATGGTCACGGCTGAGCTATGTCCACCATTGGGGCTGGCAAAGCTCGAGGGGGATGCGGTGTTCTGCGTCTCCGCGGAGCGGCAGCCGATCGACGGCGCCACTCTGCTCGCGGCCTTCGAGTCGACCTATCTCGCATTCGCGCGGCGCCGTCGCACGGTGGCGCTGTCATCGAGCTGCACCTGCGACGCCTGCCGACGGACACCCGAGCTCGACCTGAAGTTCTGCGCCCACTACGGTTCGTTTGTCGAGCACGATGTCGCCGGGAGCCGGGAGCTGGTCGGCTCCGACGTGGTCCTCGCCCATCGCCTGCTCAAGAACGGGGTCGTCGCGGCCCACGGGCTACACGGCTACGCGTTGGTGACCGACGCTTGCGCAGCTGCGCTGGGAGTGTCCGGCCTCGTCCCCCACGTGGAGCGCTATGACGATGTCGGCGAGGTCGGCTGCGGACTGATCGACTACGGCGCGCGCTGGCAAGTCGAGCAGGAGACTGCGCGCAACGTGGTGGCGCGCGCGGACGCGGGTCTTCTCTTCGAGGCAGACGTCGACGCACCCCCGCGTCGGGTCTGGGCGGCGATGACCGATCCGAGCCACGGCATGCGCTGGCGTGTCGGCGTCGAGGACATTCGCGAGCGGAACCCTTCCGGCGGCCGCGGGGTGGGCACGGTCACCCATTGCGTTCACGGTCGTACGACGATCGAGCAAGAGATCGTCGATTGGCTACCCCCTCATCACTACACCTTTCGCGAGCGCAATCCTGCCGGCGCGTGCATTTGGACCGTGTCACTTGCGACGCTCGACGGCGGCGCACGCACGCACATCGAGTGGCGGATCGCCCTCCGCGGCGGCCGCCGTCAGGCCGTGATGATGCGCCTGGTCGGCGGGCGGGTGCGTCGGGTGCTGCAGGCGAACTTCGACGCGCTGCTCGTCCACGCCCAGACGACGGCGCTCGCCTGAGCGTTCGCCAGACAGACCGGCCGGCCGCGACCCGGGGCTCCTGGCCACACCTCTGAAACCGCCCTGGAATGCTGGTTAGCGGGGTGACCGGCCGACGAGCGCCACGGCCAAACGCGTAGTCTCAAAACCCGTGAGCGAGAGCGACAGAGGTCACCGCGGACGACGATTCATCACGGCCGCGCGCCAGCTCAACCGGCACCCGCGGCTGGTGGGAACGGCAAAACGAACCCGAGAGTGGGCGATGGGCGACGAGCAGTTCGTCGACCGGCTGGCCACATCACGCGGTCGTCCCGCGGACCTCGCAGCCCGCCACTTGGTGGCGCTCAGACGCGAGGAGCCGGGCGTACTGGGCGAGCTTGGGCTAACGGCGCTGCAGGCGTGGCAGAGCCTCGCAGAGGCGCAGGGCCGGGGGCGCGGAGACGTGGACGTTGCGATCCTGTTCACAGACCTGGTGGGCTTTTCAAGCTGGGCCCTGGACTCCGGGGACAGGTCGGCGATCAACCTGTTGCGCGAGGTCAGCGAGGCGATCGAGCCGCCGATCGTGGAACGGAGGGGCGAAGTGGTCAAGCGGCTCGGCGACGGACTCATGGGAGCGTTCTGGGACGCTCCCAGCGCGACCGATGCGGCGTTTGACGCATGCGATCGCACAGTGGCGATCGAGGTCGACGGCTACAGGCCGCAGCTTCGAACCGGGATCCACCTGGGTCGCCCGCGCAAGATCGGAGGCGACTACTTCGGCGTCGACGTCAACATCGCCGCACGCCTCGCCGAAGCGGCCAATCCCGGCGAGGTCCTCGTCTCCGACCGTACCCTCCAGGCGCTCGAGCCGATGACGGTGACGGCGACGAAACGGCAGTTCAGCGCGAAGGGCGCGCCGGCAGACCTTGCCGCGCACGTCGTACGGCGAGCGGTGTAGCGGATCCTCGCCCCGGTGGCGGCGAGGAGATCCACTCGGAGACCACGTGAGCTCCAATGCCGTCGACGACGCGCACACGATCGATCAGCCGCGACCCGATCGCCGGCGAGCGAACGCCTTCGCGGAGATAGACGACGTACTGGTACGGGCGATCGTAGAGTTCGTACCAGTCGCCGATGCGTGCCTTGGAGCCCTGCCCCAGTGCCCGCACGCCGTGCCGCGCCAGCAGGTAGCGGATCGCGGGTTTGATCACCATCGTCGAGTAGCCGAGGTTCGCAAGTAGCTGCACGGACCTTCCAGCCGGGATCGCCCTGTCGAGGCTCGCGGCGAGCGACGCCGTGGGTCGGTAGACGGCGACGTGTTCGTCGGGCTTCCCGGTGGCGGCGACCGCGAGGCCGACCCCGGTGGTCGCGCCGACGCCCGCCGCACACGCCAGCGCGGGCGCCAACGGGGATGTGAAGGCGGGAACGCGCGGCCGCCACGCAGTGTGGGCGCTCGGGCGCGCGCGACGGCGTGCGAGCCGCGGTTGAACGCCACGCGCGATTGGCCCACCCGAGTCCCAGCCAGGCCGACCAGGCGAGCATCAGCCACACCCACATGCCGGCCTGCGACCCCTCCCACATGGTGTAGCCGAGCGACACCGCCAGCAAGCGCGGCGTGGGCGTCGTGGCGGCGACCGCGGCGAGCGCTCCGCACAGCACGAAGCCGATCAGAGCGCCCGCAACAACATCGCGCCGGCCTCGGATCACGCCCGCGAACATGGAGATCAGCAGCGCTGCCAGCAGCGCGACGCACGAGGCTACTGTGCCCGTGCTCGGTGTGACACGGATGTCGTGCTTGCGCTGCCATCGGTCGAGCGGCACGTACAACCACCACGGCCGCACGCCCACGGCCCTGACGACGGCGTGCCAGCCGACGCCGGCGCCGAGCGTCTGCTTCGACCGGGACGCCGACTGAACGACCAGGGTCATGTTTCCCGGGCTCTGGGTGAATTGCTGGATCAGGGGCGCGCTCCAGCAGATCGCCACCACGGCGAGCGCTGCGGCCGACCAGCGCAGGAGCGAGCGCCGATCGCCATTGGACCGGAGAGCCGACCGTCCGCGCGATCGGACATTCGGAGGCGTGTCGACGGCGCCAGATTCGCCGACCGGGTCACCGGCGTCCGTCGCGGACGCGTGGCGGCGCCCAAGTGGCCATACACGCGATAGCAGAAGCCCGCCGAACGCGACCGCCAACAGGCCGATCGTCGGAGGCAGATACATGAGGTTGTCCTGGAGCATGAAGCTCGCAACAAGCGCGGTCAGCGGCAGCAGGCGGTATTCGCCGCACGCGAGCGACCAGCACAGAAAGATCAGCAGCGTGAACGGAAGCAGACCGGCGGAGGGGTTCCAGATGTCGTGGAGGGTCTCGGCGGCGACCGACTGGCACATCAGGGCGACGGCAACCGCCGCGGCGAACATCAGCACCACCCCGCCGCGCCTGCGGGCTAGTACGACGACGCCGATGATCGCCAGCGTGTTGAGCGCCGCCATCGTCCACGTGATGCTCGCCGGGCTGCCGAAGTGCGCCGGCAGCGCCAGCAGCCAGTACAGCATCGGTCCGAGGCTGTAGGTGCTCTTGCCAGTCACGTGCCCGGCGTAGGAGTATTGCCCCACCAGTGGCGCGTGCGAGGTGAACACGTCATACGAGCGCGTGGCGATGATCCCCTGGTCGGCCGCGGGGATCCAGCCGTCGCGGACCGCTTTGATCGTGGCCGCGATCACAGGCACTGCAGCGGCCAGACCTGCGGCCAAGGTGAGCGGCCACCCGCCGGGTTGCAGGCGCGGGCGAGGTAACTCGAGGGCCAGCCGCACGAGCCTCGGACGGGTCCGCGGGCGATCGCCTAACCGATGGCGGGTGGTGGTCACAGGCTGGATCGATGACGCCCGGTGCCCGGCGCCGTTACGCGGGAGTGATCTCCAGGTAGACCGTGTCCACCCCGAGGACTCCCCCGAACCCCTCATAGAGCCTGCGCCCGACCCCGTAGTTGGCCTGCAGCGCGACCTCCGCCTGCTCCACCTCGCTCGGTTGATCGAGGATCCGCGCCCGACCCTCGGCCGGGGGCCCGACCGGCTTGCCGCGCACCGTGCACGGGCCGACGCGGGCCCTCGAGTCGTTGCGGATTCGCTTGACCTTGGCGACCTTTGCCTCGCTGCGCACATACAGCTTTCGATCGCCCAGCCCGAACCACACGGGGGTCGGCACCGCCTGGCCGTCGCGCCGATAGGTCACGAGCAGGCAGTACTTGTGGCCCCGTAGATGGTCGAACCCCGAGACTGTCCGCTGCTCGCCGGCGAGCGAGCGGGCCAACGGGTGCCGGATCCAGTGATAGAAGCGATTCGGCAGCGAGGTCACCCACGGCAACCTACACGCTCGGCTGCCCGCTCCGCGCACGTTCTCGCCGGAGTCCGCCCGGCGACCGCGGGCCGCTGGGAGGCGGTATCGAATGCGGCGAGTGCGTCGAGGAGAAGCCGCTGTGAGAGCATGGGCCGAACTCGCATGAAGCTCGCCACCTTCACCACCGCCCCGGACGGACCGCTGCTGGGCGTCGTGGATGACGCCGGCGGCGTGGTCGCCTTGCAGGCCGCTCACGAGCGGCTCCGCGGCGGGCGCTCGGCGAGGCTCGAGAGCATGCTCGCGCTGATCGGCGGCGGTGCCGAGACCGTCGCGCTCGCGGCGCAGCTCGCTCGCGAGGCGCCGGCCGACTGCCACCACGAGCTCGGCACGGTGCGCCTCGCCGCGCCACTCGCGGAGCCGCCGCAGATCCGCGATTTCCTCTGCTTCGAGGAGCACCTGAGGAACTCGTTCGCGCAGGCTGCCAAGCTGACCGGCCAGGAGCGTGAGATCCCCGCGGTGTGGTACGAGCAGCCGATCTACTACAAGGCCAACCGCTTCTCGGTCAACGGTCCGGAGGCCGATGTCGTGTGGCCGTCCTACTCGCAGGTGATGGACTACGAGCTCGAGCTCGCGTGCGTGATCGGCAAGGGCGGGCGCAACATCGCGCGAGAGGACGCCGCGGGACACATCTTCGGCTTCACGATCTTCAACGACGCCTCCGCGCGCGACGCCCAAATGATCGAGATGGCCGGCCAGCTCGGCCCGGCGAAGGGCAAGGACTTCGACACGGGCAACGTCTTCGGCCCTTGGATCGTCACCCCAGACGAGCTGGGCGACCCGTACGCGCTCGAGATGGTCGCGCGTGTGAACGGCGAGGAGTGGAGCCGCGGCAACTCCGCGAGCATGCACCATCGCTTTGAGGACCTGATCGCGTTCGTATCGCGCTCGGAGACACTGCATCCGGGCGAGATCCTCGGCTCCGGAACCGTCGGCACCGGATGCGGTTTGGAGCAGGGCCGCTTCCTCTCCGACGGCGACGTCGTCGAACTCGAGGTCGAGCGAATCGGCGTGTTGCGAAACCGCTTTGTGCGATGAGCTACTCAAAGGGCCTGCAGGAGGTCGGCAATGGCCTGTATGCCTATCTGCAACCTGACGGCAGCTGGGGATGGAGCAACGCGGGATTGGTCGTCGACGGCGAGCGGACGCTGCTGATCGACACCCTGTTCGACCTCGAGCTGACCGAGCAGATGCTGCGCACCATGCGCGACGCGGTCCCCGCGGCTGCCCGAATCGACACGCTCGTCAACACGCACGCCAACGGCGATCACTGCTACGGAAACCAGCTTCTGCGGGGCGCCCGGATCGTCGCCTCAGAGCTGACCGCGGCTGAGATGACCGAGCTGCCGCCCGCGGCGATGGCGGCGCTCGTGGAGCAGGCGCCCAACATGGGTGAGCTGGGAGCGTTCTTCCTCGCCTGCTTCGGCGCGTTTGACTTCGCCGGCATCGAGCTGGTCCTCCCCGAGCAGACCTTCAGCGGTGAGCTGGCGATGGAGGTCGGGAGCCGAGCGCTGCGGCTGATCGAGGTGGGCCCGGCGCACACCCGAGGTGACACGCTCGTTCACGTCCCGAGCGAGCGCGTCCTGTTCTCGGGGGACATCCTCTTCTCCGAGGCCCATCCGATCGCCTGGGCGGGACCGGTATCGAACTGGATCGCCGCGTGCGATCGAATTCTCGCGCTGGACGTAGATGTGATCGTCCCGGGCCACGGCCCCCTGGCAGGGCTGGAGGCGGTGCGCGAGCTGAAGGCGTACTTCGAATACCTCTACAGCGAGGCTCGGGCCCGCTACGCAGAGGGAATGACAGCGCTCGCAGCCGCGCGCTCGATCTCGCTCGAGCGCTGGGCGGATTGGGGCGACTCCGAGCGCCTGGTCGTCAATATCGCCAACATCTACGGCGAGCTCGCCGGGGATCCGGAGCCGCTGAATCCGCTGGCGGCGTTTCAGCAGATGGCCGAGCTCGCGCGCGCCGGTTGAGCGACCGCCGTTCATCGCAGCCGTTCCCGCCGCTAGCGTGTCGCGACGATGCCCAAGCCGTTCGTCCACGAGCTCCGCGTCCGCTATGGCGAGTGCGATCCGCAGGGAATCGTCTTCAACGCGAACTACCTGCTCTATTTCGACGTCGCCTTCACCGAGCTGTGGCGCGCGGCCGTCGGGCCGTGGCAGGAGATGATCGAGCACGGCGTCGACGCCGTCGTAGCGGACGCCAATCTCAGCTTCCGTGCGCCGGCGCGGTTCGACGACGAGCTGCAGCTGCGCGCGCAGATCGCGCGGCTGGGAAAAACCTCGATCACGACCGAGATCGACGTCGTCCGCGCTGAGGAGCTGCTCGTCGCCGGGCGCCTGCGCCACGTGTGTGTCGACACGCGCTCGATCCGTGACGCCAAGCCTGCGACGACTCCTCTTCCCGATTGGATTCGGGAGGGACTCCGCAGGTTCGCCGTGGGCGCAGACTAGCGCCCCACGCCCGCGTCAGATAGCCACCGTGGGCGAAGATGCCCGACGATGATCCGCGCTGGGGTCAGCGCATGCATGGCCCCCGGCCCCGCTCAGATTCGGGGGTCCTCCTGCGCCCTGCTTGGAGGCAAACCGTCTCAGGGAGCGAGGTCGGGAGGTGCAACCTACGACGCGCCCGTGATTCGGTCAACGCACGCACCGCGACATGCAAAGCGCCGACGCGCTCAATCCTTCTTCCAGGCCTCCCGGCAGCTCGTCGATCCCGTCGTGGCGATCAGGCTGCAACTCTCTCGACCCGCTACTCCTCCGACGCGATCCGCGGCGCCAGGATGAACGACTCGACGGCGATATCGGGGTCGATGTGGTTGGCGCTCAGGAACGCCGTCGTGCTCCGACCGGTGAGTTGCTCGACGGCCGCGATCATGTCGGCGGCCATGCTGTTCTGAAATGCCTTGCGGTTGGCCAGCACCAGCGCGACCTCACCGTCGCGCAGCAGGCTGCGCTCACCCTTCGTCAGCGTGTCTTGCAAGACGACCGTGATCAGATCCTCGTCGATGTAGGTCCGCGCCTTCGTTGGCCCCCTGCCGGTGTACTCGCTCAGCAGCCTCACGACCGCATTTGAGATCGAAGCCGACACGGACCCGGCGGTGCGATGCTCGTGGGTGACGGGCATACAACAGCCCCTCGCTCGCCTCCCTCCTCATGCAGGACCCGCGAATGGTAGGAAGGAGACGGATCGAATCCGCCCGCGAGGTCCGCGTTTCCGCTCGCATGAGCCTTCCGGCAGGTGCAGCGCAAAAACGTATGTCCCACTAAGTGTAGAGGTTGCCCCCGGCGGCTCCGAAGCGGCGGGGACGGCCTCCCCGCCGCGACCGGAGCGTGAGCGTCGCGAGCGCCCGCGCCGCTCGTCGGCGCGGGCTCAGCGCGTCCGGCAGGCTCGGCGGATCGCCGCAACCGCCCCGCGCGGCTCGGCGGGAAGATCGGCTAGACAACCCGCGAGCTCGGCGGCCTGCTCGATCGTGGGCTCGCCCGACTCGCTGATCCACCGTCGCAGCCAGCGAAGCGCCCACGCATCGTAGGCCGCTGACTGTTGGCCCGCGACGAGCGGCAGCAAGGAGAGCGCGACGTCGAGGTCGAGGGGCCTGTTGCGCTCACGGGCCACTTCCTTGGCAAGGGCGAGCGCGAAGTCGAGTTCGCCGCGCTCGATCGCGTCATTGAGCTCGCGGGCCGTGCGATACGGTCTTGACGCCATGGGAACATATGTTCGCATGGCGGTCAAGGCCGCCCTGCCGGCTCGCTCAGCGGTGCCGCTTGGCGGCGTGACGCCGCGAGTAGAGCTTCTGGGTGATCGTCATCGCGCCCGGATGTCCATGGCCCGGCCAAGGGGTGAGCAGCAACAGCAGCCGCGCGCTCGTCATTGCGAGAACCTGATGACGCTCGCGCGGGGCGAACTCCACGACAAACCCAACGCCCCCGCCGGCGCGCTCGTCGGCGGCGGTGCTCACCTCGATTTCGCCGCGCAGCACGATCAACCAAGCGCGCTCGTGAACCTCGTGATCGCTGAGATTCTCGCCGGCGCCGAGGTCGAGGACGACCGCGCGCGCGTCCTCGTTCGATGACAGGATCTCGGGCAGCCGCGGCTTGAGGTCGAGCTTGTCGAGCTCCCAGCTCTTCATCTGTCGCGCCAGCTCTCCAGCAGGGCGACCACGGCATCCTCGAGCCTCATCAAATCCCTTTCTGGGCGGTGTGCGGACGCCCTCCCGCGCAGCGGTTTCCGGCGGCGACCTCCGACGATACTCCCAAGCCACTCCGCTCGATCCACGGACGCCCCGCGGGACTCTGATAGACCCACGCGCGATGGGCGCGCCGCAGAACCTCACACAGCGCCGCCTCGCCGGTCGGGGGAGGCGCCTGGGCATCGTGGTCGCGGCGCTGCTCGTGGCCGGCTTGGTGGTCTTCGCGCTCTCGCGCCTGGGCCTGCACCGTATCGGCCACGCCCTCGTGACGGCGAAACCCGGCTGGGTTGCGCTGGCGCTGCTGCTGATGGCCTGCTCGCTGCTGCTGCGGGCGGCCTCGTGGCACCAAGCGCTGCGCGCGGCTCTGCCCGAGACGCCGATTCGTTGGGGTCCGGTGATTCGCGCGACGATGATCGGCGTGATGGGCTCGGCGATCTTTCCGGGACGCATCGGCGAGCCCTCGCGCGTGCTCGTCCTCTCGCGTCGGCTGGACGGTCCCACCAGGCGTCAGCTGCCGATCGTCGCTGGCACCGTGTTCTCGCAGACGCTGATCAACCTGCTCGCACTGGCCGTTCTCGCGGCGATCACCTTCAGCAGCGTCTCGCTGCTGCGCGGAAACCCCGCCGGAATCGCAACCGCGATCGCGATCCCGCTGGCCCTCTGCGCGTTCGTGCTCGCCGGACCCCGTCTGGTGGCGCTGGGTCGACGCGCGCGCTCGGCGCGCGTCGCGAGCGCGGCAAACGCCGCGGCACGCATGCTGTACCTCGCCCGCCGCGGGCTCGTGGTCTTCGCGCGCCCGCGATACGGCGTCACGGCCGTCGCGCTTCAGTTGCTGGCCTGGACGCTGCAATGGCTGGCCTGCTACATGGTCGTGCTCGCGCTGGGACTGCAGTCCCATGCGAGCCTCGCGGCCGCCGCCGCGATTCTGCTCGCCGTCAACGTCAGTGCGATCCTGCCGGCGACGCCCTCCAACCTCGGCGTGTTCCAGGCCGCCTGCCTGGTGGTGCTCACGGCCTATGGCGTGGGCGCCGGGCCAGGCCTTGCCTACGGCATCATCCTGCAGGCAGTGGAGGTCCTGACCGCGCTCCTGCTGGGAGTCCCCGCCCTGTTGCGCGAGGGCCTCACATGGCGGGATCTTCGCCCCGAGCCCAGCCCCGAGCTCTAACCCGCGATCGCGCGCAGCGACTCGCGTAGCGAGCGGGTCGTCTGCAGCACGGCCGTCGGCTCGTACCCGCAGTGGGCCATGCAGTTTTCGCAGCGCGGGTCCCTGCCGCGGCCGTAGCTTGCTCCAGTCGGTCGTCTCGATCAGCTCTTTGTAGGTCTCGGTGTAGCCGTCGGCCATCAGGTAGCACGGGCGCTGCCAGCCGAACAGCGAGTAGCTGGGGATGCCCCACGCGGTGCAGTCGAATTCGGCCTTGCCCTCGAGAAAGTCGAGGAACAACGGACTGTGATTCAAGCGCCACTTCTTGCGCCGCCCCTCGCCGAATGCCTCCTTGAACAGCTTGCGCGTCTCCTGGACGCCGAGGAAATGCTCCTGGTCGGGGGCTTTCTCGTACGCGTAGGCGGGCGAGATCATCATCTCGTCGACCTCGAGATCGTCGTTCAGGAAGTCGAGCACCTCGCGCACGGTCTTCGGCGAGTCGTGCGTGAAGAAGGTCGTATTGGTGGTGACGCGGAAGCCCGCCGCCTTGGAGGCCTTGATCGCGGAGACGGCCTTCTCGAAGACGCCCTCGCGCTCGACCGATGCGTCGTGTCGCTCCTGAAGTCCGTCGATGTGCACCGCCCAGGAGAAGTACGGGCTCGGCTTGAAGTTGTCGAGCTTCTTCTCGAGCAGCAGGGCGTTCGTGCACAGGTAGACGAACTTCTTGCGCTTGACGAGCTCTGAGGCGATCACGTGGATCTCGGGGTGAATCAAAGGCTCGCCGCCTGCGATCGAGACCATCGGCGCACCGCTCTCCTCGATCGCCCCGATCGCCTGCTCGACAGGCATCCGCCGTCGCAGCTCGTGCTCGGGGTGCTGGATCTTGCCACAACCGGAGCAGGCGAGATTGCATTGGAACAACGGCTCGAGCTCGACGATCAGCGGGAACTTCTCGCGTTTGGCGAGGCGCTGGCGCATCAGGTACCAGCCCATGCGCGTGCTCTGCCTCACCCGGACCGCCATGGGGCCTACCTTAGCCCTCCGGCGCCCACTCGTGAAGGGCGGCGCCGGCGGCCCGGCGCAGGACCCGCGCCGCGCGCACGGCCGCAGCGGCGGCCTGCGGACGAAACAGCTCGTGCGTCGGACTGTCCAGCACGACTCGGACGACCGCGAACGGGCGCCCGGCGGCGCCCTCGGCGAGCCACGCCGACTCCATGTCCACGGCGATCGCCCCACCCGCGTGCAGCTGGGCGCGCCGCTCGCCGAGCGCAAGGCGCGAGACGGACACGACCGGGCCGGTGCGGACGCGCAGGCCCGAGCGCGCGACCGCGGCGGCGAGCTCGGGCGCGCCTGTGCACGAGACGCGCTCGGGAGGATCGCCCTCGTCCGGCGCCGCCGAGACCTGATCGGCGATCACGACTTCGCCGGGCGCCGATCGCTCGTCAAGCCCGCCGCAGAACCCGAACACGATCAATGCGTCGCCCGCCTGCTCGCGCAGCGCGCGGGCGGCGGCGCGCGAGCGCTGCCGGCCCATACCGGTCGTGCGCACGCGCGCTCCCGGCGCGCCCCAACGGATCAGCATCGCCTCGACGCGCATCGGTGCCGCGATCAGAAGCCGGCTCATAGCGCCTCGGCCCTCGCAGCTTCCGGGCCGCCGGCGCTGCTCGCGCCCCGGTCGGGCCCGTCGAGCTCGAGCCTCCGCAGGGCCTGCGCCGCCGCCGAGTGACCGCTCAGGACCGCGCCCTCTAGCGTCGCGGGCCAGCCGGTGTCGGTCCATGTTCCGGCCAGGAGGAGCCCCGGCACGGTTGTCCGCGCGCCCGCCCGCAACGCGGCGACGCCGGGAGCGGCACGAAAGGTGGCGGCGTGCTCACGGGTGACAAGGAATCGTTCGACCTTCGCGCCGCGCGCGCGTGGAAGCAGTCCTTCGAGCGCCGGCAGGTAGAGCTCGCGGAGAGCGTCGACGCTCATCGCCATCTCCCGCTCGGCCGCCGACAGTGACACCGCCAGGTACTGGCAGTCGCTTGGAACTCCACTCGCGGCCGTGCGGTCGAACAGGTACTGGACCGGCGTCCGCACTCCCGCCGCGAACGGCTGCTCGCAGACCTGCCGGTCGTACACCACGTGCAGGTTCACGATCGGCGAGCTTCCCAGCGCGGCGAGCCGCTGCGCGGTCGCTCCGAGCAGCGGCTCGATCAGCCCACCCGCGCGGTTGTGCGGGAGCGCGACGATCGCAGCCTCGGCGCTCCACCCCTCCCCCGCGCGGCTCTCGCCGGCAACTGCCTCGCGCTCGCCTCCATCCTCCTCCTCGTCCTCCCGGCCGCGACCGCCACGACCATGCACCTCGAGACCGTCTGCGGTCTGCTCCAGGCGCTCGGCGCGCCAGCCGAGCCTGACATCGACGCCAGCCCGGCGCAGCGCTCGCTCGGCCGGCTCGCCGATCGTCACGCTCAACGGCGCCATGTGGAAGCCCATGTCGCCGGCATCCACATCCGAGAGCAGCGCGGTGCGGAACACGAAAGCGCCGAGCGCCAGCGAGGCCTGCGCGGCGGGCAGGTTCAGCGTGGGCCGCACGATCACGTCCCATAGCGCGCCCACCGCGTCTGGGCCCTGACCGCGGCGGGCAAGCCAGTCACCGAAGCTATGCCGGTCGAGCGTCTCATCGGCCGTGTCGATGCGCCTTAGCGCGAGTGCGGCGCGCGCGGCGCCCAACCGCTGGGATACGGTCAGGTACGGATAGCTCGCGAGCGCCCGGGCCATGTGCAGCGGCGCCGGCAGCGCGGTTCGCGCCAGCAGCGCCGTGCGCCTGCCGGGACTCAACACGGGCACGCTCAGGCGAGGCTGGACCGACACGCTGCGCTCGCTGCCGAGACGCTCGATCAGCGCGCGATAGGCAGTGCAGCAGCGCATGAACACATGCTGTCCATTGTCGATCTGCAACCCGTCACGCTCGAAGGAGTAGATCGCGCCGCCGAGCCTGCGCCTGACCTCGAGCAGCGTCACATCGGCGCCCGCGTCGGCGCAGTCGAGCGCCGCCGTGATGCCGGCGAGCCCACCGCCGATCACGACGACACGGCGCCCGGTGCTCAACGGCGTCCACCGATCGCCGTGCCGGCCGCCGAGCCTGCCCGACGTCGCACCCCCCGATCGGTCGCAAGAATGCTGCCGGCCGCGACCCACGCCTTCTCCCACGGGGGCAACGACATCCGCTCCCGCAAGACGCGCTCGGGATTGGCCTCGATTCGATTGAGCAGCTTGTGGTAGATGCCCGCCATCGCGAGCACGCAAGCGGCGCTGCGGCGGTCGAGCAGCGGCGCCAGCTCGATCCCTCGGTCAAACCACTGCTGCGCGCGCTCGGCCTCGAAACGCACGAGCGCAGACAGCCGGCGGGCCTGCTCTTCGCGTTCGCTCGCGGCCAAACGGGTGCCTCGCGCAGCCTGGTCGGACGGCGCGGATCGCGCGAGCGAAGCCAGCACGACGGGCGCTCGGCGCTCCTCGCCCGCGTCGATCAAGCCGAAGCGCCGGAGATCCTCGGCCGGCAGGTACACGCGATCGTTCTCGGCGTCCTCGCGCACGTCGCGCAGGATGTTCGTCAGCTGGAGCGCAACGCCGAGATCGTCGGCCAACGCCTCGACGTGGGAGTGGGCGGCCGCGTCGTGCGCCGGCGCGCCGAAGATCGCCAGGCACACGCGGCCGATCGCGCCGGCGACGCGACGGCAGTAGACGACCAGATCCTCGAAGCGCTCGTAGGTGGCACCGCCCACGTCCATGCGTACTCCTTCGATCAGATCGCCTAGCGCCGCGGGTGGCAGCGAGAAGCGCTCGCGGGCGTCTGCCAGCGCGACGATCACGAGATCCGAGCCGTCGCGTGGCAACGCCTGGGCGCCGCCGCTCAGACCGGCGAGCGCGAGCGCCTCGGCGTCGAGCCGGCGCAGCTTCTCCGCGCGCTCCAAGCTGCCGTCGCCGATATCGTCGACGCGCCGGGCGAACGCGTACACCGCGCACATCGCGCGGCGCCGGTCATGAGGAAGTAGGCGGATGCCGTAGTAGAAGTTCGCCGCCCGCTTGCGCGTGACCGTCTCACAATGCCTGTATGCCTCGAGCGGAGGGGCGCCGACTCCCATTCAGCGCTCGCCTCTGCCGTGCAGGCGCGCCGTCACGGCCGCCTCTCCGCGCCCAGTCGCCGTCCACCACGACGTCGTTCGAGAAGAACCTCCAGCAGCACCCGCATGCGGCGCGAGCGACCGGCAGTCGGTGGCCCGCCGAGGACGTCGAAGCCCGTCCGCTCGATCGCGTCGGCCGCGGCTCTGCCACCCGCGAGAAACGCGGCCACGGCGAGCCGCTTGCGTCCGCGCAGCTCGTCCAGCAGCGGTGCCCCGGTCGCCATCAGCTGCCGCGCGCGCGCCACCTCGAAAGCGATCACCGCGCGCAGCGGCTCGCTCCCGGAGGCTGGCGCGGAGACGCCTGCGGCGAGGTCGGCCTCCGTGCAGCCGAAGCGCTGGAGGTCCTCCGCAGGCAGGTAGATCCTGCCGCCGGCGAAGTCCTCGGCCACGTCCTGACAATGCTCGATCAGCTGCAGCGCCGTGCAGATCGAATCGGACAGCGCGATGCGCGCCTGCGTTGCCGAGTTGAAGACCCTGAGCACGAGCTCGCCGACCGGATCGGCCGACAACGCGCAGTAGGCGCGGAGCTCCTCCCATGTCCGATAGCGACTCACGCGCTGGTCGACGCGGTTGGCCTCGATCAGCCGCACGAACGGCTCGCGCGGCAGCGCGCATTCGCGCAACGTCGGTTGTAGGCGCGTGAGCAGAGGGTGCTCGGCACGGCCTTGATACGCGCGGTCGAGATCGGCGTCGAGCCAATCCAGTGCGGCGAGACGATCCCCGGGCGCGGAGTCGCCGAGTTCATCGACCAGACGGGCGAAGCCGTACACCGCGAGCAGGTGAGCGCGCGCCCGCCGCGGAATCAGCCGGCTTGCGACCGGGAAATTCTCGCTTCGAGCCCGCGCCATGACCGCGCCCGCGGTAGGGGTGCCGGTCGGTGCGTCGGCTAGGAGCATTACCCCCCTTGCCCGGGCAGCTGCTGGTCGGATGCACCGTCACCCCGACCGGAATCGCCGTTTCCGGCCGCGTCCTCAAGCTCCTCGCCGGCCACCGCGAGGCAGCGCCCGAGCGCCATGATCGGGAACGCCAGCCGGTAGAGGTGGTAGTTGATGTAGTAGTCCGACGGGAACCCGGTGCCGGTGTATTGCGGCTCATCCCAGTTGCCGTCGGAGCGTTGCGAGGACACCAGCCAGCGCAGACCGCGGTGCAGCGCCGGCGAGCGATCGCCGGCCGCATGCAGGGCGAGCAGAGCCCACGCCGTCTGCGACGCCGTGCTCGGACCCCGGCCGATCCAGTCATCGTCGTCGTATGAGCGCGGATCCTCGCCCCAGCCGCCATCCTCGTTCTGGTGCGCCTGCAGCCACTGCACTGCCCGCCGTATGCAGTCTTGCGAGGGGTCCACCCCGGCGGCCACCAACGCGGGCACCGCCGCCCCGGTGCCGTAGACGTGGTTGATCCCCCAGCGCCCGAACCAGGACCCGCCCGGCTCTTGCTGGTCCAACAGCCACCGTACGCCGTCTTGGGCCGCCGGCGTGTTCCTCGGCCGACCGCCGCGAGCATCTCGACGGCGTGCGCGGTCACGTCCGCGCTCGGCTCGTCGATCACCTCGCCGAAGTCCAGGAACGGCAGCTCGCGGACCAGCGTGCGCGTGTTATCGGCGTCAAACGCCCCCCAGCCTCCGCTCGAGCCCTGCATTCCCCGAACCCAGCGGACGGCCCGGTCGATCGCTCCGTCGCCGCCCGCGCCGTCCACACGCCGCAGGGCGAGCACGACCTCTGCCGTGTCGTCGACGTCGGGATAGTTGACGTTGGCGAACTCAAACGCCCAGCCGCCGGGATCCAGAGCGGGCCGTGCCACCGACCAGTCGCCGCGGATCGTCACCTCCTCATCGAGCAGCCACTCGGCCGCCAGCACGAGCGCGGGGTGATCCTCCGGCAGGCCTGCGTCGCTGAGGGCGATCATCGCCAGCGCCGTGTCCCACACGGGCGACTGGCACGCTTCCAGGCGGCGGCTGGGGCCGGCCGGGGCGCCCACCCCGCGCGAGTCGTCGCGATCCTCGACCATGAAGTGCGCGAGGCCCTCGAGGCCCCGGCGCATCACGGGGTGATCCAGCGGATAGCCGCTGAGATGGAGCGCCATGAGCGAGTACACCCACGGGGGCTGGATCCCTCCCCACGAGCCGTCGGCCTCCTGGCGTCGTACGATCCAGCGCTCGGCGCGGGCGAGCGCGAGGGTTCGCAGGGGAGCGATCGGGCGGCGCTCGTATGCCCGCAGCAACCGGTCCAGGCGGCTCAGCCAAACGCCCCGCCGCGACGGTCGGGTCCGCACCACTGGCTCGGCGACATTCAGCTCGTCCAGATCGAATGGCAGCTTGCGGGCTGGACGGTGGGCTTTGACGAGCGAGAGCGCCACGATCGTCTGGCGGGCCCAGCAGGCGAAGTCATAGACGTTGAGCGGCACCCACGAGGGCAGCAGGACGACCTCCGGCGGTAGCGCCGGGACGCGCTCCCAGGACCACAAGCCGAACAGGGCAAGCCAAACGTGGGTGAACACGCGCGCACGCTGGAGACCGCCTTGCGCGCGGATGAAGCCCGCGGCCGCGAGCATGTGCTCGGCGTCGGCCGGATCGCCCGCGAGGCGCAGCGCCCAGTACGCCTCGATCGTCGTCGAGAGCTCACCGGGACCGCCATGGAAGTTGGTCCACGTGCCGTCGGCGCGCTGCTGGGAGCGGATCCACGACGCCGACCGCTCCGTCTCATCCGCACGGCGAACGCCCAAGAACTCGCGCAACAGCATGTCCTCGGCGTCCATTGTGACATTCGTCTGCAGCTCACCCTGCCACCAGCCGGCGCCGTCCTGCAGCGAGAGCATGTGCTCGCAGGCAAGCTGCAGCGCCACCCTCGCCTCGCTTTGAACCTCTACGGTCGACGACGCCATGGTGGAAAGCTAAATCTTTTCGATTGACGACGACATTTGCGTGCGCTTCACCTACCCGGGCGACGGTGTGAAGGTTACGTGCGCACGGGGCGGCACCAGCACCTCGGGGTGCGCGAGCGTGATCACGTGGCGGCGAAGCGCGGCCTCCGAAACGGCGAGCGGGAGCGGCGCGAGGAACCGATAGACGAGCAGCCCGTCGAGGTCGAGGCGCTGCACGAGGCGAAATCCCGAGGCGGGGGGGCGTCCGGCCGACGCCCGCAGTGGCGCATACCCGGTCTCGTCGATCTCGCCGACGGTCACCGACGTGCCGCGGGCGAGATTGTGCAGGCCCGGAAGGTAGTACTCGAGCGGAGCGGCGCCCAGCTCAACGGTCGTGATCACGCGCGCGCCGGCATGCCCGCGCAACGCGCGTGCAACCGCTCGCCAGTTGCCACGCTGCAGGCGCGGGCTCAGGTTGACGTCGATCGACAGCGCCAGGAACGCGACAGCCGCCGTCGCGGCGAGCGCGATGCCGAGACGACCGGCTTGCGGCGAGGTGAGGATCACCGCGATCAGCCCGCTCACGGGGATCATCGCGGCGGTGAGATTTCTGGGCGCCAGATAGTCGGCTCCGAAGAGCGCGAGAACGATCGGGATCAGGATTCCACCGGCGGCGACCGCGAACGCGATCTGGGCGCCGCGCGGCATGAGCCCGGCGCGGCGACTCGGCCGAGCTCGAGACGCCGGACCGGGGCGATCGCTTCCCGGTTCGCCGTGCGCGGGCGCCGGCGGGCGCCGATCGAGGCTGCGCCACAGGGCGAGAGCGAGGCCGGCAGCGATCGGGAGCGCCACGAGCAGCTCGACTCCATGTCCCAGCGGCGCGCCCGAATAGCCCGTGAGGTAGTACTGGGGAATCGCTTCCAGGCGACTCGACAGGGCCCAGCGGCCGATCCACTGGGTCCCGTGACCGCCCTGTGCCGAGATCAACGGCACCAGCGCCAGGCCGGCGATCGCCAGCGCGCCGATCGCCGGCAGCGCGGCGCGACGGGTGACCCGCTCGCGCGCCAGCCACAGGACCATCGGAATCAGCAGGAACAGCGTGAAGTAGTGCGTCAGCAGCGCCAGCGATCCAGCGAGGGCAAAGGCGGCCATCCGAGCGCGCGTCGGCTCCCGATCCGCGCGCAGGAAGCACAGCATCGCCAGCGCCGCCGTGAGCACGAACAGCGCGTAGGCGCGCGCCTCCTGCGAGTACCACACGAACAGCGGATTGACGGCTACGAGCGTCGCCGTGAGCAGCCCTGCGCGACGACCGCCGAGCTCGCCTCCGATCGCCCACGCGACCGGCACCGTGGCGATGCCGGCGAGCGCGGATGGGAGCCGCAGGGCGATCTCGCCGGTCCCCAGGACGCGCGCGTCCAACCACTCGATCACATACCACAGCGGCGGCGTGTTCTCGGTGTGGACGATCGCGCGCAATGTCGCCCCCAGGCTCCCGTGGAGCACGTGAACGGGCGTGAACGCCTCGTCGTACCAGAAGCTCTGCAGGCCGAGCGTCGAGAGCCGCAGGCCGGCGGCGAGAAGCACGAGCGCGGCGAGCGGCAGCCATGCCGGCATGCGCGACTCCGCGCTCGCGGACGGTGCGACGGTCGCGGTCGCGGCGCTCATCCGCGACACAGTCCGAGCGTCGTCGCCGAGCCGAAACATCCGTAGCGGACGTGGCGCAGGTCTTCGGACTTGGGCGGCAGATACCAGCCACCGCGCGCCGCGCGTCGGCCATGCGCGACGGGGCCGGTGATCACCAGGCAGAGCTGCACCCGTTCTTTCGGTGGTCCGGGCACGGTGTTACCACAGACGACCTCCCGCGTGGTGTGCCCGTAGAGGTCCTGTTCGACCGACAGGTTGTGGTAGTCGTGCCCGGTGTACGCGCGCCAGGTGCGCAGGTCGGCGACGAGGCGATGGTTGACGTGCGTCTGCAGGACGACGTCGTTGACCGTGGCGATCGCCAGCAGCAGGCCGGCGAGCAGAAGCAGCATCGTCTCGATCACGCGCGTGTTCCCACCCCCGAGCAGCTCCTGATCGCGCGGCCGCAGCGGGACGGGAATACGCGCGCCGAACCCTTCGCTGGGCGGTGAGGAGGCGCCGCTCATGACACCGGCGCGAACAGTGGAGTCGTCTGATGGGCGATGAACAGCGCCTGCACGGCGAGCGTCGCGGCGAGCAGGCGGCGGTCGCGCGCGATCACCGCGAGGGGAAGCGGCCAGAGGATGTACCAAGCGAGCAGCCACGTGCTCGTGACCGAGATCGCAAGCAGCGTCCAGCCCGACGCAGCGACCCAGTCGTACCCGCGCCACGTCCGCCACAGCAGGTGCAGCACGATCAGCACGAGCGCGACTTTGAGCAGGTCGTGGTCGACCGGAAACACGCCCGGCTTGCCGAACAGGTGGGCGATCTCGGTGGGGAAGCTGTCGGTCGAGACGAACGCCGCGTCGCGGTTCAGCGCCGCGACCACGTCGATCCCGTGAACGCCGAACGCGGCGTAGCCGATCAGCGCGCCGAGACCCAGCGCCGCGGCGGCGCCGAGAATCTGCGCACGGGAGCGCCTCGCGAGGATCATGAACGGCAGCAGCACCGCGACCGTCGCCTTGACCAACGCCCCTGCCAGGACCGACGCCGCCGCCGTGGCGTCCCGGCCGGCGAACGTCAAGCTCACGGCGGCCATCATCAGCAGGAGCATGATCAGGTCGTTGTGGGCGCCACCGAGCCCGTAGACCACATACAGCGGGTTGGCACCGACGATCAGTATCGCGGCCACCGGGTTGAGATCTCTCGCGCGCGCACAGCGCCAGGTGAGCACGAGGGTGCCGACGCTCGCCAGCTGCGCGACCAGCTTCATCCCCCACAGCGCACCCGTGACTCCGAGCGGCGCGAGCGGAGAGGAGAGCAGCGTGTAAAGCGGCCCGTAGGCGGTGGCGACGTGCTTCCAGTCCTGGCCCACGTACCGGTACACGGGGTCGTGAACGATCGCGAGCGGACCATGCGTGTAGGGGTTGATCCCGTGCTCGACCCCCATGCGCGCGTAGGCGATGTAGCTGAACACGTCGGTCGACAGCAGGATCGGTCCGGCGAAGACGAGCGCGTGGAGAGCCGCGATCAGGATGATCGCCGCGCGCTTGGAGATGCCCCGCGCGAGCGCGAGCATCCCCGCGTATGCGCCGGCGGCGACGAGGATCGCGATCAGGAAGACGCGGTATCCGAGGCGCTCGCCGATCCCCTGGAGCCAGCCGGCGATCTCCGGCGATTTCGGGATCAGCGGCGAGTGGCCGACGGCGCCGTCGAGCACGATCTCGGCGGTCGCGGCAACGAGCGCCACCGCGAGCAAAGCGGCGAGCGCCGGCGCCCACCGTTGTGAGCGCGCGCCGCTGAGGCCGAGCTCGCGCTCGGCGGCGACGCTCACGGTGCGGCGGGGCTCACAAAGCCGTCCACACGGTCTTGGTCTCCAGGTAAGCGCCGAGCCCATCACGACCATGCTCGCGGCCGATGCCCGACGCCTTGAAGCCGCCGAACGGCGCCGCGGGATCGACGACTCCCCAGGTGTTGATGTAGACCGAGCCGGCGCGCAGCATCGCCGCGAGGCGATGGGCGCTCGAGACGTCGCGCGTCCAGACGCCGGCAGCCAGACCGTAGTCGCTGTCGTTGGCGCGAGCGGCGACCTCCTCGAGCGTGTCGTATGGAGATGCCACGAGCACGGGGCCAAAGATCTCCTCGCGCGAGATCCGCAGCTTGTCGGAGGTCGTGCTGAACAGGGTCGGTGCGACGAAGTAGCCGCCGCTGTCGGCCAGCGTGGCCTCGCCGCCGGCGAGGAGTTCGGCGCCCTCGGCCCGGCCGGAGTCGATGTAGCCCATCACGCGCTCCTGCTGCTCGGCCGACACCAGCGGGCCGAGCTGCGTGTCGGGATCGAGCCCTGGTCCGACCCGCGCCGCGCCGGCCGCGGCGGCCAGCGCCGACATGACCTCGTCGAAGCGCTCGGCCGGGACGAACAGGCGCGAGCCGGCATTGCATGCCTGCCCGGAGTTGAAGTAGATCGCCTGAAATGAGCCCTTGACAGCGGCGTCGATGTCGGCATCGGGCAGGATGATGTTGGGCGACTTCCCGCCGAGCTCCAACGTCACGCGCTTCAGCGCGCGCCCCGTCTTGGCGCCGATCTCACGACCCACCTCCGTGGACCCGGTGAACGCGACCTTGTCGACGTCGGGGTGATCGACGAGCGCGGCGCCGGTCTCGCCGTCGCCGCTGAGCACGTTCAGCACGCCGGGCGGGAACCCGACCTCAAGCGCCAGCTCGCCGAGACGCAGGGCGCTCAGCGGCGTCTGCTCGGCGGGCTTGAGGACGATCGTGCATCCGGCCGCCAGCGCCGGCCCGATCTTCCAACCGGTCATCAGCAGCGGGAAGTTCCACGGCACGATCTGCGCGCACACGCCCACGGGCTCGCGGCGGGTGTAGCAGAGCATGTCGGGCGCTGTCACCGGCAGTACGCCGCCCTCGATCTTGCTCGGCCAGCCCGCGAAGTAGCGGATATGGGCGGCCGTACCGGCGATGTCGACGAACTGCGCGAGCTTCACCGGCTTGCCGTTGTCGAGCGACTCGATCTCCGCGAGCTCCTCGGCATGCGCTTCGACCGCCTCGGCCAGGGCCAGCATCAAGCGCTCGCGGCCGGACGCGGGCAGCGACGCCCACGGACCGTTGCTGAACGCCTCGCGCGCCGCACGAACGGCTCGATCGACGTCCTCTTTGCCGGCGTGCGCGACCTGGGCGATCTCACGGCCCGTAGCCGGATCGAGCGTCGCGAACGTGCGCCCGTCGGCCGCCTCGAGACGCTCAGGGCCGATCAGCAGGTGCCGGGGGCGGGCAAGGAACTCGCGGGCGGCGGACCCGAGCCCGTCGGGTAGGGAAACGGTGGCTGTGTCGGCAGCGGCGGTCATGGCGGCTCCTTGTAGGCGTTGCTGGTCGCAGGCAGCTAGGGCGTCAACACGATCTTAAGCGCCTCGCGCCTGTCGTACAGCGCATAGGCCTCGGCGGCATCGTCAAGGCTCATGTGGTGGGTCACGAGCGAACTCGGGTCAAGCACGCCTGCCGACATCAGCGCCACCACCCGATCAACGTGCGCGATCACGTTCGCGAGCCCCGAGCACAGGCGCAGCGACTTGATCCACAGAAGGCCCATGTGCACCTCACAGCGCTCCGCGTACACGCCGATCGCCTGCACGGTCCCGCACTTGCGCGTCACGCGCAGCGCGAGCTCCAAAGCGCGTGGATCGCCCACCGCGTCGATGCACACGTCGACCCCGCGCCCGTCGGTCGCCTCGCGGGCGGCCGCGCTCGGGTCGTCCTCGCTCAGATGAACGGCCTCCGCGCCGAAGGACGCTGCCATCGCCAGCCGCTCGGGGACGGAGTCGATCGCGATCACATGAGCCGCTCCAGCCGCGCGTGCAGCCTGCACCGCGCATAGCCCAACCGGTCCGAGCCCGAGCACCGCCGTGACGTCTCCCGCGCGCAGGCCGCTCTCGACCACGGCGTGATAGCCGGTGCCCATCACGTCGCCCGCAAACAGCGCGACGTCGTCGCTCATGCCCTCCGGCAGCTTGCGCAGGACAAGATCCGCGTTGGGCACGAGCGCCTGCTCGGCCTGGGTGCCCGCAAGTGAGCCGAGCGCCGCGCCATGGCCGAACGTGCGCGAGGCGTCACACTTGTGAAACCAGCCGCGGCGGCAGAAGAAGCAGCGCCCGCAGGCCGTCTGAAAACAACCGAGCACCCGGTCGCCGACGTCGACGTCGCGGACATCCGGGCCGGCCGCGATCACCGTCCCGACGTACTCGTGCCCGATCGTGAAGCCGGGCTCGATCTTCACGCGGCCGTGGTAGATGTGGAGGTCCGAGCCGCACACCCCCGTTGCGTCGATCCGTACGATCGCGTCGGCCGGGTCGAGGATCTCGGGCTCGGGAACATCCTCGACCCGCACCTCGCCGGGAGACTGGAATGTGACCGCTCGCATCGGGCGCCACCTTAGACGACGGCGCCGGATCGATGGGCCCCGGGCTGGACGATCGCCGACCGGGGGCCGGTGCGCCGTGGGCGAGGCTAGGCCTTATGCTGCGGCCATGTCCGAGCCTTCGAAGGCGGTTCTGATAACCGGCTGCTCCTCGGGCATCGGCCGGGCGAGCGCGCTTCAGCTGGTGCGCTCGGGCTGGAAGGTCTACGCCACGGCGCGCCGCGAGGAGGCGATCGCGGACTTGAAGGATGCCGGCTGCCAGACGCTCGCGCTCGACGTGACCGACGAGCAGTCGATGCGCGCGGCCGTCGACACGGTCGAGCGGGCCGAGGGCGCCGTGGGGGTGTTGATCAACAATGCGGGCTACAGCCAGAGCGGCGCGATCGAGACCGTTCCCCTCGAGGCCGTGCGGCGACAGTTCGAGACGAACGTCTTCGGGCTCGTGCGCCTCACGCAGCTGGTGCTGCCGAACATGCGCGCCCAGCGCTGGGGCAAGATCGTCAACGTCGGCTCGATGGGCGGCCGCCTCTCGTTTCCGGGAGGCGGCCACTATCACGCGACCAAGCATGCGCTCGAGGCGATCTCCGACGCCCTCCGGTTCGAGCTGCGCGGCTTTGGAATCGACGTGATCCTGCTCGAGCCGGGCCTGATCACGACCGAGTTCGGCGAAGCGGCGACCGCCAGCATGACCCAGATCGCGAGCTCCGAGAATGATCCCTATGGCCATTTCAACGCGACCGTAGGAGCGGTCACCAAGGGCGCCTACGACGGACCGATGCGACTACTCGGCGCGGGGCCCGAGCGGGTCGCGAAGGTGATCCGGCGGGCGATCTCCCGCCGTCGCCCTCCGGCGCGGATAACGATCACGCCCTCGGCGAAGCTCACGATCTGGGGCCGGCGCCTGCTCACCGATCGCGCGTGGGACGCGGCCATGCGCCAGCAGTTTCCGCAGCCGCACTGACCGCTAGCAACGTGCTTACGCGGCAAGGGGCAGCACCGGGTGCGGGCGCCCGAGGAGAAACCCCTGTGCGTAGTCGACGCCGAAGTCGGCCAGCAGTCTCAGCGTCGGCTCGTCGCCGACGAACTCGGCGATCGTCGAGCGGCCCATGCCGCGCACGACCCCGACGAGCGCCTTGACGACGAGCTGGTCGTTCGGCGACTGCGGCAGGCCGCGGATGAAGTCCCCGTCGATCTTCAGGTAGCGGAACGGGAGGTTCTTCAGGTAGTGGAACGATCCGAAGCCGGCGCCGAAGTCGTCGAGTGCTACCGCGCAGCCGAGCGCTTGGACGCCCGCGCAGAAGCCCTGCGCCCGCGCCATATCCGAGATCGAGGCGGTCTCGGTCACCTCGACCACCAGCCGCGCCGGGTCGACCCGGTGCCGGTCGAGCTGCCGCGCGATATAGGAGAGCATGCCGCCGTCGGTCAGTGAGACGGCGGAGAGGTTGACGGCGATGCTCACACGATGCTCGCCGCGTTCGTCTCCCAACAGCGCTATCACCTTGGCCAGCACCATCCGATCGATGTCGCGGATCAGTCCATAGCGCTCGGCCGCTGGCAGGAAGCTCGCGGGCGCGATCAGATGCCCGCCGCGTTCGTCGGCGAGCCGCACGAGCGCCTCATAGTGGGACACGCCGCCATTCTCGAGCGAGACGATCGGCTGATAGTGGAGCACGAACAGATCCGCGGCCAGCGCCCGGCGCAGGCGCGCGAGCCATGGCCGCCGGTGCAGGCCCGCCGGGGAGCACAGCCCAGCGGCGATCGACCGTGGGTCGGCAATGCCCCGGTAGCGGTGGTGCACGGGCAGCGTGGGTATGCGCAGGAGCAGTCGTGGGGTGGCACACGCGATCGTCGAGGTCAGCATCTCGGCGATGGTCTTCGACGGTGCGCTCCGCTCCCCTGCGCGGGCAGGGCTCCGAGCCGCCCGTGCGCGGGAGGCGGCGCCGACGACGAACGCCGGCCTGAGATCGGATCGCAGATCGAGGGCAAGCTGATCTCGGGGGCTCAGCCGACGTGCGCATCGCCTGTAATGAGGGCCGCGGCCAAATGACTCGAGTGCTCCGCCTCACCGACGCGGCGGCGCCGCATAGGGGCGGCGCGCACGATCGGACACGACGAGCAGCAATGCCAGCAACACGAAGTTCATCACCACCGAAGAGCCGCCGTAGGCGACGAACGGCAGCGTCACCCCGGTGAGCGGAATGACACGCGTCACCCCTCCGACGATCACGAACACCTGCATGGCGACCACGAACGCGAGGCCCGCGGAGAGCAGCTTGGAGAACGAGTCGCGGGCCAGCGCGGCGGTCTTCAGGCCCCTGGCGACGAACAGGAGGTACACGAGCAGCAGCGCCGCGGCGCCGGCCAGGCCGAGCTCGTTGACGATCACCGCGTAGATCGTGTCGCTTTCCGGGACCGGCAGGATCGGATTGCCCTGGTGTGGCAGGCGCAGCAGCGACTGGTCAAAGCCAGTCCCGAGCAGACCTCCGTCGGCCTGTGCGAACAGCGACTGAGCGAGCTGGTAACTGCCGCCGACGGGCCGGTTGTAGAGCGCACGGTCGAAAGGGTGTTCCCAGGCGAGCACGCGGGCGTGGACATGGCTTACATGCCCCGCGAGAAACCACGCGCCGATTGCGAACAGCACGAGCCCGATCAGGGGGAACGAGAAGCGCCCGGTCGCCACGTAGAGCAGAGCGAGGAACGCTCCGTAGAACATCAGCGACGTGCCCAGCTCGCGTGTGATCAACAGCGTGGCCATCGCAGCCCCCCAAACGATCAGCATCGGGCCGAACTGCTTCATCGGCGGAATCGTCAACCCAAGCACGCGCCGACCGGCCGTGACGAGCAGTTGGCGGTTGTCGCGCAGGTAGCTGGCGAGGAAGATGACGATCGCGATCTTCCCGAGCTCCGACGGTTGAAAGGAGACACCGCCGACGTGGATGTCCAGGTACGCGCCGTTGACCTGCCTGCCGATGCCGGGGAGACGTGGAAGCACGGTCATACCGATGCCCACGGCGGCGATCGTGTAGCGGTAGCGCTCGAGCGCCTCCAAGCCCCGGCGACGCAGCGCGACGATCGTGGCGGCGAACAGCACCAGCCCGACGACCATCCATTGCGCCTGCTGGCGAGCGAGGACTGGGTCGATCCGGTACACCATCACGATCCCCACGCTCGCGAGCACGGCGGCCAGCGGGAACAGATACGGGTCCGCGTGCGGCAGCGCAAAACGGATCACCATGTGTGCCGCGAGGCACAGGGCGAGAAACAGCGCGCCATACGTGAGCGACACGCTCGATGCGTGATTCAGCGTGAGGTTGGTCGAAGCTGAGGGCGAGTTCTTCTCCGCCTGGATGAAGATCGCGGTGAACCCGGCGATCACCAGCAGCGCGGACGGCACGAGCCCCAATAGCTCGCGGTTTCGGGCACTGAGCACGACATCGAGCCTACCTTTCCCTTCGGCGTTGGCGCGCCGCCGCGGTCGGTACCCTAGTCCCACCAGCGTGCCGTCGGTAGAGCGGTGCCCGCCGTATCGATCCTATGAGCTGCCGCGTGCCGAGACAATGAATGACGAGCGCCCGCCCTCGCTGTGGAAGGGCATGTGGGCACGATTCCTGATCGGCGGCCTGCTGATAGCGCTGCTCAGCGGCGCCGCGACCGCGACCATCGCCCTGAACACCGTCAGCGGCATCGCGGCCGAGGTCTTTCCCAACACGATCGTCGCCCCCAAGGGCGTCGTCACGCCCGTCTACAACGGCGGCCCGCAGACGTTCTTGGTCCTCGGCTCAGACCGCCGCGCGCATGCCAAGAGCGTGTTTGACCGCACCAACCCGCCGCACAGCGACACGATCCTGCTCGTCCGCTTCGACCCCGAACAGGGCCAGACCTCGGTGCTCTCGATCCCACGCGATCTCGAGGTCAACATCACCACCAGCAAGGGTCAGTACTACCCGGGCGAAAAGATCAACGCGGCGTACACGATCGGCAGTCAGCTCGGAGGCGCAAAGGGCGGGATGGTGCTCGCCGCCGAAACGATCGAGCACCAGGTTTTCCCGAGCCTGAAGCTCAACGGCATCGTCGACGTCAACTTCGCCGGGTTCATCAACGTCGTGGACTCGCTCGGCTGCGTGTGGGTGAACGTCGATCACCGCTACTACCACGTCAACGGCGGCTTTGAAGAAAACTATTCCGAAATCAATCTCCAACCCGGCTATCAGAAGCTCTGCTACAACAACGCGCTCAGCTACGTCCGATTCCGCCACCTCGACTCCGACTTCGTCCGCGTCGCGCGTCAGCAGGACTTCCTGCGCGACCTGCGCGCGCAGATCGCACCCGAAGACGTGATCGGCCAGATCGACACCGTCGCGAAGGCCGTCGGACATGCAATCGCGAGCACGTTTCGCAGCTCGGCGAGCGAGCTGATCGAGCTCGCCAAGCTGATTGCCTTCTCGCAGGGCAAGCCCCTGCGCCAGGTGAAGTTCCGCGCCCTGGACCAAAACGCCCAGATAAAGGGCGGCTCGTATGTGACCACGACGCCCGCCCTCGCCGAAGCGACGCTCAACGACTTCCTGCACGGCACCCAGAAGCTGAGCCTGCCTCGCTCCGCCACAGCCCCCGCCAAGACGCGCCACGGCCGCCGCGGCTCGACGGGCGCCGCGTCAGCGGCAATCGGCCTGTATCCGAGCTCTTCGGCTGAAAAGAGCCAGCTGGTGAAAGCGGCGGTCAGCCTACCCTTCCCAGTTCTCTATCCCTCGCTGCAAACTGGCCCCGCGACGCAGCAGAGCGTGCGCGCATACGACCTGCGCGACAAAAGCGAACACCTCAGGCACGCGTACATCGTCGTCTGGCAGCAGAACAGCCAGGGCAGCTATTACGACATCGAGGGCACCGACTGGCTGGACCCGCCGCTGATCGCCCACCCCGACGAAACCCGCAAGATCGCCGGTCGCAGATACATGCTGTTCTCCGACGGCGGCCATCTGCACATCGTCGCCTGGCGCGCGGGTCACGCGCTCTACTGGGTCACAAACACGCTGCTCGAGGACCTCACCAACCAGCAGATGATCGGAATCGCGCGATCCGCGCGGACGCTGCGCTAGATGCGCGGTCAGCCGGTCGAGGCCTGCCGTGCCTGGTCCAGCGCGGCGTTGACGAGCGCATCGGCGTCCGCGTTGCCCTCCCGCGGCACCGTCCGGATCGACCAGCGATCGAACGCCTTCAGCGCGTCCATCGCCTCACGGTGCAGGGGCCGCAGCGCCTCGTGCTTGACCTTGTAGAGGCCTTGCACCTGCTTGGCGATCAGCTCGGAGTCGCCGACCACCTCGACCTCGCGCGCACCGAGCTCGCGCGCCTTCTCCAATCCGAGCAGGAGAGCCCGATACTCAGCGACGTTATTGGTGGCGACGCCGAGCAGCTGCGCATGCTCGCCCAGCGGCTCGCCCGCGGGCGAGGTGATCACGCAGGCTGCGGCTGCCGGCCCGGGATTGCCACGTGCGCCGCCGTCGACGTGCACGATCACCTTCGCGACGCTCATCGTCGAGGAGTGTATGCAGAGCGGCTAGGACGCGGCTCGTGCGAGCGGGGGAAGATCCCCCGGGACGCGCGCCCTGCGGCGATCGCGCACGATCCGTCGCTGCCCTGCGCCCTGCGCCGACCGATCGCTGACGGCTGCTTCCCCCGGCGCGACCGAACGTCCGCCGCGGGCGCGCCGGTCGAACTCACGCCGGTCGACGATCACCTGCACGTTCTCCTCGTCCGCGTAGTACTCGACGAGCTTGGGAAGCAGCTCATCGGCCAGCGGCCTGGGGACAACGCAGTAGATCATCGCACGCCGATCTTACTCCGCCGCGGCGAATAAGCAAGGCGTGCACGATGTTGGCTGCCGCGCATACCCCAGAGCCGCGCGTAGCTTGCGCGCCGGCTGGCGCCCTAGGCGTGGACGCCCATCAACGACAGCGCACCGAGCTCGTCTGCCGCGGCGTTGGCGGCCCGGTCCGCGCGCGCGAGCTCCTCGAGCTCAGTCCCCTGTGCGGTCACGCTGACGTGAAACGCCTGCTCGTCGAAATCGACCTGATAGCGATACCAGCACAGCTCCCACGCGACCACGATCGCGACCACGCCGAGGTCGTCATCGGCGCGAATGTTCACGCTTGGCGTGCCCAGCGAGCGCGCGAGGCTCGCCACGCGGCGCGGCCCCTCGCTGGCGTTGAACGCTTCGATCGCCCGCTCGAGCGGTGCAGGGATGTCGTCCTCCGCCTGCAACGGAGATCCCCCGTCGAGTTGCGCCGGGCCGACGGGCGCCGCTGCGCCACCGTCGCCACCGAGAAAGTGATACGGCTCCGGCTCGCCCGCGTAGGGCCCACCCGTGCCGTCGGGCTCCGGCAAGGGGTCCTCCGGCCTGGTCGCCTGGCGCAGGCGGCCGAACAGGCTGCGGCCGCGCCGCGTGCGCAACGGAGGCTGACTCACGGCGCGGTCGTCGCTCTCCCGCAGCCAGCCCTCGTGCGTCGCCCGCGGGGCACACAGCTCGCAAACGGTGCGGGGCCGGCCGGCCGCGAGGAAGACCTCGGAGTGCTCGCCGCGCAGCAGCCGTCGCTCGCACACGTCGCAGGCCACGTCGGGCTGGGAGGTGACGATCGTGCGCGTGCTCATCGTAGGAGCGTAGCCGGGCGCGCTCAGGCGCGCGGCGCGGTCGCAGTCAGGCGTGGGTGGCGGCCTGCTGGTCGCCGGCCTGCTCGACGACCTTCTGGGACAGGTGGCCCGGGACCTCCTCGTAGCGCAGAAACTCGAGCGTGTAGTCGCCCTGACCGCCGGTGATCGACCGTAGATCCGGCGCGTACGCGAGCATCTCGGCCATCGGCACCTCGGCCTTGATCTCGGTCATCGCGCCCACCGGCTCCATCCCCTGAGGCCGCCCGCGGCGGCTGTTGAGGTCACCGATCACGTCGCCCACGTATGCATCCGGCACGGACAGGATCACCTGCATGATCGGCTCCAGCAGCACGGGTTCGGCCTGCTCGAGCGCCTGCTTCATCGCCTGCACGCCGGCGAGCCTGAATGCGATCTCCGAGGAGTCCACCGAGTGGTGGGCGCCGTCGAACAGCCGCACCCGTACTCCCTTGACCGGATAGCCCGCCAGCACGCCCGCCTCCATCGCGTCGCGGACCCCCTTCTCGACCGCCGGGATGAACGAGTGCGGGATCACCCCGCCCTTGATCTTGTCGACGAACTCGAAGCCGTCGGGAGAGCTCGCGTCCAACAGCGGCTCGATCTCGATGTGGCAGTCGCCGAACTGGCCACGCCCGCCGGACTGCTTCTTGTGCCGGCCGTGCGCCGTAGCCGAGCCGCGGATCGTCTCCTGATAGGGCACTCGCGGCGGCTTCAGCGTCACCTCCACGCCGAAGCGATCGCGCAGGCGGTCGACGACGACTTCGACGTGCACCTGCGAGAGCCCCGCGACGATCTGCTCGCCCGTCTGCGGATCGCGGTGCAGGTCGATCGTCGGGTCCTCCTCCTGCAGGCGACGCAGCGAGGTGAACACCTTCTCCTCGTCCCCCCTGCTCTTCGGCGCGACCGCGAAGGCCATCACCGGGGCCGGCAGCTTCAGGCGGGGCATCTCGATCTGCTCGTCGCGCGCCGCCAGCCAGTCGCCCGCGCGCGTCTCCTTCAGCTTGGCGACCGCGCCGATATCGCCGGGGCCGAACTCCTGGACGTGCGAGACCTGCTTGCCGGCGAACACGACCAGCTGACCGATGCGCTCCTTCGCGTGGGCGCGCGTGTTCAGGACCTGGCTGTCGGCGCGGAGCACGCCCTGGTAAACCCGCAGCAGGTTGATCCGGCCGGCGAACTGGTCGGCGCGGGTCTTGAACACGTACGCGAACAACTCGCCGTCCTCGGTCGGCGCCAGCTCCAGATCGCCGACCTTCAGGCCGCCGTGCTTCACCGGGGACGGCAGATCCTCCACGATCGCGTCCAGCAGGCGCGAGGTGCCGAGGTTGCTCGTCGCCACCCCGCACACGACGGGGAAGATCTTGCCGTGGTTCGTGCCCTCCTTGAGCGCCCCGACGACCTCCTCGTGGGAGATCTCCTCGCCCTCGAGGTAGCGCTCCATTAGCGCATCCGAGACTTCGCAGACCTCGTCCATCAGCTTCTCCCGGTACTCCTGCGCGCGCTCCGCCTGCGCGTCGGGAATCGGCATCTCGCTCCAGCCGCCGCGCTCGGCGGAGTCCTGGTGAAACGCCTTCATGTCGACGAGGTCGATGACGCCCTCGATCTCGTGCTCGGAGCCGATCGGGATCTCGGTGGCCACGACGTGCGGTCCAAAGGCCTTCTTGAGCTGCTCGAGCGCACGGAAGAAGTCGGCGCGCTCGCGGTCGAGCATGTTCACGAACAGCATCCGCGCGATGTCCAGCTCGGCCGCGCGCGTCCACAGACGGCTGGTCGATACCTCAACCCCCATCACCGCATTGACGACGAACACCGCCGACTCACAAACGCGCAGGGCTCCCAACGCGTCCGCCACGAAGCTCGGCTCACCGGGCGTGTCCAGCAGGTTGATCTTGCGCTCATGCCAGTCGAACGAGCTCAGCGCCGCCGAGATCGACATCTGCCGCGCCTGCTCGTCCGGATCGGAGTCCGAGACCGTGCTGTGGTCAGGGACCGAACCGAGCCGCCCGGTGGCTCCCGCCTCGAACAGCAGCGCCTCGTGCAGCGAGGTCTTCCCAGACCCTCGGTGGCCGACCAGGGCGACGTTGCGAATACGGTCCGCTGCTGGGTGCATTTGGCTCTCCTTCTCCGGGTGCGAGCACGATAGCGCCGTTTACAGCCCTACGCCAGGTCAGGCCGGACGCCCTCGCGCCGTTCGTGGGGCGCGCATGCGCGCCCCCGCGGGCCGGCGCATGCGCCGGCCCGGACCACGGTGCATGCACCGTGGTCAGTCCTCGAAGGACTCCTCCTGCATCCGCGAGCGCAGGCGCAGGACCGCCTTGGTGTGCATCTGCGACACGCGCGACTCGGTGACCCCGAGGACCTCACCGATCTCGCGTAGGGTCAGGTTCTCGTAGTAGTACAGCGCGATCACGAGCTTCTCGCGCTCGGGCAGCCTCGCGATCGACTCGGCGATCCTGTCCTTCAGGTCGCCCACGTCGAGCGCCCTTGCGGGGTCCGGCGCTCCCGGGTCCTCGATCGTGTCCATCAAGGACACCTGGTCGCCGCTGGAGTCCGACACGCTCCACAGCTCGTCCAGCGCGACCATCGACGAGTGCGAGATCGCGAGCAGCGACTCGTTCAGCTCCTCGACCGTTATGCCCAGCTCGGCGGCGATCTCCTCATCGGTCGGTGAGCGCTGCAGCGAGTTCTCGAGCTTGGCGTTCGCCCGCTCGACTTCGCGCGCGCGCGCCCTCACGCTGCGCGGCACCCAGTCGATCGAGCGTAGCTCGTCGATGATCGCACCCTTGATACGCATGATCGCGTAGGTCTCGAACTTGATATCTCGCGAGAGGTCAAAGCGCTCGATCGCGGAGATCAGCCCCACGAGCCCGTATGAGATCAGGTCGGCCTCCTCGACATGCGGTGGCAGCCCCGCGGCTGTGCGCCCGGCTACGTACTTGACCAGCGGTGAGTAGGCGAGGACCAGCCGCTCGCGCACCCGAGTGTCGCCGTCGGACTTGTATCGCCGCCAGAGTTCTCGCAGCTCGATCGGTTTAACATTGGTCTCCAGGGTTTTCTTCCCCCTGTATCACGCCCGAGGGTGGCTGCGCGCATAGGCGCTTCTAAGCCTGGCGGACTCTACCCGAGTGTAAATCTGGGTGCTGGACACGCTCGCGTGCCCGAGCAGCTCCTGGATGCTCCTCAGGTCGGCTCCGCCATCGAGCAGGTGGGTCGCAAAGCTGTGGCGCAGCGCGTGCGGCGATATCGGGCCACCTGCCGGATCCCCGCTCGCCACCAACCGTGCGACCCATGTTCGCAACCTCCTGCGCACATCGCTCGTACCCAGTCGTCGGCCGGTCTTTGACAGGAACAGCGCTTCCGTCGCCGGCGCCCGCGATCGGGGTGCCGATCGACGAGCCCCACGGGGCCGGCCCGACTCGGGCACGGCCACAGGCGGCGACGTCAGCGCCGGGCGAGCGCGCTCGAGGTAGAGCCTCACCGCGGCCATCGCCGGCTCACCGACCGGCAGAAACCGCGTCTTTCGCCCCTTGCCCTCCACGCGCAGCTGCTCGCCGTCGTGATCCACGTCGGCGGTCTGAAGCGACACGATCTCATCGGCTCGCAATCCGCATCCATAGGCGAGCTCGAACATCGCGCGATCGCGGAGCTCCAGCGGGCTGCTCACGGGGATGCCGTCGAGAAGTCGCGCCGCCTCGCGCGCGCTGAGCACCCGTGGCAGCCGCGACGGGCGCCGTGGGGTCGACACCAGGTCGGCTGGATTCTGAGCGACCCATCCGTGCTCGCGCTGACTGCCGAACAGCGCCCGCAGCGCCGCCAGCTTGCGGGCGGTCGTGGTCGGCGCGGCGCCGTCCTCGGAGAGGTGGGCGATGTAGCGGCGGACGGTCTTCGGTCCGATATCGGCGGGCCCCTCGCCCCGCGCGGTGGCCCAGCGTGCGAACTGGTCCAGGTCGACGCCATACGCACGGCGGGTGCGCGCCGCAGCATCGCGCCTGCGCAGGTCTCGCTCGAGCAGCATCAGCGCCTCGCGCCAAACATCGTCGAGCCGCGCGTCGCCGTCCGCCGACGCGGCCACGATGGCTGGGTCGGCAACGGCATCCCCGACCGCCGATCGGTCGCTATCGCCTCCCCGCGTCGTCATCGCCAGCCCTACTTCGCCACGGGGGACCGTGCGCCTGCCTGCGCGACGTCTGATCGAGCGCCTACTCGTGGCCCGGAGCGCTACATTCACGGCATGACCCCCACGCCACTGCTCGGCCCTCCGCGACACGACCGGCGGGCCGCCGGCGACGACTACGGTCCCGTTGGACGCCCACCTTGGCTGGACGTCGACTGGCGCGCCCACCAGCGCTGGGTGGTCGTGGATGGCCACCCTGTCAACACGATCGAGCTGGGCACCGAGGAGCCCGCGCAAGGTCAGCCGGTCGTCTTCATACACGGTCTCTCAGGGTGCTGGCCGAATTGGCTTGAACAACTCCCCGTGCTCGCGACGCGCCACCGCGTGCTCGCGCTCGATCTGCCCGGCTTTGGGCACTCGCCGATGCCCGCCGGCGAGATCTCGATCCCGGGCTATGGGCGCCTGCTCGACAAGCTGTTGGGGGAGCGCGAGATCGACGCCGCCGCCGTCGTCGGCAACTCGATGGGCGGCTTCATCGGCGCCGAGCTGGCGGCCGCCTTCCCGCAGCGCGTCGAGCGTCTGGTTCTCGTTTCCGCAGCCGGGATCTCCACCTATGGCGATCCTCGCATCGCGCGATCCACTCCCGCGCTGCGTCGACTGGAGCGGATAATCGCGGCCGGCGCCGCTTGGACCGCGTCGAAGTCCGACACGGTCGCCCGCCGCCCGCTCCTGCGCAACGCGACCCTCAACCTCGTCGTCCGCCATCCAAGCCGCCTGCCGGCTGCGCTCGCCGCCGAGCAGCTCCGCGGGGCAGGCACGGCCGGCTTCCTACCCGCCCTGCAAGCCATCCTGGACTACGACGTACGCGAGCGCCTCGCCAACATCGCCTGCCCCACGCTGATTGTCTGGGGTGAGCGCGATCGACTGATCAGCGTGCGCGATGCCGACGTATTCGCCGATCTGATCCCCAACTCGCGCAAGGTCATCTTCGCCGACACCGGACACATGGCGATGCTCGAGCGACCATCCGCCTTCAACGCGCTGCTGGAGGAATTCCTCAGCGAGTAGACGCAGCGTCAGCGGGCGACTGCGCCCTCGGCGGCGCTGCCGACGAGCTTGGCGTACTTCTGGATCGCCACGTCCACGTGCTCGTCGGCGCGCGGTGGCGGAGCATATGTGGACAGGCGCTCGGCAATCTCTTGGCCGGACAGCGCGACATCGATGCGCCGCGAGTCGACGTCGATCGTCAGCTCGTCCCCGTCCCTGAGCGCTCCGATCGGTCCACCCTTGGCCGCCTCGGGGGCCACGTGCGCGGCCATGAAGCCGTGCGTGGCCCCCGAGAAGCGCCCGTCGGTGATCAGCGCCACCGTCTCCCCCAGCCCCTCGCCGACAAGCGCTGCGGTCACCGCGAGCATCTCCCGCATTCCCGGGCCTCCCGCCGGACCCTCGCCGCGGACGACCACGACGTCGCCCGCCTGGATGCCGCTGGCGAGCACCGCCGCCATCGCCGCCTCCTCGCCGTCAAACACCTTGGCCGGCCCCGTGTGGGTGCGGCGCTCGTGGCCGGCGAGCTTGACCACGCATCCATCGGGGGCCACGTTTCCGCGCAGGATCGCGAACCCGCCCGTCGGCTTCAGCGGGTCATCCAGCGGGCGCACCACGCGTTGTCCTTCGGTTTCCTCAGCCTCCTCGGCGTGCTCGCCGATCGTCTTTCCGGTGACCGTCTGAGCGTCCCGGTTCAACGCGCCGGCCTGCGATAGGCGCTTGAGCACGAGCGGCACGCCGCCGGCCGCGTACAGGTCGGTCGCGACGTACCGGCCGCCGGGCTGCAGGTCGCAAAACAGCGGCGTCCGCTCGGAGATGGCGTCGAACTCGTCGATCTCGAGCGCCACGCCGATTTCGCGCGCGACGGCCAGCAGGTGCAGCACGCCGTTGGTCGAGCCGCCGCTCGTCGCGACCGCCGCGATCGCATTCTCCAGGGCCTGCTTGGTGATCACATCGCTCGGGCGCTGCCCACGGCGCAGCACATCCATCACCAGTTCACCGCACTGCTTCGCGACCTCCAGCTTGCGTCCATCCTCGGCCGGCACCATCGCGGAGCCGGCCGGCGAGATCCCTAGCGCCTCAAAGGCCATCGCCATCGTGTTGGCCGTGAACTGACCGGCGCAGGCGCCCGCGCCGGGCGAGGCGACCTCCTCCAGCGCGTGCAGCTCATCCTCTGAGATCTTGCCTACCGCATACTCCCCGACCGCCTCGAACACCTGCTGGATCGTGACGTCGACGCCCTTGAAGGAGCCCGGCCTGATCGATCCGCCGTACAGCATCAGGCCGGGGATATCGAGGCGCTCGAGGGCCATCACCGTCCCCGGAATCGTCTTGTCGCAGCCGCTGATCGCGACGAGCGCATCGAAATGGTGCGCGCTGGCCACCAGCTCGATCGAGTCGGCGATCAGCTCGCGCGAGACCAGCGACGCGCGCATGCCAGCCGTGCCCATCGTGATCCCATCAGAGATCGCGATCGTGTTGAGCTCCATCGGCGTCCCGCCGGCGGCGCGGATCCCCTCCTTGACCTTGGCCGCCAGCACACGGTTGTTGAAATTGCACGGCATCGTCTCGATCCACGAGTGCGCCACCCCGACGATCGGCTTCGCGAGATCCTCGGCCGAGTAGCCGATGCCGTGCAGGTACGCGCGCGCGGCCGCTCGCTCCGGACCCTCGGTGAGGGCGCGGCTCTTGTGCTTGACGTCGAAAGCGGCGCGAGTGCTCACGCGGCGCGCTCGACGTCGCTCGCGGGCCGGCCGATCGTCGCCCGGTCGATCCGCTCGCGCTCCCAGCGCGACAGCCTGAGCAGATCCCGGCGAACCTGATCCGGGTCGATCTGGCGACCCGGCAGGTGCATGTTGGCGTCGGCGATCAGGCCTCGCTCATCCGCGGTGAGCGCCATCCACTTGGCGAGAACGTCGTCGGAGTCCGGCAGTCGCGCGCTGCCATACGGCCTCGAGAGGTCGGGGAAGGCCACGCAGTACTCGCTCAGCAGAGCTCCCGTCTGAGGCAGGTAGGCGAGGATCGGCCTGTGCGGGTAGATCAGGTAGGCGTACGACGCGCCGGCGGCCCGGGCACGGTCGCCCAGTCCCCCCCAGACCCGGAGAAATCCGAGGTCCCGGTACATCGCCCAGTCCTCGTCCTCGATGCACGAGCGTAACAGCGAGCGGGCGCGCTGCTCGGCCCGGAGCTCGCGCCCACGGTCGTAGCCGGTCTCGCCGAGCCGGCGCGCCGATGCCCGCTTGCGCAGGCGCCGGTGAGCGATCGCCGCCGTGACCCGCGACCGGCTGAGCTCCCACAGGAGCACCACGAGGACAACCCCGGCGGTGCCCAATGCGAGCGCCACAGGCTAGCGCGCCGGCCGGGGCGCTCCGCCGGCGGCGCGCGGGAAGAAGATCACGCGCTCGGCGTCGCGCGGCACGTCGGCAAAGCTCTTGACGAGCTCGGCCTGACGACGGCCGTCGCGACTCTCGGTCGGAACGGCCGCCCACATCCCGGCGTCGAGCTCGCGTCGAAACGCCTCGATCAGCTCGCGCTCCTGCTCCGGCGCCTCGATGTCGCCCTCGGCGAGCACCACCTCTCCATGACCGGGCTTCAGGCGTAGGAACTTCATCAACGACCCGGCTTGAGGCGACGCGGCTTCATCGTCACAGGATTATGGCAAACAGGCGCCGTGCCATCTTCATCTGGCGCGCATCTCGGCGAGGTCCAGCACGTCGACGGGGCCCGCGCCCGCGCCCAGGCCGCGTAGTCCCTTCGCGACCGCCGCCCCGGTGATCGCGCGGGCGATCCGCGCGGCCTGGAGCGGGGCGCGACCCAACGCGAGCTGGGCGGCGAGCACCGAGGAGTGGGTGCAGCCGGATCCATGCGCCGCGCCATCGGGGTGGCGCTCTCCGGGGATGCTCACCACCGGCCCCTCGCGGTCGCCATCCAGGAACAGGTCGAGTGCCTCGGTGCGGTGGCCGCCCGTCAGGACGACGCTGCGCGGTCCGAGCGCGATCACCGCGCGGATCAGCTCCTCGGCTTCCGCATCCTCGTGCATGGACGGCTCGGCACGGCGCCCCACGAGAACGCGCGCCTCGGGCAGGTTGGGCGTGAGCACGGTGGCCCGCGGGAGGAGCTCGTCGATCAGCGCCTGCTGAGCATCGCGCTGCAGGAGTCGCGCGCCCGACTCGGCGACCATCACCGGGTCCACGACCACGGGCGTGCCCGCTGGAAGCTCCTCCAGCGCGCGCGCCACCGCGAGCGTTCCCTGAACCGTGCCGAGCATCCCGACCTTGACCGCGTCGACTCCGATGTCCGCGGCAACCGCACGCACCTGCGCGAGGATCATCTCGGGCGGGACAGCATGGATCGCGCTGACACCGAGCGTGTTCTGCGCGGTGATCGCCGTGATCGCTGTGGCCCCGTGGACGCCGCACCGCGCAAACGCCTTCAGATCGGCTTGGACACCCGCTCCTCCCCCCGAGTCCGAGCCCGCGATCGACAGCACGGTGGGTGTGCCGCTCGACCCCGAGCTGCTCACGAGGGTTTGCCCGCGGCCTTCCGTTGGAAGATCGTGTAGCTGCCGATCGCCGTCACCAGCAACCGGCCGTCCTCGTGGCGGACCTCGCTGCGCATCACGGCCGTGGTGCGATTGCGCCGGTCCAGCACCGTGCGGCACACGAGCTCGCCCTCGGTGGCCGTCTGGATGTAGTTGACCGCGATGCTGATCGTCGCGATCCGCTCCTGCTTGGTCGTCTGCGCCCACAGGGTCGAGCCCATGCAGTAGTCGACCAGCGCGTACGTGACCACGCCTGAAAGCAGTCCGCCGGCATTGATCAGCTCGGGCCGGATCTCCAGGCGAACGGTCTCGGGGTCCTCCCAGCGCATGCCCATGAAGGCTGTGACGCCGTCGAGGGATCCCGGCCCGCGCGCGGGGCGGCGCGTGGCGTCCGCGCCCGTCTCTCCCGCGGCATCGCCGGCGGGGGAATCGCCTGTGTCCGGGTCTGGGGCTCTGCTCCGCACACGCAGCAGGCTACGCGAGCGGGGTCTCGCACGCGCGCTGTAGCGTGATCGGATGCGCAGCGAGCGCTCCCAACCGACGCGGCGCCACACCGGCGAGCCCGACCGGCGGCGAACGCTCGGCAGCCTCGGCGAGCGACTGGCCGAGGCGCACCTGCGCCGGCTTGGCTTCTCCGTCGTGGCGCGCAACCTGCGGACCCGCCACGGCGAGATCGACCTGATCGCCTTCGACGGGCATACGCTGGTGTTCGCCGAGGTCAAGGCACGACGCGCGAGCGCCCGGCAGCACGGCATCCGCGCCGACCAGGACCCGCTGGCGGCGCTGCGCCCGCGCCAACGCGCGCGACTGCGCCGGCTCGCCGCCGCCTGGCTGCGCGAGCACCGCCACGCCAGGCCCACGGCCGAGACCATCCGCTTCGATGCGATCGGTGTGGTCGTCGATCCCGACGGCACGCCCTTGCGCGTCGACCACCTCGAGGGAGCTTGGTAAAGCTCGAGGCCCGACCCGACGGGGCCTGCGCGTCAGAGCGCCAGCTGCTGGTAGGCGAGCGACTGGAAGGACATCCTGTGCAACGGCGAGACGCCGCGGCGCAGGATCGCCTCGCGGTGTTCGGGCGTGGAGTAGCCGACATGCTCGGCAAAGCTCCAGCCGGGGTGCCGGACGTCGGCGTGGCGCATGTAGCGGTCGCGGGTCACCTTCGCAACGATCGACGCGGCCGCGATCGCCGCGCTGGTGGCGTCGCCGTCGACGATCGCTCGTTGCGGGCGCTCGAACTCCGGTACCGAGAAACCGTCGACCAGGCACAGCACCTCCCCGCGGATGTCCCGCGTGACCGCGCTCATCGCGTCGCGCAGGGCGGCGAGGTTCGTCTTGTGCAGCCCGCGAGCGTCGATCCCGCGCACGCACCGCGACACGACCACGACGCGGGCGGCGCTGCGCAGGACAAGCGGGAACAGCGCCTCGCGAGCCTGGCCGCTGTGCTGCTTCGAGTCGTTCAACGCGCTCAGCGATCGCAGCTCCCGCGTGGTGAGCGCCTCGTAGTCGAACAGCACGCCCGCCGCGACCAGCGGTCCCGCCAGACAGCCCCGTCCGGCCTCGTCGGCCCCCGCGATCAGGCGAACGCCGAGACGTCGGTCGAACGCGAACAGGCGCCGTCCGCTGCCGTCGCGGCGCGCGCGGCGGCGGGCGCGTGCGGAGGTCTGGGATCTCCTGGCCGACACCCCGGACGCGTCGGCGACGCGCGCGGTGGCGAGCGGCCTAGAGGATGCCGATCCGGTCTGGGGGCCAATAAGTGGCGAAGGCGTCTCCGATGATCCATCCGGTGGGGACTGGTCCCCAGAACCTGCTGTCGTCGGATTCGCCACGGTTGTCGCCCATCATGAACCAGTGACCGGCGGGAATCCTGATCGGTGTCGGGAAGTTGCACTCCGAGATGCCCGCACAGGCACGAATGTAGGAGTCCTTCTCGGGCGCGAATTCCACCTGGCCGGCCGGCCTCCGAAAGACGTGCCCTTCCTTGATGTAGATTTCGTCGCCCGGGCCGGCGACGATGCGCTTGATGAAGTTCACGCTGGAGTCCTGGGGCTCGGGTTCGGCGCACGCGGCGCCACCCGGCCTGATCGTGTGGGGCGATGGTCCGCAGACCTCTTGCTGCGCGTCTCTCGGCGGATGGAACACCGCGATCTCACCGACGTGCGGCTTGCTGAATTGCATGCCGATGCGGTTGACCAGAACGCGCTGGCCGATCGCGAGCGTGGGCTCCATCGAGCCGCTGGGAATTCGATACGGCTTGACGATCCACGCCTGGATGCCGAACGCGAGGCCGAGCGCCACGAGCACGATCACCACGAGCTCGATCAGCGAGCTGGTGGTCGTTTTCGCGCGCTTGGTGCGGAGCTTCACGCGGGCTCGTCGCCGGCGAGGACCTCTCCCTCGGCTTCACCGGCGTCGGAGGAGGAATCTGTGTCGTCCGCGCCTACGGCTGGAGCGTCGGCTGCCGTCTCGGGCTCTGCGTTGGCCGCCGTCTTGGTCTGTGCGTCGGCTGCCGTCTCGGTCTCTGCGTCGGCGAACGCCTGCTCCGGCGCATCCGAGCCGGGCTGAGCCTGTGCGTCGCCGTCGGTTGAGGCGGTGCCCTGCTCGGAGCCGTGCGCTTCCTCGACAACCGCCTCCTCTGCGGTCATCCCCTCAGCGTCGGTCGCGCCTACCGGCTCCGCGATCAGGCCGGGCTCGACCGTATCCTCAGGACCAACGTAGCGGCGCTCGCGCACGCGCGCGCGCTTGCCGACACGATCGCGCAGGTAGTAGAGCTTTGCGCGACGCACGTCCCCGCGGGCCGCGAGCTCCACGCGCTCGATCTTCGGCGAGTGCACCGGAAACGAGCGCTCGACGCCGACGCCGAAGGACTGCTTGCGCACGGTGAACGTCTCGCGCGCGCCGTGGCCCTGGCGCTTGATGACGACGCCCTCGAACACCTGAACGCGGCGGCGCGAGCCCTCGATGACCTGGAAATGAACCTTCACGCGGTCGCCCGGCGCGAAGTTGGGAACGCGGCGCAGCTGCGCGCGCTCGATGGTTTCGATGACGCTGCTCATGACGGAAGGAGGGCGCGCCCTTGACCTGAGGCCCCGAGAGGAAGCTCTTGGGCGGCGCGGAGTGCAATGGTAGCGGACGACCGTCCCGCCTCGCGTCACTCGATGCCCGTCTTTGCTACCCGTTGGACCGGTCGGTTCCCTCGCCGCGTTCCTTACTGCGCTCTCGTCGCCACTGTCCTATCCGCCGATGGTCCCCGGACAGCAAGACCTCGGGCACGCGCCAGCCGCGGTGCTCGGCCGGGCGGGTGTAATGCGGATACTCCGGATATCCGTCGAGCGCCACGCTGAAGGACTCCTCGGCGACGGAGTCCTCGTGTCCGAGCGCGCCCGGAAGCTTGCGCAGCACGGCGTCGCAGACGACCATCGCCGCGAGCTCCCCGCCCGAGAGGACATAGCGACCGATCGAGACCTGCTCGCTCGCAAAGTGCTCGACGATGCGCTCGTCGAACCCCTCGTAGCGTCCGCACAGCAGTGTCAGCGCGGGCTCGGCCGCGAGCTCGTCGACGAGGCCGTCGTCGAGCAGTCGTCCGCCGGGCGCCAGCGCGATCACACGGCGCCGCTGGCGCAGCTCGACCGGGTCGAGGGCGTAGTGGGCGCGCAGCGCGTTCTCGACGACGTCGACGCGCAGCAACATCCCAGCGCCGCCTCCGAACGGCATGTCGTCGACCTGACCACCGCTGAGGGGAGTGTGGTCGCGGAAGTTCACGCACTCCAGACGCGATCCCGCGGCCAGCACATTGGCGACATGGCGCTGCGAGGTGAACCACTCAAACCAGTTGGGAAACAGGGTGAAGACATCGATGTTCACGACGACTCGCCACGGTCCCCCGCCGCGGGAGCCGAAGGCTCGGCCAGCCCGAGGAAGTCGACATCGACCTCGATCCGCCGCTCGCCTGGAGCGACGCGCCGGATCGCGTCTTTCACCATCGGCACCAACAGGCGCTCGCCGCCACCGGCGCGCTCAACCTCGAGCGCCTCGCACGAGGGCAGCTCGATCAGCCGGCTGACCGTTCCGAGCAGCCGCTCGCCGTCGGCCACGTCGCAGCCCTCGAGTTCATGCGCCCACCATTCACCCTCGGCAAGAGCCGGCGCCTGGAGCTCGGGCACCGCCAGCGGCAGGCCGCGCAGGGCCTCGGCCGCGTCACGGTCCTCCACGCCCTCCAGGCGTACGATCGGCCGGCGGTCGGTTCCCGCGCGACGGACGATCGCGACGGTGCGCCCGGCGACGATCACGTTCGCCCCGATCGCCAACAGGCGTGGGCGCGGACCGGTGACGTAGAAACTCCCATCGAGACCATGCGGGCGACCGACTCGACCCGCCTGCAGGTCTGGTGCAGTATTGCTCACCGCCGCCTTCGCCCCGATCCGCCGCGCGCCCGGTCAGTCGACGATGTCGACGACCACGTGGCAACCCTGACCGGTCGCGGCGGCTTTGACGACCGTTCGCAGCGCGTGCGCCGTGCGCCCGCCCCGACCGATCACCTTGCCGTAGTCGTCCGGCGCCACGCACAGCTCCAAAACGATCGTCCCGCCGTCGCCCTCGAACTGCTCGACGGAGACCTTCTCCGGCTCGTCGACGAGTCCTTCGGCGAGGTACTCCAACAGCTCCTTCGGCACCTCGCTCCGGGCGCCCGCGTCCGGCGATCGCTGATCGCTCATGCTCGCGCTCGTCCCGGCTCGCCCTTCAGATCCCCACGGGACCTAAGCCCCGCGCGCCCCGATTCCCTGAATCGCAAGCAGCTTGCGCACCGTGGCCGAAGGCTGTGCGCCGCGTGCCAGCCAGCTGCGCGCGCGCTCCTCATCGAGCACGATCGTCGATGGATCGGTCTGCGCGTTGTAATGCCCGATCGTCTCGATCACGCGACCGTCGCGGGGTGAGCGCTGGTCTGCGACGACGACGCGCCAAATTGGGTCCTTCTTGCCGCCCACTCGGGTGAGCCTGAGCCTGACTGCCACGTTTTCCTCTCTAGCGGTCCACAACGTCAACGGATTCCTAGGAGCTTAGACGGTGAGCGCTGTCGAGGCCGACCGATCAGCGCGTGTTGCGCATCAGCGCGGCGATGTCGGGCACCTTGCCGCGACCGACCTGGCGCATCACCTTGCGCATCTGGCCGAACTGCTTGACCAGCCGGCTGACGTGCTGAACGCTCGTGCCCGAGCCGCGCGCGATCCGCAACCGGCGCGAGCCCTTGATCAACTCGGGCCGGTGACGCTCTTCCGGGGTCATCGAGAGAATGATCGCCTCGATTTGATCGAGCTCACGCTCGTCCACCTTCATGTTCTGAAGTTGGGCCCCACCCAGTCCGGGGATCATTCCGAGCAGGCTCGTCAGCGGTCCCATTCGCCGGATCGTCTTCAACTGGCTGAGGAAGTCGTCCAGCCCGAACTCGTTGCGCCGCAGCTTCTGCTCGAGCTCGATCGCGTCGTCGCTCTCGAATTGGCGCTCGGCCTTCTCGATCAAGCTCATCACGTCGCCCATCCCGAGAATCCGCTGCGCCATCCGATCGGGATGAAAGCGCTCGAACTGCTCGAGCTTCTCACCGGTCGAGGCGAACAGGATCGGCTTGCCGGTGACCGCCTTGACCGACAGCGCCGCTCCGCCGCGGGCGTCGCCGTCGAGCTTGCTCATCACAACGCCATCGAACTGGACGGCCTCGGCGAACCGCTCGGCGACGTTGACCGCGTCCTGGCCGGTCATCGCGTCGACGACGAGCAGGATGTCGTGGGGCTTGACGGCTGCGCGTATCCGCACCAGCTCGGCCATCAGCTCCTGATCCACATGCAGGCGGCCGCTCGTGTCCACGATCAGGACGTCCTTGCCCTCTCGCGTGGCGCGCTCCAGCGCCCACACCGCGATCTCAACCGGATCGCCCTCGGTCCCCTGCTCGTACACGTCGGCCCCGGCCTGCGCTCCGACCTTGACCAGCTGCTCCACGGCGGCCGGTCGGTAGACGTCGCAGGCCGCCAGGGCGACGCTCGACGAGTGCTCCTCGCGCAGGTAACGGGCGAGCTTCGCGCACGCCGTCGTCTTGCCGGAGCCCTGCAGCCCGGCCATCAGGATCACGGTCGGCGGCCGCGGCGAGAAGCTGAGGCCGGCGGCGGCTCCGCCCATCAGCGCCGTCAGCTCCTCGGCGACTATTTTGACGACCTGCTGGCCCGGGTTGAGCCGGCCGACGACGTCGGCGCCAAGGCAGCGCTCCTTCAACTGTGCCGTGAACTGGCGAACCACCTTGAAGTTGACATCCGCCTCGAGCAGCCCGAGGCGAATGTCGCGCATCGCGGCGTCGATGTCCTGCTCGCTGAGCGTGCCGCGGTTGCGCACGTCGGCCAGCGTCCCCTGCAGCTTTTCGGCCAGTGACTCGAACATCGAGGGCAGATTCTCGCAGCCCGCCGCCGTGGCTCAGGCGGCCCGCTCCGGATCAGCGGTCGCGGCCTGCGCGCGGCGCCGGCGGCGGGGTCGGTGGGGGTCCCCGCCCCCGGCCCGGCGCGCGATTGCCTCGCCGATGCCGCCGAAGGCCTCGGCGAACTCGGACGGGATCACGAATACCTTGTTCGCGTCGCCTTCGGCCAGCTGGGGGAGCATCTGCAGGTATTCGTAGCTCAACAGCTCGCGGTTTGGTTTTCCCTCGTGGATTGCGCTGAATACCGTGTCGATCGCCTTGGCTTCGCCCTCGGCGCGCAGGATCGCTGCTTGGCGCTCGCCCTCGGCGTCGAGGACCGCGGCCTGCTGGGCGCCTTCCGCGGTCAGGACAGCCGACTGCTTGGCGCCCTCGGCCGTCAGGATCTGTGCCTGCTTCTCGCCTTCGGCAGTCAGGATCGCGGCGCGCCGGTCACGCTCGGCGCGCATCTGCTTCTCCATCGCCGTTCTGATGTCGGGCGGCGGATCGACCGACTTGATCTCCACGCGGTTGATCCTGATTCCCCACTTGCCCGTCGCCTCATCCAGGACGACGCGCAGCTCCGTGTTGACGTTCTCGCGCGCGGTGAGCGTCGCCTCGAGAGTGAGCCCGCCGATCACGTTTCGCAATGTCGTCACGGTCAGCTGCTCGATCGCCTGCAGGGGGTTGGCGATTTCATATGTTGCCGAGCGAGGGTCGGTGATCGTGAAATACAGCACCGTCTCGATGCCCACGACGACGTTGTCTTCGGTTATGACGGACTGCGGCGCAAAGTTGACGACCTGCTCGCGCAGATCCACGAGCGGCTTCACGCGGTCGATGAACGGCGTGACGATCGTCAGCCCCGGCTCGAGCGTGCGACTGTAGCGGCCCAGCCGCTCGACCACTCCCGCTCGTGCCTGGGGGATGACGCGAATCGTGCGCGCCGCCACGACGAGCGCGAACACGACGACCACTGCGATGACGATGAGAGCGACCATGGACGGGCTTCCTTTCTCGATGCCTTCCCGAGAGCGTACCTCGATCACAGCACGCGGCTGACCGGCCGCGTCAGTGCATCACGAGCGCCGTCGCTCCCTTGATCTCGACCACCTCGACGCGCTCGCCGGCGTCGATGACCTCGTGTTCGTCGTAGCTGCGAGCCGTCCACACCTCGCCACCGTCGATCCTCACGCAACCGACGCCCTCATCGTTGGCGATACGCTCGAGCACGATCGCGGGACGACCGACGAGCGCGGCCGCGCCAGTGCGAATCGACGGCGGCAGCCTGCGATGGCGGCGAGCGACCGGGCGAAGAGTCCCGAAGACCATCCCCGAGGCGGCGATGAAGACTATCCCCGAGAGCAGCGCGCCGACGCCGAGCAGGCTGACGATCGCCGCCAGCGCAGCCCCGAGCGCAAACGGAGCGAGGTAAAACCCTCCCTGGTGCATCTCACCCACGCCGAGCACACAGGCGGCGACCAGCCAGATCACCCAGATGTCCATGGCTTCAGGTTATCCCTCGGCGATCGCGACGGCGTCGATCACGTAGGAGCAATCAAGGCACGCGCGAACTCCTGGGGGTCGAACGGACGCAGGTCTTCCACCGACTCGCCGATGCCGATCAGCTTCACCGGCAGGCCGAGCTCGCTTGCGATCGCCAGCGCGATTCCGCCACGCGCCGTCCCGTCGAGCTTGGTCAACACCACCCCGGTCACCTGTGCGGCCTGCGCAAACAGCGTCGCCTGGCGCAGCCCATTCTGCCCTGTCGTCGCGTCGAGCGTGAGCAGTGTCTCCTGCGGCGCCCCCTCGAGCTGGCGCGCGATCACCTTGCGCACCTTTCCCAGCTCGCCCATCAGCTCATCCTGTGTATGAAGTCGGCCGGCCGTGTCGATGATCACGACGTCCGCTCGGTCGCGTCGCGCCTGCGCGATCGCCTCGAAAGCGACTGCGCCCGGGTCCGAGCCCTCGGGCCCCACGACGATCGCGCAGCCCGCCCTTCGCGCCCATCCGTCGAGCTGCTCGCCCGCGGCCGCTCTGAACGTGTCGGCGCCCACAAGCAGAACACTGCGCCCCAGCTCGTGCTGCAGGTGCCACGCGAGCTTTCCGATCGTCGTCGTCTTGCCCGTCCCGTTCACGCCGACCGCCAGGATCACGCTCGGCGTTGCCCGAAGGTCGATCCGCGAGTCCCCGACGCGTGCGGTCTCGGCCAGCAGATCGATCAGCCGCTCGCTCAAGGCCTCGCCGCCCGCGAGCTTCCCTTCGCCCGCCTCCGCCTCGAGCGTGGCCACGACACACGCCGTCGTGCTCGCTCCCACGTCGGCCATGATCAGTGCCTCCTCCAGCCGTTCCCAGGTCTGCTCGTCCAACACCCCGAACAGCGTCGCCTGGATCTCGCTCCCGAGCGCCTGGCGAGTCTTTGCCATGCTGTCGCGCAGGCGCCGAAAGAGTCCTCCGGGCCCGGATCGCTGCGAGGGCGGCCCGTCGCTGTCCTCGGGGTGAGCACCCGAGTCGCGACCGCTGTCTGCGGATCGCGCTCCACCGGCCGGGGCCGAAGCGTTGCCATCGCGTTCGGCGTCGGCCTCAGCGAGGATGAACAGATCGCTCCAGTCGTGCGCCACGGGCCGCGCGACGATATCAGGCGACTTCGGCCACCTCGGAGGCGTGCGCCTGCTCGGCCGGCAGTCGCCGCGAGAGGACCTTGGAGACGCCATCCCCGCCCATCGAGACCCCGTACAGCCAGTCCGCCGCCTCCATCGTGCGCTTCTGGTGGGTGATCACGATGAACTGGGCTCGGTCGGCATAGCGGCGCAGCAGCGCCAAGAAGCGATCGAGGTTGAGATCATCAAGCGCCGCCTCAACCTCGTCGAGGATGTAGAAGGGACACGGACGCGCGAGGAAGACCGCGAACAGGAACGCGAGCGCCGTCATCGACTTCTCGCCGCCCGAGAGCAGCGACAGCCGCTTCGTCGACTTGCCCGCCGGGGTGATCTCGATCTCCACGCCCAGCAGATCTTCGTCCTCGCGCTCCGCCAGCTCCGCCTCCGCTTCCGCCGCGGCCTCCGCCGCCTCGGCGCCGCCCTCCTCGGTGGGCCGCTCGGGCAACGGCTGACCGCCGAGCACCGGACGTGGCGCCTGCTCGTCGCTGACCAGCCGCAGCCGACCCGAGCCACCCGGGAACACGTCGCTGACGAGCTCCTCGAAGTTGCGCGCCGCCGCCTCGAAGGTCTCCTGGAATGTCTGCTGGATCTGACGGTCGGTGTCCGCGATCACTGTGCGCAGCTCCCGCAGGGCGGTCTCCAAGTCGCCGCGCCGGCCCTCCATCTCCTCAACGTGCGCGACCGCCTCCGCGTATTCCTCCTGCGCGAGCGGATTGACCGGACCGAGCTGGGCGCGCCGTCGCTCCAGACGCTCGACCCGCCCCGACAGCGCCTGTAACTGCTCCTCATCGAGGCCTGCGCCCTCGTCCTTCGCCGCCTGCTCCTGCGCGAGCTCGGGAAGGGAGACCCCGAGCCGCTCGGCGACGGCCTTCAGCTCGAGCTCGGCTTCACCCGCCTGGTCGCGCAAACGCTGCGCGGCCACCTCGGCGCTCGTCACGGCCTCCGAGGCTGCGCGCAGTTGCGTTTGGATCTCGGCCTCCTCGCCGGCACACGCCCGCAGCTCGGCCGCCATCTCCTCGCCGGCGGCGCTGTCGCTGACGAGCTCCGCTTCGAGTCGCGCCACTTGCTCGGAAACGCTCTCCGCCACTCCCCTCAGGACGCCGGCAAGACGCTCGGCGAGAGGTGCGAGCGCAGTGTCGGCAGCACGCTGGGCGGTCAGCGCCTCGACGCGTCGCAGACGCTCTGAACGTTCCCGCGCCAGGCGCTCGGCCTGACGGCGCTCAGCCGCGAGCTCACCCTCCAGCTGGGCTCTACGCACCGCGAGCGGACCCTGATTCGGAGCTGCTCGCCGCTGGGTGATCATCCAGTCTGTGCGCCGCTGCTGCTCGCCGGCCTCGGCCCAGCGGCGTTCGGCCTCGCGCAGCTCCACCTCGGCCGCCTCGCGAACCTCCTCGGCGGCCCGCACGCCCTTCAGCGCGTACTCGACGACTCCGCGAGCGACGTGCTCGGCCTCGTTGGCGACCTCGCCCGCCGCGGCTGCCCGCGCGCGCTCGTCAGGCTGCGCGAGCACGCGCTTGACGCCGTCCGCGATCACCCGGCGAACCTCGTCCCAGGTACTCGACCACACGCTGCCCTCGCGAGCCTTCGCCAGGAGCTGATCGGCTCGAGCGCGCGCGTCGCGCGCGGATCCCAGCTCGCCCTCGAGATCCTTCAAGCGCGCGGCCTCGCGCTCGCTCTCGCCCTGCAGCTCGCTGAGCTCCAGCGTGATCTCCTGCTCGCGCTTGGTCTCGATCTCGGCGAGCTCCCCCTCGAGCGCCGCGATGCGATCCTCGTTTCCGCTCCCCCCCTCGCCGTCGTCGGTGAGATCGGTCGTTCTCGCCAGCGCCTGCAGCTCGAGCTGGATCCTCCCGGCCCGTCGTGCCAGCGCCGCCGCGCTCGCGCCGGCTTGCTCGCCGCGCAGCTCCAGCCGCTCGCGCGCGGAGCGCGCGTCGTAGACGCGACGCGCGACAGCGTCGTGGCGCTCGGCCCGTTCGGCCAATGCGCGCTCGGCGAGTCCACGCCGGTCGATCATCGCCTGCAGGTTGCCGTCAACCTCGGCCCGAGCCGCTCGTGCCTTGCTCACCCGCTCCTCGGCCCCTTCGAGCTCCAGGGCGCGCGTGCGCGCGGAGTCGCGCGCCAGCTCCAGGCGCGCTTCGAACATCTGGCGCTCCAGACGCTCGTGCAGCTCCGCGGCCTCGGCCTGGCGCTTGAGCGGTCGCAGCCGCGTGCGCGCCTCGCGCTCGACGTCCAGCGCGCGATCGAGGTTCTCCTGCGTGCGCTCGAGCTTCAGCTGCGCTCGGCGCCGACGCTTGCGGTGCTTGCCGAGGCCGGCCGCCTCCTCGATAAGCAAGCGCCGCTCGCGCGGCTTGGAGGTGACGATCTGCTCGACGCGCCCCTGCGATATCACCGAATGAGTCTCCTTGCCGAGACCCGTGTCGGAGAGGATCTCGATCACGTCGGTCAAGCGGCAACGGGCGCCATTGAGCCGATATCCGCCCTCGCCGGCGCGATCCAGCCGCCGCAGGATCGAGATCTCGCTCAGCGGGAGGTCCACCACGCCGTCGGAGTTGTCGAGCACGATCTCCACCTCCGCCGCGCCGCGCGCCTGCACGCCGCGTCCTCCGCCGAAGATCACGTCCTGCATCGACTGGCCGCGCACGGCCAGCGGAGACTGCTCGCCCATCGCCCACAGCACCGCGTCGGTGACATTCGACTTGCCCGACCCGTTGGGACCGACGACGACGCTCACCCCCGGCCCGAAGTCCAAGCGTGTGCGGTCCGGAAACGACTTGAAGCCCTTCAGAGTCAGCGACTTCAGGCGCACGCCGGACCTAGCTCTCCAGCCCGTCGACGGCCTCTCGCGCGGCCTCCTGCTCGGCGTGCTTCTTGCTCCGGCCGCGCCCCGTTCCGAGCTCTACGCCGTCGACCGTAGCGACGACCGTGTAGGTGCGCTCGTGCGGGGGTCCGTCCTCGCTCGTGACACCGTAGCTGACCTCCGCACCGCGCCGTGCCAGCAGCTCCTGCAACGCGGACTTGAAGTCCACCGGATGCTCCAGCGCCTCCTCGATCTCCGGCCCGAATGCCTCGACCACGGCCTCCGCCGTGCGCTCGTAGCCGGCGTGCAGGTAGCAGGCGCCGATCACCGCCTCGATCACGGATGCGAGCACCCGCTCGGTCTCCGCGAGCGCGGCCGCGCTTTCCTGCACCTCCGCCGGCGCTGCCGCGCGCAACCGCTCGGGCAGCGCCAAGCGCTCGGCGACCGCTCGGCAGGAGACGCCGGACACGGCCTGCGCGCGGATCTTCGTCAGCCTCCCGGCCCCGAAGCGCTCGGCCTCCAAGCGCGGGTACAGGTGCGTCGTCACCGCCAGCGCCAGCACGCTGTCGCCGAGGAAGGCCAGGCGATCGTAGGAGTCGCTGCGCCGCTCGCTCCAGGATGCATGCGTGAAGACCTGGCGCGCGAGCTCCTCCGGCAACTCGTCGAGCAGAGCGCCGAGCCGCATCATCGTTGCCATCGCCCGATGGATCCCGAACACGCCAACCTGGGCGCGCAGAGCAAGTCGGGCGAGGACGCAGGGAGCGTGGCGTGCTTGGCACGCGAGCGACCGAGGACGCCGATCCGACGCCACTCTGCGTGTTCAGGTTCATGCGGCATCGTCGTGCGTGAGTACAAAATCCACCGCCTGGCCGACCGTGAGGATCTGCGCCGCCTGCTCGTCGGACATGCTGATGCCGTAGGTGTCCTCGAGCTCCTGCACGAGCGTGTAGAGGTCCAGGGAGTCGGCCTCCAGGTCCTCGCGGAAGCGGGTTCCCTCGGCGATCACGCCGGCATCGAGGTCCAGTTCGTCCGCGAGGTGAGCCTGGATCAGCGCGAACACCTGCTCGCGCGCGGGAGCGCTCATCGCCAGGCGCCGGCGCGAGTCCGCCGTGGCGCCGCGGACACCGGCAAACGCCACCTGTTCGTGGGCGAGGATGAACGTCTCATTGTGTCTCGCGCAGGCTAGCGACCGGCGCGGACATGGGAGCCTCGCGCAACGCGCCCGCTTGGGCAAGCGCGCGCTGCGTCTGGCCGACTATGTCCGCGCGCGCACCGCGCTCCGCGCGCAGGATCGCCTGGGCGAACCCCGCTCGCGTGAAGCGACCGTGGGGCACGACGCCGAGCCGGCGCAGTCCGAGCAGGTAGGCGCCCCCTTGGAGCTCCGGGTCGATCTCCGCGCGGAACCTGAGCAGCGCCGCGCGCAGTAGCGCGCCGCCGAGCTTTGCCCGCGGGCTCGACATCGCCGCCTGCCTGACCGCGCCGAGGATCGTCTGCGAGACGCCCTCCATCAGCTTGAGCGCGATGTTGCCGGTGAACCCGTCGGTCACGATGACGTCGGCGACTCCGCCCACGACGTCGTCGCCCTCGACGTTGCCGACGAAGTCGAACTCGCCGCGCCCGGCGCTTGCCCGCTGAGAGAGCTCGGCATGGGCCTCGACCACGAGGGCGCCGCCGCGCGCCGCCTCCTGCCCGTTGGACAGCAGCCCGACGCGAGGATGCTCGACGCCGAACACCGTATTGGCAAGCGCCGCGCCCATGAACGCGAACTGCACCAGGTGCTCACGGCGCGCCTCGGCGTTGGCCCCGACGTCGAGCAGCGTGACCGGATGATTCGGCACCGGCAACGGAATCGCCAGCGCCGGACGGTAGATCCCGGGGGTGCGCTTGATGTTGAACAGTCCCGCGGCGAGGGCTGCGCCCGTGCCACCGGCGCATACCAGCGCCTCGGCCCTGCCGGCAGCGACCGCTCTCGCCGCCTGCACTATCGAGGCGTCCGGGTTCGCGCGCGCGGCGCTGGCGGGGTCTGCGCTCTTGGCGATCGAAAGCGGCGCGTCCACCACCTCCGCGCCCGGCGGCGCTCCGAGATCGCCCGCCGGCCCGAACAGGATCATCCGGGCGCCTTGAGCCGCGGCGATCGCCGCTCCCGCCGCGACCTCGGCGGGGCCGAGGTCGGCGCCGTTGCAGTCCACGGCCACCACCGGCTCGGCGGACGCCTCCGGCCGGTGGGGCGATGAGGACTCTGCCCCTGGCGCCACTGCGGAGCTACTCGGCGTCGTGCTCGTGGTCGTGGCTCTGCGCCGCAGCGGGCGTCAGGACCTCGCGGCCGGCGTAGAAACCGCACACGGGGCAGACGCGGTGCGGCCGCCGCGGGCTGTGACACTGAGGACACGCGTTGACCGCGGGCGTGCCGATCTTGTGCTGCGCCCGGCGCTTGGCGGTGCGACTGTGGGATTGCTTTTTCTTGGGGACGGCCATCCGCCGCAGAAGGCTACCAGCCCCGCTTGGCGCTACTGGAGCTTCAGCTCCCGCAGCTTTGCCCAGCGCGCATCGGGAGCGCCCTCGTGGCGGTGCTCCGGACCGGCCTCGTTGAGGTCGGCCGCGCAGACCGCGCACAGCCCGGCGCAGTCATCGCGGCAGAGGACCCGAATCGGCGCTGCGAGCGCGAAGGCATCACGCGCCCACGCAGCCAGATCCAACACCTCGTCCCGCACGTATGGACTTTCAAGCTCCTCGCCTTCGCCCGGTCTGTCGACCTCGCGCGCCTCGACCTCGACGGACGGCGCCGCGTCCTTCAGGCAGCGCATGCACGGCCCACTCAATGCGGCCGTGAACCGCAGTCGCAACGCATAACCGCCGCCCAGCATCCGCGAGACCTCGAGCTGAACGGGCACGAGCGCGGGCTCGGCGCAGTAGCGCTCGCTGGCGAGCACGAGCGGCGCGATCCTCACATGGAGGTTCATGCGCCGCCCCTCACCGGCCGCGAGCCGCAACCCGGCGAGGTCGAAGTCGTGAGCCTCGACAGACACTCGCTCCAGGCTAGCGCGGCGCCGGGCTCGCGCGAGCGTCGCCCCCCAGGCTCGCAACACCCGCGATCGGTGTGGATTGAACCTCGGCGGCTAGTTGGCCGTCGTCAGCTCCCGCTTGAGCACCTTCCCGGTCGCGTTGCGCGGCAGCTGATCGAGGAACACGACGTCGCGCGGAGCCTTGTAGCGCGCGAGGTTCGCTTTGACGTACTCCTTGACCGCCTCCTCGCTCAGCTCGGCGCCGTTGCGCAGCACCACGAACGCCTTCAGACGCTGCCCGAACTGCTTGTCGGCGACTCCCACGACCGCGGCCTCTTCGATGTCCTCGTGATCGGACAGAAGGTCCTCGACCTCGCGCGGAAATACGTTCTCGCCGCCGCTGACGATCATCTCATCGTCGCGCCCGTCCACGAACAGACGCCCCTGCGAATCGAACCGTCCGACGTCTCCCGTGCTCATCAGCCCGTCGACGATCTCCTTCCCGCCACCCCCCGTGTAGCCGTCGAACATCATCTCGTTGGCGACGAAGATCCTTCCGCCCTGGCCGGGGCTCACCTCGCCGCCATTGTCGTCGAGGAGCTTCACGATCGTTCCCATCGGCGGCCTGCCGGCGGTCCCCGGCGCGGCGCGCAGATCCTCGGGCGTCGCAATCGTCGCCCACGCAACCTCGGTCGAGCCGTAGAGGTTGTACAGGACATCCCCGAAAGTGTCCATCGCGCGCGTCGCCAACTCACCGGGGAGCGCTGACCCGCTGACCGCGATCACCTTCAGCGAGTGCGTGTCATAGCGGGCGATCGTCTCGGCGCCGAGATCGAGTATCCGTTGCAGCATCACGGGCACGACCGCCAGTGCGGTGGCGCGGTGCTGCGACACGGCCCTGAGGGTCTCCTCGGGGTCGAAGTGCCGCCGCAGCACGAGCGTCGATCCGAGCGGCAGGGCGAGCGTGAAATGTGCGAACCCCCACGAGTGAAACATCGGCGCAGCGATCATCGTCGTCCCGCGCGCTCGCAGCGGGATCTTCGAGAACAGCGCGGCCGCCGGCTCGATCGAGTCCGGCTGCTTGCGCGCCGCCCCCTTCGGCGATCCGGTCGTGCCCGAGGTCAGGATCACCACGCGCCCGTTCTCGGACGGCGCCTGCAAGTCCGAGCCATCGCCCGTCGCGATCAGATCGTCGAGCCGTGGGTCCGACCGACTTGCTCCGGGCTCGCTCCACGCGATGAAGCGTTTCCGGGAAGCGCCGCCCTCGTGCACCAGCGCGCCGAACTCTTCGTCGTAGATCAACGCGACAGCATGTTCGCGCTCGACCACGTCGGCGATCTGCGGGCCGGCGAACGCCGTATTCAGATACAGCCCGCTCGCCCCCAGCTTCGAACACGCCACGGTCGCCTCGACGAACCCGCGATGGTTGCGGCACATGATCGCGACCGAGTCTCCCTGCGCAATGCCCTCCTGACCCAGCCGGCGAGCGAGCGCGTTGGTGCGTCTGTGGACTTCCCCGAAGGTGAGCGTGCCCCGGTCGTCGATGATCGCGGCGCCGTCCGGATAGCGGATCGCCGCGCCCGTGTACGCGGCCGCTGAGGTTGGCCCCCAGCGCCGCAGCGCGGCGAGCGAGCGCAGCGCCTTGTCCGGACGCGTTGGCTGAACCATGCCGGTGCCGAGCAGCGTCGAGGCGACCTGCAGCTTGTACTTCATTTCCTGCGCGTTCACGGCTTGACCCTACCCAAAGACCCGAGGATCAACCAGCCCTCGGGTCAGGTTCGCGTGGGACGCAGGACGCACCAGTCGGACGCCACGCCGCCACTAGGGCGTCGCTGGGCAAGCGAGGCCAGGACGCAGCGAGCGTGGCGTGCTTTGCACGCGAGCGAGCGAGGACACAGCCTCGCGCCGCCCAGCGGGGCCCTAGCCGACTTCGGCCGGTTCGTCCTTCCCCTGCAGCCGCTCGCGTCCACGCTGCACCGCGGCGATGAACTTCGACAGGTTGACCTCGAGCGTGTTCAGGATCTCATCGGCGTAGTCCTCGGCGCCCAGCCTGATCTCGCGCTCGCGGGCGCGGGCGTCCTCGACGATGTCCTCGGCGGCGCGCTCGGCCTGCTTGGTGACCTCCTCCTGGCCCACCAATCGCTCCTGGCGCTCACGCGCGTCCTTGATGATCCGCTCGGCCTCTTTCTTGGCCTCGGCGAGCATCTCCTGACGCTCCTTGACGATCCACCGCGCCTGCTTGATCTCCTCGGGAATCGTCGCGCGCATCTGGTCGAGGATGTCGTAGATCTCCTCCTTGTCGACCCTGACCTGGTCGGTCAGGGGCACGGGCTTGGCGTTGTGCACCAAGTCGTCGAGCTTGTCTATGAGTACAAGAACATCCATGTAGGCCTACCGGCGCGGGGCCACCGCCCGAGACGGGCAGGGGTTCAGGTTCGAAATCACGTTTCACGTCCCATTTTCGTCAGCGTCTCAGCTCTTCCTGCAAGCGCCCGGCCACCTCGTCGGGGACGAGATCGTCGATCCTTCCCCCGAACGTCGCTAGCTCCTTGACGCCGCTCGATGACAGAAAACTGTACTGCGGGCTCGCCATTAGGTACACGGACTCTATCTGGGGGTCCTGACGTCGGTTCAGCTGGTTCATCTCCAGCTCGTACTCGAAGTCCGAGATCGCGCGCAGCCCCTTGACGATCGCCTTCGCCCCCACGCGCCGCGCGAACTCCACGACGAGCGTCGAGAAGGGCTCGGCGCGAACCCTCTCCAGATCGGCAATCGCGTGCTCGATGAACGCCATGCGCTCGTCGATCGAAAACAGCGCCGTGCTCTTGCGGACCGAGCGATTGACCACCGCGACGACGACCTCGTCGTAGAGGTTCGCCGCGCGCCGGATCACGTCCAGGTGGCCGTTGGTGATCGGATCATATGAGCCCGGACAGACGGCGATGGACTTCTCGGATCCGCTCATGGGTGCCGGTGGATTCTGATCAAGGTGTCGCCATAGCGCCGTTGCAGCTCGACCCCCAGCTGGAGCTCCAGCGGCGCTCGCCGGTCGCTCTCGACGACGACGCGCGCCGCGGGCGCCAGCAGCTGCGGGAGGACCGTTGAGAGCTCAGGTCCCCAGTCGTGCGCCTGGCCGTAGGGAGGGTCAATGAACACCAGATCGTATGTCTCTTGGCGCGCCCGTGCGCTCCGGAGCGCCGCCAGCGCATCGCCGCGCCGCACCTCGGCGGCGCTCGAAGCAATCTCGAGCGTGGCTAGATTCGCCTTCAGGACCTGCAGCGCGCGCCCGTCGCGATCTACGAATACAGCCCGTACGGCGCCCCGCGAGAGGGCCTCGATCCCGAGCCCGCCCGCGCCCGCGAACAGGTCGAGGACGCGTGCACCGTCGAGCTCGCCCAGCAGCGCGAACACGGACTCCCTGACCCGGTCGGAGGTCGGCCGCGTCACCGTTCCGCGCGGAGCCTTAAAGCGCCTGCCACCAAGACGTCCGGCGATCACCCGCATGAACATCACCGTAACCGCAGGCCGCGGATCGGCGCGCGCGGGTCGATCGCGGGCCTAGGCGGGGATCGGCTCGAGCGCGTCGGCGCCGAACCGGCGATCGAGCGCCTCGCCGAGAAGCGCATGCTCGGGCGTCGCGAGCTCGGGGTCGGCCGCGAAGATCCCCTCAGCGAATGAGCGCGCTTGCTCGAGCAGCTGTGCGTCCTGGGGCAGGCAAGCGATGCGGAACTGACCGAAGCCCGACTGGCGCGTGCCCACCAGCTCGCCCTCCTTGCGCAAGGCCAGGTCGATCTCCGCGAGGCGAAATCCATCCGCGTGGTCGACCATCGCCCGCAACCTCGCCGAGCCGGGCGGGCCCATCAGCAGGCACACGGCGCGATGCTCGCCGCGCCCCACCCGTCCGCGAAGCTGGTGCAGCTGCGAGAGCCCGAAGCGCTCGGCGTTCTCCACGAGCATCACCGTCGCGTTCGGCACGTCGATCCCGACCTCGATGACCGTCGTGGCGACGAGCACGTCTGCCGCGCCCGAGGCGAAGGCGGCCATCGCGTCCTGCTTCTCGCGCGGGCGCATGCCGCCATGGAGCAGCACGAGCTCGAAACCCTCGAGCTCGCCGTCGCGCAGGCGTCGCAGCTCGGCCGTCGCCGCCCGTGCGCCTCCTTCAGAAACCGCAGGCGGGGGGGTCCCGTCGCCGGGAACGCCGGTCACCTCCTCCTCCTCGATCAACGGACACACGACATACGCCTGCCTGCCCGCTCGCAACTGCGCGCGCAGCTCCTCGTAGGCACGCCCGCGGGCATTCTCGCCCGCGACGACGCGGGTCCTGATCGCCTGTCGCTCGCGTGGCAGCTCGCGCAGCGTGCTCGCATCGAGGTCGCCATATCCGGCCAGCGCGAAAGTGCGCGGTATCGGCGTCGCGGTCATGTGCAGTGCATGCGGCGCGCCCTTCGCGTCGAGCGCCGCCCGCTGGCGTACCCCGAAACGGTGTTGCTCGTCAACCACGGCGACCGCCAGCGCCCGAAACTGCACGTCCGGCTCGATCAGCGCGTGGGTGCCGACGATCAGCGACAGCTCGCCGCTCGCGAGCTTGCCGAGGATGTCTTCGCGTCGGCGAACCGGGGTGGAGCCGGTCAGCAGGGCCACGGCCACCGGCTCGGCGCCGAGGAGCCGCTGGACGGTCGCGAAATGCTGCTCGGCGAGCGTCTCCGTCGGCGCCATCAGCGCCGCCTGGCGCCCGTGCTCGACGGCCCGCAGCATCGCATACAGCGCGACCACAGTCTTGCCGCTTCCGACCTCGCCCATCAGGAGCCTCTGCATCGCCCGCGGCTGAGAGAGATCCTCCGCGATCTCGGCAATCGCCGCGCGTTGGTCGCCCGTGAGCGCAAACGGCAAACCGTGGCCAAGCCAGCGCTCGGTCAGCGTCGGCGGCTCGCTCAGCGCGGGCGCGCCCGCGCGTTCCCGGCGCCGCGCGCGGCGGCGCAGGAACATCAACTGCGCGAGCAGCAGCTCCTCGAACGCCAGCCGCTCGCGGCCCGCCTCGGCGTCGTGGCCATCGCGCGGGAAGTGCATCGCGGCGAGCGCACTGGGCCTGTCGGGCAGCCGATGTGTCACCCGCACTGCCGCCGGCAGCGCCTCGGTCACGTCCGCGAGCGCGTCCCCACATGCCCGAACGAGGGTCAGAATCTGTGTCGAGGAGACGCCCTCGGCAGCGGAGTAGTGCGCGACCGCATCGGCCTCGCCCGGACCGGCGGCCACGGCGACGGCGCCGTCCGCGCACACGGCGTGGTGGGAGACGCGAAAACCGCCCCGCTGATCGGTCTTCCCGTGCAGCAGCAGGCGCGTGCCCGGCGAATAACGCTGCAGCAGCCAGGGTTGGTTGAAGAACGTCGCGCGCATGTTTCCGCTCGCGTCGGCGACCGTCGCCTCCACCAGCGGGCGCATTCCACGGCGGCGTACCGACCGCATGTCGATCGCCCGCACCTCTACCGCCACCGTGGCCTGCTCGCCCGCGCGCAGCGTGGCCACGGTCCGCGCCTGGCGGCTGTCGGTCGGCAGGTGCTCGAGCAGCTCACCGACCGTGCGCAGACCGAGCGCCTCCAGCCCCGCGGCCATCTTGCCGGCCGGCGGGTCCAAGGGCGCATGCAGGCGCATCGGTCGCGGCCACCGCACGGGCGCCTCGATCAGCTGGCGGCGACTCAGCGCGCGCTTTGACGCGAAGGCACGGATCGGCGAACCGGCACGTGAGGACCCAGCGGAACGCGCCGGTCCCGGCATCTGGGCCTCGGTTGCGACCATCAGCCGTGCATGATGATGGCCTCGGCGGTCGTAACGCGCCCGGCTACTCGGCGGCGAGCAGCCACCAGTAGGCGGGCTGGCCCCCGTGGCGCAGCTCGAGCTCGATCGCCCCGTTGAGCATGCCTTCGACCTCCCCGAGGCCGACCGGAGCGCCCTCGCCGGCCAACACGCTGATCAGCTCCGGAGAGGACGAGCCGTTCGCGCCGTCGGCGAGCGTCGCCAGTACTGCCTGGAGCGTCTCACCCGGCTCGCCCCATGCGAGAACCTCCTCGCCGATGAACCCGACCGCCTCGCCGCGCTTGAAGCGCCCCTGCGCATCGTCGCGCGCGGCCGGCGCAACCGCGCCGGTGCGCACGCGTGCCAGCGCCTCCGTCAGCGCCTGAGCGTTCTCCTCAACCGAGCGGTCCGGCGCCAGCGCGACCGCGGCGGCGAGACCGGCCTGCTGGCTCCTCGTCGGCGCCACGAGCACCTGCTTGTCCGACAGCTTGGCGGCATGCTCGGCGGCCATGATCACGTTCGTGCTGTTCGGCAGCACGACCACCTCCTCGGTCGGGACCTCGTGGATGCCCGCCAACAGGTCGTAGGTGGACGGATTCAGCTTCGGTCCGCCGTCGATAGTGTGGACGCCCAGCTCGCGGAACATCTCGGCCAGGCCGGCCCCGCTGACGACCGCGACGGCTCCGCAGCGTCCCGCGGCGGGCGCTGCGGCGCGCTGCGCGGGAGAGGAGTGTGGCGCCCCCGATCGGTCAGCATCGCGCGAATCTCCGGCGAGCCCGGTCGCCTCGCCGGCCACGCGCTGATCGCGCTCAGCCACCTGCAGGCGCATGTCGGCCACGTCCAGCCGCGAGACCTCGCCCGCGGTCGCGAACACCGCCGTGGCCAGCTCCGGCTCGTCGGTGTGCACGTGCACCTTCAGCGTCCTCGAGTCGCCGACCACGAGCACCGAGTCGCCGAGCAGCTCGAGCGGCGCGATGAAGCGTCCGGGGCTCAACCCGCTTCCCGTCACGGCGAAGTTAGTACAGAAGCGATACGTCCCCGAGGTGTGCTCCGGGTGGCTGATGCGCGCCGGCTCGTGATGGTCGAGCTCGGGCGGCTCGTCGCCGCGCAGAGCGGCCACGACGCCGGCGAACATGATCGTCAGCCCGTAGCCCCCTGCATCGACGACACCCGCTTCGCGCAGCGCCGCCAACAGCTCGGGACCACGCTTGACCGATTCCTGGCCCGCTCCAACCGCGCGCTCCAGCGCCTCGGCGATCGCCGAGTCCTGTTCGCTGGGCTCGGTCGCGGGGCCCAGGCGTGGATTCCCGGGGCTGTGCGCGACGTCCGTCACGATCTTGTGCGCCATCTCCCGGGCCACCGTCAGGATCGTCCCCTCGGCAGGTTCGCGCACGGACGAGTACGCACGGTCCGCCGCGTTCGCCAGCGCGGCTCCGATCAGCGTCGCATCGATCAGCTGGCCGGGGCGCGAGACCAGCTCCTCCGCGGCCCCGCGTATCAGCTGCGAGAGGATCACGCCCGAGTTGCCGCGCGCCCCAAGCAGTGCGGCTCGCGCCACTGACTGCACGATCTCCTCGCGGCCGATCTCGTCGATCGTGCGGTCCGCATCGGCGCTCAGGAGCCGGTCGAGCTCGCTCAGCACCGCCCGGAGCGTGAGCGCCATGTTGTCGCCCGTGTCCCCATCGGCGACCGGGAAGACATTCAGGTCGTTGACCTCCTCGCGACGCGATTCCAGGTGCGCGAGCGCTCCGGCCACGGCGGCGCGAAAGCGGACCAGATTGGTATCGGTCACGACGACACCTCTATCAGCTTCAGCGGCCGCCATGCACTGCGCCCGCCGCGCGCTCGCGCTGGGCGCGAGCGTCAGAGAGCCTTCGTGACCTTGCCGGCTTTCAGGCAGCGAGTGCACACGTACACGCGCCGCGGGGCCTTGCCGACGAGGATTCTGACCTTTTGCAGGTTCGGGTCAAAGCGCCGCTTGGTCGCGACCATCGAGTGGCTGCGACTCTGGCCGAACGCCGGCCCCCTCCCACAGCTGTGACATACCTTGGCCATCGCGGGCAGTCTAGCCGCTTGCCAGCTGCCTCCGCAGCCGCGCCATCGTCAAAACGGCCTCGGCCGCGTGGCGACCCTGATCGCGCTTCCCGCCCCCCGCGCGCGCCAGCGCCTGCTCCATCGACTCGCACGTGAGCACGCCGAACGCGCACGGCACGCCCGTGTCGAGCTGAACGCGCATCACGCCGCGCGCCGCCTCCGAGCAGACGAACTCGTAGTGGTCGGTCTCGCCGCGGATCACGGCCCCGAGGCACGCCACGCCGGCGAAGCGACCCGACCGCGCGGCGTAGCTGGCTGCGAGCGGCAGCTCGAAGGCGCCAGGGACGTCGAACACCTCCACATCGACCTCGCCGGCATCCGCGAACGCAGCGCGCGCCCCGGTCAGCAGCCGCTCGGCAAGATCCTCGTAGAACCGGCCGACGGCAATCGCGAAGGAGTCGCTCACCGGTCCGTCGCCTCCGCACCCCGATCAACTTCGTCGGGAGCCGAGGATCCCACGGCGCGGTCCTCGGCCACGGCGCGATCTTCGGCCGCGATGCGATCGTCGGCCACTGCCCGGTCGTGCTCGCGCTCGGCGTGCAGCAGCTCCTCGTCCAGGTTCAGGCCCTGGTGGTGCAGCGTGTGTCCCATCCGCTGCGCCTTCGTGCGCAGATACGCCTCGTTGTGAGCATTGGGGGCGTGCTCGATCGGGATCTGGGCGCTGACCGACAGCCCATACCCCTCCATCCCGCGGATCTTCTTCGGGTTGTTGGTGAGGATGCGGATCGAGCTGAGACCGAGGTCGACGAGAATCTGAGCGCCGATCCCGTAATCGCGCAAGTCGGCGGGGAGCCCGAGGCGCTCGTTCGCTTCGACCGTATCCAGGCCGTCCTCTTGCAGGCGGTAGGCGCGCAGCTTGTTCAGGAGCCCGATTCCGCGGCCCTCTTGCGAGAGATACAGGAGCACGCCCTGCCCCTCGCGCTCGATCATCGACAGGGCCGACTCGAGCTGCTCGCCGCAGTCACAGCGAAGCGAATGAAACACGTCGCCCGTGAGGCACTCCGAGTGCACGCGGACGAGCACGTCCGGCTGTCCCGTCACCTCGCCCTTGATCAACGCCACATGGTGCTTCTCGTCGACCAAGGAGCGATATCCCACCGCCTCGAAGTCGCCGAACGCCGTTGGCAGGTTCGTGGAGACCACGCGCTCGATCAGCCGGTCGTGGCGCCGCCGGTAGGCGATCAGGTCGGCCACCGTGATCATGCGCAGACCGTGGCGGGCGCAGTACCCGGCCAGATCGGGTACGCGGGCCATCGTGCCGTCGTCGTTCATCACCTCGCAGATCACCGCAGCCGGATTCAGTCCGGCGAGGCGTGCGAGGTCGACGCCCGCCTCCGTTTGGCCGGTGCGCTCGAGCACCCCGCCCGGCCGGGACTTCAGTGGGAAGACGTGCCCGGGCTGCACGATCTCTCGCGGGCCGGAGCGCGGATCGATCGCCACCTGAATCGTGCGCGCTCGATCGGCCGCCGAGATGCCGGTCGTTACGCCATGCCGCGCCTCGATCGTGACCGTGAACGGCGTCTCGAAGGCCGACTCGTTCTTCGCCGCCATCAGGTCTAGCCCCAGCTCGTCGCAGCGCTCCGGGCTGAGCGCCAGGCAGATCAAACCGCGCCCCTCCTTGGCCATGAAGTTGATCGCCTCGGGCGTGGCGAATTGGGCAGCGAGCGTCAGATCGCCCTCGTTCTCACGGTTCTCGTCGTCGACGACGACGACCATCCGGCCCTGACGGACATCCTCGAGCGCCTCCTCGATCGTGGCGAACGGCATCGTTGTCCGAGACTCGCTCATGACCTCTGCGCGGTGGCGGACAGCGTGTAGGGGCTGGCATCGATCAGGCGCTCGACGTGCTTGGCGATGATGTCAACCTCGACGTTGACGAGCGCCCCATCAGCGATCGCCCCAAGGTTCGTGCGGGCAAGCGTCTCGGGGATCAGCGACACGGCGAAGCCACGCTCGTGCAGCGCGCTGACGGTCAAGCTGACGCCGTCGACGGCCACCGATCCCTTCTCGGCCAGATAGCGCCGCAGCTGCGGATCGATCTCGATCTCAAGCACCCGCGCAAAACCCTCCTGGCGGATCTGGCTGACCGTGCCCGTGCCGTCGACGTGGCCTTGTACGACGTGCCCGCCCAGGCGATCGCCGATGCGCAGCGGGAGCTCCAGGTTCACGCTCGCGCCGGCCCTCAGGGCACCGAGCGATGAGCGCGCGAGCGTCTCCGCGATCGCCTGCGCCTGAAAGGTCCCATCGTGAATGTTCATCGCGGTCAGGCAGACGCCGTTGACGGCGATCGAATCACCGTCCGTGAGCTCCTGTGCGAGCAGCGTGCGGATCTCGACCGTCGCGCCCGCGTCGCTCCTGTGCAGCGCATTCACGCTGCCCAGGTCGGCAATCAGACCCGTGAACATGACGTCCGCCGCGGCGCTCGCGCCATCACCACTCGTGCAATCGGGCAGAGATCAGCAGATCGTCGCCGATGCGCTCGCAATCGAAGGTGAGCGCGCGCAGCGCCTCGGAGATCCGCTCGACGCCCTTCCCCTCGAGCGGATCCCGCGCGGTGCTCCCGCCGAGCAGCAGCGGGGCGAGGAACAGCCGGAGCTCATCGATCTCCCCCGCGTCGAGGAAGGCGCCGGCCAGGTGCGGTCCACCCTCCAGGAGCGCCGAGGCGATACCGAGCGCGCCAAGCTGATCGAGCGCCGAGCGCACCCGCGCGGGCTCGTTCTCACCGGTGGCCACCAGAACCTGCACCCCGGCGGCCTCGAGCGCGTCTGTGTCGGCGTGCGCGGCAGCCCGCGAGACGACGACCGTCAGCGGTATCTCGGCTGCTGCCGAGACGAGCTGTGAGCTCGGTGGCAGGCGCCCCAGCGTGTCGAACACGATCCGGCGCGGCTGGTGGGGAAGTTCGGCGAGCAGACCATCGGGCCGGGCCGTCAGCTGCGGGTCGTCGGCGAGCGCGGTGCCGATCCCGACCACGACCGCGTCGACCGAAGCCCGCCAGCGATGGGCCAGCTCGCGGCTGTCCTCGCCGCTGATCCACTTGGAGTCCCCGGTGCGGGTCGCGACCTTGCCGTCGAGCGTCATCGCCGACTTGAACAGCACCCACGGGCGCCCGACCCGCGAATGCTTGCGGAACGCCTGGTTGAGCAGCCGCGCGCTCGCCGCCAGCTCGCCGTCGGCAACGAGCACCTCGACGCCCTCGTCGCGCAGGATGCCCAGGCCCCGGCCCGAGGCCTTCTCGGACGGATCGTCCGACGCGACGACGACCCGTCGGATCCCGGCTTGTAGGATCGCGTCCGTGCATGGCGGCGTGTTGCCCTCGTGACAGCACGGCTCGAGCGACACGTACAGGGTCGCCCCGCCAAGGTCCTCCAGGCCGCACGCCTCGATCGCGTTGACCTCGGCGTGGGCCGCGCCGAACTCCCGGTGCCAGCCCTCGCCCAGGATCTGACCGTCGCGAGCCACGACGGCGCCGACCACGGGATTGGGCCTGACGGCTCCCGCGCCCCGCTGCGCGAGCTCGATCGCGCGCGTGAGATGCGCCTTGTCGGTGTCGGTGCAGATCGACATGTGCCACTGAGGATAACCCCGCTCAGAGCCCACACCGGCCTCCGTGCAGCCGGTAGACGGTCATCGCCGGCCCCGGCCGCTCGTAGGCGAGCGGGTAGAAATCAAAGCTCCAGTCGAAGCCGAACGGCACGGGGCCGTGCCGGCTCGCGTACGGCGAGGCCCGATATACGACTTCGCCCGCGGCGGCCAGGGCGCGGTAGTAGGTGATCGCGGCGGGCACGGCCCTGGGGTCGGCGAAGGCGCGCCCGGACTGGGTCGTGCCGCTGACGATGAAGCAGTAGCCGTAGCGCTGGTAATAGGCGAGCAGGGACGGTGCGAGCGTGCGCTCGTATTCCTCGATCGTGACGGGCTGGGTTGGATTTGGTATGAGCGTTCCGGCGGGGGTGACTCGCAACAGCTCCGAGGGGTACTTGCTCCAGCGTCGACCCCACGCGTCGGGCGCGACCGGCTCAACGACGATCGGCGTGCCCGCCGGGATGTGAGTGACCATCCAGGCCCGCGTGAGATTGCGCGTGTCCGCGCGCGAGAGCACGAGGCCCGAGTGCACGCTGTAGATGAGCCCCTGAGCGAGCAGCACGGCTGCGAACAGCGTCGCCAGCGCAGCGCGCCAGCGCGCCGGCGAGCGCGATCTGTGTGCCAGGACGCTGGGGGGGACAGCCAAGCCCGAAAGGTGACTCGAGCTGCGCGGACGCCCGCGCCGCCTGCGAACTATCGCGCGCGCGAGTGCGTCGGCCGCGCGCAGCGTAAAGAACGCCGCCAGCAGGCAGACGATCGGAAATATCGGTAGCAGCCAGCGCCCGAAATAGCGTCCCTGAAGGCCCATGAACGCGAGGAACAAGAGCGGCGCCGGCACCAGCAGCCAGCCCACCGCCCGACGGGAGCGCCACACGGTCAGCGATCCCGCGAGCGCTGCCAGCGTGGGCGCCCAGCCGAGACCCCAGGTGAGCGACCACAGGTAGTAGAGGAGGCCGCCGTGCCGGGGGGCGCCCAGCTTGCCCTGAGCTTCGGAGGAGAGCGTCGACTGGTGAACGATGTCGCGATGAAAACGCTGGAAGTCGAGCACGGCATACGGGTTGGCGATCACGAACGCGAGCAACGCGACCGCTGCCGTCAGCGCGATCCCGCGGATCGCGCCACGCGCGGCGCCCGCCTCTCCGTCCAGGTAGCGCGCCGCGACGGCCGCCGCAAATGGGACCACGGCGATGCCAGCCGTGTACTTGGTCGCACAGGCCAGACCCAAGCCGACGCCGGCGAGCACGTAGTCGCGGGTGTGCCCGCGGCGCAACACGCCGGCCGTCCCCAGCAGCGACAGCGTCAGCGGCGCGAGCGTGGGGACGTCGTTGAGCGCGAGGTGGGCATAGAAGACCGGTAGGAAGGCGACGGCCTCGACCGCCGCCGCAAGCAATCCCACCCCGCGGCCGAACAGGCGCGCGCCGGTGAGGTACAACAGCCACAGCGCGGCCACGCCGAGCGCGGCGACGGCGGCGCGCGCGAGCGTGTACACCTCCGTGGGGTGCAGCGTGAACGCGCGCTGGACGCCGGCCCCACCGCCATAGACGAGCGCCAGCAGAAAATGCAGCAGGTACGTGAAGCCGGGCGGATTGGCGAAGTAGTGCGGGTTCAGGCCGTGCTCGAACATCGCGATGGCGCGCGGCAGGAAATGGTCGGCCTCATCGGCGTTATAGGAGTACGGCAGCCCCTGCCCGATCCCCCACAGCCGCAGTCCGAGGCCGACCGCGAGCACGGCCGCGAGCCCCGGCCAGGCCCACCGGCGTGGGGTCTCAGCAGTTGGCATACACCGCGTAGTAGCGACTCGTGTAGATGCGCCTGAAGCCCGCCAGCGGAACCTGATCGCGCGGGTCGTCGCCGACGTCGACGATCGCCTCGAAGAAGACCGCGCTGCCGAGCGGGTAGACGGCGACGCTGCCGCGAAGGATGCGCCGCTCGAGCGTGTGCGATCGCTTGCCGACGTCCGCGCGCGCCTGGCTGCGGGCGACGATGTCGTGCTGCCCGACGGTGTCGAGAATCCAGCGGGCATCTGGGATCAGCTTGTTGTTCGGCAGCGACAGCAGCGGGCAGCGGCGCAGTTCGGCCTTCACCGCCCGGTCGTTCAGTGCGGCGACGAGGCCCTTGTGGAATTCCTCGTGATAGCCCAACGTCGTTTTCAGGCTCGAGAGGCTCAAGGTCGTGGCCGCCGAGACGACGCCGTAGGCGAGCAGCGCCGCCGCTCCGAGCATCCACAGGCGGCGAAGCTTGGAGCCAGGCTGGAGCATCGCCCAGCCGCCGAGCGCGACGGCGCTGAACAACAACAGCACGGTCGCGCCGCCCAGCAGGTAGCGGTCAATCACAGACGCCCCGGCGGCGCCCTCCAGGACGAACACGCCGAGCAGCAGGGCGAGCGCCGCGAGCGGCGTGCCGACGCGCCGTGGCGTCAACCAGATCGCGAGCGCCACGCCCGCGAGCGCGCCGAGCACGACCGGTACCTTGTCGATCCGCACGCCGAACGTCCACACTGAGGCGACGACGTTGGCGAGCCCCTGCGTGCGACCCAGTTCCTGGGCGAGCCCGGCCGTCGAGTTGAGCGAGTACAGCGGATTGCCCGTCACGATCGCATCCAGCGAGACCCACACGACCGGGGCGACGGCGGCTAGCGCGAGGTACTTCAGGCGCGTCGCATTGTCGGCCCGCCACGAGCACCAGAGCCAGTAGACGCCGCTCAGGACCCACGCGTCGGGTCGCAGCGAGCCGGCGGCGGCCAGCATGAGCAGCACCGGCGCACCGCGCCGTGGCCGTTCTACCTCCAGCACGATCGCCCAGACAATCAGGGCGACATAGGAGATATCGAGATAGCCCTGGGCGGCGAGATTCTCGTCGAAGAAGCGACTCAGCAGCAACAGGCCCGCGAGCACCCCGACCACGGGGCCGAAGCACAACCGCCCGAGGCGGTAGATGCCGGCGACGGCGGCGACAAATGAGGCGATCGACCCCAGCACCATCAGGCGCGCGCCGCCCTGGCCGAAGATCGAGCAGACCATTCCGAATGCGATCGCGAGCGGGTGCTCGGTCGGACCACGGTAGACCCGGAAGTCGGGAAGGTGTAGGTGCAGAAGGTCGCGGCCCCACAGCAGCGCATAGAAGGAGTCGTAGGTCGGGTAGGTCGGCAGAGCGAAGTACCCGACGAGGGCCAGCACGCACATCGCCGCGAGCGCGACCTTCGCCCACGAGGCTGGTCGCACGGCACGGAACCGTGCCAGCCGAATCGAGCCCGGTGCAGACCGGGTGAGCGTCGCGCTTTCCATCGAGCCTGGGCCGTCGGTGGGCCGGCACCGGCGCCGCCCACGCGCCTGGCGCCAAGACCATGGCCTGCGCTTTGGGATACTGCCGGAAGCCAAGTCTAGGCAATCCGCGCCGATGAAGCTCATCATCCAGATCCCCTGCTTCAACGAGGCCGACCAGCTCCCGCAGACGCTCGCCGACCTGCCTCGTGAGGTCGAGGGCTTCGATGTCGTGCAGTGGCTGATCGTCGATGACGGCTCGACCGATCAGACGGTCGCGGTCGCACGCGCGCATGGCGTCGACCACCTCGTGCGCCTGACCAACAACAAGGGGCTCGCGGCCGGCTTCCAGGCCGGGGTCGACACCGCTCTGAAGCTCGGCGCCGATGTGATCGTGAACACGGACGCCGACAACCAGTACTACGGCCCGGACGTCTCACGGCTCGTGCGCCCGATCCTGGAAGGGCGCGCCGACATGGTGATCGGAGACCGCGAGGTGACCGGCGTCGAGCATTTCTCCACGATCAAGAAGGTGCTGCAGCGACTGGGCTCGTGGGTCGTGCGCCAGGCGTCCTCGACCTCGGTTCCCGACACCACGTCGGGGTTCCGCGCCTACAACCGCGAGGCGGCGATCCAGATGCTCGTCGTCTCGAAGTTCACCTACACGCTGGAGACGATCATCCAGGCCGGGAAGCTGCTGGTCGCGATCGACCACGTTCCGATCCGCACCAACCCGAAGACCCGCGAGTCGCGCCTGTTCCCCTCGATGGGCGCCTACGTCCGACGCAACGCCGTGTCGGTCTTCCGCGTCTATGCCCAATATGAGCCGCTGCGCGTTTTCTGGAGTCTCGCGCTCCTGATCGGCCTGGCCTCGGTCGGTGTCTGGATCCGTTTCACGGTCGCCTACATCGAAGGCAACGGCAAGGGCCATGTGCAGTCGCTGATCCTCGGCGCCGTGCTGTTCATCGCGGCGGTGGTGCTGTGGGCGCTCGGCGTGATCGGCGACCTGCTCGCGGCGCAGCGCGTGATGACCCAGAAGACCTTCGAGCGCGTGCGGCGGATCGAGCTCGAGCTTGGCGTGGCCCCCTCACACTACGAACCCGGCCAGGATCAGGAGCGCGAGGCGATGCCGCTGTGAGCGGCGTGACCGTCTCGGAGGACGGGATCGTCACCGGCAACACCTACGACAAGTACGGCTCCACAAATCCGGTCGTCCGCCGTTTGATGGGGGGCTTCCAGCGCGCGTTGGATGAGCTCTTCGACCGCGCTCAGCCGACCTCGCTGCTCGATGTCGGCTGTGGCGAGGGGCTGCTCGTCCACCGCTGGGCTCAGCGCCTCGGGGAGAAGCGCGTCGTCGGCATCGACCTCGAGGAGGAGTCGATCCAAGCCGGCTGGGCCGAGCGTCGGGCGCCCAATCTCGAGTACCGCGTCATGCAGGCGGACCGCTTGCCGTTCACGGCCAATGAGTTCGACCTGGTGAGCGCCATCGAGGTGCTCGAGCATCTCCCCGATCCCGAGCAGACGCTCTCGGAGATGGCGCGCTGCGCGGAGCGTCACCTGCTCGTCTCCGTTCCTCACGAGCCGCTGTGGCGCGCGTTGAACCTGGCTCGCGGAGCGTATTTGCCCCAGCTCGGCAACACCCCGGGTCACCTCAACCACTGGTCAAAGCGCTCGTTCGTGCGGCTGCTCTCGCGTCACGGCGAGATTGTCGAGGCGCGCTCGCCGTTCCCCTGGACGATGCTGCTTGTCCGCCTCTAGTGCCCCTGTGAGGGCACCGGCCGGCGAGCCCGAGCGTCGCTCCTACGCAAGCGGCGCGCGAATCCTCTCGGCCGGGATCGCGGCGACGGGGGTTCTGACGTTCGCGTACTTCTCGATCGCGAGCCACGTGCTGAGCGGCCTTCAGGCCAAGCGCATCGATGTCCTGTGGACTCTCATGTTCGTGATCATCTCGGTGATCTACCGGCCGATCGAACAGCTGCTCTCGCGCACGATCGCCGACCGCCGCGCGCGCGGGCACACCGAGCATTCGCTGCGGGTTCCGATCGCGATCCAGTTCGGCTTCGCGCTCGTATTCCTGATCGCCGCGCTCGCGCTCCGCGGAGAGCTGGTCAACCACATCTTCAACCGCTACAACGCGCTCTACGACGTGCTGATCGTCGGCACGCTCGCGTATGCCGCCAGCTACTTCGCGCGCGGGTGGCTCGCCGGGCACGAGTACTTCGCCCTGTACGGCGGGCTGGTGCTGATGGAGGCGCTGTCGCGCGTCTGCTTCGTCCTCGCCGTCGCCTTGGGCCTCGCGAGCGGCCAGCTGGCCGTGGCGCTCGGGATCGCCGCGGCGCCGGTCGTATCACTGATCGTCGTGCCGCTCGCGTTCGCGCGACGCAGCAGCGAGCGCGAGGGGGCGCCCGAGATCGAGGAGGTGGACGCCGCCCTGGCCGGCCCAGGCGCAGAGGGAGTCCAGGAGGCCGTCGCCGCCCACGAGCTGTCGGTGCGCCGCGGCTCGCACTTCGCGCTCGTCGTCTCGGGCATCATGCTCGCCGAGCAGGTGCTGCTCAACGCGGCGGTGCTGACGGTGGACGCGACCTCCGTCAACCGCGCGCTTGCGGGAGTGGTCTTCAACGTGCTGCTGATCGCGCGCGCCCCGTTGCAGCTGTTTCAGGCGATCCAGACCTCACTGCTGCCTCACCTGACGGGCCTCGAGGCGACCGCCGGCCACGACGCGTTCGCCAGAGCGATCCGCGTAACCGTGGTCGCGATCGCCGCCTTCGCGCTCGCGGTCGCGCTCGGGCTGCTCACCGCCGGGCCGTTCGTCATGCGTCACCTGTTTGGGCAGCCGTTCGCCTACAACCGCTTCGGCCTTGCCCTGATCGGTTTGGGGATGGGCCTGCATCTTGCCTCCGGCGCGCTTAACCAAGCGGCGCTCGCACGCGACCGCGCTCGCGCCGCCGCGGCCTGCTGGGGACTCGCGGCCGTGGTGTTCTTGGCCTGGATGCTGGTCCCGGCCATCCCGGGCCAGCTCCTGCGGGCCGAGCTCGGCTACGTCGGCGCCACGGCGCTGCTCGCCGCGACGCTGACGCTGCTATACCGGCGAAGCGCTCCCGGGCCCGTCGTCGCGCCTACCTAGCTCACGCGGCCTCGACGGACCGCGCGATCGCCTCGTAGGCCGCCCCCGGATCGTCCGCGGTGAAGATCGCCGAGCCCGCCACGAAGACGCTCGCGCCCGCCTCGCGGCACTGCGGAGCGGTGTCCGTAGCGATGCCACCGTCCACCTCGACCGCCGTGGCGCGTCCGACGATTGCACGGACGCGCTCGATCTTCTGCACAGAATGCTCGATGAACTGCTGTCCGCCCCAGCCCGGATTCACGGTCATGCACAGGGCCAGGTCAATCGCCGCGCCAAGCTCGGCCAGGGCGCCGACCGGCGTGCCTGGGTTGATCGCGACGCCGACGCATGCGCCGTGCTCGCGGATCAGGCTTGCGGCGTAGGCGACATGCGGGGTCGCCTCGGCGTGGAAAGTCACCGAGTCCGCACCCGCGGTGACGAACTCGCCGACGTGGCGCTCGGGGCGCTCGATCATAAGGTGCACGTCGAGGATCGCGCCTGCGTCATGCACTTGCTCTGCGAGCCCGGCGACGATCAGCGGCCCGACCGTGATTGGAGGCACGAAGTGCCCGTCCATCACATCGACATGGATGACGCGCGCCCCGGCCTGAAGTACCTCACCGACCTGCTCGCGCAGTCGCCCGAAGTCGGCCGACAGGATCGAGGGCGCGACCCTCACGCCGCTGAGCAGATCGCGCGCAGCGGCGCTCATATTGGCTGCAGCATCGAATCTCCGCAGTTGTTGCAGCTCAGAATCGCGGTCGAGGACATCCGCACGATCGTCGAGTGCTCGCCGCAGTTCGGGCATACCGAGGTCAGCTCGAAGCGGTGCAGGCAGTACACGCAGCGGTAGCGTCCGGGCAGGTTGGTGGGCCGCAGCCAGGGCTCACCGCAATGCGGGCATTGCGGTCCCAGGTCGACCGCCGCCTTGGTCGCTTTGCGCTCGCCGTCCATCGCTCAGCTCCGTCGCAGTCGCGCGATGAAGAAGCCAGCCGTATGGTCGCGATGGGGCAGCGTCAGCACAGGTCCGTCCTGGAGGTCGCTCAACGGCCCTGGAGAAGCGAGAGCGAGACCAGGCAGCTCGCCAGCCAGGTCATCCAGGCTGAAGTCGGGATGGGAATTCAGGAATGCGGCGATCACGTGCTCGTTCTCAGTCTGCGAGATCGTGCACGTAGAGTAGACAAGCAGGCCGCCCGGACGGAGAGCATTGGCGCCCGCTGCGAGAATTTCCGCCTGCGATCGCGCCATCGCGGCGATCGCGTCGGGCCCGATCCGCCAGCGCAGATCGGCTCGCGCCTGCAACGTGCCCAGTCCGGAGCAAGGCGGATCGACCAGGACGCGGTCGAACGCTGGGCCCTCCGGCCGAGCGGCGGCGGCGTCGGCAACCTCGACGCGCACGTTGTGGGCGCCGAGGCGCTCGACGGTGCGAGCCAACGCGCCGGCGCGGCGCGGGTTGTGCTCGACGGCCACGACCTCTCCGGCGTCGTCCATCAGCGCCGCTAGATGGGTTGTCTTGCCCCCCGGCGCTGAGCACAGATCCAGCACGCGATCGCCCCCGCGCGGTGCCAGGGCGCGCGCGACTAGCATCGCCCCGCGCGACTGCGCCAGAAACGCGCCGTCGCGCCACAGCGGCGAGCCGTGCATGTCAAACGGACCCTCGAGCACGAGCGCCTCCGGGATCATGGGGTCGCCGTGCGTGCGGAACTGTCAGGGCTCCGGCCAGAGTAGGAGCGTCGGTGACGAGCGTGTTGGCTCGCAGCGCCACCTCGCTGGGCTCGTTGTCAAAGGACATCAGCGCACGCGCTTCGCTCGCGCCGAGCTCGTTCCACCAGAGCCGCGCGATCCACTCGGGGTGTGAGTGCTTGACGGCGGCCTGCTCGGGCGTGTCGTCGGTCAGCTGCCCAAGCAGGGCGCCCGAGCCCTCGCGCGCCGCGCGGCGAAGGACGGCGTTCACGAGACCGTGGCCGGAGCGCCCTTGCGCCTTGGCGAGCTCCACGGCGTCGGTCACGACCGCGTAGTCGGGAGCGCCACTCAGGTAGATCAGCTCATACAACCCGAGACGCAGCGCTGCCAGCACGGGCGGGTCAAGCGCCGCGGGCGGACGCTCGGCGAGCTGCTCGATCAGGTGGTCCAGCGTTCCCTTCCGTTGCACCGCTCCATTCACGAGTCGCATCGCCAGCGCCCGGTCGCGAGCGTCCAGGTCGATCGCCTGCGACTGCAGCGCCTTGTCGGCGTAGGCGCCGCGCTCGAACACCGCTCGCAGCACCGCGAAGGCGCAGCGGCGCGCCGGAGCGATCGCCGCACTCGCCGGGCGCGGCCGGCCCGCGTTCACTGCGACGCCAATCCGGCAGTCATGGCTAGCCGGTGCGGCTCGAGCGAGCCGGGGAAAGGACGTCAGCGAGGTCCGTCGCCAGGCGGGCGGCGTCGGGTTCACAGAGCGTCGCGATCGTCACCCGGACGGCCGGCGAGCTGCCCGCAAGTCGGTAGGGCTCACCCGCTGCCACCACCCATCCGCGCTGAAGCAGCGCTCCCACGACGCCGGTCTCATCGTCCACGGGAACCCACACGTTTAGACCCGAAGCTCCGAAGGCGGGCACGCCCAGATCATCCAGACGGTGGAGGAACTGCTCGCGTCGTTCCGTGTAGGTGGCGCTCGCGCGGCCGATCAGCGCCTGCACGCGGGAGTCGCTCCAGAGGCTCAGCACGAGGCTTTGCAGAATATGACTCACCCAGCCGGGCCCGCACTGCTGGCGCCCCTGAACGCGGGCCAGCGTCAGCGGATCGCCGGCGAGGATCGCGACGCGCAGGTCGGGTCCCATCGCCTTTGCCACCGAGCGCGTCGCCGCCCAGCGCTCGAGGCCACCCACGGTGGTGTGCATCTCGGTAGATGCCAGCTGGCCCAGATGGTCGTCCTCGATCGCGAGCGTCCGCGGAGCGTCGGCCAGGACCGCCCGCAGATCGCGTGCTCGTCGGGCGTCCAGCGCCGCACCCGTGGGATTCTGCCCGCGCGGCGTGATGATCGCCGCGCTCGCGCCGCGCGCGAGCGCCGCTTTGAGGTCGGCGGGGCGCATGCCGCGCTCGTCCATGGCGACCGCCTCCAGCAACAGGCCGCGCGCTCGCAACAGATCGAACAGCGCCGCGTAGCCGGGGTTCTCGACCGCGACGCGGTCTCCAGGCCGCAGGTGCACTTCGAGGACGCGCTCGATGCCGTCGAGCGCGCCGCTGACGACGCACAGCGACTCCCCCGGAACGGCGTCCGCCTGGAGTCCACGGCGCGCCAGCTCCGCGAGCTCGGGCAGCAGTGCGGGCTCGCCATACAGGCGCACGGGCAGGCGCAGCGTCGCGAGCGCGCTCTCCAGGTCGGGCAGTAGCGCGGGATCGGGATTGCCGCGCGAGAGGTCGCGCGCGCCGTAGGGGACAGGCAACGGTGTCCGCGAGGCTCCAATCGGCGGCCCTTCACCGATCCGCGTGCCACGCCGCTGCTCGGTCAACACGACGCCGCGCCGACGCAGCTCGGCAAGGCCCGCTGCGACCGTGACCGGACTGAGGCCCACGTCCGCCGCCAGGCGCCGGACCGACGGGAGCCGCTGGCCCGGCCTCAGCGCCCCGCTCGCGACCGCCGTCTCGATGTCCGCGACGAGCTCCGCTGCACTGGACGCGGTAATCCGATACTGTCCCAGGACAGACATTAGACTGTACTATGGCAGATGGGAGAATGCAGTGCCTTCAAGCTTGCCGGACGGAGCCCCACCGCCTCGCGGGCCATCCACCGGGGCCGCCCCAGCGCTCGACTCCGGCGGTGAGGCACTGCCCCCGTCCGACCGCGTCCGGCTGCGGCGACGGCGCGACCGGGGCAACTACGACCGCGAAGTCATCGACGCGATCCTCGACGAGGCGCTGATCGCTCATCTGGGGATCACGGGACAGGACGGTCAACCGCTTGTGATCCCCACGCTGCACGCGCGTTGCGGCGACGTCGTGTATCTCCACGGGTCCACGGCCGGGCGCACGCTGCGTGCGCTCGCCGCCGGCGCGCCCGCGTGCCTGACGGTCTCGCTGATCGACGGGCTAGTGCTCGCCCGCTCGGCGATGCACCATTCGGCCAACTATCGCTCGGTGATGCTCCTGGGGCGTGCGCGAAGTGTGCAGGAGCCGACCGAGAAGCTCGCGGCGTTTGAGGCGATCGTGGAACACATCGTCCCGCAACGCTGGCGCGATGTCCGTGCGCCGACGGATAACGAGCTCAAGGCGACCGCGGTGCTTGCGCTCGGGATCGACGAGGCCTCGGCGAAGATTCGCACGGGTCCTCCGTTGGACGACGAGGAGGACTACTCGCTGCCCGCGTGGGCGGGCGTGATACCCCTAGGTATCCATGCCCGGACTCCGGAACCCGACCCCCGACTCCGAGCAGACATCGCCGCGCCCGCCTACGCGAGCGCCTATCGGCGCCCGAGAAGGCCGTGACCGCGCAGGTATGACGCGGAGTCCATCGGTCGGCCGCCCGGAGGCTGCACGACCAGCAGCTCGAGCGTGCCGGTGACGCAGGCGAGCAGGAGGCGATCATCGCGCGCCCTCACGCCGAGGCCGGGCGCATCGCCGCCCGCCTCGCCTCGCCTCGCGTCGCGGTCGGAGGGCTCCGCCTCCGCGAGCGCCGCGCGATGCACGCCGAGCATCGTCCCGTCGTCGAGCGTCGCGCGGGCTCCGATGTGGGGATCCAGGGCACGCACGCGGCGCTCGAGCTCTGCTGCGGGGAGGCTTGGATCGAGCAGACGGTCCTCTGAGGCGATCTTCTCGGCGTAGGAGGCGCCCTCGTCGGCCTGCTCCACGAACGGCGGAGCCTCCTCCAGGGCGCGCACGAGCAGCTCGCCGCCGATCCGCGAGAGGCGCGGCGCGAGCGATCCGTAGCTGTCATCGGCTCCGATCGGCTCGCTCGCGGCCAGGCACACCGGCCCACTGTCGAGCCCGGCGGTGAGGCGCATGATCGACACTCCGGTCTCGACATCGCCTGCCATGATCGCTCGCTCGATCGGAGCCGCGCCCCGCCAGCGCGGCAGCAGGGATGGATGCACGTTGAGAATCTCGTGCGTCGACAGCAGCGGCTCCTTGATCAGTGCCCCGAACGCGCACACCACGACGGCGCTGGGAGCGGCTTGGGCGATCAGCTCGCGCGGCTGTGGATCGTTCACGCTCTCGGGCTGGGCGAGCGGGATCCCCAGATCGCGGGCTGCATCTGCGACGGGCGGTGACGCCAACCGCCGTCCGCGACCGCGCGGGCGATCCGGGCGCGTGATGATGAGCGTCGGGCGATGATCTTCGCTCGACGCCAGCCGCGCGAGGACCGCGGCGGCGAAGGCGTTCGTGCCGAGGAAGACGGTGCTCAAAGTGTCCGACCTGCGGCGCGCGGCCGCTTAGGCGGCGCTCGCGGTCTCCTGCGCCTCGCGCATCGCGCGCATTGCCTCCTTGCGCGCCTCGCGCGAGATCCGGTCGAGGATCAGGAGGCCGTTGAGATGGTCGATCTCGTGCTGGATCACGCGCGCCGGCAACCCCTCGGCCTCGACCTCGACCTCCTGCCCGGTCTCGTCCTGCGCACGAACCCTCACACGCGCCGCGCGCTCGACCTCGACGTGCACCGCGGGCAGGCTCAGACAGCCCTCTTCCGCGACCTCGAGCTCGTCGCTCGTCCACTCGAGCACAGGGTTGACGAGCGCCGTGACCGGGTCCTCGGGAAACGCGCGGTAGACGAGCACTCGATGCAGCACCCCGAGCTGGGTAGCGGCGAGCCCGACGCCAAGCGCATCGTGCATCAGCTCGCCCATCCACTCGATCTCGGCCTTTAACGCGTCGTCGAAGCGCTCGACCTGCAGGGCGCTCGCCCGCAGCACGGGATCCCCGAACTTGCGCACGCGACGCAGCGCTGCATCGCGGCGTTCGCGCGTCTCCGGATCGAGCTCCGTGGCCGCAGGTGCGTCCTGCTCGCGCTCGACCTCGACGTCGCCAACCTCGGATGCCGGCGCCGGAAGCTCCTCAAACTGCTCCTCTTCGGCCATTTGACCGTGAGTCTATGAGGTTGGCCAACCCAGGTCGCTCGCGCCGGCGCTACCTCGTCCTGACGGTGAGCGCGAGCAGGCGCGAAACCGGGCTGGTACTCCGCACGGACTGAAACATGAGGCTCATTGCCACCGGAAGGCTCTTCCTCAACTTGTACGCGTTCTTCAGAGCCTTCAGACCGTACGGGGTGGGCTTCAACGCGAACGTCACCGTTCCCGCGGACGTGACGCTGGCCCTGCCTCTGGCGAAGACGATCTTCGATGGGCGACACTTGCGGCCGAGCTTGACGAAGCCGCTCTTGCACTTGGCTGACGTCCGCCCGAAGAGGCCGAACTTCCCGTTCTGGAACGTGAGCAGCCAACTGAACGTGCCCGGTTCGGCGACCGACTCGCTGAACGTGATCATGTGGCTCGTCGGGTTGAACACGGCGCCGAGCGTCTTGAAGGTGCTGTTGGGCGGAGTGACATGGACGATGATCGGGGAGGGCGAAGGGGGAGTGGACAGCACGATCGCGATGCCAACTTCAAAGGACTGCTGGACCCGGAGCGCCGCGGTGTACCCGGAATCGCCGGCTTGGTTGGCATCGATCATGCACGTTCCACCGCCGACGAAGCTCACCGTTGTGCCGGAGACCGTGCAAACTGCTGGGGTACTCGAGGAGAAGGACACTGCTAGACCGGATGTCGCGGTGGCCGCAACGGTGTAGGCAGGTCCTCCAACTGTCGCCGAGCTCGGAGCCATCGACGTGAACTTGATCGTCTGCGAGCCTTTGCCGACGGTGAACGATTGCTGTGTCTGCTGCGCCGGTTCGTAGTTGGAATTGCCCGCCTGGTTGGCGTCGATCGTGCACGTTCCGGCGCCGACGAATGACACGGCCGCACCGGAGATCGTGCAGACCGACGCGCTGGAAGCATCGATCGTAAACGTCACGCCGTTGTGCGATGCTCCGCCTTCAGCCGCCACGGTGTACGGAGAGCCGCCGACCGCGGCCGATCCGGGGGGTGTTGACGTGAAGGAGATGGTCTGCGCGCCCTTGCCAACCGTGAACACTTGCTGTGCCTGAGGGGCCGAGTTGTAGTTTGAATTGCCCGTCTGATTGGCGTCGATCGTGCACGTTCCAAAGCCGGTGAAAGATACGGTCGTACCGGAGACCATGCACACCGAAGCGCTGGCGGCGTCGATCGTGAAGGTCACAGCATTGCCCGATCCCCCGCCTTCGGCAGCCACCGTATAGAGCGAGCCGCCGACCGACGCTGCGCTAGGTGCAGTTGACGTGAATTTGATTGTCTGAGCGCCCTTGCCCACGGCGAAGGTTTGCTGGACTTGGGGAGCCGAGTTGTAGTTGGAGTTGCCCGCCTGGTTGGCGTCGATCGTGCACGTTCCAGCGCCGATGAAGCTGACCGTCGTGCCGGATACCGAGCAGACCGAGGCACTAGAGGGGTCAATCGAGAAAATTACAGATTCGTGCGAGGCTCCGCCTTCGGCCGTCACGGAGTACGGAGTACCGCCGACGGTCGCCGAGGTCGGCACCGTCGATGTGAAGTTGATCGTCTGTGCGCCCTTGCCGACGGCGAACGTTTGCTGGACCTGTTTCGCCGCTTCGAATTCCCCGCCGCCGGCCTGGTTTGCATCGATCGTACATGTGCCGGCGCCGGTGAAGCTCACCGTCGAGCCCGAGATCGAGCAGACGGAACTACTTGTGGAGTCGATTTTGAAGGTCACCGGGTTGCCAGATCCGCCGCCGGTGGCGGTCACGACGTACGTGGGTCCGGAGACGACAGCCGAGCTCGGCGCAGTGGAGGTGAAGGTGATCGTCTGCGGTTTGAGCGCTGCGAGTGCTGTTGCCGGCACGCAAGCCACGACGGCCGCGACGATGGCCAGCAGAGAGAAATACCGGGCGGTTCCGTGACGTAGCACGCAGTCAATCAACACATACCGTCGCCGATGCCCCGCGAACCAGCAGGACTCGTTCAGCAGTCCCAACATGAGCCCTCCAAAGGTTCCATCCCGTTTGCCGATCGCTCCGGCGGATCGACAGCATAGCGTGCAATCTGCGACCGGTCAACATGCAGTGGCTGTTCCGCTATTCGGGGCATGCCGCCGTGCCGCGGCGACTGAGCTACTTCTTCCTCAGCTTGACCATCAACGACCGCGTGCGCGACACCGGACTCCCTCCGCGCGAGGACTGGAACGTGAGCGTCACCGTGAGCGGAAGGCCCTTGTGTTGTTTGAGCGCATTCCTGAGTGCCCTCAGGGCCGATGCGCTTGGCTTGAGCGTCACGGTCACGGTGCCGGCCGCCGTCACGATCTTGCTGCCCTTTGAGAACACGATCTTCGCGGGGCGGCATCTGCCGCTCAGCTTGATGAAGCCGGTCTTGCATCTCGGATTGCCCGACGCGAATGCCCCGAACTTCCCATTCTGGAACGTGAGCAGCCAGCTGAACGTGCCGGGCTCGCTCACCGACTCGCGCAACGTGACCGCGCCTGTTGGGTCGGTGAGGACCGCGCCCATCGCGGTGAAGTTGCTGTCGGGTGCGGGCACCAACGCGGTGCTGGTAGCCGCCGCTGGAGCTACGCTCGGACTGCCGCCGGCGCTGACTCCGCCGCCGCCGACGATTCCGCCGCCGCTGATTCCGCCGCCGACACCCGAGGGCGGCGCGGCGACGTCCACCTGTCGGCTGATGCTCGCGGTCAGACCGTCGCTTCCAGTCACGATCAGCTTGGCGGTGTAGGAGCCGACCGCCGCGTAAGCGTGCGACGGCGTTGCGCCGCTGGCTTCGAAGCCGTCCCCGAAGTCCCAGGTGTACGTCTCGATCGAGCCGCTCGGGGGATCGGTCGATTCGGCGCCACTGAACGCAACCGGCATTCCCGCCGTGGGCGAAGCAGTGGCGACGGCAATTTTCGCCGTTGGACCGGGGCCGCCGACTTTAATCGTGTGCGAAGCGCCGATGCTGGTTCCGTCGGGCTTGAAGACAGTTAGTCCGACCACGTAGCTGCCGGGGGACGGGAAAGTGTGATTTAGCGTCAGGCCGGCCGTCTCGATGGTTTTTGGTTCAGCAAAACTCAGATCGTTGAATTGCCAGGCGTAATGGTCGCTCGCACCTTCTGTCGAGCCTCTTGCATCGAATTTGACTTCGTTGCCGGCCACCGCAGCGCTCGTGAAGGTAGCGTTCGGGGCTTCCGACGCTGCGAACGTCAGGCGCTGCAGACATTCGTGCCCTTTGTTGCTCCACTCCTGCTGATACCAGTACTTATGGCCGTCGACTTCCTGATTGTAGGTGAGCATTTTTCCTGCGACTTCGACTTCGCCGAGCGGCGTACCGAATTCGCTCGCAGGGTTGAAGGTGCGGCACTTGTCGCCGTCCTCGTAGCCGGTTTCTTTGCCGGATCCCCCGAAGTCGGTCCACGCGTTGTTCGGTTCGGGGTCGGTCACCGACTCGTTGTGCTCGTGGCTCAGGCCACCAAAGAGGGCTGAATCTGATGGGCCGTTGATGTGGTGTTCTGTTTCGTCGCAGAGTTTCCCGTTAACGAACGGATCGTTTGCGTAGATGATCTCGCCGCCCCCTACGAGCGGGATGTTGCCGTGGTATGCGCAGTAAGCCGGATGGCTTTCTGCGTTGGCCGAGCACGCAAGTCCTGCCGCTTCAAAGCAGCTCTCCACGCCTTCCGGCGTGAGCACGAAGTACTCAGTATTGAGGCCGACGGGCAGGTGTTCCACCGAGATGAACCTGACGAGCTCTTCCTTGATCTGTTCGTCGGTCAGGCATGTAGGCGCCCGTGTGCAGCCGTTCGCCGGGTAACCGTGCGTGTCGAGCAGTTCGCCGCCGAATTTTGAGTTGTATTCTGCGAATTCGCCAGCAGCATCGTTGTACTGAGTCGCGACCGAGTCGACGTTCTGGTGGCCCCCACTGTCATGTTCAAGGCCTTCAAAGTAGGTGTTGACGCCAGCAGCGAATCCGGCCGGATACGCACCCGCGCCCGACGGGCTCCAATAGAGCGTGTAGTTCGTGTTCGACGTCATCACCGGACCACCGTTGTAATCCAGGTTGTTGAAGAACGCGTCGAACGGGTGCACGCCGGCACTCGGAGGGGTCGTGCCCGGAGCGGCCAAGTAGCTCAGCGTCGCGCCATCCTTGAGATGTACGATCACCGCCGAAGCACTCGATGTGGCGACTGCGAGTACTAGGACAACGAGCAACGGAACTAGAAGACGCAGCGATGTCACCTTCGATTTCCCCCCTCGTCGCGGTCGCTCGGGTGATCCTAGCGAACATCGGAGGTGTTGCAGGGAATCCCGACGATCGATTGACCGGCCGATTGGTGGCGCTGCTGCAGATACACACGGGTTGCCCGACACATTTGAAGACTGCAGAAGGCCGGCGTTCACTCCGTCGACGAACGCGTAGTGAACGTTGGGGCGTGGCCCTGCGATAACGTTGTGAGACCGCGAGTCGAGCCCTACTGCGGATCGACATCCACGCTGAAACTGACGCCGGCGTGACCTCGCTCACCGGCGAGCTTGGCTACCGCATCGCCCGCCGCTTCCACCGCGGGGCGGCGCTCGGCGCCCTTCACCACCAGCACCTGGCGCTCGCGCCCGCGAAGCCGAAACAGCGCCGCGGGGCCGAGCACGATCGGGCCGTCGCCCCCGCTCGCGGCGCGAGCGGGCAGCGACGCGGTCAGATGCTCGCGCAGCGCGCACGCCGCCGCGCGCGCCGCGTCGGACTGCACCGCCGAGCAGACGATCCTGATCAGGTGCGAGAACGGCGGATAGGCGAGCGCCCGGCGGCGCTCGAGCTCGGCGGCCAGAAAGCCATCGCTGTCATGTCCGGCAGCATCAACGATCGCGCGGGCCTCCGGAGCGATCGTCTGCACGAGCACGCGTCCCTCGCTGCCTCTGCCGACGCGTCCGGCGAGCTGTGCGATCAGCGCGAAAGTGCGCTCCTCGGCGCGGAAATCGGGGAATCGCAGCGTCGCATCGGCATCCAGGGCCACACCGAGCGTGACATCGGGGAAGTCGTGGCCCTTGGCGACCATCTGCGTGCCGATCAACGCTCCGCACTCGGCAGCCTCAAAGCGCCTGAGTAGCGCCCCGACGCCGCTGTCCTGCGCCTCGCCGAGCGCGTCTGCGCGGACGCGCCGAGGACCGACTCCGCCCGCGCCGCGGCCAGCCGAGGCGGTCTCTCCCGCGGCGAGCACGTCGGCGTCCAAGCGGAAGATCGGAAAGCCGCGATCGGGCCATCGCGATCGCGCCGTCGCCGACCGAGCGTCGTCGAGGAGGCCGCTCAGCTCGTGCTGCAGGCGCTCTGTGCCCGCCCCGTGGCGCGCCACCGACGTCGAGGAGCACGCGCCGCATCTCGCCGGCACGGGCTCGTGGTGGCCGCAGTGGTGACAGGACACGTAGCCGCCCGCACGGTGGAGCACCAGCGCCACGTCGCAATGCGGGCACTTCCACACGTGGCCACAGGAGCGGCAGGAGAGGAAGTTCGACCATCCGCGGCGATTGAGCAACACGATCGCCTTCCCGCGCGCGCTTCGCACCTCGGCCAACGCCTCGGCTGTCTGGGGATGCAATCCGGCGGTCTCGCCGCGCATGTCGAGGATCTGCACGCGCGGCAGCGGCCGGCCGTCCACCCGACGGCGCAGCCGCAGCGAGGGCAGGCGCTGCACGCTCTCGGGCCGGGGCGTCGCGCTTCCGAGCAGCAGCAGCGCGCCGCACCGCCGGGCGCGCTCCGCGGCGACGTCGCGGGCGTCGTAGCGGGGGTCGCCCTCGTGCTTGTAGCTCGAGTCATGCTCCTCGTCGACGACTATCAGGCCAAGGTCCTCGATCGGCGCGAAGACCGCCGAGCGGGGGCCGACGCAGACGCGCGCCTCGCCTTCGCGCAGGCGCCGCCACTCGGCGTAGCGCTCGGCTGGGCGCAGGCGCGAATGCAGCACGGCGACCGTCTCGCCGAAGCGTTCGATGAAGCGCCCGACGATCTGCGGCGTCAGCGCTATCTCCGGCACGAGCACGATCGCGCCGCGCCCCTGTTTCAGCGCCGTGGCCGTCGCCCGCAGGTAGATCTCCGTCTTGCCGGAGCCCGTCACGCCGTGCAGCAGGCGCTGCCCCGCGTGAGGCTCGCCCATCGCAGCCGTCAGCGAGCCAAGGACGGCCGTCTGGTCGTCGGTCAGCACCGGCGGCGTCGGAGCACGGGCACCCACGGCGAGGTGGCGGGGTGCGGCGACCGCGCGGCGCTTGCGACCGCTGAGACGGCGCGCCGCGCCGGGAGGCAGCACGAGCGCGAGCGCCCGCGCGATCGTTGAGCAGTACTCCGCCGCGACCCACTCCGCCAGCCGGACCATCTCAACGGGCACGCCGAGCTCGAGCGCGCGCAGGGGCGCCAGCAGCCTCTCGGCCGCGACATCGCTCGAGTCGGCGAGCCCGACCACGACCCCGAGCACCTCGCGGCGACCGAACGGCACCACCAGCATCGATCCGACATCCACGACGCCACCGCGCAACTCCTCGGGCAGCCGGTAGTCAAACGGCCCGCGCAGCGCGCGGGCCGTCGTCATCGGCTCGACCCGGGCGATGGCGGACACCGCCCTGAGGCTAGGTCAGAGTCCGGCGGCAGCGCGCAGTGCCTGCGCCTTGTCCGTCCTCTCCCAGGTGAAGTCGTGGTCGTCGCGGCCGAAGTGGCCGTACGCCGCGGTCTTCTGGTAGATCGGACGGTGCAGTTTGAGCTCCTCGCGGAACGATCCCGGCCGCAGATCGAAGACCTCATCGACGGCTCGTGCGATCTGGCCGCGGGTGGCGCCCTCGTGCTCGGTTCCGAACGTCTCGACCATCACGGACACCGGGTGGGCGACGCCGATCGCGTAGGCGACCTGCACCTCGGCCCGGTCGGCGAGGCCCGCGGCGACGATGTTCTTGGCGACCCAGCGCGCCGCGTAGGCGGCCGAACGGTCCACCTTGGAGGGGTCCTTGCCCGAGAACGCCCCACCGCCGTGGCGTGCCATCCCACCGTACGTGTCGACGATGATCTTGCGACCGGTAAGCCCGCAGTCACCCATTGGCCCGCCGATCACGAACCGCCCGGTGGGGTTGACGAGGAAGTTCCTGACGAGCTTTTTCTCGTCGTATAGCTCGCCCGGCAGGACCGGCCTCAGCACGTGCTCCAGCAGGTCGGGCTTGATCAAGGTCTCGACGTCGATCCCGTCGGCATGCTGGGTGGAGATCAGGATCTTTTCGATCTCCACCGGCTTGCCGTCCTCGTAGCGCACCGTCACCTGGGTCTTTCCATCCGGACGCAGGTAGGGCAGCACCTCGCCCTTGCGAACCTCCGACAGGCGCTTGGCGAGCTTGTGCGCGAGCGCGATCGGGAGTGGCATCAGCTCCTCGGTCTCGTTCGAGGCGTAGCCGAACATCATCCCCTGGTCGCCGGCGCCGGCGACATCGAGCTCGTCTTCATCGGCGGGGTCATGGCGCGTCTCGTAGGCGACGTCGACGCCCTGCGCGATGTCCGGTGACTGCTTGTCGATCGCATTGATCACCGCGCAGGTGTCGCAATCGAAGCCGTAGGTGGCGTCGTCGTAGCCGATCCGGCGCACGGTCTCGCGCGCGATCGCCTGGATGTCGACGTACGTGTCGGTCGAGATCTCTCCCGACACGACGATCAAACCGGTGTTCACGAGCGTCTCGCACGCGACGCGGCCGTACGGATCGTCTGTCAGGACGGCGTCGAGAACGCCGTCGGAGATCTGATCGGCGATCTTGTCCGGGTGCCCCTCCGTGACGGACTCGGAGGTGAACAGGAATTCGTTATCGGAAAGCTGGGTCATGGTCGCGCTGGTTGGCTCCGGGATCGTCGTTTGGAGGAAGGGTCGGGCGAAAGCCGGGAAAGTCTAGGCGGAACCGGTGGACTTTGGTTTTCAGCGCGTGGGGCCGGCGCTCCGCGCCCCGTTTCTCGGCTCCCGACCATCCGCGGTGCGGGCGTCGCCGCGCCCGCGCTGACCGCGCTCGACGAAATCGATGATCAGCGGGACCCCGTCCATCCCGTAGCGGGCGCGCAGGCGGTTCTCGAGGAAGTAGGCGTAGTCGCGAGTCACGCGCGCGCGGGAGTTGACCTGGATCGCAAAGCGCGGCGGACGCTCGCCGATCTGCGTCATGTAGATCAGCTTCAGCCGATGCTGGGAAGAGCCTCGGCGGGTGCCGACCGGGGGCTGGCGAGCCTGGACGGCCTCCGCGAGGAAGCGGTTGAGCTCGGGCGTCGGGATTCGCCCGAGCATGCGGTCGCCGAGCGCGATCGCCTCGGTCAGCAGGCGGGACACGTGGCGGCCGGTCTTCGCGCTGGCGGTCAGGACGCGTGGACGCAGGCGAAGCTTTTCCGCGACACGCGCGCGCTCGTGATCGAGCTCCTCCTCCCCGCCCTCGTGGACGTCCCACTTGTTCAACACGACGGCGGTCGCGCAGCTGGCCTTCATCGCCAGCTCGGCGACGCGCAGGTCCTGCGCGGTGACGCCGTCGCGGGCATCGCACACCACCAGCGCCACGTCCGCGCGCTCGGCCGCGCGCTGGGAGCGCAGCGCCGTGTAGTACTCGATCGAGTCGGCGACCTTCGACTGGCGCCGCATCCCTGCCGTGTCGACGATGACGAGCTTGCGCTCTCCCACGAGCAGCTCCATGTCGATCGCGTCGCGCGTCGTCCCGGCGCGCTCGGAGACGATCACCCGCTCCTCGCCCAGGAAGCGATTGACGAGCGAGGACTTGCCGACGTTCGGCCGACCGATGACCGCCAGGCGAATCGCGTCGGCGTCGGGCTCGGGCTCGCCCGTCGCCGAGCGGACATCGTCCAGAAGCTCGACGATCCGATCCAGCAGGTCGCCCGAGCCGAGCCCTTGCGCAGCGGACACCGCCAGCGGCTCGCCGAGACCGAGGCGATGAAACTCGACCGCCAATGGCAGCTCGCCGACGCCGTCGCACTTGTTGGCCGCGACGATGCTGGGAACGGGCGAGCGGCGCAGCAAATCCGCCATCTCCTCATCGCCCGGCCGCACGCCGGCGCGCGCGTCGACGACCAGCACCGCCACCTGGGCGTCCGCCAGGCCGGCGCGCGCCTGGTCGCGAATCGAACCGGCGAGCGCATCATCGTCCTTGAAATCGACGCCGCCGGTGTCGATCAGCTTGAACTGGTGCCCATTCCACTCGCAGTCGAGCTCCTTGCGGTCGCGCGTCACTCCGGCGCGCTCGTGCACGACCGCCTCGCGCGTCCCCGGTGAGGCGGTTGATCAGCGAGGACTTCCCCACGTTCGGATAGCCGACGACGGCGACCTTCATGGAGCCAGTATGACCCGCGAGCACCCCTGCACCGAGATCAGCCCGACGCCGAGGCGCCGCGCGCGAACGCGGCTATTCGCTCGACCACCTCCTCCACGCCCAACCCGCTCGTGTCGAGCGTCACGGCGCCCGGGGCGGGCCGCAGCGGGCTGTGCTCGCGCGCGGTGTCGCGCGCATCGCGCAGGGTCTGCTCGGCGAGCACCGTCGCCGGGTCGGTGCCCAACTCCGCCGCGCGCCTGCGTGCACGCTCGGCCGCGTCGGCCGTGAGGAACACCTTCAGCCCAGCCTCGGGGGCGACCACGGTGCCGATGTCGCGTCCCTCGGCGACCCAATCGCCGGTGGATATCAACTCGCGCTGCTTTGCCACCAGCGCTTCGCGCACGCCGAGATCGGCGGCGACTCTCGAGGCCGCCTCGGAGACCTCGGGCGCGCGGATCTCGCTGGTCACATCGCGCCCATTCAGCATCACCCGATCGCCGCCCAGCTCGATCCGAGCCGCGCGTGCGAGCGCCGCCGGCTCCTGCGCCGGGGATGCCAGCCAGAGCAGGGCAACGCAGCGGTACATCGCGCCGCTGTCCATGTAGGGGAAGCCGAGCTCGAGCGCCACGCCGCGGGCCACCGAGGACTTGCCCGCGCCGGCCGGGCCGTCGATCGCGATCACCATCGCGCGAACCGGTGGGCCGTGGGCACCTGCGAAGCTCGGTCGCCGTCGGAGCGCCGGACGCCAGACATCAGCCGACCAGGCTCGCCAGATCCTCGACGAAGCTCGGTAGGAGACCCGGCAGGCGTCCATTCCCGTGACCTCGACCCCCTCGCGCGAGGCCAAGCCGGCGACGGCGCCCATCATCGCGAGTCGATGATCGCCGCGGGCGTCGATGTTCCCGCCGCGCACGCCGCCGGTCCCGCGCACGGCAAAGCCGTCGTCGGTCGCGTCGATGTCGGCGCCGAGCCCGCGCAGGCCCTCGACGACGCCCACGATGCGGTCGGACTCCTTCACGCGCAGCTCCTGCGCGCCGCGGACGACCGTCTCCCCCTCCGCGAAGCACCCGAGCAACGCCACGAGCGGCAGCTCGTCGATCGCGAGCGGGACTTCCTCCGGCTCGACAACCGTGCCCTCCAGCGCGCCGTGCGCCACGTCCAGATCGCTGACCGGCTCATCCGCGACCAGCTCGCCGGTCTCATCCTCGAGGTCGCCCAGGACGATCCCACGCATCCGGCGCACGATCCGTAGGAAGCCCGTTCGCGTCCAGTTGACGCCGACGTCGCCGATCAAGAGGCGCGAGCCCGGAACCAACACCCCGGCGACCACGAGGAACGCAGCCGAGCTCGCGTCGCCGGGGATCGTCACGGCGGGGAGCAGCAGCTCATCCGCGTTGACGACGGTGACGTGTCGACCGTTGCGGTGAATTCCCACGCCGGCGCGCAGGAGCATCCGCTCGGTGTGGTCGCGGCTGCGCCCCGGCTCGCCGACAGTCGTGGCGCCGTCGGCCGCGAGCGCCGCGAGCAGCACGCAGGACTTCACCTGGGCGCTCGCCACCGCCAGCTCGCACGAGATCGCCCGCAGCCGCGCGCCGCGCACGCGCAATGGGGGAAAGCGCCCGCCCGAGGCCTCGAGCTCGGCGCCCATCTGCGCCAGCGGCTCGGCGATCCTGTCGACCGGCCGGCGGCGAATCGACTCGTCGCCGTCGAGCGTGAACGAGCGCCCCTCCTGCGCCGCCAGCCAGCCCGGCAGCAGGCGCAGCAGCGTGCCGGCGTTGCCCACGTCGATCGGCCTCTCCGTCTCGCGCGCCTCACGCAGGCCGGTTCCACGCACGACCACCTCCTGATCGCGCACCTCGACCAGGGCGCCCAGGGCGCGGACCGCGTCGAGCGTCGCGGTGGTGTCCGCGGCGTGCAGGTAGCCCTCGATCCGCACGGGCTCAGAGGCCATCGCGCCGAGCAGCGCCGCGCGGTGGGAGATCGACTTGTCGCGCGGCGCCCGCAGCTCGCCCGACAGACCCTTGGCGGGCTCGAAGCGCGTGTTCATCGCGATCCGCTCACGCCCGCACCACCGGGAACCCCAACTCCGCGATCAGCTCCTGGGCGCGCCCGGCGCGCTCGTCCCCGTCGATCCACAGCGCCACCACGCCCTGGCTGTTGTCCGCCGATGCGGACAACGCCATGTCCGCGATGTTCACGCCCTCACGGCCTAGGGCGAGCGCGATGTCGGCGATCACGCCGGGCCGGTTGGGCACCGACACGCGCAGCTCGTGCGCCGTTCCGCCGGTCAGGCCGACTCCGAGGAGGGCCTCGCGATTGCGTCGCGCGCACTCGTTCCAAGCAGTCACCGCCGACGCGTCTCCCGCGGCAAGCGTCGCGCGCACCTCTGAAAGGCCGTTGACGAAGTCATCGATGCTCGCGACCAGTGCATCCCGATTGGACATGTAGATGTCCGTCCAGATCGAGCTGTTCGCGCCGGCCACGCGGGTCGCATCCCGAAAGCTCGGTCCGACCGCCGGCAGACGCCGGCGCTCCTCGCCGCCAATACTGCTCACCGCCTGTGCCGCGAGCTCGTTCGCGAGCACGTGCGGCAGGTGTGAGACGCTCGCGAGCAGCCGATCGTGGGTATCCGCGTCGATCGCCGTCGGCCGGGCGCCGATGGTCGTGAGCAGGCGGTGCAGGCGCTCGAACAAGACCCCCGCGGTGCTGCCCTGAGCCGGCGTCAGATACCACGTAGCGCCGTCGAAGAGATCCTCGCGGGCATGCTCCACTCCCGCCGTCTCCGCGCCGGCAAGGGGGTGACCGCCGATGAACCGCTCATCGGCGCCAACGGCGGCGAGCAGGCGCTTGGTCGAGCCGACATCGCTTACGACGCAGTCCGGTCCGGCGCTGTCGAGCGCGAGCCGCACCGTCTCCACGAGCGCTCCCACGGGGGTCGCGACGAACACGACCTCGGCGTTGCGACCGCGCCGGCCACGTCCGCGGCATCCGCGTCGAGCGCACCCAGCTCCAGAGCCTCGGCGCGCACCCGCTCGTCGGGGTCGTACCCGCGCACCTCCGCATCGGCGCGCCGCCTGGCGGCCAGGCCGATTGAGCCGCCGATCAGCCCGACCCCGAGCACAGCGACCTTCAAGGAGCTGGCCCTGGGACGGCCGGTCGGCGACCCATCAGACGGCGCTGAGCGCCTTGCCCGCGAGCGCGGCGACGCGCTCAACCGCGGTCACGTACTCGGCGAATCCGTCTGCCCGCAACGCCTGCGGTCCGTCGCAGATGGCCTCCTCGGGGTTGGGGTGCGTCTCCACGATGATCCCGTCCGCACCCGCCGCGGCCGCCGCCAGCGACAGCGGCAGCACGAGCTCGCGTCGTCCCGCGGCGTGACTGGGGTCGACGATCACCGGAAGATGCGAGAGCTCCTTGAGGATCGGCACCGCCATCAGGTCGAGCGTGACGCGGCGGTGGTCGGTCTCGAACGTGCGGATACCGCGCTCGCACAGCATCACGCTCGGGTTGCCTTCCTTGAGGATGTACTCGGCCGCCATCAGCAACTCGTCAAGCGGCGCCGACACGCCGCGCTTGAGCAGCGCAGGGCGACCGGAGCGTCCGATCTCCGCCAGCAGCGGGTAGTTCTGCATGTTGCGGGCACCGATCTGGATCACGTCTGCAACCTCGAGCACCGCGTCGAGGTCGCGGATGTCCATCAGCTCGGTGACGATCGGCAGGCCCGTCTCGACTTCGCCTCGGCAAGCAGCCTCAACCCCTCCTGGCCGAGCCCCTGGAAGGCGTACGGCGACGTACGCGGCTTGTATGCGCCGCCTCGGAACAGCGCCCCCCCGGCGTCGCGTACGACGCGCGCCGTCTGCAGCACCTGCTCGCGCGACTCGACCGTGCACGGGCCCGCGATCAGCGTGAAGTTCTCTCCCCCGATCTTGCGCCCCTCGATGTCGATGACCGTGCGCTGGCCGTGGGTGATCTGAGCCGAGGCGAGCTTGTAGGGCTTGAGTATCGGCACGACCCGGTCCACACCCGCCTGCCCCTCCAGGCCCAGGCCCTCGACGGTCACGTCCTGCTCGACGTCGCCGATTGCCCCGATCACGGTCACGCGCGCGCCGCGGCTGCGATGGGCAATCGCGCCCGCGCGCTCGATCTTCTCAACGACCGCGTCGACCTCCTGTTCGGTCGCGGTCTCCTTCATGACGATCATCATCGATTCATCCTTTCAATTACGCCTTGAGATCTTATGGACTGAGCACCTGGGCCGCACGCGGCTCGGCGGCGCGATGTGCTTCGCGTCGCGAACGGCACGAAGCCCGTGAGGAGGGCTGTCGAGCCCGATTGCGAAGGCGCTCGGTTCCGATCGGAACCCTTGCGGCTGGAAGGGGCCCGCTCACGGGCAGGCCCAGGCCGAAGCGCCTAGATAAATCGCCAGGCGTGAGAGCGTAGGACGACCAAGCGGCGCGCGCGAGGGCGCTGCGGACGGATGCGATTGCCGGTTCGGACATGATCGTCTGTGAACGTTGTAGCACCTTCACAGCACCTCGGCAAGCGCCTCCAGAAACCGTGCGTTCTCCTCCGAGGTGCCGTACGTGACGCGGATCGCTCCGGGGCCGCCGAGCGCGGTTCCGCCGCGCACGAGCACACCGCGCTCCTGCAGGCCGCCCATCACCTCCGCCTCGTCGCGATCCGCTCCGAGGCGAAACCAGCAGAAGTTGGCCTGCGAGTCCGCCGGCTCGAGCCCAAGGGCGCGCAGGCGCTCATCGACGGAGATACGCTCGGCGACGGTTCGCGTCACGCGGTCGATGACGGAGTCCTGGTGGGCCAGCGCCTCGACGGCCGCCGCCTGGGCGAGGGCGTTGCAGAAGAAGGGCTGGCGGACCTTCTCCAGCGCCACAGGGAAGTCCTCGGACCCACACAGGGCAAAGCCGACTCGCAGCCCGCACAGGCCATGAACCTTCGAGAAGGTGCGCAGCAGCGCGAGGTTCGGGTGCAGGTCGAGCAGGTCGATCGACGCGTCGGGATCCTCGAGCAGGTTGAACTCGCAATAGGCCTCGTCCACGATCACGCACACGTGCGCGGGCACCTCGGCGAGGAAGTCGGCGATGCTCCGGAGCGGGACGGCAGTGCTGGTCGGATTGTTCGGGTTGCACACGAGCACCAGCCGCGTGGCGGCGGTGATCTCCGCCAGCATCGCCTCCAGGTCATGGCGCTCCGCGCCGTCGAGCGCCACGGTGACCGCGCGCGCGCCCGAGGCCGCGCTGAGATGCGGGTAGACCGAGAACGACGGCCACGAGTACACGAGCTCGGCGCCGGGCTCGAGCAGCGCCTCGCCGGCTGCGAGCAGGATGTCGCACGAGCCGTTGCCGATCGCGATCTGCGTGGCGGGCACCCCATAACGGTCGCTCAACCGCTGGCGCAACAGCGAGTTGGATGGGTCCGGATAGCGGTTGAGCGTCGGCAGTGCCTGCTCGATCGCATCGCGTACCGCCGGCAGCGGCGGGTATGGCGACTCGTTGCTCGCCAGTCGCACCGGGGGGACATCCAGCGCGTAGCCGCCCGCCACCGGATAGGAGGGAATCCGCCGGACGCGTTCTGAGAACTCGAGGGCCATTCCCCTATTGTGCCCGCGGCGAGCCCGGGGTGCCGACGGCACGTCCGCGGCGCGGTGCGGGCGGCGCTACTGGGCCGCCTGCAGGTCGGTGCGCAGGGCGCTGGCCTCGCCGAGATAGATGTGCCTCGAGGAATGGCCCTCCTCGGCGTAGTAGTGGATCAGCACGCGAATCACGTGCTGCATCGAACGCGGCACGGCGATCTCCCGCGCGCACAGCAGCGGGACGCCCTCGAAGCCGACGGCCCGGGCGGCGACCGCGGGAAACTCGGCATTCAGGTCGTTCGTCGCCGTGAAGATGCAGCTGACGACGTTCTCCGGCGTCAGCGCGTTGCGCTCCATGATCGCCTCCATCAGCGTCGTGGTCGCCTCCAGGATGTCCTTGGCGTCGTTGCGATCGACGCTGATGGCGCCGCGAAGCGCGAAAAGTCGCATCGGGGCCGATTGTGTCAAAGCGCCCGCAGCCGCCCGATCTCGGCGGCGCTGAGTCGTCTGTGCGCTCCCGCCTCGAGGTCGCCGAGGCGCAGCGGGCCGAAGGCGATGCGCTGCAGCGCCGCGACCGGGTGACCGACCGCCGCGCACATCCGTCGCACCTGACGGTTGCGTCCTTCTGAGATCGTCAGCTCGATCACGCTTTCCGATCGGCGAGCACCCGGCGCGGGGCGCACGACCGCGGGCGCGGTACGCCCGTCGTCGAGCTCGACGCCGCCGCGTAGCATCTCGAGGGTCCCGGCACTCACGGGGCCGCCCGCGAGCGTCGCGCGGTAGGTCTTCGGCACCTGGAAGCTCGGGTGGGTGAGTCGATTCGCAAGCTCGCCGTCGTTGGTGAGCAGGATCAGGCCGCTTGAGTCGGCGTCCAGGCGTCCCACCGGGTACAGGCGCAGGGTCTGCTCCGCGACCAGGTCAAGGACGGTCCGGCGGCCGTGGGTGTCGCGGGCGGTGGAGAGAACGCCCACGGGCTTGTTCACCGCGTAGACCACCCTGCGCTCGGGCCCGGGCAGCGGCCGGCCGTCGACGGCGACGTCGGAGTCCGCGTCGACGTCGCGCGCGGGATCTACAACGATCTCGCCCCTGACGCTCACGCGCCCGGCCACGATCAGCTGCTCGGCCGCGCGCCGCGATGCGACACCGGCGTGGGCTAGGTACTTGGCCAGCCGCATCGGCTCGATTCGGTGGCGGACACCATCTGCTGCAACGATAGGAGGCGGCCGCGCCGCCCCTACCTGCGCCGGATCGAGAATGGACCTTCAGCTGCTCGACCAGACCCTCGCCGACCGCCACGAGCCGGCCTTTCGCGCCCGGCAGGTGTGGGCATGGGCCGCGCGCGGCGCGAGCGGCTACGAGGAGATGACCGATCTCCCGGCAGCGCTCCGTGACGCGATGGCCAGCGAGCTTCCGTTCTCGACCCTCGCGCTGCAGCGCGAGTCCCGCGCGCGAGACGGCACCGTCAAGGCGCTGTTCGCGACCGCCGATGGCCGCCCGTTGGAGACGGTGGTGATGCGCTATCGCGACGGGCGACGCTCGATCTGCCTCTCCTCACAGTCGGGCTGCCCGCTCACGTGCACCTTCTGCGCCACCGGGAGCATGCGCTTCGCGCGCAACCTGACGGGCTCCGAGATCGTGGACCAGGCGCTTCACTTCCGTCGCACGGCCGCGATCACCCACTGCGTGTTCATGGGCATGGGCGAGCCGATGCTCAACCTCGACAACGTCCTCGCCGCGTGCGAGCGTCTGCCCGACATCGGGATAACCCACCGCCGCACCACGATCTCCACGGTCGGCTGGATCCCCGGGATCGAACGTCTCGCCGAGCAGGACATGCCGCTGCGGCTCGCGCTGTCGCTGCACGCCGCCGATGACGCGTTGCGCTCGCAGCTGATGCCGGTCAACGAGCGCTTTCCCCTTGCCGACGTCATCGAGGCATGTCGCGCCTTCTATGCGCGCAAGCGCCGCCGGGTATTCGTCGAGTACGTGATGCTCGCGGGCGTCAACGATCGCTACGAGCAAGCGATCGCGTTGGCCGCCGTGCTGGCCGCCAGGGGCGCGGACGACCCGCATATATTCAAGGTCAACCTGATCCCCTACAACCCGACGGGCTCGGGAGCGCAGTACCACGGCGCCACCCGCGAGTCGATCGCCGCCTTCCGCGATGCGCTCCAGGCGCGCGGCGTCCCGGCCACGATCCGCCTCACCCGCGGCCGCGAGATCGATGCCGCCTGCGGCCAGCTGGCCGCGCGAGCGAGCTAGGACTCGCCGGGCCCACTCCCCGCACGGGCCTCGCCGGCTCTCAGCAGCCGCTCGCGCAGGTCGGCGTGCTCCTGCGGGGTCGGATCCCATTGCGCGACATCCGGCAGCTCGGCCAGCGCACGCAGCCCGAACAGCTTCAGGAACTGCGTGCTCGTCCGATACAGGACGGCGCCGAATTGCGAGTGACCCGCCGCCTCGATCAGGCCGCGATCGAGCAGCGTGGCGCTCGCCGAGTCCGCGCTCACCCCGCGGATGCGGGTGATCTCCGGGCGCGATATCGGCTGCAGGTAGGCGACGATCGCAAGCGTCTCAGCCTGCGCGGGCGTGAGCGCCGAGATGCGGGCGCGGCTGAACAGCCGTCGGGCGGCGTCCTCGGTGCCAGGGTCGCTCGCCAGCGTCCAGCCGCCGGCCAGCTCGCGCAGGTGAATCCCGCGTCGCCCTGGCGCGTAGCCGTCGGACAACGCCTCGAGCGCCGCGAGAACGTCGCCCTCTCCGGCGCCGGTGGCCTCAGCGAGCTCGTCCGCGCTCAGCGGATCGTTGGACAGGAACAGCAGCGCCTCAACGGTTTGGGCGAGTGACGGGGCCTCCACGCCCGAGCTCGCGGCGCTCGGGGCCAGCTCGCCAGCGCTCTCGAGCTGCGACGCGGCGCCCGCGAGCGGACCTGGCGCGTCGGCCGCCTCGTTCACCCTGCCAGCCTCCGCGCCGTTCCCGCCGCCGCCGCTGCGATCCGGCCTCCAGGCTCGCGCGCGAAGCCCGGGTGGATGGCGATCGCGCCGAAGTTCTCCTCCTGCTTCCACTCGGCCTCGCCGCGCTTGTACAGCTCCAGCAGCGCGAACAGCGTGACGGCGACCGTCATCCGATCGGCGCCCGCGACCGCATCCTCGAAGCTGAATGCCCCGCGCCGCAACAGGCCCCGCAGCACGGCGAGGCGCTCGGCGACCGCGACGCGCGGCACGACCACGTGATCCAGGTTGATCGCCGGCGGCATCAGCAGCAGCCGACCGATCGCCTCCCCTAGCAGCCCCGGATCTTGGGAGCCGTCGGCGGGCTGGACGATCGTGCGGCGCAGCGCGGCCGGCAGCGGCGCGGCGCGAAAGCGGACGCCGTGCTCGCGCGCCAGCAGCTCGCCCAGATGCGCGGCCGCGGCGCGATAGCGGCGCGCGTCGAGCATCCGCGCAAGCAGCTCCTCGGCGGCCTGCTCGGGCTCGATGTCGAGCAGCTCTTCCTCTTCCTCTCCAATCAACATCAGTCGCGACTTCAGCTCCAACAGCGCCGCCACGAGCACGATGAACTCGGTGGCCGTCTCCAGGTCCAGCTCACCGCGGGCTTGAAGATGGTCCAGATATGCGAGCACGACCTCTGCGAGCTGCAACTCGAGCAGGTCCACCTCTTCCCGCAGCACCAGCGTCAGCAGCAGATCGAACGGGCCGGTGAACACATCGAGGTCGAGCTCGAGCGTCGCGAGACTCATCTCTTCACCGAGCTGACGGTCGCGGTCGCGAGACTCATCCGCTCACCGTATCGAGCGGTCCCGACGAGGAGGCCCCACGCCCATCCGCGCGCGGACGTCGGCGAGCGTCTCAGCGGCCAGCGCGCGGGCTTGCGCGGCTCCGCTCTGCAGGATCGACTCGAGCTTCTCCTCGTCGGCGCGCAGTTGCTCGTAGCGAGCGCGAACGGGCGCCAGGTAGTCGATCACGGCCGCCGCCACGGCCGCCTTCAGCTCGCCGTAGCGCGCCTCGGCGAGCTCGGACTCCACCTGCGCTGCCTCGACGCCGCGCACGGCGGCGAGGATTTCGATCAGGTTGCTCACGCCCGGCTTCTCCGGCGCGCGGCGAACCTCGCTGCCCGAGTCGGTCACGGCCCCCCTCAGCTTCTTCTCGATCGCCGCGGGCTCGTCGAGCACGTACACCGTGCCCTGCTCGGTTGCGCCGGTCGTCGACATCTTGCTGGTCGGATCCTGCAGGTCCATGATCCGCGCGCCGACCTCGGGGATCCGGTGCTCGGGCACGACCAGCACCTCCTCGCCGTCACCGAAGCGTGCGTTGAAGCGGCGGGCCACGTCGCGCATCAGCTCCAGGTGCTCGCGCTGGTCCTCGCCGATCGGCACCTCGTGGGCTCCATAGGCGAGGACGTCGGCGGCCTGCAGTACCGGATACAGGAGCAGTGCCGCGGCGACGAGCTCGCGCTGAGCCAGCGACTTGTCCCGGAATTGGTGCATCCGCTGCAGGCGCCCGAGCTCGGTGACCGTGCTCAAGAGCCACGTCAACTCCGTGTGCTCGTGGACGTCGCTCTGGCGAAACAGCGTACACCGGTTCGAATCCAGGCCCGCCGCGAGCAGGATGGCCGCCGTGTCATAGCAGCGCTCGCGCAGCTCCGCCGGCTCGTAGGGAACGGTGACCGCGTGCAGGTCCACGATGCAGAAGATGCCCTCGCCACGCTCCTGGCTGGCCACGTACTGGGCGATCGCGCCGATGTAGTTGCCGAGATGCTTGCGCCCCGTGGGCTGGATGCCGGAGAAGATGCGCATGCGCCCGCCCGCCCGGCTAGCGACGCCGCAGCGAGGCGTCGGTTAGCCACGGGGGGTCCCAGCCGGTGTCGGCGGGATTGACGTTCACCCCCGGCGGGACGATCTCGTCGATGCGGTCGAGCAGGTCGGCGCTCAACTTGCGCTCCAGCGCCGGCAGCTGGCTTTCGAGCTGCTCGATCGTGCGTGGACCGATGATCGCGGCGGTGACCGCCGGGTGGCTGCTCACGAAGCCGAGCGCCATCTCGATCAGCGGCATCCCGGCCTGGTCAGCCAGCTCGCCTAGGGCCTCGGCCGCCTCGAGCTTGCGCTGGTTTCCGGGCAGCGACATGTCGTAGCGCGAGGGGAGCATCTGCGCGCGACGACTCGATCCCGGCGAGTCGCCGCCTTTTCGGTAACGACCCGACAGCCAGCCGCCGGCCAGCGGACTCCATGGGATCACGCCGATGCCGTACTCCTGGCAGACCGGCAGCACGTCGGCCTCGATGCGGCGGATCAGCATCGAGTAGGGCGGTTGCTCGCAGATGAAGCGCTCGCGCCCGCGCCGCTCGGCCGCCCACTGGGCCTGGACGATCTGGTAAGCGGGGAAGGTCGAGCTGCCGATCGCGCGAACCTTGCCGGCGCGCACCAGGTCGCTGAGCGCGCCGAGCGTCTGATCGATGTCGGTATCGACCTCCGGGCGGTGGATCTGGTACAGGTCGATCCAGTCCGTTTTCAGGCGCCGCAGGCTTTCGTCGACCTCTTTGACGATCCAGCGGCGGGAGTTGCCAAACTGGTTGACGTCGTCGCCCATCGTGCCGTGTGCCTTGGTCGCCAGGACGACCGACTCGCGCCGGCCGCCGGCCAGCGCCTTGCCGACGATTTCCTCGGACTCGCCGCGGGAGTAGACGTCCGCCGTGTCGATGAAGTTGATGCCGGCGTCGAGCGCTCGGTGGATGATGCCGATCGAGTCCTCGTGATCGGTGTTCCCCCATGCGCCGAACATCATCGCGCCGAGGCACAGCGGGCTGACGCTGATGCCCGTGCTGCCGAGTTTGCGGTGCTCGATCGCCACGTTCGCGGGGCTAGTCCAGCACCTGGCGGATTACCGGGTGCTTTGCGGCGCCGACCTCGTCCAGGCGGCGGACCGGCGTCGTGTAGGGCGCCCCGATCGCGATCTGGGGATCCTCGGCGGCCTCTGCGAGGATCGCCGCGATCGCATCGGCGAACGCGTCGAGGGTCTCCTTGGTCTCGGTCTCGGTCGGCTCCACCATCAGCGCCTCATCCACGAGCAGCGGAAAGTAGACGGTCGGCGGATGGAAGCCGAAGTCGAGCAGTCGCTTGGCGAGATCGAGCGTCTTGATCTTGAGCGCGCGCTTCATCGGCCCACCGGAGAGAACGAACTCGTGCATGCACAGGTCTCCGTAGGCGACCGGCAGATGCTCGGCCACTCCGCGCTCCTGCAGCCTGGCCAGGAGGTAGTTGGCGTTCAGCACCGCCGCTTCGGAGGCGTCCTTGAGCCCGTCTCCGCCGAGCGAACAGATGTAGGCGTACGCGCGCACGAAGCAGCCGTAGTTGCCGTGGAAGCCGCGCAGGCGGCCAATCGACTTGGGGCGCTCGTAGTCGAATGCGAACGTGCCATCGTCTCCGCGCACCACGAGCGGCCGCGGCAGGAACGGGGCGATCCGCTCGGAGGTCGCGATCGGACCCGACCCCGGGCCGCCGCCGCCGTGCGGCTGGGTGAAGGACTTGTGCAGGTTGAAGTGAACGATGTCAAAGCCCATGTCGCCGGGCCGCGACATCCCCATGACCGCGTTCAGGTTCGCGCCGTCGTAGTACAGCGTGGCGCCCACCCCGTGCACGATCGCGGCGATCTCCTCGATGTTGCGGTCGAACAGCCCGAGCGTGTTCGGGTTCGTGAGCATCAGGCAGGCGACGTCGGAGTCGGCCTTCGCCCGCAGGTCGTCGATATCGATGCCGCCGTCGGAGTCGGTCTCGAGCTTGACGACCTCCAGGCCCGCCATCGTCACCGTCGCAGGGTTGGTGCCGTGCGCGGTGTCGGGCGTGAGCACCTTGTGGCGGGTCTCACCCCGGTCCTCGTGATAAGCGCGCGTCAGCAGAACGCCGGCGAGCTCGCCGGCGGATCCCGCCGAGGGCTGCAGCGAGACGTGCGCCAGGCCGGAGATCTCGGCGAGCGCACCCTGCAGGTTCCACATCAGCTCGAGCGCACCCTGCGCGCGCTCGGGATCCTGCAGCGGGTGCAGACGCGCGTGGCCCGGGAGCGCCGCCACGCGCTCGTGCAGACGCGGGTTGTGCTTCATCGTGCAGGAGCCGAGCGGATAGAAGCCCGAGTCCAGGTCGTAGTTGCGCTTGGAGATGCCCACGTAATGGCGCACGATCTCCGGCTCGGAGACCTCTGGCAGGCGCGGCGGCTCGCGGCGGCGAAAGCGCGCCGGGAGCAGCTCCTGCGCGCCGGCGCTCGGCACGTCCACCGGCGGGCAAACGAACGCGCGGCGCCCGGGGGCGCCCTTCTGAAAGATCGTCCTCGCCGGCTCACGCTGGAGCGGCGTCGGGCCGAACGCGTTGACGGTCCGCTGCGGCCTCGCCCCGCCGCTCGCAGGATGCACGTCGATGCCGGGATCAGCGTGCAGCAGGTTGTCGTCGAGCATGCTCACACGCTCACCGCCTCGTCCGCGAGCGGCGCCGGCCCACCGATCGAAGATCGGCCGGCGGAGTCACGCTCGGCGAGGACGGTCGCCCCGAGCACGTCGGCGAGACGATCGATGTCGGCCCGCGAGCGACGCTCGGTGATCGCCACCAACAGGCCGCCGCGGTCCTCCGCGCGCCCGGTGAGCGCGTGGAGGTCGACGCCCGGATTGATCCCCTGGAGGGCGCAGCGACGCTTGACCGCGGCGACATCCGCGTCGAGTCGCAGCGCGAACTCACGGATGACCGGCTGCGAGTGAAGCTGCTCGACGCCGTCCAGCGCGGCGAGCGTCTCACGCGCGTAGTGCGTGCGCTGGAGCAGGAGCTCTCCCAGCTCGACGATCCCGACGCGGCCCAGCCACGCCAGGTAGACGACGCCGGCCAACGCGTTGAGCGCCTGCGCCGTGCAGATGTTCGATGTGGCTTTCTCGCGGCGAATGTGCTGCTCGCGGGTCTGCAGCGTGAGCACGAAGCCGCGCCGCCCGTCTGTGTCGACGGTCTCCCCGGCGATCCGACCCGGCATCCGTCGCATGTACTCCTCGCGCGCGGCGAAGAAACCGAACGAGGGACCCCCGAAGTCGAGGCGATTGCCGAGCGGCTGGCCCTCGCCGACGGCGACGTCGACACCGCACGCGCCGGGCGGCTGGAGGATGCCAAGCGTCATCGGATCCACCTGGGCGACCACGACCGGCAATGCCCCGCCGCCGTCGCCTCCGGCGCCGCCCGCGCCGGCGGCGGCCCCCTTGGCGGCCGCGCTCAGGGACTCCGCGTCCTCGACGGCCCCGTAGAAGTTGGGCTGCGCGAAGATTGCCGCGCTCGTCTCCGGGCCGATCGCCCGCGCCCACTGCTCGGGGTCGGTGACGCCGCCGGCGGAGCCGGTGGTCAGGGGAACCTCGACGACCTCGACGCCGTAGCCGTGGGCGTGCGTGCGCAGCGCCTCGAGCGCGTGCGGGTGCAGCCCCGCGCTGACGACGAGACGCCGCCCGCCGTTGTGGAGCTTTGCCAGGTAGCCGGCCGCCGCCACCGCGGAGGGACCCTCATACGACGACGCATTGGACACCGGCAGGCCGGTCAGCTCGGAGATCGCCGTCTGGTACTCGAACATCACCTGCAGCCCACCCTGGGAGATCTCCGGCTGGTAGGGCGTGTAGGGAGTGAGGAACTCCGAGCGCTCCGTGAGCATGTCGATCAACGCCGGCACGTAGTGGTCGTACATGCCCGCGCCCAGGAAGCTCAGCTCCTGCTCGGCGCTCGTGTTGCGTTCGGCGAGCGTGCGCAGGTGCTCGTACACGGCCTGCTCTGGAAGGCCGTCGGGGAGCTCGAGCGCGCGCTGCAGGCGCACCGCCTCGGGGATCTGGCGGTCGAAGATCTCCTGCACCGATCCGACGCCGACTGCCTTAAGCATCGTGTCGAGATCCGCTGGGGTGATGGCCGTGTAGCGACTCAAGTGCCTGCCGACAGCCTAGCCGTCGAGCGACGCCGCATAGGACCCGGCGTCCATCAGCGCGTCGCGCTCGGAGGGGTCGTTCAGGCGCACCTTGACGAGCCACCCCGCCCCGTAGGGATCCTCGTTGATCAACTGGGGACTGTCCGTGAGGGACTCGTTGACCTCGACGATCTCGCCCGACAGAGGGGCGACGACGTCCGATACGGCCTTGACCGACTCGACCTCGGCGTAGGGGGCGTCCTTGCTGATGCTCGCCCCCACGGCCGGCAGGTCGAAGAACACGACCTCGCCGAGCGCGTCCTGCGCGAACCACGTGATGCCGAGCGTCGCCTGCGTGTCCTCCACGCGCGCCCAGTCGTGCTCGGGGTGGTACAGCAGGTCCTCGGGATAGCTGGCCTCGGCCATTCACGCGACCTTTCGGTAGAGCGGCTTTTCCTTGACCACGGCGGGGCGCATCTTGCCACGAACGTCGATCTCCAGGCGCGTGCCGACGGCCGCGTTCTGGGCGGGCACGTAGGCGAGGCCGATACCCACGCCCAGGCAGGGCGAGAGCGTGCCGCTCGTGACCGCGCCTCCGTCCACAACCGGGTTGCCTTGACGGGCGATCCCGGGTCCATCGATGGCGAACGCGACGAGCTTCTCCGCCGGCCCGGACTCGCGGACGGCGCGGACGGCGGCGGCGCCGATGAAGGCGGTGTCCTCACGGCAGCACCACCCCAGCCCTGCCTCGATCGGGCCGCGATCGAGGCTCAGGTCGTTGCCATACAGGTGATAGCACACCTCCAGGCGCAACGTGTCGCGTGCGGCCAGGCCTGCCGGGGTGGCGCCTCGGCGCACGAGCTCATCCCACAGCTCCGGCGCATCCTCGGGGCGGGCCAACAGCTCGACCCCGTCCTCGCCCGTGTAGCCGGTTCCGCAGACCAGCACCTCGGCGCCGCCGAGGCGCAGGATCGCGGCGGTCATCCGCGCGGGCAGCGGAGCGTCGGAGATCGCCTGCACGATCCCGCGCGCCAGCGGTCCTTGCACCGCGAGCATCGCGTAGTCGTCGATCCGGTCGCTCACGCGAGCCTCGGGGTAGTCCGCCGCGTGCGTTTGGAACCAGTCGAGATCGCGCGCATGATTGGCGGCGTTGGTGACGGTCAGGTAGCGATCGGCGTCGAGGCGATAGGTGAAGACGTCGTCGAGCACGCCGCCGTCCTCGCGGCAGAGCAGGCTGTACTGCGCCCCTCCGCTGCCCGGGTCGATGGCGATCTTCGCGACGTCGTTCGACAGCAGCCTCTGCAGCAGCGCGAGCGCCTGTGGGCCGGCGACTTCGATCTCCCCCATGTGCGAGACGTCGAAGATGCCGCACGACTCGCGCACGGCCATATGCTCGCGGCCGACGCCCTCGTACTGGACGGGCATCTCCCATCCGGCGAACTCAACGAGCTTGGCCCCCGCGGCCCGGTGGCGCTCGTACAGCGATGTGCGGTTGAGGACGGGAGCGGGCGCCATCGGCCTCAGGCTAGCGGAGGCCCGGAGCGCGATCCCGGCGGAGGTCGGGACGCGTTGACTGCGCAAACGGGAGCAGCGCGCTAGCGCAGGAAAGGCGGCACGTCGATGTCGTCGTCGGAGATCTCCAGCGAGGAGCGCTGGCGATCGTCGATCCGCGGGCCGCGGTCGCGGCCGCGAGCGCGGCTGTCGCGGCGGGCTGTGCGCCCGGGACGGTGGTCAAAGCCGGTGCCGATCACCGTCACGCGAACGTCGTCTGACATCGACTCGTCGATGACGGCGCCGAAGATGATGTTGGCGTTCGGGTCAGCGGCGTTCTGGATGATCTCGGCGGCGTCGTTGACCTCGAACAGACCGAGATCCTTGCCGCCGGTGATGTTCAAGAGGATGCCCGTGGCGCCGTCGACGGACTCCTCAAGCAGGGGCGAGGAGATCGCGGCCTTTGCGGCGTCGGCGCAGCGCGTCTCGCCGCCGGCCGTGCCGATCCCCATCAGGGCCGAGCCGGCATCCTGCATGATCGTGCGCACGTCGGCGAAGTCCAGGTTGATCAGCCCTGGGATCGTTATCAGGTCGGTGATGCCCTGAACGCCGGAGCGAAGGACGTTGTCGGCCTCGCGGAACGCGTCGAGCATCGAGGTACGCCGCTCGACGACCGACAGCAGCTTCTCGTTGGGGATCACGATCAGCGTGTCGACGACCTCGCGCAGGCGCTCGATGCCCTCGGTGGCCTGCCGGCCGCGCTCGGCGCCCTCGAAGTCGAACGGGCGAGTGACAACGCCGACGGTCAGCGCGCCGATCTCGTTCTTGGCGATCTCCGCGATCACCGGCGCGGCACCGGTGCCGGTGCCCCCACCCTCGCCCGCGGTCACGAAGACCATGTCGGCGCCCTTCAGCGCCTCCTTGATGTCGTCACGCGACTCCGACGCGGCGGCCAGCCCGACGTCCGGGTTGGCGCCGGCGCCGAGACCCTTGGTCGACTCGTGGCCGATGTTCAGCTTGATGTCGGCGTCGCACATCGCGAGCGCCTGGGCGTCGGTGTTGGCGGCGATGAACTCCACGCCGCGCAATCCGGCGTCCACCATGCGACTCACGGCGTTGGTGCCGCCGCCGCCGACCCCCACGACCTTGATGACCGCCAGATAGCTCCCGCTGCTCTCCATGTCGGTTCTGTCCGAACCCTTCAGTAGAAAATTAGGGTTCGGAGCATACCGATCCCCGAACCGTCGCGATGCGCACGTTATGCAGGGAACTTCGCCCTGTCAACGACGCGGTCGAATCTCGCAACAATCGTTGCAGATTGCCGAACTCTGGAGCATCACCTTAGCCTTGACCTCCCACTATACTCAAGCTTCAGTTGAGAGTTAGGGTGGATCAGCCTCCCGATGTCGGGGTGCTCTGAGACGTTTCCGAACCGGCCGCGGCGGGCGTTTCGGCCGCGGACGGCGTTTCGGCCGCGGCCGTAGAACTCGTTTCGGAGGCGCTCGTCGACGTCGTCTGGCTCGCCGCGGAACCGGTCGTGGACGCTTCCTGGCCGGTCGATCCGCCGCCCGCGGCCACGAGGCCGGCCGCAAGCGCGGCCGAGCCCAGTTCCGTGGGGGTGGCGTGTTCGGAGGAGGATGCGCTCGCGCCCTGGACGCCCGCGCCCTGCGGACGGACGCCGGCGGCGAAGCCCGCGGCCGGACGCTCGGGGAGGCGCACGTCGACGTAGGAAGCGCCCACAGAGCTGGGGTCGCTGAGCACCCGAGCGAGCGACAGCCACTTCGCGTGCGGCCGGCTGCCATCGCCGAAGTAGACGCTCAGCCCGCCGCTCATCGTCACCGTCAATCCCTTGGGCCCGTTGAACGCCCGCAAGAGGAGCTTCGCAAACGGCGCGGGCGCCGCACCCAGGATGGTCAGCGCCGCCGACAGGTTTGCGTCGTGCACGTGCGCACCCGTCGCGGGCGCCGAGCCCGCCGTGACGGTGGGCAGTGAGCTCGACAGCAGCGCCGGACCGAGCACCGCGCCATCGGCCGCCACGGCGGTACGCGCGGCGCCGACCGTGAGTGCGGCCACCGGCGGCTGCTCGATCACGCGAATGTGCAGTCCATGCGGGAAGCTCGAGCTGGCCTGCACGTCGCGCACCACGCGAAACGGCGCGACGGCGGCGCGCAGCGCGCCGAGGTGCACGTCCAGTGTGCTCATGTGCCGCGCGGCGCCGATCAGCGCCGCGTCGATCGCGCCGGCATCAGGACCGCGGACGCCGGTGACCTGCACGTGCTCGACGGAAACCAAAGACGAGTGTCGTAGCCATAGCCAGCCCCCCGCGAGCGGTGGCGCTGCCAGCAGCAAAACCAGCAGTGAGATCCGCAGACGTCGCCGGCGTGAGAGCAGCGCGAAGAAGAATGCCGCGGGCAGGCGCGCCACGGCGAGCGTCCGCCACAGACGATCGCGATCGAGGCCGATGTGCGATCGGGCGGGCCTCGCTCTCGCCCGACCACCGGGGAAGGAATGGCCGCGTCGCCCGCCCGCAGTGGACGGGCGTCCGATTCCCGGCCGGCCGGCTAAGGAGCGATCCATCGGACACCTGTTCGACCTTTGCGCGCGAACCCCTACAACCAGGGGAAGCGCACGTCACCGAGGGTCTGGACCTCGGGTTCCAGCTCGACGCCGAACCGCTCCAGCACGCGGCGGCGGCCCTCGGCCATCACGGCGAGCACGTCGGCGGTGGTGGCCGCACCGGTGTTCTCGATGAAGTTCGCGTGCTTCGGCGCGAACCGCGCCCCGCCAGAGGCGAAGCCGGCGCAGCCGGCCTCGGCGAGCAGCACGCCCGCGCTGCGACCCTGCGCCCGCTCGTCTTCGGGATTCTTGAACGTCGAGCCAAACGTCTTGATCCCCTGTGGCTGGTCGGAGTGGCGCTGCGCGCGCATCTGCGCGAGCGTAGCGGTGACCGTGGCGGGGTCCGAGACCGTCAACGCGAACGCTGCCCGCGTCACGATTTCGCCCGCGCCCAGGTTCGATCGCCGGTAGCTGAAGCCGAGCTCCTGCGGACGGCGGGTCTGGACGCCCGCCGCCGTGACGATCTCGACCCACTCGAGCGTCCGCCCGAGCTCGCCGCCGTAGGCGTTCGCGTTCATCCGAACCGCGCCCCCGACCGTGCCGGGGATGTTGACACCGAACTCGATCCCCGACAGGCCGGCGCGAGCCGCGCTTGCCGCCACCGCCGGCAGCCGGGCGCCTCCGCCACAGAGCAGACGGTGCTCCAGCCGCTCGATCCGCGCGAGCTCGCGATCGAGCTTGACGACGAGGCCCGCGACCACCCCGTCGGCGATCAGCAGGTTCGATCCCGACCCCACGACGCTCACCGAGTTGCCCGTGCGGTGCGCCCAGGCGAGCAGCTCGGCGAGCTGGGCATCCTCGCCGGCGCGCGCGAAGAACTGCGCCGAGCCGCCCGTGCGAACCGTCGACAGTCGCGCCAGCGGGTAGTCCGGCCTTACCGCGGCGGGCGCATCGCTCGCGCTCACGCGTCCACCAGCGCGCGTCCGAGCTCCACGACGTCCCCCGCGCCCATCACCAGGCAGACATCGCCCCGACCGAGGAGGGCCCGCAGAGGGGGCTCGGCGTCGGCGAACGTGGGCAGCCAGTAGACGGGCCGCCCGCCGGCGGCATCGGCGCTCGCCTCGGCGATCAGCAGGCCGCTCACTCCCGGATGATCCTCGGCGCGCTCGCGCGCCGGGTACACGTCGAGCAGGGCGATCACGTCTGCGAGTGCGAGCGCTTGGCCGAACTCCCTCGCGAGCAGCTCGGTGCGCGAGTAGAGGTGCGGCTGAAAGACCGCCACCAGACGCCTCGGCTCGAGCGTGCGTGCCGCCTGCAGTGTGGCCCTCACCTCCGTCGGATGGTGGGCGTAGTCGTCATAGATCAGCGCTCCGCGGGCACTTGAGCCGAGCAGCTGAAAGCGCCTGCCGGCGCCGCGAAAGCTCGCGAGGGCGCCGATGGCGAGCGCGGGGTCGGCCCCCGTGAGCCGGGCCGCCTCGAGCGCGGCGACCGCGTCGAGCGCATTGTGCGCACCGGGCACGATCAAGCGCACCTCGCGCCCATCCCAGTCAAAGCTCGAGCCGGCGGGCGTGAGGATCGGCGCGGGAGCGTCGTAGGGGACGACCGCGACCTCGTGGGCCCCGTTCCCGACCGGCGCCGGCCGGGCGGGCGCGACGGCCCGCTCGCCCCCCGGCCCAGGGTCCGGGACCGGCGGCGTCAGGGCCCGCAGGTCGGGGCGATCCCACACCACGATCGCTCTCTGCGCACGGGCCAGAAACTCGCGAAAAGCCTCGCGCAGCTCGGCCAGCGAGGCGAACGTCGCGTGGTGATCGAGCTCGACGTTGGTCAACACCGCGATCTCGAAGTTCAGGCTCAGCATCGAGCGGTCCGACTCGTCGGCCTCCACGACGAGCCATTCCCCCGCGCCCCAATCGGCGTTGGGCTCCTCCGCGCCGATCGCCCCGCCGACGAGCCACCCCGGCTCGAGGCCGGCCCCGCGCATGGCGTGCACGAGCATCGAGGCTGTCGTCGTCTTACCGTGCGTGCCCGCCACCGCGATCGTCCGCTTGAGCGTCGTCAGCTCGGCGAGGAGCTCGGCGCGCGAGCGCTCGATCAGCCCGCGCTCGCGCGCCGCGCGCCGCTCGATGTTCTCGGCCGCCACCGCCGAGGAGTAGACGATCTCGATGTCCGCGCCGGCAGGGACATTCTCCGCGGCGTGGCCGACGTGCGCCTGGAGCACGCCGTCGGCGGCCAGGCGCTCGATATACGGGCCGCCGGCGACATCCGACCCGCTGACCTCCGCGCCGAGGCAGCGCGCAACACGCGCGTAGCCGCTCATTCCCGCACCGCCAACGCCGATGAAGTGCAGACGGCGTCCCCTCCAGGGCAATTGGGACATGCTCATCCGCCCGCGGCCTCGAGCAGCTCGCCCGCAACCTGGCGAGCGGCGTCGGGGCGAGCGAGCTCGGATGAGGCCGATGCCATCGCCGCCAGGCGGGAGCGGTCGGCGAGCAGGACCGCGACCTCCTTGGCCAGGCGTGCGCCGTTCAACTCATCGTCAGCGATCGAGATCGCTGCGCCGGCGTCGCGCATCCAGCGGGCATTTGCGCTCTGGTGATCGCCCGCGGCGCGAGGGTATGCGACGAGGATCGCGGGCAGGCCGTGCGCGGCGATCTCGAACACGGACCCTCCGGCACGCGCGACCACGAGGTCGGCTGCAGCGAGCGCCTCCGCGAAGTCGGGCGGGCTCAGGTACTCGCGCAGGTCATATCCGACGGGCAGCTCGCGCTGGAGCAGCTCGTCGTGATCGCGCCGTCCGCATATGTGCAGAACTCGCAGCGAACCGTCGGCGAACGCATCGATCGCCGCCAGGTTGATCGAACGCGCCCCGAGCGAGCCGCCGAACACGAGCACGCAGGTCTCATCCGGAGCGATCGCGAAGCGCTCGCGCGCGGCGCCGCGGTTCTGGACGGGCGGGAAGATCGGCCGACCGGTGACGCGGTAGCGGTCGCTGCGCCGGTCGTTCACGCCGGCGGTGGCGGGAAAGGCCAGGCAGACGCGCCGCGCAAACGGCGCGAGCAGTCGGTTGGTCAACCCCAGCCGGCTGTCGGCCTCGGTGAGGACGACGGGGATCCGCAATGTCAGCGCCGCCAGCGCGACGGGTCCGGCGACGTAGCCGCCGGCGCCCATGACCGCCTGCGGTGCGAGCCGCTTCAGCAGCGCTCGCGACCGCCGCAATCCGCCGGCGGCGCGTGCGAGCGCGCGCAGGGCACGTAGCGGGTTGGTACGGCTCAGGCCTTCGACCGAGATCTCGTACAGCGGAAATCCGGCCGCGGGAACTTGCACCGCCTCGGCTCGCGCGCCGCCGATGAAAGCGACCTCGACGCCGTCAGCCCGCAGCGCGTCTGCCACCGCGAGCGCCGGCACCACGTGCCCGGCGGTCCCGCCGGCGGCGATCACGATCCTCCTCGGCGCTGCGGTCACGGCCCCATCGTGCCGGTTCGCGCGTCTTGGCGTCGGGCGAGCGTCGGCGCGTCGGCGCCACCGCGCGCACGTGCGCGGTCCCCCCCGCGGCGACGTTGAGCAGCAGGCCCATCGCGGCGAGCATCACGATCAAGCTGCTCGAACCGTAGGAGACGAACGGCAGCGGAACGCCCGTCAACGGGGCGAGGCCGAGCACGGCGAACACGTTGAGCAGGGCCTGCGAGAGAATCAGGGCGGTCACGCCAACCGCGATCAGGGCGCTGTGGAGGCTGCGCGCGGCCTTGGCGGCACGCAACCCCGCATAGGCGATCAGGCCGTAGAGGAACAGCAGCGCGCACACCCCCACGGCGCCGAGCTCCTCGGCGATCACGGCGAGAATGAAGTCGGTGGGAGCCTCCGGCAGATAGAAGATCTTCTGCACCGACTGGCCGGGACCGACGCCGAACAGGCCCCCCGACCCGATCGCGATCTGACCCTGCACCGCCTGAAAGCCGCTGCCGGAGGCGTGGGCCCAGGGGTCGAGAAAGGACGTCAGGCGGGTGCGCGCGTAGGGGCGCACCATCGCGTACAGAAAGACCACCGCCAGGGCGCCCCCGGCCAGGACCGCGAGCTTGCCGAGTGGGATCCCGGCCGCGATCAGCAGGGCCGAGATCGTGAACGCGATCACCATCGCCGTGCCCAGGTCGGGTTGTGTCACGACGAGCAGGCACGCGCCTCCCACGACGAGCAGCAGCGGGTTGGCGAGCTCGCGCAGGTCGTGCACGCGCTGCGGACGCTTGGCCAGCAGCGTGGTCGCGTAGAGCACCAGCGCCAGCTTCATGAGCTCCGAAGGCTGGAACTGGAACGGGCCCGGCCCGATCCAGCGGCGGGCGCCGTTTACGCTCACGCCGACGTGCGGAATGTGCACCGCGAGCACGAGCACGAACGACGCGACCAGCAGCGGCGCCGTGATGCTCTGCACCCTGGCGAGGCCGTCGCGCGCGAGCAGGCGCATCACGACCAGGCCGATCGATCCGTACACGAGGTACTTGAGCAGATAGCCGCTTCCGTTGCCGTGCCCTTGCAGCAGCGTCGTCGCCGATGAGGCGCTGTAGACCATCACCGCGCCGAACGCGAGCAGGCAGAGCGTCGCGGTCAGCAGGATGCGGTGCTCGAGCGTCTGCTGGCCGGCTGCGAGCGCACTTCGCTTGCCGCGCTTGCTGCCGCTGCGCGGATGATGAGCCTCGGACGGGCGGAGGCCCCGTGCTGCGGCTGCTGGCATCTTGAGCTGACTTCGACGGCGCCGCCCGAATGCCTCCATCGATACTGCAGCTCAGGGCTCAGCTCGCCGTTCTCCCATGACCAGACAGCCATCCCGAGTGAGGCTCGGTGGCTGATTCCGCTGGACCGCCTACGGCGCCGCGGACGGCTGCGGGCTGCGCCCGTCCGCCTCGGCGGTACTCTGGTCCTCCTCACGCGCGGACGCAGGCTCACCGGAGGCTGCCGCGGGACGGTCCAAGCCGCGCGCACCGATCGCGACGGCAGCGGCGGACCCGGCCGCGCCCGCCGCTAGCTGCGCGAGCGCCCACCCCGGGCCTGAGCGTCGCAGGCCCAGTGCGTGGTCCAAGGACCAGTCGCCGGGGCCGAGATCGGTCACCGCGAAGAGAACGCCCAGCAGGATGAGGTTGTACTCGTAACCTCCGTTTGAGACCCAAACCCCCTTGGCGAGGTGGACCTTGCGGATCGCGGTCAGCATCGTCCCGCTGAGGAGAGTTGCGCCCAGCGGCGTCAGCAGGCCACCGGCGAGCAATGCGCCGCCGACCGTCTCGCTGGTGCCAGCGGCCGCCGCGTGGGCCTTGCCGGGTCGCAGCCCCATCGACTCAAAGGCCGCGCCGGTGCCCTCCAGGCCGTGGCCGCCGAACCAGCCGGCGAGCTTCTGCAGGCCGTGGCCCATGAACAGGACTCCGACGATCGAGCGGAGCACTGCGATGCCAAGCTTCACGATGACCTCCCAAAGTAGCGGTTGCTCAGACAACCACTACCCGCAAGCGGCCATCGCCTACCGTGGCCCGGCCCTGATTTGGTCGAGGAGCGCTGCTCATGGCGCAGCGATCCGTCGCTACGCGCAGACCAGCTCCCGAAAGCGCTCACCGCGGGCTTCGAAGTCGGCGAACTGATCGAAGCTCGCGCACGCCGGCGACAGCAGCACGACCTCGCCGGCAACCGCCGCTCGCCTTGCCTCCTCGACGGCGCGATCCAGATCTCCGCATTCGCGCACCGGCACCGGCCCCGCGGCGATCGTGCGCCCGATCGCCGGCCCGTCCTCGCCGATCACGTACACGACCCTGCAGGTCCCCTCGACCGCGGTACGCAACGGCGTGAAGTCCTGGCCCTTGCCCTGACCGCCGAGGATCAGATCGATCGGCCCGGCGTCGGCAAGCGCATCGAGCGCCACGAGCGTGCTCGCGACATTGGTCGCCTTGGAGTCGTTGACATAAGTCACGCCCTCCCGGACCATCACCTCCTCGAGGCGGTGCGCCACCCCCGCAAAGGAGGTCAGTGCCGCCACGACCGCGTCCGGCGCGACGCCGCGCGCGAGGCAAACGGCCGCCGCGGCCATCGCATTCTCGAGGTTGTGCCTGCCGCGGAGTCGCAGCTCGCTGCGCGCCAGCAGCGGGCTTCCGTTCCAGCGCAGCTCGCCGCCCTGCTCGAGCAGGGCGTCCCCGGGGCCGGCGCCGAAGAGGACGCGCCTTGCGTTGCCGATCCGCCCTTCGATCGGCCTGGCGTCGCGGCCGAGCCCGCTTGCGAGAAGCGCGCTCGGGACGACCGCGACGTCGTCCTCGTCCTGGCGCGCAAACAGCTTCAGCTTCGCCTCCGCATAGGCGTCGAGCGTGCCGTGGCGGTCGAGATGATCCGGCGAGATGTTCAGCAGCACAGCCGCCTCCGGCGCGAACGCGAACGTGTCCTCGAGCTGGAAGGAAGACGCCTCGCAAACCACCGTCGCGCTCGCATCGATCGCTCCGACCAGGCCGCTCACGGCAGCTCCGACGTTGCCCGCGACCGCAACCTGCAGCGCCGCCTCGCGGTGGATGTGGCCGATCAGCTCGACCGTCGTCGTCTTGCCGTTGGTCCCCGTCACGGCGATGAACTCGTTCTCCAACATCCGCCAGCCGAGCTCGAGCTCGCCGAGCACCGGCAGCTCACGACTGCGCGCCGCCGCGATAACCGGCGCCGTCAACGGCACCCCGGGGCTCTTGACGACGGCGCGCACGCCGTCGAGCAGCGCGACGCCGTCCTCGTCCACGTGCACCTCGACGCCATCCGCCGCGAGCGGGTCGACCCCCGGGGCCGCGTTCGTGTCGACCCCGATCACCTCCTCGCCGCGCTCGCGTAGCGCGTGCGCGGCCGCGATCCCCGATCGGGCGAGGCCGACCACGAGGTAGGGGCCCGTTGGGATCTCCGGCCGCGGCTTCAAGTCAGCCGATGCTCTGCCGGTAGATCGTGAAGCCGATCGCGCAGCAGATCGCCGCGACGATCCAGAAGCGCAGGATTATCTTCGTCTCCGACCACGCTCGCAGCTCGAAGTGGTGGTGAATCGGCGCCATCAGAAACACGCGTTTGCGCGTCGCCTGGAAGGAGATCACCTGGATCGCGACCGACAGTGCCTCGATCACGAAGATCCCGCCCAACAGCACCAGCAGGAGCTCCGTCTTGGTCATGACGGCGAGCCCGGCGATCGCGCCGCCCAGTCCCAGTGACCCGGTGTCGCCCATGAAGATCGTTGCCGGAAAGGCGTTGAACCAGAGGAAGCCGATGCACCCACCCACCAGGCATCCGGCGACCATTGCGAGGTCGTACTCGCCGGTGATGAACGTGATCGCGATGTACGCGAGCAGGACGATCGCGGCGCATCCCGCGGCGAGGCCGTCGAGCCCGTCGGTGAGGTTCACCGCGCTCGTGGTCCCCGCGACGACGAAGTAGATCAGCAGCGGATAGAAGGGACCGAGGTCGATCTGGTAGTCGACGAAGCGCAGTCGCAACGTGGGTGCGAGGTGCGCCTGGTGTTCGGCGATGTACCACAGCCCGAGCGAGATCGCGATCGTCACAACCAGCTTCGTTCGTGCACGCAGGCCCAGCGATCGCCGCCGGACGAGCTTTGTGTAGTCGTCGGCGAAGCCAAGCAGCGCGCATGCGATCGCCGCACCGAAGACGCCCACCGAGCGCCAGTCGTAGTCAGTGAGGATCAGGAACGGGACCGAGACGGCAAGGAAGATGATCACTCCGCCCATCGTCGGCGTGCCGGCCTTCAGGTGATGCCCCTCGGGACCGTCCTCGCGGATGTGCTGGCCGAACTCGCGCTCGCGAAGGAACTCGATGAACTTTGGGCTCAAGAAGATGCAGATGAGCAGCGCCGCTGTGCCGCCGAACAGGATCCGGCCCATCAGCGCCGCCGCGGCCCGGCGGCGAGACCGCTGGGGGGAGCGCCGCCGACCGGCTCATGCGTGCGTCTCGGTGCGGCCCCCAAGGCCTCGCCCACGTGCTCGAGGCCGACTCCGCGCGAGCCCTTCACCAGTACGGTGTCGCCGTCGCGCAGCTCGGACCCGAGCAGCTCGGCGGCCGCTCGCGCGTCCTCGACGCAGTGCGTCTCGCCGGAGAACCCCTCGCGCATCCCCGCCGCCAGAGGACCGACGGTCACCAGCAGATCGACGCCCTGTTCGGCCGCGTACGCTCCGATCTCGCGATGGAAGCGCGCCGCGCCGGGGCCAAGCTCGAGCATGTCGCCGAGCACGGCCACCCGGCGGCCCGGGGCCGTCGCGGCGAGGTCGTCGATCGCTGCGCGCATGGACATCGGGTTGGCGTTGTAGCAGTCGTTGATCAGGATCACTCCGCCAGACAGCGCCAGACGCTCGCCGCGCAGCGCCGAGAAGCGCACATCGACCACGCCCTGGGGCGAGATACCCAGGGCTCGCGCGGCCGCCACGGCGGCCAGGAGGTTGCGCAGGTTATGGGCCTGCCCAAAAGAGGGCCGCAGCGTAAGGCAAGAATCATGGCCGGCGTCGTTGCGGCCGGCGTCGCCACCACCCGGGGTCGGCTCGCGAACTCGGATGACGACCTCGCCGTCGGTGCTCAGACGCTCGAGCGGCTCTCGAGCCGGGTGATCTCCGCTGGCCTCGGCACCAGCGCGGCTGTCCTGCAGCTCGACGTCCCCCCCCGGCCCGAATGTGAGCGTGCGCAGATCAGCTCGCAGGTACGGTGTCAGCAGCGGCTCGCCGGCCGGCACCACCACCGTCGCGCCCGGTGCCATGCCGGAGATCAGCTCGGCCTTGGCCGCAGCGATCGCCTCCAGCGAGCCGAGCAGCTCCAGGTGCACTGGGCCGATGTTTACGATCACGCCGACGTCGGGACGCGCGATCGCGGTCAGCTCGGCGATCTGCGCGGCGCCACGCATCGCCATCTCGACCACGAGCACCTCGGTGTCGCCCGGCGCGCCCAGCAGCGCAAGCGGCATTCCGATCTCCGTGTTCAGGTTCTCGCGGCTCGCGACGACGCGCACGTGCTGAGCGAGAAGCGCCGCGAGGATGTCCTTGGTCGAGGTCTTGCCGGTCGAGCCGGTGATCGCGACCAGCTTCGTTCCGGCGGCCGCGAGCTCCGCTCGCCAGGTCCGCGCGAGTGCCTGCAGGCCCTCCAGCGGATCGGAGTGGGCGAGCACGACGCCGCCCGCGCGATCGGTGCCCGAGGAGTCGGCGATCGCGCGAGCGTGCTCGGGACCCACCAGCGCACCCCAGGCGCCGGCACGCAGCGCGTGGGCGGCGTGCTCGCCGCCGTCAACGCGCTCGCCCCGCAGACCGATGAACAGCTCTCCCGGAGCCGTGCGCCGCGAATCGATGCTCACCCCCACCGGCCCGGGCTCATCGCCGGCGCGCGTGGCTCCTCCGAGACGACGCGCGCCGGCCGCCTTGGCCACGTGGTCGGCGTCCCAGCGCCTCACGCGTCGGACACCGCCAACTCGGCTCGCGGGGCGAGCCTACGAAGCGCCTCCCGCGCCACCGTCACATCGTCGAACGGCTCCTTGCGCCCGGCGGCGAACTCCTGGCCCTGCTCGTGGCCCTTGCCGGCGATCACGACGACATCGCCGGGGCGGGCCGTCTCGATCGCTTGCGCGATCGCGGCCCGCCGATCGGCGATCGAACTAACCGCCGGCACCCCAGGCGGCGACCGAACCTCCGCGCCCTCCCGCGCAGCCGGTCCAATTCCCGCCACGATTTCCGCGATGATCTGCTCGGGGTCCTCCGAGCGGGGATTGTCCGAGGTGACGAGTACGACGTCGGCCAAGCGCGCCGCGATCTCACCCATCAGCGGGCGCTTGCCCCGATCGCGGTCGCCCCCGGCACCGAACACGCACACCACTCGCGATTGCGCGCGCTGATCGGGGCGGGCCAGTTCCCGCGCCGCGAGGAGAACGTTCTCCAGCGAATCCGGCGTGTGCGCGTAGTCGACGAGCACGGCGAAGTCCTGGCCCTCGTCGACGGGCTCGAAGCGCCCGGGAACGCGCACACCGCGCTCGAGTGCCGCCACGAGCAGATCGAGATCGCCACCGAGCGCGTGCACCGCGGCGAGGGCGGCCAGCGCGTTCGCGACGTTGAATCGACCGGGCATCGGCAGGGCCACGTCGCGCTCGCCGGCGGCCGTGTGCAGGCGGAAGCGGCACCGCTCGAAGTCGCAGCGCAGCGCCGTCGCGCTGTAGTCGGCGGACGCGTCGACGGCGAACGTGCGCGCGCCGTCGATCTCCTGAGCGAGCTGGCGGCCATACGGATCGCCGACGTTCACGACGCTCGCCTCGGGTGCCCGCGCGAGCGGCGAGGCCGGGGTCCGCACGAGCGGGGAGGCTTGCGGGACGAACAGCCGCCGCTTGGCCTGGAAGTAGTCCTCCATCGTGTCGTGGAAGTCGAGGTGGTCGCGGCTGATGTTGGTGAAGATCGCGGCCGCGAAATGGATGCCGTCGCTCCGACCCAGCTCCAGCGCGTGCGAGGAGACCTCCATCGCGCAGGCCTGATCGCCGCCGTCGAGCATCGCGCGAAAGTCCGCCTGCAGGTCGATCGCCTCGGGGGTCGTGCGCAGGACCGGGCGCTCCTTGCCTCCCACGACCGACTTGACCGTGCCCAGCAGACCGCACTGCGTCCCGGTCGCCTCCAACAGAGCGCGCGCCAGATACGCGGTCGTCGTCTTGCCGTTGGTCCCGGTGATCCCCAGCACGCGCAGCGTGGCGGTCGGTTCGCCGAAGAAACGGCTCGCGAGCGGCCCCATCGCCGCGCGAACGCTGGACACGACAACCTCGGGCACGCTCAGCCCGAGGGGCCGCTCGACGACGAGCGCGGCGGCGCCGCGCTCGACAGCCTGCGGGGCGAAGGCATGCCCGTCGCTGCGAAAGCCGCTGACGCAGAAGAACAGATCGCCCGGACCGACCGCGCGGCTGTCGTAGGCGAGCCCGGAGATCTCCGTCACCGAGCCGGCGCCGCTGTCGCCAGCGGCGCAAACGACGGTAAGGTCGGCCGTCAGCTCGTCGAGCCTCATGGGCTGATGCTATCCCGGCGGGATGCGCAGGTACGGCAACGCGAAGCTCATGATCTGTCCGAATGCGGGCGCGGCCACCGTTCCGCCGAAGATCGACCTGGACTGCGGTTCGTCGACAACGACGGCGCTCAGCAGCTTCGGGTTCGACGCCGGGGCGAACCCCATGAATGAAGCCACGTAGGCGGTTTTGGAGTATTCGCCGGTGGCCGGATCGATCTTGCTCGCGGTTCCCGTCTTGCCCGCCAGCGCGTAGCCCGGGATCGAGACCTCGCTGGCCGTCCCGCCCGGTGCGAGCACGCCTTCGAGCATCTGCCTCAGCGCTGCGGCGGTGGCGGCTGAGATCACACGGTGGCCGGCCGGGACGGGTTGGCGCCGGCCGCCCACCGACTGGACGATGTGCGGCGGGCGCAGGATCCCGCCGTTGGCGATCGCGGCATACGCGCTCGCCATCTGTATCGGCGTCACGAGCTGCCCCTGCCCGATCGGCAGGTTGCCCATCGACGAGCCCGAGTAGCGACTCAGCGGCAGGACCTGGCCCATTTCCTCGCCGGGCAGCTCAATTCCGCTACGCGCCCCGAAGCCGAACCGGTGCACCCAGCTGCTGAAGCTCGACGCTCCCTCCAGCAGGCCGATCTTGATCGCGCCAACGTTGCTGGACTGAGCCAGTATCTGTGCGGTGGTCAGCGACTCGTCGCCATGTTCGGTGTCGTCGTGAATCGTCCTGTCGGCGACCTGGATGTGATCGGGGACGTCAAAGCTCGTGCTCGGCGTGATCAGCCCCTGCTGCAGCGCGCTCGAGACCGTGAACGCCTTGAACGTCGAGCCCGGTTCGTAGTTGAAGCCCACCGCGCGGTTCTCAAGCGCTTCCGGCGACGACGCACCCGGGTCGTTGGCGTTCACCTGCGGCCAGTTTGCCATCGCGAGAATCGCCCCGGTTTGCGGGTCCATGACGATCGCCGTGGCATCTTTCGGGTTGAACACCCGGCCGACGGCGCTCAGCACTTCTTCGGTCCGCTGCTGGATATTGGCGTCGAGCGTCAACGAGACCGACTCGCCGGGCGTTTCGGGTTGCACTTCGGTGATCGACACCGGTTGACCGATCGCGTCGCTGACCACGCGCCGCTGCCCGGAGCGGCCATGCAGGATTGCGTTGCGCGAGTACTCCAGGCCCGCCAGCCCGTGGCCTTCGGTACCCACCACACCCAACACTTGCGCCGCCAGGGTGCCACGCGGATAGACGCGGCGCATGACCGGCGCACCGGCGATGCCCGGAATCTTCAGCGCGATGACGGCCCGCGCCTGCTTGGCCGGGAGAGCACGGGCCAGATATACGAACCCGCCTCGCTGGGAGAGCTTGCGCAGCACCGTCGCCTGCGACTGGCCCAGCAGGGGCGCCAGGCGCTGCGCCGAGGAGAGCGGATCCTTGACCAGGTACGGTGTCGCGGAGATGTCCTGCGCGGGCTCGGAGACGGCGAGGTCGACCCCGTTTCGATCGGTTATCGAGCCCCGTTGCGCCGGCACCGGTTCGTGCGTCAGCTGCTGGCTACTCGCGGCTTGACGCAGAGCGCCGCCGCGCAGGGCGCCGAGATAGAGAGTCCGTCCAGCGGCCAGGACGAGTAGTAGAAACGTGACCCCGAAGATCGCCCCAATCCGGCGCTGGACGACGGCCATGTTCTTATCCCTGCGGGCCCGCTTGGGTCCCGCCGGCGGGCCCCGCTTCGGCGGAGCCGCTCGTGCCCGGCGCGGCCGCCGCTGATGATTCGGACCCGGACGCCGGCGTGGCGCTGGCGGTCGATTCGCCGGGCGCCGTCGCCGATTCGCCCGATCGGGCGTTGGATTCGCCGGATGACGCCGATTCGGAGTGCGACGTGGCTTCGCCGGATGCCGCGCTTGATTGTTCTGCGGCGCCACTCGGAGGTTCGGTCGGTGTCGATGTCGGTGCTTGCGCTTCGGCGCTCGCCGCTTGCGTTGACGCCGTGGTCGTCGACGCTGCGCCCGATTCTTCGGAGCTCCTCGGCGTGGCTCGAGCGCTCGCGCTGACGGCCGCCGCTGCCTTCGTCAGGTCTGTCCGAGGATTCGCCGTGAGGAAGCGGAGGGCCCCCGCGGGCACCAGTTCCATGCCCAGCCGCGTCGCCAGCGACTGTACCCGCTCCCCCGCCGCGAGTTCTGAGTTTTCTATGCTCAGCGCCGCGCTCTCGCGCTGCAGCAGCGCCTCGCGCTCGATAGCGCGCCCGATGCCTCCGCTCAGCTTGAGCAACCCGAGCTGCATGGTCACGATCCCGATCAGCGCGAATGCCACGAGACCGATCCACGCGCGTCCCCGAAGCAGCCGGTCGAGCAGGCGGTGGTTCGCGATGCGCTCGAGCGCAGCGATCAGGCCGAGGACGATCCCGCCACCGCTCGGGGCGGGCGCGCGAACACTGCGATCGGGCGCTGTGCGCCGCGCCGGACCGGAGACCCGCCGAGGACCCCTCGGAACGACGAGCGGGGGCGCCCTGTGGATGACCCGTCGAGGGGGGGCGGCCGGGGCCGCGACGGCTGCGCGCGAGCTCACTTCGCCTCGGCTCCGCTCTCGGTGAGCTTCCTCGCGACCCGCAGCCGCGCGGAGGCTGCGCGCGGGTTCAGCGCGACCTCCTCGGCCGAGGGCACTACCGAACGGCGCGTGATCAGCTCCGCCTCGGGCATGCGGCCACAGGCGCACACCGGCAGGTCCGGCGGGCAGACGCAGCCGCGCGCGCGCGCCGCGATGAAGCGCTTCACGCGGCGGTCCTCGAGGGAGTGGAAGGCGATCCCGGCGAGGACGCCGCCCTCGCGCAGTAGCCCCCATGCGAGCGGGAGCGCACGATCGAGCTGGTCGAGCTCATCGTTGACGGCGATCCGCAGCGCCTGGAATGAGCGCTTGGCCGGGTGGCCGCCCGCGAACCGGGCCGGAGCGGGGACCGCGGAGTTGATCGCGTCGACCAGCTCGAGCGTCGTTTCGATCGGCGCCCGCGCGCGCCGGCGGACGATGGCGCGGGCGATCGCGCCCGCGTGGCGCTCCTCGCCAAAGTCGCGCAGCGCGCGCGCGAGCCGCCGCTCGTCCCAGTCGGCGATGATCTCACGGGCGCTGAGCTCCTGGCCCGGATCCATCCGCATATCCAGCGGCGCCTCGTAGGAGTAGGAGAAGCCGCGCTCGCGGGTGTCGACCTGCATCGAGGACATGCCGAGATCGAAGTAAGCGATGTCGGCGCCCAGCTCCTCGCGACTCAGCAGCTCGAGCGCGTCGGCATAACTCGCCCGGATGAAGCGGACCGAGCAGGCCACCTCCGCGGCCAGCCGATCAAAGCGCTCTTGCGCCAGCGGATCGCGATCGATCGCCACAAGCATCCCGGAAGCCCCAAGTCGTTCGGCGAGCAGGCGCGCGTGGCCGCCGTCGCCGAACGTGCAGTCGATCGCGGTCTGGCCGGGTCGCGGATCGAGCAGCTCGATCAGCTCGGCTGCGAGCACGGGGACGTGGTCCGTATGCGCCGTGTGAGGGTCCAGACCGGTGAGGCTAGGAGGGTAAGGGCCTGACGCCCGCCCTCGCGGGGGGCGACGGGGCCGTTTCAAGCTCATGTCAAGCAGTGTCGTCGACATGTGCGGTGATCTCGGCGACGCCGCTCAGCAGCGTCGGTTGGTGCTCGTTCCAGCGGTCCTTGCTCCACAGCTCCAGACGCTCTCCCGCTCCGACGACCACGACCTCCTTCTGCAGCCGCGCGTGGTCTGAGAGGAAGCCCGGCACGATGATCCTCCCGGCAGCGTCGAGGTCAGCGTCCTGGGAGCTGCCATAGAAGAAGCGCTCGAGCTCGGTCAGTCGAGGCGACAGCGGCGGCAGCTCGGCGAGCGCGCGGCGGCTGTAGCGCTCGTACTCCTCCGGAAGCCAAACGCCGACGCACGGCTTCAGGTCCACGGGCATCGCGAGCACGACTCCGTCGGTCAGGGCCGCGCGGTAGCGCGCCGGAACCGTGAGGCGGTTCTTTGCGTCGAGCGTATGGTCGAACGTGCCGCGGAAGGGGACCACTATCGAGCTCCAAGCTTGATTACCGAGCCGAGGTGGAGGAGTGGGAGGAGCCCCTCCACCCCGGCTCGCTGATCGCGAACATAACCCACTTTGCCCCACAATGCAACCCTAATTGCACATTTTCTCCCACTTCCTTGCTCTCTGGCTACCCGGAAGGCAAAAACGCCTGCTAGTCGAGCGCTTCTGCGCTCCCCACCGGGCACTTCGAGAGGCCGTTGGCCGGCAAGCGCGCTTGCAGTTCCTCCGCGCGGGACGCTTGTTGCAGTCCCGACCGCTCGAGCACGGCCGGCCGATGCCCTCGCAAGGCGCCGGCCAGGCGGGATTGTGCGGTGCTATCCGTGCGCCGGTCACCGTCGCGGACGTAGCTCCGCAGCCGCTACGATCGGCCCCGATGTCGCTCCCCTCCCCGCGCGGATCGCGCCGCTCGAGCGCGCTGCTGGTCCTGGCGCTGGCCGCGGTGGCGATTGCCAGTTGCGGCTCCTCGCACTCGAACGGGACCGAAGCCGATCCCGCCGGCGTCGTCCCTGCCTCCACACCCCTGTATGCGAGCGCGACCGTTCGCCCCGGGGAACCTCTGAAGGCCGCCGCGCGGACGGCTGGACAGAAGCTCAGCCATCAAGTCGACGTCTACCTGCGCCTGCTCGCCGCGCTTCAGACTCCGGGCTCGCCAGCGCTCACGTTCAACCACGACGTGGCACCGTGGCTGGGAGGGGACGCGGCGATCTTCCTCGGCCGGCCGGGCGCGGCTTCGGAAGCGAGCGTCAGCCGCCTGCTCGCGCTGCTTCAGCAGGGCATCCTCGGCGGGTCGGCGGCCACGAGCGCCTTCCCGTTCGGCGCCAAGGGCGTCGATGGGGCGATCGTGCTCAACACCAGCGACGCGACCAAGGCGCGGTCGTTTCTCGAGGCCCAGGCCGCGCGCGCCGGCGGGCACGCAGCGACCTACAAGGGGGTCTCCTACCAGACGGCTCCGGGCGCCATCGCCTTCGGCGTGGTCGACCGCTTCGCCGTGATTGGCAGCGAGTCGGGGCTTCGCAGCGTGATCGACACGGCGCTCGGCGGACCGTCGCTCGCACACTCGACCGGCTACGCAAAGCTTCTCGCCTCCGCCCCACCGGGAGTCCTCGCACACCTGTATGCGAACTCGAGCGCCTCTGGACCGAGCCATGGTGCAGCGCCAGGATCGCCGGGACTGCCCGGGCTGCTCTCGCTGCTGGGCGGCAATCGCTTCGTGAACGTCTCGCTGGTGCCGTCGGCCGCCTCGATCGCGCTCGACGCCGATGTGCTGTCCACCGGCACGGCCTCACACGGGGGCCTGTTGTCCGCTGGTCCGGAAGGCGCACAGGCGCTCGGCGAACTGCCGGGAGAATCGTGGCTCGCGGTCGGCCTGGGCAATGTCGGCAAGACGCTTGGAGAAGACGTCAGGGGGCTGCGCACACTGACCTCGATCGGAGGTGCGCTGGCCGGCTCAGGGGCCGCGGCCAAGCCGTCGTCGGGGCTGAGCATCAACGGCCTGCTCGAAGGGATCCTCGCGCCGCTGAGCGCGCTCGGCGCCAACACGGCGGAAGCCAAGCGCGACTTCGCGAGCTGGATGGGCTCGGCGGGAATGTTCGCGAGCGGCAGCGGCCTGCTCGAACTGAGGGGCGGAATCGTCATCGGATCGACAAATCCGGCGCGTTCGCGTGCTGCTGTCGCGAAGCTGGCCGCGAAGCTCCGCGAATCGGGCGGCTCGGTTCAGGCCGTCTCGATCGCCGGGACCGACGCGTCAGTCGCCGCGCGGCTGAGCGGCCTGCCGGTCGTGCTCGACATCGCCGACGGTCGCGACGCGAGCGGCCACGCCAAGTTCGTGATCGGGCTCGGTGAACCCTCGATCGCGGCGGCGCTGAACCCGTCGAGCACGCTCGCCGGTGCGGCCTCTCGCGCGGCGGCGTCGGCCTCGCTGGGCGAAGGCATTCAGCCCAGCGTGACGCTTGATTTTCCGACGCTCGTGGGCCTACTCGAAAGCGTCGGCCTGAGCGAAGACCCGTCGGTATCGCCGTTCGTCCCCTACCTGCGCTCGCTCACGACGCTCGCGGGCGGCGGCAAGAGCGTGGGCGCGGGTGTTGAACGCTTTCGCTTGGTCGTCGGGCTTCGCTAGGCGCGCGCTCGATCAGCCGATGTCGATCGCGCGGTAGAACACAGGTCGGGAAGCCACGACCCGATCGACGCCGTAGCGCGGCAACGTGGTTTCCCCGCCGGCGTCGATCGAGTAGCGCCCGAGCACGGAGTTGCGATTTCTGACCGCGAAGAAGCTGTTGATCACCGCCTGGCGGTCATTTCCGTGCGAAGCCGCCCGCCGAATCGCGTCCAGCACGACGCTCATCGCCTCGTAGCCGTACAGGGCGTTCGGCCCCGATTCGCTTCCGAAGTGCCGGCGGTAGGCGCTGAGAATGCGCGCCGCCGTGGGCGGATAGTCATTCGTGGCGAGCACCGGCGTCGTCAGGTACGTGCTCGCCGCCGCCGGTCCGATCTGTGCGGTGAACGATTCGTTGACCATCGTGCTCGATCCCAACAGCAGCAGATGCGGGGCGGCGCTGTGAAGCTGCCGCCACAGGGCGACGGTGCCGGCTCCGGTACCCCCCGCGAGGAACACCGCCTGGGCGCCGCTCTGGGCGATCTTTTCAACGGCTCCCGTGAACACCGCCCCGGTCGTCGTGGCCAGGCTGTCGTGAGCCGCGACGGTGATTCCCGCCTGTTCGGCGTCGCTGGCGACGATCTGCGCAAGCGGGATCTCGAACGGGTCCTGATCGTCGAGCACATAGACCTTGTGCACTCCCATCGCTTTCATCAGATCGACCTGTGCTCGCGCCTGGCCGGGATCGCCCGGCTGCAATCTGCCGAACGTGCGCTGGCCGCTGGGATAGAACCGTTGCGGCTCATCCTGGCCGGCATCCAGGGAGGACGTCAGGCCCACGTACGGACTCGCCGGACTCACCTGCAGGATGCCCGCCGCGTTTATCAGCGGCAGCGACACGGCCGTGGCCGCCGAGTTGTACTCACCGAGGTAGGCGATCGTGCTCGTGTCCTGCGCTGCCATCTTGGCGTTGCTCGCGGTCACGCCCGGGTCCAGCCGGCCAGTGGTCGGATTGGCGTCGTCCAGCGACACATAGCTGACCCTGAACGGACCGATGCGCCCGCCGGCGTCCGCCAGCGCCAATCGCTCTCCATTGACGATCTGCGCGGCGACTTCGGCCGACGGACCCTGCAGCGGCAGGCTCGAATAGATCACCAGCTGATTTCCCGTCGCTTCCGAGGCGCCGGAGATGCTCACTCCCCCACAGCCGGCCACAGTGACGGCCAGAGCGGCGAGAGCGGCTAGACACAGCCAGCGCGCGCGCACCGGGCCAGGCTAGCTGCGACGACCGGGGAGGTAGCCCGAGAGAATTCTCAGCGTGGCCCCGACAAGGATGACCGCCGCGGCCAGCATGAATGCGTCGAACCCCTTGGTCCCCAACGCCCACAGCACGATCCAAACGACCAGCCCGGCGGTAGCGGTGAGGATCAGTCCCATGCGCCAGGAATCCTACCGAGACCGAGCCAGCCCCGCGGACAGTTCGCCGACCACAGCTCCGACGGCGGCTGCGGGGTCCGCGCCATCGCCGGCGGCACGGACCAGGCGACTCCCCACGATCACTCCGTCCGCCCCTGCGTCGGCGGCCTGTCGCGCCTGCTCGGGCGTGCTGATGCCGAAGCCGAGTGCCACCGGGACCTCCGTGCTCGCCTTCGCACGGGCCACCGCGTCGGCGAAACGCGTCTGCAGCGCCTCGCGCTCGCCGGTGGTGCCCACAACCGAGACCGTGTAAAGGAAGCCACGCGCGCGCGCGCCGATGGTCGCCAGGCGCTCCGAGGGAGTGGTGGGCGCCACCAGCGGCACCAGCGCAAGGCCGCGGGCATCGCATGCGTCGCGCACGCCCGTCGCCTCCTCGAGCGGCAGGTCGGGCACGATCAACCCACACGCGCCGGTGCGCGCGAGCCGCTCGATGAACGCCTCGGCACCGGGAGCGAACACCATGTTGGCGTAGCACATCAACACCACAGGCACGCTCGGCGCCAGCGCGCGCGCCACCTCGAGCACCCCCGTCATATTCGCCCCGGCCGCGAGCGCCCGCGTCCCGGCCGCCTGGATCACGGGACCGTCGGCCAGCGGGTCGGCGTAGGGAACGCCGAGCTCCACCAGGTCGCCGCCCGCCTGCACGCACGCTTCGCCGATCCTGACCGACTCGGCCAGCGTCGGAAATCCCGCCATCAGGTACGGCATCAGTGCAGCGCGCTCGCCCGTGGCGGCGAACGCATCCGCGATCCGCTGCACCCCGGTTGCGGCCGTCGCGCTCACGTTATTCATGCTCGAGCACCTGCGCGAGATCCTTGTCACCGCGGCCGGACAAGCAGACGAGGTCGAGCTCGCCGTCGGCCTGCGCGAGCACCCAGGCGAGCGCGTGCGCCGTCTCGAGCGCCGGGACGATCCCCTCCAGCCGCGCGACCTCCCGGAACGCCTGCAGCGCGTCCCGGTCGGTGACCGCGACGTAGCGCGCGCGACCGCTGTCACGGAGGAACGCGTGCTGTGGTCCGGCGCCCGGGTAGTCGAGGCCGGCCGATACCGAGTGCGCCTCGACGATCTGACCCTCCTCGTCCTGCATCACCGCAGAGCGAGAGCCATGGAGGATGCCCGCGCGGCCGCCGACGGTCAGCGGCGCGCCATGACGGCTCGTCTCGACTCCGTCGCCGCCCGCCTCGACGCCGATGAGCTCGACCCGCTCGTCGGCGATGAACGCAGCGAACGTGCCGATCGCGTTGGAGCCGCCCCCGACACATGCCACGACCCGTGCCGGCAGCCTCCCCTCGCGCTCGAGCAGCTGAGCGCGCGCCTCGTCCCCGATCACACGCTGCAAGTCACGCACGAGCGCCGGATACGGCGCCGGACCAACCACCGAGCCGATCACATAGTGGGTGCTCTCCACGTTCGTCACCCAGTCGCGGATCGCCGCGGACGTCGCCTCCTTGAGCGTCTTCGCCCCGGCGTCGACCGGGTGCACGGTCGCCCCCAGCAACTCCATCCGCTGGACGTTCGGCCGTTGCCTGTGCGTGTCCTGGACGCCCATATAGACGACGCACTCCATTCCGAGCAGCGCGGCCACAGTCGCGGTCGCGACGCCGTGCTGGCCCGCGCCGGTCTCGGCGATGATCCGCCGCTTCCCCATCCGCTTGGCGAGCAGCACCTGGCCGAGCGCGTTGTTCAGCTTGTGGGATCCCGTGTGGTTGAGATCCTCCCGCTTCAGGTAGACCGGCCAGCCGGCTCGCTCGGACAGCCTCCTGGCGCGATAGAGCGGTGTTGGCCGGCCGCCAAAATCCCGCAGAAGCTCGTCAAGCTCGCGGCGATAGCTCGGATCCGCGCGCGCCCGGCCCCACGCATCCTCGAGCTCGGCCAGCGCCGGCATCAGCGTCTCCGGCACGAACTGTCCGCCGTAGGGGCCGAAGCGGTGCTCGACGGCCGGGTTGGTGGTCTCGCGTGCGCTCACGCCGGCGTGTCTGCCACACGGCGCCCGGTCGCGTGGCGCGTGGCGCTCGGATCGCGCGGCGACTCCGCTTCGTGGTCGAGGCTCTCGAGGGACGCGTCTTCCTCCTCGTCCGTATCGCGATCGATATACGCGGCCTGAATCGCGGCGAAGAACGCGGTCAGCCTGTCCGCGTCCTTGCGCCCCGGCGCGGCCTCGGTGCCGCTGGCGGTGTCAACTGCGTAGGGCGCCGCCACCGCGATCGCCTCGCCGACGTTGGCCGGATTCAAACCACCGCTGAGGATCAGCGGGATCCTCGAGCGTCGCTGATGCAAGAGCGTCCAGTCGAACGTCTCCCCGGTGCCACCGCGCAGCGCTCGCCGTTCGGGCGCCCGCGCGCGCGCGTCGAGCAGGTGGAAGTCGACGTGAAAGCGCTCGAGGTCCCTGACGTCACCCGGTCCGGAGACTTGAGCCGCCTTGACCACGCGTGCGCCTGTCCGGCGCGACGCCTCGCCGCAGAACGCGGGGCCCTCATCGCCGTGAAGCTGGAGCATGCTCAGACCAAGCGCCTGGCCCGTGGCGGCGACCTCATCGAGTGGAGCGTTCACGAACACGCCACACAGCTCTGCGTTTCGGCGCAGCGAGCTCGCGATCCGCTGCGCCTCCGCCAGCGAGCAGGCGCGCGGGCTGTCCTCGAAGAAGATCATCCCCAGCGCCCACGCTCCGAGCTCGACCGCCAGTTCGGCGTCGCGCAGGCTTGTGAGCCCGCACACCTTCACGCGGGTTGGCGTTGCGGCCATACCCCAACGGTAGCGGGGTCTTACCCTTCGGGCGTGTTTCCGTTCGGCACCGAGTTGGGCCGGCTGGCGAGCGTAACGCTCAAGGTCTTTTTTTCGTAGCTTCCGTGCCCGTTGCCGCGCAGTAGGCCGACGGTGATCGTCTGGCCGGGTTTCTTCGCCGAGATGTCGTTGGCCAGGTCTTCCGAGCTCGTGACCGTCTTGCCGTCGATCGACGTGACGATGTCCCCGCCGACCGCGACCTGGCCGCTTTCCGTGCTGCCGCTGATTTTGCCGCCGCGAATGCCCGCCTTTTCGGCCGGCGTTCCCCTCTGGACGCTCTGCACCAGCGCGCCGCTGCTCACGGGCAGGTTGAGCGCCGAGAGCGACCCGTCGATCGTGAGCGATGTCAGTCCGATGTAGGCGCCGCGTACGGTCCCACCCTTCTCCAGCTGGGCGATCTCAGACTTGGCGGTGTTGATCGGAACCGCGAAGCCGATGCCCACGCTGCCGCCGCCGCTACCACCGGTCTCGATCTGCGAGTTGATGCCGATGACTCGACCGGATGCGTCGAGCAGTGGTCCGCCGGAGTTCCCTGGGTTGATCGGGGCGTCGGTTTGCAGCACGTTGTCGATGGCAAAGCCATTGGGGGCGGTTATCTGGCGCTGCAGCGCCGAGATCACGCCCGTTGTGAGCGTGCGTTGAAGGTCGAACGGATTTCCGATCGCGAGCACGGGGTCCCCGACCTGGACTCCGCTCGAGTCCCCGAGCGTCAGCGCGTGGAGCGCGAGGCCGTCGGGTGCGACTCGCAGGACGGCGAGATCATTCGACGGATCCTTGCCGACCACCTGGGCGTCGACCGTCTTTCCCTTTTCCAGACTCACCGTGACCTTGATCGCGTTCTCCACCACGTGGTAGTTGGTAAGGATCGTGCCGCTGCCGTCGATCACGATCCCCGAGCCCGTGGCCTGGCCCCGGCGCTGGCTTTCGCCGCCGCCGAACAGACCGAACGGCGATTCCGTTTTCTGCACGATCGTCGAGGTCACGAACACGACGCCGGGCGCGTCGCGCACGTAGATGTCGTGCGGGGTGAGTCCTTTGCTCTGCTGCGACGCGTTCGAAGGCTGCAGCGGAGCCGACTGAACCGTGGTGACGGTGTTCTTGCTTTCGCCCAGCCCTCCGAACGCCGCGATCACGGCGGCCACGACCGCGCCGCCAACGAGCGCGGAGATGAACGGGATGGCGAACATGCGCTTCATGCCAGAACAGGATGATCAGCGGCCATGAAGGGCATCTAAAGCACAGACCCCGAGCGGATAAAGGTTTTCGGCCGCCTACTCGTCGAGGCGATCGACGTCGCCGTCGCCGCGAGCTCTGAGCGCCCGCAGCGCCGCCTCGGGATCGTCGGCACGCATGAGCAACTCGCCGACAAGCACCGCGCGCACGCCTTCCGCGTGCAGGTCTCGCAGCTGCTCGGCGGTGGCGATCCCCGACTCCGAGACGACCGTAACGCCATCTGGCACCTGCGCCATCAGCCGCGAGGTGCGACCCACCTCGACGCTGAAGTCGCGCAGATCGCGATTGTTGATCCCGACGAGGTCGGCTCCGAGTCCCAGCGCGCGCTCCAGCTCCTCGCCGTCGTGAACCTCGACCAGCGCGTCCAACCCCAAATCGCGCGCGGCGCTGTGCAGTGACGCGAGCTCCTCGGCCGCGAGCGCTGCGACGATCAGCAGCACCCCGTCGGCGCCCGCGTCCTTGGCCTCGTACAGTTGATACGGGTCGATGATGAAGTCCTTGCGCAGGATCGGCAGGTCGCAGGCAGCGCGCGCGGCGCGCAGATCGTCGAGCGATCCGCCGAAGCTCGGACCCTCGGTCAGGACCGACAGCGCGACTGCGCCACCGCGCTCGTATGCGCGTACGAGCGCGCTCACGTCAGCCCCCTCGCGCAGCGTCCCCGCCGAGGGCGAGCGCCGCTTGAACTCTGCGATCACGCCGATGCCCGGCCGCGTCAGCGCGGCGTGCAGCCGACGCTCGCCGACGCCGTCGTGATCCGGCGCGCCGAGGACGCGGTCTGAAAGCGCCTGCGGCGAGAGCTCGCGCTTGCGCCGCTCGAGCTGCTTGCGCGTGGTCTGAAGGATCCGCTCCAGCACGGTTACCTCGCGGGCGCTCATCGGGCCGCCGGCGCCGCTGACGGCGCATGGCGAATACTTGCCTGCACGTAGCGCTCGAGGGTGCTGGCGGCACTCCCGTCGGCGAGCGCCGCCCGCGCCGCCTCGACGCCCGCGGCGATCGAATCGACTCTTCCGGCGGCGTAGATCGCCGCGCCGGCATTGATCGCCGCCAGGTCCCGGCTCGCCGGCGAAGCCTCCGTAAGCTCCTCGCCGTGCATGATCGCGCGCGTGACTGCGGCGTTCTGCTCCGGCGTTCCACCCGCGCATCCACGCTCGAAGTCAGCTGTCGTGGCGAGCGGAATCCCGACGTCGCCGGGCGCAAGCGTGTAGCGAGTGATCTCCTCGCCGTTCACCTCGAGGACGGTGGTCGCCGCCGCGATCGAGATCTCATCCAGACCGTCCTCCGCCGACACCACAAGCGCGCGATCGACGCCCAGCCTGGCCAGCGCGCCGGCGATGGTCTCGAGCGCCCGCTGATCGGATACGCCGATCAGCTGCCGGCGGGCGCCTGCCGGGTTGGTCAGCGGGCCGAGCAGGTTGAAGATCGTGCGCACGGCGAGCTCGCGGCGCACCGGGACGACGAAGCGCGTGGCCTGATGATGGGCGGGCGCAAACATGAAGCCGAAGCCGGCCTCCTCGATGCAGCTCGCGACAGCCCGAGGATCGAGGTCGATGCGCGCGCCCAGGGCCTCGAGCAGATCCGCCGAGCCCGATGAACTGGTCGCGGAGCGATTGCCGTGCTTGGCGACCGCGCAACCCGCGCCCGCCGCGATCAGCGCGGCTGTCGTGGAGACGTTGAACGTGCGCCGCCCGCCTCCTGTTCCGGCCGTGTCGAGCAGGTCGTCTCGATCGGTTGGCACATGAGCCGCCAGCGCTCGCATCGTGCGCGCCAGCCCGGTCACCTCCGCGACCGTCTCGCCCTTCGTCCGCAGCGCGATCAGGAAGCCTGCGATCTGCGTCTCTGAAACCTCGCCGTGCATGATCTCGGCGAGCACTTCGGCGGTCTCGTCCTCGCTCAGATCGCGCCGTGAGGCGAGCGCGTCGATCGCGCGCGTGAGGGTTGGGTTGGGCATCAGTCGGAGTCCAGGAAGTTCGCGAGCAGCTCGATGCCGCAGTCGGTGAGCACCGACTCGGGATGGAACTGCACGCCCTCCGCCGGTAGTTCGCGGTGGCGCAGGCCCATGACGACCCCGTCGCCGCTCGCCGACTGCTCCAGGCAGGCCGGGAGCTCGGAGCCCACGATCAGGGAGTGGTAGCGCCCCACCGTCAAAGGCGAGGACAGGCCGCGAAAGATCGTGCGTCCATCGTGCTCGATCGTGGTGGCCTTGCCGTGCACCGGGGGGTTCAGCTGCACACGCCCGCCGAACGCCTGTGCGATCGCCTGGTGTCCGAGACACACCCCGAGCGTGGGCACGCCGGCCTCGGGCATCCTTCGCACGAGCTCGAGCGTGATGCCCGCGTCGTCGGGCGTGCACGGACCCGGCGAGACGACACAACGTTCATACGCGCCTTCGAGCAGCTCGTCGACCGTCGCTCGGTCGTTGCGCACGGCGTGAACGTCGGCTCCCAGCTCGCCCAGATACTGAACGAGGTTGTAGGTGAACGAGTCGTAGTTGTCGAGGACCAGGACGCGAACGGCGCTCATGGCCACTCCGACTGCCCGCACGCTAGTTCGATCGCGCGAATCGCGGCCGTCGACTTTGCCACCGACTCCTCGTACTCATACACGGGCTCGGCGTCCGCCACGGTGCCGCCGCCTGCCTGGATGTGGGCGACGCCGTCCTTGACGACGACCGTGCGAATGTGAATCGCCGTGTCGAGGTCGCCCGCGTAGCTGAGGTAGCCGATCGCGCCCCCGTAGCCGCCGCGCTTGACCGGCTCGAGCTCGTCGATGATCTGCATCGCCCTCACCTTCGGCGCACCCGAGAGCGTCCCGGCGGGCAGCACGGAGCGCAGCGCGTCCATCGCCCCGACCTCGCCGCGCAGCGTGCCGGACACGGAGGAGACGATGTGCATGACGTGGCTGTAGGACTCGATCTCCATCAGCTCGTCGACCGCGACGCTGCCGTACTCGCAGACGCGTCCAAGGTCGTTGCGTCCAAGATCGACGAGCATCACGTGCTCCGCGCGCTCCTTCTCGTCGGCCAACAGCTCCTGCGCGATCAGCCGATCCTCATCGGGTGTCGCTCCACGGTGGCGGGTTCCAGCGATCGGCTTGGTGCTGACATGGCGGCCCGAGACCGTTAGCAGCGGCTCCGGGCTGGCGCCCGCGACCTGGAAGTCGCCGAAGTCCAGGAAATACATGTACGGACTCGGATTGACCGCGCGCAGGCCCCGATAGATGGAGAACGCCTCGACGGGAACTCGGGCGGACCAGCGCTGGGAGGGGACGACCTGGAACGCGTCACCGGCATGGATGTACTCGACGATCCGCGCCACCATCGCCTGAAAGCGCTCGGGGGCCATGTTTGACTCGAACGTGGGCATCTCGGGCACGACGCGCGCGCCCGTCGCCCGGGGGACGGGACCGGCGAGCTGGGAGCGGACCTCCGCGATCGTCCGCACGGCGGCCGCGTAGGCCCGCTCGACGTCCGGCTCGGAGTCGAGATCCGCGTTGGCAAGGATCGTGACCGTATGCCTGAGGTGATCGAACACGACGAGGACGTCGCTGAGCATGAGCGCCATGTCGGGAAGACCGAGTGGGTCCGGGTTGGGCGCCTGCAGGGGCTCGACCGTGCGGACGAGGTCGTAGCCGAAGAAGCCCACGGCGCCGCCGGTGAACGGAGGAGCGTCTGGCATCGGCGCCTGGCTGAAGTGAGTCACGTAGGCGGCCGCCAGCGCGTAGGGATCGCCGCCGTCTGCAAGCGACCACCGCAGCACGGAGCGAGGGCGAAATCCGATGAACGAGTAGCGCCCCACCCGCTGGCCCTGATCCGCCGACTCGAGCAGGAACGCCGGCTCGCCCGGCGCCAGCTCGCGCAGCTTCAAGAACGCCGACACCGGGGTCTCGCAATCCTCGATATAGCCGTGGCGCAGCGCGATCAGGTTGTGTTGGGAGGCGAGCGCGCGAGCCTCCTCCAAGCTCGGCTGCACCGCGGGAGCGTCGGTGAGCGCGTCAGCGACGACGGTCATCGAGCACCCGCTCGGCGTCGGCCAGCTTGCGGCCTCTGCTGTGCAGCAGCACGAGCAGGTGGTAGAGCACGTCGGCGGCCTCTTCGTCCACCCTCTGCTCGGACTCGGCGCGGACGGCGCGGGCGACCTCCTCGGCCTCCTCCATCACCTTCATGCCGATCCGCTGCGGATCCTCGAGCAACTCGACTGTGTAGGAGCCATGCGGGCGCAGGGCGGCGCGCTCATCCACCGTCCGCTCGAGGCTCGGCAGGACCTCATGTGGAGCCGCCGGCGAGAGCTCGCCGCGATGAAAGCACGTGCGCTCGCCGGTGTGACACGCCGGTCCGGCCGGCTCGACAAGCGCGAGCAGCGTATCGCCGTCGCAGTCCACCCGCAGCGCCTTCACCGCCTGGACGTTGCCGCTGGTTTCACCCTTGCGCCACAACTCGTCACGCGAGCGACTGTGGAGGTGAAGCTCGCCCGTGGCACGCGTGTGGGCCAGTGCCTGCTCGTTCATATACGCGAGCGTCAAAACCTCACCGGTACGCCAATCCTGCACGACGCACGGGACGAGGCCACGCTCGTCGTAGGCGAGCAGCTGCTCGATCGGCTCTTCGGGTCCTTGGGCGCTCACCCGCACGATTGTAGGTCGAGCACGCGCGCGTCGGTTTGAGACAGACTCTGACCGATGACGTCGGTTCTCCAGCAGAAGCTGCTCGTGGTCACCGGCAAGGGCGGCGCCGGCAAGACGACGGTCGCGACGGCGGTTGGCTTGCTGGCGGCGAGCCGGGGTCGACGGACGATCATCGTCGAGGTGGGCGAGCAGCACAGGCTGTCCAGCCTGTTCGGATTTCCGCCACCCGGCCCGGGGGTCGGAGAGAGCTCGAGAGTCGCTTGTCGAGCATCTCGATCGACCCGGACCGAGCGCTGATGGAGTGGCTGCAGGCGCTCGGCGGGCGAGTTCCCGGCCGCGTACTCGCCTCCAGCGGCACTTTTCAGTACTTCGCGGCCGCCGCGCCGGGTGCCAAGGAGCTCGTCGCCATGGTGAAGATCTGGGAGCTCACTCAGCCGCGGCGCCGGCGCGGGCGTGGCAGCGGCTACGACCTGGTGGTGCTCGACGCGCCCGCCACCGGTCATGCACTCGGGATGCTCTCCTCGCCGCGCACGTTTGGCGCGATCGCACGGGTCGGGCCGATCGCCGGCCAGGCCCAGCGGCTGGGAGAGCTGCTGGCAGATCCCGGGCGCAGCGCCTATCTCGCCGTCGCGCATGGGAGCGAGATGGCCGTCACCGAGACGCTCGAGCTCCAGGACGCACTGCGCAAGGAGTTCGGCCGCGAGCTCGAGGCGGTCATCGTCAACAGCCTATTGCCGCGACGCTTCACCGACGCGGAGCTTGGCCGCATCGCGGGGTTCGCCGACGGGCAGCCCGCGACCGACGGGGTCGCTCACTCCGCCGCGCGGGCGGCCTATGCAGTGCATGATCGAGGCCGCCTGCAGCGAAACCAGGTCGCGCGCCTTCGTCGCCGGGGCCTCGATGTCGTGGGAGTCCCCTATCGGTTCGACGCCGAGCTCGACCTGCCGGCGATCCGGCGCATCGCCGATCGCTTGGGTCGCAAGCTGTAAGCCATTTCACCGCCGGCTCAGGATCCGCAAGTCGGGAGCTTGTTCGGGCTGCCGACCCTAGGTTATTCCGAGGCGATCGAGCAGTCCCTCGTCGGCTCGCCAATCGCGACGGACTCGCACCGAGAGGTCGAGGTGCACGTGGCAATCCAGCTCGCGCTCGAGCTCGCGGCGCGCGGCGGTTCCAATCGCCTTGATCATCCGCCCGCCGGCACCGATCAGAATCCCCTTCTGCGAGGAGCTCTCAACCCAGATCAGCGCGCGAACCCTCACCAGACCATCGCGCGGCCGCTCGATGTCCTCGACGATGACCTCGACCGCGTGGGGAACCTCCTGGAAGGTGCGCCGGATCACCGCCTCGCGCACAAGCTCCGCGAGCAGCACCTCGAGCGGCTGGTCGGAGATTGCCCCTGGGCCGAACATGAATGGTCCCGCGGGCATCATCGCGGCGAGGTGCTCGACGAGCGCCTCGACGCCGGTGCCCGTGCGCGCCGAGATCGGAAACACCGCCTCGCCCACTCCGAGCTCGGCGGCCTGCTCGAGCATCGCCACGGTCGCGCCCCGGGACAGCCGGTCGACCTTGTTGATCGCGATCGTCACAGGGACAGTCGAGCCACCGAGCAGATGGGCGATGAACCTGTCGCCCGGGCCCACACTCTGTTCGCCGTTGAGGATCAACAGGGCCACGTCCGCGTCATGAAGCTCCTGCTGCACGCGTCCTGCCATGCGCGCCGTGAGCGCGTCGCGCGGGCGCTGAACGCCAGGCAGGTCGATGAGCACCATCTGCCAGTCGGCGCCGGAGCGCACGCCGCGGATCGCGCGCCGCGTCGTCTGAGACCGGTCGGAGACGATCGCCACCTTCTCCCCCACGACCGCGTTCACGAGCGTCGACTTGCCCACGTTCGGCCGGCCGGCCAGCGCCACGAAACCGCTGCGGGTCACTCCTGCCCCCGCGCGAGCAGACGATCTTGAAGCGCCAGCATCTCGCCGTTGTCGGTCTCGTGATCCATGCCCACCAGGTGCAGCACCCCGTGGACGATCGCCTCGCGGATGTCGACTGTGTGCGCCGGGCAGATCACGACGTCACCGAGCTCGCGACGGCCGGGATAGGTCCGTCCGCCTGCGATCTCCTCGGTCGCCCCACTCGGCCCGATTCCGGCGCCCGGCTCAACCCCGTCGATCGGGAAGGACAGGACGTCGGTTGTGCTGGGCTTCCCGCGATATCTGGCGTTCAGCTCGGCGATCCGCTCCCGATCGACGAACTCGATCGCCAGGTGCCCGTCCTGCACCCCAGCCGATCCCGCGGCGAGCACGCACAAGCGCCGGACCTCGGCGACGGGAGGAAGGCCGAGCCCGGCGGCCCGGAGATCGAACACCTCGACCTCGATCATCGGAGCTCAAGCGCGACGATCGGCGGATCTGAGCTCGGGCGCCTCCCGCTGGGAGTGCACGTCGTAAGCCTCGACGATCCGCTGCACGAGCCTGTGGCGCACCACGTCCTCCGCGCCGAAGCGCACGAACTCGATCCCCTCGATCGCCTCGAGAACCTCACCGACGACGATCAGGCCAGACCGCTGCTCGCGCGGCAGGTCGACCTGCGTAATGTCTCCGGTCACGACCATCCTCGAGCCGAAGCCGAGGCGGGTGAGAAACATCTTCATCTGCTCGGGGGTCGTGTTCTGGGCCTCATCCAGAATCACGAACGAGTCGTTCAGCGTGCGACCGCGCATGAACGCGAGGGGCGCGATCTCGATCACCCCGCGCTCGATGTGCTGTGAGACCTTCTCGGGATCGAGCATGTCGTGGAGCGCGTCGAACAGCGGACGCAGGTAGGGATCCACCTTCGCCATCAGGTCACCCGGCAGAAATCCCAGGCGCTCACCGGCCTCCACAGCGGGGCGCGTGAGGATGATTCGGTTGACCTCGTGGCGCGCCAGCGCGGCCGCCGCCATGGCCACCGCGAGAAACGTCTTGCCCGTGCCGGCAGGACCCACGCCGAAGGTCACCGTGTTGGCGCGGACCGAGTCGACGTAGCGCTTCTGATTGACGGTCTTTGGCGCGACCCTCAACCCGCGATGGCGCCAGACGACATCCTCGAGCACCTGCGCGGGCGACTCGTGTGCGTCAAGCGCCCCGGTCACCGCGGCGATCGTGCCGGGGCCGATCTGGTGCCCACGGGTGATCAGGTCGGAGAGCTCGCGCACGACGCGCTCGCCCGCGTGCGTCTCGGACTCCTCGCCATCGAATGTCAGCAAGTTCCCGCGCAGGAACACCTTGCACTCCAGATGCGCCTGCAACGCACGCAGCACCGCGTCTTGACTGCCGGCCAGCTCGACGGCGACGTCGTTCGGAAGCTCGAGTTGTGTCTTCATCCGTCGAGCGACGCCCGTACGAGGCCGGAGACGAGCTTGCCGTCGGCACGCCCGTCGACAGCGGCCATCGCCTGCTTCATGACCCGGCCCATGTCCTTCGGCGACTGGGCTCCGCTCTCGTGCACCGCCTGCTCGACGATCAGCTTCAGCTCCGCTTCTGTGAGCTCGGCGGGCAGATACGAGCTGATCAGCTGCTCCTCGGCCTCCTCCCCGTCCGCGAGGTCCAGCCTGCCGGCGTCGCGGTAGGCGCGTGCGGCCTCGAGACGACGCTTGCGCTCACGACGCAGCACGGCGAGCTCATCGTCCGAGCCCTCCTTGGCCGCCTTCTGGAGCTCGGACACGAGCAGCCGCAAGGCGCCGACGCGGTCCTTTTCGCCAGCGCGCATCGCGCTCTCCACGTCGTCTTTGATCTGATCGACCACCGCCATCCTCAGACCAGGATACGCCGGTCGGGCGACCGCCGGACCACTTGAGCCGTCACTCGCGCCCCAGCGGGGTCGGGCTGCCGAGCCGTCCCGGCGCAGAGGTGTCGCGACCGAATGCGAGCGCCACGTTCCAATCCGCAAGCAGCCGCAGCCTCCGACCCACCCCTGGCATCAGCAGCAGGTGATAAGTGCGCGCGATCAGCCACGCCGGAAAGCCGCGCCAGCGAACGCCGAATGTGATCGCGACGGCCTTGTTGTGCCCCAGCTCGGCAACGACCCCTTTCGTGCGGTAGCGGAATGGGCGCGCCCGCCCCCCGCGCAGGGTTCGACTCACGTTGCCAGCGACGAGACGGCCCTGACGGATGGCATGCTGCGCGGTCGGCGGACACGCTTGTCCAGGCCTCGCGGCATCGGGAACCGCCGCGCAGTCGCCGAGTGCCCAGACACCAGGCTGGCCCTCGACGCGCATCGTCGGATCGACCACCAGCCGTCCGTCGCCGTCCAGCGGCAGGCCCAGCAACGCAACGACCGGGCTCGGCCTCACCCCGGCCGTCCACACGACCGTCCGAGCGGGAATCGCTTCGCCGTCGGACAGCGTCGCGCGGTGCGGCATGAGCTCACGCAGGGTCGTGTTGGTCCGAACCTCGATTCCACGTCCGCGCAACTCGCGTTCGGCGAACGCGGAAAGGCTTGCGGGCACCTCCTGCATGATCCGTCCTTGAGCCTCCGCCAGCACCCATCGCATTCCCTGAGCACGACAACGTGGATATAGCTCGATTGCCTGAGCGGCGAAGTCCTGCAGCTCGGCCAGCCCCTCGACGCCGGCGTAGCCGGCGCCGACGAACACGAAGCCCAGGTACTCGCTGCGCGCGGTGTGGTCCTCGAGTGACTCGCCGATGTCAAAGCATCTGAGCACCTGATTTCGCAGCGCGGTGGCGTCCGACAGCGACTTCAGCCCGATCGCGTGCTCGGCGAGACCCGGGATCGGAAGCGTCCGCGAGACCGATCCGAGCGCGATCACCAGCTGGTCGTAGGCGAGCTCGAGCCGCTCGCCGTCGATCCGCGTCACGCCGAGCATGCGCCTCGCCGGGTCGGCGCCGGTCACCTCTCCGATCATCAGATCTGTGCGCTTCAGCTGCGATCGCAGCGCAACGACGACATGGCGAGGGTCGAGCGTCGCCCCCGCCGCGCCCGGGAGCAATGGCGTGTAGAGCATGAAGTTCTGATCGTTTACGAGCGTGACGCGCGCGCTCTGCGGCTGGAGCAGGCGCTCAAGCGCGCGGGCAGCGTAGAAGCCGCCGAAGCCGCCGCCGGCGATCACGACCTGCTGGGCCACGAGGACAGAATAATGTCCCGCCCGTGAACGGCTCCCTCTACTCCGACGCGCTGGCGCCGTTCCTGGCCGAGGTGGAGCGTCTGCGCCCAGCGGGCGCCGAAATCATCGACGCCCACACCCACCTGGGACTGGACGAGGACGGCCGCTCGCTGACCTTGGCGCAACTGCTGTCGCTGCTCGACGCGGCCGGCGCTCGTAGGGCGTGCGTGTTTCCACTGCACGACCCCGAGCGCCAGCCCGCCTACCGACTACCCAACGATCGCGTGCTCGAGTGGGCACGCGAGAGCGAGGAGCGGCTGTTGCCGTTCTGCCGGCTTGACCCGGCGGAAGACCCGCTCGCTGAGAGCGAACGCTGCCTGGCGGCGGGCGCGCGCGGCATCAAGCTCCACCCGCGAGCCCAGGACTTCGTGTTCGACGGCAAGGACATGGACGGCGTATTCAGCCTGGCCGAAACCGCCGGCGTGCCGATCCTGATCCACGCCGGCCGCGGCCTGCCACCGCTCGCCGAGGGCCTTGTGGACCTCGCCCTGCGACATCCCGGAGCTGTCCTGATACTCGCGCACGGCGCGATCTGCGACCAGGGCATCCTCACCTCGCGCCTGTCCGACCATCCAGGCGTTCTCTATGACATCTCCTGCTTTTTCCCGCTCGATGTGATCGAGCTGTTCGCGCGCGTCCCCGCCGAGCGGATCGTGTTCGCGTCCGATCCGCCCTACGGCATGCCCGCGACGACGCTCTATCTTGCGCTGCGCGTGGCGCGCCAGGCCGGCCTCGACGAGGCCACCACGCGAGGCATGCTCGGCGGCACCATGGCGGCGCTGCTCGACGGCAAGGGTCTACCCCCGATCGCTGCACCGCGAAGGCGGGACACGATCACCTTGTCGGGCCGCCTCGCGCGTGTCTACGGCTATGCAAGCCTCGTCGGTCCGGCGCTGTTCGGCGGCGTGGTCGACCAAGCTCGCGCGATGCTCGACATGGCGAAGGCAGCCTGCCGCGATCCGGAGCCGGGCTCGGTCGGTGAGGCGTTGCAGACGATCGGAGCCGCGTTGAGCGCGGCCGACACGCTGGTTCAGGAAGAGGACGGCCTGCGACCGGCCATCGACCTCGTGTATCGCTCGATCGTTCGGGCTGCCACGGAGATCCCCGACCCCAGCTGAGCGGCGCGTCCGTGCGCCTCCATCAGGGCGCCAGCCGCACGGCGGCCCACTCGCCGCTCTCGCGCCGTTCCCGCTCGCGCAGGCCGAGACGCCCCGCGAAGGCGCCAGCAACCTCGTCGGCCTCCGCCTTCAGCAGTCCACCGGCGAGCAGCTGCGCGGGAGCACACGGCATCACGCGCGCGAGCTCGAGCAGCAGCGGGCGCAGCAGGTTTGCGACGACCACGAGCGATCCGACGCGGCCGGGCGAGCCGTCGATCCACGGCAACGACTCCCGTCGAAGGTCGAGCCGGCGCACCTCGATCGCCACCCCGTTGACCGACGCGTTGGCGCGCGCTGCCGCGACGCTCTCGGGGTCGTGATCGACGCCGAGCACCGGCATGAACCCGAGTCGCGCGGCGGCTATCGCGAGGACTCCGGAACCGGTGCCAACGTCCAGCAGCGGCCGCGCCGGTCGCTCGAGCTGAGCGAGCATCAGCAGCAGTTCCAGGCACAGGCGCGTGCTCTCGTGCCCGCCCGTCCCGAACGCCTGCCCCGGGTCGATCACGATCTCCTCCACGGCGTGGTCGCGCGCGTCGCCTGCAGGCTCCCATGGCGGACGTATGCGTAGGTCGGGCACGCGCTGATCCCCGCGCGATCGAAGCGGCGGCGCCGAGACGAGGACGGGGCGGTGAAAGCGCTTCCAGCGCTCGTGCCAGTCATCGGCCGTCTCGGTGGTGGATATATCGACCAACGCGTCGCCCGCGGCCGCCGTCAGCGCAGGCAGGCTCGGCAGCTCCCCCGGCGCCCCGTACACGGCGTATTCGACCATCTCCGCGCCGAGCGGCACCTCTTCAACTCCGGCCGGCGCGAGCTCCAGCAGCTCGGCCAAGACGAGCTCGGAATGCTCGCGCCGAACCCGTACGCCGAGGCGGATCACGCAGCCTGGCTGCCAAGCGCGCGCCGCAGCTTGGCGAACACCGACTCCTCGGATCGCAGGTTCTCATCGGTGAGCGTTCCGTTGAGCTGCTCGAGCAGCTCCCGCTGCGCGTCGGTCAGGCGGCGGGGGACGACGACGTTAACCACCACTCGCAGGTTGCCGCGCCGTCCGCCGCTGAGCGCGGGCATGCCCTCACCGCGCAGAGTGAGCACCTCGCCCGGCTGCGTACCCGCCGGCAGGTCGACCGACGAGGTCCCCTCGAGCGTCGGCACCTCGAGCGTCGCCCCGAGCGCCGCCATCGGCGCCGCGACGTCCAGCGCGGTGATCAGATCGTCGCGTTCGCGCACAAAGCGCCGGTCGGCGCGAACGCCGACGAGCACGTGGAGATCGCCCGCCGGCGCGCCCAGCTCGCCCGCGTGCCCGTGTCCCGACAGCCTGATGCGCTGTCCGTCGGCGATGCCCGCGGGAATATCGACCTCGAGCGTGCGCCGGCTCGAGCGCCGTCCCCGACCGCGGCACTGGCGGCACGGCTGCTTGGGCACGCGACCGTCGCCATGGCAGGCATCACATGCCATCGTCCTCACCATCTGGCCAAAAGGCGTCCGTGTCACCGCCTGCAGCTGTCCGGCTCCGCCGCACCGTCCGCACGTCTCGATCGGCGTTCCCGGCTCGGCGCCGTTGCCGTGACAGTGCTCGCAGCGGTCGACGACGTCATATGCGACCTCGGTCGTTGCGCCGCGCGCAGCCTCGAGCAGGTCGATCTCGACGGCAACCGCGACGTCCTCGCCGGCGGCCGGACCCGAGCGACCGGCGAACCCGCCGGACCCGAAGAACGCGTCGAAGAGATCGCCGATCGATCCGAAACCGTCGAAGTTCGGCGCGTATCCACCCGATCTGAGTCCTTCGTGTCCATAGCGGTCATAGATCGCGCGGCGCTCGGCGTCGGACAAGATCTCATACGCCTCGGCCGCCTCCTTGAACTTCTCCTCCGCGTCCGGATCGTGGGCGTTGACATCCGGGTGCAGTTCGCGAGCCAGGACGCGGAATGCCTTCTTGATCTGTTGACCGGAGGCATCCCGCTCGACGCCGAGCACCTCGTAGGGATCGCGCGGCATTTCGGTCTTGCTAGTTCTCGGCATAGGCGTCTGCGACAAAGCGCGACAGCTCGTGTGCCGCCTCGCGTACCGTGACGATCGCGCCTGCGTAGTCCATCCGCACCGGCCCGATCACGGACACGGCACCGAGCTTGCGTTGTGCGACGCCATATCCAGTGGCGACCAGGGCGAGCGAGCGGAGCGCCGGAATCTCGTTCTCGTGACCGATTCGCACGTAGACGTCGGGCTCTCCCAGCGCGGCGCGGAGCACCCGCAGGAGAACCACGCGACGCTCGAGCAGGCTGACCAGCCCGTTGAGCTGGGTGGCGTCCTCGACCTGGCCGGCCGCGAACAGCTTCGCCGTTCCCTCCACGTACAGCTCGTCCTCGGCCTCCAACGCAAGATCGCCGAACGCCGGCACGAGTCGCTCGAGGAAGGCCAGCTCGACCGCAGACAGGCTTGGCTCGACCAGGCGCTGGTGAATCATCCGCGCGCCCAGACCCATCCCGACGAGTCGCTCGCTCAGATACTCGCCTGCCCACGCGAGCAGCCCCGGGTCGACCGGGCGATCGAACGTTGCGAGCATCTTCGAAACGCCGCCCGTCGATGTGATGATCACGACCATCACGACCCCGGGCTGGAGCGCGAGGACCTCGATGTGGCGGATCGTCGCCGTATTCAGCGACGGTGCCGATACGACCGCCAGCAGATTGGTCATCTGCGACAACGTCTCAGTCGTCACTCTCATCGCCTCCTCGACCTCGCGGCGGATCAGCGATAGCTCGAGTCCGCGCTCGCGCGCTAGGCCCTGCCCCGAGGTGAGCATACGGTCGACGACGTAGCGGTGCCCGGCGTCGGTGGGCACGCGACCGGCCGAGACGTGGGGATGGGCGAGCAGGCCTTGCTCCTCGAGCAACGCCAGTTCATTTCGTACGGTGGACGATCCGCAGTCGAGATCGGGGTCGGCGGCGATCGACCGCGATGCCACCGGCTGCCCCGTCCGCAGGTAATCGTCCACCACCTTGCACAGGATCAGCTCCTGCCGGGAGGTGAGCATGGACTGATTGTAGGCCGCGCGATCACCCACTCCGAGCGGTGCCTTAGATCTCCAGCTCGGCCTCGGCGTTGCGGATGATCTGCTTGCCCGCCTGCTCGGCGACCGTGTCGATCACCACGCGCCCGTCGCCGGCTTCGCGCACGGTTCCGCTCACGACGAGCTCCTGCTCGGGCACGCCCATGCCGCGCATCTGGACCGAGAGCCGCTTCAGATGCTCCGGGCCACCGGCCGCCTCCGTCTGTGCGCGCGCCACCTGCGCCATCGTCCACAACCCGTGCAGGATCCGCCCGGGCAGCCCCACGGCGCGAGCGAAGTCCTCGTCGATATGGATCGGGTTGAAGTCACCCGAGGCCCCCGCGTATCGAACGTGAGGTACTTGTCGGGCGTGACGCTCACCGGCGGGATCTCGGCTCCAATCTGGAAATCGGCCATCACGCTCACACTCCCCGAACGATGTTCGTCCAGGTACCGCGACACACCTGCTCGCCGCGCTGATTGATGGAGACCGACTCGAAGACGTAGTAGCCGCGACCATCGGCTTCAGAGATGTCCTTCACGCTCGTCGTCGTCGTGACCTCGTCGCCCGCAACAACCACCGGACCCCACTCGAATTGCTGGGAACCGTGAACCATCATCGCGAAGTTGAGCTCGATCTCCGGGTCGAAGATCGGTGGTCCGACCGACGGTGCGCTGTACACAACGGCGAACATCGGCGGCGCGACGACGTCCGCGTAGCCGGCCTCGCGCGCGCCTTGCACGTCGAGATGCACGGGGTTCGTCTCGCCAACGACGCGGGCGTACTCGCGGATCTTCTCCCTGCCGACCGCATATACGACGGGCTCGTAGGTCTTGCCGATCGCTTTGGTGTTGACTGGCATCAGGCGAAGCTCCTTGGGGGGCAGAGACGTCGTGCAGCTCGTCGGCGCGCCAGTCTACGCGGGCGCGGCGGTGTCCGGCGCCGACGTCGCTCGTGCGAACCGTCGCCCGGACCCGTTAACGACGGGAGCGACCGCACGACCGGCGGCGGTGGGAGCGCTTCGTGAGCGCCCACCGCCGCCGAGCATCTCAACGGCGCGTGCTCGGCCTCCAACGCGACGCGGCTCTAGAAGGCGAGATCTCCCTCGGCGCCCACGCCAAGGAGCTCGCCGTCTTCGTGCGGGTCTGCTCCGCCTCCGCCGTCACCGGAGTCGTCTGACTCCTTCCCACCAGCGGGACTGTCCAAAAACTGGACCGTGTCGGCGACGATGCTCACGGCCTGGCGCTTCTGCTGGTCGGCGGTCTCCCACTCACGCCACTCGAGCCGACCGTCGATCCCCACTCGCCGCCCCCGGTGCATGTAGTTGCCGACACTCTCCGCCGCCGCGCCGTAGACGCTCACATCGAAAAAGTGAGGCCGCTCGATCAGGGTGCCGTCGGAGTCGCGGTGGCTGGAGTTGCACGCGACCCGCAGGCCGCACACGCTAGCCCCCGAGGGCAGCGCGCGAAGCTCGGGCTCACGAGTTAGGCGGCCGACTAGTACCACGCGATTGATCGTGAAGTAAGACATTTTCGTCTCCGTGCTCGATGGTTGACCCCGCGCATCCAAACTACGCATCGCTTGGGACACCTCGCGCGATCGCGGACTCGGCGGTCCTGTCGGGGTCGGGAAGAGCGTCGAGAGGCACGACGACCACGCGGTTGGACGCATCCGCCCTCTCAATCGCCCGCCTGAGAGCTGGTTCGACCTCGGGCGCGGCTAGATAGAGCACGCCGGCGACGGAGCGACACCGCGCCCACGCCCGGCAGATGTTGGCGAGGCGCAGGGGCGCCTTGACGGTGAGCTCGACCTCGACGGGCACCGGCAGTCCGGCATCGGCCCTGCGCGGCCACAGCACCAGGTCTGGACGATGCAAGGGCCGCTCGCCGTAGATCCCGGAGTGCATGCGGGCGCTGGCCAGCGGCACGCCGATCTGACGCTCCTCGGCGCGCAACTCCCGCTCGCCGAGAACACGGTGGTCGGGGTAGCACCGCTCCAACGCCGCCGCGGCACCCGCGCACGCGATCGCGTGCAGAGCGTTCGACGCACTCACGCGACCCGGATCGAAGCCCTGCAGCCCCGATGCCCGCAGGCCGGCTCGCGTCGCGGTGTACAACGCAGGCTCTCCCGCCAGAGGACGCCGGCGCACGACTAGTCGAGCGCTTTCGGCGGCCTGCAGCCTCGCGCGTGCGGAAGCCACCGAGATCTCGTGGCGATGCGCCAATGCCTCGGCGGTGACGGCGCCGAGGCGCGCCGTCCATCCGAGGATGTCCGCTCGCTCGGGCGAGGGCACTGTGCATTCGTGGGTCATTTCGTTCTCCTTTGCTTGTCGTCCTCTGTGCGGCCGCACTCAGTGCGACCACGTGCTAAAGACGCGTGCGATGCGCGGACTGCGGGCGCCGCTCAACACGAGTACCGCCGCCCAGCCACGCTCCAGGCTCATGATCCGATCCGCACATAGCGCGCCCTCGCGGACTCGCGTGCGAGTGGTCCTGCCGTCACCGTGCTGGGAGGTTCTCCAGGTACCCTTGTGGCCTGCCAGGCTTGCGATCAGCTCGGCCGAGTCGGGAACGACTTGGCGGTGGGCGACGAGGACCGACAGGTTGCCCATGACCTGCTCGAGCAGCCGCTCGCGCCCCGGAAGGCGGAGATCGGCGAGCTCCTGAGTGCTCAGGATCAGACTCAATCCCGCTGAGCGCGCGCGGCCGAACAGCCGCACCACCTGACCCGCGGCCACGGCCGAGAACTCGTCGATCACAACCAGCGTCGGTATCGGATGCCCTTGCAAGGCAGCGACCGTGGTCTGCAGGTCCTGCACGATTGCCGCGCCCAGCATCTGTGCGAGCAGCGGCCTGCTGTCGGAGTCGAGGTTGAAGTAGACGACCGCACGGTCGCGGACGGCTCCGAGCAGGTCGAATTGCTCGCCGGTTGAGGTTGTCGGGTCAAGCCAGGCGCCGAGATCGGACTCGGCAAGGATCGCCAGTCGATCGCGCACACCGGCGAGATCGGTCTGCTGGCGAGTCGTCAGCGAGTCCAGGTAGGCGTGCGTCGAGCGGGCGTCGGACTCGGGGAGCGCTCTCACGAGCCCCTCGAGGTTCGCCGGATCGAGATGGGTAACGATGCTCCTGAGGCTGACCTGCAGCCCAGCGCTGCGCAGCGCGCGCACCACGTGGCCGAGGTAGCGCTGCGCCTGGCGTAAATAGTGAGGCTCGCTGAACGGCTCCCCGGCAAGCGCCTTGTCGGCTATCTCGCTGTCGCTTCCGTGCGCGTACGGGTTGTACACCGACGCGCCGGCCGGCGTCCATTCGAGAAAGGTGGTTCCCCTGTTGAGGGCCGTCCGGCGGACCTGCTCGCACATGCCACGGTCACCCTTGGGATCGACGACGACCGCTCCCATCCCCCGCTCGATCGCGCGCAGCGCCATCCATGTCTGGGTGACCGTCTTGCCCGAGCCGGTCGCGCCGACCACAAGCGTGTGCGTCCCTCCGCCAAGGTCACCGAACGGGATCGAGACGAGTCGGCTGTGGTGGTCGATTCCGACGATCAGCTCCTCGCCGCGACGCCGGTGTCCGCCGCCGAGACCTCGACGGCGCCGGATAGCCGCCAGCTCGTGTGCGCACGATCGGAGCAGATCGAGCGGTCGGCGTCGCTCGGCCGCGATTTCCGCCAGATCGGTACCGGCCTCAAGGTCTTCGCGATGCCAGCGACGACCAAACGCGACGGCGCTGACGGCGGCTATGCCGAGCACGGATACAGAGGCTTTCAGGACACGGCCCGAGATCGCGGCAAGCACGAGTCCCGCGACTGCCCAGCTCCAATGCAGATGGGCACGGCGCATCGACCGCGCCGAGATTGCGCCGATCGTGAGGCCGAGAACGAGATGGCCGGTGGTCCCCAGGAGCCAGCCGAACAGCTGCTCCACGGGCGCACTGGGGCTGGGCGGCAGCTCCAGGCGTGAGTTCGATGAGTACATTCGCGCTTCTCCTTTCCGGCCGGCCCCGGGGGCGGCCATCAGCCAGCGCGTGGATACGGCCGGCGAGGTGTTGACGAGCTGCGGCGGGCCTCGGCCCGCCGCAGTGCTGCTTGGTGTGATCTGTGCCGGGCTGTTGTGCCCGTCAAGACTTGATCGCTCGCGGCCGTTCGAGGCCACCGGCCAGCGGCCGCGGCAGAGACGGCCAATCAGGGAGCACGCCGAAACGCACGCAACCGGTCAGCCCGGTGAGAGCTCGCGACTACGTCTGGCTCGCGCCGCGTGGCGGGCGAGAAGTAGGACAGCGACGCACGAGTTACTCGGATTCCACCTCGCGCGGACTGACGCCGAGGCCGCAGCGGGCAATCAACGCCAGGACGTCGCTGTGGATCCAAGGGGTGGGAGCGTCCTTTCCGCCCTCGGGCAAGATCCCCAACCTCCGCGCAAGCCAGCTTGTCTCGCCGCTCTCATTCCCTCTGCAGTCGCGCTTTATCCGCCCGCAGCGAATCGCTATCTCGCTCATGCTGATGCCCTGCCCGTCGATCGTCGCGAGCACAACTTCGCGAAGCCGGCGGTTGAGCACGATCGGGCTCTCTTGCACGCGGGCGAGCTCGATCCGCAAGACCGCGGTCGAGACTTCGCTGTCATTGCGATGCATCGCGAGCGCCCGCCGGGTCAGAGCGCAAACGGGTTGATAGCTCTCAAGACAGGAGATCGCCTCGCGCGCGCTCACAGGCCGCGGCTGGCCGTCGTCGTAGCCGGGAAGACGCTGTCGCCAACGGAGCTCGGGTATCGACAGGGCGGTCTCGAGCCGCTCGAGCCGATAGGCCCGACCAAGCGCATCGAGCACGTCCGCGTCGCTGAGAACCGCTGTTGAATCGGATTCGGAGTTTTCGTCGTCGGGGAAAGGCAGCGTCTGGGAGTCCTCCGGGGTAACCGGTCGGCAGCGACAGTGCTGTCCCGGAGCCTCCTGGAGGTAGCTCCTGCAGACAAGCGCCGCGTTCTCCGGTGGCTCATCGGCGCCGAGGTGCGCCACGAGGCGCCGATCGCCGTGGGTCGTGGCATCGCGATCGACGACGAGCACGCTTCCGCCAAGTCCAGGTCGAGCCAGCACCTCGCGCGGGCATCCACGCCAATCGACGTAGCGACCGAGCGTCCGGCGCTCGCCACGCGAGCCGCGCTCCCGGTGGGAGTGGGAACGATCTGCGCGCAGAAGTGAGCCGACCTCGCGGCGCGAGGATCGAGGTGCAGCGGTAGGGGGATGCGAAACGGTGGACGGCATGTCTGTCTCCTGGCGGTCTGGACGGGAGCACCGCTGAGGGCGGCGATCCGAGTGGTGGCGGTCCTTGTAGGAGCCGTCGAAGTCGCCGTCAAGTTGTGAGAGCCGGCCCGGAGCTGCGTTCGGGCAGCGGTCCGAGAACCCCTAAGGGGTCTCGGAAAGCCCGAAACCGCTCACCGTCGGTCCGGAAAACTTGGCGCCAAAACGCTCATCGTCAATGCATCTCAATCGAGCCTTGACCACGCGCCGGAGCTCGGCGTGTGCCATCTGCCTGCGAGTTCTGGATCGGCGAGCGCCGCGTAAGCCAAGGGGGAAATGCGAATGTGAGGCAGCAAGCGTATCCACCCACGGCGCGGTCGATCGCGGACTGCGAGCAAGCGACGCGACGCGACCGCAGTCGCGTCGCGTCTGGCCGATGCGGTTCGGCCCCGCGATGCGAAACCCGGCGTCCCTGCCCCGCAGTTACCCGCCGCGGGGCGAAGAACCCGACTGCGGCGGCTCGTCCGTAGCCGGGGCGGCGACTGCATCGATCGGCCACCCAACTGCACTTTTCGCCAGGCGAATGCACGAGCGTTCGCGCGCCAATCACACGCAGCTGGCAGCAGACCTGCTCACACGGGCGCGCACGCTTCGTTCAGATCTTGCTCGGCGGAGTGGTCAGCGCGTCGGCCCTGCTCCAGACGGCCGCCGCCAGGGCAACGGCGACGAGCACCACCGAGGGCCATGCTCCGATCGCCAGCGCGAGCACGTGCGAGAACACGAAAGCACCGATGCCCGCGCATGCCAGCGTCACCGCGGTTCGGGGGCCATGCCGCTGCCTCCACGTCTGAATGCACCAGAGGCCGCCGACGAGTAGGACGACGCCACCCAACGGCCGGGAGCCCGTGCTCACGGCGACCGCGTAGCCGAGGATCAGGGAGGCACCTGCGACCGGTGCCGTGGGCGTGGCGCGCACGCGTTGCAGCCTAGCGTCGTAGGCAGCTCGCGAGCGGTGCACCGTCGCGCTCGACTCGAGTGCGAGTCGCGAACGCAGCTCGATCTGCCCGCAAGTCGCGGACGTGGCGCGTAGGCGATCAGGCGTGTACGCGCGCGATGTTGCTGTGATCTTCAGTTGACTCAGCGTCGCGGACGGCCCAGGCGAGCCGCTCGATGACCTGCCACGAAGAGAGCTCGTTGTCCAGGTGAACCGGGTATACGTTCTCGTCCAGCAGCACGACGTCCCGTTGCTCGTCGGGCGTCACGATGATCCGGGCCATGAATCCTCTCCCTGCTAGTGGGTCGTAGCCTCCCCCTGCAGCTAGTGGATCGTCGCTTACAGCTGTACCCAGAGGCCGTCCGGGCCACAACCGGAGCGGCGTCGGAAAAGTCCCCAAATTGCGTTCAAAACCGAGTCTTACACGACTTAAGCCGCGCGGCGCGCAGGTCGAGCGAGCGAAACGCCCGCGCTGACAGTTTGAATCGTCCCATCCGACGTTCGCCGTCGGATCAGCAGCAGAGGTGCTCCGCTTCCTACTGTGGCGACTGGTTGGCCTACTCGCCTTGATCGCCGGCCTTGCCTTGATCTCGTGGTTCCTGGAAGGCGGACCCGGCAAGGCCCTGCGTGGCGCGAGGACAGCGGACGGACTTCAGCTCGTGTTCTCTGCTATGGCTCGCGCTGCCGCGTTCGTGGCTCGAGCGCTGACCCAGGTCGATTCGCTGCTGGGAGTCTGGCCCGCGACGCTGCGTGGAGGCCTTGCGGTTGCGTTGTTGATCACCGCCCTGGCGATCCGCTTGCGAGCCCGCCGTCGACGCCGCTACGTACGCCTGCGCGTGGAGGCCTACCGCACCGACCGTGCCACCGCCGAGGCTGTCGTGTCGATGTTCGAGAGCATTCACAAGCGCTTGCTGCGCCGCTGGTGGCGGCGGTTGATATTCGGCCAACCGGCGGTGGCGCTCGAGGTGCATCACACCCGCACCACGCGGCCGCCGGTTGCGGACAGCACGAGTGGCGAGGCTGCGATACCGCATTGCGCCTGGCTCGCCGTGTCGTGTCCGCGCGGCTCGGAACGGATGATCGAGGCCGCATTGCGCGGCGCCTACCCGAATTGCCGCTTGTCCGCAGTCGATCACTCTGTCGGAATACCGCCGGCCGTGTTGCGCCTGAAGAAGCGTGCCGGGTTCATCAAGCGCGTCAAGGCGCTGGACCGCTTCGAGCACGAACGAGAACCGCCGGTCAACGGGCTGATCACGACGATGGGCGCGTGCGGCGAGTCGGCGTTCGTTCAATTGGCCATGACACCTACCCCTGCGTTCTTCGATCGGGTCGCGAAGCGCGTATACAAGAGCCGCGAGGCTCGTCTTTCGCGGGAGCGCAAGGAGCGTCTCATTGTCCACGACCGCTCCATGGTCGAGGACGCTGAGCTGCGCGGCGGGCTCGATGTCCAGCACAGGCCCCTGTTCTTTGCAGACCTACGCGTTGTCGCGTCCAATCGCGGCGTATGCGAGCGAATCGCCTCTGAGCTACGCGCCGAGGGTGCCGAGAACCGTCTCGTCGAGCGTGGCACCGGTGTCCGCCACGGCCTGCTGTCGCTGTATGCCGGGCGCGTACAGCGGGGCGAGGGCAACCCGCTGCCACCGTTTTGCAAGGGTGTGTTCGCCTCGCCCGAGCTTGCCGCGATCTGGCATCTTCCGTCGATCGACTACGCGACGGTGCCGTTTGCTCGAGCCAGCCTTCCCGTCGCTCCCGCGCCACCCCCGATCATGCGTCCACGCGACGGCGGTGGCACCCTGTGCGACTCCCTTGGCGCGGTGTCGATACACCCCGACATGCGCAACCAGAACACCGCCGTACCGGGGGCTGTCGATCAAGGCAAGTCGAGCTACCTGATCGCTACGGTGGCGGAGGATCTGCGGCGCGAGCGCTGCGCCGTGATCGTGCTCGACCCCAAGGGCGACGCAGCGGACGCCGCGGTGAGCCTGGTGCCCGTCGAGCGCACTTGCACGCTGCTGGACTTCTCCCGACCGACGTGCGGATTCAACCCGCTCGCGGTGGACGCTCCCGCGGATGTGATCGCGGACTACGTGGTGGCCGCGTTGAAGCATCTGTTCACAGACGCCGACATTCGTGCCTCCTCCGATCGCTACTTGCGCAACGCGGGCCTCAGTTCAAGTGGTGCGCTGAAACCCACTTCAAGTCGTGGCACTCGCTACGGCTTATCGCGTGGATCGCGGACAGCATCGAGAGCCGCGAACCGGGCGGAAAACGGCCGAAAGTCTCCGCCAACGACGTGAACGACCGAACGCGCCCAGCGGTCATCCGCCGGGCGCGTCGAGTTGATGTCGAGAGTGCCGGCGAGCTGCTCTACGCAGCTCGGGCGAGTGGCGGCGGTGGGCCGCTGGCACCCGTCAAGGGAGCGCCTGGCGCTCCATGGGCGGCGAGCCGCCTCTGGTGTTTTGCGATGCTGTGCATCGCGCAGAAGACCTGCATGACGTCGCGCTCGGCCTGCCTGCGGTCGCGGTACCAGGCCTTCTCGCGGAGCAGCCCGAAGCGGGTGACCAGGGTTCCATGGAAGCCCTCTCCGTGGCCGTACCGAGCTTTGCCGTAGCGCTCGGACAGAGGGTCATCGAACGTGAGGGGGTTGCCGACGCGCCAGTCGATTTCGTGCTTCTCGCCGGGCAGCACCTTGGCGACGCCCTTGCTGTTGTTGTACATCCGCCATTGGCCCGCCGTGAGGCTGATGCGTCCGCAGCTCGGGCACTCGCCCTCCAGGCGGGCCACGGCCTCGCCGTTGCCCTTCTTGCCGACGCGGCGGTAGGTCTTGCCCTTCCCGCACTTGCAGCTGAGGGCAAACAACCCGTTGAGGTGCCAGGTCCTGCAGCCGCGGATCTCAAGCCTGGCCGCCCGCCTGTCCTCGGCATTTTCCACCGAGCGCTCTCGCTTGGCGTGCGAGACCGTGTGGGTGTTGGGCACGAACCCCGCTCGATGGACAGCCGCGCGCATGTCCGGGCCGCTGTACGCGCCGTCGCCGGCCATGACCCTTACCTTGTCCTCGCAGAGGTAGGGCGCGACGACGCGCCGCCACTCGTTCTCAAGCAGGTCGCGTGCTGTCTCCGCCTCGCCCTCGCCCGTCTTCGCGAGCGGCACTAGGCGAGTCGCCAGCGGGAGGCCTGTCTGCGTGACAGCCGCGACCACGCAGAAGCCGTGCCCGTCCTTGCCGGAGTTGTCCAGTGTGCGGGGCATGAACCCGCCGCCCGTGAGCGTCGGGGGTTTGACTTCCTTCGTCCCGTCCTCCCTGCGCTTCTTGCGCTCGAAGGACGTGTAGTGCGAGAGCAGCGCCGAGCCGTCCCAATGGACCAGCTGGGCCTCGTCGGCAAGCTCCGGGAACTCCTCGAAGTGCTCTCTGATGAGGGCCTCGAACAGCACCCGGTAGGCCGCCGCGTGACGGTCGAGGCCGAAGCGCTTCTTGTGGCGCCAGACCGTGGCCTCCGAGGGCACGCCCTCCAACGACGTCACGAGGCGCAGGCCTCTCCCGACGCGGTCGCGGTACTTGTCGAAGCCGAGGGCGGCGCGGTCCTGCTCGCCGCGGTCGCCAGCGAGGAGGGCGCGAGCCTTGCCGTAGGTGCTCACCCCGGCGAGGCGCTGGAAGAGCAGGCAGGCCTCCAGCTCTTCCGAGCTGTACGACGGCGCCGGCCCCATCTTGGGCCTCTCGGCGTCCATCGCGTCCAGGACGGGCCTCATCACTTCTTCCCAGGCCGGCGTGCTCATCACGAGGCGGACCTTCTCCCCGAGGCAGAGGCCGGCTAGCTCGGGACGGGAGTTGGCGTAGGGCACGTCGCCTTTGATGGGCTCCGGCCACGTGGTCCCATAGCGGAGGCGGGTTTTCCTGGTCGGTTCGCCGCCCGCGGGCTGCTTGCGCCGGGGCGAGCTTGGCCCTTTCGAGGCTTGCTTGCCCGGCTCGTTGGGGGCTTCCTTGCCGTCCACTTTCATACTCTAGGGCTCGCTGAGGATCCGACCGGCCGGACTGAAGGAAACGTTGCAGCCCCCAATGCTTCAGGCCGCGCGGCATCGGCTGGCGAGCGTCAGATGACCCTGCTCGACCAGGGCCGAGCGCCGCTCGCGCTGAGTGTCAGCCGTGCCTCACGAGCGAGGAGCCTGTCGTCGTGTTCCCCGATGCCGACTTCTCGAAAGGCTGGTCAGCCGGGGAGTTCCTGTTCTCGTCTGGTGACAGCCCCATCCAGTCGTGGCGAGAAATGAACACGCTCCTCGACCAAGTCGATGAGAAGCTGCACACGCTGGCTGCTCTCGCCATCGCCATTTACCCTGACACCGTCTTGATGATGTTCAACGCTGATACAGCCGATGGGGGCAAGTCCGGCTTCATCGCCTCCCAAGTGCAGGCCGAGGGTCTAGCTGGCGCAGTCAACATCCTGGCAACCGGAACCTCCGCCTGGGTAGCCGGTCGAGACGACTGCGAGTTCCTGTCGCTGATAGTGAAAAGCGCTCACGCGCACGGGGCAGCCTAAGTGCTGTAGCTATCCAGGGCGACTCTCGGCGAAGCCAAAAGCCAGTCCTGCCACCGGCCTTCGTGGCAATCTCGGTTTGAGAGGGCCGTTGGCACGACTCGGGCAGGTCGATGACGAATGGGTCGCCTTGGCGTTCGCCGCGTTCATCTTCGCCTACGTGATCACCGCGTTCTGCACCACCCTCTCGGGATGGTTCACGGGGATTTACTGTGGCACCTTACTTCTTGTCTGCTGTGGTCACTTTCTTGGCAGCGCGGTCCGCTCTGTAAAAGCTCCATAGCGAGAAGATGAACACGCCTACTAGGACGCCGCCCGCCAATACCGCCTCGATTGTGTGAGCGTCGGCGTATGCGCTGAATTCCGAGTTCAGGCCGACGGCAGCGGAGATGGCGAGGCACATTGCTCCGGTCGCGCCCATCGTCCTGGGCCAAGCCTTCTTCATCCCGGTCGTCACGAAGCCGAACAGGACCAAGACAGGCCCGAGCACGGCGAAGAAGCCACCGTAGAACGTTGCCGCAGACGCTGGCGCAGTTGCCACAAGAGCCTATCGGCACGCAAAATCAGCACTTTAGAACTGAGTCTCGATGCGCCCTCACTACCCCAGAGCCTGGCGCCCGAACTCGGTATCCAGGATGACCCCGAGGTCAATTTCAGGATAGACAGGATAACGAGCCAGTAGATCGCCGGAGCGCCTTTGCGCAGCCTCCAAGACCTTGGCATTAGCTTCGTAGCGCACCTTGGTCGCCTTCACTTCGCTCTCGCCGGCCCCAGGAGTGCCTGGGCACGTATCACTGAGCACTGCGTGGATGATGCCGGCGATCTCCTTCACCTCATCACGGCCCATGCCCAAGGTAGTGATGGCGGAAGTTCCTAGCCTCAGACCGCTTGTGTACCATGGGCCATTGGCATCGAAGGGCAGAGCGTTGCGATTGAGCGTCAGCCCGCACTCGCGCAGGACAGCCTCAGCCTGCCGTCCCGTCAGGCCGTAGGATGAGCTTGCATCAAGGAGCACCATGTGGTTGTCGGTGCCGCCGGTGAGCACCTCCGCTCCATGCGACAGCAGAGCCTCCGCGAGGGACTGGGCGTTCTCGACTATCTCATGGGCGTAATCGCAGAAGCTCGGCTTGAGCGCCTCTCGGAAAGAGACGGCCTTGGCGGCCAAGACTTGCGGGAGAGGGCCGCCGAGAAGAGTGGGGCAGCCCTTATCCACGGCGTCTGCATACTCTGCCTTGCAGAGCACTAGCCCGCCACGCGGGCCACGCAGAGTCTTGTGCGTGGTCGAGGTGAGGACATGTGCGTGAGGCACCGGGTTGAAGTCGCCTGTGAAGACCTTCCCAGCGACTAGTCCAGCGAAGTGGGCCATGTCCACCATCAAGACAGCGCCAGATTCATCAGCGATCTCGCGGAGCTTGGCGAAGTTGATCTTGCGCGTGTAGGCGCTGTAGCCGGCGAGGAGGATGCGCGGCCGGACTTCAAGGGTCTGCGCTCTGAGGGCGTCGAGGTCGAGCAGCTTGGTCTCGGGGTCCACTGTGTAGGTGTGCGCGTCAAAGAGGCGGCTGGAGAAATGGAAGCGATAGCCGTGGCTGAGATGCCCGCCGGAGAAGTAGTCCATAGCCAACAGGCGCTGCCCATTCAGCTCGGCGCGCAGCTCGGCCCAATCCCCCGGAGAGACTGCCACGGGACTACTCGCACCTAGGCGCTCCAGGGCTGGGGACTCCACAGTGACACCCAGGATGGCCAGGAAGGCGACTAGGTTGGCATCCGCTCCCGAATGCGGCTGGACGTACGCGTGCTCAGCCCCGAACAGTGTGCAGGCCAGCTCCGCCGCCTCGGCCTCGATTGCATCGACGTTCTCACAGCCAGCATAGAAGCGGTGTTCGGGGTAGCCCTCGGCATACTTGTCAGTGAGGAGGTTACCTTGGGCGAGCTGGACGGCCAGGGGGCTGTAGTTCTCCGAGGCGATGAGCTTGACGTTGGAGCGCTGGGCAGCAAGCTCACTGACAATCGCAGCAGCCACAGAAGGGGAGTCACGACGAATCTCATCTAGGGAGGCGTAGAACGCGAGAGCACCTGGATGAATCGCGTCGCGCGGTGTCGCATCCAGGTAGCTGTGAATGAGAGAGTCGTCCCTGTTTTCCGTCTGCGTCATCTCGCGCCGACCATAGCAAGCGCACCCAGCGGCGTGTCGATGACGACGTTGTAGGCAGTCTTGTGCCCGAAGCGCCACTTCGCCCGCAGGTGCTCTCGGCTTCTCAGCGACCGATCAAGACACCGTATCGAGCATCAGGTGTATCCTGGCGCTCCCTGAGAGTGAGCCATTCACCAACCGAAGGCGAACTATGAGCGCCACACTGCAATTCGACGAGGATGCCTCTCGGCGTGTAGAGAGGATCTACACCACGCCCGATGTTATCGAACAGCGCCAAACGATCCTGCGGGCGCTCGCGCTTCAGCCCGACGAGAGCGTGATCGACATCGGCTCGGGTCCCGGTCTGCTCGCGTGCGAAATCGCCGTTGCCGTTGGGAACGGCGGGCGGACCTGCGGGGTGGACGTCAGTGAGAACATGCTTGCCCTCGCCAGGGCGCGCAGACGACCAGTTGGCAGCGGCCCAATCGAGTACCAAGAAGCTGGCGCGCACGCCCTCCCCTATGCGGACGCGAGCTTCGACGTTGCAGTCTGCACACAGGTCTATGAGTACGTCGATGATGTCCCCGCCGCGCTGCTGGAGCTAGGGCGGGTGCTGCGCCCGGGAGGCCGGGCGCTCGTGCTTGACACCGACTGGGACTCGATTGTATGGGCTTCGAGCAACAACGAGCGCATGGACCGGGTGCTCGCCGCGTGGGAGGAGCACCTCGTTGACCCTCACCTGCCGCGTACGCTCACACGGCTGCTGGGAGATGCTGGACTGGAAGTCACCGACCGCCAAATCGTGCCGTTGTTCAACGCTGGCTATGACCCCAACACCTACAGCGCCGGAATGGTGGAGCTGATCGCCAAGTTCGTACCCGGTCGCAACGGCGTGAGCGAGGCCGAAGCCACAGCGTGGGCAAAAGACCTAACCGAACTCGGCCCCAACTACTTCCTCAGTCTCAACCGCTACCTTTTCCTGGTGCACAAGCCCACCTGACGACCAGGCAGGGAGACGGACCCCTATGCGGTACGCCAGTCCTCGGGCAAGCGCGTCTCGGTGGGGCACCTGCGGCTCAACCATTACGCCGTCCGCTCGCGGCAGGAGTTCGAGCAGAAGACATTGCGCCGCGCTACTTCGCCTAACACGACCGTAACGAAGTTCACGATCCCGCACTCGTCCCCTACGCGGCCAGGTACGCGCCCAGCTCACGGCCATCGAAGCTCGCCCACGAGCGGAACCACTGGGGAGGGAATAACCTGCTTGGACGATGCCTCTGGCGGATCGACTTATCGACGCGACGGCGCGGCGTCCGTCCGGGTGGATCGCTCGCAAGACCTACGGAGGACCGCTGGGAGCGCCCAAGGGGCACGAGACCGTGTTCGACGAGGTGCTCGACGTTGCCGGCCCACTGGAGGGAGCACGCTGCCTGGAGGTTGGCTGCGGAGGCGGCAGGCTGCTTGAGAGGGTTCTTGCCGCCGATGCAGCCAGTGCGGCAGGGTTGGACCACAGCCCCGAGATCCTTGCGCTCAGCCGCGAGCGTAACCGCGAAGCGATCGAGCGCGGTGCGCTGGAGCTGAGGCTGGGCGACGCAGCGCAGCTCCCCTGGCCTGATGGCGCCTTCACCGTAGCCCTGTCGGCCAACACGTTCTTTTTCTTCGAGCGGCCGAAGCTGGTGCTCGCTGAGCTTCGCCGCGTCGTCTCGCCTGGCGGGCGCGTGGTGATCGGTACGGTGCCCGGCCCGCTCCCTACGCCGTCGCTTCGCAACTGGTGGGTGTGGGTATGGGGATCGCGGATGCACGTCTACGACGACGAGTCGATGCGCTCCATGCTCGATGCCGCTGGCTTCGCAGAGGTCGCTGTCACACGGTCGAGCCGCTCGGCCGAGCCGCTGCAGCTCGTTCGCGCTGTGTGTAGATGACCCGCGAGGTTCACGTAGGTCTTGTTTTGCCGCTGGCGTCGCCCGACACGAGCGGCAGAATCCGGGAAGTGAGCGCGCCGCGGCGAAATGTCGAGTGCAAGGCAAGCGACCCAGACCCCTCCAGCTCGTTGACGGTCTGCCGCACGCTTGGTGCGGAGGACCACGGAGAGATTCGACAGCGCAACACCTACTTCACGGTGCCGCGTGGCGGGCTGAAGCTGCGTGAGGAGCACCCCGGCCGACCGCATCTGATCCAGTTCGAGCGCGCGAGTGAGCCGCAGCAACGCGAGAGTCGGTATCGCATCGCCGAGGTCGACGACGCCGAAGCGCTGCGCGCCGCGCTGACGGCCGCGACCGGCACAACCGTAGTGGTCTGCAAGACCCGGCGGCTGTTCCTCTGGCGCCAGGTCCGTATCCACCTCGACACCGTTGAGCGGCTGGGGAGCTTCATCGAGATCGAGGCGGTGGCACCACCTGGCTCTGACCTGGCCGAGGAGTACGCGCTAGTGCAGACGCTGCGCGAGCGCCTTGGGATCACCGACGAGCGGCTGATCGCGCGCGGGTACGCCGAGCAGCTTCGAGCGCTTGGCGCCAACGCATGATTTACCTGCCAGGTAATCGAACTGGAGACTCGCGGCTGGTTAGATAAGGCGAGCATGGAGGGTGCAATTACCTCACCACGGGTTGGGCCACTGTTGCGCGAATGGCGCGAGCGCCGCGGCCGAACGCAGCTCGATCTGGCGCTCGATGCCAGCATCTCCGCGCGGCATCTGAGCTTCGTGGAGACCGGCCGCTCCAACCCGAGCCCCGAGATGGTGCTGCTGCTCGCCGAACGGCTCGATGTTCCGTTCCGGGAGCGCAACCACCTGCTGCTTGCCGCTGGTTATGCCCCGGCTTTCCCGGAACGCTCGCTGCAGGAGCCCGAGATGGCCCCGGTTCGGGAGGCGCTCGACGTGATCCTCACCGGACACGAGCCCTACCCGGCGGTCGTCGTGGATCGCGGCTGGAACATGATCGCGGCGAACTCTGCAATGGCGGCGATCGGCGCCTGGGTCGACCCGGCGCTACTACAGCCGCCGGTGAACGTGATGCGGGCAGGTCTGCATCCACGGGGGTTGGCCCGGTGGACCGTCAACCTGGGCGAGGTGCGAGCGTATTTCCTCCGGCGGCTTGAGCGTCAGGTCGCGATCACCGGGGACGCGGATCTCGCCGTGCTGCTCGCTGAGGTGGCGGGCTATCCGGCGCCTGAGTATGAGCACGATCCGGCCTCCGAGGCGGCGGCCGGGCAGATTCTCACGCCGCTGATGCGGATGCGCGGGCCAGATGGTGTCGAGCTGTCGTTCTTTGCCACGGTCGCGACCTTCGGCACCGCGGTCGAGGTGACGACCTCCGAGCTGTCGATCGAGTTGACGTTCCCCGCCGACGCGGCGACTGCCGAGGCGCTGCGGAACTTACCTCGCAGGTAATCGACAGCGCGATCTCCCTCTGGGAGCATGGGGCCGCCCCAATCGACACGGAGGCGGAGCGCATGGCGATCACAATGCGCGAGCAGGCAGGGAGCACCACGTACAAGGCGATTAAGCTCGCCGGCGTTGCCGGCGTGGTGAGCATCGCGCTTGGCATCGCCGGCTCGATCGTCGATGGAATGCAGACGTTTCCAGGGACCGGCGCAAGCGCGGGCGAGATCGCGGGCTACGTCGACGCCCATCGCTCGGCGTTGCTCGTCGCGATGGTCCTCAGTACGGTCGCGGTGGGGCTCTGGCTGGCATTCGGTGTCGGCGTCTGGATGTGGCTGCGGGAGAGGACTGGCAGCGTGAGCGTTCTTTCGGTGTGCTTCCTGGTTGGACTCGTCAGCTTCGTCACGCTCCTTCTCGCCGGCTTCACGGTCGCCTTCGTGCTCTTCTATCGTGCGCCCAACGCGCCTGATCCCCGGCTGCTCTACGACCTCGGATTCGGGCTGCTCGCGATGTCCGGAGTCCCAACCGCGCTGGCGCTTGGCTCATACGCTGGGCAGGTGCTCCGCGACAGCCGCCTGCCTGGCTGGACAGGGTGGATTGCGGTCGTGGCCGCGCTGGCGCACATCGTGCTCCTGGCGTCGCTTGTGATCGCGAGTGGTTTCTTCTCGCTTGAGGGAGGAGTGATCATTGCGATTCCCGCCATGCTGTTTGCCTGGATACTCGGCACCAGCATCGTCCTGCTACGGACGACAATCAAAGGTGATGACGAGCTTGTCGCTGACTGCTGAGCCAACGCAGGCGAGCACGCTGCGATGCCTTAGCCTGCTCGGCCTCGATGACTTCGAGGTATGGCGTCGGCGCGTGATGGCGCTGCTGATCTTCACCTCAGTGCTGCTGGTCGCCTATTGGGTTGCCTGGTTCGCTGACCGCGGCATCGTCGCCGGCGATCACGCCGCGGAGTACATCGCCTTTGAGCAGTCCTTCCCGCTCGCAGACGCCTGGCTACTGGGAGCAGCCCTCATTGCGGCTGTCCAGTTGTCCCGCCGTCGACCGGGCGCCCTCATGTGGCTGCTGGTGCTCGGCGGAGGAGGCGTCTATCTTTGCGCGCTCGACGTGCTCTACGACCTGGAGCATGGGATCTACACCAAGGGCCACGGCGCCGCGATCGAGCTAACTATCAATCTCCTCACCGCGGCATTGAGCACCGGACTCCTGGCGTCGGCATGGCAGTACCGGCACGAGCTGCTCGGGAGTCGCGCGCTTCATTAGTCCGTCCAGCCCTCAGCCAGGATGAGGTCGGCGAGCGCGTGATACCCCTCTGCGGAGGGGTGAGCCCCGTCGCCTGCCATCACCTGCGTCATCCAGATTTCAGCGGCGAGCAGTTGCTCGACGACACCGATGCAGGGAACACCGCGTTGGAGCAAACCTCCGAGAACGAAGCTGAGAGAGCCTGGATGCGCTCGTTCTGCTGAGCGTCGTCAACCGGCGCCGGTCCGATCACCAGCGCGATCAAGCCGAGCGCGGCAGCGCCGTGGAGGATGCCGTCCAGCACAGCGCAAGAGCACTCGGGCGCTACGCGCAGCCGGCGGGCCCCGTCACCGCCTCTGCTCAGATTGGGGAGCTAATGGACGCCTAACGGGATCGGCTCGGTTGCAGAAAACGGACTCTGAGCCGGAGCGTGAGACCGTAGAGCGCGTAGAGGATGGCGACGCCGATGAGCGTGAACTTGATGGCCGAGCAGAGGGCCGCGAACGGCGGGGCGAAGCTGCCGCCGTTGCCAGCGAGGGTCAGCAGCAGAGGGGACGTTTTCGCTCGCGTCGAACGTCGCAGCGGCGAGCGCGAAGAACGGGACGACGACGCCAACGGCCGCGAGGCGCCGCCAGCCGCGTGCTCGCGCGGCGTCGCGGACGGCGAACCCAGCGAGCGCGAAAAACGGGCCGTAGGAGAGCATGTAGCCGTAGCTGAGCTTGCGCTCTCGACGAAGCGGGCGTTAAGAGGGGTCGAGCAGCAGGTCGGCTATCCGTCCGCTGGGGTGCTGGTGCGGGACGACCTCCTCCATCGGCGCCCGATAGTTAAGGCGTGGGCGGCCACTCCTACACCCCGGTGGAATTCAGACCCCTCGGTCCTCCACCCGAGGCGAAGCCTGACTTGGCACTCGCGACGCAAGACTCCCTGGTGCGCGTGATGCAAGCCATCCTCATTCACCGAGGTGCCCTCGACGTTGAGGCCACGCCCCAGGAGACAAACGGAGCCAGAGAGCAGGTGCCTGCCTACAAGTTCGCCGATGCAGCGGTTGGCCACCCTTGGCAGCTCAGCCCTGAGGAGTGCAGCCTCGTGCGTGATGCCTTACTCGGGACGTCAGGCGAGGATGTCATCGCAGCCGGAATCAAGTGTCGCGATGACGGTGCAAGCTGGGTGGAGTCCTGCCGCGGATGGGCTTCGTTCTTTGACGAGTGCTCGGCCACGGGTGGCGTGGGCATCGACTGGCTGCCTGAGCGCCTTGAGACCTGGTAAGCGGCGCTACGCGCAGGGCAGCGGCCTCGACCGCCAACCGCCAGCTCAACCGCGCGCTGCACGTCATCGCGATTACCTGCGGCCGCCTCGACCCCGCGACGCGGGCCTACCTTGCTCGCAAGGAAGCCGAAGGCAAGAGCGGCATGGAGGCGACGCGCTGCCTCAAGCGCCACCTCGCACGCCACTACCACCGGCTCCTGCTCTGTCCCCGGTGCCAGCCGATCCGACTCGTGCGCTGAAAGTGAATGCGCTCAGCGCGTTGCGATGAACCGCTACATGAGCCAGCGCGAGAGCGCGGTCCCGACAAGCTGAGGGTTGTCCTCTTGGGCGTAGTGGATGCCCGGCACGGTCACCTCGGTCTGGTTCGGCCAGTGACGGCAGAACTCGCGCTGGGAGGTGCCCAGGTTTGTCCCGGGGTCGAGGTTGAGAACAGGCGGCCACGATGGCAGGCACGTCGGCCTCGCTCCACTGGCGCAGCAGCACGTGGCCTTCGCGCAGCGGAGGCTCAGGCAACGGCAATCCCGCATCCAGCCCTAGCGAGACGCCTCGTCCCAGGCTTCGCGCATCCGCTGCCGGTAGAGGATTAGGAAGATCGGGGCCACGCAGAGCAAGACGGCCTCATCGAAGGGCCCTGGTATCGGCAGCAGCGCTAGCGCGGCGAGCCAACGCAGGGGCCTGGGGATGCGGCGGTCACGGGCGAGGTGCCCCGTGGCGCGGACGGCTCTGGCAAAGAAGGCTCGTGCTGCTCGCACAGAGCCGAGTCTAGGCTGACAGCGCCACGGGGCCGCGGCCTCAGCTGGCGAGCGTCAGGAGGCGCTGCCCGACCAGGGTCGAGCGCGGCCCCGCCCCGAGCATGAGCCGCGCCGTGAGTGCCAGCCGGCGGCGCCTGGCGAGGAGCTGCTCGCCTTGTCGGTTGAGCGTGAGGGCGATGCGCGCCCGACGCCCAGCCGCGACGGTGAAGGAGCGCTGCGCGACCACAGCCCGCCCAGCGGAGGTCTTGGCGAAGAGGCCCAAGGTGAGACGGCACGGCTTCGCCCGCAGGCACGCGACCGAGGCCTGGATGTGGTGGCGGAGAGCGCGTAGGCCCAGGAGCCGTGCCCTAAGCCCGGTGACGGACGGGGTCGGTTCCCAAGCTTTGCCGCTGGGGACGCCGGCCACAGGCGCTTCCACGGCCCTGGGTGCCGAGCCCAGTGGCAGCACTGGGGGCGGGGTCGTGGTTGTGAAGACTGCCGTGACTGCCCCGTCGCCGCCTAGCGTCACGGAGCACGAGGGAGCGGTGCCAGCGCAGGCGCCCTCCCAGCCGTCGAAGCTGGCGCCCGGCGCGGGTGTGGCTGTGAGTTCGATCCTCGTGCCAGGCCGGTAGGGGTAGCTCCCGCCGCAGAGGCCAGGGCACGCGAGGAGCGAGTCCGGCGTGCCATTCGCCGTGCCGGTCACGGAGCCACTGCCGCTGACGGTCTCACTGACGGTGTAGCTGGGCCCGTTGTAGGTGATGACGTCCGTCTGTTCAGACGTGGCGATGCCGACTTCGCCTTCCGCGTCGGTGGCGATGACGGTCACCTCAGTCTGCGCGCCAAGCATTTCCCAGGGCAGCGTGAAGGTGCTGTTGGTCTTGTAGTCGATGTCGGTGCACACGTACTGGTTGCAGCGCAGCCATTGGTAGTCGTAGCTCACGATGGGAGCCGTCGCGTCCTTCCAGGTGCCCAGGGTCGCGGTCAGGGTGTGTTCCGGTTCGAGCACCCCGCTGATGGCTGGCGGCGAAGTGTTCACAGGCGCGGCTTCAGCGCGCGGAGGAGCTTTCAGGAATAACGCCCCCGCCGAGACGGCGGCAAGGAGCGGTTTGAGGCGGACCGAGGGGCGCGCTCGCCGAGGCTCGGCCTGAAGGCAGGCGCGGACGACATCGAACAGCTGGATCATGGTTTCCTCTCCATGAAGACCCCGATGCTGTGACGCGGCGCCACATGGGTGGCATGCGGCCCGCGGTGATCGGAGTGGTTGCCGGAAGCCCATGCGGCAGGCCACGACTGATGCCAGAGCGTTTCGTCACATCAAGCCTCATGGACGGCGTGCACCGTAGGGCCCGCAGTTCGGTCGACCGGAACGCTGCGAAGGAGCCAGCGCAGGCGTGCCCGCTAGGGTCGTCGGCGGTGGCTCCTTCGCAATCCATCTGGGTCGATCAGCAGGCAGCTGCTGCCGAGCTCTTGGGTACTGGGTTCGTGCAGCTCACCTTGCCTCAGGACAGCAAGGACCTTGCGTGGTCCTGCGCGCGAGAGATCTTCCAGGAGGCGGCTCGGGAGGACGCCATTGGGGCGGGCATGCCGCCGCTATCCACCGTGGGGCAATTCACCATCCCACCACCTGGCGCCCAGCAAAGGGACTTCCAGCCCCTGCATATGGACTTCGGCCTCCCGGTCGTGCCCAACGGCGCGGTTGACGTTGCGCGCTTCACCGCGTTGTGCGTGGATCGGGACCCCGCGCCGACGACTGCGCTGACGCGCATCGTCCCTCTTCGGCGACTGCTCAGGCAACGACCCTGGGTGGCGCCTGATCTGCTCCTGGAGCGGCTCCGTAGGTACGGAGAGGCGAACGCTGGCGACGGTGCCGAGCCGGGGGCTGCCTGCGCCGAGGGCATCTTCGCCCGCCTGGTCGAGGCCGCCGACGACTCCCCGACCTTGCCGCGCTCCAGCGATCCCGGCTTCCTGTGCGGCATGGAGTTCGAGTCCGTGTCCCAGGAGCGAGACCACTTCGCCAAGCGGGGCTTGGACCTCGATTCGGTCGAAGACCGCGTGCTCCTCGGCGCCGGCCAGCTGCTGTTGCTTGACAACCTCGCGACGGCGCACGGCCGGCTGGGGGTGCGCAGGCCTCTGGAGCTGCATCAGCTGTGCGTCGGCTTCCGGGGCCTCGACGCCACTGGGCAGTCGCTCTTGCTGCGTCGGGTGATCCAGGCGTTCTCTCCCCGCGCCCGTCCCCAAGCTGGATGAGCGGATCCAACGCCCCTTTCCCACGACAGCGAGAGTGCCTTCGGCTGAACGCTCGCGTTGAGCGACACTGCGACGTCGGTGAAAAGGCGCGTAGGCAGTCCGCGTTGAGCGCCCGGATGGCCCGCAGTGCCCTCCTTCAGGCAGACGCGGCTTGCGTCACCTGCGCTCGGGTGAGAGCTGTCAGGGGCTGGATGACATCGGCAGGAGGTCGCAGAACACGAAGCCATCGCGTTCGACGACCTGCCCGGGCTCACAGGGAATCGGCGCACCGAAGATGGGTCCGGCGTGGACGAAGGTGTGGAACTCGCCGTTCTCGCCGCACAGGTCGACGTTCGCGGGCAGCGCGGCGAGCAGGTCGCTGTCGTACGCTCGGCCAGCGAAGGAGGCATCAACGGCTCGCGGGTCGAGACAGACGATCCTCGCCTGGAAGCCGGCTGCGATGAACTCCCGGGCGAGTTCTCCGGTGTCACGTCCCCAGAGCGGAAACAGGCCGTGCCTGCCGCTCGCCGCCAGACGCTCCTCGCGATAGGACCGCGCGTCCTGAAGGAACAGGTCTCCGAATGCAACGGCTTGGACTTCAGCGAGGGGAGGCGACGCGAAGGACTCCGCGATGCGGGCCTCGTACTCCGTGTTATCGCACCCGACCGGGATCGGGACCTCGACAAGCGGCAGGCCCAGGGCGTCGGCTTGCTGTGCCAGCAGCTCACGCCGGACGCCATGCATGCTGATCCGGTCATAGACATCTGTGACGGTCGTGATCAACGCCTCAGGCGTGCGCCGTTCCTGGTCGAGCGCTCGTAGCGCAAGCGCCGAGTCCTTGCCCCCGCTCCAAGAAAGCGCCAGCGGCGCACGGCGCTTCCCCTCCAGGCCGTCCCGCCGGGCGACGTCGAGGAGCAGGAGTCATTTCTCGTCGCAGTCAAGATGGGCTCCGAATGGCCTTGGTCACCGCGGCGCGCGCGAGCAGCTGAGTCTCGCAGTACAGGTCGGCGCCCGCGAATGCTAGCCGCCGCGTGCGACGCGCGAAGGACCCGCGCGCATGCAACAGCTCCTCCGAGCCGGCAGCCGCGACGTACTGTGCGGCGAAGGCGACCGTGATGGCCTCCTCGTCCGCGGCGAGGTGAGGCAGGACAGCGAGGTAAGCAGCGACATCAAGGACCGTTGCGATGACTCCACCGTGCAGCGCATCGACGGCATTCAGCGAGTTCGCACCCTGCTTCAGGTCGATGATCCAAACGCCATCACCCCCATCGGCAAGCGTTGCCCCGAGGAAGCGCAGCAGCGGGACGGCGAGCGCTCGGTCGCTGCGCCTCTTGACCTCCTCCGTCGAGCGGGCACTCATGCCCTCGACGAGCAGATGGTCGCAGGTGCCATCCCGCAAGACTGTCGTTCGTGGCCTCAGCCGTCCAGTCGCATCCGGCCTGAGGCGCTTCCAAAGTGGAATGCTCGGCCCATGGGCAATCTCGTCGCGCGTGAGCCCCTCCCGAGCCGAGAGCTGGCTGCGTTCGTCGCCGCCGTGGACGCTGGCACCATCGGCGCTGCAGCCGACTCGCTCTCCCTCAGCCAGTCAGCTGTCACCAAGCGCCTGCAGAGCCTGGAGCGCCGCGTTGGCCATTCGCTGCTTGCGCGCTCGCACACAGGCGTGCAGCCGACGGAGGCCGGCAGCGCGTTCTACCCTGACGCCAAGGCAGCACTCTCATCGCTCGCCCGCGCTGCCGAGATCCTCGACGGTGAGAGGACCGCGAGCGAACGTCGCCTGAGCCTCGCCGCAAGCCACACGATTGGCACCTTTCTGCTCCCAGGGTGGCTGACGGCGTTCACCGCGGCAGACGGGCCAGCAGCACCGCACGTCAGCGTCGTCAACTCGGGCGCAGTGCTTGCCGCCGTCCACAACCGCGAGGTGGACATCGGATTCCTGCCGGATCCGCCTGCCCTGGATCACCTCGATGCGATCTACGTCGGGCAGGGGCGCGAGCTGGTCGTGGTGGTCGGCTGCGGGCACAGATGGGCCCGCGCCCGCAGCGTCACACCATCCCAGCTCACCTCTGAGCCCTTCTTCACCCGCGAGGAGGGCTCGGGCACACGCACAGCTTCCTTGGCCTCCCTGCGCAGACTCGGAGTCGAGCTGCACCCCGACCTCGAAACGAGCAGCACCGAGGCGCTCAAGCGGACGCTCCGAGGTGGCGGCTTCACGATCATGTCCTCGCTCGCCCGGCCGGCGGGTAGCGGCAGGCAGCCGCTATCCGCGCGGCTTCATCGGGTGTGTCGAGCATCGGCACGATGAGTCCCTGCGCGCCCGCGTCCAGGGCGGCCATGGCCGCTGCGTAATCGGTCTTCCAGGGGATGCGCACCCAGGGTCGGCGTGCTGCGAGTCGCCCGCAGCATCGCGGCGAGCTGCTCCGATGCCCCCGTGGGCGCGTGCTGCAGGTCGATCACCAGCCAGTCGAAGCCGGCCTGGGCCATGAACTCGGCCGCAAGCGCGCTGTTGGAGCCGATGAACGCTCCCCACAGCAGCGCGTGTGGAGTTTCATTTATCCGCAGGTTCCGCATAACCGAGATGACCTCCGGCTCAGGTCTGGGCGAGGCATCAACATCAATGCGTGGACGCCGGGCTGGCGACTGTGAACTGTCAACGATTCTCGGGGGACTCCTGCGACTAGCGTGGCCTGCATCCCCGGACCGGGCGTGCCGCCCGCGTTGCGTCGCCGTGTTGCCCGCCATTCCCACGGGGAGCACTACTC
>CAVOPM010000004.1:0-769169 GCA_963697985.1 uncultured Solirubrobacteraceae bacterium
CGCCGGTTCGCCCGAGCCGCCTTCGTTTTTCGCCGTCTCTTCGACCCTGATCGTGTGGCCCACGTCTCCGGCCACCGGCACGTATGTCTGGCTCTTGGCGCCTGAGATCGGCAGGCAACCGCTGCCCGTGTTTTCGCACTGCAGCCACTGGTAGCTGAAGGCGGTCGGGCTGTTAGTCCATTTGCCGTGGGCCTCGATGAGGGTCTGGCCCTGTTCGGCGGTGCCCGAGATCGTCGGCGGGGCTTCGTTGCTCGGCGGCAGTGGCAGGACCACTGCGGTCGCGGCAGAGGTTGCCGTCGTGCCGGCGGATCCGTTGCTCGCCGTTTCCTGGACCTTGATCGTGTGTCCCACGTCGCCGGCCACAGGCACGTAGGTCTGGGTCGTGGCGCCGGTGATTTCGGAGCAGCTGGCTCCTTCGCTATTGCAACGCAGCCACTGATAGGTCAATTCGGTCGGTTCACCTTCCCAGGTCCCGCTGTGCTCGGTCAGCGTCTTACCCTGCTGGGCTTCGCCCGTGATCGTCGGCAGGGTCTTGTTCTTCGGTCCTTCTTTTTTGACGACCGTGGTCGCGCCGGAAATCGCCGGACTGCTCGCTGAGCCGGCTTCGTTTTTCGCCGTCTCTTCGACCTTGATCGTGTGGCCCACGTCGCCGGGCACGGGCACGTAGCTCTGTGCGGTGGCACCGGAGATCGGCGAGCAGCTCGCTCCTTCGTTGTTGCACTGCAGCCATTGGTAGGTGAAGCCGGTCGGTTCGTTTGTCCATTTACCGTGGGCCTCAGTGAGGGTCTGGCCCTGCTGGGCGGTGCCTGAGATGCTCGGCGGGGTTTCGTTCACCGGCGGCGCGGGCGGGGTCGGCGTGTAGGTCGCATACAGCGACACCTGCTCATTGTCGGTGGTGACCGCGCCGAAGGGGTTGGTCGGCCCCGATGTGTAGGTGTTGGCGTTGTAGTCGCGGGCGCCCGTGACGGTGGTGAAGCGGAAGCCGGCCACGCTGGGGGTGGGGCCCGTGATGACGCCGATCCAGTAGTTGGCCGCGGCGAGTTTCACCGGGGAGGCGAACTTGAGTGCATACCAGCCTGCGGCTTCGGTGCTTTTGAAGATCAGCTGTTCGGATACGCCCAGCAGCGCTTCGGGTTTGCCGCTTGAGTTGGAGTAGATCACGCCCTTGATCACCTCTTGCCCCGAGGTCGACGTCGGCGCCAGATAGACGCTCAGCTTGGTCACCGATCCCGGTTCTCCCAGCGCGTAGCTGTTGACCCGCTTGCGTTCAGAGGCGAAGGTGTCCGAGGAGGCGCCCACGGTGGTCGTGCCGAACGTCTTGGTGCTCGGCGCCACGACTACCGCCGTGGCGCTGGAGCTCGCCGGTTCGCCCGAGCCGCCTTCGTTTTTCGCCGTCTCTTCGACCCTGATCGTGTGGCCCACGTCTCCGGCCACCGGCACGTATGTCTGGCTCTTGGCGCCTGAGATCGGCAGGCAACCGCTGCCCGTGTTTTCGCACTGCAGCCACTGGTAGCTGAAGGCGGTCGGGCTGTTAGTCCATTTGCCGTGGGCCTCGATGAGGGTCTGGCCCTGTTCGGCGGTGCCCGAGATCGTCGGCGGGGCTTCGTTGCTCGGCGGCAGTGGCAGGACCACTGCGGTCGCGGCAGAGGTTGCCGTCGTGCCGGCGGATCCGTTGCTCGCCGTTTCCTGGACCTTGATCGTGTGTCCCACGTCGCCGGCCACAGGCACGTAGGTCTGGGTCGTGGCGCCGGTGATTTCGGAGCAGCTGGCTCCTTCGCTATTGCAACGCAGCCACTGATAGGTCAATTCGGTCGGTTCACCTTCCCAGGTCCCGCTGTGCTCGGTCAGCGTCTTACCCTGCTGGGCTTCGCCCGTGATCGTCGGCAGGGTCTTGTTCTTCGGTCCTTCTTTTTTGACGACCGTGGTCGCGCCGGAAATCGCCGGACTGCTCGCTGAGCCGGCTTCGTTTTTCGCCGTCTCTTCGACCTTGATCGTGTGGCCCACGTCGCCGGGCACGGGCACGTAGCTCTGTGCGGTGGCACCGGAGATCGGCGAGCAGCTCGCTCCTTCGTTGTTGCACTGCAGCCATTGGTAGGTGAAGCCGGTCGGTTCGTTTGTCCATTTACCGTGGGCCTCAGTGAGGGTCTGGCCCTGCTGGGCGGTGCCTGAGATGCTCGGCGGGGTTTCGTTCACCGGCGGCGCGGGCGGGGTCGGCGTGTAGGTCGCATACAGCGACACCTGCTCATTGTCGGTGGTGACCGCGCCGAAGGGGTTGGTCGGCCCCGATGTGTAGGTGTTGGCGTTGTAGTCGCGGGCGCCCGTGACGGTGGTGAAGCGGAAGCCGGCCACGCTGGGGGTGGGGCCCGTGATGACGCCGATCCAGTAGTTGGCCGCGGCGAGTTTCACCGGGGAGGCGAACTTGAGTGCATACCAGCCTGCGGCTTCGGTGCTTTTGAAGATCAGCTGTTCGGATACGCCCAGCAGCGCTTCGGGTTTGCCGCTTGAGTTGGAGTAGATCACGCCCTTGATCACCTCTTGCCCCGAGGTCGACGTCGGCGCCAGATAGACGCTCAGCTTGGTCACCGATCCCGGTTCTCCCAGCGCGTAGCTGTTGACCCGCTTGCGTTCAGAGGCGAAGGTGTCCGAGGAGGCGCCCACGGTGGTCGTGCCGAACGTCTTCGGCGGCGGCGGTCCTTTGACCGAGCAGCCCGGCATCGCCTTGCACACGTCCAGGCGCCCACCCGAGATGACCTTGCCTTCCAGGGCCGGCAGCTTGTCGACGTTTTCGAGGATGTCGCTCCGCAGTTCGGTTGTCGAGAAGGACGGCTTGGCCGAGAGGATCAGCGCCGCCGCACCCGCCACCTGCGGAGAAGCCATCGAGCCGCCGCTGAGGTAGCCGTATTTGTTTTTCCGCAGGGTCGAATAGATGCTCACGCCCGGCGCGGCGAGATTGACGGTTTTTGGTCCGTAGTTCGCCCAGCTCGGAAGTTCGTCCTTGTTGTTGGATGCCGTGACGCAGAGCTCGGTCGGGGCGTCGTACTTGCACGGGTAGCGTTGAGTGGTTTCCAAGTCATTGTTTTCACCCGTGTTGCCGGCCGCGGTCACGAACAGGATGTTGTTGGCTCCGAGGGTTTCGATCGCGTTGCCGAGGGCGACTGATTTAGCAGTGCCGGGGAAGACGTCCGAGTCGTTGACCACGCGGACGTTCACGCCTTCCTGCTTGGCCTTCACCAGCCACTGCAGGGCTTCGACCAGGTTGCTGGTTTCGCCGCTGCTCGCGTTGTTCATCCACCTCACCGGCAGGATCGTCGTCTGCCAGTTCATCCCCGCGACGCCAGCGCCGTTGTTGCCGGCCGCTCCCAGGATTCCGGCTACGTGGGTCCCGTGACCGCCGTAGCTCGTGTCTTCGTCCATCGGATTGCAGGTTTTCGTCAGCACGTTATAGCCGTGCGTTCCCACGGCGCATTTGAGGATTCCTTCTGGGTTGGACCAGATATTGGCCGCGAGATCGGGATGTTCATAGTCGACCCCCGTGTCGACCTCACCGATCACGATCGAGCGGCTGCCGGTGCTCACGCCCCACGCCGCCAGCGCGCGGTCATCGGCTCCAGCCACCCCGTTTTCGGGCGCTTCGAGTTCCTCGTTTCCGTTCTGTTTGGGGATCGACTGCCCGGTGTTCTGGTCCCCCCATTGCAGGGGGAACGACGGATCGTTGGGCGTCGCGCTTCCTCGCTCAAGATAGTTCGGCTCTGCATAGGCGACGCCCGGGTCTCGTCGCAGCCGGTCCACGACCGAGAACACATGCGTATCCGGGACACGCAGCTCAAACGGCGCGAGGTATTCCGCGCCGGTGACGCGTCCGCGGCCGACCGGTTTGATGGCGGGTCCCAGGCGTCTCGCACCGTCAGCGCCCGCAGCGCGCTCGATCGCATGGCGCTGCCCGGCCGAGACGCTCGAGCGGAAGCTGACGAGCACTGTCCCCGCGCGATAGGGGCCCTGGGGAGAGTTCAGGGTCGACGGCGGCAGGGCCGGACTGACTGACCTGGATGACGCTCGACGGACCGCCGCCGAGGAGCCGGCTGTGAGCGCCAGGCTCCTTGATCCGGCGGTCGCGTGGGCGAGATGCCCGCTTTCAGTCGACGCCGCTCCCAGCGCGACGATCGCGGCGAGCACGGCTGACATCACGCCTATCGCCGTCGCCCTCGCCTTCTGGGAACGTCGCGGCCCCCCCTGGCTTCCATGCGCCATGCCCGACTCTTCCTCCGATTTGTGCGTCTCGTCGCCCACTGCCCCTGCTTCCGAGCCCCTATCTGAGCAGGCGCGAACAATCAACAGTCTAGAGAAAAACCGAGACTTTTGACGAATATTCTACGGGTCACGCGAAGGACCGAACGACACCACGCGAGGCGTCCGCCGCTTGCTGGTGCGTGCCGGCCTTCGACCGGCTCCGCGCCGAAGCGGACCGACATGGCGCAAGTTCCTTCGCCGCCAAGCGGCGAGCATTGTGGCGTGCGACTCACCTCGAGCACGTCATGTACAGCTTCGTTGAGCACTACAACCACCAGCGCCCGGATCGCGGCTGGCCTGTAGACCCCCACGTCGTAGCTCGCTTCGTGAGGGATCTCAAGTCGCGAATCACCCGGCATCGACCGCTCTGGGCGCCATTTGAGGCACTGGTGCCTGAAATGAATCTGGGTCTCTGGCGATCATCGCCGATCGGCTGTCGGCAGAACCCGCCCACGTGCAGGGATCCTTAGAAATGGAGCTAGGGGGACTCGAACCCCCGACCTCCTGGGTGCGATCCAGGCGCTCTCCCAGCTGAGCTATAGCCCCGTATACGCGTCTGGAGTGACGGTGCGCGAGGCATCCAAGTGTAGTCATCGACGAGAACGCACGAGCGGTATGGTTTGTCCGCGCAATGGGATTGCTTGATGACGCCATCCGCGAGCACCTGGAACTGAAGCGCCGTCGAGGCGCCGATCCGGGTGAGGTCGCTCGTGAGCAGCGGGAGGCCCTCGAGCCCGTTCCGCGCGACCAGCGCTCGGAGGGAGGCGGTGGCGTAGCCATCGCCGAGGATCTCAACGAACAGGCTGTCATGGCCGGCGACGCAGATGCTGCGTCCCCAGGCGCCGACGACGCTGGTCCCGTCGGAGGCGAGCCGCGCGGGGATGATTCTGCTGTCGCTCGAACGGGCGCCACGGGCAGCGGCGACCCCTCGGCCGTAGTCCAGGAGACCGCCGAGCTGGATATGCAGACCGTGCTGGACGGGCGTGAGGATGAACCGGTCACCGAGGCTGGCGCCGGGCCCGATGTGGAGTCGCTTGAATGGGAGGTCGCCGGAGAGGCCGCGGTTGAGCCGTCGGCCGACGCCGCGAACAACGCGCCCACCGCCGGCGGGGATGTCGACGAATCTGCCCGCAGCGAGGATGTGCTTGAGGAGACGCCCGACTTCCTCCGCGAGACGCCCGAGGAGGACCGCCTCTGGTTCGAGCAGCGCCCGCCGCGGGACTTCGACTTCGATAAGTAGCTTCGTGCCGCAGGGGCTGTCAGAGCTTCGGCCCGCTTCCCTAGACTCAGGGTCTCTGGGGCCATAGCTCAGCTGGGAGAGCGCCTGCTTTGCAAGCAGGAGGTCACCGGTTCGATCCCGGTTGGCTCCATTCCGAGAAGTCCCTGCAGGTGGGCGGTATCTCCGTCAGCGAGCAGCCTACAAAGCACGCTGCACGCGTCCATTGCCAAGATGGTCGCGGAGCCCCTCAGGCTCGTTGACGTACTGCGCAAGTCGGCGACATGCTGGAAAGAGGAGGAACATGGCGGTTAGACGGATGGACAACATGGGCATCGTCGTGGAGGACCTCGACGGGACGATCGAGTTCTTTCGCGAGCTGGGCCTTGAGCTGGAAGGGCGAGCCATGGTGGAGGGAGAGTGGGCTGGGCGCGTCACCGGACTCGGCGACCAGCGTGTCGAGAGCGCCATGATGCGCACGCCAGACGGCCACGGCCGGCTCGAGCTCTCGCGCTTTCTCGACCCACCTGTGGTCGCTGATCACCGGAACGCCCCGGTGAACGCTTTGGGTTACCTACGTGTCATGTTCGCTGTGGACGACATCGATGAGACTGTCGCTAGGCTCAGCAAGCGGGGCGCGCAGCTCGTTAGCAGCGAAGTGGTGCAGTACCAAGACGCGTATCGGCTGTGCTACATCCGCGCGCCCGACGGACTGCTCATCGGGCTCGCCGAAGAGCTCAGCTGAGCGCCACGGCGAGCGCCGTGACTCATCCCACGTCGACCTTGACCGACGATCAGCCTTCATCGTAGACTCATGTCTGAGACGCTGGCGTCGAATCAGGCGGGCGTACCTCCCGGGAACCCTCGCGCGGCTGGGACCTGGCCCAGCAGCTCGGCCTCGACCCGGCGGTTGTCCGGTCCGCGCTTGCCCCGCTGATCGTGCGGCCTCCCATCTGGACGCACCGTTGACAGCCAGAACATGTCCGCCGCGATGACGTGCGCGACTCCCGCCGACCACGGCGTCGTGTCGCGTCCGGTTGGCTAAAGCCGTGGATCGCGGCAGCCACGTCATTGCGCGATGTGTCCATTGAGTGCTCCCTTCATATCCGAGCGGTTTGCCTAGCGGTCGACGGGCTCGAGCAGCCTGTGCGGCGTCCGCAAGGCGATCGCGACGCGGTCGCCGCGGATCGCGGCACGGCGACGCCGCGGCTCCGCGACGATCTCCTCCGGGCGAGGTGTCACCTCGCACGCGGTGCAGTAGCCGGCGTCGTTGAGCGGGGTACCGCAGGCTGCGTGCTTGAAGATGCGGCTGTTCGGCGACAGGTGGTGCCCGCCCCACACGAGCAGCGCGTGAAGCGCCGGCCAGAGATCCCGGCCCGCGGGGGTCAGCTCGTAAAGGTGTCGCCCGGCGTGCTTGGGGTCAGGCGTCCGCTCGAGGACTCCGTTCTCGACGAGGCCGCCGAGTCGATCGGACAGCACGGCCTTAGGTATGTCGAGGTGAGCCTGGAGGTCGTTGAAGCGACGAACCCCGAAGAAGGCATCGCGGACGATCAGCAGCGTCCACCGCTCCCCGATCACCTCTAGCGCACGGGCGAGCGAGCAGTCCTGGCGTTCGTAGTCCTTGCCGAGCACGCTTTGGATTGTAGCGCCGAGAGGTTCGCTCACTGAACCCATCTGCTACGGTACCTAGATGGGTTCGGTGATTGAACCTCACGTCGAAGACCGCTCCGGCGTTGTACCGGCAGGTCCGTTAGCTCCATCTCCAACGGCTCGAGGTGCACGCAAAGCGACCTCGAGCAACGAAAGGAGGAGCAAATGAATACGTTCGCGATGCGCTCCCGCGCGGCCACCCGCCGCACCCTCTCCCAACCGGTCGCATACGCACTCTCGGCGGCGATCATCGGGTTCGCGCTGTTTGCCTCAGCGACGCCGTCGCCGCTGTATGCGACATATAGCCGTCTATGGGGCTTCTCGCCCGTCGTCCTGACGATGGTCTACGCGACCTACGCGGTCGGCGTCCTCGTCGCACTCCTGCTCGCCGGCCGCGCCTCTGACGTCGCCGGCCGCAGGCCGGTGCTTCTGATCGCGCTCGGGGCGCTGATGGCGGCGAGCGTCCTCTACATCCTCGCCGCGTCCGTCGTCTGGCTGTTCGCGGCGCGGGCGCTCCAGGGGCTCGCGACCGGCCTCGCGCTCGGCACGGCGAGCGCTGGCCTGCTTGACTTTCACCCTCGTCGTGATCCCGACGCGGTTGGACTCACGAACGGGAGCGTGAGCGCCGGAGGGCTCGGGCTCGGCGCGCTGCTCTCCGCGGCGGCCGTCCAGTTCCTGCCCGCCCCGCGCGTGGTTCCCTACGCCGTGACGCTCGCCATGTTCGCGGTCGCCTTCGCGGGTGTGCTGCTGATGCCGGAGCCGATCACCGATCGAGCGCCGCTGCGCCTCACCCCGCAGCGTCCCCGCATCCCCGCGCAGGTGCGTCGACCATTTGTGCTCGCGGCTCTCGCCGTGGCCTCCGCCTACTCGATCGGGGGCCTCTTTTTCGCCCTCGGCCCGCAGCTCTCGGCGCAGGTGTTCGCAACCGGCAACCATCTCCTCACCGCACTCAGCCTCGTGCTGCTCGCCGGCGTCGGGTCCGTCGCCCAACTCGCTTACGGCCGGCGCCCGGCATGGGCCGGCACCGCGGGCGGATCGGCGGCGCTCGCACTGGGAGTTGGCTTGATCGCGCTTGCCGCCGCGGACAAAGCACCAGCAGCGCTTGTGATCGGCTCCGCCGTCGGCGGGGCGGGCTTTGGCGTCGCCTTCCTTGGCGCGCTGCGCAACCTATCCGCGGTGATCCCGCCCGACGACCGCGCCGGGGTGATGTCGGCGTTCTTCCTCGTCGCCTACTCCGCGCTCTCTGTCCCCGCCGTGCTGGGGGGACTCGCGGTCACGCAGCTCAGCCTCTCCTCGACGTTCACGATCTTCGGCGCGGCCGTCGGTGCGCTAGCGCTGTTCGTCGCCATCCAAGCGTGGCTAGCGCGGCCTCGCCCGTATCCGGCCGAGCTCGCTGCCGCTTGATCGGGGCCGGCGAGTTTCGGCCATCTCAGCAGTCTCGGCGGTCTTCACCGACACGCTCGCATCCACGACGAAGCACTCGTGTCGTGTGTTCTCCGACCTCGGCCTCACACCGAACACCGGCAGGTGACCGCTACTCCTCCAGACCCACGGCTTTGAGGGCCTCATTCGGGTCGACCCCTACCTGCACGCGTGTCACCTGACCGTCGCGGAGGGTCCAGATCGTCGCGTAGGTCCGAGTCTCGACCTCCACGCCACTGCTGCGACCGCGCCCGCCGATTTTTTCCATCACCACGACCCGGTCGCCGGCCTCGATGAACTGCTCGGGCACGACGCGAAACTCCTCCCAGACGTCGCGAATCTCGTCGTCCAGTCGCGCCAGCCCGTCGATGCCGCGGTAAACGGCTGGGTTGAAGACTCGGCGCGACAGGTCTATTTCGAAGTCTGGGGCAGCCAGGCCCGTATGCGGAAGGCGCTCACCGCTTTCGCGTGCCCGAACGCGGAGCGCCATAAGTTCGCGCACGATCTTCACGTTCTCCGCCGACATCGCCTACCCCCGTTCCTCGGCGAGGCGTTCGGCGGCAGCACGGGCCTCGTCGATGTCGGTGTAGTTCGTGATTCGCGCAATCTTGCCGTCCTCCCACACGCTGACGGTTCCGTAGCGCAGCTGAACCTCACCGCTGCTGCCGACTGGACGGCCCTTCTGAACGAGCACGCGAAAGCCAACTCCATTGCCGAGGTCGAGAATCTCCTCGGCCTCGAACTCGTACTCCTCGTAGGAGACAAACCCAGTCCTCAAGAAAGCCACGCACCGCCGCCTGCCCCTCAAACGCGCCCATCCCCATCGGCGACATGTCCCACACGGCATCCGGCGCGTAGAAGGCCACGATCGCATCGACGTCGCCGCGATTGGTAGCTGCGGTGAGCCGCTTCTGCAACTCCACTAGGTCGGGCGTCGTGGACTCGTCGAGCATCCTCCGGTGAGTATCCCGGACGCTGCTTTCGGAGCTAGGCGAGCGTTTGGCGGGCCGGGCCCGCCGCTATCGCGTTGGACGAGGACCGCGCGCCCGACACAGCCACGCGCAGACTCCGGCGTTCACCGGTGAATGCAGGAGTCGCTCGTCGGTCCAACCGCGCGCGCTCCAACTCGTCCGAGCGCACGTGAGGTGGCAGCGCAAGGCTGCGGCGCGATAGACTCTGGACGCTGTCGTGACTGGCGCGCAAGGTGGAGCACCACCGGGGAGCGGCAGCCGAGTGAGCCGTGCGCCTGGGCACAGTTTCCGAATCCTGGAGGTGCCCATGAGCGCGCAGATCTTGACCGAGTCGGCTCTTCGCCACACCGATCCTGAGGTTGCGCTGCTGCTCGACGCCGAGTTTGAGCGACAGTCGGAAACGATCTGCCTGATCCCTTCTGAGAACTACGTCTCACGTGCAGTGCTTGAGGCGCTCGGGAGCGTGTTCATGAACAAGTACTCGGAGGGCTATGCGGGCAAGCGCTACTACGAGGGCCAGAAGGTCGTCGACCGGCTCGAGCCACTCGCGATCGAGCGGGCCAGGCGGCTCTTCGGCGTAGCGCATGCGAACGTCCAGCCGTACTCCGGCTCGCCGGCGAACCTCGCGATCTACCTGGCGTTCCTGAAACCGGGCGACACGGTGATGGGGATGGCGCTGCCGATGGGCGGTCACCTGACGCACGGCTGGGACGTCTCGATCACCGGCAAGTGGTTCCGCGCAGTGCAGTATGGGGTGCGTCGCGAGACCGGTCGCGTGGACCTCAACGACGTCCGCGAGCTGGCACTGCGGGAGCGGCCGAAGCTGATGTTCTGCGGCGGGACAGCGATCCCGCGCACCATCGAGTTCGCGGGCTTCGCCGAGATCGCGCGAGAGGTGGACGCGATCCTGGTCGCCGACATCGCCCACGTCGCCGGGTTGATCGCCGGCGGCGCGCACCCCTCGCCGGTCGGTCACGCCGAGGTGCTCTCGACCACGGTGCACAAGACGCTGCGCGGTCCGCGCGGCGCGATGCTGATGTGCAGTGAGGAGCACGCGGGCGTCCTTGACCGCGCCGTCTTTCCGGGCCTCCAAGGCGGCCCGCATAACCACACGACGGCAGCGATCGCGGTCGCGCTCGAGGAAGCGCTGCAGCCGGAGTTCGCCGACTACGCGGTCGATGTCGTGGCGAATGCGAAAGCGCTCGCGACTGGACTGCTTGAGCGGGGCTTCGACCTCGTCTCGGGGGGGACGGACAACCACCTGATCCTCGTCGACCTAACCTCCAAGCACGTCTCAGGAAAGATCGCCGCGCAGGCGCTCGATCGGGCTCACATCACAACCAACTACAACACCGTCCCGTTCGATCCGCGCAAGCCGTTTGACCCCTCCGGGATCCGGCTCGGCACGCCGGCCGTCACGACGCGTGGGATGACCGCGTCCGAGATGGAGCCGATCGCGCGGTGGATCGACGACGGCATCGAAGCCGCCAAGCATGGGAACGAAGCGACGATCGACCGCATCGCCGCCGAGGTAAGCGAGTTCGCAGCCGGCTTCCCTATCCCAGGCGTCCCCGTCTAACCGAAAGCATCAAATCGCGGGTACCCTTTGGCTGACGTTGAGGTCGTCGTTTCCGGCGCCGCAACAGCGGATAATCGAGAGGGGCGGGGTTGGAGGCGCTAAGGAAGCCTCGCGGCCGCTGTAGCCAGGCCCGGGGCGGCGGGCTTGTGACGCGCAAGCCGCGAAGGGCCACACAGCGATTACTTGCGGACGCGGAACCGGAGGATGGTGACGGTGCCCGACCGAGCGGCGCTGACCGGTTCCAGGTCGATCCGGGGGAGGCCGGGGGGCGAAAAGCGGATGCCGTCGCCGAGCAGCACCGGCAGTACGTACACCAAGATCTCGTCGACAAGGCCTCGCTGCAGGCACTGGGCGGCCACGTCGGCGCCGAGGATCTCCAGGCTCTTGCTGCCCGCGGCGCTGCGCGCCGCGGCGACCGCTTCCCCGATGTCACCCGTGAGGTACGTGACGTCCGGATCCGGCGGCTCCGGCGGCCGATGGGTGAGGACGAACATGGGTCCGGAAAACGGGTAGTCGACGCTGCCCGGCTTCTCGGCCTTCATCCTGTCGCCGACGTCGGCGGTCCGCCGGCCGATGAGCATGGCGCCGGTGGCCGCCGCGATCTCGTGGAGCTCGTCCGGCCCGACGAAGTCGGCTAGCTGACGACCAGCGCCCCAGTCCATCACATGGCCGGCAGCGGCGATGAAGCCGTCAAGCGACATGCACCTGTTCACGACGACCTTGCTGTTTGAGGTGCTCTTATCGTCCATCCTGCTCCTTCGAAGGCCTTGGGATGTTCCCGCGACCCCTTCCTGTGCCCGTTGGAGCCGTCGATCTGCAGCCACAGCCACAGTGTCGAAGACAGAGCTCATACTAGTCAGGGTCGGTCGACTTCTTCCTGCCGCAGCGACCACAGCCAGCTGAGTTAGGCGCGTGTAGCCTTCGTGGTCGACGAACTGGCCGACGACGAGATCTTGCCCCGGGGACGCGCGAGCAGGAGGTCATCGGTTCCATCCCGGTCAGTCATGCAGCGAGGGCGCAAACGAGATCCCGATGATCGAGCCCTCTGGCGATTGAAGCCGGGCGACCGTTTGGCCCCACGGCTCCTGGCGCCGGTCGTGCAGCAACGTGAAACCTCGCTGCCGCAGCTCCTCGGCGGCCGAGTGAACGGCGTCCGCGTCGCGCACCTCGAACTCCAGGCTCATCTGCGGGACGGTGCGATCGGCCGGCCAGTCGGGGGTGCCGAAGCACGCCTCGGCGGCCTCGGACAGCGGCCAGATCGCGAAGTGCTTGCTGCCCTCGATCCGCTCGCTGTGGAAGTAGTCGCTGCCGGGATCTGCCTCCAGTGGAAGGCCCAGTGCATCGATGAACAGCTCGCGGCTCTGCGGCGGATCGGGCGCAATCACCGCGAGGGTGGCAATGAATTGAATATCCATGCCCCGCAGCTTACGGGGCGGTGGGCGTGCGGTCTTTGAGAAATCGGACGGGCGAGACCCCGGCGGACGCTGCTGGGTCGCTCAGCTCGCTCGTTCTTGAGAGCGAACAGCGGCTGCGGTCGAGTACGGCTGGTGAGGCCGACCATCGGTTGAGGCGAGTCGCCACTTCGAACAGATGTCCACGCACGCGAGCGGAATTCAACGTTTCAGCTCGCCCGCTCGATTGATTCGCACTGAGCTGATCATTCAGGGCAAACCCGTCGTGAGGCGGGGGCGCAAAGCAAGAGGTCTCGTTTCGGCGAGATGGCTCGGCTGCCGGCTCTCCAACGCCATCGACCCGGAGAGTATCTCGGGTCGGGACAAGGAGCCCCTGAAAATGACACACCGTTCAAAGGCAGGTAACCGGTTCTCCAAGCGCATCGCATTGGCATTGGCTCTCGTGGTCAGCGCCTTGATGACGGTCGGATTCCCCGCGATGGCAAGCTCAGCATTCGTATGGGTCGGTTCGTACCGAGTCGTGCCGCACAGTTTCGGGGACTGCAAGAACGAAAACTCCGGCTTGCACAACGGGTACGTCTGCTGGACGGGGCCGGGCGCGTAGCGCTGTCTCGGTCTCCAAAGCAGGTCGAACCCGGTTGTTTTCCGGAGAGAGCGGGGGCTTGCCCCCGCTCTCGCTGTTCTGGCGGGCGCACGTTGGTCTGAGACGCTCGCGCTACCCTTCACGCCTAGGGTCCTGGCGAGTGGGGTGCTTCGCGGTCGGACTGACCACCGCGAGTGGCGCCCTGACCGGGTTGGTTACTGCGCTCTCGCGCGCGCGGCCGCGGGCGCCAGCATCTGGTTCACAAAAGCAGCGATCTCATCGGCCACGCGTGGCCAGGCCTCACTGGGCGGGGGGGCGAGCTCGGCGGAGCACCATTCATGCGACAGGTGGTCGCGAAGTCTCTCTGCTAATCGCGGGTCGTCGACCGCACAAGATAGCCACCCAGGCTTGTCGGCTACGTACTGGGCCGTCGGGTCGTCGTCTGCACCGGAAGTGATAGCGATGCGTGGAATCGGCAGGCTCAGGTATTGCACGACCTTGCTCGGCATTTGATCGGAGTCCGGATAGCCAAACGCGACCGCAGCGTCGTACTTACGTGCCACTACGACGACCTCCTCCCACGGCAGGGGCTTGTGTCTTGTGACGATGACTCCGGGCGGGCTGTCGAGTACACGATTCCAATCGCTGCCGTACTGTGCGAACGTAACCTCCCGCCAACGGCCGGAGTCAACCAAGCGTCTGACCGTTGCAACCGGATCGAGCCGCGCCGGGGAAAGAGTGCCGAAATGAACGAGACTGAGTGTATCTTGTGAACGTGGGCGCAGATCTGCCGGGTCGTCGCCTTCAGTCGTGGTTCCCACGACCTCGTACCCGTTGGGCCGAACCAAGATTGGCAAGGCCGGATACAAGGACGAGATCTTTTCGGCCTGTCCTGTCGTGGTGACCACTGCACCGCTAGCCCTCGCCCAAAGCCGTCGCTCTGCTCGGATGGCTCGCGAGGCGACGGGGCGGTGAAGGTCCGGAGTTGGATGCGTCAGCATCCATGGATCACCCACGTCCAAAACGTAAGGAATTTCCAGCGCAGCGAGACGTGCTGAGGCGTAGACCAACGGAGACATCGGCCAACCGATCAGCAGGGCGCCGTCCACATCTGGCTGCCAAGATCGGAAGTTTAAGTGACTCCAAATCTCCTGGTTGTCGAGCAGGATACGCTTCCGTGCCCTTGCGATGAGTTTCCGTGCGTTACGAGCCACGGAATTGCGGTTGGGAGTCGGGTGCAGTGCTGACGAGGAGCGCAGTTCAATCGTCCAGTCTGCGCTCAAGGCCTCGATGACCGCTCGAGTCCGCGGACCGCGCGGAGTAAACAGGTCGTGTGCGAGGAATGAAACTACCGCTAGGCGCGGTTTGCTTGTTTGCGCTCGCAATTATTCCCCCCCAATATGTTCAAGCCGACGATCCAACCGTCGAGCGACAGGCTAGTGCGCGTCATCAGGAGCGTCAAGGGTCGCGCAAGAGCTCTGAGCGGGACACCACGCCCTCGGCCCCGGGGCTTCCACGCTTAGAACCCCGACGACCTCGCGACTCGGGCTCCTTACGCGGTCGCACGACGCGCCATCGCGTGCCGCCTGAGCGCGACGTGAGCGGAGAGTGACACCTGACTCACGCGGCCTGGCCTGGCGCCGGGCCACGGGCGAGCCGCGCGCGTAGCTGGTCGAGCGCGGTGCGAACCACGGAGAAGTCGTCCGGAAACGCGACTCGCTCGAACGAGAAGAGCATCAGGAAGTACGCGACGACCCCGACGGGCACGGCGAGGGCGAGTTTGTGCCGAAGCAGGAACATCAGCGCTCCTGCTACCCCGCTCGCGAACACCGGCCCGGCCAGCATGCGGCGAAGCTGTAGCCGGTCGTGCACCTCACCGGCAAAGAAGATGAGCGCACCTACTACCAGCAGCTCGGAGATGGAGGTCCCTATCGCCGCACCGAGCAGCGAGAACTTGGGGATCAGCACGAGGTTCAGCGCGATGTTCTCGACAGCGACGCTGGCATACACGATCGACACGATGTGGCGGCGCCCCTGCGTGAAGAACAGCTGGCTGGTCAGGGAAGCGACCGGGAACAGCGCGATCGTGGCAGCGAGCAGCGCGAGCGCGGTCGCGGCCCGATGAAACTGGCCCCCGTAGACGAGCGAGATGATCGGTTGCGCGAGCACGACAGCGCCGATGGCAACGGGCAGAGTGAGAGCGATCAGAAGCTTCAGCCCGCGCTGGTACACGAACCCCACAGTGGGGCGCGTGCGCGTCGAAAGCCGCGCCAGTGATGGCAGCACGGCGATGTTGACCGCCCAGGTGAAGAACGCCGTGGTTTCGAGCAGCTTGTAGGCGGCTCCGTATTGGCCAACCTCGCGCGCGGGCTTGAACATCGCGAGCATCGTCATGTCGATCCGGAACAGGATCGCAAGCGCCACGAACGCGATCCCGATCGGGAACGCTTCGCGCGTCACCCGCAGCGCGCCGCGGAGATCGACGTGCAGGTGCGGCCGGTCGATGAAGCGATACATCATCGCCGTGCCCAAGACGACCGCGAAGAACGAGCCCGCGGCGTAGATGCCCACGACACCGACCAACCCGATGCCCATATACAGCGCGGTGATCGCGATGCCTGTGGTTAGCCACCGTTGCGCGATCAGCACCACCGCCACGAACTCCGCGCGTTCGTAGGCCTGGAACGCGGCGAACGGCACCTGCACCATGTAGTCGGCGGTCACGCCCAAGCCGAGCAGGAGCACCACGAGCAGCGTGTGGTGGCTCATGCCCGCCGCCCACGCCACCAGCAGCGCGAGCAACAGCGGCGGCACGCTGAACATCGAGCGCGCGACCATCGCGTCCGAGTAGTACTCCCCCAGCCGGGAGTGGTCGCGCGCCACCTCGCGCGCGAGCACGATGTCCTGCCCGAAGAAGCCCACCGCGGTCACCACGCCCACGAACGACAGACCGAACATATAGATCCCGAACTGCGAGGCACCGAGCTTGCGCGCGACGAAGATGTACAGCGCCGCCGTGGCGATCTTTGAGCCGATATCGGCGATCGCACGGAAGCCGGCGTTGAGCAGGATCCGCGAGGAGCGGCTGCCGGCGAGGGAATGCTGATCCGAAGCGCCGCCACGGTCCGACTCGTCCTCGCTGGAATCCTGGCCGGCGACCGACTCCAGAGGATGGCCGCCGCCGGGCGGCGCATCATCGATGTGCTCGCGTCGCGGCGCGCGAGTGCCGACTCCTGCCGCGTCTTGGTCGCCTTCGCGGGCATAGAGATCGAGCTCGCGGACGACCGCCTGCAGCCGGCGCGAGAGTTCCATCAGCCGTTCGTGTTCGCTCATGGGCCCGCGCTCGAGCTCTCTGTTGACCGGGTCTGACGCGCTCATCCGATCAGCCTCGCAAGCTCACGAGCAAGGGCTGGCTCAAACGCGGCGCGCGCTCGATCATCTCCTTTGACTCGCCAACACGTGCTCGAAATCACGATACAACGCCGCCGAGAGGTGGGTACGCAGCCATCTGTTCTCATCGGATGAATGCCGACGTTTCCCAAGCAGCGGCGCTCGCCGCGATGCGACCGCAGCTCAGCTCGAATGCACCGATCTCGCCAGCCGCAGGGTGGATCGGGAGGCCAGCCGCGCAGTTGCGCCGAGCCGCACCACCTCGCGCCGGTTGCCCGCGCCAAATTTGTTCGAGTTGAAGACTCGCGACACGGCGACGCTGTCGCTGGTGCGCTCCGCGTTTCCGATCTCGGCTACGGCCCTCCGATCACGGCGATCTCCTCGCCTAGCCAGATCGGCGAGTTTCCCAGGTCGATGAAGCGACGCTCATCCTCCAGCAGGGCCTGCTGGGCGGTCTGGCCCTCTTCGCTTGTGGCCGCCTCCACAAGGTCATCGATGCTGTCCCACCACAGCTCGGCGACACCGTCGTATTGACGCGGCTCGCTGCCGCGTGAGCCGGCGAGCGCGTCGTCGAGGTCCGTGTCACGCGCATGGGTCTGCACGTAGCGGCGGATCCGCAGAAGCTCGGCGTGGCGCTTCACGAGCTGCGCGTGCTCCTCCTTCCAGTAGCGCTGGAAATCCTCTCGCGTGGTCCCCTCGCGACGCCGGACCATGAACACAAGCTTGATCATCAGAACCCTCCTTCGTGGCAAAAAAGCCATCCTCGTGACCCCCAATGGGCTCGTGGAGTCTCTCCGACGCCAGCGCGTCAGGCTGATCCATGCGCTCCGGCCACGTCGCGCGCGCGCTCACGAACCGAGATCAAGACGTTCACGGTATCTAAGGCGATCACCGCGGTTCTTCACGAACCGCCTTGAACCCAGACGACCGCGCTCAAAAGGCAGGCGCGAAGTCGCAGGGGGATGAGACGCCTACGGTCATGCCTCACTCCTTCGCCGGCGGCTGCTCGCCGTCGTAGTAGTCGACTGTGTCGGCCATGCGGAACACCGCGCGCAGCCCGCCGCCCCGCGGCACGCGCTCGTAGGCCCCGAGCGTCCCCGAGTCAGGACGGATCACGATGTCCGGCTCGCCGCTCGTGCTGAACGCCAGGAAACGCACCGTGTCCTCGGTGTGATTGACGAGCTGGTGAGCGCCATGCTCGCCGCGCCGGAAGGTCACGACCTCTCCCTGCTCCAGATCACGCCATCCATCCCGTGTGCGCAGGCTCGGCCGACCGTCGAGTACGAGCAGCAGCTCCTCCTCGGCGAGATGGTAGTGATACGGGTAGGCGGCTTCGCCGGGCGGTAGCTCCCACAGGCTCAATCCCAGCCGCTCGCACTCGGCCTGGCGGCTCAGCCGAGCGCGCAGGGAGCGAAACCCCGGTTGCTCGCGCGGCTCGTCAAAGACGGGATCGTGAATGTTTGGCACGCGCGAAGCGTATGCGCTGTGTCGACGGAAGCAGCTCCGGTCCCGGTCCGGCACGGGTTCGTTGGCGGCCGGTTCGCGCGCGGCTGCTGATGACCCTGGTGTCGCCGCGTTCAGGCGATGTGAGATCGCTACGACCTGCCTCGCTCAGCGGACTCCGTCGCGGTGATGCCGAGCTTGGTCAGGAAGCTGCGGTAGTCGGTCTGCACCCACTCCTCGGCCAGCCGCCCATGGTCGTCGTACCTGAACGTGCCGATTACCTCCCATTCGACGTGCTGGCCGGTGGGCTCGACGGGACCGATGGGCGAGTAGGTGAACACGCCGGTGAAGTCGCCGGAGAACGTGGTGCGTGCGGCCAGGAAGTTGCCGTCGGCGATGATCTGCTCGCGGACGATTCGGAGATCGCTGAAAGCGGCGCGCAACGAGGCGAAGTAGGCGCTGAGCTCATCGAAGCCCAGGTCGCCGCCGGGTCCGTGGAAGACGTAGTCCTCCGCGAAGTAGGCGCGGAGCGCGGCGTCGTCCTCACGTGTTCTCCGCGGACGGCGAGCCTCGCGGTGCTCTGCCCAGCAGATTGAGCGAAACGTCGGACCGGACGTTGTCCAAGTCGGGTGGTGTGCCGCGTCATAGCCAATGACGGCCGCATCGTGGTGCGGCGGATTCGAGACGACGGGAGTTATCGTGCGCAAGCTCATGCTCTATCCGCAGTCCTGGGAGTTATCGATCGCCGGCCTCGCCTGGGCGACCGCCGAGTGATGCGCCTCTATCACGTCCCCGGCAGCCGTTCCACCCGTGTCCTGTGGATGCTTGAGGAGATCGGCGCGCCCTACGAGCTGACGGTCATGACGCGTGAGGAGCGCAAGGCCGCTGAGCACATCAGCCGCCATCCGCTTGGACGTGTCCCGGTCGTCGAGTTCGACGATGGACGCCTGATGTTCGAGTCGGCGGCGATCTGCACCCAACTCGCCGACCTGCATCCCGAGGCCAACCTGATCCCGCCGGTCGGATCGCCGGACCGTCGCCTTGTATACCAGTGGTGCTTTTTCGCGGTGACCGAGCTCGAGCCACCCGTATTTCAGTGGATGCGAGCCAGGCGCGAGGAGACTGACCAGACGGAGCCATCAGAGCGCTACTACGCCGCTGCGGCCGTCCTGGACGCGGTGCTCGCCGATCGCGACTGGCTTCTTGGGCGCTTTAGCGTCGCCGATGTGATCTGCGCAGGCGTCGCCGGTATTACCCATCGCGCCGAACTCACCGACGAGCCGGAACGGGTTCGCGCCTATGTGGAGCGGGCGCGCTCGCGTCCCGGCAACCAGCGCGCTGCGAGCCGAACAAGCCCGGCGTGAGCGGCGAGCGGCCCGGACGCGAGCCGTGCGCGCCGCGAGCGATCTCGGGCGTGGCTGTCCAAGTCGGGCGTTGTGCCGCGTCATAGATTATGAGGGCCGCATCTTGGTGCGGCGAGTTCGAGACGACGGAGGCACCATGCCCAGGTACACGCTGCTGCTGTATCGCCAGGACCGCGAGCCGAGTGAGTCCGAGCCGCCACTGTGGATCCAATTCAACGAAAGCCTTCGAGATGCAGGCCTACTTCTCGCCAGCGAGCGTCTGCACCCTGTCGAGGCGGCCACGACGGTGCGCGTGCGCGACGACGAGACCGAGATTCTCGATGGTCCGTTCGCTGTGACGAAGGAGTACTTGGTTGGCTACTACCTTCTCGAGTGCGCCGATCTCGACGAGGCGCTCAAGCACGCCGCACGTGTGCCGCTGGCCCGCTACGGATCCGTCGAGGTTCGCCCGGTCGCGGAGTTCGCCGCGCCGGCGACCGACGAGGACGCGGCCGCGCCGCAGTGAAGATGGCCGGCGAGGGGCGAGCGGAGTCGGGCGACCCGCTCGCCGCGGCCGAGCGCGCCTTCCGTGAGGAGCGCGCATCGGTCCTTGCAACGCTCATCCGTCACGTCGGCGACTTCCAGCTTGCCGAGGATGCGGTCCAGGATGCGTTCGCCGCCGCGGTCGCAACGTGGCCTCGCGACGGCGTTCCCTCGAACCCCGGCGCCTGGATCACGACAGTTGCGCGACGGCGCGCGATCGACCGCCTGCGTCGTACGCGCTCGCTTGCCGATCGCACCGATCGGCTTGCAGAGCTGGCGAGCCTGGACTCGCAGGAGCATCCGTCGGTGACGGAGGACAGCCTCGTCACCGACGACCGGCTGCGCTTGATCTTCACGTGCTGCCATCCGGCGCTGCCTATGCCGGCGCGCGTGGCGCTGACGCTACGCGCGCTGGGAGGCCTAAGCACCGTTGAGGTCGCGCGCGCTTTCGTCGTCAGCGAGCCGACGATGGGCAAGCGGATCGTGCGTGCGAAGCGCAAGATCGCCGACGCGCACATCCCGTACCGGGTGCCCTCCGATGATGAGCTTCACGAGCGCCTGGCCGGCGTGCTGCGGGTCGTCTACCTGATCTTCAACGAGGGCTATTCGGCCAGCGAGGGCGACCGTTTGGTGCGCGGCGAGCTATGCGGTGAGGCGATCCGCCTCGGGCGGCTCCTGTGCAGGTTGATGCCCGACGACGCCGAGGTGTGGGGGCTGTTGGCGTTGATGCTCCTGCACGACGCGCGCCGCTCGGCGCGCGTCGACCCCGAGGGAGGCTACGTGGCGCTCGATGAGCACGACCGGTCACGTTGGGATCAGGGCCGGATCCGCGAGGGGCTGGTGGCGCTCGACCGGGCCGTGCGGCTGAGGCGCCCGGGCCGATATCAGCTGCAGGCGGCGATCACCGCCCTGCACGTCCAGGCCGCCGATGCCGACGCCACCGATTGGGCTCAGATCGCTGAGCTTTACGGCGTGCTTGCCAAGCTCAGCCCGTCGCCGGTGGTCGAGCTCAACCGCGCCGCGGCGGTCGGATTTGCCGTCGGCCCCGATGCGGGGCTCGAGCTGATCGAGCCACTGCTCGAGGATCCGGCGCTTGAGCGCTACCAGCCGCTCCACGCCGCGCACGCCGACCTGCTTCGGCGCGCCGGCGACCTAACGGGTGCCGGGCGCGCGTACGAGCGCGCGATCGCGCTGAGTGCCAACGCGGTCGAGCGCTCCGAGCTCGAGCGCCGACTGCACGCGCTGCGCTCGGGCTGAGGCACTCCGCCGCCGCGCGAACTCGGGGAGGATCGCCCCGGGCTTGTCCAAATCCTCATATGTGCTGCGTCTTAGTAGGTGAGGCCGTTCAGTCGGCAGCGCACTGGAGATGCGCTCATGTGCCGCCGTCAGAAGCCTACGCCGCCGCTCAACCGACGCTACGAGCCCAGGAGCCACCGTGACCATCGACACCGCCGCGACCACGACGTTCCCTCGAGCCACGCCGCCCGACCGCTCCACGATGGCGGTCGTCGCGGTCCTCTCGTTTGCAATCTTCATGACGAGCTTGGACCTGTTCATCGTCAACCTGGCGTTCCCTTACATCGGCCGCGAGTATCCCGGCACCAGCCTCGACTCGCTTTCGTGGATTCTCAACGGCTACACGATCGTCTTTGCCGCCACCCTCGTGCCGGCCGGCCGCTGGGCCGACCGGGTCGGGCGCCGACGTATGTTCCTCGCCGGTCTGATCACCTTTGGCGCAGGATCGCTGGCGTGCGGGCTCGCGCCGGGCGTCAACGTGTTGATTGCCGCCAGGGTGGTGCAGGCGATCGGCGGCGGGGCGATGGTTCCGGCGTCGCTGTCGATCCTGTTGGCCACGGTTCCCGCCGCCGCGCGGCCGCACGCGATCGGCACCTGGTCGGCCCTGGGCGCCCTCGGCGCGGCCCTTGGCCCGGTGATCGGCGGCCTCTTGGTGCAAGCAAGCTGGCGGTGGGTGTTCTGGATCAATCTCCCGGTCGGTTTGGCAGCGATCGTGCTCGCGCAACGCACGCTGCCCGAGAGCCGAGACGAGCAGGTCCAGAGCCGCCCAGACGTGGTCGGGGCCGCCCTTCTCGCCGCCGGCGTCGGGCTCCTCGCGTTGGCGCTGGTCAAGGTGCCGGACTGGGGCGGGGGGTCCGCTCGCTTCCTGGGAGCGATCGCCGCGGCTCTCGCCTGCGGAGCGGCGGTAGTTGCCCGCTCATCGCGCCACCCAGCGCCCGTAGTCGAGCTTGGCCTGCTTCGCTCACGGACGTTCCGCGGAACGTTCGCCGCCTCGCTGCTGTACTACGCCGGCTTCGGTGCCTTCACGCTCAGCTCCGTCGTCTTCCTGACCGAGGTGTGGCGCTACTCTCCTGTGCGGGCCGGCCTCGCAATCGCTCCCGCCCCGCTGATGGTCCTGCCGTTCGCCCGGCGGGTAGCGCCTTGGCTGATGGCTCGTCTTGGCGGCCCGGGTCGGGTGGCTGTCCTCGGAACTGTGATGAACGGGATCTCCCAGGTGCTGTGGCTGATCGGGATCCAAGCCCACCCGGCCTACCTCACCAACTTTCTGCCCGCCCAGTTGATCGGAGGCATCGGCGTTGGGCTAGCGATCCCATCTCTGCTGGCCGCCGGCAGCGCGTCCCTGCCACCGGCACGGTTTGGCACAGGCAGCGGCGTGCTCAACATGGCGCGCCAGATCGGGACGGTTCTCGGCGTCGCCGGCCTGGTCGCAATCCTGGCCCACACCGACCCGACCGACCCCGTGGCAACCTTCCGCGACGGCATTTACCTCGTCGGAGCGTTCACCATCGCGACGGGCCTCACCGCAGCCGTGCTCCTGACGCGGCGCGCCAGCTCGGCGCCGGCGCCCAGTCGTGGCAGCAGCCGAACCCGCGTGACCCCGAGGCTCCCAATTGGGACTCGGGTGCAGGACTCGTCGCATCCATGACCTGCCGGCCGTCATGCACACGACCGTGACGTCGCCGACGCGCTGCACAGACGCGGCCGCGCTCATGCGTTGGCCCCCGCGGAAATCGGTAGGAGCTCGGCGGTCGCCTGACCGCCGGCCAGGACGCTGCCATCGTCGGCGAGAAGCTCGAGCCGGATCAGGCCGCGCTGGGAGAGTGAGCTGCGCTTGGGCCGCGGCCGGGAAGGCGCGCCGCTGAGGGCTGCCGTGGCCGCATCCGCGAGCTCCTCCAGGTGAGCTTGGAGGGGCGAGGACACATGCCCTGCAAGCCACCGCCGTGCGATCGCGTGCGCCGGACCATTGACGATTGCGGTCAGCATCAGCATCGACATTTGCCGGATCTCGCCGCTGTCGACGAGTGGCGCCATCCAGTCTCGGTATGCGCTCGCGAGGCTCCGGTTGAGTTCGACGAGCTCGGCGCCGGCGGGCGAGTCCCAGTCCAAGTGCCCGCGCGTGTAAAGGAACCGAGCGCGATCTTGATGCCTCTCGATCCACCGAAGCTGGTGTGAGATCGTCCCACGCACCGCGGCGCGAAGCGAGCGCGGGCGGCGCCCCAACAGCTCCCACAGGCCTTCCTGGAAGGAGGCCATCGCCTCCACGTAAAGCGCATCCGCGATCGCCTCCTTCGTGGGGAAGTGATGGAACAGAGCCCCGTTCGACACGCCGCTGCGCTCCCGAATGCGGGCGATCGTGGTCTGCTCGTAGCCCGACTCGACGAAGCAGGCAAGCGCCGCGTCGAGGATCGCGCCCCGCGTCTCGGTGCTCATGTCCGCTCCTCGGGCCGCTCCGCGAGGAGCATCTGGGTGCAGCGGAAGAGCCCGATCACGCGGCCGTCCCGTGTGCGAATGACGTCCGCATCCCAGACCTGGGTGGTACGGCCAGCGTGGACCATCCTGGCCTCCGAGCGTAGCTCGTCGGCTGCAGTCGCACTCGCAAGCAGGTTGGCCTTGAGCTCGATGGTCGTGAAACCGCCGGCGTGCTGGGGTAACGAGGCGCGGCAACCGTAGCCAGCGCTCGTGTCGGCAAGCGAGACGACGGTGCCGGCGTGCACAAAACCCGTCTTCAGGAGCAGTTCGGGCCGCAGTTTCAAGATCAGGACGACTCGGCCGGGCGCGACCTCGGCGACCGAGATGCCCAGCAGCTCCGCGAGCGTGCCGAGCCCGAGCTGCTCGAAGTCAGCGCGCCAGCGATCCCTCGGTAGCCCGTCGAGTAGCTCGTCGGTCATGCAGGGTCGGTCCAGGACAGAAGCGCTCGCCGTGTGCGCATTTTTCAGTCGATCCTCCGCGATGCGGGTCGAGGGAAGAGAGTAAAACTCCAGAGTGATACTCTACCACCTGGAAGGGCGGTGCGGCGGCGCGAGCTTGGCTCCAAGAGCTCGCCACCGCGGCGGCGCCGCACGAATCGCAACCTGAGAATCGATTGGAGCCACATGTCCGCCAGCGCACTTTCAAGGCAGTCCGAACCCTTCGACCTTCCCCCCTCACATGCAGAGGTCCGCACACAGGCCGAGGAGCTTGCCGAGCGTTTCGCCGAGCGCCATCGCGACGTGCGTCTCCATCCCTTCGAGCACGGGGAGCTCTATCCCGAGCTGTGGGCAGAGATCAGCGCTCGCGGTTGGGCCGGGCTGCTGTTCGGTGCCGAGCATGGCGGGAGCCAGGGCGGCCTGCTCGCCTATGCAGTCGTGATGGAGGCGCTGGCGGCCTCCAACCTGATCCTCTGGATGCCGGTGCTCGCGGCGTCGATCGGCCACGCGATCGACCAGGTGGGCCCGGACCATGCGCGCGAGCGCTGGCTGCCTTCGCTCGCCTCGGGAGAGACGTTTCTCGCGCTCGCGGTTACCGAGCCCGACTGCGGGCACAACGTCTTTCGCAGCAAGACGACCGTGCATCGCCAGGGAGACCGCTTCGTGATCGACGGGCTGAAGGCTGTCACCTCGGGGATCGACCTCGCGGAGCGCGTGCTCGTGTTCGGTCGCGCGCCGGGCGAGGAGGGCGTCCGACCACAGTTCACGACGGTACTCGTGGATCCGAATGCGTCGGGTATCGAGCGCGTCGAGCTGCCGATGCGCTGGCGCGAGGGCGCGCGTCAGTTCCAGCTCACGTTCGACGGGGTCGAGACGCCCGCGGAGGAACTCGTCGGCACCGAGGGCCAGGGACTGCTGGCACTGTGGCCATTCACCCACATCGAGCGGCTACTGACGTCGGCACTCGCGCTCGGCAACGCCAAGTACTGTCTCTCTCGCGCGCTGGCCAGAGCGGGCGAGCGGACGATCTTCGGCACGCAGCCGATCGGAGCAGAGCAGGCGATTCAGCATCCGCTCGCATCCCTGCACGCGCGCATCGAAACGACCAGGCTGCTCGTCTACCGCGCCGCTCAGCGCTTCGACGCAGGCGCGGACATGATGGGCGTGGCGGGCGAAGCGAACATGACCAAGGTGCTCACCGCCGATCTGCTCTTCGACGCGGCCGACCATGCGATGCAGACCCTCGGCGCCCAAGCTTGGGATGAGCGTGAGGGGATGATCGACCTGTTCCTCGACGCACGAGCTGCGCGCTCGGCGCCGATCTCGCAGGAGCTTGCGCTCAACTTCATCGCCCAGCACGTGCTAGGCCTGCCCAGCCACCGCTAGCGTGTCGCGATCACTCGGGAGCGGACCATTCTTCAGCTCATCGCTTCCTTCACGAGCGCGCCGAGCTTTTCTCCTCGGCTGCCGTCAACGTCGACGGGTCGTTGATTCGAGGTGTCCTTGGATTGGTGGGCGGTCGGCGCCGAGGAGGCTCTCGGCGACCTCTGCCGGGCTGGGCTTGCCGACGAGGAACCCTTGGGCCATCTCGCAGCCGAGTTGTTCGAGTGTGGTCATTTGGCTTTGCGATTCGATTCCCTCGGCGATCACCGCGAGGGAGAGAGCCTGTCCGACGCCGAGGATGGCCTCGAGCAACTCGCGGCTCTTGCCGCCCTCGCCCAGGGCGGTGACGAAGCTCTTGTCGACCTTGAGGATGTCGACTGGCAGACGCTGGAGGTGGGAGAGGGAGGCGTAGCCGGTGCCGAAGTCGTCGATCGCGATGCGCACCCCCAGCTTTCGTAGCTCCCCGAGCACCTCGATTGTCCGCTCGATGTCCGTGCCAAGGGAACCCTCGGTGATCTCGAGTATTACTCGCCATGGAGCGATCCCAGACCGCCCGAGCGTGGCTTCCACGTCGGAGATCAAGCTCGGCGCCGTGAGCTGCACGGTCGACACGTTGACCGAGATCGACAGCGAGCGCGCGCTTTGATGACGGAGATCCCAGGCGGTGATCTGGCCGATGGCGTGTTCGAGCACCCAGCGCCCGATCGGGACGATCAGCCCGCTCTCCTCGGCCAGCGGGATGAAGCGCTCGGGTGCGATCAATCCCCGGCTTGGATGGCTCCACCGGATGAGCGCCTCGAACCCGGTCAGTCGTCCGTCGCTCGTCTCATGTATCGGCTGGTAGAAGAGCAACAGCTCCGAACGCTCGAGCGCAGCCTGAAGGTCGGCCTGGAGGCTAAAGCGCTCGCGTGCGCGCTCGTGCATCGAGGGTGCGAAGTGCTGCACTGAGTCCTTGCCACTCGTCTTGACCACGTACATCGCAGTGTCCGCATCGCGCACGAGGTCGTTAACGTCGACTTCCGATGCCGACCCCATTGCGACGCCCACGCTTGCCGTGACCGCATAGTTCCAACCCGGGAGCTCCAAGCGCGGGCGAAGCACATCGCAGATCCGCTCGCCGAGGGCTTCCGTTTCCTCCAGGCCGCTCACGTCATCAATCAGGATCACGAACTCGTCGCCGCCGAGTCGCGCGACGGTGTCCTCCGATCGGACGAGCGATTCCAGCCGCCGGGCGACCTCGCAGAGGACGACGTCGCCGATCTGGTGGCCCAAGCTGTCGTTGACGAACTTGAACCCGTCCAGGTCGACGAGCAGGACCGCAACGGTGGCTCCCGAACGTGCCGAGCGCGCGAGGGCCTGCTCTGCCCTGTCGGTGAGTAGTGCGCGGTTGGCCAAGCCGGTGAGCGGATCGTGAAATGCCTGGTGGCGCAGTTGAAGTTGCAGCTCGACCTGGTCGGTGGCGTCGCGCGTGTTGAGCACCAATGCACGCACGCTGGGGTCGTTGATGAGATTGGTGATCGCCGATTCGGCGTGCCGGAGGCGGCCTGTGGCGTCGGTGAGATCCCATTGCACACATGCGACGTGGTCGACCTCGGTCATTGTGCGCCTGAGCGCGTCCGTTAGGGCGCTCGAGCCGCCGGTCAGAGCCTCCAATCTGCGTCCGATGAGCTCCTCGGGCTGGTGCCCGAAGACGTCCTGCATTGAGTCGCTCACGTAGCGAACGGTGAGGTCCGGATCGAACACGGTGATGACATCGGAGGAGTTCTGCACGAGAGCCCGGTAGTAACTCTCGGTCGCTCGCACCTCGCTGGTGCGCTGCTCCACCCGACGCTCGAGGTCCGCGGTGAGCGCCTGATTCTCATAGACCACGATCAGCTGCAGCAAGAGGGCGAGAAGCACAAGCGCCGCGCTGATCGATAGCAGCACGCTCTCTGGACCGAGGCTTCTCCCGGCCCACCAGCTCACGAGGGCCGTGGCTATGCCGATCACGGCCGGAACGGTGGGCAAGCCGGCCGCAAGCCGGCCGGCAGCCAGTCTGCGTGTCCACCTGCGCGGCCGTTGACGCTGCGTAGCGGCCAGCGTGATCACCAGGAAACCGGCGACCCAGCCGATGTCGATCGGGCTGACTCTGGGGAAGCTCGGATTCAGCGCGTTTAAGTACCAAAAGGCAGAATCCGAGAACGCTACGCAGATGATCCCCAGCGCCAGCAGCCCGAGGCCTGCGGGCAACTGGTCCTTGCCCCGCACCGCAACGAAAAACACCCCTGACAGGGCAACGGCGTCGAGCACGGGATAGGCGAGGTGGATTATCTGCCCTGACCTAGAGGCGCCGCTGCTCGCGAACACAGCGGCGATAACCGCACACCAGCTGATCAAGAAGCAGCCGGCCGCGATCAGCATTCCCTCGGCTGCGCCTCGTAGATGCGAGAGCCGCCCCGCGGGCGTGCTGACCATGCTCAGCAGACCCCCGACGACGAGCACCGCGGAGATCAGCAGCGCTGCGTCCAGCGGCGAGGGGGGCTTGGGTGTGATCCCCAGCCCCACTTCATACACGCTCCACACGATGTGACCCAGCGCCCACGCGCCCATCCCGTACGCCAGCAGTCGCCACGCCCGCCAGGCTCGTTGCCCAGCAGTCCCCGGCACCGAATCTCCGCGACGCTCCATCCTCGCTCTCGAGCCGCAGGCCACACAGGCGATCACCGCGGCGAGCGTTTCACTGAGGTCCTCAAACGCGGTCCAACCCCGGACGTTACCCGCGTGGATCGTGACGAGCACCCCGAAAGCTGCTAGGGCGGCGACACTGAGCACCCAAAGCAGGGGCAGCCGCGCGATCGCCCAAGCCTCGCGCCTAGGGTTGAGTTTTGCAGCGCGAGTTGACATGAGACTTGGCCGAGAAGGGTTGCGGGCCTCGATCTCGTTTCATCGGTTGCGCTGACGAAAAGCTTGAGGCCGTGTCTCGCGCCGAACCACCCGCTGCCGAGCACAGAGACGGCCAGCTAGCGTCGGACGGAATCTTCTGCGCTGGTGTGGTTTCGACGCGCGCTCCGATCCGACGCGCAAGGGCGGTCGAGTTGACGGAAGCGGCGAGGGCGCGCGGTGCCGGGGCCGCGCGCAGCCGTCCGGCGTTCTTCAGCAGTCGACATGCAGCGCGGGAAGCCTATCGGGACTGATCCCCTCTTCTATGCATGCCAGGTACGCGATGCCGCGATGTATTCCGTCGATTACGAGCAAGGTACCGCTAAAGACGCCTATCCGCATGACCACATTGCCCTTCCATTTGTTGCTTGCCATTTCATCTCTGAAGCGGTCAACTCGAAGGTCGTCGGCATGGTCCGCGGCCGCGTGGAGCGCCTTGCTGCGTTCCCGATAGATTGCTCGGAGCTGGCCAAACGTCTTGTAGTTCGTGTCGATGTAGCCCATGAAGCTGGCAAACAGCGTCGGCGTGTCAGCCAGTTCTTTCGCCGATAGGGGCTTGAGAGCCATGCCGGGTATCGTCCCTCGTCGGACGGCGTCGCCATATGGCCCGGCGGCCAAAGATGCTCATTCCTGGCTGTTACGTCCGTCAATGTCGATCAGCACCGAGATGCCGGAGACGCGAGCTGCCGCGGCGGGGCGTGTGGGCAGCGGGGCTAGCCGTCGGCTTTGACGCGCTCGACCAGCTCAGTCAGCACGCGGTCGGCGTCGGCGTTGGCCACCTGGCAGGTTCCAGCCGCTCGGTGTCCGCCGCCGCCGTAGGAGAGCATGACCGCGCCGACATCTGTCCTGCTCGAACGGTTCACGATCGACTTGCCGATCGCAAACACGGTGTTCTGTCGCTTCAGGCCCCACAACACGTGCATCGACACGTTGCACTCGGGATGCAGCGCGTAGATCATGAAGCGGTTTGTCGGGTGGATAACCTCGTCTTGACGAAGGTCGAGCACAACGAGGTTGCCGTGAACTGTCGAACGTGACAACAGCTGCGCCTGCGCTGCGGGAGCGTGCTCCCTGTAGAGCGTCACGCGCTCGACAACGTCGGGCATCTCGAGTACCTCGTCGACGCCGCACTCCAGGCAGGCGTCGATCAGCAACATCATGAGCTGGTAGTTGGAGATTCGAAAATCGCGGAAGCGGCCCAGGCCCGTCCGCGGGTCCATCAGGAAGCTGAGCAGGATCCAGCCGGTCGGTGTCCTGATCTCATCGAGCGAGAACAACGCGCTGTCCGCCTTGTCCACGGCCTCCATGAGCGGCTCGGTGACCTGCGTGAAACGCTCGGCACCGCCGAAATAGTCGTATACGACGCGGGCCGCGGAAAGGGCGCCGGGGGCGATGATGTGGTTCCCGGCCGTCTCTCCCACGCGCACGATCTCACTCTCGTGATGGTCAAAGGCCAAGCGTGCGTCGGGAACGTACGGAAGATTGGTCGTGATGTCGCGATCGGTGATCTCGACGAGCCCGTCCTGCATGTCCTTTGGGTGGACGAACTTGATCTCATCGAGAATCCCGAGCTCTTTCAACAGGGCAGCGCACACGAACCCATCGAAGTCGCTGCGGGTGACAAGGCGACACTTCTCGTTCGTGTAAGTAGCCATCGGCGCTCCGCTCGTGTGGACCTTCAATGAGAGGTCGGCAGGTCGGCGCCGATCCTGAACTACGAGTCGTCGCATTAGCCCAATCGCGTTTGGCTGTCGCGCTGCTCTGGCTCGCTCGGGGTCCACAGATGCGGGCAGAAGCCCGGCCACGTCCTTGCCATACCGCGCCGGGTCTCCCCCCGCATTCGCGCTAGACTCAATTACGCGGTTTTCCTAGCCGGTCCACGGCGGTTCTCAGAACCTGGACGACTCGGAACCCGCCCGCAGCGCGCACGGATTTCGTCCGTCTCTCTCCTTCTTGCGTGTTGCGTGGGTTCAGAGGGGGGCGAGGAGAGGCTGGCGATGTCCGGCACCAAAGTAGAGCCGACTCGCGACCTTGGCGTGCGGGGGAATCGAATGACGACAGATGGCGACCGGATTGACCGCGCCGCCATGCGCGCGGATTGGGCGGACAGGGCGTCGGAGCGCGCAGCCGAGGACCTGCCACATGCGAATCGTCTGGCTCGCCACGACTGGCTTCCCAGCGTCGTCAAGCACTCGCGCGTCGAGTTTCCGGGGAACATTCACGCCGGGTCCATCGCGCGTCAGGCCATTGTCGAGCAGTTCGGCGGACTCCTTGGCCGCGACGAGCGGGACGTCCTGAGGCTGCTCGTCACCGAGCTCGTCAACAACTCCGTCGTGCACGGCGGCGCCGACGCCGAGCATCACGTCATTCTTGATCTCGCGGTCGCGCCCGAGCGGATCCGCGCCGAGGTCCGCGACGGCGGACCGGGCCTCGACCCCGACGCGCTGCGGATGCGAAACGACAGTGCAAGCGGGAACGGACTCATTCTCCTCGACGGTCTCGCGAGCCGTTGGGGCGTCTCCACCCAGGGCGGCACCTGTGTCTGGTTCGAGCTCGACCGGTAGGCGAAGTGGCTGCTGCCTTTGCTCATCCGCGTCGCCTCGCCGGGGGGAGTAAAGTCGCGGATCGTGGCGGTCTCAGAGAGCCCTCACTCGCCGCAGGTGGACCTGGGTTCACTTGATTTTTGGGGCACTCCGGCCGAGGAGCGCGACCGTTACTTCGCCGAGCTTCGCCACCATATGCCGATCTCGCACCATCAGCCGCCCGAGGACATCCTCGGTCTCCCCGACCAGGATCGCCAGGGATATTGGGCGATCGTGCGCTACGAGGACGTGCGCCGCATCTCGCGCGATCCTGGGACGTTCTGCTCCGGACAGGGCACGCAGTTCGCCGACGCGCCGCCGGAGTTCCTGGAGGCTTCGATGTCGTTCCTGGCGATGGACGCGCCACGACACACCAAGCTGCGCGGCCTCGTCTCCTCTGCGTTCACGCCCCGACAGGTGGCTCGGATCGAGGACGGGATCCGAGCCAGCGCTCGGCGGATCGTCGCAGAGGCGGCGCCGAGCGGCGGCGGCGACTTCGTCGAGCTGATTGCCAAGCGCCTGCCGCTGATCACGATTTCGGACATGATCGGCGTGCCGGACGCCGACCGTGAGCGAGTGGTCGCGGCCGCCGATTTGCTTGTCACCACGTCCGACCCCGAGGCGTTTGGCGAGCGGCCGCCGATCGAGGTGGTTGGTGAGGCGCTCTGGACGCTGACGACGTTCGCCACCGAACTGGCCGCCCACCGTGAACAGAATCCCGACGACGACCTGATGACAGCGCTCGTCCAAGCCGAAGTCGACGGCGAGCGCCTCACGCACGCGGAGATCGCCGCGTTCTTCGTCCTGCTGTCGGTGGCCGGCAACGACACCACGCGCCATACGACCTCGCACGCGATGCGCGCGTTGACCGTCAATCCCGACCAGCGCGCGCATCTGATGGAGGCTCTCGACGAGTGTCTGCCGACAGCGGTGGAGGAGTTCGTGCGCTGGGCTTCCCCGGTGATGACCTTCCGTCGCACCACGACCCGCGAGGTAGAGCTCCATGGCCAGCCTCTGGCGGCCGGCGAGAAGGTGGTGCTCTTCTATCACTCGGGCAACCGCGATGAGCGGGCGTTCGAGGAGCCGTGGCGGTTCGACGTCACGCGTGATCCGAACCATCACCTCGGCTTCGGCGGTGGCGGCCCGCACTACTGCCTGGGCGCCTCGCTGGCGCGGACGCAGCTCCGCGCGATCTTCGACGAGCTCCTGCGGGTGACGCCCGACATCGAGGCGCACGAGCCCGAGCTGTTACGCAGCGCGTTCATCCACGGCGTCAAGCGGATGGACTGCACGTTCACGCCACGCGCCTGACCCGACGACGCGGCGTCGGCGTCACTACGCGCTCCAGCCCCCGCGGCGACGGCGGCCACTCGATGCACGCGCCACCACCGCTCGCCTCAAGGAGGGCGCGCCTTCATTCGACGGCCTCGTCGAGGGTGCGGCCGCTGAGGACCGAGCGAGGCTGCTCGGCGACGATGTCTGAGCCAGGATGCGCGTGCTCGTCGCGGCGCTTGATCAGCAGCCACTGCGGCTTGGCGTCCGCGCGGGTGCGTTGCAGCGCAAAGCCACCGCGTAGCTTCTCCCCATGGAGTACGAACACGGCATGTCCGCGAGTGAGCGCCTGCGGCCACGCAACGCGTCCGCCCTGCTCGTAGGTTCCGCGATCCCAGACGATGACGTGGCCTGCTCCGAGCGCGCCCTCGAACATGTTTCCCGCGGTGCTGTGGTCGGCGACCTCGACGGCGAGACGCTTGACCGCGGGGTCCAGCGACGGTCCCTTGGGGATCGCCCACGAGCGCATGATCCCGTCCACCTCCAGCCGCAAGTCGAAATGGCGCGCTGTGGCTGCGTGCTCCTGGACCACGAAGGTCCCCGCGCTGACGCCGCGAATCGCAAACTGCTCGTGGCCCTCGACCCGCGTCCTGTCGATCGCGACCCCGGCCACGCGCGCCAGCGGCGGCCCGCGGCGCAGAAAGGCCACGAGCTCGTCCACCGCGCCGTCGGAGCCCTCGGCGTGAATCTGCACGGCGTCGTCCTCTCCGTTCCGCACCCAGCCCATCACGCCGAGCTCGCGTGCCCGCCTTACCGTCGCATCGCGAAACCCGACACCCTGCACCTCACCAGTCACGACGGCGCGGATCGCCGCGGCTCCGGTCCGGCCCCCGCGATCAGCCACTGCAAGCTGCCTTCTTTGCAGGGGAGTGCGATCGGGGGGCGAGTGGCGGCCGCATCTCGGCGAGCTTGAGGTCGGTCAAAGACAACGAGCCCATAATTGCAGTGGCGCCGCTACCGTACGCCCGTGCGGGTCGCGACCTGGAACGTGAACTCAGTCAAGCAGCGGGTGCCGCGGTTACTGCCCTGGCTCGAGGAGCGCCAGCCGGATGTCGTCTGCCTGCAGGAGACTAAGCTCGCCGACGATGCCTTCGACGAGCTACTGGGCGAGGAGCTCGCCAGTCGAGGCTACGCGGTCGCCCGCCACGGCGAGGTGCAGTGGAATGGGGTGGCAATCCTTTCTCGAGCGGGGCTGGAGGACGTTGTCGTCGGGGTCGGCGACACGCCGGGCCTGTCGCGTCCCGAGGCACGTGCCGTGTCCGCCACCTGCGGCGGGGTTCGGGTCCACTCCGTCTACGTTCCGAACGGCCGCGTCCCGGATTCCGAGCACTACCGCTACAAGCTCGCATGGCTGGCCGCGCTGGGAGAGCTGGTGCGAAGCGCTCCGCAGGACGCGATCGTGTGCGGGGACATGAACATCGCGCCCGCGGACATCGATGTGTTCGATCCGGATGCCTACGTCGGCCAGACACACGTCACGCCGGCGGAGCGCGCGGCACTGGCAAAGCTGCAGGCGCTTGGGCTGCGCGACGTCATGCGCGATCGCTGGCCCGCCGAGCGCGTGTTCACCTACTGGGACTACCGCGCCGGCATGTTCCATCAAGACCTCGGGATGCGCATCGATCTCGTGCTGACAACTGCCACGGTCGCGGGCAGGGTCCGCGCCGCGTGGGTAGACCGGCAGGCCCGCAAGGGCACCAGACCGAGCGATCACGCTCCCGTGATTGTCGATCTGGATGAGGCGCCGGACGGCGACATCGGACCGGTCGTGCCGCCGCCCTCGGCTCCGGCCGCGAAGCGGGGCTCGGCCAAATTGCCCCAGTCGCCCTGAACGCGCTTGCGGAGCCGTTCACGGATGGCACGACGATCGATCCCGATCTAGACGCGCGTCTGTCCGCCGGCGTCGCACATTCAGCGGCCGAGCTGGTTGCGATCCTCGTCGACCGCCGTTGACTCGACGTCGGCCGGACGCGAACCGCGCCGACCGGACGCAAAACGCCCCGCCGCTGTGACGAAGCCCACGGTGCGACCCGCGTAGTGGCGTGCCATCCAGCGGCGGGTCAGCGCTCGGGTTGGCGGAAACACGAGCAGCGCGCCGAGCGCATCGGTGACAAATCCGGGAATCGCGAGCAGAACGCCGCCCAGGAATCCCAACGCGCCGTCAATCGCGGCACGGGCGGGCGGACGATGCTCGGACACCGCCAGCGAGACGCGCTCGATCGCCGAGCGCCCCTGGATGCCCACGAGCCGGATACCGACTACGGAGCTTCCAAGCAGCAAGACGACCGCCAGAAGCCAGCCGATCGTCTGTCCGACCAAAATGAAGACGAACACCTCGACGGCGGGCACTCCGATCAGGACAAGCACGAACACCTCAGCAGCGAGCCTACGCGTTTCGGCGTCGCCTGCGACTGCGATCTGGCGGGCTGCGGCGGGTCAGTCGAGGTTCTCGACGATCTCGCTCGCCCGTGACCACTGCTCCGGCGGGACCACGAGGTAGATGTCTCCACGGCCGAACCGGTCGAGTGGGTGATCGGCAGCGCAACTGGCCTCGAGGCCCATGCTGCGGAGCTCATCGCGCCACGCCAGCGCGGTCGTTTGATCCTCAAACACGCTGACGGTCTCCCAGTTCTCCAGGCGCGGGTCCCCGATCGCTACCGTCGGCTCCTTCCGGGCGCGGCGCTCTGAGAACCACCGGATCGACACACCCATCAGCCTACGCTGCCGAATGTGCCCGCCGATGCGCCGCGGCCCCGACGGTGGCCGCGGGCCGCGCCGGCTCTCGCCAGGCGCCAGCGCCGGATAATGCGCGGATGGCATACGACGAAGACCTCGCCAACCGGATCCGGGAGCTGGTGTTGAGCGAGAGCGGCGTGACCGAACAGCGCATGTTCGGCGGCTTGGCCTTCTTGATCGACGGCAACATGTCTGTGAGCGCGAGTGGCCAGGGCGGCCTGTTGCTCCGTGTCGACCCGGCCGAAACCGACGCGCTGCTCCGCAAGCCATCCGCACGCCCCTTCGAGATGCGCGGCCGGGTGATGCAGGGGTGGCTTCGGGTTGACGACGAGGGACTGAAGACCAAGCGCCAGCTCGAACGATGGGTCGCTCGCGGAGTTGCCTACGCGCGGTCGCTGCCAAGCAAGCGCTAGCCCGATCTGCCGTTCTCTACCTTCCCTGCACCACGAATCGCTCGAGACCGGCCAGAAGCGAGCGGGCGACCGCCGCGCGGAACGAGGGTCGCTCCAGTGGTGCCTCGTCGCCGGCGTCTTGCATGTTCGCGACCTCGACGAACACCTTCGGCACGCGCGAGAGGTTCAGACCACCGAGGTCCGTGCGAGGCGCCAGACCGTCGAGGCCATCGTAGGTGGAAGGGTGCAGCCCCATGCGTGACAGTGATGCGCGCAAGGCGACCGCAAGCCGTAATGATGGGCGGATGATCGCCTGGTTCGCTCGGCTTGGGATCGAAGCCGGTGTAAGGATTGCGAAGCCCGACCCGTGCGGCGGCCCGCCGTCGGCGTGAATGGAGATCGCCGCGTCGCTGCGCGCGCGGTTACCGATCGCCGCGCGTTCGGTGATGCATGGTCCCACGCCGGTGTTGCTGGTTCGAGTCATGACCACGCGCGCTCCAGCTGCGAGCAGCAGAGCGCGAAGCCGCACCGCGACGCTCCAGTTGAAGTTGGCCTCGCGGTATCCGTCCGGGGCTGCCGTCCCGGTGGTGTCACATTCCTTCTCACCGTTCCCGTCGTTCACAAGCCTGCCGATCTCGCGTGCGTGGGTGAAGTTGCCGCCGTTGTGTCCGGGGTCGATCGTGATCACCCGACCGCTGAGCGGTTTCGGCGCGGATGAGGCGCCGCCGGGGGCCGAGGTAGCGCCGCCGGGGGCCGAGGTCGCGCCGCCGGCCGCCGAGGTCGCGAGGGGGACGCGCTCGGCGGCGTCTTTGGTTGGTTCGGCCTGGCGCGGGTGGGCCCCGGACGACGTCTTTGACGGACCGACGGCACCGCCGCACCCGGTGAGCCACGCCAGCGCACAGATCGAAGCGAGCCGCACGCTGATCGACAGTAGGCTCTGAGCCATGCGCAGCGGGCTACGGATGATCATCTTCGCGGTCGTCTCCGTGGTTATTGTCGTTGGCGTGATCGTCGAACCGCCGGGAGTGGTGGGGGGCGTTGGGTACGCAATAGTGCTCGTCACGATGATCTTGCTCCTTCTCCGCGAACGCAGGAGGCTGAGCTAGACCCGGTTGATTGCGTGCCGCCGAGGTGCGAAGGAGCACGCCAAGCCGCTCGGCTCACGCCCGAAGCTCGGCTCTATTCCAGGACGATCGCGCGAATCGAGTGCTCGTCCGGGAGCTTGTCCACGATCCGCCACAGGACCTGACGCTCGGCGTCTTGCTCGCGCTGGGAATCGTCGAGCAAGAGCCTGACGGCCGTGTGGGTGATCTTCATCTCCTGCGGCGACAGGGGAACGCTCAGCGCCTCTCCCGTCTCCGGCGCCGCTTGGAGGCGAGGAATGACTCCGCGAGCCAGATCGCGGATCGCGGGCTGATGCGACTCGTCAGCGATCAGCAGCCGTAGCGCGACCGCGAGAACCGGCGCCTCCTCCGCCTCGAGGATCAGATGGAATGCCGGCTCGCTCTCGCTCGTGAGGTCACTCATGCCGCACCTCCTCCGATCTTCGCCCGCCCCAGCCTAACCGATGAGCGGGCCAGGACCGAGCGGCGGTGAGCGACCACGAAGCCGGTGAAGCAGATCGCGGTGGCGCTCGGGCTAGGCGAGGCGAACGGGGAGCGTCTTGAGCTGGTTGAGGAACAGCGATTCGACCGCGGCCGGCTTGTCGGCGAGCTCGATGTTCGGGAAGCGCCTGAGCGTCTCCTCGAACAGCACCTTCAGCTCCAGGCGCGCAAGCGCCGTGCCGAGGCAGAAGTGGCGGCCGCCCGCGCCGAAGGCCTGGTGATCGGCTTCGCGGCGCAGATCGAAGCGGTCCGGATCCTCAAAGCGAGTCTCGTCACGGTTTGAGGAGACGTACCACATCACTACCTTCTCGCCCGCCCGGATCTGCTGTCCGTGCAATTCGGTGTCACAGGTCGCGGTTCGACGGAAATGCGCGAAGGCCGGGAACATCCGCAGCGACTCCTCGACCGCGGCGGGAATCAGGGCGGGGTCATCCAGCACGAGCTGAAGCTGCTCGCGGTCTTCCATCAGTGCACGCATGCCGCTGCAGTAGGTGGCCTTGGTGCTGTCGTTGCCGGCCGCGACCAGCAGGAAGAACCCCATCACGATCTCGTGTTCCTCGAGCTTCTCGCCGTCCACCTCGGCGTGGACGAGCACGCTTGTCAGATCCTCGGTGGGACGCTCCAGGCGCTCGGCGATCAGCTTGCGACAGCGCTCGAACACCTCGGGGACGTCTTTCTCGACCGCTCCGTCGAAGCCGTCCGGGTTCAGGTCCGGATCGCCGGCGCCGAGCGTCGAGTTCATGAGTTTCGCCCAGATCGCGTCGTCCTCCTCGGGAATCCCCATGAAGCTGCCGATCACGCGTGAGACTGCCGGTTGGGCCACGTCGCTGACCAGATCGCAGCTCTCGCTCCCCGCGAGGCGGTCAAGAACCCGGATGACGATCTCGCGGATCGCGGGCTCGTGCGCGGCGATCCGCTTCGGCGTAAAACCGGCCTGAAAGAGGGCCTTCAGCCGATCGTGCTTGGGCGGATCCATCCCGATGAACATCGCCTGTGCGAGCTCGAGCGGAAAGCCGCCGGCCGCCGCGAGCACGCCGCCACGTTCGGAGGAGTAGGTGCGCCAGTCGCGGCTGACCGTGTGGATGTCCTCCGCGGTCGTCACCGACCAGAATCCATCCTCCTCGGGAAACTCTTCGAAAGTCTCCGTCCGGTGGATCGGGCACTCGTGGCGCATCTGCTTGAACAGCTCGTGCGGCGGCCCGTCCAGCCAAAGCTCGCGCCGGGTGAGTTCCACGCTCTCGAGATCGTGCCCAACAGTTGCCATCGAAGCCTCCCGTGATCGTCGCCCTGGATGCCGCTTCGATAATACTGGCTGACTGGCCAGTATGGTCCCACCGAAGGAGACGAGTCGAGATGAGCATCCACTACGAGAACGGCGGTCCTGTTGCGCTCCTCACCATCGATCGCCCGGAGGTTGCCAACGCGATCGACGCGCCGAGCGCTCTTGAGCTGGCCGCCGCGTTTCGACGCTTCGACGCGGATCCGGCAGCGTCGGTCGCGGTGCTGACGGGGGCGAGCGGGACGTTCTGCGCCGGAGCCGACCTGAAGGCGATGCGCTCGGGCGAACCCGAGCGAGTGAGCCGGCTTGCGCCGGACGGCGACGGGCCGGTGGGGCCGACGCGGATGCTTTTGTCAAAGCCGGTGATAGCGGCCGTGGAAGGCCACGCCGTCGCGGGTGGGCTGGAGCTGGCCGCGTGGTGCGATCTGCGCGTCGCCTCCGAGGACGCCGTGTTCGGCGTCTATTGCCGGCGCTGGGGCATCCCGCTGATGGACGGCGGGACGATCCGCCTCGCACGTCTGCTCGGACACAGCCACGCGCTCGATCTGATCCTCACCGGCCGCGGCGTTTGCGGGGAGGAGGCGCAGCGGATGGGGCTCGCCAACCGCCTCGTTCCGCCGGGACAGGCGCTCCCAGCCGCGCTCGAGCTCGCCCGTGAGATCGCCGAGAAGCCCCAGGCCGCGCTGCGCAGCGATCGCCTGTCCTCCTACGAGCAGTTTTCGCTCTCGCTCGACGAGGCGTTCGCCGCCGAGTACCGCTACGGCATGGCCACGCTGCAGACCGGTGAGATGCTTGGCGGGCTCGAGAACTACGCATCCGGAGGCTGGCGCGCCGAGCGCCAGGCGTAAGCTGATTTGGCGCGGGCGCGCCGATCGCCCTATGGGGCGTACATCGCGTCGATCTCGACGGCGTACTTCTCGGCGATCGGCTTGCGCTTGAGCTTCATCGTCGGCGTCAGCTCGTCCCCGCTCGGCAGCCAGTCGCCCGGGACGATGCTGAATCGCTTGATCTGTTCAACGCGCGCGAGCTTTGCGTTGGCCGCGTCGACCCCCTCCTGGACGGCCGCGCGCACGCGTTGATCGCGGGCCAACTCGTCAAGCGAAGTCCCCTCGACGTCCTGCGTTCTCGCCCAGGCCGGCGCGAAGTCCGCGTCGAGGACGATCAGCGCCGTGTTGTACGGCCGACGGTCGCCGATGCAGCACACCTGACCGATCAGCGGCGAGGCCGTCTTGAGCGTCGCCTCGATATTCGCCGGTGACATGTTCTTGCCCGCGGCATTGATGATCAGCTCCTTCTTGCGATCGACGATCGTCAGATAGCCGTCCTCGTCGAACGCACCGATGTCGCCCGTGCGCAGCCAGCCGTCGTCGGTGAATATGTCCTTCGTCTTCCCCGGAAGGTTGCGGTAGCCGGGCATCACGACGTCTGACTTCATCAGCACCTCGCCGTCGCTGTCCAGCTTGATCTGCACGCCCGGAGCGGGAGGGCCGACGGTCCCGATCTTGATCTTTCCCGGCGGGTTGACCGTTCCCGCGCCGCACGTCTCGCTCATCCCCCACAGCTCGGCCAGCGGAAGGCCGATCGCGTGAAAGAACTCGAGCACCTCGACCGGCGTCGGCGCTGCCCCGACGTTGATCGACTCGACCTGGTCTAGACCCAGCGTCTGGCGCAGTCCCGCGAAGATCTCCGCGTCGGCCTCGGCGACCTCCGCCGCCAGCTCGGCGGGCACCTCCTCGTCGCGCTGCTCGAGGCGCACCTTGCGGAGTCCGGCGTCAAGCGCGGCGAGCATCCTCACGCGCTGCTCCTCCGGCTGGCCCGCGATCATCGTCTCCAGGCCGGCCTTCAACTTCTCCCAGATGCGCGGCACCGCGAAGAACCAGCTGGGGCGCACTTCCGGAAGGTAGGAGAGGACCTGTCGGGGATCCTCGCAGCATGTGATCTGCAGACCGAACACGATCGGCAGGTAGTGGTGCGCGTTGCGCTCGGCGATGTGCGCGGCCGGCAGCCACGAGATCACACGGCCGTCGCTCGGCAGGTCGATCAAAGCTTCCAGTCCCTCGATCGCCGCGAGCAGGTTCCGGTGCAGGAGCTGAACCCCCTTTGGCGGCCCGGTCGTGCCCGAGGTGTAAATCAGGGTCAGCACGTCGTCCGGCTCGATCAGCGCAACGGACGCGTCCACATCAAATCCCGGGTTCGTCCCTTCGACGTCCGACAGGGCGATCGTGCCGTCGGGCGCGTCGCCATCGACGACGATCACGTGATCGAGCTCAGAGAGTCCCTCGCGCGCCTCCAGCACCTGGGGCAGGAACTGCTGCTCGCAGATCAGCACCTTCGTCTCGGCGTCGGAGAGGAGGTATCGGATCTGCTCGGGCGCGTAGCTGTTGTAGACGGAGAACGGCACGGCGCCGAGCATCATCGCGGCGAGGTCACAGATGTGGAACTCAGGACGGTTGGACAGCATCAGGGCAACCGTGTCCCCGCGCCCGACACCCAGCTTGGCCAGCCCGCCGGCGAGATCGTCGACTCGTTCGCGCAGCTCTCCCCAGGTGATCGTGAAGGCGTCGTCCTTGGTGCGGATCGCGACGTCGCCCGCGCGCTCCGCGGCGGTGATGCGGAAGGCCTCGGCGATGGTCGTCGCCTCCGACGCCGGGCGTCCGCGAGTTTTCAGTTGCGAGACAGCGCTCTCCATAGATCTCTCCTCCGCTGGAACGTTCTCACATGCATGCTCTGATCGCAAATCGAGTAGCTCCGAGACGCACGCCTACGTGCAGAAGCGCTCAGCACGAACGCTCCCGGGATTCGCTTGCAGTAGCGTTCGCACGACGTGTCCGGACCGCCCTTCGATTTGCAAGGAGGATCATCGGGGCATGCTCGACGGGAAAGCAGCGGCGAGGCGCCGCGTCGGCGCAGCCGTCCGCGAGCGCGCTCGTCGAGCGCGCTCGAAACGCTCGCCGCTTGGCGCCCGCGCGACGCTCGTCGTCGCGCTTTCAGCCTCGATCCTGGCCACCGCCGTGGCAAGCGCTCCGGCTCGAATCGTGCATCTGGAAAACGGCAAGACGCTGAGCTACCTGCCGCTCGCGGGCACCCCCGGCGCAGCTCCCTTGGACGAATTCTTCACCAACCTCGACTACAACGGCGGCCCGGTGATGGGGTCGAACAGCAACTACGCCTTCTACTGGGATCCCGCCGGTGCGCCCGCGTATCCGCCCGATTATCAGCCCGGCCTGGACCGCTACTTCGGAGACCTCGCCCACGACAGCGGCGGCCATGCGAACGTCGACTCGGTCTCCGCTCAGTACAACGACGCCGGCGGCGAATTTGCCGCCTACGAATCGCACTTCGCCGGCGCGATCATCGACACCGATCCCTACCCCGCCAACGGCTGCAAACGCGCGACGATCTGCCTGACCGACGCGCAACTCCAGACCGAGCTCGGTAAATACGTCGCCGCGCACCTCCTTCCCGCGGGCCTCGCCCATGAGTACTTCCTGCTCACGCCACCGGGCGTCGAAGACTGCTTTGAAGCGGCCGGCCACGAATGCTCGGCGGGCTCCTCGCGTCCTGTCTACTGCGCCTACCACGGCAACATCCCGGTCGGCGAAGGCGGGGAGATCATCTACGCAAACGACCCGTACGTGAACGGGATCGAAGGGTGCGATGACGGTAACCATCCCAACGGGAAATCCTCGGACGCCGCGCTGCAGGGCGGACTCAGCCACGAGCACAACGAGTCGATCACCGACCCCGAGCCGAACAACGCCTGGACGGACATCGGCAGCTTCACCGGCGAGATCGGCGACAAGTGCCGCACGTTTGAACCTGCGAGCGAATTCGGTCCGTCGCTCGGCAAAGCCAAGAACGGAGCCAAGTACAACCAGATCGTCAACGGCCACTTCTACTGGTACCAACAGGAGTGGAGCAACCAGCGCCACAAGTGCATGCAGCGGCTGACGTTCACGGGCGCCGAGCCGACGGCGACGTTCTCAAGCGCGGCCGGCACGGGAAACAAGATGAGCTTCGACGCCACCGGCTCGACGGCTCCGGGTGGCGTCGCCAGGTACAACTGGCAATTCAACGACGGTCCCGGCCTCAGCTTCCCGAAGGAGACGATCGCGCCGACCGTTTCCCACACCTTCCCGACGGCCGGCGCCTACCTCGTTGCGCTCACCGTGTTCGCGGCCAACGGCACGAGCATCGGCACCGCGCAGACCGTCGACGTTGGCAAACCGCCGCCGCCGACGGTCGAGCGGATCTCGCCCAAGAAAGGCCCGGCCGCAGGCGGCACGAGCGTGGCCGTGACGGGGACCGGGTTTGGCCCGGGCACGAGCGCCACGACCTTCAGGTTCGGCGCAACGGCGGCCCCGACCGTCAACTGCGCGTCATCCACGAGCTGCACCGTCACGGCTCCGAGTCACAAAGCGGGGATCGTGGACGTGAAAGCGACCGTGGGTGGCCAGAGCAGCAAGAAAAACGCTCCGGCCGACCAGTTCGCCTATCACTGACGCGCCGCGAGCACTGCTGCGCGTGCGCAAGCGCCAAGTCACGCCCACGAGAGCTGGAGCACGAGCAGCGCCGCGATCCCGGCCAGGCAGAAAAGGTGCTCGCGACAGATCGATCTGGCGAGCGCGCTCTGGCGTGCAAGCGTGTCTTCACGCGCGCCGAGCCGCACCGCGCTCGGCACTGTGCGAGCGCCGGCCAGCACGATCGGTCCGGCGGCGAGGAGGAGCGAGATCCACGCGACCGCGCGCGGAGGGTATCCGTCCGCGATCTCGGCGACGATCGCTCCGAGCGTCGCCAGCATGACCGCCGCGATCAACCGGTTCATGGGCCTGGCGGCGGTTGTCACGCGCCGGTAGTAACCGGCGATCGACGCAAGCAACTCATCCGGGAGCTCGCCCTCGCCGCGCCCGAGTACCTGGACGTCGAACATCAGGTCGAACCACAGGACGGCGAGCAGGAAACCGGTGCCGGCGGCCACGAACGCGACCACGCTATGCCCTGATCCGCTCGCCCTTGGGATCGAGCAGCGGCTCGCGCGCGACCTCGCCGGCGATCCACTCGCCGAACACGTCGACCTCGACCCCGGTGCCGACCTCGACCCCGGCGGGCAGGTAGGCGTAGGCGATCGAGCGCTCGACCGTGTAGCCGAAGCCGCCGCTGGTCACACGGCCGAGGATCTCGCCGTTCAAGCGCACCGGCTCGTTACCGAGCGCGACCGACCGCGGGTCGGCGAGCAGAAGGCAACGCAGCCGCCGCTCCGGCTTGCCGGGCCCCGCCGGCGACCCGATACCCAGCGCCGGGGCGCCGATGAACCCCCCCTCTTTCTTCACGCAGAAGCCCAACCCGCCCTCATAGGGAGTCTCGTCGGGGGTTATGTCGGCAGCCCAGACGCGATATCCCTTCTCCAGGCGCAGCGAGTCGATCGCGCGGTAGCCGCCCGCAGCCAGCCCATGCTCGCGGCCGCCATCCCACAGCGTCCGCCACAACCCCGCTCCATACTCGGTCGGGCAGTAGAGCTCCCAGCCGAGCTCTCCGACGAACGTCACCCGCAACGCGCGCACGGGGATGTCGCCGACGGCGAGCTCGCGCATGCTCATGTAGGGGAAGTCCAGCGGATCGTCGGTCAGCGGCGCGAGGATCTCACGCGCGCGTGGTCCCCAGAGGGCAAAGCAAGCCCAACGCGCGGTGACGTCCGAACAGCGCACCCGGCCGTCGGCCGGCGCGTGGCGGCGAATCCAGCTCAGGTCGTGGTTCCCGAACGCCGTGCCGGTGACGATCGAGAACAGCTCCTCCTCGACGCGCGTGACCGTGAAGTCGCACTCGATCCCGCCGCGGCTGTTGAGCATCTGCGTGTAGGTGATCGCGCCGATATCGCGCGCGACGTGGTTGTCGCACAGGCGCTCGAGGAACTCCGCGGCTCCCGGGCCGGCGATCTCGAGCTTGGAGAAGGAGGACTCGTCGAACAGCCCGGCGCGCTCGCGTGTGGCGTTGTGCTCGGCCCCGATCGCCGGTGACCAGTGCATGCCCGCCCAACCGCGCGGGCGCTGCGACTCCTCGCCCGCGGGAGCGTTTGACTCATACCAGTTGACCCGCTCCCAGCCCGACTTCTCTCCGAAAGAGGCGTCGTGCGCGACATGCCACCCATACGCGCTCGAGGTGCGAAGCGGCCGGCCGGCCTGGCGCTCGTGCCCGGGGTAGCGGATGTCGTAGTAGGTCTCATAGACCTCTTTGGCGCGCTTGAGGGTGTAGCTCGGCGAGCGGAAATGGGGGCCGAAGCGGCGGATGTCCATCTCCCACACGTCCATCGAGGGCTCTCCCTGCAGGATCCACTCGGCCATGACGCGCCCGATCCCGCCCGCCCCCGCGAGCCCGTGCGCGCAGAAGCCCGCCGCGACGAAGAACCCGCGCACCTCGCTTTCGCCGAGACAGAACTCGTTGTCGGGCGTGAACGCCTCCGGTCCATTGATCAGTCGGGTGACGGTGATCTCCTCCATCATCGGTACGCGCTTTGAGGAGTTCGCCGCGATCTCCTCGAACCGGGGCCAGTCCTCCTCCAGCAGGCGCCCGTTGAAGTCGGGCGGGATCGCATCGCGGAGATGCTCGTCGAGTGCCCATGGAGCCGACTCGCGCTCATAGCCGCCCATGACCAGGCCACCGCCCTCCTCGCGGAAGTAGATCAGCAGGTCCGGGTCGCGCAGTGTCGGCAGGTGCTCACCCGGCACCCGCTCGCGGAAGGGCTGAGTGACGAGGTACTCGTGGGCGAAGGGGACGATCGGCACGCGGACGCCGGCCATTCGACCGACCTCCGCCGCGAACATCCCGCCTGCGTTGACGACCACCTCCGCCTCGATCGCGCCCCACTCGGTCTGCACGCCGCGAACGCGGCCCCGCTCGACGTCGATGGCGTTCACGCGCGCGTGCGTGAAGACGCGGCAGCCTCCGTCGCGCGCGCTGGCGGCGAGCGCCGCCGTCAGCAGCGACGGATCGAGGTAGCCGTCGCTCGGCAGGTAGGAGGCGCAGCGCACTCCCTCGGCGCTCATCAGGGGAAAGAGCTCGCGGGCCTGCTCGGCGGAGATCAGCTCGAGCGGGAGCCTGAACGTCTTTGCCCACGCCACCTGGCGCAGGACCTCCTGCTCGCGCTCGGGCGTGCACGCGAGGCGGATCCCGCCGCACTGCACCCACCCGCAGTCGAGCGTCCGATAGAGCTCGACCGAGTCCATCATCATGCGCGTCAACGAGACGCTCGAGCGTAGCTGGCCGACGAGCCCGGCCGAATGGAACGTCGATCCGCTCGTCAGCTCGTTGCGCTCGAGCAGCACCACATCGGTCTCGCCGAGGTTGGCCAGATGGTGGGCGATCGAGGCGCCGCCCACACCACCGCCGATGATGACCACGCGCGCGCGGTCGGGAAGCTCACGCGCTCGCGGCGGCAAGCCACTCCTCGAGGTTCGCCCGGGCCGTGTCGTCGTGCAGCCGCTCGAAGTGCTCGCGACCGTAGCGCTCGAAGTCGAAGTCGAGTTCTGAGACCTGGCCCTGGACAACCGCCCACGCCGCCTCGCGCGCGTCGGAGAGCAGGCGCATGAGCGCCAGCGCCGCGCGTTGGGCGTCGGAAGGTGCCTGCCCGTGGTAGGTCGTGAGGAGACGCTCGTCGGTCGCGGCGTCGAAGTCGTTGTTGATCGACAGGTTGCCGAGGTCGAAGCGGGGATCGCCCATTCCCGCGTACTCCCAGTCGACCAGCATGATCCGCCCATCGTCCTGGGCGAGAATCATGTTGCCGGGGAGGAGGTCGTTATGACACGGGCAGGGACCAGTCGGCGGGAGGGCGGCGGCGATCCGCGCGGCAAGATCGACCGTGGCGGCATAGTCCGCTGGAAGCCGGCCGCCGCGTTCCTGCACGATCCGCGCGTAGTCGTCGAGCAGCTCCGGCACCCGAAACGTTGTGGGCAGGCGATCCGCGCAGCCGTGGAAGCTGCGCAGCGCGAGCGCAATCTGCTCGATGCCGTCGGCCAGCTCCGCCGCGGCGATCGGCCGGCAGGCGATGAAGCGCGTCACCAGGCAGCCATCGAGCGCGGCCGCCACCGCCGGAGCGATGCCCAGCCGCGCGGCCGCTTCGTTGGCCATGCGCTCCGCATCCCGGTCGATGCCCAGCAGGGCGGTGTCCTTGCCCGGCTGGCGGATCACATAATTCTCGCCGCCGAAAGTGGCGCGGAAGTTGCGGTTCGTAATGCCGCCGTCCAGCGGCGTCGGCTCGCCGGTCAGGGGACCGAGCGACGACTCCAGGCGCCTCAAGATGTCGCTCAGCTCAGCCACCGCTCCAAACCAATTGTTGCGCTATAAGGCGTGCAACCTATACCTTCAGGTGTATGAACTGGGAGGATCGAAAGGGATGACGCTGGAGGAGCTGCGCGCCCAGGCGGATGCCGGCTCGGTCGATACGGTGCTGCTCGCGCTGACCGACATGCAGGGCCGCCTCCAGGGCAAGCGGTTGACCGCGCGCCACTTCCTCGCCGAGGTGGCAGAGCACGGCGCCGAGGGATGCAACTACCTGCTCGGCGTCGACGTCGACATGGCGACGGTCGAGGGGTACGCGATGTCCTCCTGGGAGCGAGGCTACGGCGACTTCGTCATGCGGCCGGACCTCGACACGCTGCGACCCGTGCCGTGGCAGGAGGGGACGGTCGTGTGCCTCGCCGACGTCGCCTGGGAGGACGGCTCTGACGTGGTCGCCTCGCCGCGTCAGGTCCTGCGCCGTCAGCTCGCGCGCCTGGCAGAGCGGGGCTGGACCGCCAACGCCGGCACCGAGCTCGAGTTCATCGTCTTTCGCGACACCTATGAGCAGGCCTGGCACAAGGGTTACAGGGAGCTGGACCCCGCCAACCTCTACAACGTCGACTACTCGCTGCTCGGAACGGCTCGCGTCGAGCCGCTGATCCGCCGCATCCGCAACAGCATGGAAGCGGCGGGGATGCTCTGCGAGGACTCAAAGGGCGAGTGCAACTTCGGCCAGCACGAGATCAACTTTCGCTACGCCGATGCGCTCAAGACAGCCGACGAGCACTCGATCTACAAGAACGGGGTCAAGGAGATCGCCTCGCTCGAGGGCATGGCGATCACGTTCATGGCCAAGTACGACCAGCGCGAGGGCAACTCGTGTCACATCCACTTCTCGCTGGCCGACGGCGAGGGACCGCTGTTCCATCGCGACCGCGCGCTGTTCGAGTCATTCCTCGCCGGTCAGCTGGCCGGGCTGCGCGAGCTGACCCTGCTGCTGGCGCCGAACGTCAACTCCTACAAGCGCTTCGCCGCCGCCACCTTTGCGCCCACCGCCGTCGCCTGGGGCCACGACAACCGCACGTGCTCGCTGCGCGTCGTGGGTCATGGACCGTCGCTGCGCTTCGAGAACCGCGTCGGCGGCGCCGACCTGAACCCGTACATGGCGCTGAGCGGAGTCATCGCGGCGGGCCTGCACGGCCTCGATCACGGACTCGAGCTCGAGCCGGTGTTCGAGGGCAACGCCTACGTCGCGGACGACAAGCCGCGCGTCCCCGGCTCGCTGCACGAGGCGCGCGAGCTGTTCGCCGCGAGCGCGATCGCACGCGCGGCGTTCGGCGATGACGTCGTCGACCACTACGTCAACGCCGCCGACGTCGAGCTGGAGGCCTTCGGCGCGACGGTGACCGACTGGGAGCGCTATCGGGGGTTTGAGCGACTGTGAGCGTGGCGGAGCCCTAGAGAGATGACTGGCGTTCGTGAGCATCGGTCCGCCGCAGCCGCCGCCGCCACGCTCGCGCCCCCCGACGCCGTGTTCGAGCCGGTGCGCTCGCTGACCGCCTTCGAGGAGACCGTCGACCGGCTCGGGACCGCGATCAAGCTCGGATTGCTGCCGCCCGGGGTCGCGCCTTCCGGCCGAGCGCGAGCTGTGCGGGCGGCTGAAGATAGCGCGCTCGACACTGCGCCAGGCGCTCACCGCGCTCACCCAAAGCGGTCACGTATTCGCGACCCGGGGGCGCCGTGGGGGCACGTTCGTCTCGGACCCGCAGCCGCCGGCCGACCCGCCCTCTCCGCAGATGCTCGCGCAATGGCGCGACACCTGCGACCAGCGCCTCGCCGTCGAGCTCGGCGTCGCGGTCCTCGCGTCCGAACGCGCCGAGCGGGCCGATCTCGATGCGCTCGATGAGGTTTCCGCCATGCTCGAGGATTCGCTGGAGGACTTCGCCGCCTATCGCCAGGCCGACATCCGCCTGCACGTAGGGCTCGCCGAGGCCGCGCGCTCGGCGAGCCTGCTGCGCGCGACGACTGAGGTGCAGGGGGCGATGACCGACCTGATCGCCTATATCGCACATCCGCCGCAGGTGCTCGCCTCCTCGAATGCGCAGCACCGCCGCCTGCTCGCCGCGGTGCGCGAGCGCGACACGATGCGCGCGGTCCGCGCGATGACCGAGCACCTGCAGGGCACCGAACACGTCCTCGCGGGCCTTCTACCGGGCGGCTGAGATTGCGATTTGGGGGCGGCCCGACCGGGTTGACCCTCTGCTCATCGGTCGGCGAGCGATTCTCGCCAGGAGTACTTGACTTCGGTCCGGGCTTGAGCCTATAGTCACATTTAAAGGGCCAAGTCCAAACCTTTTCTCCACTTAGGGGGCGAGTTGATGAGCGCGACCGAGACAATGGGCTCCGACGAGCAGAAGCTTGCCGAGCTCGGGTACAAGCAGGAGCTGAACCGCCGCTGGAGCGGCTTCTCCAACTTCGCGATCTCGTTCGCGATCATCTGCATCCTCGCCGGCTGCTTCACGACCTACGGGCAAGCGCTGAAGAACGGCGGGCCGATCGCGATCTCGATCGCCTGGCCGTTGATCTCGGTGATGATCCTGTTCGTGGCCTGGTCGATGTCCGAGCTCGCCTCCGCGTACCCGACGGCGGGCGGCATCTACTACTGGGCATCGAGGCTTGGAGGCGCCGCCTGGGGCTGGTTCACGGGCTGGTTCAACCTGATCGGCCTGGTGGCCGTGTCAGCCTCGGTGATCTACGTCTCGGCGACTTTCCTCATGTACACGCTCGGCCTCTACGAAGTGCACTTCATCTTCAACTTCGCCAAGGCCGCGGCGGGAACGAACCTTCACTACACGGCGCACGTTAACTTCGCGCTGTTCGGTGCGATCCTGCTGCTGGACCTGTTGGTCAACGTCTTCCGAAGCCGCCTGGTGACCACGCTTTACAACATCTCTGTCTGGTGGAACATCGTAGGCGTGCTCGCGATCATCGTGCTCCTGATCGCCGTGCCGTCCCACCACGCGAGCTTCTCCTACGTGTTCGGGCACCGGGCCAACGAATCAGGGTTCTCCGGGGGCTCGATCACCAGCGCCAAATTCTGGATCTACGTGCTGCCGCTTGGCTTCCTGCTGACGATGTACACGATCACCGGCTACGACGCGTCCGCGCACGTCTCCGAGGAGACGCAGGGCGCCGAACAATCGGCACCGCGGGGCGTGTGGCTGTCGGTGTTCTACTCGGCGGTGTTCGGATGGATCGTGCTGCTGGCGATCACCTTCGCCCTCCCCCACGCCCACGAAACTGAAATCTACAAAGCGAGCTACCCGGCGGTGGCGATCATCGAGACCGCGCTCACGTCCGCCGCGGCGAAGGCGGTGCTGGTCATCTCTACGATCGGGCAGCTGTTCTGCGGAGCGGCGTGTGTGACGAGCGCGTCGCGGATGACGTTTGCCTTCTCTCGCGACGGCGCGGTGCCCGGGCACAATCTGTGGCGTCGGCTCGGGCGGAGCCGCACCCCGACCTGGTCGGTGTTGTTCGTGGTCGTGTTCGCCGCGGTCATCACGATCCCCGCTTACTTCCCGAACCACCTCGGCAGCCCCGTCGCGTTCCTCGCGGTCACGTCGATCTCGGTGATCGGCCTGTACATCGCCTACACGATCCCGGTGTACTTGCGCTGGCGCCAGGGCGACAGGTTCGTCACCGGAACGTGGACGCTCGGTAGCAGGTACAAGTGGATCAATCCGATCGCCGTCGTGTGGGTGGCCCTCTGCGTGATCATCTTCTCGCTGCCGTTCTCCCCCGAAGGAGTGCCGTGGGAAAGCTCGTTCAGCTGGAACGCGGTCAACTACGCGCCGCTGATCACGATTGGGGTGATCCTGACGGTCACGATCTGGTACCTGGTGTCGGCGAAGAACACCTTCAAGGGGCCGATCCGGACGGTCGACGAGCTCGACCTCGAACAGTCGCTGCCGGCTGTCGCCGAGGCCCCGTAGGAGAGGGCGTGAATCTGATCAATGGCTCCGCCTTGCGGCTCCGCCGAGGATGGCGGGCGGAGTGGTGAGCGATCGGCTGTCAGTGCTGGAGCCGGCCACAGAGGAGACGATGGCCGAGATCACGCGCGCCGGAATCGATGACGTCGATGCTGCCGTTGCTGTCGCCAAGGGGGCGCTCCGGTCCTGGCGCGCGCTGGCGCCGGGCGAGCGTGCCGAGGCGTTGCGCGCGCTCGCCGAGGAGCTCGCGAAGCACCACGAGGAGCTCGCGGTGCTCGAGGCGCGCAACGCCGGCAAGGCGATCGGCGACGCGCGCGGGGAGATCGGGATGGTGATCGACACCTTCCGCTATTACGCCGGCGCGCCAGAGCGGCTGCTCGGCGACACGATCCCGGTGGCCGGCGGCGAGGCGTTCACCGTTCGCGAGCCGCTCGGGGTCGTCGGCCTGATCACGCCGTGGAACTTCCCCCTGACGATCGCCTCATGGAAGCTCGCCCCGGCGCTTGCGGCGGGGAACACCGTGGTCCTCAAGCCGGCCGAGCTCACGCCGCTGACGGCGTTGCGCTTCGCCGAGCTCGCGCAAACGGCCGGTCTCCCGGAGGGTGTGGTCAACGTGGTCGTCGGCCCCGGGCGCACCTGCGGGCAGCGACTGGTGGAGCATCCCGACGTGGCGAAGATCGCGTTCACCGGATCGACCGAGGTCGGGCGCTCGATCGCCGCCGGCGCGGCTCAGACGATCAAGCGCGTGACGCTCGAGCTCGGTGGCAAGTCGGCGAACATCGTCTTTTCCGACGCCGACCTCGAAGCGGCCGCGGCCGCCGCGCCGCTTGCCGTGTTCGGCAATGCGGGGCAGGACTGCTGCGCTCGCTCGCGGATACTCGTCCAGGCGGAGGTGTTCGACCGCTTCCTGGCGCTGCTGGAGACCCACGTCAAGGCGCTGCGCGTCGGTGACCCGCTCGATGAGGCGACGCAGATGGGCCCGCTGATCTCCGCCGACCAGCGCGAGACCGTCGCCTCGTTTCTCGACGGCGAGGCGCCGATCGCCTTCCAGGGGAGCGCGCCTGAGGGCGCCGGCTTCTGGTTCGCTCCAACCGTGCTCGCGCCCGTCAAGCCGACCGACCGCGTCGCACGGGAGGAGGTCTTCGGACCGATCGTCGCGGTGATCCCCTTCCACGACGAGGACGAGGCGGTTCGCCTGGCCAACGACACGATCTACGGCCTGTCGGGCTCGATCTGGACGCGCGACGGCGCTCGCGCGCTGCGCGTGGCGCGTGGCGTGGAGACGGGAGTCCTGTCGATCAACGCGAACACGTCCGTGCGCGTGAGCACTCCGTTCGGCGGGTTCAAGCAGTCCGGCTACGGTCGGGAGCTCGGCCCGCACGCGCTCGACGCCTACACCGAGGTCAAGACGATCTACTACGCGACAGGATGAGAGTGTGAGGCTCGAGAACAAGGTCTGCGTGGTGACCGGCGCCAGCGGCGGGATCGGCGCGGCGACGGTTGCCGTGTTCCGGCGCGAGGGCGCACGAGTGGTGGGCGCCGACGTCGCCGACGGTGCGCCCGGGGATGTGTCGTTGCGCGTCGACGTCACCGACGAGCAGCAGGTTGTGGCGATGTACGCGCGCGCGCGCGAGGAGCTCGGGCGGATCGACGTACTGTTCAACAACGCCGGCATATCGCCGGGCGATGACGGCTCGGTGCTGGAGACGACGCTCGCGGCGTGGGAGCGCGTGCAGGAGGTCAACCTGCGCAGCGTGTTCCTGTGCTGCAAGCACGGGATACCGCACCTGCTCGACGCCGGTGGCGGATCGGTGATCAACACGGCATCCTTCGTCGCTGTCATGGGCGCGGCGACCTCGCAGATCTCCTACACCGCGTCCAAGGGCGGCGTGCTCGCGCTCTCGCGCGAGCTCGGAGTCGAGTTCGCACGGCGCGGCGTGCGCGTAAACGCGCTCTGCCCCGGCCCCGTCGACACGCCGCTGCTGCAGGAGCTGTACGCCTCGGATCCGCAGCAGGCCGCGCGCCGGCTGGTCCACGTGCCGATGGGTCGGTTCGCCCAGGCCGAGGAGATCGCGTACGCTGCCCTGTTCCTGGCCTCCGAGGAGTCCAGCTTCGTGACCGCCTCGACGTTCTTGGTCGATGGCGGCTTGAGCGGCGCATACACGACCCCGTTGTAATCGAGGCGCCGCGATGAACGAGCCTCCGCCCGCGCCGTCCGCCGCCGAGAAGGCCGCCTCCGAGCAGACCGCGGCGGATGCGATCGCGCACGCCGACCTGGAGCGCGCCAGGGACGCGATCGCCGGGGTTGCAATCCGGACCCCGACGATCGCCTGCGAGGACCTTGCCCAGCTGTCGGGGACGGAGGTGGCGCTGAAGGCGGAGTGCCTGCAGGGGACCGGCTCGTTCAAGTTGCGTGGCGCCCTGAGCAAGGTCGCGGCGCTCGGAGACGGCGCATCCGCGGGTCTGATCACCGCGAGCGCCGGAAACCACGCCCGCGCGGTCGCGCAGGCCGCGCGGGTCAGGGGCGTTGGCTGCGAGGTCTTCATGCCGGGTGACGCCGCCGTGTCGAAGGTCGCCGCGGTTGAGCGGCTGGGGGCGCAGGTGCGCCTGGGAGGCGCGTCGGTGGAGGAGGTGCTCGATCTCGCCGCTGCGCGCGCCGAGCAGAGCGGAGCCGCGTTCGTGCATCCGTTCGACGACGTGGATGTGATCGCCGGGCAGGCCACGCTCGGGCTCGAGCTGCTCGAGGACGTGCCCGACCTCGCGCGCGTGGTCGTGCCGGTGGGCGGCGGCGGCCTGGCGAGCGGGATCGGCATCGCGCTGCGCCGCGCGGGCGCGGAGGTCGAGCTGATCGGCGTTCAGGCGCGGGCCTGCGCCCCATACGCGCACGCGCTCGGGGGCACCGCAACCTCAGCGCGCGTCGAGCCGACGAGCGGAGCCACGATCGCCGACGGCATCGCGCTGAAGCGCCCAGGGACGTTGACGCTGCCGCTGCTGCGCGAGCTGAAGGTTGGCATCGAGACGGTGACCGAGGATGAGATCGCCGCGGCGATGGTCTTCCTGGCCGAGCGCGCCAAGCTCGTCGCCGAGGGCGCCGGCGCCGTTGCGGTGGCGGCTCTGTTGAGCGGCCGGATCGCGCCCGTCCGCGGCACGACGGTCGCGATCGTCTCGGGCGGCAACGTTGACAGTGGGCTGCTGGCGGGACTGCTGCGCCGGCGCGAAACCGAGGAGGGCCGTCGCGTGCGCATCTTCACGCGCGTGCCCGACCGGCCCGGCGGCCTGGCCGAGCTGCTCAACCTGATCGCCGCCACCCGCGCGAACCTCCTCACCCTCGAGCACGTCCGCGAGGCCGTCGCCCTGCACGTCCGCGAGACCGGCGTCGAGCTGACGCTCGAGACGCGTGGACCCGGGCATACCGCGGAGGTCCGCGCGGCGCTCGAGGCTGCGGGCTATGAGGTCGATCTGGAGTAGGTGCCTTGGCCGTCTGACGGCGCGCTCGCCGCGAGCGCGAGCGCGGGCTCGGCCTCGAGCAGCAGCGCTCGCACGCCACGACGCGCCAACGCATGCAGTACAGCGCACCCGACCACACCGCCGCCGATGACGGCGACCTGTGGGTCGAGGCTCGACATCAGTGCCTTCGACGGACCGCGAAGCGAGCTGGGACGAGCCGCTCGGTCGTCTTCGGTGGGCGCGCGTACTTGCGCCGCTGGCGGGGCGGCAGCTTGACCCGTCCCGCTCTGTCGAGATGCTCATACGGAACGAGCGAGAGCAGGTGACTCATGAGGTTAAGCCGAGCCGTTCGCTTGTCGTCGGCCTCGACCACGTACCAGGGACTTGACTCGGTATCCGTGCTGGCGAACATCCGATCCTTCGCCTCGGCGTAGTCCACCCAGCGGGCGCGCGCCTGAAGATCGATCGGGCTGAACTTCCAGCGCTTGCGCGGGTCCGACAGCCGTTTCTTGAAACGGCGCTCCTGCTCCTCGTCGCTGACCGACAGCCAGTACTTGACGAGGATGATCCCATCGTTTTTCAGCGCCTGCTCGAAGCTGGGACAGAAGCGCAGGAACTCGTCGTACTGCGCGTCCGTGCAAAAGCCCATGACGTGCTCGACCCCGGCGCGGTTGTACCAGCTGCGATCGAACAGAACGATCTCCCCGGCGCTGGGGAGATGGGCGACGTAGCGCTGGAAATACCACTGCGTCTGCTCGCGCTCGCCGGGCGAGGGAATCGCAACGACACGACACGTCCGCGGATTCAGAAAGGCGGTGACGCGCTTGATCACCCCGTCCTTGCCGGCCGTGTCACGTCCCTCGAACAGCACGACGAGGCGTCGTCCGGTGTCGACGATCCACTCCTGCATGTACACCAGCTCGGTCTGGAGGCGCAGCAGCTCCTTCTCGTATTGCTTGCCGCTGAGAACAACCGGGGTAGCCACGCCCGACTAAATTATCCGTTCGGACCCCTGCGGGGCTGCCCCCGCCGCGGTTCCGACCGCCGCCGCAACCTGAAGCGCGGCGCGCGGTGCGCTAGGAGGCTCCGGGCGGCGCCGTTGACGAGCGGTAGTGCTCGCGCCAGATCAGCCGATAGATCGGGATGCGGCGCGGTATCGAGCGCAGGCCGGGGATGAACGGGATGCAGATGAACGCCAGGCTAAGAGCCCCCATCACGAGCATCACGAGGATGTCGGCGTTTTCTGAGGACTTGAAGGGTTCGACCTGGTACCAGAGGGTATACAGCCACAGCCACGCCTGGCCGGGGTAGCTTCCTGTCTCGTTCATCATGCCCCACTGGTCGCCCAACAGGTGCTGGCCTTCGGCGCGTTCTGCCAGCAGGCCGCCGTCGGACATGAACAGCAGCGGCTTTGTGTAGTCGGTCTGGAAGAACTGGCGGCTGGTCAGCAGGCTGCCGTCGAGCCCCCCGCTCTTGGCGAGGCCCAGCAGGCTGCTCATCATCATCGGCACCGGGCCCGCGCCGCTCGCCTGGACGGTCACTTCACCGGTGCTCGAATCGACGGTCACGGACCTTGGCGGCGCCTTGTTTTCTTCCAACGCCGTTTCGTAGTCTTCAAGCGGCTTTGCATACGCTTCTGCCCATGCCTTCTGGGTCTTTTCGGGCGCGGTCTGGTACTGGGCGATGGCTGTCTGCAGAGCCTGATCGTTCGGGACCGTCCGCAGCGGTCCGATCACGAAGTCGTTGGCGGTGTTGATCGGATGGCTCACGCCGAGCCATTTCTGCGGGCGCAGGAACCAGGCTTGCTGACCTTCGCCGTTGTGGTTGTAGGGCGGGCCGTATTCGGCCGTCGAGCTTGTGCCGTCGAGCTCCTTCGCCGCCGCGGTGAGAAAATTGGCCGGCGAGTCGCGCGACCACTGGGCGATCGTGCTCGGTCGGTCGTCGGGTGAGGAGAACAGCACCGTCAGCAGGACGGCGAGCAACGTGATCACGCCGAGCGCAATGCACAGCTCCTTGATCAGGTCATAGTGGGCGTAGCCGCCGCGCCACGGTCCGGTGTCATCGCGCGAGCGCAGCAGCCCGCCAAGGCGGCTCATGAACCGGCTCCCGGGGCGACCGAGGGCGTCTCTGGAGCGCTTGGCCGCGACGGCGGGCTAGTCGCGCGCTCGCCGATCTCAAACGGAGGGACGACACCGTGCCGGCGCACGAGCAGCACGTGGGCGGCGACCAGGGCAACGACCGCGGCCGGCAACAGCAGCACGTGGTAACTGTACATCTGGCCGAAGTTCGTGACGTTGAAGAACGCTCCGACGCCGACGGAGTTGAGCCCGTCCTTAGCCTGCGTGGCGATCCACTGGGCGTCGAAGTTCTGCTGCGAGACGTAGCCGGTCAGCGCGGTCGGAACCGCGACGATGAATGTGACGGCGCCGGTGATCCACACACGGGTGCGCCCGCCGCGCCAGGCGGCCATCCAGTACTTGCCCCACAGGTGCACGACCATGACGAAGAAGAACAGCTCGACGGACCACAGGTGGATGCTGTTGAAGAAGTGTCCGATGCCCGTGTAGTGCCACCACCCGGGACCCTTCAGCGCGAGGATAGTGCCGGATCCGATGATCACCATCAGCGAGGCGATGCTGGCGACGCCGAACACGTAGATCCAGGATGCGACGTAGGTCGGCTGGCCGTCAGGCAGCAGCTTCTCGGGCGGGAGCGCCCCGACGGCAGCTTCACGTACGCGTACGGTCCAGGAGTTGCGTGGCGTCGGCGCGGCGCTCACGAGGCATCGCCACGTCTGCGGGCCGCGCCGGGGAACGGCAGCACGATCGCCAGCACGAACACGACGATCATCAGGGCGATGACGACGACGTTCGACACCGACAGGTGAATGAAGCTCCAGTCCACGGTATGCGCCGGGTGGTTCAGGTTGAAAACGGCTGCCAATACGCGCACGCTGCTGCCCCCATCGAAGTGGAACGAGTGTTCAGACCCTATGTGCTGACTATTCGCCGCTCGTCGGCAATCACCCCCTCGGCTAGGAGCGTTTACGACGCGCGCGCGAAGCTGTGGTGGATTTGGCTTTCGCTTTGCGCGGCTGCGCGCGCCGTGGTTTTGCTTTGGACGTCGCGCCGACGTCCTTCTGCAGGCGTTCCAAGTCGCGGCGCGTCGTTTTGCTCATCTTGGTTACCTCCCGACGCGTATCCCGCAGCAGCTTCGTTACGTCCTTGCGCAGGTCGTTTGCGCCCGTTCCGAGGCTCGTGCCGATCGCGCTCAGCTCCTTCTGCGCGGCCTCGAGGGAGTCCGAGATACGAGCGATCGCACGGTGGCTCCTCTCGATCCTGGCACGCGAGGTCACGGTTGCTCGTGACCGAGTGGCCGCCCGAGCCGGCGCTTTTTTCCTAGCCGGCGCTTTTTTCCTAGTCGAGGCTTTTTTCCGAGCAGGCGTTTTTTTCCGAGCGGGCGCTTTTTTCCGAGCGGGCGACTTCTTGACAGGTGGCATGGCGCTCCTTGCGTTCGCTTGTCTGATCGATGACCCAGGTTTGCCAGGACGAGCATACGCGGATGAGCCCAACCGCCTCCAGCCGACGCTCGTGCTCGCCTGGGGCGGGCGAGCTGCGCTTGTGGCCGTCGGGCGATCGCGCTAACGTGAAATCGGACGGTTGCTGACCGGCCGACCAAGCCGACGCGTGAACTAGCCGACGGATTGGCCTCCGCCTAGACGGGCTCCCCGCCGCGGGAACAGGCCCGCCTCAATCGATGAGATTCAACGCCCGGCGACGTGTTGCGCGCCCGACGGGGTTGGAGATCGCAGGAGGCCCACATGAGCAAGCCAGACCAGCCGCACGGAAGCGCTGTCAGGGCTGGCCGCGTCGCCGGCGTCGCCGCCGAGGCATCGACGAACGCCGCCCGAGTCGCGGCGCCCGCAGCACCACCGGGGCGTCGCGTCGCGGAGATGGTCCCAATCGAGCACGAGACATCCGAGCGAGTCGTTCGCACGATGGTCGTCGCGGTGCCTGCGGCAGCGCTTGTGCTGGGTGGTTGGCTGGCATGGGGTGGAGCCCTGCATTGGCAGGATCTGGTGGTGCTTGCGATCACATACGCGCTCAGCGGGCTGGGCATCACGGTCGGCTATCACCGCCTGTTCACCCACCGCAGCTTCCAGACCACCCGTGTGGTGAGGGCGCTCCTCGCCGTGCTCGGCTCGATGGCCGTGGAGGGCCCGGTGATCGAGTGGGCCGCCACCCATCGCAAGCACCATCGCTTCTCCGACGCCCCCGGCGACCCGCACAGCCCGCACCTCGACGACGCGCCCGGCTTACGCGGGGCCCTGCGAGGACTGGGTCATGCGCACGTCGGTTGGATGTTCCGCGGCAAGGACATGGCCAACCCCGCTCGCTATGCCAAGGATCTGCTCGCCGACCGCGACCTGCGCTGGATCAGCCGCACGTTTCCGCTCTGGGTGGTGATCGGGCTCGCCGTTCCCTTCGGCCTCGGCGTCGCCCTCACCGGGTCGCTCGTGGGCGGTCTCACTGGATTGCTCTGGGGTGGAGCGGTGCGCGTGTTCTTCCTTCATCACGTGACCTTCAGCATCAATTCTCTGTGCCACTACTTTGGCCGGCGACCGTTCCCGACCGGAGATCAGTCGCGCAATCTCGCATGGCTGGCGCCGATCGCGTTCGGTGAGGCGTGGCACAACAACCACCACGCCTTCCCCACGTCGGCCCGCCATGGCCTCAGGCGCTGGCAGCTCGACCCCGGGGGTTGGTTCATCGCCGGCCTGGAGCGCTGCCATGTGGCTTGGGACGTCGTTCGCATCACCCCCGCGCGACAGGCGGCACGACAGGTCGGGGCCTCTATCGTTGACTGATTGACCTGCGAGCAGATCTGCCGGACGGCGGCTCGACGGCCGGGCTGTGGGCTGCGGAGCGGCGCGGACTCACGACGGGGCTTGTCCTGACCACCACGTTCATCGCCGCCGAGGCCCTGGCGGTGATAACGATCATGCCGCTCCTCGCGCGCGATCTCCGCGGACTGAACCTGTACGGGTGGGTGTTCAGCGCCTTCATGCTGGGCAGCTTGATTGGCACCGTCGCAGCCGGCCGCGAGGCGGATCGACTGGGACCCGCGCGCCCATACGTCGCCGGGCTGGTGCTGTTTGGATCGGGCTTGGCGGTAGCCGGGCTTGCTCCCTCGATGGCCGTGCTCGTCGGCGGCCGTTTCCTGCAGGGCATCGGCGCCGGAGCCGTCCCGGCGGTCGCCTACGTCGTCATCGGCCGCAGCCTGCCCGAGCACCTCCGCGCGCGGATGATGGCCGTCCTGTCCACCGCGTGGGTGGTTCCGGGACTGTTGGGCCCCGTGTTGAGCGCCGAGATGGCCCGTGTCTTTGGCTGGCGATTCGTGTTCCTGGGTCTCATACCGTTGGTCGCCGTCGCCGGCGTTCTCGCGCTGCCGGCGCTCGTGCGAATCGGACGCCCGTCGGCCGAGGCGGCCGTCGAGCATCGGCTGCGCGACGCCGTCCGCACCGCCTTCGGCGGTGGCCTGGTCCTCGAGGGAACCTCCGCTCACAGCGTCGCGCTGGCGGCTGTCCTCGTGCTCCTCGGATTGGCGACGGGCCTACCGGCGTTGCGTCGGCTCCTGCCGGCGGGCACGCTGGTCGCGCAGCGTGGACTGCCGGCGATCATCCTCAGCCGAGGTCTGTTGACGTTTGCCTTCTTCGGCGCCGATGCGTTCGTCACGCTCGCGATCACGACCGTGCTGCATCACAGCGCGACGACTTCGAGCATTGCGATCACGGGGTCCACCATGACCTGGACCGCGGGCGCCTGGGTGCAGGCGCGGCTCGCGCAGACTTGGGAGGGGCGCAGCCTCATTCGCATCGGGCTGTTCCTGATCCTCGGCGGCATCGCGGGGATGGCGATCTCGCTGCAGTCGGGCATTCCGGTGGGTGTGGCTCTCGTGGCTTGGAGCATCGCCGGTCTCGGCATGGGGCTCGCGTTCGCGCCGACGTCGTTGATGATGCTGCGCGAGACGTCCGCCGGCCGCGCGGGGCGCGCATCCGCGTCGCTGAACCTGTCCGATGTCCTCGGCACCGCGCTGGGCACGGGCCTGGGCGGTGGCGCTCTCGTCGCCGCCTCCAACCAGGGTTGGTCGCTCTCGACCGGAGTGCTGATCGCTTTCAGCGTGGCGAGCGTCGCCGCGCTCGCCGCGCTGCTCGTCGTGCGGCGGCTGCCACTTCAGCGCGCGGGACGCCCCGCCGTGCTCGCGCGCGCTGCCGGTTCGTCCTCCACCGCTGCCGCTTCGTCCTCCACGTTCGACGCGTGAGGGCTACGCCGCGCGTAGCTCCGCCAGGCCGTCGGCGATCGTCTTGACCGGTGCATAGCCGAGCTGCTCGCGCGCCTTGTCGATCCGGATCGTGCACTCCTGCGCGGAGCCCCAGTAGGCGAAGCGCGTCAGCGGCGGCCGCCCGGGGAGCGGCGCGAGCCGCCACACCGCCTCGCCCGCGCTCGCGAGCGCCGATGCCGCCCACCCGGGAATGCTGCGCGACGGGGGCTCAACGCCTTGCGTCGCGAGCAGGTCGCTCACGAACTCGCGAAACACGACAGGCTCGCCGTCGGTGACGAAGTAGACGTTGCCCGGACGTCCGTGCGTCGCGCCCAGCACGAGTCCCTCGACGGTGTTCTCGACGTGGGTCGTCGACGTGCGGTGACGGCCGCCGCCGATCCACGCGAAGCGCCCCGTGCGAACCATCTCGACCATCACCGGCAGCACGGTTGTGTCGCCGCTCCCCCACACAAAACGTGGACGCACGACGACCGTCTCAAAGCGATCGCGGTTCGCGGCCAGCACGGTCTGCTCCGCACGTGCCTTGGTCGCACTGTAGAGCGCCGGCGAGTCGGGGCGCAACGGCGCCGTCTCATCGACGTCGACGAGCGGTTGGCCAGCCAGCAGCCCGGCCTCGGTGCCGACGTGCACGAACCGACGAACGCCCGCATCGGCGCATGCCTGCAGCGCATTTCGCGTGCCCTCGACGTTGCCGCGCTCGAAATCCTCGCGCCTGCCCCAGTCGCCGAGCGTCGCCGCGGCGTGAAACGCGAGCTCGCAGCCCTCGGAGCCCGCGCGCATCGCCGCGACGTCCGCGAGCTCGCCCCGCACCGCCTCGGCGCCGCGGGCGGTGACACGCTCGGCGGCCGCGGTCGAGCGTGCGAGGGCGCGCACGCCGTACCCGTCCGCGCGCAGCCGCTCGATCAGCCGACCGCCGATGAAGCCCGAGCCACCGGTTACGAACGCGCCGGTCATCTCCGCCGCAGGCTAGCCGAGCCTCCGGGCGCGCGTCGCGAGCTCAACCGATCCACGCGCCCGGGGCATCCGCCCGAGCCGGACGGCCGCCCCGGGGGGGGTGGGGCGGCCGTACCCGAACCGACGCTACTGGGTCGACGCTCCTTTGATCTCCAGTTTTTCTCCATTGGTGATTTTCTCGGTGCTCGTCAGCCCGGCCTGTTCTGCGCCGGTGCCGAAGTGGGCCAAGAGCGTGTCGGTCGGCCCGCCTTCGAACGCTTCCGGAGCCTGTTTGCCGCCCGATGCTTTGTATTTCAATGTGTTCGCCGCGACCATTTTGTCGATCGAGCCAAACGGTCCGATTACTGAGCCTTCCACCAGGACCGCTTCTTTGCTGGCGCCACATTCGGCTGCCACCAGCGATGGCGAGCGGGTCAGATCAAGTCCGACCGACAAGTGCAGGGTTTCGCCTTCGTAGAAGTCCTGCACGAAGCCGAGCGAGCCTTCGAGCGGGCTGCTCACTATTTCTCCCGCTGTGGCCCCCGCGCTCTGGCACGCTGCTTTGCTCGACGTGCGCTGACAGCCGGTCAACTTGATCGTCTCGGTCGCCGTTTTCGGACCCGTGTATTCGCCGCTGTAGCCGCCGGCGGAGCACTTTATCGCCGCGTGGCCGACCGTTTCCAGCGTCGTGGCCGCGCTCGTGCCAGTGAATTTGGGCTGCGCGCCAGGTCCGGGGATCCATTCAAACCTGCCGGCATTGGCCAGGTTTTCCCCTACGCAGGTCGCATTTTCGAAGTGCCCGTGGAAGACAGTTTCAACCACTCCTTCTGCAACTTCTTCTTTGACGCCCGCGACTTTCACGCACCGGCCCAACTCCGGCAGCGCCCGCTCGGCTTTCACGGTCCTGGAGCTCGCCGCCACAAAGCCACCGGAGAGGATCGCCGTGTTCTTACCGGCTGCCGCGGGCAGACCCGCGTCGAGATCGACTACCGGGTCGATGACCAGCGGCAGAGGCCCGCAGCCGTTGACGCCCGGCACGGAAAACGAGTTGTCGACGAGCGAGCTGTGGTTGATCACGATGATTTTGTTGTGGTCGAGGAAGATCGGAGCTTCCCCTTTGCTGCCCGTGATCGGTTTGTTCGGCGGTGGCGGGTTTGTCGTACCCGATGTCAGCTGCAATGTCGTCGGTTCGGAGTTCGATCCGATGTAGCAGGCCGGCCCGAGCGCCGGATTGTCGAGTTTGACCTTCAAAGGCAGCACGACCGCCGGGTTGTTACTACCGAGATTTTCGAGTTCCAGAATCACCGGCCCCGCAAGTTCAGCGGTTGCGGTGACTTCGGTGATTCCGTCTAGTTCGATCCCGATCAGCCCGCCCGGCACCGTCAGCGGTGTTTTCGACAGCGTGTTGCCGTCGGTCGGCGGGACCAGTTGATTCGTGAGTTCGCTGAGGCCACCTTGAAGGGTGATTGTCTTGTTGACCGTCACCGCCTTGCTGCCGAGCACGAATTCGCCGGCCGTCGTGTGCGAGACGATGCATGCTGTCACGCCCGGCGTGTTGATCGGACAGGTCGCGAATACGGCGAGTTCCTGCTGGATCCCCGCGGCCGCCGGAGACGGCGCGCCGAGCGCCGCGAGCGTCGCCATCACCCCCGCCACCGCAACGACCCGTCTGCGAACACCCATCCCACGCAAAACCCTCGTCCCGACCGAGTCCCTAGTCACAATCGTCCCTCCTCGTCGCGGTCTCCATTGTCCGGCCTGACAGCGTTGGCAATCGTAGCACGCAAGTTACATAAACAGCACCGTGTACAGAACCCGAACATGAACGCAAAATTACATTAACATCGGGCGTCGGAGGAACGCTAAATTACACAATCGGTCGGCCCGACGAAAACGCAAAATTACACATGAAGACACGAGACAGCCACGACTGGGTTACCCCTGCATCTGCCAGACTAAACGCGAAATTACACAATCGCGGGCCGGATGAGGCTGTGCCCGGACACGCGCGTGAGTGAGCGGGGTTGGAGCGAGCGGTTGGCTCTGCGTCCGCTGGTCGCGGCAGACGAGGCTCCGTTGCTGCGGATTCACGCGACACCCGAGGTCGTGCGCTGGTGGGATCGGCCCGAGGAGGGGTTTCCCTGGACCGACGACCCCGAGGCGAGCCGATTGACGGTGGTCCTCGACGGCGTCGTCGTGGGCATGGTCCAGTTCTGGGAGGAGCTCACTCCCAAGTACCGCCATGCGACGATGGATCTGTTTCTGGACCCGTCGGTGCAGGGGCGTGGCCTCGGCACAGAGGTCCTCAGGCGCGTGGTGGGCAACCTGATCGACCGCGGCCATCACCGCATCACGATCGACCCGGCGGCGTCGAACGCCGTGGCGATCCGCGCGTACGAGAAGGTCGGCTTCAGGCCGGTGGGCATCATGCGACGCTACGAGCGCGACGTCGATGGCGGCGACTGGCACGACGGCTTGCTCATGGAGCTGCTCGCCGGCGAGGAGGGCGGCTGACTCAAGGCTGCGGCAGGATGCGGTCCACGAGCGCGAGCGCCGGCCGGCGTTCGATCTCCGCGCGGGCGTCCGGGCGGTAGCAGAGCAGCGCCAGGCTCGGTGCGATCATGAGGTCGGCTGCGTTGAGCCGCTCGCCGCCGAGGACCCCGGCGCCGATCCAGTCATCCACGCGGTCGAGCATGGCGCCCAGCGCCCGCGATACCTCGCGCTCGCCGCTCCGCCCAGCCGCGAAGACGACGCGCCCAAACGCATATGAGGCGAGGCGCCTGGTGGCAGCCCGTCGAAACAGCAGCGGCCCCAGCCTGCCCCGATCGCCACCGTCGAGGAGCCCATCCTCGCCGCGCACCGCGGCTGCGAGCACCAGTCGTCGCGCCGCCATCTGAAGGATCTCATCGCCCCATCGCTCGGCCTCTTCGACCGCGCTGCGCTGCTGCGGATCGTCGGGAAACAGCGGCTGGTCGGGGTGGCGCCGCTCGAGGAAGCGGGCAATCGCACGGTTCGTCTGCACCCGCTCGCCTCCCATCCGGAGCGCAGGAACCGTCCCCAGGCGATCGAGTGTCCCGAGCAGGCGGTTGGGACCCTCGCCGGTGCTGCGCAGCGGCTCGATGCTGCCCGCGAAACCGAGCAGGCGCAGGGCGAGCGGATGCAGGCCCGTCGGCACCTCGACGCGGCGGTAGGGGATCCCCTTGTGCTCGAGTAGCAACATCCCGGTTCGGCACGCATGAGAGCCGAGGATGACGTAGAGCTTGGTTTCCATCGCGGGCACGATCGACCTGCTGCGGTAGTTGTACCCGACTCGCCCGCCCGGCCGATCGTGCCGTGCGGCGAGGGCTCCGGGCCGCGGCGCCGAGCGTGCGTTAGATTAGGGCGGCAACTGCATCGCACAGACACTCCAGCGCGCCCGTAGCTCAGTGGTCAACGGTTCTCTTCGGGGAGCCAAAGAGCAGCGGTCTTTCAAGCCGCAGGCCGCGGGTTCGATTCCCGCCGGGCGCACTTTCGGACCTTCTCGCCGGCTCGATCATCGCTCGGAGCTCGCGATCGCGACGCGGCGCGGCGCCACTCGCCCGGCTCGCCAAACCGATGCCGCGCGGAATCGTCTGCGAGTTGACATTCCGCGTAAAACGTGATTTATATGTGCCTGGCGGGAGATCCGCTCTCGCGGAGGATTGGCTTTGAACCGGTGAAACGAGGGTTGGATAGACGGTTGGTGGGGGACCTGAACCACGGGTCTGGGGTCAAGCAGGATGCGAGACCGGAGAAAGGGCAGGCAGGGATGAGACCGTTTATTTGTCAGGAGCAGCGGATGCTCCGCGCGCTGCACGGACGCTGGCCTTACCGGCGCTCGCATTGCCGCCACGACTTGCATTGGCTCGTGTGCGTGCGTTCGAACGAGCGGTGGTGCCCGACCGGGCGCGCGCATCCAATGGCGGGACTGCCGGCGTGTCGCCGGCGACCCCACGGCGCTTGAGGGGCCGTCGCGGGGTACCTATCCGGACGAGAGCGTCGTCGGATGGGAGGGCAGCGGCGGGTGGCGCCGGGGGGCGCCGCCCGCCAGCGCCCCATGGTCGGCGATCGCGTCGATCAGTCGCGGCCAGACGGCGCGCGGCAGGTCGTGACCCATGCCCTCGATGATCATCAGCTTCGCCCCGGGGATCGCGCGCGCGGTGGCACGCCCGCCCGAGGGCCCCACCAGCGGGTCGGCCGAGCCGTGGATCACGAGGGTGGGCGCCTGGATCGTTCGCAGCTGCGGGGTGCGGTTGCCAGCGGCGATGATCGCCGCAAGCTGGCGGCCGGCCGCCTCGTGGTCATGGTCGCGGTCGTAGCTCAGCGCGGCTAGCGCACGGATGTCATCGAGGTCGCGCGGCAGGCTCTTCGAGCCGATCGCGGCGAACAGCCGCTCCATGTGCGTGATGAACGCGTCGCGCTCGTCCGGGGCGCGGCGCAGGAAGATCGAGTAGATCCGCAGCGCCGGCTGGCCCGTGAGGCGGCTCCCGGTGTTGGACATGATCGATACCAGCGAGCGCACCTTCTCGGGATGGCGCGCGGCGAGGGTCTGGGCGATCATCCCGCCCATCGACGCCCCGATGACGTGCGCCGGAGCGAGCTCCAGCTCGCTCAGCAGCCCGGCCGCGTCGTCGGCCATGTCCGCGAGCGTGTAGTGGGCCGCGTGGCGCGAGCGGCGCAGGAGCTGGGCGATCGTCGGCGGCGCTCCCTGCAGGTGGGTCGAGTGCCCGCTGTCGCGATTGTCGAACCGCACGACGTGCAGGCCCCGTCCCGCCAGCTCCTGGCAGAAGCTCTCCTGCCAGGCGACCATCTGCGTTCCCAGCCCCATGATCAGCAGCGCGGTCGGATCCGACGGGTCCCCGAAGGTCTCGTAGCACAGGGTCACCCCCCTGCCGACATCGCAGAACTGCTCTGACACGATCTGCGGACTCTACCGTGCTCTTGGCGCTAGCATCGAGCGAGATGGCGGCTACTTCGCATGCGAGCGGGTCGGCGGTCCCGGCGCCGGCGCGCGCGGAGCGCGAGATCGAGAGCTTGTCGATCGACACGATCCGCTGCCTGGCGATGGACGCGGTCCAGCGGGCCAACTCCGGACATCCGGGGACCGCGATGGCGCTCGCCCCGCTTGCCTATACCGTGTTTGAGCGCTTCCTGCGGGTGAACCCCCAGGACACGCAGTGGCCTGATCGCGACCGATTCGTGCTCAGCGCCGGCCATGCGTGCGTGCTGCAGTACTCGTTGCTCCATCTCTGCGGCTTCGAGCTGGAGCTCGAGGACCTCAAGCAGTTCCGTCAATGGGGCTCGCGCACGCCGGGCCATCCCGAGCGCGGGCTCACCCCGGGCATCGAGGTCTCGACGGGACCGCTCGGGCAGGGCTTCTCAAACGCCGTCGGGATGGCGATGGCCGAGCGTTTCCTGGCCGAGCGCTTCAATCGTCCGGGCCTCGACGTCGTCGATCACCACACGTATGTGATCTGCTCGGACGGCGATCTGATGGAGGGAATCAGCCAGGAAGCCGCTTCGATTGCCGGTCACTTCAAGCTCGGCAAGCTGATCGTCTGCTACGACGACAACCACATCACGATCGACGGTTCGACCTCGATCTCGTTCGACGGCGAGAACCACCCGGCGCGCCTGCAGGCCGATGGCTGGCACGTCCAGCAGCTCGCGGACTCCGAGGATGTGCAGGCGCTGCAGGGTGCGCTCGGAGCCGCGCGCGCGGAAGTGGAGCGTCCGTCGTTCATCGCGATCCGCTCGCACATCGCCTACCCCGCGCCGCACGCCGTCGACACTGCGAAGGCGCACGGCGCGGCGCTTGGCGAGGACGAGGTCCGCGCCACCAAGGAGGTCATGGGCTTCGACCCGGACCGCTCCTTCTGGGTCGACGAGCGCGTCTACGAGCACATGTCGCTGCGCGAGCAGGGCGCGAGCGCGCAGGCGCGATGGCGCGAGCGCTTCGACGCCTGGCGGGCCGCGTTGCCCGAGCAGGCGGCCGAGTGGGATCGCGTGTGGGCGGGAGAGCTGAGCGAGGGCTGGCGCGAGTCGCTGCCGAGCTTTGCGGCGGGTGAGCAGATCGCCACGCGCTCGGCCGGCCAGAAGACGATGGCGGCGTTTGCTCAGTTCGCCCCAACGATGATCGGCGGCGCCGCCGACCTCGTCGAGTCGACGAAGACGCTGTTCGATGGGGGCGGCGAGTTCTCGGGCGTGCACGCCGGGCGCAACGTTCCGTTCGGCATCCGCGAGCACGCGATGGGGGCGATCGTCAACGGCGCGGCCGCGCACGGGGGGATCGTCAAGCCGTACGGATCGACGTTCCTGATCTTCTCCGACTACATGCGCGGGAGCGTGCGCCTGTCGGCGCTGATGGGCCTGCCGGTCGTGTGGGTGTGGACGCACGACTCCGTTGGCCTTGGCGAGGACGGGCCGACGCACCAGCCGATCGAGCATTACGCGGCGCTGCGCGCGATCCCCCACCTGTGGGTGATCCGACCGTCCGACGCGAACGAGACAGCGATCGCGTGGCGCGTCGCGCTCGAACGTGAGGATGGGCCGGTAGCGCTGCTGCTCTCGCGTCAGGCGATCCCCGTGCTCGACCGTGCCGAGCTCGCCGGCGCCGATGAGCTCGCGCGCGGCGGATACGTGCTGTGGGACTCACCCGCCGGCGAGGCTGCCTCGGCTGGGACTCCGCCGCTCGCCTCCGGCGATTCCGTACCGGAGCTGATCCTGATATCCACCGGTGCGGAGGTTCCGCCCACGCTGGAGGCCGCCCGCGCGCTCGCGACCGACGGCGTGAGGGTGCGCGTCGTGGCGATGCCTTGCATGGAGCTGTTCGAAGCCCAGCCACAGGAGTACCGCGATCGGGTGCTGCCGGCCGCGGTGAGAGCGCGGCTCGCGATCGAGCCGGGCGCGACGATGAGCTGGTGGAAGTGGGTCGGCAGCGACGGCGAGGTCCTCGGCCTGGACCGTTTCGGCGCATCGGCGCCGGGTACCACGGTGCTTGAGGAGCTCGGCTTCACCGCCGAGAACATCGGCGCTCGCGCGCGAGCTCTGCTGCAGTCAAAACACTAAGGAGAACCATGTCTTCCGCTGCGCCTTCGCCCCTGCACCGCCTGTCCGCCCTCGGGCAGAGCGTTTGGATCGATTTTCTGTCCCGTGGCTCGATCCGCGGCGGTCATCTGAATGACCTGATCGACCGCGACGCCGTCGTCGGCGCCACCTCCAACCCGTCGATCTTTCAGAAGGCGATGACCGAAGGCGATGCCTACGACGAGCAGCTGCACGAGCTTGCCGCGCGCGGTGAGGACGTGGACGCGACGTTCTGGGCGCTGGCCGAGCAGGACATCGAGGACGCCTGCGACCTGTTTCGAGCGGTGTGGGACGGCGGCTCCGGACGGGACGGGTACGTCTCGCTGGAGGTCGACCCGCGGCTGGCCTACGACACCCTCGCGACGTTCCGCGAGGCGATGCACCTGCACGAGCAGGTCAACAGGCCCAACCTGATGGTCAAGATCCCCGCGACCAAGCCGGGGCTGGCGGCGATCGAGGACGTCGTAGCGAAGGGCCGCTCGATCAATGTGACGCTGATCTTCTCGCTGCGCCGCTACGCCGAGGTGGCCGAGTCCTACATCCGCGGTATCGAGCGCCTGATAGCCGAGGGCGGCGACCCCCGCGCGGTCGCGTCGGTGGCGAGCTTCTTCGTCTCGCGGATCGACACCGAGACCGACCGGCGCCTGGATGAGATCGGCGGGCACGACCACCTCAAGGGCAAGCTCGCCGTGGCCAACGCGCGGCTCGCCTACGCGCACTACCAGGAGGTCTTCGCCGGACCGCGTTGGGAGTTCCTGGCGGCCAAGGGGGCCACGCCGCAGCGGGTGCTGTGGGCGTCGACCTCGACGAAGAACCCCGACTACCAGGACACGCTCTACGTCGAGGAGCTGATCGGCCCGGACACGGTCAACACGATGCCCGCGGAGACGATCAGGGCCTACCAGGATCACGGCGACCCGCAGCCGCGCCTTGCGAGCGGGCTCGAGGACGCGCACCGCGTGTTCGACGAGTTGCGCGCCGCGGGGATCGACTATGACGACGTCACCGCCACGCTCGAGCGCGAGGGAGTGGAGAAATTCTCGGGCGCCTTCACCGAGCTGCTGCAGGCGCTGCGCGCCAAGCAGGAGTCGCTCGCGCCCGCGTGAGCGCTCAGCTATAGGGGATCGGGACCAGCACCTGAATCCGCAGCGGGCCCGCCGGGAACGCCGTCGCGGCGATCGTGAAAACACGGAAGGAGCGCCCCTGGTAGCGGTAGGAGCCCGTGGCGGGGACTGCGCCCGGCGCCGGGCCGAGGCTGTTCTTCACCAGTTGGCCGGCCATCGTCATCAGGACCTTGAGCCCGACGAGACGGCGCGTGAGTCGCAGGTAGCCCTCGTCGTCCTGGATCGAAAGCACGAAGCTGCCGATCTCGCGCCCGCCGAGTCGTAGCGGGGCGCCCAGGGGACCGAGCACGAACGGACCACCGACGTCGGAGAGCAGGCGGCCGGCGGCGCTGACGCGCAGTCGGACGATGTGCTGGTTGAGCAGCCGTTCGACCGCGCGTCGGGTGCCGGACGCGTCGTGGCGGGCGACGGCGCTCAACAGCGCCGGGTCGGTCTGGACGCGGTGGACCTGTGCGCGAGCCCGCCCACCGATCTCACCGTCGTAGATCAGCCGCGCCACATGGCTGAGCGTGTTGACGACCGTGTCCTGTTCGGTCCGGCCGCACAGCGGGGCGGTAGAGCGGATCGATCGCAGCAGATACACGCGCATGGCGCCCGAGGGGTAGATCCTTGCCGGGAACGAGCTGAACCTGTATTCGACGCCGTGCTCGGTCAGCCGCCCGCGCGCCGGCAGCTTGCCCGGCGGGAGCGCGAAGGACCCGGCGATGCTGCGCTCGGCGACCGGAGATTGAGCCACGCGCAGGGCGAGCGAGCCCTGGGTGACGCCATCGGTCTCTGCGATCAGGCCATCGTCGGCCCACACGCTCGTCACGAACCTCCCGATCGCGGCGCCCCGCGCCCCGGTGAGCGTTCCGCGCAAGGGAGCCACCGCGTTCGGAGCGCCGAGGCTCACGAGCACGTGCCCGTTGCGCTGGATCTGCAGGTCGGTCATGTGCCCGCTCGCGAGCAGCGCTTCAGCGGCGGCGCGAGCGCCCTGAGCGTCGCCGCGCGCCACCGCTTCGCGCAATGGAATCGAGCTCGTGATCGCGTGCACCGCGACCGCGGTCCTTTCGCTCGCGATGCCCTCGCGGTAGATGCGCTTGGCGACGCGGACGAGGGTCTCAAGCACCGTCGCCGGGCAGCTGCCGGGCCGGCTGGGCGCGGAGGCGTCGGTCGCGAATCCTCGCCTCGCGGTCGCGTTCTTGGGAGCGCTCGATCCGCACCCCGCGAGCGCGGCGATCAACGCCAGGATGGCTCCGGTGCGCGCGGCGATGGAAAGCATGCCCACGCGAGGAACCATCGGCCGACATCCTAAGCGGTCGCTAACCGGCCGGTGAGACTCCTCCCACCGGCGGCGGATAGACGGCCAGCCATGCGAACACGCTGGTCGTGGCCGCCTGCGTCTGGAGCATGCCCGGTCGGGCGTAGGCGGGCGAAAGCGTCTGGCCGGCCCAGGAGAGCAGGTAGAGGCCTTCGCCGTTCGGCGCCCGCGCGAGTGCGGCGCGCGCGTTGTCGGCGGCCATCGTGTACAGGACGGGGTCGTGGTCAAGCGAGTACAGCGCGAGCATCCACTGCAGATAGATCGCGTCGTATTGCGGAGCGAAGTCGAGCAGGTAGCCGAAGCGACCGAGCGCGGTGGCCTTGAGGTGCTCGGCCCGTTCACACTCCGACGGCGTCGCCGTGAGCGTGCACAGCAGCGCCTGCGCGTAGATCAGCGGCGCCTCGATGTAGTCGATCGGAGTCGGGCTCACGTTGCTGGCGGCATAGAGGCCGTTTGCGCCGCTGAACCCGGTGGTGTTCGCCCACGACAGGTACCGGCGCGCCTGGGCGAGCGCGAACGCGGAGTGGGTTTGCTGGTAGAGCAGCGTCGCGAGCAGTGTGTCGGAGGCGAGCGCCTCGCCGGCCTTGTAGGGGTGAGAAGTGTTCCACCAGATCCCCCCTTCGCTGCGATCCCAGCCGGCCGCGGCGACATAGGCGAGCGCGCGTTGGGCGTCGGCTAGCCAGCGTCGCGTGCCGGTGGCGCGGTACGCATTGACGAACGCCAGGCCCCACCAGCCGTTATCGTCGAACCACGTCTGCGTGCTCGCGCTTCGATCCCCCGGATAGGGCGAGTAGCCGGGCAGCGGGCGCAGTCCCCGGTTCAAGTAGCGCTCGGCGCCGGTCGCGAACCGGGCCACGGCGCTCCTGTTGGACGCCGTCGGCTGGGCGATGGCGATCGCGTCGAGCGACTCGAACAGCGGCACGCTGTCCCAGATCGTGGCCAGCGGGAAGCGGTCGCGGTCGCCCAGGCGGGCGTCGTACCAGCCCAGCCGCCGATCGCGCCAGCGCTGCTGTGCACGCGCAACGCCGGCCTCGGCCAGCTGAAGGTAGTGCTCCTGAACCGCGGGGAGCGGCCCTTGCGCCGCTGCCGCCCGCGGCGCCGCGGCGGCGGCGCTCGGGGCGCCGCCGCCGGCGAGTGCGAGCGCGAATGCCGAGAGGATTGGTGCGAACCTGCGCATATAAGGGATTCAACCCGACCGTAGGCCGATTGTCGCGCGGCGCCCGCCCAGGAAGGGTGTCCAGAGTCGAGCCTACGGTGTCCATGGTTCCGAACCGGGAGACTCGCAAGATGACGATTGACCAAACCAAGATCGGTCAGGTTGTGGCAGAACAGATGGAGGCGATAGAAGGCCACTATGGAGACGATTGCGAGATCGGCGACATCTGCACGATCGTCGAGGTCGTTGGGCCCCATGGCTCCCACGTGAGGGTACGCACGAGCGACGCGCGCACGCACATCGTCGCCGGCCTGTTGCGCGTCGCCGAGGCGATGCTGTTTGCCGGCATGGGTCCCGCCGGGTCCGGAGGCGGGGATGCAGAGGACGGCGAGTAGGGCTTTGGCGGAAGGCGCGACGCCAGGCGGGGCCAACGTTCCGAGCCCCCAGCCGGAACGAGGAGTGTGGCTGCTTGCGATCGCGCTCGGCGCGCTCGGGGTGGCCGTGCTGGTCGCGGTCCTCGCCGGCGTGGTCGGGCGTACGACGTCGGGCGTCCCGCCGGCGGCGCCCCCGCCGGTGCTCGTGACGACGGCGACGCCGGCGCCGAGCGCGTCGCGGTCGGCGAGCAGTGCGGGCGTGGACGCCCGAGGAGCTGATGCTCCGATCGTCGCGCAGCCTTCGCGGGCGCAACAGAGCATCGAGGCCAGGCTCCTTGCGGATCGCCCGCAAACGCGAATCTCGCGCAGGTGGATGGAAGGCTTCTATCCGATCTACGCCGTCGCGCAGAGTACGTTCGGCGTCGACTGGCTGCTGATCGCCTCGATCCACCGGCAGGAGTCGGCGTTCTCCACGGCGCCGAGCACATACCGGGGGCTGAACTTCGCGAGGTGCTGCGGCGGGCCGATGCAGTTCAACGTGACCAATCGCCCGGTCAGCACGTGGCAGCTGGTGAGCAACTCCTACATATACGGCAGGCGCCCGGCGGCGTATGACCACATGGCCGCGGTCCATCCCTCGATCTACGACGACTTCGACTCCGTCATGGCAGCTGCCCACCTGCTGTCCGCCGACGGCGCCGAATACGCCCTCGACGGTGCGGCGTGGGACGCGGCGTACGCCTACTACGGGCACGACGCCACCGGCGTCAGCTACGCCGATGAGGTGCTGGCGCGCGCGATCGGCTGGTCACAGCACGGGTTCTGCATCAATTGCGGCGTCGATACGGCGATCGTCGAAGCGGTCCACGCGGCCTATGGCGCGCCGGTTCTGGCCGCGTTGAGGAAGGCCACCGTGGCGCGCGTCGCTCGCACCGGACGGCGAGCCCGTTTGCCCTAGGACGCGCCCGCCGGCGCCATCAGCTCGCCCGCGACGCGGTCGGTCGCGCCGGCGGTGCCACCGAGCAGTCGGCGGGAAAGCTGGGCGCGGCGGAAATACAGCGGCGCGTCGTGCTCCCATGTCGCGCCGATGCCGCCGTGAACGGAGATCATCGTGCGCGCGGCGTGGTCGAGCGCACGGCCGGCGACCGAGCGCGCGGCGCTGGCGGCGAGCGGGAACTCGGCGGGGGCGCCGTCGCGGGCCCAACCGGCGTAGTAGAGCAGCGAGCGGCCGTTCTCGAGCTGGCGCAGGACCTCGGTCAGCGAATGCTTGACCGCCTGGTATGAGCCGATCGCGCGACCGAACGTGTGGCGCTCCTTGGCGTAGGCGACCGACACGTCAAGGGCCGTCTCGACGCTGCCGAGCGACTCGGCGGCGATCAGCGCCTGCGCCAGATACCAGGCGGCGGCCAGCGACTCCTCCGGTGCGTCGACGAGGACGGCGGGAGCGTCGGTGAGCGCGACGTGGCCGAGCGAGCGCGTGGCATCGTAGCGGCGCGTCGGCTGCACGTCGACGCCGGGAGCGTCGCTGAGCACGGCGACGCCCACCGGCTGACCGTCCAGCAGCGCCACCCCGACGAGCGCGTTGGCTCCGGGGGCGTCGGGCACGAACGCGTAGCTGCCGTTCAAGGTCACCCTTGCGTCCTCGCCAGCTGTGGTGGCAGTAGCGAGCGAGGCACGCTGCAGGCCGCTCGCCGGGTCGGCGCTCCAGCGGTCGTCGAGGTCGTCGGGGGGACGCGCCGGCAGATAGGCGACCCGGCGCTCTCCGGTGGCCAGGTCCGCCATGAACTCGGCGGCGTTGGGCGCGTCGTTGAGGATTGCCGTCGCCGGCAGATGGCCGAGCAGCGGGATGCCGGCGAGCACGCGACCGCACTCGCCCAGGACGAGCATCGCGTCGAAGGCGTCGAGCCCGGCGCCGCCGTGAGACTCGTCGATCAACAGGCCGGGCCAGCCCGCCTCCTTTGCGGTCGGCCACAGGTCGGGCAGCGCGTCCTTACCGTCGAGCGCGTCGCGGGCGGCTTCGAGGGTCTTGAAGCGCGACAGCGTGCCGCGGGCGGCCTCGCGCAGGAACACCTGCTCATCGGACAGGGACAGGTTCACCTCGACGCTCCCGCGGTCGTCTCCGGCTGACTCATCTCGACCCCATTCGATCGCCGGTCATGCCGGCGCGGTTTCCTTCGAGCGCAGCTCCGAGAACGGGATGCCCTTGTCCAGGCGCGGCGCGGGCGGCAGGCCGAGCACTCGCTCGCCGATCGTGTTGCGCAGGATCTCCTCGGTGCCGCCGGCGGACTTCAGGCCGGGCAGGAAGGAGATCATGTAGGCCCACTCGCTGTCCTCGCCGAGCGCGTCGGGGCCGATCACGTCGGCGATCAGCTCGCCGGCCCGGATCGCGCCGCTGACGATCGTCACCTTCGCGAGCCCGGCCTCCGGGCCTGGAACCTGGCCTTTCTGCAGTGCCGTCAGCGTCCTGTAGCCCGTGAAACGGACCGCGAGCAGCTCGCTGGCGATCTCGCCGAGCTCGTGCCGCACCTCGGGATCGCGGCGCGCGTGCTCGTCTTCGGCGATCGCGTAGGCGAAGCGATTCGAGTTGTAGCCCAGACCCTCGCTGCCGAGTCCGATCGTGACGCGCTCGAACATCAGGGTGGTCAGCGCCGTGCCCCAGCCGTTGCCGACACCGCCGACGACGGCGTCGGCGTCGAGGGCGACGTCGTCGAAGAACACCTCGTTGAACTCGGCCTCGCCGGAGATCTGGCGCAGCCCGCGAACGGTCACGCCCGGGGCGTCGATCGGCACGATGAACATCGTCAGGCCCTTGTGCTTGGGCACGTCCGCGTCGGTCCGTGCCAGCAGGAGCCCGTAGGAGGCGAACTGGGCGTTCGTCGTCCAGACCTTCTGGCCGCTCAGCCGCCAGCTGCCGTCGTCCTGCAGGCGGGCGCGGGACTGGACGGCCGCCAGGTCCGAGCCGGCCGCCGGCTCGGAGAAGAGCTGGCACCAGACCTCGTCGCCGTGCAGCATCGGCCCGAGATAGCGCGTCTTCTGCTCGTCGCTGCCGTGGGCGATGATCGTCGGGCCGAGCATGCCGACCCCGATCGTGTCGAGTATCCCGGGCACTTTTGCCCTGCCGATCTCCTGGCCGCAGACCACCTGCTCGATCGGGCCGAGTCCCTGGCCGCCGAAGTCCTTCGGCCAGGTCACGCCGGCGAGGCCGCCCTCGGCGAGCTTGCCCTGCCACGCGCGGCGCGCGGCGACGATCTCGGCCTCGTCCTTGATCGCGTCCGGACCGGCGAGAACGGGGGCCTCGGAGGAGTGCTGCTCGAGCCAGGCTCGAACCTGGGCGCGGTAGGCGGCTTGCTCCGGTGTGTCGTCGAGATCCACGGCGTCTCCTTTGGCTGACTGACCAGTCAATCATACGCACAAGGACGGTCCCCCGTGCGGGCGAGCGGATCGCGCGCTCGTGTGGCGCCCGCCACCCGCGGCGCGGTCAGGCTCCGGGCGGAAGCGGGGGCTCTGGGACGAGCGCCTGGTGGTAGACGCCCTTGAACGCCCGGTCGAGCAGCTGGCGCGCCTGGGTGGCGGGGTCGGCGGAGTTCAACAGGACGACGCCGAGGCGGACGCCGTGGCGCTCGGCCGTCGCAACCAGGCACCTGCCCGCTGCGATCGTCCAGCCGGTCTTCAAGCCCGTCAGGCCTGGATAGGGGTAGCGCAGCAGCGGGTTGTTGTTGTACAGATACAGCTTGCCGCCCTTGATCGGGAACGGCAGGATGGCCGAGCGGGCGCGCGTGATCCTCGCAAGGCGCGGCTGCGCGAGGTCGACGTGGGCGAGCACGGCGAGGTCGGCCGCGCACGATTCATTGCCCGCGTCGTAGTAGCCCGACGGCGAGGAGAAGCGCGTGCAGCCGAGCCCCAGCTTCGCGGCCTCCCCATTCATCGCGGCGACGAACCGGCTGATCGTGCCGGAGACGTACTGGGCGAGCGCGTCGGCGGCGTCGTTGCCGGACGGCAGCAGCAGGCTGTAGAGCATGCTCTCCAAGCGCACGTGGCGGTGAAGCGGGAGGAGCCCGACCTTGGAGCCGCCAGCGTGGACCGCCTGCTCGGTCACGAGCACGTGCGCGTCCGGCGGACCCGACCGAACGGCGAGCAGCGCCGTCATCATCTTGGTCAGGCTCGCGATCGGCAGCCGCGTCGAGGAGTTGCGCTGCCAGAGGACACGGCCGCTGGAGAGGTTGACCAGCATGCCCGCGCGCGGAGGCGGGTGGAAGGCGGCCCGCACGGGGTCCTTGCGCGGCGCGTCGCCGCCGATGAGGATGAGCGGGGGCTTGCCGAGCGCGAGGCCTGTCGGGGAGAGCGCGGGCGCCCGCGGGGCGGGCGCCCGGTGGCGCTGGGGCGAGCGCGCCGCGACGCGGGGCGAGTGGTGGTCGGCCGAGTTTGAGGGCACGACGACGACGATCAGCGCCGCGATCAGGGCCAGCGCGAGCGCGCAGACGGCGCCCGCCCGCAGGCGCCCCCACCGTCGCCTTGCGGCCCCGCGGCTGCGACGGCCCCGACCGGGGGTAATCGGCGGCGAGATGCTCACGGGGGTGGCGGGAGTCGCTTTCGTGGCACGATCTGGGACGGCGGGTTCAAGGAGCTCAGCGGGGAGGATTGCGCAGCGCGCCGACGATGCCGATGGCGAGCAGCACGAGGATCAGGACCGAGAGCAGGCTTGCCAGGGTAAAGCCCTGTTCGGAGATCGCGGTGAAGGTCAGGAACGCGAAGCCGGCGATGAACACGAGCACCACGCCGAGGACGATTTGGCGTCTCATGCGTTGCTGGACGCGCGCGAGGCCATCGCGTCAGTACACCGGCAGGCGCGGCGGCTCGGGCTTGTGCGGCCGCCGTGCGAACAGCCGCACGACGATCAGGCCGAATGCGAAGCCGCCGATGTGGGCGAAGTAGGCGACGCCTTCTCCACCGCCGACCGGGCTGGCCAGGCCGGCGGCGCCGAAGTAGAGCTGCTCGAGAAACCAGAAGCCGAGCAGGAATACGGCCGGGACCTCGATGATCGTCACGAAGAAGACGATGAACACGAGGCTGAGCACGCGCGCGCGAGGGTAGAGCAGCAGGTAGCCGCCGAGCACCGCCGCGATCGCGCCGGAGGCGCCGAGCGTGGGAGCTGTCGAGCTCGGGCTCGCGAGCACCTGCGCGCCCAGCGCGACGAGCCCGCCGAGCAGGTAGAAGGCGCTGTAGCGCACACGTCCCATCGCGTCCTCGACGTTCGGGCCGAAGATCGCGAGGAAGAGCATGTTGCCGAAGATGTGCAGGAAGCTGCCGTGCAGGAACATCGACGTGAACGCCGTCTGCCACGTCGCCGGCTGCGCGCCCGGGCTGCCGCTGACGCCGGGCATTCCCTGGCAGGCAACCGAGCTATGGTGCCTTCGGGCGTGGGCATGGTGAGGAGATCGCAATGCTGCCCGGGGTGGGTGAGCTCGTAGGGGATCGCGCCGTAGTGCACGGCGACGGTCTCGGGCGGACCCCCGAAGAAGCTGCCGCCGTGGCGGATCTCCAGCAGATAGGCGATCACGTTGATGACCACCAGCGCCACCGTGACGAGGGGGAAGCGCTCCAGCGGGATGTTGTCTTTGAGCGGGAAGATCCCGCGAGACTATCCGTGCGCCGCGAGTGGTCCGACGCCGGCGCGGGACTGGGGGACGTGCTCCTCGGCGTGGTAGGAGGAGCGCACGAGCGGGCCGGCGGCGACGTGGTCGAAGCCGAGCGCGTAGGCGGCTCGCTCGAGGGCGGCGAACTCGTCGGGGTGCCAGTAGCGCACGACCGGCAGGTGGCGCTCGGAGGGGCGCAGGTACTGACCGACCGTTAGCACTCCCACGCCGTTCTCGCGCAGCGCGGCGAACGCCTCGACCATCTCCTCGTGGGACTCCCCGAGCCCGACCATCAGGCCGGACTTGGTCACGACCTCGCCGCCGCCGAGCTCGCGCGCGAGCCGCAGAACGCGGCAGGAGCGCTTGAACTCCGAGCCGCGGCGCGCGAGCGGGTACAGGCGCGGGACGACCTCGACGTTGTGGTTGAAGACGTCGGGGCGCTCGGCGATGACCTTCGCCAGTGGCATCTCCTGGCCCTGGAAGTCGGGGGTCAGGACCTCGATCAGGCAGGCGGGCGCCTGCTTGCGCACCTGGCGGATCACGCCGACGAACGCGGAGGCTCCCTTGTCGGGGAGGTCGTCGCGATCGACGGAGGTGATGACCGCGTGGCGCAGGCCCATGCGGGCGATCGTTCGCGCGACGCGCGCGGGCTCGAGCGGATCGTTCCACGTCGGCTTGCCGGTCTTGACGTTGCAGAAGCCGCAGCGCCGCGTGCAGGTGTCGCCGAGGATCATGAAGGTCGCCGTCCCGCGCTCCCAGCACTCGCCCACGTTCGGGCAGGCGGCCTCCTGACACACGGTGTGGAGGTTCTCCGAGCGGATCAGATCGGACAGTGCGCGGTAGCGCTCGCCGCCGGGCGGCGGCACCTTGAACCACGGCGGCTTGCGCTCTCGCAGCGGTCGCACGTCCGGGCCGAGCACGCCCAGCACGTCCATGCCGCCGGGATTCGCGCGGGAACGCGTGGCGCTCACGCCGGGATCGTCTCCAGCGGGGTTTGGAGAGGATTTACTGGGGCTCGCTTGGAGGCGAGCCCGATGGAGTTCGTAGTGTCGATGCTAAGGCGGCGCGGCGAGACCAGGCGCTGGCGGCGTCCGTGGGCCTGGCAGAAGCGGTAGGCGACCTCCTTGCGAAAGCAGTGGACTCCTGGCGCGTCGGCGGCGCCGAGCTCTTCGGCGAGCGAGGTCATCTGCACGTCGGGCAGCCCGCAGGCGAGTACCCACGAGAAGGGCTCGAGGTCGTTGTCGACGTTGACGGCGAAGCCGTGCGTGGTGACGCCGCGCGAGACGTGCACGCCGATCGAGGCGATCTTGCGGTCTTCCACCCAGACACCGGTGTAGTCGATGCCCTCGCTCGCACGCGAGCGTGCGGCGATGCCCTGCGAGGCGAGTGCGGCGATGATGGCGTCTTCCATCGTGCGCAGGTAGCCGCCGACGTCCTGGATCTCCATGATCGGATAGCCGACGAGCTGGCCGGGGCCGTGGTAGGTGAGCTTGCCGCCGCGGTCGGTGTCGGCCACGTCGATGCCTTTGGCGCGGTAGAAGCTCTCGGGAAAGGCAGATCCTGGTCGCCGGCGCGCCGCCCACGCGTATAGACGGGCGGGTGCTCGAGCAGCAGCATCGTGTCGGGCAGCTCGCGAGCGAGACGACGCTGGCGCAGTGTCCCTTGTAGAGCGATGCCGTCGGAGTAGGCCAAATGGCCCAGGTGGCAGACCCAAAGGTCGGGCGTGTCGCGGTGAGGCATCGTAGCTCTCAGCCTAGCGCCGCAGCGCGCAAGCATCATGACAGCAACATATCTGCTGCTATGATGCCTCCATGCGCACGACCGTCACGCTCGACCCGGATGTGGAGGCGAAGTTGAAGGCGACAATGCGCGAGCGCGGCGTCTCGTTCAAGGCCGCGCTCAACGACGCCGTTCGCGCCGGTCTCAGCCGACCGGGGCAGGCCGGTCGCCCGTACAAGATGCCCACGGCTCGGCTGGGGGTTCGCATCGATATCGACAAGGCGCTGACGATTGCCGGAGAAATGGAGGACGAGGAGATCATCCGCAAGCTCGAAGAAGGCAAGTGAAACTGCCCGATGTCAACTTGCTGATTTACGCAGCGGACGAAGAGTCGCGCCATCACGAGCCGGCGCTGGCGTGGCTCGAGGGGGCTCTCTCGGGAACCGAGACGGTCGCCTTGGCATGGCATGCGCTCGTCGGGTTCCTGCGCATCACGACGAGGTCGCGGGGCGCGCAAAAACCCTGGTCGATCCAGTCTGCCCTGGAGGTCGTCGAGGGTTGGCTCGCCCAGCCAGTCGCGACCGTCGTCCATCCCACCGATCGCCACGCGGCGATCCTGCGCGACCTGCTCGTCCCGCTCGGCGCGGGCGGCAACCTGACGAGCGACGCCCACCTGGCGGCGCTGGCGATCGAGCACGGCGCGACGTTGCACTCGGCCGACGTCGACTTCTCTCGCTTCGCCGGCCTGCAGTGGGTGAATCCCCTTACAGCGTGAGCGCGGCGGGCGCTTCCAGCAGCTCACGGATGCGCGCCAGGAAAAGGGCGGCGTCGGCTCCGTAGAGGATCCGATGGTCGCATCCGAGCGTCAGCATCATCATCGGCCGCACGACGACCTCGCCGTCGCGCGCGACTGCCCGCTCCTGGACCGAGCCGACCGACAGGATCGCCGCCTGTGGCGGGTTGATGATCGCGGCGAAGCTCCGGACCCCGTACATCCCCAGGTTGGAGACGGTGAACGTCCCACCGCCGAGCTGCGGCGGGGTGATCGTGCCGGCGCGCACGTGCTCGGCCAGCGCGCGCGTCTCGCGGGCTATCTCGCCGAGCGACTTCTCCTCGGCGTCGAAGACCGTGGGCACGACGAGCGCCTCGTCCGCGGCGACGGCGACGCCGACGTTGACGCGCGAATACAGCTGCAGGCGCCCATCACGGTAGCTCCCGTTCACCCGCGGGTGCTCACGCAGCGCGAGCGCGCACGCCTTGACGACCATGTCGTTGTACGTGGGCGCCGGCGCCACGTCGCCGCTCGCCGGCTGCGGCTGGGACTCCGGTCGGGACAGCCGCTTGAGCTCGGTGCGCAGCTTCACGCACTCCTCCATGTCCACGTCGAGGAGCAGCGTGAAGTCCGGGATCGTCGCCTTCGACTCTGCCATCCGACGCGCGATCGTCTGTTGCGTACGCGACAGCTCGACGATCGTCGTCTCCCCCTTCGCCGTCGCCACGGCCTCGGGGGAGAAGGACGGCGGCGGCGGCGCGGCCGTTGCGCCGGCCGCCTCGGTGTCCGCCCCGGCGTCCGCGGTCGCGCCGGCCCCCTGCACGTCGGCCTTGACGATCCGCCCGCCGGGACCGGTGCCCGTGAGCGTGTCCAGGTCGACGCCGCTCTCGCGGGCGACGCGCCTGGCGACCGGCGAGGCCTTGACGCGCGCTCCCGCGCCCGCCTGAGCTCCTGGAGAGGACTGCGACGGTGACTGCGCGGCCTGGGAACCGCCCGCCGGCGCGGTGTCGGCCGCCTCGTCTACCCGAGCCGGCCCCCCCGAGGCCGGCCCATCAAGATTGCCGTCATCGCGCTCGGCCGACGGCGAGGCGCCCTGCGGCGTGCCCTGTGCGCTCGCCTCCCCGACCGTCGCGATCAGCGCGCCCACCGCCAGCGTGTCGCCCTCGCCGGCGACCGTCTGGAGCGTGCCGTCCTGGTCTGACTCATAGACCATGGTCGCCTTGTCGGTCTCGATCTCGACGAGCTCCTGGCCGCGGCTCACGCTGTCGCCGTCGCTGATCAGCCAGCGCAGGATCGTTCCCTCCTCCATCGTGTCCGATAGGCGGGGCATGACGATGTCGGCCATCAGCCCCCGCCTCCGTCGGTCGGTGCCAGGCCAAGCGCTGCCAGCGCGGCCTGCACGATCTGGGGCTCGTGGGGGTAGGCGATGTCCTCCAGCGGCTTGGAGTAGGGCATCGGCACGTCCGCTCCGGAGACCCGCTTGACGGGCGCGTCGAGGTCGTCGAAGGCCTGCTCGGAGATCAGCGCCGCCAGGTTCGCGCCGACTCCTCCGTGGGGCCAGCCCTCCTCGACGGTCACGCAGCGGTTCGTCTTGCCGACCGAGGTCAGGATCGTGTCGAGGTCGAGCGGGCGCAGCGTGCGCGGGTCGATCACCTCGGCCTGGACGCCGTGCTCCTCGGCGAGCGTCGCCGCGGCGCGCTCGGCCGTGAGCGCCATCCGCGAGACGGCCACGATCGTCACGTCCGATCCCTCGCGCGCGACGCGGGCTCGGCCGAACTCGACGAACACCTCCTCGTCCTCGGGCACCTCGCCGCGAACTCCGTACAGGGACTCGTGCTCGATGAAGATCACGGGGTTGTCGTTGCGGATCGCCGTCTTCAAGAGGCCCTTGGCGTCGGCTGCCGTGGCCGGCACCGCGACCAGCAGGCCGGGCACGTGCAGGAACAGCGCCTCGAGGCAGTGCGAGTGCGTCGGTCCGAGCTGGTGGCCGGCGCCTTGGGGCATGCGCACGACCAGCGGCACCGTGACCTGACCGCCGAACATGTAGTGGATGTGCGCGGCGTGGTTCACGATCTGGTCGAACGCGAGCAGCGCGAAGTTGATCGTCATCAGCTCGACGACCGGTCGCAGCCCGGTCATCGCCGCGCCGACGCCGACGCCGACGATCGTGTTCTCGGAGATCGGCGTGTCGCGCACGCGCCGCTCGCCGAACTCCTCGAGCAGGCCCTCTGTGACCTTGAACGCGCCGCCGAACACGCCGATGTCCTCCCCGATCAGGACGACCCGCTCGTCCCGCGCGAGCTCCTCGCGCAGGGCCGCGTTCAGTGCCTCGCGGTAGCGCATCTCGGCCATCAGGAGGCGTCCTCGCGGAGCAGCGCGTCGGTGATCTGCTGGGGGATCTCATCCGCGCCGTCCGCCTGCATGGACTCGGTCGAGCGTTCCTGAAGCGGAGTGGTCTTGACCGAGTAGGAGCCCCGTGACTGCTGATCGAGCACGTACACGTCGTCATACAGCGACTCCGGAGCGGGAAACGGCGAGCTCTCGGCAAATGCGACCGCCGCGTCCACGCGCTCCACGGCTTCCCGGTCGATCTCGGCGGCCCGCTGCGCGTCGATCGATCCTTCGCGGACGAGCATCTCGCCGAACGCCGGGATCGGGTCGCGAGCGCGCCACTGCGCGACCTCCTCCTTGCTGCGGTATTGCTCGGGATCGGCCATCGAGTGGCCGCGAAAGCGATAGGTGACCGCCTCGACGAGCACCGGCCGCCGATCCTCGCGCACGCGGCGAACGGCCTCGCAGAGGACGGCGTATGTGTCGACGACGTCCATGCCGTCGCAGCGCATGCCCGGCACGCCGAGGCTCTCGCCCTTGCCCTGCAGGTCGGTGACGGCCGAGTGGCGCCTGAGCGCCGTGCCCATGCCGAACTGGTTGTTGGTGACCATGAACACCACCGGCAGGCGCCACAGGGCCGCGAGGTTCAGCGTCTCGCCAAAGGTGCCCTGGTTGGAGGCGCCGTCGCCGAACGTGCAGAGGGTGACATCGTCGGAGCCCTGATAGTCGCTCGCGAGGGCGATGCCCGCGGCGATCGGCAGGTTGCCGCCGACGATCCCATAGCCGCCCATGAAGCGTCGCGAGAGGTCGAACATGTGCATCGAGCCGCCGCGCCCATGCGAGCAGCCGTCGACTCGCCCGAACAGCTCGGCCATCACGTTCTCGGGCGGGGTGCCGCGCACCAGGGCGTGGCCATGGGAGCGGTAGGTCGAGATCAGGTAGTCCCCCTTGCGCAGCGCACGTGCGCTCCCAACGATCGTCGCCTCCTCGCCGATCGACAGGTGCAGGAATCCGCCGACTTTCGCCCGCGCGTACATCTCGCCGGCGCGTTCCTCGAAGCGGCGGATCAGGGTCATCGTCTCCAACCACTCGCGCGCGACGTCTGGCTCGGGCAGGCCGCTCATCCGCGCTCCGCGGCGCCCCAGCGAGCGATGAACTCGTCCGCCTCCAGTCGTGAGAGCTCCTCGCGCAACGTGCGCGCCAGCTTGGACGTGGCATGCGGAGGCCGGTCCCAGAACAGGACGACCTCGCCGCCGTCGATCTCGACGACCTCGATGTGGTCGACGCGCTCGGCGTCCGCCAGCAGCGCCGGCGCGCGCCCGGCGCGCGTGACGATCAGCCGGTAGGCGCGGTTGGCCTTCATCGCCGATCGGCCGTCGTGGCCGCCTCGAGGACTTCTTGCGTTGCAGGCGCGCCGAGGTGGAGCGACGCCTCCTCGACGGCGCGCTCGCCGAGGAACACGCGCTCACCGACGACCACGGCGGGAACGTCGAGCACTCCGACCTTGACCGCCCGCGCCGTCCTCGCCGCGAGCTCGCGCTCGAGTGAGCGGAGCTTCGCCGCGGCGAGCACGGCGGTGGGGTGCATCTCGCAGGCCGCCGCTGCGATCAGCAGATTGTCGGGCTCCTGCAGGTCGCGACCGCCGGCGAACGCCTGGCGGAATGCGGCCTGCGCGAATGGAACGACTCGGCCGATCGACTTGGCGTACGTCGCCACGCGCATGGCGAGCGCGCTGTCGAACGGGAAGGGCTGCGGCCAGCGCAGCGGCTGCAGCCCCAGCGCCTCGGCGCGACGGGCTACCTCGGCGCGAAAGACGTCCTCCTCCTCGCGACAGCGGAAAGCCTCGAAGGTCTCGGCCGCGGGCAGCTCGCGCGCGAGCACGGGCTGCCACTCGGCGACGCCCGGAAATACGTGCAGGATGCGCTCGGCCGCGAGGTATGCCGTGGGGCTCGAGAGGTCGAAGTAGAAACTGGCCGGCGTGGAGCTCATGAGTAGAGGTTAAACGCGTCCAGCTCCGGGCCCGGCACAGCGCGGGAGCCCTAGCCGTGGATCAGCCAGCCGTCCGCCGCGCGTCCGGCCTCCATCACGGCCTCCGAGAGCGTGGGGTGTCCGTGAACGATCCGCGCCACCTCGGCAAAGCCGCCCTCGAGGATGCGTACATTGACGAGCTCCTGGATCAACTCCGTGGCGCGGCTGCCGACGATATGCCCGCCGAGCATCTCGCCGTACCGTGACTCGCCGACGATCTTCACCAGGCCGGTGCGGTCGCCGTATACCGTCCCGCCGCCGACGGCTCCATACGGCACCTTGCCGACGACGACGTCATGGCCCTGCTCGCGGGCTTCGGCCTCGGTCAGTCCGAACGAGCCGACGTTCGGCGTGCAGAAGGTGGCGCGGGGAATGTCGGGGAGAGCGAGCGGGTGGGTCTGCAGGCCGGCGGAGTCCTCGACGGCGATGATGCCCTCGTCTGAGGCCTTGTGCGCGAGGGCCGGCCCAGCGACGAGGTCACCGATCGCATAGACGCCGTCACGCGAGGTTCGCAGGGCGCCATCCACCCGCACGAGGCCGCGGTCGTCCAGCTCGACGCCCGCCTCGTCCAGGCCGAGCCCCGCGACGTCGGCGCCGCGCCCGGCCGCGATCACCAGGAAGTCCACCTCGGCTCGATCGGAGCCGTGCGAGAAGCTCACGCCGGCGCCACCGGCCTTGACATCGGCCACGGGCGTCGCGGTATGAACCTCAATCTTCTGGCGCTTGAAGCCGCGCTCGACGAGCCGCGAGATGTCCGCGTCCTCGGTCGGGAGCACGCGATCGAGCGCCTCGAGCAGCACGACCTCGCTTCCGAGGCGTGCGAACCCGGAGGCGATCTCCGCCCCGGAGGCGCCCGCGCCGACTACCGCCAGGCGCGCCGGCACCTCTTGCAGCGCCCACGCCTCCTCGGTGCCGATGACGCGACCGCCGAACTCGACCCCGGGAATCGGACGCGGGACCGAGCCGGTCGCGAGGATCACCGTCCCCGCGGCGAGCGTTTCGCCGTTGACGCTGACGGCCCCATCAGCGGTCAACGAGGCATCGCCCTCGATCAGCTCGATCGCGTTTTTCTTGAACAGCCCCGCAACCCCGGAGGTCAGTGTCGAGACGACCTTCGCGCGGCGGGCCTGCACCGCGGCGTAATCGACCTCGACCCCGCTCACGTTCAGGCCGTACTCGGCCGCGTCGCGAATCTCTCCCAGCAGGTCGGCCGAGCGCAGCACCGCCTTGGCCGGGATGCACGCGTAGTTCAAGCAGCGCCCGCCAACCTTGTCACGCTCCACGACCGCCGTCTTCTTGCCCAGCTGGGCGGCGCGGATCGCGGCCACGTAGCCGCCCGGCCCGGAGCCGATCACGATGCAATCGTAGGAGCTCTCCGCCATGTGGGGCTGAGCCTATCGAAGCGCTTTCGGCGCCTCGCGCTGCGAGGCCTGGATCCGCGCCATCACGCGGACGAGCTTCCAGAACAGCCACCCGCCCAGACCGATGCTGAGCAGGCAGGCGGCCGCCGCCGCGATCGTGGAGGCGACGACGAGCGCCAGCGACGTAACGATCACCTGAAAGGCGAGCAGCGCCTCGAAGGAGAGCACCGCCCAGTACTGCCGGCGGTACATGCCCTGGGCGAGGAACACGAGCGTCGCGGCGATGAAGACCGCGCCGGGAAGCGAGCCGCCGTGGCGGCCGAGGTCGTGGATCGTGGCGGCGCCGACGACCACCGCGAGCGCCAGCGCGACGCAAACGGCGACCGCCGCGAGCAGCGCGGCCGGCCGCTCGCCCGCGCGCAGCGGCACCGGCGGGGTCCCCAGCTCCTCCCCCTGGCCCTGCGGCGCCGCGGGCGGCGACCCGGCTTTCTCGGACCGGCTCAAGGCTCGGTCGACCGCGCGTCGAGCAGCTTGCGAAGCTCCCGCGCAGCACGCTCGGGGTGCTCGGCCTCGGCGATCGCCCGCAGGACTACGGCACGCTGCGCGCCCGCGTCGAGCGCGGCCGCGAGGTTGCCGGCGTGCAGGCCACCGATCGCGAAGAACGGCCGCGTGGCATGAGCCGCCGCATATCGGATCAGCTCGACGCCGACCGCCGGGCGACCGGGCTTGGTCGGCGTCTCATGCACGGGGCCGACCCCGATGTAGTCGGCCAGCCGGGCCTCATCGGCGTCGATCTGCGGCTGAGAATGCGTGGACAGGCCGATCAGCATGTCGGGGCCAACGACCTCGCGCGCCTGCGCCACCGGTACGTCGTCCTGGCCCACATGAACGCCGTCCGCGTTGATCAGTGCGGCGATGTCGGGACGGTCGTTGAGGACGAACAGCGCGCCGTGCTCCCTGCACGCATCGGCCGCCACCGCCGCGATCTCGGCGAGCGGTCCGTCCCCGAGCTGCTTGTCGCGAAGCTGCACGACGTCGACGCCTGCAGAGATCGCCGCGGGCAGCACTTCCTCGAGGCCGCGATCGCCCGGCCGGCTGTCGCACACGAGATATAGCCGCGCCGCCTCAATGCGCGCGCGCCTGTCTGCGCCCTGGTGGTTGGCGGTCATCGCCTTGGAGTCTGGCAGGCAGGTTCGCCGTTCGGCGCGGCAGAGCACAGCTAGCATCAAGGTATGCCCGACACAGCCTCCTCGCCCGATGTCCTCGTGATCGGCGGTGGCATCGTCGGCCTGGCCGTCGCCTGGCGCGCGGCGCAGCGCGGCCTGTCCGTATCGCTGCTCGAGCGCGACGCGACGGGACGGGGCGCCTCCCATGTGGCCGCCGGGATGCTCGCGCCGGTGAGCGAGGTCGAGTTCGGCAATGGGGGGCGCCGCCTGCTCGCATTGGGGCTTCGCTCGGCCGCCATGTGGCCACCGTTCGCCGCTCAGCTCGAGGACGTCGCGGGGATGTCCGTGGGCTTGCGAGCGACGGGCATCCTGTTCGTCGCACGCGACGAGGACGAGGCACGCGAGCTGGAGCGCCAGATCACGCTGCGCGATTCACTCGGCCTGCGCTCCACGCGTCTGCGTCCAAGCCAGGCACGCGAGCTCGAGCCGGCGCTGGCACCGACGATCAGGCTCGCGCTGGAGCTGCCCGACGACCACTCCGTCGATCCGCGACTCGTGCTCGCCGCGCTGCGCCTCGCATGCGTTTCGAGCGGGGTCGAGCTTCGCGAGCATGCTCGCGTCGCACGGCTCTCGCTCGACGGCGGCGCGGTCAACGGCGTGGAGCTCGCCGACGGCGAGCTCGTGCGATCCCCGACCGTCGTGATCGCGGCCGGCGCCTGGGCGGGCGGGCTTGGAGGCGTCCCCGCCGGCGCGCGCGTGCCGGTGCGGCCGGTCAAGGGACAGACGCTGCGACTGCGCGATCCGATCGGGCCGGGCATGCTCGAGCGCGTGGTGCGCTTCGAGGGCGGCTACCTGGTCCCGCGCTCAGACGGCAGCTACGTGTTGGGCGGCACCGTGGAGGAGCGTGAGTTCGATGACTCTCCGACCGCGGGCGCCGCCTATGAGCTGCTGCGCGACGCCCACGAGCTCGTGCCCGGGGTGTCCGAGCTGCGGATCGAGGAGCTGTGCGTCGGCCTGCGCCCCGGCACGCCCGACAACGTGCCCGCGATCGGACCGAGCGTCGTTCCGGGCCTGATCTGGGCGACGGGGCACTATCGCAACGGCATCCTGCTGGCCCCACTCACCGCAGAGCTGGTCGTCGCCACGCTCGCCGGCGAGCCCGCGAGCGAGGAGTCGCTGTCCGCCTGCGCGCCCGAGCGCTTCGCCCGCGGGGAGCGCCGAGCCGGCTTCGACCGCGGCGCGGCGGGCCGTGAGCGGGTGGTCTCGGGCGCGGGGGGAATGTCTTGATCGTGCTCAACGGAGAGCGCACCGAGGTGGCGGCGGGCGCGACCGTGACCACCGTCCTCACCCGTCTCGGCTTGAGCGCCGACGCGCGCGGCGTCGCCGTCGCCGTCGATGGCGAGGTCGTGCCGCGCGGCGCCTGGGAGACGTTTGCGCTCGCCGAGCACGCGCGCGTCGAGGTGCTGAGCGCGATGCAGGGAGGCTGATCGTGGAAAGGCGCGACTCGATCGACACCGCCGCCGCGCCGCCCGAGCGAAACGGCTCGGCCGCGCGAGGAGCTTCCGAGGCGAGCGCCGTGCCGGGCGCGCCGGAGGACCTGCTGGCGATCGCCGGCCGGACACTGCGCTCACGGCTGCTGCTCGGAACGGGCGGATTCACATCGCTCGAGCTGCTATCCGATGCGATCGCCGCCAGCGGCTGCGAGCTCGTGACGGTGGCCCTGCGCCGGATCGATCCCGGCGCGCGCGGCTCGCTGATCGATGTGCTCGACGACGCGCACGTTGAGCTGCTCCCGAACACCGCCGGCTGTCACACCGCTCGCGACGCGGTGTTGACGGCCCGGCTGGCGCGCGAGGCGTTTGCCACCGACTGGATCAAGCTGGAGGTGATCGGGGACGAGGACACGCTCCTGCCCGATGCCCCTGAGCTGCTGCGGGCCGCGGAGGAGCTCGTCGACGAGGGCTTTGTCGTGCTGCCCTACACGACCGACGATCCCGTCCTGGCGCGCCGTCTCGCCGACATCGGGTGTGCGGCCGTCATGCCTCTCGGCTCACCGATCGGCAGCGGCATGGGTATCCGCAACCCGTACAACATCGCGCTGATCCGCGAAGCGGTCGACGTGCCGGTCGTGCTCGACGCCGGCATCGGCACGGCCTCCGACGCGTCGCTGGCGATGGAGCTCGGCTGCGACGCCGTGATGGCGGCGTCCGCGATCGCCCGCGCCAAGGACCCCGTGCGCATGGCGGCGGCGATGCGCGCCGCGGTCAACGCCGGGCGCCTGGCGCGCATGTCCGGGCGGATACCCCGGCGCCTCTACGCGACAGCCTCCACCCCAGGCGAGGGCCGCGGCGAGTTCCCTACCTGACGACTTCGATCGTCCCGTTCATCGACGCCGGGTGGATCGTGCACTCGTAGTTGATGACCCCGGGCGCGGTCACCTTGAGTTCGAACGTTTTCCCCTGGCCGAAGGTCTTCGAGGCGAATTTCTGCGGACCGCGCTCGCTCGTGACGTCGTGCTGCACCGAGTCGAAGTTCGTCCACCTGATCGTGCTTCCGACCTTCACCCGGAGCGTGTCCGGGGCGATCGCGATGTTGCGGTAGGAGATCGGGACGATCCCGCTGCTCACCGGTGCCGAGGGCGAGGGCGCGGCGAATTTGGGTGTCGTGGTGGGTTGGAGTGCGCCGCTCTTCACGGCCGGCGTCGAGGCGCCCGCGGGCGTCGAGGTGCCCGTCGCCGGCGCGGAGGTGCCCGTCGCCGGCGCGGAGGTGCTCGTCGTCGGCGGGGAGCTGCCGGCCGAGCCGCTCGTGGAGCTGGAGGAGGATCCGCACCCGGCGCCGACCACGAGCGCCGCGCAGGCGATCAGCGTTGACGCGCCTCGGTTCATTGCAGCGCGCACCCTAGCCTAGACTGGCTCCCCCATGCCACGGCATTTTCTCACCGGTGCGGAGCTCACCGCGGCCGAGCTCGACGCGCTGCTGGAGCGCGCGATCGAGCTGAAGCGGGCGCCGCTCGGATCGCGCGCGCTCGACGGTCGATGCGTCGCGCTGATCTTCCAGAAGCCCTCGACGCGCACGCGGCTGTCGTTCGAGGTCGGCATCCACGAGCTGGGCGGCCACGCGGTCGTGTTGCGCGCGGACGAGCTCCAGCTCTCACGCGGCGAGGCACTGCGCGACACCGCCCTCGTGCTATCGCGACACGTGGCGGCCGTGGGGGTGCGGACGGGCCCCGACGCGATGCTCGAGGAGCTCGCGGCGGACAGCGGCGTGCCGGTCGTCAACATGCTCACCGCCCGGCACCATCCCTGCCAGGCGCTCGCCGACCTGCTGACCGTTCGCGAGGCCTACGGCGCGCTGGACGGGTTGCGCGTCGCGTATGTCGGCGACGGCAACAACGTCGCTCGCTCGCTCGCCGTGCTCGGCGCGCTCGCCGGAATGCACGTCGCGGTCGCCTCTCCGGACGGCTATTCACTCGACGCGGAGGAGCCGCTGCCCGCGGGCGCCTCCGGCTCGCTGACGCTGTACGGCGATCCCTACGAAGCGGTCGACGGCGCGTGCGCGGTGTACACCGATGTATGGGTCAGCATGGGCGATGAGGAGACGGCGCAGCAACGCCGCGCCGCGCTCGCCGGCTACCGGGTCGACGACGCTCTCCTCGACGCCGCCGCGCCGGGCGCGTTTGCGATGCATGACCTGCCCGCGCACCCCGGCGAGGAGATCTCCGCCGAGGTGCTGTACGGCTGCCGCCAGCGAATCTGGGATCAGGCCGAGAATCGGCGCCACGCGCAGAAGGCGCTCCTCGAGCTGCTTGTGTGAGGGCGCGGATGAAACCTGAGCTACAGACGCCGGCGCTCTCGCCGGCAGCGCAGCCGGCAGCGCTGGTCGATGACACTCGTCCGCGTCCACAGCGCGGGGACGAGCTCGAGCTGCAGATCGAGTCGCTCGCCTTCGGCGGGGAGGGCGTGGCGCGGCTCGGCGACGGCGGGTACGTGGTGTTCGTCGCCGGCGCGATCCCGGGTGACCGTGTCCGCGCGGTCGTTCACAAGCGCAAGCGCAGCTACGCCCACGCGCGCACCCTGGAGGTGATCGAGCCGAGCCCCGAGCGGATCGCGCCGATGGCCGACCATCCGGGCGTGGCTTGGCAGGTGCTGCCCTACGAGCGCCAGCTCCAGGTCAAGCGCGCGCAGGTCGACGAAGCGCTGCGACGGATTGGGCGGCTCGACGGCTTCGAGCTCGAGGAGATCGTGCCGGCGGGCGAACGCTGGCGCTACCGCAACAAGCTCGAGTACTCCTTCGGTATGACCGCCGGCGACGACGGGCGCGAGGAGCTCGTGTGCGGCTTTCACGTCCCCGCCGGTGGCCGGAGCGTGGCGCCGATCGACGACTGCCTGCTGGCATCCGAGCGGGGGAACCTCGCGCGCGAGCTGTCCTTGCGCTGGTGCAGGGAGCAGGGGCTGACCGCCTGGGATCGCGGCGGCGCCCGCAGCCGTCCCCCGGTTGATCGCGCCGCCGCGCTGCAGGCGCGCCGCGAGCGCACGGGGCCCGGGTCCGACGGGCGCGCGCGCGTGCGCAACCTCGTCGTCCGCGAAGGTCGCCGTGGCGGCCAGCTGCAGGTCCGGATCGTCACCACCGATGGCGAGCTGGAGGTCGGCGCGCTGGCCGCGACGCTGAGCCAGGCGCTCGGCGAGTGCCTCGGCGGGGTTCTTTGGACACGCTCGCGCAGCGTTGCCGAGACGACCGCCGGTGGCGAGACCGAGCTGGTATGGGGTGAGGCTGGATTGCCCGAGCGGCTGGGCGAGCTCGATCTGCGCATCTCCGCCGAGGCGTTCTTTCAGACGAACACCGAGATGGCCGAGGTGCTCTACGGGGTGCTCGCCGACTACGCCGCGCTGGAGGGCTGGGAGCGGGTGTATGACCTGTACTCGGGGATCGGCGCGATCGCGCTCACGCTCGCTCCGCGGGCGGGCGAGGTCTGGGGAATAGAGCTCGTCGGCGAGGCCGTGGCGGACGCGATCGCGGGCGCGCGGCGCAACGAGATCACGAACGCTCATTTCTTCGCGGGCGATGTGCGGCTCGCGCTCGGCGAGCTGGTCGAGCGGGCCGGCCGGCCGGACGTCGTGGTCGTGGACCCTCCGCGCGCCGGTCTCTCCAAGAAGGTGGTCCACCGAATCATCGACGCTTCCCCGAAGCGCATCGTCTACGTCTCCTGCAACCCGACGACGCTCGCCCCGAACGCCGCCGAACTCGTCGAGGCCGGGTGGACTCTGAAGATGGTTCGCCCGGTGGACATGTTTCCGCAGACTCACCACATCGAGTGCGTCGCCCTGCTCGAGCGAGCCGATGGCCGGCCCAGCTCGGCGTCCTCGGTCGTTCGCGTGCAAAGCACGCCACGCTCCCTGCGTCCTTGATCTGCTTGGCCCTCGGCTCGCTCGATGGCGCCGGTCGCCTCGCTGGGTAGGCTTCCGGCCGTGCGCGCCGCGACCATCCGCGAGGGGGAGATCGTGATCGAGGAGCATGCCGATCCCGTCCCGGGCGCGGGGGAGGTGCTCGTAGCGGTGCGCGCCGCCGGGCTCAACGGGGCGGACATGATGCAGCGGCGCGGGCTCTACCCGGCGCCGCCCGGCTCCCCGCAGGACATCCCCGGCATGGAGCTCGCCGGCGAGGTCGCCGCGCTGGGGCCCGGAGCCGAACGCTTCGAGGCCGGCGACCGGGTGATGGCGATCGTCGGTGGCGGAGCGCAGGCCGAGCTGTGCGTCGTCCACGAGCGCGTGTTGATGCCCGTTCCGCAGCGGGCTCGAGTGGCCCGCGGCGGGTGGACTGCCGGAGGTCTTCACGACAGCGCACGACGCGCTGTTTGCGCAGGCGGAGCTCCGCCCCGGCGAGCATCTGCTCGTCCACGGCGGTGCCGGCGGCGTGGGTACGGCGGCGATCCAACTCGCGCGGGCGGCCGGCGCGCACGTGACGGCGACCGTGCGCGATGAGGCCTGCGTCAGCCCGTGCAGGAGCTCGGCGCGATCGCGATCGATTGCGATGGCTTTGCCGAGCGCGGACCGTTCGACGTCGTCCTCGAGCTAGTCGGCGCTCCCAACATGCCCGATAACCTCCAGGCGCTCGCGACCGGGGGGCGCATCGCCGTGATCGGCGTCTCCGCGGGCGCCACGAGCGAGCTCAACCTGCTGGCGCTGATGGGCAAGCGCGCCCGCATACACGGCTCGACGCTGCGCGCCCGCCCGCTCGAGCAGAAAGCGCTCACCGCACGAGCGCTCGAGCACGAGGTGCTGCCGCTCTTCGAGCAGGGCGTCCTGAGGGTGCCGATCGCCGAGACCTTCGCACTCGAACAGGCGGCTGCCGCGTACGAGCGCTTTGCGGCGGGGGGCAAGCTCGGCAAGGTCGTGCTCACGGCATGAGCAAGGCGACGGGCGGCGCCGTGATCGGCGGCGAGCTGCGGGGCGCGCTCGACGCGCACGCCGCGTACGCCCCTCCGCGCACGCCCGACGCCGCGCTCGAGGCGCTGGTCGAAGGCAATCGGCGCTACCGCGCGGGCCGCTTGCAGCGGCGCGACTACTCACCTGTCGGCGAACGACGCGCGGTCGCGCAGCAGCCGTTCGCGGCGATCCTCGCGTGCGCGGACTCGCGCGTCTCGCCGCCGCTCGTGTTCGATCTCGAGCGCGGCAACCTGTTCGCGGCGCACGTCGCCGGCAACAGCGTCGACACGAGCACGCTGGGCAGCCTCGAGTACAGCGTCGCAATGCTGGGCGTGCACCTGATCGTGGTCCTGGGGCACACCGACTGCGGCGCGGTGAAGTCGGCGATCGACGTCGTCGAGGGAAGGGCGAGCTTTCCGCCGTCGGAGTACGGCTCGATCGGCGCCGTCGTCGATGCCGTTGTCCCGGCGGTGAGCGGCCTGGATCCCGCCGGCCGCACGCTGGAGGCTTCGATCGTCGCCAACGCGCGCCTGCAGGCACGGCGGCTGTCGAGCAGCGCCCCGATCATCAGCGCCGCGATCGCCGCGGGACAGCTCCAGGTCATCTCGGCGATCTATGAGATCGCCAGCGGCGGCGTCAGAATCGTCTGAGGTCCCGCTCAATACGGGGGCTGCGCGGTATACCAGTCGCCGAGCATCCGGAACGCCGACCAGAATGCGCGCTTTGCGTCCTCGTCGTCGAGCGACTCGTCGATGTTCGGCACGTACAGCGCGTCGATCATCGGCGTCAGCTGCTGGACCTCCCCGAACGTTGGCGCGAGCGGGTGTGCCAGGGGGATCTGCATCTCCGAGAGCGCGGCCAGGGCCTCCGGGCCCATCACCACGACGATCTTCGGCTGCACGATCGCGATCTCCTCGATCACCCTCGCGACGCACGCCAGATCGGCCAGCGAGGCGTCGCTCAGCGGGCACTTCACGCAGAGTGTCCCGTACACCGCGAGCGGGTCGATCGCGAGTCGCTTGAGCGACTTCATCAACGCGCCCCCGGCCCGTCCATAGAAAGCGACGCCCTCCTCGATCTCCGAGGGGAGCGGCGAGTGCTTTAGCAGCATGATGTCCGCCTGCGGATGGCCCGAGCCGAGTACCGGCATGAGGTTGCCGCGCGGGCAATGCGGGCACGCCTGCAGCTCGCGCGTGAGCGTGTTCAGCTCGCGGATGGCGCGCTCGAGGTACTTCTCGCGGATCTCATCATCGGTCACGGGCATCGACCCCGAGGGATTTGACGACGCCGATGGTTGTCCTTGAGCGTGCATCAGTAGTTGCGCTTTCGCTATCTGCGCCCCCGCCCCCCCGACGAGCGCTTGACGCGTTTGACGCGCCTCGCCCTGCTCGCTCGCTGTGCCGCCGGAGGCGTGGCCTTCGTCTGCAGGAACTTGAGCGCCTGCACGTACAAGAGCGACGACGGCCGAGTTACGATCTCGGCGTCTGCGAGCGACTGCAGGAACTCCGCCGGGCCCTCGAAGTCGCGCATCCTGACCCGCACCGAGCCGAGGCCCTGGGCGACGTGGGAGTCCGAGCCCGCCCCCGCGACGATCCGATACTTGGCGGCGAAGCGAGCGGCCTCCTCGTTGAACGCGCCGATCGCCACGCGTGGGTTGAAGACCTCGATCGCATCGACGTCGTCGAGGATCTTCAACAGATGCTCGTAGTCCGGGACGGAGTGCATTCGGTCGAACGGATGCGGGACGTAGACGAGGCCGCCCTGGCGCTTGATCTCGGCCACCGTCTCTTCCAGCGACAGGCCACGGGGGATCTTCTCCTCGATGAACAGCCCGATCACCTCGCCCTGGCCGTCGGTCTTCACCTCCTCGCCCACGATCACATTCACGCCGGCGTCCGCGGCCTGCGCGCGGGCCTCGAGCGCGCCCGAGATCTCGTTGTGGTCGGTCACCGCGATCGCCCCCAGGCCCTGCGCGCGCGCCGTCGCCAGCAGTACCTCGACTGGCGTCGCGCAGTCGTGCGAGTGGTCGGTGTGCATGTGCAGGTCGATGTCGATCGACGGTCGCGTGGACAGCAGCTGCGCCAATGCGTCGTCGCCTCCGATCGGGCGCCTGCGGGCCGCGAGCTCGCGATAGATCCGCTCGAGCTCCGCGGCGGCCGTGTCCCCGTCGGGCACGAGCCGGTAGTCGCCGGGGAAGTGGCGGCTCATCAACTCGACGGTGGCGGGAAGGCTCGCCGTTCGGGCATCGAGACGGCCGAAGAAGCTCTCGACGAAGCGACGGGCGACGAGCGTCGACAGCAGGCGCTCGCTGGAGGAGTGGAAGGACCCGACGTTGAGCGCGCGCGAGTGGCGCAGGGCGGCGTTGGAGGTGCTCGGGGCGAACGGCTCGTGCACGTGGACGAAGTCCAGCTCGACGGTGCTCAGCAGTTCCTCGATCGTGCGGGCGACGTCGATCGAAAGCGCGGAGGCCCGCCTTCTGGCGCCGCTCGGCACGTCGAGCACCTCGCCGACGGCGATCACGCGCGGGCTTCCATTGTCGGTCCCCTCGAGCAGGCTCTGCGGTGCTCCTCGCGCCGCCCGCAGCGCCTTGCGCGAGGCGCGCACGTGCTCCTGCGAGCGCGACGGCGCGAGAATCAGCACGCGGTGTCCGCGCCCGGAGAGCTCGGCTGCGACGCGCCCGACGTGCCTGTTTACCTCGTTCTCCCGCGCCTCCCACGGATACGGGGTTACGTGGGCAATCGAGAACGGCGGGGGCATCGACTCCACGAGTATCCCGCCTGCCGGCTCCTACGCGCGGCCGCTATTTCGCGGACCGCGCGCTGCGCGCGGGGGAGTCTCCGCGGGCGCCCGTCCTGTTGGCGGCCTTGCCCACTCCGACCGCGCGCGGGCTGCGCTTCGCCGTCGCCGGCCGGTCTCCGATCGGCGGGCGCCGTGAGTACTTGGCGATGAACTTCTCGGTGTCTGCGCGCGCCTGCTCGTCGGGGCGCTGGTTGTGGGGCGACTTCATCAGATAGGCGGAAGGTCCGTCCAGCTGCCCGCCGAGGCCGTGGTTGAGCGCGAGCTTGCAGCAGCGCACGGCGTCGATCACGATCCCGGCCGAGTTCGGCGAGTCCCACACCTCGAGCTTGAGCTCGAGGTTCAGCGGCACGTCGCCAAATGCCTGGCCCTCGACGCGGATGTGGGCCCACTTGCGATCGGTCAGCCACGGCACGTAGTCGGATGGGCCGACGTGGATGTCGCCGGCCGGAAGCTCATGGTCCATGATCGAGGTGACGGCGTTGGTCTTGGAGATCTTCTTCGACTCGAGCCGCTCGCGCTCGAGCATGTTGTAGAAGTCCATGTTGCCGCCCACGTTCAGCTGCGAGGTGCGCTCGATCTCCACCCCACGCTCGGCGAACAGCCGGGCCAGGGTGCGGTGCACGATCGTCGCCCCGACCTGCGACTTGATGTCGTCGCCGACGATCGGCAGCCGCGCCTTTTTGAAGCGCTTGTCCCAATAGTCCTCGCGGGCGATGAACACGGGGATGCAGTTGACGAACGCACAGCCGGCCTCGAGCACCTGCTCGACGTACCACTTGGTGGCCTGCTCGGAGCCGACCGGGAGGTAGGAGACGACCACATCGGTATGCGTCTCCTTGAGGATGCGTACGATGTCGGCGGTCTCGCCGGGCGCCTTGGTGATCTTCTCCTTGAGGTACTTGCCGAGTCCGTCGTGGGTCATGCCGCGGTGCACGGGCACGCCGAGGTGCTTCGGCAGCTTCGCGAACTTGATCGTGTTGTTCTGGCCCGCCCAGACCGCCTGCCCGAGATCCTTGCCGACCTTGTCGGCGTCGATGTCGAAGGCGGCGGTGAACTCGATGTCGCGGACGTGGTAGCCGCCGAGGTCGACGTGCATCAGGCCGGGGACCCGCTTGTTGGGGTTCGCGTCCCTGTAGTAATGAACGCCCTGGACGAATGCCGAGGCGCAGTTGCCCACGCCGATGATCGCCACACGCACGGTCTCGGATTGGTAGCGCCCGGCGCCGTTCTTGGAGGCCGCGCCGTTGCTCTGAGCGCCGCCGTTTGAGTGCTGCTTGATCACGAGTGAGATGTCCTTTGTGAGGGCCCAGGCTCAGGGCCGAAGGCGCGGTCAAGGGAACCTTGGTGGCTTCCCTCCTTCTCAAGCGGGACGGCCGGAGTCCAGACCGAGTTGCTCGCAGAGACTACTCCGCGAGGGGCTTCAGGTCACACCCAACAGCTCGCGGCGGACATGGCGGATGCGCTGCGCGACCGTGAACAGGCTGAGCGCCGCGAGGACATATACGGCAGGCTGGAGCAGCTCGAAATCGCCGAGCGATGCGCCTCTTGCGAAGATCAGGCCGATCGACAGGATCACTACGCGCACCGGTCGAGTCGCGATGCCGACCTTGCACTCGACGCCGAGGGCCTCTGCACGCGCGCGGGTGTAGCTGACCATCAGCGACGCCAGCACGGCGACGACCACGGCGGCAGCCGCGGCGCGGTTGCCGTGCAGCGCAAAGTATCCGGCCACGGCGGTCAGCACGATCCCCTCCTCGACGCGGTCGAGCGTGGAGTCGAGAAATGCGCCGAACGGTGTGCCCTTGCCGGACATGCGCGAGTAGCGTCCGTCGAGCGTGTCCATTATCGACCCCACGACGAACGCGACCCCGCCAATGAAGAACAGCCGTTCCCACACGAGCGCGGCGGCGAGCACGTTCAGTGCGAAGCCCGTCAGCGAGATCGCGTTGGGTGTCAGGCGCGACTCGATCAGCCGGTTGCGGACGAGCTCGCGCCGTTCGCCGTAGCCGATCGGGGCGCGCGCGCTGCGCGGGATCCGCTTCGCTCTTCCCGCGCGATAGGCGCCGCGCCGGCCTCGACGCGGCGGGGCATGTTGCCGGGGTGCCATCCTTGCTCGGCCGCCGTCGCCTATCCGCTCGCCGTCACGCGTGCGGAGGGCACTCGTGCGGTCCTCACGCGTGCGGAGGGCACGGCCGAGAAGTGCCAGCCCGGCCTCGCGCGCGCCAGCCGGCTTGCGAAATAGGCCGACGCTCCGGCGGTGATTGCCCCGAGCAGCGCGTCGGCGATGAAGTGGTTGGCGGTCACGACGATCACGAAGGTCATCAGGAACGGATACACCGTCCACATGACGCGCACGGCCGCATGGCGTGACAGTCGCACGAGCGGCCAGGCGATCATCAGCGCGAACGCGACGTGCATCGACGGCACGGCCGCATACGGGTTGAACAGTGCGCTCATGGAGGCGCTCGTGTGCGAGACGTTCACCGGCGTGAAATCCGACACGGTGTCGATGAAGCCCCACTCCGGCATGAACCGCGGCGGGGCCGTCGGGAACAGGATGTAGCGCGACGAGCGCAATCGCCATCGCGATCAAGAACATGTTGCGCACGAAGTAGAAGTTTCGGTTGTGGCGCAGATACAGGTACAGCAGCGCGCCGATCGTCACCGGACCCTGGGCGTTGACATACAGCCAGCTCGCGCTGACCATCACGAAGTGGCTGCCCGATGCCCACGCCTGCACGCTCGGCTCCACGAACAGGTGCAGCGTCCGCTCGATCGAGATCAGCTCGCGCGCGTGCTGAAACGCGGCCGTCGCTCTGCCCTCGACGAGTCCGCGCACGAGGGTGTAGGCGACGTACGCGGCGAGGAACAGGAAGAACTGGCGCAGCACGTCCAGCCATCCCTTTGGCAGGACGCGCGCCTGCAGGAGACGAGCGCGGGCGACCATCGCAGAAAGCCTAGACGACGCCGATCGAGAAGGAGATCAGCGGCAGCGCGGGCCGTGATCGAAGACCCGCCCCGGCGTGAAGTCGATGACCACGCGCACGCTCCCGGCGCTCGTCGCTCGCAGCAGCGTCCAGCCACCCGCAGCACGCAGCACGCAGCCGTGTCCGCTCGCGAGCGCCCAGTAGGGAGTGAAGCGCATGCGGACCGTGAACGTGCCCGCGCGCGGGGTCCGCAGCGTGAACGAGTCTTCGCTCAATCGCGTAAGCACGGTGGGCGGGGGCGAGAGAGCGCGCCCGCCGATCACGGCGAACAGCCGCCAATGCGGCGAGCGCCATGCTTCGCGCAGGTACGGCGGGGGCGTGTTCCGCAGCAGGGCCGCCTCGGACTTGGCGGAGTAGTCGAGCGGAGAATCCGGGAGCGCGACATATGACACCGCGTCATCGAGCAGCCAGGCGCGGTAGCGCGAGGCGGTGAGCGCGGCGGAGCCTTCGTAGAAGAGCGCGTCGCGTTCGGTGTCGAGCTGGCGCTCCCAGCCGCGGGCGATCGGAATATGGGCGGCGAGGAATCGAGCCTCCCAATGGTCGACCGTGGGGACGACCTCGATGCGAGCCGGACGCGCCGAGTAGCCGAGTCCGAGCCGTTCGAGCTCGCGCAGCAGGGGCGCGTAGTAGGAGCCGTGCACGGCCGGGTCCGACGCGGCCGACGCGAAGTCCGCGACCGGGGCGTTCGCCTGCCAGTAGAGGAGGAAGGGCGCGAGCACGGCCAGCACCAGGCCTCGCCGCCGAGGGCTCGCCGGGCTCCTCGACGGAGCCCCGACGAGGACGCACGCGGCGATCGGCCCGGCGAGGAGCGCCCCGAGCCGGTCGGCGTTTCCGCCGACGGGCGTCGCGAGCACGTAGGCGCCGATGAGCGCGACGGCGTACAGCAGCGTGCCGACTCGCAGCGCGCGCCGGGCTTCCCGGCCCTCCCGGCTGTGTGCCGCCGAGCGGTCCGACGGGATCAGCACGGCGATCAGCAGAACACCCGCCAGCGCCGGATAGAACGACGAGGCGGCGAACGGCTGGGTGCCCCCTTCGGGGAAGACGAGCCCGAGCAGCCCGACCGGCGCGAGCGCGGCGCCGGCCAGGCCGATCGGAAACCAGCGACGCCGGCCGGCCGTCGCCCACGCGATCGCGGCGAGCGCCAGGAAGGCGCCGGCGACCGGGCTGGCGACCGCGCACACCGCCGCGAGCGCCAGCGCCGGCGCATGGCGGTCGCGCTGGGCCAAGAGCAGCGCGCCGATGCCGACGGCGAGGCCGAGGTCGAACGCCACGCGCCAGGAGAGCAGCGCGATCGCGGCGCCGAGCGCGAACCACGCCGCCGCGATGCGCGTCGCCCGCGCCGGGAAGCGCCCCTCGATCAAGGCGGCGAACAGCGCGGCCGCGATCGTCATCGACACCACGGCGAGGAGACGCGGACCGATCAACCACCCGAGCGCCGGCGCGAGCAGGCTGTAGGCAGGGATGTGGTGCCCGCCGTACCAGCCGTTGTCCCACAGCGTGAAGCCGGCGCGACCGAACAGGTCGCTGCGATAGCTGGCCGCGGCGAGGTCGGCGCTCGGCGGCGCCGCGGCCAGAGCGCCGGCGCCCAGCACGGCCGTGATCGCCCATGCGGGCAGCACGCGGCCCGAGACGCCGGCGCCGCGGGTGAGGGCGGCACTCGCCTGCGTCGGACCGGCAGCGATGACGTTGCCGCCCAAGACCCGGCGTCGAGTCGCACGCTCGCTCACGCCGGCGCGGCGGCGAGGAAGTCAACAACCCGGTCGATCGCGTCCGCGCGGTCCAGCCAGGGCCAGTGGCCGGCGTCGGGCAGCTCGATCAGCTCGGCTCCGCCGAGCGCGCTCGCGTACGCTCGGCCGAAGCGCTCCGGTATGTACGGATCGCGCATCCCCCACAGGACGAGCGCGGGCACCCGCAGCGCCCCCAGCTGCGCGCCGGCCGCCTCGAGCACCGTGGGCGGCGAGCTGCGATACAGGCGCAGGATCGCCCGCTGCGTGCCCTGGTCGAAGTGGCCGAGCACGCTGTCGAGCCACTCCTCGGGCATCGGTCCCGGCGTCACGTTGGATTCCCGCGAGAACAACCTCAGCACGCGCCGGTTGGTTGTTCCCATCGCCAGCTCGCCGAGCACGGGCGTGCGCCAGATCCGCGCCGTGCGGTGCCACCGATACCCGGGCAGCAACGGGATCGCGTTGATCACCACGAGTCGCTCGATGCGCTCGGGACGGCGCTGGGCGAACGCGAGCCCGACGGCGCCCCAGTCGTGTACCACGAGGCGCACGCGCTCGACGCCGACAAAGTCCAGGAACCGCTCGACGAAGCGCTCGTACTCCTCGATCGTGTAGCTCAACGACCCCGGCTTGCCGGACCGGCCGAAGCCGGGCAGGTCCGGCGCCAGTCCTCCGCTGCGCTGCAGGAACGGCACCCAGTCATCGGAGTTGGAGGGCACTCCGTGCAGGTACAGCGGAACGGACTCCTCCGTATCCGCGGCGCGCGCGGCCCCGCCGGCGCTGCGCCAGAAGACCGGCAGCCCGCCGTGTGCCCCGACCGAGGCATCGAGCTCGGCGGTGTGTTCGCTCAGCTCGGGCACCGAGCGAGGATATACGCGCGACTCGCGACGATACGGTGAAGCTGTGGCATCGACCGCTTCAGGCGCAAGCGCGCGCCCGCTCGCTGACCGGCCCACGCGCGAGGGTCGCTCGAGCCCGCCGCGCGCAGCGTGGAAGGCGCCCACGCGCGCGCGTATGTCGCGGATTCGCAACCGCCTCCGCGCGGTCTACGGCGTGCCGCTGATGCAGCCGCACGGCGATCCGATCGCCGAGCTGATCCTGACGGTCCTCTCGCAGTCGACCAACGACCGCAACCGCGACGTCGCCTACCTGCGCCTGCGGGCACGATTTTCCTCCTGGGAGGCCGTGCGCGATGCCCCCGTGGGCGAGGTCGAGGAGGCGATCCGTCCGGGCGGAATCTCCAGGGTCAAGTCGGTCCGCATCCAGGCGATCCTGCGCGCGATCACGCAGGACCGAGCGGAGATCGGCGAGCGCCACCCGCCGCACGAGCTCTCACTCGACTGGCTGCCGCGGGTGCCGCTGCAACAGGCGCGTGACTACCTCGTGAGCCTCCCAGGAGTCGGCCGCAAGACGGCCGCCTGCGTCCTGCTGTTCGCCTACGGGCTGCGCGAGGTTCCCGTTGACACGCACGTCTCGCGCGTGGGGACCCGTCTCGGCCTGCTCATGCCCGGCGCGTCGTTCCCGCAGATGCACGAGGAGATGCTCGCCCTTACGCCTCCCGGCGAGGAGCTCGAGCTGCACGTCAACCTCCTGCGCCACGGCCGGCGCACGTGTCACGCGCGGTTGCCGGCCTGCGACCGCTGCGCGCTGGCGCGCATGTGTCCCAGCCGCGGGACGTTCGCCGCGCCGCCGGCCACGCCGCGGCGGGTGTGATCGCGATCGTCGCGCGCGGCGGCCGCGCTGCTCAGCCGCGGGGCAGCACGGCAAAGGCGATCACCGCGTAGTGCAGCCCAGCCGCCGCGATCACGAGCGCGTGGAAGATCTCGTGGTAGCCGAACACCCGAGGCCAGGGGTTCGGGCGCCCGCTTGCGTAGACGACGGCGCCGATCAGATACAGCAGGCCGCCGGTCATCAGTCCCGCCACGCCCAGCCAGCCGATCGCCGCGGGCAGCTCGCCGAACACCGCCGCGGTGACCAGGCCGAGCAGGACGTAGATCAGCGCCAGCAGCCACTTCGGCGCATCGATCCACACGAGCTTGAACACGACGCCTCCGAGCGCCCCGGCCCACAGCACGATCAGGATCGTGGTCGCGAGCGACCCCTTCAGCGCGAGCAGCGCCACCGGCGTGTACGTGCCGGCGATCAGCACGAAGATCATCGAGTGGTCCAGCCGTCTCATCCAGCGTCGCGCGCGCGGCCGCCATGTCACGCGGTGGTACAGCGCGCTGGTGCCCAGCAGCGCCGAGACTGCCACGGCGTAGATGCTCGCGGCGACGCGCGCTCGCCCACCCGAGGCAGCGAGGATCAGGCCCACGCCGCAGGCGATCGAGACGAAGAACGCGTACTGGTGCGAAACGCCCCGCAGGCTTGGCCTCACCGGCGCCGGCAGGCTCGCGATCGCCGCGCGGGTCCCCGGCGGGCTCACGATCGCGGCGGGGTCGTAACGGAGCTCACATGTAGACGGTACCGCGGCCGGTACCCGTCCCCGGCCGCCGGCCGGCTATGCCGCGCGGGTGGGAGCGCGCAGCTGTGTCTCGGCCTCGCCGCCGGCGGAGACGCCGAGGAGCTTCTCGCGCGCCCGCTCGGGCGTCACCGTGACGACGTCCCACGCCAGCCCCACCCGGGCCATCGCGAGGATCAGCCACCCGGACGGGTCGAGCTCATACCAGCGCAGCCCATGGAATGCTGACTGCGGGAAGGCATGGTGGTTGTGGTGCCACGCCTCCCCCAGCGACGGGAGCGCGAGCCAGAAGACGTTGGTGGACTCATCGCCGGTCTCAAAGCGCCGGCTGCCGAAGAAGTGGCAGATCGAGTTGATGCTCCAGGTGATGTGGTGCACGAGGAAGATCCGCACCAGCCCGCCCCACAGCAGCGCGCTCAGGCCCGCCGCGAGGACGCCGCCGCCGAGGGCGAGGCCGAGCAGGAACGGGAGCAGCAGGCTGCCCAACGCGATCAGCGGGAAGTAGCGGTTGATCCGGCGCATCGCCGGGTCTTCCAAGAGGTCGCGCGCGAACCGTTTCGAGGACGCCTGCCCGTGGGTCTGGAACAGCCAGCCGGTGTGGGCATGCCAGAGACCTCTGAGCATTCCTCCCAGTCCGGCGCCGTACCCCGCGTGGGGGCTGTGCGGGTCGCCCTCTTCGTCGGTGAAGGTGTGGTGCTTGCGATGGTCGGCCACCCAGTCGATCACCGGCCCCTGGACCGACATCGAGCCGAGCAGCGCCAGCGTGTAGCGCAGCCACGGCCGCGTCTGGAACGCGCGATGGGTGAGCAGGCGATGGAAGCCGACGGTGACGCCGAGCGCGGTGAGCAGGTACATCACGAGGAAGATCGCCACGTCGCGGGCGCTGAGGAAGCGGCTCCAGAGGATCGTCGCCGCCACGACGACGCCGGCGAATGGCAACACGACGGCCGCGATGTTGACGTTGCGCTCCACGCGAGTCATGCAACTTTGATACCCCGTCTGGGGAACGGGTTACGCGGGTAAACGTCTAGGCAACATCCGACGCCAGGTGCTCGCGATCGTTTGCGGTCTCACGGCTCATCCCCTTCGATCGCGCCCACAGACCAGCTTGAAGCGCGTAAGGAAATCTGCCACAATCGGGACTCAGATTTATCCAAGCTTACTGAAGGAGCATTGAACATGGCCAAGACCATAGGCATCGACCTTGGCACGACGAACTCATGCATGGCGGTCCTCGAGGGCGGCGAGCCGACCGTCATCGAGAACGCCGAGGGTGGCCGCACGACCCCGTCCGTGGTGGCCTTCACGGCCTCCGGCGAGCGACTCGTGGGCACCGTCGCCAAGCGTCAGGCCGTCACAAACCCCCAGAACACCGTCTTCTCGATCAAGCGCTTCATGGGTCGCAAGGAGGCCGAGGTGCGCGAGGAGGAGTCGATCGTCCCGTACAAGGTAGTCGCCGGGCCCAACGGGGACGTCCGCGTTGAAGCCGCGGGGGATCAGTACTCGCCGCCGGAGATCGCGGCGATGATCCTGCAGAAGCTCAAGTCCGACGCCGAAGCCTACCTCGGCGAGAACGTCGACTCGGCGGTCATCACCGTCCCCGCCTACTTCAACGACGACCAGCGCCAGGCGACCAAGGACGCCGGCAAGATCGCCGGCCTCGACGTCAAGCGGATCATCAACGAGCCGACCGCGGCCTCGCTCGCGTACGGCCTTGACAAGGAGTCAGACCAGACGATCCTCGTGTTCGATCTCGGCGGCGGCACGTTCGACGTGTCCGTACTGGAGATCGGAGATGGAGTCTTCGAGGTGAAGTCGACCGCCGGCGACAACCATCTCGGCGGCGACAACTTCGACAAGGCGATCGTCGACTGGCTCGTCGCTGAATTCAAGAAGTCCCAGGCGATCGACCTGAGCGCCGACCCGATGGCCCTGCAACGCCTCTACGAGGCCGCCGAGAAGGCGAAGATCGAGCTTTCGACGACGCAGGAGACGCAGATCAACCTGCCGTTCATCACCGCCGATTCCTCCGGGCCCAAGCACCTCGACACCCGCCTCACGCGGGCCAAGCTCTCGGAGCTGACCTCCGAGCTGCTCGACCGCGTCGTGGCTCCCGTGCGCCAGGCGATCGACGACGCCAAAGAGAAGGGCGTCAAGGAGATCGAGCACGTCGTCCTCGTCGGCGGCATGACGCGCATGCCCGCGGTCCAGGAGAAGGTCAAAGAGCTGACGCACAAGGAGCCCCACCGCGGCGTGAACCCGGACGAGGTCGTAGCCGTCGGCGCAGCGATCCAGGCCGGTGTCCTGGCGGGCGACGTAAAGGACGTCCTGCTGCTCGACGTCACGCCGCTGACGCTCGGCATCGAGACAAAGGGTGGCGTGATGACGAAGCTGATCGAGCGCAACACGACGATCCCCACGCGCAAGGGTGAGGTCTTCTCGACCGCCGAGGACAACCAGCCGTCGGTGGAGATCCACGTGCTCCAGGGCGAGCGCGAGATGGCGCAGTACAACAAGTCGCTGGGCAAGTTCCAGCTCACGGGGATCCCGCCCGCCCCGCGCGGAATCCCGCAGATCGAGGTCGCGTTTGACATCGATGCGAACGGCATCCTCAACGTCTCGGCCAAGGATCTCGGGACGGGCAAGGAGCAGAAGATCGAGATCAAGTCCGGCTCCGGCCTCTCCGAGGAGGAGATCAAGAACATGGTCTCCGACGCCGAGTCCCACGCGGAGGAGGATCGCCGCGCTCGCGAGCTCGCCGAGGCGCGCAACAACGGCGAGAACGCCGCCTACCAGGCCGAGCGCCAGCTCGCCGACCTGGGCGACCAGGTCGACGCCGACTCCAAGGGGCGGATCGAGACCGCGATCAAGGAGGTCCGCGATTCCCTGCAGGCCGACGATCCGGCCGCGATCAACGCCAAGACGGAGGTGCTGCAGACGGCATTCCACGCGGTCTCCGAGTCGATGTACCAGCGTGCCCAGGAGCAGGCTGCGGCGTCTGGAAACGGAGCCGCGGCTGAGGATTCATCCTCCTCCGACGAGGAGGATGTCGTCGACGCCGAGGTCGTAGACGAGCCCAAGGCATAGCGGCCGATGACCGACGCCAGGCACACAGTGCAGGAGCACGCCGAGCAGGCGGCGCCCGGCGAGCAGCCGGCGCCGGGCGAGCAGCCGGCGGGCGCGGTGCAGCCCCCCAACCCCGACCCGTCCGCGCCGGGGGAGGGGGACGCGCGTCCAGCTCCGGCCGAGGACGGGACCGTCGGCAAGTCGAGCACCCCCGCCACCAAGCGGCCGCACGACGGTGGCGATCCCGCGCACGCGGAGGACGCCGATGAGAAGGCGCTGCGGGGAGACGTCGATGAGCTCGTCGCGGTCGCCGCGCAGCGCGATGAGTACCTCGCGCTCGCACAGCGGACGCAGGCGGACTTCGAGAACTACCGCAAGCGGGTCGCCAAGGAGTCGGCCGCGGCTCAGCAGCGCGGGGTCGTCAAGCTGGCCAAGGAGCTGCTGCCGGCGCTCGACAACCTCGACCGTGCGCTGGAGGAGGCGGGCGGATCATCCGAGCGCGACGGCAGCGACGATCCGCTGCTCGAGGGCGTGCGTCTCGTGCGCTCGGAGCTGCACGCGGCGCTCGCTCGGCTAGGCATCGAGTCGTTCTCGCCGACCGGCGCCGTCTTCGATCCGGCCGAGCACGAGGCGATGGCCCAGCACCCGGTCGCCGGCGCTCCGAGCGGAACCGTCGTCGAGGTGTTCCAGCCCGGGTACAGGCTCGGCGCGAGCATCATCCGCCCGGCGCGCGTCCTCGTCGCCGCCTAGCGCAGGGAGGCATGGCAATGGCTACGCGTCCGGACTACTACAAGGCGCTCGGGGTCGACAAGAAGGCGAGCGCCGAGGAGATCAAGAAGGCATACCGCAAGCTCGCGCGCCGCTATCACCCCGATCGCAACCCGGACGACAAGCAAGCGGAGGAGCGCTTCAAGGAGATCTCACAGGCACACGACGTGCTCGGCGATCCGGAGAAGCGCAAGCAGTACGACTCAGGCAGCGGCCCCTTCGCGACCGGCGCCGGGCCCGGCGGCGGCTTTGGCGGCTTTGGCAACTTCGACTTCGACGCCTCCTCGATGGGCGACATCCTCTCCAACCTGTTCGGTGGCGGTGGCGCGGGCGCGCGGGGCGGGCGCCAGCGGCCGCGACCGGAACGCGGCGGCGACCTCGAGGCGCAGGTCTCGATCTCCTTCGACCAGGCGATCGCCGGCGCCCAGGTCCCGCTGTCGGTTCCGATGCGGACGACATGCGAAACCTGTCACGGCACCGGCGCCAAGCCGGGCACGACGCCATCGGTGTGCCCGCGGTGTGAGGGCCGGGGAATCGAGACGCAGGGACAGGGCATGTTCTCGATCTCCCAGCCCTGCTCGCTGTGTGGCGGCTCGGGGACCGTGATCGAGGATCCGTGTCCGACGTGCCACGGCAGCGGCGCGGTGCGGACGGTCAAGCGCATGCGCGTGAACATTCCCGCGGGCGTGCGCGAGGGCAGCCGGATTCGGCTCGCGGGGAAGGGCGAGCCGGGGCGCAACGGCGGGCCGCCCGGCGATCTCTACCTGATCACGCACGTGAGCTCCTCGCCCGTGTTCACGCGCAAGGGCGAGAACCTCGAGGTCGAGGTCCCGCTGACGATCCCCGAGGCGCTCCGCGGGGCCGAGGTGCAGGTGCCGACCCTGAGCGGGACGAAGACCCTGCGCGTGCGTCCGGGAACGACGCACGGCACGGTCCAGCGCCTGCGCGGAGAGGGTCCGCCGAAGCTGGCCAGCGGATCGCCGCCGGCTCGTGGCGACATCCATTACCGCTTCGTTATCGACGTTCCCGAGACGCTCGACTCCGAGCAGCGCGAGGCGGTCGACGCGCTGTCGAAGGTCATGAACGGAAACCCCCGCGCGCGGCTCTTCGGCGCGAGCTCGACGACCGGCGCCGCCGGTGGGGGCGAGGCGCGATGACCCCGCCCAGGCGCGCGTCGAATGGGGAGCCGTGTCATCCGTGCGGTCGCGTCGCGCTCGTCGACGGTCGCGCGCGTCGAGGTGGAGACCGACCGCGGCGTGTTCATGATCTCCGTCGCGGCGGAGCTTGCGAACATGCACCCGCAGACGCTGCGTATGTACGAGTCGCGCGGTCTGATCGAGCCGCGGCGCTCGCCCAAGGGCACGCGCCTGTACTCGCAGGAGGACGTCGAGAAGCTGCGCCGCATCCAGGAGATGACAGCCGAGACGGGCCTGAACCTGGCGGGCGTCGAGCGCGTGCTCGACCTCGAGCACGAGATCGAGCAGATGCACGCCCGGATCGAGGAGCTCGAGCTTCAGGCGCTGCATGCGCAGGTGCGCCTCGCCGAGGAGCTCGAGGAGGTGCGCCGGTCGTTCCGGGCGGAGCTCGTCGTCCCCTACCGCGGCGGTGAGCTGGTGCGCGCCGCCGACACGCGGTCGCCGTTCCGATTTCCAGCCAAGAGGAGGAACGATGTCGCCTGACGGAGCTACCCCGGCCGCGCAGCAGGACGAGGAGCAGCAGAGCCCGCTCGAGCGCTTCGGACGCGATCTGACCGAGACGGCGGAGCAGGGCAAGCTGGACCCGGTGATCGGACGCGATGAGGAGATCCGCCGAGTGATCCAGGTGCTCTCGCGGCGCACGAAGAACAACCCCGTGCTGATCGGCGAGCCGGGCGTCGGCAAGACCGCGATCGTCGAGGGCCTCGCGCAGCGGATCGTCTCCAAAGACGTACCGGAGTCGCTGCGCGACAGGCGCGTGATCGCACTCGACATGGGCGCGTTGATCGCGGGCGCGGCCTATCGCGGCGAGTTCGAGGAGCGCCTGAAGGGAGTGCTCAAGGAGGTCTCGGAGGCGCAGGGCACGATCATCCTGTTCCTCGACGAGCTGCACACGATCGTGGGCGCGGGCGCCGCCCAGGGGTCGGTCGATGCATCCAATCTGCTCAAGCCGATGCTCGCGCGCGGGGAACTACGCGCCGTGGGTGCGACGACGCTCGACGAGTACCGCAAGTACATCGAGAAGGACGCCGCCCTGGAGCGCCGCTTCCAGCCGGTGCTGGTCGGCGAGCCCTCGGTGGCGGACACGATCGCGATCCTGCGCGGGCTGAAGGAACGCTATGAGGTCCATCACGGCGTACGCATCCAGGACAGCGCCCTGATCGCCGCGGCCACGCTGTCACACCGCTACATCGCCGACCGCTTCCTGCCCGACAAGGCGATCGACCTGATCGACGAGGCGGCCTCGAAGATCCGCATCGAGATCGATTCGCTGCCCACCGAGATCGACGAGGTCGACCGCCGCGTGATGCAGCTGGAGATCGAGCTCACGTCGCTGCGCAAGGAGAAGGACGAGGCCTCAAAGGAACGTCGCTCGGCGATCGAAGCAGAGCTGGCCGAGCTGAAGGAGCGATCGGCCGAGATGAAGGCGCAGTGGCAGAAGGAGAAGGAGGCGATCCAGGGGATTCGCGAGACCAAGGAGCGCTTGGAGGCCGCCAAAGGCGAGGTCGACCGCGCCGAACGCGAAGCCGACCTCGAGCGCGCCGCCAAGCTGCGCTACAGCGACATCCCGGAGCTCGAAAGCAAGCTCGCCGAGCACGAATCCGCCGAGCGCGAACGATCGGCGGGCGAAGGGGGTCCGGTGTTCCTCAAGGAGGAGGTGGACGCCGACGACGTCGCCGAGATCGTCGCGCGCTGGACGGGGATCCCGGTCAGCCGCCTGCTCGAGGGCGAGACCGAGAAGCTGCTGCACATGGAGGAGCGCCTGCACGAACGCGTGGTCGGCCAGGACCAGGCGATCGAGGCCGTCGCCACGGCGCTGCGCCGCTCGCGCGCGGGCCTGCAGGACCCGGACCGCCCGATCGGCACGTTTCTGTTCCTCGGCCCGACGGGTGTCGGTAAGACCGAGCTCGCCCGCGCGCTCGCCGAGTTCATGTTCGACACCCGGACGCGATGATTCGCATCGACATGTCCGAGTACATGGAGAAACACTCCGTCTCGCGCCTCGTCGGGGCTCCGCCCGGCTACGTCGGCTACGAAGAGGGCGGTCAGCTGACCGAGGCCGTGCGCCGCCGTCCCTACTCGGTGGTGCTGCTCGACGAGATCGAGAAGGCCCACTCCGACGTCTTCAACACGTTGCTCCAGGTGATGGACGACGGGCGGCTCACCGACGGGCAGGGGCGCACAGTCGACTTCGGAACACCGTGTTGATCATGACCTCGAACATCCCGCTCGGGGGTGCAGGAGCGCAGGAGAACGGCGCAAGCCCGGCCGCGGATGCGCAGCTGCGCGCAGAATTGCTCCAGTACTTCAAGCCCGAGTTCATCAATCGCCTCGACGACATCGTGCGCTTCCACTCGCTGACTCGCGATCAGATCTCCGAGATCGTCGAGCTACAGGTCGCCCGCGTCGTCGAGCGGGCTCGCCGAGCGCGGGGTCCACGTCACGCTTACCGCCGCGGCGCGCGAGCTGTTGGGGAACATGGGCTATGACCCGACCTACGGTGCCCGGCCGTTGCGCCGCGTGATCCAGAAGCAGCTCGTCGATCGGCTCGCGCTCGCGTTGCTCTCGGGCGAGATCCCGCCGGCGAGTCCGTCAGCGTCGATGTGGCCGATGGGGAGCTGGCGTTGGAGAAGGTGGACGTGCGCGCGGCGGCGGCGCCGAGTGAGACGGCGGTCGCGACCTAGACGCCGAACGACCGCGAGGCGCATCCGCTAGAACCACACTGTCGCCTGGAATGCCGGGCGGTGGCCGACCACCAACTTCGGACGGAGGAGTGCACCATGCCGACCTACATAATGCTCTCGACCCTGACCCCCGAGGGCGTTCAAACCGTCAAGAACAACCCACAGCGGATTCGAGAGGTCAACAAGGAGGTCGAGCAGCTCGGCGCGAGCGTCAAGGCGCAGTGGGCGACGCTCGGACCTCATCAATTTCATATCGGTGATCGAGGCGCCCGACGAGGCGACGATGGCGCGCGTCTCGCTCGAGCTCGGCTCGCGTGGCACCGGGCGCTACGAGACGCTGGCCGCGATCCCGTCGAGGACTTCATCGCGTCGTTGTGAGACTCCGGGGCGTCCGGGGCGCGGCCCGCGTCGGCGCGCTCAGGGCGGACGGCCCCGCTCCGCCCGCGGCGCGGCGTATGCTCCGCGCGGAATGATCTGGGGCGACGGACTGCAGCGCACCCGCGAGAAGGTCTCGGCCGCCGAGGAAGGCACGAAATGAGCGAGCGAACGCCGGACGGGCTGGATCGTGAGGACCATGACCCCTCCGACCAGGAGGGTCGAGGAGGCGGGGCTCCCGATATCTCGCTCGTGCCCGAGCCGATGGGCGAGGCAGAGGTGCAGGCGCAGCTCGACGACATCGACGTCGACCAGCCGCGCGTCGGCATCGTGATGGGTTCCAAGAGCGACATGGAGATGATGGAGCAGGCGGCCCGGGAGCTTGAACAGCGCGGGATCCTGCACGAGATGCGCGTGATGTCGGCGCACCGCGAACCGGACATCGTCGCGGAGTACGCCAAGAACGCACGCATGCGCGGGCTGCGCGTGATCATCGCCGGCGCCGGGATCTCGGCTGCGCTGCCGGGGGCGGTCGCCGCGCACACCGATCTGCCGGTCATCGGCGTGCCCCTGTCGGGACGCCTGACGGCGGCCGGAGGACTCGACGCGATCCTCGCCATCGTGCAGATGCCCCCAGGCGTGCCGGTGGGGTGTGTCGGCCTCGACAATCCCCGCAACGCGGCGATCCTCGCTGCGCAGATCCTCAACGCATGATCGCGCGCTACACCCGCCCGGAGCTCGGTCGCCTGTGACGGACGAGGCTCGAATGGAGAACTGGCGCCGGGTCGAGATCGCCGCCTCGGAGGAGCTCGGCGATCTGCTCGGCGCCGGGAAGGGCCCGTCGGCGTCGGAGCTCGAGGCGATTCGCGCGTCCACGTTCACGGTTGAGGCGGTCAACGAGCGCGAGCGCGTCACCGACCATGACGTCGCCGCGTTCGTCGACGTGCTGGGCGAGTCGGCCGGCGAGGCTGGACGCTGGATCCACTTTGGGTTGACCTCCTCGGATGTGCTCGACACTGCGCTGGCGCTGCAGCTGCGCGCCGCCGGCGACGTGGTCCTCGCGGGCGCCTACTCGCTAGTGGCGGCACTGCACGCGCGAGCACGCGAGCACGCGAGCACGCTCTGCGTGGGGCGTACGCACGGCGTTCACGCCGAGCCGACGACGTTCGGTCTGAAGCTCGCCGGGTTCGCATTCGAGGCGCACCGCAACGCGACGCGTTTGGAGCGGGCTTTCGCCCAGGCCGCCGTCGGCACGGTCTCTGGTGCGGTTGGCACCTACGCGGCGACGAGCCCGGACTTTGAGGCTCGTGTGCTCGCGCGACTGGGCCTCGAGCGCGAGGACATCTCGACGCAGGTCGTCGCGCGCGACCGCCACGCCGAGCTCGTCGGGGCGATCGCGCTTGCCGGTGCGGGCCTGGAGCGGCTGGCCACCGAGATCCGCCATCTCCAGCGGACGGAGGTGCGGGAGGTTCAGGAGCCCTTCCGCTCCGGGCAGAAGGGGTCGAGTGCGATGCCGCACAAGCGCAACCCGATCAAGAGCGAGCAGATCTCGGGCCTCGCGCGCGTGCTGCGCGGGAACGCTCAGGCGGCGCTCGAGAACGTCGCGCTGTGGCACGAGCGCGACATCTCGCACTCCTCGGTCGAGCGCGTGATCCTGCCCGACTCGACGATCCTGCTGGACTACCTCCAGCACGCGGCGACGACGCTCGTCGAGGGCATGGCCGTCGATGAGGAGCGGATGCGCGCGAACCTCGAGCTCACACACGGCGCGCTGTTCTCGCAGCGCGTCCTGCTCGCGCTCGTCGAGACGGGGATGTCGCGCGATCAGGCCTACGTCATCGTTCAAGAGCTCTCGCAGCGCGCCTTGGATGAGGGCGTGTCCTTGAGCGACCTTCTCGCCCAGGACGAGCGGGTTCGGGACCTTGGCCTCGATCTCGTCGAGATCTTCGATTATGGGCACTACGTTCGCCATGCGCCCGAGCTGATCGGCCGACTGGACAGGGTGCTCGCCAGGCTCGATGAGATCGCCTGAGCGCCCGCGCCTGCGCCCCCGACCACGCTGGTAGCATCGGGCCACGTGACCACGCTCGACGACCTGCCCCTCATTGCCAGCGGGAAGGTCCGCGAGATGTACGACCTGAGCGGCGCCGGAGGTCAGCACGCTCGCCGCCTGCTGATGGTCGCGAGCGACAGGATCTCCACCTACGACGTCGTTCACCCGACGCCGATTCCGGACAAGGGCAAGGTCCTGACGGGACTGTCGGCGTTCTGGTTCCAGATGACCTCCCACATCGTCGCCAACCACCTGGTTTCCGTAACCGACGGCGTGCCGGAGGCGGAGCGCGGCCGTGCTCAGGTCGTGCGTCGCCTGCAGATGCTCCCCGTCGAGTGCGTCGTTCGCGGCTACATCACCGGGTCGGGTTGGAAGGACTACCAGGCGAGCGGATCGGTCTCGGGGATGGCGCTGCCGCAGGGACTGCGCGAGTCAGATCGCCTGCCCGAGCCGCTGTTTACGCCGAGCACGAAGGCCGAGGTGGGCCACGACGAGACGATCGACTTCGAGCGCGCCGCCGCGCTGGTGGGTGACCGCGCGTTGATCGAGCGGGTCAGGGACGTCTCGATCGAGCTGTACTCGTTCGCCGCCGAGCACGCGCGTGCGCGCGGGGTGATCCTCGCCGACACGAAGTTCGAGTTCGGCCACGACGACGACGGCGAGCTGGTGGTCGGCGATGAGGTGCTCACGCCGGACTCCTCGCGCTACTGGCCGGTCGAGGGATTCCAGCCCGGCCGCGCCCAGCCGAGCTTCGACAAGCAGTACGTGCGCGACTGGGCGGCGGCGAGCGGGTGGGACAAGAAGCCACCTGCGCCGGCGATTCCGGCCGAGGTGGTCGCGGGCACACGCGCCCGGTATGTCGAGGCGTACGAGCTCATCACCGGCGAGCCCTTCCAGGCGTGGCTCGCGCGCACGGGCGCCGATGGGCAGGACAGCGCCGCCGCCATCGCCCAGGCGCGGACCCGCGCGGAGGGACCGGCATGAGAGCGCGCGTGCTGATCCGCCCGAAGGCCGGCATCCTCGATCCGCAGGGCGTGGCGGTCGAGCGAGCGCTGCCGGCGCTCGGGTTCGCGGGCGTCGCCAACGTGCACGTCGGACGGCTGGTGGAGCTGGACGTCAGCGACGCCGCCCAGCTCGAGCCGATGTGCGAGAAGCTGCTCGCGAACCCGCTCGTCGAGGATTACGAGATCCTGCTCGATGTCTGATCCGAGACGCGCCGGCATCTCGAATCCGAGATGAAGTTCGCGATCGTTCAGTTCCCGGGCTCCTGCGACGAGGTGGACGCGCTCGGCGCCGCTCGACTGGTCGGCGACGCCGAGCTGCTGTGGCATCGAGAGCGTGACCTGAAAGGCGCCGACGCGGTGGTCATACCGGGCGGCTTCTCCTATGGCGACTATCTCCGCGCGGGCGCGATCGCGCGCTTTTCCCCCGCGATGGAGTCGGTGATCGCGTTCGCGCGCGAGGGTGGGCTGGTGCTGGGCATATGCAACGGCTTTCAGGTGCTGTGCGAGGCGCGTCTGCTGCCGGGGGCGCTGCTCGTGAACGCCAACCGGCGGTTCACCTTCCGACAGGTCGAGCTGGAGGTCGTCAACGCGGACACGCCGTTCACGCGCGCATGCTCGACCGGCGAGCACCTGAGCATCCCGGCGAAGCACTCCTGGGGTCGGTTCTACGCCGAGGATCGCACGCTTGCGGCGATCGAGGAGAGCGGCCAGGTCGTGCTGCGCTACGCGGCCGAGCAGAACTTCAACGGCTCTTTGCGCGACATCGCCGGCGTCCGCAACGAGGAGGGGAACGTGTTCGGGCTGATGCCCCACCCGGAGCATGCCGTGCAGGCGCTCACCGGCTCGACGGACGGCCTGAAGATCTTCGAGTCGATCCGCCTGTCCGTCGAGGGCGTCCCCGCGTGATGATGGTCGGGACGGCGACGCTGCCGACCGTCGAGGATGCTCTCCAGCTCGGCCTGACGCGCGCCGAGTACGAGCTCGTATGTGAGAAGCAGGGCGGCCCGCCCAACCAGGTCGAGCTGGCGATGTACTCGCTGCTGTGGAGCGAGCACTGCGCCTACAAGCACTCCAAGAGGCTGTTGCGAGGACTCCCGACGGAGGGTGCGCACGTGGTGATGGGCCCGGGCGAGAACGCGGGCGCCGTCGACGTCGGCGGCGGGCTGGCGTGCGCGTTCAAGGTCGAGTCGCACAACCATCCGAGCGCGGTGGAGCCGTTCCAGGGCGCCGCGACCGGCGTCGGGGGCATCCTGCGAGACATCTTCGCGATCGGCGCGCGGCCGATCGCGGTGCTCGACTCGTTGCGCTTCGGCGAGCCTTCCGGCGCGCGTACGCAATATCTGCTCGACGGCGCGGTGTCGGGGATCGCCCACTACGGCAACTCGATCGGAGTACCGACCGTCGGCGGCGAGGTGTACTTCGAGGCGCCGTACGAGCACAGCTGCCTCGTCAACGCGATGGCTCTCGGGCTCGCGCCGCGCGAGGAGCTCGTGCGCAGCGCGGCGGCAGGGCCAGGCAACGTCGTCGTGCTGTTCGGCGCATCCACCGGTCGTGACGGCATCGGCGGAGCATCGGTGCTGGCGTCGGCTGAGCTCGGTCAGGCCGGCGCCGACGCGGACGCGGGATCCGACAAGCGTCCGACCGTGCAGGTGGGCGATCCGTTCGCGGAGAAGAAGCTGCTCGAGTGCTCGCTGGAGCTGTTGGAGCGCGGGCTGATCGTCTCGCTGCAGGACCTCGGCGCGGCGGGTCTCACCTCCGCGGCCGCGGAGATGGCCTCGAAGGGCGATGTCGGAATCGAGATCGACGTCGCGAAGGTGCCCCTGCGCGAGCCCGGGATGGAGCCGTTTGAGGTGATGGTCAGCGAGTCCCAGGAGCGGATGTTGTGCGTCGTCGAGCCGGCGAACGTCGACGCGGTGATCGCCGTGTGCGAGAAGTGGGAGGTCAACGGCGGGGCGATCGGCAGCGTCACGGACGCGCAACGGATGCGGGTGCTCGCGCGGGGAGAGCTCGTCGGCGACATGCCCGTGCGCGCGCTGGTCGATGACTGCCCGCTGTATGACGTGCACCCGGAGAAGCCGGCGCGGCCGCTGTACGACCCGCCCGCCGCGGCGCTCGCCGCCGATGCGACGCCGCAGCAGGCGCTGCTCGCGCTGCTCAGCTCGCCGAACATAGCCTCGCGCAGGCCGCTGTTCGAGCAATACGATGCGATCGTCCAGTCGCGCACGGTGCGCCGGCCCGAGCAGGCGGACGCGGCCGTGCTGGCGCTCGCGGACGGGAGCGCCCTGGCGGTGAGCATCGACGGCAGCGGGCGGCGTGTCGCCTCCGACCCCTACTGGGGAACGGTCGCGGCCGTGCTCGAGTGCGCTTCGAACCTCGCGTGCGTCGGCGCGGAGCCGCTCGGGACGACGAACAACCTCAACTTCGGCAACCCGGAGAAGGGTCATATCGCGTGGCAGCTGACCGAATCGGTGCGCGGCCTCGGCGATGCCTGCCGCGCGCTGGAGGCGCCGATCGTGGGCGGCAACGTCTCCCTCTACAACGAGGGCGCCACGGGGCCGATCTACCCGACCCCGGTGATCGGCATGGTCGGCCGACTGCCGGACGCGCGCCGGGCGGGGCGGCTCGGATTTCGGCACGCCGGCGAGCAGGTCGCGCTGGTGGGGCCGTTCATCCCGTCGCTGCGCGCGAGCGAGCTGGCCAAGCTGCGCGGCGAGCCGCTCCCGGACGGGCTCCAGGAGATCGACATCGAGGCCGTCCGTGGCGCCCAGCACGCGGTGGCCGACGCCGTCCGCACGGGCGCCCTGTCGAGCGCCCACGACATCGCCGAGGGTGGGCTGGCGGTGGCGCTCGCGGAGTGCTGCCTCGCGTCGGGAATCGGCGCCGAGATCGACTTGGGGGACGACCTGCTCGGGCCGGCGGGCTCCACCCTCGCCGCGGGCGGAGTGTCGACGGGGGCGCACTCCACGCCTTTGAGCGCGCTGTTCGGCGAGGGCGCCGGCGGCTTCCTCGTCAGCGGGCCGCCCGATGGCCTGCGCGCCCTGGGGGGGCGTACCGCCGTGCGCGCGATCGGGGCGGTCGGTGGCGACGCGTTGCGAATCGCCGCTCGCGCGCAGGGAGAGATCGCCTGGCAGATCGATGCTCCGCTCGGCGAGCTGGCGAAGGCGCACGCCGCACTGGCGGTCCTGTTCCCATGAGCGGCCGCAGCGGCGAAGCATGCGAGGGAGGTGCTAGCGTGAATCAGGCGATGGCTGGTGCAGGGGCCACGAGGCCCGGGTTGGAGGGCCGCGATGGACCGCGCGACGAGTGCGGTGTGTTTGGCCTATATGCCCCCGGCCACGAGGTGTCGCGGTTGTCCTACTTCGCGCTCTACGCGCTCCAGCACCGCGGTCAGGAGTCGGCCGGCATCGCCGCAGCGGATCGCGGCGGCCACATCATCACGCGGCGCGAGCTGGGGCTCGTCAGCCAGGTGTTCAGCGAGAACGACCTCAGGACGCTCGCCGGAGAGCTCGCGATCGGGCACGTGCGCTACTCGACAACGGGATCGAATGCGTGGGAGAACTCCCAGCCGGTGCAGCGCTCCGAGGGCACCGACGGCTCCAGGCGCGAGGTTGCGCTGGCGCACAACGGCAACCTGATCAACGCGGTCGAGCTCCACGACGAGCTGGTAGGAGCGGGGAGTCACGTTCAGCTCGACATCCGACTCGGAGATCATCGCCGCGCTGATCGCCACACACCCCGCTGAGCTCGTCGAGGACGCGATCGCCGACGTCCTCCCACGCCTGCGCGGGGCGTTCTCGACGGTCGTCATGACCAAGGATCGCATCGTCGCGTTCCGCGACTCGCATGGCCTGCGCCCGCTCGCGCTCGGGGCGCTCGAGCCGGGGCCGGAGGATCCGGACGGCGCGGTGCGCTACTGCGTGGCGAGCGAGTCGTGCGCCTTTGACATCATCGGCGCCAAGCTCCTGCGTGACGTCGAGCCCGGCGAGGTCGTCACGCTGGGCGAGGAGGGCCTCGAGAGCCGGATGGTGGCGCCGGGCGGCAGGCACGCGTTCTGCGTCTTTGAGTACATCTACTTCGCGCGCCCGGACTCGCGCATGAACGACCGCGTCCTGCAGGTCGCGCGCGGGCGCATGGGCGAGATCCTCTGGCGCGAGGCGCCCGTCGAGGCCGACCTCGTGATCGCGGTCCCCGACTCCGGCAACCCCGCGGCTCGCGGGCTGGCGCGCGCGGCCGGGCTGCCCCAGGATGACGGCTTCGTCAAGAACCGCTACGTCGCACGCACGTTCATCCAGCCCGGCCAGGAGCTGCGCAAGCACGGGCTGCGCCTGAAGTTCAATCCGCTGCCCGAGGTGATCGCGGGCAAGCGGCTGGTCGTGGTCGACGACTCGATCGTGCGCGGCAACACGACGCGCCAGATCGTGCAGATGCTGCGCGACGCCGGCGCCGCCGAGATCCACATGCGCATCTCCGCACCGCCGATCAAGCACCCCTGCCACTACGGCATCGACATGTCCACGCGCGAGGAGATGATCGCGCACGGCCGCACGACTGCCCAGATCGCCGCCGAGCTGGGCTGCGATTCGCTGCACTACCTGTCGCTGGAGGGCGTCTATGAGGCGGTGGGCGCCACGCGCTCGACCCACTGTGACGCGTGCTTCACGGGCGAGTACCCGCTCGCGGGCAGTGACGGCGCGGCGGGCAAGTACTCGCTGGAGGAGGGGCAGTCGCTGCCGCTCGTCGGCGGGCGGGCGTAGTCCCGGCCGCGGAGCGCCCTACTCGAGGACCGCGTCCTCGCGCGCGCCGGAGGCGTCGCTGTAGCGGTTGTTGTACGGCCGGCGGAGGATGATCCCGCCCTGCCGCCCACCACGCTGGGCGTAGCCGAGCGCGGCGGCGATGACGATGGTGATGATGATCGCTGTGAGCATTTGGGTTGTCCCGTGGTTGTCGGTTGGCGTTCTCCTCCGACACGATTGACTCAACCAGGCGTCGCGACCGGCCACTGTGAGGTTGCTCACAGCTATCGTGGCCCCGTGCCCAGCGCCGCTTCCGACCGCCGTGCTCGTGTCTGGCGAGGGCACGAACCTGCAGGCGCTGCTCGACGACGTGCACGGCAGGGAGGCCGAGATCGTGGCCGTCGCCTCGAGCGTCGCGGACGCGCGGGCGCTCGCGCGGGCCGCGGCCGCCGGGGTCCCCGCGAGGGCGTTCTGCCGCTCGGAGTTCGCCGATCGTGCGGCGCGCGACCTGGCGATGGGCGACTGGCTGGCGGAGCGCGGCGCGAGGCTGGTCGTGCTCGCCGGCTACATGGAGCTGCTGGGCGCGCCGTTCCTCGAGCGCTTTCCCGGCGCGGTGATCAACGTCCACCCATCGCTGCTCCCGGCCTTCCCCGGTCTTCGCGCGATCGAGCAGGCGCTCACGTACGGCGTCAAGGTGTTCGGCGTGACCGTGCACTTCGTCGACGACGGCGTGGACTCCGGAGCCGTGATCCTCCAGCGCGCGACGGAGCTTCCGGGCGTTCGCGACGCCGGTCGTGTGCGCGAGCTGCTGCGCCCGCTCGAGCACGCGCTGCTGACCGAGGCAGTGCGCCTGTATGCGCGCGGCGCGCTCGCCGCCGACGCGGAGAATCCGCGCCGGATCTCGATCGACGCGAGCGCGGGATAGGCTCTCCTGGTGGCTCCCGATCAGGACCTCGCGATGACCGACGATGCGCTCGAGCGAGCCGCGCCCGGCGAGGTGCGCGTGCGGCGGGCGCTCCTGTCGGTGTCTGACAAGAATGGGATCGTCGAGCTCGCGCGCGGCCTTGAGGAGCTCGGCGTCGAGATCGTCTCCACGGGAGGGACCGCGCGCGAGCTCCTCGGCGCCGGGATCGCGGTCTCCTCGATCGAGGACTTCACCGGCTTTCCGGAGATCATGGACGGGCGCGTCAAGACGCTTCACCCGCGCCTGTACGGCGGCCTCTTGGCCCGCCGCGACGACGATGCGCACATCGACGCGGCGAGGGAGCAGGGCATCGAGCCCGTCGATCTCGTCTGCGTGAACCTGTACCCGTTCGAGCAGACGGTCGGACGCGGGAGACGCAGACGCGGAGGAGATCATCGAGAACATCGACATCGGCGGCCCGACGATGATCAGGGCGGCGGCGAAGAACAGCGCGTTCGCCGCCGTGCTCGTCGACCCGGCCGACTACGAGCCGGTGCTCGAGGAGCTGCGCGCGTCCGCGGGCCGGCTCTCGCTCGCTACGCGCTCGCGTCTCGCGACCAAGGCGTTCGCCTGCACCGCACGTTATGACGCGGCGATCTCGACGTGGTTCTCGGTCCGCACCTACGATGGCTTTCCACCGTCCTGGCGCGACGCCTACGAGAAGGTCTCGGACCTGCGCTACGGCGAGAACCCGCACCAGCGTGCGGCTTTCTACGCGCGCGTGGGCGCGCCGACGCACCTGCTCGACGGCGTCGCCCAGCTGCACGGGAAGGAGCTGTCGTTCAACAACCTGCTCGACCTGAGCTCGGCGCGAGAGCTGGTCGAGGACTTCGACGCGCCCGCCTGCGCGATCGTCAAGCACAACAACCCCTGCGGCTGCGCCGCCGGCGAGAGCGGCAGGGAGGCCTACGAACGGGCCTTCGCGTGTGACCCGCAGAGCGCCTACGGCGGCGTCATCGCGGTCAATCGGAAGGTCGATCGCGCGTTCGCGCAAGAGCTCTCAAAGCAGTTCATCGAGGTGCTGCTTGCCCCCGGGTTCGATACCGACGCGCTGGCCGTGCTGGAGGAGAAGAAGAACGTCCGCCTGCTCGAGCTCCCGCAGTGGCCGGCGCCGAGCCGCGAGGTCGAGGGCAAGCCGGTGATCGGGGGGCAGCTCGTGCAGACTCGTGACGTGGTCTCCGAGACGCGCGAGCAGATGCGCGTGCTCACGCTGAAGGCGCCGAGCGAGGAGCAGTGGAGCGAGATGCTGTTCGCCTGGAAGGTCTGCCGACACGTACGCTCCAACGCGATCGTGATCGCCGCCGGCGGGGCGACGATTGGCATCGGCGCCGGACAGATGAGCCGGGTCGACTCGGTGCGGATTGCCGTCGAGAAGGCGCGCGCGGCTCAACCGGAGCTGCTCGCGGGCGCCGTGCTCGCCTCGGATGCGTTCTTCCCGTTCGCCGACGGTCCACAGCTGGCGGTCGACGCCGGCGTGCAGGCGATCATCCAGCCGGGAGGGTCGGTACGCGACGAGGACGTGATCGCCGCGGCCGATGAGGCCGGAATCGCGATGGTGGCGACCGGCGTGCGGCACTTCAGGCACTGACGGGCCCCCGACCCTCGCTCGCCCGATCGACCCCTCGTTCGTCCGATTGCAGGGGGGACTTGAAATATAATCAATAAAGATATATCGTGAGCGTACTTTGACAGATCACGATAGGAGATCAATATGTTCGCGCAAGCGATCTACGCAACAGATGAGGGGCATTGCCAGCGCGGCGAGGCCCATGACTTCGGCGCTGTGCTGCGCGCGATGACGGGCGCTCGGGGCGGTCCGGGCGGCGGCCGTGGCCGTCACCGCCACCGCGGCTACGGTCCGGGCGCCGAGAGCGGCTTTGGCGGCTTCCCGTTCGGCGGCCCCGGCCGCGGCCCACGGGGGCGCGGGCGCAAGGCGCGCCGCGGCGACATCCGTACCGCGGCGCTGCTGCTGCTCGCCGAGGAGCCGCGCAACGGCTACCAGATCATGCAGGAGGTCGAGGAGCGCAGCGAGGGCGTCTGGCGGCCGAGCCCGGGTTCGGTCTACCCGGCGCTCGCGCAGCTCGAGGACGAGGGCCTGATCCGTTTGCAGGAGTCCGATGGGCGCAAGCTGTTCGCGCTCACCGACGAGGGAAGGGCGCACGTGGAGCAGCGTGACGCCGACAGTCCGGCGCCCTGGGAGCAGATGAGCGGCGACATGAGCAGCGCGGGCCACGAGCTGGGGAAGCTGATGCGCGAGGTCGCGTACGCCTTCACCCAGGTGATGCGCACGGGCAGCGAGGCGCAGTGGGCCAAGGCCCGCGAGGTGCTGGCGACGGCCCGCCGAGACCTGTATCGAATTCTCGCCGATGGCGAGCCCGAGAGCGGTACGGTGGACAAGGACGCTTGACCGACAGCCACCACCAAACAACGGACGTGCCGATCGACCCGGATGCGAACGGGGCGGGATCCGTTGCGCGGCGCGATGGGGCCGCCCCGGCCGTGTCGGTCGAAGGCCTGCTGAAGAGCTTCGGCGACATCGAGGCGGTGCGGGGCATCGACTTCGAGGTGCCAAGCGGGGAGACGTTTGGCTTCCTTGGGCCCAACGGCGCGGGGAAGTCGACGACGATCAACATGCTCTGCACGCTCGTGCGACCGAGCGGAGGCCACGCCCGGGTCGCCGGCCACGACGTTGCCCGCGAACGCGATCAGGTGCGCCGCAACATCGGGCTGGTCTTTCAGGACACCACCCTCGACAGCTATCTGAGCGCCGAGCAGAACCTGCGCCTGCACGCCGAGCTGTACGGGGTGACACGCCAGTCGGTCGATCCGCGGATGCGCCAGGTGATGGAGATGGTGGGGCTGTGGGAGCGCCGCGCAAGCCTTGTCAACACGTTCTCGGGCGGGATGAAGCGGCGCCTTGAGATCGCTCGCGGCCTTTTGCACTCGCCACGAGTGCTGTTCCTGGATGAGCCGACCGTCGGGCTCGACCCACAGACGCGCAGCTCGATCTGGACGTACATCCAGGAGCTGAAGGCACGCGAGGACATCACGATCTTCCTCACCACCCACTACATGGACGAGGCCGAGTACTGCGACCGCATCGCGATCATGGATCAGGGTCGCATCATCGTGCTCGACACTCCCGCGGCGCTGAAGGCGAGCGTCGGCCGCGACCGGGTGCAGATCGAGACCGACGACGATCAGGCGGCGATCGAGGCGCTCAAGGAGCGCTTTGGCATCGGGGCGACCCTCGCCGAGGGCAAGGTGACCTTTGGCGTGGCCGGGGGCGAGCAGTTCGTGCCCCGCCTGTTCGCCGAGCTCGGTCAGCCGATCCGCTCGGTCAGCGTCGCGCGTCCCTCGCTCGACGACGTGTTCATGTCCTACACCGGCACGACCATCCGCGATGCCGAGACCTCACAGATCGACACGCGGCGAAACTTCGCCCGGATGATGAACCGCTGATGGCCACCGACACTGCCGCCACCACGCTCCAACCGCCGCCGGGCGGGGGCGACTCCCCACACCAGATCGCCCGCGTTCGCGTGCCGACGCGCAGCCTGCGCGGCGAGCTGCGCGCGATCAAGGTCGTGTGGAAGCGCGAGCTGATCCGCTTCAGCCACGACCGCCTGCGAATCCTCACCTCGTTGATGCAGCCGTTCCTGTTCCTGTTCGTGCTCGGCACCGGGCTGTCGCGGCTCGCCTCAGCGGGTACCCACGGCGTCAACCTGCGCACGTTCGTATATCCGGGAGTGCTGTGCATGGCGGTCATGTTCACCGCGATGTTCTCGGCCGCCTCGCTGGTGTGGGATCGCGAGTTCGGGTTCCTGCGCGAGATGATGGTTGCTCCGGTGCGCCGCAGCTCGCTCGTGCTCGGCAAGTGCCTGGGCGGAGCGACCGTCGCGGGCTTTCAAGGCGTGATCGTGCTCTGCCTCGCGGGCCTCGTCGGCGTCCCCTATGCCGCCTCGCTGATCGTCGAGGTCTTCCTTTTGGCGCTGCTGCTGGCGTTCGCGATCACCGCCTTCGGCGTGATGGTCGCGGCGCGGATCACGCAGATGCAGTCATTCATGGCGCTGATGCAGATGGCGATCATGCCGATGTACTTCCTCTCGGGCGCTCTCTTCCCCGTGTCGGGACTGCCGCAGTGGCTGTCGATCCTCAACCGCATCGATCCGTTGACCTACGCCGTGGACCCGATGCGCAGGATCGTCTTCTCGCATTTGAAGATCTCACCGGCTGCGCGTCACGCGCTGGATCCGGGGGTGACCTGGTGGGGCTGGCACGTGCCGGGAATCGTGGAGGCGGCGGTCGTCGCGCTGCTGGGGCTCCTGATGCTGGGGATCGCGATCGTCGAGTTCTCGCGCGTGGAGTAGCACGCGGACGAAGGGCGGGCCTAGGGGTCGGATAGCGCGTTCGCGGCCACGCCGAGCGTCGGGTCCTGGTCGGCTATGCCTCCGGCCGCGGGATCGGCCAGCCGCAGGCCCTCGGCGAGATGGTCGGGATCGCTGAGCGTGCGCCTTTCCAGCAGCGGCTGAAGCACGCCGCCCAGGGCGATCGCGGCGCCGACCCAGCGCGGGGACCAGACTCGGGCGGCGCGCCGTTCGACTCCACGCTCGATCGCGTCGATGGCGCTCGAAAGCGGCGCGGGGTTGCTCAAGAAGCTCGGAGTCCTCGCGTTCATATGCGCGGCGGCCGGTTGCGCGTAGCCCGCGCGCACGAGGTCGGTGTCGATGAAGCCGAAGTAGGCACAGCCGACGCGGGCGCCGCTCGGAAAGCTCTCCATGCGGAGCGCGTCGGTGAGCGCCTCGACGCCGGCCTTGGCAGCCGCATACGGACCCATCAGCGGCGTGTGGGCAATCGCCGCGAGCGAGGCGACGTTCAGCAGGTATCCGCGCCGCTGGGTGATCTGCTCGATCACGGCGCGGTCGGTGCGCCACACGCCGAGCAGGTTGACGGCAAGCGTGCGCTCAACGTGCTCGACGGGCGCGGTGGCGAGCGTGCCGCCGAACGCGATCCCGGCGTTGGCGATCGCCACGTCGATCCCGCCGAAACGCTCGACGGTGGCGGTTACGGCGCTTTCGAGGGCGCTCAGGTCGGTGACGTCGGCCTCGAAGCAGGCGGCGCGGCTGCCAAGGCGGGCGGCGTTCTCCTCCAAGCGCTCCGGCTCGAGGCCGACGAGCGCGACGTTCGCGCCCCTCGCGTGAAGCCGCTCGGCGGCGGCCGCTCCGATACCGCGGGCGGCGCCCGTGATCAGAACGGTGCGCCCGTTGACGTCGTAGCGCTCGCGCGGTGCGCGGCTCATGCGGACAACGCCTCCGGCTCCCGTCGCGCCACCGGACCGCGCGGGCGCAGCTCGTAGTCCTCGGCCTGAAAGCGACGCAGCCGCCGGCGGTACGGCCACGTCGAGCCCGGCCAGATCGTCGTGTTCTTGCCGTGGTCGTCGAGATACCAGCTGACGCAGCCGCCCGAGGTCCAGACGGTTCCCTGCAGGCGACTCTGGATCTCCTCGTTGTAGCTGCGCTGGATCGCGTCGCGAACCTCGATCACGTGCAGGCCCCGGCCGTCCATGAAGCGCAGGCATTCCATCAGGTAGTGCAGCTGCGACTCGATCATGAACACGATCGAGTTGTGACCGAGCCCCGTGTTCGGGCCGACGAGCAGGAACAGGTTGGGGAACCCGGCGACGGCGGCGCCGAGATAGGCCTGCGGGCTACCGTGCCAGACCTCGGCGAGCGAGCGGCCGTCGTCGCCGTAGATCCACTCCGCGACCGGCATGTCGGTGACATGAAAGCCGGTACCGAGGATGATCGTGTCGAGCTCGCGTTCGCTGCCGTCGGCGGTCACGATCCCGCGCGGCGTGATCGCGCTGATCGACTCCGTCACGACCTCGACGTTCGGTTGCTGCAGCGCGGGGTAGTACTCGTCGGAGATCAGGATCCGCTTGCATCCGATTCGGTAGCTCGGTTCCAGGCGCGCGCGCAGCCCGGGATCTGAGACCTGCTCCTGGAGGTGTTTGCGCGCGATCCGCTCGGGCATCGACCCGTCGCGTGGTTTCATCAGCGGCAGCACGAACAGCTCGCGGGCCCAGTAGACGAGGCCTCGCACCAGCTTCTGCGCCGGCGGGAACGCGCGGTAGACGAGTCGCTCCGCGCGCGAGATCGGTCGGTCGCGATGGGGGACGATCCACGGGGGCGTGCGCTGGAACAGATGCAGCGCCTCGACCTGCGGCTGGATGCGCGGGACGAGCTGGATCGAGGAGGCGCCGGTGCCGATCACGGCGACCCGCTCGCCGTCCAGCGCGTGCGCGTGATCCCAGCGCGCGGAGTGGAAGATCGCGCCCTCGAACGTGTCGATCCCCGGTATGTCGGGGAGTCGCGGATCGCTCAGCGGACCAGCGCCAGCGACGAGCAGGTCGGCCGTGAGCTCGCCGGCGGTCGTCTGGATCTGCCACAGCTCGGCCTGCTTATCCCAGCGCGCCGCGGTTACCTCGTGGCGGTAGCGGATGTGCGGGTCGACGCCCTGCTCGGCGGAGACGCGGCGCAGGTACTCCCAGATCTCCGGCTGTGGAGAGAACGTCCGGCTCCAGTCCGGGTTCGGCGCGAACGAGAACGAGTACAGGTGCGACGGCACGTCGCACGCGCAGCCGGGATAGGTGTTATCGCGCCACGTGCCACCCAGGTCCTCGGCCCGCTCGAGCACGACGAAGTCGTGAATCCCTTCCTGCTTCAGGCGGACCGCCATGCCCAGGCCGGAGAAGCCGGAGCCGACGATCGCGATGCGGTGGTGACTCGGGGTAGCCATGGTCGGGCGCGCCGCTCAGGGTATCGCGTGCCTCGACGCGTTGGCTGAGCGGCCAGGAACTCGCGCGCGAGCTCGTTCACCGGCGCTGCTCAGACGAACGCCGACACCGAGCGGCCGTTGCTTGAGGTCCGGACCCCTATGGCCTAGTGCGCTCGGTGAGGACGCCCATGGTGGTCCTCACGGCCGTTTCCCGGCGCCCGAACGCCGCCATCCAGGGTGCGAACCCCCGGAGCGGGCGCCGCGCGGCCGGAGTCGGCGGCCGCCTTCGCCAGATCGAGCTGTTCCTGCACGGTCGCCCGCTGGTTGTCGATCCGCAGCCGTTCGCTGAGGACTCCGACCGCCGCGCCGGGGTCGCCGTCGAGCCGGAGGGCAACACCGATGTCATAGAGCGCGTAGGCGTAGGTCAGGCACGCTTCGCTGGTCGGTGCGCCGCAGCTTGCGGTCGACTGCCCGCTCGCCGTGAGCGCTGCGCGCAGATCGCCGATCGCGGCTGCGTAGCGTCCGTCGCCGATCAGCTGGTGGCCGTTGGCCTGAAGCTGCGCGGCAGAAGCGGACGCGGCCGCCGTCGGCGCGGCTTCGGGCGGTCGGGACGCGCTGGCGCTCGTGGTTCCGGTCCGCGTCGCGCCGGAGGTGCCGCTTCGCTGGGTGCTTGCGCCCGACCCGCCGGCGGCGTCGGAGGCCGCCGGCGTGCTCGTGGGTGTCGTCGAACTCGCCTGGGCGCCCGCCGGTCGCGGTGCTTGGCGTGCGCTGCCGGGCCGGACGACCGCACGTGCGCCGCGTTGAGCGCCGAGGCCGGTCCGGTCCGCGGCAGTACTCGCGCGTCTGGGAGCCTGGCCGGTGAGCGCCAACGCGATGACCACGCCGGCCACGACTAGCAACGCGAGCGGAGCGGCCAGAGCCGGACGTTGGGCGGCGCGGGCGGCGATCGAACCCGCATCGGGCGCCCTCAGGCGCGCGGCGGCGATCGAACCCGCGGGGATGGCCGCGCTCAGGCGCGACCGGGCGAACTCCCGAGCCTCGTACGCGCGCCGGCGCCAGCGCACGCGTGCGACCTGCGGCCGCGGAGGGTACCGCGGCCGGGGGCTGTGCACGAGCGTCGCCGGCGTCGCATCGGGCTCCTCGATGCGTACGCCCACCGGCACCGCACGGCCGGGCGCGTCGTAGCGATGGACGCGCTCGATCGGCATGCCCACGAGGTCGAGCTCGTAGGCGAGCACCGCGGGATTGTCGATTCCGAGCGACCGCAGCTCCTCGAAGCTCACGGGGCCTCCCGCGGCTGCTCGCAGGCGCTCGAGCAGCCGCGCCTGCGACTCGTCAATCGGTACCTCAGGGCTGGGGGTATCAGCGCTCACGCCCTGAGATTGCCCGCAGATGCCCCTCCTCAAGCGTCAGCTTTCCGCAGTGCCCCGTGCGGGACTCGAACCCGCCCCACCGGATTAAAAGTCCGGCGCTCTACCAGATGAGCTAACGGGGCTCGCGCGCGACAGTGTGGCAGACGGGCCATTGCGTCGAGTCAAGAACGGCCGGTCAATCCTCGTCCGCCGGGTTTTCCGCGGCGGCGACCCGCAGCATCTCCTCGATCCGTGTGAGCTTCACCCGCGGGCGCCCGGCGCGCTCGCCGAGCGAGCGCTCGTGACGATCGATCTCCGACCAGCCGTCATAGGTGACGAGCTCGGGCTGGCGTGAGCGCAACAGCTCCTCGAGCGCCGCGGGATCGGCTGTGCCGGGGGCGAGCAGAGGGGCATCGCCGTTGCGCGCGGAGGAGAGGTCGGCGAGGATCGCGTCGACGGTCTGCTGGGCGTCCTTCTTGTTCGTGCCGATCACCCCCGTGGGCCCGCGCTTGATCCAGCCGACGACGTACTCGCCGAGCAGTGGAGCACCGGTCGCCGGGTCGGTGATGCGACCGCCGTCGTTGGGAATGACGCCGCTGCGCTCGTCGAAGGGGACGCCCGCAAGCGGAACACCGCGATAGCCGATCGCTCGAAAGAGCAGGCCCGACTCGATCGTCTCCGTCTCCCCGGTTGGCAGCGCGCGCAGCGCGCCGGCGGCGTCGGCGACCAGCTCGTTGCGTACGAGCTCGACCGATCCAAGCCGGCCATCCCGATCGGCGGTCAGCTCGACGGGCGAGAGCAGAAAGCGCAGGACGACTCGCCTCGGCTTGCCGGTCGGTATGCGCTGGGCGTAGTCGCGCAGGATCTCGACGTTCAGCCGGGAAGTGGCATTCTCGGCGGCCGCCGGATCGGGGACGGCCAGCGCACGATCCAGCTCGAGCGGATCGACGATCACGTCTGCGTCAGAGAGCTCGCCGAGCTCGCGCAGCTCGGGGTTGGTGAAGGCCGCCTGGGCCGGGCCGCGGCGGCCGACGACGACGACCTCGCGCACGCGACTGCCGGCCAGCACCTCCAGCGCATGATCGGCTGTGTCCGTGGGCGCCAGCTCCGACTGGGCCAGCACGAGCATCCGTGCGACGTCGAGCGCGACGTTGCCGTTGCCGATCACGACGGCCCGCTCGGCCGAGAGGAGGTCGACCTCGAGATCGGTGTGATCGGGGTGGCCGTTGTACCAGCCGACGAACTCGGTGGCCGCGTGCGAGCCGGGGAGGTCTTCGCCTGGGATCCCAAGCGGGCGGTCCACGGGGGCGCCGGTCGCGTAGACGATCGCGTGGTAGTGGCCGCGGAGGTCCTCGCGCGAGACATGCTCGCCGAAGTGCACGTTGCCAAAGAAGCGAAAGCGCGGATGAGCGGCGGTCTTCTCATAGATTCGGCTGACGGACTTGATCTTGGGATGGTCGGGGGCAACGCCGGAGCGGACGAGGCCCCAGGGCGTCGGCAAGCGCTCGATCATGTCCACCTCAAAGCGCTGGTCAGAGTCCTTGAGTAGATGCCCGGCGGCGTAGAAGCCGGCCGGACCCGAGCCGATCACTGCGATGCGGATGGGCGATTCGTCGGTCATCTGTCAGTGGCGTGGGGTGACGGGAGGTGGGGCGTTGGGGCTTGATGGGCGCGGCCCGACTCGAACGGGCGACCCCCTCGGTGTAAACGAGGTGCTCTGGCCAACTGAGCTACGCGCCCCGTGGTCTGGGCCTCAAGGCTAGCGAGCGTGCGCATACTCGCGGGCTCGGCTCCCGGTCTGCGAGGCGTCGGTTGGATAGGATGTCCCCGCTCCCTGGCCGGGACCCTTCCTTGAAGACCGCAGACACCGCCCATAGTGAGGGGCCGTCGGCGTTCGCGCAGGCAGCCGAGCTCGAGTTGCGAAACGTGAGCAAGCGTTATCCCGGGCAGCGGGAGCCTGCGATCTCGGGGCTTTCGTTCACGGTCCCGGCGGGCGAGGTGTGCGTGCTGGTGGGGCCGTCGGGGTCCGGCAAGACGACCGCGCTACGGCTGATCAACCGGATGATCCCGATCTCTGACGGCGACATCCTGCTCGGCGGCAAGAGCGTGCTGCAGCGCGAGCCCAGGGAGCTGCGCCGCGAGATCGGCTACGTGATCCAGCAGATCGGGCTGTTCCCGCATCAGACGGTCGGTGAGAACATTGCGACGGTCCCGCGCCTGCTCGGCTGGGAGAAGGATCGCGTATCGGCGCGCGTGATCGAGCTGCTGGAGCTGATCGACCTCGATCCGCAGGAGATGCGAGGCCGCTATCCGAGCCAGCTCTCTGGCGGCCAGCGCCAGCGCGTGGGGGTTGCGCGGGCGCTCGCGGCCGACCCGCCGCTGATGCTGATGGACGAGCCGTTCGGGGCGATCGACCCGATCAACCGCGCGCGACTGCAGGATGAGTTCCTGCGCCTGCAGGCGAAAGTGCGCAAGACGGTCGTTTTCGTCACGCACGACATCGATGAGGCGATCAAGATGGGCGACGAGATAGCGATCTTGCGGGAGGGCGGGGTTCTGGCCCAATATGACTCGCCGCAGGAGATCCTCGCCCATCCGGCCGACGACTTCGTCGCCCGCTTCGTCGGCGCCGACCGGGCACTCAAGCGCCTCGGACTAACGACCCTCGCCGACCTGGAGCTGGCGCCGCCGAACGGACTGCGCGCGAACGGGGAGAGCGTCGATTTGAGCACGACGGTACGCGACGCGCTTTCGCTGCTGTTGAGCAACGGTGGACGACCCCTGACGGTGTTCGATGATGCGGGACGGCGAGGGACGGCGACGCGACCGCGACGGCAGCAGGCATGTGGCCGGCGTGCTGACGCTCGATGCCGTGAGCGCACTGCTGGATGAGCGAGACCGCGCATGAACGCGCTTGCGGCGGCCGGCCCGGTGATCCCCAACTACGGCGCTGCGAGCTCCAAGTGCGTCGTCCACAACCACTTCTTCTGCATCGACTGGTTCAGGCACAACTGGGATCCCGTGCTGTGGCCGGCGCTGCGCCAGCACATCCTGTTGACGGTGGTCGCCGTCGCGATCGGCTTTGCGCTCTCGATGGCGCTTGCGCTGGCGGCGCACAGGCTGCGCTGGCTCGAGCGACCGACGATCCTCGTCACGGGCATCCTCTACACGATTCCTTCGCTGGCCCTGTTCGAGCTGCTCGTGGCGCCGGTCGGGCTGAACGTCACGAGCGCAGAGATCGCGCTCGTCTCCTACACCCTGCTGATCCTGTTTCGCAACATCGTCACGGGTCTGCGCGAGGTGCCCGAGGAGGTGCGCGAGGCGGCGCTCGGCATGGGCATGACCTCCCGGCAATCGCTGATCCGCGTCGAGCTGCCGCTCGCGCTGCCGGCGATCGTGGCGGGCCTGCGGATCGCGACCGTCACGGTGGTCTCACTGGCGACGATCGCCTACGCCGTCTGCGACAAGGGGCTCGGCGTGCCGATCAACACCGCTCTGGGCGAGGGTCCGTTCAAGACCGAGCTGATCGCTGCGGGCGGCCTGGCGATCCTGCTGGCGCTGCTCGCCGACGGGCTGCTGGTGGGCGTCCAGCGACTGCTGACGCCGTGGATGCGGGCGCGGGGCGTCTAGCGAGGAGCTCATGAACGACTTCGTCGAAGCCTTCAGGTTCATCGCGCGCGACGGCAGCGTGCCCGGGAGTCCGCAGCTGCCGAGCCTGCTGCACCTGACGTTGGAGACGTTGAAGGTGAGCGCGATCGGCGTCAGCATCTCGCTGCTGATCGCGATTCCGCTGGGCGTTTGGCTCGGGCACCTGCACCGTGGCTCGTTCCTGACGATCAACATCGGGAACCTCGGTCGTGCCCTCCCGAGTCTGGTGGTGCTGGCGATCGGCGACGCGTTCCTCGGCCTCGGTCTGACCGTGGTAGAGCTCGCCCTCGTGGTCCTGGCGGTGCCACCGATGATCACGAACGCCTACCTGGCCGTGGACGGCGTCGACCGCGATCTGGTGGACGCAGCTCGCGGCATGGGCATGACTGGCTGGGAGATCCTGACGCGGCTGGAGCTTCCGCTCGCCGTCCCGCTCGTGTTCGCCGGCATCCGCACGGCGGCGGTGTTCGTCGTGAGCACGACCACGATCGCGGCGCTCGCGGGCTTCAGCGGGAGCCTCGGCGACATCATCGCCAACGAGGCCAGCTATCACTTCTACGGGGTCCTCGGAGCGGCGATCTGCGTGGCGGCGCTGGCGCTCTTCGTCGAGGGCGCGCTCGCGACGCTTCAGCGTCTCGTGACCCCGCGCGGGCTTCGGCTCGCTCGACCGCGACGACCTGGTAGGCGACCCGCGGTCGCGACCGTCGTGGCCGGCACGCGCTGATTTCAACTTTTTATATATAAATAAATAAATAAATAGGAGGCAGCAGATGCGCAGACACACCTGGAGGGGGGCCTCGTTGGCCTTGGCGGTGGCGAGCACGGCCGCGCTCGCGGCGTGCGGCAGCAGCAGCAAATCGCTCGAGCACGACAGCCTCGAGCGCGGCGAGCACACCGGCGGCGACGACAGCGGCAACGCCGGCGGCGGCGACGAGCGGTCCGGGCGTGGGTAAGCCGGGGGTGACGATCGGCGATAAGAACTTTCCCGAGGAGAACATCCTCGGCGCGCTTTATGCGCAGGCGCTCGGCGCGAAGGGTTACAAGGTGACGCTGAAGGACAACATCGGGTCCTCGGAGATCACCTACAAGGCTCTGACGGCGGGACAGATCGACATGTACCCCGAGTACACGGGCACGCTGCTGACGGCGATCGCCGCCCAGACCAAGAACCCCGCGAGCGCCGCCGCGGCCTATCAGCAGGCGAAGGCGTTCGTCCAGAAGCATGGCCTGACTTTGCTCGCCGACACGCCGTTCTACGACTCCGACGCGCTGGCGACGCTCGAAACCTACGCCAGCAAGAACAAGCTGGCGAGCGTCGGCGACCTGAAGAAATTGGGCACGGCTGTCAAGCTCGGCGCGGCGCCGGAATTCGCGACGCGTTTCGAGGGGCTGCTCGGCGTGAAGAAGGAATACGGCGCGAACCCGACGTTCGTACCGATCGCGATCAACCTGTCCTACCAGGCGCTGAACAGCGGCCAGGTCGACGTTCAGGACGTGTTCACGACCGACGGGCAGCTGCTCGGCGGCAAATACAAGCTGCTCGCTGACCCCAAGCACGTGTTCGGATTCCAGAACGTGGCCCCGGTGGTCAAGCAGAGCGTGCTCGCGGCGGAGGGCCCGGCATTCTCAGAAACGCTCGACAAGGTGAGCGCGCTGCTCACGTTCAAGGCGATTCAACAGATGAACGCGGCCGTGACGCTCGACAAGCAGTCCGCCACGAGCGTGGCCCAGCAGTTCCTGCACGCCAACGGCCTGGCCTAGGCTCAGCCGGAGGAGCCGTCGCCGCGACGCATCTCCTGCGAAGCTTGTGGGAGATGCGGCGCGGTGGCCCCAGCACCAGGATCGGCCGGGTCGCCCTCGCCGTGGCGGGCGGGGGCGCTCCTGCTGCTCGTGCTCGCGCAGGTGTTCCTTCCGAAAATCGCCGCGAGCAGGATCTCCTCCCGTTTGAGGAAGTACGGCAGCGTGCAGAGCGTGAGCGTGACGGCGTGGCCGGCGGTGAAGCTGCTGTGGGGGAGCGTCGATTCGGTGAAGGTGACGGCGCGAGCGCTGAAGGTGAACCCTGCCCAGACAGCCAAACTCCTGTGGGAAGCGCGCGACGTGAGCGAAATGGACCTGACCGCTTCCCGCACGCAGGAGGGCCCGCTACAGCTGAGCGACGTCAGCTTCCGCAAGCGCGGCGGTGCGCTCAGCGCCGCGGCGCGGGCGACGGCAGGCGCCGTGAGGGCGGCATTGCCGGAGGGGATTCGGCGTGCAGCTGGTGGGTAGCGAAGGCGGCACGGTGCGGGTGAGGGCCAGCGGAGGGCTGTTCGGCGTGGGCGCCTCGGTGGACGCTGTCGCGGGCGCCAGCGAAGGCAAGCTCGTGGTCCATCCGGTGGGATTGCTCCTCGAAGGCCTGCAGGTCACGCTGTTCGCCGACCCGCACGTCTACGTGCGGGGAGTGGGCGCCCGCGCCGTGGCCGAGCCCGGAGGGGGTCAGGGCTATCGCTTGAGCGTGACGGCGAGCCTGCACTGACGGGTCGCTCCCGCGGTGGCCGTGCGCAGGCTCCCGACGACCTGCGATCAGGCGGCCGCGGCCGACAGATCGGCGCGGGTCGCGACCGGCCGAGCGCCGACGCGCACCGGCAGGCCGTGCTTGGGGCTGATCGTGGGCATCTGGCGGATCTGCAGGTGAAAATCGTCGGGGAGGGACAGCGCGGCTTGGGAGAGGATCTGAGTGGCGATCGCGCGCACCTCGAGCTGGCCAAAGCGCATGCCGATGCACGTGCGCGAGCCGCCGCCGAAGGGGATGTAGGCACCCTTTGGCAGCTCCGCGCGCGCCTTCGGCGCGAAGCGCTCGGGGCGGAACTCCTCGGGCTCCGGGAAGACGTCGGGCAGGTGGTGGCTGGCCCACGAGCAATAGTTGACGAACGCGCGCTCGGGCACGGTGTGTCCCTCGAACTCAAACGCCTCGATCGATCGCCGCGGTCCGACCCAGGCCGGCGGGTACTTTCGCAGCGTCTCCTCGAGGACCATCTCGAGCTCCACCAGCTCGCCGGAGGTGAGCTGAGAGGCCGTTGGCCCGCCGGGCGAGAGCCGGGCGTCCTGCTCGGCATACAGGCGCGCCGCGACGGCCGGGTTGCGGGCGAGCTCATAGAACATGAACGCCACCGTCGACGTCGTCGTGTCGTGGCCGGCGAACATGAGCGTCATCACCTCATCGCGGATCTGCAGGTCGCTCAACGTCGATCCGTCTTCGTCCTCGGCGTCGAGCAGCAGGCTGAGAATGTCCTGGCCGCGCTCGCCGGTGCGACGGCGTTGTGAGATCTCCGAGTAGATGAGCTCGTCCAGCTCGCGTGCTGCCTTTTGCATCCTCGCCCACGGGCTGAAGCGGTTGCGCAGGATGCGAAGAAGGTAGTCGGAGGAGTAGAAGGAGAGAGCCCGCTCGAACAGGCCGGCGGCGTCGATTGCGCGCGCACGCCCACCGTCGGGGTCGAGCCCGAACAGAGCCCGCATCGCCACGCGCAGCGCCAGCCGGCGCGTCCACGCGTACAGGTCGATCGTGGCCCCCGGTGTCAGCTGCCCCAGCGCGCGCGTCGTCTCTGCCGCAATCACGTCTACCGAGGCGGCGATGTGCTCGCGATGGAACGCCGGCAGCATGATCTGGCGCGAGCGGCGGTGGAACTCGCCGTCGATCGTGAGCAGCCCGTCTCCCATCAGGCCGATCAGATCGCGGAAGTGGGAGTCGCGCCAGAGGAAGTTCGACGCGTGGGAGACCGTCATGTAGTGGTTGGCCGCGGGGCCGAGCATGAACACGACGTTGCCGTGGAGCAGACGCAACGTGAACACGGGGCCAAAGCGCTCGTAGGACTCGAGCAGAACCGACAGCGGATCCTCGGCCCACCGCCGCGTCCGCGCCATCGAGAAGCGCGTCTCTCCCGGCGGGAAGGGAACGGACGCCGAACGCTCCTCGCGCAGGTCGCTCACCAGCACGGCGAGCGGCTTGCTGTCCACGAGTGGAGTGGGACCGACAAGCGCCACCACAGCAGCCTAGCGGAGGAGCTGGCCGGCTGGCCAGGGCTCGATGACGGGCTCCCACGCCCAGCGACGGCTCGAGTCGCGCTGCCCTCGACACGCCACTCGCCGGGGCGCTGCACTGTGCACGCAAAGCCTTGGCATACTGAGGAGGCTGGAGCAGTCCTCCATCATTCCCACGCAACAACGCGGGGGGCGTAGCTCAGTTGGTTAGAGCGCTGCCCTGTCACGGCAGAGGTCGCGGGTTCGAGTCCCGTCGCTCCCGTACTGCGCCCGGACATCGCCGGCGGCGAGGTGCCGTAGCGCGGGTCACCCGCCGGCGTGTCCACTCAGGTACGGTGATCACCGAGCTTGAGACGGTCGTCCAGAGAGGAGCGCTCATGAGCACCGCGGAGAAGACGCAGTGGAGAATCAGTGGGCACGAGGTCGTCAGCTGCAACTGCGACTGGGGGTGTCCGTGCCAGTTCAACGCCCCACCCACGACGGGCAACTGCGAAGCGTTCATCGGCTATGAGATAAGCCAAGGTCACTACGGCGAGACCACGCTCGATGGCGTGCGCTGGGCTGGTATCTATCACTGGCCGGGGAGGATCGACGAGGGCAACGGAACCCGCCAGATCGTGATCGACGAGGGTGTGGGCACCGAGCAGCGCGCGGCGCTTGAAGCTTTGCTGAGCGGCACGCAAGGTGGCGCGTACTTCGAGATCTTTGCCGCCGTGGCACCTAACCAGCTGCCCACGGCCACTGCTCGCGTCGAGATGCAGAGCGACCGCGAGCAGCGCGTGGCATCGCTAAGCGTTGCGGGGCTCGGCGAATCGCGGATCGAGCCGATCAAGAATCCCGCGACCGGCGAGGAGCACCGTGCGCGGATCGACCTGCCCGAAGGATTCGAGTACCGGCTCGCGGAGATGGGGAACACGGTCGAGGCGAGAACTATGGCAGTGGATCCCTTGGCGATGACGCTCGAGAACACCTACGCGCAGCTCAACGAGTTCGAGTGGAGCAACTCATAACCGGCTAACGTGCGAGCGCCCACTGTTCGGGGCGAGCACGCGGGGCTGGGCGGCGCGATGGCGATCCAAGCGAAACGGGGAGCAACGTTGCCAAGGGGCCAGGCCGGGCTGGTCCTTGCGCTTGTCGGCCTCGCGAGCCTCGCTTGGCTTTTGACCGACCGACGCATGGCCGGGATGGACGCGGGTCCGTGGACCGACCTTGGGACGTTCAGCTTCTACATCAGCTCGTGGGTGCTGATGATGGCGGCGATGATGTTTCCGTCGATCGTGCCGATGGTGCTGGTCTACCGGCTCGTGCAGCGAAGCCGTCGCGACCTGCGCCCCGCCGCTGCGCGCGGTTCGACTGCATTGTTCATAGGTGGCTATTTGATCTCGTGGGCTGCCTTCGGCGCGCTCGCATACGCGCTCCAAGTCGTCCTGCGCTCGGCATCGGCCGGCGCCTTCTCGTGGCATCGGGGCGGGCCCTACCTTGCCGCCGGGGTGCTGCTGGCCGCGGCGGTCTACCAGCTCACGCCGGCCAAGGACGCGTGCCTGCGCCGCTGTCGCGGGCCACTCCAGTTCGTCACGCACGCGTGGCGCGATGGACCGACGGGTGCGGTCGTGATGGGCATCGAGCACGGCGCCTGGTGCGTGGGGTGCTGCTGGGGACTGATGGCGGCGCTGTTCGCGCTCGGCGTGATGAGCCTCGCTTGGATGGTGCTGATCGCCGCGCTGGTCGCCCTTGAGAAGCTGTTTCCTTGGAGGACAGTCGCCAACCTCGCGATCGCCGTGGTCCTGGCGGTGCTCGCGATATCGGTTTCGCTGAGCCCCGCGAGCGTGCCGGGACTCACGGTCCCCGGATCGGCAGCCGCGGTCAGCGCGATGTCGATGATGGATCACATGCACACGCAGATGTCCGGCAAGCCCGCCGCGATATACGCCAAACCGATGCCGATGCACGCCACGCAGATGCCGATGCACGCCAAGTCCATGCAGATGGCGCCGATGTCCAACGCCGGCCGGCCCGTCATGAGCGACCGCATGGGCGCGCGTTAGCCGTGTGCACGACGCTTCCGTTCGCTTTGCGGGTTCCGGAAACTAGAGATCCGTAAGACGCTGGAGTGGCGTTCGAGCAGACGAGGCGCGGCACGGGGGAGCGGCCGTGAAAGCGGTTGCTTGCTCCGGTCGAGAGTCCCGCGCCTCCGTTGATCAGGTAGAACTCCGGAAAGCGTCCGGCAGGTCCCGACCTCCCGCCGCGCCAACCGGAGCAGGAGGAGGATCGAGATGCGCAGACGCCTTACCTACGGCAACGTCGCGGCCACCTTGGCGCTCGTGTTCGCGATGAGCGGCGGCGCCGTTGCGGCAAGCCACTATCTGATCAACTCGACCAAGCAGATCAATCCGAAGGTCCTCAGGAAGCTCAGGGGCACACGCGGGGCGACAGGTGCGGTCGGACCGCGCGGGGCGACGGGTGCCAGCGGGCCCGCCGGCAAAGAAGGGACGCCGGGCAAAGAAGGGACGCCGGGCAAAGAAGGGACGCCGGGCAAAGAAGGGACGCCGGGCGCGTCCGCGAGCGCGACTATCGCGACATCGTTCGTACAGGTCGCGCCCGCTGGCGGGATCCTCGTGGAAGAAACAGAAACCCTCGTCCTACGCACGAAGACGAGCGGGAAAACCCTCTCCCTGCCCGGCGCCGGTGCCCATGTCCTCGCGCAGGCGAGCGTCCAAGTGGAAAACACGAACACCTCCTCAAAGGTGGAAGTCACCTGTCACTTCGCCTGGGAAGGCCTTGCCGAGGGTGTGCCCCACCCCTTTGGCGAACCCTCGACCGTGGATCTCGAGGGCGCGTTCGTGACCCACGCCGAGATCCCGCTCACGGCGAATGTCTCGCTCGTTGGCGGGGAAACGTATGACCTACAGGTGTACTGCCACTCCCCCTTCCCCGAGGGAGGTCACGCCAAGGTTCTCGCCGGAGCGATAAATGCTCTCGGCCCCGAGTAGCGTCCGGCCTGCGTCATTCCCGCTTCGGGCGCCTATGACGCGGGCGCGGCGTTGTACTCCTCGTCGGTGACATGCTCCGCCCAGGTGACGGGGCTGCCCGCGTCGTCAACCTCTTGCATCGCGATGTGGGTCATGAACCGGTCGGGGGCGGCGCCGTGCCAATGATCCTCGCCGGGCTCGAAGTACACGGAGTCACCGGGCCGGATGACCTCGATCGGGCCGCCGCGGCGCTGGCAGCGGCCAACGCCCTCGGTGACATAGATCGTCTGGCCAGAGGGGTGGGTGTGCCACGCGGTGTGGGCCCCGGGGGTGAAGTGGACGCTGGCCGCCTGCAGGCGGGATGGCTTCGACGCCGTGGCCACGGCGTCGATGTAGACGGCACCGGTGAACCAGTCGCTGGGGCCGGTCGCCGTCTGGAGGGAGTTTCTGGTGATCTGCATGTCGTGTCTCCTCCTCGTGTGTGGTGAGATGGGCTCGGCGCCCGGCGCCAGCAGCGTGTCATCGAGCGGTCGCCTTGCCCTCTATTCCTGGCCGCGTGGTTGAGCGCTCGCTCCCAGTTGGATCGAGGTCTCCTTCCTGACATCAAATAATGCCTCGTTTATGGAACATCTCGCCATTTTGTTCTGATACGTTGGCGCCTTCTTTGCTGCTTATGCGCCGACACGGTCGGCAGGAGGGAAACACATGAGGGAGAATGGTCGTGGGAATCGCCTTGCTTACCGTCGGGGACTGCGTCTGCTTGTCGGCACCCTAGCCGCCGGCGCGCTGACGTTTTCTGCCGCGTCAGCGGCGGATGCATCAACATACGAACGCCGCCCGGTCCTCTTCGTCCACGGCTTCGAGAGCGCGGGCTCGAACTTCGCCTCGCAGGCGATGCGTTTCGAAAGCAACGGCTACCCGACGAGCTGGGTCATGGAGCTCGACTACGACTCGACCGCCGCGACGGGCAGCCACGAAGAAGTCGACAAACAGATCGACGAAGCGATCGCGACCCTCAAGCAGCGGACGGGGAAGTCCCAGGTCGACGTCATCGGGCACTCGGAGGGAACCTCGGTGATGTACTCCTATCTGACCGAAGGGGCAAAGGCGAAAGAACGTAAAGCGAACGTTGCGGCCTACGCGAACATGGACGGCCAGGAAAGTAACCCCGGCGTGCGCACGCTCGCGCTTTGGGCGGGGCGCTGCGGCGACGCCACATGCAGCAAACCCGAACGACACATGGAAGGCGCCGAAAACGTCACTATTCCGAACGCCACCCACGTGCAAACGTCCACCTCGGCCCTGTCGTTCCAGCAGATGTTCAAATTCTTCCGGAACAAACTGCCCAGGCACGACATCGTTCCCCAGAAAAACATCATGCTCGCCGGCAAGGCACTCGAATTCCCGCAGAACTCGGGGCTCGCCGGAGACACCGTGCAGATCTGGCCGCTGAACTCCAACGGCACGCGGACGACCACAACGCCGCTCGCGACATTTGCGATCAGCGACGCCTCGACCGGCGGAGGCGCGTGGGGGCCGGTGGCGGCCAAGGCGGGAAAGCGCTATGAGTTCGCGCTGGTGAAACCGGATGCGAAAACGATCCACATCTACATGGAGCCGTTCGTGAGGAGCGACTACGACATCCGCCTGCTCGGGTCGCTTCCGATCGAGTCCGACACCGGAAAAAGCCCCAAAAGCTCAGGTGCCGTGATGATCAGATACGAGGAGTACTGGGGCAACGAACCGGGCCAGAACGACGAACTGCTGATCAACGGCCTGAACGTCTGCACCGCCGCCCTGTGTCCCTGGTCAAAGGAGGTGAACGCGTTCTTCGCGTTCAACTGGGAAGGCAAGGAAGAAACGACCCTGAAGGAAGAACCGGCCCTGAGTTCGCTTCCCTTCCTCCAGGCTGCCCAGGTGTTCATCCCCGCCAGCTCGCCGCCCAACGCAACCGTGTCCTACCAGCTGAAGTCACGCAACGGCGGGGGGCTTCGGACGCTGAACATCCCCAACTGGGAAGGCACGACCGACCAGGTCACGATCTACTGGAATGACTTCGAGAGCCTGAACTTCTAACGGACGCTGGCGGTTTGGTTGCTGTAACGGTGCCGGGTCGGTAGCGGCCCGGCACCGGCAGGCGTGAGCGGGCTTGACCTCCTCGGCGCCGAGCTTGAGAATGCCGCCTATGTCCAAGAGAGAGATCGACCAGTATCTCGGCACTCTCGATGAGCCCAAGAGAGCAACGCTCGCCCAGCTGCGCGACACGATCGTTGCGATCGTCCCCAACGCAGAGCAGTGCATCTCCTACGGCATGCCGGCGTTTAAGCTCCGGGGCAAGACGATTGCTGGCTTCGCGGCTTTCAAGAGCCATCTGAGCTACGTTCCGCACAGCGGCTCCGTGATCCCACGGCTCGCCAAGGAGACCGAGGGATACACCAAGACCAAGGGCTCGGTAGTGGGTCAGTTTGAATCGAGCAGTCCCGCGATCTCGGTCAGCGACCAAACATGATCGGTCACACCCGCCGCCATCGCGGGCGTGCGCTTGACGTTCTTGCCGTTCTCGTCTTGGATGGTCAGCGACTGGTGGACGCGCGCGAAGTTGTAGTGCATGTAATGCAGCGACACTGCGTGCGCCAAGTTCTCGACCTTCTTTGAGAAGGCGTTGGTCAGCCGCGTGAAGCGGCGCATCCCCATCCGCATCGTGAGGTTCTGGCGCTCGACGTAGCTCGTCGAGATCCGGTCTGGATCGGGGTTGCCCTTCAGCACGCGGGTTTTGATCCCGGTGCAGACCTGCGGACTGTACCGGCGTTCCCCACGCGGGTCGGCCCGATAGATCTTCTGTATCTGCGCCCAGTCGATCTCGTTGCCAAACGTCAGGCCCACGGCGGCGACGTAGCCCTGGTGGCCGTCCGTGCTGAGTTGGACGCGGTTCGCGAGTCGGTTCTTCAAGTCCGCCATAAAGCACCATGCGTCCTCCGCCGTACGCTCTCCGACCAGCCAAGTCGGAACGAGCTTCGTGTCGGAGCAGAGAGCGGTCCAAGTCCACACGTCGCCATAGCCGTACTCGCCCTTGTGCTCGTCGGGAACGTTCTTCTGCTTCGAGTAGCAGTACGCCCAGATCTCATCGACCTCAAGCGTCGTGCATGGCAGATCCCGGAGACTGCGGTCCTGATAGCCCGCGCACGCTTCGCCGAGGTCCACCAGGAGCTTTGTGATCGTGTTCTTGCTCGCGCCGGTCATTCGGACCGTGGCTCGGATGCTGTTGCCCTCGACCAAGCAACCGATGATCTGGGCACGCTTCTCGGTGGACAGCCTGTTCATACTGACCATTATGCTTGAGCCATCGGACGGAACTTCTGCGGGCTTGTCTGCGGTGAGCCTCCTTTGGACGATTGACGAAGGGACACCCGAGACTAGCTTGTTTGCAGGGGATTTCTATGCCAGGGGTCGAAATCTATGTCGCGTTCTGCGACTGTTGACCCCCGTGCCCGCAACCGCTGACAAGGACATCAAATCGACCCGAGGGGATCTCGGGAGGGGCGTCTACGCGCTGAGCGACCTTCGCGCCTTTGTGGCTCTAGACGGCAAGCCGGCGGATGGCAAGAACGTGCCCAGGTGGCTGACGCGGGTTCTGGCTCCGGTCGGCCATCAACCGTGGCAGGCGGACTACAGCTTTAGCGATCTGGTCAGCTTGTTCGTGGTGCGCGAGCTTCTCAAGAAAGGAGTCCACCAGTTCACGATCCGAGAAGCCGAGACGTATCTGCGCAAGAAGTGGAAAACGGATCGTCCCTTCGTCAGCGATGAGATCCAGACGGACGGTCTGAGGGTGTTGGTGGATGACGAAGTGATCGCGGGGCAGATCGAGTCGGCCGACCTTCATGGGCAGCAGGTCATGCGCGAGCTGGTCAAGGACCGCCTCGAACACGTCGAATACCACGATGGGAGCGCCGCCTATTGGCTCCCAGCTCCGGGTGTCGTGGTGGACCCGCGTGTGCAGTTCGGCGCGCCTGTTGTCGAAGGGACACGTGTTCCGACAGACGCTGTGTACGGAGTCGTTAGACAGCTCGGCACTGAGCGCGCAATCCGTCGCTTTGACCTATCCGCTAAGCACATTGAACACGCCATCGCGTTTGAGGACCGCCTCGCCGCACTCAACTAAACGGAGTTTGTGTTGCTCCCGTTGCTTCTCGATGAGGGACTACCCCCTCAAGTAGCCAGTGCCTTCTCCACGTTGGCGCTTCAAGCCAAGGCCGTAGGCCAGCCAGAAGCCCCGCCGCGTAGCAGCGGCGATGAGGTCAACTGCGCCTGGTGCAAGGCGCAGAACGCGGTTCTGGTAACGAATGATGCAGGCAAGAAGGACAAGAAGATCCACGATCTTCTAGCTCAGCACCATGTACACGCGATCTTCGTCACCAACGAGCTACGAGACGGGCCGGAGCATCTGCTTGCGCTAGCGCTGCTAAAGGCAGAGCACAAGATGGAGCAGATCGCCGCAAAGCGTCTGCTGCATGACCGGCTGCGCCGCGGCGGTGGCCTCGAAAAGCGCTAGTCGCTGTCCTGCCAGCGCGCCTGAGCGGCCTTACGGGCGATCTCTGAGCGCTTCTCAGCGGACAATCGCTCGGCCCTAGCCTTCCCGCCATTCAGACCGCCCTTGCGCCCGTTGACCTGGGCTTGAGAGGGCTCCTTATGCGGCTCCGTGGCTTCTTTGACTAGCCGGTGGGCCATCCGGTTGAGATCGGCCATGGGAGGAGCGTAGCGCGATCAGCGGTCACGAATCAGACATCACCGTTACGCTATTCCGTCCGAAAGTCCTGCCATCCTAAGCAGGACTTCCACAAGAATCCCCGCAAATAGCGAGAAACGAGGATCTCGCACATCCAGGGCGGTGAGTCTAGAGGGAGTTACCCGATTGTCAGCCACGAGGGCAAGCTCGTTGGCTGAGTCCGACGTTGGGCGCTAGAGCGAGGGCTCGACCCAAGAGCCGCCCAGACTCACCTGGGGCTGAATCTAAAGTACGCGTCGGACTGACTGCTGCCGCGCAAGTTTTAACCTCTCGAATCCGGCGGGATTCGCAAGCGAGTTAGAAGATCCGCGCGGCCTGCTCGTCGGTGATCTTGATCACCAAAGGGTCATGCTTAGGCTCTGGCGTGGGTTGGCTCGCCTGCGTGGCGTTAGACGCCGATTCCTTCGACGGCTTTGGTCCTTGATCCTGCGGCATCAATCTTAGGTATCGGCAAGTTGCGCGGGGTCCTTTAGCTGCGTTTCGCCAATTCCGCTGGGCATACGGATCAAACTGACCCACTACCAAGGGCTCACTCCACTTCCCCGTCGACAGGCCGCTGCCGAAGGAACTCGTGAAGAAGCTGTTGGACGCCCGGATGGCTGAGGCTTTCGGCACGAGGCGATAGCCGAGGCCGCGCTCATCGCCCGATGCTTCCGGCGCGATGGCCCCGACGTTCGCCGGCGCGCGCGAGCGAGGGGATCACGAGCCGCTGGATCGCCGGTGGCGGCAGCGGTGCCAGGAGGGTGACCATGTCGCGGTAGTGGTGAGCCATGACCGCGGCCTGGAGCAGGCCGTCGAGGCTGCGCGGGAGCGCGCGGCGTGTGATCCCTCCTGCCCGCGACAGGGCTGCCGCATCCTCGAGGAACTCCTGCAGCGTGGACGGTGGCGTGGCGTGGCAGACGAAGTGCGCCACCTCCGCGGCGCGGTTGCGAAACGCGTGGCGTGTGCCGGGCGGGACGAGGATCGTCTGACCCGGCCGGCTCTCGTTCCAGCGGCGCCCGGCAAGGAACTCGGGCCGTCCATCGAGCACCTCGAAGCGCTCCTCCATCGCGGGGTGGACGTGAGGCGTGACCCCGCCGCCCGGGTCGACCCACGTCTCGACGTGCAGCACCGCGTCAGCACCGTCTGTCGTACGCCAGAAGCGGCTGCGCATCCTCAGGACGGGGTCCTCGGTGAGCTCGTCGGTCGCCTCGTCGTTGCTCGCCATCATGATCTCCACTCCGATCCGTCGCATAAGCTAGTGGTCACTAGGATATACCTAATGGCTACTAGGTTGCAATCCCCCGTTGCTCGTAGACGCCTCACCGCCGCCGCCCGCCGTGAGGTGATCGAGCTGGCCGCGATGGACGTGTTCGCCGAGCGCGGCTATCACGGCGCGGCGATGGACGAGATCGCGCGCCGTTCTGGGGTGAGCCCGCCGGTGGTCTACGACCACTTCGAGTCCAAGCTGGCCCTGCACCGGCGGCTGCTCGAGCGCACGCGCGACGAGCTGTTGGCGATGTGGCGAGAGAAGCTTGGCGGGGGCGGCACGCTCGAGCGGCAGATCGCGGACGCCTTCGACGCCTGGTCGCGCTACGTGCAGGCCCATCCCTACGCCGCGCGCATGTTCTTCCGCGAGACGACCGGCATCCCCGAGGCGCGCGCACTGCACCATGAGATCGCCGCAGACGCCAACAACGCGCTCACCGAGATCCTCGGTGGCCTCCCCGGCTCGGCGCATTTCCGAGCGGAGGGCGCCCCGCTCGCGCTTGCGATGGCGTCTGAGGTGATCCGCGGTGGACTCACCGAGCTCGCCATCTGGTGGAGCGAGCATCCCGAGGTCCCCCGCGAGCAGATCGTGGCGACCGCGATGAACACCGTCTGGATTGGATTCCAGCGCGTGAGCGCCGGACAGACCTGGCGGCCCGACTAGCCGACGGGCGTTCGGGCGTTCCAGGCCCGCTCGATCTGTCGCATCAGAGCCGGGTACACGACTCGATGTCGGAACGGCGCGATCAGGGCCATGTATGCCGCCCCGAACCTGCCCCGCGGCTTGACGTACACGCCCATCTGTCCTTGATAGATGCCTTCGCCCTTCTCGACCCAGGCCAGGTGCATCACGGCGTGAACGGTTCGGTTGGAAAGCTCAGCCGCCCACTCGACGTCGGTGCGATACAGGGGCGTGAAGCGGCGGGCCGTTGTCGAGTGGAGATCCAGGCCTGTTGTGGTGCTGCGCAGATCCTCTGGGAGCCGCGCACTCAGCGTAGATTCGCTGTTGTCCGGAATGGCGAGTGGCCGCGATGCTTGATCCCACCCGAACCAATCGCCGACGCGCCAGCGGATACTGAACAGGGCGCGCGTCGCGCGAGACTCCGCCGCAGCCGGATCGAGGGATGCCATCACCTCCAGCAGCCTCGCAAAGTCCCCGACGCCGCCTCGCGCCGGTAGCGCCCAGGCATCCTCCAGCCTGAAGTCGGGTGCGACCTCGCCGATCCGCCAGTCGTGAGATTCGTACTCGCTGTTCGAAAGCCTCATGTGCGTCCTCCGTGCTGATCCCGCCGTCGGCGTCGGCGTCGGCGGAACTAATCGGCACCGCGCCTAGGTCCAACTCGACCCGGCAATCGCGAAGACCGATCATCTCACGAGGGAAGGCCGAAGCATGTGGCCTAGTTCCGATCGTCGAGCGCTTTACGCAATCCTCAGGGAGGGGTGGAAACGTTACGAGGGGTGGATCGACATCACCGCAAGATCAAAGAGGGAGATTTCATGGCCAGGATCACCGTGACGACCGATCCAACGACCCAACACGCCTCTCCAGTGTTTCTGGAAGAGAGCGTCTACTCGATACATCTCGACAACGACCACACCGCGGCGCAGCTCATCGAGCGGATCGGCTGGGCGATCACCGACGCCGAGGACACCCAACGGGCGCAGCTGGCGCCGTAACCGCCTCGCGATCGAACCGCCGATGAGCGCGCTAGCCTGGCGTAATGACCACTCAGGCAGAACGCGCGGCTGAGCGCCGTCGCGTGAAGCTGGGGGAGATCCGGCGCCAGGTCAAGGACGGCTCGCTTAGGATCCGCAAGATGACGCCCGCGGAGCGCCGGCGCTACCCCGCGATGCCCGCCAAGGCGCGACGCAAGTGACGGAGGGCGCGCGAGGAGGTCTGATGGCGGTTGCTGCTACCGTTGATCGATCAGGTTGGGTAGTTTGCCCAACACCGCAGTGCCAGCGCTCGTAGCCTTTGCTCAGCAATCTCCGCGTTCGCAGCACTACAACGCAGGAGGAACGAAATGGCTACTGGAACCGTGAAGTGGTTCAGCGACGACAAGGGTTTCGGGTTCATCACGCCCGACGACCAGTCCAAGGATCTATTTGCCCATCACTCAGCGATCGTCGGCGAGGGCTATCGCTCGCTCGCCGAGGGCACGAAGGTCTCCTACGAGGCCGAGGCCGGGGACAAGGGTCCGAAGGCCGTCAACATCCAGCAGATCTAGTAATCCGGCGCATCCGTGGGGGTCGCGTCCCGGCGACTCCTACGGCGCCACCGGAAGTAGCACGTTCGAGTCGTAGCGGCCGCCGTGTAGCACGGTGATCGTGCCGCCCAGCTCGTTGCCGAGGTCCGGCAGTGGGGGCGCCGATGAGAACGTGTTGGCCGTGCCGAGCGTAAGCCGGAGCCTGTCACCCGCCTTGATCACGGCCGAGGTGGGGTAGATCTCGATCTTGTACTCGGTCGGCTGGTTTGGAGTCACCGCCTGCTGGCTGGCTTTGGTGAACGGGTGCCAGGGCCGGATCATCAGGCGGCCGGGCCCGTATGTCGACAGCTTGGGATCGACGGCTCGCTGGCTCGCCATCAGGAAGCCGGCCGTCAGCTGATTCGAGGCCCCAGACGGTTCGACGTCGCTGAGCACAGCGACGAGCGTCGCGTCGGTCGCACTCAGCTCGGCCCACAGGTCGGCCGTGATCAGTCCGGTGATGGTCGTGTCGGCCGACATTGGCGCGGTCGTGTAGGTCAGCGACGTGGCCTCGTACGTGACGTTGTTGGTGTCACACACGGGCGTCGAGGCCGCGCCGGCCGTCCATTGCGCGGTCTCGCGCGAGCACGGGCTCGATGCGGGTAGCAGCGGCGCCTGCTCGCCCCCTTCGGTCGTGGGCGTGCTGCCGGCCAGGGAGCCGTCATGCAGCGACACGGGCGAGGAGCCCGATGATTCACCACTGAGGTGCAGGCGCTGATAGCTCGTTTCCGGCACGGGGAAGCGGGTGAAGTGCTCCCAGCGATTGCCGTTGATCGGATAGAGGTTGACTCTTGGCGTTCGCTGGACTCCGTTCCTGGCGCCCAGGAGCCAGTGGGCGAACCACTTTTCCTTGAGCTTCGGGTCTTCCATCGCCGGACCTTCGCTTATGTGGTAATGGGGCGACATGAAGAGCACGCGATCGGGCGAATGGCGCAGTGATTCCCACAGCAGCGGCTCACCACGCTGGAACAGATCCCACCAGCCGCCTTGGATCACGACCGGGACACGGATTTCACCGGCTCGCACGACCGGCGAGCGCAGCCTGTAGAACGGTCCGTCATAGGCGGGTTCGTGGCCGAGCGCCGCTCCGACCACGTGTTCACCGCTGAATTCCACGTTGTCGAGCAGGTGTTCGAGGTAGATCGACGCGGCTTCCTGCGGATTTTCGCTCGTCGACGAGGGCGGTAGGGCTGAGAGTCCGCCGACCAGCCCGAGCCAGAGCGGGATGAAGCTCGAGTTGATCGAGCCGCCCTGGAATGTCACGTCGCGGTACGCGTCGGCCATCGGGATGTCGGCCCAGATGGCCTTCACAGCGCGGGGCCGTCCTTCGGCGACGCGGGCTGCGTCGGCCTCCGCGAGCAGCAGCGAAGTGATGCCCATGTACGACCCCCCTGTCGTCGCCACGCTGGAGTTCGACCAGGATTGCGCCTGGATCCAGGTGAGGACTTCCTTGTAGTCTTCCTGAGTGCGCTGTCCCCAGGAATCCCATTTGCCGCCGCTCGCTCCCGTGCCGCGGTCATCGAACACCATCACGGCGTAGCCCTTTTCGGTGAGTCCCGGTTCATCGCCGGCGATCCCTTGTGAACCCGTGCAGTCCTGGCCGGTGGGGTTGCCAGAGTCCTTGTTGTAACCAGTCGCCGTAAGTACGGTGGGAAATTGGCCGGTCGTAGACGGCAGAAAGACGTTGGCGCGAATGACCGTCCCGTCGCTCATCGTGATCGGAACGTTGCACATGCTCACGGTGGCTTGCGCGTCGGACACGGCGAACCCGGCAATGAGCAAGGCGAGTGGGATCGCCCGTGACAGCCGCCTCGCGGGTGAGCCGCCCGTGACCGCGATCGGACGGGCCCGCCCGACCAGAACTCGCGGCCGTTCAGCGCGGTGTTCATGTCCCCTCGGCGTGGCCGTCAGCAAACGCAGAATCCTCATCTCACTCCCTCTCGCGAAGGCCCGATTCGGGCCTCACTTGGTACAGAACCGGCCGACCGTATCAGGACAAAACGACCTATTGTTCCGAGAAACGAGTATTTTTTGATGTCACCACGGAGGCAGTAACCACCGGTCGCAACCGGGTGTCAGGCGGGGATCGAAGTCATCGAGCGGATCGTCGTCGCTCATGTTCTGTCGCGTCACCGTCCTGACCCCTTTCTCCCGCCCACCCCGGCGTGCTCCGGCGCGTCGATCCCGCAACCAACCTATCCGGGCCCGCGACGGACGACCGGAGCCGTGAGGGGAGATCAGGCGTCCGCGGGGGCCTGAACGGCGGTTTCAACGGCAGGCTGCCCCACACCCGATTCGGCTGACTCACCGTTCGTTGCGTTCGGGGTGCCGTCGGGACGGTCTGGGTCTTGCGCGGGTGCGTGCTTCCGAGCATCCTTCTTGGCCTGCTTGTCCAGCCGACGCTCGCGGAGTCTGCTTTCACGCATGAGCTTTGCCATCGTGGTCTTCTTCTTGCCGCTTGAGGCCATGTCTGACCGTCCCTTGTTGTGGAGTTGCGAGCGAGTCCTTGCCGGGTAACCGGGGTGATGATCCCAAGCGCTGGCTGTCGTTGAACCGCTTGCAGTCCCTGTGGCCAGCTCTGTTCTCCTCGGCCCGTACGCGCTGTGAGACGCAGAGGGTGCGAGGCAATCACCGCGGAAACGCGAGGCACCGCTTTGGTCGAACGGACGTTCGACCGCTAGGACCACTCTAGCGCCTGGAGCCGTGGGGAGCGGGCGGAGGGCTCGCTCGCGAACGGACGCAGGCTCTGCCGATCGCACATGTGGCACTCTCGAGCTTGCCCCGTCCCAGGAGATGGCTAACCTGGGACACGATGATGAACGCCGCCGAGCCGATGACTGCACGTGGCGCCCACTACACGGCGCTCCTCGAGACGATCGACCACCAGGGTGGCGCAAAGCTGCACGCGAGCGAGCGCGACCGGCTGCAGGAGGCCGCCGACGCCCTGCTGTTTGGCGAGCCGGAGAGCCGGAGCTTGCTCCGCTTGGCCGAGGACGTGATCGAGTCGCTGGAGACGAGCGAGCGCTGGTCGGCCGAGAGCTGTGACCAGCTGCGCGAACACTTGTACGGCTGCGATGCCGCGACCGGCATAGCCTGAGCGCTCTCGCTACGGCGTCAAAGCTCGCGCGCCACGAGTCCCAAGCGCAGCGGCTCGCCGCCTCGCAGGACGATGACCTCCACCGAGGCGCCAATCAGATCGGCGACCATCAGGCGCTGTATGTCATCCACGCCGTGGACCCGGGTACCTGCGAGCTCGACGATTAGATCCTCGGGACGCAGCCCGGCACGCTCGGCCGGGCTGTCGGGAACGACCTCGATCACCTCAACCCCCGTCGCCTGATCGCGTTCGCGACGTGCGCGTGCTGGCAACGGGCGGGGACCCCCCGCGACGCCCAGGTAGGCCCGGCGCACGCGGCCCTCCGTCATCAGCGCGCCGATGACGGTGCGGGTGGCGTCGTTGATCGGCACTGCCAATCCCAAGCCGATGCCGGCCACCGCGGTGTTGACACCTACGAGGCGTCCCAGCGAGTCGACCAGCGCTCCGCCCGAATTGCCCGGGTTCAGCGCGGCGTCGGTCTGGATCACGTTGTCGATCATGCGCACCGCGTCACCCGACCGCGCCGGCAGCGACCGTCCGAGGGCGGACACCACTCCCGCGGTCACCGACCCGGCGAAGCCATGCGGATTGCCGATCGCCACTACGAGTTGACCGACGCGCAAATTGGCCGCATCGCCCAGCACGGCGGGCTCGAGGTCGTCGGCGTCTGCGCGCAGCAGGGCCAGATCCGACAGGGCGTCCGCGCCAACGACTCGAAACCCGATCTCGCGTCCGTCGACGAACGTGGCCCGCCCGTCCCTGTTGCGTCCGGCAACCACGTGTGCGGAGGTGATCAAAAAGCCGTCGGGCGACAGCACGACCGCGCTTCCGGCTCCCACCGGTATGCGCCCGCGACGGGTGGCGCGCAGCACGCGCAGGTTTGCGACGCTCGGTGCGAGGCGCTCGGCCACGCCGGCGACCGTTCGCGAGTAGGCGTCGAGTGCCTCGGCCTCGGCGTCCAATCGAGGCGCGGCAGGCCGCGCGTCGCCGTCGTCGCCGAGCGCGGAGCCCGCCCCGGCAATCAGGGTCGGGGCGCTCATCGTGGTTCCAGTGCGATCGCGACGCTCAACACTTGCATCCCCCTCACGATACGAAGGCGGCGGCGCTAGCTAATGCCCGGTGCCGATTCCGCGATCGGAAGTGTCCGAGCCCGACCCCGTCGCTCTTGCCCCTTCAAGCCCGCCTGGCGCAGTTTCGGTGTCGGCCGGTTCACTCGCGATACGAGGCGACCGTGGTCCCGCCCCACTCCTCGGGCGCGACATCGGCGAGCGTCTGGGAGAACGTCCACTGGTGGCCGGCCGGGTCATCGGCCGTGTACTGGCGCTCGCCGAACTCGAAATCGGTCGGCTCCCTGACAATTCGGGCGCCGTGCGCCCTGGCGCGCTCGCAGTGCGCGTCCACATCGTCCACACGGACCATCACCGAGTGGGTGACCTCGCCGCGCCGCGGCGGCCGGCGTTCGTCGCGCACGTCGCCGACGATCACGGCTCCCCCGCCGAGGCTGAGCTGCGAGCGGTGGCTCTCGCCGATCTGTACGCGCTCGACAAACCCGAACGCCGCGCCCAGCCACTCGACCGCCTCCCGCACAGCCGGGTAGATGAGGACGGGAATGACTGTGGCAGCCGGCATCGAGCGGTTCGGCTTCATGCTTGGCGTCAGCTTAGACGTGCGTGCGCTCGCCTCACCTGGGCGCAGCGACGCTCGCGAACCCCGTGCAGAAACGCCGTCAACCGCTTGACTTGCAGCCGCGTCACACGGCGCCCGCGAAGGCCGCGTCGACGACCGCCTGTGCCGCCGTGCCGTATGGGGGCGCGAAAGCCTCGATCAGGTCACCTTCGCCGCGGACGAACACGCCACGGAGGTTCGAGAACTCGCGGAAGCCCTCGATACCGTGGTGGCGGCCCGAGCCGCTTTGACCGATGCCGCCGAACGGTAGCGAAGGCAGCGCGCCGTGGACCGCCGCGGAGTTCACGCACGCTCCGCCCGATGTAGTGCGGCGCAGCACGTCATTGGCAACGTCCTCGTCCTTCGCGAACACGTACAGCGCCAACGGCCGCTCACCCGCGTTCACGTGGTCGATCGCCTCGTCGAGGGAGTCGTAGGCCTTGATCGGCAGGATCGGCCCGAAGATCTCCTCCTGCATCAGGGCGACATCGTCCGGTGGGTCGATGACGAGCGAGATTGGCAGCTGACGGGCGGATGGATCGATGTCTCCGGCCTCTTCCAGAGGCCGCACGTCGCAGCCGCGTGTCCGGGCATCCTCGAGCAGCTCCTGAATTCGGGCCGCGTGGCGGCTCGAGATCATTCCGGTGCAACCGTCTGACCCGCAATAGCCGGGCATCGACTCGCGTACGTGATCGGCCATGAGCCGCGCGAACTCCTCCACTTCCCCGCGCGGCACGAGGCAGTAATCGACGGAGATACACATCTGCCCGTTCTTGATCGCCTTGGTCGCGAGCAGTTGCTTGACCGACTCGGCGTCGACGCTGTCCTCAGTGAGGATTGCCGGGCACTTGCCGCCCAGCTCGAGCGTCACCGGTACGAGCTGCTCGGCCGCGGCCTTCGCGATCTCGCGACCGATCGACGGGCTCCCCGTGTAGAGCAGGTGATCCCAGCGGACGCGTGTGAAGGCACGCGCAAGCTCCAGACCGCCGACGACCACATCGACCCGGTCGCGGTCGAACGTCGCGTGAACCATCTCGCGCAGGAGCTCTCCGCAGGCAGGCGCGTACTCCGACGGCTTGATCACGACACGATTCCCGGCTGCGAGCATCTCGATCAGCGGACCGACCGACAGGTCGAAGGGGAAGTTCCACGGAACGATGTTGCCGATGACGCCCTTGGGCTGCGGCTGAACGAACGCGCGCCCTGAACCGTACAGCGCTGGATCCGTCGCTCGTGGCTCGCTCGCCATCCAGCTTCCGAGCTGTTCGGCTGCATACACCGCGCGGCCGGCCGGGCCGAGCACTTCGATCAGATCTGCGGCCACCGCGGGGTGAACACCGAAATCGCTGCTCAACGCCTCTTGGATCTCCGTTCGGTGGCTCATCAGCATCGCTGCGAGAGCTCCGAGCAGTCCCTGTCTCTCCTCCAGCGACGGGAAGGGTTCCGCCAGAAACGCAGTGCGCTGGCGCTCGACGATCTCCTTGAGCTCAGCGATCGCAGCGTCGTCGTTGGCCGTGGTCACGGTGCGGTCCTCGGTGGTCGCCATGCTCGTCTCCTCTGGCTCGATGGGGATCCAACATTACGCCCGCCGCCGTTCCCGCGCCACCGGGTTGTGCGTTCAAGCAATCAACGCGAACCGAAGAACCGTTCCAGCCGCCTGTGGCGGTGGCGGAAGATCGCGGCCACGATGGCCCGATGGACGCGTGCCGTTCCTGGTAGGCGCGGCACGAAGGCGACTCGGTCGGTGAGCCGCGTTCCGCCGTCCTCGAGCGGACCAAGCGTGCGCTCGTGCTCCCACGTGCGAGCGCTCAGCATCGTCGAGCGCTCCAGGAAGCCGCTGCCCGGTTCGATTCGCTCGATGCACAGGTGGTCGTAGTCGAACGGGACCACGCCGAACAGCAGGATCCAGCTACGAAACCAGCGCCGCCCGAGCGGCACCGTCGCGGGAGAGAGCTCGGCGCCGCGCGGCGCAGTTATGCGCATCCACGGGCCCAGCTCGTGGTTGATGCCCTCCAGCGACGCGACGCGTGCCCACACTGTGTCCGGCGACGCCGAAAGCTCGGTGGCCGTGACGACCTCCACGGCGGTCACGACCGATCGCCGTTAGCCATTAGCTCACGTCTGCCCGACGGCGCCGCGGCCGGCCGCGCGTCGTTGCACCAAGGCCACATGAAGACGGCTGCGTGCCCGGCTCAGCCGGACATCGCGGCTACGCGCTTGGACATCTCCTCGGGCGCCACGTCCTCAACATGAGTGGCCACGTCCCAGTGGTGCCCGAACGGGTCCTCGAACTGGCCTGACCGGTCACCGTAGAACTTGTCCTCGACGGGGCGCAGCGCCTTTGCGCCCGCCTGGACGGCTCGCTCAAAGACGCTGTCCACATCCTCCACATAGACGTGCAGCGTCACGGGGGTGCCGCCGACGGTGAGCGGCCCGCGTATATCCATGTCCGGGTTCTCGTCGGCGAGCATGATCACGGAATCGCCGATGTCGAGCTCGGCATGACCGACCTTGCCGTCGGGCCCCCCCATCCGCATGCGCTCGGTGGCGCCGAGTATCGAGCTGTAGAAGTCGATCGCAGCATTGGCGCCGTCCACGATGAGGTAAGGCGTGACTCGCGGATAATCGTCCGGTATCGGTTTGGCCATCGCTTCGGACCTCCTACCTAGGTGTTTGACGCTCGGCGGCTCGGTCCGCATGCGCGAGCTCCCGGCCGCTCGCTGATCACCCTAGCGCCGAGCGTCCGGATCGGGATGCGGGCCTTGCAGCCTCCGGAATGAGGCCGCGATCAGCGGGCAACTCTCCTCGCCTCCGGCTTCAACTGACCGGCCTGAGGACGCTAATTCGCAACGATCGCAAAAAAGTCACGGTTGTCGGGTTCGAGCAGCTCGCCTTCGATCCCGTGCTGACCGGGCACGACCGGCACCGGCGAGGGGCCACTGCGATGGTGCAGGTACAGGTAGCCGGCGACCCAGAAGGGGTTGATGTCGAGCTCGATCGCGCGCACGGCCCCGGCCCTGATCAGTGTCTTGGCAAGATCCGCCGGCAGGAGCTCCTCGCCCGCGGCCCACACGAGCTGGCCGTTCGCGGCGATCCCCAGTCCTGAGCGCGCGACGCGCTCATGCGCGCCGAGCGTTTCGCCCCAGCAGGTTTCAATGCAATTCGACGCGCTCGCCGCCGTGACGCCATGATCGACGAGCAGGCGTTGGTTCTGCAGCACCGAGAAGACCCTCTTGTTCGACAACGGGACGCCGACGTGCCACGCCCCGACGTCGGTGGTCCCATCGGTGTAGGTGACGACCGACGCCAACCCCGCCTTGAGTGGGGCCGCGATGTGGTGGCCCGACATGAAGCCGACGTCGTGATAGGTGAGCTTGAACCCGCCATTGAATGCCGCGATGAGCAGATGGATCTCACGCGCTGTGATCCGGTCCCCGTAGCTCGAGCCGGATGCGCCTCCGTCCTTCACGCCCGAGTGCAGCGTGAGATGGACACGGCTCTGGTCAAAGCGCATCAGGGTGGCGCCGGAGCGCTGCGCGATCCAGGCGGCCGGCTGTCCGCGAACGCGGGCAACGATCCTCCAGCTCGTCGTCATTCGCGCGGGCGCTGCGACGAGCAGACGCGGCGCGGGGCGCGCCACCGCGACCGGCGCCGCGGGTCCAGCCGCGCGCTTGTCCGTCGTGACGTTGCTCACCGAGCTCGCTGGGGTCTGACGTGACTGGCCGCCGCACGCACTCGCCCAGGCTCCGCAGGCCGCGAGCAACACGAGCACCGCCGTCGGTCCGAGCCGGCGCACGTGTGCGTTGCCCGGCAGGCGACCTCGGCGATCGGCCACGCGCGTCGTGTCCTGGGGAGCTAGCGTCACCGCTGCGTGTCCCTCCGGGCCTAGCCGCGGAGACCTTCGAGGTCCGACTGGGCCTCGGCGTCGAGTTCGACCAGGCTCGCGCCAACATTCTCCTCCAGATGAGCCCGCGAGGAGGTGCCGGGGATCAGTAGGACATGAGGATCGCGCGCGAGCAACCAGGCGAGGCCCACCTGAGCCGGGGTGGCCCCGAGGCGATCGGCGACCTCACGCACGACCGGCTGCTCGGTCACCTTCGCCATCCCGGGAAACGCCGACCCCAGCGGGAAGAAGGGCACGAACGGGATCCCGGCGTCGCGGCAGAGCTCCAGCTGCGGCTCGGCGTCACGCTGGAGCAGGCTCATCTCGTTCTGGACGCACGCGATCTGCGTGTGGGCGAGTCCGGCGCGCACCTGCGCGAGGCTGACGTTGCTGAGACCGATACCGCCGATCTTGCCCTCCTCTCGTAGCTCGACCATGACCGCGAGCTGATCCTCGAGTCGCACCGCCGGCGCGCGCTCACCCTCCGCGTCGCCCATCAGGCGGAGGTTCACTGCGTCCAAGCGCTCGACCGCCAGCGAGCGCAGGTTCTCCTCCACGCCCTGGCGTAGCTGCTCGGGCCGCTGCGCGGGTATCCACCCGCCGTCCGCGCTGCGCTCGGCGCCGACCTTGCTGACCAGCACGAGGTCATCCGGGTAGGGATGCAGCGCCTCGTGTATCAGCCCGTTGGCGACATCCGGCCCGTAGTACTGCGCGGTGTCGATGTGGTTGACGCCCAGCTCCACCGCGCGCCGCAGAACGGCGAGGGCCTCCGCTCGGTCGCGCGGAGGCCCAAACACCCTCGGTCCGGGGAGTTGCATCGCACCGAACCCGATCCTTCGTACGGGGCGACCCGCAAGGAGGGAAGTGTCCGCAGTCATCGGGGCAGCTTAGAGAGAAGCCGCGCTCACGGCGCCAACCGCTCGATCACCCAATCGGCGTCACCACCACGACGGTAGCGAAGCCGATCGTGCAGGCGATCATCGCGTTGCTGCCAGAACTCGACGGCCTCCATGGCGAGACGAAATCCGCCCCAATCGGTCGGCAGCGGCAACTCGCGATCGCGAAACCCCTCCTGTAACTCGCTGACACGGAGCTCGAGCGCCGAGCGGCTCTCGATCGTTTGGCTTTGCGGCGATGCCAGCGCGCTGAGCTGACTCGCACGCGGCCGGCTGCGCACGTAGGCGTCCGACTCGCCGGAGCTCGTACGCTCGACTGGACCTGTGATCCTCACCTGCCTGCCGAGCGAATCCCAGTAGAACAGGAGGGCGGCACGCGGGTTGATGGCGAGCTCACGACCCTTCACGCTCGCGTAGTTGGAGAAGAAGACAAATCCACGCTCGTCGAAGCCCTTGACGAGCACCATTCGCAGCGAAGGAGAGCCGTCGAGGGCGGCCGTCGCAAGCGCGGCAGCTTCCGGTAGCCGTACGCCGGCCGTCTCAGCGTCGTGATACCAGACGGCGAACTGGCCCAAGGGATCGGCCTTGACGTCCTGCTCGCGCAGGGGCTTGCCGTAACTAGTCACGGTTCACGAGGGCCGCCGAGCGGCTCGCGGGTCAACCCAAACGGGCTGCCCTCGGAGTCTCTGCAGATCGCCCATTGCTCCCCGGGATGGACCACGCTCCCACCGAGCGCCGCGACCCTCTCAAGTGCCGCGGCGACATCGACCACCGCGAAGTACGGCAACGAAAAGGAATCACCTGGCCCGCGTCCACGCGCGTGCACTCCGACCGCCGGTGCCCCCGAGCGTGTCTGCCAGCCCTGTCCCTCCGGACCTTCGCGAGCCTCCAGCTCAACGCCGAGGAGCTCCGTCCAGAAGCGTCGTGCGCGCTGGGGATCATCAGCCGGGAACTCGACGAACGACAGCGTGGAGGACCGTGACACTGCCAGCACATTAGCGGCGGAGCTTCGACGCGAAAGCTACGGACCCGGTTGGCGTCGCGGTTACGCGGTGCAGGCGATGAGTTTCACGCTTGCGCGATGTCTTAGGTGCGACAAATAAGCTCGCCGGGCATCTGGCGGGCCGACAACCGGAAAGGAACACCAATGGGCAAGCTGGCGGTAACCGAGTTCATCACGCTGGACGGCGTCATCGAGGAGCCCCGTTGGTCGTTTGAGTTCAACCGGGGTGAGGACGGCGACAAGTTCAAGGCCGACGAGCTCAGGGCGGCCGACGCGCAACTGCTCGGACGGGTCACCTACCAGGGCTTCGCCCAGGCATGGCCGTCGATGGGCCATGACTGGTTCGGCGAAAAGATGAACGACATGCCGAAGTATGTCGTCTCGAGCACGCTCGCCGACGAGGACGCGAATTGGACCAACTCGACGGTGATACGCGACGACGTCCCCGCGCAGATCTCCCAAGTCAAGGAGCAGGTCGCGGGAGACCTCCTCGTCGCCGGCAGCGCGCAGCTCGTGAAGACGCTGGCTGAGCAAGACCTCGTCGACGAGTACCGGCTGATGGTCTTCCCGATCCTGCTCGGCACCGGGAAGCGGCTGTTCGGTGATGGGACTCCTCGCACAACGCTGCGTCTGACCGACGCCACGCCCGTCGGCCCGGACGGCGTCTTCATCCTCACCTACGTGCCGGCCCGGTAGGGGCGAGGCTGCGCGCTCGGGCGGCGAAGACGGCGCGGCAGTGGATCGGCGGTCGCGGGCAGTCGTAGGCTTGAGTAATGTCGCGCGCGATCGAGGACCGTAACCGCCGCATGTTGCGGACTCGCGACACGATGGACCTCGCGTTCGCGCGGACGCTCGATGTCCCGGCACTCGCGCGCGTCGCACACGTCTCGACGGCGCACTTCAGCCGCCAGTTCCGCGCGACGTTCGGCGAGACCCCGCATCGCTACTTGCAGCGCCGCCGGGTGGAGCGCGCGATGGAGCTGCTGCGTGAGACCGACCGCCCCGTGACCGAGATCTGCTTCGACGTCGGATTCAACAGCCTGGGCACATTCAGTCGCACGTTCCGCGAGATCCTCGGCGAGCCGCCGTCGGCATACCGCGCCCGTTTCGGCACCGACGGCGCCGCCGTGCGCGTCCCTGCCTGCTGGGCGATGGCGTGGACCCGCCCGGCGGGGTAAAGAGCAGATTCGGAGAAGCGGGACGGAACGCCGCCGTCTAACGTGGCGGCCATGCTCAAGCGAATCAGCCACACATTCATCCACGTTCTCGACCAGGACGAGGCGCTCGACTTCTACGTCGGCAAGCTCGGGATGGTCGTACATACCGACGCCGACCTGGGCGTCATGCGCTTTCTGACTGTGAACTTCCCCGACCAGCCCGATGTCGAGCTGGGCCTGATGCTCCCAGGGCCCCCGGCCTACGACGACGCCACCACCGCTAAGGTCCGCGAGCTCGTGGCGAAGGGAGCCGGCGGCGGCGGCGTGATCTTCGAGACCGATGACTGCCGCGGCACGTACGAGACCCTGCGGGCGGCCGGCGTCGAGTTCACGCAGGAGCCGACGGAGCGCTTCTACGGGACCGACTGCGCGCTGCGCGACCCTTCGGGGAATCCGATCCGCTTCACCCAGCCGCCGGACGGGCCGATCGTCGTGCCGTCGGTCGAGGAGCTGCGGGCGCAATCCTGACCAGCGTCGCGCAATCCTGACCAGCGTCGCGCCGGTCCTGACCAGCGTCGCGCCGGAGGAGCCGGAGCCCGGGTTCTCATGGCCGATCTTCGCCCAGGGGACTCGTATCGGTCGCGAGGTAGGAGTAGGAGCCGGGATTGCGTTCGGTGACCATTCCCGCACAGCCCTTGCGCATGTTCTCGCAGTCGAACACTTCGCCGCCCGCACGGTGGATGTCCAGACGGGAGTAGTAGTAGAACGAGAACGCGTTGCCGTCGTGATGGCTGTCGATTGCGGCCTCCACCGGGTCTTCGCGCCAGCGGTTTGTGAGTAGTCGCTTGTCGGCGGATTTCTCGTGCTTGATGTACTTGTCGAACCATGCCGAGCTGTACCAGGCGATCTCATCTGCGCCACGCAGCGAGGCTCCGAAGGCCTGGTTGGGTATGAAGCTGAAGTCCAGGTGAGAGCCGCCGCGGATGATGATCTCCCCACTGTCCACTCCTGCTTCGGTGTAGGCGTGGGACTCTTCGGACTTGGCCTGTGGGTTGGGCAGTTCTGTGTTGGGCGTGGGCGGCAGGAAGTAGTCCGCTGACATCCCAAGTCCGGGCTTGGTGATCGGCGGGACGGTGCGGTCGGCCGGGTTCGCGGGACAGGGCTTCTCCTCTGGACCCCCGCCGCTTGCCCCGGTGGACTGGCTGGGATCGGGAGCGGCGAGGTTGTCCCACGCCACCACGGCCTTCACTCGAGGATCCCACTGGGCGATGTAGGAGACGCCCGCCGCTCCGTAGGAGTGCCCGGCTAGGCCGATCCCCCCGCCTTTTACTTCATGCCAGAACGGGTTATAGGGGGCATCCAAGCCCTTTGCGACGCGTTCATTCTGCTTGGCAGCGTGGCTGGTCCCGGTTTCGCAACTCGGTACCGGCTCGTAGGGATGCTTAGGGTTCGAGAGGACGAAGTTGATTGCTTCCTCGGTGCCGTCGAAGAAGGGACGGCCATCGGACTGAGCCGGGAAACCTTCTTGTTCGTCCGGTGCCTGGCCGAACGTGTCGCTCTGACCCTGGCCCTGGGGGTCGAAGGTCATCACGATGTAGCCGTCCTTCGCCAGCGCTTGGGCGGCGTACCAGTACATCTGTTCATCGGCTTGGACCGAGCCGTTGGTGATCACGATTGCCGGACGCTTGGCGTTCGGGTGGAGTGCCGGGTTCACCGCGCTCCAGATCCGACCGGAGATCGTCGCGCCATTGCGCGCGGTGAAGAGCACCTTGTGCACGCGCCCGTAGCCGTTCTTCCCCCAGTCATATAGCCGCACATCGCCGGCACAGCCGTTTTCGCCCTCGTAGCAGAGGTCGTCTGAGAAGTTGCGTTCGGGGTCGCCGACCTGCTCGAGGGTCGCTTCTTCGTGGTTCTTCACGCCCTGTTCGGCGAGCTCGGCCTGGTATTCGGGCGTGTCATAGATCGTCTGGCGCTGCTGGGTGATCGAGAAGTTTTCCGCCTCGAGAACCGGTTCGAACGTCGTCGGCGGTTCTTCGTGTTCTGTCGCATAGGAGGCGACCGGCAGCGCGAGGCCTACGGCCAGCGCCGCCACGATTGAGGCGACCAAGGCTCTCCGTGCTCGCCCCGACGCGGCCGGCGCGTGCTCGCCTGATACGTCTACGGCCGTGGACAACGCGATACTCCTCATCTCACTCCCTCTCGCCGGAACCCGTCCCGGCGCGTCAACAGCGCCGAGGCGGCTACCATATCGGAACATAATGTCCGGATGTGCCGAGAACTGAACATTATTTGATGTAATGACCGATCCGGCGATCAGCGCTCCTCGCCGCGGGCGCACCGCGGCCGCAAGCCGCGAGCAGGTGCTCGCCCTGGTGATGCGCCGCTACCTGCATGGACGGCGCGTTGACGTGCAGGCGATCGCGGCCGAGCTCGGCCTCGGTCGCACGACGATCTACCGTTGGTTCGGCTCGCGCGATGAGCTAATCGGCGAGGTGCTCGTGCGCGCCGCCGAGCCGCTGCTGAAGGATGCACGCGCTCGCGCTCGCGGAAGCGGCGGTCAGGCCCTGCTCGAGACGCTCGACCGCTTCAACCGCGGCCTTGCCAACGCTCCGCCGCTACGAGGATTCGTGGAACACGAGCGCGACGCGGCGCTGCGGGTGATCACCTCCGGTGCCGGCAACGTGCAACCGCGGATCGTGGCAATGATCACCGAGCTGATCGAGTGCGAGGTCAGCGCCGGAACCTACGAGCCGCCGGTCGAGCCGGCCACGCTGGGCTACGCGATCGTGCGCCTCGGCGAGGCGTTCCTGTTCAACGATGCCGTCGCGGGAATGCGCGGCGACGTGGATCGCCTGCGGGAGGTGGAGGCGGCGATCCTTGGTGTAACGGAGCTCGCCGGCGGTCCTCCTCCGAGCTAAACCGGTCCGCCGTGTCCGCCGGGAGCGCTCACTGCGCGTTCAGCTCGGCCTGGATGTAAGCCCGCACCTCTTTCGCCGCCGCCTCCGTCACCGGCCCGCCCGGGGGCAGGTCGCGCTCCTCGATACGGCGTACCGCGATCACCTCGCGAACCGTCGAGGCAACGAACGCCTCTTCCGCGGACTCGAGATCGGCCGGCGTGGTGGTCGTCTCATTCGCCGCGGCGACCTCGATCACGATCCGCCGCGTGATCGAGTCGAGGATGTGCTCGGAGAGCGGCGGCGTGTGCAGGCGTCCGTCGGCGACGTAGAAGAACGATGCGGTCGGCAGCTCAAGGACGCGGCCGTGGGGCGTCACGAGCAGTGCCTCATCGAAGCCACGCTCGCGCGCAAGCCTGTTCGCGAGAACGTTGGCTCCGTAGGAGAGGGACTTGACCCCGTCGAGCACGCGCACCGGTGCGAATGTCACATAGCCGAGTGCCAGCGCCTGCGGGCGCACTGGCAAGGGCTCCTTCAGGACGATGCGGTGGCCGCCGCGCGTGGCGAGGACGCGCAGCAGGGCATCGTCGGGCTCTGAGCTCGCAAGCAGGGCATCGATGTCACGGCCGATCGCGCCGACGTCGAGCTCCAGCCGCAGATTCTGCGCCGAACGCGCCATCCGCTCCAGATGGCGCCCGCGCGCGAACGCTACGCCTCCGTACAGGCGCATCACCTCAAAGACGCCGTCGCCGCGCAGGAGGCCCTCGTCTGTGACGGGGATGCGAGCCTCGGTCAGCGGAACGAGGGTGCCGTCGATACAGGCCGTGTCCACAGTGCCCCGAGACTAATCGATGTCTGGGTCCGGTTTTCAGTCTGGGGGCAGCGATCGTCCCGGCCGGGCAGCGGTGGCGCGCGAGCGAGATGATCGACAATCTCGACGGACGCGCGGCAGCTCAAGCATCGGACGCTGCCTTGCCTCGTCGCGAACCTGCGAGAGGGCGTCGCGAACTTGCGAGCGCGCTCAGCCCGGCGAGTAGCCCGAGTGCGCCGAGTATCAGCGCGGTGATGCCGAGGCCCTTGCTGGCACCGCTGCTCGACTTCACGACGACCGTGCTGGGGGCCGCCGTGGCTTGGGTGGTTGCGGCCTGGCCGGCTTCCGGGCCGGCCTCGTGGCCCGCGACGTCCTCGATAACGCCGCCCTTGGCGGTCACGTTGATCCTGGGCGCGGGGTGTTCGGCGGTCAGCGACGGTTCGATCCAATGCACGACCTGTCCGTTGCTATAGGTCTGGACTGTCCTGAATTCGAGCGCTTTGCCCGCTGTGGTTTCCGGGATCGCCAGGGAGAGCGGGAAGTTGATGAACTGCGCGTTGTTGACCTTGCCGAGCGGGCCGGTCCAGGTCCAGACGATCTGCGATACCACGGTGTTGATCGTTTCCCCGCCTTCTTTGATCGGGGTGGGGAGTTTGGTTTCAATCACGCTCGTGCTCCAACCGGGGACGTTTTCATAGTCGACGCCGGTGAAGCCCCCAGGGAACAGGACGTCGACCTTCTTGACATATGCCCCTTCCTGCTCGCCAGGGACGCGCACGTCGAGCGTCGCGAATGCTCCCGCGGGGATCGTGTTGGGGTGAAGGCTGATATGGGCCTGAGCGCTCGCCGGGACGATGAGCGCCGCGGCGGTGAGAAGCAGTGCGATCCTCTTGGCTTTCATGCTTGGGTGCTCCTTCCTGAGTTGGTGACAAGGCGGGTGGTGGGAGTCCACTGGCCAGCGACGTTCAATTGCGCTCGACTACCGTGTGCACTCATCCGATCGGGACCTTCACGGTGCGGTTGAACGATTCGAATTCCGAGACACGGTCCGTGATCTCGATTTCCCATGTGCCGCCGGGGCTGAGCACGGCGGAGCTGAGGATGTAGTGACCGGGCCCCGCCAGATTTGCATGCAGGGGCAGCGGGCCGATGCCCTTCGAGGGCAGCTTGGCGGTCGCCGTCAGTTCCTTGGTCGCGGTGAACTGGCTGCCGTTCTTGGCGTCGATGAGATACAGGTGGACCGTGTTCAGGCCGACCTTGGCCGGTTCGACGGTCATCTCAAGCTCGGCGGGGCCGAGCGTCGAGTTGATGGAGAAGGGTCCCGAGGCCAGGTCGATCGGGGGTGCGTAGCTGACAAGTGCCGCGGTCACTCCGAACACCCCGAGCATCAGCGCGAGCTCGCCGCGCATCGTGCGCCGCGTCAGGATCCCGGCCGCGCCCGGAGGCCGGCCCGCTGCGGCGATCCGCTTGAACGCCGGGATCACGCGTTCGCGGTTCACCCAGCCGAGGCAGATCAACAGGAGCAACAGGACGGTCTTGGCGATGATCAGGGCGCCGTAGGCGCTATGGAGCAGGCCGTTCAGGCTGCGCACGTCGATATACGCCTGCACGACCCCGGTCACTGCGATTACGACGACCGAGGCGAGGGCGAGCGGCGAGAACCGCACGAGCGTCGCCAGCAGAAGGCGGCTGCGCTGTGGACTCTGCAGCTGTCGGGTCGCCGCGGGCAGCGCCAGCAGAAGGCACGCGATACCGCCGACCCACACGCTCATGGCGAGCACGTGCAACACGTCAGAGGGGAAGAACACGCCCGTCGGGCTCTGGATGCTCGCGTGGCCGCTCAGGGCGGGTGTGATCGCCAGATACGCCGGGCCGATCGCGCCCAGGCCGAGCAGCCAGCGGGGCGGCAGGGCGAACGCGGCGGGGTGCCCGTCTGCCTCAACGACGCTCGCGGCCTGATCCGGGCCGGTCCGTCGGCCCGCTCTGCGCCCCAGCGCCGTTACGGTCAGCAGCACTCCGAGCGCAGCCCAGTCGATCGCTCGCAGACCCCATACCTTCCCGAAACGGCTTTCGAGCGTGTTTTCGATGATCGTGCTCTTCAAGGACGCCCATAGCGACACGCCGGCTGCGCTCGCGCCCTGAAGCAGGATGCCCAGCACGCTCACGAGGAAGCCGAGCACCACTGCGACCGTCAGCAGCAGTCGCAAGCGTCGGGCGAAGGCGCGCGCCGCCGCGTGCCACTCCGGGTCGCTCCCTGCGACGGCGGTGAACCCTCCTCGCCACGCCACGAGCACGAACGCCAAGCCGCCGAGCAGCAGCGCGATCGTGAGGTAGTCCAGGCCGCGAACGACGCCGAACGCGAGCTCTGTGACCTTGCCGCTCTCGTTGCGGCCGATCAGGCCGGCGACAGTGAACTTCGGGGCCGCTCCTGCGTGGCCGATGTTGAAGACGAGTCCCCCATACACGATGTGCGTGTCGGCCGAGATCACGCGATAGGTCCCGGTGTACGTGCCGTCGGGCAGGCCCGGCTTCAGCCCGACGCCCATCCAGCGCTCGTTCCCTTCCGGGTGCGAGACGTTGAGGTTGTCCACCTCCTCTCCTTGCGCGTCGTAGACCCGCACCGCGCCGAGCGTCCCTCCGACGTTCTGGTTGAACTTGAAGATCACCTCGCTGGGCTGCCTCGCAACGGTCGAGCCGGATGCCGGCGAGGTCGCGAGCAGCTGCGCGTGCGCGAGAGCGCTCGGGGCCGCGCTCAGTGTCGCGCCGAGGGCGAGTCCCACCGCCAAGCTCAGGCAGCGAGCTCGCATCTCACCACGCCTCCCGCCTGCGCGGCGGTGCCCTACGGCGCCTGCGCACGAAGTACACGAACGCGAGCGCGAGCGCGACGATCACGACGAGAGCGACGATCGCCGCGGTCGGTGCCTTCGAGCTCTCCGGCACCCAGAACAGCTGTCCGTCGATCGCGCCCTTCTGGTTTCCGACCGCAATCGGCACCTGCCAGTCGAAGATCTTCGTGCGCTTACCCTTGTCCTTGACCTGTGACGGCGTGACCGGGCTCATCCAGTGGATGCGGTGGTCGTGCCATTCGAACTGGCCGGTGCGATCGACGACCGCCCACTTCGGGGGAACGCTGGCGCTCGCCGACGGCGGGACGGTGACGTTGCCGTAGAAGCTCGTGTTGAGGTAAGCGGCCGGCGAGCGGGTGTTCTGTTCGGCCGTGCCGTCGGGCTGCACGCGCGCATAGGGCTCGCCCGAGTAGCCGTAAACGGTCACCGTCTTGCCCGTGTGGTTGGTCAGGACGAGCCGATCGGCGAACTCGAGCACTTCAAAACGCAGCCCTGGAGCGTTCGGCGTGATCGACGTTATTTCGGAGCGGTAGTTGTAGCTGCTGCCCTGATCGTTGATCGGGTTGCCGCTCTCCACCGAGGTTCCGGGTTGGGTTGCTGTGCTTGCAAGCGCGTTGCCGCCCGCCACGAGCGCAAAGGCGCCGAGCAGGCAGATGATCAGACGAGTTCGCATGGATGCTCCTGGGCTCGAAGGGGTAACTGGCAGCAGCAGCTCTCGGGCAGCCCGATGGCCACGAGCGAGCGCCGCTCACGGCGAAGCGCCGCGCATCCGCGCGCGGTGCTCTAGATCGCCGGGAAGAGCCGGGGCGGCGGGCGAACCGCGAGCGAGTACGCGATCAGCTGTCCCCCGCGTGGGGCGATGCTGAACGAGCGACCGTGGCGTGGCGCCGTCGCGCGCGGCAGTGGCCAGCGTGAGCCTCGCCTGCCCGAGATGTCCGCGAGGATGCGCTCACCGGGGTAGCGACGCATCAGCAACGGCGCGGCGAGCGCGACCGCCGGGAGCAGGCACAGCGCATTGGGGTCGACCCCCACGAGCGCCACGATCCCGAGCGCGAGTGCGCAGAGAGTCACGACGATCGCGACCACGAGCCGCAGCGGGATCCTGTCGTTCGGGTTCATCCGAGCTGACACGACGGGGCGAACTCTACTCCTCGATACTCGCGCCGGCCACCATCAGGTTCACGTGCCGACGGCCGAGAGAAGCCATAGCCCGAAGCTCGTGAATCCCACCATCACCGCCAGCATCCAGTACTGCGAGCGGATCGCCTCCTGCGTGTTCTGGTAGGCGCTGAGCGCGCGGTCGTGGGCGAGGGCGAGTCCTCCCACGTGTCCGGTGACAAGCGCGGCGACCTGGACATACCAGATCGCGGCGTAGGAGATGATCGCGTAGTCGATCTGATAGGAGCTCGTGCCGAACAGGTTCGTGCCGTTGCCGAGCGGATCGGAGGCCAGATAGGCGATCGCCTGACCCTGCCAGATGAGCAGCGAGAAGTAGTGCGCGAGCACATAGGCAAAGCCAATCGGCGCGAGCGTGTGGGCGAACATGTGGCTCAGGTCGGCCGTCCCGTAGCGCGCGCTGACGCTGCGCACGCCGGCGATCCCGAGCCGGTAGACCCCCGCGATCAGCAACACACACAGGATCAGACCAACCGAGTAGGCGAGCTCGAGTGCGGGCGTCTGGTTGAAGGAGAGGTCGGCGAACAGGCTCTGCACGTGCGGCTCTGAGGTCCGCCACAGGCCGCCATTGCTGAACCCGTCGAAGGTGGTAGTTCCGATGACCGTGCAGACGAGCGCAACCGTGCCGGGGTAGATTGGCATATCGGTGAGCCCGCTCAGCGGCCGGCGCGTGTAGATGACGCCGCGCTCGTCTGCGCACAGCACCGACATGCGCGAGAGCAGATTGAAGTAGACGCCGAATCCGTCTGCCCGCTCACCCCACTCCTCGACGCCGAACAGCGTCATCCCGATGAGCATCGCCACGAAGTAGGCGAGCGACAGCGCGGCAAGCGTCGAGGGCTGATCGCGGCCCACGTACACGAGCTCGAGCCAGGCGAAGCCGATCAGGCACGCCACCGCAGGCCACACTCCCAGTTGCTCGGGGTAGCGCAGCGGCGCCCGCCGCAAGAAGCCCGGCGCGATCCGCCGGCCAGCCCAGCGGACTGCGCGCGCAAATGACCGCCACGGGCTGAGGGCGGCGAACACGTCGCCGAACAGGACGCTCGCGACCGGGATTCCGACCCAGAAGATGACGTAGATGAATGTCACGCTGAAGTTCGCGATCGAGACCTGGGCGCCGTCGAAGCCGCTGTAGAGGACCAGCGCGAACAGGCCCAGCCCCGCGAGGCTGGCTAGCCGCGCGAGCGCCGCCGGCATCCTGAACCGGCGCTTGCGTCGCTCGCGCTGCAGCTGCGGTCGCGTCCACAACGTCGACAGCGCGACGAACGAGACCACGAGCACGATCGCGGCCGTCCAGCTGAACAGCCACACCGGGATTGGCAGGTCGGCCTTGCCGACTATCCCGTGCGCCGAGGCGCCCTCCGGGAACAGCAGCGCCGCGATGCCAAGGGCCCCCACGGTCGACGGCAGCAGACGACGCGCGCTGATCATGCCCGCGCCAGGCGACGTCACGCGCACTCCCATCAGCCTCACGGCGCGGCTGCGTCCGCGACGACTCTGACTCCTTCAAGCTCGCACACCTTCCTCAGCGCCTCGGCGGCGGGAGCCGTCCCGATTGCGACCGCGACGATCTCGGCACGGTGGTCGACCTTGCTGATGATCTCGGGAATGTTCCAGGCGAAATCCGGCTCGACCGAGGAAACGCGGCGCAGGTCGAGGAGCACGTCGGGAGTGCAACCGACGGCGACGCCGAGCTCATGCTCGATGTCGAGCAGAGCTGGGTAGTCCAGCGCTCCCGTGACGGTGACAACCGCTTGGTCTTCGTCGCGGGTGAGCGCGACGCGCGAATGGCCCTCGCCGCCGCCGCTGGCGCGGCGGCGCTCGCGCCATCCCGAGACCTTCAATGCGATCGCGATGATCACGACCGGCCCCATGAACGTGGGCAGCGAGATGTACCAGTGGCCGAAGTGGGCGAGGATCGGGGTGTACATCAGCGCGGCATCAGCCCTCGCCCGTCGGCGAGGAAGCCTGCAGGGCCAGTCGGGCATAGGCGTCAGGGCGGCGGGTTGTGAGGAACGGGAACAGCTCGAGCCAGTCGCGGCGCTGGTCGAGGTCGAGGTCGGCGATCAGGACAGCCGCCTCGTCGCGAGGCGCCTCGACGAGCTTTCGCCCGTAGGGATCGCAGATGAACGACGAGCCGTAGAAGCTCACCGGCGGCTCCTCGCCGAAGCGGTTCACGGCCACCATGAACACCCCGTTGGCGATCGCATTGCCGACGATCACGCGCTCCCACAGCGGCTGGGTGTCGAAGTCGGGATGGTCGGGCTCGGAGCCGATCGCGGTCGGATACACGAGCACGTCGGCACCCTCGAGACTGTATGCACGGGCGACCTCCGGAAACCATTGGTCCCAACACGTGGGCAGGCCGAGATGCGCGTCTCCAAGCGAGATCACGGGGAAGGCATCGGCGTCGCCGGGCCCGGGGCGGAAATAGCGATCCTCGTGGTAGCCGGCGGTCACGGGGATATGAAGCTTGCGCGTGCGTCCGATCAGCCGGCCGTCGGGGGCCACGAGGATCGCGGTGTTGTAACCGAGCCCGTCATCGCCCTCCGCGCGCTCGTACAGCGAAGCGTGCACATGAATGCCCGTCCGATCGGCCATCCGGGCCGCAAAACGGTGTGTAGCGCCGCCGGGCAGCTCCTCGGGCTCCACCCCCGCAGCCTGTGGGCCCCGCGGGTCGGTGGCGAAATAGCGGCTCAGGGTGAGCTCCTGCAGGCAGACGAGCCGAGCGCCCTCCCCCGCCGCGAGCTCGATCCCGGCGGCGAGCGCCTCCTCGTGGCGGCCGGGATCCGGATGCCAGCGCTCCTGCACCGCGCCGACTCGCAGGGGAGCACGGCCGGGGGGGCGCGTGCGTGCGGGCGAGGGGGGCGGTGCCGTGGCCGCGATCAAGCGAAGCTCTCCCACCGAGAAGACTCTAGGCGGTCCCCGGCCGGGTAGGCGCCGCCGCCGGCTCCGGCTGACGACGGCTGCGGCCCGTGGGCCGAAGCGATCCGGCGGTACCCTGGGCTGCGCTGTGACCGTCCTGCTCAGGCCCGTGCAGTCCGCCGCCGCTGCGACCCCCGGACGACGGTGAGCGCGACGATCGCGTCCACTCCGGCGCGTGACGGCTATCGGATGCCGGGGGAGTTCGAGCCGCACCGCGGCTGCTGGATGGCGTGGCCGGAGCGCCCGGACAACTGGCGCGGTGCCGCCGCGCCCGCGCAGGAGGCCTTCGCCGCGGTGGCGGAGGCGATCAACGTCTCCGAGCCCGTGACGATGGCCGTCTCCGACGGCCAGTACGAGCACTGCCGATCGGTGCTCTCGCCGACGATTCGCGTGGTTGAGGTCTCCACCGACGACGCTTGGATGCGCGACATCGGCCCTACCTTCCTGGTTGACGGCGCCGGCGGTATGCGGGGCGTCGACTGGCGCTTCAATGCCTGGGGCGGTCTCGATGGTGGCCTCTACTACCCGTGGGACCGCGACGATCGCGCGGCGCAAAAGGTCCTCGAGATCGAGGGCCTCGACCGCTACCGCGCGCCGATCGTGCTCGAGGGGGGCGCGATCCACGTCGACGGCGAGGGGACGGTGATGGCGACCGAGGAGTGCCTGCTCAACGCCAACCGCAATCCCAGGCTCTCGCGGCAGCAGATCGAAGCGACGCTGTTCGACTACCTCGGCGCCGAGAGCATGATCTGGCTCGGCCGCGGCGTCGAGGGCGACGAGACCGACGGGCATGTGGACAACCTCGCCTGCTTCGTGCGCCCGGGCGTCGTCCTGCTCACCTGGACCGATGACAGCAGCGATCCCCAGCACGCGGTCTCACGCGATGCGCTCGAACGGCTCGACGGCGCAAGGGACGCTCGCGGCAGGACGCTCGAGGTGCTTCGGATTCCCTCGCCGGGACCGATGGTCGTGAGCGAGGAGGAGGCAAAAGGCGTGGATACGGTGGCCGGAAGCCGTCCTCGTCGCGCCGGTGACCGCCTGGCCGCGTCGTATGTCAACTTCTATCCCGGAACGACGCGAGTCGTGTTCCCGCTGCTCGACGAGCGTTTCGACGATCACGCCGAGCAGGTTCTGCGGAGCTGCTTTCCGGATCGGGAGGTCGTCGGGATCCCCACTCGCGAGGTCCTCCTCGGGGGCGGCAACGTTCACTGCATCACCCAGCAGGTCCCGGCGCTCAGCTCGCCGACGCCAGCAGCCACAAACCGAAGCTCGTGAAGCCGGGACGGATCAGTTCGTGACGCGGTAGGTCAGGTGGGTGACGCCGGGGGCGTCGACTACACGGCTGCATTCGAGCTTGACGTCAGCCGGCACGAGATTCTCCAGTAGCCGGGAGCCGTCGCCGAGCAGGACCGGGATGAGGTGGATCTGCATCTCGTCGACCAGCCCTGCGCTCAGATACTGCTGCGCGACTTCAGCGCCGCCGCCGAGCGCGACATCCTGCGCGCCGGCGGCGGCCCGCGCCTGCTCGAGGGCCGACTCGATGCCGTCGGTTACGAACGTGAAGGTCGTTCCTCCACGCTTCGCAACGGGCTCGCGCGCGTGGTGGGTCACGATGAACACCGGGTGCCCGAACGGCGGATCGTCTCCCCACCAGCCGTCCCAAAGGCTGTCGCCCCATGGCCCACGACCGCCGAACATGTTGCGACCCATCACCGTCGCGCCGATGTTCTCGAGCGACTCCTCAATCACCGCGGTGGAGGCGTTGACCTCGCCGCCCTCCTGGCCGTGGGGCTTGCGCCACGCCTCCAGCGCGAAGGCCCACTCGTGGAGCTGCATCCCGCCCGCGCCCAGCGGGTTCTGCTCACTCTGGCCAGGGCCGGCCACAAAGCCATCGAGCGACATCGAAATCTGGAATCTCAGCGCTGACATGCGTGCCTTTCTTGTAGGTGCTCAAGAGACCGGCCGGCGAGGGCGAAGTCATCGCACGCTCAGCGCCTGCTGGGAGCTCTACGCCGCGGGTGGCGAGCGCCGGTCCTCAGGCCGCGTCGAGCGCCCGCTCGCGATGGTATCTACGCCACGCGCGCAGACCGGTCGCGAGACCGCCGAGAACGAGCGCGAGCGGCACGAGTATCGCGACGAGCACGAGCAGCACGTCGAGGGTGACCGTGAGCACTCCTTCCGCGTCATTGAGGCCGCGATTGAGCGTCAGCCCTTCGCTCGAGGCGTGCCCATTGCCGACGACGGTCACTTCCACTTCGGCCGTGCTCGCGCGTTGTGAGACCGCTTGCAGCGACGAGCGCGCTTGCGCAATCGCGCTGCTGGCCTGGGCGAGTCGTTCGTGAAAGCTGTCGATTTGACCCTGCGTTTCGGCCCGCGCGAGCGCGCGAAGCAGCGCCTGGCGTTCGGCGGTGGCGTCGGCGAGTCGCCTGCGCGCAGCGTCGTAGGTGCCGGTTATGTCCTGCAGCGACTGGCTCTGCGAACGCACCGGGGCGAGCTGGCCAAGCGAGGCGAGCGCGGCCGCGAGTCTTGCGCTCGGCAGGCTCAGAGTCATGTTCGCTTCCCCTGCGTGCCCCTGTTGAACCTGCACGTGCGAGCTCTCGACGAAGCCGCCGTCGCTCACCGTCAGACGTGCGACACGGTCGGCGGTCGCCTGCACGTCGCCGGGATTCGGAGCAAGGCTGATCGAAGCCGCCAGTTGCTGCACGCGGCCCGGTGCTGCCGCCGGACCGCCGGCTGCCGCTTCGCCGCCCCCCGCCGTGCCCAACTGGTCGGCCCTGCCGGCGTTCGCGGCCGTGCTCGAGGCGACTGCTGGGCTGTTCGCTGCCCCTTTTAATGTCCCTTGTTGGGCTGGGCCGGAGGTGGCGCGGCCGGCGTTGGCGACCGCAGGCTTCCCGCTGGCGCCGAACTGCGTGTTTACGACCTCCGGGCGTGGGGCGGCGACGATGACCGCGGCGGCGATCGCGCAAGCCACCGCGAGGGCGCCTGCCGCGGCGAGGCGCCAGGGGCGCCGGGAGCTGCGTCGCTGAGGTCTCCGGGCGAGGGCGTCCGGGCGCGTTGACTCCCCGGGTGTCGCCGCTGCTGTCCGCGGCGCGACGGTCCTGGCTCCAACGGCACGCCATGAGAAGCCCTTAGGTGGCCTGCGCCGCCCCGCCCCCTCGGCGATCCGAGCTCTCAGCCGGTCCTCGACCTCGGGAGCCATCGGCGGCGCCAGCGCGCGCACATCCTCGCGCAGCTCGCGCCAGGAGTCGGCCACCGGGCCCGTGCGCTCGCCCTCCAGCGCCGCTTCGAGCTCAGCAGTCCAGGACTCGGGGGGACGCGGCTCACGGCCGCCCGGAAAAGTGATGAGCCTCATGCGACCTCCCGTTGACCAAGCTCGAAGGAATCCTCGCGCAACCGCGTCAGCGCGCGGTGAAGGCGAGTACCGGCGTTGGACTCGCTGATGCCGAGCACTCGGGCGAGCTCGCGATTGGAGAGCTGGCCGTGGAACTTCAACAGCACCACCTCGCGGTCGCGTAGCGGCAGGTGCGCCAGTGCCTCGCGCACCTGCGCACGGCGCTCGACGTCATCGATCGCCGCTCCAGAGCCCTGATCCACCGAGGCATCAGGGCGAAGCTCACAGCGAGGCTGACGTCCACGTCTACGCAGCTCATCGAGCGCCGCGTTGCGGGCGATCGCAAACAGCCATGCCCGGGGTGTCCCCCGGTGGCGATCGAGGCGCGAGCGCGAACGGTAGAGCCGCTCGAATGCGGTTGCGGTCACATCCTCGGCCGCTGCCCTCTCCCCGAGCAGCGAGATCGCATACGCATGCACGTCACCCGCGCAGTCGCGGAAAAGCGCGTCGAAGTCCGGCTCATCGAGGATGCTTCGTCGAGACGCGCGACTCGAGTGCGACGCGTGGTCGCGAGGCGACGGCAAGAGTGTTCCCACAACACTAACTACGCTCATCGGCTTCCAAGCGTCACACAGATAGTTGGGTACCCGCGCACGCCCGCGCCCGCGTGGCGCGCCCACGGCGGCCGGCCGAGGCCCGGAGCTCGCGAAGCTCGGGTCCAAGCCGCGCTTGCGGCGGCTCTACTTCACCGTGTTGCCCGCGGCGTTGACCGCGTCCCAGGACCCCCCGAACTGCATCGCGCTCACGTAGGTGGTTTCTCCGCGTTCTTCGGCGTTGGCGTAACGGTAGAGCGCGTGACCGGCGTAGGTCACCTGTTTCTTGCCGTTGGGCAGCCTGATCGTGGAGAGAAGCGACGCCTTGACGCCCGTTCCGGCAATCGGCTTGCCGCTCGTCGTCAGCGCCGGCCAGGTGCCCAGACATTGGCTGATCCTCACGCACGTGTCCTGGTTGCGCCCGTCCTTTGTGAACCTGAAGACGGTGAAACCCGATGAATCGACAAGGACCTTGCCGACACCGGTGTGGCGCAACTGGACCTTCGCGACGCTACTGGCGCCCGCGCTCGGGACGCCGGCCTCTGCGGCTGCGACAGCCGACACGCTTGCTGCGCTGGCAACGACGGCGGACGCGAGAATGTGGATTCGCTTCACGAGGGTTTCCTTCCGGGGACGGGGGTGTTGGCCTCAGGGACCTTGATGCTCTCGAGAACTAAGACGCCGGCCCGTCGCGCAACCTTCCCGCTACGCGGCGCTCTCGAAATCGCCGGCGCTCTCGATACCGTCCGAAGCGAGGCGCCCAACGCAGCTCGAGCGACCGCGTGGCTCAAGTTGTACGCACGATCAACACCGAGCAAGGCGCGTGATGGGAGACCTTGTCGGGCACCGAGCCGAGCAGGAAGCGCTTGGCGCCGGTCATCCCCTTGTTTCCGAGGATCACCAGATCCGAGCTCTGCTCTTCGGCCACGTCGAGGATCGCATCCGCCGGATCGCCCTGGCGGGCGTGCGTGTTGACGTTGACCCCGGCCTTGCGAGCGATGTCCGCCGCGTCCGCGAGCGACGCCTCGACCTCCTGCTTGGGACTGATCGCCCATTGCACGTCCTCCGGTGCGTCACGCCGCTCGGCACGCAGGCGCTGCTCGGAGACCGGCGTATAGGCGCTGACTAGCTCCAACGTCGCGCCCACGGCACCGGCGATGTCGACCGCCTCACGCACCGCCTGGGTGGCGGTGTTCGAGCCATCGGTCCCGACCACGATCGAGCTGAACATGATCACCCCTTGCAAGTCGATGGCAAGCCCTCGCGGCCAGCCGAGCGCGATCATATCCGTGGCGGCCGGCCGGGGTTGGCGCGGGCGCGCGGATTCGCGATCGGCTTCGCCTCCGGCGGCTCACGTGAGAGTCCTCTTAGGCGCGTGCCGACGGCGCCGCCCCCGTTGATCGCGCGTAGGTACCCTTGCACGAGACGACGAATATCGGGGAACGAACATGGCACTGACTTGTGCGGCGTGTGGGCACGCCAACCGCGGCGAAGCGCGGTTCTGTGCTGGCTGCGGCGTGTCGCTCAGCGTGAGCTGCGCGACCTGCGGCACGGCGCTCGAGAGCGACGCGCAGTTCTGCGACGAGTGCGGCGCCGAGGTCATGGCGCGCGAGCCACCGGGGACGCGCAAGGTCGTCTCGGTGGTGTTCGCCGACCTCGCCGGGTCCACTGGCCTGCAGGAGTCGCTCGACCCGGAGTCGGTGCGTCGGGTGATGGAGCGCTTCTACAGGACCATGCGCACGGTCGTCGAGTCGCACGGCGGCCAGGTGATGAAGTTCATCGGCGATGCCGTCGTCGCGGTCTTCGGTGCCCGCAGCCTGGATGAGTACGACGCGCTGCGCGCCGTCCGTGCCGCGGCCGCCATGGGGGTCGAGCTGACCGCGCTCAACGACGTTCTCGCATCCAGCTGGGGGGTGCGCTTGGCGATGCGCACCGGGGTCAACACGGGCGAGCTGGTGATCGGGGAGGAGGAAGAGATCTTCGTCGGCGACGCGATGAACACGGCTGCGCGCCTCGAGCAGGCCGCCGCGGCAGGCCAGGTGCTCGTGGGCGAGGCGACCTGGCGTCTCGTGCACCACGCGGTCGAGCTCGAGTCGGTCGGCGCACTCGAGCTGAAGGGCAAGGCCCAGGCGGTGCCCGCCTGGCGGCTGGTCTCGGCCGCGGCGCCGCCCGACGGCGACCGCGCGCCGAGCATGGCGCCGCTCGTCGGCCGCGCGACCGAGCTTCAGCGGCTGCGTGCAGCGCTCGCCGACGCGCTCCAGGCGCGAGCCTGTCGCCTGGTGACCGTGATCGGCTCGCCCGGCGTGGGCAAGACGCGATTGGCCAGCGAGTTCGCCGTCGCTCTCGACGGAGAGGCGCGTGCCGTCGAGGGACGCTGCGAGCCGAGCGGCGAGGGGATCACGTTCCTGCCGGTGGCGGAGATCCTGCGCGTGCTCGCCGGGATCGGAGAAGCCGACACGCCCGAGTCGGCGCGGGCGAAGCTCGGCGCGCTCGTGGCCGAGGACCCCGAGCGGGAGCGCCTGGTCGAGCGCACGGCCGGCGTGCTCGGCGTAGCCGTTGCGGCCTCGCCGGAGGAGACGTTCTGGGCGCTGCGCCGAGTGATCGAGTCGCTGGGCCGAGAGCAGCCGCTGGTGCTCGTGCTGGACGACCTGCACTGGGGCCAGCCGCTGCTGCTCGACCTTGTCGAGCATCTCGTCGAGTGGGTCAGCGACGCCGCCGTCCTGATCGTGGCGCTCGCTCGTCCCGAGTTGCGCGAGACGCGCGATGCGTTGAGCGCCCCCGGCGGACGCGCCGTGGACGTGATCGAGCTCGACCCGCTCGACGATGAGGAGAGCCGTGCGCTCGTGGACGAGCTGCTCGGTCGCGCGGAGCTTCCCGTGGCGCTGTCCGACAGGATCCTCGAGACGGCCGAGGGCAACCCGCTGTTCCTCGGTGAGATGCTGCGGATGCTCGTCGACGAGGGTGCCCTGCGCCGCGAGCAGGACAGGTGGGTGGCCGCGGGAGACCTCGCCGACGTCGAGGTACCGCCGACCATTCAGGCTCTTCTCGCCGCGCGCATCGGGCGCTTGCGCTCGGCGGAACGCTCGGTTGTGGAGCGCGCGTCGGTGATCGGCAAGCAGTTCTACCGTGGCGCGGTCGCCGAGCTGGTCGCGCCATCGGTGCGCGCCGAGATCGACGGACATCTGGAGGCGCTACGGCGCAAGGACATGGTCGAGCCCGAGGGCACATATTGGATCGATGAGCCCGTCTACCGGTTCCATCATGTGCTGATCCGCGACGCCGCCTACCGCTCGCTGCTCAAGCAGGCGCGCGCCGAGCTGCACGAGCGCTTCGCCGACTGGCTGGAATCGAAGGCGGGTGCGCTCGTCGGCGAGCACGAGGAGGTGATCGCCTTCCACCTCGAGCAGGCGCACTCCTACCGCCGCGAGCTCGGCCCGCTCGACGATCGCGGCCGCGAGCTCGGCGTGCGCGCGGCGACGCGGCTGCACTCCGCGGGAGGGCGGGCGCTGCTGCGCGAGGACCTCGCGGCGGCCGCGAATCTGCTCGGGCGCGCATTGGCCCGCGAGGCGGGACCCGACCAGGAGATTCTCTGGGATCTCGCCGAGGCGGCGCTCTCGGCGGGCGACACCGCGACCGCGACCCCGATCGTCGATCGCCTCGCGCACCGGCACGGCGCCGCGGATCCTCGCCGTCGCGCCCGCGCGGCCGCACTCTCGGGACAGCTCGCCAACCTCACGGGAGCCGGGCAGATCGCAGCGACGGTCGAGTCTGTGGTCGCTGCCGCCGTCGAGCTCGAGCGGTTGGGCGATCTGGTCGGTGAGGCGAAGGCCCGCCACGTCGCCGCCGACTCCTACGCTCGCCTCGGGCAGGTGGCCGCGGCGGAGGAGGCGCTCGACAGCGCTCTCGCCGCGGCGCGCACGGCAGGCGACCGCCGGCGCATCACGGCCGTTCTCGCGGGCGCTCCTTCAGCCGCGCTGTGGGGTCCCTCGCCGGTCGTCCGTGCGAGCGGCCGCTGTCTGGATGTCGTGCGGATACTGCGCATGACTCCGGGCAATCGCCATGTGGAGGCGATGGCGCTGCGCTGTCAGGCGGTGCTCGAGGCGATGCGTGGCCGGCCCGAGGCGGCCCGCGACATCCTCAGCGCCGGACGCGTGACGCTCGAGGAGCTCGGGCTCACGCTCGAGCTGCATGAGCTCTCGATGCACGACGGCATCGTCGAGCTGCTGGCCGATGACCCGTTCCAGGCCGAGGGACACCTACTCGGGGCGCGCGAAGGATTCGAAGACCTCGGAGTCGCCGCCGGCGCGGCCCAGGCGGCGGCTCTACTCGCGCGTGCGCTCCTGGAACAGACGGGAAGGGATGAGGAGGTGGTGTCCCAGACCAGGTTGGCCGAGGCGCACGGGGGCGAGGACTTGAAGACGACGATCACCTGGCTGAGCGCGCGCGCCGAGGCGCTCGCTCGCGGCGGGGAGATCGAGCGGGCGCTGTCGTTCGCGCACCGCGCCATCGCGGTGGCCGAGCCGACAGACGCACTGGCTGACAAGGCGGACGCATCGATGGCGCTTGCCCGAGTGCTGCGTGCCGCGGGGCGCGACGCGGAGGCGCGCGAGGCGGCCGATGCGGCTCGCGTGGCGTATTCGGCGAAGGGTCACGCGGTGGGGTTGGAGCGCGCCATGCGGCTGGCCGGAGCCGAGCGTCTGCCACAGCGGGAGCGCATCGTGCCGGCGCCGGATCTCGCACGGACGGTCCTCGGCGAGCGGCCGCCGGAGCGCTACTACACCGAGCTCGTTCGGCGCTGGTCGACTCGCGACGTGCACTCGATGCTCGAGCTCTGCGACGAGGACTGGGTGATGGTCGATCACCGCGTGCTCGGCTGGGAGCCGATGCGCGGGACCGCCGGCTTCGGCGAGCTGCTCCAGTCCGGGTTTCAGATCTCGCCCGATATCCGCCTCGAGGTCGACGAGGTGCTGGCGTGCGACGACCGCGTGATCGCTCTGCGCATCGCCTACCGTGGCCGCGCGATCGATGGATCGGGCGATTTCGATCTGCTCGGCGGCCACGTGGCGGTCGTGGAACGCGGCCGCGGCGTGAGCCTCGACCAATACGACTACGACGACCAGGCGGCGATGCTTCACCGCTACGCCCAGCTCGGTGGGCGCCAGGAGCTTCTCGGCGATCGCGCGCCCGAACGGTTCGTCGCCGAGTTTGCCCGCCGCTTCGCCACCCGCGAGCTCGAGCGCTGCCTGGAGCTCTACGCCGAGGACTGGCGCCTGATCGATCACCGCGCGATCGGGTGGGATGAGACCGGCGGGCGGCCCGGCGCCGAGGCGATCATCCGATCGGCGTTTGACGGCTCGCCCGACATGCGCTTGGAGATCAACGAGGTGCTGGCGTGCGACGAGTGCGTGCTCGCGATGCGCGCGACCTGGCGCGGGACCACGATCGAAGGAGGCGGAGAGCTCGCGATCGCGCTCGGGCTCGTCCTCGCGATCGAGTCGGGTCGTATGGCCAGCATGGAGATGTACGAGCCCGGTGACCGCCCGTCGATGATCGCGCGCTACAAGGAGTTGGGGGGTGATGACGATTCGCGCGAGGAGGCTCCACGCGAGCACTCGACCGCGCCCTCGAACGGCTCCCCCGCGCCGGTTGCACCTGGCGCCGAGCGCGCCCACGCTCGGGTCCTGGCCAGCTATAACGCGCACGACGTCGAGCGGTTGCTGGACTGCTACGACGAGCGCTTGCGCTTTATCGACCATCGCGAGCTCGGCTGGGAGTCATGGGACGGCACCGCGGGTGCCAGGCGCTTCTACGAGTCGATCTTCGCGATCTCGCTGGATGCGCGCCAGCAGGTCGACGAGATCCTCGCCTGCGACGACCGGGTGATCGCCCTGCGAACGACGGTCCGCGGCTCGGGGACCGATGGCGCCGGCGAGTTCGAATACCAGTTCGGCTACGTGGCCGCGTTCGAGTCTGGACGCATCGTCGCGCAGGAGGTGTACGACCACGACGATCGTCGGGCGATGGCCGCACGCTACGCCGAGCTCGGCGGAGGCCTGGGACTGCTCGGGGATCGCCCTCCCGAGCGCTTCTACGCCGAGTTCTCCCGCCGGTATGCCGCCCGCAACGTCGAGCGCCTGGCCGACCTGTACGCGCACGACTGGACGTTCGTCGACCATCGCAACATCGGCTGGGATGATCTCAGTGGGCGTGGCGCGGCCGCGGACATCCTCCGCTCGGCGTTCGCGGTCACGACCGACCTGCGCATCGAGATCGACGAGGTGCTGGCGTGCGATGGGAGCGTGATCGCCATGCGCATGACCTACCTCGGCTCGAGTCGCGATGGTGGCGGCAGGCTCGAGTACGCCGTCGGGCTCGTGAGCGTGATCGAGGCGGGCCGCTGCGTGACCGCGGACCAGTATGACCACGACGATCGCGCCGCGATGCTCGGGCGGTTCGCCGAGCTGAGCGAGCGCCGCGATGCCGTCGGCGCCTGAACGCGGCTCACTCCGCGGTCACTCGACGGGCCCGCGCGGCGGTGCTACTCCTCGCCATCACGCGCGTTGCGCAGCCAGTCGCTCAGCTGCTGCCCGGCGTCGTTGACCGACTCGCCGAGGTCCTTGAACGTGTTGCGAAAGCGCTCGGCGTAGTGCGCGACCGCATCGCCTGCCTCGACCCGCGGTCGCACGGGCTCATCGCGCGAGACGTAGTCGCCCCCGACGATGCGGTCGTAGTCCCCCGACTGCACCCACTCCATCAGCTCGTGCACGCGCTGCACCGACATCGGATGCGTGAGGTTCAGGTCGATCAGCAGCCGCGAGAAGCGATCGAACGGCGAGCCCTTCGCGCGGTAGTCCTGGCCCTGCCTCATGAACACGTCGAGATCGAGGTTCGCCCCCTCGGCGCCGGCCGTGATCACCATCAGCGTGCGGCATACGGCGAGGGGGTCGCGGATCACCAGCGCGGCGGCGCGGTCGCAGCTCAGCTCGGCCGCGCGGAACCACTCCATCAACGCGGCCTTCAACGGGAACAGCGGCAGCGGGATGCCGGGAAGCGTCGAGAGTCGCAGCAAGATCACGAGCGCAGTCCGGTAGAGCATGTGCTCGGAGAGCACGTGACCGGCCTCGTGCGCGAACACCCCGCGCAGCTGCTCGCCGTCCAGCAGCTGGACGAGCTCGGAGTTGACGACCACGATCGGCTGCCCGGCCCCGATCGTGAGGGCGTTGGCGACCGGATATTGCGTCAGGTACAGGTCCGGCACCGGCCCGAGATCCAGCGTCGCGTATGCGCGTGCGTGCGCGCGCCAGACATCGCTGAGCTGATCCTCGCCGAGGCGAACCGCCGAGCCGAGCACGCCGCGGCGCAGGGCACGCTCGTAGCCGAACTCGATGATCTTGCGAATCACCGTGTCGAGGTGCGGGATCGCCTTCAGCGCCGCGGTCGCAGCTCGATCGGCGGGATGCTCGTAGGCCTTCGACGAGATCCGCTTGAGCTGATAACCCTCGGTGGGAACGGACACCGCCGTTCACGGTAGCTGGTCCCACGCAGCGGAGCTTCAGGAGGCCCCTCGCCGACAAGATCTGTCACGCGTTTGATTTCCGGTTGCGATTGAGGGTAGTTTCGCCGCAATGGCGGAACAGGCGACCGCTTCAGAAGATGTGACTGCTTCGCGGAGTGGCGCCTTCGCGGCGCATGCCCTGACGGCGCGCTTCGGCGGGATCACGGCGCTTGAGGATGTCTCGGTCGAAACCGCCAAGGGCGAGGTGCTGGGGATCATCGGACCGAACGGAGCGGGCAAGACGACGCTCTTCAACGTGATCTGTGGTTTCGTGGAGCCGCATGGAGGTTCGCTCGAATGGAAGGGCCGGACGCTCGCGAAGATGCGGCCGCACAGGCTCGCCGGACTCGGCATCGCGCGCACCCTTCAGGGGACCGGCCTGTTTCCCGGCTTGAGTGTCCTCGAGAACGTGATGATCGGTGCGCAGCGATTCCGCCGCGCCGGCGTCGCGAGCGCGCTGCTCGGGCTGCCGCGCTCCGATCGCGATGAGCGGGCCCTTCGCGAGCGTTCGTTGCGGATCTTGAGCGATCTCGGTTGCGCCGGCGTCGCCGCTCGGTTGCCGCCAACGCTCCCGTATCCCGTCCAGAAGCGCGTAGCGCTCGCCCGAGCCCTTGTCGGTGAGCCCGAGCTGCTGTTGCTCGACGAGCCGGCAGGCGGACTTGCCGCCGATGAAATGCGAGAGCTCGGGGAGCGCATCGTCGGCTTGCGTGACTCGATGGCCGTGATGCTGGTCGAGCACCGGATGGATCTCGTGATGTCGATCTGCGATCGCGTCGTGGTGCTCGATTTCGGCCGCGTCATCGCGCAGGGGGATCCGGAGACCGTCAGGCGGGATGAGCGCGTACTCGAGGCCTACCTCGGCAGCGAGGCCGCCGAGCGCCCGCCAACGGGCGGCGGGAACGCGACGGCTGCCTGAGCGTCATGGCCGTGCTCGAGATCGAGAGGCTGACGACCGACTACGGTCCGGTGTGCGCAGTCGACGGCGTGACGCTCACCGTGGAGCACGGCAGCATCACGGCCGTGCTCGGGGCCAACGGCGCGGGCAAGACCTCGCTTCTGCGTACGATCTCCGGGCTCGAGCGGGCGAGCGCCGGACACGTGCGCCTCGATGGCGAGGAGATCCTCGGGGTGGCTGTCGAGGACATCGTCAGGAGGGGGCTGGCTCATGTACCGGAGGGTCGCGGCGTGATCGCCGAGCTGACCACCGAGGAGAACCTGCGGGTCGGCGGTCTGTGCAGAGGCGCGGATGCCGCCGCAGTCACCGACATCTATGAGCTGTTCCCGCCTCTACGCGAACGGCGCGCTCAACTCGCCGCCGCGCTGTCGGGAGGAGAGCGCCAGATGCTCTCAATCGGTCGAGCGCTGATGGCACGCCCGCACGTGCTGCTGCTCGACGAGCCCTCGCTCGGCCTCGCGCCCCGCGTGATTGCCCAGATCATGGAGTTGATCTCGAGCCTCGCCAGCGAGCGCGATCTCGCCGTGCTGCTTGTCGAGCAGAACGCACACAGCGCCCTGTCGATCGCAGATCGTGGCGTTGTCCTGAACCTCGGCCGCATCGTGGCCGAGGAGGACGCGCACGAGCTCGCCACCGACGAGGACGTGCGTCACGCCTACCTGGGCTTCTGAGGATGACGAGATTTATCGACCTGACACTGAACGGGATCTCGACGGGAGCCGTGTACGCCGCCGTGGCCCTCGCGCTCGTGCTGATCTGGCGCGCCACGCGGATCGTGAACTTCGCGCAGGGAGGCATGCTCATGATCACCACGTTCATCGCCTCGAGCGTGATCAGCTCGAGCGGCTCCTATTGGCTCGGCTTCGCCGTCGCCCTGCCGTGTGGTCTGGTGCTTGGCGCGATCGTCGAGCGGCTGCTGATACGAAGGGTCGAGGGAGGGCCGGCGCTGAACGCGGTGATCGTCGCGCTCGGCCTGCTCGTCCTGCTGCAGGCGGGCGCCGGCATGATCTGGGGCAACACCCCGCGCTCGTTTCCCCCCGCCTTCTCGATCCGCGGCTACGACGTCGGCGGCACGCGTCTGCTGTTCTCGCCGAACGACACGTTCACAGTTCTCGTCGTGATCGGTGTGGCGGCCGGCCTCGCGGTGCTGTTTCGCCGCACGGCGATCGGGTTGATGCTTCGAGCCGCCGCCTTCCAGCCGGAGGTCGCGCGATTGCTCGGTGTGCGCGTCGGTCGCATGTTCACGCTCGGGTGGGCACTCGCCGCGCTCGTGGGCTCGCTCGCCGGCCTATTGGTCGCGCCGTCGGTCTTCGTCGGGCCGAACCAGTTCGACCCGATCCTCATATTCGGCTTCACCGCGGCTGTGCTCGGCGGGCTCGACAGCCCGGTGGGAGCCGTCGTCGGCGGGATCGTGCTCGGCCTCGTCCTCTCCTACGTATCGGGCTACGAGGGGGCGTCACTCGTCACCCTCGCCGCCCTCGTCGTGCTCCTGGCCGTACTCATGATCCGGCCGGCGGGCCTGTTCTCCAGTACTCAGGAGCGACGCGTGTGAAAGCCGTGCGGGTGATCAGCTCCCGGGTGAGGATCAGTGTGAAAGCCCTGCGGGCGATCATCTCCCGGGTGAGCATCCCCTGGCCCGTCAGCACGCTGGCGCGGTCGATCGCGCTCGTCGTTGCTGCCGCCATCGCCCTGTTTCTGGTCAGCGAGGCGCTCGGCGCCTACGACGACCTCCAGCTCGCCAACGGCGCCTATTACTTCGTCGTGCTCGCGGGCCTGACGGTGCTGACGGGACTGAGCGGGCAGATCTCGCTCGGCCACGGTGCGCTGATGGCGGTGGGCGCCTATGCGGTGGCGCTGCTGATCGGCAACGAGCACTGGGCACTCGTCCCGGCGCTCGTCGCGGCCACCGTCTTCGCCGCGATTCTCGGCACCATCCTCGGCGCTGCGGCGACGCGCCTGCGCGGTCCCTATCTCGCCGGTGCGACACTCGCCTTCGCGGTCGGGCTACCGGCGCTCGCGGACAAGTACACGAGCACGTTCGGCGGTGAGAACGGGCTCGTCATCAACCCCCCCGCTCCGCCGTCCTCGCTCGGAGCGAGCTTCCCGCTGGAGCGCTGGGAGGCGTGGATTGCCTGCGCCGGCGCGCTCGTCGTGCTGTTTGCGATGAACAACCTCAGGAGCAGCGGCACGGGCAGGTCATTTCGCGCGGTGCGCGACGACGAGATCGCGGCGTCGTTGTGCGGCCTGCGCGTCGGCCGCGTCCAGACGCAGGCGTTCGTCGTCAGCGCCGCCTGTGCCGGTCTGGGCGGAGGCCTGCTGGCAGTCGTTCTGCAGCTGGCGGCGCCCGGGGCATTCCAGCTCGGGCTCTCGCTGTCGTTGCTCACGGCGATCGTGCTTGGGGGTCTGGGATCGCTCGTCGGTGCGATCTGGGGAGCGGCGGTCCTGGTCCTGCTCCCGAGCTGGACGAACGATCTCGCGCACTCGTTCTCGCTGCCCGGCAAGGTCACCGCGAACCTGCCGCTGGCGATCTATGGCCTGGTTCTGATCGCCGCGATGATCCTCTGGCCGAGCGGGATCCAGGGGGCCCTGCGCGCAGCAGTCCCCCGCGTGGGTCCGCGACCGTCGTTTGATCGCGATTGACCGCGCCGGTGCTCGATTTGGTCTACAAACGTTGACAAGAAGCAACAACAAGCAGGAGGAGAAATGAAAAGGAGCAGCTACAGAACTCGGGCAGGCGTCGGCTGTGTGCTCGTCATCGCCCTGGTTGTCGCGGGATGCGGTTCGAGCAGCAGCAGCAGCGCTCCCGGTGTGAGCGCAACGAGCATCACCTTCGGAACCCACCAGCCGCTGACCGGCCCGGCTGCTCCGGGCTACAGCGAGATCGCGCCGGCGTCGCAGGCGTTCTTCAACTACCTCAACGCGCAGGGCGGGATCAACGGACGCAAGATCAACCTGACGATCAAGGACGACGCCTACAACCCCGTCCAGACGGTCAACGTCGTCCATCAGCTCGTCCTGCAGAACAACGTCTTCGGGATCTTCGAGGGTCTTGGCACGCCGACCCACACGAAGGTCGTCGGCTTCCTCAACAGCTCAAAGGTGCCGGACATGTTCGTGGCCTCGGGGTGCCCGTGTTGGGATGACGGGACCGCCCAGCCCTACACCTACGGCTGGCAGCCGAACTACACGATCGAGGGCAAGATCCTGGGCCAGTATCTCAAGCAGCATTTCGCCGGCAAGAAGGTCGGAATCTTCTATCAGGACGACGACTTCGGCCTCGGCGGGTTGACGGGGATCAAGGACGAGCTGCCCGCCAGTCAGATCGTCTCCTCGCAGCCTTACCAGCCGGGCGGGACGAACGTCGCGCCGCAGATCTCGGCGATCAAGGCGGCCGGCGCCCAGGTCCTGGTCGACTTCACGGTGCCGATCTACACGGCGCTCGGCCAGCTGACGTCGTTCACGCTCGGCTACAAACCGCAGCTCGTCGTGTCCAACGTCGGCATTGACCCGACCACCGTGGGCGAACTGCTCAAGACGTTCTCCAAGGGCAAGGCCGGGACCGCGTTGATCGAAGGCGCGATCACCGACGGCTACCTGCCGTCGGTCGCTGAAACGTCGAACCCGTGGATCGCGCTGTTCAAGAAAGTCCACGATCAATACGACGCGAGCGCGCCGTTCGACGGCAACGTCGAGTACGGCATGGCAAACGCCTACACGCTGGCCCAGGCGCTGCAACTCGCCGGCAAGAAACTCACCCGCCAGAGCCTGATCGAAGCCGTGAACGCGAACGGAGCCCGGCTGACCGGTCCCGGACTCGTTCCATTCCGATACTCAAAGACCGATCACGGCGGCTATGGCGGCGCCGAGATGGGTCAAGTCCGAAATGGTCAGATCGTCCTGTTCGGCGGGCCGCTCGTGACCGATCCCACTCCGAGTGGGCCAATCGCTCCATACACCGTCGCGCCGCCAGCGCCGCCTACCAGCGGCGTCTCGGTTCCCTAGAGAACTCCAGACGCTCACCCGGCCGACCCGTTCGCGGGTCGGCCGGAGCGTCGGCGCCCGCACGAGGCACGGCCGCGACGCGCGAGCCTCGGCGCCCCCTCCGCGACTCTCAGCGGACCGTCACCCGCAGCACCTTCGAGCCAAGGCTCGCGCGTCCGCTGTCGCCGGCCCACTGGGCAACGAACACCGAGGAGGAGCCGATGTGCCAGATGGTTGTGAAGCTGCCGCCGTTGGCGCCGGCCGTGACCGTTTGATGCTGCCAGTTGCCGCCGCGGAGGTTGCGCCGTGAGACGACGATCTGCTCCCCGCCCTGCGCGCCGGTCAGCACGCCGTCGAGCGTCACCATGCCGCGCAGGCCACGGAGTCTCCTGCGCGTCAACCGCGTGCTCCTCGTGGAGATCTTCAGGACCGCCGGCGTTCCCGCGTCGCCGCCCGAGGTGGTGAAGAACAGCAGGCGACTGGCGGGTGTGGGCCCGGCTGGACCGGGGCCGTCGATCAGGGCAAAGGCGTTTGCGGCGCTTTCGGCGACCAGCCCTCTCGCTGCGATCGTGCCGGCGGCTATCAGCTGCGGATGCCAGGTTGCGCCGCCGTCAGAGGTGCGCAGAACGTAGGCGTTGCCGAAGTCGCTGCCGAACGAGTCGATCGTCATGAATCCGTGCCGTGGATCTGAGAAGGCGAGGCTTGTTCCGCCGCTCGTCCCGGTCGAAAGCACCTCGCTCCAAGTGCGCCCGCCGTTGCGCGTCTGCCACAGCCGGCTCTGAGCATCGAGCAGCAGGCCGCTCGATGCGCTCGTGAACGCGACGCTGCGAATCACGATCGACGACTTGCCCTTCTTGTTGGTGAGCGGCAGTCGCACCGCCTTCCACCTGCCCCCGGCGTTTGTCGAGAGGATCAGCGCGCGCGGGCCGAATGCGAACGCGGCTCCCCCGGCGACGTCGATGTCCGACAGGTGCGCCCTGCTGACCGCCGGGCCGCTGACGGGGTTGAAGCGCCCGCCGGCAACCGAGCGAAAGACTCCGACCGGCCCGACCAGCAGCACCGCGTTGCCGGGCAGCGCCGCAACCGCATCCGCGGGCACCGTCGTGCCGGGGTCGAGCGTTCTCCAACTCGCGCCGCCGTTCGACGTCAACTGGAGTCCGCCCGTCGCGTCGAGCGCGTAGCCGACGGCGCTCGACGCGAACGACACATCGATCAGGTTCGCGGAGGTCTGCGTGGCAAGCGTTCCCCACGTCGTCCCGCCGTTGGTCGACAGCGCGAGCACACCGTTTGCGCCCGGAGCGTAGACGAGGCCGCTGGGCCCGCTGCGAAGCCGGGAGTACTGTCCGCCGATGTCGCTACTGCCGGTCGCGAACGTGGCGCCGCCATCGTTGGACACGACGGCAGTGCCGCCGCTGCCAACACCGACGACGCGCGTCGGGCTGGTGTAGGCCGCGCCGAGAATGGCCGCGCTCGATGGCGTCGTGACCGACGCCGTCGCGCCACCGTCGGCCGTGCGCACAAGGTGATCGCCGGCGGTGACCGTCAGCACGCACGTCATCGGGGTGGCGCAGTCGATCGAGTTGAACGAGTTGCCGTGGCCGATCGACCGGGCAGACCACGTGCGGCCGCCGTCGGCGCTGCTCAGCAGCGTGTTCGGGCCGATCGCGAAGGCGTGTTCGCCATCGAGGAAGTGGAGGGCGGTCACATTTGCGCTCGGTAGCGTGACCGGCGTCCACGACACGCCGCCGTCACCAGTCCGGAACTCGCTGCTCTGACCGCCGCCCGAGGGGCCGACGAACACGACCCCGCTCGTACCGGTGGTGAAGTGGATGTCGATGCCGACGTTGGCGCCGGCGCTGCTCGAGGCCGCCGTGCCGGGGACTCCGGTCTGGCGCGAGAAAGTGTTGCCGCCATCGTGGGTAGCGAGCACCGAGCCGTTGCGCAGCAGCAGAAAGCCGACCTGCGGCGAGACGAAGCTGAATGCCTGCACCTGGTCGGAGCAGCCCGCCTCGGCGACCGTGAAGATCCTCGTGAACACGACGCCGCCGTCGGTCGACACGCGCAAGATGCAGCCGTTGGCGCTGCCGATCACGACCGTGCTCGCGTCGATGATCTGGACTCGAGTGAGTTCGCCCGAGGTCCCCGTCGCGAGGCCCGTCCACGTCGCCCCGCCGTCGAGCGTCTTCAGCGCCGTGCCATTGTCACCGACCGCGTAGCCGAGCGGACCGGCGAACGCGATCGCGCGCAGCGTGTTGCCCTGTGGCGCAGGGTTACCCCATGCCCAACCCGACTGGCTGACCGTCACCGATCCCGATGCCCCCGCCGCGCCGAGCGCCACGGCCGCAGCCGTCGTCGCGATCGCGGTCACCAACCGACCCAACCTGAATAGCCGCATGCCCCCTCCTGGTGTCCTCGCCTTGGGACCTCGCGTTCGCTCCTCGGCGAACGTGCTGACATAACCCGCCGCGCAGCGGGAAGTCGCGCATCCGCGACGATTCCGTCCTTCGAGACGCACGACACGCGCGTTGCCCGCGCCGCACGTCCCGGCTTGTCGTGGCGATCAGCCGCGCGCGAACCGCTCCGCCTCGTCCGAGCCGCCCGTGGCGTCGCCCGCGCTGTAGGAGTGCGCTCCGGCGCCCGCGAGCGTGCCGCCGTCGACGATCAGGTACTCATCGCGGATCGGGCGACCGTCGAAGAAGCACTCGAGGATCTCGCGCGCCCCGGCCGCGTAGCGGGCCTGCGCGGAAAGGCTCGTGCCCGAGGTGTGCGGCGTCATCCCGTGGTGGGGCATCGAACGCCACGGGTGATCCTGCGGCGCCGGCTGAGGGAACCAGACATCCCCCGCGTAGCCGGCGAGCTGGCCGCTCTCGCAGGCCCGCGCCACGGCGTCGCGATCGCAGATCTTGCCGCGCGCGGTGTTGATCAGATACGCGCCGCGCTTCATCTTCGCGATCAGATCCTCATTAAATAGATTCTCCGTCTCGGGGTGAAGCGGCGCGTTGATCGTCACCACGTCGCAGACTCCGACGAGTGACTCCACGGTCTCATGGAACCTCGCCCCCAACTCCTGCTCGACATCGCTTGCGAGCCTGTGGCGATCGGTGTAGTGGAGCCCGACCTCGAACGGCTCCAGCCTTCTCAGCACCGCCGAGCCGATCCGCCCGGCCGCGACCGTCCCGACCTGCATGCCCTCGAGGTCGTAGGAGCGCGAGACGCAGTCGGCGATGTTCCAGCCGCCCTGTACGACCCACTGGTAGGAGGGGATGTAGTTGCGCACGAGCGCCAGGATCATCATCACGACGTGCTCGGCCACGCTGATGCTGTTCGAGTAGGTCACCTCCGCGACCGTCAGCCCGCGCTCGATCGCCGCCTGCAGGTCGACGTGATCGGAGCCGATGCCGGCGGTCAGCGCGAGCTTCAACTTGGGCGCCTTGGCGATCCGCTCGGCCGTCAGGTACGCCGGCCAGAACGGCTGTGAGATCACGACCTCCGCGTCCGGGAGCTCACGCTCAAAGACCGAGTCCGGGCCGTCCTTGTCCGAGGTCACGACCAGCTCGTGGCCGCGCTCCTGCAGGAACTTCCGCAGGCCGAGCTCGCCCGAGACGCTTCCCAGCAGCTCGCCTGGATTGAAGTCGATGCGTTCGGGCGTCGGGGTGCTCTGGCCGTCGTAGTAGCGCTCGATCTTCGGGACGTCGTCACGTGCATAGGCCTGCGGATACCCATCGACCGGATCGTCGTAGAGCACGCAAAGGACCTTCGCCATGGCCTGAGCTCCTTCCTCGATGGTTGCGCGTCCGGCGGTGCGCTGCTCCCGGACTCCGAGCACGCGATTATGAGCCTCAACCGAGTGCGCGTCCAATCGCCGGGTCGGGCGGCCCGTCATACTCCCCGCGGTGAAAGCCGTCCAGATCGTCGCCGAGTCCGGCCCCGACAGCGCCCTCGAGCTGGTCGAGCTCGACGAGCCGGAGGCCTCGCACGCGCTCACGCCCGGCGCCGGCGTCGTGATCGACGTCCACGCCGCCGGTGTGTCGTTCCCCGAGCTGCTGCAATCGCGCGGGCAGTACCAGCTGAAACCGGCCTTGCCGTTCGTACCCGGAAGCGAGGTTGCCGGAATCGTCCGCAGCGCGCCCGCCGGAGCACAGGTCAAGGCGGGCGATCGCGTCGCCGGCTTCTGCGCACTTGGGGGCTTCGCCGAGGTGGCCGTCGCACCCGAGTTCTTCACCTTCCCGCTCGCGTCGGCCCTGGACTTCGCCCAGGGCGCCGGGCTGATCCTCAACTACCACACGGCATACTTCGCGCTCGCGCTGCGCGGACGCTTGAAAGAGGGCGAGACCGTGCTCGTGCACGGCGCTGCCGGCGGGGTCGGAACCGCGGCGCTGCAGGTCGCCAAGGGTCTCGGCGCGCGCACGATCGCCGTCGTCTCAAGCGAGCAGAAGCGAAGCGTCGCCGAGCAGGCCGGCGCCGACGAGGTCGTGCAGCTGAGCGATGCGTGGAAGGACGAGGTCAAGGCGCTCGCGGGCGACGGCGTGGACGTCGTGCTCGACCCGGTCGGCGGGGATCGCTTCACCGACAGCCTGCGATCGCTGCGCGAGAACGGCCGCCTCGTCGTCGTCGGATTCACCGGTGGCGCGATCCCCGAGGTTAGGGTCAATCGCCTGCTGCTCCGAAACACCGAGGTCGTCGGCGCCGGCTGGGGCGCCTACGTCATGGGAAAGCCCGACCTCAACCGCGAGATCGGCGCGGCCGTGAGCCGGATGGTCGATCAGGGCGTCGTGCGCCCGATCGTGGGCGAGCGTTTTCCGCTGGAGCGAGCGGGCGATGCGTTGCGCGCGATCGACGAGCGGCGGGCGACCGGCAAGGTAGTCCTCGAGGTGAGCGCCGGCTGAGCTGCGACGGGCGGGCTAGCGTTGGTCGAGCAGCCCGCGCCAGAGGTCTGTCTCCAGCGCCGCGGGCTCGGTCGAGTCGATGAAGTCGACAAGCACGTCGATGAAACGCTCGGGCTCATCCAGCTGGGGAAAGTGCCCCGAGCGCGAGAAGATCTCCAGGCGGCTGCCCGGGACGTGCTCGTGGGCCGCGCGGCCGTGGGAGATCGGGATTATCGAGTCGCGCTCGCCCCAGGCCAGCAGGAACGGAATGTGCTCGGCCAGGTAGAGCCGGTTTGACGCGTCGATCCGCTGGCCGCCGGGCTCGACGACCGAGCGGAGCGTGTGCACGAACGCGGCGCGCGCCTCGGGATCCGACAGCGTGGCGTGTCCGCGGGCCATCTCCTCGATGTCCGTGCGCGCCCGTAGGCCGAGCCGGCCCAGCAGGCGCCCGAGGAGCGCTCCCGCGTCGAGCAGGCGCGTGGCCGCGAGCAACGGCAACACCAGCTCGGACCCCGGCAGCGTGGCCGCCCGCAGCAGCGGGTTGACGTCGCGGCCGAGGCCACCGCTGTCCACGAGGACGAGTCGCTCCGAACGCTCGGGAAATTGGTAGGAGAACTGCATCGCGATGCCTCCGCCGAGCGAGTGCCCGACGATGCTGGCGCGATCGTGCCCAAGCCCGACCAGCAGGTCGCGAATGCTGCAGGCGTGGGCGCCGAGCGAGTAGTCGCCCTTCGGCTTGGCCGACTGGCCGTGGCCGATCAGGTCAGGGGCGATCACCGTGAAGCGACCGGTCAGGTAGGGCATCACCCGCGTCCACGTCTCCGAGCTCGAGGTGATCCCGTGGATCAGCACGATCACCGGGCCGCTGCCGGCGTGACGGTAGGCCATCCGATGCCCGTGGAGCATCAGCTTCCGAAGCGCGAGCGGATCCGAGTTCGCGTCCCGCGTCAAGCGCGTCCGTACGCCGCCATCTCGCCCGTCCTTGGCCGCTTCCGCAGGACTGATGGTCTTCGCGATCATCGCCGCACTGAAGGGTAGCGTGGGCGCCCGCCGTCACGACGGAGGCGGCTGCAAATGTCCCGCTCTGCGCGAGGAGATCCCATCACTGCGGGCCAAAACAGCGCTGTAAGAGGAATGTAGGAATCCGGGCCGGGCGATCTGCATTGCGTAACAATCGAGGCAATGAGAGTCCTCGTCGTCGACGACGATCGCGCCGTGCGCGAGGCCCTGCGCCGCGTGCTCACCCTCGCGGGATACGAGCTCCAGACCGCTGATGGGGGTGCTGAGGCGATCGAGCTCGTCGTCCAGTCGGTCCCCGACGCCGTCGTGCTGGACCTGGGTATGCCGGACGTCGACGGGCTGGAGGTCTGTCATCGCCTGCGACTGCTCGGAAACCGCGTGCCGATCCTGATGCTCACGGCGCGCGAGGAGGTCAGCGACCGGGTCGCCGGCCTGGACGCCGGCGCGGACGACTATCTGGTGAAGCCATTCGACGTCGACGAGCTCAAGGCGCGACTGCGCGCCCTGTTGCGGCGGTCCGGGCCGGAGGGGGACCCCGACGAGCTGTCGTTCGCCGAGATCCGCCTCGACAGCGCGCGGCACGGCGCGGCTGTGGGAGACGTGTTCACCGAGCTGACTCGCACCGAGTACCAGCTGCTCGAGCTGCTGCTGCGCAATCCTCGGCACGTGCTCTCCCACAGCCTGATCTACGACCGCGTGTGGGGCTATGACTTCGGCGCCGCCTCCAACGCGCTGCGCGTGTACGTCGGCTACCTGCGTCGCAAGCTCCAGGACGCGGGTGCGCGACCGCTGATCCACACGGTTCGCGGCGTCGGCTACGTTCTCCGCGAGCCGTGACCCTGCGCGCGCGGATCGCCGCCGTCGCGAGCGTTGCGGTTGCGCTCGCGGTCCTCGCTGCGGCGGTGACGCTGTATCTGGCTGTGCGCTCGGATCTGCGCGGCCAGATCGACCAGTCGCTGAACCAGCGCGCCGGCGTGTTCCTCCCGCGTCCGCCGGCCGCGGCGCCCGATGCGGCCGGCACCGGCAGCTCGTCCGCTGCGCCGTCGCTCGACGGCGGTCCCGTGCCGGCGCGTCTGCGCGTGCTGATCCGTCGCTATGGGTTTCCGAGCGCCGTCTCACCGGCGCGATTCGGCGGCGCGTCGGGCTATGTCCAGTTCATCTCCCGCCAGGGCAAGGTCCTGATCCCGGGCGGGCAGGGCTCCTCGCCGGCGATCGCGCCGAGTGCCCAGGACGCGGCGATCGCGAAACGCGGCAGCGGGCGCATCCTGAGCGACAGAACCGTCAAGGGAACTCACCTGCGAGTGCTCACGGTCGGAGGCTCGGGGGGCGCCGTGATCATCGCTCGGCCGCTGACCGAGGTCGATCACGACCTCAGCCGGATACTGCTGATCCTTCTCATCGTGGGCCTCGTGGGCATCGCGATCGCGGCCCTCCTCGGCGTTCTGGTCGCGCGCACCGCGCTCACGCCGATCGCCCGCTTCACCGCCCGGACCGAGACGCTGACGGGCAGCCTCGAGCTCGCGGAGCGCCTGGAGGTGACGGGGCGCGACGAGCTCGCGCGCCTGGCCCACAGCTTCAACGCGACCCTCGACGCGCTCGAGCGCTCGGTCGAAGCCCAGCGCCAGCTCGTGGCCGATGCGAGCCACGAGCTGCGCACGCCGATCTCCTCGCTGCGCGCGAACATCCAGATCCTCGGCGACGCCGACCGTCTGCCGCCGGAGGATCAGGCGAGCCTGCGGCGGGACATCGTCGAGGAGCTGGACGAGCTCACGGCGCTCGTCAGCGACGTCGTGGAGCTGGCTCGCGGCCCGCGTGCCGAGTCGGGCCGCGAGGACGTCCGCGTCGATGAGATCGTCGCCGACGCCGTCGAGCGCACGCGACGGCGTGGCGAGTTGCGCTTCGAGGTCGAACTCGATCCGACGGTCGTCCGGGGCGAGCCCGATCGCATCAACAGGGCGGTGTCCAACCTGCTCGACAACGCGCGCAAGTGGAGCCCAGCGGGCGGGCTCGTGGAGATCTCTCTCCGCGGCGGCGTGCTCACCGTGCGCGATCACGGCCCGGGCTTCGAGGAGGCGGACCTGCCGAACGTGTTCGAGCGCTTCTACCGTGCCGAGCAGTCCCGCAAGATGTCGGGGTCGGGGCTCGGGCTGGCAATCGTGCGCCAGGCGGCGGAGTCTCATCATGGGTACGTCAAGGCGGACAACGCTCCCGGCGGCGGTGCGCGCCTGGAGGTGAGCTTCGGGCCGCCCGTGAGTCTCCCGCACAGTCAGGCAGCCCACTTTGGAGCGCGTGAGCCCTGGACATGCGTCCGACGCGGACCGACGTCCATTCAAGCTCGAGCGCTGGGGCGCCGACTCATGCCACATCCAACGGCTGTAAACGGCAAACCCGTTGCAAGGCGGGGACGCAAAGCTAGAGGTCTCACCTGTGAGATAGCTCGGCCGCCGGCCTCTTCATCTCGCTCTCCGAAAGGAAAGCCAGACCCGATGAGAGGTTCAAATGACTATCCGTGTACGCGCCACTCTGGTGGCGGTCTTCTCGCTTGTGCTTGTTGTAGTGACGGGGCCGGTCGCCCAGGCGAATCCGCTCTCGATCCTTCCCGGAAGCTGCGGGAACCAGGTCGACAGCCATCCGTTTGCCCGCTGGGGTGATAACAACAGCTACACGCTGGTCACCGGCGGGACGTTCGAGGCCGGTGGTCTCCCATGGGCGCTCTCCTCGGGCGCGAACGTTGCAGCCGGGAACGAGAGTTACTACGTCAACGGCAGCTCCGACCACAACTCGCTCTCCCTTCCTAGCGGAAGCTCGGCGACGAGCCCGGCGGTCTGCACCAGCATCTATGACCCGACGTTGCGACTGTTCGTCGACAACACCGGCTCGGCGTCTTCCCGTCTGAGGGTCGAGGCGCTGTATCCCGGCCTCCTCGGTGGAGTGCAGGCCGCTCGGCTTGGCGAACTCGGTGGCATGTCCACATGGCAGCCTTCGACGGAATTGCAGCTGACCGTCACGAATCTAATCGCGACGCTGTCGCTGCAGCGAACGGTGATCGCGTACCGCTTCACGCCCGAGGGCACCGGCGGGCAGTGGAGGATCGACGACGTCTATGTGGATCCTCGAATGCGGTGACGCGGGCGAGAAGCTCCTCGATGCAAAAAGGTTGGTCCCTGAGGGAATTCCTTTACTAGGGCGGCGTCGGTGACGATGCGGCGACTTGGATCCCTATGTCTGTCCAGGCACTCATCAAGTCAGAGCGTCTGCGCGCCTCGTTCACCGGGCGCTCTGAGCCGATGGCCGATGCCGAGCGCCGGGGAGAGCTGGTCGTCGGCGTCGCCTTCGCGGCAGCTGCGGTTGCGCTCGCCGTCGCTGGGGGCCCCGTTCGCGCTTCGCAGCTGCCCATCATGGCGCTGTTCGTGCTCGGAGTGGCGGCGATCAGCAACGTGCGATTCGACATCGGCGCGGGATTCACGGTGCCGACGCAGGCCGTGTTCGTGCCCATGCTCTTTGCCGTGCAAGTCTCGATCGTTCCGCTGCTGGTAGCTCTGTCGCTTGTGCTGGGAATGGCGCCGGCGATCCTTGCCCGGCGCAGGCCGCCCAGCCGCCTGCTGACCGTCCCCGGGAACAGTTGGTTCGCGGTGGGCCCGTCGTTCGTGCTGCTCGTAGCAGGCGACCAGCGCCCCGATGCCCATTGGGGCATCCTGCTGCTGGCTCTCGCTGCTCAATTCGCATGCGACTTCTCGGCCGATGCAGTTCGTGAACGCCTACGAGGCGGGATCACGACGTCCGAGCTCGTGGCGGAGGCAGGGCAGGTGTATCTGATTGATGTCGCGCTGGCACCTTTGGGTCTCCTTGTCGCGATCGCCGCCGTCGGGCAGCAGTGGGTTGTGTTGCTGATCGCGCCCCTGTTCGGCGTGTTGATGTGGCTCTCACGGGAACGGCGCGCCAGGCTGGAGCAGCTTGTGGAGCTCAGTGACGCTTACCGCGGCACGGCTCTATTGCTCGGCGACGTCGTCGAGGCAGATGACACCTACACGGGCGCCCACTGCAAGGACGTCCTGAACCTTGCGCTCGATGTCGCTCGCGAGCTAGCCCTCGATGCGAACGGGCGGCTGAAGGTCGAGTTTGGCGCGTTGCTGCACGACATCGGAAAGATCGCCGTGCCGAAGGCGATCGTAAACAAGCCCGGTGAGCTGTCCGAGGGCGAGTGGGAAATCATCAGAGCCCACACCGTCGAGGGTCAGAGAATGCTCGAGCGGGTGGGCGGAGTCATGGGCGAGATCGGCCAGATAGTGCGCTCTCACCACGAGCGCTGGGACGGCAAGGGCTACCCGGACGGACTCCGCGGCAACGACATTCCGCTGGAGGCGCGGATAATTTCCTGCTGCGACGCGTTCAATGCGATGACGACCACGCGGCCCTATCGCCCGGCGATGACACAGTCGGTCGCGGTCGCCGAGCTGGTCAAGAATGCTGGCACACAATTCGACCCGCGAGTCGTCGATGCGCTGATCGACGCAACCGAAACAGCGCCCGGAGTGGCGCGTCGGCCGGCCGGCGCCGTCCTGCGAAGCCCGACCAGACGCAGCTCCAAGTCGCGGGCCTTGATAAGCCATCGCTAACGTTGGTGATGGCCCACGGATGGCGCCTGGGCGACCCCGATTCAGTCCCCTGCGATAGAGTCGCGCCGTGAGCCAGAGAAGCGCGCTGAACGCATTGGCAGGGCTGCGGATGGCCGTCGGCGTGGCCTCATGGACGACCCCGCGGCTCGCCGGCAAGCTGTTCGGGCTGGACGCGGAGGCCAACCCGCAATCGCCGTATCTCGCGCGCCTGTTCGGTGCACGCGACCTGGCACTCGCCTGGGGCGTCCTCGGTGCCGAGGGCAACGCTCGGCGGCAATGGTTGGCCGCGGGCATCGCCTGCGACGCCGCCGACGTGCTCGCGGGGATCGCCGGCGGGCGCGGCGGCTACCTGCCGAAGGTGACAAGCGTGCTCGTGAGCGGGACCGCGCTCTCGGCTGTCGCGCTGGGCACCGCCGCGCTGCGCGACGCGTGACTCCCTCCGCCGACAAGCAGGGCGCGGGGCTGCGACTGATCGGCGCGGGACTTCCGCGGACGGCGACAACGACGCAGATGTTCGCGCTCGAACGGCTTGGGTTCGGCCCCTGCTACCACATGCGCGACCTGCTCGCCGATCTCGACAGCGGCCTGCCGCTGTGGGAGCAGGCCGCCGCCGGCACGGCCGACTGGGGGCAGATATTCGCCGACGCCCGCTCGACCGTCGACTGGCCATCCGCTCGCTACTACCGCGAGCTGATGGACCGCTACCCCGACGCGAAGGTGCTGCTGAGCGTCCGCGACCCGGAGGCTTGGGTGCGCAGCATGCGCGGGACCGTGTGGGGGATCTTCCACGGCGATACGGTGCTCCACCACGTGTGTGAGGCGCGCGCCGCGCTCGATCCGCTGTGGCGTCGCTACCTCGCGCTGATGCGGCGGATGACGTGGGATCAGGGGACCGGCGCGCTTGCGGGCGACACGTTCAGCGATCGGGGCCTGGGCGCGGTGATGCACGCCTGGAACGACGCGGTCAAGCGCACCGTGGCGCCCGAGCGCCTGCTCGTGTGGGATCCGTGCGAAGGCTGGGAGCCGTTGTGCGAGTTCCTCGAGGTCGACGTGCCGGCCGAGGAGCTGCCGCGCCTGAACGACACGCTTTCGTTCAGGGAGGGCATAATCGGCGGAGCCCTGGACGTCGTCAACGAGTGGTGGCAGGAGCGAGAGCGCCCCGCCAGCGGCCTGCACGGAGCGGCTTTGACTTGAGCGCCGTCGGCCAAGGTGAGGGTTCCGATCGTGTCTGACCTGTTGAGCAGGGTGCACGCCGAAATCGAGCAGCGGCTGCACGAGCTGCGCCCGCTGGTCTCGGAGTACGAGCAGATGCTCGACGCCGCCGGCACGTTGGGCATCGGGCCCGAGCCGGCGACCGCGCCGCGCGCGTCACGCCCGCCGAAGCGCGCGGCTCAGCGCAATGCCGGTCCCAAGCCGCCGCGCGCGCGGCGTGGCGCCGCGGAGCACGCGATCGTGGCGGCACTCGAGCACGGATCGCACACGGTCGCCGAGCTGGCGGTGGTGACCGCGATGTCCGGAGCGAGCGTCCGCAGCAACCTCCGCCGGCTGCTGAAGGCGCGCACGGTCACGCAGACCAAGCGCGAGGGCAAGGCCGCCTATGCGCTGGCGGCGCCGTCGGACTGAGGCGCGGGGCCGCCGACGATGATCGGGCGCAGCGCCATCTTGGTCGCCTCCTCGGCGCCGATGAACGGCGTCAGCAGAAGGTAGACCAGCTGTGGGGCGGCTTCGAGCAGCCCGTCGAGGCAGTTGCTCTCGATGTAGTGGTGCAGCACCTGCCAGATGCCGCCGACGACGGCCTCGGCCGCGATCGCGGGCACGTCGATGTCGGCCGATGGGGGTCGCTCGCCGGGGCTGAGGTAGACGGCAAAGCCCTTCAGGATCTCCGCGCGGATGTCGAGCGTCTCGGGGCTCGCGGCGAACGTGTCGACGATGCTCAGGTGCGCGTGGGCGGGCTCGGAGTGCAGGAACACGATCAGGGCGCACAGGCCCTCGGCGACGGCGCGCGGCCAGTCCGGCTTGTGTGCGTCGTAGGCGCTGATTGCAATCGTGAACGCCTGATGCATGCCCACCTTCTGGGCGCCCAGAAAGGCGTCCTTCTTGGTCGGGTACATTTCATAGAAGGTCTCGTGCGATACGTTTGCGCGCGAGGCGATCTCGGGGATGGTGAGGCCGGCGAGGCCCTTCTCGGCGACAATCGCGGCCGTCGCGTCGACGATTCGTTCGCGCTGGCTTTTGACGACGATTTCCCGCGGCAGGTCGTGGCGACCACTGGGCAGGCGGCCCTCAGCGCGCCGCGCCCGCTCTGACGCCGGCACCGGGCCGTCATCGGATACGCGTCGCTGCGGGACGCGAGCTCCCGTCAACGCGTCCGGCATCGTCGGCGGGTAGGACGTCGCCCACGCGGTGAGTTCGGCGGTCAGCTCGGGCAGCTCGCTCATCCGATCCTCGAGCAGCCTGGCGGCGGCCACCTCGCGGATGCCGCCGAGGATGACCTTCACCGTGAGGTCCGCCGGAGCCTCGCTCGCGACTCCGTCGCGGCTGGCTTGGATCGTGCGCTCGAAAGCGTCCAGCGTGCGGTTTCGGCGCTCCAGCGCCTTCCCACCCGCGCCGAACGCGCCGAGCAGGAACAGCGACATCGAGTCCGGCTCGGCCTTGGCCAGTTCGGCGAACGTCCGCATCGCCGCCTGCAGGCGCGCGTCGACAGGCCCGTCGATGTCGAACGCCTCGATGACCGCCTTGGCGGTTCGGCCCGCGATGTCCTCGTATGCGCCGAGAAGCAGCTCTTCCTTGTCTTTGTACAGGTTGTAGAACGTCGGCCGCGAGACATGCGCGAGCTTGGTCAGGTCGAGGATGCGGACGGCCTGGTAGCCGCGCTCGGCGATCAGCTCGACCATCGCCGCCTGGAGTCGTTCGCGCTGGTCGCGCTCGACCTCCTCACGGCCCAGCCCGTGGGCCCCCGTGGGTAGCCGGCGATAGCGGCCGTCGGAGCCGCTGTGGGCATCGTTGCCGCCCGCGGCAAACTCGGCGCCGGTCTTGGAAGGCGCGCTCGCTCCGTTCGACGTCGGGACGCCGCTCACGATCCGCGGCCGAGGGGCAACGTCATCGGCCGGCGTGCTGGCATCCGTTCCTCGGGATTTTGGCTTGACACTGCGGGTCGCCATTCCCTCATCCTCTCGTCTTAGACTCCCGTCTTAAAAACCTCACCCTGACATCAAGCCAGCCAAGACTACCACTCCGCGTGCCGGGGTCAAGCCCCGATTTTGCGCAGGTGTGACCGAGGGTGCGCGGGTTAGCCGGGAATCGTCAGCGAGGTGCCGAGAACCTTGCCGGACGCGCCCAGCGCGCGGACCTGGAAGAGCTGGTTGGTGGGCTTGCACGAGACGCCCGCCGGACATTTGGGGACAATCGCCACCGGGGCCGGTATCACGGTCTCAAAGCCGCTCTTCGGCGTTGTCGAGACGGCCGTCAGGTGACCTGCGCTCGAGCCGGTCAACAGCTGCCATGAGGACACCGTGGTCGCACCGTTCCAGCTGGCGTAGACGGCAGTTGCCGCGCCGGTTGTCTTGGCCACGGCCGCGGGGCGTTCGCTCGGCTGTCCGCTCCAGGGCAGACGGTAGACGCGGTAGCTGTTCTCGCCGCGCGGAAGCTGGGCGTCATAGACGATTTCGCCGCGGGCATTGAATTCGGTGAAGTTCGGCAGACCGCCCCAGCCGATCATCCAGCCGCCACCGGGCAGCGCCTGGAGGTTGCCCTGGCTGCCGGTGGCAAGCGGACCGGAGGTGCGCACGAGCTGTCCGGCGAGCGTGGCTGTCTTCGCCGCGAGATCGAGCTTGATGAGCTCGCCGCGAGAGGGCGGTTTGACCGGCGGGGCACCCTCGTCGTCGAACAGGCTGATATCGCCGTTGGGCAGCCACTGAGCGTTGTGCTGATCGGCGAACTGCACGCCCGCGCCGAGCGTGAACGTGCTCTTCTTGCCGCCGAGCCGCCACATCACGGCGCCCGTGTGCGGGCTGATCTCATACAGCGCCCACGTGTTGCGCGCCGAGATCAGGATGTTGCCGCGACCGTCGGTCGTGAGCGAGTTGATGTGGAAGTAGTCGTAGGGGTTCGTCGCCAGGCCGGGCGTTTTCGAATAGGACTCCGAGACGTCGACGTTGCCGAGGCTGTGCCACTCCCACATGACGAGGCCGGTGTGGATGTCGATCTGCTGGATCACGCCGTCCAGGGCGAGTCCGCTGGCGGCCCCACCGGCGCTCGCGAGGCTCGTCTGCACGGGGCTGTAGGCGAGTACGTACGCCGAGCCCTGCGGCGTGAGCGTGAACTCGTGCTCGTCCGCCTGCAGTCCGTTGCCGGCCTTGACGACCGCGACGGTCTTGTAGCTCGAGTTCGCGATCACGTCCTCGCCGAGGCCGTAGCCGAGCTGGAGCGTTCGTCCCTGCCACCACGTCAGGTCGGTCGTGCCGCGGTAGACCTGCGTGCGCAAGTCAGCGGCGTCCTGGCCCGGCGGCAGCGGATGAAACCACACCAGGCTGCCGGCGTTGTCGAAGATCATCGGTCCGTACTGACCCGGGCCGAGAAACGGCGCCGCAAACAGCAGCCCGGCGGCGCTGCCGACGCCCGGCGCCTGATGAACGGTGACCGCTCCCGGGTGCAGGTCGGCTCGCGACTGGAAGCTCTGCACGTCGGGGGGCGAGCCGGGGATCGGGGCGAACTCGGTCTGGGCGACGACACCGGGCTGCTCGATCGTGAACGAGCTCGAGAGCGTGCGGCGGGCGCCCTTGGGAGCCTTCCAACGCGCATGGACGGTGACGTGCTCGCCGGGCGTGAACGGCCTGCTCGGCAGGAAGCTCGCGCCCGTGGCCGAGGCGTAGGAGCGCAGCCGCCCGCCGTGGCGTCCGCTCGAGGATCCGACGACGGAGATCGCGCTCAGCGCCGAGGCCGAGGCGCCGAGGAAGCTGATCTGCGTCTGTGGCAAAGCGGTGGGGGTCCCCGGGAGCGGAGAGATCGTGACCGTGGCCGCCGACGCCTGTGGGACCGCGATGAAGCCGGTAATGAGGGCGGCGGCTGCCGCCAGCGAGACGACAGGCAGGCGCTTGCGGTTGGTCATGAGGCCTCCGGATGCGATCGGGTGTCGCGCTCTGGCGACGGTCAGATTGGGGGATCCTAACCTCACAGCACGGCGGCCCCGGTGGAAGTTGCGCGCTCGGCATACACTGGCTACTCGATGAGCGCCTTCACGGTCAAGAACTTGCTCGAGGTGGAGGACTCGGCCGTCGAGTCCGGTCCGGACCTGGAGGCGCGTTTCGCGCGCAAGTACATTGACTCCGAGCACCTCGGCGTCAGCTACTTCCGCTACGCGCCGGGCTTTCGCTCGCCGACCGGCCACAGCCATCGCGAGCAGGAGGAGGCCTACCTGGTCCTCGGCGGATCCGGACGGGTGCGCCTCGATGATGAGATCGTCGAGCTGCGTCGCTGGGATCTCGTTCGCGTCGCGCCGGAGGTGGTCCGCGGTTTCGAAGGCGGCGCCGAGGGGCTCGAGCTGCTCGCGATCGGCTCCGATCGACCCGAGGGCGGCGACGGGGTGCGGGTCTCCGACTGGTGGACCGACCACTAGCCCGCGGTCGCCGCGGTGAGCACGATCACCCCCGCGGTCCTGCTCGACATCGACGGCGTGCTGTATGTCGGAGATGAGCCGATCGCGGGCGCGATCGCCGCGGTCGACGAGCTGCGCGAGCTGAGCGCGGGCGTCCGTCTGGTCACCAACACGACGTCCAGGTCGCGTCGGCAGATCGTCGAGCACCTACAGGAGCTCGGTTTCGATGTGGACAGGAGCGAGGTGCTCACGCCCGCGGCGCTCGCGGTTCGCCATTGCCGCCAGCGCGGCTATCGGTCGGTGAAGCTCCTCGTCGAAGAGGCCTTGCACGAAGACCTGGCAGAGATCGGAGACGCCTCCGGCGACGGCGCGGTGGACGCGATCGTGCTCGGCGATCTCGGCGACGGGTTCACGGCGGACGTTCTCAACGAGGCGTTCCGGCTGCTGATGGACGGCGCCGAGCTGGTCGCGCTTCAGCACAACCGATACTGGCGCCGGGCGGACGGCCTGGTGCTCGACGTCGGGGCCTACTCGGCGGCGTTGGAGTTCGCCTCGGGGCGCGAGGCGGTCGTGGTTGGCAAGCCGGCGGCCGCGTTCTTCCTCGCGGCGCTGGCCGACCTGCAGGCGCAGGCCGAGACCGCGGTGATGGTCGGCGACGACGTCGAGGCAGACGTCGGCGGCGCGATCGACGCCGGCCTGCGGGGGGTCCTCGTTCGCACCGGCAAGTACCGCGAGGAGGCGCTGCAGGGCTCGGGGGTGACGCCGAGCGAGGTCGTCGACTCGATCGCCGACGTGCCCATGCTCCTGCGCTAAGTGCCGGCGGCGGCGGCCCGCGAGAGGCCCGGCCTTCGGGTGCCGGGCACCGCCGGCGCGGTCCCGCGTGATGGACCGGCGGCTAAAAGACCGGCGTCTCGGTGTAGTCGCCGAAGACCTGCTGCAGCGACTCCACGATCTCGCCCTCGGAGGCGTGCGCCCGAGCGCAGGCGAGCAGGGGCTCCATCAGGTTGCGCTGCTCGTTGGCGGCATCGTCGCGGAGCGCCGCCAGCGCAGCCTCGACGGCGGCGCCGTCGCGCTTGGCGCGGGCGGCCTGCAGGCGACCGATCTGCTTGCGCTCGAGCGCCGGGTCGATCCGCAGCGTCGGGATCGGCTGCTCGTCCTCGTTGACGTAGCGGTTGACTCCCACCACGACGCGCTCGCCGGCGTCGATCTCCTGCTGCAGGGTGAACGCCGCGTCGGCGATCTCCCGCTGCGGGTAGTTGCGCTTGACCGCCTCCACCATCCCGCCGAGCTCGTCGATCTTGGCGAAGTACTCGTAGCAGCGCCGCTCCATCTCATCGGTGAGGGTCTCGATGAAGTAGGACCCGCCGAGCGGGTCGACCGTGTTGGTGATGCCGGTTTCGTGAGCGATCACCTGCTGTGTGCGCAGGGCGATCGTGACGGCCTCCTCGGTTGGCAGAGCGAGCGCCTCGTCGTAGCTGTTGGTGTGCAGCGATTGGGTCCCGCCGAGGACGCCGGCCAGCGCCTCGATGGTCGTGCGCACGATGTTGTTCAGCGGCTGCTGGGCGGTCAGGCTGACGCCGGCGGTCTGGGAGTGAAAGCGCATCTGCCAAGAGCGCTCGCTCTTGGCGTGAAAGGTCTCCCTGAGCTCCCGGGCCCAGGTCCGCCGCGCGGCGCGGTACTTGGCGATCTCCTCGAAGAAGTCGATCTGGGCATTGAAGAAGAACGACAGGCGTGGCGCGAAGTCGTCGACGTCGAGACCTCGCTCGACGGCCTGCTCGACGTAGGTGAGGCCATCCTTGAGCGTGAACGCGAGCTCCTGCTGGGCGGTCGAGCCGGCCTCGCGGATGTGGTAGCCGGAGATCGAGATCGGGTGCCAGCGGGGCATCTTGCGGGTGCACCACTCGATCATGTCGCCGCACAGGCGCATCGCGGGATCGATCGGGAAACACCACTCCTTCTGAGCGATGTACTCCTTGAGGATGTCCGCCTGAATCGTCCCCGACAGGCGCTCGGGCGGCACCGGGCCGTTGCCAGCCGGATCGCTTTCGGCGGCCGCGACGTAGAAGGCGAGCATGATCGCCGCGGGCGCGTTGATCGTCATCGACACGGACACCTGGCCGAGATCGATCCCGGAGAAGAGCGTCTGCATGTCGTCGAGCGTGTCGACCGCGACGCCCTCGCGACCGACCTCGCCGAGGCTGCGCACGTGGTCGGAGTCGTGGCCCATCAGCGAGGGCATATCGAACGCCGTGGACAGGCCCGTCTGGCCGTGCTCGAGCAGGTAGCGGAAGCGCTCGTTTGTCTCCTCGCTCGTGCCAAAGCCCGCGAACTGGCGCATCGTCCACAGTCGCCCGCGGTACATCGACTCATAGATCCCGCGCGTGAACGGGTAGGCGCCGGGGCGGCCGATCGGGTCCTCGGGGCCGCCGATGCCGGCTCCTGCGGGCAGGTCAGCGGCCGTGTAGAGCTCGCGCACGGGCTCGCCGGAGAGCGTGCGGAAGGCACTTTCGTCGGCCTGCTCCCGCGCCTGCTCCCCCGGCTTTGCGCTGACTGCCATTGCAGCCCAATGCTACTCGGCGCGGTCGGGCGACCACGAGGCCTGTCAGGCATAGTTAGACGCAACGGGCAGAGAGAACATAGACATCGATGCCTCCCACGATCCAAAGCGAGCTCGGCCGGCTCGTCGGCGCAGAGCACGTGCTCGAGGCGCCGGCGTCGGGATCGCCGTACAACCACGACGCGTCCCGTCGCCGTGGGCTCGACGGACGCGCCGACGCGGTAGTGCTCCCGGGCAGCGCGGCGGAGGTGGCGGCGGTCGTGCGGTGGTGCTACGCACACGATGTTCCAGTGGTGCCCCGCGGCGGTGGAACGGGGCTCACCGGCGGGTCGGTCGCGACGGAGGGCGGCGTGGTGTGCTCGCTCGAGCGGCTGCGCGGCGTGCGCGAGCTCGAGCCGGCGCTGTGGCGCGTGCATCCCGAAGCCGGGGTGAGCACGCGCCACGTCCAGCGGCTGGCGCGCGAGAACGGGTTGTTCTTCGGTCCGGACCCGGGCGCGGCGGAGCAGTCGCAGATCGGCGGGAACGTGGCGACGAACGCGGGCGGCCCGCACGCGCTGAAGTACGGCGTGACCGGCGCCTGGGTGACGGGCCTGGAGGTCGTGCTGGCGCCGGGCGAGCTCGTGGCGCTCGGCGGGTGGGCCCGCAAGGACGTGGCGGGGTATGACCTCAAGAGCCTGATGATCGGATCGGAGGGGACGCTCGGGGTGATCACGGCGGTCCAGCTGGGGCTGTTGCCGGCGCCGGAGAGGACGATCGCGCTGATGGTGTTCGTGCGCACGCGCGCGGAGGGGTGCGCGGCGATGCTGGAAGTGCTGGCGGCGGGGATGCGGCCGTCGGCGCTCGAGTTCGTGGACTCAGAGACGCTGGGGTTCGTCGCGAGGTCCTACCCCGGTGCGGTGCCGGGGGACGCCGGGTTTGCGCTGCTGGTCGAGGTCGACGGCACGCCGGCGGATGCGGACGCGCAGCGCGACGCGCTGATCGAGTTGCTCGCGGGGGCGGCGCTGGCGATCGAGCAGCCGCAGGACGTCGCGGCGCTGTGGCGCTGGCGCGATGGCTTCAACGGGGTGGTGACGGCGGTGCGCGGGGGAAAGGTGTCCGAGGACGTGGTGTTCCCGGTCGAGCGACTGCAGGAGGGGCTCGAGCGCTTCGAGGAGATCGGCGGGCGCCACGGGCTGCGGTCGTGCGCGTGGGGGCACGGAGGCGAGGGGAACGTGCACGCGACGGTCCTGGTCGACCCGGCGCGCGAGGAGGAGCTCGATGCTGCCGAGGCGGCGGGCGAGGAGCTGTTCGCGCTGGCGATCTCGCTCGGCGGCTCGATAACGGGCGAGCACGGAGTCGGGTGGCTGAAGCGCGGGCGCCTGCAGGCGCAGTGGGACGCGCGGGCGGTCGAGGTGCATGAGCAGATCAAGCGCGCGTTTGACCCGAAGGGGCTGCTGAACCCGGGCAAGAAGCTGGCCCGGTAGAGGTCCCGCGCCGATTGGGCGTCGCCCGGTAGCGTTCAGCGCGATGGCGCTGGTAGGAGAGCTCGAGCTGCCCACGTTCGACCACACCGACCCGGAGATGCGGGGCGAGCGCTTCCATGCGGCGATGGCGGAGGTGCGCGCGCAGGGCTGGCTCGCGCAGGCGCCGTTTGGGTACATGACGCTCGATCGCGAGGCGGGAGAGTTCTTCCTGCGGACGCGCTCGGCGATCTTCCCGGGGATGAAGATCGCGGAGATCTTCGAGGTCAGCGAGGGGCCGTTATATGAGCAGATGAAGCGGAACATCCTGCACGTCAACGGAGCCGACCACACGCGCTTGCGCAGCCTGGTGAACCCGGCGCTGAGCCCGCGCGCGGTCGAGCGCTACCGGCCGGTGATGAGGGAGTTCCTCGAGCAGCTGCTCGCGCAGGCAATCGCCGCCGCCCCCCTCGCGGGGTCAAACGGCGGCGGCCCGGCCGAGGAGACGGTCCGGTGCGAGTTCGTAGAGGCGTTCGCGAAGCCGTATCCATCGCTGGCGATCGCGACCGTGATGGGCGCCCCGCTCCAGGACGCGCCGCGGCTGCACCATTGGTCGAACTGGATCCAGCGGCAGTTCGACGCGACGAGCATGGCCACGGAGATGGCGGAGATAGAGCAGGCGGTCGCTGAGTTCTACGAGTACGCGGAGGCGCTGGTGCGAGCGCGCCGCGCGGACCCGGGCGACGACCTGATCTCGAAGCTGATCGAGGCCGAAGAGGAGGGGGAGAAGCTCTCCGACGTGGAGTGCATCAACCTCGTGTTCAACGTGCTCGTGGGCGGCGTGGACACGAGTCAGAGCCAGCTCGCGCACGCGATCAGGCTGCTGGCCGAACACCCCGATCAATGGGCGCTGCTCGCCGGGGACCCGTCGCTGGCGGAGGCTGCGGTCGAGGAGGCGCTGAGGTATGAGCCGATCACGCCGTTCACGGCGCGCATCCTGACCGAGGAGATCTGCTACCGCGACGTGACGTTCCCGGAGGGATCGATCGTGATGGTGTGCGCGTTCACCGGCAACCGCGACCTCGCCGAGGACGCCGTGGGAGAGGGCGGCGCGGACAGCTTCGACATCACGGCCGATCGCGGTCGCGCCCGCCCGCTGACGTTCGGCGCGGGCGTTCACTACTGCCTCGGCGCGAACCTCGCGCGGGTCGAGCTCCAGGAGGGCCTCGCGTTCCTCTCCCGGCATCTGCATGGGCTCGAACTGGACGGCGAGCCGGTGTTCGAGGGTGTTTCAGGGATCTACGGCCTCGCAGAGCTGCCGATCCGGTTTTCGGTCTAGGTGGCCCGGGCACAGCCATGAGCGTGGGATCACGGACCGCTCGCGATCGCGCGGGAGGACTGCTGTTGGGAGCGGGCGCGCTGCTGGCTGTCCACTTTCTGCTCCGCGGCACCTATTGGGACTACAGCGAGGGTGTGTACGCGCTCACGTCGCACCTGATGTTGCACGGTGGGGACCTCTACGGCCACATCGTCGGTGCGCAGCCGCCGGGCGTATTTTTGGCCGGAACCCTGCTGCTGGCGATCCACGACAGCCTGGAGTGGCTGCGGCTGGCGGTCGGCGCGCTGCAGCTGCTCGCCGGCCTGTTCGCCGCCGAGATCGTCTGGCGGCTGAGCGGGAACCGTCTCGCAGCGCTGCTCACGCCCGCCGCCGTCCTGCTCACGCCGTGGGCTGTGCACGAGCACGGTGCACTGACGCCCGAGATGATCGCCCTGCCGGTCCTGCTCGGCGCCGTCCTGGCGAGCGTCGATGCGCGCCGGGCGCCGCTGCTCGGCGTGCTCTGCGGCATCGCACCGCTGATCAAGGTACCGCTGCTGCTCCCGGCGATCGCGCTGCTGGGACTGAGCGCATCGCCGCGCCGCGCCGCGGGGTGGGCGATCGCCACGCTCGCATGTGGGGTGCTCGCGACGACCGTGTTCGGCGGAACGAACGCCTGGCGCGATGCGGTCTATGCCCAGACCCAGAGCGGCTTTCGGGGACCCGGCGTGTTGAAAGGCCTCTGGGCGCAGGCCGGCTGGAACGCGATCGGGCTGCTCGTGGCCGCGGCGTTCGCCGTGCGTGGCCGCGCCGCACTGCGCGAGCCGAAGCTCGCGCGCGCCAGCTTCGGCCTGGCCGCCGCGATGCTGCTCGTCTTCTTCACGAACGTCAAGACTGGCACGGGCCTGAACATCACGGTTCCCGTGGAGGCGGCGCTCGTTCCGCTCGCCGCCTGCGGAGCTGTCCTGGCGCTGCGCACACGCGGAGTGCCCGCAGTGCTCGTGGTGGCAGCGCTCGCCTTCGTCGCCGCGCAGAGCGCGTCGCTCCTTGCCTCGCCACGTCACCCGCAGCCGTTTCTGCGACTCGGGTCCAAGCCGGCCTGGGGGGTCGTCATGACGGCGTCCGAGGTGCGCCGCGCCGTCGCCCAAGCTCGCGCGTGTCCACCCGGTGCCGCCTTCGGCGGAGCGCCGCTGATCGCGTTTATCGCGGGCCGCCACCCGCCCGCCGATCAGCCAGATGAGTTCATCATCGCGCATGCGCGCACGCTCAAACGGGTGCGCTCCGAAGTGGCTGCCGTGCCCAACGTCTGCGCCTAGGAGCGTGCGTCGCTCACCACGCCTTGAAGGTCTCGCCACCGGCGAAGATATGGAACACTTCTGCGAGGGGACATCAGACGTCTCGTAAGGACATGAGGTGGAGATGGTGTCGGTGGCCCAGCGGATCTCGAGAAAGGCGTTGCTCTCGGTAGCGCTCGGCGCGGGTGTCGTCGGCATCTGGGCGCCGATCTCTCACGCGGGTCAATACCACGTCTATTCGTGCCGCACACCGACAGGGGAAGCGGCACCCGCTGATGGGTGGAGCGGGTCGGTGGCGCCAGGCAGCGCACTCGACGTGTACGTCAAGAACACATGCGGCGAAGGGGGCGCGCTTGTGGCGGCGCTCGGCGATGAAAGGCACCACATCGCGAACGCGGATCGTGCCAGTTGGGCCTTCGCCCCAGCGACGGGCGAGAGCATCGCTGGTGCCACCCTGTGGCGTAGCGGCGACGCGGACGGCGGCGCAGCTGTTAGCGCCGTCTATGAGTTCTGGTTCGCGGGACCCGAAAACTTGTTCCAGACCCCGGTGGATGACTTCGGGCAGTGTGAGGGCGACTCTCAGTGTCCTTCGGGTGTTGGCAATGGCGGCCAACCTCTCTCGTCTGAAAACCGCGTCAACGTCCCGATCCCAAATCTTGGCGCAGGCCTTTTCATGAACGCCTCGTGCATCGGAGGCACAGGGTTTGAATGTCCGACGGGCAAAGCCGACCCCAACGGCTATACGGCCGTCGTCAACCTTTACGCGGCGGACATAACGCTCGAACAGGCCGTGGGTCCGACCGCAAACAACGTCAGTGGCGAACTGGCGACGGCGCCGACGGTGCGAGGCACGAGCGACATCGCGTTCAGTGCGTCGGATCCGGGGTCGGGGGTGTACGAGGCGGGGTTCAGCGTGGACGGACAGGTTGTGCAGGCGTCGGTCGTGAACGACAACGGTGGTCGATGCAGGAACGTGGGCCAGACGACGGACGGGAAGCCAGCATTCCTATATGTGCAGCCGTGCCTTGCGTCCGTGAGCGCAGACCTTGGGTTCGACACGACTCGGGTGGGCAACGGGGCTCACCGCCTGATCGTCACGGCAATCGACGCGCCGGCAACGCTGCGCCGGTGCTCGACCGCGAAATCACGGTCGCGAACCCGCCGGGAGTCGGGCCGGCGAACGGGACGAACGCCTCGGCCCAGGCGACGCTGACGGCGCACTGGAAGGGCACGAGCAGGGAGAGCCTCACTAGCCGGTACGGCCACAGGCAGGCGGTTCTCGGCAGGCTGACGGGTCCCGGCGGCGTGCCGATCGCGGGTGCGCTGATCGACGTGAGCGCGACTCCGCAATTTCTGGGCTCGAGGCCGGTTGCGATTGCGAGCCCGCGCACTGGCGCGGACGGCCGCTTCACTGTGCCGGTGGGCGGAAGAGCGTCATCGAGCACGCTGCGGTTTGCCTACCGCAGCCACCTGGGGGACTCACCGCCGGTGGCGAGGAGCACGCTGACACTGCGCGTGCGTGCCGGAGTCGCCCTCGCGGTCGCGCCGCATACGGCGAGCGTGGGACAGAGCATCTTCTTCCGAGGCCGGCTGCTCGGCGGACCGATCCCGCGCGGTGGCAAGCAGCTCGTGCTGGAGGCGCGCTCGCCCGGCAGTCCGTGGATCGAGTTCAAGGTCGTCCGCGCGAACGCCCGCGGCCGCTACCGCGCGAGCTATCGCTTCAAGTTCCCCGGTCCCGCCGACTATCGGTTTCGCGTGGTCTCCGAAGCGGAGTCGGACTACCCGTTTGCCGCTGGCTCGTCGAATGTTGTGGGCGTGCGAGAGCGGTGAGTAGATCGATGCCGGTCCGATCGATGTGGAGAGAGGCAATCCCTAACGGAGCAGACGGATCTGCACCGAGGCGCTCGAGCTCTCGCCGGGTGGGGCGATCTCGGTGGCCGTGATCGTCAGAAGCGCCTGAACCGGTTTGTGCGAGCTCAGCGTGTGCTGCAGGCGCCTGCGGTCCGCGCGCGCGAGGCCGATGCGCAAGGCTCTGGTGCCCGTCAGGGTCAGGCTCGTCGGGATCACGTGCACGTGGAGACCGCCGGGGCGGCGGATCGTGAGGTAGCCACCGACGGTCAGCCGACACGGGGTGGAGCAGGTCGCAGCGGCCACGAGGTTGCCGCCGTGAAATCGTGGTGTCTGGCGTAGCGGCAGCCCGTTCAGGAGCAGCCGGAACGCCGTCGGGATCGACCACACCGCAGGGTGCGTCGGCAGTAGGAAGGGCGGCGCGGGCGGTTGGTTGAAGTCGAACTCGCGCGTCAAGTCACCCAGGGCGGGGCTGTTTTCGCGCACGTCCGGACGCCGGTCGGGGCGCCCGTCGGTGGCGGGGTCGATGCGTTCGCCGCCGAGGAAGTCGTCCTCGATGAACTTCAGGTACGCGTCGTGGCTGAGGACCTGTTTGTCGATGAAGTTCGGACGCGCGTAGGGGCTGATGACGATCCCCGGCACGCGCAGGCCGTAGCCGTTCTGATCGACCCGGGGCGGCGCCATGTGGTCGTAGAAGCCGCCCCAGTCATCCCAGGAGAGGAAGATCGCCGTGCTCGACCAGTCCGGGCTCCTCATCACGGCGTTGATCAGGCTGGTGACGTAGGCCTGGCCGACGCTGACCCGGGCCGGCGGGTGCTCGGAGACCTTCTGGTTGGGGCTGACCCAGGAGACCGCCGGCAGCGTGCCCGTGCGGGCCGCGCTGTAGAAGGCGTTGAGCGATTGGATGTTTCCCAGCTGGCCGTCTTGGCGAACGGTGTCGAAGTACGGCAGCGGGTTCCATATGCCCGGGGTCGCGGCGTTCTGGCCGACGGGCGCGCAGGCGACGCTTTCGTCGTTCTCGCAGTCGGGCTCGCCGCCGGCGAACACGTAGTAGCCCCAGCTCACGCTACGGCGATGCAGCAGATAGGTCAGGTCGGTCCAGGCGTAGTCGGGGACCTTGCCCGCCTTGTTGTAGTCCGGCGGCGTGGCTGGGCTTTCGAGCGCGTTGGTGCAGCTCATCGGTTCTCCCGCGATCGGGCAGAAGGCCGACCACGCGGAGACCATGAACAGGTGCTGGGGCAGGCTCCAGGACAGGTTGGGCTCGAACATGTGGTCCTGGAGCACGAAGTTTTTGGCGTATGCCCAGTAGTTGGGGATCTCGCCGCCGTCGTGGTAGCCCATCACGTCGGTCGCACCGATCGTGCAGACCGGATCGTTGGGCCTGGTGCACGCGTTTGCCTGCTGGGCTCTGGCGATGAAACCGTTCATCGCGCCGCCGGCTATGTCGGCCAGCGCCGCGAGTTCGCCGTGCGGACCACCGTCGTTGACATCTTTCGAGTCGTGGTACGGCGCGACGCACTTCCCGCTTCTGGGATCTGGCACGCACACCGCGGGGTGACCGCCCGACATCGGAATTCCCTCCGCCCCGGGGAACGTCCCGAAGTAGCTGTCGAACGACCGGTTCTCCTGCATGATCACGACGACGTGCTGGATCTTGTGGATCCCCTGCGGAGCAGGAGTGCCGGCCGCGAGCGCGGGAGTGCCGGCAAAGGCCGCCGCCCCGGCGAGAGCGAGCAGGGAAACGGAAGCGATGCTTGTCCGACGCGGACCCATGGTCGTCATCGACGTGAACACGCTACAGGCGGGGAGTTGCGGCCGAGCGAGTCGGTGCGAAGCGGATGACGCCACCACCCCCGCCGGGTTCACACCGATGCCGAGGGCGCGACAGGAGTTCGTGACGGAGGCCAGGTGGCCACGCTACGGAATCGAGCAGTAGAGCCTTACAACGGCCGGCCGGCCCTTGTGGACGCGTACCGTCGTTGCGGGCCCGCACGAGCGCCCAGGGACGACTTCGGGAGGCTCGAAGGCAGCTTCGATGCGATACACGCCTGGGTTCATCGAGATCACGACGTGTCCGTCCTTGGTGCGCTCGACCTCCCGAATTAGCGCTCCATCGGTTCGCCTCACCCGCACGACGGCGTCGTTCACTAACTGCGGCCCTTTGACTGCGACGGAGTGAGGGCCACCGACGGTGTAGGTGAACACGCTGATCGCGCTACCTGAGCGCGGCGACACGCGCGCGTTAGCGCCCGATTCCTTCATCGGGTGCGCCACGGCCGCAACGGTCGCGATTTGCAGCGTCCCGATGACCAAGAGCGCTCCGCACCCGATTCCCGTGATCTTGCTCATGCGCTCTATATCTTTGCGCTTTGCGTGCGGGCCGGGCGCGAGGTGAGGCCCGTTCAATAACCTGCATCGCCGTGAAGGCGGTGATCCTGGCCGGCGGCTTCGGCTCGCGACTCAGCGAGGAGACGGTCGTGCGCCCGAAGCCGATGGTGGAGATCGGCGGCAAGCCGATGCTGTGGCACATCATGAAGATCTATGCCGCACATGGCATCGAGGACTTCGTGATCTGCCTCGGCTACAAGGGCTACCTGATCAAGGAGTACTTCGCCAACTACTACCTGCATACATGTGACGTGTCCTTCGACCTGGCGAAGGGCGACATGGAGGTTCATCGTTCGGAGACCGAGCCGTGGCGCGTGACGCTGGTGGACACGGGCGAGCAGACCATGACCGGAGGTCGCCTCAAGCGCGTCCTGCCCTACGTGGGCGAGGAGGACTTCTGCTTCACCTACGGCGATGGCGTCGCCGACGTGGACATCACCGCCCTGATCGCGTTCCACCGCGAGCAGGGAACAAGTGCGACTGTGACCGCCGTGCAGCCGCCGGGCCGGTTTGGGGCGCTCGACGTCGATGGCGCGCGGGTGCGAGCGTTCGAGGAGAAGCCGCGCGGAGACGGCGGGTGGACTAACGGCGGTTTCTTCGTGCTGTCCCCGCAGATCGGGCGCTACCTGGGCGGGGAGCAGACGGTTTGGGAGCAGGAGCCGATGCGCTCCCTGGCCCGCGACGGGGAGCTTGCGTGCTACCGGCACGAGGGCTTCTGGCAGGCGATGGACACACTGCGCGACCGCAACCAGCTCGATGAGCTGTGGGGCTCGGGGCAAGCTCCATGGCGGACGTGGGTCTAGCCGGTACATGACCACGGCCGACACAGCGCCTCCCGCGACGGTGGAGAGCGACTTCTGGCGCGATCGCCGCGTCCTGCTCACCGGACACACGGGCTTCAAGGGCGCGTGGCTCGCGCTGTGGCTGCAGTCGCTTGGGGCTCGGGTGACGGGCTTCTCGGTCGACGTGCCGACCACGCCGTCGCTCTACGAGCTCGCGCGGGTCGCAGAGGATATGGAGAGCATCGAGGGCGACGTGCGCGATCACGAGGCGATCGCGGCGGCGGTGGCGGCGGCGGGGCCAGAGATCGTGATCCACATGGCGGCGCAATCGCTCGTGCGGCGCTCCTTTGTCGCGCCGCGGGAGACGTATGAGACCAACGTGATGGGCACCGTCAACGTCCTCGATGCGGTGCGCCAGAGGGGTGACGGCGTGCGCGTCGTCGTGAACGTCACGTCGGACAAGTGCTATGAGAACCGCGAGTGGGAGTGGGGCTACCGCGAGGAGGAGCCGATGGGCGGCCACGACCCGTACTCGAGCTCCAAGGGCTGTGCCGAGTTGGTGACGGACGCGTTTCGCCGCTCGTTCTTCTCCGGCCAGGACGGCGCCAGGCTTGCGTCCGCGCGCGCGGGCAATGTGATCGGAGGCGGCGACTGGGGCGAGGACCGGCTCGTGCCCGACATCATGCGCGCGGCGCTGGCCGGCGAGGAGGTGCGTGTGCGTAACCCCAACTCGATCCGTCCCTGGCAGCATGTGCTCAGCCCGCTCAGCGGCTACCTCGTGCTCGCCCAGGCGCTGTGGGACTCGCCCGATCTCGCAGCCGGATGGAACTTCGGGCCCGTTGACGAGGACGCGCGTGCGGTGGGCTGGATCGTCCAGCGCATGCAGGAGCTGTGGCCGGCGGAGCTCCACTCGGCGATTGACGATGGGCCCCATCCCCACGAGGCCCGCTACCTAAAGCTGGATTCCTCGCGGGCGCGGGCACGCCTGGGCTGGCGTCCGCTGGTCGGCCTAGACGCGACGCTTGAGAGCATCGTCGCGTGGTATCGCGCACTGGGTGAGCAGGCGGACATGCGCGCGGTCACGCTGGGGCAGATCAAGACGTTCCAATCCGCCGCCACCTCGCAATGAGCCAGACCGCCTGCCGATTCTGTGGGGCCCCCGTCGAAGCCGTCTTCGCTGACCTCGGCATGTCTCCGCTTGCGAACTCTTATCTGTCGCCTGAGCGAGCGAACAGCATGGAGCCCTTCTATCCCCTCCGCGCGTTGGTGTGCGAGCGTTGTTTCCTGGTGCAGCTGGAGGAGTTTGAGACGCCTGACCAGATATTCACCGAGTACGCGTATTTCTCGTCGTACTCGACCAGTTGGCTCGAGCACAGTCGCAACTACGCGGACTTGATGATCGAGCGGCTCGAGCTCAGCGACGCAAGCCACGTCGTTGAGATCGCCTCCAACGACGGCTACCTGCTGCAGTTCTTCCACGATCGGCAGATCCCCGTGCTGGGGATCGAGCCCGCGGTCAACGTGGCGAAGGTGGCCCTTCAGAAGGGCATCCCCACACTGGTGGAGTTCTTCGGTCAGGAAACCGCGCGTTCGCTGGCGCAGGAGTCTGCAGCAGATTTGCTGCTCGGCAACAACGTGCTCGCGCACGTCCCCGACCTCAACGACTTCGTCGCGGGAATGAAGATCCTGCTGAAGGCGGGCGGCGTGATCACGATGGAGTTTCCACACCTGATGCGCCTGATCGAGGGCAACCAATGGGACACGATCTACCACGAGCATTTCTCCTACTTCTCCTTCCTCACGGTCGGCCGCGTGTTCGAAGCCCACGGGCTGCGCCTGTTCGATGTCGAGGAGCTCCCCACGCATGGCGGATCACTGCGCGTATACGGTGCCCACGCCGAGGATGCCGAGAAGCCCGACAGCGAGGCCGCCGGTGAGCTGCGTGAGCGGGAGCGGGCCGCCGGCTACGAGCGGCTGGAAACCTATCTCGGCTATGGCCGCCGCGTAGAGCAGGACAAGCGCCAGATCCTGCGCTTCCTCAGCGAGCTAAAGGAACAGGGACTGAGGATCGTTGGCTACGGCGCACCGGCCAAGGGCAACACGATGCTCAACTACTGTGGCGTGCGACGCGAATTCATCGACTACACCTGCGATCTGAACCCGCACAAGCAGGGGCACTTCCTGCCCGGCAGCCACATCCCGATCCGCTCACCCGACGCGATCCGCGAAGACAAGCCCGACGTCGTGTTGATCCTGCCTTGGAACCTTACGGAGGAGATCGTCGAACAGCTCAGCTTCATCCGCGAATGGGGCGGGCGCTTCGCCGCGCGCACGCCGGAGCTGACGCTGCTCTCGTGACCCTCACCGCCGCTCAGCCCACGTCTGAGCTCGCCGTCATCGGCGGGGGGCGGTGATGCGGTTCATGCAGACGCCCCTCCCAGGGGCGTGGGTCATCGAGCTCGAGGAGCTCGGCGACGAGCGCGGCTGGTTTGCCCGGACGTTCGATGCCGAGGAGTTCGAGTCGCGTGGCCTGAATCCGGCTGTCGTCCAGTGCAACGCGTCGTTCAACGCTCGCAGGGGCACGCTGCGCGGAATGCACTACCAGGGCGAGCCGCACGGCGAGTCGAAGGTGGTGCGATGCGTTCGCGGTGCGATCTTTGATGTCGCCGTCGACCTGCGCCCGGACTCGCCGACATACCGTGGCTGGCACGGTGTGGAGTTGAGCAGCGAGACCCGCCGCGCGTTCTACATCCCGGCGGGACTAGCGCACGGCTTTCAGACCCTCACCGACGACGCCGAGGTGCTCTACCAGATGGGCCATCGCTACGTGCCCGAGGCGGCCCGTGGCGTGCGCTGGGACGATCCGGCGTTCGCGATCGATTGGCCTGCAGTCGATAGCGAGCGGATCATCTCCGAGAAGGATCGCGCCTACCCGGACTATCGGTCATGAGCCGCGTGATGCTCACGGGCGCGACGGGCTTCATCGGCCGTCAAGTGCTCACGGCATTGAGCGAGGCCGGCCACGAGGTGCATGCCGTCGCGCGGCGGCGCCTCGGCGAGGAGGCCGGCGCGATCTGGCACCAAGCCGACCTGCTCGCCGGCAGCGACATCGTCCGCGAGTGCGAGCCTGAGATCCTTGTGCATCTCGCGTGGTATGCAGAGCACGGGAAGTACTGGTCCTCGCACGAGAACGTTCGCTGGGTGGAGGCGTCGCTCGCGCTTCTGCGGGCATTTGCCGCGGCCGGTGGCCGCCGCGTCGTGATCGCCGGGACGTGCGCAGAGTACGAGTGGTCGCGCGAGGTCTATCCCGAGAGCGCGCCGGTCCGTCCGGCGACTCTCTATGGCGCGGCCAAGCACGGCTTGAACGTCGTCGGCTCGGCGTTCTGCGAGCAGGCCGGCATTGAGCTGGCGTGGGGCCGCCTGTTCTTCCTCTATGGGCCGCATGAGGCGCCGGAGCGCTTCGTACCCTCGCTCGTGCGACCGCTTCTACAGGGCGAGCCGGCGCGGATGACCGACGGCAGCCAGCGCCGCGACTTCCTACACGTGTCCGATGCCGGCGCAGCGTTCGCGGCGCTCGCCGGCGGCGCCCTGACCGGCGCGGTCAACATCGCCTCAGGCGAAGGCGTCGCCCTCGAGGATCTCGGCCGTCGGATCGCGGCGGCGAGCCCGCACCCCGAGCTGCTGCGCATCGGTGAGCTCCCGACGAGGGCGGGGGAGCCGGCGGAGCTCGTCGCCGAGGTGAGCCGACTGCGCGAGGAGCTCGGTTGGAGCCCGAGTATCTCCCTGGGCGAAGGGGTGGATGCAACGGTCGCTTGGTGGCTTGAGCATTTGGGGTACGCGTCGCCGGGCCGATAGCGTTGGATCCGATGGCTACCACCCCTGCAACGCAGTCTGCTCTCCCGGACACGGTCGCCGGCCCGGCGTGTCCGTTGTGCGGAGGTGTGGGCGTGCACGCCTTCCGGGTCAGAGACCGCAATCGCGAGGTCTCCGACGAGCTCTTCTCCTATGCGCGCTGTCAGGCGTGCGGGACTGTCTTCATGGTCGAGCCGCCGGCGGATCTTCCTCGCTACTACGCAGGTGACTACTACCAGTTCGGCCCCGATGGAGAGCCGACATGGAAGAGCAGCGCGGTACGCATGCAGTCGGCGGCCTACCGGGTCACGCTGCTGCTCGATCACGTGGCGCCGGGTCATCTGATCGAGATCGGCGCGGGAACCGGTGCGTTCGCGTCGGCGGCCAAGGCGGCGGGCTTCGACGTAACTGCGATCGAGATGGATGAGCGCTGCTGCCGGTACCTCAGCGAGCGCGAGGGGATCACGACGATCTGCAGCGATCGCCCGCTCGAGGCGCTCGGCTCGCTTCCTCCGGCTCGGGCGGTGGCGCTGTGGCACGTGCTCGAGCATCTTGCGAACCCGGCCGAGGTGCTCGAGTGGGTCGCGGGCAAGCTCGAGCCGGGCGGCCTGCTCGCGATCGGTGTTCCGAATCCAAGCTCGCTGCAGTTTTGGATGATGAAAGGTCGCTGGCCCCAGATCGACGCTCCGCGGCATCTGTGCTTGATCCCGCCCAGTGCCCTGCTCGAGAAGGGCGAGCAGCTCGGCTTGCGCCGCGTCGCGATCACGACCAATGACCCCGAAGGTCTCGACTTCAACTTGTTCGGCTGGGCCAGCGCGCTTACATGGCGGCCGGCCAAAGGGCCGACGCCGCGGCTCGTGGGCTATGCCGCCCTGGCTTTGCGGCGAGCGCTGTCCCCACTTGAGCGCACCGGCAATCGCGGGTCGGCCGTCACGCTCGTGCTGCGCAAGGAGCCTTAGTCGAGCGAGTCCGCCGAACGGCGCCCTGCGAAGGAGCCGCCTTCGCGAAGCTCATGCGGCCACGGGCCGGTCAGATGCAAACGGGCTGCGACGCAGGATCCTCGACAGCTCCGGCTCGCCCAGGCCGGTGGCGTGATCGTCACCGACGCGGCACAGGCAGACGATGTTCAGCGGCCGCTTCGGTCGCAGCAGGAGCACCTCAAGCCCTGCCGCGCCGCACGCTTCGGCGACCGTCCGCGAGATGAACACGTGGTGGTGGAGCGCGCGAGTCGAGGCGACGTCCCGACATCGCCGTTCGAAGGTCTCCCGATCGGGGGCTCCAGGATCACGCTCGAGGTCGTGAAGCCGAAGGATCTCCTCGAGGTGGGTCTCGTCGTCCTCTGCGGTTTCGTCCGCGGCGTCGCCTCGCAGGTGATCCAGCGACGTGACCGGGCGGCGGTGGTCAAAGGTTCCATCGCGATGGGGAACGATCAGCAGCACGTGTCCGCCGGGTCGCACCACGCGCCGCCACTCGGCCAGCGCGCCGAGCGGGTTGGCGAGGTGCTCCAGCACATGCGAGGAGAGGATCGCGTCGTAGGAGTCGTCCTCCACGTCCTGCAACCTGCCGGCCTCAGCGATCAGCCGACGGCGGATCGGGGTCGCCGTCGCGTTGTCGGCCTGCGGCGCATCCGACCAGAGGGTCTCCGCGGCGTAGTCGAGCGTGTCAAGCGACGCGAGTCTCGGATAGACCGGTACGAGGCCGCCGCGGTCGAACAGCGCGCTCGGCCCGCCCGGCTCGAGCGCGGCCGCTCCAGTCAGCAGGCTCGCGGCCGACAGCAACGTGCGGTCGCGCCGCACGGCGTCGATCCGGCTCAGCACTCGCTCGGCGATGTCCAGTTCGGGCATCGGGCGCGATTAGCTCCGTCGAGACGTACCGGCGCCGCTGGGCGTTCGGTGGCCTCGTCTCGCAAGCGCGGGGGCCGGGCGGGCGGAGGTAATCACGCCGGGGTTTTAGCATCCCCGGCCATCGCACCCCAACAACGTCCATCCGCGGGATCCGGCGGCGAGCCCGAGCTCGACCAGATTGGTTGCAAAGGCCCCGCTGCCGAGTCGCCCGGGGCGGGCGGCTCGCACGCGACCAGCGCACCGAGCGGCGAGGAGTCCGCGACCGATGTCCTCTCGACATCTGCCGCTGGGCCAGCCGCGGTCCGCGGTGGAGCGCTGCGAGTGGGCGGCTATTTCGCCGGAGCACTCGTCAGTGCGGTCTCAGCGGCCCTGCTGTTTCGCCACCTCGGCGTCGTCGACACGGGTCGCTACGTGACGGCGATGTCGCTCGTGGCAATCGTCGGAGCGGTCTCGGATCTTGGACTCACGGCCGTAGGAGTGCGGGAAATTGCAACGCGCCCGCCCGATCAGCGCTGGCACCTGGCGCGCGACCTGCTGGGCCTGCGGATCACCCTGACGGTGATCGGCACGACGGCGATGACGGCGATCGCGTGGGCGGCCTACTCGAGCACCCTCGCGGCCGGCGTGGCGCTCGCGGGGACCGGTCTGCTGCTGCAGGCGATGCAGGACAATTTCGCCCTCCCGCTCGTCGTAGGACTGCGCCTGGGCTGGGTATCGGCGCTCGACTTCGCACGTCAGCTGCTGACCACGCTCACGATGGTGGCGCTGGTCATCATCGGCGCGCGGCTGCTGCCGTTTCTGGGCGTCTCGATCCCGGTCGGCATGATCGTGCTCGTCGCCACAGCGCTGCTCGTCCGCGGCACGCGCTCATTGATCCCGACGTTCAGCCTGCGACGCTGGCGCGAGTTCGCCGGCGTGATGCTCCCCTATGCGGCCGCCGTCGCGGCGTCAGCGCTCTACTTTCGGGTGTCGATCCTGCTCGTCTCGGCTCTTTCGAGCGCCGCCCAACTCGGATACTTCAGCGCGTCGTTTCGAATCATCGAGGTGCTGACGATCGTGCCCGGACTGCTCGCGAGCTCCGCGTTCCCGATCTTCGCCCGAGCCGCGCGAGATGACCACGAACGCCTCGGCTATGCCCTCGGTCGGGTGCATGAGGTGTCGCTGATCGTGGGCGCCTGGGTGGCGGTGTCGATCGCGATCGGCGCGCCGCTTGCGATCAAGATCATCGGTGGCGCAGACTTCAAGCCCGCCGTTCCCGTGCTCGCGATTCAGGGCGTCGGCCTCGGCGCCATGTTCGTCAGCGTCGTCTGGGGCACCGGCCTGCTGAGCCTCGGGCTATACCGCCAGATCCTCGTGATCAGCGTGGGGGCGCTGGTGTTAAACGCCGCACTCGTGGCCGTGTTGATTCCCTTGGACGGCTCGCGCGGCGCGGCCATCGGGACCGCCACGGCCGAGATCGTCGCAGCGATCGCGCAGGCGCTCGCGGTGGCACGCGGCAGGCCGCAGCTGCGGGCGCCCGCTCGCATCTTGCCCCGCGTTGCTCTCGCCTCCGCCGTCGCGCTGACGCCGCTGGCACTGACCGGGATCGGTGTGCCGACGATCGCTCTGCTCGTCCTTTCGAGTGCCTTGTTCGGGCTCGCTCTGCTCCTGCTGCACGCGCTCCCGCGCGAGCTGCTGGATCTCCTGCCCGCGACCGGCGTCCTCGCTCGCCGCGACTCGCGAGATCGCGCGTGATCGCCGTCGTGCACCTCGTGTGGGGTCCGCTGGGTCCGGCGCCGCTGCGCCGCTTCGTGAGCTCCTATCGCAAGTTCCCGCCGGGGGCCGAGCACGAGTTGGTGGTGCTGTTCAACGGCGTGGATGGCCATCAGGCACCCGAGTTGATGGCCGAGCTCGAGGGGGTCGATCATCGCCCGCTGATCCTGCCCGGGGCCGTCCAGGACCTCGTCGCCTACGCTCAGGCGGCAGAGCGTCTGGAGCACGAGCGCCTTTGCATCTTGAACTCACACAGCGTGATCCTCGCCCCGGACTGGCTCGCCGGGCTGGACGAGGCCCTCGATCGGCCACGCGCCGGGATCGTGGGCGCGAGCGGCTCGTGGGGCAGTATTCGCTCCTACCTGCGCTTCTCGCTCGGTCTCGGCGGCTTTTACGGTCGTGTGTTTCACGATCGCAAGGCAACGATCGCGACGCTCGAGGCGATCGCCGAGCGCCAGGATCGCGAGCTGCCCAAGAGCGGGTCGGCGAGGAAGATACCCGTCGTGACCTACGCCGCCGCGGTGCTCGATCAGGCCCACGGCTTCACCTCGTTTCCCGCCCACCACATACGCACGACCGGGTTCATGATCCGCCGGGAGCTGTTCGCTCAAGTTCGGATGCCGGCGCTGCGGCGCAAGAACGACGCCTACCGACTGGAGAGCGGCAGGCGCAGCATCACGGCCCAGGTGACGCGCCTCGGTCTCGACGCGCTTGTCGTCGCGCGCGATCGACGCGCGTACGGCGCGAGCGATTGGCACGCGAGCCGAACGTTCTGGCAGGGCAATCAGGAGAACCTGATGATTGCCGACAAGCAGACGGCGAGCTACGAGCACGGCTCCGCGGCCGAGCGCGAGGTCCTCTCGCGGTACGCCTGGGGAGAGCGCGCGCAGCCCGAGTCGCTACCCGCCGCCGCGCCGAGCCCGCAGACGGCGGTGGAGGCCCCGGAGAAACGGGCGTGAGAGCAGCTCCTCGATGATCAGGCCCTGCGGACGGGTGCGGGCGATCTGGGCGGCGCTCGCGAGGCCGAGCGCTTGTCGCTGTGCCGGCCGCAGCGATGTATAGACCGGCGAGTCGCGGGCGATATCGGCACGAATAAAGCGCATGATCGCCAGGTGCGGGTGACGCTCCTCGAACTCGCTCAGGCCCATTCGCCGCACGGTGCGGGTGAAGTTGGCGCTGGTCCCATCGGTCGAGCGATGCACGTGGGTGGCGCACTCGGTGCGCACCGTCCCGAGGAACGCGAGCCGCGCGACCAGCAGCCAGTCCCCCGCCAGGCAGTTGCGCATCGGCAGCACCTGCTCGATCAACGATTTGCGGATCAGCCCGTAGATGCAGACGTTGTCGGTCACGGTTGCGAAGTAGCGACGCACCCGTCGCCTTGGATCGCGATCGAGCAGGTCGATATCTCGGCCGGCGAATGTCTCGCCACCCGGCCCGTGATAGGTCGCGCTTCCACAGACGAGCGCGAGCCTGCGATCGCCATCCAGCGCTGCGCGGCAGCGGGCGAGGTAGTCCTGATCGAGCCAGTCGTCGTCGGCGAGCACCATCACATAGCGCCCCCGCGCGGCACGAAGCACGGCGTTGAAGTTGGCCGTCAGCCCCGCGTTGACCTCTTGGCGCAGATACTGGACGCGATGATCCCGCGCCGCCGCCTGTTCGACGACCTGGCGCGTGGCATCGGTCGACGCGTTGTCGGAGATGATCACCTCGAGATCCTGCTCGGACTGCCCGAGGACCGATTCAAGCGCCCGCTCCAGGCCCGCGGCGCGATTGTAGGTCGGGATCCCCACGGTCACAGCCGGCGTGTGCGCGCCGGAATCCAGGGGCTGGGCGCTCAAGGAGTTTCGGGGTTGGACGGGAGGGCAGGCATCGCGGCGCGAAGCGCCAAACTAGCAACCCATGTGCCCGAGGAGCGACTCGCTCAGGATCGGCATCGACGCCCGGATGGCCGCCGAGGTGCCCGCGGGCCGCGGTCGCTACGTGCGTGAGCTGATCCGCCATCTGCCGCCGCTGCTGGGCGAGGATCGCCTCGTCCTGTATGCGCGGCATGCGTGGGACGGCGTCTCCGATTCAGAGCACGTCAGTTGGCGCATCGTCGAGGCGGCCGGCCCGGGATGGCCGCTCGCGGCGGCTCGTGCCATGCGCGCCTCGTGCGACGTGGCACTCGCCACGAGCAGCTACCTCCTCTGCGCGGCGGCAGCCAGGCCCGTCCACGGCATGGTGTGGGACTTCGCGCCGTTTCACCGCGAGCTGCACCCCCCGCGCGGGAGCCTCCTGGAGCGGGCGACGCTGCCGCTGGCCGTGCGTCGCTGCGCCTCGCTCATTGCGATCTCGGCCGCGACGCGCGCCGAGCTCGTGGGCCGCTTTCCCTCGACTGCGACGCGCACCGCGGTCGCGCACCCCGCAGCAGGGCCCGAGTTCACCAGCGAGCCGCGCGAGGTTGACCAACAGGCGCTCGCGCGGCACGGCGTGCGCCAGCCGTATGTGCTGGCGACCGGCACGCTCGAGCCGCGCAAGAACCTGCCGCGCTTGATCTCGGCATTCGCGTCGCTGTCGCCGGAGGTCCGGGGTGATTGTCAGCTCGTTCTGGCTGGTGCGCCCGGCTGGCAGACCGCCGAGACGTTCGCGAGCGTCGCGGTGCACGCCGGGTTGGTGAAGACACTCGGGTACGTGCCCGACGAGGACCTGCCGGCCCTTTACAGAGGCGCGGAGGTGTTCTGCTACCCGTCGCTGTACGAGGGGTTCGGCATTCCGGTGCTCGAGGCGATGCGGTGTGGGACAGTCGTGCTGACGTCCGGGCGCTCGAGCATGCCCGAGGTGGCCGGCGAGGCCGCGTGCTACGTCGACCCCGAGAGCTCGAGCGACATCGAGCGCGGCTTGTCTGAGCTGCTGGTCGATCCGGCGCTGAGACAGCGCTTGGCGCAGCATGGCCTGCAGCGCGCGCGCAGCTTCACGTGGGAGGGAACGGCGCGTGCGATCCTCGCCGCGCTGCGAGGCCGATCGTAGCCGACCCTCCGGGCCCACCCAGCTGAAGCTCAGCCGTCTGGGGAGCGGCGCGCGAGCACCCACACGTTGCGGCGGTGGAACGGGAGCAGCGCGAGCAGCGCGAACAGGCGCGGACGGCGCTTGCGCCGCGTGTGGCCGGAGATCACGCCCACACCGGGACTGACGGACTCATAGCCCACACGCTGGACGACGAACCCCTGGTCGGCGAACAGCAGGCGAAGGCTCTTGCGGCTGAACGGCCGACGGTGGGTGTAGTCATCCCAAACCCATCGCTGCGCATCGGGGCAGGAGGCGAACACCAGTCCACCGGGGCGAAGCACCCGCTGCGCTTCCCGCACCAGCGCGACCGGATCGGTGACGTGCTCGAGCAGATCCTTCATCACGACCGCGTCGAATGCTGCCTCGGCGAAGGGCAGCCGATCGTCAACGTCGCCGCGGACAACGTTCCGCCCCTTGCCGACGGCGATCTCAACCGCCTCGCCGGAGCCGTCGATACCGGTGTAGTCGGCGAAGTGCTCGGCCAGCCATCCGGTGCCGCAGCCGATGTCCAGCAGCTGGGCGTCCGGTGGGAAATGACGCGTTACGTCGGCCCAGTATCCCGGGCGCTCGTGCCAGTCGAAGTAGCTCACGCGCGAGCGCACCGTAGCATCGCGACCTCCCGCCCCCGCAAGCGGTCAGCGCGGCAGCCGCCGCCGCCGTAGCATCGGGCGCCGCATGGGAGTCCCGCGGCACGTTCTGCTCAACGCCCTCTACCTCGCACCCGGCGTCTCGGGCGGCCCCGAGACCTATCTGCGCGGCCTGGCCCCGGCGCTGGCCGAGCAGTTCCCGAACCTGCGTCTGACCGTGGCGACGACACGGTCGGGGGCCGCCGGGTTGGGCGCGGACGGCTGGGGGGACTTCGCCGACGTGATCGCCCTGCCGTGCGAGGACGGCGATCGCATCAGGCGCCAGTGGGCCGAGCAGGCGTTGCTTCCGTCGCGCGCCCGTAACGAGCGGGTTGAGATCGTGCACAGTCTCGCGAGCGTTGCGCCGGTTTATGCAGGCGCTCGCGCCGTCGTGACGTTGCACGACGTGACGTTCCTGCTCAGACCGACGTTCGGACGGCTCACGACGTGGGGGATGGGCCTGCTCGTCAGAGCTGCGGCGCGGCGCGCCGACGGCCTGATCACCGGGACGGCCGCGGCGCGCGAGGAGATCTGCTCCGTGCTCGGCGTCGATCCCGCTCGGTTCGCGGTCATCCACCACGGACATGAGCCCGCGCGCGCCGTTGCCCCCACACCGACTGAGACCCTCCGCGCGCGCTACGAGTTGGACGACCTGCGCGTGGTCCTGTGTGTGGCCGCCAAGCGCCCGCACAAGAACCAGCAGCTTCTGATTCGAGCCGCGCGGACGCTGGAGCCGGACATCGCGATCGTGTTGGCCGGCCATGCCGAGCCGTACGAGCTGGAGCTCCGCGCGCTGGCGCGCGAGCTCGCCGTGGAGGATCGGATCCGCTTCGTCGGCTACGTATCGGCTGAGGACCTGGAGGGCCTCTGGCGGCTGGCCGATTGCGCAGCCTTTCCGACACTGGGCGAGGGCTTTGGCATCCCGCTGATCGAGGCGCTCTCCCACGGCGTCGCTGTGGCGGCATCCGACATCCCCGTTCTCCGTGAGATCGGCGGCGGCTTACCGCATTACTTCGATCCCGACGACGCGGCGGATTGCGGGCGCGCGATCCGGGCGGCGCTTGCAGATACCGATGCGCCACGCGATGGGCCAGCGCACGCGGCGCAGTTCACCTGGAGGGCCGCCGCGCGGGCCACGCATCAGGTCTACGAGCGGGTGCTTGCCCGACCCGCACGATGAGCCAGGCGCGGCCCCACATTGGCCTGAACCTGATCTTTCTCGTCCCCGGCGAGACCGGCGGGATGGAGGTCGCCGCGCGGGAGCTGATCCCGGCGCTGCTCGCCGAGGCGCCGGCGGGGATGCGCTTCACCGCCTTTATCAACCGCGAGGCCGCGTCGGCCGGAGGTGCGCCGTGGGGAGAGCTGCTACCGGCCGTGACCGTGCCCGTGAACGCACGCAACCGCGTCCAGTGGGTGCTCGGTGAGCAGGCTCTGCTGCCGCGGCTTGCCGCCCGCGCGGGTGTTGACCTCGTGCACAGCCTCGCGAGCACCGCGCCCTTACGAGGGCACTTCCGGCGGGTGGTGACGGTCCACGATCTGATCTACGCTCGCTTCCCCGAGGCGCACTCGGGTCTGCGAGAGAAGGGCATGAAAGTGCTCGTCCCGTGGGCGGCGCGGCGCTCGGATCGGGTGATCGCCGATTCCCAGAACACACGCACTGACCTGATCGAGCTGCTGGGCGTCCGCTCCGAGCGGATCGACGTCGTGCCGCTCGGCCTTGGCAGCGTGCGGCGCGAGCCGGCGCTCGCGGAGCGCGACGCGCGCGCGCGCTTTGACCTCGGCGAGCGCCGTGTCGTACTCAGCCTGTCGGCGAAGCGGCCGCACAAGAACCTGCTCGCGTTGATCGACGCCCTTGCCCTGATCCCCACCGAGGATCGCCCGGTGCTGGTCCTTCCTGGCTACCCCACCGCGCACGAGGCCGAGCTCCGCGAGCGCGCACGCTCGCTCGGCGTCGATGGGGACGTTCGTTTTCCGGCGTGGGTGTCGGGCGAAGAGCTTGAGGGATTGTGGGCGCTCGCGCGGGCGTTCGTGTTCCCGTCGCTGTACGAGGGCTTTGGGTTGCCCGTGCTCGAGGCGATGGCTCGCGGGGTGCCGGTGGCGAGTTCAAACGCGTCCTCCTTGCCGGAGGTCGCGGGCGACGCCGCGCTGCTGTTCGATCCGCGCGAGGTGTCGGAGATCGCCGGCGCGCTGACTCGGCTCCTGGACGATGAAGAGCTGCGTTGGCGGCTGCGCGCGCGCGGCCACGAACGGGTGGAGCTCTTCACCTGGGAGCGCGCGGCGCGCCTGACGCTGGACAGCTACACCCGCGCGCTGCGGTCCTGAGGACTGTTCGCCGCGGCGAGCAACTCGTCGGGGAAACCGATGCGAAGATGTGACCTCAGGGAGACGCCGTTGCGTAGGTCTCCAGCACTGTTCGTACCGAGGACTCCAGCGACAGTTCGCCGGAGTGTTCGGCGAACCAGCATGCGGTGGTCTCACGCAGCCGCAGGCCGGCGTCGTGGATGCGGACGATCGCGTCGGCGAGGGCCTCGGGCTCGGCGCGCGCTGCGATTGTGCCGTTCACGCCCTCACGGATAAGCTCGGTCGCCGCGTTGTCCTCACCCGCGACCACCACGCTCGGAGTGCCCCGCGCCGCCGCCTCCACGACCACCATTCCATAGCCCTCGCGCCGAGAGGGGAGCAGCATGCAGAGGGCCCGGCGCATCTCGGCGTCGACCGTCTCAGGGTCGGCAAAGCCGGGCGCCGAGACGATCTCCTGTAGTCCGTGCACGGCGATCGCCTCCTCGAGTGCCGCCCGCTCCGGGCCGTCGCCGAGAAACTCGCCTCGCAGCCCCTCGATCCGCCGTGCGGCCTGCGCCATCGCGGCCACTCCCAAGGTCACCTGCTTCTCGGGGATCAGCCGCGCCGCGAACAGCACGACGGGGTCGGCTTGGCGCGGCGTGATTGGCTCGGTCGGCCCGGCGTATAGCCCACGCAGGACCGTCACTGAGCCGTGCAGACCCTCCTCGCGTAGTCGTTTGGCATGCAGCTCGGAGAAGCAGAACGCGCGCTGCGGAACGAGCGCGCAGCGATGCTGCACGAGTGCCCCGATACGCCCGCCGACGCCGCCGAGATAGTCCAGCCAGTAGGAGCGGCTCCAGACCTCGAACCAGTCGACCACAAGCTCGTAGCGGAGCAGCGGCCGCAGCACGGCGGCGGACAGGAGCGAGAAATAGGGGAACGCACAGGCGTGGATCACGTCGTAGCGGCGGCCTCTTCGCAGGAGGTGAGAGAACACCCCGAGTCCGAACACGAGCGGCGGCAGTATGCGTCGCCGCCCGCCGGCGGTGTACAGCGCCATCCGCGGGCCGGCGGTCACAATCCTGACGCGCTCGCCGAGGTCCACCCTCGTGCCACGATCCCACTGGCGGAGTGTCAGGTAGGTGACCTCGTGTCCCTCCCCGGCCAGGCGCTCGGCGAGGTTGCGATACCAACGCTCGCCCCCCCCGACCGTATGCGGGAACAGGCAGTCATAGACGATGCAGATGCGCATGAAGGCTGAGAGACTGCCAGACCGTGCGAGGAAACCCGGCCCGGCAGCCTACCCGCCACCCTCGCTCTCAGCTTACGCCCGGGCTGCCCGGGCATCGAGCTAAGTGAGCTCCCGGCCGGGCACAGCCCCACCGGCGAGCGCTGTGGCCAGGTCGGCCCGGGGATTCCGGGCGGCTGTCTTCGCCGGCGACCCTCGCGTGTGGCGTGCCGCGGCTGTATGCGCGATTCCGCTTGTGCTCCTCGTCTGTGTCGAAGGGGTGCGATCGCGCGACTACAACACCGGCACCAACAGCGTCGAGGTTCACGGCTATGTCGCCGAAGCGCGTGCGCGTCAACCGGTGTGTGTGCCCGGTCTTCAGCTCCCGGCGGAAACCGCCCGACTGCGCTTCAAGCTGATCTCGCCGACGCGGGAGCGGCCCGCGCTGCACCTGGCGCTGTACATCGGCGGGCATCGTCTCCGCAGTGACCTGGCACCCCTCGCCGTCGGTAACAGTCGCACCAGCGTCGCCGTCTTCTCGATACCGCAGCTCCCGGCTCGACCGGCGTCGAGCCCGGCGTCCGTCTGCCTGATGGCCGACGGCGTCGTCAGCTGGGGCGGGACCGCGTTGCCGTCGGTTCCCGCTGTATCGCCACCGACGGTGGGCGGAGTCCCGCTCAAGGCTCGCGTCGCCGTGCTGTACGTACCGCGCGTCGGCTCCCAGAGCAGCTACCTCTCGCGGGCCATGACGATCCTGCGCCGCGCCTCTCTGTTCCGCGCGCCGGCCGTCGGTCCCTGGCTATACGTGCTCCTGCTCGTGATCGTGCTCCCTGGGCTCGCGCTGGTCGCGTTGCGCTGCCTCGCGCTCGCGGTCGCGGGTACTCCACCGTCGCACCTGGCGGCCGGGCTGTTCGTCCTCGCCGCGCTGAACTTCGCGTGCTGGGCGCTCGTAACCCCTCCATTTCAGGCTCCTGACGAGGACGACCACTTCGCCTACACGCAGTCGCTGGTCGAACGCGGGCAGGCGCCGTCGCGGGACCCGGCTGTGCATCTGCGTCGCTGGTCAAGCGCGGAGACCCTGGCACTCGAAGCAGTCAGTTTCTTCACCGACAACCGAGCGGCTGACAGCCGTCCGCCGTGGCTGTCGGCACAGGAGCGCAGCTACACCGCGAGAGTGAGGCGTGTTCACCCCAGCGCAAGCGACGGTGGCGGCAACGAGACGGCGGCCGCCCATGGTCCGATCTACTACGCGGCCCTCGCGCCGGCCTATGTGGCGGCGGGATCATCCCCATTCGCCCAGCTCACGCTGATGCGGCTGACCTCAGCGCTCGTCGGGGCGCTGACCGTGCTGTTCACTTTTCTGCTCGCACGCGAGCTGATCCCGGGACGCCCGTGGCTGGCCGTCCTCGCGGCCCTGCTCGTCGCTTACCAGCCGATGTATGGCTTCATCTCCGGCGTCGTGAACAACGACGTCGGGGTCAACGCCGCCGCGGCGGCGCTCGAGCTGTTGCTTGTTCGCATGCTGCGCCGCGGGATCACGGTCAGCTCCGGCGCTCTCGCTGGCGCGGTGCTCTTGGCGCTGCCGAGCATCAAGGGGACCGGATTGTCGCTCTATCCCGTGGCCGCGCTGGTGTTCGCCGCCGTTCTGTGGCGCCGACACGGCCGGGCCGATCTGGCGGGCTGGGTCGCGCTGGCTCTCAGCGCCGCGTTGGTCGGTGAGCTCGCAGCCCACCTGCTCGGCGGCGTGCGCCCCGTCTCCTCCGGCGTCAGCACGTCGGCGATCCAGACGAACGCCGACGCCGTCACCAAAGCGCTGCACGACGTGCCCGGTTTCTTCTCCTACGTGTGGGAGGTGTTCCTGCCGCGACTGCCGTTCATGACGCCGCACTTTCCGGCGTCGGGCTATCCGGCCTATGAGATCTTCGTCGTGCACGGTTGGGCGGCCTTCGGCCTGTACACGTTCTCGTTCCCGCATTGGGTCTACATCACGATTCTGATCGCGATGCTCTGTGCCATCCCGCTCGCCATCTACGCGGCGCGCCGCGAGTGGACTTGGGTTCGCCGCCACTGGCTCGAACTGGTCGTCCTGGTTGCGATGCCGGTTGTGGTGATCGTCGGCTTTGAGGCGGCCTACTACACCCCTGGCCGCAGGCAGGTGATCGGCGAGGTCGGCCGCTACGTCTTCCCGGCGATCGGCCCGCTCGCCGTACTCGTGGTCGGAGCTTTGCATGCGTTTGGGCGACGGCGCATGGTCGCGGTCGGGGCCGGGCTGCTCGTCGCCATGATCGCCCTCAGCTACGCCTCGCAGCTGTTGACGCTGACCTCGTTCTATGCATGACGTCCACCGCCTGGCGCCAGACCGTGCGATAGGATCTCGGCTCGAAAGCGCGCCACTTTCCGCCCTTACGTCTGTTTACGCTAGAGCGACCTGGGCATCGCAAGCAGTGAGCGTCCAGCCGGTCACCGCCTTATGACGAGCACCGTAGAGCAGATCACACCCACTCTCGCTGAGGGTGTCGAGGGTCGGCAAACGCCGCTCGTGTCGGTCGTGATTCCGTGTCTGAACGAGGCCGAGAACATCGAGTCGTGCGTCGCGGCCGCGCTTCAGGCGCTCGGGCGCATGGGTGTCCAGGGCGAGGTCGTGGTAGCCGACAACGACTCCGAAGATGACTCCGTGCGGCTCGCCGAGCAAGCGGGCGCGCGCGTGGTCGTGGAGCGCAGACGTGGCTATGGCAGCGCCTACCTGGCCGGGTTTGCTGCCTCCAATGGTCGCTACATCGTGATGGCCGACGCCGACCTGACATACGACTTCGACGAGATTCCGCGCTTCGTCGCCGCCCTCGAAGACGGCGCGGAGATGGTCATCGGCGACCGGATGGACAACATTCAGCCGGGGGCGATGCCGTGGCTTCATCGCTACGTCGGCAACCCGATCTTGACCGGGCTGCTGAACCTGTTCTTCCGCACCGGCGTCAACGACGCCCACTGCGGAATGCGCGCCCTGCGCCGCGACGTGCTGCCGCGGCTTGATCTGCGCACGACCGGGATGGAGTTCGCTTCGGAGATGGTCATCCGGGCCTCCAAGCAGAACCTGCGGATCGCCGAGTTCCCGATCGAGTATCACCCGCGTGGGGGGCAGAGCAAGCTCTCGAGCTTCCGCGACGGCTGGCGGCATCTGCGCTTTCTGCTCGTGCACAGCCCCAACCATCTCTTCATCGTTCCCGGCACCACGCTCGCCGGGGTAGGCACGCTGATTGTCGTATTCGTCGGCTCCGGCCTTGATTTCTTCGGGCGCGCATGGGGTCTGCACGCGCTGATCGGCGGAGCGCTGCTGATGATCGTCGGGACGCAGGTGCTCGCGCTCGGGCTGTGCGCGCACGCCTACGGCACCTACTTCATGGGCGAGCAGGATCCCTGGTTTGACCGCATGCGCGCGCGCTTTCGGCTCGAGCACGGCTTGCTTCTGGGCGGGCTCTTCGTGCTGATCGGGCTGGTCATGGGGACGGTGATCGCGGCCAGCTGGATCGCGCACGGTCTCGGCTCGCTCTCCTACGAACGGCTGGCCGTCGTCGCTGCCTCACTGCTGATCGTTGGAATCCAAATCTTCTTTTCCTCCTTCCTGCTTTCGATCCTCGGTCTGCGCCGCCGCTGACGTGCGCGTGCGCGTGGTGCTCGGCGTCGCGCTCCTGCTGGCAGCAGGAGCGCTTGTCCTCGACATGTCCGGGAGCTCGCGACGAACCGCCGGTAGCAACCACATCAATCCCACGGTGTTCTCCGCGACCGTGCCTCCGCGCGGCATCGTGTGCCAGCCCGCCTTCCTCCCGGACGATGCGGCGAGCGTCCAGATACTGATCGGCACCTTTGGCCACGCGGTTCCCCCACTGCAGCTGCAGTTCGTCGATTCTGCCGGTCAGGCGGTCGCCTCGGGCAACGCTCCGCCCGGCGCGCGCCAGGGCACGCTGACAATCCCACTGCAGCGCGTCCAGGGAGCGCCCGCCGCCAAGAGCGTATGCCTTCACTTCGGGGGCGCCTCGCCTGTGGCGGTCGGCGGTGAAGGCGGCCCGATTCACTTCGGGTCCGAGCTCGTCAACGGAAGGCCGCAGCCGGGGGCGATCAGCCTGTTCTACCTGCGGCGCGGCAGCGAATCATGGTGGCAGCTTCTCCCGACGCTCTCGCGTCGATTCGGCCTCGGTAAGGCGTCATTCCTTGGCACGTGGACTCTGCCTGTAATCGCCGCCATCCTGTTCGCCCTCTGGGTCGCGACGACCCGCCTGCTCGTGCGCGAGCTGACATGAGCGCGACCGTCGCACCCCCCGACGCTGGGCGGATGCCCGACGGTCTCAACTCGGTGCAAGGCGGCGGACGGTTCGCCCGCCTACGGCGTCGGACCCTCGCGGGCATCGGGCGGATCCCGCGTGCCGGGCGCCTGTGCTTTGTGATCGCGTTCGTCAACGCGGCGATTTGGGGGATCGTGGTGCCGCCCTTCCAGGTGCCCGACGAGATCGCCCATTTCGGCTACGTCCAATACCTGGCTGAGACCGGCGAACCGCCGCCCCAGGGTGCGGGCGCGCAGTACTCGCCACAGGAGCAGACGGCGCTGCAGAGCCTTTACTTCTTCAACACGATCGGCCGCGCCCAGATGCGCGGGATCCTCACGACCCAGGAAGATCGCGAACTGCGTGCTGCGCTTGCCACGCACCCGAGCCCGGTCGGCGAAGGGGGTGCGACCCCGGTGACTAACCAGCCGCCGCTGTACTACGCGCTCGAGGCGATCCCCTACTGGCTCTCTCCCTCGCACGACATCCTCACGCGACTCTTCTTCGTGCGCCTGCTCTCGGCGCTCATGGCCGCCGGCACTGTGCTCGCGATATTCCTGTTCATCCGCGAGCTCCTGCCCGCGTCGCCGTGGGCCTGGACCGTCGGTGCGCTCGTCGTCGCCTTCCAGCCGATGTTCAACTTCATCGCGGCGGGCGTGCAGGGCGACAACCTGCTGTTTCTCACCGCGGCGCTCGTGTTCATGATGCTGATGCGCAGCTATCGCCGCGGCCTGACGACGCGCCGCGCTGTTGTGCTCGGGGTGTTCATCGCCGCCGGCACGCTGGCCAAGCTGACGTTCATAGCGCTGCTGCCGGGTATCGCGGTGGCGCTCGGGCTGCTCGGCTGGCGGGCGCTGCCGGAAGGTCGCGACCGTGCGCTGCGAATGCTTGGGATCGCGGTCGCGGTCGCGGCGGTGCCGGTCGCTCTGTACGCGCTGCTGAACATCGAGGTCTGGCATCGCGGCGGCCCGACTGCCGGCGCGATCGCTGGCGCGACCGGCAGTACGCTGCCGAGCGGCGGGGCGGTGACGCTCAATCAGACGCTCGACTACGTCTGGGAGCTGTTCCTGCCACGACTCTGGTTCATGCACCACAAGTACTTCGGCGAAGACCCGGTTTGGAACATATGGCTTGACGGCTCGATCGGCCATTTTGGGTGGCTTGACTACTCGTTCCCGGCCTGGGTCTATACGGACGGTCGCGACCTCTTCTATGCGCTCGTCGCCCTCGCGTTGATCGCGCTCGCCCGTCTTCGCGCCGGCGTCAGGCAGATGCTCCCGATATTCGCCTGCTTCGCGGTGATGGCCGTCGGCCTCGTTGGGGCGATCGGGTATGCCGGCATCCGCTACCGCCTGACCAGCGGCTACCAATTCGAGCAGGCGCGCTACCTGTTTCCCCTACTCGCGCTGTATGCCTTGTTCGTCGTACTCGCCGCTCGCGGAGTGAGCCGCCGCTGGGCCCCGGCGCTCGGTGGCGCGCTGGTCGTGCTCGCGATGGCCCACGGCCTGTTCGCGGAGACGCTCACGATCTCGCGTTACTACGGCTGATCAGGGATGGGGCAGCGGGCACACGTACCGGGGGTGGCCCACCGTCGGATTGCCGAGCACGACGTAAAGACCAGTGCCATCGGGGAAGCGCCCACAAGGACGCGGTGCGCCGGGGGGGACGGTCTTGCGTTGGAGGAACGCGTCATTCGGCGCGAGCTGCGCCGGTGCGAGACCGGCAGGCACCGGAAGCTGTGCAGCCGCGGCCAGACGTTCCAGCCCACCGGGCTGGAAGAAGAGTGTGTTGGCCGACGCGCGGTCGAACTGGAGCAGCTGCACACCCTGAGGATGCAGCGCGAGCATCACGCCGAGCAGCAGAGCACGCGACGGCCCGGTGATTTCCGGGTGCAGCTGCACCTGCGTTTCAAACGACAGCGGCGCCGTTCGCTTGTAGAAGAGGGGCTGGCGGCCCGGGCACAGGAACGTGTAGAGCTCGAACGGGATGATCGGGTTTCCCAGGACGACGTAGACGCCCGAGCCGTCGCTGAGACGCTGGCAGGGCGGAGGGTCGCCGGGCATGGGAACGTGTCGCAAGAGGAAGGCGTCTCGCGGACCCAACCCGGCGAGGTTGTAGATGAACGTCGGTTCGACGCCCGCCTCGATCGCCAGCGCCTGGAGGCCTGAGGTGTTGAAGTTGATGTCATCGGAGGAGCCGGCATCGAAGGTGACCGTGCGCACCCCCACTTGCTTCAGGCCACGCATCAGGCCGAGCAGGTCGCCGTCGTGAGCGGGGCCGCCGCGCAGCCAGCCGTCGGGCGAGTACAGCGTGAGCTTGCGCTCGGCGAGCACCGAGTTTTTTGGTGCGCCCGGCACGGTCACGCGGAGTGCGCTGCCGAGCCCCGTGGACACCCCAATCAGGTTGACCGCAGCGACGGCCACGAGAACGCCCTGGAGGAGCTTGCGGCCGCGTATCGCCGTCGCGATCCAGCCGGTGCCGAGCACCGCCATGAAGACCAGCGCCGGCAGGCTATAGCGCGGGTCCTTGTGGGTGATCAGGGTCAGTCCCAGCCAGGAGACGAGGAGGCCGCCGAGCAGCTCGGGGCGCAGGTTCTGCCGCGATCGATCTCGCAAGCTGTCGCGGATCGCGAGCACGGTGCCGATGAGCACCGCCAACGCCAGCGGTGCGAGCACCTGGATGTTGACGGTGCTCCAGAAGTACCAGCCAAAGCTCTTGCGGGAGAGCCGCTGCGGGAAGAAGCCCCCCGCTTCGTTGGCCGCACTCGTACTGCCGCCGCCGTCGTGCACGGAGACGAGACTGTTGAGTTCCTGGCGGTGGTACACATACCACGGTCCGGCCACGACGCCGAGCGCACACGCGAAGGCGATGATCCCGCGCCAGTTGCGCCAGCCGCCGCGCATAAGGACTACGGCAACGGGCCCGGCGAGGAAGACCACGCTCGTCTGCTTGGTCAGCATCGCGAGTCCCGACAGCGCCCCGCCGAGCGCCGCAACCCCGGGCCGCTCGAATCGCTTGGAAGCGAGGATCGCCCACACGCTCACGGCGACCATCGCCGCCTGCTGTGGGTCGAGGATGAACTCGTGAAACTCGGAGACGATCATCGGCGTGCCGAGCGCAAATACGGCGGCCAACAGACCGGCACGATCGGACCCGTAGACGAGGCGCCCCACGCCGAAGCATCCGGCGGCGAGCAGCGGCACGAACACCAAATTGGAGCTCAGGATCACAGTCGCCGGACTGAACCCGCCGATGAAGACACCCAGCGCGCCGACGAGATGCCCGAACGGCGGGTAGGTGTTGAATTCCGTAAAGGGCGTGGTGAGATGTCCGGCGGCGAGCTGTTTGTGGATCAGAAACGCGTCGACGGTGTGCAGGCCGTTGTCCCAATCCTGCACGCGGTTCTCCTGCGTCAGCCACCAGATCGTGACCGCGACGAACGCGATCACGCTGCCGAGCAGCAGCAGCAGATCGCGCGAGACGCCAACGGCGCGACGCGACCTCGGGGGCCGACCGGCCTGATGTAGGTCAACGCTCATGATCGGCCACCGCCGCCGCTCGCGCGGCTGACGCAACTTCGCTCCGAGGTCATCGCGCGCATGATTTCAGTTAGTGGCGGCGGGGCGGGGCGGCGGCCGAGCGCCACGATCTCGTGTCCTGTCGATAGGTTTCGCGCCGTGTCGCCACGCCCCGTGCCGCCGAAGGACCTCATCACCCGCGTCGGCTGGGTGGTCGGCGATGAGCGTCCGACCGACGTCTTCCTGGCACGCGGCGCCGAGCAATGGCGGCTGATCAAGGCGTTGCTGGGCGAGGACTGGGATTGGCGCGGCAAGCGCGGGCTCGACTTCGGCTGTGGCATCGGTCGAATACTGCGCCACGCGGCTGAGGAGGAGGGCGCTGAGTTCTGGGGCTGCGACATCGACGAGCGCAGCGTCGATTGGCTTGCCACGAACCTCTCGCCGCCGCTGCACGTGCTGCGCAACGGCGAGTCGCCGCCGCTCGAGTTACCCGACGAGCAATTCGACCTGATCTGGGCGTTCTCGGTCTTTACGCATCTGATGGATCCGTGGAGCGCGTGGCTGATGGAGCTGCACCGGATGCTCAAGCCCGAAGGTCGCCTGATCGCGACCGTCTTCGGTCCCGGCCACACGGAGTTTGGCGGGGAGCCGGTCTCGGAGGAGATCATCGGAATGAACTTCATGTATCCAGGCGCTAGCTGGGACTCCGGCGGCCCATTCGTCCTACACTCGCGCTGGTGGCTCGAAGAGCACTGGGGTCGCGCGTTTGAGATCCTCGACTTTCGCGTTGCGGACAAGGACGGCAATCCGCCCTTGTACGGCCAGAGCGCTCTGGTGCTACGCAAGCGCCCGGTGTCGATCACGGTCGCGGAGCTCGAGCGCGTCGAATTGACCAACGAGCGCGAGTGGGCGGCGCTGCGCCAACAGGCCGGGTCGCTTCGCCGCGAGGCCGTCGGGCTGAACGAGCAGGTGAACGTCTACGCCAACAGCCGCAGCTGGAAGCTGACGGCGCCGCTACGCGCGATCGCCGTGCAGCTGCGGCGCCTGCGAGGCGGTGCGGCATAGAGGGTCAACCCGGCGGCTCTGACTCGGCTGAGCCGATCTGAACACCATCGCGTTCGCGCTCGTGAAGCGCGTGGCGCAATCCGGCTTCGACCTCGTCGGTCGCGTGATCCCAGGTATGCGAGGCGACGAACTCGATTCCCTCGCGCGAGCGGCGCTCGGAGCGCTCAGGGTCGACAATCAGGCGCTCGAGCGCGTCGGCGATCGCGTGCGGGTCAAGCGGCGCGAGGTCCAGCGGTCCGTCCTCGCCGAAGATCGACTCGGCGCTGACGCCGGCGAGCTCCACGCAGGGCAGGCCGCACGCGAGCATCTCCTTGGGCATCAGTGAGAAGTTCGTGAGCGAGATGCACAGGCCGGCGGTGGCCTCTGAGTAGAGCCGCGCCAGCTGCGACGTCGAGAGAACGCCGAGGTGCTCGTAAGGGAAGGCGGCGTGGAGCGGCTTGTCTGCGCCGAACAGCACGATCCGGACGTGCGGGAGGCGCCGGTGGAGCTCCGCCAGGGCCATCAACCCGATCGGCGTGGCCCGCCGTGGCGTTGCGTGGCGGGCGTAGTAGATCACGGTGTCCGTCCTGCGCTCGACGGGCAAGGGGTGATACGTGTCTCCATCGACGCCGAGCTGAAACGCGTCGGCGCTCGCCCCGTAGCGCTCGATCAACAGGTCGCGCAACCACGGGCTCGCGGCGATGCAGTGCATGCCATGGCGGTAGGTGTCTTCGGCCAGCACGAGCTCGGTCGAGGCCGGGTAGAACTCCGGCTCGTGGTCGTTGACGATGTATGCGCGAGCGCGGCATCGGTCCAGCCCGAGCGTCGCATGAACCGTTTGCCAGCCCGTCGCGATCGCTACATCCGCGCCCTGCCAGGAGTCGAAGCCCTTGTAGACGGGGCCTTCCAAGGGCGCAAAGAAGTCCCGTATGTCGTGGCGAAGCACCGCTGGCCAGAGATTCGTGTTCTCGTTGTGGTAGTCGGCCAGCCACACGCTGCAGACATGCCCGCGACGCTCCAGGCGCGTGAAGATCTGAAATAGGGTGTTGTGGCCGCCGCTGCCGCGGCCAAACGGCGGGATCACCAAGGCCAGTCGCAAACGCTGGCGCTCGGCCATGCCCGGCACGGGATCGAGCAGCCGCGTCGGACCATCCCTCCAGATTCTCGTGACGACCTCGTAGTCGTCCTGCTGCAGCATCTGGCCGATGTGCTGCGGCGGTGGGAGCAGTGGGATCGGGTCCTGCTTGCTGTCCTCTGATGAGCCGGTGGCCAGGCCGTTTGGGCTCCAGTTGGAGGGCTGACCGTCGGCCGAGGCCAACCCGTCGGCCCGCCGCTCGAGTGAAAGCGTGCGGCGCAGCGGCGCGGGCATGCGCTCGGCGCGGGACCCAAGCGCTGAGAAGACTCGACGGCCGCCGTAGTGCACGGTCGCTCGTGCGCTCCAGCGCGCACGCTGCGTCGCACCTATGCCGGATGCTGCCATCCAGCGCCGGTCCGCCGCGACGGACGCTCGCACGTGGCGGATCGAGGAGCGCACGCCAAACGGCTCGATGTGTCCCGTGCTCTCGCGCATCCCGCGATACTCGTCGAAGTAGCGGCGCATGAACTCCACGGCGCCGTAGTCGTGAGCGTGCAGCACGGCGGCCTTCGGGTGAAAGACCTTCGTCCAGCCGGCATCGAGCATGTCCGCGCCAAAGGCCTGGTCCTCGGCATACGCGACGTCGCGGAAGCGAATCTCCTCCCAACAGGCTCGCGCATAGCAGGCGTTGACGTTGGACAGGAAGGTCGGGTCGCCCCGACGCTGGACGACCGGACCTCCATCGGCCGTGAATCCGGCGAAGAACTCGGTCAGCTCGCGCGCGATCATCGGGCTCGTGTCTGCGCGCGGCAAGTGCGGGCCATACGCGGCGCCGGCGCGCTCGTCGAGCGTGAACGCCTGGCGGTAGGCGGCCAGCCAGCCAGGGCACGGAGTTGCGTCCTGAGTGAGGAAGCAGATCAGCTCGCCGGACGTCCGCTCCGCGCCGAGGTTGCGAGTCCGGCCGTGCGAGAACTCCGCGGGAGCAAGCTCGAGCAACGTCACACCTGCGGATTGCGCGATCTCACGCGAGCGGTCGCGCGAGCCCGAATCGATCACCAGCGTCTCCTCGACTCCCTCGCGAGCGAGCGCTTCCAGCAGCTCCTCCAGGTAGCGCTCCCCGTCCTTCACCGGCACGACCGCCGAGACGCTCACGCGTGTCCTCCTCGCCTCGAGGCGCTGGAGGAGGTGATCATTGCTGTTTGACGAGACGGCGCTTGATCAGCTTCAGCTGCCAGTAGGCGGCGCGCACGGCTTTCAGCGCGAGGCGCAGCTGGTTGGCGCCGGGCCGTCGCATCACCGCGTTCAGATCGATATGCAGCCGGTCGAGCCAGTAGGCGCGCTCCTGCCATTCGGCGACGGCGGCATTGGCGCGCTCCTGCACGGCGAGGAGCTCGGACTCGAGCTCCTCCACCCGGGCGCGCAGGAACTCGATCTCCTCCTTCAGCTGCTGCTCGCTGGATGTCTCGGCGGCGCTCATCGCTACAGGTTCTCCGAGATGCGCGGCGCCTCGCGGTTGAAGAACCACAGGCCGAAGGCGAACAAAGCGGCGATGATGCCGAAGGGGATCAAGAGACGCGCGTTGCCGCCGATAGCTCGCACCGCCGAGGGGGCGCTCGGATCGAGAAAGGCCTTGCGCGCCTGAGTGAGAATTGCACCGAGCGGGTTGATCACCAGTAGTCGGGAGAACGAGATCCCGAACAGGTGCTTGTTCGCTGCCGTCTGGACCGTGTAGAGGATGGGCGAGCCGTACCACAGGATCTGCGCGATCACTTCCCAGATCGGCTGGATGTCTCGGAAGCGGACGTAGAGTGCTGAAAGCAGCATGCCCACGCCGACGGAGATGATCACGAGAAGTGCCACGAGCACGGGAAGCTCAAGCCAGGTCAAACGCGGCTCGATGCCGCTAGCGAGGATGAAGATGAACACGACGATCAGGTTCATGCCGAGGTTGAAGAGCGAGGTGAGCGCGACCGACAGCGGGACCACGAGACGCGGAAAGCGGACCTTGCGCAGGAGGTTCTCGCGAGCGACAAGGCTCGCCACCGACCCCGACGTGGTTTCCTGGAAGTACGTGAAGAAGATGATCGACTCGAGCAGATACTCGGGATAATGGGGGATCGCTTTGCTGTTTATGTGGAGCAGGTCCGTGAACACGAACAGCAGGACCCCGAAGAACAGCAGCGGGCGCACGAGGGTCCACAGGTAGCCGAACACCGAGCCGAAGAAGCGCAGCTTGAATTCGGTGCGCGCCAGCATGAACGTGAGCGACCAGAAGCGATGCAGACCCCCGCCGAGCGCCGAGGGACCGTACACGCGGTGACTCGCGGGCGTAACCGGAGAGATAGGGAGGCCGACGCCCTGACCGGTACTCACGAACGCTCCAGCTTGATGTCGATCGGCAGCTCGAGGATGCCGCCGCTGGTCGAGCCATGGACGACGATCGAAGCCATGTCCTCAACGAGCGCAAGCGCATCCTCGCCGGTGCCCTCGCGCGCCAGTGAGGGGGTGAGCAGATAGCGGCTCGCGGTCAGCCAATTGGGTATGGCAAACCTGGCGACGACGGTCTCGCCGGCCTTGAATGAGCCGCTCGTATGCCCATGTTGATCTGAGCGCGCGACGATGATCGTATGACCCAGCTCAGTACGCAGGGTGACTGCGAATACCGGCTCTCCAAGGTCTTCGCCGAGACGGGCCTCGAAGCACATGGTCAAGGAGTCCTCCTGGCTCGCACTCGTCACCCGCTCGCCGCGAGCGTTCTCGAACCAAGCGTCGGCGATCGCGGTTCCGCTCGCGGAGTGGCTCTCGGCCGGTGCGTCATGGGCCAGTTGGCCAAAGTTGAGCTCGTGGTACGCGCGCCCGATGACTCGCGGCTCGCCTATCTGGGTCATCCGCCCGCGCTCCATCAGCATGGCTCGGTCACAGAAGCGCTCGACCGAGTACATATCGTGAGAGACGAATACGATCGTCTTGCCTTCGCGCTTGAGGCGAAAGAACTCCTCGAAGCACTTCTGTTGGAAAGCCGCGTCGCCGACCGCCAGCACCTCATCGATCAGCAGGATCTCCGCGTCGACTTGGATCGCTGTCGCGAAAGCGAGTCGCACCATCATCCCCGATGAGTAGTTCTTCAGCCGCAGGTCCATGAACTCCTCGAGCTCGGCAAAAGCGACGACATGGTCGAACCGCTCCATCGCCTGCTTGCGGCTGAGACCGAGCATGATCGCGTTGATGATCACGTTGTCACGCGCGTTGAGATCGGGATTGAAGCCAACTCCAAGCTCGATGAACGGCGACAGCCGCCCCGCGATCGAGATCCGCCCGGTGTCGACGCCGTAGATGCCGGCGATGCACTTCAGGAGCGTGCTCTTGCCGCTCCCGTTGCGGCCGACGATGCCGAAGAATTCTCCTGTGGCGATCTCGAGCGAGATGTCCTGGACCGCGTTCAGCTCATCGTAGGTGGTGCTGCGAAACGGGTGCAGCGCTCGCTCCTTGAGTGTCGAGTACTGCTGGTGGGGCAGGCGAAAGCTCTTGCTCACGCCGTCGACTGAGACGGCGGCATCGGCCGTGGGTCCGCTGGTTGCTGGCACAGCTGCCGGTCGTGGGATCGTGGTCGACAAGGGTCAGTGAACGCTAGCAATCGTGGACGATGGTGATTGGACGGACAAACGTGCAGCTCTGCGACAGATCAGACGCGCTCAAGCACGTATACATCCTGGTTGCGTTGGTTGCGTCCTGGGACGAACTCAAGAACACGCCAGCGTGGGCAGAGTTGCGCAAGCACCCACTCGGGAGATAAGGAAGGCAGTTCCCCAGTCAGGGTTTACGACGCCCCAGTCGCCCTCCTCGCCAAACTCTGGCGCGTACCACCAGCCTGGCGGTAGAGCGAACCGACGATCTCGTCGACTGCGCGGGGTGCGTAGGCTCAGCTGCGCATAGAGGCGACCGAGGTCATCCCATGTGTGGTGAGACCAGATGGCCACCATCCCGTCAGCGCGATACATGTCGTCAAACCAGCGGAGCCCGAGCTCGGGGGCGAAATGCGACCAGATCGAGATGGCGAAGGCGAGGTCGAGCGAGCCGTCCTGAAGAGGGAGAGGTGGTGCGTCGCCGTTGACAAAGAAGTCGACCTTGGGATGGTTCTCAGCCGCCCACGTGACGGCCCGGGTGTTGGGATCGCATCCATGCCAGTTGATTTCCGGATAAGCAGCCGCAAGGACGCTTACCACACGCCCGGAGGAGCAGCCGAAGTCGAGCCCAGAACTCAGGGACGTGATCTCAACTCCTGCGCTCGCAAGTGCATCAGCGACCAGATCCGCCTCGTACATTCCGCCGGCCGCCGCGAGCGGGCCGCGGGCCATCGCGTGCACGTCTTCCGGCGGTTGCGCCGTCCCGACGTTCGAATTTTCGACGACGGGAGGAGCACTGAGCCAGGCGCCAAACGCGAGCAGTAGGTAGCGCCGGCTCGTATCATCCGGTGCGGCGGAATACTGAGCTGCGAGCTCGGGGGTTTCGTTGATGCGGCGCTCCACCGCGACCACGTCCTCTGCGCTCAAGCGTTCGAAGAGTCGACGGCTGACGGCGCAACCTTCGGCGGAAAGAACGCCGGGACCGACATCCCGCAGGAAGTCGGCAGACGAGACCGGTGAGGGCTCGTCCGGAGGTGGCGGCTCGGGCCGAGGTGACGGCTCGGGCGGAGGTGACGGCTCGGGCGAGGGTGGAGGCTCAGGCGTCGTGGCCGCAGGTGCCGGGTCGTCCAGGGCGCCGACAGCGCGAAGCCCACGGTGAGCAACTCGCTCCACAATACGGCGCACGCGCGGACGGCTAGCCAGGCTTCCCATGCACGGAACCTACCAGCGTCATATCTCGCCGTGGCGTCGTATCGGTCCCCAGACGGCGCCTCGTCGCCCACGGATGGACATGCGACAACGTGCCGCGGCTCTAACGTTATTCTCCGTCAGTCCCACATGTGTGCGTCTATGACCGGAGCCCCTCAACGCCAGCGATGGCTCAAGCGCAGCGCCCGCAGCTTGATTGCTCGGTGCATTCGCCCCTATGGCTACGAGCTGGCGCCCGTAGGGTCATGCAGCGGCCCGTCTGGCGCCGTGGAGCGGCCCGGATTTGAGCTGATCTCGCTGGGTCGCGATGAGCCTTTCTCGACCACCGAGTATGACGTACTGCCGAGATCGCAGTTCGACTTCGTGCGGCGCGACTACTACAGCCCAATTCCAGATCTCTCGTCACTGCCTGACGACGTGTGGCGGCGGCGTAGTGATCTGTCCGGTATCGAACTTGATTCCGATGCGGCTATGGAGTTCGTAGAGAGCGAGCTGAGCCCGTTCATCGCCGAGTTGAGGGTACCGTTCGATGATCCCCATCGGCCGGGTGCCTTTTACCTTCAGAATTCGGGTTTCGAGTCGGTTGATGCCGAGTTGCTGTATGGAATGATCCGATTTGCCCGTCCGGCCAGAATTATCGAGCTTGGCTCCGGGTACTCGACGCTGCTCATCAACATTGCTGCACGCCGCAACGGTGCGGACGGAAATGCTACGCGTCACATTGCGTACGACCCATATCCTCGTGAGCATGTGCTAGGCACGACGCTGCCGGAGCCAACCCAACTCGAATCAATTTCAGCGACAGACGTGCCGCTACGGGTGTTCGAAGAGCTGAAGGCGGGCGACGTTCTGTTTGTCGACACGACGCATACGGTCAAGCTTGCCAGTGACGTCAATTTCATTGTGCTAGAGGTATTACCTAGGTTGCAACCCGGAGTCTTCGTGCACTTCCATGATGTCTTCCTGCCGTGGGAGTATCCCCGCGTCTGGTTCGAGCAGATGCGCTACTACTGGGCGGAGCAATACCTCCTTCAGGCATTTCTTGCCTTCAACCGCGCATTTTCGATTCTCGTGCCCGCCCATGCAGTTGCTCGCGAGCACCCCGAGCGTCTCCGCCGAACGATCCCCTCTTTTGGCGGCGGGGTCAGTCCCGGATCGCTATGGCTAGAGCGGACTGCTTGGCTCGAGACTAAGATCATCGAGCGAACTCGACCGGCGAATGACAAAGGACAATGATGGAGATCGAGAACCAAGACCCCGAGATCGCGACCGATTCAGCGGAGCCCCGAGCCAGCGACGCAGCGACTCCGGCCGCAGCGACTCCGGCTGTACCTCGGGTGAGTCATTCTCTGTCTCCCTCAGGTTCCGACGATACTGCCAAGTCAGGTGAGGACCGATCGGAGAAGGCTGCTACGTCGCAGTACGAGTTCGTCATCGATCTGGATTCGGATAACACGCATGCAAGCGTGATTCGCATGGTAGGTCGTTCACGGCGCGTGCTCGAGCTTGGACCCGCATCGGGTTACATGTCGAAGGTCCTGCGCGACCGCGACTGCACCGTAGTGGGCATCGAGCTCGATCCGGACATGGCGGCCCAAGCCGCTAAAGCTTGCGAGCGGGTAATCGTTGGTGATTTGGACGCTCTCGACCTCAGCGCTGAGCTCTCCGAGGACCGGTTTGACGTGATTGTGGCGGCGGACGTACTCGAGCACCTCAAGGATCCGCTGACAGCGTTGCAGCGGCTGCGACCCTTCCTCAAGCCCGAGGGCTACTTCGTTGTATCGCTCCCAAATGTCGCCCACGCTAGCGTTCGTCTCGCCCTCCTGCAGGGAAGGTTCGAGTATGGCGACCTGGGGCTGCTGGACCGTACGCACTTGCGTTTCTTTACTCACGAAACGATCAGGCAGCTTTTTGACGACGCGGAGCTTGCGGTGGTCGAGGTTCATCGACAGGAGGCGCCGATCGCGGTCGCCGACGTGCCCGTCGATCTAGGCACCGTCCCCGAGGAGCTGATCCGGGAGCTCGAGGCGGACCCGGATGCGCGCACTTACCAGTTCGTGGTCAAGGCCGTCCCCCTGGAGTTGCCGGGTCTGCGCGAGCTCCAGAGGCATGTGCATGAGCAAGCGCTAGCTCAGGATCGGGCGGAACGCGAGGTCGCGAGACTTCGTGATCAAGTGGCGCCCCAGATCCAGGAGCTCGAGCAGGCGCTGGCTGCCATTGCGGGGCGCGAGGGCGAGATACGGTCGGCGCTGATCGAGGCGCACGACCAGGTCCTGCGACGCGATGAGGAGATCGAGCGCCTGAAGGAGAAGAACGAGCGCGTTAGCGAGGAAGCAGCGGAGCTGCAGCGGAGCAGAGGCCGGCTTGCCGAGCTCGAGCGTCAGCTAGGAGAGCAACGCGAGCACGACGACGCCGAGATAGCCGCGCGGGATGAGCACATCCACCGACTCAGAACGCGGATCGAGCGTATCGCAAGCAGTCCGCCAGCCCGAGTCTACGCAGCAATCGGACGACTTCCGCTGATGCGTCGGATCGTCGCGCGTCGAACCGCCGGCTATGAACGGATGCTCGGGAGCGGTGAGTCCCCAGATGGGTGAGTCTACGGACCGCTCCGTGTCGCGATGTGCGGTTGTGATCCCGACCTACAACGGAGCGACGCTCACTCGCGCGTGCTTGCAAACGCTGCTCGGTCATCCCCCGACCGCATCCGAGTGGCAATTGATCGTCGTCGATGACGGATCCGAAGACGAAACGCGCGAGATGCTAGACAGCTATGGCTCCGCGATTACAGTCGTTACCCACGAGCGTAACCGTGGATTTGCGACCGCCTGCAACAGCGGCGCGCGCGCTTCTGAGGCGTGCGAGTTCCTGGTGTTCCTCAACAACGACACCATTCCGACTGCGGGCTGGCTGGACGCGCTAGTCAATCACGCCGAGAGAATGCCGCACGCGGCTGCGGTCGGAGCAAAGCTGCTCTTCCCCAACGGGGCCGTTCAGCACGCCGGAGTGGTCATTGCTCAGAACGGTTGGCCTCGGCATTTATACGCAGGCTTTCCGGGAGACCATCCTGCCGTGAACCGGCCTCGCCCGATAACGGCAGTCACGGCGGCCTGCGTGCTTATACGACGAGAGAGGTTTGATGAGTTTGGTGGTTTTGATGAGGCCTTCTCCAACGGCTATGAGGACATTGACTTGTGCCATCGGATGACCGAGGCGGGCCACGAGATCTGGTACTGCCCAAGCAGCGTCGTCTATCACTTCGAGTCGGTAACCCGCTGGCCGACCGGGATCCCCCAGACCGTCGAGCAGAATTCTCGCCTCTACGCCGATCGGTGGCGGGACCGAATCGTCCCTGATGACTTCACCTACTACCTTCAAGATGGTCTGCTGCAAGCTGAATACGGACCGTACGACCCGTTCACGCTGTCGGTCTCACCTCACTTGGCGACGGTCCGACAGGATGGCGCAGAGTTGGAGGGTGTGGAGAGGCTATTGAGCTTGCGGGCCAACCAGGTGATGCACTTGCTCGCGGCCGAGACCCGTGTCGCGCTTCGAGAGGGGAGGCCGGAGGTCCCGATCAGCGGACACGAGCCGAGCCGGGCGCGTACGGGGAACGTCCTTTCGGTCGGGAATATTCATGAGTTGGGAGGATCGCGCGGTCGCCATCTCGTATCGCTATTGCTGCCAGTGAAGAACCAGGAGTATGACGTGCGTGACCTGCTGCCCCTCATACTTGGGCAGAACGTATCCGCGCGGCTTGAGATCGTTGCGGTGGATTCCGGCTCGAACGACGGCACAGTGGAGGCATTAGAGGAGTTCGGCGCGACCGTGATTGGTATCGATCCGTCTGATTTTGATCACGGGCTGACAAGAAATTTGGCCGCGCGGCACGCAACTGGTGACGTGATGCTGTTCGTCAGCGGGCGCAGCCGCCCAGCTGACGAGCACTGGCTCGGGCCTCTGCTAGCGGTGCTCGACGAGGATCCGCAGGCTGCCGGCGTGTGCAGCCGAGTGATCCCGCGCCAAGATGCCGACATCTTGACGACTAAGGACGGCAATCGAGAGCTCAGCGGATCGACCGTCCGCGACCGAAAAGTGATTTCAGACTGGCAGACTTATCGGAATATGTCAGTCGAGCGGCGGCGCGCCTTCTTGAACTTCCACACGGTCAGTGCCGCCATTAGGACCGACGTATTCGCACAAATCCAATTTCGGTCTGTGCCCACGTTGGGGGAGGATCTGCTGTGGGCTCGAGACGTTACAGAGGCTGGGTGGTCGTTGTGGCACGAGCCCGCGTCGACCACGTATCACTCACACGAATACACCGTGCGAGATCTCTTCGCGCGCAATGTCGACGACGGTCTGGCTAACAGCGAGATCAATGACCGCACATTGAGCGAGCGCGAGGTTGTGCCGCTCATACGATCACTGGTGCTGGATGACTGGAGCTATCTCCGCGACACGCTCCAGATGGAGGGTGAAGAGCTTGATCGTTGGCAAATCGATTCGGCGCTGCGGCGTGCAGCTCAGGTTGCGGGTCAGTGGGTGGGCGTAAATCACAGCGAACTGCCACCGGAGGCTATCGCCGTCTTTTCCGGCGTTCACCGTGCGCGAATGCGTCGCTAGGCGACTACGGGCTCCAGAGAGAACATGAGACTTCTGTTCGTAACCCACGGCTATCCGCCGTTTGGAGTGACGGGTGTGGAGCGGGTTACCGAGCAGACTGCAGTGGCGCTGAGCGACGCGGGGCATGACGTGACCGTGCTCAATCGTCGCCCGACCGGCGCGCCTCCTTTGCCCAAGCTCGAGCGCGGAACGACAGGCGCGGTCGACCTAATCTCGATTACTGGACCGGCACCTTTCGCAGATTTTCCGAGTCACCAGGACCGACTCGACCGGATTTTCGAGCGAGTATTGCTGGAGCTGATGCCGGACGTCGTTGTGCTCAGCCATCTCATGATGCACTCACCTACCTATGTTTCCGTCGCGCATCGCTGGCAGATTCCTGTGGTGATGGAGTTGCACGACTTCTACTCGGCGTGCGAGAGGGCGCACCTGGCCCGGCCATCAGGCGAATTGTGCTTCGGTCCCGAAGGAGGTCGCGCGTGCGCCGAGCACTGTTTTACCCACCAATCGGACGCGCTGCCGCGTTGGGCGCTGCGGACCCACCTGTTTCGGCAGGCTCTGGTGCAGGCTGACGCCGTAGTGACCCCATCGAGTTTCGTGGCCGACTACTTCAGCAGGCGGTACCGCCTATCGAGCGACATTCACGTGATACCAAATGGCGTCTCGCTTGAAGTCGAGCCATCCGCAACAGCCGCCGGTCGACCCCGGGACATGCCGCTTCACCTGGCATCGCTTGGGGCGGTTGTAACGCACAAGGGCGCTCACATCGTGGTGGACGCGCTGCGCGGGGCACGCCTCGCGGCTGTGCGCTACACATTGTTCGGGCCCGTCACTGAGCCATACGTTCGAGAAGTCCGCGATGCAGCCGAGAGTGTCGCTGGCGTAGATCTGCGGGCCTACGGTCCTTATCAGCCCTCGTCCCTACCATTTCTTCTCGCTGATGTAGATGCGTTGATTATCCCTTCCATGGTCTGGGAGACGTTCTCGATCGTCGCCCGCGAGGGCATGGCGTGCGGGGTCCCGGTCATTGCCTCGCGGCTAGGCGCGCTGCCTGACGCCATTCGCGAGGGCGAGAATGGGCTGCTGTTCACTCCAGGCGCGACATCCGAGCTGGCAGCCATCCTGCTAAGACTGGATACCGACCGTGGGATCCTAGAGCGGCTGCGGACAGGCATCAGGCCTGACGACTGGATCACGGTAGCTGAGCGAACACGACGTCTAGTAGGCGTCCTTGACGCGGTCCACAAGAAAGGCGTCGAGATCGCGAGGAACACCGCCGGCGACTCGGAGCTGGGCGCGGTGCGCTCGCTGCTAGCTTCCTGACTGATTTGCGGGAACCTCCGCAGCGAAGATCGGCGGCACAACGCTCGGAGGGCGACCTACCGCGCCTTTCTAATCTGAAATGTCAGGAACAGGTTCGCATTCCACGAGTCGAGCCAGCCGAACGGGAACCGGCGCACCGAGACCTCGTCCCCAACAAATGTCCGCTCGATCATCCACCGCAAGGAGGCCACGTGATTGCGATGGTCGCATGCGTTGATGTAACGGATGTCGAGCATCGAATAGCCCGCCGATCGGGCGGCTCGGAACGTCGTGGTGGCGCGTCCTACGCGCCAGAGCAGACCTGGATCGCATGGGACGAATATCGAAAGCACGCCCCCCGGCCGAACCACGCGCCTCCAGTGTCGCAGACTCCCTCGGGGGTCGTCCAGGTGGTGCAACAGGCACATCGATACGAGGCGGTCTACCGAGGCATCGTCGATCGTGGCGAGACTTTGCGCGTCGCCTAGCATGAACTCGACAGCCGTCTTGGGTCGGCTCGCTCTCGCCGCAACCTCGTGGGCCTCGACGGAGTCGCGGATGTCGAGCATCACGTAGCGCGAAAACCGGTGCCGAACGAAGTCCAGATGCTCCCCGGCGGTTGCACCGACCTCGAGCACGGTCGGGAACTCGTCGGAAGCGCTCCACGGGCGCTCAACGGCGAGGTGAAACATGCGCTGCACGGCGCCACCGGCACCCGAGTGTACGACGACATCGTAATGCTCGCCGTAGTAGCGGTCGAGATCGTCGTCTAGAGAGGGAGCGGTCATCGTTAAGACCTTAGCTGCAGGCGCTGGATGCTGACGTAGACTCCGGGGCACATCATGCTGACGCAGCAACTCGACGGGAGCTTGCACACCGCCACGCCCCGAGCCCCGGTTACATCTCAGGGCATCTTGGCCACCTGCTGGTGCGGTTGTCGCGACCGAACCACCCACTCCGCTCGGCCGGTGCGTGGCGAGGCCGGCGCGTGCCGATAACCGTAACGTTTGACTTGGAGGACAACCGGCGTTCGCCGGCGCAAGAGGCACGCTTCTTGCCGATGAGCCATCGGTTCTTGGACTTTGTTGAGCAACGCGGGATCACCGCGACGGTCTTTATTGTCGCGGAGATTGCACGCGGTCACCCAGGCTTGGTGCGGCGCGTTGCTGATGACGGCCACGAGATTGGGCTCCACGGTCTGCGTCACGCCCCACTCGGCGCTGTGGGACCGGAGCGGCTATTAGCCGAGTTGCGGGAAGGGAGGGAGTTGCTTGAGAATCTCGTGCAGGCTCCGATACGCGGGTTCCGAGCTCCGATCTTCTCGCTCACCCCGAACACGAAGTGGGCCGTTGAGCACGTAGTCGAGGCGGGCTTCCTCTACTCGTCGAGCGTACTTCCCGCCGGGAATCCACTCCACGGCTGGCCCGGTCTCCCGCGTCGACCATTCCGATGGGACCATGGCCTGATCGAGCTCCCGTGCCCGGTCGCAGGAGTGAGCCCGGTCCTGGCCCCCTTCTTGGGTGGCGTCTATCTGCGCTACATCCCGCTCCGAGTAGCACGTCATTTTCTTCGTCGTCTTGACGAGTCCGCGGTCCCTTGGAGTTACTTACACCCGTACGACCTTGATACGGATGAGCCGTTCTTTGTGATGCCTTATACCGGATGGCTTACGAGCTTTATCGCAAAATCGCGATGTGCCTCGACCCTCGACCGGTTGGAGGCGTTGGTCACACTCGATGGCCCGCCGGGACCGCCTCTGGGAGAGATCGCGGAGAAGCTAGCGTCGCACGACCTTCCCCGAGTACCCTCAAGCGGCTGATGTCTACCGGGCTCCAGGACAGTCCACGCGGCGGAAGAATTCGACGGGCGACGCGGTCCATTTGGGTGCGGCTCGCCCTAACGGCGGGCCTGTTGGGGATTGTCGCCTCGCACATCGACTGGACGCTGATGGGGGAGCGACTGCGGCACGGTCACCCGCTGGATTTCGTCGGAGCAGTGACGCTCGTTCTGGTCGCGCTTGTCATCGGCGCTTACCGCTGGTGGCGATTGCTGCGAAAGGCGAACGTACCATTGGGCGTATCGGCGCTCGCCCGGATCTATGCCGTCTCAACCTTCTCGAATACGTTCCTTCCGACGACCGTCGGAGGAGACGTCACTCGAGCTCTGCTTGTGGTCCGTCGCGGACCACTTCTGACGCGCGTGGCGATCACAGTGATGGTCGATCGACTGGGGGGCTTGGTCGGACTGTTGGGGATGGCTTGGGTGGCCTTTGCGTTTCAATCCGCCGTCGTGCCCAACGGCGCTCAAGTCTTTCTCGCCTGGCTGACCGCCGCGGTGCTTGTTGGATCGTTGCTGCTCGTAGCGGCACTGTTCCGCGGATCCCGCCTTGTGCGCGCTCTCATTCCGCAGCGCCTGCTCTCGACGGCGCGGCAGTCGCGATCGTTGCTGCAAAGCTACGCCCGAGACCCGTTGACCCTCGTCGTGCTGATAGCCTCGAGCCTGCTTTTCCAGGCGCTGATCTCGCTGCAGCTAGTTATGCTCGCACGCGCAATCGATGTTCATCTGTCATTCGCGACGGCGGCTGTCGCCCTGGCATTGGTGACCGTGGTGACTCTGATCCCGGTCTCAATCGGCGGATTCGGGGTTCGCGAGGGGTCCTATGTCGTGCTGCTCGGCGGCGCGTCGATCGCCGCGACTGACGCGACCCTGATCTCCGTGTTGTCGGTCGCAACTCTCTTTCTCGCCAGCCTGCCCGGTGCCGTCATGCTCGCGCGGGGTGGCGTAAAACCGGCGCTCGAGGCCGCCCCGCTATGAGCGTTCAGGCTGCAATCATCATGGCGGGAGCCGTTGCCTTGATGGTGTCGACAGTCGTCCTCGTCAGGCGGCGGATGCTGTCCCTCCGCTACGGCCTGGGATGGTTGACGGTGTCGCTAGTGGGCTTCATAGGAACGCCGCTTTTGAGCGTCACCTCTTCGCAAGTGCGACATTTGGGCTTCACACCCACTGGTTTTTCGCTAGGAGTGCTCATCGCGTTCCTGGGACTGATCTGTCTGCAGCTTTCGATATCTCTTTCCGGATTGCACCGGGCCATCCAAGACCTGGCCGAGCACGCTGCGCTCGTCGAGCAGCGCGTTCGCGATCTTGAACCGTCAAGCGCTCGGGACGAGGCCTCAACGGGCGCTGGCCGGCGAGCATGATCGTGCCGGGTCGAGTGCTGCTGATCATTCCCGCCTTCAATGAGGCACCCAGCGTTGGCATGGTCGTCGAGGCGGGTCGCCGCCTCGGCTATGACGTATGCGTCGTGGACGACGGCTCGATCGATCGCACTACCGACCGGGCGGCGGAGGCTGGGGCCGAGGTCCTGCGGCTCCCGGTGAACCTGGGAGTCGGTGGAGCGCTGCGTTGTGGTTTTCGCTGGGCAATGGACCACGGATACGACACGGTTGTCCAAGTCGACGGCGACGGCCAACACGATCCTGCGGATGTCGGCCGGCTTCTCGATGCTCTGCGGGACTCACAAGCCGACATGGTCGTCGGCTCGCGTTTCATCAACGGCGCTGGTCCCTACCCAGTTCGCGGAGTTCGCCGCCTGGCCATGCGGGCGCTCTCCGCGCGGGTCAGAAGAGTGGCTGGCGTGCAGGTTCTCGACTCTAGCTCCGGATTCCGCGCGATACGTCGCCCGCTGCTCGACCGATTCGCAGCGGAGTACCCGGTGGAGTATCTGGGAGATACGGTCGAGGCCCTGATCGAGGCTGGCTGCGCAGGAGCCAGCATCGTCGAGCATCCGATCACCATGACTCCACGGGTACATGGCAGCGGACGCGTCAGCTCGATCGCAAGCGTCTGGTACGTCCTCCGAGTGATTGTGGCGATCGAGCTCCAGCACAAGCGTCGCAACGTGCCGCGAATTACCGCGTCAGCCGACCGTAGCCCGTAGCGCACGAACGTCGGGCGATCGGCCCGACACATCGCCTTGCCCGACGCCGACCGTGTCCATATAGTGTCGCGAGCCGCTCTAGGTCGACCTTAGGACAACTGCTTTGCCTAGCCACGTAACCGAGAAGCCAATCGTATTAACCGGAGCGAGTGGAGGGATCGGAGTGGCGCTCGCGGACTATCTCCTCGAGCGCGGAGCAAGCCAACTGGCTCTTCAATATCGCACTTCTCCCGATCGGCTTTTCACGGTTGTCCAGCAGCACGGATTAGATCCAGAGAAGCACTGCTTTCAGGCCGACCTCTCGAACGAATCGGATGTTCGCGCGTTTGGCGAGGAAGTCACGGAGACCTTTGGAGCACCGTGGGGCTTGATCAACCTGGCAGGCGCATCGTCCAACGGCCTTAGCTGGAAACTCTCGCTCGCGGAGTTCCAGCGGGTGCTTGCGGACAATCTCACCACGACTTTTCTCGTATCCCGTGAGTTCATTCCGGCGATGCGTGAGGCGTCCGGCGGTAGGATCATCAATATATCGAGCGTTGTCGCATTTAGCGGTGTCGCCGGTGCGGCTCACTACTGTGCCGCAAAGGCCGGTGTTGTCGGTTTCACAAAGGCGATTGCCCGGGAGCTCGCGACGCGAGGCGTCACGGCAAATGTCCTAGCACTCGGATACTTCGACTATGGAATGCTCTATACCGTGCCGGAGGACTTACGTGAGGGCATTCGACAGCAGATTCCGACAGCACGGTTTGGAAATGCCGCTGAGATCGGAGGTATGCTCTTACACCTCCTAGGCGAAGACAGCGCATACACGACTGGTCAGGTCCTCCATATCAATGGAGGCATGTACAGTTGAGCGTCGAGTTTGCCGAGTTCAGATCCAGCGGCGGACTATCTGGGCAACGCGAGCTGTTTGAGAACGCCTTCCCGGAACACAAGGGAACCGCGGCTGCATCGATAGAGCACTATAACTGGAAGTTTCAGCGCTCGCCGGCGACGCCGCCCTCATATGAGTATTGTGCGGTTGACGGACGTAGAATGCTGGGTTACTACGCTGCGATTCCTTATCCTTACCAGATCGGCGAGCGCAGAATGGTCGCGGGAATGGTTTGTGATGTGATGACTCACTCGGAGGCGCGGGGCCGAGGTGTCTTTACTGAGCTCGGCAGATTTGCCTTGAAAAAGATGGAAGCCGAGGATCTCGACTTCGTAACGGGGTATCCGGTCCGACCGGAGGTGATGGGTGGCCACCTGCGAGTCGGCTGGAAGGTGGCGTTCCAGCTGCCTATGTACTTGAGACCGCTGAAGGCCAACGCGATGGCAAAGTCCAAGCGCGTTCCGTGGTTCGCCCCGGCGGCGAACGTCGGAATCGCCGGCTATCAAGCGCTGCTGAGGCCGCGACGAAGGGCAAAGGAGTACCGAAGCAGCATCGGGCCTCCCCACGCGCTCCTGGGGTCGGCGTCGTTTGAGGCATTCTTGGAGAGTTGGTCCGCGACGGTCACGAACCGCCTTGTAAAGAGCAAAGAGTTTTATGACTGGCGCCTAGGCGCCCCCGGCACCGAGTACCTCGCGTTGTTGGTCTACCGGAGGGATAAAGTGGTCGCGGCGGCAGTTGCACGAGAGGCTTGCTTGCATGGTATCCCTTCGTTTGCCCTGTTGGACATGATGGCTGTCGATCGCGAGCAGGGCGCGCTGGCGATCCTCCATCAGGAGATCTACGGTGAGGCCAGGCGCCGAGGCGCCGAGGCAATCGTTACGATGATGTCGCGGCATCGCGCTCGCGAGTATCGGTTGACTCGGTTTGGGTTTCTACGGAGCCCGTTCACCTTCAAGCTGATTCTTCGCTCCGTGAATGACGCGGTCGCGGTTGAGCGGATCGCGACCGAGGAGGACTGGCACCTCATGTGGATCGACTCTGATGATTTATGAACGCCGTGCTAGCGAGGAGGAGAACCTCGCGTCTCCGAGCGGAGATGCAAGCCGCGTCTCGATCCGCCAACGGCGAGCTAGCAGCACCTCCACGTATGCTTCCGACGAATGTGGGCCGTCCTACTCAGCGCTGCCGTCACCTGCCTTGGATCCTTAGTACTCGGGCAAGGCGTACTTGCCCTGTGCGGTGCTCGGCGTTGGAATTGGCTGGCTGCGCCCGTCGGGCTAGCGGTGATGATCCTGCTGGCCGTTCCCGCGCTCCACGTGCCGGGAAGATCGGTGACCGTCGCGGCCATCATAGCGTTGCTGATCGCCGCCGGACTGGTTCTCGTCGTTCGCCGACCGGAACAGCGCCCGCCGTTGACGGACGCGTTAGCGGTCCTGCCGGTGGCGTTGCTGGTGCTCGTTCCCTTTGCTGCGTCGGGTCGTGCGGGCACGCTCGGAGTGTCGGTCAACAACGACATGGGAGCGCACATGCTGTTGGCCGAAGCATATCGGTCGCAAGCAATCTCACATATATCCCCACTGTTGCCTGACTATCCACTTGGCGCCCATGCCCTGGTGGCGGCGCTTGTTGAAGGATTAGGTATCCGTACCGATCTTGCCTTTGCCGGGCTGACGGCGGCTGCTCCGGTGTTGTTGGCGTGTTCCGTGTTAGCGGCCCTGCAGCGTGTGCCTTGGATGGGACGCATACTTGGCGCGACGGTTGTAGGGATGCCCTTCCTGATCGCTGGTTTTTATAGCGAGGGCTCCTTCAAGGAGCTGTTCGAGGCGCTATTCGTGCTTGCCTCGGTGTTGATCCTCTCCGGTGCTCAACCGGAGATCGGTATGCGGCGTTGGATACCGCTTGCGCTCGTAATGGCCGGCGCGGTGTCGGTGTATTCCGTGCAGGGACTTGTGTGGCCCGTCATTTTTCTCGGCGCGTGGCTGCTCGGACGGATGGGGGCGCGAGCCTGGCGAAGCGGAGTTCGCCCCGCTTGGCTCGAGTTGCGCTCTGAGCTCGCTCCAGGGGCTATTGGCCTAGGGGTGCTCGTGCTCGTGCTCGTGCCCCAAATCCCGCGTGTGGAGAAGTTCATCTCAAAAAGCTCGAACAACAACATACCCAAGACGAACCTCGGCAATCTCGTCGGCCCGCTCCCTGGCTGGGAGGCGTTTGGCGTGTGGAGCAATCCCGACTTCCGCATGCCGCCGCCGATTGCGTTCACAGCTGGCATGTGGACCGCGTTCGTGCTTGCGTTGGTGATTCTGGGAGTCGTTTGGCTGCTTTACCGCAAACAGTGGATCCTTCCTGCGGCCGCCGGGCTCGCAATGCTGGTGTGGGTCTACTCGAACGATACGCAGTCGCCGTATATAGCGGCGAAGGCATTGGCCGTCGCATCTCCACTGCTGCTTCTGCTTGCCGTCATGCCCCTCGTCCAGCGCACACGGGCTCTTCCTACGTGGTGGCGTCTGCTTGCACCCGTGCTTGCCGTGGTGCTACTCGTAAGAGTCCTCGATTCGAGCTGGCAAGCTTTGCGCAACAGCAAGGTTGGCCCCACCGACCATTTGGTCGAGTTGCGCTCGCTTCGAGCGGAGGTTGGCAATAAGCCGACTCTCTTTCTTGGAGACGATGACTTCATCCGTTGGGAGCTGGCGGGCACTCGCGTCACCCCGGCGTACATCAACCGCAGCCCGGACGTCCCACTTCGTCCCCAAAAGGCATTCTCGTTTGGTCAAGCGCTGGACTTCGATTCGGTCGAAGCAAGCACGCTCAACGAGTTCGATTGGGTCATCACGACTCGGGACGCGGCAGGCAGCGCGCCTCCGGCGCAAATTCGCCTTGCTCGGCTGACGCGTAGCTACGCTCTGTGGAAGCGCGTTGGCGTCGTGGAACCGCGCGAAATCCTGAACGAGGGACAAAGCGCGGCTGGACTGCTCGACTGCGGCACGCTCTCGGGACGTGCCCTCGCCCGCCGCAGCGGCGTCGCCGCGGTACGAGCACCCGCTGCGGAAGTTGCGGTCCCACCCCTTGCTCCCGGAACTCGCACCACCGTCATCCTCCGGCTTGCCCCAGGAAGCTGGGAGCTTGAGACGCCCTACATCAGCCCACTTCCGTTGGAGGTTTCCGCAGTCAACCTGCGGACCACGTTACCTGCGAACCTCGATCTTCCGGGACCACGCTGGCCCATAGGACGGATCGTCGTGTCGGGTACTCAGCCAGTTCCGGTGACTTTCCACGCGAGCAAGTACTGGCTAACGCCCAAGTCCGACGTCGCCGTTCCGACATCTGTGATCGCAACCCCGGTGGGAGCAGAGCGACTCGTGCCCCTGAGTGATGCTTGTGGCAGGCTTGTCGATTGGTATCGGATCTCGTGATCTCCGACGTCCGAGCGGCTCCGCGCCGCGGTGCCGGACCACGCCGGCACCGCTCTACGCCGGCGGTCCGTGCTGTGCCTCGTCTATCGCAAGGAGTCAGGCGGCTGATGGTCATGGCGTGGTCAGGCTCGAGGGGGTTACCTGCGAGTTGACCGGCGCAAACGACGCTCAAGACTTAGGAGGCGGTGCACGCGCAGCGAGCGCAGCTCGCCCAATTCCTGTTCAGCGCGTGTACGCTGGTCACGCTCATGGGTGAGCTCCTGCCTGAGCCGAGCATCGTCAGGCTTGATAGCGAGAAAACTACCTCGTGGATTTTGTAGGAATACGCCATCGACTCCGCGCTCTTCGGTGCGGCTCCTCATAAGATGGTGTGGCGTCCCCCGTTCGTGCCCGTTGCCGTCATCATGCAGGAGTAGCACTGCTCCGGGACGCGCTGCATCGATCCAGACGTCGAACTCGCGGACACGAAGGGGGAATTTCGAATGCAACACGGTTAGGTCCGCACGTGCAAGGTCGTCCGACGTGGGCGAAGGTGTAGCGCCGAGCAAATGATTCGGAGCAGCGAAGAACGGCAGACGCTCAAGATCCTGTCTAGTGTTGGCGTCGTCCTCAAACGACATGAGTTGCTGATCCAGACTCAAGCGAAAAGCGAGACGGCGCGTAATGAATCCTTGACCCACACCTGTGTCGATGACCAGTGAGGGTTGAAGAAACCTCATCAGGACACCCGCGAATTCACAGAACTCAAGCTCGGGACTCATGGCGTTCCATGCCGACCACCCCGGGCTTGTCCGCGGCATATGCGCCGGCTCATCAACGAGTGGGGGCTCGTTAGCCCATGAATCCAGCAAAGGATTACGAGATTTGGCGACGATCTCGCGTGTCGCCACCTGATCCGCGCGCACCTGTAGCAGTCGCCGCAAACTGTCGTCCGGCCGATCGGCCTCCCAGTGCGACACTGAGGGGTCGGCATGCTCCCGGTAGTATCGCTGCTCGTCCGTAGGCTGGGCCGAATCGGCGTACCACGGAAGATGCCGCGCAACGTAGGGCACTCCGGTGCGGAGTGCGCGGGAGGAGCTGTGGGTGTCAGAGGGCGACCGATAAAGCGCGAAAGTCGTGTCAACGTCCGCCTCGAAGACCCCAGGAGCGACCTCTCTCTCCCAAAACTGTGACTCCCAGGCGATGACCTGTTCCTTTAGCGCATAGCAGTCAGGTAGGTCGTCGATACGCAAACCGAGGCCAGCCTTGTCTACATTCGCGTGACGAAGCAGCAAGCGAGACAGGTGCTCAACGACATCCAATGGGCAGTCGTTATCGGGCACCACATCGCAATCGTTCACGACAAACGGACGGGTCGGATCGAGCCTGGACCGTACCTCGGAACTCCAGGGCGCAAGATGACCGATATTGCGCTCCAGCCGCACAACATCCAGGTTCGTGGTCGAGAGGAAGTCAACCAGCGGTGGGTAGGTCGAAGCATTATCGACCAGGAGCACCCGACCGTATCCCGCTCGCGCCAGCCAATCAAGAAGCTCGCGCAATGGTGCTAGACGATCACGGCAGATGACCACGATGGGCACGCTTTTGAAATTGTGAGGCATCATGGAAACCCTACCGTCCATCGAAATTAGGCTGCCGATTGACGGGCCACGCCTACTGGAGCAGTCTCCACTTCGCGTCGTTGCTCGTCGTCATCCACTCAGCGTCTGAGCAGTGAGCGAACCTCGAAGCTCTCGTCTCGGGCGGCGTGGATGCCAGCGTCCATGAAAGTGGAGCGACCATGCATATCTGTACTCAGGGGAAGCGATTCGCAGTCTCCCGCTTTCATGCGATGGCGGCCTCGTACAGCACCCTGTCGCGCTCCATCCGCTCGGCCTCCGTCATGCCAGCCCCCCTGCCGGGCTGGGCCCGGTGGTGGGTGAATAGGTAGCGGGAGTTGAAGACCGCTGGCCAGCCCGCGAGCCTGGCGCGGTGGGAGAAGTAGTCGTCGGAGTAGTAGTGGATCTCCAGGACCGGCCGTATGCGCTCCCACTGCGCCTTCGAGCAAAAAGGAATCGCGGTCATCGGCATCACTTCGCCGTCCCGACCGTCGCGCAGGTCGTTCTCGAGCACGCGTGGCGCGGGCACCCCGCCGGCGAGTACCACTTCAATTGCCGCGTCGTCCCAGCCTGCATGAGGCTCGAGGTCGTCGGCGGTGAAGTGCAGGTAGTCGCCGGCCGCTTCCTCCGCGCCGTTGTTCCAGGCGTGCGCGCAGGTGGGCAAGTTGTTAACGACCACGAGCTGCGTGTCGTGAACCGAGCGCTCCGCATACGCTGCCACGCAGCGGGCGAGGTCGTCCTCGCGCCCGTCGATCGTGGGGATGATCACACTGATGCGAGGCACGGCCGGGCCTGAGCGTCGAAGCACCGCACCCAGGCGAGCACCTGCGGCAGACCCTCCTCCAGCTCAACGGTCGGCTCCCAGCCGAGCTGTGAGCGGAGCTTGTTTGTGGAGAGCCGCTTGACGACGGTTTGCGCGGCGGGGGCAGGCACCAGTTCGATCAAGTCGCGTGGGGCGCCGGCGAGGTCGCAGCATTTGATGGCGAGGTCGTGCATCGAGAGTGGCGCGTCGTCGCGACCGATGTTGTAGACCCCGAGGTCGGGGATCGCACTTGTCGGGGCGCCCTGCTCGCCGCGCTCGAGGACGAGCCGGATGGCGCGCACGGTGTCGCCGATCCAGCACCAGGAGCGCTCGGCGCCGCGGTGGATCGGAATCGGCTTGCGGTGAACCGCCTGCCAGAGGACGTTATCGAGCGCGCGGCGTCCCTCGCCAGGCGGAGCCCCCGGACCGTAGGGCATCGAGAGCCGGACGATCTGCAAGCCCGCGGGCGCATACAGACGCAGCGCCTCCTCGCCCCAGCGCTTAGTGAGACCGTATAGGTTGTGGGGCAGCAGACAGCGCGAGTTCTCGGCGCAGACGTGCGCGCCCTGGTCGCCATAGACCTCGCTGCTCGAGGCGTACAGCACCCGAACGCCGCGCTCTCCGCATGCCTTTGCCAGCTGTGTGGTGACCTCGGCGTTGGCGCGAACGGTGTGCCTGACGTCGCGCTCACCGAACACGCGGCCGACCTGGGCGCCCAGGTGCACAACGACATCGGGGGTGATCCGGTCCAGCTCGTCGGCGATCACATGGGGGTCACACAGGTCCAAAGGTCGGTCCTCGTCAGCGAGGTCGATCCCCGAGACGACATAGCGCCGCTCGGCGAGCTCGTCGACGAGGTGCCGACCGATAAAGCCGCAGTGGCCCGTGACGAGAACCTTCGTGCCGACACTCCTCTTCATGCGCACTGCTCCAATTCCGCGATCACGCGCTCGTCCACCCTGTCGGCGCCGTAGCGCTTGCGGTCCGTGGGCCCACCGGGCACCGCCACGCACCGGTGGTCAACGCCGGTAAGCCGGTACCGGCGATGCGCTGGCTCAGCATTGAGGTCCGTTCGCCATCTTGAGGTGTATACGAGCGATCGCTGGAGCCTAGCGGGCGAGGGGGAGTGACAGATCGTGGTGAGTGGCCTGGCGCCCCGTTTCAGGGCAGGCTGTGGGGTGGCTGGCTCGCACCGGTGGGTGCATATTGGACTTCCCGAATCCGCGGGGCGGCTTTCTAGGGATCAGGTCGCGAGAGCTGCGGCCAAATCCCAGCAGCGCACCTCGTGCGGTGGGCCCTCGACTGCCACCGCCGCTGCGCCTCGCACGCCCATATCGAGCTCGGCGATCCACGGCTCGCTCGGCTCGCTCTCGGTGGAACCGTTCCCGATTCCCGTCCCCCAGCACTTCAGGGCGGACTCGTGCCGAACCCACGTCCGCCGGAACTCCTCCTCGCGGATTGCTGGAGCGAGCCCTCGCAGACGGCGCGCCTCGGCCGCCCCGAAGGCGCGGGCCGCAATAGCGACCACATCAAGCGCCCGGCGCGCGACCTCCACGTCGACTCCGACAGCGCCTGCCTTGGAAAAAGCATACAGCGCGAGATGCCCCGAGTGCGACAGGTTGAATGACAGCGCAGTTGACGCCCGCGCCACCGACTCTGCCTCTGAAACCGCCCGCCCAGAGTCCTCGATCAACGTCGGCTTGCCGTGCGCCCCCGTCGCAAAGCGAAGCCGGCGAGGGTCAGAGTCCAAGTAGCGCCCGAGCAGCACCCTCAGCACCCCGTGACAGCGCGCCCATAGCCTCCCGTCGCGCGCCTTGAGAAAGCGCTCCGCGCGGGCACGCTCGTCCGGCGATAGAACCTCGATTAGATGGTCTGAGACGGCCGCCAGGTCGGCTCGCCACACATGCACGGCGCCATCGCCGAGTCGAGGGCGAAGCGGGCCGGGTTCCCATGCATCCGGGGCAGTCTCGGCAATCGCCGAGTCGGTCGGCGAGATCGCGTGCATCGTGAAGAGAATATAAGTCAGCCACACCCCGTCGTGCCCGTGTGTCGAGACGCCGTCCTTCCAATCAAGCGACGCCTCGCGACCGCCGATGCTATGCCTGATGGAGGTGTCGTCCGAAGCCCTGATAATTCGTTGCCGGACGCTCCTCGGGCGGCTGTTTGCCTGCGCGCTGCTCGGAGCGCTCGCGACGTTTGCGATCGCCGTCGCAGGCGCTTCAAGCGCATCCGCGGCCGAACCAGGAGTGGGGCTGCGCGAACCAAACGCCGCCCAGATCGCCGACATCAGGGCTCTCGGCACCCACTGGGTTCGCGTGTTCGCGACCTGGCCCGACCTCGAGCCGCAACGCGGCGTCTACGCGCCCAACTGGGTCGCCTCCTACGAACAGCTCTTCCGCGCGCTGCCGGCGGGCTCCAAAGTCATCATCGTGGTCGTCGACTCGCCCAGCTGGGAGACCGGCTCGGCGAACCCGCATACGCCGCCGTCGAACCCAAACGACTACGCCGCCTTCCTCGGATTCCTGGCCCACCAGTGGGCTGGTCACGTCGCCGCGTATGAAGTCTGGAACGAGGAGGACGGGGCCGCGTCGTGGGCCGGGGGGCCAAACCCCGCCGCCTACGCACAGCTGCTGAAGGCCACCTATCCGGTCGTCAAGGCCGCCGATCCGAGCACCAAGGTCCTCGTTGGTGGGCTCAGCGGAAACGACTACCCGTTCCTCGAGGGCGTCTACGAAGCCGGGGGCAAGGGCTACTTCGACGCCGTTGGCGTGCACACCGACACCGCCTGCAACGTTCTCTCCCCATACAGCTTCCTGCGCGGCGCCGACGGTCGCATGATTCCCGACTCGTTCCTCGCCTACCGCGAGGTCCGCGCCACGATGCTCGCCAACGGCGACGAAAAACCGATCTGGATGACCGAGCTCAGTTGGCGTACGACCGACGCCACATGCCAGGAAGGCGCCTTCGCGGGGAAAAAGCCGCAAGGCGTCACGCTGGAGGAACAGGCCAGCTTCCTCAGCCAGGCCTACCACTGCCTCGCCCAAGATCCCTACGTCCCGGTGGCGCTGTGGTTCCCGCTCAAAGACGAAGGCGCGGTCCTTTCCGGCCTTGTCCGGGCCAACGGATCACGCAAGCCTTCGTTCGCTGCGATGCAGGCCTACGTGCGCGACGGCGACCGGATTGCCCAGCCGTGCGGCGTCTTCACGGGTCCCAAGATCGGCCTGCTCTCGCCGGCCAACCGTGTCAAGTACTCCGGACCGCTCCCGATCCACGTCTACGCCACGAGCCCCAACGGCGTGTACCGGATCGTGTTGAAGATCGACGGCAAAACGATCCGCAGCTACGGCGGCGCATTCTCGCCTCCGAAGCTCTCCGGCCTGTTGCAGTGGCAGGGCGCCAAGCACATCCGCCTCGGCCGCCACACGCTGACGTTCCTGGCCTACGACAAGGAGCTCAACGTCGCCCGGCTGAGCATCACGATCTACCACCGCGCGCCGAAGCACAAGCGCCACCACTAAAGGCCTCGACAGCTACGCTCTGGCGCGCATGCGCGCCCTCACCGTACGCCTCGCCGGCCTTGTCGTGATCCAGCCCTCCGTCCACGGCGACGACCGGGGCTTCTTCACCGAGACCTACCGGCACAAGTGGCACGGCGAGCTCGCCCTGCCGCCGCAGATGCAGTTCGTGCAGGACAACCATTCGCGTTCCGTGCGCGGCGTCGTGCGCGGCATGCACTTCCACGTCGGCGACGGCGTCGCCAAGCTCGTTCGCTGCGCGCGCGGGCGGATCGTCGACGTCGCGGTCGATCTGCGCAGGGGCTCGCCCACCTACGCCCAATGGGAGGCCGTCGAACTCGACGATGAGAGCATGCGCGAGCTGTACGTCCCCGTCGGCTTCGCCCACGGCTTCTGCGTGCTCAGCGACGTCGCCGACGTGCTCTACAAGCAGACCGCCTACTACGACCCCGCCGTCGAGCGGGGGATCGCCTACAACGACCCCGACGTGGGCATCGACTGGCCGCTGCCTGCGGATGAGCTGATCGTCTCCGAGCGCGACGCCGCCGCGCCGCGGCTGAGCGAGATCGCCGACGAGCTGCCGTTCCAGTGGCATCCTTAGTGGCGATGCGCCCCCGTCTAGAGCGCCTGCGCGAGCGCACCAACGGCTATACGGTCACGCCGCAGCCAATACGCCCGCGTGGCCTACGTCGCCGTGGGCGCGCTCACCCTGATCGTCCTCAGCGGCGCCGCCGTGCGCCTGACCGGGTCCGGTCTCGGCTGCCCGGACTGGCCGAAGTGCTACGGCAACGCCTACCCGCCGCTGAACGCCCACGCGGTGATCGAGTTCTCAAACCGGCTGATCACCGGCCCCGTCTCGATCGCCGCGGGCGCCGCCTGGCTGCTCGCGGTCCGCCGCCGCCCCTACCGGCGCGATCTGGTGTGGCTCGGCGCGCTGCTTCCGCTGGGCGTCGTCGGGCAGGCTGTCCTCGGCGGCTTCACCGTCCGCGGCGCGCTCGACTACGGCTGGGTCATGGGCCACTTCGCGCTGTCGATGCTGATCATCCTCGCGGCCACCGTCCTTGCCTGGCGGGCCTCGAATGAGCCGCGCCAGCTCGAGCACTCGACCGAACACGATCGGCAACGGCCACCGGGCCGCCGCCGCGGCCCCCGACCGAACGCTGATCCTCTCGCTGCGCGCGCTCGTCGCCCTCGGCGCGTTGACGATCTTCGCGGGAACGGCCGCCACCGCCGCCGGTCCCCACGCGGGCGGGTCGCCCGGCCAGAGGATCAATCGCCTCAGCTTCGACGGGCGCGCGACGATGGACTTCGTCATCCACCGCCACGGCGAGATCGCCCTCGCGTTCGGCCTCGCGGCGCTCGCCGTCTGGTGGCTCGCGCGCGTTCGCGCCGCGCCTGCGCTGGTGCGGCGCTCGCTCACCGCGCTCTGCGTTGTGCTCGCCCTGCAGGGGGCGGTCGGGCTCGACCAATACGCGACGCACCTGCCCACGGAGCTCGTCTGGGTGCACGTCGGCCTGGCCTGCGCGGCCTGGCTGGCGGCCCTGTGGGCGGCGTGCGCGGCAGGTACTCTGGCGCCGCGCGGGGCTACAATTGCCCCCGAGCGGGCCCTGAGCGGGCCGCTGCGGCCGGGCTCGCCGCTCAAGTTCCCCGGAAATTAGGGCTTTTGCGGGGCGCAAATGCCCTAATTTCCGGTGTCGTCGTCCTCACGAGCGGTTAGCCTGCTTGAAGAACGACACCCGAGAAGGGAGTGGAATGACCAAGAACGAGCTAGCCGAGCAAGTCGCGAGGCAAAATGGACTATCCGCCAGCCAGGCCCGGCAGGTGATGGAGACGACGATCGAGGTGGTCTCCAACGAGTTGGCCGCAGGTGGTGAGGTCGCGCTTGCCGGCTTCGGCAAGTTCAGCGTCAGCCACCGCGCGGCTCGGATGGGACGCAATCCGTCCACCGGCCAGACGATCCACATCAACGCCAGCAAGGCGGCCAAGTTCTCGGCGGCCAGCGCGCTGAAGAAGCGTCTGAACCCCTGACCCCGATCCTCCGCGACCCAGAGGCCACGGGTTCCGTTGCGGACCGGTGGCCTCTGGACGCGGGCTCGACGATCGCCGAAAGAGACGACCCGGCGGTCGCGATTCTTAGGTCCTTCACAGCAACTCTTAGGGCGCCGTAACCGGTCGTTTAGGAGCGCGCGGAAGGCTTCGCAAGAACCTTCCTCCTCGACATCGGTGGTGCCGCATGACACGCCAAGACCGCAGGCCGCGCCCGGCGCGCTATCGCTCTCTGACGCACTTCTACACCGCTGACGAGCGCCGCGTGCGCTCGCGCGAGCGCGACGTCGGTCTGTGGTGGCGCGAGCGCGCCGATGGCCCGCTGCACCGCGCCGCCTGGGTGAACGACACGGGCGAGCTGTACCTCGTTCGCCTCGGACCGCCCGATCAGGGTGGCGGCCAGGTCGAGGTGCTGGCCACGGTCGCAGACCGCGAGCGCCTGGAGAGCGTGCTCGAAGGGTGGCGCGAGCAGTGCGGTCGTCCGCGCTCGCTCACGTGGCTGCGCGAGCGTGCCGGGCGCCTGGGCAAGCGCGTGCGCGTCGTACAAGGGATCGCGGCGACCGCAGCCGCTGCGAGCGCGGGCGCGATCTAGCGTTCGCTACGCGACCACAGACGCCGGCAGGCGCGGGCGCGCGCCGTCGGAGTGCGCTTGGATGACGTACTCGGTGGTAACGCCGAACAGCCGCTCGACTCGTGAGAGCGCGGCCCGACGAGCGAACTCGACCTCGCTTAGCCGTGCGAATTCTGGGCTGCGCCAACCCGCCGCCTGGAGTTGACCGAGGAAGCGGTCGGGGGAGTGCTCGCACACCAGCGGCAGCGCGTCGAGAAGCTCGGAGGGATACGGCCCGTGGTGCTCGGGCGGGGACTGGCCCAACCCGTGCAAGAGCGCCCGGCCGCGGGCACGCAGCGCAGCGAGTCCACCCTCGGCCCACATGCCCTCGAAGACGAGCAATTGCCCGCCCGGTACGACGACGCGCTTCCAGGCTTGCAACGCCGACGCAGGATCGGGCAGAGTCCAGAGCGCCAGCCTCTCGATCACGGCGTCGAACGGGCCACGCGGAGGCTGGTCGGCAGGCGCGCACACCGTCTCGATCTCGAGCCCTTCAGCCGCCGCCGCGGTCTCCAGGCGAGCCAGCATGCCCGGTGAGATGTCAAGCGCTGTGACGCGGTATCCAAGGCGCGCCGCGACCAGCGAGAGAAACCCCGTGCCGGCGCCGATGTCGAGCAGGCTTGCGTCGCGTCGTTGCGGTAGGAAGCGAGACAGCTCATAGGCCCACGCGGCCCGCTCAACTGGCGAGACCGCCCCGTGCTCGGCCCAGAGGTCATAGGTCGCGGAATCTCGATCCCAGTAGCGACGCAATGCGTCGTTGGCTTTCGCCTGGGAGCCGTCCCGCTCGGGCGCGATCGTGTCTTGCTCGACGTTCGCACCGACCACCTCGAGCCGCGAATCGCCGCGGCGATGATCTTCCGAGCTACGCCGACCACCCAGCCGGGACGCGCGTCCGGGGACGCGCGTCCAATTGGGGGATTGGAGGGTGGGGTTTCGCCTTGCCATGCCGAGTCCGGTGCACGTGTCTATCGACCAACGTCCGGCTTGGGTTTAGGCGGGGACGGGCGGACGGCCGAGTCGGCGTCATCCTCGTGGCGCGCGCGGGGGGCGCGGTCCTCTCTGGACATTTGTTCGACCCGCGTGAGGTTTCCGCCCCCCGCCGTGTCTAAGGGGCCCTTCCCCCACCCAACCGGCCATCCGATCACGGTCGAAGGAGGTTCAACATGAAACGGACGCTTCTCGCAGTGATGGCGTCGTCGATGCTCGTTTTCGCGGTGCCCGCCGTGGCCTCGGCGGCCCACGGCAAGCATCACCACGGCGCACGGAGCGCGCACAAGCGGCACGGCAAGCACGCGCGCCTCCTGACGTTCGCGCCCAAGACCGCCGCCCCGAGCGCCACGACGACGTCGCCGACCACGCCGTCCGATGAAACGGTGGGGGCCGTGACCTCGTTCACGGGCGGAGTCCTCACGATCACGCTGAACGACGGGACTGTCGTCAGCGGCAAAGTGACGGAACAGACCGAGCTCCGCTGCCAGTCGGCCACTTCGCCATCCAGCACCGGCAAGGATGACCAGGGCGGGGGCGATGACCAGAACGGGCGCGAAAGCGGCGAGCACGGCGGGCCCTCGCCGACGGGCATGGAGCACCGCGACTTCCAGGGTGGCGGCGACGGCGGCGACGGTGACGACGGCAACCAGAGCGCCAACGACGAAAGCTGCACGACCGCCGCGCTCGCTCCCCCAGCGAAAGTCCGCGAGGCGGAGTTGAGCTTGTCAAGCGCGGGGGCCGTGTGGGAGAAGGTCGACCTGGTCAAATAGCGGGTACGAAGCGAACGTCGGACAGAAGGAGGGGCCCGCCCGGCCCCTTCTTCTCGTCCGCATAGGGCCTTTCGTCCAGAGCGTCAAGTTCTCGGCGCTTTCGGCGTCTAGGCTTTCTAGGGAGGATCAATCTGCGCCGAGGGGCGGGTCCGCGCCTCCAAGCCGTTGACTGGCCGCACCGACCGCCATGAGCCCCAGAATCCCCATTCGCGTTCTCGCCGCGCAATCGGACCAGCGGCTGCTCGCGCTGGTCCGAGAAGGCCATGAGCGCGCGTTCGAAGCGCTGGTGCATCGCTACCGTCGGTCGCTGCTGCGCTATTGCAGGCGCACGATGCGTCTCTCCGAGGAGCGCGCGGAGGACGCCTTGCAGCAGGCCCTCGTGCAGGTCTGGATCGCGTTGACAGGGGGAACCCAGGTCCGGGACCTGAAGCCGTGGCTCTACCGGGTCGTCCACAATGCCGCCGTCAACGTTATGCGCAGCTCCTCCGAGAACGCGACGGAGCTCACCGACGCGGTGCACGCCAGAATCGTCGGCGCGGGCGAGTCCAACCTCGACCGCAGGATCGCCGTCCACGAGGCTCTCTCCGACGTCGCCGCACTGCCGCAGATGCAGCGCCAAGCGATGTTCCTCACGGCCGTGGACGGTCAGACCCATGACGAGGTCGCCGAGGCGCTTGGAATCACGCACGGCGCCGTGCGCGGCCTGCTCCACCGCGCGCGCAGGACCCTGCGCAGCGCGGCCGCCGCGATAACGCCTCAATCGCTGATTCAGTGGGCCTGCAGCGGCGCCGGGTCCTCGGCGCCGAGCACCGAGCGGCTGGCCGAGCTGTCGGTGGGCGGTGGGGCGATCGGCATGACCGGCGTGCTCGCAAAGGGGGCGGTCATCGCCGTGACGGCGGGCGCGCTCGTGACGGGCGCCGCCGTCGTGCACAGCCACCGCCACGCGGCCGACCGGTCGCGCGGCCGAACGTCCGCTCTCCTGCGACCGGCGGGGGCGGGACGGGCGGGCGTCCAGGCCGCGCCGGCGGCCGTCGCGACAGAAACCCTGCTCGCTGGTTCGAAGGCGTCCGTGAGCACTCGGGTACCCGCCGCTGATCGCCACTTGGGACGAGCGCCCGCACCGGCGGATGGCCGCAACGTCGGCCTGACGCACCGAATTCTGGCTGTCTCGCCCGCCAAGCCCGGCGCGGCTGGAGACACGAGATCCGGGCGCGGACCAGGCGGTCGGCAGAACGCCGACCTGGCCGACGCCGCTGGCTCGGGCTCCTTCACTGGCTCGCGCACCCACGCCGGCCAGGACTCTCGCGGCGAATCCAATCGCGGTTCGGCAAGCGAAGGCTCCGGCGGGGGCGGCGGTTCAGACGGATCGGGCGGGCATGAACCCGAACCGACGACGAGCGGGGGTCAGGGTGAAGCTGGTAGCGCTGCCGGGCCACAGGCCAACTCGAGCGACGGCCACGTTGGCGTGAGTGCCGAACGGGCGAGCAAGACAGACGGTTAGAGCCTCCCGAGTTAGTGGGGCCCCAGGTTGCCAGGCGCGGAACCGCTGTCTCCGGCGGGCAACGGGCAGCTAGTCCGGCAGACCCACCGCTTGAGCGACCGCGGGATCGGCGAGGCTCCCGACGAGGAGGTCGGCGCCCGACATCTTCGTGTCCGCGAGGTAGGGCACGCCGATCACGAACAACCCGGCCGCGGTGGCCGACGCCACGCCGGTGGGCGAGTCCTCGAGCGCCACGGAAGCAGCCGGCGCGGCCCGGAGGCGTCGGCATGCCTCGAGATAGATGTCGGGTGCCGGCTTGGGATGCTGGACATCCTCGGCGGTGACGATCGTGCGGAACGGGCCATCGCTGAGCAGCCCTGCGCCCGAAAGTGTGCGCTCGACGAACGCGCGCTCGGAGTTCGACGCCAGCGCGAGCGGCATCCCGGCATCTACCAGCCGCGAGAGAAGCTCGAGGGCCCCGGGGCGGGGTGGAACGCCGACGAGCACCTCCTCCATCACGAGCTCGTGCAGCTCGTCCATCAGCGTCTCGCCGGCCCCGCTGTCCTCGAGCATCGCTTCGAGCTTGACCACCGCTGTCGATCGCGATGAGCCGATCAGCGAGCGCTTGTGCCCGATCGTGAACTCCCGGCCGCGGCGCCCAAACAGCGTCCGCTCCGCGCGCGTCCACGCCTGCTCGGTGTCGAGCAGGAGCCCGTCGTTGTCGAAGATGACCGCGCTGGGCATCGGTGTCACGGCGCACATGATGCCCAGGCGGCTCCTGACGACGACTCTGCGGGGAGCTGCATCGGACGTTCGCAGACAGCCTCCGTGCGGCTTGCTACGGTGCGCCGAAGCGTACGCACGGTCGTTTACGTTGCCGGTCGAAGAGCCCGAGGAGCCACCCCTTTCCGCAGCGGTCGCGAGGCCGCACCGAGGCAACCTCCATGAACAGCGGCGCGCCACCCAGGTCGGAGTCCCGCTCGGGCGACGGTCGAAGGCTGTTTATGCGGTCTCTCGCCGCGGGCTCGGCACTGCTGGCTCTCAGCACGAGTGCCGCGCTCACGGCTGCGAGCGGCGCGCAGGCGGCGTGGGTCAGTTGGGGCTCCGATGTTGGGGGAGTGCTCGGAACCGGCTACGCCAGCTTCACCCCGGCCCTGACTCCGGTTGGCGTGGTCGTGACGGCGCCGAAGGAACTGGTCAACGGACGTGCGGCGCTGATGCCCGACGGCACCGTGCGAGCGTGGGGGGAGAACTCATCGGGCCAGATCGGGGACGGCACCCGCCAACGGAAACTGAACCCGATCACGGTCCCCGGCCTGACCGGGGTGACGCAGATCGCGGGCTCAGCCGAGCACATGATCGCGCTGCTCAGCAACGGCACCGTGAAGACCTGGGGTTCCAACCTCTCCGGCGAGCTCGGCATCGGCACCATCGCCCGCCCGCACGGGGAAGGCTGCCTGACGAACTGCCGCTCGCTCGTGCCGATCACGGTCCCCGGACTCGCGGGCGTCGTGGCCGTGTTCGCCGGCGGTGCCGACGACGCCGCTTTGCTCGACACCGGGGAAGTCGTGGCATGGGGGGAAAATCTAGGAGGTCAGCTCGGCGACGGGACCGAGGTCGAGAAAGACGTGCCAACCCGCGTGCGCCGACTCTCGGGAGTTCGCACGCTCGCACTCGGCGGCGCGTACACGCTCGGGGGTCACATGCTGGCGCTGCTGACGGACGGGACGGTCGCGGCAGTCGGGTCAAATCCGCAAGGCCAGCTCGGCATTGGCTCGACCGTGAGCAGCTCGCTTCCCGTGAAGGTGCCCGGACTCTCCGGTGTGACGGCGATCTCTGCCTCCTGGACGCACAGCCTCGCGCTCGCGGCCGGCAAGCTGCTGGCCTGGGGCAACAACAGCAATGGCGAGCTGGGCGTACGCACGAGCACCGGCTGCGGCGTCGTCAGGAAAGACGCGGAGCCCTGTGCCACCAGGCCGGTCGCGGTGCCGCTCGATGGCGTCCGATCGGCCGACGCCGGATATGCGTTCAGCGTTGCGGCTGCGGGCGGCCACGCCTACTCCACCGGCCACAACAACTACGGCCAGCTCGGTGACGGCAACGAAATCGACCGGCGCAGGTTCGACCTCGTCTCGGACCTCGAAGGCATCCGGACGGTGCTGGCTGGAGGGATCAGTGCCTTCGCGGAAATCGCAGGCCCAGCTCCGCCGCCGATCATCGAAGCGGTCCCGGGGCCGGGCTCGCTGAAACTGCACTGGCGGGCCGCCGGCGGCAGCGGCTGGATCATCGCCTCGCGGCCGAGGGAATGCTGCCTGATCCACCACACCCCGCCATTCGTTGCCAAGACGGAACTCCCGGCCGCCGCGCGCAGCTACACCTTTACGGGGAAGCCGGGCAGGCCTACGAAGTCGCGGTCCAGCAGAAGCACGGAAGCTTCGGCATGAAGGTGGTGGAAGGAACGCCTCAGTCGACGAGCGCCGGGACCGGGACGGGGACCGGGATGACGCTCTGCGGTGCTCAGCTCAACTCAGTCAGCCGCAGCCGGTGTTGTTGCCGCAGGAAGAGCACGTGTAGCAGGAGCCCGTGCGCTGCATCATGCCACCGCACTGGCTGCACGCGGGGCCCAGGTCCAGCCCCTGCAGGCGCGCGGGAACGACCGGCGGGGAGTCCGTCAACGACGCCGTCGGTGCGCTCGTGCCGCCGTTGCCGCCCGACGCCTTCGGGGTATTGGCGTCCTCGTCCTCCGGGCCGGGACCGGCCGTATCGGAGGCGCTGACGGACTGCACGGTGTCCTGCGCGGCCTGGCGGGCGCGGACCTCGGGGGTGAGGATCCCCAGGTCCTCCTGCGTGTCGGCGTCCAGCCAGCGCGAGCCCAGCCAGCGCATGATGTAGTCGGGCATCGACTTCGCGAACGGGATCTCCGGGTTCTGGGTGATCCCCTCGGGCTCGAAGCGCATGTAGCTGAACTTGCGCACGAGCGTCTCGAGCGGGACGCCGTACTGCAGCGCGATCGAGATCGCCGTGGCGAACGAGTTCATCATCCCGCGCAGCGTCGATCCCTCCTTGCCGATGTCGGTGAGGAAGATCTCGCCGACCGATCCGTCCTCGTACATGCCGGCGGTGATGTAGCCCTCGTGTCCGCCGATCGAGAACTTGTGCGTGATCGACTGGCGCTCGCGCGGCATCCGCTTGCGCTGCGGCCCGACCTCGGCCAGCGCCTTGCTCACAGCCAGCTCGACGATCGCGTCCACGTCGGCGGGGGCGGGCGCGTCCTCCTGCGCGTCCGTGCGCAGCGCCTGCGCCGTCTTTGAGCCGTCGCGGTAGATCGCCAGCGCCTTGATCCCGAGGTGCCAGGCCTGCGTGTAGGCGTCGGCGATGTCCTCGACGGTCGCCTCCTGGGGCAGGTTGACCGTCTTTGAGATCGCCCCGGAGATGAACGGTTGCACGGCCCCCATCATCTTCAGGTGGCCCATGTGTGAGATCGCCCGCTCGCCGACGGCGACGTCGAACACGGGCAGGTGCTCCTCGTTCAGGCCGGGCGCGGCCAGGATCGTGCCGTGCTCTGCCAGGTGGGCCTCGATCTGCTCGACCTGCTGCTCGGAGTATCCGAGCGTCTGAAGCGCGAGCGGGACGGTGCGGTTGACGATCGTCATCTGCCCGCCGCCGACGAGCTCCTTGAACTTGACGAGCGAGAAGTCCGGCTCGACACCGGTCGTGTCGCAGTCCATCAGGAAGGAGATCGTGCCCGTGGGCGCCAGGACGGTGGCCTGAGCGTTGCGGTAGCCGTCGCGCTCACCGAGCTCGACGGCCTCATCCCACGAGCGCTTCGCCGCCACCAGCAGTCCCTCATCCGCGCCGTCGGCGTCGGGGATCGCGTAGGAGGCGTCGCGGTGCATGCGCATCACGTTGTTGTGCGCGTCGCGGTTCTCCTCGTAGCGCTCGTAGGGTCCGAGCGCCGCGGCGACCTCGGCCGAGCGGCGGTACGCGCGTCCGGTCATCAGCGCCGTGATCGCGGCGGCCGCGTTGCGACCGCCGTCTGAGTCGTAGGGCATGCCGTTGCTCATCAGGTAGGCCCCGAGGTTTGCGTAGCCGAGGCCGAGCTGGCGGAACGCACGCGCATTGACGCCGATTTCCTCGGTCGGGTAGCTGGACGGCCCGACGAGGATCTCCTGAGCCAGCAGAACGATGTCGACCGCGTGCTCGAAGGACTCCACGTCGAGTGTTCCGTCCGGACGGCGGAACTTCATCAGGTTCAGCGACGCGAGGTTGCAGGCGGAGTTGTCGACGTGCATGTACTCGCTGCAGGGGTTGGACGCGTTGATCCGCCCACTGTTCGGCGAGGTGTGCCAGCGGTTGATCGTCGTGTCGTACTGCACGCCCGGGTCCGCGCAGCGCCAGGCCGCCTCGGCGATCTCGCGCATCAGCTCACGCGCAGGAATCGGGTCGCCCACCGGCTCGCCCGTCGCTCGGGCGGTCAGCCGCCACTCGCCGTTCTCCTCGACGGCGCGCATGAACTCGTCGGTCACCCGCACCGAGTTGTTGGCGTTCTGGTACTGGATCGACTTGAAGCCGTCGCCGTCGATCGACAGGTCAAAGCCTGCATCGCGCAGCGCGGCGGCCTTGTCCTCCTCCTTGGCCTTGCACCAGATGAACTCGCGGATGTCGGGGTGGTCGACGTCGAGCACGACCATCTTCGCGGCGCGGCGAGTCTTGCCGCCGGACTTGATCGTCCCGGCCCACGAGTCGGCGCCGCGCATGAACGACACCGGCCCCGACGCGGTGCCGCCCTTGGCGAGCGGCTCCATCGAACCGCGGATGTTCGACAGGTTGATGCCAGACCCCGATCCACCCCGGAAGATCATCCCCTCCTTGGTGTTCCAGTCGAGGATCGACTCCATCGTGTCGTCGACTGAGAGGATGAAGCAGTTGTGGACGGCGACGTTGTTTGAGAGGTACTCGCCGGACTCCGTCTGGATGTCGTAGACCTCCATCTCGCCGAGGTCGTCGATCGCGACGACATCAATCTCTATCGGCTCTGTCGCGACAGGTATCTCTAGGTCGTCAAGCTCGGTCCATGGAGAGCCTGCTCCGACGAGCGCGGGCTGCCGAACGATCGCGCCATGAGGATGCAGGTGCATCCTCATCCCCACCTCGAGTGCGTCCATCCGCAACCATGCTGGCTGGGTGCGTGGCTCGGCGACCGCCTTGACGATGTGATCAGGCGTCGCTTCTACGAAGCTGCCATTGCGAAGGCGAGCGCGAAGAACGCGCTTGCGTCCGTTTGCCTTCGTTGCAACGATCGGCGTTACGCCATTGGCGTCGTAGACCTCGAGACCGACTTGGTCTCCCTCGACAAGCTCTCCGATCGGGACCATGCCCTGTGGTGTCGAAACCAATGCGTGATAGGGCTGGCACGCCGAGCATTGTGGGCTCTCCTCAAATCCGACGTTGAACCACACCGGCGAGTTGAACGCGGCCATCTGGTGCAGCAGGATGTGGATCAGCTCGTGCTCGAAGCTCTCGGCGTCGTCGTCGGAGGCGAAGTAGCCGCGCTCGCGTCCCCAGCCTGCGATCGTCCCGGCGACGCGCCCGATCATCTGCTTGACCGAGTGCTCGCGCGCGGGATTGCCGATCTGCCCGCGGAAGTACTTTTGGGCGACGATATTCGTCGCGTTCTGCGACCAGCTCTTGGGGAACTCGACGTCCTTCTGCTCGAATGCCACCCGGTCGCCGTGGCCGATCCGCGCGTCGCGACGCTCCCACTCGATGGCGTCGAAGGGATGCACTCCGGGCGTCGTGAGATAGCGACGGATCGACAGCGCCTTGCCGGGCTGGACATCCTGAGCTGGTGCTGTCTCCGGGGTGCTCTTCATCGACGGTGCCTCCTCTTTCTTTCGGCCGCGGAAAATGCCAATTTGCGGCCTAAACACGGTGTTTTTGGGGGTAACACCGCATCATCCGCTTCTGGTCGGACGGACCGTTCGACAGCCGCTGAGCGAGGCTGGAGGCTTACCTACAGGATAGCGCCAGGCGCCCCGGAAAAGGGTGCGCGGCGAGCGCCTGGAGGCCTTCTCGGGGTCAGTGTCCGAGCCGCACCCAGTCGGTGAATTCGGCCCACGTGGCCGACGCGCGGAAGCCCGCCTCGGCGATCGCGTGGCGCAGCGAGAGCCACCAATGGGGCTCGAACGCGCGCCGTCGCGCGAGCCCCCAAACGGCGCAGCCGAGGGCGAGCAGCGCGGCGAGCGCGGCGATCGCGATCGCGGCCCCGGAGAGATGTTTCTTGCCCGGGCGCGCCGCCGTGGGGCCGCCGCTCGGTGTCGCAGCCTGGCCGGAGGGGTGTCCCGCAGAGAGGGATCCGGCGCCGACCGTGGGAGCGCTCGAGACGGTCGGAGTCGCGCTCGCGCTGCCGCTCGGGACGGCGCTCGGCGCGGGCGTGGCTCCGCCCGCGGGAACGTAGGTTGTCGTGCCGGTGCCGGTGCCTGAGCTCGGGGGCGTGCCCGCGGTGCCGCCGGCGGCGCCCATGGCGCCGGCAGGGCACGCCGAGGCGAGCGCGAGAAACGCGAGCAGCGCGAGCGGGCGCGCTCGGCGGGGCCGGAGCAGGTGAGGCATGGCGGCGCCCATGGTACTTGCCCGAAACCTGCTCCAGGAGGCTCGTCTGGGGCCCAGGCTGTGGCCCCGGCTCTAGCCCGGGACCGAGGAGGCGGGCAGCAGGTCCTCGACCGCGGCGAGCGCGGCGCTCAGCACACGGTCGGGCGATTGGGATGCGTCGATCGTTCGAATCCGCCCGGGCTCGGCGCGCGCGAGCTCGTGGTAGGCGGCGTCGATCGTCGCGAAGAAGCCGTCGTCCTGGAGCTCGAGGCGGTCGGGCTCGAGGCCGCGCCCGAGTTGGCGCGCGCGGCCGGCGGCGGGCGCGATTGCGAGCAGCAGCGTGCGGTCGGGACGCAGACCACCCGTGGCGAAGTCGTTGATGGCGCGCACCGCCTCCACTCCCAGCGCACGCCCTGCGCCCTGGTAGGCGAGCGAGGAATCGACGAACCGATCCAGCAGCACGATGACGTCTTCGGCGAGCAGCGGAGCCAGCAGCTCTTGCACGAGCTGTGCGCGGGCGGCGGCATAGAGGAGCGCCTCGGCGCGAGTGGAGACGGACAGCGAGGGGTCCTTGACGAGCGCGCGGATGCGCTCGGAGACGTCCACTCCGCCGGGCTCTCGCAACAGCTCCACGGTGCGGTCGCGCGCGGAGATCTCACGGGCGAGGGCATGCGCGAGCGTGGACTTGCCGGCACCGTCGAGCCCCTCGATCGTGATCAGCTTGCCGCGGGCCACCCGCGCACGGTAGCGCTCTAGGATGGCGATCGTGACGGTCGCGGACCCAGTCGCGGATCTACCGGGCATCGACGCGCACCCGCACGCCCGGGCGGTGCTGGCACCGGCGCTGCGCGAGGACGGCCGGCCCTCGCATGCGTACCTGTTCCATGGTCCCCCCGGGAGCGGCAAGCGGACGATCGCGCGGGAGTTCGCTGCGGCCCTGCTCGCCGATCGGGCGGTCGGCGCTGTTGCGGTCGCCGAGCGGGTCGCGCGGGGGTCGCACCCGGACTTGACATGGGTCACCCCCTCGGGCGCCGCGGAAATGCTCGTGAGCGACATCGAGGAGCCGGTCGTGGCGGCGGCGACGCGGACTCCGTTTGAGTCCTCGCGGCGCGTATTCGTGATCGAGGCGGTGGACACGATGAACGAACAGGCGGCCAACCGGATGCTGAAGACGCTCGAGGAGCCGCCGGCGTTCGTGCACCTGGTGCTTCTCAGCGACCGCCTGGCCGACGTGATGCCGACGATCTCCTCGCGCTGTCAGCTCGTGCGCTTCGATCCGCTCCCGTCGGGGCGAATCGCCGAGCGCCTGGAGGGCTCGGAGCCGGAGCGGTTGCAGGCGTGCGCGCGTCTGGCACTGGGCGACGCTCGGCAGGCGCGGCGCCTGGCGAGCGATGAAGGAATGGCGCTGCGCGCGAGCGCGGAGGCGTTCGTGCGCTCCGCGCTGAAGGGATCGACCGATGAGCGTCGTTGGTCAGGCCTGCTCGACGTCGCCAAGGCCGCGGGAGCGAGCGCGGGAGAGCGCGCGCACGAGCAGCTCGCGAGTGAGCTCGAGCTCGTGCCGCGCAAGGAGCGCAAACGGTACGAGCGCGAAGGGCTCGACGTGCGCCGGCGCGTCGAGCGACGCACGCGCACGGACACGCTGGACCAGGTGCTGGGCCTTGCGGAGCTGTGGCTGCGGGACATGCTGTGCCTGTGTGAGGGCGCGCCCGAGCTGATCTATGCGGTGGACCGCCGCGCAGAGCTCGAAGACGATGTCGGCGGATGCGAGGGTGCGCGCGTGGGCGAGGCGGTCGAGCACGTGCAGGACACGCGCATGCGGCTGGCGGTGAATGTCTCCGAGGAGCTCGTCCTGGAGGCGCTGGCGTATCGGCTGGAGGGATTGCTGGCGCGCGCGGGCGACGCGTGAGCCAGGACGCTCGCTAGTGGGTGTCGATCGGGCCGAGGTTGGGCGCGATGCCGAAGGTGTCAAAGGCGAGGAAGCGTGAGAAGAGGCGGTTGTCGGGCCCGTGGAAATCGGCGGAGCCGGTGGTGAGCAGGCCGAGGCTGGCGCAGCGCTCGGCGAGCAGCTCGGTCTGCTCGCGGGTGTGGGTCACATAGAAGGCCTCGACGCCGTCGATCCCGAGCGCGCGGAAGCGGTCGATGCTCGAAAGGACTTCCTCGGGGTCGGAGACATCCCAGAAGGGGTGCGCCCAGACGGCCACGCCGCCGGCGGCGTGGATCGCCTCGACTGCCTCGGCGACGGTCGGCGTCTCGCGCAGGCGAAACGCGGGGCGGCCCTCGATCAGATACGCCCTGATCAGCGAGCCGATGTCGTCGATGCCCTCCTCTTTCAGGCGGGCGGCGTTGGCGGGGACGGCGAGCACGGCCTCGGCGAGATGGGGGCGGCCGATCGGCTGCCCGGCGGCGTTGCGCTCGGTGATCTCGCGTTCGTCGAGCTCCCAGCCGACCTCGCGCAGGGCGGCGGCCATGCGCAGGGTGCGGTGCTCGCGGTCGGCGAGGAAGGCGGAGAGTCGCTCTGTGAGGGACTCTCCGGTGTGATCGATGTTGTAGCCGAGGATGTGCAGTTCACGCCCGACCGGGGCGCCCTCGTCGACGGCCGATATCTCCACGGCCGGGACGACACGCAGGCCGAGGCGGGCGCCGGTTGCGATCGCCTCCGAGACGCCGCTGACGGTGTCGTGATCGCTCAGCGCCAGCAGCTCGACGCCGGCGGCGTGGGCGCGCTCGACGACATCAGCGGCCGGCAGGGCGCCGTCGGAGTGGGTGGAATGCGATTGAAGGTCGAAGCGAAGCGGCACGCGGGGCAGCGTATGCGATCGTCTCGGGAGCTTGCGGGGAGGCGTGACTTCGGTCGATCAGGGATCGGCCAGGACGCCGGAGCCCTCGCTGGGAGTGGCGACGAGCCGCTCGATGCGGCGGTAGATCGTGGTGCGCAGGCGGTGCACGGCCACGTGGTAGCGGCGGGCCTTGCTGTGTATGGCCTGCTCTCCCTCGGGTCCGATCGCGTCGAGGTCGGCGCGCGCGGCGTCGGTCTCGGCGGCGCGGCCGCGGGCCTCGATCCAGAGCACTTCGACGTAGGCGAGCGCAGCACCGAGCTGCTCGGCGGGAAGGTCCTCGCGCTCGAGTTCGCGCAAGACGGGCACGACTTCGGCGCTCAGCCAACGGGCCTCGGCGTGCGCGCGAAGCAGCAGACTGACGTCAGCGGGAGGGGAATGATCGGAGCGGTTGGGCATGCAGAGCGTCCGTGCTTGAAACCGACCGAGGGGAGATCGGCGGTCTGGTCCCGCTGTCGGCCGGCGGGCTTTCCTGCTTTAGAGGATGAGCGCAGTTTCCACGCTTTTTGGGCAAATTTTCTCGCCTGGCGAGACGTCGCTCAAGCCGCCGGTCGCGTTCGGCCGATGAGATACGTAGATGCATGTAGTCGGCGATCCGACCGGCCGCACGGCCGGACAGCACGCGCGCGCGTCGGTGCTCCGCTTGCGCCTGCGCACGCTGGTGACGCTCGGGCTGCTGGCGGTTGCGACCGCGGGGCTGGGGCGGACGTTCGGGCTGCATGACGTGCGCTTCTTGGGCTCGGAGGTCGCGCTGCTCGCGAGCATGTTCGTGATATCGCGGTATGTGATGCCGCTGGTCGAGCGGGGTGACCGGGGGGCGAGCGCCGAGGAGCACGTGGGTGGGCTACTGGACGAGCTGGCTGAGGAGGAATGGCGCGTGATTCACGACGCGAGCTTCGGCCGGGGCAACGTGGATCACATCCTGATCGGGCCCGCGGGCGTGTTCACGGTCGAGACGAAGAGCGCCGCCGGGCCGGTGAGGGTGGCGCGCGTGCACGGAGGGACGCTGCGCCAGGCTCATGCCCAGCAGCGGGCGGTCGAGGCGATCGCGGGCGTGAGCGTCGAGCCGCTGTTGGTGTTCAGCCGCGCTTGGGTGGACAGGCCGCTGGCACGGAGGAAGGGCGTGCGGGTCCTGCCGGCGCGGATGCTTGTGGGGCACTTGAACAAGCGCAGTCCAACGCTCTCGCGCGATGAGATCGAGCGGGTGCGCGAGCGGCTGGCGGCGGCGCTGACGGACTACGAGGAACGCGCCCGCGCGACGCGCAGGCGCGGCAGCCCGATCGCTTAGTCGCAGGACGGGGGCGGGGAGACCGCGCCGACGGGGCGGCGGGGCGATAGGTTGTGAGGCGAGGATGTCGATCGCTCCATTCAGCCCGCGGCCTGCCTCGCCGGATGGCATCTCGGGGCCGCGCACGCGCCTGGCTCTGGCGATCGCCACGATCGGCATCGCCGCGACGCTTCTGGCCTACGCGGTATCCCCCGGAGTGAGGCACGCGGTCGGTCACGCCGAGCACAGCGTCAAACACGCCGTCAGCAACGTGTTCGACCATGACCGTGCCGCGCGCGCACACGCCAAGCCACCGGTCAAGCCGACGCGGGCGGGACAGGCGGGGCAGCGATCGCACACGCCAGGGTCCGGGACCCAGGGCCAGGCGAACGGCGGCGGGGGGTAGCGTGTAGGTATGGCGACCGCCACATCCAGCTCGCCGCCGTCCCCGCGGCAGGCGGCGCAGGACTCGGGAGGCGCGGGCGGCAGCGGATCCGGGCTGCCGCCGGGACCGCGGGCGCCGGCGGTCGTGCAGACGCTCGCGTGGGCGGTGGCGCCGACTTGGGTAATGGATCGTTGCGCGCGGCGGTTGGGGGAGGCGTTCACGCTGACGTTTGCGCCGAGCGGCATGAAGCTGGTCCTGATCAGCGACCCGGAGGCGGTCAAGACGGTGTTCACGGCGCCGCCGGAGGTGGCGCCGTCGGGGGCGGGAAACTCGCCGGTCGCGCCGGTGATGGGGCCCAGCTCGGTGATTGTGTTGACGGGACCCGAGCACCTGCGTCAGCGCAAGCTGCTGTTGCCGCCGTTCCACGGCGAGCGGATGCGAGAGTACGAGGACGTGATCGTGGATGCGACGCTGCGGGATATGGCGCAGTGGCCGCTGGGCATGCCGATGCGGCTGCAGGAGCGCACGCGGAAGATCACCCTGGAGGTGATCCTGCGCGCGGTGTTCGGCGTGGAGGCGGACCAGATGGAGGCGCTGCGGAGAGCGATCGGAGACCTGATGGAGCCGATCAACGCGGTTGCGGTGGTGCGCGCAGCGCTGCGGCGACCGAGCATGGAGCGCCCGGGAGGCGCGTTTGGAGGTGCGCTCGACCGGTTGGATGCGGTGATCTACGCGGAGCTCGAGCGGCGACGCGGGCAGGAGGACCTGGCGGAACGCAGGGACATCCTGTCGCTGTTGATGCAGGCGCGCGACGAGGACGGCCAGGCGATGAGCGACGAAGAGCTGCGCGACGAGCTCGTGACCCTGCTGTTGGCGGGCCACGAGACCACGGCGACATCGGTGGCATGGGCGGTCGAGCGGTTGGTGAGACACCCGGACAAGCTACGGCGGCTCGTGCAGGAGATCGACGCCGAGGAGGACGGGGGCGGGGACGAGTACATGACGGCGGTGGTGCAGGAGACGCTGCGCGTCAGGCCGGTCGTGCCGATCGTGGTGAGGGTGCTCCGGGAGCAGCTGCAGGTCGGAGCGAACGTGCTCCCGGCGGGCACGCGGGTCGTGCCGTCGATCTACCTGACGAACCGCAACGCGCGCGTGTATGAGCAGCCGACGGAGTTCCGGCCGGAGCGATTCCTCGGGGGCGCGCCGGAGACGTTCTCGTGGATCCCGTTCGGCGGTGGAATCCGCCGCTGCATCGGCGCATCGTTCGCGCTGCTGGAGATGAAGCTGATCTTGCGCACGATGCTGCGCGAGCTGGAGCCGTCGCTCCCGGCGGGCCGCATGTGGCGAAGGGGGGAGTGGACCAAGCGGCGAGCGATCACGCTGGTCCCGTGGGCCGGCGCGAGAGTGGTTTGGGAGCGACGCGGCGCAAAAGAATGATGATGAGGGCCGCCTCGAGGCGGCCCGGGATGCGTTCGCAGTGAGCAGAGAAGCGAGCCAGGAGACCGCGCGGGGATGTCCTGGCCGAGCCGGCCAGTAGCTTGGGAGCGATGGACACGATGACACCGCCGATCGCGCCGGGTGCCCGCGCGGCAACCCCGGAGGACCTGCTGGCGCGGTTCGGGCTGGAGCGGTTCAGATCCGGCCAGCGCGCGGCGGTGCAGGCGGCGCTGGAGGGGCGAGACAGCCTGGTGGTGATGCCGACGGGGGGCGGCAAGTCGCTGTGCTACCAGCTGCCCGCTCTGGCCGACATCGGGCTGGTCGTGGTTGTGAGTCCGCTGATCGCGTTGATGAGCGACCAGCTGCAGCGGCTGCAGCAGGCGGGCGTTCGCGCGACGATGCTGGCGTCGGGAATGCAGGAGGGGCACAACGCGCGGGCGTTGGCGGAGATCGGCGACGGCGAGATGCAGTTGGTGCTGGCGGCGCCGGAGCGATTCGCCTCGGGCGCCTTCCGGGAGGCGCTGGCGCGCAGGAAGGTGAGCCTGTTCGTCGTCGACGAGGCGCACTGCGTGGCGGAGTGGGGGCACGACTTCAGGCCCGATTACCTGCGCCTGCACGACGCGATCGCCTCGCTCGGAAGGCCGGCGGTGATGGCGGCGACGGCGACGGCGACGCCGAAGGTGGCCGAGGAGATCGCGGCTCGCCTGGGACTGCGGGACTGGGTGTCGATCCGATCGGGCTTCGATCGGCCGAACCTGACGTTCGACGTGGTGAGCGTTGAGGGCAAGGGCGCGCTCGCCCGTAAGTGGGCAGCGCTGGTGCACGTACTGGGCGATCCGGAGTCCAGGCCGGCGATCGTGTATTGCGGCACGAGGAAGGACACCGACGATCTGGCGGCGAGGCTGTCACGCGAGGGAATCGCCACGGTCGCCTATCACGCGGGCATGAGCCCGGACGCTCGGAGGGCGAGCCAGTCGGCGTTCATGGAGGATCGGGCCGAGGTGGTGGTTGCGACGAATGCTTTCGGAATGGGTGTGGACAAGGCGCGGGTGCGCACGGTGGCGCATTGGGCGCTGCCGACGAGCCTCGAGGCGTACTACCAGGAGGCCGGGAGGGGCGGGCGCGACGGAGCGCCGGGGCGAGCGTTGCTGCTCGCGGCGAGGATGGACCTGGGTCGGTTGATCAGGTTCATCAAGGAGCGGGAGACGAGCGTGGCGGACGTCAAGTCCTACGTCGCGAGGCTGCGGCGCGGCTCGGACGACGGGATCGCGATGGTCGCCCACGGCGAACTGGGCGAGCGCGACCGGGTGCTGCTGTCGATCGCCGAGCGAGCTGGTGCGGTGGAGCTGGAGCCGGCCGGGCAGGACGGCTTGCTGGTGCGGCTGACGGGCCGCGGAAGCCCGCGCAGGGCACACGCGGCGATCAGGGCGGCGAAGAATCGCGGCTGGGACTCCTACCGGTCGATCGAGCAGTACATGAGCAGCGAGCAGAGGTGTCGCCGACGCCAGATCCTCGACCACTTCGGCGATCAGACGGAGGGTGCACCGAGTGGGCGCTGTTGCGACGTGTGCAACCCGGACGCGGAGTTGGAGCAGGCGCTCAGCGCGGCGTTGACGCGGTCTGCGGGCGCGGCTCGGCGAAAGGGTTCGCGAGCCGGACGGATGTCCCCGGGAACGGGGCGGTCGACCGAGCCGATCGAAGAGCATGCGGCCGAGCCGGTGGACGAGGAGCGCTATGAGAGGCTGCGGACGTGGCGATGGGAGCGGGCGGAGGGCAAGCCGGCGTTCACGGTCGCCGCAAATGCGGTGCTCGAGCAGGTCCTCCGCCGGCGCCCGCGGAGCATCGAGGCGCTGATGTCGATCCACGGCATCGGCCCGGCATTCTGCGAGAAGCACGGCGAGTCCCTGCTCGCAACGCTCGCCACTCTGGAGGACGGCGGCCCCGAACCAGCTCGCGACGCGGTCCCCTCCTAGCGGCCCGCGGCGGCGCTAGCATCTCTGACCGCGCCGACGTAGCTCAGCTGGTAGAGCACTTCACTCGTAATGAAGGGGTCCGGGGTTCGAGTCCCCGCGTCGGCTCTGGCGAACTGCCTGCTAATCGGCGCCTTCACGCTGACAAGGCGGTTCGTGCGCGCCAGTTCTCGCGCCAGTCAGCGCCGCCGCTTCCGTCCGAAGCGGGCGGGAACCTCGTGCTCGTGCCGACCGCCACGGTCACGCGGCTCGCGAGCGAGGCCCCGCCTCTCGGCGCACGCTACGCGTTCTCACTGCCGGATTCGCCCTTTTGCGGTGCGTCGTCAGGATGAGCAAGAGCAGGCCGCCCGCGACGATCCAGTACGCCAGCCCGCCGATTGAGGCGATGCCGGGCTGGAGCTTCCAGACGTAAAACTGAGACTCGCCGCTTCGCACGTCCACGGTGTAGTAGTCGCGGAGCACTACCCAGACGCCATCGCTTTCGTAGACCTTCAGAACCCTCGGATTGCCGTAGGCCTTGACGTCGTTGGGTTCCCAACATGGGATGTCCACGGACGGCGAGCACATGTCCTTGATGTTGGTCGAGTTCGTCAGGACGGGCAGCCAAAACCACGAGCGCGCCCTGAGAGTCGCCGAGGGAGCGTTCTCGCCTGAGTAGAGGTCCTTTCGTGGGTAGAGCGAGAAGGGCAACACGGGGAGGACGCCGAACAGCCGGGCGACGTGAACGCTGCGCGGCTGCAGTGGGCGCGCGCCCGTCGGCGGGAGCCGGTCTTGTGGCACCGCGACGGTTCCGAACGGCTGCGCCACGGTCAGCCCGACGACGAGCGCCAACACAACCGCTCGACGAGTGCGCTTCGCAGTCGGAGCAAGCCGAGCCCGGACAAGCCACCAAAGGCTCACGGGGACGGCGATGACCTCAATGATTCCGAGAATCCGATCAAGCGTGACCATCTTGTTGCAAAGCATCGACGCTCAGCGCCCCGGAGGTGAGCGTTCGGGCGGCGGGCAACCGTCAGTCGTCGAGACTCAGCCGTTGAGCCTCACGCGCCATGAGCGGTTGGAAGCCCACTTCAAGATCAACTCCGTCTCGATTGACGTGGTGGGTCTGAAATAGGGAGCGGCGTATCCTCGACGCCGTGGACGAGCGGCCCGACGATGACTTCGAGCAGGTGAGGATGATCCTCGCCCGGCAGCGTCGCCTTGGCCAGCCGTTCGATTCGACCTGCACGAGTGTCGGCACACTTTCGCCTCGGTGCTGATCGCATCGAACGCGAACCCGAAGGCGGTCATGCAGGCGATGGGGCACGCAACGATCACGATGACGTTCGGCCAGTACGGCCACCTCTTCGACGGCTCGCAAGACGAAGTCGCAGAGCGGGCGAACGACTACCTCGCACGGCACGCTGGCGGCCCGGCGCTTAGGGTGGTGCGCGCTTGAGACTCGTGATGCGCCACGGCGACGAAACCGTTGAAACGCTCATGGACTTCGTCGTCCCGACGCTCGACGAGGCGCGGGCCTACATCGCCGACGGCGCGGTCAACGGTGCCGAGCTACTCGAAGATGCGGGCATGACGACCGCTGAGGCCGAGGCCGAACTCGCGCGCATCCGCCGATCCGAGTAGGAGCATCTTCGCCCGCGCGCACGACCGGCACGGGGTCTATGGTGCCCGGACGTGCATCCAGTCGTCGAGAGTGCTTGGGCCTTCGGCTGGACGGCTATTGCAGGCATTGCGACGGCTTTGCTCGCCGGGTTTACGGGCTGGCTTGCTACGTCAACGCGCCGTCTGGCGCGCGAGACTGATCAAGACGTGAAGTCGTCGTGGAGGCCAATCGTCGTGCCGAGCAGCGCCGAAGGTGGACCTAGCAGGGGGCAGCTCGCCCGGATTCGAGTGATAGACGGTGACAAAACTCAAACCGGCGACCGGCCCGGTCGGGGGCGGCACGACCGTGACTATTTCGGGCACGAACTTCGCTGGAGTTACATCTGTCAAGTTCGGCGCGACCAACGCAACCAGCTTCACGCTGCAGACGATCAAAGGCGTGACCTCGATCAGCGCCGTCGCTCCGGCGGAGCCGGCGGGCAAGGTGGACGTGACGGTGACTACGCCTGGCGGCACGAGCGCGATCTCGACGAAAGATCGCTTCAGCTTCCTGCCTACCGTAACCGGGCTCAGCCCGACCTCTGGAACCAGCGCAGGTGGCACCGCCGTGACGGTCACAGGCGCGGGCTTTGCCCTCGGCAAAGTCGCGACGGTACTCAAATTCGGAACGAAAAAGGGCACCGCGGTCAACTGCACCTCCTCTACAACGTGCACCGTCGTTTCTCCAGCACACGAAGTTGGAAATGTCGACGTGAAAGCGACCGTGAACAAAGTGAGCAGCGCGAAAAACGCTCCTGCCGACCAGTTCACCTACAACTTAGGCGGACTGGTCATGGAACGGACGCAGACCGCCCCGTTGGACTTACTCGGAGCACTGGCCAGGCTTCCCGCCTCGACCGGGGCCTCACCATCCTCACCAATGCCCTCGCCCCTGTAGCTCGCGAGCCAGCGAGGGAGAGGGTCAGGCATCGGATCGTCGGCGGCGAGCCACGCCGAGATCAGGTCGTCCCAGAAATCAGCAATCGTGCCGCGCCGAGTGTCCACCGGCGCTCAGCCTACGCCGGAGCTCCACGGAGAGCCTGCGGGGTGGCAACACCGTGGCACCCCACTGGCCCAGCAGGAGCTGGACTCAGAGCGTGGTCCGACGCTGCGCAAGATGATCGATGCATCCGCGGCCGGCCGGGTGGGAACAGCCGACGAGGTCGCCTCCGTGGCCGCCTTCCTGCTCGGACCGGAAGCAGGCTTCATCACCGGCAGCGACCTGCTCATGGACGGCGGCACCATCGCCGGACTTCGTTGCGGGCGCTGGGAGCCTTCGCGCTTTGCTGGAGCGACTATCGCACTCGAGCACTAGGCGTAGGACAGGCGGGCACCGCCCTAGCGCCCAGCGGTGGCTGGTCTTTGCACGGCTCCGTCGTAGCGTGGCACTTCCGCTCTGGACGAAGAGCGAACGCGCCAAGCGCGATGGAGCTCACGCCTGCTCCTCGTCCTTTGCGCTAGCGCGGGCGAATGCCGTCCGCGCGCCTGCTTTGGCCACCAAAGCGCAAGTCCGGAGGCGTGCTACGCCCGCGCTGGCAGGGACCGAGCGGCGCATGCCGCAACCCGCCGCCCCCTCGTGCCGCGTGAGGCGGCGTAGGGCCGGGGCGCTACGCGGCCGTCAGACGGCGGCCGCTCAGGTCCGAACTCCTCAGATAAGTATCCCGCAGGCGGTGTCAGCTGCGAGGGTCTTCAGCTTCGGCTACCCGCCCCGCCTCATCGTTCTTCTCTACGACCAGGTAATCGCTCTGAGTGTTCACGATCCTCTCCGCCTCTGGCTCGTCGTGACCGGGGTGCACCATGAATCGGCGGGGGTGGGCGCGGACACGCTCGTACTCGCGCAGTGTGGCCTGGACGACGTGATGGCAGTCTGGGCGAGCACACTCACACAGGAACGCTGTGGACGAGCCCTCCTCGGCCTCCCAGAGCGCCTTCTCGACTGCCTCATTGGCCTCGCGAGACATCGACTCGTTTTCGGCGACGCGTCGCTGGCGATCCTCATCCACCCCGACGATCCTACTCCGAGGACACCGTGCTCGCCGGCGCCCGGGCGGGCAGCCAGATGACTTCGGATCGTTACGGGCCCCGAGCTTTCGGCGGGCGTATAGGACGCCGACGGCTACGCTCGCCCAACATCGAGATAGGACTGCGCGCCTGACCGGTGACCGACGCATGGCTACTGGGCGGCGCATGGGCTTCCCTGACCGTGCCCGGTGGGGCAGCCGATCTCTCGCTCGCGAGATGGGACGGCTCGGCGAGAGCCTGGCGGTGAGCTGGCCTGCAGCTCCGGCGTGGTCGTCGTGTCGCGCACTCCCGGCGGAGGGAGAAGGCGGCCGGGGAACGTCGGCCATCAGCGGTATTGCTCGATGAGCAGGCGTGCCATCGACTTGCCTCGCTCGGCGGCTTGTGTATCGCCCTCGGCTGCTACCACGATCGAGCCCTGGATGAGGATGTGCCACGAGCGCGCGAACGAATCGGTGTCGCGCAGGCCGGCTTCCTCGGCTAAGTCGCGTGCGATCGCGCGGAGCTGCTCGAGGTGGCGAACGCTGGCGCCGCCCGCGGGATGCTCGGGGCCGAGTTCGAGCAGTACCTTGATGAACGAGCCCGCCTCGAAGTCGTCCCGATGGAACCACTCGTCGAGTACATCGAAGATGGCGAGTAGTCGCTCCTCGGGGTTCGAGCCGCGACGCATGGCCCCGGCTTCAATGAGGTCCTTGGTCCAGCGCTGTTCGCGGACATCGAGGAACGCGAGCACGAGCTTCTCCTTGGAGGGGAAGTGCCGGTAGAGCGTCGCGGTCGCGACGCCCGCGTGCTCGATCACCTCGTTGACCCCAACTGCTTGGATGCCGCGTCGCGAGAACAGCTCGTAGGCGGCATCCAGAATCCGCTCGTGAGCGCCGGACCCCACCTGGGCTGTTTGTTGGCGGGTCTCGTGCATCCTGGGACCTTAGCACTAGACAGAGCGCTCTCTCTGTGATAGAAAGAGCGCTCTCTCTGTGCTAGAGAGAGTGTTCTCGCTCCTCGCGCAAAGGTGTGCTGAGGAGCACTCAACCAAAAGGAGGCTCCCATGGGGCTCTTGGAGTTGCTTCTCATTGTCCTAGTGATCGCAGCCGTGGTGGGCGGGATCGGTGTTAGCCCGTTGCTTTGGCTGTTGTTGGTGGTAGCCCTCGTGGTCTTCCTCACGGGCGGCGGATTCGGCTATCGCAGCCGCGGGAGGGTTTAGATATGCCTATCGGCACATCGATCTTCCTCATCGCGGTCGGTGCGATCATCCGCTACGGCCTGACATTTCACGTGTCAGGCGTATCGCGGCCAACGATCGGGCTGATTCTGATGATCGTCGGCATCGTCGGTGTGGTGCTGTCGCTCTTCTATATGGCCAGCGCTCGACGACGAGTAGTCGGCGGACCCTACGAAGAACGGCGCCTCTAGCGTCGTAGTGACTCCCCTGCGCGCGGCGCCCCAGGGGTAGGGCCGTCGCCGGCCCACTGATCGTGGTGGCCACTCAGCGTGCACTGAATCGCGGGGGCGTGCCCGGCAAGAGCCCAAACCAGGAGGGACTATGACCGACAAGAACATCGACCAAGCGAAGGGACGCGTCAAGGAGGCTGCCGGTGCCTTGACCGGAGATCAGCGCCTAAAGAGCGAAGGACACGCCGACCAGGCGAAGGGGTCCCTAAAGAAAGCCGTAGACAAGGTCGTCGACACGCTAGCGGGACACAAACGAAGCGACGAGCGCGCCTAGCCGGGAACTCGCAAGTCGATCGAGCTATAGGAGGAACCATGAACACCGGAACGATCATCGGAATTGCTGTTGGCGCCGTGGTGGTGCTATTGCTCATCGCCCTCGTCGCTCGCGCCGCGAGCCGCAGGCGGGACGAACGTCGTCGTGAGCAGGCGGGCGAGCTTCGCCAGGAGGCCAGAAGCCGTTCGATCCAAGCGGAAAGTGCGCGCGCCTCGGCTGATGAGCAGGCCGCCCAAGCCAAGCGTGCTCAGGCTGAAGCTGAGGAACGCGCCGCTCAGGCGCGGCAGGGACATGCGGCCGCAGAGCGCCGGGCGGTTGAGGCTGAGCATCTGACCGAGTCTGCCCGCGATCAGCACGCGCAGGCACGAGCGATCGACCCGAATGCGAGCGACAGCGGCCAAGACGAGGCACTGGCGATCGATCAACGCTCCGACTGATCGGTTTCATCGGAATGGGCAGCTGAGTGAGGTTCACGGTGACAGCTGTTACCGATCGCGGATGGTAGTCCGCCACCGTGGGTGTCGCGACCAGTTACGATGGCTAAGACTGAAACCGACCTATTCAAGAGCCTGCGGGCGCGGGGCGTCCGCAAGACGGTCGCCAAGCAGTTGGCCCGTGCTACGAGCGGCGCTGGTAAGCCAAAGGTCGCCAGGCACGCGATGGCGGACCTTAGCTCGGCCGTCGGCGACGTTAGTGACCGCCTTCGCCACGGAGCGCAAACAAACGCCGGACATGTCGTGATCCGGCCCACAGAGATCGCCACCTGCTCGCTCCTCGTAATGAACGGGTCCGGGGTTCGAGTCCCCGCGTCGGCTCTGGGTTTTTCGAAGGTTGGCGCCCTAGGCCATGACCTATCTGTGACCCATTGCAGGGGCCATGAGCGTGCCCACGAGAGGAGTCCGTCCGGGTCGAGCGAAGAGAATGCTGCCGGATGCGAAAGAAACGCCACCGGATCGAGGTCGGTGGCGTCGCTTTAGATCAGCAGCTTATTTGCTGCGCTTCCGTGGGTGCTGTGCCTCCGTAGTCGCCACAAGCCGCTGCAAGTCACGGAGCTTGCTCGTAATGAATATGAAGGGATCGCACTCCCCTGCGCGTCATGTCCGAGGTGAAGGTGGCGAGCCAGACCCCCCCGAGGCTCAGGGCCGCAGGCGGACGGGCAACGCCTTGAGCTGATTGGCGAAAGGCGATTCGACGTACTTCGGCGCGCCGGCGATAGCCATCTCGGGGAAACGCACCAGCGTCTCCTCGATGAGGATGCGCAGCTCCAGCCGCGCCAGCGCCGTGCCCAGACAGAAGTGGCGCCCGCCCGCACCGAACGCTTGGTGCTCGGGATTGCGCGTCACGTCGAAGCGGTCAGCGTCCTCGTAGCGCGTCTCGTCGCGGTTGGAGGACGGGTACCACATGACCAGCTTCTCGCCCTCGCGGATCGTTTGGCCATGCAGCTCGGTATCGCAGGTTGCTGTGCGCGCGAAGTGGCCGAACGCTGGAAACATGCGCAGCGACTCCTCCACGGCAGCCGGCACCAGCGACGGGTCGTCCAGGACCAAGCGTCGCTGCTCGGGGTTCTCCATCAGCGCGCACATGCCACTGCAGTACGTGGCCTTGGTGCTGTCGTTGCCGGCCGCCATCAACAGTACGAAGCCCATGACGATCTCGTGATCTTCGAGGCGCTCGCCGTCGATCTCCGCATGAACGAGCACGCTCGTCAGGTCGTCCGTTGGCGTCGCGCGACGCTCGGCGATCAGCTTGGTGCAGCGTTCGAACACCTCCGGGACGTCGTGCTCCATCACGTGCTCGGCGCCGCCGGGGGTCGCATCCGGGTCGCCTGAGGCGACGAGCGCGTTCATCAGGCGCGCCCACACCTCGTCGTCCTCGGGCGGCAGGCCCATAAAGCTGCCGATTACACGAGACACCGCCGGCTGTGCGACATCGTCGACGAGATCGCAGCTCGCGCGGCCATCGAGGCGGTCGAGGACGCCGACCACGATCGCGCGGATCGCGTCCTCGTGTTCGGCGATCCGCTTGGGCGTGAAGCCGCGCTGGAAGAGAGCCTTCAAGCGGTCGTGCTTGGGCGGATCCATGCCGATGAACATCGCCTGCTGCAGCTCCAGCGACACGCCCGCGTTCTTCGTGGACGTGAAGCCGCCGAGCGCAGATGAGAATGTCTGCCAGTCGCGGCTCACCTCGAACACGTCGTCCGCGGTCGTCACAGACCAGAAACCATCCTCGTCGGGGTACTCGGAGATCCGCTCGGTCCAATGGACCGGACACTGGGTCCGCAGCCGCCGAAAGAGATCATGCGGCGGGCCGTTGGAGAAGTTCGCGAGATCGCCGACGAGGACCTGATCGAGCGGCCTCTGATCCTGCCCGGTACTACTCACGACGTGACCTCCCTCGCGGCGCTGATCGTTGAGCTGAGCCTACTCCTCCATCGAGGGTCGCGCAAAGGGTCTGACGGAGGAAATCCGCTACCGGTGCTTGGTGGATTTGTCCTTGGCCAGCCGATCGGCGGCAGCACGAGCCTCGTCGGGGTCGGCGTAGTTGGTTAGCCGCACTATCATGCCGCTCTCCCATTGGAGGACAGCCCCGTAGCGCAGTTCAACGTGGCCTGCGCTGCCAGCCAGGCGTCCCTTCTGACGAGCTTCGGAAAGAATCACCCCATTGCCGAGGTCGAAAAGCTCGTCCACGCAAGTCTCAAACTCCACGTAACCGCTGCGCCAGTCCTCAAAGAAAGCTTGTATCGCAGCCGCACCCTGGTAGACACCCAGCCCGACCGGCGTCATGTCGAAGATCGCCTCGGGTGCGAAGAGGCCCAGGACGGCCTCCCAGTTCTGGTCGCTGGAGTAATCCCACGCGCGACGCGAAAGCTCCACTAGGTCGGGAGTCGTGGTCTCCTCAGACATTGGCCTGCCCGCTCGACTCGGAGAGTCCAGCCGCCCGCAGCGCCTCGCCGTGATCGAGATATGCACGGACACGCGAGAGCTTGACGCCGCGAAAATCGATCACAAACCCGGCGGGCTCATCGACTTGAACGCCGCTGCCCCTTCCACGTCCCTCGACCCGGCCGAGCACGAGCACGCGGTCGCCGAGATCGCGAATCTCGTCAGCGAGCACATGAAGCTTCTCCCAGGTGTCGCGGATGTTACCGAGGTGGGTGTCGATGCCCTCGCGCCCCCGGTAGCTAACTGCCTCAACCGTCCTCTCCAGCGCCGGGAACAACTCGAAGTCCGCCGTCGTGAGGTCGGCGTAGGCGTCTATGTCGCCCCGGTTGTAGGCGTCTATTGCGCGCTTGACGATCTCCACGTTCGCCGACATCGCCTACCCCGACAGCCCCACGGCTTTGAGGGCCTTCTCTCGGCTGTCGTACATGTCCGCCTTGAGCGCCTTGCCATCGCGGATGGTGACGATCTGCGCCCACTTCACATCCATGCCGAGGCCGCTTTGCCGCCCTTTCCCACGCTGCCAGAACAGAACCACCACGCGACCATCCGGTGCCTCTACGAACTCATCGACGCCAACCTCAAAGGCGTCCCAAACCTCCAACCACTCGGTCAAGAAGCGCCGCACACCAGCGTGGCCGACGTACTCGGGCTCCGGCCAATCGCGCAGGTGCGCCGTATCAAACACGACATCCTGGGGGACGAGCGCAAAGAGGCCATCCATGTCAGCGCGCCCCCAGGCGTCCCAGACTCGCCGGACGATCTCCACGTTTTCCTGCGACATCGCCTTACCCCGTTCCTCGGCGAGGCGTTCCGCGGCAGCGCGGGCCTCGTCGATGTCGTTGCGACCGATCACCCGGTCAATCATGCCCGCTCTCCACGTGATGGTGAAAGACCACAGCTCCTGCACCCTGCTCGTCGTCCCAGCCAGGCGAGCATCCTGGCGGTTCAGGGCGAAAACAACATCGTTTCCGAGGTCTTGGCCTTCCACCAGCTCCTGGTGGTATTCGTCGTAGTTGCCGATCCAGTCTTCAACGAAGCTGCGGATTGCTGGTACGCCTTCGAAGCTGCTCGACAGCGGCTGCACCTCCCAGACGGCATCGGGGACGAAGCAGCTCAGCCCGGCATCAAAGTCGCTGCGACCGAGCGCATCGGCAGCGTGTCGCCAACGCTCCACCAGGTCGGGGGTCGTGGACTCCTCCGGCGTCACCCTGCGAGTATCGCGCAGGCAATCAGCAGATGGAATGCGCGCCCACCATCCGGGGCACCTTGGCGCTATCGCCCCGCGTGCTCGGCGGCTCTCGACCTTAGAGGCTGACCAACGCATCCCTTCGCGATCTCCAACGTCGCACCCTCCAACTGAAGAGGGAGCGGACCTTGCTCTGCGACACCGCCTACCCCCTCGACTCGGCAAGACGTTCGGCGGCAGCACGGGCCTCGTCGATGTCGGTGTAGTTCGTGTACCGCAGGATCACGCCGTCCTCGAGCACCACGACGTATGCCTCCCAGCCCTCGACGTAAGCGGTCGTTCCAGGCGGACGCCCTCTCGTAAGCTGCACGGTGAGAACGACTCCGCCGCCGAGGTCGGAAACCTCCCGCAGGTCCATTTCAAACTCGTCGAACGTCTTCACCCAGGCTTCGCCCACCCTACGGACCAACGCCAGCCCCTCGAAGACCCCGAACCCACGATGCGAGGCGTCGAACACGACATCGGGGGCCAGCAAGTCCGTGCTTGCGTCATAGTCACGTCGGTTGTAGGTGTCTATCCATCGCCTGACGATCTCCACGTTGTCCCGCGACATCGCTTACCCTCTTCCAGCCAAAACACCTTGAAGATCCGCTCGGAAATCGCGATGCCACTTTGCCTCGCGTGGCCAGTGAACTCGACTCGGGCGATCACCGCCTCGCCGTACTCACGGAAGGTAACAGGGCTTGAAGTGAAATCCTCCGACCATGCTTCCATGAAGCCGTCATAGAAGCGACGATACTGATCGAAACCCCGATACTCGCTGCTCTCGGGATACGTGGCTACCGGGCGGTAAATGAGATCGGGCGAGAAGAGCGCAGGGTGACGCCATTCCCCATCATCATTCTGTTCCCACGCCCGCTTGACTATCTCCACGTTCGTCTCCGACATCGCTTAGGCCTCCAGCCCCACGGCCTGCAGGGCTTCGCGGCGGTGCGCGTAGCCAGCCGACCGGGTGATCTTGCCCTCGTGAAACCACGAGACGCCGATCCAGCGCAACTCGACGGGTACACTCGAACGAAGACCGCGACCGACGATGCAAACCCTGACCACCAGGAAGTCCTCACCGTCCGCGAGGACCTCCTCGATCTCGTAGCGAGCATTGTCGTCTAGGACGTCAAATGTGTCGCTCATCCATTCGCGCAATCCAGACACGCCGTGAAAGGTGTTGTCGCTGACGGCCGAGGACACGTTCTCGATGAGATAGTCGGGCGCGATCAACTCGTCGGCCAACTCGTCCGATATCTCGCGCCCGTTGATGGCCGCTGTGATTCGCTCGCCGATTTCGATGACCTCGCGTGACATCGCCTACGCCCGTCCCCCGGCTAGACGTTCGGCGGCAGCACCCGCCTCGTCGATGTCGTTGTAGCTCGTGATGCGCGCGATCTCGCCAGCCACCTGCTCGGTCACCTGAGCGTTGCGTCGTTCGACGCGAGCGTCGCAGCCGAGCAGGCGCGGGTCGATGCCGGGTGGCGAGTGAGCGTCTTTAGACTGCGCTCCGCTCGGTTGCGGCGAGCGTCGTCATCTCCCCGATCAGGTTCTCTTCTAGGGCGACCGAGTCGGCCATGTTCTCGCTGACCCACTCGGCGGTCCGCGCAGCCGCCGCCTCGGCCTGCTCACGCGTCCCCCAGGTGCTCACCGAGACGAAGCGACCGCCGCCCACGTCGGTCGTCGAATAGAAGACAAAGCCCGGGCTGTCGCGCAGGATCGGCGCCAAGCCCTGGCGGGCCTCGTCGATGAGCTCGTCGTAGGTGCCACTCGTGATCGCGTAGATCCCCATACGGACGTGGTTCGTCATCGTTCCTCCTTCGATGAATACTTCGTGAAGTTGGAGCGACACTACTCCGACTCGCGCGCACGCGGCAGCGTCCCTGCCCGCGCTCGCCGTCCCATCCCTAGCTGTACTCCAATCGCGGGTGCCAGTCGCTACCGCGACCCTCGGGCGTGAGGTCGAGGACGTTCCACAGCGGCCACATGAAGTCGACGTGTCGGGGATGCTGCTCCGGGTCGGTGGGAGCGAAGGCAAGCTCACTGCTCCAGAAGTGGTGGATCCTTCCGCCTCTTCGCACGAATACGTTCGCGATCGGGCGCTGGCTGCCGGCGGCCGTCTCGCCGTGGTAATCGCTGTTGTAGGTCGTATTCGCGGAGGAGAGCAGGCGGATGTTCCGCCAGCCACGCGACAGGGCGTGCTCGCGGAACTGTTGGATCGGCGCCTTGGCGGCGATGGCGAGGTTGACACGCTGCGTGATGTGCGGGGCCTCGCCGTCCAGCGCGTCGATGATCGATGTGCAAGCCGGGCAGCCCACCTCCAAGGGGACGCCAGCGTCGCCCGGGATGAACATAAAGCTGTAGAGGAACAGCGTGTCCTTGCTGTCCTCGAACAGCTCCGCAAGGCTCACAGTCCGCGTGGCATGAGTGTCGCCCGTCGATTCCTCGAAGCCGTAGTCGGTCGACACCTCGCCGCCGAGAGGCAGGCTGCGCCGTTGCGCCGCGACGGCCTCGCCCTGCCTGCGCAGCTCGATCTCAGCCTCGAGCAGCTCGTTGCGTGCTCGCCGATACTCGTCCGTCTCGCCTGGAAACCTCACTGCGTGTAGTGGCTGATTCATCGTTCTCTCCTTTGCGATCCGAGTCCGGCCAGGGGTCGGGTTCTCCTCTGGGGTCTGTGGGGCTCACGGCTGCTCCCGCTCGGGGTCTCGGTCACCGTCGGGCGCGGCGGAGCCTGCGGTGGAAAGCGTCTCGGCGAGCTCTCCGAGCTTGCGGGGCCACCCTGCGGTCGTGCCCTGCACGGTGAGCTCATCGGTGTCCCCGGTGTGGCGCAGCGTCAGTCTCGTTCCTCGATCCTCGGCCTCCAGCTCGATGACGAGACGGGTAGGTACGGGATCGTCGGTGCTCGACCACGACCAGACCATGCGGTTGGGCGGGGACAGCTCGAGCACCTGGCATTCGACGTAGCCGCGAAAGGTGGGGTGGGGCTTGTCGCGCAGGGTGAAACGCGCCCCGACCCTCGCCTCAAAGTCGTCCGTGGCCATCAGCCACCGATTGATCATCCGCGGATCCGTCAGGGCGTGCCAAACGCGCTCGACCGGACTCGGGAACCGCTCCTCGATCAAGATGTCAAGTCTCATTGCCCGTCTGCAAGGACGTCACCCAGCACGTCCAACCGGTCTCGCCAGAACTCGCTGTAACGCGCCGACCAATCGTGAACCTCTCGAAGTCCGGCCGGATGGAGCTGGTACACGCGCCTCCGGCCAGACGCCTGGCTGCTGACAAGTCCAGTCCGTCTGAGGACCGCCAGGTGTTGCGAAGTCGCCGAGTAGGACATCCCGGAGGCGGCCACGAGCTCGCCAACCGCCCGGGGCCCCGCCTCGATCAGGTCGATCAGCACGCGACGGTTGCGCTCGGCGATCGCGTGAAACACATCTTCGCTGACACGTGGACGAGACACTTGGACGTCATTTTAGCAAAACCTAACATGAGAGGTGCGACGGTGCTGGGCGAAGGGAGGCGTATGCGGAGCCGCCACTGGCGGACCACGATATCTCTGCGCGTTGCCGCAGCCCGAGAGCCGGCTACGTCGCGGAAGACCGGCCCGGATGCTCCCTCGCGCGGGCGCAGGAATTCCTCGCGGGGTCCGTCAGATCGGCGTGTAGCCGACCGCTCGGGCCACGGCGGCAGCACGCATTCGTGGGTGACCCGGCCGTGCTTCGCGCTCGGCCCTGGGTCGCCGTACGCCGGGTCGCTCGGGTGCTGCGACTAGGTGTACGTGAACTGGTCCGCCGGCGGGGTTTTTTTGCTGCTTTTGCCTGCGACCGTCGCAACCACTTCAACTTTCCCGACTTTCGCCGCCGCCGGTGCGACGGCGGTGCATGAGTTGATCGAGCTGCAGTTGACGCCAGACGCCGCAACCGTCCCGAATTTGAACGTGGTTTTTGTGCCTAGCGCGAACCCCGTGCCGGTGATCGTGACTGTCGTGCCGCCCGCTTTGGGGCCCGATTTAGGACTCAGTTCGGTGACGGTAGGCGCACCGAACGTGAAGTGATCGGCGGTTACGACTGCACTCGTACCGCCCGGTGTCGTGACGGTAACGTCCACGACGCCGCTGCTCGCGGCCGGTGAGACCGCGGTTATCGACGTCGAGGAGTTGACCGTGAATTTGGCGGCGTTCGTCGCCCCGAACGCCACGGCCGTGGCTCCCGTAAAGCCCTTACCGGTGATCGTCACGGATGTTCCTCCCGCCGCCGGGCCGGTTTTCGGCACCAATTTGACTAGCTTCGGCGTCGCCGCTCCGAGCCGCTGCTTGCACTGGTTTCCTTCGTTGCTCCACTCCTGCTGGTACCAGTAGAGATCGGCGTTGACCACCTGGTTGTAGCGCGAGCCGTCAGGCGCTTTCCCGAGTGGTGTCCCGAATTCGGTCGCGTCTTCGAAGGTACGGCACTTGTCACCGTTCTCGTTGCCTTCGGAATCGAACCAAGCGTTGAGTTCGGGGTCGGTGATCGACTCGTTGTGCTCGTGACTGAGCCCACCCTGGAGCGCGCCGTCGGAGGGCTTGTTGTTGGGGTGTTCACCATCGTCGCAGCCGCTGTTGCCGGTCACAAACGGGTCGTTCGAGTAGATGATCACCCCTCCGGAGATGGGAATGTTTCCGTGATAGGCACAGTAGACCGGAATTTTGCTCCCCGCCGAGCAGGCCGTCAGTTCAATGCAGTCTTCGACTCCTGGCGGCGTGAGCAGGAAGTACTCGTGCGTGAGGTCGCGGGGCAGGCCGTGAGCTTCGACGTAGCTCGTGAGCTCGGCCCGCAGCTGGGCGTCGGTTAGACAGATCGTGGCCGCAGAACAGCCGTTGGCGGGATAGGGGTCGGTGTCGACGATCGCCCCGCCGAAGTGCGACGCGTAGTTGGCGAATTCGCCGGCTCCGTCTTTGTACTGCGCGGAGACCGAGTCGACATTCTGAAAACCGCCACTGTCATGCGCGAGGTCTTCGAGGTACGTGTTGATCCCCGACTGGTATTCGGCCGGATATTCGGGCGCTTTTGCGGGGTCCCAGTAGATCGTGTAGTTGGTGTTCGAGGGCATGATCGGGCCGCCGTGGTATTCGAGCGGTCCAGAAGAAGTCCCGATCGCCGGGGCTGCACCGGCCGGGGCCGCTCCTGTGAGGGGCTGGTAGCTGATCGTGTTGCCGCTACGCAGGTGCAGAACGATCGCCGAGGCGCTCGTCGCGCCGAGGGCGAGCGGCGCCACGACCAGGAGGGTCAGCAGCCCAGCGCGGATCGAGGAGGACGGGCCTCTGCCACCCGAGCGGCTGCCGAAGCGCGGCGTCGCTGCGACGCCATGTCGGTCGTTGCTCGACATTGCGCGGTAAGTCGCTCGCCCCATGATCTCCCCCTTGGTCACGAATGGATCTGTGGATCCTTCCCCGGAAACGACAACGCCAAACGATCGCTGTCCGCTTTGCGCGTACGATCTGCCGATGGGGTCCGACACTGCGACGCCGGCCAGCGGGACGCTCCCCGCGGTCGGGGCCGATCCGCTCGAAGCCCTCGCCGTCGAGCTCGACGACATTTGCGATGCCGTGCGCGCCGACCTTGGCGAACGCGACCGCGCGTACATCACCCGCGTGATCGTCGTTCAGCGCCAGCTCGAGCTCGCCGGGCGGGCGCTTCTCGTCGGCGCTCGGTTCACTCCGTCTGCTATCGCCGGCACAGCACTGCTGTCGCTGGCCAAGGTGGTCGAGAACATGGAGATCGGCCACAACGTCATGCACGGTCAGTGGGACTGGATGCAAGACCCGGGGATCCACTCGAGCGCCTGGGAGTGGGATGCGGCGTCGACGGCGGCGTCATGGAAGCACGCGCACAACTTCCAGCACCACACCTACACGAACGTTCTCGGTCGCGATCGCGACCTGGGCTACTCGGCGATGCGTGTCGAGCCCGCGCAGTCCTGGCATCCAATCTACCTCGCGCAGCCGCTCTACTTCTTCCTCATCGGGGCGATTTTCGAGTGGGCCATCGCCGTTTACGACCTGGAGCTCGACGCGGTGCGCCGTGGCGAGAAGTCGCCCGCCAAGGCGCGCCACGAGGTCATCGCGCTGCTGCGCAAGGCGCGCGGCCAGTTCCTGAAGGACTACGTGCTGTTTCCCGCGCTGGCCGGCCCCCGGGGGGCGCGGCGCGCGCTGACCGGCAACGTCGTCGCAAACCTGATTCGCAACATGTGGGTGCACACCATCGTCTTCTGCGGACACATTCCTGAGGGCGCCGAGACCTTCAGCGAGGAGCAGTACCGTGCCGAGACGCGGGGCGGCTGGTACAAGCGCCAGCTGCTCGGCTCGTGCAACCTCGAGGGCGGTCGACTCTTCCACCTGCTGACCGGCAACCTGTCCTTCCAGATCGAGCACCACCTGTTTCCCGACCTCCCGAGCAACCGCTATGCGGAGATCGCGCCGCAAGTCCGCGCGGTGTGCCAGCGCCATGGACTTCCGTACAACAGCGGCCGGCTCGGGCGCCAGTACCGCTCGGTCTACCGGCAGCTCGTGCGGCTCGCGTTCCCTGGTGGCCGAGCGAACGCGAAGCCTCGGCCCGGACCCCACGCCGGCGACATCGCGTCTGGCACACTGCTGTCGCGATGGGCCAGACCAACCAGGCGGTCACACCGGAGCTGAGCGCTCAGAGATTGACCGGCACGTTCCCGGGCGACCTCGGAATCGAGCTCACCGAGATCACCGACGAGCACGTGCGTGGTCGCATGCTCGTGGACAGGCGCCACCTGCACCCGATGGGCTACGTGCACGGTGGAGCGTGGGTCGCGCTCGCGGACACGGTCGCCGCGTGGGGCTCGTTGCGTCACCTCCCAGAGGGCGCCGGCTTTACGACCGTCGAGCTGAAGATGAACGTTCTGGCTTCCGCCGGCGACGGCGACGAGCTGACCGCCGTAGGCGAGCCGCTGCATGTTGGGGCGCGCACTCATGTTTGGCAGGTCCGCGTATTTCGCGAGGAGCGCTTGGCGGCGAACTTCGTTTGCACACAGATCGTGCTTTGAGGATCGGAGCCGTTGGGCGCAACCGCGGCTGGCCACCTTTCCTCCTACGACCATTAGCCTCCGAGCGATCGCTTTGTGTTCGTCACCGACCCGGAGGTCGCACAATGGATGGTCCGGCACGCAGTCACCAGCTCCTGGCACGCGTAGCGCGCTTCAACCCAACCGACATCAAGAAGGCGATGAGCGAGGTCGAGGGCTTCAACGCGAAGCTCGCGGTGCTGATCACCGGCGGTGTCGGAACGATGGCGTGCGCGTACCTGTTCGCGCTCATCACGCTGGCGCGGTTGCCGTCGGCGATCGAAGGTGGCCTGACGGGAGCCAACGGGGTCATCGTGTGGTTCGCCCAGACGTTCTTGCAGCTCGTTCTCTTGAGCATCATCTTGGTCGGTCAGCGGGTTCAGTCGGCGGCGTCGGATCTGCGGGCCCAGAAGGAGTTCGCAGACACCGAGACGATCCTCGATCGTCTCGACACGAAAACGTCGGGTGGGCTCAGCGACGTGCTCGATGCAATCCACGCGATCGCCAAGGCGAACCCCGCGGCGCCACAGGACCGGAACATCGGCTGACTACCGGATCAGCTCCGAACATGTCGGATGAAGCGCACGCGATCGGCCTGTTGCTCGTAGCCAACCGAGCGCCAGAAGTCGATCGCGCCGGGGTCGTTGTCGGCGACGATCGCAGTCAGCCGTACTGCTCCTCGCGCTCGCAGGCGACGCTCGCCCTCGCGGAGCAGTGCCGTTGCCAGCCCTTGGCGCCTGCTGTCGGCGTGCACCGCGAGCCGGTAGAAGCTTCCGCGCCAACCGTCCCAACCCACGATCAGAGTCCCGGCCGCCTCACCTTGCGATTCCGCGATTAGCAGCCCGTCGGGGTCGCGAGCCAGAAGAGCCGACAGGCCGTCCTCGGTATCGCTCACTCCGGGTGAGGTCTCCCCCGCACGCCACAGCGACAGGATCGCGGTGAAGTCATGAGGGGTGGCGCTGCGAATTGTCCAGGCAGACAAGTCCGCGATCAATAGCAGCCCGAGCAGCCGATTGAGCCGCGCCACGCTGCCGGCGAGGCTACGCTGCGGCGATGCGCACCGGCGAGCTTGGCTTCTGGTGGCGCTCGTTGGGCGGGCCTCCCCGGCGCGCGCGCCGCTGGCGGGGTCGATGGAGGCGGATGTCGCGATCGTCGGCGCCGGCTACACGGGACTGTGGACCGCGTACTACCTCAAGCTGGCCGAGCCGTCGTTGCGCGTGGTGATGCTCGAGCGCGAGTTCTCCGGCTTCGGAGCATCGGGTCGAAACGGGGGCTGGGTCTCGGGCTTCTTCTCGGGGCCCGCGCGCGTATATGAACGGCGCGGCGGCCGCGCGGGTGTCGTCGCCCTGCAGCGAGCGATGTTCGCGACCGTCGACGAGGTCGGGCGCGTGATCGCCGATCAAGGCATCGATGCCGACTTCGTCAAGGGCGGACACGTCGCCGTCGCGCTCAACGTCGCTCAGGCGCAGCGGATGCGAGACGCGCTCGAGCGCAGCCATGACTCCGGGCTGAGCCGCAACGACCTGCGCGAGCTCGACCGCCGCGAGCTCGACGATCGGGTCCGGGTCTCGGGCGCCAGCTGCGCGACGTTCTCGCCGCACGTCGCGCGGGTTCATCCGGCCAAGCTCGTCTCCGGCCTGGCAGCGCTCGTCGAGCGTCTCGGCGTTGAGATCTACGAGGCCACGCCCGTAGGCGCGATCCGACCCCACGAAGCCGTGTCACGGGCCGGCACCGTGCGCGCACGCTGGGTCGTTCGGGCGACCGAGGGCTACACCGCGCAACTGCCCGGTCTCGGGCGGGCGCTGGTGCCGATGAACAGCTCGATGATCATCACCGAGCCACTCACGCGCTCGGCCTGGGAGGAGATCGGCTGGTCCGGGCAGGAGGTGCTCAGCGATGCCGCGCACGTGTACGTCTACCTCCAGCGCACCGAGGACGGCCGCATCGCGATCGGCGGTCGCGGGGTGCCTTACAGGTTTCACTCGCGAACAGACGGGTCGGGCGACACGGCGCCGGCGACCGTCGAGAGCCTGCGCGAGAAGCTCGCGAGCATGTTCCCAGCAGCCTCCGGAGCGGCCATCGATCATGCCTGGTCGGGCGTGCTCGGCGTGCCGCGCGACTGGTGCATCTCGGTCGACGCCGATCGCGAGTCCGGGCTCGCGTGGGCGGGAGGATACGTCGGCCAGGGCGTCGCAACCGCGAATCTCGCCGGCCGCACGCTCGCGGACCTGCTGTTGGGCCGTCGCACGAGCCTCACCGAGCTGCCGTGGGTTGGGCGCCGGCCACGGCGGTGGGAGCCCGAGCCGCTCCGCTGGGGAGCGATCCATGGCGTCTACTCGCTGTACCGCAAGGCCGACCGCATCGAGCAGCGCGTCGGGCGTCCCTCGCGCCTGGCTCGGCTCGTCGACGCCGCATCCGGACGCGAGTGAGGCGCGGCTAGCTAACTGCCCAGAAGCGCCGAGGCCACCCGCTCAGGCGCTTCCAGCTGCGGCCAGTGTGCCACGTCGTCGAGGGCCTTGAACCGGGCGCCGGGCAAGCGCTCGCGGATCCGCTGGGCCATGTGCGCGCCGGAGACCGGATCGAGCATCCCCCAGACGAACGCGAGCGGAATATCGGTGTCCTCCAGCGCCCCGGTCCAGCGCTCGCCGTGGATCTCACGGTCCGTCATGTAACGAATCAGGAGGTGCAGGATCCGCTGACCGTCATCGCGGGCCATCGCCTGCCAGATGTCGGCGCTGTCGCCGGTTGCGTCGAACCCGCCGGCGAAGGTCGGGCCGAGGCCCTGGACGAACAGCTCCTGATTGAGAAGCGCACTTAGCTGCGGCCCCTGCAAGGGATCGAGCAGTGCAGTCTGCGTCGGCTGGGGTCGGTGAAGGTCCGGGTAGAGACCGCCGTTGAGCAGGTGGACCGCCTCGAGATCGACTGCGAGCGTTCCCTCCCCACGGCGAGCAAGAAGCTCCTGGGTGACCGACACCGCGTAGTCGTGGGCGACCAGGACGGTCGAGCTGACGCCCTCGTGTGCCCACACGGACTCGACCAGATCCGCTTGCTCGTGCAACGTGTAGTCGTGGTCGGCAGGCTTTTCCGAGGCGCCGAAGCCGAGGAAGTCGAGCATCAGCAACGCGTGCTCCGCGGCGAGACTCGAGGCGACCTTGGCCCAGTCGTGCGAGGAGCTCGGGAAGCCGTGCAGCAGCGTCATCTGCGAGCCCTCGCCGCCGCGGCGAAGAAAGACGGTCCGCTCGCGCTCGCCCACCCTGATCGGCACCCGCTCGCCCCCCGACCACCAAGCATCCAGGCCAGTCATCGCGAGCATTATCGCGCTCGTGCGGGCCCACGATGCCGGCGAGCGAGCGCCGGCGCCCAGCTATTGTCTTGCGTCTCGACGGCGGGCTCCGCCGGATCGTTGGGTCGAAGGTGGCGCTCGGGGACCGCTCGGCGTCGGCTCGCCGGCCGCGAGTCCCGTCGATCGTCCAAGCCAACATGAGAAGGAACCGATACATCGTCCCGCTCGTCGCGGCCGTCGCGTGGGTCGTGGTTGCCGTCGTGTTGGCTACCGGGAGCCTCTCGGGCGCTCGCACATCGATTCCGCCGAGCGGACCCTCGCCCGCGTGCCTGCCCGCGACGCTCGACCACAGCGCCGCCCTCCCCGGCGCAAAGGTCGATGTCTCTCCGGCGCCGGGCACAGACACGGCCAACACGCGGACGCAAATCAGCTTCCTCGGCACGCCCGTCACCAACATTCAAGACGTCTCCGTGGACGGCTCGCGCAGCGGGTACCACCACGGTCGCGTGTATGGCTACTTCCAGGGTGACGGCGGCAGTTTTCTCCCGATCAAGCCGTTTGACGCCGGCGAGCGCGTCGTGGTCGCCGCGGTCATCGGGCCGCCCGGAGGCCAGCACCGAATCTCCTTCAGCTTTCGCGTGGCCACGCCGTACCCCACGGCGGGGATCGCCGCTTTCCCCAATCCGCCCGCGCCGCCCTCCTCCTATCAGAGCTTCACCTCCGCTCCTGGCCTGCACCCGCCGATCCTCACCGTGACCGCTCCCGACCACGACCCCGCGGCGGGCAACCTGATGATGACGGTCGGCCCCGGTCCCGGGCAGTACGGTCCGTTGATCTACAACCCACAAGGGCGCCTGCTGTGGTTCGAGGACCTTCCAAAGGGAATCAGCGCCGAGAACCTGAGCGTCCAGCGCTACGACGGGCAGGACGTCCTCAGCTGGTGGCAGGGCGCTGTGTTCGCGCTCGGCTTCGGGGCGGGTCGGGATATCGTCATGGACCGCAACTACCAGACCGTCGCAACCGTCCTCGCCGGCAACGGCTATGAAGCCGACCTGCACGACTTCCAGATCGAGCCCCGGCAGGTCGCCTATCTGACGGTCTACAACCTGATGCGCTGTGACCTTTCACGGATCGGGGGAAAGCGCAACGGCACGATCGTCGACACTGCCGTTCAAGCGCTCGACATGAACACCGGTCTAGTCCGCTGGGAATGGCACAGCCTCGACCATGTCGGCGTGAGCGAGTCGCACACCCCGGTCCCGACGAGCGCGGCGCCGTGGGATTGGTTTCACCTGAACTCGATTGATCCCCAGCCGGACGGCGACGTGCTGATGTCGGGGCGCACGACATGGGCCAGCTATCAGGTGCAAGGCGGGACGGGCGACATCTTGTGGCGGCTCGGGGGCACCAACAGCAGCTTCACGATGGGACCCGGCACGGAAACAGCGTGGCAGCACGACGCCCGAAAACAGCGCGACGGGACGATCACCCTGTTCGATGACGGCTCCACGCCCCGCGTCCACTATCAGTCGCGCGCCGTACGGGTGGCGATCGACACCGAACGTCGAACCGCGCGCCTCGTGCGCTCCTACCCTCACCCTGGGGGCCCGCTCGTCGCCGACAGCCAGGGCAACGCGCAGACGACACGCAGCGGGAACTTGGTGATCGGCTGGGGCGCGATCCCCAGCGTAAGCGAGCTGGCTCCAAATGGGGATCTCCTGCTCGACGCCCACCTGCCGCCCGGAACATCCTCCTACCGCGCGTTTCGCTTCCCGTGGACCGGACATCCGCTGTCGCCGCCGGCGGTCAGCGCACGGGTGCTCGCCACGGGAGATTCGACCGCCGTGTTCGCGAGCTGGAACGGCGCGACGGACGTCGCTTCGTGGCGAGTGCTGGCGGGCGCCGACGGCGATTCCCTGACCCCGCAGGCGACGATGCCCGACAGCGGGTTCGAGAGCTCGGTCACGTTTCCAGACGCGTACGCCTACGTGGCTGTCCAGGCGCTCGGTCCCTCGGGCGAGCTGCTCGCGACGTCGCCGACGGTCAGCGTGCAGGCACCCCCGAAGCCGCCCAAATCGAGCTGATGATGGGCCAGCGACGCCACTCGCTCCTGCTCGCGGTGTGTTGCACGGCGCAGTTCATGGTCATCCTGGACATCGCGATCGTAAACGTCGCTCTGCCCTCGATCGAATCGAGCCTCGGCTTCTCAAAGATCGACCTGCAATGGATCGTCAACGCCTACACGATCGCCTTCGCGGGCTTTCTGATGCTCGGCGGGCGTGCGGCGGACCTGTTTGGACAGCGGCGCACGTTCATCGCGGGTCTGCTTCTGTTCGCCGCCGCCTCGCTTGCGGGCGGCACTGCGCTCGAGCCAGGGGATGCTCATCGGCGCGCGCGCCGCGCAGGGTCTCGGCGGGGCGATCATGGCGCCGGCGTCGCTCTCGATCATCACCTCGTCGTTCGCCGCGGGACCGGAGCGCATGCGCGCGGTCGGGCTGTGGGGAGCGATGAACGGCGCGGGCGGCGCCACAGGGGTGCTCCTCGGAGGGATCATCACGCAGGAGCTCAACTGGCGCTGGATCCTGCTGATCAACCTGCCGATCGGGATTCTGGCGGCGCTCGTCGCGCGAGTCGCCGTGGATGAACGTCGCCGCGAGGGGCCCGCCGCCAGCTTCGACCTGGCCGGCGCCCTGACGGTCACGCTCGGGCTGCTGGCGCTCGTCTACGGGATCGTGAGCGCGGGCTGCGCACGGCTGGGGCTCTCTCGCGGCGCTCGGTCCGATCGCGCTCGGGGCAGTGCTGCTCGGCGCTGTTCGTGCTCGTCGAGGCAAAGCTTGCCGCCGCACCGCTGATGCCACTGCGCGCGTTCTCCAACCGCCTGCTGCGGGTCTCGAACGCCGTCGTTCTGGTGTTCAGCGCCGCCCTGTTCCCGATGTGGTACTTCGTATCGCTCTACCTCCAGGAGGTTCTGCGCTTTCCTCCGCTCGGTGCGGGCCTGGCCTTTCTGCCGATGTCGCTGACGATCATGGCCTGCGCGACGCAGTCCGGGCGGTTGGTCGCGCGCTTCGGCGCGGGTCCCGTGCTTGGTGGCGGGCTCACGCTGATGGCGCTTGGCATGGCCTTGTTCGCTCGGATCGAGGTCAACGGCGGCTACATCTCCGACGTCATGCTGCCGGGAGTGCTCGTCGCCACCGGGATCGGCTTCTCGGTCGTGCCCTCAACGATCGCGGCGACCGCCACGGCGACGCCGAGCGAGGCAGGTCTCGCCTCGGGCCTTGTGAACACCTCTCGTCAGATCGGTGGCGCTCTCGGGCTGGCGATCCTCACGTCGCTCGCGGCCCTGTATACGAGCCATCTGGCGAATGTCGACTTTCGGGCGCCGATCCTCGCGCTCACAGACGGCTTTCGCCTGGCCTTCCTGATCGGCGCGGGATTCGCTGCGATCGGGGCGTTCATGGCGCTCCGACTGATCCCGCGAACCGTCCGACCGGCCCCTGCGCCCCCCGTCCCGTCGCCGGGCGGAGTCGCCGCGGCTGCCGAGCCGGGCGCGGCTGCGATCGGCGATCGGCCAGCGCCCTCGCCCGCTGCGGTCCTCTCGGAGCTCGGGGCCACGCCAGGTCCCGCACCGCAAGCACGCGCGCCCGGCTCGATGACGGTCCGCCGCGCGGGCGAGGAGCGCTCGCGTTGGACTCCGTAGGCGGATGAGACCGCGGCCCGCAAAGGGCGCCCGTCGCGGCGCGGGCGTGCTCCTCGCCGTGCTCCCAGCGGCGGTCGCCATCCTCTCTTGCGGGGGCGGCTCGGCGCGCCGCCCCGGCGCTGCTGCAGGCAGAATCGCCGCTCGCCTCGGTCAGCGGCAATCCGGTCGCCGTCTCGCCGCTCGCGGGTACCGGGGACGCCTCGCCGGCGAGCCAGATCAGCTTCCTCGGTCGCCGCGGGACGAAAGTCGCAGACGTGCGCGTCGTGGGATCGCGCTCGGGCGTGCACGCGGGAGCTCTGCGCGCGTACTCAACAGGGACGGGCGACAGCTTCCTTCCGCGACGCCCGTTCCTCGCCGGGGAGCGCGTGACCGTTCGGGCCCGCGCCGGCATCGGTGCGGCCATGCAAACCGTGCGCACGACCTTCTCGATCGGCACCGCGGCCGCCGTGAGCCAGCGCGAGTTCCCGATCGAACCGGGCGATCCGCGCGCCGTTCAGCACTACAGTTCCGAGCCCGGCCTTACTCCCTCCACCGTGACGATCACGACGCCGGCGCAGCCCGGCGCGACGCCGGGCTACCTCTTCCTGGCTCCCTACCAGGGGAGTGGTGCGCCGGGGCCGATGATCGCCGATCAGAGCGGCGGGCTCGTCTGGTTTCACCGGCTTCCGGCCGGGTTGCAGGCGACGAACTTTCGGGTCCAGACCTACGAACACAAGCCCGTATTGACCTGGTGGCAGGGGCGGATCATCGAGGCCGGGTTCGGTGAGGGCGAAGACGTTCTCTTCGACAGCGCCTATCGGCCCGTGGCCAAGATCAGGGCCGGCAACGGCTACCAAGCCGACCTGCACGAGCTTCGCCTCACCCCCGAAGGCACGGCTTGGATCGACGTGTTCGCCCCCATCCACATGAACCTCTCCGCCGTGCACGGCGTCGCCGCAGGCGTCATCACGGATTCGGTGGTCCAGGAGATCGACATCAAGACAGGGCTGGTGATGTGGGAGTGGCACGCGCTCGGACACATCCCGGTGGCCGAGTCCAACAATCCGCCCTCTCGCAGCAGCTATCCATGGGACTACGTTCACATCAACTCGGTCGAGCCGGGGCCTGCCGGCGACGTCCTGCTGTCCGCGCGCAACACGTGGGCGCTGTACGACGTGGACATTCGCACTGGCGCCATCCGCTGGCGCTTGGGCGGCCGCCACAGCAGCTTCAGGGTCGAACCCGCGCCCGCTTCTACTGGCAGCACGACGCCCAGTTCCAACCCGGGGGCCTGATCTCGGTGTTCGACAACGGCTCCGACCCGCCCGAGGAGCGGGAATCGCGGGGGTTGCTGCTGCGTCCAGACGCGGCTCGCCGTACTGTGAGCCTGATCAAGCAGTTCGCGAACCCAACCAAGACGCTCCTCTCCGAAAGCCAAGGCAACGCCCTCGCGCTGCCGGACGGCAACTGGCTGCTCGGTTATGGCCGCTTGCCGAACGTGACCGAGTTCGACGCGTCCGGCCGCGTCGTGCTCGACGCGACGCTCGGCAAGGACGTCCAGGACTTCGACGCATTTCTCTCGCCGTGGAGCGGGCGGCCGAGCACCGCGCCCACGCTGGCGGTCCGGCCGGCGGGCACGGGCGCGGTAGCGGTGGCCGCGAGCTGGAACGGGGCGACCGAGGTGACGTCGTGGCGGGTGATCGCCGGCGCCGCACCAAGCAGGCTGACGCCGGTTGCCGACGCGACGAAGACCGGTTTTGAGACTGCGATCGTGGCCCGCACCCCGGGTCCGTTCGTCGCCGTCCAGGCGCTCGACGAGACCGGGGCCGTCCTGGGGACCTCGGTGACGGTCAAGGACTAGGGCGATCGCCGATGCGCAATCCGACACAGCTGGGCTCGTCTGTGCTCTCGCCGCGCGCTCGCATCGCCGCGTGCGGCAGTCCTCGCCGCCGTGGGCCTGTCGCAGGCTGGGTTCGGTGCCCGCGCAGCGGCGTCCGGCCGCGCGGTGGCGAAGGCCCCGTCGTGCACCCCGACGACGTTGGGTGGCTCGGCGCTGCTCGCCGGGTCGGTGACCGTCTCTCCGCAGCCCGGCAGCCGCGCTGCCTCCGCGCATACGCAGATCAGCTTCCTCGGGATTTCCGCCCGCGACCTCCGGGTGCTGAGCGTCGTCGGCTCGCGGACGGGGACGCACGCGGGACGACTCCTCGCCTACTCGCAGGGCAATGGCGCGAGCTTCGTGCCCGCGCGGCCGTTCGCCGAAGGAGAGCGAGTGTCGGTTCATGCCCGCGCACGGATCGGCCGCGCAGTTCGACCGCTCGTCGACGAGTTCGCGATTGCGAGTACGGACGCGATCACAAACAAGCCGGAGACCATCCATCCCGGTTCTCCGGCCGAAGCCCGGAGCTTTAACTCACGGCCGGACCTGCGCCCGCCGGTGGTGACGGTGACCGCGCAATCTCCCGCGACGGAGTCCGGCGATGAGTTCCTCGCGCCGTACACAGGCCCGGGACAGGCGGGGCCGATGATCCTCGACTCCGCGGGCGAACTCGTCTGGTTCAAGGCGCTACCGACCAACACCTCGGCAAGCAACTTCCAGGCTCAGGAATATCAAGGCAAGCCCGTGCTGACGTGGTGGCAGGGCGAGATCTCGGTGCACGGGTTCGGCCTGGGCGATGACGTGATCGACGACGCCGGCTACTCGACGATCGCCCACGTCAAGGCCGGCAACGGCCTTCAGGCCGACCTCCACGACTTTCAGCTGACCCCGGAAGGGACGGCGCTGATCACCGCCTATGACCCGATCCTCTGCAATCTCTCCTCGGCCGGCGGCAGCGCATACGGCGCGGTGAACAACGCGATCTTCCAGGAGATCGACGTGAAGACCGGACTCGTCACCTACGAATGGACGAGTCTCGACCACGTCGGGCTGGATGAGTCATTCGAACACGCCAGCAAATCGACGACGAGCGCGCCGTATGACTTCTTCCACATCAACTCGATCGACCGCGAGCGCGAAGGGAGCCTGCTCATCTCGGCCCGAAACACGTGGGCGATCTACGACGTCGACGGACGCAGCGGCCAGATCCTCTGGCGCCTCGGAGGACGACGGAGCAGCTTCGCGCTCGGCCACGGAGCGGGAACGGCCTGGCAGCACGATCCGCGCCAGCTTGCCGACGGATCGATCAGCGTCTTCGACAACGGCGCATCGCCGACGGTCCACAGCCAATCGCGCGGAATCGTCCTCAGCCTGAACGGCCAGCACAGGACGGCGACGCTCGTGAGCCAGTTCACGCACACCTCGCCGATCGTGGCCGAAAGCCAGGGCAACATGCAGGCACTTGCAAACGGCGACTGGTTCATCGACTGGGGGCAGGTTCCGGACTTCTCGGAGTTCAGCGCCAGCGGGCAGCTGCTCTTCGATGCGCACTTCCCGGCACACACGCAGTCCTACCGGGGCTTTCGCTTCGGGTGGGTGGGCACGCCCGCACATCCGCCGGTTTTCGCGTTCCAGCCGGCCGCCGCCGGGGGCACGGTCTATGCCAGCTGGAATGGCGCGACGCAGGTGGCGTCGTGGAGGCTGCTCACCGGGCCGACCGCGGCAAGCCTACAGCCCGTGGCCCAGGTCGCGCGCAGCGGTTTCGAGACCGCGATAGCCGTCCCTGCGACGGCGACCGGGCCATTCGTGACCGTGCAGGCGCTAGACGCCTCCGGTGCGGTCATCGGCACGGCAAACACCGCCCATACGTAGGACGGCCCGCAAGCCTTGCGTCCGCTGGTCAGAACAGCCGCCGAATGAAGTGAAGACCCCGGATCACCATCCCCTCGCGGAAGTAGAAACGGTGAGCGTCCTCCCGGTCCGCGCCGCTGTCGAGGTCCAGTACACGGCAGTTTGCCTCCCGAGCGCGACTCTCAAGCTTGCGCAGAAGTGCCGCGCCGACGCCTCGTCGTCGATGATCTGATGCGGTGACCAGGTCATCGACGTAGAGCTTCCGTAGAGCCACCGTCGTCGCCACAAAACGCCATCCGGCGACTGCCACACACCGATCATCGTCGTAGACGGCGGTGTAGCGCAGTCCCGCGGATGGCCCTCGGAGTAGATCCGGGCGAAGCTCTCAGGCGTCAGGTGCGGACGCAGTTCTAGGAGCACGGGCAGCACGTCCGCCACCAGTCGAGGGTCGCCCGGCTCCAGATCGACGAAGCGCATCGCCAGCGAAGCCTAGTCAGGCTGTCGCTTGGCTGGAAGCGGAGCGCGACGCCAACTCGCCAGATTTGGCTCTATAAGGCGGAAGGGGGGGGATTCGAACCCCCGAGACGGGTTTAGCCCGCCTAACGGTTTTCAAGACCGTCGCATTCAACCGCTCTGCCACCCTTCCGAGGGCTCTAGCAAGCCAAACTAGTCACAGCACACCTGACGTATGGGATAGAAGCTGAGACAGTAACGCAGAATTCATGCCCCGTTTGCTTCAACAAGGAGGCGGCAGCGGACTGTACGGCTGGTGACGGCGGGCCAGCCTCCCTGGCAGAGCCGCTCCAAGCGGGCCGATCGGGCCCATGCATCCAGCGCGACAGCGTCGGGCCTAGTTGATTGAGCTTATCTCTATCTTCATTTCGTTCTTCTGGATGCTTGTAAGCGACAGGCTGGACTTTTCGAATCTTCTTGCAGCGATCGAGGTTTCGAGCACGTCTTCGGGTGCGAGCAGAGCAACGAAGGCCGGTCTCTGTTCACTCGCAGGCGCAAAGAATTCGAAGTGCTCGGGTACCTGCACGCCTCGTTTTCCTGTGAATTGTTCTGTCGTTCTCAAGTGCCATCGCGTTCGCCGCAACTGGATGGATAACTGAGCCCCGCACTTGGACGGGCACGCCAACACATTCGAATTCCAAGCCTTCGAAAAAGAGATACAAACCTATCTGGTCCTTGAGAGGTTTCAAAGGGAATTCCTTTATGACCCCAAGTTCGCCTTGGAGCGCAGTCGTTGCCACGGTTCCCGCCGGCTGGCCTTTGCTTTGACATCCGTTGCCAACGACTTCGGTGCAGCCGGTGAATATGGCGACCACGTTGCCCACGGTTTTGGGCCCGGTGATTTCTCCTTTGGAGGTCTGCCCGGTGCAGGTCACCGTTTCCAGATGGTCTACTTGCAGTACAGCACGAGTTCCTGTCTTGATCTTGCTCGTGAATTTGGGTTTTGTGATGAGTCTTGGTGGGTCTTCTGCCCAGTTTGCCCCAAATCCTGGGTACCATTCATACTTGTGTTCCTTGCTGCCAGAGCCTCGTGGAACCGTACAGCCAGCGTCCTTCCAGTTGCCAATGCCGTTGAACGGCTTGGGCAGGCATTGGCCGTATTCTGGAGGTTCTTCGATGAACGTGGCAAACGCCGTCGGCGCGGCGACCGCGCCGATCAGAACCGCCACGACGAGACAAAGCCCAACGATCCCAGCCCGCTGCATCGCCTACTCCCTTGTCGGTGGATGCACGGACCCGAGCAGGGCGGCCAGCTTGTGACCGCGAACTTGCGCTCCGTATTTAGGGGCAATCCCGCGCGCGGCTCGTGGCCGCGAAGGGGGACCGCTGTTCGCGCGAACATAACACGCGTGCGCGGCTCGTCTGCAAGCTGGCTTGCAACGCCGCGCGGGCAGAGATGAGGCTTGGCTTCAGGCGCTGGGAGAGGCGCGTCGATTCTCGCGACGCCGCCCTTCCGGAGTGAGCGTCAACTCGCTCGGACTGGGGCTTGGTGGGCTCTGCTGCCTACATCGGGGTCGGTGATCTCGACTGCCCCGAAGCCTTCCAGCGGCCCGTCGACGAAGAAGATCTCCATCGTAATGTCGGGCTCGACGTGAGCCTGGCTGAGGAACGCGAGGACGTGGCGCCCGGTGAGGTCCTCGATCGTGCGTCGATACTTCTCCGCCATCACGCGTTGGAAGTCCTCGCGCATTGCGATCACGCGGTCAGGCTCACCGCTGTCCATGATCGTCTGCTCGAGCGCGGTGAAGCCGCTGCCGCGCATGACGACGACAATGATGTCGTCGAGCACGTAGGTCTTGGCCTTCATCGGGCCGCGCCCGTAATGCTCGCGCAGGATGCCCACGATGCTGGTCGAGATCGCCGTCAGGAGATGTCCGCCGGCGAGCTGGCTTCCGTTGGCGGTGGATTTTCCGTCCCTCACTTCGCCACTCCTGGAAGAACCGGACTCCGGGAGCCCTGTCCGTCCGTCGCAGATGTTCGACGCTACCCAGTCTCCCCGCAGACCTTGCCATGGAAATCGTAGCGGATGTCGGCCACGCCGTGAATAGGACTCGAGGCGAGCGCCAACAAAAATCTCGGTCTCACCGCTTAATTGCTCGGCGGCGCCCGTGCACACGTCGCCCGCCCGCGCTACGCTTGCGCATACAGCGGTCCCATATGCACGGCGATGACGGTGCTTGGGGTTGCGCCTTCGAAAGCGGAGCGAGTTCGCGGTCACACGATGGCCGCCCGTTTCTGGTCCGTAGAGCCTCGTGATGAGGATGGCGAGTTGGTGGCCACAGGCGGACCGGACGGGCGGGCTAGACCAGCGAGCGGGCGCGCTCGACCAGAGCGCGAAGGGATCTGAGGTCCCAGAGATCCATGCTCGTCATGCTCGTCTCAATCGTTTGGTTGGCGGTCCTGATGTTCTCTGTTTCCCTCTGCCGCGCAGCCGCGCGTGGCGATGATGCTCCCCCTGGCCGGCGGACCGAGCGAATTGCCATCGGCTACCTCGCCGAGCATGACGAAGTTCTCCTTGTCGGCACTGCCCATCAGCTACCCGACGACTCCCAATGGACGCCCTAGCGCAGCATCTACGACGCATGCGGATCTTCTTGGACGAGCGCCGTTCCCTCCCGGTCGCCCGTCCAGGCAGCGCGGAGGTTCCGATCCTCGCCTCCTAGCGCGCCCAGATGGGGCGCGGGGACATCTCATCCTCGGTGTCCTCGCGCCCCGTCACCAAGGACCGCCCCGGGGTCACGTGCGCCGCATCCGAGCGCTCTCAGAGCTACAGGGTCACCAGCAGCCTCTACACTGGCATCCCGATTCCAGGGAGAGGTGGCCGAGTGGCTGAAGGCACTCGCCTGCTAAGCGAGTATGGGGATCAAACTCCATCGCGGGTTCGAATCCCGCCCTCTCCGTTGGGGTGGCGAAACTGCCCGGGCACGGGCGCCGCCATGGTAGGCGCGACCGGAGGCTGCCAGGTCGTCGCGTCCAGCCTCCGCGCCTCTCGGCCGCATTCCGCTCGGCCGGAGGGCGAGCAAGCGCCGCGCAAGCACCATCCGGTCGAGAGCCACGCCGAATGTCCGCAGTCTGGGTGAAGAGGTCAAGGTCGAAAGGGCGATCGGCGATAGCTCCCATACGGGAGTATTGAGCCTGACGCCGTTCGTGGTCCTTGGACTCACACCGAGCGCGCAGCGCCACCCTTGATCCTCTGATTCAACGCGGCTGTCGCGGCCGCAGCAGGGAGGATCGTATGGCCAACGCGGGAGTCAAGGGCCGGTTGTACGTGCAGTCCAAGCTGCTGGGGTCGTTCGCGCTCGTGGTAGCGCTGATGCTCCTCATCGGCTTGTTCGCGGTCGCGCGCCTGGGAAGCGACAACCAGCACCTCAATACGCTCGCTACGAAGGTCGTTCCGAGTACGCGCGCGGTCGGCGAGATCAACGCGCTGATGAACAAGTACCGCAAGGACCAGCTGGTCTACATCTTCGGCAGGCCAGCCGAACGACTACCCAACGACCTCACCGTGGACCCGGCGCTGATGTATCGCCACCTGCGTACCTACCGGGCTCAGGGGCTGATCCAGAATCCCGCCGAACGGGGACTGCTCGGTAGCTTCCAGGCCGCGTTTGCACGCTACGTCGCCGCCACGGCGCCATTCCGGACACTGGCCGATCAGGGCCGTATCTCCCAGGCCAACGAACTCGTGAGCAACGGTCCGGGTGACGCCGAGAACGACAAAATGAAGGCGGTGATCGCCGCGTGGAGCGACCAACAAGCCAAAACCGCGCGAGCTGCGGAGGACGCATCGGACTCCACTTACGGTGAAAGCTTCGCGCTGATCCTGGCGCTATTGGTTGCCGCAGTCGCGATCGTGGTAGCCGTTGCGCTCATCCTCTCTCGCCGCCTTCGGCGCCTGCAGGCCGAGAACCAGCGCCTGCTCATCGCCAGTCGCGACGAGGCCGACACGGACGCGTTGACGACGCTCCCCAACCGGCGCGCGCTGATGCGCGACCTCGCAAGTCAGCTCGCCAACGCGAGCGAGGAGCGGCACCTCAGCCTCGCGCTGTTCGACCTCGACGGCTTCAAGCAATACAACGACAGCTTTGGCCACCCTGCCGGTGACGCGCTGCTCGCGCGTCTGGGCGGCAAACTGCATCGGGCACTTGAGGGGTCCGGTCGTGCGTATCGCATGGGCGGCGACGAGTTCTGCCTGCTCGCTGCCGTTGACGCGGACAGCGGCGCCGCAATCGCCGCGCGGGCCGCCAGCGCGCTGAGCGAGAAGGGCGAGGGGTTCGAGGTTGGCTGCTCCTATGGCGTCGCGAGTTTCCCTCGCGACGCATCCACCGCGGCGGATGCGCTCAACGTGGCCGACGAGCGCATGTATGAGCGCAAGGCCGGGCGCGCTTCGGCTTCTCGTCAGAGCACCGACGTTCTGCTGAAGGCGCTCAGCGAGCGCAACCCTGGCCTGGGCGAACACACCGGCGTGGTCGCTCAGCTGGCCAAGATGACCGCCCACAGCTTCGGACTTGACGAGCACGAGGCGAAACGCATTGAGCTCGCGGGCGAACTCCACGACATTGGCAAGGTTGCCATCCCGGAATCAATCCTGAACAAGCCTGGTCCGCTCGACGCGGACGAGTGGAGGTTCATGCACCGTCACACTCTGATCGGCGAGCAGATCCTGATCGCCGCGCCCGCGCTCGCGCACTCAGCCGGGCTCGTTCGTTCAAGCCACGAGCGCTATGACGGAGGCGGGTACCCCGACGGGCTGGTTGGTGAGGAAATCCCGCTTGGCGCCGCCATTGTCACGGTCTGCGATGCCTTCGACGCGATGACCTCGGCGCGTCCCTACGGCGACGCAATCAGCGTCTCCGACGCGCTCGCCGAGCTGCGTCGCTGCTCGGGATCACACTTCAATCCACGCGTGGTACGTGTCTTCTGCGATTCGATCCAGCGACCCGATGTGCACGAGAGCGAGGCCGCAGGCTTCGCTGAGCCCAGCCCTCATGCCTGAGACAACGAAATGTTGACTCGCAATCGGTCGAAGAGACCGGGGTTTGGAGCGATACGTCGGGGGTAGACCGCAATCATGGTAAGACCGGCCAGGACTCGGACCGCAGCATCGTCAGGCTGGTCTGAGGAGAGCGTCTTGACGCGTCTGAGCTGTCCGAGCTGCGGACTGATCGTGGTGGCGGAAGGCGCCAACAGGACGATGGAGTGCCCGCGCTGCCGCGTCCGCACAGGAGGGGCGTCGTTAGTCCCGATGAATCCGTTCACCCCCTCGATCAACGGCGAGCCGAGGGGCGTGATCGCGCGAATCACTCGTCGGCGGCAATCGGAGCGCGCTCACGCATGACCCCCAGCAGGGCGAGTCACGGTTGCCCGCAGAGCGCTGTCCGCGGCCGCCCGGCGCCGATCGATTGACCCCTGCCGCGCGGCATGCAACCGGGTAGCGACCTCGCCGGCGAGCAATCGATCAGAAGCCCGTTCGCCTGCCCGGGGGACCCGGCCTGGCTAGTCTGGTCCGCGGACGATGATCATCCGTGCCGCCGACCCACAGCGTGACGCCGCCGCATGTGCGGCGATCTATGCGCCCTACGTCTCTGACTCGGTCGCGTCCTTCGAGGCGCGCCCGCCGACCGTCGGCGAACTGTCAGCCCGCATCGGCGCGGCGCACGCATGGTTCGTCGCCGAGCACGATGGCGTGACGGTGGGTTACGCCTACGCATCCACGCACAACGTGCGCGCCGCCTACCGGTGGGCGGCGGATGTAGCCGTTTACATCGACGCCGAGCACCACCGGTCGGGCGTCGGACGGGCGCTGTACACGCGGTTGTTTGAGCAGTTGCACTCGATCGGCTTTTGGACGCTGTGCGCCGGCGTGACCCAACCTAACGAGGCAAGCAACGCCCTGCACCGCGCGATGGGATTCCTCCCGATTGGGACCTACCGACGCATCGGCTGGAAGGCCGGGGCCTGGCATGACGTCCTGTGGTTGCAGCTGGACCTGCGGCCCGGCGAGCCGGGACCGCCAGGCGAGCTCGAGACCGCGGCCGTAGGAGGCTAGGCCAGGCGTTCGACCGAGGCGAGAGCCTCCAGTTCGGCGATCCCGCGCTCCGCCGCCGCGTCGGCACGCATGCCGGCGCCGATGCGTCGTGCGGCTGCCGCGAATTGCGGCCCGGAGATCACTCGCTCCACCGCCGCTGCGATGGCGGCCGGCTTCGCACTCGGTCGAAGTCGCACGCCGGCGCCCGCATGAACGACGCGCGCAGCGACATCGAGCTGGTCGCGTCCCATTGGCAGGCAGACAAGTGGAACGCCCGCGACCAGGGCGCGAGTCACCGTGCCCAGGCCGGCGTGCGTGACCACGGCCGCCGCCTGGGGGAACAGCTGGGCGTGCGGTGCGCTGCGGACGACCGCCGTGTTGGCCGCCGTCGGCAGCGACGAGGGATCGATGACCGGCCCGCTCGTCACGAGGATGCGCGCCTCGAGCCGGCCGAGACCGTGGATCGTGCGTGCCAGCAAGGGCTCCTGGGCCATGTAGGTCGAGCTGAGGCTGACGACGACGAGCGGGCGGGTGTCGCCCTGCGGCCAGGGAGATCGCCAGTCCTCGACCCACTGAGGCTCGGCGAGGACGGGTCCCACATAGCGCAGGTGTGGCGGATGGGCGTCGCCGTGAAAGTCAAAGCTCTCGCTCGTGAGCACGAGTATCCGATCGACGTGGTCGAGTTGATCGAGGATGTGCCGCAGGGGTGGCAGGCCGTTCTGGGCGCGCGCCCGGTTGACCGCCGGCAGTCCACGGTTGAACAGCGCCAGGAACGCGCGGCTTGTGGCACGATCCCGGGCTCGCCCGAGCGCCCCGCGCGCCGGCAGAAAGCCGGGTCCGGGAGCGGGCTTTCCCGACTCGGGGACGATGTAGGTGTTGTGGACTATGAGTGCCACCGGCACGCCTGCGCTCTCGGCGGCGATCGGCGGTCCGAACAGCATGTAGTCGCTGACCACCGCATCCACGGCACCGCGCTCGAGCGCCGCGCGGGTGTCATGCGCGTAGGCCGCGGCGGGCCCCATGATCACGCGATCGCGCGCCCGCGCAAATGCGCCGAGCGGCGTGCGCGCCTCGGAGTCGGCGACCAGGTCCTCGTCACGCGATACCCGGTTCGGGGCCGCCACGAGCGGCTCGAAGCGAGCCCCGACAGCGGCGACTTCCTCGGCGAGGCAGTCCTCGGTAAGCACGCGTACGTCGTGGCCGCGCTCAACGAGGCCCCTGGCGAGTCCGAGCTGTGGAGGGACATTGCCGCCACCCTCCCAGAGAACGAATAGGAAGCGGCGCTCAGCCGCGGTGAGCGAGCTCACGACTGTTGCTCCTCTTGGAGTGGGTTGGCGATCCCATGCTGCGGTTACAAGCTGATCGTAGTTTGCGCCGGCTGGCGCGCCGCGGAAGGACCCGGCTATGCGGGCCCGTCGGCTCGATACGCCGGCGCATCGGACCGGGTCATGACTCCCGATCCAGCTCGGTGACCAGGGCGGCGATCCGCCGCTGAATCTCCTCGCGCGTCGCTCGAACCTCCTCGAGCGGGCGCCCGCTGGGGTCGGGGAGATCCCAATCCTCATATCGCTTGCCCGGGACGTAGGGGCAGGCGTCGCCGCACCCCATGGTCACGATCACATCGGCCTGCTCGGCGAGCGCGTCGGTGAGGAGCTGGGGCCGCCGGCCCGACAGATCGATGTCCAGCTCCCGCATCGCCTCGACGACCTCCGGATGGACGTGCTCGGCCGGGCTGGTGCCGGCCGATAGCGCTGTGTGGCGCCCACCGGCGGCACGTTCGAACAGGGCTTGGCTCATCTGCGAGCGGCCGGCGTTATGCAGGCAGACGAACAGCGCGCGAGCCATCGCGGGTTGCCTCCTTGACGGGCTCGGCGGGGACGCGCGGCATGGGACCGCGCACGAGCTGGTAGCCAAACACGCCGATCGCCGCGCCGATCACCGGCCCGGCCAGGTAGACCCAGACGTGGCTCCAAGTGCCGGACGCCAACGCCGGGCCAAGGGAGCGGGCGGGGTTCATCGAGGCGCCCGTGATCGGTCCGGCGAACAGCGCGTCGAGGCCGACCGTCCCACCGATCGCCATGGCCGCGGCGGCGCCGACCGCGCGGGTGTCCGTCGCCACGGCGGTGATCACGAACATGAGGAACGCGGTCAGGACGATCTCGTAGGCCAGCGCCGTCACGCTGCTGACGCCCGGGAGAGTGGCGCCGAGGTGCGCGGGCTCGCTGGGCCAGGCCGCGAGGAGGAGCAGCGCGGCGGTGATTGCGCCGCTGAGCTGGGCGGCGACGTAGGCGAGGGCGTCGCGCAGCGGGAAGTGGCGCGCGAGCGTGAACGCGACCGTGACGCTGGGGTTGTAGTGCGCACCCGACAGGTGGCCGCCGGCGTAGATCATCACCATGATGACCAGGCCGAACACCAGGCTCACGCCCACGCCACCGAGCGAGCCCGGGTGGGTCGCGTTCGTGATGATCGCGCCGCATCCGGCGGTGACGAGGGCGAACGTGCCGATCCCCTCCATCAGCGCCCGCCGCGCGAGGTTCGGACGCTGCTCGGCGTCGGCGGCGTCCTCGGGGGTCATGGCGCGAATCGTATTACATCGATAAATATAATTTTTATTGATATATGTATATAGATGACTGTCGATCTGGCGCTTGCACCGAAGCACAAGCGCGCTGCCGGCGAGCGCTGCTGCGAGCCGGTGGTCTACCCGGATGTCGCCCGTGACCACGCGACGCGGATGGCCGCGGTCGCAAAGGCACTCGGCGATCCGATCCGCTTGCAGCTGGTCGACGTCCTGCGCAAGCACGCCGGCAAGGTCTGCGTGTGCGAGTTGGTCCCGCTGTTCGACATCTCCCAGCCGACCCTCTCCCATCACCTGAAGAAGCTCCGCGACGCGGGGATCGTCGACTCCGAGCGTCAGGGGCTGTGGGCGTACTACTACGTCCTGCCCGACGCAGTGCAGGAGCTCTCCGCGTGGCTGACCTGAGCGACGGCCCGAACGCGTGTTGCGCTGAAGAGCAGCTTCTCGCCTGCTGCGAGGACCGCGAGAAGGCCGACTGCTGTGGGCGCGGCGAGCGTTGCGGCTGCGATCTCCCTCGCATCGAGCCGCAGCGCGCCGCGCCGATCGTGCATGCAGGCGAGCCGACCGGAGAACGGGCATGAGCGCTGTGGCACGCGAACACCATCTGCACGATCCGCAGACGCTCTACCGTCATTGGGAGGAGAGCCAGTGGAACCCCTGGGACGTCGACCTGTCCACGGACCGCGAGCAGTGGGAGGCGATGGAGGACCGCTCGCTCGTGTCGTTCGTGCTCGGTTCGCTGATGGTGGCCGAGGAGCGGATCACGACGAAGTTCTCAGGGCTGGTGGGGGCCGACGGCAGTGAGGAGGAGGTGACCTTTCTCGCCACCCAGCTGGTCGACGAGGCCAGGCACATGCAGTTCTACGCGCGCTTCCAGGACGAGGTCGTCTCGGAGCCCGGTCTGATTGCCGCGCACGTCCAGCGCGCCCGCGAGCAGGTCTCGCCCGCCTTCCGGACGATCTTCGACGACAAGCTCGTCGCGGCTCACGAACGTCTCCTCGCCAATCCCGGTGACCTGGCAGCCAAGGTCGCATTCGTGACCATCTACCACCTGATACTCGAGGCGACGCTCGGCCTGACGACGTTTGAGTTCTCGACGCGCTTCATGGAGCGCGAGGGCCTGCTCCCGGGGTTTGTCGCGGGCTACACCAAGATCCACCACGACGAGCACCGCCACATCGGCTACGGAATCTGGTTTCTGCGCGGCGCCGTCGCCCGCGAGGAGGCGATTGGCGATGTCATACGGGCGACCCTGCGCGAGCTGCTCCCCGCCGTCGCGCAATCGCTGAGCCCACCCCCTGGAGCCGACGCGTCAGCGTTGGCTGCGTCGGCGGATGAGTTGCGCGCGTTTGCCCTCGACGGCCTGACGCGTCGACTGAACGTCGTCGGCGTGCCGCTCGAGAGCCTTTGACCCGCTGACCTCGTCCGGCTGACTCAGCTGTAGGTGAAGCGGTCGCCCGGGTTGATCGCGCTTGCCGCTTTGTTGACGGTCGCTTTTACGTCGACCGTCCCGGCCACGTGCGCGGGCGTGGTCATCGTGCAGGTCGTGCTGCTGGTGCAGTTGACCGATTTCGCTTTCACTTTGCCGAAAATGAACGCGGTCGCGGTGCTGCCGAGCGCGAAGCCGCTCCCAGTCACCGTGACGGTTTCGCCTCCTGCGGTCGAGCCGGCGTTGGGCGCGACAGCTTCGACGGTGGGCAGGTAGGCGAAGTGGTCTCGGCTGGAGCTGGCGCTCGTGCCAGCGATGTTGGTCACGTTGACATTGACGGTACCGGCCGTGGCGGCCGGCGCCGTCGCGGTGATCGAGGTGGGGGAGTTGACTTTGAATTCAACGGCGTTCACCCCACCGAAGGTGACTTTGCTCGCTGCGGTGAATTCGGTGCCGGTGATCGTTACGACCCTCCCGCCCGCAACCGGCCCGGATTTTGGCGAGACCTTCACGACGGTCGGAGCCGCCTGATAGAGATAGTGGTCGGCGGCGACAGTCGGGCTGCGGCCCGCGGGCGTCGTGACGGTGACGTCGACCGTGCCGGCCGTGGCGGCCGGGGCGGTCGCGGTGATCGAGGTGTCGGAGTTCACGGTGAAACTGGTGGCTTCGACGGTGCCGAACGTGACGGCCGTCGCGCCGGTGAAAACGTTCCCGCTGATCGTCACGGTCGTGCCGCCGGTCGTCGGTCCGATCTGTGGGTTCACGTTCATGACGGTGGGTATCGGTTCGCCGAACGCGAGCATGTGGTTGTGGCCGGCCGAGACGCTCGCCGCCTTGGTCAAGCCGACGACCGTGACGGGCACGTCGCTGAAGCCGCTGGAGGAACCGTTGCCGAGGACGCCGGATTCGTCCGTGCCCCACGTGGCGACGGAGCCCGAGCCGAGCAGCGCGACGCTGTCCTGGGCGCCGGCCGAGATCACCGTGGCGCCGGACAGGCCGGTCACCGCCACGGGCGTTGCTTCTTGGGCTTTAGTCGTGCCGTTTCCGAGCTCTCCAAAGCTGTCGGCGCCCCAGGCCATGACCGTACCACCGCTCAACAGGGCCAGGCCATGGTTGTCACCCGCCGCGATCGCCGCGACACCCGTCAGCGTTTCCACGGCGACGGGCACGTCGCTGCCTTCTTCAAGCGTTGTGTTGCCTAGCTGCCCCTCTTCGTCGTTGCCCCAGGCCATGACCGTTCCGTCGCTCAGCAGCGCGAGGCTGAATTCACCGCCGGCGGAGATCGCCGAGACGCCCGTCAGATGTTTGACGGCAACGGGCACGCTGCTGGGTGTGGTGTCGCCGGTGCCGAGTTGCCCGCTTTCGTTTTCACCCCAGGCCATCACCGTACCGTTGCTCAGAAGCGCGAGGCTGTAGTTGGCGCCAGCCGAGATGGCCTTCACACCGGTGAGGCCTTTGACGGCGACCGGCACATTTGAGCGTTCAGGGGAAGCGCCGATCCCGAGCTGTCCGCTTTCGTTGTCGCCCCACGCCATCACCGTACCGTTCGTCAGAAGGGCGAGGCTGTGGTTGGCGCCGGCCGCGATCGCCTTCACGCCCGAAAGCCCCTGAACCGCGACCGGCACACTGCTTTCGGTCGATTCGCCATCGCCGAGCTGGCCGAACCCACCGGCGCCCCAGGCAACGACGGTGGCGTTGGCCAGTAGCGCCATGCTGTGGTGCCCACCGGCTGCAACTGCGCTCACGAACTTCAGAGAGGTGACCGGCACCGGCACGTCGCTGAACTGCTCTTTGAAGCTGTTGCCGAGCTGGTTGTAGAGGTTGTCGCCCCAGGCGACCGCGCTGAAGTGGTTCGTCGCGACCGTCAGCGTGGCCGCGGCGCTCGTCGCTTTGCCGGCTGCGTTCGTGAACGCGGCCCGGTACTCGTGGCCGCTTTCGGATGCCTGAGCGTTTTCAACCGTCAGCTGGTTCGCGGTTGCTCCGGCGACGGCGCTCCACGAGCTGCCGCTGTTGGTCGAGATTTCCCACTGCACGGTCGGCGTCGGGTGTCCCGCCGCCGTCGCTTCAAACACGGCGCTTTCGCCAACTTCGATCGTCGTGCCGGCCGGCTGCTGCGTAACGACCGGCGGGGCGTGAACGGTCAGCGTGGCTGCCTGGCTGGTGACGCTGCCGGCCGCATTCGTGAACACGGCGCGGTATTGGTCGCCGTCTTCGGAGCTGAGCGTGCTCGCGACCGTGAGTTTGTTGGCGGTGGCTCCTGCGACCGCGCTCCACGTGCCGCCACCGTCGGTCGAGATTTCCCACTGCACGGTCGGTGTCGGGAAGCCTGAGGCAGTCGCTTCGAAGGTCGCGCTGTGGCCTTCGTTGACCGTCACGCTGGTGGGCTGTTTGGTCACCGACGGGGCCTTCTGCACGGTCAGCGTGGCCGCTTCGCTTGTCGCTTTGCCGGCCACGTTCGTGAAGATCGCGCGGTATTGGCGGCCGCTGAACGACGTTTTCGCCGCCACAATCGTCAGCTGGCTCGACGTGCCCCCGGAGACCGTGGTCCAGGTTTCACCGCCGTTGACCGACATCTGCCATTTGACGGTCGGCGTCGGAACACCGGACGCGGTTGCTTCAAAGACCGCGTTCTGGCCTTCTTCCACGGTGACGCTCACGGGCTGTTTGGTGATTGTCGGCGCTTTGTTGGGTTCGGCCGCCGCCGATCCGCTGACGATCGCGGCCAGCAGGAACATCGCAAGCACGGCGATCGAGACCCGTCGAATGGGACCGGAGTAGCGCCGGCGCGCAGCGGCACGATCGGCGGGGCGATTCTCCGCATTGCCCCTCGAACTGGTGCGTCTAGCCGTCCTTGACATCCTTCGCCCCCTTTCTCGCCCCTCGAGCCCTCTCCGCTCACACGGTCTCGGCCGCGCCCGTCTGCCAGTAGCTTACAGCCCGCCGTCCGCCGCGAGCATTCCGCGGACCGCGGTCTGGAAGGCGCCGGTCGTGAAGCACTGGGGCTCGGCGAACTCCTCCATCGCCAGCGTGCTCTCCCAGGTCCCGTCTGCCGCCGCACGCAGCAGCGGCTTCGTCATCGCCAGGGCGTGTGCGGGCAGCGCAGCGATGCGCGAGCACCAGGCATCGGCGGCGGCGAGCAGCTCCTCGTGCGGGACGACTTCGTGCACCAGCCCGAGCTCGTACGCGCGCCGGGCGTCGAGGTGTTCGCCGCCCGCGTAGTAGGCGAACGCCCCCTGGTAGCCGAGCCGCCGCGTGAGCGCCCACGACGTGCCGACCTCGGGCAGCAGCCCGAGACGCCCGAAGGCGGGGACGATCCGCGCCCGCTCCGAGGCGATCGCCAGGTCGCAAGTCAACGCCCAGGCGAGCCCTACGCCGGCGGCGGGACCGTTGATTGCCGCGATGAACGCGGTGTCGCTGCGGGCGATCAGCCGGGCGATCCCGCCGAACTCGTAGCGGATCCAGCGCCAGATGTCGGTGGCACCCTCGGGCGATGCGAGCGCTTGCGGCGCGTCATCCATCATCCTCAGGTCGCCGCCCGCCGAGAAGCCGGGGTCTGCGCCGGTCAGGACGATTGCGCGGATCGCCCGGTCGGCGACCAGCTCCTCGAGCGCTGCCTTCAGTTGCTGCACGAGGGGCGCGGTCAAGACGTTGAGCTTGTCGGGATCGTCGAGGGTGACGAGGGCCCGGTCCGTACGTCGCTCCACCCGGATGACCGCGTCGGCGTCCTCGCGCCCGCTCGATACGAGCTCGTCGTAGAAGCTCATGCGCGTCATGTTGCCTCCTTCAGGTTCTGCCACGCGGCGTCGGCCAGGACGCTCGCGGCGGTTGCAGGGACGCGCTTGGAGCGCTCCGCCACCCAGTGGCGGGTGTACTCATGCGCGGGGCCGAGCCACAGCGCATGGATGACGTCGAACCGCAGGTCGCGCAGCGCGCCGTAGTGGACGTGCGTCGCCCACCACGCCATTGCCTCGGCGAAGAACCGGCGGTTGTACCCGCGAAGCGTCTCGTCGTCCGCCGGGCGCTCTCCGAGCAGGAAGGCGGCTGCCGCGCGATTGGCGCTGACCCAGCTCAGGTAGAAGCGCACGCCCCCCTTCACGCCGGACTCCGCGTCCGAGTGGGCGCGTAACTCGGCCAAAAACCCGTCCTGGAAGTCCTTCGTCAGCTCGGCGAAGAGCGCGGCTGCGAGCCGGCTCTTGTCGGGAAAGTGGTGGTAGAAGGCACCGACGCTCACCCCAGCCTGACGGCGGATGTCATCGAGCGTCGCGCCGAGGGCTCCGTCGGCGACAAAGCGCGCGAGGGCCGCTTTCAGCAGCCGCCCGCGGGCCGTGATCTCCGCCCGCGGCGGTGTCGTCGAGGTGTCGGTATGCGCGACGACAGTTGGCACCATCAGAGGATTCATTCTCGCACACCGAGGATTCCTCGGTGGCGGTCGTTTTCGGTGCCTGCTTTCTCCGTCAGTCCAGCGAGGACTCCGACGCGGCGACCGCGAACACGATGTGGCGGCGGGAGAGCGTGAGGTACGGGTGCAGCTCGACAGGACCCCCCTCGAGCGGCGCCACGGTCACCTCGGTTAGCGTGAGGAAGTCGCGCTCGGAGGCGTTGAGTACGTCGGACACCCGGCTGCGGTAGCCATCGCGCGCCAGCGTCAGCGAGCCCTCGATGCGGTGGCGCTCGGTCTCGATCCTGACGCGTTCGCGGCGGTGGCTCGTGCTCGGCAGGTCGTCCTGAGGGGCGTCGTCGGCTGCGATTGAACCATTATCGCGCGACGAGGTATGTCCGCGTCACCGTGATCCGCCGGCCGGTCGGCCCTGCGGCGATGATTCTCACGCGCGCGGTCATCCCGCGGCGATGGCCGAGCGCCCGACGCAGGCGCCGCAGCGCCGCTGCTCCTACCCGCAGTCGCACGTGCGCCGGCTGCGCTCGCGCCAGGGCTCGGGCGGCCGCGATCAAGCCCACCGCGCCGCGCCGGCCGCGCGGCGAGACCGTCGCGGTGGCGAGGACCTTGCAGCCTCGCTGGCAGCTGACCGTGAGCGCAAGGGCGCGTCGCGCGAGCACCCCCGAGTAGCGCGTGAGCGACACGCGCAGCACCGGTGCCACGTCCAGCGGCGGGGGCCATTGGCTGGAGGCGAGGCAGCCCGCCGGGACGGGCGAGACCTGGTCGAAGCGCTCGACGCGGTTGTTGTTCGTGTCGGCGACGTACACCGAGCCGGCGCAGTCCAGCGCGAGCGCCGTGGGTTGGGAGAGCTCGCCCAACCCGGTGCCGCGGAGCCCCCACTTCTCGAGGAATCGGCCTTCGGAGTCAAAAACCTCGACGCGGTTGTCTCCGCTGTCCAGGACGTACACCCGTCCTGCCCCGTCGACGGCGATCGCCGACGGCGCGTGGAAGCGGCCGTCGGTGCTGCCCGTGGACCCCCACTGCCGCAGCACGCTCCCCTCGGCCGAGAGCTCGACGACTCGATCGTTGCCCTGATCGGCGACGAACACCTCGCCGCCGTCGTCGACCGCGACGGCGGCCGGATGGTTGAATTCGCCGGAGCCGCTGCCCGAGGATCCGCTGCCGCCTTCCGCTCCCCACTTCGCGCGCAGCGATCCGTTGGGACCGTAGGCGAGCACGCGGTTGTGGCCGGCGTCGGCCACGTAGATCTCTCCCGAGCTCCTCGCGACCGCTACCGCGCCGGCGCCGCTGAGCTGGGCGCCGCCGGTGTCCGCGGGGCCGCCCAGTTCCGAGAGGAAGGTGGTGTCGCCCCACAGGCGCACGATGCGCTCGTTGCCCTGATCGGTGATGTACACCGATCCACGGGGATCGACGCCGATGCCGGCGGGGGCGTTGAACCCCGGCCGCGGCCCGCCGGCGCTCGTCCAGGCGCCGGCGAACGCGTCGCTTCCCGGTGAGAACAACTGCACACGGTTGGCGACGGTGTCGGATACCAGCAGCCGGCCGGTCGGGTCGGCGGCGAGCCCGCGCGGCGCCGTCATCACGCCGGGCGTCATCCTGGAGGTGCCGAACGAGCGCAGGTAGCTCCCTTCGGGACCGAACACCTCGATGCGGTCGTTGGCGGTGTCGGCGACGTAGGTGTCGCCGGCCGGACCGGCGGCCAGAGCGCGGGGGAAGGCGAGCTGGCCCGGTTTTGACCCGTAGCCGCCCCACGCCCCCGCGAAGGCAAGTTCGGGCGTGAGCTTGACGATCCGGTGGTTGATGTCGTCGGCGACGTACGCGTTGCCGGCCGCGTCGAGCGTCACGCCGTAGGGGAAGCCGAACTGGCCCGGCCCCGTGCCCCCAGAGCCCGCGGAAGCCTGGAAGGCGCCGTTCGGGTCGAATTTCTCGATCCGATAGTTGTCGTCGTCGGCGACGAGCACCTCGCTTCCATTCGCGGCGACTCCTCGCGGATAGGAGAACTGCCCGGGCCCGCTTCCCTTGGTGCCCCATTGCATCGCTTCGCTTCCGTCGAGGGCGAAGCGCTGAATGCGGTTGTTGCCCGAGTCGGCAACGTAGACGTAGTTGCCCGCGACGGCGATCCCGCCGCCGGGGGGCTGGGTCGGGTTCGTGGAGGAGAAGAAGTGGAACTCGCCGAGTTCTTCGCCGGGGTGGCCCCAAGCCAGGATGAAGTTGCCGTTGGAGTCGAACTTCTCGATCCGGTCGCGGCTGGAGTCGACGACGTACACGTTCCCGGCGGCGTCGGTGGCGAGCCCGCCGATCGGCCCAAACTGACCGTGGCCGCCGCCCCACGAGCCCCACTCGCCCTCAAACGCGCCGGCCGCTGTGAACTTCTGCACGACGTAGCTCAGCTGATCGGCGACGTAGACGTTGCCCTGTGAGTCCAACGCGACGGCCTCGGGAAAGCGCAGCACGCCCTCGGCGCGCTGTCCGATGATCTTGGCCGCCGCATACGGGCACGGGCCGCTGCCCGAGCCCGGGCATGCTTCGGCGATCGCGCGCTCGGCCCAGGTTCCCGCGGCGATCGACGCCAGCGCGGCGGCCAGCAGCGCGGTGCAGAGCAGCGCTCGATCGCCGCGACGCCGGTGGAAGGTCATCGCGTGATCAAAACACGTCGCCGGGCCGCGTGTAGCGGTAGCAGGCGAGCGTTGGCGATTGCGCGTCCGGGTGCGGCGTTTGCTGCCGGCGGGGAAGCTCGACTACGTCGGCGTCGCTAGGACACGCGCTCGGGGGCCTCGGCGGCTAGGCCCGCCCGTGCGGCGGGCGCCGGTGCGCGCCGGTCGGCGCGCACCGGCCGGTTGCGCTCGTCGCGGACTATGTAGAGCGGGCGGTGCTTGACCTCGTCGTAGATGCGACCGACATACTCGCCGATCACGCCGAGGGCGATCAGCTGGATTCCGCCGAGCAGCAGGATCGCGATCGTGATCGAGCTGAAGCCAGGAAGGTAGGAGTCGAAGATGCGCAAAGCGATCACGACGGGGATCGCGATGAAGGCGACGCTCGCGGAGAGCAGGCCGGCGTAGGTCGCAAGCTGCAGGGGGAGATGGGAGAAGGAGGCGATTGCGTCGAGTGAGAAGCGCAGCATCTTGTGCACCGTGTACTTGGTCTCGCCGGCATGGCGCGCGTCGCGTTGGTAGGAGACGGCGGTCTGATTGAAGCCCACCCACACGGTCATGCCGCGCAGGAAGCGCGAGCGCTCGGTCATCGCCAGGAGCGCGTCCAGGGCGCGGCGGTCGAGCAGACGGAAGTCGCCGGAGTTCGGCTCCAGGTCGACCTGTGCGAGCTTGTCGAACAGCTTGTAGAACCAGGACGCCGTCGCGAGCTTGAAGGCGGTCTCGCCTTCGCGCTGCTTGCGCACGGCGTAGACGACGTCGGCGCCCTGACTCCATTGGGCGATCATGTCGGGGATCAGCTCCGGTGGATCCTGCAGGTCGGCGTCGATCATCGCGACGACGTCTCCGACGGCGTGCTCGAGTCCCGCGGTCAGTGCGGCCTGGTGTCCGAAGTTGCGCGAAAGGTGGATGACGCGCACGCGCTGATCGGCTGCGGCGATGCGGTCGAGCAGCTCGGGCGTGCGGTCGCTGCTGCCGTCGTTGACGATCACGAGCTCGAACTCGTAGTCGGCTGCCGCGGCGCAGGTGCGCGCCACGAACTCCTCGACTAGCTCCTCCTCGTCGTAGACGGGCGCGACGACGCTGAGCAGGGTGGGTGTGCGAAGTGGCGTATGCGACACGGTGGTTGCCTTCCCGAGAGCTGTTATCGAGGGTCTCGGCTCCCCACGATTCTCGTTGGGCGGCTTAGCCGCCGATGAATTTATCGTTCATCCTGTCTATGCATGCCCGACAGCACCGAACCTGAGACACGGCCCACCAGCCTACCGCGGCGTGCGGCTCGGTTGAGGATCCCGTGCTGGTCCAGCTCGTGAAGTTCGGGATCGTCGGCGTATCGAACACGCTGCTGACGTTCGCCGTGTACACGCTCCTGCTGAAGGGCTTCGGTGTGTGGTACCTGGCGGCGTCCGCGATCGGATTCGCGGTGGGCGCCACGAACGGGTTCTTGTTGAACCGGCGCTGGACGTTTCGCGAGCACGTCGGCGACGCGTTCACGCCCGTGCGCTGGGCGATCGTGCAGGGCTGCGGGCTCGGCGTCAACGAGGGACTGTTGTACCTGTTCGTGCACGACGCAAGCCTCGACAAGCTGCTGGCCCAGGCGTTTGCGACCGCGGTCGTGACCGTGACGACGTTCGCCGCCAACCGCGCCTGGACCTTTCGGACGCACGCCTCGGTCGCCGTGGTCGACGGCGACGCTTGAGCCTCCTCAGCGGAACACGGCGAGCAGCGACAATCCCGCGGGGATCCGCCCGCCGCGCCCGATCAGCGCCGCCTCGAGTGCGAGCGGCCGCTCCAGCAGCCAGTTCAGCGGCTGCGGCGGTACCCACAGATCAAGGCTCGACTCGGTCGTCTTGCGGCTGAAGCGGTCGAGCACGCGCAGCAGGATCGCGAGCGGCAGCAGCAGCGAGTTGAAGTAGGTCGTGCGCACCTGTTCCCAGCCGGCCTGCTCGGCGACGCGCTGCAGCGATCGCCGCGTGTAGCGGCGACGGTGATGGTTGACCTCGTCGTGACCGCTCCACAGCCATTGGTAGGCCGGCACGGTGACGAGCAGCGAGCCGCCCGGTGCCAGCACGCGACGCAGCTCGCGCAGCGCGCCGACGTCATCATCGAGGTGCTCGATCACGTCGAGGCACACGGACAAGTCGAAGCTGTCGCCGTCAAACGGCATATCGAGCACCGACCCGGCGATCACCTCCCCGGCGCCGCGCGCTCGGGCGACGTCGACGCTCGCGCCCGACAGCTCGACTCCCGACACGGTTCCGTGACGCGCGAGCTCGATCATGTTGCGCCCGCTGCCGCACCCGGCATCGAGGATCCGCGCGCGGGCGGGCAGCTTGAGGTCGGCGATCACCCGCTCGATCACGCCGCGCCGTCCCCGGTACCACCAGTGGCGATCCTCCGCGCGATGAGTCTGCAACTCGTAGTCCCGGTCCATCCGGCGAGCATCCTTTCCTAAATGCGTCCTCCCGCGCGGTGCGCTCCCTCCGCGGGCCGGCTCACGCCTGCGGAGCCAGCGCGGCGCGCAGGAAGCTCAACGTCTGCTCCCACGAGGTTTGCGCGATCTCCGCGTCGTGGGTTCCAAGTCGATTGGTGTCGTTGAAGAAGGCGTGGCCGGCACCCTCGTAGTAGTGGAACTTGACGTCCACGCCGGCGTCGCGCAGCTCGGACTCGAGTGCCTCTGCTTCATCGTGCGAGATGAAATCGTCGGCGGTCCCGAAGTGGCCCAGGACGGGGCCTTTGATCTTCGAGAAGTCGGGCTTGCCGTGAGGCATCACGTAGTAGTAGGTGACCGCGGCGGTGATCTGGGGACAGCTGGCCGCAGCCCACAGCGACAATCCACCGCCCAGGCAGAAGCCCACGGAACCGACGCCCGGCCCTTCGACGCCCGGCTGGGAGCTCAGGAAGTCGGCGGCGCCGCACATGTCCCGCTCGGCCTGGTCCATCGAGAGCGCCATCGTTTTCTGTTCGGCCTCGCTCGGCTGGGTTGTCGTCTCGCCGCGGAAGAGATCCGGCGCGAGCGCGAAGAAGCCCTCGGCCGCGAGCCGGTCGCAGACCGAGCGAATGTGCTCGTCGAGCCCCCACCACTCCTGCAGGACGATCGTCGCCGGACCGTGACCGGCGACGGGAACGGCCAGGTAGCCGGGCGCGGCGCCGGCATTGGTTGGGAACTCGATATCAGGCATATTTGGGCTCCTTGGATCTGAATGGGCGCGCGGCAGCGCGTGCCGGCGCTGCGAGGATACCTTTACGGCCGACCGCGGCCACCTCCGTCGCGCTCGGCTCGAGGCGCTAACCTGGACATATGGGCACGCAGGCAGAGCGCGCAGCCGAGAGGCGCCGCCTGAAACTGGAGGAGATGCAACGCCAGCTGAAGGCTGGCTCGCTCAAGATCCGGAAGATGACCGCGCAGGAGCGCAAGCGCTTTCCTCCACGGCCATCGAAGAGCCCCCGCAAGTGACGCCGTTCTTCATCGGCGGCAGCGATTCGCACGAGGGCGGCGTCGAGGCCGCTTACAGCGAGCTGCGCGAGCGCTCGCAGGTCGCGGTCGGCTGCCCGGCGCGGTCGCGGCGAATCTTCAAGCTGAGCTGTCGTTTCGAGGGCTGCGACTGCGAGATCGAGGTTGGCCGGCCGCTGCCGAATCGACGTGACGTCGTCGCCGCGATCCTCGACCACGGGCGCGAAGAGGCGTTTGTCGTTCATACCCTCGACCGGGCCGACGCGCCGACGCTGATCGCGCGGCCCGTCTACGCGGTCACCGACTTCGCCTAGACGGCTGCCGCGTCGTCGTGCGGCGGCGCTCGGATGCGTCCTCGGCCGCCGTCGACGGCGACCCGCGGCCGTCGCGTTGCCGCGGCCCTCCGCGTCAGTCGCCCGCGACCTTGAGCACGAGCTTGCCGGTGTTCTCGCCCTTGAACAGCCGCAGCAGGGTGTCCGGAAACGTGTCAAGGCCCTCGGCGACATCCTCGCGCGACTTGAGCTTGCCCGCGCCCAGCCATTCGGCCATCTCGCGCGCGCCCTCGGCGTAGCGGTCGCCGTAGTCGGAGACCACGAAGCCGGTCATGCTCGCGTGGTTGACGAGCAGCGACATGTAGTTCGCCGGGCCGCGCATCCCGTCCAGGGCGTTGTATTGCGAGATCGCGCCGCAGAGGACGACGCGGGCGTTGCGAGCGAGGTTCGCGAGGGCGGCGTCGAGGATCTCGCCGCCGACGTTGTCGAAGTACACGTCGATTCCGCGCGGGCAGTGCTCGTGGAGTGCAGCGGTGACGTCTTCGGTCTTGTAGTCGATCGTCGCATCGAAGCCGAGGTCCTCGACCACGTGGCTGCACTTCTCGGCGCTGCCGGCGATTCCGACGACGCGGCAGCCCTTCAGCTTGGCGATCTGCCCGACGACGCCGCCGACGGCACCGGCCGCCCCGGAGACGACGACCGTGTCGCCCTCGGAGGGCCGGCCGATGTCGAGCAGACCGAAGTAGGCCGTCATCCCGGGCATCCCAAGCGTGCCGAGATACACCGGCAGAGGGGCGAGCTGGGGATCGACCTTCATCACCGCGTTGCCGTTGGCGATCGCGTACTCCTGCACGCCGAGCAGGCCGGTGACGTAGTCGCCCACCGCCAACCCCGGATGGTTGGACTCGACGACCTGGCCTGCGGCGAGCGAGCGCATCACCTCGCCGATGCCGACCGGCGCGATGTAGGACCGGCCGTCGTTCATCCAGCCGCGCATCGCCGGGTCGAGCGACAGGTAGAGGATCTTGATCAGAACCTCGTCGTTTCCCGGCGCGGATACCGGGCTCTCGACGTAGTCCCAATCGGTGGGCTTCGGAAGGCCGACCGGCCGGGCGGCGAGCTTGAACTGGTGGTTCGTGAGATCCATGGGTTGCCTCTCTTCGGTGGCCTGATCGGATCGCCCGCGGTGGGCCTGGGGCACAGGTGCTGCGGTCTCGCCGGCGCTGGGCGCCGGCGAGACCGCGGCCTCCGCCTGCGGCGAAGAATAGGGCCTTCGGATCGACGGCACGCATCCGCCTGGCTCTCGCCTCCATTCGCGGGAGCCGTGAGCTAGGCATGTCCGAGAGCCTGGTGCTTCGTGCATGCCGGCAGGCGCTTTTAGCCACGCGTGAACGGCAACGCATTTGACAACAATCGAGCCTTCCACTAACAGGTAATAGTGGGTTTATGTGGTAAACCGGAGTTTATCGAGGTAATCCGCGTTTTATCTCTTTTACCTTGACGGCGGCCGGCCTCTCTGCCAAGATCGTCGCGTAGGGCTCGGAGCTGCCGCGTGGGAAAAGCAGCACAACCATGTTGCAAAACTCGTAATTAAACCGCGCGTCACGCGGGTGAGGGGGTCGGAGTGAGGGTTCGTAGTTTCACAGCGATATTGCTGAGCACGTTTACGATCGGTGGCGGGCTTCTGGCTGTTCCGAGCTTGGCCGCGGCCGAACCGGCGCCGTTTGGTCACGCGTGCAAAGCGCAGAACGGTGTGCGCTTCTGCCCGACTGAAACCCTCGCACAGCGTGTGCCCTCCTTCGACTCAGTGCCGCTCGACGCCGACGTGACGCTGCCCGCCGAAGGCACGGGTCCGTTCCCGACGATCGTGATGATTCACGGCTGGGGCGGCAGCAAGGTGGACTTCGAGTCGACCACTGCGGCGGGCAACGGCAACGACACCTTCGACTACAACAACATCTACTACGCCCAGCACGGATATGCGGTCCTCAACTACACAGCGCGTGGCTGGGGCCGCTCCTGCGGCTCGGAAGAATCGCGCAAAGAAACACCCGGCTGCGCAAAAGGCTGGCTCCACCTGGCCGACCAGCGCTACGAGGCTCGCGACACGCAATACCTGCTCGGCTTGCTCGCGGACGAGAAAATCACCAGACCCGGCGCGATCGGGACGACGGGCATCTCCTACGGCGGCGGCCAGAGCATCGAGCTCGCCTACCTCAAGAATCGGATCCGCCTGCCCAACGGCGAATTCGCCCCGTGGACGAGCCCCAAAGGCAAGAGCATGAAAATCACAGCTGCCTACCCGCGCTGGCCTTGGTCTGACCTCGTCGACGCGCTGGAGCCGAACGGACGCTTCCTGGACACCGAAATCGCGCCGTTGCACCAGAGCCTCGAACCTCTCGGCGTCGAGATCCAGAGCTATAACGCGGGGCTGTATGCCCTCGGACAGGCCAGCGGCTACTACGCTCCGCCGGGCGAAGACCCGGAAGCGGACATCACGAAATGGTTCGCGGCGACGAACGCGGGCGAGCCCGCCAGCAAAGAAGATGAAGAAATCGCCAACCAGATCTACACCTATCACCAGGGCTACGGCCTATCGGGGAGGCCCGCGCCGCTGCTGATCCAGAACGGCTGGACCGATGACCTGTTCCCGCCCGAGCAGGCGCTGCGGGTCTACAACTCGGTCCGCGCGCTCAAAGGCGTGGTGTCGCTCCAGTTCGGCGACCTCGGACACAGTCGTGGGTCGAACAAGGAAAACACCGACCACGCCTTCCAGGAAGAAGGCGCGGCCTTCTTCGCGGCACGCCTTGAGCACGTGGGCAAAGCCCCCACAACGGGGCGGGTGACCGCGTACACGCAGACCTGTCCGCAGAGCGCCCCCGGTGGCGGTCCGTTCACCGCCGCGAAATGGTCGAAGCTGCACACCCACACGGTGTCTTTCGGATCGGCGCCCGCGCAGACGTTCACCTCAGCCGGCGGCAATCCGACGATCGCGGCCGAATTCGACCCGATCGCCACCACCGACGCGTGCAAGACCGTGAAAGCCGAAACCGAGCCGAACACGGCGAACTACACGACGACGAGCACGGGCTTCACGCTCCTGGGCCTGCCGACCGTGAAAGCGACGATCAAAACGACCGACACGCCGAAACTATCCGGGGAGATCGCGGCTCGTCTGTGGGACGTGACGCCGGGCAGTGAACCGACGCAGCGGTTGATCACGCGTGGCGTGTACCGGCTGACCGAAGGCCAGACGGGAACGATCACGTTCCAGCTGCACGGCAACGGCTATGTATTCCCGGCCGGGGACACGGTCAAGCTCCAGCTGCTGGGCCGCGATGCGCCCTACTACAGGGCCAGCAACGGCGCGTTCAGCGTCGAAGCGCAGAACGTCAGCGTGTCGCTGCCCACTCCCTGAGCTCACACGCGCGGACCACGGTCGCCCAGTGCGTCGTGGTCCGCGCGCGGCGAGCTCCCCGCCTGACGGGGCAGGCACGGAAGCCGCGCGCGCAGCCCGGGGCGCCATACTTCGCGGTCGATGCTGAGGCTGGTGACGATCCCGATCAGCAACTACTGCGAGAAGGCGCGCTGGGCCCTTGAGCGGGCGGGCATGCCCTATCGAGAGGAGCGCCACGTGCAGGGCATCCATCGCCTCGCCGCGCGGCGCGCCGGGGGCGGGCTCACCGTTCCCGTGCTGGTCACGCCCGAAGGCGCGATCGGGGAGTCGGCGCAGATACTCGCTTGGGTCGATGCTCGTACGCCCGCGGACCGACGGCTGTTTCCGGCCGAGCGCGGCGCACGGCTGGAGGTCGAGTCGCTCTGCCGGCGCTTTGACGAGGAGCTCGGGCCGAAGGGTAGGCGGCTGATGTACGTCCACATGCTGGCCCAACCGGATCTCGCGCTGCCGTACAACAACCAGGGCGTGCCGCGCTGGGAGGACCGTGCGATCCGTTGGGGATGGCCGCTGGCTCGCCGGTTTGTCGCACGCGAGCTCGGCATCGCTCCGGGCATCGAGGCCGCGGACGAGCGGGCGGTGTTCGCGGAGCTCAACTTCGCGGCGGAGCTGCTCGCCGACGGCCGCCCGCATCTTTGTGGCGAGAGCTTCGGCGCCGCGGACCTGACGTTCGCGGCAATGTCAGCCTCGGTCGTGATCCCCCCCGTCTACGGCGTGGCTCTGCCGCAGCCCGAGGTTCTACCGGCGCGCACCGCGGAGCTGGTGCGGCGCGCGCGCGCCCACCCCGCCGGGGCCTATGCGCTCGCGCAGTTCGTCCACGGGCGGCGAGTGCCGGCGGCGACGACGACCAGTCCCGGCGCGGCGCGGCCGGCGCCGTCTCCGGCGCGGCCGGCTTCCCCCAAGCCGTGACCGATCGCCTGCGCCCTCGACAGGACCCTGCTCGGCAGGGCCGCGCTCAGAGCGGCTTCTCGGTGCTAGCCGGCGTGGGCACGGCGGCCCGGGTGCGTTCTGCGGTCGGCTTGCGACCGTTGCGGCGAGCAGGCTGCGGCTGGGGCAGGAGCGCGAGCAGGTCGGTCATCCCCCGCTTGATGCCGGCGGTCAGGACGTCGATATCGGGTGCGCCGTCGTAATCGCCGGTGACGCCAAAGTAGAGCCCGCCGTCGTAGGAGAAGATCGCAACGACGATTCGGATCGAGCCGACCACGGGCACGAATGGGTATGACTCGAGCATGCGCCGCCCGAGCGTCTGTACGGGCTCCTGCGGGCCCGGTACGTTGGTCGTGGCGGTGTGCATGTTCAGTCGCGGGGACAGGGTGACCAGCCGGCTTCCGAGCGCGAGCAGCCCGGGCGGCGCGAAGCCCGACAGCGAGGTCAGGACATCGCCGGCGACGGCCTGCTTGGACTGCTTGACGCCGTCCATCTCGGCGCGGATCCGCGCCAGGCGACCGGCCGGATCGGAGAGTCCGACGGGCAGGCCGGCGAACACGGCTGAGACGCGGTTGTTGTAGACGCCCTTCTCTCCTCGGTGGCGCACCGACACGGGGACCATCGTGCGGACCACCCGATCATGTGCCACCTCCTCGCCACGCGAGTCGAGCAGCTCGCGGAACCCGTTCGTGATCAGCGTCAGCACGACGTCGTTGACCGTGCCGCCGAGGCCTGCTCGGACTGCCTTTACGTCGGTGAGCCGAACGTCCGCCCAGCTCCAGCGCCGGTGCGGCCCGATCGGGCCGGTCAGGGACGACGCCGACACGGGTCGCAGGCTGGGACCGGCCGCCGCGGTCGCCCGCGCGAGCTCGCCGAGCGAGCGCAACGTCGCCCGCGGGGCGCTCAGGGCGCGCGTGAGGGTGGCCAGCTGTCCCGCCGGGCTCGCGCGCCGCACGATCGTGCGGATCAGGATCTCAAGGCCCGACGGCTCGGGTGCCGCCGCCCACGGACGCTCGGGCGAGCGAGCGGTCGTGTCGGAGAACATGACGGACATCAGGTCGGTTGCCGCGACGCCGTCGACCATGCAGTGATGGACCTTCGAAAGAAGTGCCCAGCGTCCCCGGGTCAAGCCCTCGACGGTCCACAGCTCCCACAGCGGCTTGTTCCGGTCCAGATGCTGTGAGAACACCCGGCTGGCCATCTGGCGCAGCTGCTCGTCGGTGCCCGGAGCGGGGATGGCGGTATGGCGGATGTGGTAATCGAGGCTGAAGTGGGGATCGTCGATCCAGGTGGGAGAGCCGACGGCGAGCGGCACGAAGTGGACCTTCTGGCGGTAGCGCGGGACCAGATCGAGCTTGCCGGCGACCATCGCCCGCAGGTCCTCAAACGGCGGCGGCGGGCCCTCGAAGATACTGACGCCGCCGATGTGCATCGGCGTGGTGTCGTTCTCGATGTGCAAGAACGACGAGTCGATTGGGCTCATCCATTCCATGGTTCTACTCCGATGCGTCGAGCGCGCGCTCGAGCACCCGGTAGACGCCCGGGTGGACGGACATCCCGGCGTGGCTCGAGTCGATTTCGACGGCTTGCGCGTGCGGGTCAAGGCATGCCCGCCAGTCGACGATGCCGTCGCTGCGCGAGTGCACGGCGATCGCCTCGATGCTCGCCGCCAGGGGGGCGGAGAGGTCCTCGCGGAAGGTCGCGCAACAGGTGCCGTCTCTGCAGCTGCTCGAGAACACGCCCGGAAGCCCCAGGTCCCCAAGCCGCGCGAGCCAACGCACGGTTCGCAACACCGGCGCGGAGACGGCGAGCGAGTCGCGCACGGGCGTCCCGAGCATCACCAGCCCCGACACGCTGTCGGGATTGCGCACCGCCAGCGAGCGCGCGAGCGCGCCTCCGCGGCTCTGGCCGATCAGGAACACCGGCCGGCCGGTTTCCGATGCCAGCCCGTGCAGTTGGGCCTCCAGGCGTCCGACGATCTGTTCGGCGCAGTCGACATTCGCGCGCATGCCGCTGGTCGCGACGCGGTGCCCGCGACGGCGCAGCCAGGCCCGCAGCATCGTCAGGGACGCGTCACCCGCCATGAAGCCGGGGATCAGGAGCACCGGCTGCGCGTCGATGCGCCTGCGCGGTGTGCGGAACTCGCCGTCCGCCAGCAGCCGAGCGAGCTCGCCGCCATAGCGCAACTCCCCCCACAGCGGCGCAACCGGCGACCGCGTGACGGTGGCCTCGGCGCTCATCTGTCAAATAGGGTACGCCCAATGGAGCTTTCCGACAAGCACGTCGTCGTCACGGGCGGAGCGGGTGGCATCGGTCGGGCGCTGGTTCGACGGCTCGCCGAGGAGGGCGCGCGCGCGGTCGTGGTCGCCGATCGCGAGCTCGAGCCGGCGCGAGTCCTCGCCGATGAGGTCGGTGGCCTGGCCGTGCAATTCGATGCCGGACGCGAGAGCGGCGTGCGCGCGCTGATCGCTGCCGCGACCGCGGGCAACGGACCGATCGACATCTTCATCTCCAACGCCGGCGTCCCCGGCGCGATCGGCGGTCCCGAGGCCGGCGACGACGTCTGGGACGAAGCGTGGCGCGTGAACGTGATGGCGCACGTCTGGGCCGCACGCGCGCTGCTCCCGGAGATGACCACGCGCGGCGAGGGATATCTGATCAACACAGCATCCGCGGCCGGACTGCTCACGCAGGTGTCGTCGCTCACCTACAGCGTCACCAAGCACGCCGCAGTGGCGCTCGCGGAGTGGCTCGCGATCGAGCACGGCGACGCTGGCGTGCGGGTCTCGTGCATATGCCCGCAGGGCGTGCGCACGCCGATGCTCGACCTCGCGATGGAGGAGCCGGCCGGCGCGGCGGCGCTCGCGGCGGGCGGCCTGATCGAACCCGAGGACGTCGCCGACGCCGTGGTCGCCGGCATTCGCGACGAGCGCCTGCTGATCCTCCCGCACGAGAACGTGGCGGGCTTTCTGGCGTTGAAGGGGTCCGATCCCGAGCGCTGGCTGAAGGGAATGCGCCGCCTCGTGCGCGAGGCTCGCCCCAGCACGACCGCCTGAAACGACTGGATTCATCGTCGGCTGACGCCTGAGGGCGGGCGCTGTCTGACGGACTTCCTGTGCCGTCAGACGGCGCCCGCCGCCGACTCATTCCCGGCAAGACCGGGTGGTGTGATCCAAATTCGCCCCCGCCGCGAAGTAGATGCAGGAACTCCGTGAGCAACAACTTGCGGGAAGTCAGAAAGGGCACGGCTCGACGCGAGCCTTGTCTCCACCGTCACTAACCGGAGGTCCAAGATGCCAAGTCCGCCGATTGAGGAGTCAACGCCGCAGCCGGCAGGGATCGTCGAGCGACTCGTGAGCGACGACGTCGACCGCAAGCGCTTCCTGAAGATGGCCGGTAGCGCCGGCGCCGTGAGCTTCGGCGCATTCGTGCTCGCGGCCTGCGGGAGCAGCAAAAAAGCCGCATCGACGGCCGCCGCCCCCGCGGGTGGGTCGAGCACGTCAACGTCCAGCCGTGTCGCTGGCGACCTGGCAATCCTCAACTACGCGCTCACGCTCGAGTACCTCGAGACGGAGTTCTATGGCAAGGTCGTAGCGTCCGGCTTATTCAACGGCAAGGTTGGGGCCCTGATCAAGGACTTCGGGCGCCAAGAGGCCACGCACGTGGAAGCGCTCAAGGGCGCTGTGGAAAAGCTCGGTGGAACACCGGCAGCAAAGCCCGCAGGTAAATTCCCGATCTCGAGCGCCGGCCAGGTAGCGCAGCTGGCCTACACGGTCGAGAACCTGGGTGCGGCTGCATACCTTGGCCAGGCCGCGAACATCCAGAGCACGGAAGTGCTGGCCTCGGCTCTGGCGATTCACACCGTCGAGGCGCGCCATGCGGCGACGCTTGGCACTCTCGTCAAAAAGTCCGTCACGCCGCAGGGAGCCTTTGCCACACCGGCTGACATGCCAACGGTCCTGGCAGCGGTCAAACCCTTCCTGGCCTGAAACCTTCAACCAGTTGTATGAGAGGAATCAATATGAGCAATCACGAGATCGCAAACCCTGAGTTGGCGAGCTGCGAGGTTCACGGCATGACGCGTGCAAGCTTCATTCTGCGTGGCACGCTGGCCGCAGGCGCCGTCTATGGAATGGGATCAGTGGCGCCGTTTGTATCACAGGCGTTCGCGAGCAACTGGCGGCGGGGATGCGGAAATCCTCAACTTCGCCCTCACGCTCGAGTATCTGGAGGCCGACTTCTACACGGTCAAGGGCAAACAGGTTGGCCTCAGCGGGCAGGCCAAGGCTTACGCGGCGCAGTTCGGCGCGGAGGAGACAGAGCACGTGGCTGCTCTCACCGCTGCGATCAAGCACCTCGGTGGCACTCCCGTGAAGAAGCCCCGGTTTGTGTTCCCAGCCACCAGCGAGAGCTCATTCCTGGCGCTGGCCTCTGTACTGGAGAACACCGGCGTCGGCGCCTACAACGGCGCGGCGCCGTCGCTGCAGTCAAAGCAGGTGCTCGCCTCCGCTGGAAGCATCGTGCAGATCGAGGCGCGTCATGCCGCCGCAATCGACCTGCTCATTGGCAAGAGCCCGACGCCCAATCAAGGCTTTGACAGGCCGCTGAGCAAGGCCGAAGTGCTGGCCAAGGCGGGTCCCATGATCAAGGCGTAGCGCACACCAATGACCGCGCCGATGATCCGTCAGAGCCGCCGTCACATAGTCCTTATCAACAACCCATTCCGCACCGGCTTGGGTACCTAGCTTAGGAGAAGATCCACATCATGGGACTTGACAATCCACTTCACATCGCCTTTCTGCTCATCCTGTTACTCCTCGTGTTCGGGGCCAAGCGGCTGCCCGAGATGGGCCGGTCGCTGGGCAGCGGGATGCGGGGCTTCAAGGATTCGCTCAGCGGCGAGAGCGAGAAGCCCTCGCTGATTGCTCAGCAGGATCCAGCTCCGCTGACGGCAGACGCCGCCGCACCCACACCCGTCGCCACGTCCATGGGTCAGCAGCGGACGCCCGCTGCATGACAGTCCAGTCAAAGACACCTTCAAGCGCACCGCGCGCCACGGACGACGCGTGTCGCGCTCAAAGCATGAAGTGCAGGCTTCTCAGCTCTCATGTCGAGCTTGATCGTCTCATCGACCGTGGGTTCCACTCCCGCCCGCGAATCTCACCGGAGAAATCATGGCTGTAGCTGCCGGACATATCGATCACACCGCTCGGCTCAGCACGGTCGATCACCTGCAGGAGCTACGCGGACGCCTGATCATCTCATTAGCGGCGATCGCCGTTGCGTTCGCGTTCTGCATGTGGCAAAACCACGCGCTTCTTCACATCATCAACAAGCCGCTCGAGCGTCAAACCCAGAAACAGGTGCGTGCCGGCAACGGTCCTCTCGGTGCAACCTACACGGCGCAACAGAGCACGCTCGCCCTCGCGACCCAGTTGCAGCGTGTCCTCAAGACGCTAGAGCGTCCGGGCAGTGGCGCGTCCCATGCAACCCGCGGCTCGCTCGCAGCGGTCGACCCCCAACTGCACCGGACGATCACGCGCCTGTCGGCGCTGCCTCAGGGCGACAAGCCCGTTACGCTGGGCATCGGCGAGCCGTTCACGACCACGATCAGCATCGCCTTGATCTTCGCGCTGATCCTCGCTCTACCGATCGTGCTGTATGAGCTCTACGGCTTCTTGTTGCCGGCCTTGAGTCCGCAGCAACAACGCATCGCCACGCCGCTCATGTTGGCGATTCCGTTCTTGTTTGTGGCAGGCGTCATGTTCGGCTACTTCGTGGTCCTGCCGGCCGCGGTGCGCTTCTTTCAGAACTTCAACAGCAGCGAGTTCAACGTGCTCGTGCAGGCGAACCAGTACTACCACTTTGCAGCCGTCACCCTGCTGGCTATGGGATTGGTCTTTCAGGTCCCGGTTGGGATTCTCGCGGCCACGCGCGCGGGGATCGTCACGACCGCTCAGCTGCGACACAACCGCCGCTATGCAGTGCTCGCATGCGGGGCCGTGGCGGCGTTTCTCCCGGGCGATGCGATCACGCTCGTGCTCTGAGACCGTTCCGCTGTACATGCTCTTCGAGGCGAGTCTCCTGCTTGCGAGGATCATGGATCGGAAGGAGCTGCGCCGCCGGGAGCGCACCGACCCGGTGTGAGCGATGCCCAAGGCGTCGTGGCGGTCAGGGGGCGAGCGAGAGAACGTGCGCCCTGGCCGGGTCGATGCGACCGTCGAGTAGGTCGAGGTATGCCCGCTCGACATCCTTCGGTCCATGGCCGTGGATGACCTCCAGCCAGCCACCGGTCCACTCGACGTACGGAGCCCACGCGTCGGCGAGCCGTCGCTCCAGACCGTCGCGTCCCCAGTCGTTCGCGCGCTTGGCGACCCGATCGGGGGCGAAGAAGAACGCCGGCCGCGGCCCTGGGAGCGCGTCCGGGACCTCGCCCATGCGGTCGTGGTGCGTCGCACCGACGACGGCTGAGTGGACGAGTCGCGTGCCATAGCGCGCGTGGACGGCGCCGCGCACATCCGAGTTCCCGGCCATGTCGACGTAAACGGCCGCCCGCTGAGGCAACGAGTCGATGTCCTCGTAAGCGACGACATCGCCGTACACGTCGAGCCCGCGCGTGAACTCGACGCTTTGCGGCGAGGTCAGCCCGATGATCTCAACGTCCTCGCGATGCGCCAGCAGGAATGCGAGCGCGCCCGCGGTCTTGCTCGACGCGCTCGACAGAATGACGGTGCGGGCTCTGTCAAGAAGGCCATCCTCGAGGAAGTCGTCGATCAGATACGAGGTGAAGAACAGGGGGCGCAGGAGCATCTGCTGGTCCTCGTGGCGGGCGTCATATGAGGGGTCGCCGTCCACGCGCACATAGGAGTTGTAGGCGGCGGGAAGGTTCGCGCGATGCGCAGACGCGTCGACGAACCCGTGGGCGTCCACGCGCGCAGGGGTCACCACCAGGCTGCTCGACGGCGGCAGATAGCCATACACGCGGGTGCCGGCCTCAAGCGAGTCCTCGCGGGAGCTCGTGACCTCCGCGAACCCCCAGACGGGTACCCGACCCCAGCCGTCGTCGGCGGGGAAGAAGTCCCAGTAGGACATCGCCTGCCCGAACATCGCGTAGGTGATGTTGTTGGCGCTCAGCCCGAACGCGTCGACCTCGAGCAGGGCCTGGCCGGAGTCGAGACCCGGCGCGTCGGCGTCGAGGAAGCGACAGCGGTGAAGGTCGTCCTTGTCAACGAGGAAGTCCACGTCGCGCAGCAGCTTACGCGTCCGGGCCGGGCGCGGGCGGGCGGACTTGCTCGCCCGAAGGCGACCGCGGTGGCCGACACCGCCGTCGGCACGCTGAGCATCATCGAAGGTGCCGGCCCAGCTCAGTTAAGCGGCCACGGGCTACGTGTCGGGCGCCACGGCTCCCGGCGCCAGTCGGCGTAGGCCTCGGCGGGCTCATCTGTCTCGCTGGTCACGGAAGCGTCGTACTTCGCAGCCACGTCGTTGACCGGATAGTGCGGCTCATCCTTGCGCCTGGAACCGATCATGAGCACGGCGCATGGGCCATCGCCCGCGCCCACGAAGATGTGCTCGGTCCCCGCCGGGCAATGCAGGAAGTCCCACTGTCGAAGCGGCCGTTCCTGGCCCTCGAGAACTACGATGCACTCGCCGTGCAGCACCAGGAAGTCCTCCTGCACCGGCTCTGAGTGATAGCGGCCGTTGGGCTGCCCCGGCTGCATGACCTGGATGTTCACGCCCGTGTCCGGCCATGGCGCATCGTCGGGCTCGAAGTCGATGATGGTCGCTCGGCGCGGGTGGCTGATCGCCGGAGCGTCGGCCAGGTTCACGATCAGAAGCTCGTCCATCCGCTCACCCTACCCGTCGTCGTTGCAGCTCGATCCGCGACAGACGCGAGCGCGCGTCGCCCGCGATGGCGAGGCGAACCACGCTCGCAGGGCGACCACTAGCCCTCCGCCGCCACGGTGACGCTGGGAGAGGCGTCCTGGAAGCGCGGCGCGACCGGCCTTCGAGCCCGCCTACCTATGCTTGCCGTCGTGGGTCATGACGCGCTCATCGTCGGATCGGGTCCCAACGGGCTCGCAGCGGCGATCACCCTGGCGGAGTCGGGGAAGGAAGTCCTGGTCCTCGAGGCGGCCGAGCGTGCGGGCGGCGCGGTAGCCACCGAGGAGCTCACTCTCCCCGGGTTCTGCCACGACACCTATTCCGCCGTGTACCCCGCCGGCGCGGCTTCGTCCGTGTTCGCTGCCATGCCGTTGCACCGGCACGGCCTGCGCTGGATCCACCCGGCAGCCTGCTACGCGCACCCTCTCCCCGACGGCCGGGCAGTTGCTCTTTACCGCGACCTCGATCGCACGGCCGAGAGCCTGGATCGAGTTCATTCGGGCGACGGCGAGAGCTGGCAGACCTTCGCGGCGCCGTTCGTCCGCCACTTCGACGCGCTGCGTGACACGATGCTCGGCGCTTTTCCGCCTCTGCCGGGCACCGCCCGGCTCGGGGCGGGTCTGGGTCCGCGCCGGATGCTCGAGTTCGCCCGGCTCGTGCTCATGCCCGCGCAGGCGCTGGGCGAGGAGCTCTTCGAGGGCGACGGGACGCGTGCGTGGCTGTACGGCTCGGCGATGCACTCCGACGTGCCGCCCGTCAGCGGGGGAAGCGCGATCGCCGCGGCATACCTAAATCTGCTGGGTCATGGTGCTGGTTGGCCCAGCCCCGAAGGTGGCGCCGGCAGGCTCGCCGATGCGCTCGTCTCCCACCTACGCGAGCTCGGCGGAATCGTGCGCACCGCCGCGACCGTGACGAGCTTCGCGGCTGAGCGTGGCCGCATCGTGGGGGTGCGGCTCGCCGGCGGTGAGCGGCTCTCCGCGCCGGTGGTGATCGCCGATCTGATGCCCGCGGCGCTTGCGTCCCTTGCTGGCGACGCGTTCCCGACACGGTATGCCAGGGCGCTTCGCCGCTACCGTCTCGGCCCCGCGACCCTCAAGGTCGACTGGGCTCTGGACGGCGCGATTCCATGGACGGCGCCCGAGGCGCACGAGGCCGGCACCGTCCACATCGGAGGCGCGGCGCCCGAGGTGCTCGCAACGACCGCCATGACCGCTGGACTACCCGAGCGCCCTTTCATGCTGTTGGGACAGCAGTCGATCGCCGATCCATCGCGCGCACCGGCCGGCAAGCACACCGCCTGGGCATACACCCACGGCCCGCACGCGGTTGACTGGGCGACTGAGCGTGACGGCCACGTGGAGCGCATGGAGGCTCAGGTCGAGCGCTTCGCACCCGGATTTCGGGAGCGGATCCTCGCCCGGCACGTCCTCGGCCCCGCCGACCTGCAGGGCCGCAACGCCAACCTCATCGGCGGCGACGTAGGTGGGGGTAGCTACTCACTCGACCAGGTCATCTTCCGTCCCGTTCCCTCGCTCTCCCCGTACCGCACACCGCTGCGCGGCCTGTACCTGGGCAGCGCCGCGGCGTTCCCGGGCGGCGGGGTGCACGGCGTGCCTGGACGCGCCGCCGCGCGCGCCGCGCTCCTCGAGGGCCGGATCAGGCGGGTGCGTCGGGCTTCGCGCCGCCGCTGAGCGTCTCTCCCCGCGGCGAGTCCGCGTGCCGGTCCAGCGGCGGGCTGTCTGGCTCACCGTCGTTTGCGATCGTCCAGACCGGGACGGCGGCGACGCGCCCGCGGACCTCGAACTCGCCGACGAGAACGAGGCTCGCGGGTGCATGAAGCAGGCGCTCGCGGGTCGAATCGGCGATGAACAGCATGCGGCCGCTGCCCTTCGTCATGCCCTCCAGGCGCGACGCGGTGTTGGTGGTGTCGCCGAGGGCCGTGTACTCGACCCGCTGCTCGGAGCCGACGTTGCCCGCCATTACCGGCCCGCTGTTTATTCCGACGCCCATCGCGAAGGCGCGGTGGCCGTGCTCGGCGAGCCATGCGTTGAAGTTGTTCAGGCGCGGCCCGATCATCTCAATCGCGGCCGTGACCGCGCGATCTGCGTGGTCGGGCTGCTCGAGCGGCGCTCCGAACACGGCCATGATGCCGTCGCCCATGTAGGCGATCAACGTCCCCCCGGCGGCGAGGATCGCCTCAGTCATCTCATTGAGGTAACAGTTGACGACCTCGATCACGCGATGGGCCGGCTCGCTCTCGGAGAAGCTAGTGAAGCCGCGCAGGTCGGAGAACAGCACCGTGCAGTCGCGCTCCACGGCGCCCAGGCGCAGGTTGTCGCCGGCGCTCGCGACGACCTGGTCGACGACGTCGGCGGGAACGAAGCGCGAGAACAGATCGTGAACACGCGCACGCTCTATCGTCTCGCTCAGATATACGACCGCAAGCGTTCCCAGCGTTCCGATCGCCAACGCGAGCAACGGGTAGATAAAGGTGATGATCCGGCCGTTGTCGAACGCCACCTGCGTCACGACTGTGAAAACGGCAGCGGCTGCCAGCGCGCCCAACACCGCGCGCAGCGGGTACAGGCGCAGGCTCCCGAGTGGCGCGAGTACCCCCAGCAGCGAAACCACGAGGACGTTGAGCCAGCCGGGGGCGTCTCTGAGCGGCGCGCCCCGCAACAGCGTAGTGACGGCGTTGGCGTTGAGTTCCGCTCCTGACATCGTCGCCTGGCTCGTCGTCGCAGTGGCGTGAACGTCCTGAAGGACAGGCGCTGAGGCACCGACGATCACGATCTTGTTGCGGAACGCCGTGGCGGGAAATTCCCCCGTCAGCAGCTTTGAGTAAGAGATCGATTTGAACGTCCCGGGTTCGCCGGCGAAGTCTATGGGCACAGTACCGCCGGGGAATAGCGAGGCCCGAACCCCCCGCCCGGTCGCCACTTCGGCGATGACGACCGGAAAACTACGAAGGCCGCTGTAGGCGTAGGCAAGCCGGCGGGTCGTACCGTCGGTATCCAGCGTGAGGATCGTCTCGGCGGGACGGGCCCCCAGTTCGTGTAGCACCTTATCTCCGCCCAGGATCGCCGTGCCACCCCCGACCTTTACCTCCGTCGTGACCAAGACGACTTTCCCGCGCGCTCGTTCGATCGCCGCTGCCAAGGCTTGATCGTCGGCTTCGTCGGTTGGTTGGGTGAACTGAAGGTCGACCGCAATCACCTTCGCACCGGCCGCGCGGAGTTTGTCGATCACACGCGCGTCATACGCACGCGGGAAGGGGAATTGAGAGCGCTCGTGGTGCTGGGCGAGTTCTTGAAGCGTGGCGTTGTCGATCTGGACAAGCACGATGTTCGACGGTGCTTGCTCCGTCCCGCGAATCGAAAAGCGCGCGTCGATCGTTTGCAGTTCCGTGCGCCGGAGCAGATGATCTGCGTACGCGAGGACGCCGAGTCCGGCAGCCAGGAACGCCACGGCGACCAGCATCGCAATCTTCCGTCGCCGCCACGCAGCCCTGCCCATTTCAGCTATCTCCCGTCACAATGCCCGATCCGCCCGGCACCGATGCTAGCCGCAGGGGCAGCGATGGAGCGGCGGATGCCGCATCTGCCCAGTGCCCGGCATGTCCTGCTGGGACAGTTGGACAAGATATGCCTCCGTTCGTTGACTTCTGCATCCGCCCCGGATACTGTGGCCGCGGAGAGACAACCGGGGGGGCAGTTGCAGACCGCGTCGGCGCGAGTTTGCTACCGGTTAGAGCAGCGGAGGTTTTGGATGCCCGGAGGACATGCGTGGCCCGGCCGGTCGCTGCGCACGGTTACGGCTCAAGCCACCGGTGCCCAAAGTACGCTCTCGGCGAGGCCTGTCGCGTGGTGGCGCGTGCTGATCGCGGCCGCAGCGGCGTCTCTGCTGACAGGCGCAGCGCTCGCGCGCGTCCCGGACGATCGACCCGCGATCGCCGCTTCAGCTGCGCACGCGAGCCCGGCCCCGCAAACAGGGCTCGCGAGCCTGCCGCGGGCAGCGCGCGCGCCGGTCTCAAACGCGATCGGTGCAGCGATTCCCGCCTACCAGGTGAGCTCCTCGGGCGCTGGACTTTGGGCCGCGGGCCCGGGTCAGCGTCTGCGCATCCGCTTTTATCGGTCGCACATAGCGCTCGACTCAGGCGCTCTGAACCTGGGATTGGGGCTACGCGCGGTCGGCTACGGGGAATCGCTGCAAGCGGTGGTCCCCGCCAGTCCGCTAGGGCGCGCCAACCGGGTGAGCTATGCCCACGCAGGGCTCAGCGAGTGGTACGTGAACGGACCCCTTGGCCTCGAGCAGGGCTTCACACTCGATCGCGCGCCTTCGGATCGCGCGGCTGGTCCGTTGACGTTGTCGCTGGCCCTGTCCACACGCGCGCACGTGCAGCTTGCTCGGGGGGGCGAGAGCCTCACCTTCAGCCAGGCGGGCACGCCTCCGCTTAGCTACGGCGGGCTGGTGGCCACCGACGCCGGCGGGCGGGCACTTCACAGCTGGCTGGAGCTGCGCGAAGGTAGGGTGCTGCTCCGAGTCGATACGCGCGATGCGCGCTACCCGCTGCGGATCGACCCGCTGTTCCAGCAGGGTGAAAAGCTCGCGGTCGAAGGAGAGCAAGGAGAAGGGCGGTTTGGACTCAGCGTCGCGCTCTCAGCCGACGGCAGCACCGCCTTGATCGGCGCGCCCCGCGACAACAACGGCAACGGCGCGGCCTGGGTGTTCACCCGCTCCGGCTCCACGTGGATCCAGCAATCCAAGCTCACAACCAGCGAAGAAGGCGAAGGCGGAGAATGCGCGGAATCCGGGGAAGAACCGGGCGAATGTTCCTTCGGCGCGAGCGTGGCGCTCTCGGCCGATGGCAACACCGCATTGATCGGCGACCCATCCGCTACGGCCCGTCACGGCACCGCCTGGGTGTTCACGCGCTCAGGCTCCACTTGGATCGCGGGGCCAAAGCTCGCCGGCAGCGATGCGAGCTTCGAAGGCCGGTTCGGCCGGAGCGTGGCGCTATCAGGCGATGGCAACACTGCGCTGATAGGTGACCCGACGGCAGTAGGGTTGCGTGGCAGGGCTTGGGTGTTCACCCGCTCGGGCTCGACCTGGACGCCGCAGGGCGAACCACTCTCCGACGTCGAAGCGGATCCGCTTGCTCACTTCGGCCGCAGCGTTGCTCTGTCGGGCGACGGGAGCACGGCGCTGATTGGCGGCCCGGGCCTCTCGAGCTTTGCCGGAGCGGCGTGGATATTCACGCGCTCGGGCTCCTCCTGGACCCAGCGGGGTGAAAAGCTGACGGGCACCGAAGAGAGCGGCGACGGCCACTTCGGCCTCAGCGCGGCGCTGTCCGCCGACGCCAGCACGGCGCTGATCGGTGGTCGCGAAGACGGTAACGGCGTCGGCGCCGCGTGGGTGTTCACCCGCTCGAGCCCCGAATGGATCCCAGGTCCCAAGCTCACTGCAACGGGAGAGACCGGCAACGGCGCGTTCGGTTGGAGCGTCGCGTTGTCGTCGAACGGCAGCACCGCGCTGATTGGTGCTCCGCGCGAGAACAACTTCCGCGGAGCGGTGAGGGTGTTCACGCGCTCGGGCTCCGCTTGGAGCCAGCAGCCCGAAGAGCTCGCGAGCACGGGTGCCGCTGTCGGCGCCGCCTACGGCTCAAGCGTCGCGCTGTCGGGCGACGGCAGCGCGATCGTCGGCGCCCCCGGCGAAAGCGCCAAGCTCGGGGCGGCATGGGCGTTCGCCGCCCCTCCGATACCACCTCCGCCACCGCCCGCTGTCACGAAGATAACCCCCGATGAAGGCCCGATCGCCGGGGGCACGGTGGTGACGATCGATGGCAGCGGATTTCTCGCGGGCGCCAGTGTAAAGATTGGCACCGCGGCGACCTCCGTAAAGGTCGTTTCCGAAACGGAAATCACCGCCGAAACGGCCGCCACGCCGGCTGGCAGCGACGAAGTCCAGGTCACGGACTCAAACGGCACCTCGACAGGTGGGCCCTCCTATAAATACGTGGCACCGATTCCGGTGCCGCCTAAAGGGGTCGTGATTTCCGGGACTACCGGTGGGGGTAAAGGGACCGGCACCCCGATCGGCAGCGCCGGCGTCCTCGCGAGCCAGACGATCGCGCTACCGCCACCGCAGCTGGCGGTGACAGGCAACCTGACGCCGATCTCTGGCGAAGTGCTCGTGAAACTACCGGGATCCCCGATCTTCATTGCCCTCACGGCGGCTCGACAGGTGCCCTTCGGCACGATCGTCAACGCGATCAATGGCAGGGTGTCGGTCACCACAATCGGCCCTCACGGCGGCCTCCAGACGATGACCTTCTTCGGCGGCGAGTTCAAGCTCACCCAAGGTCGCAACGGCCTCGTGGTGGCGACGCTCACGGGCGGAGACTTCTCGGTGTGCCCGACCGCGCGCGAGCGCAGCCACCTCGCACGAACGAGCTCCAAGCACGCCTCGCGCAAGCATGTCGTGCGCAAACTCTGGGCCGAAGGGCATGGCAGCTACTCGACCAAGGGCAGCTACGCCGCCGGCGCGGTCCTCGGAACCCGCTGGCTGACCGAGGATCGGTGCGACGGAACCGTCATCCACGTCGCGACCGACCGCGTGGCCGTGACGAACCTCGTCAAACATCGTCACCTGACAGTCAAGGCAGGACACACCTACCTGGCCAAAGCTCCCTGACGCGCGGCCCTCTCACCGCGATGGTCACGTTGCGCGTCAGTTGCAACCGGTGATGCCGCCGTCGAGCGGGATCACGGCTCCGGTGACGTACGCGCCGGCCCGCGAGGCAAGGAAGAGCGTCAGGCCGGCGACGTCGTCGGGCCGGCCGATGCGCCCGAGGGGCACGTTCTGCTCGACGACCGCACGCGTCTGCGGATCGTCCAGCACGAACGCCATCATCTTGCTCTCGAATGGCCCAGGCGCGATCGCGTTGACGGTGATCTGCTCGGACGCCAGGCGCTTGGCGAGGTGGCGCGTGAGCATGTGGACCGCCGCCTTGCTCGCGCTGTAGCTGTAGTTCTCGACCGCCGGCGTACGCAGGCCGTCGATCGACCCGATGTTGATCACGCGTGCTGGTTCCTCGGCGTTCGCCGCGGCGCGCAGCATGGGCAGCAGCGCAACGGTCAGATGGAAGATGCCCTCGACGTTGGTGTGCATGACCTTCTCCCAGCCGCTGTGAGGAAACTCCTCGAGCGGCGCACCCCAGGTTGCGCCGGCGTTGTTGACGAGGATGTCGAGCCCATCAAACCGCGCTTGCGTTGCCTGGGCGAGCGCCGTCGCGCCCTCCGGCGTGGCGATGTCGCCCGGGATCGCCCGGCAATCGCCGAGCGCGGCGAGCTCGCCGGCCGCCGCCTCGACGTCGGCGGTCTTGCGCGAGGAGACGATGACGCGCGCGCCCGCCTGAACGAGGCCGCGGGCAATCATCAGGCCGATGCCGCGCGAGCCGCCCGTGACCAGCGCCCTCTTACCCGCGACGTCGAACAGCCCGCCCATCGCTAGTCGGCGAACTCGGCTGGCCGCTTCTCCAGGAACGCGGCGATCGCCTCGGGTACGGCCTCGCCGAACGTGGCCATGATCTGCTGGCGATCCTCGTACTCGATTGCGGCCTGCTCGGATGCAAGCTCGAGCGCCGTCCACATTCCGCGCTTGGTCAGGCGCACGCCCCAAGGTGCCAACGACGCGATCTGCGCGGCCGCTTCGACCGCCTGCTCGATCAGACGAGCCTCGTCGATGACGTTCGCCACCAGGCCGATCCGCAGCGCCTCCTCGGCGTCGACCCTGCGCCCGGTCAGCATCAGCTCATGCGAGCGCGAGGCGCCGATCAGGCGCGGCAACAGCCAACTTATGGCCATGTCGCAGTTCGAAACGCCGATATTGATGAAGGCCGCGCGAAACACCGCATCGGGGCTGGCGTAGCGGATATCGCACCCGAGCGTCAGCGCCAGGCCGAACCCCGCAGCGGGGCCGTTGACGGCCGCGATGATCGGCTGCGGCAGGGCGCGCAGCTCCAGGATGAGTCTCGACATGTGCTCCTGGTTGGCAAGGCGATCACGAGGCTCGTCGCTGCCGTCGTTCTGCGGCGCCGCTCCGTAGCCGTGGAGGTCGAGCCCAGCGCAGAACCCGCGGCCGGCACCGGTCAGGATGACGACGCGGCATGAGCGGTCAGTCGCGATCCTGCGAAGCTCGCCGTGCAGCTCCTCGCACAGCTCCGCCGTCATCGCGTTGAGCTGGTCGGGTCGGTTGAGCGTGAGCTGACGAACTTGCGGTGCGGGCTCGTCGACGAGCAAGAGCGAGGTCATCGGTCGAGCATCCTATGCCCGCGGGTAGTGGAACGCCTGGCTCTGTGTGACCTTGGCGGCCAGCGAGCCGTCATCGCGGGCGAGCTCCGTCTCGACCACGATCATCGTTCGCCCTGCGTGCAGCGGGCGCGTGGTGGCCGTGATCGTGCCCTCCCGCACCGCACGCAGGAAGTTCGTCTTGGACTCGATCGTCGCCGTTCCGTGGGCGCCGTCGGGGAGGTTGAGGAAGGCGCACACGCCGCCACACGTGTCGGCGAGCGCCATCACTGCGCCGCCGTGCATCACGCCGCCGGCGGTGCAGCGCTCGGGCGCCCACTCGAGCCTTCCGCGGACGAGCTCCGGCCGCGTGTCGAGGAGCTCGATGCCGAGCATCACCGCAAGGGGCATCGCGTCGCGGAATTGAGCCGGGGTGGCGATATCGCTCATGACAGCCCGAGCGGCGCGCGGGCAAGCGCGCCGCGTGGGCTGGATCATAGAAGTATGTGACACTGCCGCGCGTGCAGTCGAGCCGGCCGAGGGTAGCTGTAGTTGGCCACATCGAGTGGGTGCAGTTCGCGCGCGTTGACCGCGTGCCGCGCGCCGGTGAGGTGGTGCACGCGCGCGACCCGTTCGAAGAGCCCGCCGGTGGCGGAGCCGTCGCGGCCGTGCAGCTGGCCCGTCTGGCCGGCGCGGCCCTGCTCGTCACCGCGCTCGGCGAGGATGAGCTCGGTCGATCTTCGCTGAGCCGGCTGCGCGAGCTCGGCGTCGAGCCATCGACGGCCAGGCGCGCCGCCGCGACGCGCAAGGCCGTGACGCTGATCGACGCCGAACGCGAGCGCACGATCATGACGTTCGGGGAGCGCCTGCAGCCGCTCGGGGGCGACGCGGAGCTGCCGTGGAGCGAGCTCGCGAGGATGGACGCCGTCTACTTCACCGCCGGCGATGAGAGTGCGTTGAGGGAGGCGCGCGCAGCCCGGATCCTCGTCGCCAGCCCGCGCGCCTACGAGGCGCTGGGACACGGCGTTCGGATCGATGCGCTCGTCCTCAGCGAGGATGACGAGATCGAGCAGCAAGAGGCCGCCCGCGCGCAGGACGAGGCCGAGCTCGTCGTCTTCACCGAGGGCGAGCGCGGCGGTCGCTACCGCACACGCGCGGGTGAGGCCGGCGGCTGGACCGCAGCGCCGCCGCCGTCCGAGCCGGTGGACTCCTACGGGTGCGGCGACTCCTTCGCGGCAGGACTCACCTACGGCCTGGCCGCTGGAATGACGGTCCCGGCGGCCCTCGCCGTCGCGTCCCGGTGCGGCGCGGTCTGCCTGACCGGCCGCGGGCCATACGAGCGCCAGCTCACCGGGGCAGACCTGTGAGGCCCCGTCGATCGGGACCGCTCGGCGTGACGGCCGCCGGACGCGCTCACAGCGCCGGCAGCTGCTGGATCAGCGAAAGCACCGGCGCGAACAGGTCGCCACGCGCTCGCACGCGCGCGAGCACCTCGCTCGCCTCGAAGGACAGGGCGGAGGGATCTTCGGAATCGAGCGCGCCACGCACCTCCTCCCACTCGACCGGGGTGGAGACGGTCGGGCGCTCGCCAGCTCGCAGCGAGTAGACGCACACGGTTGTCTTGCGGCGATCGTTCTGGCTCCAGTCGATCAGAACCTTTCCCGTCCGGCGCGCCTTTGTCATGCGCGAGACGACCAGGTCTCCTTCGGCGCCCTCGAGCATCTCGGCGACGGTCCTGGCGAACGCCTTGGTGTGCTCGAAGGTGACCTCCTGCGAGTTCAGCGGGAGGTACAGCTGCAGTCCCTTCGACCCCGACGTCTTGACGAAGCTCGCGAGGCCGAGGTTCTCGAACATGCCCCGCAGCTGCAGGGCGACGCGGCAGCACTCGATCACCGTCGCCGGCTCGCCCGGATCAAGGTCGAACACAAGCGCACTCGGCCGCTCGATCGCCTCGGCGCGGGCGAGCGGCGTGTGCAGTTCCAGTGCCGCGAGGTTCGCGAGCCAGATCAGCGTCGCGTCGTCGTCCGCCAGCACGTAGTCGATCGGCTTGCGCTCGTGCGGCACGGTCACCGTCCGTACCCACTCGGGCCGGTGGGCCGGCGCCTGCTTCTGAAAGAAGGACTTACCCTCCACGCCGTCGGGCCAGCGCTTGACCGTAAGTGCGCGGCTCTTGAGATGACCGACGATCACCGCCGCGACAGCGGCGTAATAATCGATTACATCTCCCTTCGTGAACGCCGCCTTGGGGTAAAGAACCTTGGCGAGGTTTGACAGCTTCAGCTCGCGGTCTTCGACGATCACCGTGGCCGCGTCGCCGGTCCGCTCGTGCAGCGCAAGCGTGCTCGGTCGCACGCGCTCGGTGTCGCGCGCGGGCGCGTCCTCGCGTACGACTTCCTTCGCCGCCTTGTCCTCGCGCAGGCCCTTGTAGGACGGTGCGCGCAGGCTGCCGGCCCGGGTCCATTCCCTGAACTCGATCTCCGCCACCAGCGTGGGCTCGCAGAACACGGCGCCGCGCGGCGGTTGCTGGCCCGCAGGCGCAAAGGGGGAAGTCGCTCGCTCGAGCGGCGCGAGCAGGCGCGCGAGGTGCGCGAGCTCTTTCTCGCTGAACCCGGTGCCGACACGCCCGGCGTAGCGCAGCGCGCCGGCCTCGTCATGGACGCCGACCAGCAGGGCCCCGATTCCCTCCTTGCGGCGACCCTTGCCCGGCATCCAGCCGCCGATCACGAGCTCCTGCCGACCGAAGTTCTTGACCTTCACCCACGCGGGAGAGCGACGTCCCGGTTCATAGGTGGACTCCAGGCGCTTTGCCACGATCCCCTCGAGCCCCTGCTCGGCGCTGGCTTGCAGCACGGCCGAGCCATTGCCGACGATGTGCTCCGGCGTCTGCCATCGCTCGCCGGCCAGCGCCAACGAGGCCAGTCGCTCGCGACGCTCGCCGTAGGACAGCCCCATCAACGAGTGGCCATCCAGCCACAGCAAGTCGAAGATCATGTACGTGACCGGCGTGGCCTTGGCGAGTCGTTTCGCCTGTGCGCCCGAGGCGATGTGCATGCGCGCCTGCAACGCCTCGAAGCTCGGCCGGTGGTGTTCGTCGAACGCGACGATCTCGCCGTCGAGCACGGCGCCATGCGACCCCAAGGCCCGGTTGAGCCGGTGAAGCTCCGGATACTGCCCGCTGATGTCGTTGAGATTGCGGCTCTGCAGCTGTATCTGACCCGGCTGCGAGTAGGCGATCGCGCGTACGCCGTCCCACTTGATCTCATACGCCCAGCGCTCGTCGTCACTCGGCAGCGACCCCGAGGACGCGAGCATCGGCTTGAGCCTCTGCGGCATCGGCTCGCGCTGGGAGTCCGCGGGTGGGTCCATCCGATGGATCATCCAGTCCGTCGGCTGGTCGATCTTCGATCGGTCGCCGCCGGCAATCGCGAACAGCGCATAGCGGGCATCGACACGCTCACCGTGGAGCGCCACCTCGACCTTCCGCGGCTCCCACTTCAGGCACTCATAGGTGCCGCGATCCCAGATCTTCATGGTGCCGGCGCCGTACTGTCCCTTCGGGATCCTCCCCTCGAAGTCCAGGTACTCGAGCGGATGGTCCTCGGTGGCCGCGGCGAAGTGATTTTCGTTCGGGGCTTCCGGCAGGCCCTTCGGAACGGCCCACGAGACGAGGACGCCGTCGCGCTCCAGGCGCAGGTCCCAGTGCAGGCGCGTCGCGTCGTGCTCCTGCACGACGAAACGGGGAGCGCCGCCCGGCCCGGAGCCGCCCCCCGTCGGCTCCCGCGTGCTCGCGAAGTCGCGTTTGTCGCGGTAGCTCGCGAGCTGGGCGGCGGTCTTGACCTTTGCGCGACCGGCGGGCGGGGCCTTCGCTGTGCCGGGCACTACCGCTTGGCGGGTGTGCGCGGCGCGGCGGATTTCTTGGCGGGGGCCTTCTTGGCCGACGGTTTTTTCGCGGCGACTTTCTTGGCCGCTGTTTTGCGCGGCTTTGCTGGGCCCTCATCGGTCGACTCGCCCGCGCGAACCGCGTCCAGGCTCGCCTTCAGCGCGCTCATCAGGTCCGGCGCCGGTGCGCGGACCTCCTCGGCCGGCGGCTGCAGCGTGATCTGCTCGCCCTGTGCCTTGCGCTCGATCAGTGCGAGCACCTCCTCGCGGTAGGTGTCGTGGTACTTGTCGGGCTCGAAGTCGCCGGCAAGCGAATCGACGAGCTGCTTGGCGATGTCGAGCTCGCGCTTGTTCGTCTTGACCTCGGCCGGGTCGGGCACCTCCTCGATCGTCTCCGGCGAGAGGATTTCGTCGGCGAACAGCATTGTTGCCATCTCCAGCACGCCGTCCATCGGGCGAACGGCCACGAGCTGCTCCTTAGAGCGGATCACCACGCGCGCGATTGCGACCCTTTCGGTCTCGTGCATCGCCTCGAGCAGCAGGCGATAGGGCTTTGCGCCGCCGGGCCCCGGCGCCAGGTAGTAAGGATGGTCGTAGTAGATCGGGTCGATCTGCGCGAGCTCGACGAAATCCTCGATCTCGATCGTCTTGGTCTTCTCCGGCTGCAACGTGTCGAGCTCGGCCGGCTCGATCACGACATAGCGATCGGGAGCGAGCTCGTAGCCTTTGACGATCGCCTCGTAGGGCACCTCCTCGCCGTTCTGCGGATCGACGCGCTTCTGCGCCACCCGCCCTCCGGTCTTGCCCGACAGTTGGTGAAAGCGCACGGTCTTGCGATTGACCGCGCTGTACATCTTCACCGGCACCGTCACCAGGCCGAAACTGATCGCGCCGGTCCAGATCGCTCGGGGCATGGGTCGAATTACTACCAGGTCCGGGCCCGCGGCCTGCAAGATCGCGGGCGCCGCCACGGGGCGCGCGGGGCACCGAGGCGCGGCGATCTGTAGTCCCCGTCGGATAGAACTTGTCGCGGTGGAAGCGCTCCTCAGTGCATCGGCGCCAGCCGATGACGTCGCGACGCCCCGTGCGCGGTGGGGCGTTCACGCGCTCTCCTCGCGCGCGCTGACGCTGGCAATCGGCCTGTGCGCCTCGCTGCCGGTGATCGCCGCTGCCGTGCGAGCGCTGCACGAGGGCTGGCAGCCGGTCGCCGATCGAGGGATCATCGCCACCCGAGCATTCGACGTGTTCAGCTCGCACACGCCCCTGATCGGGCAGTACTCGTTCACGAGCACCGTCGTGGGCAAACTCACCTACAGCCTCGGGCCGATGCTCTACTGGCTGCTCGCGCCGGCCGCGCACATCGGCGCGCCTCAGTCGTTCGTTTGGACGATGGCAATCGTCAACGTCGGGTCGATCCTCGGGGCCGTAGCGCTCGCCCGCCGGCGCGGCGGCACATGGCTGATGCTCGCCGCCGCGATCGGCATCGCGCTGATGTGCCGCTCCCTGGTTTCGAACAACTTCTACGACACCTGGAACCCGTCCGCGGGGCTGTTTCCGCTGCTGGGGCTCGTCTTCGTCAGCTGGTCGCTGGCCTGCGGCGAATACCGGCTGCTGCCGCTGGCGGTGCTGCTCGTGAGCTTCCTCGTGCAATGTGAGGACGGCTTCGTGGCGCCGGCGGTCGGCGCGTTCCTGGTCGGGCTCGCCGGCTTTGCGATCTGGGGGCTCGGGCAGCGGCGCGAGCGCGCAACCGGACACAACACCCCCCGGCGTTGGTTTCTCGCGGCGCTGCTCGTGCTCCTCGTCTGCTGGGCGCCACCGATCGTCGACCAGGTCGCCCACGAAGGAAACATCGGCCACGTGCTGGAAGCACTCGGCAAACGTAAGTCCCCGCTAGGGGCGACGGTCGGGGTGCACGCCGTTGTCCGCACCGTCGGCGTGACGCCGTGGTGGCTCACCCGTCCGAGCGATCCGTTCGTGCGCAAGCGCGACGTACGGCGTCCAACGAGCGCGCTGGCGAATCTCTCGACGGCGGTGATCCTCGGCTGGTTGCTGCTGGCGATCGCGCTTGCGATCCGCCGCCGGCGCGCCGATGTCGCGGCCGGGGCGGCGCTCGCGCTTGCGCTCTGCGTCGCGATCTTCTCGATCGCCAACGCCACGCCGTCGACGCCGCGCTTCCTGGCCGAAACGCTCGGCTACACGTTGTGGTCGGCAACGATCGTCGGCATGTTCATCTGGCTGATCGCGCTGTGGGCGGCAGTCGTGCTGTCCGGCGCCGGGGCGCTGGCGGGGCGTGCGTGGTCCAACGCCTGGGCGCGAGCGCAGGAGCCTTCGGCACGGCCGCGAGCGATTGGGACGGCTCTCACCGCCGTCATCGCCGTGGGCCTCGCTGCGCTCGCCGGTGTCGCCGGCGCGGCTGCCGGCACCGCCGACGAACACGCGTTTGAGTTCGCCGCGCTGAAGACGATCAACTCACGCATGGGGGCCGTTCCCCGCGGTCACTCCGTCTATCTCAACGCCAAACTCGACGGCCTGATCACGCCGCTTCGGCCCGAGATCACCTACGACCTGCGCCGCCGCGGCGTCCGCCCGCTGGGGAGCGGCGCCTATCTGCGAACCGGGCACTGGTATGAGCTCTCCGAGCATCCCTACGACTACATCGTGTGGGTCTATGACTATGGCCACCTCCCGGTCGTGGGCGCCCACGTGATCGCGGTCGCGCACATCCGCAGCGGCGATCGCAACCACACGGTCGAAGTGGCGATCTCGCGGGCACCGCCGCGCGCTGCAGCGAGCGGGCAGGCGAGCATCCTGCGCCTGCGCGCGCGCACGCGCGGCACGCGCGCCCGGGTTCCGGGCAGCTGGTCCTCGCCGAGCGTGCTGGGCGGATGCGCGCTCGCACCCGGCCCGCGCGTGGCCTTCCCCAGCCAGGGTCCCGCGGCGCCCACGGGGCCGGGTGCGATCGCGTGGGCCTCCTCGCCGTCCTGCGATCCGGCGTCGGCGTCGCCCGTGAGCCTGTCCGTCGCCGCGCTCGGTGCGCCCGGCCGGGCGACCGTGATCCGGACACGCTCGCTCGCGGCATCGGCTGCGCCGGGCTTGGCCAGCGTGGGCGGCCCGCTCGGGCGGGTGGTGATCTCCGCTGGTCTGCCGGGCGCCGGCTTCGCACGTCTCTCCGGTCGGGGCGTGGTGCTGCAGGGGCGCGCAACAGGTCCCGTCGGCTCGCCCGCGCCGCTGGTCGCACGGGACGTTCCGCCTGCGCTGACGCGTGCATACCTCGGCGACGTGGCGATCGCGACCGTGGCGCCGGGGCCGGCGATCGCAGTGCGCGTGCAGCGCTACTTCCAGCACAGCTTCGCGCGCCCGAAGCTGATCCCGATCCCGGCCGGGCGCGTGACGGGGCTGACGGCGACGATGGACTACCGCTCCGACGTGCTCATCGCCTGGCAGCAGAACGGCGCGATCTACGCGCACATGCTGCGCGCGTCGGGGCGCTCCGAGCGCACGCAGCGCGTCGGCGTCAGCGCGCCCGACCCCCAGCTGCGGGCGCTCGTCAGCGACAACGATCACGGCATGATCGCATGGTCGACCGATGACGTTGCCGGCGGCTCGCAGTCGCGGACTCGGGACTACGTGGCCCTCTCCGATGCCGGCGTTCGCTTCACTCGACCACGACTGCTCGCATCGTTCGTCGACCCGGCGCGCGTCGGCCTGCGTCCCGGGTCACTCGCGTTGGTGCGCCTGTCGACCGAGAACGTCCTGCTCGCTTGGACCGACGCCGAGCACGGGCACTACGTCGTCCGCGCGGCGCCCGCGGTGTTCGCCGTCACCCGAGGAGGCGCCCTCGTGTCAGACCCTCGCGGGCAATCCGTGCTCGCCGATCTCGCCCCCGGCCCCGCTCGCGAGGCGGTCGTTGTGTGGAGCGCGGCGCCAGGCGGCGGCGCGCTTGACCCGAGCCGGACCGAGCTGTGGGCGGCGCGCGCCGTGATCGAGCAACACAGCCGCCCGGTGGTCAGCGCGCGCGCGCGGATCGCGCCGGCGGGCCCCAACTCCGATGTCAGCGTTGCGGTCGATCCAGCGACCGACCGCGCCGTTGCGGCTTGGCTCACCCAAGGCGGCACCCCGCGCGTCGAGTACGCGAGCGGCTTCGGAGCCGCCGGCTATCGCGCGCGCGCTGTCGTGGTTCCCGTTCGCTCGCCGGGCGGCGGAACGCACTGGCTCAGGATCGCGCTCGCAGCCGTCGCCGTCGCTGGCGCGCTCGCGCTGTTCGCCCTCGCCAGGTGGCGCACCCGGCGTCCGCGAAAGGCGTGAGCTCGTCGCCCGGCAGCGTCGTGCGTCGGTGCTCCGGGCGCGCGCGCGGCGCGGTCTCAGGCGGACGGCGCCGCCGAGCCGAGCGTCGCAGCGGTGCGCCGGCGTCGGTCATAGAGGAACCCGGCGCCGCCGATCACCGCCACCACGCAAAGCACACCGGCAGCGATGTAGCGGAGGTGGTGATGGACGGTCTTCGGCTTCGTCCTACTCGTCGCCGGAGGCGTGGCGAAGATCACACGGATGTGCCGGGTGCGCAGCAGGCGCTGCAGCCCCGGCTCGGCGCCCGGCGGGTAGAAGGCCTCCCACTCGGACAGGTTGCGGAACTTGATCTCGATGTCTCCGCGCGCGCGGTTGATGACGGCGCGTATCAGCGGGCCGGACTTGATTTCGCGTAGAAGCGCGGGGTAGCCCACCTGCGTCGCCGCCAGACCCGGCGTCGCCGTGGCTCCGAGCACGGCCAGCAGTGCGATCACGAGCAGTCTATGACGCAAGGCTGCATCCTAATGGCTCTAGTTCGTACGTCTAAGGGAGCCGCGTGGGCGAAGGCGCCTCGGCGCCGATGCCGATAGGTGGGGGGGCCAGCCGATGCGACGGACACAACTCATCCGACAACTCGTGCTCGACTCGCAATACGTGGTTGACGAGGCGACACTCGCCGACGCGATCGTCGCGCGAGGAACCGCGCGTCGCCTGGTCGGCGGGATCACGTTCCGCAACGACGTTCGCCGCCCTCGAGTCCGCTCGTTCCATATGACCACGCAAGCCAAATCATTTCGACCCCCATACCTGCGCACGCGTCGCCGTGCTCGAGCGGCAATCGATCTCGGCCGGACCGCGAGGTAGCGCCTCCGTGATGCTCGTACTGGCTCGCCATATAGCCGAGGAGCTGCTCGCAACCCAGGTCGAACGCGGACACACGCTGATCGAGCGCGCCAGCCTGGTCGGCGACCTCAGTGACTACGAAAGCTGGAAGGGGAACCGAAGGCAGTGGGTGGCAGTGACCGCGGAATCCGTTGCGAGCATATTCGCCTCAAGTGGCGAGGTCGAAGAGTTCACGCAGGCCGCATCGACCTACGCGGACGGCCAACGCTGGCAGGTCGAGTACGCGACCGACCTCGATTGCGTGCGGACGGCCATCGAGGTGCTGGTATCGCTGCAACATCGGATCGGATCTGTGCCGGTGTCCGACGACGCACCATCGTCGATGCCCGCGCTCGCCCTTTCCTCCGCGCCGGGACCCGCCGTGCGCGTCGAGTTCGAGCCGCGCGCCACCAATGGTTCGCTGTCATCGATGCCGTCGCCTGGACCTACCGGTCCTGTGGCGGGCAAACGCGAGAAGCAGATCTTTCTCCTCCACGGGCGCGACGAGAAGAGGATGCGCGCGGTCGTTCAGCTGCTGGAATCGGCAGGCTCCCATGAGGTCACCGTCATCGACGATGGGCCAAGCGAAGGCGCGACGCTGGTCGAGAGGTTCGCCGGGGCGACCCAGTCGGGCTACGCGATCGTGTTGCTCACCGCCGATGACGTCGGCACGCCGCGGCTGGCTCTTGACGAAGAGCCGTACTTCTCGCCCCGCGCTCGGCAGGGCGTCGTCTTTCAGCTGGGCTTCCTCGTGGGCGCGCTCACACCGAGCCGGGTGTGCGTTCTATACGAGCACGGTGTGGAGTTGCCGTCCGACTTGGACGGCCTCGGCTACGTGCGGTTTGACCTGGGCGGCGCCTGGCAGTCCAAGCTGCTGGGGGAGTTGCGCGTCGCCGGGTTCGACTACGACCCGGAAAAGCTGGTTGAACAGCCGAGGTAGCGGGGCGCTCAACGCCGGTGCGCGCCGCGAGCCCGTTTGAGCTTGAGTAGGCGCAGCGTCACGCTCCGGGCGACGGCGTACGCGCGGCCTTGCTTGGCCGTACCCACCAATGATGACGTTTTGATAGGTTGCGCGCTCCGCTACGGGACCTGCTGTGCATTAGCTCTGGACTTGCAGCGGTGAACCCGGGGGAAGGGTACGGAATGGTCGCAGACGTGATCGGAGCGCGAGCTTGTTCGGCACGCCCAAGCGGTGGGCGAACCGCCTAATGCGTCCGCGCGGAGTCCTTTTCCTGCTTGCGCTCGTGCTCGCGCTTTTCGCCGCGGGCCCTGCTGGCGGTCGTACGAGCCCGGGCCCGGTGCTGCACGCACGCGGCGCCGCGCTCAAGGGGCCACCGCCACCGGGGGGTGGTGAACCGCCGGCCGAAGTGTCCAAACAGCCGGTTGGAGCGGGCGAACCGCCGCCAGGGCAATCCGTCCCGGCGCGCAAAGCGGGCGAACCGCCGGCTGAAGCGCCCGCCCAGCCACCGGAAGCGCGCGAACCGCCGCGTGAAGGCTCCGAACCTCCGCTTGAGAGCTCGGAATCTTCAACCGAAGAATCCGAAGAAGGGTTACCCGAAGCGGGCGCGCTCGGGCAGGCAGGCGCGGCGCTTGCGGGGGCAGAAGCGACGGGCCGCCCGAAATATCGACTGGATGCTGCCTCGTACTTCGACCGCTTCGGCATTGCTCGATACGCGGCGTGGGTCAAAGCCAGGATCTCGGTGATCAAGGGCTACCCGCCCTTCAGCGACAAGTACGTCGGGTTGTTCGGCCTGCCGCTGATCGGTTACCACGATCCGGCGACCGAAGGGCAAGCGCCGTTGGGCCGGACGGAAATCGAAGCCTACGTCGCCAAGGTTCGTCGCGACATGAATCTCGGCTACGCGGGCGTGTTCGTCGACGACGCGAACTGGTCGGCTGGATTCCCGCCATCACCCGGACCGCGGGCCGCGTTGGCGAACCTCCTGGTTGCCATCCGAGCCGCCGAGCCGACCGCGTTGATCGAGATGAACAGCCAGTATCACGACATCTGGCCGCTGATGAAGGCCCACAACCAAGCCGTGGAACGCGCGCTGAAGCAGGTGAACATCCTGACGAAGGAGTTTGGCGTCGGCCCAACGGCCGGCATTGACACGGCGCAGGACTACGGCGAACTGTTCCAGTTCATCGACGCTCTGCACGCCAAAGGCATCCACGTCACGATGACCGGTGACCGGTACGGCAACCCGGTGTCGACGATGGAATACAACCTTGCGACGTCCCTGCTCGCCACCGACGGCGGCGATTTCGTCAACGGCTACAACCAGACTCCGGGACACTGGTGGCCGGGCTTCAACGTGAACCTGGGCCAAGCGATCACGAAGCGGGAAAGATTGCCCTCGGGTGTATGGAAGCGCGTGTTCTCGGGTGGGGTCGTCTACACCGTCGAGCCCGGCGCGTCCAGCCAGACAATCAAGCTCGGCAAGTCGATGCACAGCGCCCAATGGGGCACGGTTCAGTCGGTGACCCTGGCGCCAGGGCAGGGAGCCGTGCTCGTCGGGTGACTCGAGTGCAGCCACGCTGATGAGATGCCAAGGAGGGATCGGTGAGCGGGAACGCAAGGCGGCGTGCCGACAGGGAGCGCTGAATGACTACGAAGGCTGACTTCACACCGCAGGAGTGGGAGCTGGTCCTGGAGGGGCCACCGAGCGCGGGCATGATCGTCATAACGGCGCAGCGGGGCGGGACCCTGCGCGAGACCGTATCGATGGCCAAGACATATGCCGAGGCGCGACGGGAGCATGGCCAGAGCGAGCTGCTGGATGAGATCGTCGCGGCCAAGCCCGAGATCGATCACACGCGGTATCGCTCACCCGATGAGCTGAAGGAGCACTGTCTGGAACATCTGCGCGACGCGGTCTCGCTGCTCGCTGCCAAGGCGACAGCGCAGGAGCTCGACGAGTACAAGCGCTTCATCGTCAATCTAGCCGACAAGGTCGCCCACGCGCACAGGGAGCACGGTCAGGGTCAAGAGGCCGTCGGCGATGCAGAGCGAGCAGCGATCGCCGACATCTCGCAAGCTCTCGGCTAGCGAAGCTCAGGCGCAGCAGCGCGGTGTGGCGATCGCCGGAGGCTGTAGGCTCGGGCGGAGCTGTGCAGTGCTCGACGCTCTGATAGTTTGCCCGTCCGCCAGTTGGGTCCGGCCGCAGTGCCTGGGCTCGACCCGCATCGCGCCCAAGGAAAGGGGAAAGGAATGTTCGGATGGCTCGTCCGACGTGCGCGCAGTCGTCGCGTGTGCGCTGCAGACGACGAACGCGAAACGCGAGCACGGCGGTCAGTTGCGATCGTCGGCGTGTCGATTGCGCTGGGCGCCCTCGTGCCTGCGGCGGCGCAGGCGCATCCTCGCCCGGTGCTGCGCGCACGTGGCGAAACGCTCACCTGGACAGCAACGCCGGGACACAAGGTCTACCAGCTGCTGACCGGAGCCCGCGGTAGAGAGACGATTCGGCTGGTCGTCGGCCGGCGGACGCGGCCACGCCCGATCCCCGGCGTGAGGGTCCTCTACCGGGTCAAGGCCGCCCACTACTTCGGCAGGTGGTCGAACGCGGTCGCCATCACCTATCGAAAGGTCCGAAGATCACGACCGCCGGTCATTGGCGAGCCGCCCACGGTGGGCGCGCTAGCGCCGCTCGCGGTACCGACGCCGTCGAGCGAACCGCCAGGCAAACAGGAACCATTCGAAGGACGCGCAAGATACCGACTCGATGCAAACACCAACTTCGATCCCTTCGCCACCGCGCGGTACGCGCCGTGGGTCCGAGCGAACATCTCGCTGATCAAGGGCTACCCGCCCTTCAGCGACGTCTTCGTCGGGCTGTTCGGCCTGCCCGTGATCGGCTACCACGACCCGGCGACCGAAGGCGAGGCGCCGCTGGCGCGAGCGGGCATCGAAGCCTATCTCAGCCGAGTCCGTCTCGACATGGGCTTGGGCTACGCGGGCGTGTTCGTGGACGATGCGAACTGGTCGGCGGGCTTCAGCCCCTCGCCCGGGCCGCCCGCGAACCTCGCGAACCTGATCGAAGCGATCCGCTCGGCCGAGCCCCGTGCGCTGATCGAGATGAACAGCCAATACCACGACATCTGGCCCCTGATGAAGGCCCACGATCCAAATGTGGAACGGGCGCTGCGCTTGGTCAACATCGTGACGAAGGAGTTCGGGGTCGGTCCCACCGCTGGGATCAACAGCCCGCAGGACTACGCCGAATTCATGCAGTACGTCGACACGCTGCACGCCAAAGGCATCCACACCACGATGACCGGCGACAACCGCACCGGTGGCTCCACGGTCGCGGTGATGGAATACAACCTCGCCACCTACTTCCTGATCGACGACGGAGAGGACTTCGTCAACGGCGTAAACCAGTTCCCGACCAACGAGTGGCCGGGCTTCAACGTGAGCCTCGGCAACGCGACGACGCCTCGCGAACGCTCGCCTTCGGGCGTGTGGACGCGCAGGTTCACCGGCGGCGTCGTCTACACCGTGGAGCCGGGCGCAGCCACTCAGACGATCAATCTCGGCAAGCCGATGCACAGCGCCGAGTGGGGGACCGTCGAATCGGTGACCCTGGCCGCAAAGCAGGGAGCCGTCCTCGTCGGATGACGAAGCGACCAACAATGGGCGCGGCGGGTTTCGAACCTGCGACCTCTCGCGTGTGAAGCGACACCCCGAGCGCGCCGAAACGCCCGGAATCGCACGTCCGCTGGGGTTTGTGACAGAACGCGTGAGTCGCAGACTCGACGCAAATGCACGCGAATACACGCGACTCAGGCACGACAATATGGCTCGTGCCTGAGATCCAAGAAGGCAGCGGCAGCATGAGACGACTCATCCTCGCGGGGCTTCTCATTCCAGCCTGCCTCGTGGGCTGCGAGAGCGCCCCGACATCCACCTTGTCGAGCGCGCGAGCGGTGCCCACTGCTTCGCGCGTTCCTGCCGCCAACTCCTGCCACTACCGGCGCAGCCATGGAGCAGTCTTACCCGACCCGGCCTGCACCCCGGGCGCGTTCTACGGGCCGAGCCAAGCGAGCCCGAGCAGCACGATTTGCGTCGGCGGATTCACGAGGACGATCCGCCCGCCGCTGTCCTACACCGGCCCGTTGAAGCTAAAGCTCATGGCCGCGTACGGCGTCGGCGGTCGACCTCCAAGAGACTACGAGCTCGACCATCTCATCGCCCTGGAGGATGGCGGGGCGCCAGCTGACCCGGCGAACCTCTGGCCGCAGCCATATGCTCCGACGCCCGGTGCTCGTGAGAAGGACGACGAGGAGAACTTCCTCAGGCGCGAGGTGTGCTCCGGCGCGATCACGGTCTCGCAGGCCGGCTCAGCTCTGTCCCACGATTGGCTGAGGAGCTATCGCCGCGACATCCCGCCGCATGAATCCTTCGGAAAGTAGGCGCGAGCAGGGCATCCAATCGCACGCGGCGCTCTCGCGGAGCGCCTTAGGCGGCGACTATGGAGCCGCAAGCCCGCAGGATCGGGCGCTTTGCACGCCCTCTAGCGCAATTTGCCGACGGCGGTACGCGACAAGCCGGCGTGGCGGGCGACGTGTGCGGCCCTCATTCCCTGCTCAAGCGCCAGCTTGACGAGCGCTCGACGTGCTTTCAACGCCTCGTCGTAGGGTGCGCGTGTCTGCTCGACGGCGAGCCTTGCATCCTCTAGCTGCTCGTTGGTCACGGTCATCGGACTTTGCCCTGCCCGCTCCATCGTCTCATCATGCCTCCGTTCGTTTGTGGGAGTGCTACAGGACCGCGCGCCGATCCGTGAGCGCACGCGCGGCCGTGAGGCTAGAAGGGCAGCGCCTCTAGATCCTCGTGTTCGGTGCAGTAGCGGACGCCGAGCTTGCGGAACCTCGAGCATCCCGGCTTGGCGCATTGCGACTGAGCGGTCCGACGTGGCGGTTGCTTGGCGAGGATCATCCCCGTGTGTCCAAGCTCCCGCATCGCCGCGTTGAACGCTCGTTCTGAGAGCCCGTCAAGGCGCTCGGGTTCGACCGCTACTACATCCCGCAGATTCGCCAGCTCCATACGCTCCCCGCAGCCACACGTAGGCATCCCTGCCCGCGTGTAAGCCGATGCTGAGGCGTAGGCGATGAATCCGCAAGCCGGACAGCTCGCCTTACGCTGACGTCCCTTGTGGCCCTTGGCGGGTCTGCCGGGTTGACGCGTCGTCGTGGTACTCATGACGCCCCGCCAAGACCGCAAGCGGTCTCGAGCGAGCGAGCTATCCGATCGACCGTCTCGGCGTGCTTGCGGATTGCCTCAAGGTCGCCATCCTCGCCCCAGCCTGCGATGTATGGGATGGACTCGCCCGAGGTGTCCAGGCCGAGAGAACCGCACACGATGGTCGCGGCGGTCTCCACGATCACCTCAGCTTCGCCGCGGGAGTAATCGGTGTACGTGACCCCGTGAGCGTGTGCCAGCTCGTGAACCAACACACGCACGCGAGCGTTCTCGCTGCCCAGCGCTGTCGATGTCACGATGCGCTTGGCTTTGGGTGAGCAGTAGCCGCCGTGGCCCTCCACAAGCGGCTCCGACTCGACCGTGTAGCCGAGCGATCGAGCATGAGCAACCAACGGCTCGACGTAGGCAGCGTGCGAATCACCCGAGATGGGCTCGCACGGAGCCTGCGGCAATGGCTCGCCGTCGGTCTGTGCGATGTCGAACACCGGCACCGAGCGAAAGAACGTCACACACTCGCCCGTCTCCTGCCCGGACTCGTCGCGTTCCTTCACGCTCATGGGCGCCATGATCTTGATCGAGCGCTCACCCTTGCGAACCTGCCGCCCGAGCGACTGCCATGCCTTGAACCCAGCGACTTGCGAGGCTTGGGGCGCCTGCATTGCGATGAGCATGCAATTACCCATGGAGTAGCGGTGGAACGTCGCGCGAGTCTCCGCCCAGCGTTCCCAGCCATCCGATGTCAACAGCTCACGTACAGCGCGCTCGACTGCTTCGCGCTGCTCATTGCGCTTGTCCTGGCGATACTGCGCCTTCTGCTCCGGGGAGAACGACTTGGCGCGCGTCATACGATCAGCCCGTACCGGCGCAGCTTGTCCCGAGTCTGTTCCTGCTCGACGCGGGCGTTCAACGCTGAGACGCGCTGCAACCGCTCTACGGCGTCGGCTGCTTCCTGCCTTCGCAGCTCGGCGAGTAGGGCGCGGTAGTGCTCAACCGCGTGGCGTATCGTCTTAGGTGGCATGAGGCTTACTCCTCGTGTCCGGGCCCAGGCTGTTAGCGCAGTGCTGGGCCGCTTTTATGGGTTACCCCAGCGTTTATACAGCAGCGCGGCCCGTTTGTCAACTAGGTTTACAAATGCTCAGAACGGCCCTTTGGGAACTACTGACGCAAATGACAGAAGGGCAGCTAGTGGGAGCGCAGAGCCTCAATGGCGGCGGTGGTATGTAGCTCGGGAGACAAGCTAGAGCGCGTGAGCTTGCGGAATGGTCGGGGTTGCGCCCGCGCCCGCTATACCGCCAGCCGTAGCCGCGTAACGTGCGCGCTCACGGGGAACGAGGCAGTGGAGCTAAGTCGCCAGGCAGAGCTCCAGGGCGGCTCCGTCCTGGGCCATCTGAGGCACGATCCCAGGCACGAGCGCAACAGGTGAGGACGACGACCCGCAGAACCCCCCGTGACTACGGGCGCTGAGCGGCGTCCGACCTCTCGCTGCACTGGCGAGCACTCACCTCGATGGTGCCCATGGCTGACACTTGACATGCGCACGCACGCAGTAGCGCTGGGATGCAGGCTGGGCGCACCGCCCAAAGCTGACATGACGTGACACGCCAACGACCCATGACAAGGCAGGGGGTGGCGTGCCATGGGTGGTGGTGAGCGCTCCCCGTGGGTGGTAGTCAGATCCACCCCACCAACGCGCGAAGGCTTCGCTCACACACAGAAAGACCCCACCCGGGGTTTGGGGGCGGAATCCTGGGGCAGTTCGCCTCATGCGCACGCTAAACTTCGGCCCGAAGCAACTCGGCAGGGGGCATGTTGTTCTCATCGGTCCGCCGGCACACTTCCTACGCAAACGTGGCGGCCACACTGGCCCTGTTCCTCTCGACGGGCGCCGGGGCACTGGCGGCAAGCCACTACATCATCACGTCTACGTCGCAGATCAAGCCGAGCGTGCGACACGCCCTGCGCGGAGCAGAGGGTTCGCAGGGACCGCAGGGACCGCCTGGACCAGCGGGAGCGTTCGTCGTCGGACCCCGGGGGCCAGCTGGACTGACTGGCTTGGAAGGGCCGCGGGGCTTTGAAGGCCCACGTGGTGGCGAAGCCAACCTCGGAAGGCTCTGCGGAGCGATCCTCTCGGAGGCATACAACCTTGGCCTCACGAGCTATACCGGCGAAGCGCTGTACGAAATCTGGCGCAGTGGCTGCTGAAAGCCCCCGGGAGTTGCGGGGCGGAGTCCCAGGCTGGGGGTGAGTGCGCCGATCCGTTCAGACGCTTAGTCGGACCCTGGGGCGTCCGCGCCGAAGGCGCTATCCGGGATGACGTACCAAGACGCCTCTTGCGCTGCCGCCACGCGGCGCCCGGGACGTAGACCGTCAGACTGAATGACGGTCGTGGCGATCCGACCACCCGCCCTCTCAACTGCCGCATCTACATCGGCGAGGCTGGCTCCGGCAACAGGAGCTCGGATACGCGCGCAGTAGCCGGGAGGTGGCCTTCTAACCATGCTCGGCACCTGTAGCGCGTCGAGGATTGACCCGTCGTCCACGAGCCCAATTCTATGCACGGACCAATCCGGGCTGGACTATTCAGCATTGCGCAGGTTGACTCTCACCGCGAGCAGCGAAAAGAAAGCTTGACGCTGGCGGTCTGTCGCCGCAGCCAGTGCTTGAATCGCCTTCTCTGCATCGTCAACATGAGCCACGACGGTCGCCTTCGAAAACGGAGCGAAATGATCGTAGTCCGCCTGGTGGCGCGCCTCTTGGAGGTCGTAGAACACCGCGGCAACTCCGGCGATTGCAGTTGGCTTGAGGCTGTCGACGAGAGGCTTGACGCTCCTGTCGATGCGCCCGGATCTACCAGCCACCCATCCGCAGGCAACCTTGAGATCGTTGTGACCGAATGCGCGTGCAAGGTTGAGCCGCTGGCGCGCGTTGCCATTGGGCAGCAGACTCGCCGCTGCTTCCCTGCAAACGGAGTGATAGAGCGCGTAATACGAGGTGGAGACCGCCCGTCGTAGCCATACCGGCCTGGGGCGTCCCCGGCCACTTTTATGGGTCGCAAAGTCCCGAGCTGCTTCGATGAGCTTCAGCGGGTCAATCGGGACGGCTTGGGGCACGCCGAGTTAGCCGTCGGCGTCCAGCGACTCGCTCAGATCGTCGGAATCTAGCTCGCCCGGATGCTCGGGCTCAAAGACGACGAACCACGGCTCCCCGATTGACTCGCTCTGTGCAACGGCTTCGCGCACCTTCGTGCGAAGCTCCCACAGATCGTCTACCGGCCAGGTGTCTTGTTGTGCCGGGGGGTCGGATAGGACGAGGACGATGAACAGGGCACGGGCGCCGCTCGAGTCCTCGCGTTCCTCCGCCCTCACGGTCTTGACCTTCGTCTCGCCAGCTTCCTGCCCTGCGAGGCTCTTGAGCGCGTCCGGTAGTTGCTCCATGACCGCCATAACAGGATGCTACCTCCCCCGATGCTTCGTTCCTTCTGGTGCTTGCTCAGTTGCAGACGTCGATCAGCCGCGGATGGGGAGGAGGGGCACGGTGCTCTGGCGGGATCGGCGACGTGGAGGCTGTGCCGACGGGGAGGGAGCCGTGTGCTCGTTGGCCCTGCGTGCTGTCTCCAAGTCGAATCGCCACCGTGGCCGCGTGCCCGCGCCGACCTGAACTCCGCCGAGCTGCTTCGCATTGCGCCAAACGGCCGCCCGGGAGACCCCGAGCTCCGCCGCGACTCTCGTTGCGTCGACCAAGCTCTTGGACTGTGCTGTCCTGAGCGCCGGGACTGCCTCCAGAAGACCCTCGACGATCGCCTCGATGTCCTCCTCGTCGAGCGTCACGCGGCCATTCCCAGTCTGACGACGGCCCAGAGTTCCACCTCGGAGCGAGGACCCTTGCTGTCAGCCCATTGCTTGTGAACGCCAGCCAGACAGACCACTTGGCGATCATCGGCGTAGGCGTGCCCACTCAATGCGTCGAGTAGCGCCTTTAGGTAGTTGTCCACGTCGCCAGGAGGGATCGCGTGGGCGTACTTCGGTCGTATGGTCGTAGCGTTGCGACCACTGCCGTAGTGGGTCGGCGGATGAGCGACATGGAACGTCGTGGAGCACGCGAGCTGCGTGTCTCCTAGGGACGGCTGGCCTGCGTGCATCCATGCCGCGTGCACCCGTTCGCGGTACCCCCGGCTGCGGGCGGGTAGGTAGTGGCGGCCACGGCCGACGCGGGCACGCTCGAGCGCCACGGGGTTGCCGGGGACCACGAGGCGCAGTCGATTGAGCGACGCGCTCATACGCCACTTCGACCTACGACATAAACGACCGAAACGACCGAAGTCCTCATTTCGACCCCCTTCGGTCGTCAATGTCGTTTCGGTCGTACTCCGTTGCGACCCATATCTCGGGCGCCCTGCCGCCCTCCGCGTCTCCGAGAACCGATCGGGCTCGGCCGCGGTCGCTGAGGAACGTCAGCATCGGCTCCGTGTTCTTGTTCCTGCCGAATAGATCCCGGATCTCCGTCTTGGTGCGCCCGTCGCCTCCGGCCTCGCGGATGAACTCAAGCGCCCGATCAGCGTCGGCGTAGCCCGACGCGCTTCCAAAGACCAGCCTCACCGACCTTTCGCAGTAATCCCACACGGCCAGCGCCGCGTGGACATGCTCGGTTCGGATCACGGCGGAGCAGTCCAACACCGCGTAGACCAGAGCAAGTCGCAACACCTGGGGTGCGCCACGAGCGAGGATCGAGCCGGCTAGCCCTGGCTCGCCCGTCGTCAGCCGCTCATAGCGCGAGTCCCACAACTCCCACGCCTCGGAATTGAGGTCGAGCGAGGTCTCCTGTACCGCCGCAAACCGTTGGGCGTTGCGAACGTCGTGCGCTATCTCCTCCATCGCCGCGTCGTCAACCCGGCCGCCTCGAGACAGCAGCTTTGACCGGCGCGACAGCACCCACAGAAACCTGTTGCCGAATCCGTTGGCGGCCTCAATCTCGGTGAACTCGCGTCGCAGCTCGTCAGCGGTCGTGTGGGCTATGACCGACAGCATCGCCCCGGTGGTCTTGCCCGGCTGATTCTTGGACATTGACCGGGCGTCGCCCGTGTCCCACAACTCACGCAGAACGGGAGAGAGGACGTTCCCCTCGCGTTTCATTCCGCGCAAGACCCGGCTCATCTCGGATTCTTGGACGAGGAGGCGCTTGTCCGCGACCCCGCCGTCCTCGAGCTCCACGACGGGCTCTCCCGTCTTCTTGTTGGTCTTTTCGCGGTAGATGGGGTCCCGGACATTCCAGATCAAGCCCTCACCACTGGCGAGGCCGCCCGCTACGTTCCGACCCTTCCACTCCGGGTCGGCGCGTTCGAGGGGCTGACGCACCCGCCCCCACGACGTTCCCTTTCGTCCGCCGCTCGTGTCACCGACAATCGCCACGTATAGGTTCGCGGGATGCCTATCGCCTTCCACGAGCAGGTGGGGCCCCCGGCCGAACGTGTTGCCGGCCGCGGCCAAGAACTGCACGAGCAGCGCCGCGGGGTCGGCCTCTGACTGGGGACCGACCATCTGCACGAAGCGACCGGCTACGCCGTGGAACGCAGCGGACGACAATGCGGGGTGAGTGTCACCCGTGGGCTCAGGCGCGGACAGTTCCGGCTCGGGCCGAGCGCTGGGCTTTGTATGCGCAGCCGTCTTGAGGAACAGGTCCCGCAGATGCTCCACGCCACCGTTCAACTGCGCCTCAAGTACGGCATCCGTGAAATCGAAGCCGTCCCTTTCACCCGCGATCGTCCCAAGGTCAAGGCGGCGGACCTCCACGACGGATGACAACGCCTCGACCAGTCGCTCGGCCAACCGTTGCCCTGGCTCGTCAGCGTCGGGACAGACCACCACACTCCTAAACCGCCCAAAGCGCGACCGCCAGGTGTTCTTCCAACCCTCAACGCCCGGCACTCCCACGGCTGGCAGGCCGGCGGAATGGGCCGCGAGCGCATCACTCTCGCCCTCAACGATCCACGCGACGTCACCCTCGATCGACTCCGGCGCGGGGAAGAGCTGTCTCGGGCCGGATGCCCACGACTTGCTTGCACCGTCGGCACGCTTCTTCGGGTTGGGTTGGTAGTGGACGCAGCCCGTCAGAACCCCGCTCTCATCGCGCGAGGGAAACACGATCGGGCCGCCACCCTTCGGGTTGGCGTAGGTCGCATCGACTCCGACCTCAAACCTCTCGATTGCCTCGCGTGACCACCCCCGCAGCTCACCCAGCCGCTCGAGCTTGGAATCGCTCGCGAGCAGTGCGTTATGCCAGCGTGCGATCTGCTCCTGGCTCACGTTTGGCTGACTGTCGAGCGGCTTTGTGGCGGAACGTTGTGTCGAAGTTCCCTCACCGTCGTCCTCCATAAGGCCGTAGTCCTTCAGGAGTTGCACGGCATCGCGCGGTGACTTGCCGAGCGCGAGCGCTGCATCGTAGGCACCTCCGTGAGCCCCACAGGCGTGACAGTTGAAGGCTCCGCGGGAGGTGCTGACTGATGTCGACTTGCTCTTGTCGTCGTGGCGGTGTGCCTCAGGGTTGACGAAACAGGCAATCGTCACGTTCCTGTTTCCGGTGGATAGCGGAAGGGCAACGCCGAGCTCGCTGTAGAAGCCGTGAATGTCGCTCATGCCGCCACCAAATCCACCAGTGGGTAGTAGGACTGCGGGTTAGTAGCCGGCGGATGGTCAAAGGGATCGAGGCCGCTCTTGTTCATCTGCTCGCGGTCGGCTCTGAACTCCTGGCACACTGCGCACTCGCTTCCCTCAGGCGCAGAGATTGGATGCCTGCACACGGCGCATCTACTGACCAGCTTGCCCGTGCGACGGTGCTCGTCGTTGAGGCTCACGACTAGAGCCTGCGCGTTCTTCCGCCGTCGGCGCCACTCTTTTTTCCGATGAAGCTCGCAGCAAGTGGTCTCTTTGCGTCGGGGCGTGAAGTTCTGCCCACACCATGAGCACGGACGGTCAGTCGGCAAAGGCTTTCGCCGGACTGCCGCGTGAATGGCGGCATAGCAACGACGCGAACAGAAGACGTGGTGTCCTTGGTGACGGTGGCGCCGGACTGGTCGTTTACACCCCCCGCAGGACTCGGCCGCTTTTGCTTTCCCCGGTGCGATCTCCTCAACGCAATCGGAGCAGAAGGGCGCGGTGGGCTCGCCGCCCTCTACGACTTTGACGGGCACACGGCAGACGATGCGAAGCTCCGCCCCGCACTGCAAACAGTGCTCTGAGCGTTCAATCGCCGCTCGGACCTCCTCTCGGGTGAAGGCCCTCATGCTGCTCGCCGCCTCAGGTCGGCCACGAAATCAGCGGCGATAGCGCCAGCGGATCTCAGTCCGGCGTACTCGCCTATCGCGACGGCACGCCGGGCGGCGGTCGAATCGAGGACGAACTCCGCAAACAGTTGAGCGTCTGCGGCACTGAGCGTCAGATACTCGGCAAGCTGCTCATCGGGAGGGAGGTCGCCGAATTGTCGGGCGAACTCGTCGGGGAGGGGGAGGAGGTGCCTAGCGCGGGCGAAGCTCCTCCCGTCACTAGGCTTTGGTTCACCGTCCGGGTCGGGGCTGCCGCGCGTAGCGTGAGATGACCGCGCGTGGCCTTCTCGCCGCCGACGCGCAGAGCCTAGGGACCGGCGGCTTGTGCGTGTGAGCTGTCGCGTGAAAACGAGTTGGCGCTTTACACGTCGCCGACGCTCGAGCCAGCGCATTCCAAGACGTGCGGCTCGGTCCAATCGTCCGCGCTCGTTCTCAGTCGCCTCACGGAGCCCCATGGCCCTGAAGAACGCATCGGGGCCATCGTTCATGGCGGCCGTCTGTCCTGCGTTGGCACGCCTTGATCGCCGCGTGCGGAGGGGAGAGTGGTCGATCTCCTGCATGGTCAAACCTTCCGGTCTTGTTCTTGGACTTTGAGTCCAACGTGCTCCATTGGGGGCACGCAAAATCAGGGTACCACCGCTGTCACTCGTCAAACGCCGAGCGCCCCATCCGCAACACGGACAGGGCGCAGGCGCAATGTGTTTAGAACCGGACCACGGCCGGGAGACCAATCCCGCCCGCTGGCTGAGTGTACACAAGCGTTCTCGCGGGAATCATCACCGCTTGCAGTCTCGCGCCCGCAGCCTTACAGGTCAGCACAGAAACGTACTCGATGGCATAGGGCACCGTGGGGTTGGCGTTGTCGGCCCTAGCGGTCCGCGCACGAGGTGCCCCTGCCCGTGTCCTCCGTCCAGTTGCCCATACTCGTTGCAATGACACCGGTTATGGAGCGAAGACAACGCAGGGCGGAGCAGTCGGGATATTCGGGCCCAGGGGTGCAGCGGGAGTATTTGACTCCACAGGAGGCTGCGGACACGATCGGTACTAGCGTCAGTTGGATTCGTGAACAGATGAGTTCGGGACGCCTGCCTTCCTGCCGACTCATCCCAAAGCACGGGGCCGGGATACGTGTAAAGCGACAGGACGTCATCTCGCTTCTACTCCCCGTTGAGAGAAGCGGCAAAGCATGAGCACGGCGCTCGTACCCGAACGCGAGCACAAGCCCGGCGAACCCTACGACGAGCCGATCGTCCTGGCGGCGCTTTTGGAGCTTGCGTTGGCGGGGGGATCTCCCACCAGGGCCGCGCGGCGCTTGAAGGAAAGGGGCACGCCGGTTTCGCGTCAGGTACTCCAGAAGTGGCTTGACACGCGCGCGGAGCAGTATGCGCAGATCCGCGATGAGCAGGCGAGGGCGATCCAAGCCCGGATCGCGGTCGAGCACGAGGACTTGGCGATCCAAGCCGCTGGCGTAACACGGAAGCTGCTCGCACGGCTGGATGAGGAGGCCAGCGATATCCCCATTCGAGACGTGGCGGGGGCTGCGCGAAACGCTGGGACGATCGCCGGGATTTCCACCGACAAGCAGATGTTGACTCGGGAGCGGCCGCTGCCGCTATCACAACCACCGCGTGCGGTGGCTGAGCTCGAACGTTCCCTCGTAAGTCTGGGCGTCGCCGTAATCGTTGAGCCTGGCACCCTCGCGCACGTCGAGGTGCCGGATGCCGAGGTCGTCGAGGAGAACAGCGGATGAGCGTCGTGGAGACCCTTCGCTCGCTTCGCGACGGGACTCAGCTTCGGTATGCCCTCGAAGCCGAGGAGGGCTCGACCGTGATCGTCGAGAATGTCTCCGCGAGCTGCCCACTCGTGCGGCTCGACCCGCTGGACGGTCGACTTGTTGCGTCCGATCACGGCGTCTTCTCAGCCTCGGTCCTTCACACGAGCCGGCGGCTCCCCAACTCAATCGCTCGAGCAATTTGCGCCGAGCACGGGGCGATCTGGGACGAAGGCGGGGAGCCCGGTCCTTGGATCTGCACTTTGCTCTCTCCCGCCGAGCCTCCTTGGGCCGGTGTAGAGCGCGTGCGGGCAGCGTTTGAGGGGTTGATGCGCTCAGCGCACGCACAGGGCAAGAGCACGACGGAAGGCGCTGTCTGATGGCAGGTCCAGGCGGAACACTAGCCCCGAACGCGGGACCCCGTCAGAGCGCCGCTGCGGTCGCTCTCGGGGCTCCGAAGGGTGGCAACAGGGGCGTCAAGCCCGGGAAGGTTCCAGGCGGCGGACGGTACCTCAACAAAGCCTCGGGCAAGATGGAATCGGCGCAGCAGATGAAAGCTTTTCGGCCCCCTGCTGGTCCGCATCCTTCAAGAGCACTGGGGGCCACGGCGGTCAAGGCCCCTTCCAAGGGACAGACGGTCTTCGACCCCTCAAACCACAGCTACAACGAAGCCCAGCTCGCCCACCTGGGCACGATCCAAGCCCAACAGCAAGAGCAGGCCGAACTCGGTCCGTTGCGAGCGCAGTACGGGCAGATCGCCGGCCAGGAAGGGGCGACTCAGAAAGCGTTTGGAGGCTACGCAGACACGACCAACTCCCTGCTCGGCACCCTCGCCAACCAGACCGCAGAAGGCGCCAAGACCTTCGAGAACCAGCAGGCGGACGCCGCGCTACAGGCGGGCAAAACGGTGGAAACCGCAGGCCAGAACGCCTCCTCCCTCACCGCCGGATACCTGACCCCCGAAGTCAAGGCCCAGCTCGCCTCGGAGTCGGCGAGGGCCGGAGCAACGGGACAGGCGGGCACATCCTTCGCCGCCAACCTCGGGCAGGGACAGAACAACTACATGGCGAATATGCGTGCCGCTGCGGCTATGAAAGCAACCGAAGGCCACGGGCAGATTGCAAGTACGTTCGGCAAACAGCTCGCCGCCAACCAGGCCGCGCAGAACGCGGCGGTCGGCAAAGTCGCCCCCAACGCCCTGAAGTTCGGAAACGAACTGGGCCAGAAAGCCTTCACGGATCGGATCACACAGGCGGGACTCGGGATCAAAAGCGCCACGCTCCAGCAGAAAGGCGCGGAAGGTAAGGCCAAAAACGCCGTCACCGAACGCGGGCAGAATCTCGCCGTCGTACGCAACCGCGAAAATGTCTCTCAGCGCGAAGCTGCCAACCAGCGGACGACGGCAACGAGTCGCGAAAACAGCGAACGATCGACAGCCGCCAAAATCAAAGCCGCCTCAGAAAAACGAACGGGTGGGCTCTCGACGGCGGCTCAGAACAAGATATTCAGTGAACTCGGATCAGCGGCCTCGAGGGTGCAGACCTTCCGATCGGGCAAAGCGAAGCTGACCGACCAGGCAATCAGGGAAGCCATCTCCTCCGGTCAGTCCAAAGAAGGCTACAAGAACACCAAAGGCCAGAAAGCCGTTCGCATCAATCACCAGAAAGCGATTGGCAACCAGGTCATCATCAACGCGGCCCTAGAAGCCTGGAACACGCACACGATCAGTCAACAGACTCGCACGGAGCTCGAAGCGCAGGGCTACAAGCCGGGTAGCAACGCTGAAATCGTCGAAGAGCTATACGGCTCGCAGCCCACGCCCCAAGCAGCACCCCGCACCGCCGGCTCAAGGAAACCCTAGATGCCGATCCTCGGGAATCGCGGGCCGATTGCGCCTCGCGAACTCGTCAAGGGCGCAAAGTCCTCGGCTCCGCCGATCGCGCGCCTCCCCGGAGTGCCCAGTCGGGCGGCATCATTTACGCCAGCCCCGGCGAAGGGCGTCACGCGAGCGCCAGTTTCCAAGACGGAACTGTTCAAAGGCGGTATCCCGAAGCCGTTCGCGGCGGCGCCTAAGTTGGCGCTTGCCTACAAGAACGCGCCGCCTGAAAGGCACATCGGCCCCGGCCTGCAGAAGCTCGTTGCCGAAAGCAAGGCTGCCGCACCTAAGCCGAGTGGCGGCTCGGGTCTTCTCGCCACGATCACCTCTCCTGTCAGTCTGGCAGGCTCGATTGTGTCCGATATTCCAAAGGAGGTCCAGGGCAAGGGGTTCATCACGGGCGGTGGCCTGAAGAAGGTCGAGGAAAAGGGCTACGAAAATATCCTCGGGCACAACGGTCTCGCCGGCAAAGTGGCGCGGACCCTTGGGGGAGGGATCTCCGAAGCAACGACGATCCCAGCGCAGATCCTCCCGGCGCTCTATCTCGGCGGCAAAGCGGTCGTGGAAGCCAAGACAGGCAAACCGGAAGCCCTGCACCGGATGGAAGGCAGCTTTGTCAAAGAAAGCGCGATAGCGCAGGCGGCGAAAGGCAACATCTCGGGAGCAGTCAGCGCATTCAAAGCGCATCCGGTGGCGACAGGCCTTGAAGCATCCGGCGTCTACGGAGCTGCAAACAGGGCAGCCGGAGCGGTAGCGCGCTCGGGTGCGCTCGGGGCGGATCTCAAGGCCGCGACGTCGCTCAAAGAGCCCGCAGCCACCGCCGTCAGCCGCACACCGCAGGATCTCCTATTCGGGGCCAAGGAGCCACAGCCAGCACTCGATAAGCGGCTCGTGACTCGCCTGCGCCAAGGCAAGGGCGATCCGAGCGTCATGCCGGGCTCAGGCGTGTGGCAGACACTCTCAGGACGCTCGCTGGGTCAGAGGCTCGTCAAGCATCTCGACCAGAAAGCCGGCGAGATCAGGGCCGTGCAGAAGCACAACGTCACCGAAGCGGTCCATGCACGCATGACTCCACTGCGAGGCAAACCGATCAAGGGCACGCCGGCGTTTGTGCCGATCCCAGGACACGGAGCCGAGAACCTGTTCGCCCGCGGCCTCCTCGCCGATCCGAAGCTCATCGGCCCCAAAGGTGAGCCGCTGTGGCGTGAACAGCTCAGGGACCTCATCGACCTTCACTCAAAGCCCGTAGCAGGCGAGAGCGAGTACCAGAAGGCTTCGAGAGAAGACCTGCTCGGGCACCTGCAATCCCACATGGATAGCGCTCGGCTCGCCCGCGAGGGCGGATACAAGGCCCACGCTGCGGCGGTCAGCTACGCGAGGGATATGAAGCCCATCGAGAGCGAGCTGACCCGGCAGAAGGTCGATCACGCCGCAGTCGGCGCGAGTGGCAAAGCTCGTCGACCCCTTCCAGTTCCACTGGCGCGACCAGAACCCCATGGTTGAGGAGACCCCGCCTCTGACCTCGACGGGCAAGCAATTCGTCGCCGCTGCCCGGGCAAAAGAGGAGGCGTGGGCGGCACGCCGGGGCTCACTCATCGAAGTACGCCGCGCGCAGGCTGTGAAAGCTGCCAAAGTGCCCGGCCCACGGCAGAGCGCGGCTGCAGAGTACGCCCTCAGAGGAGCCCTTGAGCGGCACAGGGCGAACGTCGTCGCCCACAAGGCCGCCGTGGCGAAGCTGAAGGAACTGACACCGAAGGACCCGCTGGAACTCCACGAGTCTCCGTTCTCGATCGAGACGCCACGCAAGCCGGGGATGCCACCGACTGGTGCCCGGACCTACCTTTCACCCGACAAGGTCGAGAAGGAACTCCTCGAGAAGCACGGCGTTGATCCGGCACACATCGGCTTCATCAGCAACCGCCCATTCGCCAACAAGAGCGGCGCCTACTACAAGCACGGGCAAAACCCTGAGTCGGCGGGCTTCAATCCGCAGCACTTCCGTACCCGAGAAGCCTTCAAGCGGGGTCTGTATGACCCCACCTCCGAGGCGCTGATACGTCAGCACGCGAGCAATCAGGGCATCGTCGACCAGGGCTTTGCCTCAAGGGCTCAGGTCAAGGATTACTTCGGCAACCGCGAGCAGGCCGCCAAGCTCTTGGAGAACGCGCTAAGGGGCCCTAAGCACTCAGCGGAGACGCGGGCGCGTGTCGGACAGCTCGTCAACGAGCTGCGTGCGCCCGGTGACACGTTCTTCAAGGCTCACAGCGGCACCGCCGCGTGGGACCACGCTCAGCACGCCGCCGCTGAGATCAAGCATCTAACGGGGCTCGACCTCGTACCGGGGCGCATCGCCCATCCCTACGCGCCTGCGGAGCAGCTGGACGCCATCGCCAAGCACACCGTCGAAAGCATCCACGATCGCCTCGACCCCCACGTCTGGGAAGAGGACCGAGGCAACAGCAGGTTCCCCACAGATCCTCAGCAGCAGCACGACGCCGGCACGGTCGGGCTCGTTCACCGCGCCGTCGCCAAGCAGATGGACCAGTAGAGAAACAGACCGGGAACGCCTATGGCAAGCTGCTCCGGGCGCCGGCATCGTTCTGGCGCACATCGAACATCGCGCTCTCTGCGAAGCACCCGTTTGGTCTGGTGCAGGAGCTCGGGATCAGGATGGGCACCAACAACATCGGCTTCCTCTCACGTCTGCGGGCGAACAAGGCGATGGAAGTGCTGCATCGAGCGATGGAGGACCCGAAGTTCCTCGCCGAGCATCCCGAGGCCAAATACGAATACGACCGCCTACAGGCGAAAGTACGCGGCACGGTCGGCACGCAAGCGCTCAACCTGCGCGAACACATCACCGGCAGTGACGTCGCCGAGACCCGGCTCGGGGCAGCCTCCCAGGCTTTCAATCGCATAGCGGGCTCAAAGCCCGGTGCTCCGCTGCGTCTTGCCAGGGGGATCTTCAGGGGCTACGTCAAGGTCACGCACGCGATCCTCAGGGGCGAGGAAAGACTGCTCGGGCACCAGGCCGAGATGGCGGGCTTCGGCAAGCACCTGAACAACGAGACCACGCGGCTGGTGGGAGAACGCATCCCGCTGATGAAGCAGATGAGCAGTCAGATGGAAGACGTCATAAAGGGGCAGGTTCTCCATCCCGAGGCACAGGCACACCTAAGCCGTCAGCTCATCGACTGGTTTGGGAACTGGCAGAAGGCATCGCCAGCCTCGAAGCGCATCCTCGCCGTGGCTCCGTTCTGGAACTGGTACGCCAACAGCCTGCGCTTCCTCTATCTCACGCTCCCGAAAAACCACCCGGTGAAGACAAGCCTGCTCGTGACGCTCGAGGAGGCCACCGCCCAGCAGCGGAAGCTACTCGGCCAGGGACCGGACTCTGTGGAAAAACTCCAGCCGAGCCAGCAGGGCGGCATCCAGAAAGGCGGGAAGGTCTACACCCAGCAGTACTACACGCCGCAGGGCACCGTCGGCGCCCCGCTGGAAACGTTCGCGGGGCTGTGGCTGCCCGAGCTGCAGGACGCCTACAAAGCAGCGACGGGCACCAACCCGTTCGGCGAGACCCTGAAAAATGCCGAAAAGGAAAACCACACCGACGAAGAAGAACGCCTCCACGCTGGAGGGCTCGCGCTCCTTGAAACCTTTATCCCTCCGGTGCGTTGGGCGAAGGAGGGGGGCGAAGGCAAGGCAAGCAAAATCTGGAACCCAGTAAGGACTTCGGCCGAACGCACAGACGTTGGCCCGCGCCTACCCAAAGCTGAAACGGGGCCAGCGGAACCCAACGTCTACGAACCCGCAGGTGGCGTAACGGAAGGGCAGGTCTACGAAAAATGATCCCAGGAGAGCCGATGACTGAGACGCCGAATCCAACAGCAACAGCGGACGCCGCTGATCGCTGGGGAGAACCCGTCAATCCAGACAAGCGATGGGGTGAAAACTCAGGCGTTTGGGGGCGGGAGATCGTCGAGACGCAACAGTCCAATCCCGACGGGAGCGATGCCCCATGACCAAATTGAGTATCACGCCGCCGACTACGGGCGAATTGAACTCTACGGCTGACCCCAAGGTGGTGACGGCGCTGAAAGCCGTTGAAACCTGGGCCAACGGCGAAGTCGGCACGGCCAACATCGCGGCGGAAAACGTGACCGAAGCGATGCTCACCAAAGCCCTGCAGGAAAAACTCACGGTCCGGCTTGGCTTTACATTCAAAGCTGAAACGTTGAGCTTCAACGCCGAATCGGAACGACACTACCTCCTCAACAAAACCGGGATCACGGCAACGCTGCCTGCGCCGACAGCGAATCGCATCATCTCCTTGTTCTCAGGCTTGGGCGTGACCAGTAAAGTCACGGCTTCCTCCGGGACGATCTACGGCGACTTCATCAACGCTCAAGCGACCATCGAACTGCTCCCGCTGCAACACGTGATCCTGATTGCGGGCGGTAGCGAATGGCAGATCATCGCTGGAGAACCGAGCAGAACGGCTACCTACTCGGCGGTCAAAGCCGTACGCACGGCGCTAACGGAATACGAACCGAGCGCCACAAGGCCTACGCTCGTGATACTTAGTGTCAAGAAACCGACCAACGCGTTCGTGGTCGTCGTTAACGGGGTGGGTATCGCCGAAGCCCACGGCTCCAGCGAAGTCGTGATCGTAAGCTTTGAAGTTCTGCCCGGGCAAAAATGGAGCTGGAACGGCGCGGGGGAAACCGAAGTAACAAGCAGCTACCTCATCAAGTAGGTCAGCCTTCGCCGCACACTTCCAATTCTGCGGTTTCGTCGGGCGTGAAGCCCGCTGCTGCCATATCGACGCGCCATTCCGCCCACGTCACGGGGTCTTGCGGTCCTTCGCAGCCCGCCACTTGCGCTCGATGAGCCTTCGCGTGGTGGGCCTTGTGGTGGTGTGAGTGTGGGGTGCTCGCTACCGCACTCCCCGGCAGAGCCAGGGCTAGGGCGGCGAGGATGAGGGGGGCTATCTTGAGCATGTTCGGACCTCCTACGGGTCTGGACCGGCCCCGGAGCGTTTAGGCGCGCTGCCGGGGCGCTTTCGCTTGAGCATATGCGCTAAACGACTAGCGGTCAAGCACCAGCGCTAGAACGCATGGACCCGGGCACAAGCGCCCTGCAATGGTCCGATGATGCCTCGGGCCATGCCGGACCCTGCACTCGCCGCCGCACTCAAACGGCTACGCGAAAAACGAGGGATCACCCAGGAACAGCTCGCGCACGACGCTGGGATCACGACGGGCACTCTCTCGAAGATCGAGCTCGGGCAAACGAACCCGAGCTGGACCACCGTTCGATTGATCGCTCGAGCGCTCGACGTGTCGCTCGTGGAGCTGGCCGAAGCGGTGGCGGCCGCCGAGCGATGAGCGGGGCCCTCGCCGCTTGTGCGCCATTGCACAATCCCTGTCAAGGGGTTGCGTCCAGCAACCGATGGTAGCTATGCTGGAATCTATTGCTCCCCGTCCTGCTACGTCTAGAGCGTGCCAAGGCGGGGTTTTTTATGACCGGAAACCCGCCGAGTACCGACCCGCTTTGGGTCATCGTTCTGCTCGACTGGCAGAACATCTACAGCTGTGCACGCGAGGCGTTCGGACTGGAGGACGCCCCTGGAGGCGTCGGGAACGTCTACCCACTCAAACTCGCCGTTCGGCTTGCGTCGGGCACGGACTCGACCACCGGGCGCCCCCGACAATTGCAAGAGGTCAGGATCTATCGCGGACGGCCCGACGGAGCCAAATACCGCGAGTGGTACAGCGCGTGGCAATCCCAGACCGCAGCGTGGAAGAAAGCGGGCGGGGGCCGGCTAGTCGAGCGGTACCGTGATCTACGCGAGCGGGATGGCGTGTTGGTCGAGAAGGGCGTCGATGTGTCGCTCGCGATCGATTTGATTTCACTGGCCTACTTGGAGGGAGCCGATCGCGTTGTCGTCGTGTCGTCGGACACGGATCTTGTCCCGGCGCTGGAGCTGGCGAGAGAGATCCGCGGTGATGACTTCGCCGAGGTCGCAGGATGGGTAGGCCCGCACCCCTCCGCCGCTGTTCTCAGCGTGGCGGGGGTGCCCCAGCACCCGCTAAACGCCACCGATTTCGCGAGGCTCCAAGACCACACGAACTACACGTTGAGTGTCCGGGTCCGCAAGCGCCAGGGCGCAGGCGGCTGGGATACGCAGATCGACGCTGAGGGCAAACAGCGGCGAGCCTGAGCTCAGGGCGCTACGTCCTGAATCTCGATTCGCTCCGGGGCCCTTACGTTGTGAGGCGTTCGGCGGCAGCACGGGCCTCGCCGATCTCGGCGTGGGTCGTGAGGCGCGCGATCAAGCTTCCTACCCAGACCCAGACCCATCCCTCTCTCAGCTGAACGTGACCGGCGGTGCCAACAGGCCGAGCCTCTTGGAGGACCACAGCAAACACAACTCCGTTGCCGAGGTCGTGGACCTCCTCAAGCTTGTACTCCAATTCCTCATAGATGCCCCACCAGCCCTCAACGAAGGCACGAATCGCCGATCGGCCCTCGAAGAAGCCGTCCAACCCCCGCCCGTCAAAGACCGCATCCACAGCAAAGCTGCTCATCAGCGCATCGATATCACGGCGATTCCCAGCCGCAGCCTGCCTGCGCACAAGCTCCACCAAGTCGGGGGTCGTGGACTCCTCAGACATCGCCCGGCAAGTATTGCGCCGACGGGGCCGCGAGGGACGTCAGGCGGTTGCCTGCCGGATCACGTCGAGCGCCGTTGGCTCTGCCGGAAGGTCAGCGAGCTGCGCGGCAACCTCCGCGGCCGTGTCGATCGTCGCCGTGCCCTTGTCGATCCACCGCGCGAGCCAGCGCAACGCCCACGCGTCGTAATGCTCGAGGTCGTGCGTGGCCACGAGCGGAAGGAAGCCGAGCGCGATGTCAAGCTCGATCGGCCGGCCGCGTTCCTCTGTGACTTCGGCGGCGAGCTTGATCGCGTACGGGAGGTCGCCTCGCTCGAGTGCGCCGTCCAACTCGACAGACGGTTTCCAGGGGCGGGCGGTCATACGAACGCATGTTCGCATAACGAGTAGGCTGCCAAAAGCAAGACCATGAAGCGAAACTTCATGCTTGCTTCTATTGACCACAACTGACCACGGCGCTACAGTCGGGCGACAAACAAAGTGGGGCCGCGCGCTGTGAACGCCGACCCCATGGCACCGAGGAGCAGGACTCCACGGCGCGCCGGCCACGCTACCAAGCGCCGCCCCCTCGCTCAGAGTCTCGGCCCCTTCCAACGAAAGGAACCGACCATGAGCACCACCACTACCGACGCGCCCCTCTCAGAGACCGTCTACAGGATCGTGCAGGACGCCGGAGAGCAGAACGAGATGTCGATGCTGGACGGCTGCCACAGTGAGCCGCCGCGCGACGGGAGGCTTTCCCAACGCGAGCGGGATCTCCGCGATTGGGGTCTGGTGTACGGAATCGCCTTCGCGACTGCGCGAGCTGCGACACCGGAGGAGGCCGAACCTGTCCTCGCAGAGAGGGCGCTCGATGCAGCCCGTGCTGCGTGGCGGCGCTGGTCGGATGAGATCGCGCCCCGCCCCGCACTCTCACCCTTGGTCGATGACGTGCTGCTTGCGTTCCACTCGGCTGAGACGCCGATGATGACGCTCGCGCACTTTGGCGAGACGCCCGGTGATGAGATCGTGAAGCTGCGTCCGCTCGGCGAAGCTCTGTTCAGCCTGCGCGCCGCGATCGGCGTGCCAGCGGACCCAAGGGTCGGTGCGTGATGGCACCCGCGCGCAGCAGACCGCAGGGGCAGGTGTTGGAGCGCCGCGAACAGCGCGGCAAGGTGTTCGCCCTCCGCTTTATTGCGGGGGGCGTACGCCGCTATCAGACGCTCGGGACCGCGGAGCAGGGCTGGACCCGCGAGAGGGCGCAGGACGAACTCCAGAACGTGCTCGCGGACGTACGGCGTGGCATCTGGCAGCCGCCGAAGCCGAAGGCCAAGCCGGTGCCCGACCAGGACCGCGACCCGTCGTTTCACCAGTTCTCAAGCGAGTGGCTTGATCGCCACAAGGATGAATGGCGGGAGGCGACACGTCTGGACTACGAATGGCAGCTCTCCAGTCATCTGCTGCGCTTCTTTGGCCGCTACAGGCTGTCGCAGATCACAGCCAAGGTGGTCGACGACTATCGGATCTCGAAGATGGCGGAGGCAGCGTCGATCAAGAAGGCGGCGGCAGCAGGCAAACCGATCCTCGATAAGTACGTGGACCGGCGCGGCTGCAAACACACGCGGGCGCGCGTCGCACTTTCCGTGACGTCGATCAACAAAACGATCACGCGGCTCGCGCAGATCCTCGATGAGGCCGTGGAGTACGAGCTGATCGAGCGCAACCCCGCCAAGGGAAAGCGCCGGCGCCTCAAGGCCGTCAAGCCCACGCCGGTTTGGCTGGACTCTGCGGAGCACATCCAAGCCCTACTCGACGCGGCCGGCGAGCTGGACCGTGAGGCTCGAGCGGATCAGCGGGTTCCGCGTCGTGCGATCCTCTCGACGCTCGTGTTCGCTGGACTGCGCATCGGCGAACTCATCGAGCTCCGTTGGCGTGACGTGAACCTCGCCGATGGCGCGATCACGGTGCGGTCATCCAAGACAGACGCGGGGATGCGACGGGTCGACTTACTGCCGGTGTTGCAGGACACGCTCGCGACTCTCAAGGCAGACACTAGGGCGAGCGCGAACGATCTCGTGTTCCCGACGCAGCGGGGCGGCACGATGAATGACTCCAACGTGAGGACCCGCATCTTGGAGAAGGCCGTGAAGCGCGCCAACGAACGCCTAGAAGCGAAAGGCTCCAGCCCGCTCCCGGAAGGTCTGACCCCGCACAAGCTGCGGCACACCTACTGCTCAGTGCTCGTGGCGCTCGGAACGGACCCCGCCGCAATCATGAACCAGATCGGGCACACAGACCCTGGATTCACCCTCCGCGTTTACGCCCACGCGATGCGCCGCGACGAGGCGTCCAAGGCTCAGCTCCGTGTGCTCGTCGGCGCCGAGGATGAGGCACAAGAGGGCGTTTCAGGCACGAACTCAGGCACGAACAGCGAAAACGAGGGCAACGGGAAGCCTGAAGAGAGCGACAGCCATGCGGCAAAAGGCGCGAGTTAGCAGGCTGTTTGAGGGATGGGCGCGGCGGGTTTCGAACCTGCGACCTCTCGCGTGTGAAGCGAGCGCTCTCCCACTGAGCTACGCGCCCTGGGCGCCCGAGTCTACGGAACTCGGATCAGCCCTTGCTCGCCCTACTCGGAGAGGCCTGCCGCCCGCAAAGCCTCGCCGGGATCGAAATACGCGCGGGTGCGCCAGATCTTGCCGCCGCGAAAATCGTAGATAACGCCGTGCGGTGCATCCACCTCGACGCCGCTGCCTCGCCCACGGCCCTCAACCCGTCCGAGCATGAGCACACGTTGGCCGAGATCGCGAAGCTCGTCGGCGATCACGCGGACCTCCTCCCACGTGTCCGAGGCAGCCAGGAAGTACGCTTCGATGCCCTCGCGGCCCCGATAGCTGCCGCCCTCGACGATCCCGGCGAAGGCCGGAAACCACTCGTAGTCGTCCGTCGTGATCTCGGCGAGTATCTCAATATCGCGCCGATTGAAGGCGTCTATGCCGCGCTTGGCGATCTCCACGTTCTCCTGCGACACCGCCTAACCCCTCTGCTCGGCACGCCGGTCGACAGCAGCACGGGCCTCGGCCGCACGGATGACTCGCACAAGCTCGACCAGATCGGGGATCGTGGACTTTTCACACATCGCCGGTCAGTATCCACCGTCACCTGAGGCTCGGTCGAGTGGAGCGTTGCGCCGACTACCCGATGCTCGGCTGCCACGTCCGACTACGAGCCGAGCCGCACCCCCACGTGCGGGTGCAGCCGGTCGGTCGCTTCGGAGTATGCGCTCGCCAAGCGATCTACTTCCGCCGGCGTGAGGACCCCTCCGAACGCAGCTCCGCCGCCGAGCTTGCGGTAGCCGGCGAGCAGCTGCTTGCCGATCTGAGCGAGAGTGAAGTGTCCGTCGTAGACGCTCTCGATATAGAGCGAGACGTTCTGGCGCGCGAAGCGCGCGCTCGCGGTCGAGCCCTGGCCGATCTGATCGATCGCCGCGCCGATCAGTCTCCACCCGCGCGTGGCCAGCAGGATGTAGCTGCGAACGAGGCCCGCGAGCGGCGCCGCCGGTCCGGTGAGCGCGGCCGTCTGGGCTTCCTGCAGGAGCATTGGGAGCTGGATGCTCGCTGCGCTCTGGGCCGCGGCGGCGATCGGAGCGCGCTCAGTCGCGACGGCGTTCCTGGGCAGGCCGTTGGCCACCAGCGGCCAGGCCCGCTTGGCGGCCGCCACCTCGCTCGCGACTGGGCCCTGGATGTCCTTGAGGGCGCGGCTCAAGGCGACGAGGTCACTGCGCTGGAGCCTCAGTTCCTCGGGGCTCGCACTCCTGCCGCCTGCGCCACAGCCTGCACACGCGGCGGCGACGCCGCTCCCAAGGAGGAGCAGCATCGTGGCGCGCACAGCTCTGCTCAGGGTCTGGGCGCTTGCGTGAGGTCTCGTGCGAACCCTACGTGCCGAGCAGGTCGATCACGAACACCAGCGGGGCGTTCTTGGGGATCGTCGGCGGGCGCCCCGCGGCACCGTATGCGAGCGCCGCCGGAATGATCAGCTCACGGCGTCCCCCGACCTTCATGCCGGGAATGCCTTGGGTCCACCCGGCGATCAGGCTCCCCGGTTGCAGCGAGAATGTCACCGGTTCGCCGTGCTTCCAGGAGGCATCGAATTCCTTACCGCCGTGGTAGAGGACACCCACGTAGTTGACCGTCACCGACCCGCCGGGCTTCGCCGCTGGTCCGGTGCCCTTGATGATGTCTTTGACCACGAGCTTGGTCGGCGCGGGGCCGGACGGGGGCGTCACCTTGGGTTCTTTGGACAGCGGCCCGCTCGCGGGCGTCTTTGCCGTCGACGTCGGCGTCGTCGCGGTGGACGAGGTCGTCGAGGAGCTCGCTTGGGCCAACGCCTGGTCGGCGGTGTTCTGGTTGTTGACGCCGATCGTGCTGCTCGAGCTGCTGGAGCCGCATCCCGCGATCAGCGCGGCCGCGCCGAGCGTCGCGGCGGCGAGGCCGGCGCGCGAGCGAAGAGCGTGGATGTCTTCGAAGTTCCTCACGGCCGCGCAGCCTAGCGGAAGTCCGTTACGATCGGTTGCGGACCGTGCTAGGCGGGGAGGTAGCGGTGCCCTGTATCCGCAATCCGCTCTAGCGGGGCTGAACTCCCCTCCGAGGGGTTCCGTCCCGGTCGCTCCGTCGCTCGGGGCGTCGATGGTTCGGGCCCCGCGCGGTGTCGGCTTGCGAATCAGGTCAGGTCCGGAAGGAAGCAGCCTTAAGCGATCACCGACAGGCGCAGCGGGGGCTCCCGAACTGGAGTCGTGGGCGACGATCAGGCGTCCGGCGCGCGGAGTCTCGACGAGGGGTGCACGGTCCGCTTCACAGCCCCCTGGATATTCGCGGACGGAACTCGTCGCTCGCGATCGGTCGTGGCGGCTCAGCAGCGCTGGAAGATCAGCCACGAGCGGTTGGAGTGCACCTCGCCGAACCCGGGCGGAACGCTCACCGGGACATGCGGGTCGCGCTTGTCAAGCACATAGTCTTCTTCGACTTCCCTGCTCGCCGGGTTGACGTACTGTCCCGAGAGGATCTGGTTGACCTGGGCGTTGATTACTCGGGCGGGGCTCGTCTTCAGGTACAGCGCGAGCAGGGGCACGGGCGCGTGGTTGGGCACGCCGATCGGGCCGCAGCGGAGGGTGATCGAGCGGTCGTCGACGAGCGCGACCAGGTCGTCTTCGATGCCCTGCTGGCGCGCGAGTTTGTCCAGTTCTCGGTGCGCCGAGCGGTACTGGGCCGGCGTGTAGGCGATCAGCGCTAGGAGCACGAGGGCCCCGCCGGCGATCCACCAGCGTCGGCGCGGATCGCCCGCCTCTAGGCGCATCCAGCCGAATGCGCCCGCGCCGCAGAAGACGCACAGGATCGCCGCCGCCAGGAAGCCGTAGCGGGTGTTGATCGGCAGCCCCGCGGCCGCGACGGCGACGAACACGACGACCGCCACGACCCCGGCGACGGCCCCGATCAGCGCGCGTCGACGCAGCCACAGCAGCGAGAGCACTCCTCCGAGCGCCGCTCCCACGAGCACGGGCGGGCGCAGGATCTCGCCGATCCGCCGGGGAATGTATTGAGGAACGTTGCCGATCCCCGTCACGCGGCCGAGCAGGTGCGCGGTGTGGCGGGTGTTCGTCAGCGACCACAGCGCGTCGCCCGTGATCGCCAGGTCGCTCAGCACCCACACGATCGGCGCGAGCGCCGCGAGCAGCGTCAGGCCGGCCAGCTCTCGGCGGGTCCGCGGACGGCGTCGCCGGGTCATCAGATACAGCCAGTAGAGGCCGGACAGCGCCCAAGCCTCCGGTCGCAGAAGGCCGGCGAGGGCGAGCAGCGCCAGCACCGGCGCGCCGGACGCGACCCGCTCCTCCGCGCCCCCTCGGCGTTCGCCCGCGAGCGCCCGTGACTCGACGAGCAGGGCGCTCAGGACGAGCAGCAGGTAGGGGATGTCTGCGTATGCGCGAACGCCGTAGGAGAGGATCGGCACGCGCGTGAGCAGGATCAGCGCCGCCAATGCTCCGGCGGCGCGGCCGAACCACTGCTTGCCGAGCTCGTAGACCACCCAACCGCACGCCGCCAGCACGAGGAAGCCAAGGGCGACCGTGACCCGCTCGACCGTGCGGGGACCGAGCGGGGAGAGCGCCAGGCCGAGCGCCTCGAGCAGCGGATGGGGCGTTGGGGCGACCGCGACTTCGTACGCCGGCGTTTCTCCGCGCGAGAGCTGCCCGCCCCAGGCGAGCGCGTAGAGCGTGTCGTAGTTGGCGAAGCCGACCCCGCCGATCACCCGCAGCAGCACCGCTCCGACGATGATCGCCGGCAGTGCTCCGACACGTCCGAGCTGGCGCCTGAGCGGGGCTCTCACGAGCGGGCACGCTATCCGCTCCGGTGGCGCCCGGGCGCGGTTGCGGCGGGGCCCGGCGCGGGACGCGACCGCGGATAGACTCAGCCGAGGTGTCAGCGCAGCAGGAGCCACTACAGCAGCAGCCCTCGCTTTACCGCAGGCATCGTCCGCGTACGTTCGCCGATGTGGTCGGCCAGGAGCCCGTGGTGCGCACCCTGCGCCACGCGGTCGAGCGCGGCAAGGTTCACCACGCCTACCTGTTCGTCGGGTCCCGCGGCACGGGCAAGACGTCGATGGCGAAGATCCTGGCCGCCTGTCTGAACTGCGAGCGCGGCCCGACGATCGAGCCGTGCGGGGAGTGTGAGTCGTGCGTGTCGATCGCGAGTGCGAGCTCGCTGGACGTGATCGAGATGGATGCCGCGTCGAACAACTCCGTCGACGACATCCGCGAGTTGCGCGAGAGCGTCGCATACGCGCCCGTGAGCGGCCGCCGCAAGGTGTACATCCTCGACGAGGCCCACATGCTCTCGACGGCCGCATGGAACGCGTTCCTGAAGACGCTCGAGGAGCCGCCGCCGAACACGGTGTTCGTGCTGGCGACGACCGAGGCCCAGAAGGTCCCGGCGACCGTTGTGGACCGCTGCCACCGCTTCGACTTCCACCGCCCCAGCGTCGAGCAGATCGCGAGCGTCCTGCGGCGCACCGCCGAGGCAGAGTCGATCGACATCCCGCCGGCCGCCCTCGCCGCGCTGGCGCGGTCGGCGACGGGCAGCTTTCGCGACGCGCTGGGAACGCTCGAGCAGCTCGTGACCTACAGCGGCAACGAGATCGCGTTGGCCGACGTGCTCGCGGTCCTGGGCGTGGCCGACGGCCGTCTGCTGGAGGAGACCGTCGACGCCGTCGCCGCGGGCGACCCGCGACGCGCGCTGAAAGCGCTCGAGGAGTGCGTCGAGCAGGGGCGCGATGCCGCGTCGTTCGCGTCCGACCTGGAGGTACGGGCGCGCGAGCTGCTCGTCGTGCAGACGCTCGGCGAGGTGCCCGCCGAGCTGTCGCTCACCGCCGAGGCCGACGCGGCTCTGCAGGCGCAGGCTGAGCGCGTCGCGCCGGGCATGGTCGTCCGGTTGCTCGAGCTGCTCGGCGAGGCGATGGAGGGTGTGCGCGCGGGTGCGGATCCGCGCACGCGGCTCGAGCTCTCGCTCGTCAAGGCCGCCAGACCCGACTACGACGCCTCCACGCGGGCGCTGCAGGCGCGGATCGCGCGGTTGGAGGCAGAGCGCGGGGCGGCCTCCGCGATCGCCCCCCCGCACCGGGATGCTCCCGACGCCGCCGAGCGAGCCCCCTCCGCCGACTCGCCGCGCGCCCCGACCGACGGCCCCGCGCTGGCGGCTGCGCCCGTCGCCGAGATCGCGGGCGACGCGCCCACGCTGGCAGTGCCCGGCAACGCCGGAGACCTGGAGTCGCTGCGCTCGCTGTGGCCCGCGGTGGTTGCTCTGGTGCGGGGCGAGAACGCCCTGTTGGGCGCATTGATCGAGGAGGCTCAGCCGGTGGACGCCGCCGACGGTCAGCTGACCGTCGCGTTCGCCTCGAGCGCGCCCTTTCTGAAGAAGAAGGCCGAGGACCCGGCCAACCGCGCGGCGGTGACCGCCGCGCTCGGCAACGTCACCGGCGGCCGTTGGCGGCTGTCCTACGAGCTGCGCGGTGAGCTGGATGCGCGCGAGCGCGAGGAGCCGGTCCCGAGCAGTGAGGAGGAGTGGGTGAGACGGTTCATGGAGGAGTTCGACGCCGAGGAGCTCCCGCCGACAGACGCGGTCCCGGCAGGCGAGAACGGCACGGAGCGAGCCGGCGATGAGGACAAAGGCGCCTAGCGATGCCCAAGCAGCCGCAGATGCCAAACATGCAGCAGATGCTCCAGCAGGTGCAAAAGATGCAGAAGGAGATGGAGGCGGCGCAGGCGCAGCTGAAGAACGAGGTCGTCGAAGCCTCTGCGGGCGGCGGCATGGTCACGGTCAGGGTCTCCGGCGACCTTCAGATCAAGGCCGTGGAGATCGACCCCGCGGCGGTAGACCCCGAGGACGTGGAGATCCTGGCCGACATGGTGCTCGCCGCCGTCAACGAGGCGCTTCGCATGGCCCAGGAGCTGGCCGCGACGAAGCTGAGCGGTGCGGGCGGCGGTCTCGACCTGGGCGGCCTCGGCGGCCTGGGCCTGCCGGGCCTGTGAGCACTTCCTACGCGCCGCCCGTGCAGAGGCTCGTGAGCGAGCTCTCGAAGCTGCCCGGGATCGGCAACCGCACTGCCCAGCGGCTCGCCTTCTACATCCTGCGGACCTCCGCCGAGGATGCGACCGCGCTGGCCGAGGCGATCGCCGAGGTCAAGGCGAAGATCGGCCTGTGCGAGGTTTGCTTCAACCTCACCGACGAGGCGCGCTGCCGCATCTGTCAGGACACGCGCCGCGATCAGGGTCTGATCTGCGTCGTGGAGGAGCCGAGCGACGTGATACCGATGGAGCGCACGCACGAGTACCACGGCGTCTACCACGTGCTCGGCGGCGCGCTGTCGCCGATCGAGGGCATCGACGCCGAGGATCTGAAGATCGCCGAGCTCCTCGCGCGCGCGGCCGACGGCGCCGTGCGCGAGGTGGTGCTCGCCACGAACCCGACGACCACCGGCGAGGCCACCGCGCTGCACATCGCCGAGGAGCTGCGGGGCAGGGCGCCCGAGGTGACGGTCACGCGGCTCGCCAGCGGCCTGCCCGTGGGCTCCGACCTGGAGTACGCCGACGAGGTCACACTCGGCAAGGCGCTCGCCGGGCGTCGGGCCGTTTAGACGATCTGTCTCTGACCCTTCCGGAGGAGACCCGCGCATGCGCGGGTCCGCGACACGCCGCATGCGGCGTGTCGGACGATAGGCGCATGCGCCTATCGCGACCCCGTACATGTACGGGGTCCCAGCAGGGCCGCTTGCGGCCCTGCTCAGCATCGATCGCTCCCCTGCGACGACCGGCCCTAGTATCTCGGATATGCCCGGACTGATCGTGATGAAGTTCGGCGGCACGTCGGTCGCCGATGCCGAGCGCGTCAAGCGGGCGGCGCGCCGCATCGTCGACAAGCGTGAACTCGGCGACCGCGTCGTCGCCGTGCTCTCGGCGCGCGGCAAGACGACGGACGAGCTGATCGCGATGGCCGACGAGGTGTCCGATGTGCCGGACCCGCGGGAGATGGACATGCTGCTGTCCTCCGGCGAGCGGATCTCGTGCGCGCTGTGCGCGATGGCGATCAACGACCTTGGCCATCGCGCGATCTCCCTGACGGGCTCGCAGGCGGGGATCGTCACGGATGAGTCGCACACCAAGGCGCGGATCATCGACGTGCGCGCCGATCGCATACGCGCCGCGCTCGAGGAGGACAACATCGTGCTGGTGGCCGGCTTTCAGGGCGTCTCGAGCATGGCGCGCAACGTTACGACCCTCGGCCGCGGCGGCTCGGACACGACGGCCGTCGCCGTCGCCGCCGCGCTCGGCGCGGAGGTGTGCGAGATCTACACGGACGTCGCCGGCGTCTACACGGCCGACCCGCGGATCGTCCCCGAGGCGCGCAAGCTGGCGACGATCTCCTTCGAGGAGATGCTCGAGATGTCGGCCTCCGGCGCCGGTGTGCTGCAGCTGCGCTCGGTCGAGTACGCGCGCAACCACGGCGTGCGGATCCACTGCCGCTCCTCCTTTGAAGACTGTCCCGGTACCGTGGTCCTCGCGGAAGGAGAGACGATGGAGCAGCCACTGATCACAGCCGTCACGCATTCGACCTCCGAGGCACGGCTGACGCTCGTCGGCGTGCCCGATGAGCCGGGCGCGGCGGCGCGCATCTTCGCGGCGCTGGCCGAGGCCAACATCAACGTCGACATGATCGATCAGAACGTCCCCACCTCGACCGGCGGCCTGGCCGAGATCTCCTTCACGTTTCCCCGCGAGGATCTTCGCGCCGCCCAGGCCGCCCTGCGACCGCTCACCGGTGAATCGTTCGCCGAGCTGATCGCCCAGGAGGAGATGGGCAAGGTCTCGATCGTCGGTGCGGGCATGCGCTCGAACCCGGGCGTCGCCGCGAAAGTCTTCGGCGTGCTCGCGGACGAAGGAGTCAACATCGAGATGATCTCGACCTCGCCGATCAAGATCTCCTGCGTGATCGCGCGCGACCGAGTCGAGCAGGCCGTCCAGGCCCTGCACAGCGCCTTCGAGCTCTCCGGGCCGGACAGCCTCGGAGAAGAGGATCCCTTCAAGGCTCCCCAGACGCTGTAGCGTAGGCGCGCGCTCAGGGCAGGCGCCCTCGAACGTCAGCCGTCCAGGGAGCGCTGCAGCTGCTCGAGCACGCGCACCACGCGCAGCCCGCTGACCCCGTCCGAGCGCGGGGTCGCTCCGGTGCGAATGCACTCCAGGAAATGCTCGCACTCGATCCGCAACGGCTCGGCGTTGGAGATCCGCGGAGAGAAGATATCCCCGGAGCGAGCGATGTACTCCCCCCAGGAGCGCGCGTCCTCGTCAAAGCCCTTGTCGTAGACCGCCAGCTTGCCCTCCAACAGCATGTCGTCGAACGTGGCCATCCGGCGCGCACCGACGACCGTCAGACGACGCTCCTTGTGCGGATCCAGCCATGACAGGTGCAGGTGGGCGCTGACCCCGGAAGGGAAGCGCATGTAGCAGAACACGACGTCCTGGACACCCGCACGCACGTATGACGCGCCGTGGGCGCGGCACTCCTCGGGCTCCTCGCCGATCAGGTGCAGGACGACCGAGACATCGTGCGCGCCGAGACTCCACAGGGCGTTCTCATCGTCGCGCAGCTTGCCCAGGTTCAGGCGGTTGCCGTACAGGTAGTAAAGCCCCCCCAGCTCGCCGGCGTCGATCAGCTCCTTCAGCCGCCCCACGGCCGGGTGGTACTCGAGCAGGTGGCCGACCATCAGCGTCTTCTGGGCGCTCGCCGCGGCCGCCACGGCCGCCTCGGCGTCGGGCGCGTTCGTTGCCAGCGGCTTCTCCACGAAGCAGTGCTTGCCCGCCCCTGCCACGCGGATCGCCAGCTCGGCATGGGTCGGAACGGGTGTCGCGAGGACGACCGCGTCCAGCTCCGGGTCCTCCAGCAGTTCGGCGAGCTCGCCCGTCGCTCGCGCGCTGGGGAAGGAGCGTGCGAGCCGCTCCCGCGCCGGCGCCGACGGGTCGCACAACCACCGCAGCGTGCAGCCCGGAATCGCAGCGAGGTTGCGCGCCAGGTTGGGACCCCAGTAGCCGAGCCCGACCACGCCCACTCGTACCGGATCCGCTTGCTCGGCGCTCATAGCTCGCTGATCGCCTGGACGCAGCGCTCGGCGGCGTGTCCGTCGCCATACAGCGGCGGTCGCTCGGCCGGGGGCTCGCGGTCGAGCGCGGCCACGGCGGCTGCGGCGTCGAGGTCCACCAGCGTGTTCCAGCCGGCGTCGACGGTCTCAACCCACTCGGTGTTCGCTCGCAGCGTCACGCACGGCACCCCGGCAAGGTACGCCTCCTTCTGGACGCCTCCCGAATCGGTCAGGATCGCGCGCGCCTGACGCAGCAGAGCGCTGAACTCGACGTATCCGAGCGGCTCGGTCAGGTGCACGCCCTCGGCCTGCGTGAGCTCCTTCTCGAGGCCCGCGTCCCGCAGGCGGGCTCGCGTGCGCGGATGCACCGGGAATAGGACCGGCAGCGGCAGCGCCCGCACGAGCTCGACCAGCGCTCGCAGGCGGTCGGGATCATCCACGTTGCCGGCGCGGTGGGCGGTCAGCAACACGTAGGCACCCGGTCTCAGCCCGTACGCGCCGGGCGCCTCGGGCGTCTGGACCCCGGACGCCGGCCGGCGCAGCGCGACGTCGACCATCACGTCGCCGGCGAGGACGATCCGGCCCGCCACCGACTCGGCACGCAGGTTCCTCGCGGCCGTCTCCGAGGAGCACAGCAGCAGGTCGCTGAGGTGGTCGGTGAGCACGCGGTTGAGCTCCTCGGGCATCCCGCGGTCGAACGAGCGCATCCCGGCCTCGACATGCACGACCCCGATACCGGCCTGTCGCGCGCTGAGCGCGCCCGCGAGCGTCGAGTTGGTGTCGCCGTACACGAGCACGGCATCGGGGTGCACCTCGTGCAGCAGCGGCTCGAGCGCGGCCAGCATCCGAGCGCACTGCGAGGTGTTCGTTCCTCCGCCGATACCCAGCTCGCGGTCCGGCCGCGCCAGCCCAAGTTCGCTGAAGAACACGCGCGAGAGCGAGTCGTCGTAGTGCTGCCCGGTGTGTACGAGGACCTCCTCGTGCTGTTCGCGCAACGGGCCGGAGACGGCCGCGGCCTTGATGAACTGCGGCCGGTTGCCTACTACGGTAAGGATCTTCACGGCGCGGAGACTATGCGCCTATGCGCCCGTCAGCCTGCTCGGTGCCTTGCGCTCCCATGCGTCGGCGAGTAGCTCCGAGAGCTCGCCGGCGTCGATCTGAGCGAGCGTCACGCGCACGGCGGCCAGCCGCTTGCCCCACCACACCTCCGCGCACACCTCGGGCGCCTCTTGCACGGCCGTCAGGATGCCCGGCTCGTCGAGCATCACGTTCATGTGCTCTTGATCCCACAGCGTCGCGAAGATCTTGCCGCCGACGCGGAAGGATGGTCGGCCGTGATGATCCTGCTCGATCGCCTCGGGCAGCAAGAGCGCCAGCTGGCGAGCCTTTTCACGCGAGGTCACGGCTATCTCCGTCGCCGTGCGCCGAGCGGGACTACCAGCCGCCCGCGCCGGACGGCGCGCCGGCGGCCTGCGCGACCACCGCGGTCGACCAGTCGATCACCGACGTCGGCCGGACGACGTGGCGGTTCATCCCGAGCTCCTTCGGCTCGAGGCCGAGCGCCAGGCCGACGAGCTGGGGGAGGTGCAGGACCGGCATCTCCAGCTCCCTGCCGACCGCGGTTTCGGCGAGCGGCTGCTGCAGGTCGAGGTTCAGGTGACACAGCGGGCAGGGGGTGACCAGGCAGTCTGCCTCCGCGTCGACGGCGTCGCCCAGGTGGCGCCCGGCCTGCTTCAGCGACGCCTCCTTGTTCATCGTGATGATCGGAAACCCGCAGCACTTGCGCATCCCGGCGTACTCGATCACGGTGCCGCCGAGCGCCTCGATGACCTGGTCCAGGTATTGGTCGCGCGGATGCTCGGCGTCGATCCCGAGACGGTCGTGCGGTCGCACGATGTAGCAACCGTAGAACGGGCCGACCCGGAGGTTGTTCAGCGGTCGCACGACGCGGGACCGCAGCTCCTGCAGGCCGATCTCCTCGACGAGCAGCCAGAGGAAGTTCTTGTTCGTGAGGCCCGTCTCGTAGGAGAGGCCCTCTCCGGCGAGCGTCTCGTTGACGTGCGCGCGGTACTCGGCGTTCGCGTCCAGGCGTTCCTGGCACTCGCTCTGCGCTCCCTGGCAGGTCGAGCAGATGTTCATCATCAGCTCTGCGCCGTCCACCTGCTGGGCGAGCGCGAACGTACGGGCATTGAGCGTGTCGGCCAGCTCCTGGTTGTGCTCGGCGATCACGCCGGCGCCGGTGCAGCAGGCGCGGTCCAGCTCGACCAGCTCGATGTCCAGGAGCGGGGCCACCTTCGCCATCGAGCCGTGCAGCTCGGGGGTGAACCCGCGGCTCACGCAGCCGGGCCAGTAAGCGACCTTCATGGACCGACCTCCTCGGTCGCGACGACGGCCGCTTCGTCCTCGCCGGCGATGTACAGGTTCAGCTCGTAGCGCTGCTCGCGGCTCTCGACCTTGTCGTAGATCGCCTGCACCGCCTTGAGGTCGCTCTTGGGGATCTTGTGGCCGAAGATCGCGATCCTGGGGTTGAGCTTGCCGCGCAGGAGGCCCCTGAGGATGACCGGCAACGAACTCAGCAGCTCTTTGCCGGCGGCGGGCGTGAACTTGGCGAACCACGAGTTGCCGCCGTAGGAGCGGGGGATCAGCTCGGCCTCGTGCAGGAGCCCGTAGTTGCGAATCAGCCCTGTGATCGCAGCCTCGTGGCGCTCGCCGTTGTTCTGATCGACGATGTGTTGATCGGACGTCGCGATCCGTCGCAGCCGCATGATCTGGCCCATCGGGTTGACGTCCTTGGGGCACGCGTCGACGCACTTGAAGCAATGCGTGCAGTCGAAGATCCCCTGGGGATCCTGGGCCAGGTCGTTGAGCCGCTCGAACTGCTGATCATCGCGCGGGTCCCCGACAAAACGGTATGCCTTCGCCAGCGCCGCCGGGCCGATGAAGCCCGGGTCCACCTCCATCGCCAGGCAGTCGGACACGCACGCGCCGCATTGGATGCACGCCATCGTCTGGGTGACGTCCACCATCGCCTCTTTCGCCACCAGGTACTCGCGCTCGGGCGCGGGTTGCTTGGCGATCAGCCACGGGGTGACCCGCTGCACCTTCTTCCAGTGGACGGCGTCCATGTCGACGATCAGGTCCTTGATCACCGGCATGTTGCCCATCGGCTCGATCTCGATGAACCCGTCGCGGGCGCCTTGCATCGCCGCGTCCAGGTGGGTATGGCAGGCCAGCGCGGGCTGGCCGTTGATGCGCACGCCGCAGGAGCCGCAGATCGCCTGGCGACACGAGCAGCGAATGCCGACCGAGCCGTCGAATCGGTCGCGTACCTGGAGAATCGCCTCGAGCACCGAGCGATGCGGCTCGAGCTCGATCGTGTGCTCGTCCCAGTAGGGTGCCTCGCCGGAGTCGGGGTCATAGCGGCGCATCCGCAGCCGGAACTGCTCGGGGGGCCTGTCGTTGGCCTCGGCCATCAGTACTTCCTCTCCTCGGGCTGCCACTGCGTGATCGTGACCGGCGAGTAGCTCACCTCGGGACCACCCTCGCCCAGCGTGATGTCGATGTGCTTGAGCCACTGATCGTCGTTGCGCTCGGGAAAGTCGGTGCGGAACTGGGCGCCCCGGGACTCCTTGCGCTCGATCGCCGCGATCACGGTCGCCTCGGCGCAGTCGACCATGTAGCCGAGCTCGATCGCGCCGAGCACGTCCTGGTTGAAGACGGTGCCCCGATCGTCGATCCAGGCATGCTCGGCCTCCTCTTTCAGGCGCGCGATCGTCTCCCGCGCGCCCTGCAGTCCGGCTTCGTCGCGGAACACGGCGGCGTGACGGTTCATCAGGTCTCCCAGCTCGTCCTTGATCTCCGACACCCGCCTGCCGTCGCGCGGCCGGGCGATGATCGAGTCGATCCGCTCCATGTCGGCGCCCAGCTGCGTGTTCGTGTCGATGTCGGGCATTCCCATGCTCGCCGAGCGCGCCGCGGCGTGCTCGCCGGCACGGCGGCCGAAGATCAGCGTGTCGAGCAGCGAGTTGGCGCCGAGCCGATTGCCGCCGTGCACCGACACGCACGCGACCTCGCCGGCCGCATAGAGCCCCTCGATCGGCGTCCGCCCGTCGATGTCCGTCTTCACCCCGCCCATGATGTAGTGCTGGCCGGGGCGAATCGTGATCGGCTCGCGCGTGATGTCCACGCCGGCGAAGTCCTTGCCGAGGTTGACGATCTCGCGCAGCGCCTCGAGCGTGCGCTTGCGCGGGACGACCGTCACGTCGAGGTAGATGCCCTTCCCGCCCGGCCCCACGCCGCGACCCTCGTTGATCTCGATCTGCTCGGCGCGCGAGACCACGTCGCGGGACGCCAGCTCCATCTTGTTGGGCGCCGCCTTTGACATGAACCGCTCGCCGTCCGAGTTGAGCAGGTGCGCGCCCTCCCCGCGGGCGCCCTCCGTGATCAGGATGCCGGTCTCAACAAGGCACGTGGGGTGGTACTGGACCATCTCCATGTCCATCAGCGGGGCTCCCGCCCGGTAGGCCATCGCAATCCCGTCGCCGGTGACGATCAGTCCGTTCGTCGTCGGCTTGTAGACCTGGCCGGCGCCACCGCAGGCGAGGATCACGCTCTTGGCCGCGAACGCCTCCATCCGACCGCTGCGCACATCGCGCGCGATGACGCCGCAGCATTGACCGTCGCGATCCTGTAGCAGCGAGGTCGAGAACCACTCCTCGTAGCGCTCGACCGTCTCGTGGTGCTTCATCAGCTGCTCGTAGAGCACGTGCAGCATCGCCTGGCCGGTGATATCGGCGACGTACGCCGTGCGCTTCATCGACGCGCCGCCGAACGCCCGCAGGTCCATCTCACCCTGCTCGTTGCGGTGGAAGGTGACGCCGATGTGCTCCAGGTGCATCACCTCGGCGGGGGCTTCCGAGCACATCACCTCGATCGCGTCCTGGTCGCCGAGGAAGTCCGAGCCCTTGACCGTGTCGTACGCGTGCGAGCGCCAGTCATCGGCGACGTTGATCGCCGCGTTGATGCCTCCTGCCGCTGCCACCGAGTGCGACCGCACGGGGTGGACCTTGCTCAGGATCGCCACGCTCGCTCCGTCGCGTGCGGCGGCCAGCGCGGCCCGCTGGCCCGCGAGACCGGCCCCGATGATCAAGACGTCGTGTGCTGGCATAGCTTGGAGGGATTCGACTTTGGGCAGGGAGTCGCTGCGCAGGAGACTCTATAACGAGCGACCGCGCGGCCCTCCTTCTACGTCGCCACGCGAAGCGCCCGGCGAACCTGCTCCAGGGTGACGACTCCCCTCAGGATGCCGTCCTGATCGACGGCGACCATCGCCCCGAGGCGCCCGAGGCCTTCGGCGCTGAGCAGCGACTCCAGCGGCTCCTCCTCGTCGATGCGAACGGGCATGTCCTGCTCGAGCACCTCCGCCACCGCCAGCGCGGGGCGTCCCGCCGAGATCTCGCTATCGACGCGCGCTCCACGCACGATCCCGAGGAAGCGCCGCGCCGGATCGACCACGGCGAACCATGGCCAGCGATAGCGCAGGAAGAACTGCTCCTGGGCGTCGAGCAGCGTCAGCCCTGCCGGGATCGTCACGGGCTCGCGGTCCATGATGTCGGCCACGGTGATGTTCTGAATGCGGCGCCCGAGCGTTCCCTGGGCGACGGCCGCGCCGGCCGCCTGGTAGAGCAGCAAGGCCAGGATCATCATCAGCAACCCAAACGAGCCGCCCCGCGAGAGTTCCAACAGGCCCCACAGCCCGAGCAGCAGCGCAAACGCTTGTCCGGCACGCCCGGTGGCGTGGGTTGCGCGGTTGCGATCACCCGTGCGCGACCAGATCGCCGCGTGGGCGATCCTGCCGCCGTCGAGCGGAAACGCCGGGATCAAGTTGAAGACGAGCACGAGCGCGTTGATCGTCGCCACCCAGCTCAACCACACCAGCGGTGGCGTCGCTCGCACGCCCCCGCTGGCGATGGCGACGTCGAGGAAGTGCTTGCCGTTGGCCAGCAGCCGGCCGGCGAGCGCGCACGCCACGATCACGCCGAGCGTGACCAGGGGACCGGCGACGGCCACCCGGAACTCCATCCCCGGGTTCTCCGATTCGCTCACGCGCGTGATCCCGCCGAACGCCCACAGGTCGATTCCCGCCACCGTCAGGCCGTTGCGGCGGGCGACGAGGGCATGACCGAGCTCGTGCAGGACCAGCGACACGAAGAACGACAGGACCGACGCGACGGCGACCAGGTAGGCGGTCGTTCGCGAGCCACCCAGCATTTCGTGGAACGGCCCGGTTACGGCAAAGATGAAGAAGAACAGCACGAAGAACCAGCTGATCCCCACGCCGATCCTGATCCCGAATATGCGGGCAAGCTGGAAGTTCGTGCGCGGCGCCATGCCATCAATGGTAGGCGGACGGGCACGGGGTGCCGGTGGCTACTGCTGAGGGCGGCTGCGGGCGATGATTGCATCGAAGTCGCTGCCAGCCGGCAGCGTCCCGTACTCGAGCCCGCCATCGCCAGCCAGGCGTGAAGCGCAGAACGCGTCGGCCACCGCGGCCGGCGCGTTGCGCACGAGCAGCGAGCCCTGAAGGCACAGGGCCATGCCTTCGACGACCCGGCGCGCGCGGGTCTCGAGCGTGGCCGGATCGGTGAACTGGCCCTTGAGCTCCTGCACGCGGGCATCCAGACGCGCGTCGCCGCCGGCGGCCTGCTCGACCTCCTCGAAGAACACCTCCAGCGACCGCGGCGCGCGCGTCAGCGCTCGCAGCACGTCCAAGCTCATGACGTTTCCCGACCCCTCCCAGATCGAGGCCAGCGGCGCCTCGCGGTACAGGCGCGGCATCCCCGACTCCTCGACGTATCCGTTGCCGCCGAGGCACTCGAGCGCCTCGAACGCGTGATTCGGTGCGCGCTTGCACGTCCAGTACTTGCCGACTGCGGTCGCCAGGCGCTTGAACAGCTGCGCGTCGGTCCCGTTCTCACCCGCAAGCGCGTCGGCGTGCGCCTCGTCGTACGCCCGCGAGAGCCGCATCGCCAGCGCCGTGGTCGCCTCGGACTCGAGACACAGATCGGCCAGCACGTTGCGCATCAGCGGCTGGTCGATCAGCGTCTTGCCGAACGCCTGGCGGTGAGCGGCGTGGTGGGTCGCGTTGACGACCCCGACGCGCATTCCGGCTGCGCTTCCGATCACGCAGTCCAGACGCGTGTGCCCGACCATCTCGATGATCGTCGGCACCCCGCGGCCGGGCTCGCCGACCATCTGCGCCCACGCGCCGTGCAGCTCGATCTCGCTCGAGGCATTGGAATGGTTGCCGAGCTTGTCCTTCAGCCGTTGAATGTGAAACGCGTTGCGGCTGCCGTCGGGCAGGATGCGCGGCAAAAGGAAGCACGACAGCCCCTCGTCGGTCTGCGCGAGCACCAGGAAGATGTCCGACATCGGCGCCGAGCAGAACCACTTGTGGCCATGGATCTCGTACTCGCCGCCGGCCCCGCCGCCGTTCAGCGCGTGCGCCACCGTCGTATTGGCTCGCACGTCCGAGCCGCCCTGCTTCTCGGTCATCGCCATCCCGGCGATCGCGCTCGGCTTCGCGCCTGGTGCGAGCAGGCGCGGGTCATATGTGCTCGCCGTGACCCTGGGCTCCCACTCGGCCGCCAGCTCCGGCTGGGTGCGCAGCGCCGGAACGACGGCGAACGTCATCGTGATCGGGCACGCGAACCCCGCCTCAGCCTGCATCGCGGTCATGTACAGCGCGGCACGCGCGGTGTGCGCGAACGGCTCCTCGCTGGTCCACGGCAACGAGTGCAGCTCGTGCTCGACGCCCATCTTCATCAGCGAGTGCCACGCGGGGTGGAAGTCCACCTCGTCGATTCGGTTGCCGTAGCGGTCGTGCGTGCGCAGCACCGGCTTGTTCTCGTTGGCCAGCCGACCCCACGATTGCTGGGGCTCGCCGCCGACGATCTGCCCCAACGCCGCGGCTCGCTCGCGCACCCATCCCGCTCCCTCGCGCTCGACCGCCTCCACCAGCGGCAGGTTGCTGGAGAAGACATCGACGCCCTCGAGCGGTGGCGTCTGGTTGAAGACCGTGTGCGTCCGCCACGGCGCGTCCCCGAGCGAGGGCTGTGACACGGTAGCCATCACCGACAGTCAAGCAGAGATCGTCCTGCCCGCGCGTGCATGCTCTGCCGCGCAGGCCGGCGGACGTGCGGGCGATAGCATCGGCCGCCCGGCAACCCGCCTAGCCCCCCGGAGAACTACACGTGGCAAAGATCAAGGTGCAAAATCCGATCGTCGAGCTCGACGGCGACGAGATGACGCGGATCATCTGGTCGTTCATCAAGGAGCAGCTGATCCTTCCCTACCTGGATGTGGAGCTGAAGTACTACGACCTGGGCATCGAGAGCCGCGATGCCACCGATGATCGAATCACCGTCGAGGCGGCCGAAGCGATCAATCAGTACGGGGTGGGAGTGAAGTGCGCGACGATCACCCCCGATGAGTCGCGCGTCGTTGAGTTCGGCCTGAAGGAGATGTACCGCTCACCCAACGGGACGATCCGCAACATCCTCGGCGGGGTCATCTTTCGCGAGCCGATCGTCATCTCCAACGTCCCGCGCCTGGTCCCCGGCTGGACCAAGCCGATCATCATCGGTCGTCACGCGTTCGGCGACCAGTATCGGGCGACCGATCTAGTCGTTCCCGCAGCGGGCAAGCTGACCCTCACATACACCCCCAGCGATGGCGGCGAACCAATCGAGTTGGACGTGTACGACTTTCCCGGCGGCGGCGTCGCGCTCGCCATGTACAACCTGGACTCCTCGATCCGCGAGTTCGCCCGCGCGTCGCTGCGCTACGGCCTGGACCACGGCCTACCCGTATACCTATCGACCAAGAACACGATCCTCAAGCGCTACGACGGGCGCTTCAAGGACATCTTCCAGGAGATCTACGAGGCCGAGTTCGAGGCCGACTTCGATCGGGCCGGGATCACCTATGAACACCGTCTCATCGACGACATGGTCGCGGCCGCGCTGAAGTGGGAAGGTGGCTACGTGTGGGCGTGCAAGAACTACGACGGCGACGTGCAGTCCGATACCGTCGCCCAGGGGTTCGGCTCGCTCGGCCTGATGACAAGCGTTCTGATGAGCGCCGACGGAGCTACCGTCGAGGCCGAGGCCGCCCACGGAACGGTCACGCGTCACTATCGCTTGCACCAGCAGGGCAAGCCCACCTCCACCAACCCGATCGCCTCGATCTTCGCGTGGACGCGCGGCCTGGCGGCCCGCGGGCGGATGGACGACACGCCCGAGGTGACAGCCTTCGCACACACACTCGAGCGCGTCTGCATCGAGACCGTCGAGGGCGGGAAGATGACCAAGGACCTCGCGATGCTCGTCGGCCTCGAGCAGCCGTGGCAGACAACTCAGGAGTTCCTCGCCTCGATCGATGAGAACCTCAAGCTGGCGATGGCATGAGTCTGTCCCCGCCGACAATTGATCCGACCGTTACACCTCAGCACCTGACCAGGAGATGAAACCTTGAGCAACGATCCCGTACGAGTCACCGTCACAGGCGCCGCCGGTCAGATCGGCTACAGCATCGTCTTTCGGATCGCCAGTGGACAGCTGCTGGGACCAGGGCAGCACGTCGATCTGCGGCTGCTCGAGATTCCACAGGCGATGGGCGCGCTCGACGGCGTCGCGATGGAGCTCATCGACTGCGCCTTTCCCCTGCTCACTGGCCTCGATCTCCACGACGATCCCAACGCGGCTTTCGACGGAGTGAACGTCGCTCTGCTGGTCGGTTCTCGCCCCCGCACGAAGGGCATGGAGCGCGCCGAGCTGCTGGCCGAGAACGGCAAGATCTTCACCGTTCAGGGCAAGGCGCTGAACGGCCACGCCGCCGCCGATGTGAAGGTTCTCGTCGTCGGCAACCCGGCCAACACGAACTGCCTGATCGCGATGAACAATGCTCGCGACATTCCCCGCGAGCGCTTTACGTCGATGATGCGCCTCGACCACAATCGCGCGGTCGCCCAGCTAGCCAACAAGGTCGCCGCTCCGGTTACCGCCATCACCCAGATGGGCGTGTGGGGAAATCACTCACCGACCATGTACCCGAACCTGTTCCATGCACAAGTTCGTGGCGAGCAGGCGGCCAAGGTCGTCGACGACCAGGCCTGGATCGAAGCGGACTTCCTGCCCAACGTCGGCAAACGCGGCGCCGCGATCATCGAGGCCCGCGGCTCATCCTCGGCTGCCTCGGCGGCCGGAGCGGCGATCGATCACGTCAACGACTGGGTCACCGGCAACGTCGACTGGGTCTCGATGGGCATCCCATCCGACGGCTCCTACGGCATACCCGAGGGCCTCATCTGCGGCTTTCCCTGCATCTGCACGGATGGGCGGTGGGAGATCGTCGAGGGCCTCGAGCTCGACGACTTCTCTCAAGCCAAGATCGACGCCTCCGTGGCCGAGCTGACCGACGAGCGCGACACTGTCAAAGCCCAGGGCCTTATCTAGCCGCCGACCCGGCGCCGGTCACTCCGGCGCCGGGGTTAGCTTGAATGGACTAACCCTTCGGGTGCCAGCCGCGGCCTTTCTTTGACACCTTGTTTTCCTGCTCCAGACCGGGGAGAACACGGTAGAGGTAGTTCTGCTTGATGCCCATCTTCGCCGCCAGCTCCGGGATCGTGATGCCGGGCTGGCCCTGCACAAACGACAACGCCTCGGCCGCGCGCGTGCCACTGCCTTTGCGGCGCCCGGCGCGACGACGACCGGGTGGGCGACCGCGTTTGCGAGCTGGTTTGGCGACGGCAGTCGCCGCTTTTGTCCGATTGACAGAGCCGCGCGGGCGTCCGGGTCCACGACGGCGAGGGGCGGCGCCGCCGGGACTTGATCCGCCGACGCCGGCAAGAGCCGAAGCGGCGGCCTCCAAGCGGTTGTACTCGTCCACCGCGGGCTTCAGCTCCTTCAGCCGATCGGTGATCTCTCGGCGCTTCTCGTCAAGGAAGTCGGTCACGATTCATCCTCTTCGCTCGTGTTAATGTGATTACTCACATCGTTTCCGGCATCACCTTACACTAGTTCCAAGCGAAGACCCGCGCTCCAGGTAAGCGCGCAGACGCTCGAGAGTGCGCGTGGCCTCCCGCTCAGGCATTCCGCGTACGAGGGCCCGGCTGACGAACGCGCCGAACGGTCCAAGCGGCGCTCGGAACTCGTTGCGATAGTCAAAACGCGTGCCGCCGCCCTCGGCGCGCAGGACGTACTCCGTACGCGCATGCCCCCGCGCCGGCCCACGGCCCTCCCAGACGGCGCGCTCTCCGCGGCGACACTCGATCAACGTCCAGTGAACTTGGATACTGACACCGCGCAGATGGATCTGCTGGTCCATCGTGTACCCGACTCGTGGCGGGCCCTCGTCGGCGTGGATGAGCCGGCGGTGAATTGTGACCCACTCTCCGAGACGGGCAGGATCCATGACCGTCTCCCACACATCCTCGGGTGCGGCCGCGATCTGAGTGGAGGCGGTGACGAGGCTCATCGCGTTCCGAATGTGAACGGCTGGGCGCCGGCCGGGCGCGTCCCGCGAACATCTTTATCAGCAGGTTGAGCCATCAACGCGCGGCGAGGGGCTCGGATTGCTCCCACTCGCCCAACGCGTTCTCGACGGCTGAGTCGAATGAGTGCAGGTTCACGTTCAGCATCTCGGCAACGCGATCGTCGGCGGGCAGCAGGTCTCCCCGAAGACTCTCCATCAGCGGCAGGACGAGCGCTGGATCCTCGCCCGCGATCGCGGCGGCGACGCGCGCCGTCACCGGTGTAACGCTCACACGCAGGCCGAGCGAGGGGCGCCGCACAAGCATCAGCTCGGCGATCCGAGAGATCATCTCGCCGTAGCTGAGCACATCCGGTCCACCGACGTCGAGGGAGCGGCGATCGATCGCCGCGGTGGCGGCTGCCGCAAGCAGCTCGGTGACGTCGCGCGCGTCGATCGGCTGGGTCCGGAAGCGCCGCCAGGCGGGCAACGGCAGCACCGGCATGCGCTCGAGGAGGTGAACGAGCAGGCGGAACGAGCGCGAGCGCGCGCCGATCACGATCGACGCGCGCAGGGCCACGGAGTCGGGCACAGCCTCCAGCAAGGTGCGCTCGACCGCCTCGCGACTTGCCAGGTGCGGGGACGTCGAGGCCGTGCCCATGCCCTCCTTAGGAGGTCCCTTGCTCCGGCGCGGGAGCAGTCCGCCGAGGAATACGATCCGCCGTAGCTCGGCACGCGAGGCCGCGGTCGCGAACGTGTCAGCCGCAAGCTGCTCGCGCTCGAGCAGTGGTGGGGAAGGCGGCGAGGAGTGCTCCATCGAATGAATCAGGTAGTAAGCGACGTCGACTCCCTCGAGCGCGCGCGAGAGCCCCGCGCCGGAGAGCGCGTCGCCGCGGACGACGTCGAGCACGCCGCGGTCATCGTGCATGCCCTGTTGCGAGAGTGCCTCGTGCACGCGCGCTGGGTCGCGCCCGAATGCAAGAATGTGATGCCCGTCGGCGAGCAGCCGCGGGACGAGGAGAGAGCCGACCGACCCGCTGGCGCCGGTGACGAGTATCCGCATCGCGCAGATGATGACGGCGTTGCCTCCCGCGCGGTCGAAAGCCTCGCAAACTGCGCGCTCAGCGGCCGTTTTGTCACAAGATAGTGACGGTTTGCGGGCTAACTGCGAGTACAAGATCTTTTCCCTGCGATTTGCGGAGTGGCCCCGGATGCGGCCTTGTGAGGCTTCCTCATCGGTGCTTTGATCCGGATCGTCTGGTTCGATCCGAGTCGCGAAAGTGGGAGCAGGTTTGACGGGTAACGAGAGCAAGCGATCGTCCTCGCGAGGAGCGCGGAAGGTGAGTTGCGAGGAATGCTTCTTCCGCCAGAACCTGCTGTGTGCCCTGGATCTGCCCGAGCCATGCACGACCTTCCGCCCCAATGAGGCGCAGCTTCGTCCGCCGCAGCAGCTCCGGTTCGTGTTTCGCCAGGAGGCCCGCACGCGAGCTGCGTGGGCTTTCCCCTCGGCGCAGGAGCAGGCCGCGCTTCACGCTTAGCGGAGACATTCGCGGCACGCATTCGGTCATACATGTGCGCACACGGCTGCGATGCGCCGCCCCGCGGCGGGTATATTGAGCATCAGACCAGCAAGCTTTCGGCAGATACGAGGTGCGGAGATGGCAGCGAAGGACAGGATCAACAAGGCCGGAGAGGCCGCGCGGGCGGCGCAGCGCAACCGCTTCCTGCAGCGGCTCGTCGAGGACGAGGAGCTGCGGGGCACCCTGCTCACGGCATATGGCGCTGCTCGCAGCGCCTACGGGCGGATGAGCAACGGCAAGCCTACGACGCAGGCGCTGTTTGAGGATCGCAAGCTCCAGCGCGAGCTCAAGGAGGCGGCGAATGCCCTGCGAGACGCCTCGAGCGCGTTGCGCGAGCCCCCCAAGCGTCGGCGCCGCGGCGGAGGGATCGGTCGGTCCCTGCTGCTGGTTGCCGTCGCCGGTGCTCTGGCGATGGCCCTCAGCGAGGGCCTGCGCTCGAAGGTACTCGACCTCCTGTTCGGTGCCGAGGAGGAGTTCGACTACAGCTCGACGACGGCTCCGGCAGAGCCCGCTCCCGCGGGCGCGCCCGCGGCCTGAGCCCGACAGCTCGTCTCCGAGGATGATCGGCGCCGTGGACGCCCTCGCGATCGAGAGCAATGCCGCGGAAGGAGGCGTCGCGGCCGAAGGCGCAAGCGCGTCGGCGTCCGCGGCGCCCGGCGCCCGGTCGCTGTCGAGCGAGAAGGCTCAGCGCATCGTCGAGGCGATGCGCAGCAGCGTCGCCAGGCGAGGCACCGCGGGCTCGACCTTCGAGCACGTCTCGCGCGAGGCGGGCGTGTCGAGGGGTCTGCTGCACTACTACTTCGGCACCAAGGAGCAGCTGCTCGTCGAGGCCGTTCGTCGTGACTGCGAGGTGCGCATGGAGCTGCTCGAGCGGCAGCTCTCACGGGCGCAATCGGCCGAGGCCTTCATCGATCTGATGGCGGAGAACCTGCAGGAGACCGTGCGCGAGGACCCCGACTTCGTCACGCTCGTCTTCGAGCTGTTCACGCTGTCGCGTCGAAACTCGGACATCGCCAGCGAGTACGCGGAGTTGATGCGGCGCACGCGCGAACAGGTCGCCGGCATGCTCGCCGTCGGGCAGCGGGACGGAATCCTCCGCCTGCACGCAGAGCCGGAGGCGGTGGCCGAGACCCTGTTCTCCCTGGCTGATGGGTTCGCGTTGCGAATGCTGGCCGAGCCGGACAGAGACTTCACGGCGACCGTGGAAGCCGGGATTGCCTGTGCGCGGGCCTTGCTGACCGACTAGGTTCTCGCATGCCGATCTACGAGTACAGACGTCCCGACGGGACAACCTTCGAGATCCAGCAGACCTTCAGCGAAGACGCCCTCACCGTCGACCCGGACACGGGGGTGCCCGTGGAACGCGTGCTTCACCCTCCGGCCGTCCACTTCAAGGGGAAGGGCTTCTACAACACCGACTACGGCACGCGCAATCGCCAGCGTGAGACGGCCGCTGCCGAGGCCTCCTCCAAGGACTCTTCATCGAGGGACTCCTCATCCAAGGACTCCGCATCGGCTGGATCCTCCTCGGCGACCGACTCAAAGGACTCCTCCCCGGCCGGCAAGACCGCGGGCGCGAAGGGCTCCAAGGATTCGGCGAAGGGCAAAGACTCAAAGCCGGTCGCAGCCAATAGCTGAGCTCAGCCGCTCATGAACCGTGCGACGGCCGCGCGCCGTTCGCTTTCGGAGACCGTCAGCCCTTCTCCGCCGCCGGCCACCGCTGTTGAGCCCGACGGTTTGAGCACCTGCGTCGGCGGCGTTCCACCGATCGCGAGGGCCGCGAACAGTCCCACAAGTTCGGGGCCGCCCATGTCGGAGATGATCGCGGGCGGCGCGTTCCACGCGATCCACGGCAGCCGAAAGAAGCTCGACGGCGAGAACAGCCGGCTCTTCATCGCGTTGAACAGCGCTTGCTGGTGTTCCTGGCGATTGAGGTCGGTCTGGCTCGGCGCACAGAGGTTCTCGCGCGTGCGCGCCAGCGCCAGCGCCGCCCTGCCGTCGAGATGATGGGTGCCCTTTGACAGTCGCAACGTATAGCCGCCGCGGCTGAAGCCTCCGTCCAGACGCGAGATGACGCAGCCGCCGGTGTAGTCGACGCCGCCCATCGCGTCGATCAGCTGCGGGAAGTCTTCGAAGTTGACTTCGACCACGTGGTTGATCGGGATGCCCAGCCAGCGCTTGATCACCGAGACCGACAGCGCGGCGCCACCGAAGGCGTGGGCGGCGTTGATCTTCTGCAGTCCGTGGCCGGGGATCTCGACGACCGTGTCGCGCGGGATCGACAGGCGCGCGGCATGGCCGCCGCCGGTGCGGATCAGCATGATCGTGTCCGAGCGTCCCGGGCCCGATGTTTCGGCGCCCGGTTCCTTGCTGTTCTTCTGGCGTCGGTCGGAGCCGAGCACGAGGATGTTGTTCGCCGAGGTCAGCGGGTTGCCGGCGGGGTCGAGCACGGCCGAGACGTCGCCGGCCAGCGAGGTGCGCTCGAAGTGCGAGCTGACCAGGAACAGCACGAGCGACAGCGCCACCCAACCCGCGAGCAGCGCGAGCACCCCGACCACGACGCGTTTGCGGGTGATCCGCCGCCGCCAGCCGTGCCCGCGAGCGCTGTCCTGCGGCAGTGGGCCGATCGAGTCGCCATGATCGCGACGGGGCAGCAGGCGCCGCCCGGCGCGGTAGCGGGTGTACTGCGGGGGCTGGTCGCTCTCGGGGCACATGCGGGGACCCTATATTTGCTTGATGGGTCCCGCGCACGCGCCGGTCGGACGGCTTGTGATCTGCCCGACCCCGATCGGCAACCTCGAGGACATCACGCTGCGCGTGCTGGCGGCGCTTGGGGATGCCGACGTCGTGGCGTGCGAGGACACGCGGCACGCGAGCATCCTGCTCAAGCGGCACGGACTCGCCGCGAAGCTCACGAGTCTGCATGAGCACAACGAACGTGCGCGCGCGGGAGAGCTCGTCGCACGGATGCGGGCGGGGGCGACCGTCGCACTGGTCTCAGACGCCGGGACGCCGCTGATATCGGACCCGGGCTTCGCGCTCGTTCGAGCATGCCTACAGGCGGGCGTCGCGCTGGAGGTGCTTCCCGGTCCGAGCGCGGTCGTCACCGCGCTGGTCGCGTCAGGCCTGCCGCCGGAGCGGTGGTGCTTTGTCGGCTTTCTTCCGCGCAAGCGCGCCGAGCTCGAGAAGCTGCTGGCGCATGCCACCGGGACGCTCGTCGCGTTCGAGTCGCCGCGCCGCCTGCCAGCCACCCTCGAGCTACTCGCGGCACGCGAGCCCGGGCGTCCGGTTGCCGTGTGCCGGGAGCTGACCAAGCTGCACGAGGAAGTTCGCCGCGGCAGCGCCACCGAGCTGGCGTCCCACTACGGCGGCGGCCGATCGGACGGCTCAGTTCGCGGCGAGGTCGTGCTCGTGCTCGGCGCGGCGCCGGGGCACCGGCAAGAGCTCCAGGAGGCGCTGCAGGCGCTAGGCGAGCTGGTCGCAACCGGCGCCCGTGCGCGGCCTGCGGCGGCGGTCGTGGCGAAGCTCACCGGCGTGGGCGCAAACGAGCTGTACCGCGAGCTGGTGAGCCGCGGACAGTAGCCTGGGGCCGGAGCATGTCGTTCTACGTCACGACGCCGATCTACTACGTCAACGCGGCCCCCCACCTCGGTCACGCCTACACGACCATCGCCGCCGACGTGATGGCCCGCCACCACCGCCAGCGTGGAGAGGACGTGTTCTTCCTTACGGGTACCGACGAGCACGGCGAGCCGGTGGCCGACGCGGCCCACGCGCAGGGAGTGACACCGCAGGAGCTCGCCGACAAGAACGCCGAGCGTTTCAAGGCGCTCGCGCCGCTGATCGGCGCGAGCAACGACTTCTTCATCCGCACCAGCGACTCACAGCACATGGCGAAGGTGCAGGAGGTGCTCTCACGGGTACGCGAGAACGGGTTCGTATATGAGGGAACCTTCGAAGGGTGGTACTGCCCGCGGTGCGCCGACTTCAAGGCTGAGAACGAAATCGATGTCGGCAACCGCTGTCCGATTCACCACATCGAGCTCACCCGCGAGGAGGAGGAGAACTACTTCTTCAAGCTGTCCTCCTTCCAGCAGCCGCTGGAGCGGCTGTACGCCGAGCACGAGGATTTCGTCGCACCGCGGACGCGATACAACGAGGCACTCTCGTTCATCCGCTCGGGCCTGCACGACGTTCCTTTGACCCGGCACAAGCTGACGTGGGGGGTGCCGGTGCCCTGGGATGCCGAGCACGTCTTCTATGTCTGGTTCGACGCCCTGCTGAACTACTACACCGCGCTTTCATACGCGCCGGCGCCGGCAGGGCTGGAGGCCGGGGGGGCGCCGGTCGATCTGACGCAGACGTTCTGGCCGGCGACCTATCACCTGATCGGCAAGGACATCCTGCGCTTTCACGCGGTCTACTGGCCGGCGCTGTTGATGGCTGCCGAGCTGGACTTGCCCGAGCACGTGTTCGTCCACGGTTTTCTGCTGATGGATGGCGAGAAGATGAGCAAGTCGCTCGGCAACGTGCTCGATCCGTTCGCGGTGATCGAGCGCTTCGGCGCCGACGCGCTGCGCTTCTACCTGATGCGCGACGTGCCCCTCGGCCAGGACGGCTCGGTCTCGACCGCTGCTTTCGAGCAGCGCTACGAGAGCGAGCTGGCCAACGAGCTCGGCAACCTCGCCAGCCGCACGATTGCGATGATCGAGCGCTACCGCGACGGGGTTCTCGCGAGCGGCGAGCTCGACCCGCAGCTGCAGCAGGACTTCGTGGGCCTGCTGGAGCGCGTCGGCGCGCACATCGACCGCGCCGAGCTGACGCCCGCGCTCGATCAGGTCTGGCAGCGCGTGCGGAGGCTGAACCGCTACGTGGAGGAGCAGGCGCCTTGGCAGCTGGCCAAGGACGACGCGCGCGGCGAGGAGCTCGACCGCGTCCTGCGCACGCTTGCCGAGGGGCTGCGGAGCGTGACCGTGCTGCTGTGGCCCTACCTGCCGGCGAGCGCCGAGCGGTTGCTGACCGCGCTCGGTGCCGCCGACGTCGCGTTTGCCGGCGCCGCGCTGGGGGCAGGGCGGATCGAGCGAGTCACGCCGATCGAGCCGCTGTTCCCCAAGGAGCCGCGGGGTACGGCGTCGTGATCGACTCCCATACTCATCTGAACCTGTGCGCGCCGCCCGACGCGCAGCTCGTGGCCGCGGCCGAGGCGGTGGGCGTCAAGCGCCTGCTCACCGTCGGAACCGACGGCTCCTCCTGCCGCGCGGCGCTCGTCGCGGCCGAGGCCTTTCCGCAGGTGTTCGCGGCGATCGGTCGCCACCCGAACGCGGCAGCGGGCTTCGACGACGCGGACCTGGCCGAGCTGCGTGCGCTCGCCGCCCACGAGCGCTGCCTGGCGATCGGCGAGACCGGGCTCGACTTCTACCGCGACGGCGCGCCGCGAGCGGACCAGCAGCGAGCGTTCGCCGCGCAGATCGCCCTCGCTCGCGAGACGGGCAAGCCGCTTGTGATCCACACACGCGCCGCCGCGGATGAAACGCTCGTGCAGCTGGCCGCGGAGGCGCAAGGCGTCAGCGTCGTCATGCACTGCTTTTCGATGCCCGAGCGCCTCGAGGAGTGCCTGGAGCGGGGATACGCGATCTCCTTCGCGGGCAACGTGACCTACCGAAGCGCCGCCGATCTGGCCGAGGCCGCGCGGCGGGTGCCCGACGAGCGCCTGCTGGTGGAGACCGACGCCCCGTACCTGACCCCGCAGGCGGTACGCACCCGGAAGGGCGCAGGCAAGGAGCGCAACCAGCCGGCGTTCGTCGCCCACACGCTCGCCTTCCTGGCCGAGCTGCGCGGCGTGTCCGCGCAGGAGCTGGGCGAGACCGTGGAGCGCACCGCCGTCGGCGTATTCGGCTGGTGATGAGAGCCGTGGCGGAGATCCCCGTCCAGCCCAGCCTGCGACGGATCACCCGCTTCGGCGTCCGTCCCGACCACGCGCTGGGACAGAACTTCCTGATCGACTCGAACATCCTCGGCGTGATCGACCGCGCCGCCGAGCTCGCGCGCGCGGATGTCGTTCTCGAGATCGGCGGAGGCGTCGGCGTGCTGTCGGAGTATCTCGCCGAGCGAGTCGGCCACGTGCACGTCGTCGAGGTCGACGAGCGCCTGCGCGATGCCCTCGGCGATGCGACGGATGCCCACGCCAACGTCACCGTCCACTGGGGCGATGCGATGCGGATCGACCTCGGCGCGCTGCGACCGCCGCCGACGAAGGTGGTGGCCAACCTGCCCTATGGGATCGCGGCGGGAGCCCTGCTGCGCACGATCGAAGAGCTCGCGAGCGTCTCCAGCTGGGTGGCGATGGTCCAGCGCGAGGTGGGCGAGCGTCTGGCGGCGACTCCCGGCAGCGGCGCCTACGGTGTGCCGTCGGTGATCGCCCAGCTCTCGTGCGAGGTCGACGTGCTGCGGACGATCTCGCGCACCGTGTTCCACCCGGCGCCCAATGTCGACTCGGTGCTCGTCCGCATGCGCAGGCGCGAGGCGGGCATTGACTCGCGCGAGCCCTCGGCGCGGCTGCGCGCGCTCGTCCGCGGCGCCTTTGCTCACCGGCGCAAGACCGTGGCCGGCTCGCTGGCGCTGTCAGGGGAAGCTCCAGCACGCTCCCGCGAGGCGGTACGCCGGGCGCTCGAGGGGATCGGCCATCCCGCGGACGTGCGCGCCGAGCGTCTCTCGCCGCAGGACTTCCGCGCGCTTGCCCGGGCGCTCGAGCCGTGAGCGCGTATCGCGCGCTCGCGCCCGCGAAGGTCAACCTCGGGCTGTTCCTCGGACCGGCGCGGCCGAGCGACGCCAGGCATGAGCTGGTGACGGTGATGCAGTCGATATCGCTGGCCGATGAGCTCACGCTCGAATACGCGCCGTCGGGGATCACCGAGGATGAGGTCATCTGCCCGGGCGTGGCGGCCCCGCCGCAGCAGAATCTGGGGGCGAGCGCTCTGAGGGCCTTCCGCATGGCCACCGGCTGGGACGCCCCACCGCTGCGGCTGCGGATCCGCAAGCAGATACCCGTGGCGGCCGGGCTGGCGGGGGGCTCGGCCGACGCGGCCGCCGCGCTGCGCCTGGCGATGCGGGCATCGGGTCTCGGCGACGAGGAGCTGTTGCGCGAGCTGGGCGCCGAGCTGGGGGCCGACGTCCCCGCTCAGGTCCGCCCGGGTCGCTGGCTCGCGACCGGCGCCGGCGAGCAGCTCCTGGGCCTCCCCGACCCGAACCCACCCCTCGGGCTGCTCGTGCTGCCGCTTGCGGTGGAGCTCTCGACCGCAAACGTGTATGCCGAGGCCGATCGATTGGGCCTCGGGCGTGAGCGCCGGCAGCTCGAGGATCGCGGCAGGCAGATGTGCCGGGCACTGGAGCTCGGGGCACCGGTTCCGGCGGCGAGCGAGCTGCTCGACAACGACCTTCAACGGGCGGCCGTCTCGCTGTGCCCGGATATCGCCGCTGCGCTCAAGGACGCGCAGCAGGCGGGAGCGGAGCACGCCCTGGTGAGTGGCTCGGGGCCAACCGTCGTGGGTCTCTTCTCCCGCGCGAACCCGATCGGACGGGCCGAGCGCGCTGCGCGTGGGCTGATCGGGCGCGTGCCCGCGGCGATCTATTCGGGCTCGGTCGACGCCGCCTTCGGCGAGGCCGTGCCCGTCGCGGAGCCGGCCTGAGGCCCGGGAGCCCGGACCGAACTGCGATCGGACGTCCCCCGGGTCACCCGCGTGCGGACGAGCGACATCGCCGTGCGTCACAATCATGGCCGGAAGACGGAATGAGCAGAACAGCCATTAACGACCTCGTCGCAGTCTGTGCCGGCACGTTTGGCGTGGCGCTGTACGCAGGACTGATCCTCGTACCTGCGTGGACCGCCTACTCGCGCCTTTGGGAACGGCTGGCGGCCACGGTCCTGTCGCTGTACGTGCTCGCCGTTCTGGTCGGCATCGGAGTGGCCGGGGCGCTCGCCGTCGTCTACTTCTGGGGCTGACCGCGTGTCTGACCTCGCGGCGCTGGATGCGATCACCGAGGCGGTCGAGGCGGGGGCGGGGCTACCCGAGGTCGTTCGCGCCGCGGCGCGCGCGCTGGAGGCCAGCCTCGCCGTGACCGACGCCTGGGGCGCCACGCTAGCCGTGGCGGCCGGATCGCCGGCCGAGGAGCGCTCGCTCCTGTCCCAGGGTAAGGGGGTGGACAGCATTCCACTGCGCGTCGCTGACACCGTGGTGGGAGCTCTTCACATGCGCGCAAAGACCGAGCCGAGCGCGTCCCTGCGCAGGCTGCTGGCAACGATGATCGCCTCGGAGGTCGAGCGCGTGCGGGCGCCCGAGCGGGTCTCGGAATCCGTCGCCGCCGATTTCCTGCGCGCGGTGCTCGGGCGCGAGCTGAGCGAGCGCGAGGAGCTTCTGACGCGCGCGAAGGAGCTGTCGCTGGATCTCGAGGACGGGGCGAGCATGATCGTCGCGCGGGCACACCCGCAGGTGCCGACCGACGAGGGCTGGCGCGGGCGGGTGCGCGCGGTGGCCGAGCGCGGCGCGCGGGCGGTTGTCAACCGCTCGATCGCCGCGCTTTCCGAACGCGAGGGCATCCTCGGCGCAGAGGTGTTGCTGTTGGTGCCCGGCGGCGAGGAGGCCACCGCCGCGCGGGCCGTCGACGGCGTCCTGCGGGAGCTGGAGGCGGGACTCGCCGGATATACGTTTGCGATCGGGCGCAGCCGGATCGCGGAGACCGCAACCGACCTGCCAAGAGCCGCAAGCGAGGCGCTGCTGGCGGCCAACGTCGCCCAGGGGTCCTCAGACGGCGCGGCCCTCGCCTTCGAGCAGACCGGCGCCTACCGGCTGCTGCTGTCGGCGATGAGCGAGAACCCGGACGAGCTGCAACGCTTCTACGCCGAGACGGTCGAACCGCTGGTGGCTTACGACGAGCAATACGAGACCGACCTCGTGGGCACGCTCGAGGCTTTCCTGGAAGCCGACGGCAACGTCGCCGGCACGGCGCAACGGCTATTCACCCACCGGCACACGATCTACTATCGCTTGGAGCGGGTACGCGAGCTCTCCGGACACGACGTTAGCTCGAGCGACGGGCGCGAGAAGTTGAGCCTCGGCCTGAAGGCGATGCGCGTTCTCGGGATCGCCTCGGTGGGCGGGCCGGCGTCGGAGGCGGGCGCGGAAGGCGGCCGCGTGCCGCGACGCCCCGGCAAAGGCAGCTAGAGCCAGCGGGCCCCGAACTCGACGGCATAGATCGCGCCGAGGCTGCCGTGTTGAAGCACCGACGGCAGCGCCGGCGCCACGCCGACGCCGACGTCATGGAATTCGCCGGCGAGAATGACCGCGCGATGCGGAGGCGAGTTCATCCACGTCGCCACCATGTTGGCCGGGGTCGTGTACGCGCCCGTGGCCCAGCCGATGTTCTGCCCGGTCGACAGGCCGTCGGCGCGGACGGCGTAGCGGCTCGAGGCGATCAGCCGCCCGGGCGTCTGGCCGGTTGGCCTGACGTCGGCGAAGTAATTCCAGCGCACCATCTCGCTCACCTGGCCGGTGGCGACTCCCTGCAGGTAGCGGTTGACGCGCAACGGTCGCAGCCGATACGCGGCGCGGACGTCGTTGATCAGGCAGGCCGTTGCGGCGTCGACGGCCGTCGCGTTGGCCGCGGTCGGACGCAGGTTGGCATCGGGACAGGGGGTCGACGCGCGCTTGGCCACACGGGCGGCGCCCGCGTCGGTCGAGCCCAGCTCGAGCGCGCCCGTGGCGGACAGCAACGCGGCCCAGAGCAAGGCGCCGACGTTCCACCGCGTTCTTCTTACTCTCCCCGACAGAGTGCAGGCATGGTTGCAGAATCGCCCGATGACAGCGTTCTTGCACTAGATCGAGGCGCAAGGGCGGTTCGATCACGGATCACCTGCGACGATATGGAATCCGTTGGGGAGTGGGGTAATTGGCAGCCCGGGAGACTTTGGCTCTTCAAGTCCTGGTTCAAGTCCAGGCTCCCCAGTAGTCGCTCGCGTCGCCGTCAGATGCGAACATACGTTCGTGACACGGCGCGGGCCAAGGTACTCGGAGCGAGAAGCAAGATCCGTGATTGCGAGCTCGAGCTGCTACGCGGAGGCGCTCAGGCGTCTGGGATTGCGCCCGGCGGGTGGTAACCACAAGACGTTGCGCAAGTATGCCGAGACGGTCTGGCAGATCTCCACCGACCATTTCGATCCCGATCGCGCTCGCAACGAGGCCCTGCGGCGACGCCCGATTGCCACGCGCCGGATCCTTGTCGAGGGTTCGACCTACCCTCGCGGGCACCTCAAGGTGCGCCTGTTCAAGGAGGGCCTGAAGGCCCGTAGGTGCGAGCTCTGCGGGCAGGACGAAGCTTGGCAAGGCCGAAGAATGGGGTTGATTCTCGATCACATCAACGGCGTCGCCAATGATCACCGCCTCGAGAACCTGCAGATCGTCTGCCCCAACTGCGCCGCGACTCTCGATACGCATTGCGGCCGACAAAATCGACTTGACCGTGGCCGGCGAAGGTGTGTTCGGTGCGGCGGCGAGTTCTGGCCGGCCTACGATTCCCAGCGTTATTGCTCGCGTTACTGCGGCGTCCGCGCCAAGGGCGAGGGACGTGGCGTTCCTCAGCGCCGAAAGGTCACACGCCCGCCGTACACGCATCTGCTGCGAGAGGTCGAAGCGCTCGGCTACGCGGGCACGGGGCGGCGTTATGGCGTCTCAGACAACGCGATCCGCAAGTGGCTCAATCAGTATCGGCAGGAGCAAATCCAGCGCAGCGAGACGTAGTGGCGGCGGTTAGTGATTAGCATGCTTCCGGTGGCCGCTCCGAACGTCCTGATCCTCGCCGCGGGACAGGGCACGCGCATGCGCTCGAACACGCCGAAGGTCCTGCACGAGGTATGCGGTAGGCCGATGGTGCTGTGGCCGGTGCTGGCGGCGCTGGGGGCGGGAGCCGGCAAGGTCATCGTCGTCGACTCGCCGCAGCGGGCTCTCGCGCCAGTCCTGCCGGATGGAGTCGAGCTGGCCGTGCAGGAGCGCTCCAACGGCACGGGCGGGGCAGTCCTGGCGGCGTTCTCGCACCTTGAGGCGGGCTCGCATTCCGCCCTGGACGCCGATGCGCCGCTCGTAATCCTGAGCGGTGACGTTCCGCTCGTGAGCGCCGATGCGATCCGGGAGCTGACCGCGGCGCACGAGCGCGGCGGCGCCGTCGCCACGATGGCGACGACGATCCTCCCCGACCCGAGCGGCTACGGGAGGGTCGTGCGCGGAAGGCGCGGCGCGGTGGAGCGCGTGGTCGAGACCAAGGAGGATGGGGATGCCACCCCCGAGGAGCTTCGAATCGGAGAGGTCAACACGGGCATCTATGCGTTCGACGCGTTCGCGCTGAGGGACGCGCTGCCGCGCCTTCGAGCGGACAACGCGCAGGGCGAGCTGTATCTGCCGCAGGTGCTCGACCTGCTGCGCGCAGACGGGCACTCGGTCGCGGCCCATGCGGTGGAGGATCCGAGGCTGGTGCTCGGCGTCAATGACCGGGTTGCGCTGGCAGGCGTCAGGGAGCTTGCCCAGCGCGCGATCCACGAGGGCCACCTGCGCTCGGGAGTGGACATCGTCGATCCCGCCGCGACGTCGATCGACGTTGACGTGCAGATCGGGCAGGACACCCGGATCGAGCCCTACACGACGATCCGAGGCTGCACGAGGATCGGCGCCGGCTGCACGGTCAGGCACTCCTACCTGCTGGACTGCGTGCTCGAGGACGGCGTGAGCGTCGGGCCGTTCGCATATCTGCGCCCCGGGGCAGTCGTGCGCGCGGGCGCCAAGGTGGGGACATTCGTGGAGGTGAAGAACTCCGACATCGGGCCCGGTGCGAAAGTCCCGCACCTGTCCTACATCGGCGACGCGGACGTCGGCGAGGGGACGAACCTAGGCGCGGGCACGATCACGGCCAACTACGACGGCCACTCCAAGCACCGCACGACGATCGGCAAGCGCGTGCGCGGTGGCGTGGATGCTTCACTCGTCGCGCCTGTCACAGTCGGCGACGATTCCTACATCGCAGCCGGGTCGGTCATTACCGAGGATGTGCCGGCGGGCGCGCTGGCGATGGCGAGGGCCAGGCAGGAGAACATCGAGGACTATGCCGAGCGACGGGAACGGCGTTTACACTCTGAGGAGAGATGAGCAGCGTGATCGACACGCGCACGGACTCGCGGGCGAGCCTGCCGTTCGACTACAACAAGCGGTTGATGCTGTTCAGCGGCCGGGCAAACCCGCAGCTGGCGGTGGACATCGCCGACAAGCTCGGCGTCGACCTCGGCCCGGTCACGTTGAAGACGTTCTCCAACGGTGAGGTCTACTGCCGTTACGAGGAGTCGATCCGCGGCGCCGACGTATTCATCGTTCAGTCCACCTGCGGTAACCCCGAAACCGGGATAACGGCGAACGACTCGCTGATGGAGCTGCTGTTCATGATCGATGCCGCAGTCGGCGCATCGGCGCACCGGGTGATCGCGGTGACGCCGTGGTTTGGATACTCGCGCCAGGACAAGAAGTCGGCGCCGCGCGAGCCGATCTCCGCGCGCCTCGTCGCGCGCATGCTGGAGGCGGCGGGAGCGGACAGGGTTCTGACGATGGACCTGCACGCGGGCCAGATTCAGGGGTTCTTCCAGAAGCCCGTCGATCACATGACCGCGCTGTTCATGCTGACCCAGTACTTCGGCGATCTCGGGCTACGCGACCTCGTGGTCGTTGCACCGGATGCCGGGAGGGTGAAGCTGAACAAGCAGTTCGCGTCGAAGATCGGCGCCGAGCTGGCGATCCTCGACAAGGAGCGTCCAGCACAGCAGGTTGCCGAGATCGGGTATGTGATCGGCGACGTCAAGGGTAGGACCGCGGTGATCGTCGACGACATGATCGACACGGCGGGCACGCTGAAGGCGGCGGCGAAGACGGTCCACGAGGAGGGTGCCGCCAGGGTCTATGCCGCGGCCACCCACGCCATCTTCTCCGGCGAGGCGTTCGAGAACCTGAAGACTTCCGGCTTGGAGGAGATAGTCGTGACCGACACCATCCCCGTCAGGCCGAACCGCCCGCAGAACATCCGCGTGCTGCCCTGCGCAGAGCTCCTCACCGACTCGATTCGGCGGATATTCGTCGACGACTCGGTGAGCGAAGTCTTCGGCGGCGAGAACCAGCTGTTCTAGCCGGCCAGCCCCACGGCTTCGAGCGCCTGCGCCATCTCCTGGTATAGGCAGATACGGATGAGCTTGCCGTCGCGCACGGTGAATACGAGGGTGCTTCGAGCGGAAACCTCGATGCCGTCCCGGCCTCGCTGGTGAGCTACATTCGGAACGACGACCGCGTCACCGGCCTCTATGAAGCGATCTGGCTTGATCACAATCTCCTCGAAGGCCTCGAAGTAGCCCGCGTAGAAGCGCAGGGCCTCGTCGATACCGCGGTACACGCCCGCGAGCCACCCTCGGGACGCGGACCAGTCCAGCTCCAGGTTGGGATCGTTCAGCGTCCGCAACGCTTCAACATCGCGGCGGGCGTAGGCGTCGAGGGACTGCTTGACCAGCTCCACGTTCTCCTGGGACATCGTCTACTCGCGCTCCTCGACACGGCGTTCGGCGGCGGCACGAGCCTCGTCGATGTCGGTGTAGTTGGTCACTCGCACGGCCAGACCCTCCACCCATTCGGTGATAGCCGCAAACCGAAACTCAACGCGTCCGGTGCTGCCGCGCGGACGGCCGCGTTGGAGAATCACGGCGAGCGTCACCCCACCGGGAAGCTCGAGAATCTCCAAAGGCTGCATGTCGAACTGCTCATACGCGCCGGTCCAGTCTTCGATGAAGCCGCGAATTGCCGTCCGGCCCTCGAACGTGGTCCCCAACCCCACCGAGTTCCAGACGGCGTTGGGGGCGTAGAAGCTCATGACCGCGTCGAGGTCCAGCCTCGTGAAGGCCTCAAGTGCGCGGCGATTGAGCTCGACCAGGTCGGCGGTCGTGGACTCCTCACGCATCGCCCGCTGAGTATCCCGCAGGCGAGCAGGAGGGCGAAGGTGCAGACAGTGCTTGTAGTTGCACCCTCTCGCGACGGGCTGGTTGGAAAAACCCGCAATTTGCGAGGATTTTCCGCCGCGGCTGCGTATTGTGGGCGGGCGCCGGAAAACCTACGTATCGAGGAAGGATGCGCGACAAAGCTCACAATCCCTCCGGCCGGATTGTCCGCGGGCGGGTTGCCTGCCCGCTCCTCGTCCTCTGCATCTCCCTCTGCACGCTGCTCGGCGCCGGCGCCGGCGCCGGCGCCGGCGACGCCTACGCCGGCGCTCCGCTGGCGGGCGCCATTGGCAGCGTGACCACACCTGCCGCGAGCGCCGCGACGGCTGCGGTGGCGCCGGTTGGCAAAGCTGCCCCGCAAGCGCTGGTGGGCGCCCCGCCGAATCCGGCCACGGGCGCCCCCACGCCGGCCCCCGGCGTCCCCGTGACTCCGCTCGCCAAAGCGCCGATGTCCAACGCGGCCGGCGTCGGCGGCGGACCCGCGCTCGCCAAAGCCACCACGCAGAGCGCCACGGCCACGATCACACCGCTCGGGAAAGCCGCCGCGCCGAGCGCCGGGCACGTCCTCGCTCCGGCGAGCAACGCCGCCACTCGGGCCCTCGCCCCCAGGGTTCAAGGCGTCGAGCGGCTCGTGACTCCGACCAGCGGCCTCATCCATCGGGAGACCTCGACTAGCGAGGCGAGCGGCAATGCGCTCGCGACGGTACTCAAAGCGGCCATCGGGCGCGCCACCGGCGTCGCGACACCGGCAAGCACTGCCGGAGTGAACCTTATCTCCGCCCCGCAGGGCGCCTCGGCTGCCCTGCGGGGCGCGATCCGGGGGATCGACGGCGTCCCGTGGGGCGCCGTGTCATCGGCTCTCGCTTCGCGCCTACCGGAACTGCTGGGCTCGTTGGCGCCCCGCTCTGGGTTGGGTCCGCCCGCCCGCACCGGGGTTCCTGGCGCACTCGCGCAGAGCATCCCCGCGGGCGCGATAGCCACACCTCCGAGGGCTCCAGCGGGCGCCAGTGCGGGTACGGACGGCCTTGCGTCACCGATGGCCGCGCCGACACCGATGGCCGCGCTGGGGACCCTTGCCGGCGCCGGGGCGTCCGGCTGTGCGCTCTCACGGCTCCAGGGGCTGCTTGGCGAACTCTGCGGCGCCGGTCGGCCGCCCGGTCAGAGCCTCCCTTCGCGATCGTCGGTGATGCTGCTCGCCGCCGCCGGCTCCGCGCTCGGGACCTCGATGGTGCGGGCAGCGTCTGATGGCTCCGACGCTCGCGCCGATCCCGGCTCCAAGGGCGTCCCCGGGGCGGTACCCATCCCCGCGCCGAGCGGGGTATCCGGCTCGGCGGCGACGTCTGGCTTCGCCGTCTCGGTCTTTCTCACGCTCGCGGGGTTGTTGCTGTTGGCGGCTCCGGCTGCGATGCGCCGGCTTCGGCTCTCGCGCGAGCCGTGGCTCGAGGCGCGCTTCGTCCTGATCCCAGAGCGCCCGGGCTAGCTCCTTCCGGTCGCTCACCTCGGCTCTGTGGATCTCCTGATCCAGAGCCTCTGGCGGTCACTTCGAAGTCGTTGAAGGGAGCTGATCCGATGCAACGCCATAACACGGTGACGAACGCCGCGATTCCGAACGATGGATCCGGCGCGGATGAGGTCACCCGGTCGACGCAGGGCAACGCGAGCGCGCGCCCGAAGCGGATGCACACGCTGGTTTTGACCGGCGAACTGGATTCCGCTTCGACTCATACGCTCGTGAGGGAGATCGCGCATCTCTGCAGGGGCGGAGCCACCGGCATAACGCTGGACCTCGCCAACTTGAACTACATCGACCCGACCGGGGTGGCGGCTGTCCTGTTCATAGGCCGGTGGTGTCAGAAGCGTGGTTACGACTTCGCGCTGATTCCAGGGTCGTGGTTGATTCAGCGCAGTTTCGAGCTCGCCGGTCTACTCGACCGCCTGCCGTTCAAGGACACCACGCCGATGCCGCTCGGCCCAGAACCCATGCGCTCCTCCGAGCGCGAACGATCGTGATTAGAAACCGCCTCAGCGAGGTATGTAGTCGAATGGAGATGGACGAATGGAGATGATGGTCGAATGGAGATGAGATTCCTGGCGCGCATGCGCGCCCGCAGGATGGACCGCGATGCCGCGTTCGACGCGGCGCTCAGGGAAGGTCGGCTACCGGCACGCGGAGGCTGCCCCTACTGTGGGCGGACGATCCGCCCTTGCAACATGGCCCGCCACGTTCGCGCTCGCCATCAGTCGGCGCGTCACCCGGTGGGATTGCGCACGGCGTAAGGCGTATCGCGTCCTGAGCGCGGGTCCAAGCCCGCGCCCGCGCGCCGCTGTCCAGTGCTGGATGGCCGGCGTGAGCCGGCGCGTCAGCTTGGCCTTACGATGGCGAACATGGCTCGGGCAAGGATCCCCTCCCGGAACCAGCTGCTCTGAAACGCATCGTCCTGATTGTCGTCGCCGCGCTGCTGTTTTTCGTGATCAGCGGCGAGCTCGCGCGCTTTCTCTCCGTCGAGAACAGCGAGCGCAGCGCCGAGGACGCGCTGATCCAGGCCGAGGCGAGGGGCGATACGAACGGGATGCTCAGGCAGCTGAGCGGCTGCAGTCGAAGCGCTTCGTGCACTGCGAGCGTGCGGGTGAACGCGCGCAGCCTGCGCCGGAGCGGCGCCGTGAAGATCCTGTCGCTGAAATCGAGCACCGCGTATTCACTGGCCGGCGCCACCGGAAAGACGCGCCTGGCGTGGACGGTGATCGGAAGGCTCCCAGTCGTGCAGTGTGTGGAGGTTCGGCGCACAGGGAGCGTCCTGGGCGGCATCACGGTCACGCTGTTATCGCTGAGCGCCCCGATCCCAAACGAAGCCGATTGCTAGAGTCTCCACCCTTCCGATGGCAGATACTCAAACCAAGCTGGACGTCACGAGTCGCGCGGCGAATGGCTCGCGCGAGGCGCGCCGGCTGCGGCGCTCGGGTCGCGTGCCCGGCGTCTTATACGGTGGCGGCGGAGAGTCGGTGGGCTTCGACGCCGATGCCCGCGAGCTGCGCCTGGCGCTCGCGTCCTCTGGCGCGGTCCTGGATCTCAGCGTGGACGGGGCGAAGGCGACGCCGGTCGTTCTGAAGGAGGCCCAGCGCGATCCGGTCAGAGGTCAGACGGTGCACGTCGATCTCCTGCGCGTGCGATTGGACGAGGAGATCCACGCGGTCGTGCCGCTGGAGCTGACCGGTACCGAGGATGCGCCGGGGGTCAAGGAAGGCGGCGTGCTGGAACACGTGACGCGCGAGCTGAACGTCGAAGCGCTGCCCACGGCGATCCCCGAGTCGATCGTCCACGACATCGGCGAGATGCAGATCGGCGATGCGATCGGGCTCGCGGTGGTCGTGATCCCGGAGGGGGTGACGCTGCTCGACGATGTCGAGGACACGGTGGTCGCCACGCTGTCGCCGCCGCGGCTTCAGACCGAGGAGGAGGAAGAGCTCGAGGCCGAGACCGAGCTCGTGGGAGAGGGTGAGGAGTCCGCCGAGGGCGCTGAGGACGCCGAGAGCGCCGGCGCCGAGGATTCCTCCGGCGAGGAGTAGCAGCTCCTGCGAAGCCTGTTCGGCGGCCGGGCCGGCGGAGCGATCGACTGGCTGATCGTCGGACTGGGCAACCCCGGCCGAGAGTACGCCCGCACGCGGCACAACGTCGGCTTCATGGTGGCCGCTGAGCTGGTCGAGCGCTGGGGGCTGGGCCGCGGCAGGGATCGCTTTCGCGGCCGAATCGTCGAGGGCCGGGCCCGCGCGGCAAGCGCCCACGGCGCGCCCGTGGCCGCTGCACCCCGCGTCGCGTTGCTGTGTCCGCACACCCACATGAACGACGCCGGCCGATCGGTGGGTCCGGCCCGTGGAGCGTTCAAGCTGCCTCTTGGGAGGGTGCTCGTCGTGCACGATGAGATCGACCTGCCCTTCGGTGAGGTGCGCGCGCGAACGGGCGGCGGCCTGGCCGGTCACAACGGGCTGAAGTCGCTCAGGCGCGAGCTCGGCGGAGGAGATTTCACCCGCGTGCGGGTCGGCGTCGGACGCCCCGATTCGACCGATCCGGAGATAGTCTCGGCGTGGGTCCTCGGGAATTTCCGTGAGAGCGAGACGCAGGTGAGGGAGCTGATCGAGCGCGCGTGTGAAGAGGTCGAGCGGGTGGTTCTCGGTCACGACGCCGAGCTCGATCGGAACGCGAGCTAGATGCTCATCGAGCCCTCGGTGATGCGCACGCTGCTCGGTCTGATCCACGAGGAGGACTCCGCCTGCAGGCTGGCGCGCGAAGGTGGGCACGCGTTTGTGTCGGCGTCGCTGCGCCCCTACCTGATCGCCGCGCTCGCGGAGTTCGACGAGCGCGCACGCAAGCGGTCGCTGATGGTCGTCGTCGGCGACGACCGCGCCGCCCGTGATCTCGCTTCCGACCTGCGAGCGTGGCTCGCGCCGCGGCGGGTGCGCTACTACCCGTCGCGTGGCGTCGCCTACGAGTCCCACCTCGCGCCGCCGCCGCACCTGGTCGGTCTGCGCGTGGCGGCGCTCGATGCCCTGTTGGGTGCAGCGCGCGCGGCTGCGCAGGAGCCACCGGTGGTCGTCGTCAGCGCGGTGGCGCTCTCGGAGAAGGTGCCCGACCCGACGTTGCGTCCGCGCTCGTTCACGCTCCGCGTGGGAGAGCTCTTGGACCTCGACGAGTGCGCCGCCGAGCTCGTTGGTGCGGGCTACGAGCGCACCGATCAGGTCGAGGAGCGCGGCCAGTTCGCGCTACGGGGAGGCCTGCTCGATGTCTTCCCGGCGACCGAGGAGCGGGCGGTGCGCGTCGACATGTTCGACGTCGAGATCGAATCGCTGCGCTGGTTCTCGACCTTCACTCAGCGCTCGCTCGGCGAGGTCGAGGAGGTCGAGATCGCGCCCGCGGCGGAGCTCGCCGCCGAGCACCGCGAGCTCGCCGAGATCGCAGCCGCCACGGGCACCTACGGCCCGGGCGCCGAGCGCGACGGCGCTGAGCGTCCGGACGTGGCCGAGCTCTTGCCGGTCGAGCGCTTCGGAGCGCTGCTCGATCTGATCGGTCGGGAGACCGAGCTGCTGCTCGCCGCCGAGGAGGAGCTGGCCCCGGCGCTAAGCGATCACTGGACCGACGTTTGCGCCGCATTTGGCGATCAGGACGCGCATCATCTGTACGTGAGTCCCGAGACGGTCCAGGCGACCGTCGCGGAACGATCTCGAATCTGGCTTTCGGCGATCTCCAGCGGCCAGGAGATCGAGCTGCGGGCGCAATCGGCGGACACCGCCGCCCGCTCGTTAGGCGAGGCCGAGCCGGAGCTCGAGAAGCTCGTGCGCTCGGGCTACAGAACCGTGGTCGCCTTTCCCCGCCGCGGCGAGGGCGAGCGTGCCGCCTACAACCTCGGTCGCCTGAAAGCGACGTGGCTGGGCGAGGACGTGGATGTCGGCCGGCATGTGCTCGAGCCGTCGTTGCGGTTCGCGGCGGCGTCGCTGCGCGAGGGTTTTGTGTCGCCGCAGTTGAAGCTCGCGGTCTTCCCCGAGCACCGTCTGCTGCGCCGCCGCCGCGCCGAGCGCGCCGGCGGCGACCGCGCAGCTCACGGTGGCCGCGGCGGCGCCCGTCGCGGAGCGCTGCGTTCCTTCAGTGAGCTGCGAACCGGCGACATCGTCGTGCACGAGGACCACGGCGTGGCCCGGTTCGCGGGGTTTGAGACGCGCACCGTGGCGAACGTCACCCGCGACTACCTGTACCTCGAATACCAGGGCGACGATCGGGTGTTCGTGCCCACCGACCAACTCGCCAAGATCTCGCGCTACGTCGGCGCGGGCGGCGACCAGCCGCCGTTGAGCAAGCTCGGCGGCACCCGCTGGGAGACCATGAAGGCGCGCGCGCGACGCGCGGCGCAGGAGCTGGCGGGCGAGCTGCTGAGCCTGTATGCGGAGCGCCGGCGGCGACGCGGACACGCCTTCGAGGTGGACTCCGACTGGCAGCGCGAGTTCGAGCAGCGCTTCCCGTTTGCCGAGACGCCCGACCAGCGCGAGGCGATCGAGCTCGTGAAGGCGGACATGGAGGCGCCGCGGCCGATGGACCGGCTGATCTGCGGAGACGTCGGCTACGGCAAGACCGAGGTGGCGCTGCGGGCGGCGTTCAAGGCGGCCAACGACGGCAAGCAGGTACTGATGCTGGTGCCCACGACGATCCTCGCGCTGCAGCACTACGGGACCTTCGTCGAGCGGTTGGCCGACTATCCGTTCACGATCGAGCACGTGTCTCGATTTCGCACGCCCGCCGAGCAGAAGGCGGCCGTGAAGGGCTTTGCCGAGGGGCGGGTGGACATCCTGATCGGTACCCACAGGGTGCTCTCCCGCGACGTCCGCGCGAAGGACCTGGGCCTGTTGATCGTGGATGAGGAGCAACGCTTCGGCGTCAAGCAGAAGGAGCTCTTGCGCCAACTAAAGCTGCGCGTGGACGTGATCTCGATGTCGGCGACGCCGATCCCGCGCACCCTGCAGATGTCGCTCGCGGGGCTGCGCGACATCTCGGTGATTGAGACGCCGCCCGAGGGTCGCAGGCCGGTGAAGACGTACGTGGGCGAGTACGAGGAGGAGCTGGTCAGGCAGGCGATAACGCGCGAGCACGAGCGGGGCGGCCAGGCGTTCTTCCTGCACAATCGCGTCGAGACGATCGACGAGACCGCCGAGCGTTTGCGAGCGCTCTGCCCCGGGGTGCGGTTCGTCGTCGCCCACGGTCAGATGGCCGAGGGTGAGCTCGAGACCGTGATGATGGATTACCTCCGCGGGGGGGCCGACGTTCTGGTGTGCACCTCGATCATCGAGTCCGGCATCGACATCCCGCAGGCGAACACCCTGATCGTCGAGCACGCCGACACGTTTGGGCTGGCGCAGCTCTACCAGATCCGTGGGCGCGTCGGACGCAGCCGCGAGCGCGCCTACGGCTATCTGCTGTACGACTCGGCGGCCGCGCTGACAGCGGAGGCGGCGCAGCGGCTGGCGGCGCTGTCGGACTACACCGAGCTCGGCGCCGGCTTCAAGATCGCGATGCGCGACCTCGAGATCCGCGGCGCCGGCAACCTGCTCGGCGACGAGCAGTCCGGGCACGTCGCCGCGCTCGGGTTCGAGCTGTACATGCAGATGCTGGACGAGGCCGTGCGCGCGGCCGAGCCCGAGCAGGAGGGCGAGGTGCTGAGAGAGCCTGTGCGCCTGGACGTCAACGTGGACGCGTTCGTGCCCGCCGACTACATCCCCTACGAGCAGGCCAAGATCGATGTCCATCGTCGCGTCGCCGGGGCCCTGGACGTCGCCGATGTGGAGGGTCTGCGCGACGAGCTCGAGGACCGCTTCGGCGCCATCCCCGGCCCACTCGAGAACCTGCTCGCGCTGCAGCGGGCGCGGATCAAGTTTGGCCAGGCCGGCGCGCAGACGGTGAGCTTTCGCGGCGATCGCCTGGCGGTGGTTCCGATCCAGCTCGACTCGGCGCACGCGCGGCGCCTGCGTGAGGAGTTGCCCGAGGCGTTGTACGAGTCGGGACGCGAGCAGGTCTCGATGCGGGTTCCAAAGGATGGGAGCGAGCGCTTCCCGACGGTCGTGAAGGCGGCCGACGTCCTACTCGCGGTGATGCGAGAGGCGGCTTAGAAACTCGTTAACCACGAGCCTGGACGTTTCCGCTAGAGTGCGCGCGTCGTGTCCAAAGTGCTTCGCTTCATCCCGGCGCTAGGCGCCGTTTTATTTGCCGTCATAGGCTTGGCGGCGTGCGGTGGCGGCGTTCCCGGCAACGCCGTGGTCGCTGTTGGCGGGACGTCGATCACGAAAACCACGTTTGCGCACTGGATGTCGGTGGCGGCGTCTTCGACCGGGGCGGGGTCGCCGGCGGGCAAAGCCCCTGTCCCGGAACCCCCGAACTACACGGCGTGCATCGCGCACCTGCAGGCCAACCAGCCGAAACCCGCCAAAGGCGTGACGGTGCCCGGCCCGGCGCAGTTCAAGTCTGAATGCGAAACTCAGTACAAATCGTTGCAGACGGAGGTGCTCGGCTTTCTGATCTCCTCGCAATGGGTGCTCGGCGAAGCGTCCTCGCTCGGCGTGAACGTATCTGACAAGGAAGTCAAGAAACGCTTCGAACAGATCAAGGCCCAGCAGTTCCCGAAAGCGGCCGAATTCGAAAAATTCCTTGCCAGCTCGGGGCAGTCCGTCTCGGATCTGCTGCTGCGAGTGAAGCTGAACCTGCTGTCGGCGAAAATCCAGCAGAAGGTCATCAAAAAGAAGTCCAAAGTTACCCAGGCTGAAATCGCCAAGTACTACAACGAACACCAGTCGCGCTTCGGAGTCCCGGAAAAGCGCAGCGTAGAGATCATCCTCACCAAAACCGAAGCGGCGGCGAAGAAAGCCAAACAGGAGGTCGAATCGAGCAAGAACTTTGCCAGCGTCGCCAAGCGCGTGTCGATCGACCCGGTCAGCAAGACCAACGGCGGGCTGTTGCCGGAAGTGGTCAAAGGGCAGGAGGAGAAATCCCTGGACACCGCGATCTTCTCGGCGAGCAAGAACGTTCTCAGCGGTCCCGTTAGGACGGCATTCGGCTTTTACATCTTCGAGGTCAAAAGCGTCACGCCCGGCAGCCAGCAGACGCTTGCCCAGGCCCAGGCGTCGGTCAAAGCACAGCTGGTCGCCACCGCGCAACAGGGGGCGCTCAGCAAATTCGTCAAAGAATTCAAAAAGAAGTGGACGGCGAAAACGGACTGCCGCGCGGGTTACGTGGTGGTCGACTGTAAGCAGTACAAAGCGCCCAAGACGCCGTCCACTCCCACCACGGCGGTCCCGCAGACCACCACCCCGGCACAGACCAGCACCGCGCCGACCCCGACAACCAAGAAATAGCCCCCGGCTCCGGTGATGCGGGGATCGCGGACGGGAACGCTTCTGCACTGCGACCGCGGGTCGCGCTCGTGAGTCGGATCGAGCTCGTACACGCGCGCCAGATCCTCGACAGCCGGGGCAACCCCACTGTTGAGGTGGACGTCGGTCTGCGCTCCGGTGCCCATGGCCGGGCGGCGGTGCCGTCCGGGGCCTCGACGGGTGAGTTCGAGGCGACGGAGCTGCGCGACGGCGGTGCGGAGTGGGGGGGCAAGGGCGTGGGGCGCGCGGTGGCGAACGTCGGCGGTGAGATCGCCGTGGCGATCTCGGGCTTGGAGGCCTCAGATCAGGGCGGTCTGGACCGGGCGCTGATCGAGCTGGACGGCACTCCCAACAAGGCGCGGCTCGGCGCGAACGCGATCCTTGGCGTTTCACTCGCCACGGCCCATGCCCAGGCCAAAGAGGAGGGACTCTCACTATGGCGATACCTCGGCGGCGATCGGGCACGAGTGCTGCCGGTGCCGATGATGAACGTGCTCAACGGGGGGGCCCACGCCGACAACAAGGTCGACTTCCAGGAGTTCATGGTGGTGCCGTGCGGCGCGCAGTCGTTCTCGGAGTGCCTGCGGATGGGGGCCGAAGTCTTCCACGCGCTCAAGCGCACGCTGCACGAGGGCGGGTTGAGCACCGCGGTCGGCGACGAGGGCGGGTTTGCGCCGGATTTGAGCTCTAACGAGCAGGCGCTTGAAATGCTCGTCGCCGGCATCGAGGCGGCCGGGTTCAGTGCGGGCGAGGATGTCGCGATCGCGCTGGACCCGGCGGCGAGCGAGCTCTACGACGACGGTGCCTACGTGCTCGAGCACGAGGGTCGCACGCTCAGCGCCGACGATCTGACGGGATACTGGGCCGATCTCGTCGCGCGCTATCCGATCGTCTCGATCGAGGATGGGATGGACGAGGAGGACTGGGACGGGTGGCGCATGCTCACCGAGCGCCTGGGCGGCGGCGTGCAGCTGGTGGGCGACGACGTTTTCGTGACGAACACCGAGCGCCTGCGTCGCGGCATCGAGGCGAAAGTGGCGAATTCGATCCTGATCAAGGTCAATCAGATCGGGACTCTGACCGAGACGCTCGAGGCGATCGCGATGGCGCGAGCGGCCGGCTACACGGCGGTGATGAGCCATCGCTCGGGCGAGACGGAGGACGTCACGATCGCGGATCTGGCGGTGGCGACGGGTTGCGGACAGATCAAGGCGGGGGCTCCGTCACGGTCGGACAGGGTCGCGAAGTACAACCAGCTGCTGCGCATCGAGGAGCAGCTCGGGGCCGACGCCGAGTTCCCCGGTCGGGCCGCTTTCGGCTAGGCCCTAGCAGGAGGTTCGCGCGCAGGCTCGAATGCCCGAGCATGCCCGCAGCTTCTGTTTCTACAGGTCGCCGGCGCCGTTCGGGAGCGCGGGCGCCGGGCAGGCGAGCGGCGGGCGTCGCCGGCCTCGGCGGGGGCGGCGTGGGCGCGCGCGTGCGCTGGGACAGGCTCGGGCGCGTGGCGATGCTGTTTGTCCTTGTGGCACTCCTCTACCTCTACCTGAGCGCCGGCATCCACATGCTCTCGACGTGGAGTCAGGCACGGAGAGACAACGCCACGATCGGCGCGATGCAGCGCGAACACGTCACGCTCGTGCACCAGCGGGAAACCCTCGGCCGGCAGGAAACCGTCGAAACCGAGGCTCGCCAGCTGGGAATGATGAAGGCCGGCGAGCAGGCGTACGTCGTGACCGGCCTGCCAAACAACTGATCTGTTCCCTGCCGACCCGCTGCTAGCCTCGGCTCGGTGTCGTTTGAGAACGCGGTCTATCAGTGGCAGCAGGGCGAGCGTCGCCTGCGCGCCGAGCCACCTGAGCGCCGGTCTCTGCAGGAGCGCGTGACCGAGGCGTTGGTCGCCGAGCTGCGCCGGCGCCTCGGCGGGCGGTTCTCATCGGACGAGCTCGTGGAGCTGTACGAGCGAGGCACGGCCTGGTGCCTGCAGGTGGCGATGAAGGTCGCACCGGAGGATCCCTGGGCGTGGGAGGCCGGCATCGTGGTCGACGCCGCGTTTGCCCGCTATTTGCGTGAGGCCGCCGACTACGCAGGCGGTCGCCGGGAGGTCAGGGCCTAGGCGGGCGAGCTAGTCGTCGTCGCCGATGCGGCGGATGATGATGCGGTCCTCGTCGATCTCGACCTCAACCGGCCGGTGACCGGCCCAATGCTCGGCGTATATCGGGTTGTCCTGGATCGCGGGGTCGAGCCACAGCCCGTAGCCCTCCTCGCCGTGGTCGAACGTCCCCTCAAGCGGGCCGACGTTGCGGCCCGCGCCGCCACCCCCGTGCCACCCCGGCCTGAGAGCGCTCGCCGCCCGCGACCGCCACGGCGACGGCGCACGCGGGGACGCGGGGCGTCCCCGTCCGACCCCTCCGCCTCGTCTGCGCCGTCCGCGTCCTCGTCCGCCTCGGCCTTGGCTCGCTCGGCCTCGATTTCGGCAGCCTCGAGCTCGGCGGCGATCAGCGCGTCATCCTCGGCGCGCAGGTCGATCTCGTCGGGATAGTCCGCCGCGACGGCGCCCTCAGGGGTATCGTCCTCGTTCACAAGCTCGTTCTGACGCTTGAACTGTTCGATGTCGCGTACGCTGACCTCGAGTTGATGTGCCACCCAAGCGTCGGTACGGCCCTGCCGTACCCAGGCGCGGATCTGGTTGAGGTTCGGGCGCAGGGATCTCCGAGGCATGGACGGCCCGGGAGACTAGCGCATCGCGCGCGCCGCGCGCCGCGGCCACAGAGGGCAAAACGGCGTAACGCGGGGTTGCATGCCCCTGGCGACTGCCGGCTTCCGGCAGCCGGGTTCGCTTTCCCCCGGTCCTCTCACTATGCTTGGCAAACCGGTGGTCGGGGGGGCCACGCTGGTGACTGTCGGCCAAACAGGAAGGTAAACCGAATGCTGGTTTTGACGCGCAAGTCCAACCAGAGCATCATGATTGGGGACGATGTCGAGGTGTCCGTCCTGTCGGTCATGGGCGAGAAGGTGCGCATCGGCATTCAGGCTCCGCAGGAGATTCCGGTCTTCCGCAAGGAGATCTACCTGGAGATCCATCGCGAGGACGGTACGGCCGACGCCGAGACCCGAGTCGAGGCCGACGATGCGGTGGAGGAGCTCGGCGAGAGCTGACGCCGGCCAGCCTGGGCTGTGGTCAGCCCAACAGTAGGTACAGCGTGCGAAACATGACCGCCGCAACGATCACCGCGGTCATGATCAGTGTGAGGACGAGCAGGGCGAAGCGCATCGAGCCGCGCTTGTGACGGCGGTCGACCTCGCGTTTGTGCGCGCGCTGCTCGGCGGTGCGTCGCAGCGAGGCGCGCGTGCGACGATCGAGCGAGATCTCTTTGACGAATGCCCGCTCCCACTCGGCGAGGCTCTGTCGCATCTTCATCGCGGTGGCGCGGGGTAGCCGTAGGTCAGGAGGCGACTGAAGTGTCGCGCTCGGCCGCCTCGTAAACCTTCACGAAGCGCAGGAAGTTCTCGGCGATCTTGCGCGCACCGGCGACGCGCTCGATCTTGCCGTCGACGTACGCCTTCAGCGGGTCCCACCAGATTGAGCGTCCGATGGCAAATCCGACAAAGCCGTCGACCGGCGCCGCCTGCGCGAGCCAGTGGTCGACCTTGGCGTCGTCGGCGCCGCGGCCGAGAACCACGCAGACGACCCCGTCACGGCCACCCGAGCGAGCTTGGGCCACGAGCATCTCGCAGTCGGGGCGCTCGTCGACGCCCTCGATCTTCCACACGTCGACCTCGATTCCCGCGTCCTGGATCTCCGCGATCGCCCGGCGCATCAACTCGGGGCGCAGCTCGGAGTCATAGCGCTCCGAGTCCCCGCCCACCGACTGAAGCTGAGCTTCCTCGGCGGGCACGAGCAGCTCGAACAGGAACTTGGGCTCGTGGGCGCGCAGCCAGTCGCTGAGGCGCCTGAGCTTGGCCAGCTGCTCGTGGTTTCCAGCCCGATCACCCTCGGGGTTGTATCGGACAAGCACCTTCGTGAAGTCCGGGTCGAAGCGCTCGATGTGCGCCGGAAAGTCCTCGCCGTACTGGAAGTCGAACATCGGCTGGCCCGAGCGCTCGGCCGGCATCGCGAGCTTCAGCCCCGTCTCGCGCGCCTCCAGCGGCACCGTGGAGCCGAACTGCTCGTCGACGAGCACGCCTGTCACGGAGGGCTCTGCACCGGCCGCAACGGCACGGAGCATCCCCTCGAAGATGAGGTGCTTGGCGTCGGCGATTATCGCGGTCTGCTCGGGGTCCGGCTCGCCCTCGATGCCGAAGAACTTCTTTTGAAAGGAGCCGCGGTGGTCAAACGCGAGTATGTAGAGCTTCTGGTCGTAGCCGAGTTGCATCGCTTGAGTATTTCAGGTGCGCACGGGCCGGGGTCGGGAGGTCCTTAGAATGGATCGACGATGTCCTCGAGCGCGGATCTGTTCGTCGTTTGCAAGCAGTGCGGATCAGAGGTCAGCCCGTATATCACCGAGTGTCCGTACTGCGGCCACCGCCTGCGCAGACGCGCCCCGAAGCTTCCGCGCGAGAACGTCCTGACCCGCAAGCCACGCGGTCTCTCGCGCCGCCTGCCGTGGGGGCGCCTGCGCGGTACGCCTACGTCGCTGGGGGCGCCGGGGCGGCTCTCGCGCTGGGCGGGGGAGAGCCGTCTCGGCTCTCGTCCATACGCCACGATCGCCCTGGTGGCGCTCAGCTGCGGGGCATGGATTGCATGGCGTGGCGGCTTCGTGGGGTTGGACAAGATGATGATCGTGGGTCCGTTGCACGGCGATTGGTGGAGGCTCCTGACCAGCCAGTTCGGATACAGAAATGGCATCTATGAGTTCGTGACGCTCGTGCCGATCGCGATCTTTGGCTGGCTGCTCGAGCGTCGCCGGGGGCCCGCAGTGGTGATCGCGCTGTTCCTCGGAGCCGGGGTGGCGGGTGCGCTCGCGGCTGGCGCCGTCTACTCCGATGCGATTGTGATGGGCGCGAACGCCGGGGCCCTCGCCCTGCTGGCCGCGTGGGCGGTCCCCGATCTGCTCGCGGCGCGCACGGGCTCCTACTACGAAGGGGATCTGCTGGGCACGGGAGCCCTGGCCGCCGTGCTGCTGGCGATTCCGTTCGCGCTCGAACCCCCCGAAGCCAGCTGGCTGGCGGGCGTCACCGGTGGCGGGATCGGGCTGCTCGCGGGTCTCGGGCTGCGCGGGCTCGACCCGCGGGAGCTCTAGCCGGCATCTCCGGCGGCGGGGCAGGACGCTTGGGCCAGGTCCTTATGATGCTCTGACATGACGATGACCAACGCCGTGGTTCTGATCGAGGCCGAGCGCGACGCCCTGTCGAGCCTGGGCGGCGCTCTGGCCGACATCGAGGGCGTGGCCGAGGCCTATTCGGTCACGGGCGCTTGGGACTTCGTCGCGATCGTGCGCGTCCCCGACCACGAGCAGCTCGCCGACGTGGTAACCGAGCAAATCGGCGGCATGTCGGGGGTCGCGCGGACGCAGACCATGGTCGCGTTCGCTGCGTATTCCCGTCACGACCTCGAGGCGCTGTTCTCGATCGGGGAGTGAGCGGCCGAGAAGATGGCCGCAGTTCCGATCAAGCCCGAGTACGGACCGACGCTCGGCCGCCTGCTGTCGCCTCGCTGGCGCGCCAGCTCGACGGCTGTACGCAGGACGGTGACCGTCGCGGTCGCCGCGCTGCTGGCGCTGGCGCTCGTCGCGGCCCTGTCGCTGCTGAACGCCAAATACTCCCACGGCGGCAAGCTGCCGTTCAGCTTCAGCTACCGGAGCCTTTACCGCGTGACGCCCGACCCGGGCGGCTACGTGAAGATCCAGCGCCACGGCGCCCACGGGCGGCTCGAGGACTCTTTCGCGGTCGAGCCGCTCACGCTCCCGCCCTACTCGGGCGGGCTCTCGGGCGAGCTGCCGCTCTATGCGGCGGGCTACATCCAGGGCCTGAGGGCGCGCTACGTCGACTTCGTCCTACGCGCCGAGGGCAAGACGAGGGTCAACACCGTCCCGGCATACAACGTCCTGTACACGGCGCTCTTCGACGGGCAAACGATGTGGGGGCGCGACGTCCTGCTGCTGCCCGATCGTCCCGGCGCTAGAGAAGGCGTGGACATCGTCATGCTTACCTCCCCCGCCGCGAGCTCGCTGGTCACCTCGCCGCTTGAAGTGGCGTCCGCGGGCGTGCTGCTGAAACCGCTGAAGACGTTTACGCTCGGCTAGCGCTCGAGCGCGGGCTTGCCGGCGTTCCGGCTCGACCGTCTATCGGTCCCCGCTCGTCGCACCGGCCGGACGGGGACGGAGCCGGTCGGCTTCTGCGTCGACTTGCCGATTTCCTCCGGCGGCGGCGGGGCAGGTGTCGTGGTCGGGGTCGTGGTCGGCGTTGCCGCCGGGCCGGCTTCGCCGCCGCTCGGAGGCGCCGCCGGTGGAGGCGCCGATTCAGTGCTCGCGGGCGTCGTGGGAGTCGCGGGAATGGGGGCGGGCGGGGCCGGCGTAGTGGTGCTTGGGGTAGTCGACGCGGCCGCGGGCGCTTCGCCGGTGGTCGTAGTCGGAAGCTGTGTGGTCTCGGTCGTGACCTGCGTGACTTGCGTCGCGACGGGGGCGGCCGGCTCCGGTTTCGCGGGCGCCGGCGCGGTTGCAACGGGCACCGTCGGGACCGCGGCCGCGGCGAGCGTCTTGGCGGCCAGCGGCGCAGCCTTGGCGATGCGGGACGTCCGATGCCGGCCGGGATGGCGTTTTGCAAGGACGGCCTCACGCGCGAACGCGGGGCTCGCCGGCTGGGAGCGCTCGCTGACGATCACCGGTTCGCTGATGTGGCGCTCCAGCGGCATCGAGGCGGAAGCCGCGGAGAGCTTGTGACGATGGTGAGACGCCTGATTCGCAGCGACGGCACCGGCGCTGACGATCGCGGCCGCGGCCAGCCCGGCGACGGCCTTCGTCGCGAGCGCTCCGGCTCCCACCGTGAAGATCCCCCCGGCTGCGCCGGCGCCTCCCGCGGCTCCTGCGCCGGCGGCGGCGCCGGCTCCCATCGTCGCGCTCGCGCCGCCGGCGACGTGCGCGCTGCTCGCCGAGCCGAGCTTCGCGAGCAGGAGCTTCTTCAGCAACAGCACGGGGCCAACGGGAAGGATCGCGGCGAGCGCCTGGTTGTTCTCCTTGAGGTGCTTCTTGAAGAAACGGCATCGCTCGCAGTCGCGGACGTGGCGGCGAGCAGGCGAGCTCAGCTTGACGAGACCCTCGGCGACTTCGCCGAGCTCGAGGCGCACCTCGTCGCAGCTCAGCTTGCGTGCCTCGGCGGCCTCGGCGAGCGAGATCCGGGCACGCACGAGCAGCGACTTCACCGACGGCACCGTGGTCTCCATCGCATCGGCGATCTGGTCGTAGGACAGGGCATCGATCTCTCGCAGGAGCAGGGCGGTGCGCTGGGTCTCGGGCAGCTGGCGCACGTCGCCGAGAAGCTCACGGAAGCTCTCGCGCCGGAGAACACGGTCGCCTGTTGAGAGACCATGGTCGGCGAAGTGGACGTCCATCGAGTCCACCCCGACGGCCGAGGTGCGGCGCAGGTGGTTGAGCGAGCGGTTGCGAGCGATCCGATAGAGCCATGGCCGAACGTTGATCTCGCGCTCGTCCGCGAGGACGGCGTTGAAGGCGGCCGTGAACACCTCCTGCAGGACGTCCTCGGCATCCTCGCGCGAGCTGAGCATGTGGCGGCAGAAGGACAGCAGCCGGGTCTGATAGCGCGAGCAGATGACCTCGAACGCGGCGTGCTGGCCGCGCCGCGTGAGCGCCACCAGCCGCTCGTCCGACTGCAGGCGAAGCAGGGGAGATGTGCCCCGCAGACCAGGGACGGCGCTCGTATGTCTGAGTGTGGAGACCTCCACGATTGGTCCAATCCCTGCTCTAAGTCCTAGTGACACGGTAACAGCGCGGTAGTTGCGCTCTGGAAGGATGCTGTCGTGGCCCCTGAAAGGGTGCTTCCCAGACGTTAGGCCCCTCTAAACGGTCGTCGCAGCGGCTTGGACTCTTTTCGTAGGCCCGTCCTGCCGATACGATCGCTGCGCCCGGGTAGACAAACTGGCAAAGTCAGCGGACTTAAAATCCGCCGCTCGTAAAGGGCCTGCGGGTTCGAATCCCGCCCCGGGTACTGTGGGGTCAGGATCAGATCGGCGCCTGGAAGGATAGAGTCGCAGCCGATGGCCACCCAGCCCAGCACCGAGGAGACCGCGACGAGCTTCCACGGGGGGCGGCTGATCGCGCGCCGCCTCAAGGCCCACGGCGTCAGCAAGCTGTTCACGCTGTCGGGCGGACACCTGTTCTCGATCTACGACGGCTGTCGCGAGGAGGGCATCGAGATCGTCGACGTCCGTCACGAGTCGACGGCCGCCTTCGCGGCTGAGGGTTGGGCCAAGGTGACGCGCGAGCCGGGCGTGTGCGCGCTCACGGCGGGTCCGGGCGTCACCAACGGAATCAGCGCGATCGCCTCGGCGCAGGCCAATCACTCGCCGATCGTCGTGCTCGGCGGGCGCGCTCCGGCGATGCGCTGGGGGCAGGGATCCCTGCAGGAGATAGACCACGTGCCGTTCGTGCGTCCGCTGACCAAGCTCGCGGCCACGGCCGGGGGCACGGAGGAGATCCCCGGCCTGGTGGACGTGGCGTTCCACGCCGCGCTGGCGCCGCATGGCGGACCGACGTTCTTGGACTTCCCGCTGGATTTCGTCTTCATGGAGGCCTCCGAGCCTGAGCTGGCAGGAGAGGGCGCCGGCTCGGCGCAGGGCACGCGGCCCAGCCGCGCCGCGGGTGCTGCGATCGAGCGGGCGGGTGAGCTGCTTGGCGCCGCTGAGCGCCCGGTGATCATGGCGGGGACCGATCTGTATTGGGGGCACGGTGAGGATGCGCTGCTCGAGCTGGCCCAGACGCTGCGGATCCCGGTGTTTCTCAACGGCCTGGCGCGTGGCTGCGTGGCCGCCGATCACGAGCTCTTCTTCTCGCGCGCGCGATCGCACGCGTTGAAGGGCGCTGACGTGGCGCTCGTCGTTGGCGTGCCGATGGACTTTCGCCTCGGGTTCGGCGGAGCGTTCGGCGATGAGACGGAGATCGTCGTCGTAGACGTCGCCGAGCCCGAGCGCGCCCATCCGCGGGCCGTGGCGGCGGAGTGCTACGGCGGGCTCGTGGAGACTTTTGCGGACCTGAGCGCAGCCGCCGGGGCGAAGGCGCTCTCCAGCGACCGCTGGGTCTCGGAGCTGCGCGCGGTGGAGGCCGAGCGGCGCGAGGCTGAGCGCGCCGAGCGGGAGGACGACCGTGAGCCGTTGCATCCGATGAGGCTGTATGCCGAGCTTGGCGCGGTGATCGATCGGGACGCGATCGTTATCGGCGACGGCGGTGACTACGTCTCCTACGCGGGGCGGGTGATCGACAGCTATCAGCCGGGCTGCTGGCTTGACCCGGGACCGTTCGGTTGCCTGGGGACCGGGCCCGGATACGCGCTGGCCGCGAAGCTCGCGCGACCCGATCGGCAGGTCGTGCTGCTGCTCGGCGACGGAGCGTTCGGGTTCTCGGGAATGGAGTTCGACACGCTGGCACGCCACGGCGTCGACGTCGTGGGCGTGATGGGTAACAACGGCATCTGGGGGCTGGAGAAGCATCCGATGGAGTTCCTGTACGGCTACTCGGTCGCCGCGGAGCTGCGGCCTGGGACGCGCTATGACAAGGTCGTCGAGGCGCTCGGCGGCCACGGCGAGCTCGTGCAACGCCCCGCCGACGTGCGCCCGGCGCTGGAGCGGGCGTTCGCCGCCGGAAAGCCGGCGTTGGTGAACGTGCTCACCGACCCGGCAGTCGCCTATCCGCGCAGGTCCAACCTGGCCTGAGCTCGACGCGCGTGGGCCGAGGTGGCCGACCGAGCGTTCGGCCGGCCTCGCGCCCCGGCGCTGCCGTGGCCTCAGGCGATGCCGGCGAGTCGCATGGCGCCGCCGAAGAGGATGTCGTGCTCGGAGATCGTGACCTCGTCGAGCTCGAATGCGCGCAGCGCCTCCGCGAGCACGATCAAGCCGGCGACGATCGTCGGCGCGCGATCGGGATCGAGCCCGACGAGCTCGCGGCGCTGCTGTTCTGTCATGTCCGCCGTCCGGGCCAGCAACAGTTCGACCGTTCCAAGCAGCAGCGTGTAGCCATGAACCCGCGCCGGGTCATAGGGATCGAGCTCCTGGTCGATCGCCGCGGCCGAGGTCGCCGTTCCAGCGACCGCGATGCTTCGCTTGACGGGAGCGCGCTCGTGCGGAGGAAGGCCGGACACGAAGATTCTCCGGACGTCGAGCGCGAGGGCTTGTAGCTGCTCCGGCGCGGGCGGGTCCGAGTGGATGTGGCGCTCGCTCATCCGCACGACGCCGACGGGCAGCGAGACGTGGAAGCCGGCGGCGCGGCCGCGGCCGACGACGAACTCGGTGGAGCCGCCGCCGATGTCGATCACGACGGTCGGCTCGGCGGCCTTCGGATCTCCGCCGAGTAGGTCGGACATCGCGCCAAGAAACGTGAGCTGAGCCTCTTCCTCGCCGGTGAGCACGCGGGCGTCGAGGTCGAACTGATCGCGCACCCGCGCCGCGAACGCGGCGCCGTTGGCGGCGTCTCGCACGGCGGAGGTGAGCACTGCAAGGTTCGCCTCGCAGCTGTGTGCATCGATCTCGCGGCGATATTCGGCGAGCGTGCCGAGAACCCGGTCGATCGCCTCGTCGGAGAGGGAGCCACGCGAGTCGACGCCGTCGCCGAGCCGTGTCACCTGGGAGCGTCTGAGGACTTCTCCGACCGTCTCGTTGGTTGCGTCGACATCGGCGATCAGCAGGCGTGTGGAGTTGCTCCCGATGTCGACCACGGCCACGCGCACGCGCGAGATGCTAGAGGCTGTACTCCCAACGAGCGAAGGGGTGTCCCAGATGAGCGAGCAGAGCCGAGGCGAGGTCGCGTTGGTGACCGGCGCCAACCGCGGGATCGGACTGGAGGTCGCGCGCCAGCTTGCCGATCGGGGCTATCAGGTGCTGCTGAGCGCCCGCGATGGCGAGAAGGCGAGCGCGGCCGCCGACCAGCTGACGCAGGCCACGGGCGGAACAGTTCGACCGCTGCGGCTGGACGTGGCGGACGCGCACAGCATCGAGGCAACGTCCGACCAGTTGCGAACAGATCCGGGGAGGCTCGACGTGCTCGTGAACAATGCGGGCGTGGGCAGCGACTTCGGCGTGGCGGGTGTCGCGCCCGACTTCGACAGGATCGCGACGGCGCTCGAGACGAACTTCTACGGCGCCTATCGCCTGACCGTCGCGCTGCTGGGCCTGTTACGAGAGAGCGAGCATCCACGGATCGTGAACGTGTCAAGCGGGATGGGCGGCATCGCCGAAATGGGTGGTTGGTCGCCCGGATACCGTGTCTCAAAGGCCGCGTTGAACGCGATGACTCGCATCCTCGCGACGGAGCTCAAGGACGAAGGGTTCCTCGTGAACTCCGCATGTCCCGGCTTCGTGAACACGGATATGGGCGGCCCGATGGGCGCGAAAAAGTCGGTCCAAGATGGCGCCGCCGGCGTGGTGTGGCTGGCGACGCTCGGGGATGACGGGCCGACCGGCGGGTTCTTTCGCGACGGCCAGCCGGTTTCGTTCTGATCAATCCGTCGCCGGATGCGGTTCGCGCGGGCGGACAGGTCCGTCAGATCCGGATTTCGGCGGCGATTTTTGCTAGAACATAAGACGCGACGCGGGGTGGAGCAGTCTGGTAGCTCGTCGGGCTCATAACCCGAAGGTCGCGGGTTCGAATCCCGCCCCCGCTATAAGGGAAAAGCCCGCTCAGGCGGGGTTTTCTCGTGCGAGGCCGTGGCTGACGCCGCGATCTTCGGGGCCGATTTCGTAGCAATTTTGCTCGAACGTCCCCGCCGCGCCTGGTCCCACGTCAAAGCGAAAGCACGACCAGGACCAATCGTGAAGGCGCAGCGAGGCAGGCGCTGGCTGCTTAGCCGGGCGAAATCGGGCTTGTACGGGCCCGCGGTCGACGCTGTCGAGTTTCGTCCGCTGCGCTAGCGCCGACGGACGCCGTCCACGCGCCTGCTTTGGTCACCAAGGCGGGCGCGGCTACGAGTCCGCCCGGAGCTGCGGATTTCGCGCTAGCGTCGCTTATCGCCATACTCGTCAGCCGTGTCGGCAAACCGGGACTTTCGGCTCGCCGGGCCATCGGACGCTAGCGCCATCGCGGCCCTGCACGCTGACAGCTGGCGCCGTCACTATCGTGGCGTCTATTCCGACGCCTTCCTCGACGGTGACGTCGCCGTTGATCGGCTGGCGGTGTGGACCGATCGACTAGGGCGACGCGATCCTGGATCTTGCACGATGCTTGCCGAGGACGGGAGCGGCCTGATCGGCTTCGCGCACACCGCCTTCGACGAGGACCCAACGTGGGGGGCCCTGCTCGACAACATCCATGTCGCCCACGACCGCAAACGTCGAGGTGTTGGCTCGGGCCTGCTCGCCCGGATAGCCGAGGCCGTCGCCGGTAGGCCGCATCGGACCGGTCTATATCTTTGGGTCAACGAACAGAACGTGGACGCCCAGGCCTTCTACGAGGCCCACGGCGCCAGGCGCGCGGAGAGGGCCATGTCGGTCCCACCGGGAGGGGTCCCCGGCAGGCTTGTTGGATCGGCGCACAAGCTGCGCTACGCGTGGGACGATCCCAGCGCGTTTGCCCGACCGCGTTGACACACCACCGGGCATAACACACGCTTTCGAGACGCTGCCGGCCCTGGGCGTACCACATGGTTTCGATCAGTTTTGCGGAGCTGCGGATCCAGCGATAAGCCCTCGCCAGGAGCGGCGCCTATTCGGCGAGTCCCGCGGCCTGAAGGGCTTCATGGCGGCTTGCGTAACCCTCCATCCGCAGCGCCTTGTTGTCCTGCAGGGTCCAGACATAGGCCCAGATGCGAGACACCTCAACACCGCTGCTCTTGCCGCGACCCACGAGACGGGCCAGCACGACCACTTGAGCACCCGCGTCGATGAACTCCTCTGGCTCGAAGCGAATGTCGTCCCAGTAATTGGCGAAGCTCTCCATGTAATGTCGGACGGCGCCGAGTCCGCGCGCTGAGGCTCCTCCCCCAGGGAGTGCAGTCGACTCGATCATCGAGATCTCGGGATCGAACTTATCGATGGCTAAGTCGCCGCGGAGCCAGTCCTCGTAGATCGAGCGCACAAGCTCCACGTTCGCCGAGGCCATCGATCGATTATCCCGTCTGGCGTTTGGCGGCCCTGCCAGCCCTGGGTGTAGCAGGCCTCCAGCTTGTGCTTTGAGGAAGTTGCGAGCGTCCGCTAAGCCCCGCCCCACACGCTTGGTCCGGACGAATTTCGACAGCGCTGACCGATGGTCCGGAGACGCCTACTTTGCTATGGCGAAGCGAGCGCCTCGCGCGTCGGAGCCGGGACGAGCGGTCGTCGTCCGAAGCAGGCACCACGACAGCGAGCGTCGAGGTACTCGCTTTGACTCCGAAGCAGCAATCAGGGCAGGCCTCTAGGCGGACAAGCTGATCGTGCTCCTTCGATCGAGGAGCAAAAGCGCGACCGGCCGCTCGGTTCATTTCTGGCACGAGCGCGCGCGTGGCGTGAATCATCGCCGGCCCCTCGGTCACGGAACGACTGGAGCGGGCGCGTCCGCGTAACGGCGCTGTCGTCCGATCGCTCTGCCGAGCTCGCGCAGCAGCGGGAACACGAGGCGTCGAACCGGCGGCGGGATCTCGCCCATTCCGAACTCCGTTCGATAGCGTCCAAGAAGGTAAGCGGCATCGAACGGACTTGGGCGGCCGCCCCCATTACGGTGCATCGACGCAAATAGCTCGGTCAGGAAGTACTCGAAGTTGTGCGGCGGGGAGGCCCAGCCCGTGCACCGCAGCTCACCGTCGCCAGCGTTCCAGAAGCGATGCATCTCCCCCGGTTGGAACGTGACGGTCTCGCCGGGGCCAAGGAACCGATCTGGGTCGCCCGCAATGCTGTAACCGGCCCGGCCCGTCCTTCACGGTAATCGTCTCCTGCTGGAGGTAGTGCACGTGCATCGGCGGCCCCGCGGCCGGGGCGACGCGACTCTCCACATCGAGGTACTGGCGGCCTTCCGCGCCGGCGCGCAACCCGAGGAACGTCAACCGCTCGCCGGCCCCGTTCTCGATCGTGCGCGGATACGTGCTCGTCATCTCGTATCAACCTCCGGTTACTAGCTTGACACCTGACAAGCGCGACCGTAGCATCTATCCTTGACACGTGTCAAGCACCCGCGACAGGATCCTGCTGCGCGCGCGTGAGCTGGTCGAGCAGACCGATGGTGCAGCGCCGAACATGACGGCGATCGCGGCCGCGGTCGGCATCTCACGCCAAGCGCTGTACCTCCACTTCCCCGACCGAGCTGCTGTGCTAGTGGCGCTCGTGGAGTACGTCGACGAGCGCGAGGATCTGCAGGTCGGCCGCGACGCGATCAACGCCGCTCCGGACGCGATCGGCAAGCTCCGAGCATTTATTGACATGCAGGCGTGGCGCAATCCTCGGATCGCGCCGCTTGTTAGGGCGCTCGACCACGCCCGGCGCAGCGATCCGCCGAGTGCGCAGGCGTGGCGAGATCGACACGACCGCAGGCTCGGCGCCTTGACACGGATCACCGAGCAACTCCGGACAGAAGCACGGCTCCATCCCAGTTGGCCGGTCAGCGAAGCCGCGACGTTGCTGTGGGAGTTGACCTCGTTCAGAGTCTGGGACGACCTCGTCAACGACGCCAAGCTCAAGCCGTCGCGCTACATCGAGATTGTCGCTGCGGCCGCCGTCGCAGCTCTGGCCGCTCCGCTCCAGTGAACCCGTCGCGCCGGTCGCGTGCCGACCCTCCGCGACACTGCTCTAGTGCACTGACGCCGGCAACGGGCAGGGTGAGCCCAGGAGGGGATACTCAGAGCGACGATGGTTTCGGTACGCCTGTTCGGACCGCTTGCGGCGAGGCCCAGACTTCTGCTTCGCCCCGGCGGAAGCGAGCGTGTCGCCAGCCTACGCCGGGACGCCTCGACCTCGTCCAGAGCGGGTCGAGGCGTGGGCACCCGAGACATCCTCATCGCGTAACATCAGTGGACCGCCAGAGAGGATCGGAGCATGCCGACACTCACAGCTCCAATTCCCGACTTCGAGAAGCTCGTGAAGGCCACGGTGCTGAGCATGCCGGCCGCGAAGCACCTGGGGTTTGACTTCGGCCGGGTGGAGCCGGGAGAGGTGGAGATCGTCCAGCCGTATCGGGAAGAGCTCACGGAGCACAACGGCTTCTTCCAGGCCGGCGTGGTCGGCGCGCTGGCTGATTTCGCTGGCGCCTCCGCAGGCATGACGCTGCTGGCGCCCGGCTGGGTGAGCATGACCGTCGACTACACCGTCAAGCTCGTGGCGCCGGCCAAGGGCGAGAAAATCGTCGCGCACGGCCGGGTCATCAAGCCGAGCCAGGTGATGACCGTCGCCGCGGCCGACGTCTACGCGGTCAACGGGAGCGACGAAAAGCTGTGCGCCACCGCTTTCGTGACCATGCGCAACATCAAGCTGTCCAAGGACTGACGGCACGGTAACCGCCTCGGCGAAGTCGAGTGGAGTGCTGCATTCGCGAGCAAAGCACTCGTCTCGGGAGCCGCGGTCAGAGTGCTGCTGCTCGTCCAACTGGGGCGTCTCGAGCGGGTGGTCTCGTATGCTCGCTCTTGCACGAAAGCAGCTTCCCGCGGCTCCGTGTTGCATTCCTATCGTAGGGAACGCAGCTTGACCGCGCGCCTCTGGCTTCTGTTTCGATTGCCTCAGCCGCTTGATCGTGAGCCACCGTTCTGTCACAACACAGCTAGGGCCGCCTGGTGGGCGGCCCTAGCGGAGTGGTGTGATGTGAGCCGCCGTTTGCTTAGCGCGCGAGCAGCCCGGAGCTGGGCGCGATTATCCTGTATACCCGAAGGCCTGTGGCGGTGAAGTTGCCGTACAGGGTTCCGTTGCCCGTCGCGAGCATGTAGCTCTCGTTGTGCGTCCCGACGAATGTGGGCGTGAACTTGATCGTCGAGGTGCACGATTGACCGGGGTAAAGCGTGTGTGCCCAGCAGCCGTAGGTGGCGAACGAGAGGCCATCCCATTGCGAATCGCCCCATCCATATGCGGTGAGGAACTTCTCGTTGGCGATCAACAGCGGAGAGGGCCCTTCCACGGAAACGGTCACGGGGGCCGTAGTCGTGGTTCCTGCCACGGCGGAAACGTTGGGCGTATTGATACTGACCACGTCCCCGTTGGACTCGTGATACCTCGTTACATTCGCTGCGGCGGAACCGACGCCAACGGAGAGGACGAGAGCGGCAGCTGCGGCGACTCCGGCGATTTTTGAAAACAACTTTGACATGGTGGGACTCCTTTGTGATTGGGTGGTTTGCGACTACGCGGTGATCGTCCCGCCCAGCCACGGAGTCCGATAGCCACCCAAGGGTTGAATCAACTCCACCCTCGCTTGGCGTACTGTCGCTGAGGACAAGATGCGGTCGTAGAAACGCAGGCTGGCGAGACGCTCGCTTACGCCGGGGCAAAGCAGGCGTGTCGCGGGCCTTGACCGGGACTGTCGAGATTCGTCCGAAGCGTAAGCCCGGTGATGCCTCCACCGGGACGGCTGCATCTTCGCGAAGGCGGGAGCGCGCATCACCGGCGATCCGCCCCATACCGGTACGTGGGGCCACGTTCTCGCCCCACGGACCACTCATCGCCTCACCGAGCCGGCTTAGAAGACCGAGTTGACCTCTACCGCTTCTTCATTGGTCTGGGTTGTCGTGAGGGTCAGTCCCGTCTGTTTGAAGCCCCCGCCGTTGAACGACGCTTCGAGGATGTCCTTTGGTTCTCCTACGAAGTGTTCCGGTATCTGTTTCCCGGTTTTTCCCGAGGCTTTCACGGTAACCGCCAGCAGCATTTTGTTCGCGGTGACCGGCACTATGACCGAGCCCCGCACCGATACGGTCGTGCTGGCGCAGCCGAATTCCATGAGCGGCCCCGTTTTTCCATCGGGGAAGAGGTCGAGGCCGATTTTGTTCTTGGCTGCGGTTTCGCCGAGCGTGTCTATGCCCAGGACGCCTTCGAGCTGTTTCGTGACGATTTCTCCGGGTGCGCCGCCCGCGCTTGCGCATTTCGCTTCCGAGCTGGCCAGTTTGCAGCCCGTGAGCGTGAGGACCACGCCGCCGACGGTTTTCAGCGAGGTGTATTCACCCGTGCTCGTCTCGCCGGTGCACGTCACTTTCGAGCCTTTGACCGTTTGGAGTGTGACTGTCGTGAGTTCTTTGATTTTAGTCGTGAAGTGAGCTTTGAGGACTCCCGGTTGCCATTCATATTGGCCTGTGTGCGTTTCGCTCTTGACCAGGCAGGTGGCAGCGGTGAACCCGCCGTGGTAGACCGTTTTTGTCCCTACTTTTTCGGATGGGACTTTGACGCATCTCCCGTATTCCGGCGGGGTCGCGCCGACCGTGTAGCTGATCGACGCCGTGCCGGTCTGGCCGTCCGTGCTTTTCGCCGTCACCGTGTAGGTGTGCGGCCCCAGGGTCGAGGTTTCAAGCACGCCCGAGGTGCCAGACCCGCCGTTGGAGTCAGTGCACGATTCGAGCCCTGGACCGTCTTCACCTTCTGTGCACGAAAATTTCGTCGCGACGACCGCGCCCTGCAAGTAGCCGCCGCCGCTCGCTGGAGATTCGATCGACGCCTCCGGCGGAGGGATATAGCTGGTCGGAATCTCACTGACGGTATTTCCGTGGACGTTCGCGACCCAGACGTGGGTTCCATCCGAAGACACCCCATAAGGGAAGCTGCCGACGGGGATCGAACGGATGATGACGGTGCCGCTCAACGCTTCGATCTCACTGACCGTATTTGCGTAGTAGTTCGTGACCCAGACATGGGTTCCATCCGAGGACACGCCGACGGGCTCGGTGCCGACGGGAATCGTGCGGATGATGGCGCCGCTCGACGTATCGATCTCACTGACCGTAGCTTCGCCGAGGTTCGTGACCCAGACATGGGTCCCATCGGAGGACACGCCATAGGGGCCGCTGCCGACGGGAATCGTGCGGATGACGGTGCCGCTCGACGCTTCGATCTCACTGACCGTATGTTCACCCCAGTTCGCGACCCAGACGTGGGTTCCGTCCGAAGACACGCCGACGGGCTCGCTGCCGACGGGAATCGTGCGGATGACGGTGCCGCTCGACGCTTCGATCTCACTGACCGTGAATGCACCGCCTCCCCCAGCGAAGTTCGTGACCCAGACGTGGGTTCCATCCGAAGACACGCCCTCGGGATCGCTGCCGACGTGGATCGTGCGGATGACGGTGCCGCTCGACGCTTCAATCTCAGTAACCGATTCTTGGAAGGCGTTCGTGACCCAGACGTGGGTTTTATCCGAAGACACGCTTTCGGGGCCGTGGCCGACGGGGATCGTGCGGATGACGGTGCCACTCGACGCTTCGATCTCACTGACCGTATCTTCTTGGTCGTTCGTGACCCAGACGTGGGTTCCATCCGAAGACACGCCCTCGGGATCGCTGCCGACGGGGATCGTGCGGATCCCTTCGGCGGCCGCCGAGGACACGCCGACGCAGCATGCCGCTACGGCTACCGCCGCGACCAGCATCCCAGTCAGTCGGACTGCACGTGCTCGCGAGAAACCATCCAGCAGTCTCATGAGGACCCCTCTACCCGGTGCTGCAAATGCCCCGAGTCCTGCTTCGAGCCCGTGGGGGCCGAACAACGAACGGTATCAGGGGTCGCGATCCGCTGGAGTGCTCTCATTGACCTCGTATCCGCCAGCGGATCGTTCGGGGGATCGCGATGTAGCTTCCCGATAGCTGCTTCTGCGGCGCGTTGAGCCGCCCCCGGTAGACGTCAAGCGCGACGCAGGAGTGCTCCTTTCCACCGAAAGCGCGCGCCGCGCTGGCCGAGTCCGACGTGCCTGCGTTGGACGAATCTCAATAGCGGAGACTGAGGCTCGACAGACGCCTCCTTCACCATGGCAAAGCAGCAGTCGGTGCGGGCTCGGCACGGGTTGTCGCAGCTCGTCCCTTGCGCTAGCGCGGCCCATGCCCGGCACACGCTCGCCTAGCTACGAAAGCAGCGGTCGGGGATACTCAGCCGACGATGCCTGACGAGTCCACGACCCCCGACCTGGTGGAGGCCATCCGCGCGATGTTCGAGGCTGGAGATCGCCGCCAGGCGCTTGACAGCGTGATGAGCGTGCTTGACCCCAATGTCGTCATGGACCTCTCGCGTGTTGGGTTGGGTAGCTACACAGGTCGCGCGGCGGTGCGGGAGTTTGCCGCGGACTGGTGGGGAAGTTACGAGGAGTTCGAGAACAAGCCTGAGGAGATCACTGACCTCGACAAAGGGGTCGTGCTGACCCTCTGCCACCAGACCGCCCGCCCGGTCGGCGTCAGCGGACAGGTAGAGCGGAGTGACGCGTACGTCTTCCTGTTTGAAGCGGGCGCGTGCGTGCGGTGGACGGCCTACGCCGACATCGACGAGGGTCGCGCTGCCGCCGAACGCCTCACGCAGGAGCGGGGATAGGCGATGTCCGAGAACCTGGACCTCGTGCGCTCGATCTACGCGGACTGGGAACGGGGCGACTTTGGATCGGCCGAGTGGGCGCACCCTGAAATCGAGTACGTGTCCGCTGACGGACCCGACCCCGGCGCCTGGACGGGCCTGGCAGAGATGGGAGAGAACTTCCGAGCCTGGCTCGGCCTCTGGGAGGAGTTCCGTCTTACCGCAGACGAATATCGTCAGTTGGGGGCTGAGAACGTGATCGTGCTCGACCACTACAGCGGCCGCGGCAAAACGAGCGGGTTGGACCTCGGGCAGATCCAGACAAGCGGGGCCTGGGCCTTCCACATCCGCGACGGCAAGGTCACGCGGATGGTCCGTTACATGGACCGCGCCAACGCCGTCGCCGACCTCGGCCTGGAGGAGTAGGCGGTGTCGCAGGAAAACGTGGAGAAGGTTCGCGCGTGGGTCGCCAAGGGGGTGCTAGGTGTCACAGAGGCCGAGTTCAATGAGTCTTGCGATCCCGCCGCTGAGTTGATCGCCCTGCGGTCGGGTACGGAGGGGTCGTATCGCGGCCTTGCTGGCTTCCTGCGATTCCAGGCCGATACGGCCACGACGTTCGAGAAGTTTCAGCCCCGTTACGAGGAGTTCCACGCGGTTGGGGACCGTGTTCTGTTCGGGGGAACGATCCGGGTGCGCGGAGCAGGAAGCGGCGTCGAGATGGACATTCCGGCATGGAATGTTGTCGACTTCCGAGATGGCAAGATCTCGCGCTGGGAGAGCTTTGGCTCAAAGGCAGACGCCCTCAAAGCCGTGGGGCTGGCGGAGTAGGCGAGGCGCTGCGGGCGGCGGCCCTCGCGGAGTAGCGGTCAGGTGCCGGTGTCCGCTGTGAGGCTTGGCTGATGGGTGTCGCTTCGTCCCATCCGGGTGGCGGCCCGTCGAGGTTCTCGGACAGCAGGATGAGGTCGTCGCGGAACTCTGCTCGCCAGAACGTGGGCGTGGAAAGCTCGATGCCGGTGCCGCTTGATCGGACCCGAATCTCGCCTCGCGTAACCAGCGCACCGTCGCTGGTGATCCTCGTCTCGTAGCGCTCCGCGTTGTAGCTCTCGAAGCCCTCTTCGACGGCGGCGACCAGCTCGCGCAGGCCGTCGTGGCCGCGAAAGACCTCGGTTCCAAACGCTGCGGCCATGTGCCCCATTCGCCATTCGGAGTCGGGTTGATAGAGCGCGATGAGCGCCTCGATGTCAGGCGGATTCCACGCGGCGAACGATCGTTCGGTCAGCGCGAGCTTCTCAGCGGGCGTCATGCGGCTCCAGGGTCTCCGAGGTCACGTCCGCAGTATTGCGGGCGGCGGGACTCACGGTAGAGGTCAGGTGCCGGTGTCCGGTGTGAGGCGCAGGTGGGCGAACGCCCGACACGAGTGCTTCGTCATGGATGCGAGCGTGTCGGTGAGGACCGCCGAGACTGCTGAGATGGACGGAGGCTGTCGCGTAAAGCCCTCCGGGGGAAACCTGGGCTGAGCGCGCTGTGATGGCCGTAGCGGCCGCCCATGGGCCCCACGCCAGCACGGTCGCGTTGCATCCGAGCGACGGACCTTGACGATTTTCGACCCCGCCTTAGAACGGCTTCAGTGCGCTCAGTTTGGGTTTATGTGACAGCCTCACCCGTATAGGAGCACCTTGATCGGCGTCTTGGCGGCCAGGCGTCTGGCGCATCGCCCTGCGACACCGTCTACCCGTCCGAGCTGAGCGCCGCTTGGGCCGCTGTGGGGTCGAGGTACGCTTCCCAGCGCATGATGCGTCCGTCGCGAATCCTGTAGATGTTGGCGAAGGTTGTCTCGACGTTATGGCTGGTCCCCGCGATACGTCCGACGTTTGCGATGAGCACGAAGATTCGCGCACCATGATCGACGATCTCCACGACCTCGATTCCGTACCTCTCCCACGGAACGAGCCAGTCCAGCCAGGCCTGGTGGAACTCGTCCAGTCCGACGTAGACGCGCGTTCCGGGTAGTTCCGGGACGACGGATTCAAAGTCGGGCTCCAAGAGGCCGCCCGCCTCCTCGACAAAGCGAGCCCAGACATCGCCGTTGCCGTGCAGCGCGATCAGATCGCTCCCCGCCGCCCCAAGAAACCGCTTGACGATCGCCACGTTCTGCTGCGACACCGCCTAACTCCGTTCCTGTGCGAGCCGTTCGGCGTCGGCGCGGGTCTGGTCGATGTCGCTGTAGTTCGTCGCGTCCGTGAGCCGCGCCTGCAGCTCCAGCAGATCAGGGGTCGTGGACTCGTCGGGCATGGCGCAGCGGAGTATTGCGGACCGCTTTCTTCAGAGCTAAGCGAGCGTCCGGCGATCACTGACTCGGGCTATCGCTCAGGACGAATCTGGAGCGCGTCGTTCGACGACAGGCAGACGCCCGCTTGCACCGCGCAATGCGGAAGTCTCCGGGGTCGATGAGAGTCAGTGTTCGTGTTCCTCCGCAGCGAGCGTCTGCTCTGCCGAAGCGCGGACGCTCGCTCAGCTTCGCAAAGCGGCAGCGATGGGCCCGCGTGATACTTGGCTGTCTGATGCCCGAGGAGTCCACGACCCCCGACCTGGTAGAGCTGACGCGCGCCTGGCTCGAGGCCGGAACCAGCGGCGACCTTGATCGAACGCTGAGCTTTTGGGGCCCCGATCCAGTCTGGGACATGTCGCCGATGGGGATGGGGGTATTCGAGGGTCTGGCGGCGATACGCGGCTTCTACACGGACTGGATGGGTGCATATGAGGACTACAGGATCGAGGCAGAGGAGATTTACGACCTCGGAAATGGGGTGACGTTCGGCGTGGTCCTCCAGAAGGGCCGTCCGATGGGAAGTGCCGGCACCGTCCAGCTGCGCTACGGAACCTGCGCGACCTGGATGGACGGCAAGGCCGTGCGGGTCTGGAACTACCCTGACATCGACAAGGCCCGTGCTGCCGCCGAACGCCTCGCCGAGGAACGGGCGTAAGCGATGTCGGAGAACCTCGACCTCGTGCGCTCGATCTACGCGGCCTGGGAACGGGGAGACCTCAGCTCGGCGGAGTGGGCCGATCCCGAGATCGAGTTCGTGGTCATGGACGGTCGAACCCCGGCGCCCTGCGGGGCGCCGCTGCTTTGGAAGCCAATTGGCGCGAACTCCAAGGGGCGTGGGAGGACCACGGCATCAGGGCGGACGACTACCGCCAGCTCGAGGATGAGCGCATCCTCTTGATGGCCCGCCTGAGCGGGCGTGGCAGGGCGAGCGGACTGGATGTCGCGCTGACGGGGACGGCAGCGACCATATTCACCGTTCGCGGGGCCAAGGTTCGCAAGATCGTCGTCTATTGGGACGGCGACCGTGCGGTCGCCGACCTCGGCCTCACACCGGAGGGCAGCCCCCCGCACTCGTAGTTGCTTTCGCGTTGGTGGGCAAAGCAGGCGCGCGGACAGGAGTCGCCTGCGCTATCGCTCAGGACGATTTGCAGCAGTCCTTCGCGGCGTCGAGCCCGCTCTCGCATCCGGCGCAAAGCAGGCACTGGAGAGGTCTCGACCAAGAAATCCGACGGCGAGCACGAGCTGATTGCTCACCGTTCTGGTTTCGTACCAATCTTCGTACCAATCTGAGCGGATGCGGGCTGATCTGAGCGATCTGATATGGCTGTACAAAGCCACATACACCTGACCGCACGCCGATCGATCCTGCTCATAACCCGAAGGTCGCGGGTTCGAATCCCGCCCCCGCTATGCGAGAAAGCCCCGCGACAGCGGGGTTTTTTCGTGGGAGGCCGTCGCTGACGCCGCGATCTTCGGGACCGATCTCGTACCAATTTTGCTCGAACGTCCCCGCTGCACGTCGTCCCACGTCAAAGCGAAAGCCTGACGAAGACCTGACTCATGCCTCCTCGTCGTCCAACTCAGGCGTCTCGCTGGTTACGGGGGGGCGCCTGCTTTGCGCGCAAGGAAGGTCGCCCGCGCCGCTCGGCGATGCTCGCGCTGACAGCGCGGGGCGGCCTGGCACGCGCAGCCTGCTCGCCTCTGCTCAACAGCGGTTCAGCCGACCTGGTACTTGATGTGCGTGACGCCGGGTGCGTCGACGGCCCGGATCTGCGTCAGCTTGAGAGCCCCGCGCTGGAGACCCTCGAATAGGCGCTCGCCGCCGGCCATGATCACGGGCGCGATCGAGATGTCGACCTCGTTGACCAGGCCTGCCGCCAGGGATTGGTTTACCACCGACGCGCCGCCGGCAAGCCAGATGTCTTGCCCCCGAGCGGCGTCCTTGGCCTGGGCGAGTGCCGACGCGATCCCGCCGGTGACGAAGTGAAAGGTGGTGCCGCCCTTCATCTCAAGCGGCTCGCGCGCGTGGTGTGTGAGCACGAACACCGGATGGTGGTAGGGCGGGTCCTGACCCCACCAGCCGGGCCACGGATCGTCGCCCCAGGGTCCCGTGCCGCCGCCGAACATGTTGCGTCCCATGATGGTGGCGCCGATGTTTGCGCGGCGCTCCTCTACCACCGCGGAGCTGGCGTTGGTTTCGCCGCCCTGGTCACCGTGCATCTCGCGGAACTCCTTGAGCGGGAAGAACCAGTCGTGCAGCTCCATCCCGCCTACTCCGAGCGGGTTCTCCTCGCTCTGGTCAGGACCTGCGGCATAGCCGTCCAGCGACATCGTGATGCTGAGTCTCAGCTTGCTCATGTCAACTCCTCTGTGGCCCTCGAATCTGCATATAGTGACTGCCGCAGCGCCCTGAACTCATCGCCCGGCGGTCTCCCCGCCCGCCGTCGCTCGGCATCAGCGAGACCTCGGGTCCGGAGCGAACTCGGGCGTGCCAGCCGGGTCAGCCTTGGCCACCGCGATCGGAGCCATGAAGATTGTCTCGCCGATACGCGTCCGCGCCCCGCTTGTCGCCAATCGCAGGCTGCCGCGCCTGCTTGCCCTCGCACAGCAGTAGTCATCGTCGGCACCAATCACGTCGCTGCGTTGGACGATTTGCACGGGGTGAGCTGCCCGAGCTCAAGTGGCCGCTCATCGACGCCATCCGGAACGCACTCGGGCTGCTCGAACGCGATCCATTGGCCGGCCACTTGCGTATTGCCCTGACGCAATGCGGAAGTCTCCGCGTCTGTGCGCATCAGTGCTCGTGCTCATCCTGAGCGTTTCAGCAGAAGCGATCGTGTCCTTACATCGCTGCCGCCAACCTTCACCTTCAGGCCCTGCGTGGCGGCCCTCAGCACCAGCGCCGAACCTTGCCTGGCTAGGTGCACGCGGACGACCACGCCGGAACCCGTGGCAATCGAGAAGGCTGCCGTGCCGATCACGACCGTGTGCGCGCGCTTGAACAACCGCCGCCTGCCGTGCTGGTAGACCGCGTACGTGCGCTGGACGCGGACGAGAAGCTTGATTGTGCCCTTGCACGCGCCAGCGCCGATGCAGATCGCCCTGATCCTGGCGATGCCGCGCTTCACGAGCGCCGATCCGGCGGCCTCTGCGACTCCGCGGGAGGGTGTGCCCGTGGCGGTAGTGGTAGTCGTGGTGGTCGCAGTCTCCGGGCCGCTACCGTCGATCTGTGCGCGAGTCGCGCTGCCGGGCGCGTTGGGATCGAACGTCACCTCCCCGCCGGATTCATCAACCGCCGTGCACTGCTTGGACGACGGACACGCCACTGCGTGCAGCCGCACGCCGTCCTCAATCGGGACAGGCGTCGGACTACCGGGAGCGGCCGGATCAAACGTGACCTCCCGGCCATCTTGCTCAACGGCCGTGCACTGCGTGACCGACGGGCACGCCACCCCTTCCAAGCCGCCGAAGATCAGCGGATAGACCGTGACCGAGGTGGGCGTCGGTTTGCCGGGCGCATTCGGGTCAAACGTAACCTCCCTCCCGGCGTCGTCAACCGCCGTGCACTGGGACCCGGATGGGCACGCCACCCCAGTCACGTAGCCATAGGTAGTGCAGTGCTCTCCACAGAAGGGGTGGACTTCATCCACCCAGTGCGGGGTCGGAGTGCCGGGCGCGTTCGGGTCAAACGTCAGCTCCCGGTCGGCCCATTCGGTGCTGTCGATCGCGGTGCATTGCGAGACCGCCGCGCACGCCAGCGCTCGTACGTGTCCGGAACCGTCGATCGTGGTCGGGCTGGGAGTGCCAGGAGCAGTCGGGTTGAAGGTCACCTCCTGGCCGGCGCCGTCGATCGCGATGCATTGCGAGACCGATGGGCACGCGAGCGCTAGTCCGGCACCGTCGATTGTGGCCGACTGGGGAGTGCCGGGAGCAGTCGGGTTGAACGTCACCTCCCGGCCGCCGTTGTCGACCGCGGTGCACTGCGAGGTAGATGGGCAGGCCACCGCCGGCAAGGATTGGGAACCGTCGATCGTGGTGGGGCTGGGAGTGTCAGGAGTGGTCGGGTTGAAGGTCACCTCCCGGCCGCCGTTGTCGACGGCCGTGCATTGCCAGACGGACGGGCACGCCACCGCCGAAAGCGAGTACGCGTTCGCGCTCGCTGCACCGAACGCGAGCACGCCCACGGGCACGCAGAACAGCGCCGCCAAGCCGACGACTGTGTGCAGGACACTGATCGCACGCACGCTCCGCATATCAGCCATAACGTCCCCGACCCAGCGAGAGTTGCGGCCCAAAACCGAGGTCCAATGGATCACGCCTTTCCGCGCGGCGAGCTCCGTGACCAGTGCCAGCGAGGCTAGCGGTCGCACCGCGTGCCGAGGAGACTCATGCCTCCTGTCGTCCGATCCGGTCGTCTCGGGTGGGCTAGTCAAGACGCTCGCTTCTCCCGTCAAAGCAGCAGCCTGGCTCGACCTTCTCCTCCTCGCTCGTCGAGCCCCGAGATCGATGGACATAGGCGGATGTATTCTCCGCTCGTCATGTCTTCGCGCCCGCCCACGGCATCGCGGTCCGAGGACAGCGACACGCGCGCCAACTCCGTGTCTGGAGACGACGCGGACGCGCAGGACATCGTAATCGAGGTTTCCGGCCTGCGCATGGCCTACGACGGTTTCGAAGCGGTGCGGGGGCTTGACCTGAACGTTCGGCGCGGTGAGATCTTCACGTTCCTTGGTCCCAACGGAGCGGGTAAGACGACGACGGTCGAGATCCTCGAGGGACATCGCGAGCGGACCGGTGGAAACGTCCGGGTGCTTGGGGAGGACCCGCAACACGCCGACCGTCGCTGGCGGGCGCAGGTTGGGGTGGTTCTGCAGACATCCCGTGTCGAGCAGGAGCTGACAGTGCGCGAGTGCCTGGACCTATACGCGGGTTACTACCCGGCGCCGCGGCCCGTGCACGAGGTGATCGAGCTCGTCGGGCTCGAGAAGAAGGCCGAGGTGCGCGGCGGCCAGCTGTCCGGTGGTCAGCAGCGGCGCCTGGACGTGGCGCTGGCCCTGATCGGCGACCCGGACTTGGTATTCCTCGATGAGCCGACGACCGGCTTCGATCCGTCGGCGCGGCGCGCGGCGTGGGAGATGATCGACGGGCTGCGCGAGCTCGGCAAGACGATCTTCCTGACGACGCATTACCTGGACGAGGCCGAGGCGCTGGCCGACCGGATCGCGGTCCTCAGAGCGGGGCTGATCGTCGCCGAGGGGACACCAACGACTCTGGGAGGTCGTGACCGAGCGCCCTATCAGATCACGTTTACGCTGCCGGACAAGATCGCGATCGACTCCCTTCCTGTCCCGGCGCGGCCTCTCGATGAGTCGGGGCGGGTGCTCGTCGAGAGCGAGCAGGTGATGGCGACGATGCATGTCCTGACAGGTTGGGCAATCGATCGCGGCGCCGAGGTCGCCGACCTGCACGTGCACCGGCCGGCGCTTGAAGATGTCTATCTCGGACTGACGGAGTCCTCGACATGAGCGACGCGGGCTTGGTAGCCCACCAGCTGCGCTACGACCTGCTTGTCACGTGGCGAAACCCGCAGAGCCGCTACTTCACGCTCGCGTTACCCCTGATCTTTCTGGTCATCTTCACGTCTGTGTTCGGCAATCACACCAGCCACGTGAGCGGCCATGCGATCAAGAACGCCACCTACTACGTGCCGGGGATCTGTACGCTCGCGATCATCTCGGCGTCGTTCGTCAACCTCGCGATCACCATCACCGCACAGCGCGAGAGCGGCGTGCTGAAGCGCCGACGCTCCACTCCCGTCCCAGCGTGGGTGCTGATCGCGAGCCGGGCGCTTGCTGCGGCGATCATCTCGATTGCGCTGGTCGTCGTGATCATCGCGATTGGCCGCATCGCCTACGGCGTGAACCTACCGAGCTCGACGATCCCGGGCTTGTTTCTCGGAGTCGTCGTTGGTGCTGCCTGTTTCTGCTGTCTGTCCTTCGCTCTTGCGAGCTTCGTTCACAACGAGGACGCCGCCCAGCCGATTGTCCAGGCGACGATCCTGCCGCTGTACTTCATTTCCGGTGTCTTCATCCCGAAAAACCAACTGTCCAGCACGCTCAAAGACATCGCAAGTGTCTTCCCTGTTAGTCACCTCAACAACGTAATGTTCAAGGCGTTCGACCCGGCCACCACGGGCGCCGGGATCGCTGGACAAGACCTCCTGATCCTCGCCATTTGGGGTGCCGGCGGACTGCTCATCGCGCTGTGGCACTTCTCATGGTCCCCACGAGCCGCCTAGCGAGGTCATCGGCCAGCAACCAGAAAGGACTGACATGGCCACTGCATTCAATGTCGAGCTATCGATGCGCGTGGCGCCCCCCGAGGCGCAGGCCCATGCTGCGATCGTCCTGAACGAACCCGCTCGCGCCGTCGGCCTGCGGCTGACCAAGCGTGGCGCGGGCGAACTCATCTACCGGCCGCGCGTGCAGTTCCCCTTCCTGATCATGCTCTGGCACAACCTCAATCGCGAGCAGATGACCGTCAAGTGCGAGCCCGGGGCGACGGGCGGGACCCGCGTTACGATCGCCGGCGCTGTGGCGCGCGGCCACCACGCGCTCGCTTCCGACCCCGAGCATTGGTCGGACGCGCTTGGCGCATCCCCCGCCGCGTAAAGGCCTGAACCGTTCGGTGGCGCTAGCGCTTGGGACGATTTGTAGCAGTCAAGCTCGCCCCGCTCTTGGAGGCGCTCCGCGTAGAGGTGCCGATGGCACTGCTCTCCTCGACCTTAGCCGCCTGATCACCCTGCGAGAAGCAGTCGCATGACTCAAGAGAACGCGGACGCGACGAGTCAGGCTTCCGCTCGATGGTCCCACCATCACCAGAGAGGAGTGACTACGTCCTCGGTTACGACGGCAAGCCGCGCTGCGCCTGGGCCGGAACTGGTGATACCGCGCTGGGCCGTTACCAGGACGAGGTCTGGGGTAAGCGCACCTACGACGAGTCGGCGTTGTTCGAGGCGCTCACCCTGGGTGTGTTCGAGGCCGGGCTCAGCTGGTCAATCGTGTTCGGCAAGCGGGACGCGTTCCGGGTGGCCTTCCACGACTTCGACGTCGCGCAGGTCGCGGCGATGACGGAGCGAGACGTCGACCGGCTCGTGCAGGATCCCTCGATCATCCGTAACCGGGCCAAGATCCAGGCGACGGTCGAGAATGCGCGCGCGATGAGATCCGCGTCGCCCAACCTTGCCACGCTCGCGAGGTCCCACGAGAGCACCCGCAAGCGCGCGCCGCGATCCGTCGCAGACCTCCCCACGTCGACACCCCCGGCGGACGCGTTCGCCAAGCAGTTGAAGTCACAGGGATACCGCTTCGTGGGACCCACGAGCGTGTACGCGTTCATGCAGAACGTCGGCGTGGTCAACGACCATGTCCACGGGTGCTTCCGCGCGATCGACTACCGCACCTCGCCCCGGAGGCGATGAGAACAGGCTCAGACCCCGGACGGAACACCGAGTGACGCTCAGTCAGCCCACCAGTCTCGCTGACCCTCCACGTCTTCCCGCGGGTTCTCGCCGAGGTTGGGCGCGCCGAAGACGAGGATCTCGAGGACCTCCGGGCCGGCCTCGTACCCTCGCCATGTCCCGGGCGGAACGCGCACGACGTCCCACTTCTTGACGTCGACGATCTCGTCGTCGAGCTTCATCCGCCCGCTCCCGCCTACGACCACGAACACCTCCTCCTGCTCCTTATGCGTGTGGCCGTACGGGAAGCGGTAGTGGGGCGGGATGCGCTGGTAGCTGAGGCCGGACTGCTCGAGCTCCAGCGCCTTACTCGCGAGACGGAACTCCAGGTCCGGCGCGCCGTCGAAGTTGGACCCGACGTCCGCCAGATCCTCTCTGAGGTTCTTGAGCGTGAACGGCATGGCCGCGATTCTACGGTTCAGCCTTATACCGCCGCCGCGCCCGCCAGAGCCGACAGCGGCGTCGAGTCCACCCGGGACCGGCATGCTTCCAGGGGGATGTGTCACGTGACAACCCAGGTCGGGGTCGTGGACGCCTCGGCCATCGACTATCCCCGTTCCTCCGCGACGCGTTGGGCGGCAGCACGGGTCTTCTCGATATCCATGCCGGCGAAGACGTGCACGGCGAGGCGCCGCTCCCAGGCTATGGCCCACGCAAAACGCTGCTGCATGCGACCGGCTGCTCCCAGCAGCCGCCCGCTTTGGCGAACCACAACGAAAGTGATCCCGCCGCCCAGGTTGGCGACCTCCTCCGCCTCGGTGTCGAACACCTCGTAGGAACTGAGCCAGTCTGTCAGGAAGCCGCGAACCGCTGTCGCACCCTTGAACACGCCAATTCCGTCCAAGGACTCCCACACAGCATCGGGCGCGAACAGTCCCATGACGCCGTCGATGTCCCCGCGGTTGGAGGCATCGATGGCCTGCCGCGTGAGTCTGACCAGGTCGGGGGTCGTGGACTCCTCGGGCATCGTGTGGCGAAGTATCCCGGACCGCCGTCCGTCCGCGTGGCCGCCGCCGGAGCTGCGTTAGACCAACCGGCTGCGCGACGTGATCGGCGAGCGGCTCCGCGGGCACGCCGTTGCGGCCACCTGCAGCTGTCGTGTCGCTACAGTCGAGCGCGTGACGATCCAACGCATGGACCACGTGGGCATCGTGGTCGACGACCTCGCGGCGGCGACGGCGTTCTTCGTCGAGCTCGGACTCAAGTTGCAGGGCGAGGGGTCGGTCGAAGGCGGTTGGGTGGACCGCGTGGTGGGGCTCGAGGGCGTCCGGGCGGAGATCGCGATGGTGGAGACCCCGGATGGCCACGGACGGCTCGAGCTGACGAAGTTTCACGCCCCGTCGGGCCGGGGCGGCGACCGGCACGCGCCGGCGAACACCCCGGGCATCCGCCATGTCACATTCGCAGTCGACGACGTCGACGCAGTCGTCGCTAGCTTGCGAGCCCGCGGCGCGGAGCTCGTTGGCGAGGTGGAGCGCTACAAAGACAGCTATCGGCTCTGCTACGTCCGGGGCCCCGAGGGAATCATCGTCGAGCTGGCGGAGCAGATCGGGTGAGGGCTCCGGCCGCCCGACCGTCGGCCCCCGCAAACGCTAGCTCCCGCGATTATTGACGCCGGACGCCTACTGACACCTTCGCGAAACGCGCGTGCGTCCGAGCCGGTTGCCCGGACGCACGCGCTTGGTCGTCGCCGGGTCAGGCCGCAATCATCATCGGCACCGGGAAGCTGACTACCTCCGGCGAGGACAGCCCCGATTCCTGGGAGGGCCCTCCGAACGAGGTAAACAGGACGTCGGTCGGTTCGGCTTCGAATTTGGTCGGTTTCTGTTTGCCGCTGGCCTGTGTGAACCTCAGCGAGAAGTGACCCGGCGGGTTGACCAGTTTGTTTACCGGTGTGATTTTGCCGATCACCGACCCCGTCACGGTGACGCGCAGACCGGCACACGTGAATTCCATCAGCGGCCCGCCCGTGGCGGTCGACAGGTCGACGCCCACTTCTTTTTTGGGTCCGTTGATGTACCCCAGAGTCATCAGCAGCGTCGTCGTCACGATCGTGCCCGGCGGTACGCCGACGGTGTTGCACGTCAGACCCAGGGTCACGAATTCGCAGCCCGTGAACGTGATGGTGATCGTGCCCGTTTTCGGGCCGGTTACTTCACCACTGCCGGTGTCGGCCGTACATCTGATCGTCGCTTTTTTGACCGTTTCCAGCACCGTCACCCCGCTTTTCGACGTGAACGGTGTCGGGAATGGACCCGTGAATTCCGGCAACGCAGCCGCCGCCGATGCCGTCATGCTTGCACTCAGCGCGACCAGCGCCGCGCAGCACAGGCCGATGGTTCTGGCACGTCTCATTGCTAACGCCTCCCTTGCAATTGCTGGTGACCAATGCCCGAGCGCCACTCGTTGGGCACAGAGCCTTCCGTGACCGCTCCGCGCCCGGGCCATTCGACTTCCCGTGTCTATCAGGCTGCGTCAGCGTGCGCAAGAGCGGTCAACGAAGAGGTCACAGGCGACCCGCGGACCGCCGCTCGCCCGCCGGCTCGGCAACATGAGCCAAACGGGTCGCAGCCGCCATTGGCATCGGGCGCGATGCAGGCATCCGGCGGCCTCGACTAGCACCCGCTCCTCGGCCGGGCGGCGTGTTGCCGCGCGTCGGTGCTGGCACGCCGCTACGCTCGCATCGTGACGTCGGAGGAGCTCGCAAACCTTGCGCACCTGCGCCGCGCCCGCGATCTGATGGACCGCGAGTACGCGGGCCCGCTCGACGTCGCCGCGCTCGCCCGCGCTGCGTTGATGTCGACGGCCCACTTCTCGCGGCAGTTCCGTGCGACGTATGGTGAGACGCCCTACGCCTACCTGATGACGCGGCGAATCGAGCGGGCGAAGGCGCTGCTGCGCCGCGGCGACCTGTCGGTCACCGAGGTCTGCATGGCGGTCGGGTGCTCCTCGCTCGGCTCGTTCAGCGCACGCTTCACCCAGCTTGTGGGCGAGACGCCGACGGCCTACCGGGTCCGTGACCACGGGGCGCTCGCGATCGTACCGGCCTGCATCGCCAAGGATCTCACGCGCCCGAGCCGGAAACCGAGCAGGATCGGAGAAACGCGCGCGGCGCTGGCTCCCTAATGTTGACGGCATGAATCTCACTCTTTCCCAATGCTTCGTCCTCGTCCATGACCCCGAGCTCGCACTGGCCTTCTACCGCGACCAACTCGGCCTCGAACTGCGCAACGACGTCGCCCGCAAAGACTTCCGCTGGATCACCGTCGGCGCCGCCACCCAGCCGGGCGTAGCGATCGTCCTCACCAACTACCTGAACGGCAGCCCCGCCGACGCCGACGCGCTCGCCGCCCTCGTCGCCAAGGGCGCCCTGAACGGCGTCCACTTCCACACCGACGACCTCGACGCCACCTTCGAGCAGCTGCGGGCGTCGGGCACCGAGATCGTGCAGGAGCCGACCGACCAGCCGTGGGGCACGCGAGACTGTGCCGTGCGGGACCCGTCCGGCAATCTGGTGCGCATCGACCAGCCGCCCGCCGCGTAGAGCTGCTCAGATCGAGCTAGGCGACCACGGAGACCGCGAGGGCGGGCCGCTAAACGGATGAAGACACGATGAGCACGGCCACGAGGACAGACACGCAGTCGCCTGCGCGACATGTTGCCGACAGCCAGGATTTGATCCGCGTGCACGGCGCGCGCGTGAACAACCTCAAGGACCTCAGCATCGAGATCCCGAAGCGCCGGCTGACGGTGTTCACCGGTATCTCCGGCTCGGGCAAGAGCTCGCTGGTGTTCGGCACGATCGCCGCGGAGTCGCAGCGGCTGATCAACGAGACCTACAGCGCCTTTGTGCAGGGCTTCATGCCGACGCTGGCGCGGCCGGAGGTCGACGTACTCGAAGGCCTGACGACCGCGATCATCGTCGACCAACAGCGGATGGGTGCCGACGCCCGCTCCACGGTCGGCACCGCCACCGACGCCAACGCGATGCTGCGCATCCTCTTCAGCCGAGTCGGGCGGCCGCACATCGGCTCGCCAAGCGCGTTCGCCTTCAACGTCCCCTCGGTCAGGGCGAGCGGTGCGATCACCGTCGAGCGAGGTGCCGGCAAGACGCAGACCAAGAAGGCGACCTTCAACCGCCTCGGCGGCATGTGTCCACGCTGCGAGGGCCGGGGCTCGGTCACCGACTTCGACCTCTCCGCCTTGTACGACGACGGCAAGTCGATCAACGGGGGCGCCATCACCATCCCCGGCTACAGCATGGACGGCTGGTACGGCCGCATCTTCCGCGGCTGCGGCTACTTCGACCCGGACAAGCCGATCCGCAACTACAACAAGCGGGAGCTGCATGACCTGCTCCACAAGGAGCCGACCAAGATCAAGGTCGAGGGGATCAACCTGACCTACGAGGGGCTGATCCCGAAGATCCAGAAGTCGATGCTGTCCAAGGACGTCGAGACGCTGCAGCCGCACGTCCGCGCCTTCGTCGAGCGGGCCGTCACCTTCACCGTCTGCCCCGAGTGCAACGGCACCCGGCTCAGCAAGGAGGCCCGGTCGTCGAAGATCGAGGGGATCAACATCGCCGACGCGTGCGCGATGCAGATCAGCGACCTGGCCGAATGGGTGCGCGGCGTCGACGAGCCGTCGGTGGCGCCGCTGCTCGAGGCGCTGCAGCAGACCCTCGACTCGTTCGTGGAGATCGGGCTGGGATACCTCTCGCTCGACCGGCCATCGGGCACGGTGTCGGGCGGCGAGGCGCAGCGCGTCAAGATGATCGGCCACCTCGGCTCCTCGCTCACCGACGTGACTTACGTCTTCGACGAGCCCACCACGGGCCTGCACCCTCATGACGTTCAGCGAATGAACGCCTTGTTGCTGCGGCTGCGGGACAAGGGCAACACGGTGCTCGTCGTGGAGCACGAGCCGGAGACGATCGCGATCGCCGACCACGTCGTCGATCTCGGCCCCGGCGCGGGTACGGCGGGTGGCACCGTGTGCTTCGAGGGCACCGTCGAGGGGCTGCAGGTGAGCGGCACCATCACCGGCCGCCATCTCAACGACCGGGCCTCCCTCGAGGAGACGGTGCGGACGCCCACCGGCACGCTGGAGATCCGCGGCGCGACGGCGCACAACCTGCGCGAGGTCGACGTCGACATCCCGCTCCGGGTGCTTGTCGTCGTCACCGGCGTCGCCGGCTCCGGAAAGAGCTCGCTGGTGCACGGGTCGATCCCCGCCGGCGCGGGCGTGGTGTCGATCGACCAGGCCGCGATCCGCGGCTCGCGGCGGAGCAACCCGGCGACGTACACCGGGCTGCTCGACCCGATCCGCAAGGCGTTCGCGAAGGCCAACGGCGTGAAGCCGGCGCTGTTCAGCGCCAACTCCGAGGGCGCCTGCCCCACCTGCAACGGCGCCGGCGTCATCTACACCGACCTGGCGATGATGGCCGGCGTCGCCACCCCCTGCGAGGAGTGCGAGGGCAAGCGGTTCCAGGCCGAGGTGCTCGAGTACGAGTTCGGCGGCAAGGACATCAGCGAGGTGCTCGCGATGCCGGTGGCGGAGGCGAGCGAGTTCTTCGGGTCCGGCGAGACCAACATCGTTGCCGCGCACAAGATCCTAACGCGACTGGACGAGGTCGGACTCGGCTACCTCAGTCTCGGCCAGCCCCTCACGACGCTGTCCGGCGGCGAGCGGCAGCGTCTCAAGCTGGCCACCCACATGGCCGAGAAGGGCGGCGTCTACGTCCTCGACGAGCCGACCAGCGGCCTGCACCTCGCCGACGTCGAGCAGCTGCTCGGCCTGCTCGACCGGCTCGTCGACTCCGGCAAGTCGGTCATCGTCATCGAGCACCATCAGGCGGTCATGGCGCACGCCGACTGGATCATCGACCTCGGCCCCGGCGCCGGCCACGACGGCGGCCGGATCGTCTTCGAGGGCACACCCGCCGACCTCGTCGCCGCCCGCTCCACCCTCACCGGCGAGCACCTCGCGGCCTACGTCGGCACCTGACCGGCGCCTCGCGACTTCCATTTTCCGATCAGCGCACTCGGCCGTCGCGGAGGGCGCCGGCGAGCGTCCGCTACTGCGGGCGCACGCCGTGCTCGAAGAGCACCCGCGCGAGCGACTGGACCGCGGCCGCCTTCTCGCCGACACGGTCGACGCACCCGCGACGGGCATAGTCGTGCACGTACGCCTCCGCGGTCAGAATGATCGCGACGAAGGCGACCTCGTCGAGCTCGGGCAGCTGTGCGCCAGCGCGCCGCGCGAGGGTCGCGACGCCCTCGATTGTGCGCATCCACTGCTCGAGCGCTTTGGCGCGCGCCTCGAGGCCCTCACGACCCGCCTCGTGGATCTCGACGATCGTGCTGCGCGCGACGTCCGGGTGCTCTGCCATCCATTCGAAGTACGTCGCGATGCCTCGCTCGAGCTTCTGCTGCCATGACTCGACGCTGGCGGCCGCCTCGAGCGCCGCGGCGATGAACTCCGCCGTCATCAGCGCGTAGACCTCGAGGAAGCACTGCTGCTTGTCGGCGAAGTGCTCGTAGAACGCGCTGCGCGAGGTGCGCGCGACGCGCACGACGTCGCCGACGGTCGTGCGCTGGTAGCCGAGCTCGCTCGTGCAGCTCGCCATCGCGCGCAGAAGGCGCTCGCGCTGGCGCCCCGAGACCTCCTGCGGCGGGAGCGTGTGGCGACCGGCTGGAATCAACAGGTCGTCGTCGATCTTGACGGAGTTCATGACTTTGTGTAGGTTAGAGTACGAATGCGTACTTCGACGAGTACGCAGTAGTACTTAGGAACCCGAAGCTTACTCGAAACTGCAAGCGCGTGCAAGCGCTGTGAGAGGGGAAGTCGAATGCGAATGAGGTTGCTCGTAGGCGTCGCCGTCGCGACCGCAGCGTTGTCGGTCGGCGTCGCCGGCGCGCAGGCCGGCACGCTCGCCATCCACGTCCTGTCCAACCGCGCCGACGCGATCTCCGGCGGCGATGCGCTCGTGTCGGTCGCGCTACCGCACAGCGTCGCTCCCTCCTCGGTGAAGATGACGCTCGGCGGATCCGACGTGACGAGCGAGTTTGCGCTACGGGCAAACGGCAGCTACGAGGGCCTGCTCACGGGCCTGGCGGTCGGCAGCAACGTGCTCAGCGCCGAAGCTCCGGGGCAGACCAGCGGCCACGCGGCGATCGTCAACCACGCGATCGGCGGGCCCGTCATCGCCGGTCCGCAGGTGCAGCCGTGGGTATGCAAGAACGCTCACCCGACGGACGCGAAGTGCGATGAAGCACCGACGTACGCCTACGAGTACAAATCGTCGACGACGGGGACGCTCCAAGCGTACAACCCGGAAAGTCCCCCGAGCGACGTCGAATCGACGACGACCGACAACGGCCAGACGGTCCCGTTCATCATCCGCATCGAGACCGGCTATCAGGACCGCGACCAGTACCAGATAGCCGTCCTCTACCAGCCGGGCAAGACGTGGGAACCGTGGGCGCCGCAACCGCAGTTCAACCACAAGCTCCTGATCACGCACGGCGCGAGCTGCGGCATCGAACACGAGTCCGGCACGGCGCCGAGCGTCACAACCGACACCGTCGGCGTGCCCGGCGTCTCGGCGACGACCGGAAGCCCGACGACCGCGCTCGGACTCGGCTTCGCGGTCATGTCGACGGCGCTCGACAACGCCGGCCACAACTGCAACATCGTCACCGAGGCCGAGTCGCTGATCATGGCCAAGCAGCACCTGGTCGATGAGTACGGCACGCTGCGCTACACGATCGGCACCGGCTGCTCGGGCGGCTCGCTCGTGCAGCAGCAGGTCGCCAACGCGTACCCCGGTATCTACCAGGGCATCCTGCCGCAGTGCAGTTTTCAGGACGCCTGGTCCAACGGCCAGGAGATCTCCGACTACCACCTCACGCGCGCGTACTTCGAGCACCCTGAAAAGTGGGGTACCGGGATCGCGTGGACCTACAACCAGATCGCGGCGGTCGAGGGTCATCCCAACTACGGCAACGCGATCATCTTCGACACGGTCTACTGGGAAACGCTCGCCAACCCGACGACGGGCTGCGGTGAAGGCGTTCCGAGCGGCGAAGTCTACAACCCGGAAACGAACCCCTCGGGCGTTCGCTGCACGCTGGCGGACTACATGATCAACGTGTTCGGCCAGCGTCCGGAAAGCCTGTGGGAAGGCCCCGAGAAAAAAATCGGCCACGGCTTCGCCGGCCTGCCGATCGACAACGTCGGCGTGCAGTACGGGCTCTCCGGCTTGAAGGAAGGCACGATCACGCCCGCCGAGTTCGTCGACATCAACTCGAAGATCGGCGGGGCGACAATAGACCTCAAGCCGCAGGCGGAACGGTTCGCGGCGAACGAACCGGCGCTCAAGCGCTCCTACACCTCGGGCGCGGTCAACGAGGCGAACAACCTCAAGGACGTGGCGATCATCGACCTGCGCGGTCCGGACCCGGGCGCCTTCCACGACGCCTACCGCACGTGGTCGATGCGCACGCGTCTCGAACACGCCGAGGGCCACTTCCCGCTCAACCATGTGATCTGGTTCGGTGAGACGCCGCTGATCGGCTCGCCGACCTATACCACCGAAGGCCTGATGGCGATGGACAAATGGCTTTCGGCGGTCGAAGGCGACCCGCGCAAGAAGGTCACGCTAGAAGAAAAGATCGCCCAGGACCGCCCGGCGAGCGTGCACGACAAATGCACGAACGTCGAAGGTGTCGAAGAAGCCTCCGTCCCCGGCATCGGCCCGGTGTGCGAGGAGCCGCTCGCGCAGACGCGCTTCTCGACCCCGCGCGTGATCGCGGGCGAGGAAATCTCGACCGACAAGCAGAAGTGCCGGTTGAAGCCGCTGCAGGCGTCCGCGTACTACCCGGTCACGTTCACCCCCGAACAGTTCGCCGCGCTGCAGAAAGCGTTCCCGACCGGCGTCTGCGACTTCTCAAAGCCGGGCGTGAGCCAGACAGGCGCCGTCCCCTGGCAGACGTACCAGTCCGACGCCGCCGGTGCCTCGGTCATCTACGGCGGCAAACCGCTCGGCCGCGCCCCGGCCCGCTCGGGCGAAGGCTGGACGAGCCCGGCGTTCGCCGAATGGCTCAAGTAGGCGGGATCACGCGGCAGGGGGAGGCGACGGCGCCCACCGAAGTAGGTTGGCGCCGTCGCCGTAAGTTCCATCGCCCCGGCTCGCGAGCCGCGACCCCCCGAAGTTAGTCAGCCACGTCCGGGGCAGTTCTGCGGGCCGCCGGCGTAGGGGCCGTCGGGAGCTCGGCGTCAAAGAGATCGTGGACGCCGTCGGTCGGGGTCGGTCTGCCCAGGAGGAATCCCTGGCCCATCGGGCAGCCCATCCCCTGGACGGTGCTCATTTGCTCGTACGTCTCGATTCCGGTGGCGATTACCGGTAGTGCGAGGTCTCGTCCGACGCTGAGGATGGCCTCGAGCAGCCAGCTGCGGTACTCCTCGTCCTCAGTCGCGGCGAGGGAGCTGCGATCCACCTTCAGGAAGTCGATCGGCATCAGCTGAAGGTCGGCGTTGCGGGCGTATCCGCTGCCGAATTCATCGATCGCGATGCTCACGCCCAGTTGCTTGATCACCTGGAGGCGCTCGGTGACCGCGGCGATGTCGCGCATCACGGTGGTCTCGGCGACCTCGAGCGTGAGCAATGCGGGCTCCAGCCCGGACTGCTGCAGAGCTCGCCGAACGTCGACGGTGAACCCGTCTCGATTCAGCTGGTTGGCCGACACCTTCACGGAGACGCCCACTCGATGCCCTGCCACGTTCCATGCTGCGGCTCGGCTGCAGGCCTCCTCGAGCGCCCAGCGACCGATCGGCACGATCAGCCCCGTGTCCTCGGCCAGTGGGATGAAGTCGTCGGGAGACAGGACGCCCTGGGTGGGATGCTGCCAGCGGATGAGCGCCTCGAGCCCCACCACTTTCCGAGTCCTGAAATCGTAGATCGGCTGATAGAGCAGGAAGAACTGGTTCTCTTGAAGCGCGGCGTTCAGCTCGATCTCGAGCACCCCGCGCCCTTCGATGGTCGAGCGCATGTTCGCGTTGAAGAGTGTGTAGCGGTCCCTACCCGCAGCCTGCGCTGCGGTCAGGGCCAGCCGCGCGTCGCGCAGGAGGTCGTCGGGTGTCGGGTAGCGGCCAAATGCGACCCCGATGCTCGCGGTCAACGAGAAGCTGAGCCGGAAGCCCTCGAGCTCGACCGGCTTGTGCATCGCCTCGATCACGCGCCGGGCGAGCGAGTCGAGCCGGACACCGCGCGCCGCCGACTCGACCAGCACCACGAACTGGTCGTCTCCGAGGCGACCGACCGTGTCGTGTGCTCGTACAACGCCCTCCAGCCGTTCGGCGACGATCGTCAAGAGCTGATCGCCGGCAGCGGATCCGAGCTTGTCGTTGACATCCCTGAACCAGTCGATGTCGATGAACAGCGCGCCGACCAGCAACCCCGACTGGCGGGTCGCCCGCGCGAGCATGCGCTCGGCCCGGTCCAGCATCAGGGCGCGGTTGGGAAGCCTGGTCAGCGGGTCGTAGAGGTCGGCATGGGGTACCGCGCGGATCGGACGCAGAAGCGTCGGCGAGCGACCGCCGCCAAGCACGAAAACCAGCAGGCCAAACAATGCGCTCAGTAGGATTCCCACGATCAAAAGCGCGAGCGAGTTGCCGTTTGCGAGCACGCTCGAGCCGGCCGGAGAAGGTCCAAAGGTCTTCATGGTCCATCCGTTGTGCAGGTTGGTCGTCGTGCTCTGCGCGCCGTGCTGCGGGGTGCCGCTGGCGAAGACGAGATTCGAGGAGCCGGTCTTGTAACGGAGGCGAGCCGCGTATTCGGGATGGCCGTGCAGCACCTGTTGCAGCACCACCCCGGGCGTCAGGACCTCGCGCAGCCAGCCCACGAATGCTCCTCGGCGGCTCTTCAAAGCGACGGGAGGCACGTTCCCTTTATAAACCGGTGCCTCGACTCCCAACCCCTGGCTGCGTCCCGCCGAGGCCGGCGCGTAGACGCTCACGGCCGAGTCGCGCGACGACAGCAGCGACGGGATCTTGGCGCAGTAGTCCATCCCCGCGCGCGCGTGCTTGAGCGCGGCGCGCGTCAGTTCGACGGCGGTGAAGCAATAGAACGGACGCGTACCGGCGGGAACGATTGGAAAGCTCGGCGCACGGGGCAGCGGGGAGCGCGATTTCGATGACGTCAGCCGACGGCCGCTGATCTGCGACTGGAACGCAGCGAGTTCCGGCGCTCGGACGAGCGCGACGAAGCCGAGCTTCTGGAGCTCGGGGTAGCGATGTAGCGCTTGCGACCATTTCACCCAAGTATTGAATTGCACGGCCGACGCTTTCGGATTTCCGGCGAAGAAGGTGCTCGCGCTGATTACGAGGTCTTCCTCGTGCTGAATCGCGAGCTTCAGCGTGGAGGCGATCCCGGCTGAGTTCCGAGGAAAAGCCTGCCGCGCGCTGGTGGACTCGTTGCGTGCCACCGCACGCGCACCAAGCACCGAGCCGACCGCTCCGATTGCCACGCATAGGACCGCCACTGCTGCCCAAACGCCCTTTCGGCCCGTGACCGCATGCTTCAGGCGCTCGAACCTCTCAGGGCGAGAGCTTGGCGCCAGCATCGGCACAGAGGCACCGCCCGAGCTGTCCGGCTCAACGACGGCCGGGACTGAACTCGCACCAGGCGGCTGAGGCGGCCCGGCCACAGAATCCCCCATCGAAGAGGCGGGGGCGCCCTCGAGCTCGGGGTTGTGCTGGGGGGTTTCGCTATCCGACATGACGGGTTCCTCTGCCCCCAAACATGCGAGCATGCCTCCGTTGGCCTAATCGAGCCTCAATACGCACATCTCGCTGCATCTGAGGTCATCTCGACGAATAGCCGATGAAGGTTTAGCGATGCAGAGCGGCCTGCTGACAGAGCCGCGGCGAGGTTTCGCTTGGCCCGGCGCCTTGATCCGTGGAGCCACCGGGAAGGGATTGCGATGCTGGCCACGAACGGACCCAAAGCGGGCGTTCGACTGGAAAGTGGCGACGCCTGATCACTCGGCCTGGGTCACGGTGCTCGTCATCCTCATCTCCACAGCCTGGTTGGCCATCGCGGCGTTTGCGTTGACCATGTTTCGCCTTGCAGCGCTGTGCGATCGGGCTCGCGCTGCCGCGTTGTCCGATTTGATCGCCACGAGCCACCTCGCCGAGCGCCGAGCGCCGAGACCGGCCGGCGGAAAGCTCTGCCGAGCATCTCGCTCCGGCTGACCGTCACTTGCCGCCGCGCCGCTCACGAGCCGCTCCCGCTCGGGCCATCCCGCGGACGCTTATCGAGTAACGCCTGCGGGTATCGCCTGCCGGTAACGCCTGCGGGTAGCGCCGGCCGGGCCTTGCCGCCGGCGCCCCGCCGGTCTCGGCCGCTGAGCGCTCGTCGGTCTCGGCGACCGCCGGCGGCCCCAAATCCCGCACCGTGCGACCTGCCACGAAGCGCCGGTTTGACCTCCGGGCTTATGATTACCCTACGGGAGCTATATGCACGGAAGAGCCATACTCGGGACAGTCAATCCCTTGAGGCGGTCGGCAGACAGATGTCGCCCGTATCTGCGAGCGATCGTTTTGGCGATGCTCGGCGCGCTCGTCGTCGCGGGGAACGCCAACGCCGAAGCTCCGGGCGCCGGCGGGGGCACGCCGCCAAGCGCGGAAGCAGCTCCGGAAGGCGCGTCCGCCGGCGGGGGCACGCCGCCAAGTGCGGAAGCAGCTCCGGAAGGTACGCCGCCGGTCAGCGGGGAACATCCCGCGGAAGAAGCTCCGAAGGGGCCGCCGGTGGGCGGGGAACCCGCTCCGGAAGCTCCGAAAGGGGCGCCCTCAGCCCCGGGCGGGGAAGAAGCTCCAAAAGTGACTCCACCGGTCGTGGTGGAACCCCCGCACGAAGAAGCTCCGAACGGGGCGACCTCGGGCACGGGTGCCGAACGCCCGTCGGAAGGAGCGCTCTCGACCCCCGCCGGGGAACATTCTTCCGACGGAGCTCCGGCGGGCTCGCTGTCATCGCCCACGCCGCCGCCCGTGGTCCTCGAGACGCCATCGACTCCGCAGGCTGCTGTCACGAGCGATCAATCCGTACGCGAAGCCCCACTTGCCCTGACCGTCTCGCTGACGGGCCCGTTGGCCGCCGGGGGGCCGGGCGCCGGGGGGCCGCCGACGCCGGACACCGGCGCAGGTTCTGCCCGCACGGCGGGGATGATCGCCGCGCGCCGGCTCGGCGAACTCGGTTGCGAGCTCTCCGCGCCCGGAGGACGCACGACCCACGGCTGCGCCGCCGGCTGGATGGTTGGCCCACCAGTCCCTTCGGGTTCGACCGTCGGCTTCGCAACCGCCGCCTCCCTGGCCGCGGCGGCGACGGGAGACTCGCCCACGGGCGGTGGCCGCGGCGGCTCTGGGATGGGTAACGCCCCGGTCAGCCCGGCACCCGGCCCGGCGCCGAGCGGCGCCTCGGGCTCGATGACCGGCGGCTCCGGAACCGCTCCCCTGACTCTCCTCACTCTCGCGGGGCTGCTGCTGTTGGCGGCTCCGCGCGCCATGCGCCGCCTGCGGCTTTCAAGCCGGCCTTGGCTCACGGCGTGCTTCGTTCTGATTCCAGAGCGACCGGGCTAGCTCCTCCCCGGCCAGCTAACCCCCGGCACTGGATCTCTTGATCCAGGCCTCTGGAAATCAATTCGAAGCTTGCTTGGAAGGAGCGGTATCCGATGAAACGCCATCAATTGGCGGTCGCGACGAGTGTCAGTACGAGGGAGGAGGGCGGCGCGCTGGGAAGTGTCGCAACTCAGACGCGGACCGCCTTCAACAACGACACACATGTCCAACCTGCGTCGAGCGAAGCGAGGTTCGCGCCGGCCAGCGTGAGCCTGCGGACGCACACGCTGATCCTGACCGGCGATCTCGACGGCAGTTCGGCGCATGCGCTCGAAGCGGAGATAGAGCGCCTGTGCGCCGAAGGAGTCACCGGCATCACGCTGGACCTCCGGGAGCTCACGTACATCGACCTGACCGGGGTGGCGGTGATCGCGTTCCGCTGTGGCCTCTGCCAGAAGCGCGGATACGATTTCGCGCTGATTCCCGGGTCGCGGTTCATCCACCGCGTGTTCGAGCGGGCGGGCGTCACAGACCTGCTGCCGTTCGAGCGTGACGATGTCGCGGCTCCTCGGGTTCCCCCGCTCGTGCTCAGCCACCGTTCTCGGGGCGGTTGCGACGAGTGACGACAGGCCAAATGCGAGCAAACCCGGCGCGTGGGCAAGGCCGAAGTGCCGGGCGTGCACACGGGCGGACGTTGGCGTCGCCGAGAGCCGTGATCGAGATCGGGTCCCTCTCCTCGCGTCGCCGGCGAGCATGCGTGCGGGCACGCGCTCGTGCGCGGGTCAACCCGGCCCGAAAACGCTCTCCTTCCAGGGGAGGGTGTCGTACTCGAGGAAGCTCGATCCGGGCCGCTATTCGCTCGTGACGACGGCGATGAGCGCCGCCGGACAGCGCTCGAACCCCAGCAGGCTCAGCCCGACGGGCTTGAACTAGCGCTCACGCCAGGGGAAGACAGACCCCCGACCTCGAGCGCGCGCTAAGTCGTATCTTGAAGGCGATGGGTACGACCGTGACGGACACTGACGCGGCCCGAGCCGGAAGCCGCGAGCGCACACACGCTGTGCTACCCGAATCACTACAGCGAAAGGCTGATCACGATGAAACAGCGCAAACTTGCCGACCTCGAGGTCTCGGCCCTCGGGCTCGGATGCATGGGGATGTCCGCTTTCTACGGCTCCGCGGACGAAGGCGAGGCGATCGCGACGATCCATCGCGCGCGCGAGCTCGGCGTCAACTTCCTCGATACCGCGCAGCTGTACGGACCGATGACCAACGAGGAATTGGTTGGTCGCGCGATCAAGGGTAACCGGGACGACTATGTAATCGCAACCAAGTTTGCGCGCCGGCTGGACGCGGCGATACCGGGCGACATGTCCACCCTCGGTCCACTCGATGGCTCAGCCGCACACGTCCGCAGCTCGATCGAGGGATCGCTCAAGCGTCTGGGGACCGACCACGTGGACCTCTACTACCAGCACCGAGTGGACCCCAACGTCGAGATCGAGGAGACGGTCGGGGCGATGGCCGAGCTGGTCGAGCAGGGCAAGGTCCGACACCTGGGTCTCAGCGAGGCGGCGCCGGAGACGATTCGCCGCGCGAACGCCGTGCACCCGATCACCGCGGTGCAGACTGAGTACTCGCTCTGGACCCGCGACCCAGAGGCGGAGATCCTGCCCACGTGCCGCGAGCTCGGGATCGGCTTCGTCCCCTACTCGCCGCTGGGGCGCGGCTTCCTGTCGGGCCGCTTCAAGTCTCCGGAGGACCTGGACAAGAGCGACTTCCGACGCCACGGTCCCCGCTTCACGGGCTCCAACCTGGAGGCCAACCTGAAGCTCGCCGCGAAGGTGGAGCAGATCGCAAGCGACAAGGGCATCACCGCTGCTCAGCTGGCGCTCGCGTGGGTGCTCGCGCAGGGTGAGGATCTCGTCCCGATTCCGGGCACCAAGCGCCGCACCTACCTGGAGCAGAACGCCGCGGCGGTCGACGTGGAGCTGACCAACGACGATCTGGCGAGGATCGACGCCGAGATGCCAACGGTGGCAGGCGCGCGCTACGACGAGGTTGGGATGGCGACGGTCAATCTCTAGCGCTGACGGCGACCGTCGCCACGGGATCCGCTCAGCATCGCCCGTCCCGGTCGAGCACGAGCGGACGGGACCCGCGCCCCGCGTCCACGGTGTGGGCGCAGGTCTCCTGCGGCGACGCTCGCGCGTGGGATCGGCCGCCGACCCCAGTCGGCCTCGAGCGCGAACTCCACGAGTCGGTCGAAGTAGCCCGCCAGCGGCGTCGGCTCGATGCCTGCTCCTGCAAGCGCGGTCCGCGTTCGGCGATCGTCGTAGGTGACCGCCGCTGCGAAGTAGGGGAAGAAGACCTCGCTCCGGCGAAGTGCTTGACGCCGACGCCGGTCGTGGCTCATGCGGAGAAGTAGCGGATGGATCACGCGGCGATAGACGGCGGGCGTGATCAGCAGTGGCGCCGGCCGCTTGAAGCGCCTCGCCGCGAGTTCGACGAGCTCGCCCACGCTGCTCGCGCTCGCTCCCGCGGTGAGGTGGTAGGTGCCTCCCGCGGCCGATGCAGCCTGGCTGAGCGCGAAGATCGCGTCGGCCACATAGTCGACGGGCACGACATCTACCGGCGCCTCCCGTCGCGCGGGCAGCGCCAGGTATGCGCCGCGCGAGAATGCCCGCAGCGGCCAGTACACCACGTTGAACGACGTGGTCCAGCCGCTGTCGGACTCGCCGACGACGATGCTCGGACGCAGCACCGTGATCGGCAGCCGCGCGCGCCGGCTGGCCACGAGACTCTCGGCCTCGAACTTCGACTGCTCGTAGGCGTTGCGAAATCGCTGGCCCACGTCCAGGTCATCCTCATTGAACCGGCCCGCGTGCTCACCCGCGACATATGCAGTTGAGACGTAGGACAGGCGGCGTAGGCCACCCCGTTCATGGCAGCGTTCGGCGAACTCGACCACCCTGCGAGTACCCTCGACGTTGATCTGGCGGGATTCCTGAAGTCCGAGCTCAAACGATATGGACGCCGCCGCGTGGACGACCTCGGTCACCTGCTCGGCAAGCCAATCGTGCTCTCGGCGCAGACCCAGCCCCTGATGCGTGATGTCGCCGCGGACCGGCACCACGCGCTCCGCGTAGGAATGATCGCGACCAAACAGCGAGGTCAGCGTGTCGGCGACGCGCGCCGCGGCCGACCGATCGTCGGCGGCCCGCACGAGCAGGTATATCGGCCGGCTGGTGCGCTCCAGATAGCGGGCCAGCACCTCCATGCCAACGAACCCGGTGGCGCCCGTCAGCAGGAGCCCATCCGGCCTCCGACGACCGCCCCGGGCATTGCCGGGGGGAGCGTTGTGGCGGATCGTGCGCACGCCGATTCGCAACTGCTCGCCTGCTGTCGCTAGCGTGTCGTCAACTCCTCTCGGCACCGCGCCGCTGCGATCTCGAACGGATTTAGTTCTGTTTGTTTTCCCGACCGAGGCCTCGGCAAACGCCGAATGGCCAAAACCGCGACAACGGCGCCAGGCGCGCGCGAGCGCCAGTACGCTCGGCCCGGCGCAGAGGCGATCGCTCGCTTCTTGCCTTCCGCCACCCGGCGCCGTTCGCCCGCGACCGTCACGATGACGCAATGCGCTTCGTCGGCCTACCGATGTCGACATTGGCCGCCCTGGCCGCCATCCATCCTCACGGCCGGGGGGTCGACTACGTCGGTGTGTTCTTGGCGTCGGTCGCGAGTTGGGCGACGCTCCCAGGTCCCGGAGAGGCGGCGCTCATTGCGGCGGGCATCTCGGCTGCGCATCATCACCTCGACTTGACCTCGGTCGTGGCCGTCGCATGGGCTGGAGCGAGCGCCGGGGGGACGGTTGGCTGGATGGTCGGCGTCAAGGGCGGTCGCGGGCTGCTAACGGCGCCCGGACCGCTGCGCCGCGCGCGCCTCGCCGTGATCGCGAGAGGAGACCGGTTCTATGAGCGCTACGGTCCCCTCGCGGTGATGTTCACTCCGTCGTGGATCGCCGGCATCCACGATATGCGCTGGTCTCGGTTTCTTCCCGCCAACGCGATCTCGGCGCTGATATGGGCGCTGTCAATCGGTCTCGGCGCCTACCTGGTCGGGCCATCGATCACCGACATCGCGGCCGACGCGGGCTTGGCCGGCGGCGCTCTCGTGGTCGCGCTGGTCGCGCTCGCCCTGGGCCTGGTCGCACGGCGCAGGCTCCGCCGGGAGCCCTAGGCGCCGCGGCGACAATCGGCGCGCTATGGTCACGCCGACAGCGAACCGCTCGAGGGAGAGATGATGTCGACGACGCGCCGCTCCGATCGTGCAGCCACCCACGAGGTCATCAACCAGCCGCCGCCGCTCGTCGACTTCAACGCGTTTGACGCCGACCCGGCGCTGAGAGAGGCGCTGATCCGCGACGGCGGCGAGTGGGGTCTGGACCGCGTCCGCGATTTCGGCGCCGTGATCGCCTCCGCCGAGGCGCTCGATCACGCCAAGCGCGCCCAGCGCAACATCCCCGTGCTCAAGACGCACGACCGCTACGGCAATCGCGTCGATGAGATCGACTACGACCCGTCGATGCACTGGATGCTGCGTCTCGGGGTCGAGCGCGAAGTCAACTCGCTGCCGTGGCGGGAGTCACGCGCCGGTGCTCACGTCGTGCGGGCGGCGATGTTTCAGCTGTTCAATCAGCTCGACACGGGGCCGTGCTGCCCGATGTCGATCAACTACGCCGCCGTCCCGACCATGCGTCAAGACGCGGCGCTGGGGAGCACGTGGGAGCAGCGCCTTACGCTGCCCGACTACGACGCCTTCGCCCAGGCCGGGATGGTCTTCACGGAGAAGCAGGGTGGCTCGGACCTGCGCGCCAACTCGACCGTCGCGGAGCCGATCGGCGACGGCTGGTTCGAGCTGACCGGCCACAAGTGGTTCTGCACGCACCCGATCTTCGACGTCTTCTTCACGCTCGCGCAGACTGATGCGGGGATCACCTGTTTTCTCGCCCAGCGCCCGCATCCCGGTTTTCAGATCCAGCGGCTCAAGGACAAGCTGGGCGGTCGCTGCCTCGCCTCCTCCGAGGTCGAGTACGACCACCTGCCGGCGCAGATCCTCGGCGAGGAGGGTCGCGGCACCGCGTTCGTCGTTGAGCAGCTGATCTGGACGCGACTCGACACGCTGACGGCGGTCGCCGGCATGATGCGCCGCGTCGTTGCCGAGGCGATCTGGCACGCGCGTCATCGCACGGCGTTCGGTGCGCCGCTCGCCCGGCAGCCGGCGATGGTGAACGTCCTCGCCGACCTCGCGCTCGAGTCCGAGGCGGCGACGGTATCGGCGCTGCGGATCGCGCGCGCGTTTGACTCCGACGATCCCGCCGAGGTGGCCTTCCGTCGCCTGGGGCTCGCCGTCATGAAGTACTGGGTCTGCAAGCGTGGGGCGCCACTGGCAGCTGAGGCGCTCGAGTGCCTCGGCGGCAATGGCTACATCGAGGAGGCGCCGATGGCGCAGTTCTACCGCGACATCCAGATCGGCACCGTCTGGGAGGGTTCGGGCAATGTGATCGCGCTCGATGTCCTGCGCGCTCTGGGCCGCGAGCCGGAGGCGGCGTCGGCGTTCCTCGCGCAATGCGACCTTGCCGCCGGAGCGGATGCTCGGTTTGATGCCCACATGCTGCGCGTGCGCGAGGGTCTCGCCGCGTTGGCAGCTGATTCGGGGGCAGCCGAGTGGAGCGCTCGCCGCGTGGTCGAGGACATGGCGCTCGCGCTTCAGGCCGGCCTGCTCCTGCGCCACGCCCCGGCGCCGGTCTCCGACGCGTTCTGCGCTGGACGCCTCGAGGCGCGCGGTCTCGCCTTCGGCGACCTGCCGCACGGCGTGGAGGGCGCGACGATCGTCGATCGCGCCCTCGCGCTATAGCTCCGCACACCGTCGCGACGCCGGGCGCGGCCGCTCGCGCATATGATCGGCGGCGTCGCTCGCGCTCCATCGACACCGGGAGGAAGCCCATGCCAAGTCGTCGGACTCGACCAGCGCCCGTCTCGCCACGCGGGCTCGCGGGATCGATCGCGATTGCGGCCGCGCTCCTGGTCGCGCTCGGCGCATATGGCTGCGGCGGTAGCAGCAGCACCACAACCAGCTCGACCGTGGCTGCGCTCTCCAAGCCTCAGTTCCTCGCGCAGGCCAACGCGATCTGCTCGCAGGGCAACCAGCAGCTCGGCCCGGCCGCCCAGGCGCTCGGCACCCATCCGAGCAGGGCGCAGATCACCGCCTACGTGACGGGGACCTTCGTACCCAGCATTCAGAGTCAGATCGATGCGATTCGGGCTCTCGCCGCGCCGGCCGCGGACAGGGCAGCCGTGAAAACGATGCTCGACGTCGCCCAGGCGAACCTGAACCGTGTGAAGAGCGATCCTTTGCTCTTGGCGGGCAACAGCCCGCCGTTTGCCGAATTCGCGAAACTGGCGCACCCGTACGGGCTCACAGCCTGCGCTCGCACGAACTGACGGTCGGATCGAACCACGGCCGGCCGCGGGGCCGCGCGCGGGTCAGCGCGGACGTTCGGGATGGATCGCTTCGCCGGCCTCGAGCATCGCGACGAATTTGGCGAGTCGGCGCGCGCGTGTCTCGGCCTTCTTGGCGTCGTGGAGCCGATAGACGATCGCGTAGCGGTTCTGGCTGCTCAACGAAGCGAAGAACGCCTTGGCGTCGGGGCGTGCGTCGAGCTCGCGCTGGAGATCCGCGGGGATGGTGCTGCTCCCTTGGCCCGCGTATGCCGCCTCCCAGCGGCCGTCCGCCTTGGCCCGTTCGACCTCCACGAGCCCGCCGGGGCGCATCCGGTCCTGCGCGATCAGCTGCTCGGCCTTCTCGCGGTTGATCTTCGACCACTTGCTGCGGGATCGCCGCGGCGTGAAGCGCTGCAGGAAGTGCCGCGCGTCGAGCGCCTCTCGTCGGCCGTCGATCCATCCAAAGCACATCGCGGTCTCGAGCACCTCGGGATAGCGGACGCTCGCGATGTCGACGTCCTTCTTGGCGATCCTGACCCACACCCCCTCAGACGCCGCGTGGTTGTCGGCCAGCCAACGCTCCCACGCCGCGGTGGAGGCAAAGAAGATCGTCGGGAGGCCGTCGTCGTCGGAACCCACCGGCTCAGGCTATCCGTGCGCGCGCGTGGAGCTGCATCGGTGCGTGGCAGACTTGTGCCATGGCCGATGGTTCCCTGACAGGTGGTTGCTTGTGTGGCGGCGTTCGTTTTGAATTGATCGAGGCGGCTACCGCCGCCGGATATTGCCATTGCACACGTTGCCAACGTCGGACTGGGACGGCGGCGTCGGCGCAGGCTCGAATCGACGGGCGCACCCTGCGTCTGGTTCAGGGCGAGGCTCTCGTTCGGGCCTGGCGCCATCCGGACGGCGGCTTTGAAAAGTGCTTCTGCGGCGAGTGCGGCGCGCAGCTGTTCAGCCGCAACCCGGACGACCCGACCGAGATGAGCATTCGCCTGGGCGCGTTCGACGGTGACCCGGGCGTACGGCCGAGCTGGCGTGCGTACGTCGCCTACGCGGCGCCGTGGGAGCCGATCCCCGAGGACGGGCTCGAGCGCCTAGCCGAGGGCAAGGCCAGGGCTTAGCGCGGGCCGCGGTGCTCGCGATCAGGCGTACGCTGATCTCTGGCGCAGATGGTCATTCTCGCGACATCGACAGTGCTCGAGGCCCTGACCCAGCTCGGGCCGCTGGTCGTCATCGGGCTGCTGTATGCGCGACGGGCGCACACGCTTGCTCGCCAGGGCCGGGCGGTGCCTGGCTGGCGCCAGGCGTGCTTCTACGGGGGGTTCGTCACGATCGGCGCGGCGCTGACCGGGCTTGGCAGCGGCAGTCAGGAACTGCTCACGATCCACATGATCGAGCACCTCCTGCTGGGCGACGTCGCCGCGCTGCTGATCGTGCTTGGCCTGACCGGCCCGTTGATCGCGCCGATCCTGCGCATCGGGTTCTTCGACCGGCTGCGCATTCTCGCGCATCCGCTGATCGCCTTCCCGCTGTGGGCGGTGGATCTGTATGTCTGGCACCTGCCGACCCTCTATGAAGCGGCGCTGCGATACGAAGGCGTTCACGTCCTCGAGCATGCGATGTTCCTCGGCTTCGGCATCAACATGTGGATGTGCCTGTTCGGCCCGCTGCCGATGCCGCGCTGGTTCGGCAACCCGGCAAAGCTCGGCTACATCGTCGCGGTCCGTCTCACGGGAACGGTGCTCGGCAACGTCTTTCTTTGGTCGGGCACGGTCTTCTATCCCTTCTATGCGCACGGTGAGGCGGTCTGGCACGTCTCCCGAATTGCCGACCAAAGCGTCGCCGGCGCGGTCATGATGGTGGAGGAGAGCATCCTCACACTGGGTCTCTTCTGCTGGCTGTTTCTGCGCAGCGCGCAGCAGGGCGAGGAACGCCAGAGCCTGCTCGACTTCGCCCGCTCAAGCGGTCTGGAGCTCACCGAGGACCGCGCCACGCGTGCGGTTAGCGCCGGCCGGGGGGCCGAGCTGCGTCGGCGCTTGGAGCATCAGGCCGACCGCTGAGCGCGCCGCGGCGATGACCGGTTCAGCCGCTGATGCGCCGCTATCTTGACGTGCATGGATGCCGTTGAGTTCCCGATTCGCTGGGCAGCGACATCTGACGAGGTGCGGGACGCCCTGCGCGTTCGCGAGCAGGTGTTCTGCCAAGAGCAGGGCGTGGCACGCGAGCTGGAGATCGACGGTCGCGACGGGGCAGCGCTGCACCTCGTCGCGCTCGAGCCGGAAGGCGAGCGCGTGATCGGAACCCTGCGGCTGTTGCTCGGCGACGGCTCGGCGAAAGTGGGTCGCGTCGCGGTCGAACGCGACTGGCGCTGCCACGGCATCGCCTCGCGGATGCTGGATCTCGCTCTGGTTCGAGCGCGCGAACGAGGATGTGAGCAGGCGCGGCTGGCCGCGCAGGTCGAGGCCACCGGGCTCTATGAACGCGCGGGCTTCGCGGTCGAATCGGATCCCTTCGAGCAGGCCGGCATCGCGCACGTGTGGATGGGCAGGCGGCTGGAGCCGGACGATCGCTAGCGGCGATCAATCGGCCTGTCGGCTTTCGCGGGCTGTGCGCGTGCCCTGCCACGCGAGCAGCGCGGCGATCGTCAACCCACCGATCGCGTCGGCCCACCACCAGTGCGGGCCGCGTTGCGCAACGAGCGCTAGCAGGGCTACGAACGCGAGGGCCACGCCGGACCACGTGAGCAGGCTGTCGGCGCGAAGCGCGCGGCTGCCCAGAAACTGCGACAGCGAGTACTTGGCAGACGCAAGGACCGGGAGCACGAGCAGCGCGGCGACGGCCTCGGCGATTCCAAACGCTGTCGCCTGGTAGTGGCGCTCGGCGGCGAGGGAGCGTGTCGACTGAATCAGCAGGTAGAGGGCAATCAGCAGAAACGCTGATCCGGCAAGCCGAAGCGCGAGCTGCTCGGCGCGTCGAGCGCGCTCAGCGTGTCCGGCGATCTCCGCTCGGAACCGCCATACGAGCACGATCGATGCGGAGGAGTCGACCACGGCGTTGATCCCGAATCCGATCAGCGACAGGCTGCCGGTCGAGATCGCCGTGGCGACGGCGAGCCCGCCGACGATCGCGTTCCAGCCGACGGTGAGAGCGCAGAGGCGAGCAGCGCGCCGGAGCGCGGAAGTGGGGGAGGCCGCCACGATCTGAGCGTAGGGGTCGCGCTCGCCGATCGGAATCAGGCGAGGACGAGCGCGAGCGTGAAGCCGTCGTAGCCCTTGCTGCCCACGGTCTGGATCGTCGTCGCGCTGACCCGCTGGGCGCCGGCGCGGTCGTCGGCCAGCAGCTCGTGAAAGCGGCGGTTGCCCTGGACGTCCGGGTCATCGTTGTCGGCGTCGATCAAAGCGCCGTTGCGGATCACGTTGTCGACGATGATCAGGCTGCCGCGACGGCACAGACGCAACGCCCACGTGAAGTACTCGGGCGTGCTCTTCTTGTCGGCGTCGATGAAGACCATGTCGAAGGGGTCGGGATTCTCCCCGGCAAGTGCGGGGAGCGCCTCCAGCCCGGGGCCGACACGCAGCTCGACGATGTCCGCCAGGCCGGCGCGCGCGATGTTGGCTCGCGCTACCTCGGCGTAGGAGCTCTCGGCCTCAATCGTGACCAGGCGCCCGTCCGGCGGTAGCGCTCGAGCGAGCCAGATCGTGCTGTAGCCGCCGAGGGTTCCCAGCTCGAGGACCGTGCGGGCCCCCTGCATCTGCGCGAGCAGGTGCAGCAGCTTGCCCTGCGGCGGTGACACGGCGATTTGGGGTAGTCCGGCCGCTGCACTGTCCTTCAGTGCTGCGTCAAGGGCGGGATCGTCGGCGACGAGCCGATCGGCGATGTAGCGATCGACGGCGCTCCAACGCTCCTCGCTCACTTGCGTGGCTTCCGATGAGCGATCACGAGTCTGCTGGTTCGCGGGCCACGGGTCCGAGAGTATCCACTACGCCTCGATCCATATGCTCGCGACCGATGATCGCCGAGCGCCTGACCGCCCAGTTGCTCGCCGGGCCGCCGGCCGGCGATCCGGTGGCAGTCGCGCGACGTCAGGCGCTACCTGGGCGCCAGGCGTCCCGGTCCGGACCGCCCCACCAGTTGAGGAAGCGCCTCAGATACGGTGGGCCCTTGCGCGCGAGAGCAGCAGCGAGAACAGGCCCTGCTGGATCGGGGCCGGGAAGGGTCGCAGCACCCCGGAGCTGAAGAGGGTGATGCGGGCTGGCCCGTATACGAACCCGAGGATGTCCAGGTAGAGGGGCACCCTCACGCGCTGAATGGTGAACGTCGCCGTGACCCGCCATCCGAACCCCCCTGCTGTCCCGGGCGCCGGTGGAGTCCCCGACACGATCGACACGGGGCTCACGATCGCGCCGCCGAATTGCTTGCTCTTGAACAGCAGGTCGAGGTAGTGCGAGAAGCAGCCCCGGACATGGGCGCTGCGGATCGCCGCGAGTTCCCGCGTCGCCAGCGCCGGCGTCGGCGCGACGCCCACTTCGGAGCTCACGCCGAGGTCGAGGATGCCGCGCTTGAGCGCGTAGTCGCGCGAGCTCACTTCGGCCAGCCCCTTGCCGGGGGTGAGGTTCCCGGCGCAGCGGAGCATCCGGTGTTCGAGTTGCTTTTCTTCTGCAGTGCCCCGTTCGTGTTGCGAGGAGACTGAAAACCCGGGCACGTCGGCCGCGGTCAGGTTCACCGCTTGGGCGAAGGCCAAAGCGCGCTGCCTGGTGACGGCGCGCGTGGGCTTGCTGCTCGACCCCGCGGCCGCGGCGTGATGACTCGGCGCAGTCGGCGCGCTCTTGCCGCAGGCCAGCATCAGCCCGCCGCTACCGGCGAGGATGACCAGGGTCGCTCGGCGCATCGCCGGGCCTTACCGCTTGCTCGCGCGCACGGCGGTTCCGTATGCGCAGATCTCCGTCCAGGTCGTACCGAGCTCGGACGTATCGAAGCGAAACGCGATGATCGCGTTTGCGCCCTTGCCCTCGGCGGCCTCTACGAGGCGTTCCTGGGCATGCACACGTCCTTCGGCGAGCATCTTGGTCATCCCCTTGAGCTCGCCGCCGACCAGTGACTTGATCGTGGCGCCGAGCTGAGAGCCGAGGTTGCGGGCGCGGACGGTGAGGCCGAAGGCCTCCCCGAGCACCTCCTCGATCTCGTACCCCGGCAGGTCGTTCATTGTCGTGATGATCATCGCCGTCTCCTATCGCAGTGGTGTCGAGCGCCCGAGGCCGCCGGCGGCGGCGCTCGTGCCGGTCAGGCTACGCCTCGCCCCGATCACTCGGCCGGGATGGAGCCGTTCTGACGCTCGGCGAGGTCCGCGCCGGTGTCCGTCGTCATCACGCCGGCGGCGCCACCGCCGAGCACGCGCCGGACGAGGCCCGGGGCCAGGATCCGCAGCGCGGCGGCCAGTGCGTAGGGTCGCGGAACATAGCGCTCGGGGCGCCGCCCGATGCCCGCCTGATAGATCGCCTCGGCGGCCCTCTCGGGCGATGAGACGATCCAGCGGGTCCACGGCTTGGCCGTCAGCTCGGCCTGGGGGAAGCCCTCGGTCGTGATGAACCCGGGAAGCACGAGGCCGACGTGGACGCCGTGGGCTCGCTCCTCGGCCCACAGCGAGTCCGACCAGCCCGCGAGCGCGAACTTCGACGCGCTGTAGGCGCCCGTTCCCGCACGCGCAACCCGGCCGGCGGTGGAGGCGACGTTGACGATCGCGCTCGGCGCCGAGGCCCGAAGCAGCGGCAGCAGCGCCTCGGTGAGTCGCACCTGTGCGTCGAAGTTGATCGCCATGGTCCGCCTGACGTTCTCATAGCCGCCGTCGGCGAACCGCGCCCGCCAGGCTGCGCCGGCGTTGTTGACGAGCAGATCCAGGCGCTCGTGGCGCTCCGCGACGTGCTCGCGGATCAGCGCCGGAGCGTCCTCGTCGACGAGGTCGACCGCGAGGAAGCTGACCCGCTCCTCGCCAAGCGCGTCGGACAGCGCGCGCAGCCGCTCTTCCCTGCGACCAACGAGCACGATCGATGCACCGGGCACACGCGCGAGGCGGCGCGCCGCGGCCTCCCCGATCCCGCTCGATGCGCCGGTGACGACGATGACAGGGGATTGGTGCGAGGTGTCTGTGGGTTCGCTCATCGGGTCCTTGCTCTGGATGGTGGTTGCCGGTGCCGGACACGGCGCTCGCCGGTTAGCCTTTCAGATCGGCCACCGATGAGCTACCACCCACCAAGCGACGCCGTCGGCGTCGCTCCCGCCGGTCTGGGATCGGCCAGGAAGCGCGAGGCGCTCGAGCTCTTCCGCGGCCTGCCGCGGCGATACGACGCGCTCTCGGCGACGCTCAGCTTCGGGCAGGACCCGCGCTGGCGCAAGGCGCTCGTCACGGCGGTGGCGCCGCGGAGCGGAGATCGCATCCTCGACGTCGCGACCGGGACCGGCATGGTCGCCGCCGAGCTGCTCGCGCGCGCCAACTGCTCGGTGGTGGGCATCGACCAGAGCGCGGAGATGCTGGCCGCGGCTCGCGCACGCTTCGCGCGCCGATCCGCGGCCGGTGGATCGGCGAGCGCGGTGGAGTTGATCGAAGGGCAGGCCGAGGCGTTGCCGTTTGCCGATCGGAGCTTCGACGCACTGACGTTCACGTATCTGCTGCGCTACGTCGAGGACCCGCCGGCGACGATGCGCGAGCTGGCGCGCGTCGTCCGCCCCGGCGGGCGGATCGCCTCGCTGGAGTTCGGCGTGCCGCCGTGGCCGCCCGCGCGCGCCGCGTGGCGACTGTACACGGCCGTCGGCCTGCCGACGCTGGGACGGGCGGTCTCGCCCGAGTGGGCGGCGGTCGGGCGCTTTCTCGGTCCAAGCATCGTCGGCTTCTACGACAGGCATCCGCTCGAGCGAATCGTCGAGTACTGGCGCCAGGCGGGACTCGAGGACGTAGGCGTGCGGCGGATGAGCCTCGGTGGCGGGATCGTGATGTGGGCGAGGAGATCGGCAGGCGAGGGCGCTGACGCCGAGGACGCGGGCGCGACGTGAGGGAGGCGATCCGCGCGGCGCCCGAGCGTCCCGCGTTCTACGCGCTCGGCCGCGGCCGAGTGGGCGAGCTGCTGACGCTCCTGCATCCGCCCTACACGGCGTGGCACCTGAGCTACTACGCCCTCGGCTGCGCCGTCGCTCCCACCCTGCACGTCGACCGGCTGCTGTGGGGCCTGGCTGCGTTCGGGCTCGCGGTGGGCGTCGCCGCGCACGCGCTCGACGAGCTCAAGGACCGGCCGCTTGGCACGAGCTTCTCCGACCGAATGCTCATCTCGATGGCTGCCGTCACGCTGCTCGGCGCGCTTGCGATCGGCGTCGCCGGGGTGCTCACGGTGTCGGTATGGCTCGCGCCCTTCGTGCTCGTCGGTGCGCTGTTCCTGCCCGCCTACAACCTCGAGCTGATCGGCGGCCGAGTGCACGGCGATATTTGGTTCGCCATCGGCTGGGGCGCGTTTCCAGCCTTGACGGGCTACTTCATCAACGCCGAGAAGGTCGCGCTTCCCGGCGTGCTGATCGCCGTGGGGTGCCTGGTCATGAGCGTCGCGCAGCGGCGGTTGAGCTCGCCGGCTCGCGAGCTGCGGCGGCGCACGAGCGCCGTTCGCGGCGTGCGCACAAGCTCCGATGGGCGTACCGAAGAGCTGTCGCTGTCCGCTCTGCTCGCGCCTTTGGACGGTGCACTGGCGGCCCTATCGGTTGCGGTTGTCCTGACCGCCTGCGCGGTCGTCGTCGCACGCCTTTGAGCGTTGGGTCAGTCGAGCAGCTGCGCCCCGATGCTCGGCCGCACCTCGCGCGCAGCCATTGGCATTGAGACGCCCGGAGCGAGCAGGCCGAGCACACTGCCACCGAACCCGCCCCCGATCATCCGGGCTCCGGCGGCCCCGGCCTCCAGCAGGCGCGCGACCGTGGCCTCGACCGCCGCAGTGGAGGCCTGGTAGCGGTCGCGCAGGCTCGCGTGCGAGGCGCTGAGCAGCGCGCCGAGAGCGCTCAGGTCGCGCTCGCGCAGGGCGGCGACGGCTTCTCGCACGCGCTCGTTCTCGTTGAGCACATGGCTCGCGCGATCACGCAGCGGCTGGGGCAGGCGCTCGACCGCGTGTACGTCGGCGTCGCGCAGCGACTTGACGCCCAGCAGCTCGCACGCCCGTGCGCATTCGGCCCGGCGCTCGTTGTATCCGGAGCGGGAGTGGGCGTGGCGCTCGCCGGAGTCCAGGACGACCAGCCGCCAGCCGTCCAGCCGCAGCGGCACTGAGTTGATCTGGAGGGTGTGAAAGTCGATCAGCAGCGCGGTGTCGAGGCGGCCGCAGAGCGAGGCAAGCTGATCGAGCAGGCCGGTTTGAGCGCCCACCCAGTCGTTCTCCACGCGTGAGCACAGGCGGGCGATCTCGATTGGATCGAGCGTCCCGGCGGCGTCGTTCTGAATCGCGAGCAGCGCCAGGCACAGAGCGACCTCGAGCGCCGCCGAAGAGGACAAGCCGGCGCCGGCCGGGAGGTCGCCGGCGATCTGCAGCCGCGCGCCGAGGGGCGGGAATCCCGCGGCCTGCAGCTCCCCGACCATGCCGCGCAGGAACGCTCGCCAGCCCTCGGCGGGCGAGCGGTCATCGAGCGCGAACTCGTCGTCCTCGCCGAGGTCGCCCGCGTGCGCGCGGATCGAGCTCTGCCCGGTCCGCTCGGCCTGCACGGTGATTCCCTCGGCGATCGCGAACGGCAGCGCGAGGCCGCCGTTGTAGTCGGTGTGCTCCCCGATCAGGTTGACGCGCCCGGGAGCGAACGCGACGGCGTGCTCATGCGCCACGGGCGATCGCCTCGCGCAGCGCGGGGGCCGACTCCTCGGGCAGCGTGTCGGAGATGAACGTGCCCGCGCCCTGCTCGGATCCGGCCAGGTACTTGAGCTTCTCGGCCGTGCGCAGCGGCGGATAGAACTCGACGTGCAGATGACCCTGGCGCGAGTCGGCGCCACCGGGCAGCGCGGTCGGCGCCTGGTGCACGGCCATCACGTATGGGAACGGACGCTCGAAGAGGGCGTCATATCCGCGCACGACGCGCTGGAGTCCGGCAGCGAGCAGGCGCAGCTCGTCGGCGTCGCAATCGAGCAGGCTCGGCCGGTGCTCGCGCATCACGACGTGCGTTTCGTAGGCCCAGCGGGCAGCGTACGGAACGTACGCCGCGACGCCCGCGTTCTCGTAGACGATCCGCCGCCCGTCCTCGAGCTCGGCTCGCATCAGCGTGCACGGCGCGCAGCCACCGAGGCGCTCGTCGGCGGCCAGCTCGAGCGCGGGCACCGGCGGGAGGAAGGGGTAGCCGTAGATCTGGCCATGGGGGTGGTGCAGCGTCACGCCGACCTCGACTCCGCGGTTCTCGAAGATCAGCACGTACTCGACGTCCTCGCGCGCCCCGAGCTCCAGGTAGCGGTGGCGCCAGACCCACATCAGCGCCTCGGCGCGCTCCGGAGCGAGCGTGCCGAAGGACGCGTCGTGTTCGTCGGTGTAGACGACGACCTCGGCGGCGCCGTGCGGCTGTACGAAGGCCGGGAAGCGATTGTCGAAGACCGCGATCTCAAACGCCGGAAAGGGGATCTCGGTCGGATCTGCGCCCGGGCGGGTTGGATCCAGCGGACAGTGGTCTCGCGGCGGCAGGAAGGTTCGCTCCTGTCGGTGGATTGCATAGTCGACCTGCTCGCCGCGCAGGTCGTCGAAGCGCAGCTCGCTCACTCGGGCAGGCCCTGCGCGCGGGTGTAGAGGGTCAGCGCACGTCCGTCGTCTTTGACGTGGCGGGCCACGACGAGGAGTCCGTAGCGGTCGGCCGGGTCGTCCTCCCGGTCGGGCGAATCCTCGGCGGCCCGCGCGCCCGATCTCTGCGAGGGTCCTCGCCCCGTGGGTTTCTCGGTCATTCCCGCGAGGGTATACCCACGTGCATGATGCATCCGCGCCACGGACCGCAGGTCCGGGTCCCAGCGCTGCCGCGGAGTCGCCGGTCGCATGTGGCGCATGTTGCAATAGCATGCAAGCCAGCCTCTGAAAATCAGCCGATGGGAGGATGAAATGTCAGACACCGACCAGGCGCAGGAAGCGGCAGAGCACCTCGAGTTTCTCGACCGGCCGGACAGCGACCGATCCGGCTTCGATCGGCGAGCGTTCCTGCGCCGCACCGCGATGACCGGCGTGGCCGCCGGCTCGGTGAGCACCATCCTGGCGGCGTGCGGATCGAGTGCCTCGAGCGGTGGCGGATCCTCGAGCGTCTTCGGATCGCACCCGAGCTACAAATTCGTGTTCGTCAACCACGTCACGACGAACCCGTTCTTCACTCCCACCCAGTACGGCGCCGCGGACGCGTGCAGCCTGCTCGGCTGCTCCTACCAGTGGACGGGCTCGGAAAGCAGCAACGTCAACCAGATGGTCAACGCGCTGAGCACCGCGGTCACGGCCAAAGCCGACGGGATCGCCGTCGCGCTGATCGACCTGCACGCATTCAACGCGCCCGTCGAAGCCGCGATCAAGGCGGGCATTCCGGTCGTCGCCTACAACGCCGACGCGGTCGGCAACGCGCGCCTGTCCTACATCGGTCAGGACCTCAGAAAGGCCGGCGAAAAGATGGGCGAAAGGATCGTCTCCGACGTCGGCTCCGGCGATGTGGCGCTGTTCATCGCAACGCCCGGGCAGGCCAACCTGCAACCCCGCATCGAAGGCGCGGAAGCGGCCGTCAAGGCCTCGGGAAAGCCGATCACGCTGCACACGGTGGCCACGGGTGCCGCCGTCCCGGGTGAGCTCTCGACGATCGACGCCTATTGGGTCGGTCACAAGAGCACAAAGGGCATGTACGCCGTCGACGGAGGCTCGACCGAAAGCCTCGCGAAAGTCATGCAGAAGTACGGGCTCGGCGGCAAGGTCAAGGCCGGCGGCTTCGACTTGACCGAACAGACGCAGAACCTGTTGAAGGCCGGCGACATCGAATTCACGATCGACCAGCAGCCGTACCTGCAGGGCTTCATCCCGGTGCTGCAGCTGTTCATGTACAAGGTCTCGGGGACGCTGTCCGGCCTGGCGGAAACCGACACCGGCCTGAAGTTCCTGAACAAGGAAACGATCACGCCATACGTGGGCACGAAGTCGCGCTACGAGGGCACGTCGACGGCCGCCAAGGTCATCGCCTAGGCGCGGAAGGAGGCGAGGAGCGGGCAATGGCGAGCGTGGCCGGAGGCTCAGCAGCCGAGACGCCGCCCGCGGCGCCGCGGGACCCGGAGCGCTCGTTCCGGGTCCCAACGCGTCGGGAGCTGCTCCAGCGCATCGTCTCGCTGCGCGAGGGCAGCATCATCGTCGTGACGATCATCACGGCGATCTACTTCTCGGCGAACACGAGCAGCTTCTTCACGGGCACCAACTTCAAGACGCTGCTCCCGTACTTCGCGCCCTTTGCGATCCTCGCGGCGGGCGAGGTGTTCGTGATGATCCTCGGCGAGATCGACCTGTCGATCGGCGCGATGTACCTGTTCGCGCCGATCCTCTTCTACAAGCTCAACACGAGCGTCGGCCTCGGGCTCGTGCCGGGCGTGATCGTCACGCTGCTCCTGTGCATGGCGGTTGGTGCCCTGAACGGGTTCTTCGTCGCCGTCGTCGGCATCAACTCGTTCGTGGCGACGCTGGCGATGCTGTTCACGTTCGAGGGGCTCGCGTTGATCATCTCCCACGGCACGCCCGTCGCGACACCGGGGGGCCAGCCCCCTCTGCACACCTTCGGCAAGGTGTTCGGCGGGGGAACCTACTCGGAGATCATCTGGGCGGTGGCGATCGTCGCGATCCTGCAGGTCGTGCTGACGTTCACGCGGTGGGGGCTGTACACGGTCGCGATCGGCTCCAACAAGCTGGGCGCCGCCGAGGCCGGGGTGCAGGTGAAGGCCGTGATCATCCGCAACTACATGCTCTGCAGCCTGACGGCGGCGCTGGTGGGGATCTTCGAGGCGGTGCGCTCGGCAACGGTGCAGCCGGATCCGGCCGGCGCCAGCGAAATCCTGTTCCTGGCCGTGGCCGCGGGCGTGATCGGCGGCACGCTTCTGACCGGCGGCTCGGGAACGGTCGTCGGTGCACTGATCGGGGCGCTGTTCCTGGGAATCCTCAAGGACGGGCTAATCTTGCAGGGCGTCAACGCCAATTACCTGCTCTTCTACACAGGCCTCGCCGTGATCGTCGCGATGAGCGCGAACGTCTACGTCGGCCGCGCGCGCAGGGGGTCCACCGGCAGTGGTTGACCCGGCAGAGCCGCCCCGCCCTGTTCCCCCGGCGGAAGCACCCGACGTCGTCGCGCCGACGGACGCGCCGGGCGACGTCCTGCGCGTCGAACACATCTCCAAGCGGTTCGGCCCGGTCACGGCGTTGCGCGATGTCAACCTGCACCTGAAGAAGGGTGAGGTGCTCGGGCTGCTCGGCGACAACGGCGCCGGCAAGTCGACGCTGATCAAGATTCTCTGCGGCTTTCAGAAACAGGACGGCGGCAAGATGCTCCTGCACGGTCAGCCGTACGAGCCGAAAAGCGTCGACGACGCGCGCGAAAAAGGGATCGACACGGTCTTTCAGGATCTCGCGCTGATCGACGAACTCTCGGTCTTCCACAATCTGTACCTGCGCCGCGAGCGCGTGCACCGGCCGCTGCCGCTGCTCGCCAACCGCCAGATGAAGCGCGAAGCGCGCACTGCGCTCGACGAGATCGGGATCAACATCCCGCGGATCGATGTCGCCGTCGCGCGCCTGTCCGGCGGCCAGCGCCAGGCGATCGCGGTCGCGCGCACGGTCAACTCCGACGCCGACATCATCCTGCTCGACGAGCCGCTCGCCGCGATGGGCGCGAAAGAGGGAGCGCAGATCCTCGACCTCGTCGCGCGCCTGAAGGACGAAGCGCGCGTCTCGATCATGATGATCCTGCACAACTACGTGCACGTCCTGGAGGCCTGCGATCGGGTCAGCATGATCCAGGACGGCGTGATCGCGCTGGACAAGCCGACGGCGGAGACCTCCGTCGAGGAGCTGACCGAGATCGTCGTCAACGAGTACCGCCGGGCTAGAGCGGCGGCCCACGGCGAGCCGGGCTGAGGGCAGCCCTCCGAGGGACCCGCGAGCAACCACCGCGCGGCGAGCGCGGCCAACGCGCCACGACGCGCGTAGGATGATCTCGTGCCCGACGAACCCTCCCCGGAGCCTGCGGACTCGAGCGCCAGTCGCACCGACGTTCATCCGCCGATGCCGCGCGACAAGCGCGGATGGCAAGTTGCGCCGGCGCCCGACGGGCGCGGCATGCCGGAGCAGGCGTCGAGCGGCCGTCCGGCGCATCGCAGGCCGGGCTTCCTGTGGTTCGTAGTGATCCTGATCGCGCTCAACTGGCTTTCGGTGCTGCTCTTCCAGCCCTCCTCGGGTCAGCCACGCGTGAGCATCCCCTTCAACCCGACGTTCTTGTCAGAGGTTCAGGCCGGTCAGGTCAAGTCGATCTCCTCCAAGGGCGACACGATCCAGGGCACGTTCGCGGCCAAGCTGCGCTACCCGGCGAGCGACAAGAAAGCGACGCCGACGACGCTGTTCGCGACTCAGGTACCGAGCTTCTGGAACGGCTCGGAGCTCTCAGCGCTGCTGCAGTCGAAGAACGTTCAGATCAACGCGCAGCCGACGACCACGAGTCAATCGGTGCTAGTCGAGCTGCTGCTCGGGTTCGGCCCGACGCTGTTGATCGTGGGCCTGTTCGTGCTGCTCGCTCGCCGCGCCGCGAAAGCGGGCGGAGCGATGGGCGCGCTCGGCAACTTCGGGCGTTCGCAGGCCAGGCGCGTTGACCCGGAAAAGATCCGCGTGACGTTCGACGACGTCGCCGGGATCGACGAGGCTAAGAAAGAGCTGTCCGAGATCGTCGAGTTCCTACGCGACCCCGACCGCTACGCGCGACTCGGCGGACGCATGCCGCACGGAGTGCTGCTGTCCGGGGCGCCGGGAACGGGCAAGACGTTGCTCGCACGGGCGGTGGCGGGCGAGGCGCACGCGGCGTTCTTCTCGATCTCGGCCTCGGAGTTCATCGAGGCGATCGTAGGCGTCGGCGCTTCGCGCGTACGGGACCTGTTCGCGAAGGCCAAGGAGGCGGCGCCGGCGATCGTGTTCATCGACGAGCTCGACGCGATCGGGCGTTCGCGTCAGGGCTCGGTGTCGGTCACCGGGGCCAACGACGAGCGCGAGCAGACCCTCGATCAGATCCTCACCGAGCTCGACGGGTTCGAGCCGGCCGAGGCGGTGATCGTGCTCGCGGCGACGAATCGCCCCGAGATCCTCGACCCCGCGCTGTTGCGACCCGGTCGCTTTGACCGGCGCGTGACCGTGCAGGCGCCGGACCGCAACGGTCGTCGACAGATCCTCGAAGTGCACACCCGTTCGACCCCGCTCGCCGATGACGTCGACCTCGACGCGCTGGCTTCGAGCACGCCCGGGATGGTCGGCGCCGATCTTGCGAATCTGGCCAACGAGGCCGCGCTCCTCGGTGCCCGCAGAGGCCACGAGAAGGTCACGATGAGCGACTTCACCGATTCGCTTGAGAAGATCATGCTCGGCTCGCCGCGCGGGATCCTGCTGTCGCCGGCCGACCGCGAGCGAACGGCCTACCACGAGTCTGGTCACGCGCTCGTCGGCATGCTCACGCCCGGCGCCGACCCGGTGCGCAAGGTCTCGATAATCCCGCGCGGGATGGCGCTCGGGGTGACCCTCTCGACACCCGACTCGGACCGCGTGTCCTACTCGCGCGAGGATCTCGACGCGAAGATCCGGGTGGCCCTCGGCGGTCGCGTGGCCGAGGAGGTCGTCTACGGCACGGTCACATCCGGCGCGGAGTCCGATATCCAGCAGCTGACCCAGATCGCGCGCCAGATGGTCGGACGCTGGGGCATGAGCGAGGCACTCGGCCCGATCGCGGTGCTACCGGCCGATGGTCAGGGGCCGTTCCTTCCCGGAGCAAGCGAGACCTCGGAGACGACCCAACGGCTGCTCGACGAAGAGGTGCACCGGCTCGTCGATGGCGCCCACGACGAGGTCACGCGCCTGATCACCGAGCATCGCGACCAGCTGGAGAGCCTCGCGCAGGCGCTGCTGAAGGCCGAGACGCTCGACGCGCCCGACGCCTACGCCGCGGCCGGCGTGCCGGCGCATCGGGGCGAGCCGAGCGCGGTCTCCTGATCGCGGCCACGAGTCACGCGATCAGGTGGCGGTCGAACCGCCGGCATTCTCGGCCGCTTCGCTGAGCAGAGCGAGCACGTCCTCATCGGAGACCGGGGTGAAGTCGCGGTACCACATGCCGACGCCAAAAAGGCGCTGGGGAACTGTCAGGCAGACGACCCGGTCGGCCTCCGCAGCGAGCATCGAGACGGACTCGCTGGATGCGACCGGGACGCCCACCACGATGTGGCGAGCACCGCGCTTGCGCAGCGTACGGACGGCTGCGAGGTCGGTGAGCCCGGTGGCGAGCCCGTCGTCAACGACGATCGCGGTTCGCCCCCTCACGGAGACGGTGGGCCGGCGCTCGCGGTAGCGACCGACCCTGCGGCGCAGCTCCTCGGACTCCCGTGCGAGCGTCGCATCGAGCATCGCCCGCGTCATCCCGAGCATGTCGGCGGAATGGGCGTCGAGAACCCCGGTTCCGTCCTCGGTGACGGCGCCCACGCCCAGCTCCGGGTTGCCCGGCGCCCCAAGCTTGCGAACGGCGAGGATCTCGAGCGGCGCATGAAGTGCCCGCGCCACCTCGACGCCGATCGGCACCCCACCGCGCGGCAGAGCGACGATCACCGGTCGCTCGTCCGCGTAGGGCATGAGCTCGACGGCCAGCTGACGGCCGGCGTCGCGACGGTCCAGATACTGCATGCTCGGATCATCCTCCAGGGCGTCGCCTGAGTGTCCCACGTCGAGAAAAACGTGTGTAGGTTGGAGCACGTGCGCGCGCGCCCCGGGCCGAGGGGAGCTCGGGCTCCCCGGGCGGAGGCGAGCTCGGCCGCCAGCCGCGGAATCGAACGGCCCTGCAGGGCGATTGAGCGGCAGTGCCGAAAGGTACAATCTGATGATCGCCACACCCTCTGGAGCTGTAGAACAGATGGCAAGATCCTCGACGCCTCGGCGCAGTCGGCTCTTGGCCGTCGTCGGCGTTGCCGTCGCCCTCGTACTGGTTGCGACGGTGGGCATGTATCTGTATGACCACTCCCGGCGCGATCTGATCGCCAACGGCGTGCGGATCGACGGGGTGAACGTCGGCGGCATGCGCGAGGCCGCGGCGCTCACAAAGATCCAGAATCAGCTGGTCTCCCGCTTGAACCGGCCCCTGGCGGTTCGCTCGGGCTCGCAGACATGGACGCTGGGCGCGCGCGAAGCCCGGCTGACCGTCGATGCTCAGAACATGGTTGCCCAGGCCGTGAACGCCGGCCGGGAAGGTTCGATCGTGACGCGGACGGTGCGCGGGCTGTTCGGCGGAAGCGTCAACCGCAACATACCTCTGGTCGTGAGCTACTCCCACCAGGCCGTGAGTGGCTTGACTGCGAACGTGCGCGCAGCCGTGAATCGAGCGCCCCGCGACGCGACCGTGCAGCCGGGCGCGAGCGGGTTGAATGAGATCCCGGCGCACGACGGTCTCACGGTCAACGACGCGGCGCTTGGGGGGCGGATCGTGCGAGCGCTGACCGGTGCCACGGCCGGTCGTACCGTGGTCGTCCCGGTGCGGAGCGTCAGGCCGGCGGTGACGACATCGCAACTGGCGGCCAAGTACCCCGCCTACATCGTGATCGACCGTGGGACATTCCGGTTGCGCTTCTACGACCACCTGAGGCTCTCGAAAACCTACGAAATCGCGGTGGGAATGGAAGGACTTGAAACGCCGGCCGGCCTGCACCACATCGAATGGGAGCAGGTCGATCCGCCGTGGTACGTGCCCAAAAAAGCATGGGCGGGCGCGCTCGCAGGCACCGTGGTTCCCCCTGGGCCGGCCGACCCGCTGAAGGCTCGTTTCATGTCATTCGAAGGTGGCGCCGGAATCCATGGCATCGACCCGAGCGAGTACTCCTCGATCGGCCACGACGCGTCGCACGGCTGCGTGCGGATGCGGATCCCCGACGTGATCGACCTCTACAACCACAGCCCAGTCGGCACGCCCGTCTACATCATCTAGCGATCGAGCGCGCGCTCCCGGTATTCCTGGTTCTGCCGGCGCTCGCCACGGATCTGGATGGCGATGAAGACGATGATCACGTTGACGATGACGCCGATGCCACCGAACGTGGCGATCAGGCCGATGTCCTTGCTGACGGCTTCGCTCGCGGCGAGAATCATGTCGGCAGCCTACCAACGGATCGCCACTGAGTGCCGTAGCCTTGGGGTCGCCTCGAGCGATCTCACGCCGAGGACCGCGGTGCGCCGCGGTACAGCGCTGGAGAGGTGCCGGAGCGGTTGAACGGGCGCGACTGGAAATCGCGTAACGGGGGAAACCTCGTTCGAGGGTTCGAATCCCTCCCTCTCCGTTTCTTGGCCAGACTGGGCTCATGACGCAAGACAGGCGGCTCGGTCTGGTACTGGCGATCAACCTCGCGATGGTCGTCAGCCTTCTACTTGTTGGCCTGCTGGCGCACTCCTTGGGCGTGCTGGCCTCGGGTGCCGACTACCTCGGCGATGCGCTCGGGACGGGGCTCAGCCTCGTGGCCCTACGGCTGGGCCGCGGGAGGCACGCACGTCCCAGAGCGACCACATATGCGGCTCTCGCCAACTCAAGCTTCCTGCTGCTCGTGACACTGGCGGTGGTGGTGGAGGCGATTCGCCGGCTGAGCACGGGAGCTCCGTCGATCCACGGCGTACCGGTCGTCATCGTCAGCGTGGTGGCGGCGAGCGCCATGATTGGCTGCGCCTTCATCCTGGGAGACGTTCAGGGCAATCTCAACATGGAGTCGGTCATGCTCGACACCGTCGCCGATGCGGCCGCCGCGATCGGGGTGGCTGTCAGTGGCGCCGTCATCCTGCTGACCCACGGGCTCTACTGGCTCGACTCGGTGGTGGCTCTCGCGATCGCTGTGGTGGTCGGCTACCACGCGGTCAGGCTGATGCGCAGGGTGTTCGTGGACCTCCGCGAAAAGCGGCCTGCTCCTCGCCGCACACCCGCTTGATGGCATTGCGGCTCACGATCGCGCGCGAGAACAGCGCCGTCGCTTGGTTTCTTTCGAACGGGGACGGCGATTGCCGGCCGTATCGATATGCCGGCTGGCGCAGCTACGGTTGCGCGGTGCCCGCGAGGCTTGCGAGCAGTCGCGTCGCCCCCGTCTCGAAGCGCTCGATCTCGCCGTAGGATCGCGCCACCAGCATTGTGCCCTCGAGGCCGCTGACGATGCTCCTCGCCGTGTCCGTCGCCGAGCCGCTGAAGCGCAAGCTTCGATCCGCTCGGCCTTGCTCCAGTACGCGCTCGAGCCAGGCCTCGTTCTCGTCCAGGAAGGCGACTACGGCGTCTCGGATTGGCGTCGGAAGAGTCTCGTACTCGGCCGCGAGCATGCCGCACAGGCACATCCGTCCTTCCCGCAGTACGTTGCCGTACAGGCTCGCGTAAGCGTCGAGCTTGGTCGGTGCGGCGTCGTCGCGCGCGTCGATTGCCGCCAGCGCGCCGGCAAAGCGCTCGGCGTAGCGAGCGATCAAGGCCTCACCGAGCCCCGCCTTGCTGGGGAAGTGGTAGTGGAGGCTCGCCTTGGTGACCGCGAGCTCGGCGGCGACATCGGCGTAGCTGAAGCCGTTGAAGCCGCGGACTTGAACGAGCCGTTCGGCGGCATCAAGGATGCGCGAACGTGTGCTCGGCGGCCGCTCGACCGCTTCCGCGCGTCGGTGCGTTCGGTGCGTCGGTCCTCTTGTGCGCTCTCACGGCCATCGTGGCCCTCTTCCAATCCGATTTGATCTTTTATCTACTAGTAGGTAGTGTAGCGGTCATGTGCGAAGTACGGCTGACGCCTGATCCGTCCCGGCGGGCGGAGTTTGTCCGGCTGGCTCACGATCGCCCGAGGCGCTCGCCATGAGCTTCAATTTCGCCCATCGCGACGCGTGTGAGAGGAGTGGCAACTGGCGGCTGGTTCGCCGCACGCTCGAGCTGCGGTCATTTGGCATGAATGTCGTCGAGATCCCTGCGGGCGAGCAGATTCCCGAGCATTCCGAGGTCGACCGCGACCAAGAGGAGGTGTTCTACGTCCTCAGCGGCAGCCCGACGCTGGTGATCGACGGCGAGGACCACCCGGCGCCGGCTGGGACGTTCGCCCGGCTCGACGCGGCGCACTCGCGCACGGTCCGCAACGGCGGCCTGGAGCCCGCGAGCGTTCTGATCGCCTCCGCACCTCGATCGAGCGGATATGAACCGATGGACTGGGCATGAGCAGCGCGACCGAGCAGCTTGCACGAGACGATCGCCGCGTACAACGAGGCCTGGAACGACCACGACGTGAACCGGATCTCCTCGCTGCACGCGCCGGACATGGTCTTCGAGAATCACACGGCCGGCGAGCGAGCCGAGGGCGAGGAGGCGCTGGCGCACATCGCGCGGATCTTCGAGTCCTGGCCCGACATCGAGTTTCAGACACGCAGGCTCTACGTGCGCGAGGACCTCGTCGTGCAGGAGTGGACCGCCCGGGCTACCCACGTCAAGCCACTCAGCCGTGGCGAGATCGTGGCCGCGCCCTCAGGCAAGCGCATCGAGTGGGACGGCATGGACGTGATCCCGTTCGAGGACGGCAAGGTCAAGCGCAAGGACGTCTACTCGGACTCGGTGTCGATCCTTCGTCAGGTTGGGCTGCTGTAGCCCCCGTCGCGGCAGCACCGAGCTGCAGCCCTCCGATGCGCCGCCGCGCCGAACGGACCTGCCGGGAAGTTTCGCTGCGGGTATCATTGAAGCCGAGCGATGAGGCTCGCTCCTTCATAACCGCGGCTCAGCTGCTGATGGCCTCTACGACAACGTCCAACGACGCATCGTGGAGGTCTGCAGATGGAGCCTGTGCAACTAGCAGCGATTCTCGCCGGCGCGGTGCTGCTCGCCAGCATGGTTTCAGTCGAGGTCGGCATCTCTGTGGCGCTTATCGAGCTGGCGCTTGGTGTCGCGCTCGGCAACACGTTCAGCCTCGATCCGAATGCGAGCTGGCTCGTGTTCATCGCCAGCTTCGCTTCGGTCGTACTGACGTTTCTCGCCGGCGCGGAGGTCGATCCGGACGACTTTCGCGAGCGCTTCGGCGCGTCGATGGCGATCGGCGTCGTCTCCTTCCTGGGGCCGTTCATGGCTGCGACGCTGATCGCGCTCGGCCCGCTCGGATGGACCACGAAAGCGTCGCTGATCGCCGGAACGGCCCTCTCCACGACGAGTCTCGCCGTCGTCTATGCCGTGCTCGTCGAGACCGGGCTGAACACCGTCCGGGTCGGGAAGCTGATCATGAGCGCGTGCTTCGTGACGGACATGTGCACCGTGATCGCGTTGTCGGTGATCTTCATCAAGCCGACCATCTGGTTTCCGGTCTTTCTCGTCGTGTCGGTGGCGCTGATCGTGCTTCTTCCCAAGCTCTCACCATGGTTCTTCGGACGCTACGGAGACCGCGTGATCGAGCCGGAGATCAAGCTCGTGTTTGTGATCCTGTTCGCGTTGATGGTTCTGGGTAACGAGGCCCACAGCCAGGCAGTGCTGCCGGCGTTCGTGCTCGGCCTCGTGATGTCGCGCCACTACCAGCGACACCAAGAGGAGCAGCGCCGCCTCCGGGTCGTCGCGTTTGCGTTCCTGACGCCGTTCTTCTTCTTGCGCGGGGGCATGAACGTGTCGCTCGCGGCGGTATTCGCCAATCTCGGAGTGCTCGCCCTGCTGGTCGCGGCGAAGATGATCCCCAAGCTCAGCTTGGTCTATCCGCTCGCCCGCCGGCACACGCGACCGCACGCGACGTTCACGACGCTGATGATGAGCACCGGGTTGACGTTCGGCACGATCAGCGCGCTTTACGGCCTCAGCGCGCGCATCATCGACCGCGCGCAGTTCTCCCTGCTGGTCACAGTCGTCGTGCTGTCAGCGATCGTGCCGACGGCGATCGCTCAGCGCTGGTTCTCCCCTCCCGTGGACGAGTCCGGCGAGCACGCGCACCACCTGCTGCCGCCGGAGCCGTCGGAGATGCTGATCGGCGAGCAGAGCCCTTAGAGAGCTATCGTGCGCCAGCTGATGCGTGTGTTTTCGCCGCCCGGCGCACGTTCACCTCAGGGCCTCGGTGCGCGGCCGCATCACCGACGCGACACGTCTTCCAGGTAGCTCTGCACCCAGCTCTCGGAGAGCTCGTCCGACTGGCGGGTCAGGGCCTGGCGGATCGGCGACGAGCCTTGCGGGCGCTCGATCCGCAGCGTGTCGAGGACACGGGCGACCGAGCCCTCGAGGTCTCCGGCGACCTCCTCGTAGAACAGCGACAGCGGCCGCTGTCCGATGCGAAAGAAAAACCCGCGCCACGCGTCCTCATGACGGCGCAGCTGCTCGAGCAGGTGATCGATCGCGTCGAACGAATACACCGAGCGCTGCTCGGGCATCGGCTCGTCGGTCGCGGTCTTCTCCTGGTTGCGCCAGACCCATGTCTGCAGCGCCCGCCACAGCGAGACCGCCTGGCGAACCTTGTCGCTGCGCGAGATAAAGACATACCGCAGCTCCGGAAACGCGGCATTCAAGAGCGATCCGTCGCCCATCCCGCCGAAGCGCGGGATTCCGCGCATCAGCTCGAGGAAGTCGCTGAAGTAGCTCCACATCAGCTTGGCGCCAAAGACGCCGTTCGGGGTCGTGCCTTCGCGCACCGACGCATGAAGATGCCGGGCGTACTCGTCGCGGTCCCACGTGGGCCGCTGTTCGGAGCTGCGGTCGAGCTGGGAGTCCTGGGGTAGCAGGCGGATGACTTCGCTGCTGCGTAGCCCCCAGAAGTACTCGCGCGGGCGGCGCGGAACGCCCGTCTCCTTGAGCTCCTCGAAGTACTCGCGCGGGCGCCCGGCCACGCCGGTGCTCTCCAATCCATTGCACAGGAGCGTGCTTCCACTCCTTGGCGTAGCGCACACCAGATAGGAGCGCGTTGGCGTGATGCGCTCCTCGTCCGCGATCGCGACCGGGTCGGCTGGCTTGGAGCTCACTGCGGTCCTCAGCCTACGCGCCGCCGCGGCTCGGTCGCAGAGCGCTGGTCTGGATCATTGATTTCGGCACCGACCGGTGGGCTCGGGTCGCCGCGTAGCAGCGGGTCATCGGTCTCCTCCATCCAACCCTGCAGACGGTCGCTCATCGCTCGCAGGGTGTCCTCATGCGAGGAATCGCCGGCGAGGTTCGCTGCCTCGTTGGGGTCGAACGCGAGATCGTAGAGCTGCTCCGCCGGGATCGTCCGCTCGGCCCACCCGAGGCTGATCAGCAGGTCCTTGCTGGGGGAGTCATCGCAATTGCACAGCACCGGCGTCGCGCGGTCGCCGAACCGGCGGATGTACTTCCACCGCTCAGTTCGTACGGCGCGCTGGGGCTCGTAGGCGGCGTGCCATGTCATCTCGGCGAAGATCGCATCGCGGATCGCGCTCGCCTCGCCGTTCACGAGCGGCAGCAGGGAGAGGCCCTGCAGGAAGTCCGGACGCTCGATCCCGGCGAGCTCACAGAGCGTGGGATAGACGTCGATGTGCGAGACGAGCGCGTCGTTGACCTTGCCGCCGCTGAACCCGCCCGGCCCGCGCAGGATCAGCATCACGCCGAGCCCACGATCGTAGAGCGTGGCCTTGGCGCCCGGGAATGCGAGGCCGTGGTCGGTCGTGAACACGATCAGCGTGTCATCGGCCAGTCCGTGCGTGTCGAGTGCCTCCAGCACCGCGCCCACACCCTGGTCGAGCGAGCGGGCGCTCGCCTTGTAGGCGGCCATGTCCCGCCGTGTGTCGGCGGTGTCGGGGAGATTGGGTGGCGGCAGCGAGTAAAGAGCGTCGCGCAGCGAAGGGGGATCGAGGAAGTCGCGGTGAGTCTCGAAGAACCCGACCGACATGAAGAACGGCTCGGGCGGCGGCTCGCCGAGGATCTCGATCGCCACCGGCGCGACCTTGTCGACGTGACTGGTCTCGATCTTGACCACGCGGTCAAAGCCGATGATGTCGGGGCGCTTTGCGATGTGCTGCTCACCGATTAGAACCGAGTGATATCCGGCGCGATGCAGGGGGTGAACGAGATGCTGGCGGTAGTCGTTGAGCGACCACCCGCGATGGGCCAGGCCAAGCATTCCGTTGTTGTGGCCGTACTGACCCGTCAGCAGGCAGGCACGGGAGGCGGAGCAGGTGGGGGCGGCGCAAAATGCCTTGCGGAACAGCACGCCCTGGTCAGCCAGGCGCTGGATGTTCGGGGTGGGCACCGGATGGCCGTAGGGCTGGACGTAGCGGCCCGTGTCATGCGAGTGCAGGTAGAGGATGTTGGGCAGGGCTCGGCTCATTGTGCTCGCGCTCAATCGGTAGCCTAACGTTGTTCAGTCGATTGGTCGAGAACCACGCGGGCGCGTCGCCGAGCGGATGACCAGCCGTGACGGCGTCCGACGGACGATCAGACGTGCATGCAAGCGGCGCCGATCTGGCGCGATGCATCCCGTGAGGGTTACTGATTGGCCGCGCCGTGCGGCCGGACCTGGGCGAAGCTCACCAGTTGCCGGCGGTCCTCGTCGTAGAGCTTCAGCCGCACCGCGCGTAGGCCGTCCATCAGCGACAGCGTGGGAACCTGATGGAAGATCGGATTCTCGTCGTGCGCCCGCTGCAGGTTGTAGTTGGGGATGCGGGCGTTCAGATGGTGCACATGATGCAGGCCGATGTTGCCCGAGAAGAACTGAAGCACCCTGGGCAGCTTCAGGTAGGAGCTGCCGCGCAAAGCGGCGTCGGCGTAGCTCCAGCCGCCGGTGGCTTGCCAGTACGCGTCCTCGAATTGGTGTTGCACGTAGAACAGCCAGATCCCGGCCGAGCCGGCGAGCAATACGGTCGGTGCCTGCACGAGCAGGAAGTTGCTCCACCCGAGCAGCCAGCAGAGCACGCTGACGAGCACTGCCAGGGCGACGTTCGTCCCGATCACGCTGCGTCGCAGGCGGGGCCGGGCGTCACGCGCGACAAGGCGGGGCCCCACAAGCAGGGCGACGATCGGCCCGATCCCGAACATCACGATCGGGTTGCGAAACAGGCGGTACCCGACACGTCCGCGCGCCGGCAGGGCCTGGTACTCGGCCACCGTCAGCGTCCGGACGTCTCCACCTCCGCGTCGATCGAGATCTCCGGAGGTGGCGTGGTGAATCGCGTGGTCGTGGCGCCAGCGCAGGAAGGGAGAGTAGACGAGCAACCCGAGGGCGACGCCGAGCCAGTGGTTTGCACGCTTGGAGCGCAAGTAGGAGCCGTGCGAGCAGTCGTGGAACAGGATGAACGTCCGCACCAGGAAGCCGGCAGCTGGGACCGCGATCGCGAGCACGAGCAGGTAGGAGATTTTCAAGGACAGGTACATCGCCGTCGAGAGCGCGAGGTAGGGGACGACCGACGTCGCGATGCCGCCGAGGCTTCGTCCGAGATGCGGTTCGGCATAGGGAGCGAGGTCCTCGCGCCAGAATGGACGCTCGGGTCGTGTCCTTGCAGGCGTCGGCGAGGTCGCTGCTTCGAAGTCTGTGAGCCCGCCTTGCGGATGACCGCCAAGGCGCGGCTGAGTGGAGCCCATCAGAGTGCTCTCCGTTTCCGGTCCCGTCCCGCCCTTCCAAGCGGCTCCAGTCCCGTTGGTGGCGAGGGAGCATCGCAGGTCGGGTGGACGAGTGCAAGGCGGTCTCGACGAACGTACGGCGTCGTCGATGAACGTGACCGTTCGTCGCTCGATACAGCTGCGAGCGGTCCCATCGCGCCGGTGCACGCCGGCGCGATGAAGCCTGCATAGAGCGGCGTCAGCCGCCGACGACCGGCAGCACCGGCGTGCAGGCCGGCGCGACGGCGTGAGCCGGGTCGAGCGCGTTCAGCACGTCGCCGTCGGCGATGTGGTCGTAGGGCATCGACAGGTGCTCGCCCTGGTCCAGAGAGCATTGGCTCTGGAGCAGGATGTTCGTGACCCCGGAACCGGACAGGAACGCCGACGTGTAGGGAGTGACGACCTCGTCGTTGGCCGACTCGATCACCGTGTAGCTGACCCCGGCACGGTGTCGCCGCCGGCGTTCAGGTTCGTCAGGAACGCGGATCCCGCCGACTGCTCTTCGCAGGCGGGGCAGAGGACGCCAAGGAATGCATTGGCGCCGGGGAAGAAGCCGGCCAGCGTGAACAGGCCGTCGAGGGTGGTGCCGTGGTTCGATGGAGCCAGCCCGACGAGCGTGTGGACCTTGGTGGCGCCGCCAAGGAACTTCAGGTAGTAGCGGGGCATCATGCCGCCCTGCGAGTGGCCGACGAGGTCGACCTGGCTTGTGCCGCGTGGCGGCCAGCACCCGATTGACGAAGCTCGAGAGCTGTTGGGCCGACTGGGCGATGTTGCCCGTGCCGTAGATTCCGAGCAGTCCGCTGAATGCATACGAGCCGTAGTTGAGAGCGAACACGCAGTAGCCGTTGTTGTGAAGCAGCGGCGAGAGAGCCTGCCAGTTGTCGGACATGTCCTCGAACGTGCCGTGGACGAGCACCACCGGTCGTGGGTGAGCCGCCGAGGGCTTGCACGACCAGTTGTTGGCTCCCGGTGGGCTGGCCGTCGAGCTGGCGTGGGCGTAGCCGACGATCCCGTTGTAAAGCACCGGCAGCGCTGCCTGAGACGATGTCGCGGCGATGGCCGATGCGGCGAGCGCCATTGCGGTTGCGGCAATTATGCGATGACGCATTGCAGAGCTCCTCTTCCTCGTAGTTCTACATCCCCACGATGCGCGACCCTGTCCCGGCGAGCCGAGGTGGTCGCTGCCTAAATACCCGAAAACCTGGCTCCCCATGCGCGATCGTGCCGATGCAGGCGGGCGAGCCTCGGTACGGGTCCCGTCCTCCCAGGGCCGGGCCGCGGGTGCGCGCGCCGACTAGACTGGGTCCCTCTGCGCCCGTAGCTCAGCTGGATAGAGCGTCGGTCTACGGAACCGAAGGTCAGAGGTTCGAATCCTCTCGGGCGCGTTCACTGACTTCTAGTCATCACTTTCTGGGCAATGTGCGGTTTGAGTTTGGTCCCGCATCAGAACCGACTCTCCTGATGAACGACCGCAATTTCCGGTGGAGCCTGGACACTAGGGCCTTCGTATAGTTCCGCCCGCCATGGCTACTGTGACCGCGAGCGGCCTGACCAAGCGATTTGAGACCACCTGCGCGGTCGACGGAGTCGATCTGGTCGTGGGCGAGGGCGAAGTGAGGGGCTTGCTCGGACCCAATGGCGCTGGCAAGACGACCCTGTTGCGGATGCTGCTTGGTCTCGTGCAGCCGGATGAGGGGACGATCGAGCTGTTCGGCCGTACGCGTGGTGAGTTGGACACGCTTGTCTTGGACGGCGTCTCGGGGTTCGTTGAGGACCCGAGCTTCTACCCCTACCTCTCCGGACGCGCCAATCTGGAAATTCTCGCCGAGCTGGACGGCGGCGGGTCGCGCTCACGCATTGACGATGTCCTTGACCAAGTCGAGCTGGCCGGTCGCGGCGGCGATCGGGTGGGCGGCTACTCGACCGGAATGCGCCAGCGCCTGGGCATCGCCGCTGCGCTGATCCGCGCGCCCAGACTCCTGCTGTTGGATGAGCCAACGGCCGGCCTCGACCCGGCAGGTGTCCGCTTCGTCGCCCGGCTCGTCCGTGCGTTGTCAGCGGATGGAGTGGCGGTGCTGCTGAGCAGCCATCAGATCGGTGAGATCGAGGGAGTCTGTGACAGATTCAATGTCCTGAGCCGCGGTCGCATGGTGTGGGAGGGCACGGCTGGCGACATGCGGGCCGAGGCCCCGCCGTCGGCCTACCAGATGACCACGAGCGACGATCCTCGCGCTCTTGCCATCGCCAGAGGCCGACGCGGCGTTCAGGCCGCGCCGTCACCGCACGGTGGCCTCACGGTCAACGTGGAGGACGGGGAGCTCGACCCCTTCGTGCTTGCGCTCGGACAATCGAACGTGGCTGTCCGCCGTCTGGAGCTGCCGGTGAGCCCGCTTGAGTCGATGTTCTTCGCGCTCACCGGCCAACCGCCGCAGGATCCGAAAGGTCCAGAATCAGACGCCGACGCAACCGCCGAGGGGTGATGCCGGCGTGGTCGGCACCGCGCGGTCGAGTCGGGGGCTGTCGGGCGGCGGAGTGCTAAGCGTCTACCGAGCCGAGCGGCGCAAGCTCCTCGCGCAGTCCTCGACCCGGGTACTGGCTCTCGTATGCGTGCTTGGCCCATTCGCGTTTGGCGCGATCCTGAGCCAGCAGAGCGGAGTCCCGGCGGACACCCTGTTGGGCGTGTGGGTGCATAGCTCCGGCTACGCCGTCTCGCTCGTCGTTCTCGGGTTCGCCGGATATTTGGGATTCCCCGTGCTGGCGGGCGTGCTCGCCGGCGACCTGTTCTCCTCCGAGGATCGCTACGGCACATGGAAGACGGTCCTCACCCGATCTCGCACCCGGAAGGACATCTTTGCGGGCAAGGTGCTGGCCGTAGCGATCTTCTCGCTGGCGCTGGTTGCCGTGGCCGCGCTCGCGAGCCTCGCCGCTGGCCTTCTGTTCACGGGCGATCAGCCGATGGTCGGCCTCGGTGGGACGGTAATCCCCTCCGGCGAATGCCTGCTCTTGGTGCTAGCGAGCTGGTTGCTCAGCATGCTGCCGATGCTCGCGTTCACCAGCCTGGCGGTGCTGTTCAGTGTCGCGACGCGCAACGGGATCATGGGCGTGCTAGGACCGGTGCTCCTCGCTCTGGTGATGCAATTGCTGGCACTCATCGGCAGCGGCGCGTGGGTACACATGCTGTTGGTCGCCTCGGCCTTCGACGGTTGGCACGGGCTCCTTACCGCGCACAAGTTCTACGCCCCGCTGATCATCGCTTGCGGCGTTTGCATCCTCTGGATATCAGCGTGCCTCGGGGCCTCGTGGCTGATCCTCTCCCGCCGGGACTTTGCCGGCACTCCCGTCAGCCGCCGTCCCGGATGGGTACTCCCGGTTCGCGCCGTCCTCGGCTCAGCCGCGTTGGTAGTCGTGCTCGCGGCCGCCACCAACTGGGGGCCGGTAGCCGTGACGAAAGGTCGTTTGGAGGCTTCGATCGCGCCTGCCTTCAACGCTCTCACCCTGCTCCAGCAGCAAGAGCTGGGTCGGTTCGTCGCCGTCCGGGCCAAAGTCAATTTCCGCACGAAGTGCACCCGTCGCGGTGCCAAGAGCCAGGGACCCGGTGACGATTGGAGCTGCACGATGACCGTGATCACGCCACCGGTAGGTGCCCTTCCGTTCACCCTAACTCCCGTGACCTACGACGTAAGCGTGAAATCCAACGGCTGCTACAAGGCGCAGGCGCCGCCTTCGTTCGTTGGGCAACAGCAGATGTCTGACGCACACGGACACGGCGTGGTTAACCCGCTCTTCACCATCTACGGCTGCTTCGACACGACAGCCGCAGCCACTGGTTGCTCGGAAGTGCCGAGCTGCAGCGGGACCACGACACATCCGAGCGCAACCGGTCCGACGACCCGAGGATCGGGCGGCCGGACGCCGGGCACGAGCACCACGACACCCAGCACGACACTCACCGGGGCGAGCAAGACGAAAACACCCAGCGCAGCCGAACGCAAGGCCGAACGTGAAGCGCTACACAAGGCCGAACGGGCCGCTGGACCAGCTCGCATCCGGGAAATCCATGAAGCCGAACAGAAGGAACAACGAGAAACGGAAAAGGGAGGCGAAGAAGCACCACATTCTGAAAACCCGTCCGAACCGTGATACAGACGCGTCCAGTGCGAGCAACGCCAGATCGCTCGCCAACCCTCGTATGCTGCCGGTATGGACGCGCTGCCAATGGCGCCAAGCTGTGCTCTCGACGAGGGTGGCTTGCGCCTACAGGTTGAGCGTTACCGGCGTGCGGGACAGGGCGCGCGACTGATCGGGCGAACCCGACGACGCCTCGTGGTGGATTTTGCCGAGCCCGCAAACATCGAGCTGATCGAGGAGGCCGTCGCCGTTGAGCGGGAGTGCTGCCCGTTCTTCGCGCTCGATTGGGAGCCGACGCGCCGGCGGCTGACCGTCTCGGTGTCGCACGTCGAGCACGAGCCCGCGCTCAGGGCAATCGCGTTCGCGCTCGGTCTTGATGCTGCCGGTTAGCGTGCCGATACGCTCCGCAAATATGCGGGCGGCTACGGGATTACGACCACGCGGGGCAGCGTGGACGTCGGGTATGTCCTGCGGCTCCTGACCGACTGACCCACGCGAGTCACGGCACGGTACACCGCCGCCTGGGTCGCGGGTGGCGCCGCGAGAGTCACCGTGAAGGTGCCGTTTCGGCGCGGCTTGATCCGCTTGACCGTAACCGACGATGAGCACGAGACGCGCCGCTGAACGAGGATCGTCGCGATCGGCCGGGTCAGCGGTTTGAGCACCCGACCGTGGATTGTGACTTTGCCCGCCCGGCTCGCGATCGAGTCCACCAGCATGCGCCGCGTCAGCTTGAGGTACCCCGAGCGCTGAGTTCCGATGCTCGCCTGGTAGCTGGCCCGGTTGGTGAAGCGCACCCGGCGCGAAGGCAGCGGTGCGGTTGTGCCGAAGAAACCGTCGGAGCCGACCACCGCGGTGGCCACGCGTTTGTGGTTGGCCAGGAACGTGATGGTCACCTTGCGCCCGATCAGGCTGGCATCGGCAGCTCCCAGCAGGGCGACGTGATTGCCGCGTATGAGCACGTCGATAAGAGTGAGCCTGCGCCCCGTGCACTGCAACGCGAGCCGACTGGCGAGCAAACGACTCGCAAGAGTGCCACCAAGGACGCCGCTGGCGACTCCCAGGCCGCTGTCGGTCGCCCCCGGCAGGCCGGCGCCGCCCGGAGTACCGCCGCCCGGGCTGCCGCCACCCCCGCTGGGACGGCCGGTTGCCAGCGACGCGCAGGCGTCTCCGCTCGCGCTGGCCTCGCCAAGGACGTACTGGGTGGTGCCGAGATCGAGTACGAGCGCCTGGCGCGTGCTTCCGCTGAGCTGATTGGTGCGAATGCGCACTCCCGCGATCGTTTTATCGATCGACTGGCCTGCGACGACGCTGACCGGCGTGCCGGCGACGGTGAGACCGTCCACGCTGGAGGAGCCCGAGGCGATATTCGTCCCGCTGGCGCAGCTCTGCTGCTGGCTGGCACTCACATGTCCGACACTGATCGTCGTCGCGCCCGCGAACTGCGCTGAGTCGTCGCTTGCGCTGGCGGACAGCAGTCCGGCGCCATTTTCGGTCGCCGCCTTCGGATCGGTTACGGTCATGCCGCCCGCCGACTGCGTGCCGATGACCTGCTGACTTTGCGTCGTACAGGGAGTTGCCGACGGATTGGCGACCACCGGCTCCGCGCTGGCCTGTTGCGGACCGGATGCCCGCGCGGCGCTCGCCCGACAGGAGGTCGCGCTGCTTTCAGCGCGAGCGGGAGCGGCGGAGAGCATGAGGCTCATCAGAAGCCCAGCGCTCAAGCAGGTGGTGAGGCGACGGGCGTGGCGAGCGACCATCCGGTCATTGTGGGGCGTCCGGCGACCAAACCGGCGATCACTGGACAGACGTTAGTAGCCAGCCAGCCGCCCGCCTTCCCAAGTGCCGCGGCGTTCTCGCGTGTCAGAGGCTTCGAATCCTCGCTGGCGAGCCTGATGCGCTGCGGGCCGGAATGCCCCGCTGGATGCGGGAAAACGGGTCATGTAATCCGCTGGATTCAAGGCCCTGCGGCCTGTATCATGAGGTCCGGCGGAACCTGACGCGGCTGGAGGGCCGGGGTGGCACCTATGGAGCAGCGATCGCGGCCTGGCCGTGCGAAGGGCTATATGAGACGGGTAGGCAAAGGCCTCGTGCGGGTGCTTTTGCTGTTGCTCGTCCTTACGGCGTTCGGCCCGGTCTCCAGCGCGCTCGCGGCCCCGAGCGTCACGATTCGCGTTCCCTCCACGGTCCCCGAAACGCCGACCATCGAAGGCAGCGCCGGGCGGGTCTCCGAAGGCGACAATCCCGCCGTCTCGGTCGTGGTCTCTCACCGAGGTGGCAGCGTAGTTGGATCGACGTCCGCACCGGTCGAACAGCTCAGCGGCGAATGGGAATACAAGCCTCCAACGCTCTCCGACGGCCAATACGAAGTGGTAGCGACTCAAGGCAACGAATTCGGCGAAATGGGGGAAGCAAAAGCCGTGTTCACGGTTGAAGCGGCGCCGCCGGTGGTCACGATCTCCGTGCCCTCGCCAAAAGCTGAACCGAGGCCAACGCTGGGAGGAAGCGCGGGGACCGCCGAAGTCGTGTCGGTGACGATCACTGGCAAATTGACAAATGGAGAAACCGCCAAAGAAATCAAAGCGGGCGCCCAGGTGAGCGGAGGTCTATGGTCTTACACGGTCACAGCCCCCGGGCTCGCCAACGGAACCTATTCGGCTGAAGCGACCGGGACGACCAAAAGCGGCGCCAAAGCAACCGTCCATGCGAGCTTTGCGATCAACACGCCGTTACCCGTGGTGACGCTGAGCACGACCACGTTCGTGCAGCGGGAAAAAGCGGAACTCGCAACGAACGCAACCCCAAGCTTCACGGGAACCGCTGCCACGGGCGCGGAAGACAGCAAATCGGTAACGGTCAATATCTACAAAGGCACGACGGCCACTGGCACGCCCGTGAAGGTGCCTGGTACGGTCAGCGGGACGACGTGGACGGCCGGCCCAGCGACAGCGCTGAGCGGAGGAACATACACCGCGCAGGTTACGCAGGAAGACGTCGCGAAAAACGTCGGCAAGAGTGAACCGGCGGTCACATTCACGGTCGACACCACGGGGCCAAAAGTTACCCTGACCAAACCGGCGAGCAAAGAAGAAGTCAAGGTCTCAAAGCCCGTGTTCAGCGGCTCGGCTGGGATTGAAAACGGGGACCTGCCGTCGGTGACGCTAAGGATCTACCAGGGAGCATCAGCGACCGGGACTCCTATGCAGACGCTCACGATCCTTCCGAGCGGCGCAACATGGACCGAAGCCGGGGGGCCCCGGTTCCCCAACGGCACCTACACGGCGGTGGCTGAACAGACTGACAACGTCGGCAACATCGGCAAGAGCACACCGACGACCTTCACGATCTTCACGAAATCCCCTTCGGTCACGCTAACCACAGGCGGACTCGTGTCTCGAGGGGCCACGATCGTTTCGGGCCCCAGTCCGACCTTCAGTGGCAGCGCAGGCAACGCGCCAGAAGACAGCTCCGCGGTAACCGTCGACGTTTACAGCGGAACCTCGGCGTCCGGCATCCTAGTGCGGAGCGTGGAAGGCGCACGGAGCGGGACGTCGTGGAACGCTGGTCCGGTGCCGGCTTTGCCGGCAGGCACATACACCGCGCAGGCTGAACAGACGGCACTTCCCCCCAATGTGACGGGCTTCAGCAGCACGTCGACGTTCACGGTGGATGCGACGCCGCCGCAGCTGACGCTGACGTCGCCCGCCAACGGCAGCTCGACGGCGAGCGGATCGCAGCTCGTGACCGGATCGGCGGGCACTGCCGAAGGCGACGTCCCCCAAGTCACTGTGCAGTTGTTCTCGGGTGCCGGCACGTCGGGCGCCCTGGTGCAGAGCGTCAACGTAAGCACCGTGGGAGCAGCCTGGTCTGCGACGGTCGCTGGACTAGCTCCGGCGACGTACACCGTCCGTGCCGTGCAGGCTGACGACGTCGGCAACGTCGGAATCAGCGCGTCGGCCACATTCACGGTCATCGGAGCCGCGTCAGCGGTCTCCCACCCGCTCGTAGCGTCGTTCTCGTGGGTTCCGAGCGCCCCGCATACGGGCGAACCCGTATCGCTGCTGTCGAGCTCGACCGATACGGTCAGCCCAATCACGGGCTTCGCCTGGGACCTCGTCGGCAACGGCTTATTCAGTGCGGGTCCCCCGGTGATGAGCACGTCGTTCTCCGCTCCCGGAAAACACCTCGTGCAGCTACGCGTCACCGACGGGATAGGACTTTCGAGCGTCGCCGCGGAGACCATTCCGGTCACCGGACCCGTGCTTCCCCTCATGCGGCCTTTCCCAATCGTACGGATCGTGGCGTCCTATTCCGCTTCCGCGGTGAGGCTCAAGGTGCTCAGCGTGCAAGCGTCGGGAGGCGCCCGCATCAGCGTGTCCTGCAAGGGTCATGGTTGTCCGCTGAAGTCGCAGACGCGCGTGGCGGCTGCGGGCAAAGTTGGCAAGGCGCCGGTCGCGTTCCGGCGCTTCGAGCGCTCTCTACGCGCGGGCGTGGTCCTCGAAATCCGCGTCTCCAAACCGGGTCAAATCGGTAAGTACACGCGCTTCACAATTCGTCACGGCAGGCTTCCCGTTCGTTCCGACTCGTGTCTCGGCCCAGCGTCAAGCAAACCGATCGTCTGTCCCTCTTCATGAGTATCTCGCGCACCCAACCAACCGGTGGCCGAGCTGGCTGTTGGCGTCGGCCCAAGATGGCCGGGAGAGGACTCTTCCTCGCGATCGTGAGCGCGCTTGGCGCGCTCATGCTCAGCCCTGGGGCTGTCGCCATGGCCGCCGGCGCCCCCACCCTGAAAATCGAACAGCCGGCCGCAGGAAACACCGAAGAACAGACGCCGAGCTTCCGCGGCAGTACGAACGACCCCTTAGGGGACGAGGTCATAGTCAACCTCTACTCAGGGCCGAGCGCTTCGGGATCTCCGATGCAGACGCCGAGTGCGCTTCCAGAAGAAGGCATGTGGAAAACCGGGCCAGTGTCGCCCCTCCGGGACGGCGAGTACACCGCGGTCGCCGAAGAGACTAACGTCCTCGACGGAGAAACCGGCCACAGCTCGCCGGTTACATTCACCGTCGACACTCCGCCGCCGCAGGTAGCAATTAGCTCTCCAGTCAGCGGTAGCTCGACGAGCAGCGGAGCACAGCAGGTCAGCGGAGTCGCGAGTACCGCGAGCCGAGACCTGCCCACCGTCACAATCAAGCTGTTCGCGGGCACAACTCTCGCGAGTCCCCTCGAGGCGCTCGTCGTCGAAGCTTCCTCGAACGGAAGCTGGTCCACCACTCTCGGGGGTCTTGGTCCCGGCACCTACACGGCGCAGGCCGAACAGCGAGACGTCGCGGGTAACAGCGGCGTGAGCGCGCCGGTGACCTTCACGCTCAACCCGCCGCCGCCACCTCCACCGCCAGTGGCGTCCTTCAAATGGTTCCCCGCCGCGCCGACGGCCGGCGAACCCGTCTCGCTGGTGTCGACCTCTACCGACGCCTCAAGCCCGATCACCGGCTTCGCCTGGGCACTGGCGAGCACCGGCCCGTTCACAGCTGGCAAACCGTTGCTGACGACGTCGTTCTCCACCGCGGGCAATCACGTGGTTCGCCTCCAGGTGACGGCCGCAAACGGGCTCTCGAGCACCGCGACCGAGACGATCCCCGTGGCGGCGCATCCGCTGCCGCTGCTGCTGCCCGTTCCGATCGTGCGGATCGCTGGGTACGAGACTTCCTCTGGCGTCAACATCAGCGCGCTCACCGTGCAGGCGCCGGTGACCGCGCGAGTCACGGTGTCATGCCGCGGGCACGGTTGCCCGACGAAGGTCGTGAGCGTCCTCGCGCGCGCGAGTAAGAGACGGAGCAAAGCCAGCAGCGTTCAGATCGCATTTCGGCGGTTCGAGCGCTCTCTGCCGGCCGGCGTGATTCTGGAGATCCGAGTGTCGAAGACCGGTCAGATCGGCAAGTACACCCGGTTTGCGATTCGCCGGCACCTGCTTCCGGTGCGCGTCGATGCTTGCCTCGGGTCCGGGAATCCCCAACCGATCACGTGCCCGTCATGAACACGTTCGGCATCGAAAGGCGCTGGAGCGGCCCCCGCGGCCCACGCGGCGCGCCGCCCTCGATAGGCAGACGACGGTCTGTTGCCGTGACGGTCGCGCTGGTGGCGGTGGGGGCGGTGTTCGCCTGCTTCTTCGCGATCGGACGCGCGACCGCGCCGGGAAGCGCGCACGCCGAAGCCCCATTGGCCCTGCCGGTGGCCTCCGCCGGCGCGGCGATCCCCGTGCAGCTCGTGAGCGCACCGCCGATCGACATCTTCGTGCCGGCGCCTCCGCCCCCTCCGCCGCCTCCCACACCGCGCCCGCGGAGTCAACCGGCGTCCGCACCGACCACCCCGGCGCCCTCGCAGGCGGTCACGCCCACAGTAGAAAGCGCTCCCGCCCCCACGCCGACACCAACGCCAACGCCAAGGCCCGCGCCCACGCCCGCGCCCGCGCCCACGCCCACGCCCACGCCTGCGCCGTCGCACCCGTCCTCCGGCTCGGGCGGCGGCTCTTCGCACAGCGGCGGTGGCGTCGGCACGTTCGAAAGCTCGGGCTGACGCCATGCATGCCACCTCCGATCGCCGCCTGCCGGCGCTTGTCGCATCGGTCTTTCTCGCGGTGGCGATCATCGGGTACATGGCCGGGCACAACCGCTCGGCCGCGGCGGTGAAGGAAAAGCTGCTCACGGCGTCGATTGCGGGGCTGCAGCTCGACTATCCCTCGAGCTGGCAGGCCGCATCTGCCGCGCCGCAAATCCCAGGCCTCGCGATCGCCCACGCGAGCGTGCTGGCGCCCCACGGTGACGCCTCCCAGGCGGGCCTCGTCACCGGACAGCTGCCGGCGGGAGAGCCGAGCCCGCTGCCGGCGCCATTTGTGGCGAACATGCGCCAGCTCCCGCAGACGGCCGTGGTGAGTCTGCTGGAAGTCCGCGCGTATCGCTACTCGGGGCTGAGCATTCGCGGGTTTGACCGCAGCCTGACGGTCTATGCGATCCCGAACCCCGGGAGCGCGGACTCGAATGTCCTGGCCTGCTACGCCTCGACGGCGCTCGCCGCGCAGATGCAGACGTGCCAGCAGATCGTCGCCACGGTCACATTGGTCGGCCAGTCGCAGAGCTATGACCTGACGCCCGAACCGGCCTACGCCCACCAGCTCAGCGCGTCGATCGCCCTCCTGGACGGCCAGCGTGTCGCCCTGAGGCGCCAAATGAGCGCCCAGGTGACGTCTCCCACCCTGCAGAGGCTCGCAACTCGTCTGGCAGCGGCGTTCGGCGTCGCGGCGACCTCGCTAGGGGCGCTGGAATCCTCCGCGGCTACGGCCCAGGCGCAAGTCGTGCTGTCATCGTCGATCCTGCGCGCGCGCGATGCCTACAGGGCCCTCGCCGCCGCGGCAGGCGCTGCGAGCGTATCCGGCATGACCACCGCGCGAGCGCGGGTCTACGACGCCGAGACGCGCGTCGACCACGCGCTCGAGAGCTTCGCTCTGCTCGGCTATGAGCAGACGTAGCTCGCCTTCTCGGCCGGTCGCGCCCAGGCCTAGGCAAAGGCGCCGAAGCGCCCAGCGGGCGGCGCCGGACCACGTAGGCCGGCCTCGCTCCGGGTGGCCGCTTGCCGCGACCGCCCGTGCCGATCCGTGCTAGGATTCCGCCCCACGTTCTCCGATGGTCGGCGGGGGGGCGACAGCAGGTACTCGAAGGGCGGAAGGGGAGAGTCGGCGCAGAACCAATGCACAAGGCGAATTGGAGGAGGACTCAGGAGGATGAGACACCTTAAGATGACGGTGGCGCTTGCCGTCGCGGCATGCGCGCTGGCAGTCGCGGCCGCGCCTGCGATGGCGCATCAGTTCGTGGCCAGCCACTTGGGCAAATCCACGGGCAAAGGCTTCGAACAAATCAAAACCCCACCCGGCGAACAGCCGGAATACGAACCCGCACGGATGCAGAACTTCAAATTCGGAAACTTCAAGATCCGTTGCTACGGGGCGAGTGGCAAAGGTGAAATCACCTCACTCGAATCCGAAACGTTCACGACCACAACCAAATACACCAAGTGTGGCTGGTACCCGCAGGAAAACCGGCTGCACGCATCGGCCACATTCAGTAAAAGCGGTATCACGGTCACATACCACGCCAATGGATACCTCGAAGCTGAAGGCAACGAATCGGGGGAAGAAGTTGAATGGAGAAGCATCGGGCTGAAGGAAGTCTCTGCGGCGATAAAAATCGGCCAGAAGATCTGCACCGTCACTATCCCCGAACAGACGGTTCCTGCTCGGGCGGTAATGAAACCAAATGAAGAATTCTCGGCAGCCGTGTACAAAACCTTCCCGGTCGGAGCTCACAAACGGCTCCTGATTGAAAACGCGTGGAGGAACGTCAAGTTCATCTACAGCGGTGAAGGACAGCAATGCAACGCCGAAGAATTCGAAGCAAAACAAGAAGGCGGCGGTGGCTTGGGCACTTACAACGGCAAGCTCGAAGAGTCGATCTACAACGGCGACCTGAGCTGGGAATAGCCCTCCTTCATAGCCTAGTTCTGTAGTACCGCATTTGAGGCGGGAAGCGGAATCGCCCTCGGGGCGCCGCTTCCCGCCTTTATTTTGTGCACCGCGCCGTGTGTGTCCGTCAGCCGTCGGTGAACGGGGCGATCGGGATGCCGTGCTCACGCTCCCGCATCCCCAGCTCGTAAGCGCCGCCGTGGGCGCTGTGGAGCGACACCGGAGCCTGCGCTCCGGGCAGTTCGACCGTCAGGGCCACGCTGGCGATCGAGCAGTTGACGACGTCGTGCGCGGACCCGTCTGGGTCGGCGTAGCGCCAGCCCGCCGCGGTTCCCGGCGGCACGTCAACACGCGCGTCGATCGTCAAGCCATGTTCTCCCCTGAGGCGCAACGAGCACCCCTCGACCGTCTCGGCGACGCGCAACCCGCGCCCGCCCAGCCCGCCGATGCGGTAGCGCCGGCCGTCCAGCCTGAGCGCCCCGTTCGCGATCCAAGGCGTCATTCGCCCGGCGATGCTAACGCGGCCGATCGCCACGTCCAGCCATGCCTGCGGTGCCTCCCGGAAGTCGACGCCGTGGAGCCAGATCCAGCGCTCGGCGTGCTCCGCGCCCCAATTGTGGCCGATCATGCCGCGCCAGCCGCGCAGCGCGATCGGCGCCCGTCCATCCAGCTCCAGGACGCCGTCGAAGCTCGCCGCCGGTGCCGGGCTTGTGAGCTTCGTGCGTGGCAGCGGCGCGCGATACATCCACTCCCGGGGAAGGTGGCGCAATTCCGGCTCGGGCGCCGTCACACGCAGCGACCAGCGAGCGGCGCCGCAGGATCCGTCCGCGCGCGCCGCGGTCATCCTCGCGCCTTCACTGGTCGCGTCGAATTCTCCGGTCTGCGCACCGGCCTCGCCGATCTCGATCCAAGCCGACGGGGGCGCCTGCAGCTGCTCGGTGGTCAGCTTGTGCATGAACGGCGATCCACGCCCCCGATCGAAGACCGTGCACCACACCGATCCGCGCGGGTTGTGCCCGGGAGGCTTGTGCACCGTGTTGCGTATCCAAATCCCCACCGGCTGATCCGGCGCGACGGCGCGAAGGAAGAACGACTCATACATTCCCGCCCCGATCGGCGCTCGCGGAAAGATCGCGCTCGGCGACATCGCGTCGATCCTAGACCGTCTGAATCCTGGGAGGATCAGGCCATGAAGCGAGACCCCCTGGTGCAGCTGCCGCCCGCGATTGTGCGACCGGAGCCGACCGCGGACGCGCGATTCATCATGGGGATCGACGGTGGCGCGACCAAGACGCTCGCGGCCGTCCTCGATCTGGACTCGGGCGCGCTTCATTTCGCGCACGGGGGGCCGAGCAACGAGGACGCCGTCGGCGCCAAGGCCGCCGTTCAGGCGCTGCTCGAGGTCGCCGATCAGGCGATCGAGCGTGCCGGAATCGACCAGAACGCGCTCGCCAGAGCCGTCCTTGCGGTCGCCGGCACCGACACCGATGCGATTGCCCGGCACGTCCGCGCCGCGCGCACCGACAACTGGGTTGTTGTCAACGACGTGGTCGCAGCCTGGGCCGCCGCGACCGGCGCGCAGCCCGGCATCGGGGCGATCTCGGGCACCGGATCGAATGTCTTCGGCGTCGGTCCAGAGGGGCAGCCGTGGCGCGCCGGCGGCTGGGGTCACCTCCTGGGCGATGAGGGCGGCGGCTACTGGTTCGGCATCCACTCGATCAAGGCGGCCCTGCGCGACCGAGATTCCTCCGGTCCGCAGACCGCCCTCAGTGACGCAGTCCTGAAGTTCTTCGACGCATCGACCGTCGAGGCGCTCGCCGCGCGGGTCTATTCCAAGCCGCTCACCAAGAGCGAGATCGCTGCGTTTGCGACCGAGACCGCCCGGGTTGCCGAGGGCGGCGACGTCGTCGCCCGCGAGCTGTATGAGCTCGGCGCCCAAGAGCTCGCGGCGCAGGTCGCCGTCGTGGTCCGCCGCACCGGCCTCGCCGCGGAGGGAGCCGTCGATCGACCGTTCCCAGTCGGCCTGATCGGCAGCGTCTTCAAGGCCGGTGCCATATTCGTGGAGCCGCTCGCCGCAGCGATCCACCGATCCGCGCCCGCCGCGCGCGTATCCGTCGTCGAGATGGCCCCGGTCGGCGGCAGCCTGATGCTTGCCGCGCGCGCCTGCGGTCGCGGCGAGGAGCTCGATCAGACGAAGCTCCAGCGCATGATCGACACTGGCCTCGACGCCGCCTCCTGACCGGGGGACGTCCTCAGGCGACGGCGCGCAGGCGTGCCTCGATCGCCGCCCTGTCGCCGATTGCGTTCGCTCCGAAGCCGGCGATCCTCACAGCCGCCGCGGCGTTGGCGAAGGCTGCCGCTGCCCGCGGAGGCTGTCCGCCTCGCAGCGCGATGAAGAACGCCGCCGCAAACACATCCCCGGCGCCGACATCGTCGACGAACTCCTCGATTGCCGGCACCTCCACTCGGGTCGTGCTGCCGTCGGGCAGACGAAGAGCGGTGGCGGCCGCCGCATCCGTGATCGCCACGACCGCGCCCGGCCGGGCGCCCGTGGGACCCTTCTCGCCGGCCCGGCAAGATCCGGCCGGTGTCGAGTCCGAGGCTCCACCGCCGTCGATCAGCCCTGCGCAGCACTCGCGCTCGGCCTCGTTGAAGACGATCGCCTCGCAATGCTCAGGCACCAGCGAGGCATCGAGCGGCGTCGGGCCGATCTCAGCGCCGGGTCCTGACCAGTCTCGGATCAGGCCCTGAGGCGTAAGCCCGATGAAATCGGCGCGCCCCCTCCACCGAGCGGGCGTCTCGCGCGCGACCGGCGCAAGGTGGAGGATCGAGCAGTCGACGGAGACGTCCTCTCCGATCGCGCCGGCCCACGCGAGCACGCGCTGCCTGCGTGTGGCGCCTTCGCCGGTGCTCTGCAACCTCGTGGTCTGCTTGGCCGGGAGGACCTCCAGCGCGATCTCCGTGCGGTAGGGCTCGAGCAGCCGCTCGATCTCGGCTGCCACACCCTGCGTGACTATCAGCGCGCGCTGACCGAGCCGCGCGGCCTGCAGCGCGCTGTAGAAGGCGCTCCCGCCCACGCGCGAAGATCCGTCGGCCATCAAATCGGCCGTGACATGTCCTACTGTCGTGTAGTCGAACCGCGGCTCGGCCGGCGCGTCGTGCGCCGGGCCTATGGGACGATGACTCAAGCCCTGCCCGGCCGGCGGGGAGCGATCGATCTCGTTGACACGTGCATGCGTATACCAAATCGAATCGCGTGGACGACTGTTCTGCTCGCTGAGAGACTCGATGACACCGCCCGCCGCTCATAGACGCAGCAGAAACGCCGGTCCCGGTGCCGTCGTGCTGCTCGCGGCACTCCTGATCGCGGTCCTGCCCGCGCCGCGCGCCCTTGCGGCTTCCCCCTATCCGAACGCCGTATCGCGTCCGCTGAAGCCCGTGCGCCCCGTCGTTCGCGCCCGGCCGGCGCGGTCCTCCCGCCGGACACGCTCGCGCGCCAAGCCCCGCAAGCCCCCGCTGCAGGGGAACGCTCTGCGCGCCCAGCGCGGATTCGCGGCGATGCAGAAGTTCTATTACCTGCAGGGCTCGGGGCTGTACAGCGGAGAACCGTTCTCCTTCCTGTGGCCCTTCTCGCAGGCTCTCGCCGCGACCGTCAGCATGGCCAACATCCCGGGCATGAAGGGGCCGCTGCTGCGTGAAATCCAGGCCCGGCTCGTCGGCCTGCATGCGTACCTCGACCTGACGAACTCGGGCGCCTCGGAAGGGACCTTCACGAGCACCCTCCCGGCGTTTGACGGGACCACCGCGCCGCCGACCGGACCGGGCGGGGCCAAGTACTACGACGACAACGACTGGGTGGGGATCGAGCTCGTCCGTGCTTACAAGCTGACGCGCAATGCGTCGGCGCTGGCGTCCGCCGAGCAGATCATGGCTTTCGAGATGGCTGGCTGGTCGACCGACCCGGCGCTCGTCTGCCCGGGGGGCATCCCGTTCTCCAACGTCGCCGAAAACACCGATCGAAACACCGTCACCAACGCCCCGGCGGCGGAGCTCGCCGTTCAGCTCTACTTCGTCACCGGCAACGCCGGGTACCTCCAGTTCGGCGCGATGGCCTACGAATGGGTGCGCCACTGCCTGCTGCAGTCCAGCGGCCTGTACGCCGACCACATCACTACGGCCGGAGCCATCGAACCGATGGTGTGGAGCTACAACCAGGGAACGATGATCGGCGCAGGCACCCTGCTCTACCAGGCGACCGGCAACGCCGCCTTTCTCTTTCAGGCTCGCCAGACGGCGCGCGCGGCGCTCGCGTACTTCACCCCACAACGCCTTGGTTCGGAGATCCCGTTCTTCCCGTCGGTCTACTTCCGCAACCTGCTCTACATGGATTCGGTCACCCACGACCCGCCCGGGCCCAAGCTCGCGCAGGGCTACGTCGACTACGCGTGGCAGAACCTGCGCCTGAGCGACGACCTGTTCGTCTCCGGCTCTCCCGCCTCTGCGCAGCTGCTCGTACAAGCGGCGATCGTGCAGATCTACGCGCTGCTGTCCTCCCGTCCCAGCACCTACTTCTAAGGGCGCGGTCGACAGCCAGTAAGCTGCTTCGTAGTGCCCGACGCGACGAACATGATCACTGCCGAGGGACTCACCACGCTCAACTCCGAGCTCGCCGAGCTGGAGGGGCGGGGACGCACCGAGATCGCCGAGCGGATCAAGACCGCGCGCGAGTGGGGCGACCTGAAGGAGAACAGCGAGTACCACGACGCCAAGAACGAACAGGCTCATCTCGAGACCAAGATCGCGCGGCTGCGTGAGAAGATCGCCGCCGCGGTCATCGTCCAGGAGACGCCCACCGCCGGCGGAAAGGTCGGCTTCGGCTCCTCGATCCTCGTGCGCGACCAGGATGGCATGGAGCACAGCTGGCGCATCGTCAGCTCGCACGAAGCCGCTCCTGCCGAGGGCCGGCTGTCGGCCGAATCTCCGGTCGCGCTGGCACTGCTCGGGCGCACCCCGGGCGACAGCGTCTCGGTCGCCTTGCCCAGGGGCGAGCGCCGGCTGACGATCGTCAGCCTCGGCTGAGACCCGCGCTCGCGGCGCGCGCGTGGGACGACCGTGCGCGGCGCACGAACTCCGCCGGCGTCCGCCGGTACAGACGCTTGCCATCCCGCAGCGCCTGTTTGCGCAGCCGCTTGCGCCGCTGGGCGATCAGCTTGAGTAGCACCCGTCGCGTGCCGCGACCGATGCGCTCCTTCCTGCGCCCGCCGGCTCGCTCCGCCTGCACCCGCGCGGCGAGCAGAACCAGATCGTGTTCATCGCCCAGCAGTTCCCCCAACGCGTCGGCGCGGCGGGCGATCCGGTCCAGGTACCCGGCCTGGCCGCGCGCGAGGTCCCGCTTGCGCCGGCGCCCATCCTTGCCACGACGCCTCCGGGCGCGGTCATTGGGGTCGGCCCGGTCGAGCATTTCCGCGGCGTAGCGCAGGTCCTTGACGCGTTTACGCCATTCGTGCATCGCTCGCGCGCGCGAACCCTTGCCGCGCAGCGCGCGCCCGTGGCGACGACGACCCTCGCGGTAGAGGCGCTTCAGGGCGGGCTCGACCGCTTGGATGCCGTCGGCATCGGAGAGCCTCCAGCGAGCCACCCTGCCGCGCGCGGCGCGCAGATCGTCGAGCACCTGAGCCCGGGTCTGGCGATCTCCAAGCGCCCCCTTGGCGGCCCTGCCACGCTCAGCGGCGAGTCGAGCGCGCAGCCGCGCGACGCCCCTTCGATGCGCGAGCTTGCCGGGGTGGCGCGTGATCAGCTCATCGAGCGTGCGCAAGATCACCTCCGCGTCCCGCGCTCCCGCCACCCGCCGGCCCGCCTCGCGCAGAGCGGCGCTCTCGCGCGCGTACGCCTGCTCACCGAGCTCGTCCTCCAGCAGCCGGATCAGCGCGCGCAGGCGCTTGAGCGCCTTGCGGATCTCGTGTATCGCCTTCTCCTCCGCCACCGCGCTGTCATCCGCGAGCAGCTCGATCGCCAGGTCCAGCTGGCCGAGCGCCATCCGCCTGAGTCCGTCCCCCAGCCGCTCGCCTCCCAACAGCCCGAACTGGCGCTCGCGCTCGCGCTGCGCGCTGGCCGCGCGGCGATCAAGCTCGGCCCGCGCGAGCGAAACGCCAACCCGGATCGCCACCGTCGCCGCAACCGTCGCCGCGATGCTCGCCGCCAGCGGCGCGACAATTGAACGATGCCCCGCCTTCCGCCGTCGCCATGGTGGACCGTCCGACGTGCGGCGAACCGCAAGCCGGCGACCTATCGCTGTCCCTTGTGTGGTCATCATCTACCCGCTCTTAGCGAGCATATGCTGATCGCGCCCGAAGGCGACACCCGCCGCCGCCGCCATGCGCACACCGACTGTGTCCTCGCCGCGCGGTCGCGTGGGCAGCTCGTGTTGCGCGACGAGTGGCTGCGAGCCCAGCCGCGCACCCCGTCGCTGTGGCGGCGGCTCTTGCGGCGCCCCTAGGCGCCGCGTCGGCTCGACCGGGCTCCAGTGAGCCGGCGCCCCTCGTCGCTAAAAGCCGGCCTTCAGCCGCTGTTGACGTGCACGTGCTCGGGCTCGATGCGGATGATCACGCGCTGTTCGCCCGGCTGGCGAAACGGATAGCTGTCTTTGTCCAGGTACTTCTTCGCCAGCGCATCGATGTGCTCGTCGGCGCCCTCGTGCGTTCGCTCGGCCACCCGCCCGCGGATCTCCACGTACTCGTACGGGTTCTTCATGTTCTGCACAGTCAGCGTAACCCGCGGGTCGCGTTCGAGGTTGCGGGGCCACGCGCGTCCCTCGGCCGTGTTGAGTGTGGGCAATCCGTCCTGAACGTCGATCCAAACGGGCGCCGCGTGGATTGAGCCGTCCGGGCGTACGGTGGATACGCCGCAGAAGTTCCTCGCCTTCAACAGCTCCTCGCCGCGGCCTTCGATCGTTGCGCTCATGAGTGCAAGCCCCTTTCTCGCATGGTGGGTGTGGAGGCCCAGAGGACCCCTCCCGTCCCTACCCGGTCGGGGCTCGGATCGAACGAGACAAGGACGACCGGAAATCGGGTCACCGCCCCGAATGGCTGTGACCGAAGGCCGAGGCTCCCCTACTGGCGGCTCAGGGTGGCGTTCGAGCTGGCCGACGGGATCGCGTTCAACGCCGTCAATTTGCCGTTGTTGAGCTGGAATCGCACCGTCGCCTGGCCGCCGCCGGGACAGCAAAGCGGATCGTTCTTGCGGTACAGCGGATAGGCGAGCGTGACTTCGGTGTCGCTCTGACCGACCACCCGCAGCGTCGCGCTCGGCTGGCTTGAGTCCGTGCCGATATACCTGCCGTTCACGAAGAAGAACGCGAGCTGGCCGTAGCCGTCGCCGGAGCCTGTGCGCGTCCCGATCAGCACACGTAAGGCCTGATTGGAGTGGTAGTCGGAAGTCTTGTTCGGCGTGAACCCCTTCGCGCGCACGACCGCCGCTGCGCCGCTCACCCCTTCCGCCTTGGGTTCCTGCTGTGTGAACGCCGGCTCGGGCGCCGCGCGTGTGCTCGTCGGCGCTGACGCAGCGCCGTTCGTGCTCGTCTGCGATGGCGTCGTCGTGGGCGCGGGTGCGGAGGTGCTCGTCGTCGGCTGCGTGGGCGTAGTGGCCGTCCGGGAAGGGGCGGGCGTGCTCAGCACGGTGACCGTCTTCGTCGAGGAACCGCAGCCGCCGAGGAGCCCAACTCCCAGCAGGCCCACCGCCACCACCCTCGCCGCCTTGAGGTCTCGTCTCATCGCTCCATGGTATTCGCCGCATCAGCCGCTCCTCCTGGACGATACGATCAACGGAGACGCTCGATGTCCGTACCTCCAGGACAGCTATCCGAGGAGCAACACGCGCCGCAGGCCGATCGCCGCAGCCGGCGTGAGCAGGCGCGCACCGGAGCGCTCGTCGTCCTCGCCGTCCTGATCACCCTGTTCGCCGTCTTCAACTTCGACGAAGTGAAGGTTCACTGGATCTTCGGATCCGGCCGGGCCCCCCTGATCATCGTCATCGTGATCTCGCTGCTCGTCGGCGTTGTGCTCACGTATTTCGCCGAGCGGCGGACGGCCAAACGGCGCTAGAGCTCCTCCGCGGTCACGATCGCCATCTGGCGATCGCGCGGGGGCGAACGGGGCCGCCCGTCGAGCGGAACCGAAGCGTCTCGCGACTCAAGCCGGGCGGGGCCGGGTCAGTGGAGCAGGATCCGCAACGCGAGGATGCCCAACCCCATGACCACCCCGACGCCCACCTCGAGCGCCAGCTCGGCGGGCCTCGCGCGCGAGCGGATGCCCGCAGCGAGCTCGAATGCGATGACCGTGGCCACCGCGCACCACAGGGCCGCCGTGACCGCCGTTTCCTGGGCCGCACCGGCGGCCCACGCGATCACCAATGCGGCCAGCGGCACCGCCGCACCCCGGAAGATCGCCCAGTCATGAATCAGTCCGCGCCACAGCTTCGTGATCGTGAGCGCCTCCCGGTGTCGCAGGCGCCGACCGAGCACCGTTGCGTAGGCGTGAGCGAGCCAGTACAGGCAGGCGGCTACCGCCGCCGAGCCAACCGTGTCCAGGTACGTCTCGTGGCGACCGCTCTCCGCCGCCAGCAGCGCGCCGATCGCGATGATCCCGTAGACCACGCCCGAGGGATTCTCGGCAGGCACGATCCGCTCGGCCGCACGACGAGCCCATCCGCGTGATGCGGCGCGTGCGCGCGTCGGCGACTCCTCGGTGCCGGAGGGCTGCTCGATCGCTTCATTATCTCGGTCGCTCCGACTTACGGGCCGGAGCGGGCCTTAGTTACTATTTAGGTCCTGCCGGGCGGCGCTTTAGGCAGGAGGGCCACTGTTTCCATAAGGGCCAGCGGCCCTACGGTGCCCCGCGAGGAGGGATTCAAGGAACGGATGACGCTATGAACCGCAGCTTGAAACGAAAGCTGGCCGCACGCGCGGCTGTCGTCGTCATTCTCGCCGGCGGCGCTGTCGCGGCGGTTACGGCCACGGGCCAAGGCCCGAGCCGCACGCAGGCAGCAGCTCGCCCGAGCGCCCACCGCCCGGCCCGCCGCGACCTCGTGACGGCCGCGAGCTACCTCGGGGTGAGCATCGCGCACCTTCAACGCGACCTTGGATCAGGCAAGAGCCTCGCCCAGGTCGCCGACGCGACCAACGGCAAGTCCGCCGCCGGGCTGATCGCAGCGCTCGTCGCCGAGAGGAAGCAGAAGCTCGCCGCAGCCGCCACCAGCCTGCCCAAGCGTGTCACCGCTGAGGTCAATCGCAGCGGTGGCCCCGGCTCGCCGAGGACTGGCTCTGCCCGACGCCGCGGCCATGCCCGGCGCCCCGGCTGGCGCAGGTTGTTCGCCGACCCAACCCGACTCGGTTTCGTTGCCGCGGGCTACCTGGGCACGTCTGGGGCGCAGCTGCAGGGCGATCTGAGGTCCGGAGAGACGCTGGCCCAGGTCGCCAACGCGACCAGCGGCAGGTCCGAAGCGGGCCTGATTGAAGCACTCGTGGCGGCAAGGCGGGCGCGGCTCGCAGCGGCCGTCGCATCCGGAAACCTCGCCCCGGCGAAGGCCAGCGCGATCGGCTCAAGGGTGAGCCGGCGCATGAAGAGGCTCGTCAATGCTTCGCAGGCGGGCGCCCCGTTGGCCAAGCGTCGGCGCGCCCCCGGCAAGAGCTAGCAACTCCAAGTCGATGTCCCAGCCGCAGCGGGAGCGCGGCGATTGAGACGTTAAGGCGCCCGAGCGCATCGGGATTGACTTGTGGTGAGATCTGAGTAGGTTTTGTGGGCGGCGTGAGCGGTGGGCGCTCTCTTGGACGGAACGCCATCCGAGAGGGAGCGCGCCTTCAAGTGACGAGGAGGGCGGGATGCTGAGTATCGGTGGGCGCAGCGCGGTTGTGGGCTTGTCGGATGGCGGTGGGACGCTGACGACCGGTTCCAGCTTCGATATCAGGCCCAGGCGCGCTCCCGCGCCGCTCGTCGGCACCGCGCTCGCCTGCGTCGTGGCGCTCGCGCTGTCGGCGCTCTCCGCGCCGATGACACCGACCGCTCAACCGCGGGCCGCGCGCGATCGCGGGCACGGCCGGCCGCTGGTGCCCATGTCGATCGGCCTTGCTGCGGGCGCCTCGGCGACCATCGGCGCCGCCGAGCACGGCTTCTGGCCGGTTCGTCGCGGCGCCTCCCTGTCGAGCCAAGGCGGAGGAATCGAGAGCGCCTTCACCGCCTCCGGCGCCAGCCTGCGCGTCGAGCGAGGTACGCTCGACGTCGCGCTTGCCTCGATTGCACGCGGCCGGCACGTAGAGCGCACGGCGACTGTGGCGCCGTCGTCGACGGCGAACCAGATCGTCTACCGGCACGGGTCGGTCCGCGAGCTCTACCGCAATGGGCCGTATGGCCTGGAGCAGGCCTTCACCCTGGGCAAGCCCCCGGCCTCCGGGCGGGGAGCGTTGGTGCTGACAATGCGCATCGACGGCTCGCTGATCCCGTCGAAAGTGGGGTCGCAGATCCTGTTTCGAACGCGCGCCGGTGCTACCGCGCTGCGATATGGCGAGCTGAGCGCTCTGGACGCGGTCGGCAGGCGACTGCCGGCACGCATGGACATCGGCGGCGGCAGGCTCCAGTTGCGGATCGATGACTCCAATGCGCGCTATCCGCTGCGGATCGACCCGTTCTTCCAGCAGGGCGCCAAGCTGACAGGCAGCGAAGAGACCGGCAAAGGACAGTTCGGCCTGAACGTGGCGCTGTCGTCCGACGGCAACACGGCGCTGATCGGCGGCCCGATCGACAACGGCGAAGTCGGCGCCGCGTGGGTGTTCACGCGCACGGGGTCGACGTGGGAACAGCAGGGGCCCAAGCTGACAGGCAGCGGTGAGAGCGGCGAAGGACGGTTTGGCTACGCCGTTGCGCTGTCGGCCGATGGCAACACCGCGCTGATCGGCGGCGGCGGCGACAACGGCGAAGTGGGCGCCGCGTGGGTGTTCACGCGGTCGGGGTCGACGTGGGAACAGCAGGGCGCGAAGCTCACGGGAGGCGAAGAGAAAGGCGCAGGCCATTTCGGCTTTCGCGTGGCGCTGTCGGCCGACGGGAACACCGCGCTCATCGGCGGCCCCGGCGACAATGCCAAAGTCGGGGCCGCCTGGGCGTTCGCGCGAACGGGATCGACCTGGGCACAGCAAGCCAAGCTCACCGGCGGCGAAGAGACCGGTAAAGGCGAATTCGGCGAGGGCGTGGCTCTGTCGGGCGACGGCACAACGGCGCTGATCGGCGCTGGCTACGACAACGGCGAAGCCGGGGCGGTGTGGGCGTTCACGCGAACGGAATCCGAATGGCAACAGCAGGGTGCCAAGCTGACCGGAAGCGGCGAGGCCGGCACGGGCCGCTTGGGCTTTCGCGTCGCGCTATCGGAAGACGGCAACACCGCGCTGGCCGGCGCCGGGGGCGACAACGGCGAAGTCGGCGCCGCGTGGGTGTTCACGCGCTCGGAAGGGAACTGGGCCCAGCAGGGTGAAAAGCTCACCGGCGGCGAAGAGACCGGTAAAGGCCACTTCGGCTACAGCGTCTCGCTGTCGGCCGACGGCGACACCGCGCTGATCGGCAGCTACGGCGACAATAGCGGACTCGGCGCGGCGTGGGTGTTCACGCGCTCGGGATCGACCTGGGCACAGCAGGGCGCCAAGCTGACGGGCGGCGGCGAGAGCGGCAAAGGCCTGTTCGGCTTCGGGGTGGCGCTGTCCGGCGACGACAGCACCGCGCTGGTTGGCGGCGGCGCCGACAGCAACGAAGTCGGCGCGGCGTGGGCGTTCGTGAAAGTCCCTCCGCAGCCCCCGACCGTCGTGACGGGTTCCGCATCGTCGCTGACTCAGTCCTCGGCGACGTTGAACGCGACGGTTAACCCAAACGACGAAACGGTGACCGACTGTCACTTCGAATACGGCACGTCGACGCTCTATGGGACCAATGTGCCGTGCACTTCCATGCCGGGGGCGGGCACCAGCCCGGTTGCGGTATCGGCCCCGATCGAAGGTCTCACTCACACGACCTACCACTTCCGTATCGTCGCCACCAATGCCACTGGGACGAGCGAAGGCGCCGATCAGACGTTCACGACCGAGGAAGCTCCGGAATACGGGAGATGCGTAAAAGTCACCCCTGTAAAAGAAGCCGGGAAACTGGTCTATCACGGCGGCTTCACGGCGGCGACCTGCCTCCTGAGAAGCGAAACGAAAACGGGTAAATTCGAATGGCTCCCCGGAGTCGTGAAGACCGGGTTTACGATCGCGCTGAAAGAAGGCGTCGTCACGTTTGAAACCGTCAAAAAAGTAAAAACGATATGCAAAACAGAGAATGGCTCCGGCGAATACACAGTCAGCCCGGAAGTCGGCAACGTCGTCCTGAAGCTCACCGGATGCGAATCGGCTGGACAGAAATGCACGACGGCCGGACTCGCCGAAGGCGAACTTGAAACGAAGAAACTCGAAGGCAGGATCGGGTGGGAAGTCAAAGGACTGAAGAAAGTCGCGCTCGACCTCTTCCCGGTCGGGAAAACCGGACCGTTTATGGAATACACATGCACCGGGGGCGTTCCTCTGACCGTTGAAGGCGCGATCCTCGTGCCAGTCGTGGTGGACAAAATGGCGCTGACGTCTGCGCTCAAATACAAACAGACGACGGGCAAACAGAAACCGGAACACTTCGAAGGCGGACCGAAGGAAGTGCTGACCTCTACGCCGAACGGGGAAACGTTCGAACAGCTCGGTGAGACCGCGGCGCTGAACGCGACGAGCGAAGAAGCGATCGAGATCAACGCCGTCGTGTAGCGGTCATGTAGCGTACGACCGCGTGCGCGAGGCAGTTATCTGCGAGCCATTGAGGACCGCCGTCGGCGGCTTCGGCGGGGTTTTTCGCGACGTTCCTCCGACGGCGCTCGCTGCGTCCGTGATCGGCGAGCTGCTGGGGCGCACCTCGCTGCCGGCCACGGCGGTCGACGACGTCATCCTCGGGCAGTGCTACCCCAACGGCGAGGCGCCGGCGATCGGCAGGGTTGCCGCGCTCGACGCGGGCCTCCCGATCGACGTGCCCGGGCTGCAGCTCGACCGCCGCTGTGGCTCCGGCCTGCAGGCGATCATGCTCGGCTGCATGGAGGTGCAGACCGGCGTCGCGGACCTCGTTCTCGCCGGTGGCGTCGAGAGCATGAGCGGCGCTGAGTTCTACGCGACGGATCTCCGTTGGGGTGTCAAGGGCGGCAGCGTTGCGCTCGAGGACCGACTGGCGCGGCCGCGCGTGACGGCCGGGGGCATCCACCATCGCATCGCCGGCGGCATGATCGAGACGGCGGAGAACCTGCGCCGGCAGTACGGAATCGCACGCGCCGAGCAGGACGAGCTGGCGCTGCGCTCACACGGGCTGGCGATCGCCGCTCAGCAGAGCGGTGCGTTCGCGGATGAGATCGTGCCCGTGGCCGTCACGGGCAAGGGCGAGCAGCGGATGATTGACCGCGACGAGCATCCGCGCGCTGACACCTCGCTCGAGCGGCTCGCCGCGCTGGTGCCGCTGATGGCCCGCGCCGATCCCGACGCGACGGTGACCGCCGGCAATGCCAGCGGCCAGAACGACGCCGCGGCGGTCTGCATCGTCACCCATCCGGACAAGGCGGCCGAGTTGGGGCTGGCGCCATTCGCGCGGCTGGTGTCCTGGGCGGTCGCGGGCGTGGCGCCGGAGACGATGGGCATCGGTCCCGTGCCCTCGACCCAGCGGGCGCTGCAGCGGGCCGGTTTGACGCTTGCGGACATGGACCTGATCGAGCTCAACGAGGCGTTTGCCGCGCAGGTGCTCGCGGTGCTCCGCGAGTGGGACCTCCCCGACGGCGTCGAGCGCGTCAACGTAAACGGCTCGGGGATCTCGCTCGGGCACCCCGTCGGGGCGACCGGCGGGCGGATACTGGCCACGCTGCTGCGCGAGCTGCGCCGACGCGGGGGGCGCTACGGGCTCGAGACAATGTGCATTGGCGGTGGCCAGGGGATGAGCGCGATCTTTGAGAATGTCGCGGCGCGGGCGGGGTGAGTGACGCGATTCGGGTCGGCTCGTAGAACAGTCGTCGAGTGCGGCGCCCCAGCGTGGGTCGGCCCACGGCGCGCTGGTAGCGTGGATCCCACGAGATGATCAGCCACCTGAACTCCCCGCCCGGAGCCAGGCGCGAGCGCTCCCACGCCTGGCGCACCCCCCCGTCGCGGAAGCCGGAGATCGGGGGGCGGCGTTCGATGTCCGCGGGGGCGCCGCTCGCGGCCGGGCTCGTGATCGCAATGATCGCGGCGTGCGCCAACTTCGCGTTCGCGCCCGCGACGTCGTCCGGAGCCTCGCCAAGCGACGTCGGGCTGTACGTCGCCTTCTGCCCCTACGGTCGCGTCGGCTCGCTCCGCGCGAGCGCAGCGAACACGAGCGAGGCGGGCTGGCCGGCGAAGGAATGCTTGAAGATGGACAAGGGCCCCGCGGGAAGGCGCCACACGCTCGTCGGGCAGAGCGATGTTCACAACTGGCTGCTCGGCGGCTACGGGAACGACACGATCGTCGGCGGCAACGTCGGCGACGTGATCTGGGGCGACTACCACCCGAGCGGCGTGCCGCGGTTTCAAACCGTCACGATCCACGCCGGCAATGGCAGAAACGTGATTTACGCCAACGACACGGAGAACTACGTCTGGACGGGCACGAACCGGCGCACGGTCGTCCACGCGTACGTGTCGGGCATATCGGGCGTGATCCACTGCCAGTCCCCCGGCGTCGTCGTGTTTCTCAGCGGCGTCAGCCAACGCCACTTCAAGCTCGACGGGTGCCGGCACATCAGCCATTTCAGCGTCGGGTACTGAGCGGACTCGAGCCGCTGATCCGCCGCGCTCCCCGGTCCCAGGCCTGAACGGCGGTCGCGGGCGGGCTCTCAGGAACTTCACAGCAGAGCGAGGGGAGCTTCACAGCCGCGACGTTCATGGTCCTTGCCGATGGCAACGTCGGTCGCCCCACATCTGTTCTGGATCACGAGCCGCGCCGCGGGCATCGCGGCGCTCGTCCTGTCGAGCGTCTCGGTGTGCGTCGGCCTTTCGATCGGGGGGCGCCTGCTCAAGCGGCGCGGCCCTGACCTGCGCGTCACCCACGAGGCCCTCTCGCTCGCCACGATCGCGGCGATCGTCGTTCACGCCCTGACGCTGCTCGGCGACAGCTTCCTGCACCCGAGCATCCTCGACGTGTCCGTTCCCCTCCTCAGCGGCTACAAGCAGCCGTGGATGACGATCGGAATCATCGCCGGGTGGGCGATGATCCTGCTGGGCCTGTCCTACTACTTCCGCGCGCGCATCGGGCAGGAACGCTGGCGCACGCTCCATCGCTTCACTGCGCTTGCCTGGATCCTCGGGCTTGCGCACTCGCTGGGCGAGGGGACCGACGCCGGTCAGGCCTGGTTCATTGCGATGACGGCGATCGTCGTGATCCCGGTGCTTGCCCTGATGGCGCTGCGCTGGTCGAGCGCCCCCGCACGCCCGAGCTCGCAGTTGAGCCGATGAGCGCGGGCGTCGTGATCGCCGGCGGCGGGTTGGCCGCCCAGCGCTGCGCCGAGACGCTGCGGCGCGCAGGCTATGACGGACGAATTCGGATGATCTGCGCCGAGCCGCACCGTCCTTACGACCGGCCGCCGCTTTCCAAGCAGGTGCTCCTCGACGAGGAACACGATCAGATGCTCTCCTTCCGAGCCGGCGAGTGGTATGGGGAGAACGCGGTCGAGCTGCTGCTCGGCGTCCGGGCAGCCGGCCTGACACCCGGCCAGAAGCTGCTGGCCCTGTCGGACGGGTCGCAGATCAACTACGAGCAGCTGTTGATCGCGACCGGGAGCCGGCCACGACGCATGCCGATGTTGGACGGCTATTCGAACGTCTCCTCGTTGCGCACGATCGAGGACGCGCGCGCCCTGCGGGCGGCCCTGCGCCCGGGCTCGCGCCTCGCGGTTCTCGGCGCGGGATTCATCGGCCAGGAGGTTGCCGCGTCGGCCCGCAAGGCCGACGTTGACACCACGATCATCGAGGCCGCGCCGGCGCCCCTCGTCAACGTGCTCGGCACGAAGCTGGGGGAATGGCTGGCCACGCTGCATCGCTCCGAAGGCGTCGATCTGCGGCTGGGCACTCAAGTGAGCTCGGTCTCCGGCAACGGAGCGGTTCGATCGCTCGCACTAACCGACGGGTCTCTCCTCGAATGCGATCACGTGCTCCTCGGCGTGGGCGTCGAGCCCGACCTGGGGTGGCTAGAGGGCAGTGGGCTCGACCGCGCGGGAGTGCGCACCGACGCGAACGGTCGTAGCGATATCCCCGACGTCTTCGCCGCCGGCGATGCGGCGGCGGGCCTCGATCCTATCCTTGGGCGTCACGTCGTGGGCAGTCACTGGGAGGCGGCCGGCCGCCAGGGGGCGCGCGCCGCCAAGGCGATGCTCGGGCTGGAGCCGGGTCCCCCGGCCATGACCAGCTTCTGGACCGATCTATTTGACACGCGCATCCAATATCTCGGGCACGCCTGCCTCGCAGACGACGTGAGCTTCGACGGCGACCGTCAGTCCCGTGACTTCAGCGCGACCTTCGTGCGCGACGGGCGGCCGGTCGCCGGCCTGCTCGTCGCGCGGCCGCATCAGCTGCCGGCGATGCGCGAGCTCTTGACCGCTTCGACCGAAGGGAGCTTCGCATGACCTACATGGCGCACATCGACGAGAGCGCATGCTCGGCGCACGGAGACTGCGAGGCGATCGCGCCCGAGGTCTTCCGCGTCGATGACGTCGCCGAGGTGATCGGCACCGGTCCCGACGAGCTGATGCTCGAGGCGGCCCGCATCTGTCCCACGGTCGCGATCCGAATCACCGACGACACCGGCGCGCAGATCTATCCATAGGAGACCGAGCCGGACCGCCCGGTCTCCCAGGAAGCTCTCAGGGTTCTCTGGAGATGCTCTGACGGCGGGAGGCGATGCTAATCGCCCACCTTCCCCCAGAAAGAGAGGACAGCATGGACCTTCAACCTCGACCCGCATTTGCCGGCGGAGCCCCCGCCGGCACCGACGCGAGGAGGCTCGTAAGGGCGAGGCTCGCGGCCAAGCGCCGTCGCGCGCGGCGCATCCGTCAGACCGTCCTCGCCTTTAGCGTGGCCGTCTTCGTGGCGATGTTCGCGACGATCTACGTGCAACTGGCCTCCGGCAACGACCCAGCTCTGTCTGCCTCCAGCAAAAAAGCTGCGGTGAGTTCGACGACCAGCGCCAGTGGGTCATCGGCAAGCAGCTCTTCGACCGGCACGTCGAGCAATTCCGCCAGCACCGGCTCCTCGGAAGCGTCTTCCTCCGAAGCTTCATCCTCCGAAGCGTCTTCGACTCCTTCCACCGTGACGACGAGCCAATCGTGATCAGCGTGGCCGAGACGAGCGTGAGCTTTGCCTGCTTCGGATCGACGTGCGCCGCCTACGTGACCGGCGAGGGACCTCGTCGCAGCTCCGAGGAGGCGGCGGCGGCGATCGAGGACCGCCTGCTCTCGTGGCACACGCGCTTCACGCGTTTTGAGCCGACCAGCGAGCTCTCCATGTTGAACGCCGACCCGCGCGTGACGGTGCCCGCCAGTCCGGTCATGCGGGACTTCATCCGCGCCGCCGTGGCCGCAGCGAAGCAAACCGGTGGGCTGGTGGATGCCACGCTCCTCGCAGAGGTGCAAGGCATGGGCTACGACGGTGAGCTGGGCGCCGCGCTGCCGCTGGAGCTGGCGCTCCGTCTGGCGCCCCCGCGCCGGCCTGCCGCGCCGCGCAGCGACGCACGCTGGAGTGAGATCTCGGTCGACGATCAACACGGCACGGTGACGCGCCCGCCAGGCGTCCTGTTCGACAGCGGCGGCCTGGCCAAGGGCCTGTTCGCCGACCTGCTGGCGCAGGAGATCGCCGAGCACGAGAGCTTTGCCATCAACTGCGCCGGCGACCTCCGTCTCGGGGGTCGATCCGGAGCGCCACGCGCGGTCGAGGTCGCGAGCCCGTTCGACGGCCGCGTCCTGCACACGTTCTCGCTTGCCCAGGGCGGCGTGGCCACGAGCGGAGTCGGCAAGCGCAGCTGGCTGGATGCGAGCCTCTCGCCCGCCCACCATCTTCTTGATCCCGGATCGGGCCGGCCGGCCTATACGGGGATCGTGCAGGCGACCGCCCTGGCGCCATCGGCGCTTGAGGCCGAGATGCGCGCCAAGGCCGCGCTCCTCAGCGGTCCGCACGGCGCCGCGGCATGGCTGCCCGATGGCGGGGCGCTCGTGCTAGACAACGGTAGCTGCCACGTATTCGCGGCAGCGGACGATGGAGGAGGATCCACAGATGCCTGACACCTCTGCCGATCACCGAGTGCTGGTAGTCGATGATGAACCGAACCTCGCCGAGGTCGTGACGATGGCGCTGCGCTTTCAGGGATTCACGGTCGAGACTGCCGGGACGGGCCGCGAGGCGCTCGCCGCGGTGGCCAAGTTCAAGCCTCACCTGATGGTCCTGGACGTGATGCTCCCGGACATGGAGGGGTTCGAGGTCGCCAAGCGGCTCGGCGCCCAACGCGCAGGCGTCCCGATCATCTTTCTGACGGCGCGCGACGCGACCGAGGACAAGGTGCGCGGTCTCAGCGGGGGCGGCGACGACTACATGACCAAGCCGTTCAGTCTCGAGGAGCTCGTCGCCAGGATACGGACCATCCTGCGTCGCACCGGACAGGCGACGCCCGAGTCGAGCCGACTCGTCTTCGAGGATCTGGAGCTGGACGAGGAGTCACGCGAGGTGACGCGTGGCGGGGCGCCGATCGAGCTCACGGCGACCGAGTATCGGCTGCTGCGCTACCTGATGCTGAACCCGCGCCGCGTCATGACGCGCGCCCAGATCCTCGACCACGTCTGGGACTACGATTTCGGCGGCGACGGCCGTGTGCTGGAGACCTATATCAGCTACCTGCGCAAGAAGATCGACGCGCACGGAAAGGGACTAATAAGGACGGTCCGCGGCGTCGGGTATGCCCTCCAGGCGCCGCGCTCATGATGGCATCGCTGCGAGCGCGGATACTGGTCGGCGTCCTGCTGCTGTCGGCGGGCGGCCTCGTGCTGCTGGCGGTCGTCACCTACACCGAGCAGCGCTCGTTTCTCCTGGACCGCGTCGATCAGGAGGTGCGTGGAGCGGCTCCCGCGCTCTCGGTGGCGCTCGACACGGCGGGCTTCAGGCCACCGGTCGAAGGACAGTCATCGACTGGCGGCTTCCCCCAAGCCGGCGGTAGCGCCCGGCCCGGCCCGGGCGGCCGAGGCGGGAGCCCGAACCTGCCCCCGGGTACCTACGGGCAGCGCCGGGACGCCGCGGGCAAGGTCCTCGGACACGTCCTGATCACCTACGGGCAGTCGGCGCCCGCGGCCCCTGCGATCCCTGCGGATGTGCCGATCGGCCGCCTGTTCACGGTCGGGTCGGTCGGGTCCTCCGGCCTCCGCTACCGCGTCTACGTGAGCCGGGATCCCGAGGACACGGGGCTGACGCTCGTCGCCGTGCCGTTGCACGAGGTCGACCAAACCCTCGGCCAGCTCCTGCTCGTCGAGGTCCTCGTGATCGCAGGCGTTCTCGTGGCGCTCGGCGGAGCAGCCTTCTTGATCGTTCGAATCGGGCTGCGGCCGCTCGACCGGATCGGGGCCACCGCGGGGGCGATCGCCGCCGGGGATCTCTCGCGGCGCGTGACGCCCGCCGACTCGCGAACCGAGGTCGGTCGGCTCGGGCTTGCGCTCAACGGGATGCTCGAGCGTTTGGAGCGCGCCTTTGGCGAGCGGCAGGCCAGCGAAGATCGGCTGCGCCAGTTCCTGGCTGATTCCTCACACGAGTTGAGAACGCCGCTCGCGGCGATTCGTGGGTACGCCGAGTTGTTCCGCATGGGGGCCACCCGCGACGCCGCCGGGACGGAGCTGGCGATGCGCCGGATCGAGGAGGAGGCCACGCGCATGGGCGTGCTCGTGGAAGACCTGCTCGAGCTCGCCCGCCTCGATGAAGCACCCGACGTCGTCCGCCAACCGGTAGACCTCGCGACGCTGGCGCGCGACGCCGTGGAGGACGCGCACGCGACCGACCCCGACCGAGCGATCGGCCTCGCCGCATCCAACGCCGTCGTGGTCCCCGGCGACCCCGACCAGCTGCGTCAGATCCTGGCCAACCTGATGCGGAATGCGCTCGTGCACACGCCTGCCGGGACTCCGATCGAGGTCTCGGTCGACGAGCACGAGCACGACGCCGTGCTCACCGTCCGCGACCACGGCCCCGGTATCCCGGACGCAGCGATGGGATCGCTGTTCGAGCGTTTCTGGCGGGCCGACGGTGGTCGCGGGAGGGGCAAGGCGGGCGCCGGGCTGGGGCTCGCGATCGTCAGCGCGATCGTCGACGCCCACGGCGGACAGGTGCGGGCGCAGAACGCCGCCGACGGCGGCGCGGCGTTTGTCGTCCGGTTGCCAAAGGCGGGCGTGGAGCAGTCGGTCGCGAGCGCGACGTAGGTCGGGCTCTCAGCGAGCTCTCAGCTTGACCATGTTGGGGTCCCAGGGTCGAGCGCGAAACTGGTCTCAGTCCTTGAACCCAACCGGAGATACAGCCATGACCCTCTCACTCGCCATCATCATCAACGTGCTCGCCGATCTAACCCTGATCGGCGGCCTCGCCTACGCCATGTCGCGCGCGGCGCGGCTGCGCCCCCACATCGCCGTGACCGACGCGCCGGCCGCCGAGCCGATCCGTGCCAGGCCGCATCGCCCCGTGCCCCTCGTTCAGCGCGCGAGCCCGGCGCTCGCGCCCGCCGGTCGCATCGTAGGTCGCCTATGCGGGATCTCGGCCGAACGCTCGGACGCCCGCGGGTGGATGTCTCGCCCGCGGGCGACCGACCGCGATCGAGCTGGGACTTGTGACTGCGGCGACCCGCGGGCCGCCGCTAGCCGACCAGCCAGATCGCGCCGTCGCGCAGCTCGACCGGGAACGTCTTCAGGGCTCGGGCGCCGGCCGTCGCCTTGATCGCTCCGGCAAGCGGCTTGAACGCGCCCTGCGGTCCGCGGATCATCTTGCCGGTGGCGACGTCGTAGAGCGCGCCGTGCCACGGACAGCGAAGGCACCCGTCATCGGTCACATCGCCGTTGCCCAGCGAGGCGAACAGGTGTCGGCAGCGGTTGGACACGGCGAATGGCTTGCCGTCGCTGACGCCGACCGCGAGGGTGCCGTGCGGCGTGTCCTCGACTACGGTGACGTGGGAGGCGCCGAGGTCATCGACGCCCGTCAGGCGGATAGTGGACTGCTCGGAGGTGCTCACCGGAAGGATGTTCTCACACAAGCGACGGGGCGTCGGTATCGTCCGCGTCCGTGAGCGATCGCGATCTCGACGTCGTCGTCTTCGGAGCCACGGGCGTGACCGGCCGCCGAGTAGCGGCATATCTGGCCGAACGCGCGGCCGAGACGGACCTGCGCTGGGCGGCCGCGGCGCGCGACGCGGACAAGGTCGGCAGGCTCCTCGGCGAGATCGGCGTCAGCCCGCCGGAGACGATCGTCGCGGATGTCGGCGACGGGAGCTCGCTCGCCGCGATGGCGTCGCGGGCGCGGGTGGTCCTCGACCTCGTCGGTCCATACACGCTTCACGGGCGCCCGGTGATCGAAGCATGTGTCGGGGCCGGCGCCCATTACGTGGACCTGACTGGGGAGACGCCGTTCGTCCGCGAGATCATCGCCGACTTCCACGAGCTGGCCGCGGCGGCCGCGGTCAAGATCGTCCAGGTCTGCGGCTTTGAGGCGCTCCCGCCCGACCTGATGACCGCATTGGCGGCCGAGCGTGCGCGGGAGCAGTGGGGCGAGGGCCTTGCCGCCGCGGATCTCGAGGTCGCGATCACGCCGCCGGCCGGAGCGCCGCGTCTCTCCGACGGGATGTCCGGTGGGACGTTTCAGAGCCTGGCCGCTGTCGCCGGATCGGATCAGGCGGCGCTGATCGACGATCCGGGGTTGCTGATCACGGACGCCGAGCTGGCCGCGGCGGTTCGGCGCGTGAGCCCGATCGGACTCGTGCCGCGGAGCGGGTCAGACGGCGCGGTGATCGCACCGATGATGCCGGCGCCGTTCATCAACCCGGCGGTGATCCACCGGACGGCCGCCCTGCTCGCGTCCGCCGAGGGCCGGCCGCCCGAGCCGTTCCGCTACCGCGAGGGGATGGCCTTGGGCGGCGGGGGCGGGTCGCTGGCAATGCGCTGGGCGATCGCGGGCGGGATGTCGGGGATACAGTTCGGGCTTCGAGGTCTCGCGCGCGCCAGACCGACGGTGCGCAGGCCGATCGCGGGCGCGATGGCGCGGATCGGACCGGCCTCCGGCTTCGGCCCAGCCGCCGATCGCCTCGAGGGTTGGCGGTGGACGATGGCTCTGCACGCGCGCACGACCGGCGGCAACGAGCTCGAGGTGCACCTCGACGCAGATGGGCACCCCGGGTATCTCGCGACGGCGAAGCTCCTCGGCGAGGCGGGGATGCTGCTGGCTGAGGACGGGGCTACTCCGCAGCGGGCGGGGTGCCTGACCCCGGCGGTGGCGTTGGGGACCGCGTGCATCGGGCGGTTCGAGCGGGCTGGGATGCGGGTTTCGATCGACAGCTGACGGGTGACAGTTCTCGGCCGCGTGCCGCTGGCGCGCGCCGCGGCGAGACTAGTCCGATTGCACGCGCAGCACGAGCTTGCCCGTGTTCTCGCCGGCAAACAGCTTCAGCAGCGCGGCCGGAAACGCACTCACGCCGCCGTCCACGACATCCTCGCGGGAGATCAGCCGTCCTTCCCTCATCCAGCCGGCGATCTCGCCGGCAGCCTCGCCGTAGCGGGCGGCGAAGTCGAACACGACCATGCCCGTCATCGACGCTCTTGAGACGAGCAGGGAGAGGTAGTTGGCGGGTCCGCGAACGCCGTCGGTGGCGTTGTATTGCGATACGGCTCCGCAGATCACGATGCGCGCTCCGCGCGCGAGACGGGTCAGGACGGCGTCGAGGATGTCGCCTCCGACGTTGTCGAAGTAGACGTCGACACCATCCGGCGCGACCTCGCGCAGGGCCCGCCGGACGTCCTGTGACTTGTAATCGATCGCGGCGTCGAAGCCGAGCTCGTCGACGAGCCAGCGACACTTCTCCTCTCCTCCGGCGATCCCGATCACGCGAGCGCCCTTGATCTTGGCGATCTGGCCCGCGACGCTGCCCACTGCGCCGCCTGCCCCCGAGATGACGACCGTGTCTCCCGCCTGCATCTTGCCGACGTCGAGCAGACCGAAATACGCTGTCATGCCGGGCAGGCCGAGCGTGCCGAGGTAGGTCGGAGGCGGGGCGAGGGAGGGGTCGATCTTAATCACGCCCTTGCCGTCGGAGAGCGCATACTCCTGGACGCCAAAGACGCCATAGATGTGGTCGCCCGGCTCGAATGCGGGATTCTCGGAGGCCAGCACGCGTCCGACGCCGGCGGCGCGCATCACGTCTCCGATTTCGACCGGATCGATGTAAGACGCGCCCGCGTTCATCCAACCGCGCATCGCCGGGTCGAGCGAGAGGTGGGAGACCGCCGCAACGAGCTCCCCGTTTCCCGGTGTCGGCAGCGGCTCCTCCGTCAGCGCCCAGTCCGACGGCTTCGGCAGCCCGGAAGGGCGGGCGGCGAGGCGTACCTGATGGTTGGTCGAGGTCATCTGCGGATCTCCATTTGATTGCGGGTTGAGCTCAAGCGCTGGTGCCTCCGTCGATCACGAGCTCGGAGCCCGTGACATACACGCTCTCGTCGGAAGCGAGGTAGACGGCAGCGTAGGCGACCTCGTCCGGCGTGCCGATGCGTCCCAGCGGGATCCCTCTGATCAGCTTGTCGATCAGCTCGGGGGTCTTCTCACGCTGACGAGCGTTCATCTCGGTGTCGATCTGACCCGGGTGCAGCGAGTTGACGCGGACGCCGGCGTCCGCGAGCTCCTTCGCGACGACTTTGCTCACGCCGCGGACGGCCCACTTGCTGGCAGCGTACGCCGTCAGGTACGGGCTGCCGCCGAGGCCGGCGACGGATGAGACGTTGATGATCGAGCCGCCCCCCTGCCGGGTCATCACCGGCGCAACAGTACGCATCCCGATGAAGACGCCGACCAGGTTGATGTCGATCACCCGCCGAAAGTCCTCGAGGGAGGTCTCCTGCAGCGACGCGGCGAGGAAGACACCGGCGTTGTTGAGCAGGACGTCGATCCGCCCGTGGGCCTCCTCCGCCTGTTCGACCACGGCCTGCCAGTCGAGCTCGCTGGTGACGTTGTGAGCGCGCGCCGCGGCGGCGTCGCCGAGATCATCGGCAAGCCGCTGCGCGCCGGCGCCGTCGGCATCGGTGAGGAGCAGGCGGGCGCCGTCCCGAGCAAAGCGCCGAGCGGCGGCCGCACCGATTCCGCCCGCCGCGCCGGTGATGATCGCGACCTTGCCGTCGAGCCGTCCTGCTGAGCCTGGCGGGCGGTCGCTCATGCCGCGCGAACCTGAGAGGCGCGGGGCCTCAGGGCGGCCAGGACGCCGCGTCCGGCGGGGTCCTCCGCGGTCGCGGGGACGATCCCGATGCGGGTTGCACCCGCCGCTCGGTAGCTCTCGAGGCGCGCCTGAACCTGATCCTCGGAGCCGACCGCACAGACCTGGCTCAGCAGCTCGATCGTGATCTCCGGGGCCAGCTCGGAGCGCTTCGCGCCCGCGCGGGCGCGGTCCACGAGAGCGCCGAAGCCCAGCTGCGAGAACATCTCGCCATAGCCCGGCGGCCGCAGGTAGACGGCGATCTGCGCCGCCATCTGAGCGAGCGTTGCCGGACCCGGGTCCAGAGCGACGGTGACCCAGACGGCGATCTCCGCCGGCCGGTCGCGACCAGCCGCCTGGGAATCGACGATCGAGCGAACCTGTGCGACGCGCTCGGGCGTGACCAGGTTGAGCACGATCTCATCGGCCGTGGCGGCCGCCACCCGCGCCATGTTCGGGCCGAACGCGGCGAGTGAGATCTTGGCCTCGTGCTGGGGCCGCCTGAGGCGAAATCCGTGGGCGCGTACGTGCCGGCCGGAATAGTCGGCCCGCTCGCCGGCGAGAATCGAGCGGACCGCCTCGACCGTCTCCTGCGCGCGAGGGGCAATTGCGGCCCACGGGCGGTCATGCCAGCCGCTCACGATGTCGGGGCTCGAGGCCCCGAGCGCCAGGTCGGCGTGCGCACCCGTCAGCGTGGCGACGGAGGCCAGCCCGAGCGCCAGCGCGACCGGGCTGCGAACCCCTACCGCGAGCGGTCCGATCTTCAACCGGAGCCCGGGGGCGCGCAGGCCGACGGCTGTGGCCAGGGCAAAGGCGTCGAACGTCGCCATCTCGCCGAGCCACATGGCGCCAAAGCCGTTGCGCCGCGCCTCGATGGCGATGTCGATCGCCTCCTCGTCGGGTCGGTCCAGCCAAAACGGCGCGACGACGTGAAACTCGCCCGGCGGCACCGCTGCGGCGGTGCTCACAGCTGTGCGGTCCTGGTCGGCAGACCCAGCAGCAGGCGCCCGGTCAGCTCCCAGGTCGCCGGGTTGACCTGGAAGTGGGCGGTGGCGGCGTGGGCGTCGCGGAAACGTCGCTGCAGTGGCGAGTCCTCATAGATCGCCGTGCCGCCGCCGAGGTCGTACATCGAGCGGGCAACCTCGGCCGAGACCCTGACCGCGTGGGTCGCCGCGAGGCGCAGTCCGAGGCGCGGCGACTCTGCGACAGGACCGTCCTCGTGTGCCGCCGCCCACGCGTGATCGATCGCCTCGTAGTACAGGGCTCGCGCAGCCCGCAGGGCTGCCTCGGCCTCGCCGACGGCCGCCTGCGTGGCGGGACGCTCGGCCAGAACCCGGCTCGAGCCCAACCCGGTCTTTCCCGCGGCCAGCTCGCTCAGGTCCTCGATTGCGCCGCGCGCATTGCCCAGTGCCGCGGCCGCGATCGACAGCGCGAAGTAGCCGAAGACCGGGAACCGGTACAGCGGCGCCTCGACGCGCGGCCCGCCGTCGAGGAGGGAGAGGACGTGGTGATCGGGGATGAACAGATCGTCGGCGACCGCGTCGTGGCTGCCGGTTCCGCGCAGCCCGATCGTGTGCCAGGTGTCGAGGATCTCGAGCTCGGCCGCCGGCAGCGCGGCGACGCGCAGGGTGGGAGCGTCCTCGCGCGCCTCGGGCTGGTCGAGCACGCATCCGGCGAACAGCCATTGCGAATGGGAGATCCCGCTGCAGAATGACCAACGGCCCGAGACCCGCACGCCGCCGTCGACGACGAGCGCCTTGCCGCGCGGGGCCCAAACGCCGGCCGCCACGGTGCGCGGATCGCCGAAGATCTCCGCCGCGCCCTGCTCCGGAAGATAGGCGGCGAGCAGGCTGCTCGTGGCGGCGATCGAGACGCACCAACCGGCCGACGCGTCCCCACGGGCGATCCGCTCGGCAGCGCTCAAGGTGGTCGCAGGCGAGGCTTCAAGCGCACCGAGCGAAGCCGGCGCTCCGGCGCGCATGAGACCCGTCGCCCGCAGCTCGTCAACGAGCGGCTGCGGCAGGGAGCGCTCGCGCTCAGTTGTCGCCGCGAGGTCTCGAGCAAGCGCCGACGCGCGATCGATCACGGCATCGAGGTCCGCGCCCGTCGGTGTGGCGGATTGGGGAGCGCCAAGCGTCGACATGACGGCCGCTCAACGATAGTTCAAGACCGCAGACGATCGCCGTCCCGCCGGCCGAACCGTCGGATCTGGAAGGCTCGCAAGCCCCTAAATGGCCTTGGCTTTGATCTCGAGAGGTTCTTCGCTGGTGATCGTCTCCGTCGTTGTCAGGCCGGCCTGTTCGACGGTTTTTTCGAGTCCCGAGACGACGCTCGTGCTGAGCGTGTCTTTCAATCCCGATTCGAATTGTTCGGGCGCCTGTCTGCCCGCCACCGCCTTGTACCTCAGCGTCGATCCAGCGGCCATCTTGTCGATGATCGTGATCGGCGCGATCACCGATCCTTCCAGCGTCACGAGTTCTTTGCCGGTCCCCGTGCCACATTCAAACGCCGCGAGATCGGTTTCGTGCTTGATGTCCAGGCCAACCGAGACCAGGTGTTTCCCATTCGTGAATTCATTTTTGATGAATCCGAGTTCGCCTTCAAGCGCGCCCGTGACTATTTCCCCTGCTCCAGCGGCCACGCTTTGACACGATGCTTTGGTCGCGGGGCGCTGACATCCTGTGAGCGTGATCGTCATCGTCAGCGTTTTCGCCCCGGTGTATTCGCCGGCGCTCGTGCTCGCCGAGCAGGTGATCCTCGCGTTGCCCACCGTTTCGAGTGTCGCGGTGCCACCTTTGGCCGTGAACTTCTTCTTTTCTGCGCCCGGGATGAAGTTGTATCGACCTCGTCCGTGTGCCGGGTCGAGGCACTGGCCGCCCACCCATTCGCCGCCGGTTTTGACCGCCACGCACCTGCCGAGCGCCGGCAGCGGCGCCCCGGGGTTGAATTCCGCCACGGCCGGCAGCCCGATGTTGCCCTGCTCGTCGATCGCGCGGATCGCGACGTAGGCTTTCGTCGTCGGCGGCAGTTTGAAGCTCTGCGCCGTACCGGCCGCGGCTGGGGCGGGCAGACCGCTGATCGGCGTCGCCGAGGCGAAGTTTTCGGGCGTGATCGGGCGCGCCGAGGTGACGAGTTGATAGGAGGTCGCCGTTCCGCACATCAGATCGCCGCCCGGCGCGGTCCAGCTGAGGATCGATTCCCCTACCGAGGCCTGCATGGGCCGGCCCGGCGCGATCGCATCACGGGTGTAGTCGCCCGAGTTGGCGATGTCGTGGTGGAAGTTCGGCCACGAGCTCGGTGAGCATGCGGACGCAGGTGTCGAGTACACGGACAACGTGCCTTCGCGCGTGATCGACACGACGTCCTTCTTTGCCGACGAGCTCGTGTCGACGGTTCCCAGCGAGCCGAGGGTGGGAGTGGCGACCATCCAGCCGCCGGTGAGCTTCGGCCACGCGGTGCTGGCCGGGCTGCCTTGGGAGTTGAATGCCTCGAGGTCCTGCGAGGCGGTGCCGGCGACAACCTCCTGTTTGGGCGCTTCGCCGGTGATGTCACCGATCGTCTGGCCGGTGATGAATGACAGGTCGTTGGTCACGGCCGGGAAGCCGGGCGCGAACTGGCTGCTGTTGGCGTTCCAGGCCGCGGTGAAGTCCTGGCCGCCCTTCTGGTAGTCGGAGACCGCTACGTCCAGAGCCCGGATCAGCCCCCCGACCGGCGCGAAGATGTTCGTGGTCGTCCCATCGAGCGTGCCGAACGACGGCTCGCCGACGGCGGGGAACGCGGGCGTGTCGGTCTTGCCGTTGCCCGCGCTGAAGTCCGTCTCGAGTGCGTTGTATGCGCCTTCGGTCGACCCGTAGCAGGAGCTTCCGTCGGAGTTCAGGACATACCCCGGTCCCGCGTCCGGCGTGACTCCGACCTTCATCCCTTCGCCACCTTCGGGGCAGGTGACCGGAGCCACCACGGGTGAGCCGTTGATGCCCTCGCCGACGTCGGGCAGGAGCCCCGCGTCGATGATGCCGATCTTTGCCGGCCAGCCCGTCCGGAACGCCGTGGACGTGCAGTGCGAGCTCGCGCAACTGAAACCGCCGGTCGCGCACGAGCCGGGTTCCGATGAGCAGCCGCTGGCCTTGATCGCGTACACGCGGCCGTTGGCGAAGTGCAGAACGCCCGTTTCTCCGAGCAGACCGAGCGAGGCGGTGGTCGTTTTCGAGGTGTTGATCCCGCCTTCGTCACCCTTGTTGGTGAGATACTCCTCGTTGGTGCCGACGATGATCGTCGGCGGTTTGCCCGGACCGTCGAGGCTCGCCACGGCGGGCGTATCGACGATCTTTCCCTGGTCTTCGTTTTTGTCCTGATTGGCGGGGACGTTGCCGTTGAACGTCACCTGATTGCTCGTCGGGTCGATCGAGGCGACCTTGTCCGGGTCCTCGACGAGCACGGGGAAGCCTTTGACCGCTTGGCCGTTGGGATGCCAGGCGTAGAGATGACGGTCCTCGCCGGCGGCGATGATGTCGAGCCCTGCGCCAGCTTCCGGTTCCAGATCGGCGAGTACGGGAGACGTGATGAACCCGACCTCCGTGCGCTGTCGCGTCCCCGCGCGCTCGGCCTCCCAGGCGGGGTTGCCCGAAAGCGGCGCGCCGGAGTAGTTGGGGTTCGACGTACCGTGAAAGACGAGTTTTCCGTTCGAGTCCCACGCGTACACGTTGCCCTGCAGGTCGTCGGCGACGATCTCTTTGCGCCCATCGCCGAACAGGTCTCCAGCGGCCGGCGCCTCGAGCACGGGGTCGTAGTGGGCGGTCGTGAGGCCGCCGCCATTGAAGGCGTGCTCGCCGGAGTGCAGCGGCAGCGGTTCGGTGTGCACGGGCCAGCCGGGGAGGTCGGTCACGCTGCCGGTCGAGGCGTTGTACTGGTAGGCGTGGATCCAGCCGTCGGAGTTGCCGACGATCAGCTGGTTGGTGTTGTTGCCGGCGAGGTCCACGAGCAGCGGGCTCGCGTCGCCGTCGCCTTTCATCTCGATCGGGAAGCCTTTGAGCATTTCCGCGTCGCGATGCAGGAACATCTGGCGGCGGTCCTCACCCGTCATCGGCGGTCCGGGAGCGCCGGCCGCGGTCGCGACCACGACGCGCGCCGTGAACGCGTAGGGCAGGGTGTTCGGACGTCCATTTGAGCTCTGGGTGAGTCCCGGTCCGCCGTTCTCGTTACCGGTGAAGGACGTCGGGTCCCCTTTCGGGAACAGCGCCTCGAGCGTCGCTGTGCTGACAGAGGCAAGCAGCCCGTTGAACGCGCTGGAGTGCGCCGTTTTCCCGTCGCAGTAGGAAGAGGGAATCGACGCGAAGTCTCCGCTGGCCGTGCTGGATGCGTTGTTTGGCTGGGCCCCCGGAGCGATTTCCACGCGGCAGGTGTAGTTCGTGCGGGCGTTGACGTAGCCATCGAGCGCAAACGAGGCCTTGTTCGGGTCGATCTGCTGGAACCATTCGGGCGAGGTGATGTCGGCCTCCGGCGGGATCCAGCCCTGGGCTGCGGCTTCGACTGACTTGAAGGCATCGAGGCGGCCATAGCCGAAGAACTCGTCCCAGCCCTTGCGCGAGGGATAGCGGAAGGTATCCGGGAGGTTCCCCTGCACGCCGCCGTTCTCATCGCCGGCGAACGTCGAGTTGAGGTTCGGGTCCGTGCACGTCGCGGCCATCCCCACGCTGCAGGCGGTTTCCGGCGTCAGCGCCGTGTTGATGTCGTCGGCCTGACCGCCTTCGCCGCGATCCGCCGAGCTCGTGCCCGTGCTCGGCGCATTCGCCCCGAGCGTCGAGGACCCGTTGACGGTCGTGTTCGCGATGTTGCCGGACGCGAGTAGTTGGAGCACCTCGTTCGCCGTGATCGGGCAGGGCGAGCCGTCGACGCGGGTGCAGTCGCTGGCCGGCGCGAGTTTTACGCCGGGCCCGGTCGTGCAGTGGCCGTACAGCCGCGCTCCACACGCATTCAACGCGGCGCTGTAGATGAGTCCGGCAACTCCCGAGCTCTTACCGGTGGCCTCTGAGGAGCACGAGTTGCCCGTCACCGACAGGTCGATGCGCGTGCCGAAGTTGGTGCACCCGTCGAGCTGCAGCCAAGACGGCGGGCTGGCGGTGTTGACACTGGTTTTCTTGCCTCCGACTTCCTTTTCGGCGATCGTGTCCGGTCCGCGAATGGCGTTGACGACGATCGTGTGCGGTGCCGCACCCGGCTGGTTGTGATGTTCGGCAGCCTCATCGGCCGCCGAGGCCATCACGGCGACGCCGTGGTAGTAGGCGTAGTCGATCGCTTCGCGCGAGAGCACCGGGTCGTTGTAGGTGCCAAGCGGCTCCTGCACGATGTCGACGCCACGGTCTGTGGCGTATGTCACGGCCTCGGCGAAGCGGTTCGCGTCCGCCACGAAGGACTCGCCGACACGGAGCGACATGACCTCGCAGTTGGGACACGAGCCAGAGTCGTTGACGCCGTTGTTGGCCTCGGCACTCGAGTCCTCCTGCTCGCCCGTCCCGTGTCCGTACAGGACCTCGTCGAAGGGGTCGTTGTTGTTGTCGACGAAGTTCCATCCCGCGATGTCGTTCACGTAGCCGTTTTTGTCGTGGTCGACGCCGTCGGAGAAAGCGATGATCAGATCCTCGGGCGTGAGCATCCCGGTCGGCCCGTTGCGGCATTCTTTGGTCGTGGGGGGGTTGGCGCACTTCGGGTAGTTCTTCACCACGTTTGCAACCCGCGAGTCGCAGGCGTAGTCGAGCACATCGAAGGCACCCTGTTCGACGACGTCGTAGGGGATCGGGCCGCTGCCGCCCGGCGTGCCGCCGGGCATGTTGCCGTCGGGGTTGTAGTCGCCGCCGGTGGCCGCGCGAGCGGTCGCGCAGTTCACGCCAGTCGAGGAGTCGAACGTGCTGCTCATGTCGACTTTGGGGGCCGGCAATTCGGCGACGTTCAGCAACGTCTTCTTGCGCAGTTGGAGCATGTCGCCGGCGCTGCTCCAGTTGATCCCCGAGTCGAGCTCGGCGATCGAGACATCCGGCCTGCCGACCGTGACCTGAAAGGCGGTGTGTATGGGCGTGCCGGCGGCCACGCATGAACCCGTTCCGGCGGGCATGGTCGCGTTCGGATCGGTGATGCTCATGCCCATCACACCGCACAGCTCGTCTTCCTGCGAGTTCAGTTTCGTGATTTCCGCGGCTTCGATCGGTTCGCTCGCCGGCGGCGTGGCCGGGACTGCGCCGAAGTGCTGGGTGAGCTCGGTGCTGAGGTTGGTGACCGTTTCCCCTGGCGCGAGCCTCCAGCTCGCCGGTTCGCCGAGCGTACCTTTGCCGAGGAACGGGAACTCGGCCATCGCCTGCGATGCCCACGCCGCGCAGCCGATCACCACGAGCACGACCACGAAGGCGCACCTCGCTCGCGCGGATCCTCGCGGGCTCCGGCCGGTGCGGGCGGACCCCTCGCCTTCGATCTCCCGACGATCCTGCCGCGCTCGAAGCATCCCCCCACCTCCGTCTCCACTTGCCGTGCCGCGAAAAGTATCACCAATCGCGGTGCGGCGTACATGCGTCGCCGGAATAAATCTCACGGGCTGAACGCGTTGATCGAGTAATTTCGCGTTCATACACGAGCGGGCCTGTGGTGAATTCATGTAATAGAGAGTCCGCGCGCTGTTCAGCCTCCAATTGTGTAAATGCGGGTGTATGACACCGTGACTACAACGCTGATTGAACGGGCGTCAGCCGCGCTTATTTTGAGCCGATGCCCGCTTGCGCTTGCCGGGCATGATCCGCTCGATCTCAGCGAGCGCCTCACCCATGTAGATCGCCAGGTGCTGGAGGTGGGGGAGAGTGTCGCGAGCCCCGGTGAAACCGAAGTTCAGCGTGCCGGCGTAGCTCACGCAGGTGATGTTGAGCGCGTTGCCGTGCAGCAGGAGCGAGAGCGGGGAGAGCGCGTCCAGGCGCGAACCGTTCATGTAGAGCGGCTCGGGCGGGCCCGGCACATTGGATATCGCGACGTTGAACGGAATCGGCGCATGGCCGCCCAGGCCGGCCATCAGTCCAGCGATGTACGGGCCGTTGATGAGCAGCGTGTAGGCCGTGCGCGCCTCGGGCGAGAGCCCGCTCAGATGGCGCTTTGCCTCTGCGGTTGAGCGCGTGATCGCTTGCAGGCGCTCGACCGGGTTGGCGACGTTGGTGCCCAGCTCGGCGACCAACATCCCAATCGCGGTGCCCATCGACTGATCGTCGGCCTCGCGGAGGTTCACGGGGATCCCGGCCGTCAGCGAGCGACCCGGGATCCGCGCGTGCTCCGCGAGATAGCGGCGCAGAGCGGTGCCGCTCAGGTAGAGCACGATGTCGTTGAGCGTGCACTTGGCGGTCCGAGCCAGGCGCTTGAGCCGCGCGAGCTCATACTGCTGCGTGGCGAACCGCCGCTGCCCGCCGAGGCTCCCACCGAGCGCCGACTCGGGCGCGCGGTAGGGAGCCTGGAGCGGTCGGTCGTCGACCGCGGCGAGCGCAAGGTCAAGCGCCGCTCGCGAGAGCCCGCCCACCGCGCCGGCCGCGCCCCGAGCGAGGTTCACCGGGCGTGTTAGGGGCCCGAGGGCGCCATCCTCCTCACCGGGGTGGTGCGGGCGCTCGCCCGCGCCCACGGTCCAGAAGGCGGGCATCCCGGTCCGGCCCGGGTCCTTGGAAAGCGCGCGCATGATCAGTCGCATCCCGCTGACGCCGTCGACCAGCGAGTGGTGCATCTTGCTGTAGAGGGCGAAGCGGTTGCCTTCGAGCCCCTCGATCAGATGAACCTCCCAGAGTGGGCGATGGAGATCCAGCTGATGGCTGTGCAGGCGTGAGACGAGGATCCCAAGCTCACGCTGCCCGCCCGGGTGGGGGAGCGCAGAATGGCGGACGTGATAGTCGAGATCGACGTCTCGCACCTCGCGCATGAACGGTGCATGGCGGCCGATGAGCGGCGCCTCGACGAGCTTCAGGTTCCAGGGCGGCGGGATCGCTCGCGCCTCGCGCATCCGCTCGAACTCCTGTTCGAGGTGATCTGCGGGGGCGTTCTCCGGCAGCGTGAACTCGAACAGTCCGCCGACGTGCATCGGCGTATCGCGAGACTCGAGCGCGAGCCAGACGGCATCCAGTGGTGGAATCTGCCTCATGGGCCCAGTCGCTGCGCTCCTCCCGTGTTGCGTTACGCAGCCGCTAGCCTAACCGCTCGCCGGCGTGGCGCAACGGCGCCGTGATCCGCCCGATGGCGTCTCGGCGACGGGTTGCGATGTCGATCGGTCACGTCAGCTGACCGTGACCGCGTCGGCCAGCCCCCTGCGGACTCCGCTGACGTAGCTACTTCAGCCGCGCTCAAGTGTTTTGATGTCGAACGGGAGAAACATGAGATCGGCACGCACAACCTGTCTGGCCCTGCTGGGCCTGGTCGTCCTCGGAGCGCCGGCGCTAGCCTCGGCCGAAGAAATCCCTGCGCCGACGCTCAGGGTCAAAGCGGCGGCGGTGCCGATCCCGGGGTTCCCCGGCACCGGCAACTTCTACGGCAAGGGCGCCGACGTGGAAGCCACCCTCGAAATCGAAGGATCCGGGTATGGCGCGACGGCGCAGAACCCGAAGGGGAGCCCGCCGCCGATCTCCGCGGTCAACGTCTACCTGCCCAAGGGCGTCAAGCTCCACCCCTCCGGCTTCGGCTCCTGCACCGAAGCAACGCTCAAGAACATCGGCCCGAGCGGCTGCCCGAAGAAGTCGATCGCGAGCGCGGTCGGGAGCGTGCTCGGCGAAGTGACATTCGGCTCCGAACGCGTGCCCGAGGCAACATCGCTGCAGGCCTTCTTCGCTCCCGGGGGTGGCGTGCTGTTCTACACCCAGGGCAGGACCCCGGTGAGCCTCGAAATCGTCTCGACGGGGAAATACGTAAGGAGCTCGGGCAAATACTCCTGGGAGCTCCAGACGCTTGTGCCGCCGGTCCCCACGGTGACGGGCGCGCCGCTTGCGTCGGTCAGCAAGATCCACATCAAGGCGGGCGCGGCGTTCAGGTCGCACGGGAAGGTGATCCCGTACGGCACGGTGCCCAAGAAGGGCGAATGCCCCAAGGGCGGCTTCTTCGGCAAGACCGAAGTCACGTTCGGCGGCAATTTCGGAGGCGAACGCGAATTTGGCATTCCGGCCAAAACCGTCACGAACGTGATCCGCGTTCCTTGCCCGCGCCGGTAGCGCGCGGATGCGTGTCTTCTCCTCGGTGCGCTCAGACCCGCGATAGCGAGTCAAGCCCAGCTCCGGACTCGAACCGGAGACCCCTTCCTTACCATGGAAGTGCTCTACCAACTGAGCTAGCTGGGCGGGTGCTGAGGCAGGACTGTAGCGCGCCCGGCTGCGCGGATCAGCCGTCCGCCGGGGTCACCGTCGTGACCGGCAGCCCCATGCCCGCCACCTTGCTTGGGAGGTCGAGTTTCAACCACCGCGACACTCTCGCCGAGAGCGTCGAGACGATGACCTCGTCGAAGTGGTTGAGGTTGATCGCGTCGTGAACGGCCGCAATCGGGTCGGGGTCGCCGACCATGCCCTCGACGGGCGCACCCGCCGCCTCGGTTAGGGCGGGCAGGGCGCGATCGATCACAGCCTTTGCCTCGCCGCCTCCCTGGTCCTCGGGATCGACCACCTTGTGCAGGCCGTGCGTGGCGTTGGGCACGAGCAGCGTGAACTTGCACGGACCGCGAGCGGCTCGCTCGCGCACCGCGTCGAGCAACGGTTGCGTGGCCGCCGTCTTATGCGCGACCACGAGCACGCTGACGCGTGCATCAGAGGACTCCATCGCTGGGAACTCCTTTCTGGCTCGTTGCCAGCGATGATCGCACTCGAGCGTCCGCGGCGTCAGCGGCCGACGGCGACGCTCCCGGCGCTAGGTGCGCGCGTCGGCGAGGAGTCCGTCGAGCTGGATGCCAAGGGGGCTTGGTGTCCGGCTCACCGGCGCGCCGCCACCACGACAGCGGTCGCGGTCGCAGCGAGCGCGAGCAGTGCGAGCAGCACGTAGGAGTCGGCGTACACAAGCTGCAGCGCGTCGAGGCGCAGCTCGGAGTGCCGCGGATGGTTGACCGGCACCCACCAGATCATGTGCGAGTAGCCGACCGCCGCCGCCGCGCCGGAGCAGAGCAGGCCCGCGACCGATCCTCGGCGGTAGGAGGCGAGGGCGAACAGCATCAGCGCAGGGATCGCCAGCACCCAATGATGCGACCACGAGATCGGCGAGATCAGAAGGGCGCTGAGCACGCACAGCGAGAAGCCCTGCGCGTCGTCTCCCCGACGGCCGGCGCGCACCGCCAGCCACATCCCCAGAACACCGACCGCGGCGGCCGTGAGCAGCCACCAGGCCTCGACGCTCAGCGAATGCAGCACGCGCGCGTAGGCGCCGCGCAGCGCCTGATTGGCCGCGTTCTCGATCCTGCCCACGCGCGTCGGGTCGACGAACGCACCGCCCCAGTATTCCCTCGAATCGCCGGGCGCCGCCACGAATCCGGCGGCGATGGTTGCCGCGAACACCGCCAGCGACGTGCCTGCCGCGCGATAGCGGCGGGTGAGCAGCAGGTACGCCGCAAAGATCGCCGGCGTGAGCTTCAACCCGATCGCCAGCCCGAGGCCCACTCCCTTCCAGCGCGACTCATCCCGGCTGAGGTCATAGAGCACGAGCGCCGCGATCAGCACGTCGATCTGCCCGTAGCGCAGCGTCGTCCACACCGGCTCGAGCCACAGCGCCAGGGCGGCCGTCAACAGCGCCAGCCGCGTTGCCTGCCCTCCGGTCAACCAGCCTGATACCGGCTTCAGTCGCAGCGCGAATCGCAGCGACACCACGAGCAGCGTGAAGCTCGCCGCGGTGATCGTCGGCTTCAGCGTGGCCATCGCGAGGACCGCTAGAGGCGTGAACAGAAGCGCCCCCAGCGGCGGGTACGTGAACGCCAGCGCTCCCGGAAATCGCAGCGCGTACAGGTGCGAGCCGTCGAGGATCGCCCGCCCGCCGTACCTGTACACGCTCAGATCGACAAACGGCCAGTGCTGTCCCAGCGGGCTGGCGAGGAATGCGACTATCGAGATGCCATACAGCGCCAGGCATGTGCTTCGTCCGGGCAGCCACCGGAGGACGTCCCAGACTGGATCGCTGGCCCTACGCGCGGACAGAAATGGCGGGGGGAGGATTCGAACCTCCGAAGGCAGAGCCATGTGGTTTACAGCCACACCCCTTTGACCGCTCGGGAACCCCGCCGGGCGGTCCGAGGATAGCGATCAGCTGTGTCCAAGGAGCATCGGGCGCCCGGCCTCGACCTCGACCTCGGCGTACTTCGGGCTGCCGCCCAGGAGGCCGGCATTCTTGCTGCTGCACCCGCGCCGACGCGCATAAACGGAGCCGTGAGGTCCGACGCGGCGGCGAATGCGGAAGTCAGCTCGCCTCGCGCAACTGCTGCGCGTCGGGGAGCGTCTGCAGCTTCTTCAGCGTCCGGTTCTCGATCTGGCGGACGCGCTCGCGGGTGATGTTGAACGCCCTGCCGACCTCCTCGAGCGTCCGTGCGCGCCCGCCGAGGATGCCGTAGCGCATCTCGATCACCTCGCGCTCGCGTCGCGGCAGCGACGCCAGGACGTGCGTCACGCTCTCGCGGCGAAGCGCTTCGGAGGCGATCTCAAACGGCGACTGCGCGGAGACATCCTCGATGAAGTCGGCGAGCGCCGAGTCGTCCTCCTCGCCCATCGGTTTCTCGAGCGACACCGGCTGCTGGGCGACTCGCAGGATGTCGCGAACCTCGCGCGGGGAGCAGTCGAGCTCCGCGGCGATCTCCGCGTCGCTCGGTTCGCGCCCGAGCTGCTGGATCAGCTGGCGCTCGGCGCTGATCAGTTTGTTCAGCCGCTCGACCATATGGACCGGAATCCGGATCGTCCTGGCCTTGTCGGCGAGCGACCGCGTCACTGCCTGGCGGATCCACCAGGTGGCGTACGTCGAGAACTTGTAGCCGCGGCGGTGGTCGAACTTCTCCACGGCCCTGATCAGTCCGAGCGAGCCCTCCTGAATCAGGTCGAGGAAGGTCAGGCCGCGCCCGACATACCCCTTTGCGATCGACACGACCAGCCGCAGGTTCGCCTCGACCATGTGCTGCTTTGCAGCGATGTCCCCGCGCTCGATCCGCTTGGCCAAGGCCACCTCCTCGTGCGCGCTCAGCAGCGGTACGCGACCGATCGTGCGCAAGTACAGGCGCAGGGAATCCAAGTTCGGCTCGACGGTCAGGTCGATCTCGGCGCCTTTGAGCTCCTTCACGTGCATGGGCACGTGGACCGCATCGTCGTCCCTCTGATTCAGGTCACCCGCGCGCGCGAGCGGGCCCCGATCGTCGCCGACCTCGACCCGCAGGTCGTCGATCTCAACGACCGGCGTGTCGTTGGCGCCCATCAGACCCTCAAGCTTCTCGCTCAACTGGGACCCCCAAGCATCAAACCGACTCCCGCCGGAGCGATTGCCCGCTCCGCCCTTTAGCTGACCTACGCTGAGCCTCCTGTGCTTCGCCGTCGTGGCATTGCAGTTCCGTTGCGTTTCCCAAACGGCCGCGAGTCTCCGTTCCCTCTCTGTCCGGTGGCTCGCCAGCCCCATGCGGAGTGATACCAGAATCCGCGGCCGCGCTGCACGGCGAGCCGACAGGCCGATCGAAGGTCCGTCGGCGCGCTAGCCTTGGCCGCCGTGCACCTAACACGGCCCACCCGTCTGCCGTCGGCTCCGCAGGGGGCAGGCGACGACGTGCAGGCGCGCGTGCCAGGAGTGCCGGTGGGGCTCTCGCGCGTCGGGGTGACGGGCGTGGAGAAGGTCGTCCGAATCCGCGATGAGCTGTTCTTCGCGCGCCTGGAGTGCTTCGTCGACCTCAGCCGAGATCAGAAGGGCGCGCACATGTCGCGCTTCGAGGAGGTCATCAACGACGCGATCGGCGAGGTCGTCCTCAGCGAGTCGCCGTTCCGTGCCGAGACGCTCGCGCAGCACATCGCGGAGCTCGTGCGCGCGCGCCAGGACGCGGCGCGCGCGGAGGTGACGATCGCGGCACGCTACCCCGAGCACAAGCCCGCGCCGGTCTCACGCGTGCAGACACAGGAGATCTACACGCTCTACGGCCGCGCCGTGGCCCACGAGCACGGCACCCGCCGAACCGTCGGGGTTTCGGCCACCGGCATGACCGCTTGTCCGTGTGCCCAGGAGCTCGTCGCCGGACGCGCGCGCGAGCGCCTCGCGGCCGACGGCTTCTCCTCCGATCAGATCGCGCGCATCCTCGAGCACGTCCCGGTCGCCACGCACAACCAGCGCGGCCTGGCCACCCTGCACATCGGTTGCATCGAGGAGTGCGTCGCCGAGATCGACGCGTCCGCGCTGCTGGCGATCGCCGAGGCGAGCATGTCCTCGGAGATCTACGAGCTGATGAAGCGCTCCGATGAGGTCGAGGTCGTTGAAAAGGCCCATCGCCGACCGCGGTTCGTCGAGGACTGCGTGCGCGAGATGATCGGCGGCGTCGTCGACGCCTTTCCCGAGCTGGATGGTGCGAGCTTCGTATCGGCGCGCCAGGAGAACCTCGAGACGATCCATCAGCACGACGTCGTCGCCGAGCGCTACGGGCTGCTCTCCGAGCTGCGGACGGAGATCCGCTCGGGCGAGCTCGCCGCCCACCAGACGAGCCTCGAGGAGTGGCTCGCCGCGGGCGTGCAGGGAGCCGGCGTCTGAGGCCGCTCAGCTGCTCGCGCTCGGAGCCTGTGCTTGGGCCTGCATGCGCCGGCGCAGCCCGAAGAAATAGTCAAGGCCGGAGAGCACAGTCACGGCGACGGTCACGTACAGCAGCGCCGAGACCCATGGCGGCTGCCCGTGCACCGCGATCACGGACAGGATCGCGGCGATCTGCAGGCACGTCTTGATCTTGCCGAACATGCTCGCGCCCATCACGACCCCTGCCTGCGTGGCCCCGAGGCGCAGCACCGTGACCGCGAGCTCGCGCGTGATGATCACCATCGCCACCCAAGCCGCGAGCCTGTGCAGCGACACCAGCGAGATCAGCGCCGCCACGATCAGCAGCTTGTCTGCGAGCGGGTCCATCAGCTTGCCGAACGTCGTTATCGAGTCCCGCGCCCTGGCCAGATAGCCGTCGACGAAGTCCGTCAGGGAGGCCAGCGAGAACACCACGGCGGCGAGCACGTCGCCGGCCGGAGTGTTTCCGAGTAGGGCCACCACCAGCGCCGGCACGAGCATGATCCGCAGCACGGTCAGCACGTTGGGGAGGTTCAAGGGAAACACGACTACGGACATTATGATGCGCGCGATGAACAGTCGCACGCTTGGAGCGGACGGCCCAGAGGTCTCGGAGATCGGCCTCGGCTGCATGGGGATGTCGGCGTTCTACGGCACCGCCGACGAGGGCGACGCGAGGGCGACGATCGAGCGGGCACTCGACCTCGGGTGCAACTTCCTGGACACCTCCGACATGTATGGCCCGCACACCAACGAGCGGCTCGTCGGCAGCGCGATCTCCGCGCGTCGCGACGAGGTGTTCCTCGCGACGAAGTTCGGGATCAAGCTGGTGCGCGATGACGATCTGCTCAACCGCACGATCGACGGGCGGCCGGAGTACGTGCGCGAAGCCTGTGACGCGTCGCTGCAGCGCCTCGGCGTCCAGCACATCGACCTCTACTACCAGCATCGCGTCGACGAGAACACGCCGATCGAGGACACCGTCGGCGCGATGGCCGAGCTCGTCGCCGCCGGCAAGGTCCGCCACATCGGCCTCTCCGAGGCGAGCGCGCAGACGATTCGCCGCGCCCATGCAGTGCACCCGATCACAGCCGTCCAGACCGAGTACTCGCTCTGGACGCGCGACGTCGAGCCCGAGATCCTGCCGACGCTGCAGGAGCTCGGAATCGCGCTCGTGGCCTACTCGCCGCTCGGGCGGGGCTTCCTTTCCGGGCGTTTCACCTCGACCGACGAGCTCGACGAGGGCGACTACCGCCGCTACGGCCCGCGCTTCACGGGCGAGAACCTGAAGCGCAACCTCGCCCTCGCCGCGCGGGTGCGCGAGCTCGCCTCCGAGCGGGACATCACGCCCGGCCAGCTCGCGCTCGCGTGGGTACTGCACCGTGGCGAGCAGATCGTGCCGATTCCCGGAACCAAGCGCGTCTCCTACCTGGAGGAGAACCTCGGCGCCGCGGACGTGCAGCTGAGCGAGGCCGAGGTCGAGCAGATCGCGCTGGCGATCCCGCCCGCCGCCGGGGAGCGCTACCCCGAGCAGGTCATGCGGACAGTGAACCTGTGAGCAAGCCGCCGCCGGCCGAGGCCGGGGTGATTGCCGTTCGAGCCGACACCGTGCCGCCGCGCCGGTCGCCTTGCAGCGCGAGAGCCGTCGCGCATCGCCGCTAGGGTGGGGAAATGCCACTGATCCCGATGGTCATTGAGCGCACGGCGCGCGGCGAGCGCGAGTTCGACATCTACTCGAGGCTGCTCAACGAGCGGATCATCTTCCTCGGCACGCCGATCGACGACCAGGTCGCCAACCTCGTCGTGGCGCAGCTGCTCCACCTCGAGAGCGAGGATCCCGAGAAGGACGTCTCGCTGTACATCAACTCGCCCGGTGGCAGCATCTACTCCGGTCTCGCGATCTACGACACGATGCAGTTCATCAAGCCGGACATCAACACGATGTGCGTCGGCGTCGCGATGTCGATGGGCTCGCTGCTGCTCGCGGCGGGCGCGAAGGGCAAGCGTGCCTGCCTGCCGAACTCGCGGATCCTGATCCACCAGCCGTCGGCGGGCTTCCAAGGGCAGTCGAGCGACATCGAGATCCACGCGCGCGAGATCCTGAAGGTGCGGGCGCGGATCGACGAAATCTACGCCGAGCACACCGGCAAACCGAACGACGAGGTCCGGGCGGACATGGAGCGCGACCGCTTCTTCTCCGCCGAGCAGGCGCTCGAGTACGGCCTCGTCGACAGCGTGCTCGACAGCCACTGACACGCCGAGCGGGATGAGCGCCCTGACCCGACTCGAGCGCCTCGCGCTCCTGGTGATCGCCGTGCTCTCGGCGCTCGCCGGGCTGGCCAACTACCAAGGCTGGGCGGCGGTTCCCCGCTTCGCGATCGCCACATTCGCCCTGGCCGGCCTGGCGTGGGTGGTCTCGTTCGCCACCGAGCAGCTCGGCGAGCGCTTCGGGCCGGCCATCACCGGCATGCTCCAGTCCACGCTCGGCAACCTGCCGGAGCTGTTCGTCGTGATCTTCGCCCTGCAGAAGGGCGAGCTGATCGTCGCCCAGACGGCCATCATCGGGTCGATCCTCGCCAACGCCCTGCTCGTCCTCGGCCTCGTGATCGTCGTCGGCGCGCGCCGAGCGCCCGACGGCGTGATGCGCTTCTCAAAGCGCCTGCCGCGGGACACTGCAACGCTGCTGCAGGTGACCGTGTTCATCATCGTGCTGCTGGGACTGTCGCTCGGCTCACACGACCGCGCGAGCCACCACGTCAGGACGATCTCCGCCGTCGGCGCGCTCTGCTTGCTGATCGTCTACCTCGCATGGGTCGTGCCCTATCTGCGCTCGGACGTCCGTCCGGGCAGCGGCTCGCATGGTGAGCAGGCGCGCGGCGGAGGCGATCGATCGACGCTCGCCGATCGCGCGCCGGCCGCAGAGGCGCGGGGCCCAGAACGCCCGCACGGCGTGCCCCGTCTCTCCCTGGTCGTCACGCTAGCGCTGCTCACAGCCGCCGGCGTCGGCTCGGCGTTCGTCTCGGACTGGTTCATCAACGGCCTGAAGCCGGCGATCACCCAGCTGAACATCTCCCAGGCCTTCGCCGGCCTCGTAATCGTCGCGATCGCCGGCAACGCCGTCGAGAACACCGCCGGGCTCGTTCTCGCCTGGAAGGGCCGCTCGGACCTCGCGATCTCAGTCGTCAAGAACTCCGTCGCGCAGATCGCGGCATTCTTGTTCCCGCTGCTCGTCCTGATCTCCTTCCTGCTGGCGACGACGCTGACCTTCTCACTTGCCCCTGTCTACATCGGCGCGCTCGCGCTGACCGCGCTCGCCGTCTGGCAGGTGACCGGCGACGGCGAGGCGATGGCCTTCGAGGGCTGGGCGCTGGTCGCGCTGTACGTGATCGTGGCGACGCTCACGCTCTACGAGTAGCGCGCTCACCCGCGCGCGAGGCCCCCGATCAGCGCGCCGGCGATCCCCCCGGCTCCAGCCGCCTCGGCGGTGCTCCCGACGCCCTCGAGCGGCGCGATGAACAGCGTCTGGATCGCCAGCCGGCCGGGGCCCGTGAAGCGGTTCCACGTCAGCTTGCCGCCGCCGCCGAACATGCCCGTCTTCAGCCCCATCGTGACGGCTTCGAGGGACACCGACGGATCCTTGTACAGCCACGCCCCCGCCTCGACATCCAACTGCTCGCCCTGATCGAGGTTGACGAGGAAGACGTTGCCGTGTCCGTGCAGCCACACCAGGGCATCGCCGTCGGTCGCGCGGAACTTGTCCATGAAGAATCCGGAGCCGCCGAGGAGCATGTTCTGAACACCCTTGATTCGTTCGAAGCTGTAGTCGAGGTTGTCCGTCGCTGCGATGAACTGGTGCTCGCGCACGTCGAGCCCCTCGCCCTGCTTCAGGTGCAGTGGCACGCACTGCCCGGGCGAGTCCCGCGAGAACGCGACCCGCCCGGAGCCGGAGGTGCGGGTGACGAAGAACTCGAGGCCCGCGATCTTGCGCTTGATCGCCCCGGGCAGTTTCTTCAGCTCGATGTTCAGCTGCGTTTCCTTCCACAGGAGCACGTGGTGCTCGAACATCACCGCTTGCTGCCCGATCTCCATCTGCAGCTCGGGGACCAGTTCGCCGCGGATGTGGTAGGTCACGCCCGCGAACGTCTCGTCGTGAACGCTTGCTGGGATCGGCTCGGGCAGGTGCATGGCGTGCATGTCTCCTTCTCGTGGATAGACGGCGCGGACGCCCCGAGCTTGGCGGTCCGAGCGCGCCGCGTCAAGCGCTCCTCCGACGATCGCCCCAGCCGCGCAAGCGCGCTAGACTGCTTGCACCTCGCGCCTGGGCGGGGTTTTTCTTCGCCTGGGCCGTCTTCCACAACAACGCAGGGATTTCCAATGGCCCGCGGAGACGTTCGAATCGCTATCACCCTCGCATGCGAGGAGTGCAAGCGTCGCAACTACCAGACCAACAAGAGCAAGCGCAACAACCCCGATCGGATCACGCTGCGCAAGTATTGCCGCTGGTGTCGCAAGCACACCAGTCACCGGGAGACGCGCTAGCGCGGGAGCGCTGCTGTGGCCCGTGACCGCAAACGCGCAAAGCAGCGCCGCGAACGGCGCGGTGCGGCGGCCGCAAGGCGGGGAGCCGCTGCCGGCCGCGGGCCCGACGGCGCCGACGCGGCGCCTTCGTCGATCCGTGCCGATGTTCCCGGCGCGCTCGACCACGCCTCGGCGGAGGTCGACGAGTTCGACGCGGCGCTTGTGCGCGGCGCGGGCGGCGTGGCTAACCCCGACACCGATCTGCAGGACGACGTCACGACCGGAGTCGACGACGAGCTCCAGGTGCCCGCGACGACGTCGGGCGGCGGAGCCGACGGTGGCGCAGGCCCTGGCGGCGGCGGCGATCGCGGGGATGGAGGCGGCGGCCGCGAGCAGCCCTCGGGCGCCCCTCTGCGTGGAGGTAACCGCGTGCTGTCGTTCGTGCGCGCCAGCTGGGCCGAGCTGCAACGCGTGCAGTGGCCCGACCGCCGCCAGGTCACCCAGGCGACGGCCGTCGTGCTCGGCTTCGTGGCGATCGCCGGCGCATACCTCGGCCTTGCCGACTACGTGGCAAAAGAAATCGTCGAATTGGTTCTCGGATGAGCGCTCGCTCGGCGACGCGCCGATAGAGAGCCAGCCAGAATCATCCCCCAGAGCGTCGTCACCCCCTGTCACTGAACTCCTCGAGGAACCCTGAATGTTTCGTTGGTACGTCGTCAACACCTACTCCGGCCATGAGAACAAGGTCAAGCACAATCTGGAGCACCGGGTCGTGTCGCTGGGACAGCAGCGCGCGGTGCGCAATGTCGTGGTGCCGACCGAAGCGGTGTCGGAGATGAAGGACAACCAGAAGGTCACGGTCGAGAAGCGCACGATGCCCGGCTACGTACTCGTCAACATGGAGCTCAACGAGGACTCCTGGGGCGTCGTCAAGGGCACGCCGGGCGTGACCGGGTTTGTGGGCGCCTCACAGGAGCCGGTGCCGCTGACACAGGTCGAGGTCGACCGGCTGATGCACAAGGAGGTTGCCACGGCTGCCCGCACGCGTGCGCAGTTCACGATCGGCGAGTCCGTCAAGGTCGTCTCAGGTCCGCTGTCCGATTTCTCCGGCGAGATCTCCGAGATCAACGACGACGCCGCCAAGCTCAAGGTGCTGGTATCAATCTTCGGACGCGAGACGCCCGTCGAGGTTGGTTTTGATCAGGTGAAGAAGCTCTAGGTATGGCCAAGAAGGTTTTGACAACCATCAAGCTGCAGGCGAACGCCGGGCAGGCGAGTCCCGCCCCGCCCGTCGGTCCTGCCCTGGGCCAGCACGGGATCAACATCATGGAGTTCTGCAAGGCGTTCAACGCCCAGACCCAGAGCGAGACCGGGACGGTCATCCCGGTCGTGATCACCGTTTATGAGGACCGCTCGTTCACGTTCATCACCAAGACCCCGCCCGCCGCCGTGCTGATCCGCCAGGCGCTGCGGATCCCGAAGGGCTCCGGCGAGCCCAACCGCATCAAGGTCGGCACGATCACGCAAGCGCAACTGCGTGAGATCGCGGAGCGCAAGCTAGTCGACCTGAACGCCCACGACGTCGATCAGGCGGCCAAGATCATCGCCGGCACCGCACGCTCGATGGGCGTGGAGGTGGCGCCGTGAGCAAACATGGACGCCACTACTCCGACAGCCTGGCAAAGGTGGACCGGGAGCGCGAGTACGAGCCCGCGGAGGCGGTATCGCTCGTGCGCAGCCTGAGCGGCGCGAAGTTCGACGAGTCGATCGAGGTCCACGTGCGCACCGGTCTAAACGTGCGCCACGCCGACGAGCAGCTGCGCGGGACGGTTGCGCTGCCCAACGGCCTCGGCAAGGACGTGAAGATCGTCGTGTTCGCACAGGGCGAGAAGGTGCGCGAGGCTGAGCAGGCGGGCGCCGACGTCGTCGGCGGCGATGACCTGGCCAAGCGGATCGAGGACGGATTCGACGACTTCGACGTGGCGATCGCCACGCCCGACATGATGTCCGTCGTCGGACGGCTCGGCCGCGTGCTCGGGCCGGCGGGAAAGATGCCGAACCCGAAGGTCGGCACCGTCACGATGGACGTCGCCAAGGCGGTCGAAGAGTCCAAGTCGGGCAAGGTCGAGTACCGCACCGACCGCACCGCGATCGTGCATCTGGTGATCGGCAAGGCGAGCTTCGACGACAAGCAGCTGCTCGAAAACTATGCGACCGTCGTCGAAGAGCTCATGCGCGCAAAGCCGTCCGCCGCCAAAGGTCGCTACCTGCGTTCAATCACGATGGCTTCGACGATGGGTCCGGGTGTGAAGGTCGACCCGAGCCGCACCAAAGGCATCGTCGAGGACGCGGCAGCCGCGGTCGCCGCCTAGCTCGAAGCGCGTTCAAGCGCACGCGCGCGGATGCCGAGAATGCTCGTGTGAGGATTCTCACCCGGCACTTGAGCGATGCCGCGCTCGTCATCGTGGCGGTCGTGATCAGCGCTCATCTGGCCCTCTCGGCGTCGACGCTCGGCGACTATCGCGGCGACGGCGGTCCGGCCCTGGCCGCGCTGATGCACGGCAATCTGCACGCGTTCTCCCGTGCGCACCCCGCGATGGGCGATCTCTCGCTGCTGGTGCGCGCGCCGTTTGCGGCCCTCGCATACCTCGGGCGGCCAACCGAGCTCGACATCTATCGCTGGGGAGTGCTTCCCTGCGTCCTCTCAGTGGCGGTCTTGGCACTGTGGCTCGCCAGGATCGCACGCGCTCGGGGAACCGGACGGGTTGGGCAGGCGGCCATCGTGCTCGTCGCGCTCGTCAATCCGCTCGTCGCCTCGGCGATCGAGCTCGGCCATCCCGAGGAGCTGATGACGGCCAGCCTCGCCATCGGCGCGCTGGTTGCGGCTCTCGATTGCCGGCTCGTGCTGAGCGCAGTCCTGCTGGGACTCGCGCTCGCCTGCAAGCAATGGGCGGTCGTCACGATCCTGCCGGTGCTGCTCGCGCTCGACCGCGGCCGCGTACGCGCGTTCATCGGCGCACTCTCGGCGGCCGCGATCGTTACCGTGCCAGAGGTGGTGGGCGCGCCCATCAGCTACCTGCAGAACCAGCTGTTCCTAGCGCACGGGCAAGGCCTTGCGCCCTCGACGTACTCCTGGTGGTGGCCGCCCGCGCCCGCCCGGACCATCCACGTCCTCGTCGAAGGAAGCAAGGTCCCCGTCACCGGCCACCGCCTGCCGCCGGCGATCGCCCGTTCGCTGCATGCGCTGATAATCACTCTCGATGTGGTCGTCGCGGCGATCGTCGCCCGCGTCCGCGGGCTCCCGCTGCGCCGAGACGACGCCGTCGCCCTCATGGCCGTCGTGATGCTCCTGCGCTGCACCCTGGACACCGAGACGATGCCCTACTACCACGCAGCCCTGCTGCTCGACCTGCTCGCCTGGGACGTCTTCGCGGGCGAGCGCCTGCCGCTGCGCGCGGTCGCGGGCGCGGCCGTCAGCTTCGTGCTGTTCGATCGCCTGACCGATGTCGCGACCGGTTTGTCGAGCCTCATCTATGGCGCGACAACGATCGTTGCACTGATCCTCTTCGTGCGCGTGCTCGCCACGCGGCCGTCGAGATCGTCTCGACCCGTCGCCCTGCGCTTGCCGGTCACCGCGTAGCATCCTCGCACGCGCGTTCCGCGACGAGACGCTCTACGTCCCGCGACGAGACGCTCTACACTCACTCACGCCAAGCGCACCGCCCGAGACCCTCGGCACCGCCGGCCGATCTGCGATCGGCGGAGAAGACCGGGGCAGGTTGGAGCGAGCAGCAGCGGTTCACGCCGCTCTCTCGTCTGCCTGCACATGGGCGACACCGAACCTCGAGAGCGACGGATGAAATGAACCGAGATCAGAAGGCCGTGGCGATCGCCGAGATCGCCGCCCACATCGACGAGTCCCACGCGATCTTCGCGGTCGACTATCGCGGCATCTCCGTGCCCCAGGTCGCCGAGTTGCGCGGGAAGCTGCGCGACGCCGACGCCACCTTCAAGGTGGTCAAGAACTCGCTCACCGAGCGCGCCGCCGACCAGGCGGGAGCGGACGCGCTGAAGGAGTACCTCACCGGGCCGACCGCGCTGACGTTCGTCCGCGGTGACGTCGCTACGGCCGCCAAGGCGATCGCCGATTACGGCCGCGCGACGCAGCTGCTGCCGTTCAAGGGCGGCTTGATGGACGGCGCCGTGCTCGACGTGGAGGAAATCCGCACGCTCTCCCGACTGCCTTCCCGCGACGCCCTCTACGGCCAGCTCGTCGGCATCGTCGCCTCGCCCGTGTCAGGCCTCGTGCGTACCTTGAGCGCGCTCGTGGGTGGCCTCGCGTCGGCGCTCGGCCAGGTTCGCGACAAGAAGGAGTCCGGCGAGATCCCCGCCGGCGAGCCCCCCGCCGATGCGACCCCCGCGACCGACGATGCACCGGCTGCCGAGGAGCCCTCCGCCGAGGAGCTCGGGGCCGACGCGCAGGGCGCAGCAGCTCAGGAGCAGGACACCGCAGCCGAGGTCAAGCCCGCCGCCGAGCCAGAGCCCGCCGCGGATGCAGAGCCCGCCGCCGAGCCAGAGCCCGCCGCCGAGCCAGAGCCCGCCGCGGAGGCAGAGCCCGCCGAGGAGGCGGGGCCCGCCGCCGAGGCAGAGCCCGCCCCCGTCGACCCGCACGCCGAGGTCGCCGACCGAGACGGAGCCGGACACCCAAGCTGAGCCGGAGAAGCAGCCGGCGCAAGAGAACGACAACGAGACGGACGCCTCGGCCGCGGCGCAGCCCGATGGGCCCGAGGCGAATCCCACCAAGGAGGACTGACGAAGATGGCTACGACAACACAGGATTGGATCGAGGAGCTGAAGGGCATCTCCGTGCTCGAGCTCGCCGAGCGGATCAAAGCGCTTGAGGAGGAGTTCGGTGTATCGGCCGCCGCCGTAGCGGCGCCCGTGGCCGCGCCCGGCGGCGGTGGTGGTGACGGCGGCGGCGACCAGGCCGAGGAATCGAGCACCGTCGACGTGATCCTCGCCGGCGCCGGCGACAAGAAGATCCAGGTGATCAAGGTCGTGCGTGCCGCGACGGGCCTCGGTCTCAAAGAGGCAAAGGCGCTCGTCGACGAGGCCCCCAAGCCGGTCAAGGAGGGCATCGAGAAGGAGGAGGGCGACAAGCTCAAGCAGGAACTCGAGGAGGCCGGCGCGTCCGTAGAGATGAAGTAGGTCGGCGCGCGCCGTCGGCCCGCAGGGAAGCGAGGGCCTCGCATCGGCGAGGCCCTTTCTTTATCCAGGCCTAACAATTGCTCCGATTTTCCGGTAAAGTGCCGACGCTGGCCAATAGCCGCAGCCGCCCAGAGAGCACGATGCCGCGCCACATACGCGGCATCGGGGGCGGGGTCCGTGAGCGCTGGTGGCCCTTAAGGGCGTCGATGGTCTGTGCTATCTTTGCTAGTCGCGCTTCGGCGCCCTCCTCTGCCCGTCTCTCGCCCTCCGAAGGAGTCGTTTCTTGGCCGCTGCAGATGCTCTCCGGACGCGCCGAAGCTTTGCGCGCCTCAAGAAGACCGTTGACGTCCCCAACCTCATTGACATCCAGCGCCGCTCGTTCGCGTGGCTGACCGACCCAAGCAAGGGTGGGTTGCGCGAAACGATCGACGACATCTCCCCGATCGAGGACTACACGGGGAACCTCGCCGTCCAGTTCGGTGAGTTCACATTCGATGAGCCCGTCGCGTCGCTGGACCAGTGCCGCGAGAAGGACCTGACGTATGCCCGGCCGCTGACCGTCACCGTCGCGTTCATCAACCGCGAGACGGGCGAGATCCGTGAGCAGTCGGTGTTCATGGGCGACTTCCCTTGGATGACCGAGCGCGGGACGTTTGTCATCAACGGCACCGAGCGGGTCGTGGTCACGCAGCTCGTACGATCCCCCGGCGCCTACCTGATGGAGCCCAAGGATCGCGAGAAGCAGGTCTTCATCGCCAACCTGATGCCCGCGCGCGGTTCGTGGCTTGAGCTCGAGATCGACAAGAAGGGCAAGGTCTTCGTGCGCATCGACCGCAAGCGCAAGCTGCCCGTGACGGTGCTGTTGCGGGCGATGGGCTATGCCAACGACGATGAGATCCTGCGGCTGTTCGACAACTCGCTTTACATCCGCAACACGATCGAGTCCGACACCGAGGTCACACGCACCGAAGACGGCGCGCTGATCGAGCTGTTCAAGAAGCAGCGCCCCGGCGAGCCGCCCAGCGTCGACAACGCCAAGGCGCTGCTGAACCAGCTGTTCTTCGACCCCAAGCGCTACGACCTCACGCGCGTCGGTCGCTACAAGCTCAACTCACGGTTGGGCCTCGACGTCGACATCGACACGCGCACCCTCACCCACGACGACATCCTCGCGCTCGTGCGCGAGCTGGTGTCGCTGCCCAAGCGCCTGAACTTGCCCGAGGACGGCGAGGTCGAGATCAAGGACTACGCCGCGGAGGCGGCGAGCATGCCGCGCGAGCCGGTCGCCGAGCATCTCGATGAGTACGAGCATTTCGGCAACCGCCGTCTGCGCACCGTCGGCGAGCTGATCCAGGAGGCGTTCCGGATCGGGCTCTACCGCATGGAGCGCGTCGTGCGTGAGCGTCTCACGACCGAGGACGCCGACACGATCACGCCACAGACCATCATCAACATCCGGCCGGTCGTGGCCGCGCTGAAGGAGTTCTTCGGCTCCAGCCAGCTCAGCCAGTTCATGGACCAGACCAACTCACTGGCCGGCCTGACGCACCGGCGCCGCCTGTCCGCGCTCGGCGCGGGGGGGCTCACGCGCGAGCGCGCGCCGATTGAGGTCCGCGACGTGCACCCGACCCACTACGGACGCATGTGCCCGATCGAGACGCCCGAGGGACCGAACATCGGCCTGATCGGCTCGCTGTCCTCGTTCGCCGAGGTATCCGAGTACGGGTTCGTCACGACCCCCTATCGCGTTGTCAAGGAGGGCGTCGTCTCAGACGAGGTCGTCCACCTCGACGCAACTCAGGAGGAGGAGCGCGTGATCGCGCAGGCGAACACGCCGATCGACCCGAAGACCGGTCGCCTGAAGGGCTCGGAGATCCTGTGCCGCACCCAGGCCGGCCAGTACGTCACCGTTGGCCCGAAGGACGTCGACCTCGTCGACGTCTCGCCGGAGCAGATCTGGTCGGTGGCGACCGCGATGATCCCGTTCCTCGAGCACGACGACGCCAACCGGGCGCTGATGGGCTCGAACATGCAGCGCCAGGCCGTGCCGCTGCTGAAGGCCGACGCTCCGCTGATCGGCACCGGAATGGAGCGGCGCGCGGCGCTCGATACCGGCGATGTGCTGCTGTCAAGTGGCGCGGGCACCGTCGACTTCGTCGACGCCAACCAGATCGTCGTGCAGAGCTCGGGTGGCGACAAGGAGGAGTACGAGCTGCAGAAGTTCATGCGCTCCAACCAGGGCACGCTGATCCACCACAAGCCGCGCGTCAAGACGGGCCAGCGGGTCAAAGCCGGCGACGTGCTCGCCGACGGCTCATCGACCGACAAGGGCGAGATGGCGCTGGGCAAGAACCTGATGGTCGCGTTCATGTCGTGGGAGGGCTACAACTTCGAGGACGCGATCATCCTGTCCAAGCGACTGGTGAAGGACGATGAGCTCACCTCGATCCACATCGAGGAGTATGAGATCGACGCTCGTACGACCAAGCTGGGCGAGGAGGAGATCACGCGCGACATTCCGAACCGCTCGGAGGAGTCGCTGCGCAACCTCGACGACCGCGGGATCGTGCGCGTGGGCGCGGAGGTCATCTCCGGCGATCTGCTCGTCGGCAAGGTCACGCCCAAGGGCGAGACCGAGTTGACCGCCGAGGAGAAGCTGATCCGGGCGATCTTCAAGGAGAAGGCGCGCGAGGTGCGCGACACCTCGCTGAAGGTCCCTCACGGCGAGGGTGGCGTCGTGATCGACGTCAAGACCTTCAGCCGCGACGCCGGCGACGACCTGCCACCGGGCGTGAACGACCTCGTGCGCGTGTTCGTGGCCAAGAAGCGCAAGATCTCCGAGGGCGACAAGCTCGCGGGGCGCCACGGCAACAAGGGAGTGATCTCCAAGATCGTGGACGAGCAGGACATGCCGTTTCTCGAGGACGGCACCCCCGTCGACGTGATCCTCAACCCGCTCGGTGTGCCGAGCCGCATGAATGTCGGTCAGATTCTCGAGACGCACCTCGGCTGGGTCGCCGCGCAGGGGTGGTATGACGACGGTTCAGACGCCTTCAAGGCCGCGCGCGACGGATCCACGAACGGGTCCTCTCACAATGGCGGGAACCGGCGGGTGTACGTATCCACGCCGGTGTTCGACGGCGCCACCGTCGCTGACGTCGACCAGGCGCTCGTCAGCTGGCAGGACGAGCACGAGGGGCGCATCCGCATGGACGTCGACAAGAGCCGGCGGCCGGGCGAGCAGGCGTCGGGCAAGATGACGCTGTTCAACGGGCGCACCGGCGAGCCGTTCGCCGAACAGGTGACGGTCGGGTACATGTACATCCTCAAGCTCCTGCACCTCGTCGACGACAAGATCCACGCCCGCTCAACCGGTCCCTACTCGCTCGTCACCCAGCAGCCGCTTGGCGGCAAGGCCCAGTTCGGCGGCCAACGCTTCGGCGAGATGGAGGTCTGGGCGCTCGAGGCGTTCGGCGCCGCCTACACGCTGCAGGAGATGCTCACGATCAAGTCCGACGACACGGTCGGCCGTGTGAAGGCCTACGAGGCGATCGTGAAGGGCGAGAACATCGCCGAGCCGTCGATCCCCGAGTCCTTCAAAGTGCTGCTGAAGGAGATGCAGTCGCTCGCGTTGGATGTCAACGTCGTCTCCGAGGAGGGCCAACGCGCGGAGATGCGCGACGAAGACGACGACCTCCTGCGCGCGGCGGAGGAGCTCGGCATCGACCTCTCCGGCGTGCGCGCTCTCGCCGGCGACGCGGCCGACGAGACCGAGGGCGAGGACGCGCCCGATGCCGCGGGAGCGGACAACGGCGGCGACCCAGACGCCGGCGCGGCACCCTCGGAGACGCTCGGTGAGGGCGATGAGGTGCTCGCCGAGGACGCGCTCGATCTCGAGGAGATCGAGAAGCTCAGCGCCGAGGGGAAGCTGGGCGAGACGTAGCCGACAGCGTCCTCGACCGCCGCGCGGGCAAGGCCCGCAGGCGCGGTCGGCGAGGTCGAGCAGCATGGCCCACGCAGCAGCACACGAGCAACACAGATCCAAGTCCGTTTCACCCGCGATCGAAAGCTAGAACCAGATGATCGACATCAATAACTTCGACGCCATCGAGATCTCCCTCGCGTCCTCCAAGCAGATTCGCAGCTGGAGCTCGGGCGAGGTGATCAAGCCGGAGACAATCAACTACCGCACGCTCAAGCCTGAGAAGGATGGCCTGTTCTGCGAGCGCATCTTCGGTCCGACCAAGGACTGGGAGTGCTACTGCGGCAAGTACAAGCGCGTCCGCTACAAGGGCATCGTGTGCGAGCGCTGCGGCGTGGAGGTCACCCGCTCGAAGGTCCGTCGCGAGCGCATGGGCCACGTCGATCTCGCGGCCCCGGTCAGCCACATATGGTTCTTCAAGGGCGTGCCGAGCCGGATCGGTTACCTGCTCGACATGGCGCCGAAGGAACTCGAGAAGGTCCTGTACTTCGCGGCATCGATCGTCACCTGGGTCGACGATGAGGCGCGCACGAAGGACCTGGACTCGCTCGAGAAGGAGGTCAACAAGGTGCTGGACGCGTATGCGGCCGAGCGCGAGGAGCGTGTGCTCGAGCTGCGCGAGTCGCTCAAGCGCCGCGAGAAGTACCTCCAGAACGGCAAACAGACCCACTTCAACGACGAAGACCACCTGTGGGCAGACTCGCTCGACGTCAACCTTCAGAAGATCTCCGACGAGGAGCGCGAGAAGCTCGTCAAGGAGCTGCGCAAGACCTTCGACGCCGACATCTCCGACACCGAGGCCTACATCGAGGACGCAGCCGAGCGGATGCGCAACGTGTGGGAGCTGTTCAAGACGATGGAGCCCAAGCAGATCGAGCATGACGAGACGACGTTCCGCGAGCTGAAGGAGCGCTTTGGCTCCTCATACGGCTTCGGCGAGTACTTCCGCGGCGGGATGGGCGCCGAGGCTGTCCGCGATCTGCTTCAGCAGGTGGACCTGGAGGCAGAAAGAATCGAGCTCGAGGACCAGGTCAAGACGGGCAAAGGACAGAAGCAGGCGCGTGCGGTCAAGCGGCTGAAGGTCGTCTCTGCGTTCATCCAGTCCGGGAACAAGCCCGAGATGATGGTGCTCGACGCCGTGCCGGTGATCCCGCCGGAGCTGCGCCCGATGGTTCAGCTCGACGGCGGACGCTTCGCCACCTCGGACCTCAACGACCTCTACCGTCGCGTCATCAACCGCAACAACCGCCTCAAGCGGCTGCTCGACCTGGGCGCGCCGGAGATCATCGTCAACAACGAGAAGCGCATGCTGCAGGAGGCCGTCGACGCGCTGTTTGACAACGGCCGTCGCGGCCGTCCGGTGACCGGCCCGGGCAACCGTCCGCTGAAGTCGCTGTCAGACATGCTCAAGGGCAAGCAGGGTCGCTTCCGCCAGAACCTGCTCGGCAAGCGCGTGGACTACTCCGGACGCTCGGTGATCGTGGCGGGCCCGTACCTGAGGCTGCACCAATGCGGCCTGCCGAAGATCATGGCGCTCGAGCTGTTCAAGCCGTTCATCATGGCGCGCCTGGTCGAGCGCAAGTCCGCGCAGAACATCAAGGCGGCCAAGAAGATGGTCGACTCGATGATCGGCGAGGTGTGGGACGTGCTCGAGGAGGTAATCCACGAGCACCCCGTGCTGCTGAACCGCGCGCCGACGCTTCACCGCCTGGGCATCCAGGCGTTCGAGCCCCTGCTCGTCGAGGGCAAGGCGATCCAGGTTCACCCGCTCGTGTGCCACGCCTTCAACGCCGACTTCGACGGTGACCAGATGGCGGTCCACCTCCCGCTCTCCGCCGAGGCCCAGGCGGAGGCGCGGATCCTGATGCTGTCCTCCAACAACATCCTCTCACCCGCGCACGGGGCGCCGCTGGCGACTCCCACGCAGGACATGATCCTCGGCGCCTATTACCTGACGTACGGGCCGGAGGCAGACGAGCTGGCCAAGATCGACCGGGCCACGCACGAGCCCCGCCCGCACGTGTTCCGCACCGCTCAGGAGGCCGAGCTCTCCTACGAGGGGGGCGTCGTCAAGCTGCACGACATCGCCGAGTTCCGCCCCTACGGGCGCGCGGGCGGTCACGTCCTGACCACGATCGGGCGGATCATCTACAACGACCGCATCGAGCGCGCGCTCGCGGAGGCGCTGGGCGACGAGTTCGACGCGTCCAAGTACTCGTTCGTCAACCAGTCGATGAAGAAGCGGGACACCACCCGCCTGATCGACATGCTCGTCCAGACCTACGGTGCGACGACGATCTCGCTGGTCCTCGACGCGTTCAAGGATCTCGGCTTCAAGTACGCCACCCAGGCGGGGATCACGATCTCCAAGAACGACGTCGTGATCCCGCCCCAAAAGCAGTCGATCATCGAAAGCTACGAGAAGCTCGTGGCGGAGATCTCCGACCAGTACGACATGGGGCTGATCACGCAGGAGGAGCGCCACGAGGCGGTCGTCGAGAAGTGGAACGCGGCGACCGACGAGGTGGCCGAGGCGATGGTCGACAACCTCGACACGCTCAACCCGATCTTCATGATGGCCAACTCGGGGGCTCGCGGCTCGTTCAAGCAGATCCGTCAGCTGGCGGGCATGCGTGGCCTGATGGCCAACCCGAAGGGCGAAATCATCGAGCGGCCGATCAAGGCCAACTTCATGGAGGGCCTGTCGGTGCTCGAGTACTTCATCTCCACGCACGGCGCACGAAAGGGACTGGCCGATACCGCACTGCGGACCGCCGACTCCGGCTACCTGACGCGTCGCTTGGTCGACGTGGCCCAGGACGTGATCATCCGCGAGGCCGACTGCGCGACCGAGGAGTACATCGAGATGGCGGTCTTCAAGCCCTCCGGCGAGCCCAACGACGGGCTCGTGGGACGTGTCGCCGCCCGGCCGATCAAGACCAAGCGCAGTCGGATGCTCGCCGAGCAGGGTGCGGAGATCGGACGCGCCGAGCTGGCCGACATGGTGCAGGCGTTCGCCGACGACCGCGACAAGGGCACCGAAATCACCGTCCCCGTGCGCTCAGTGCTCAAGTGCGAGGCCCCCAGCGGCGTCTGTCAGGCCTGCTACGGCCGGGCGATGGCGACGGGAGCTCTGGCGCAGATCGGCGACGCGGTGGGAATCATCGCCGCGCAGTCGATCGGCGAGCCGGGTACGCAGCTGACGATGCGTACGTTCCACACCGGCGGTGTCGCCGGTGCGGACATCACGCACGGGCTGCCGCGCGTGGTCGAGCTGTTCGAGGCGCGCAAGCCCAAGGGCCTGGCGAAGATCGCCGAGCAGGATGGCGTCATCTCGATCGAGGAGTCCGACAAGGCGCTCACGGTCACGATCACCGACGACGCGGGCGAGGAGCATCGTCACGCGTTCCCGCGCCGGACGCGCCTGTTCGTCGGCCCAGGCGAGAAGATCACCGCGGGCAGGCAGCTCAACGAGGGGTCGGTTTACCCGCACGAGCTGCTGGCCATCCGCGGGCGAACCGAGACCGAGCAGTATCTGGTCAAGGAGGTCCAGGAGGTCTACAAGTCCCAGGGCGTCGACATCAACGACAAGCACATCGAGTTGATCGTGCGTCAGATGCTCAAGAAGGTGCGGGTCGATCAGAAGGGCGACACCGACTACCTGCCGGGCCAGTTCGTCGACCGGTTCGAATTTGCGAAGGTCAACGACGCGGTGATCGAGAAGGGTAAGGAGGCGGCTCAGTTCGAGGACATCATTCTCGGCATCACCAAGGCCTCGCTGAACACCGACTCGTTCCTCTCGGCGGCCTCCTTCCAGGAGACGACCAAGGTCCTCACGGACGCGGCTCTGGAGGGAAAGACAGATCGCCTCAACGGCCTGAAGGAGAACGTGATCATCGGCAAGCTGATCCCTGCGGCGACCGGGCTCAAGCGCTACCGGCGGATCGAGATCGAACCGTCCGAGCCGCTGCCCCGTGCGATCGACGACGTCGGGCTGCTCGACCAGGATGAGATCGCCGCCGAGCTCGGGCTGTCCGGCGGCGAGGGCTTCAACGGCGGCTACGGGCAGGAGTTCGATGCCGATCTGGCTTCGCTCGAGAAGATCGGCGCGGGCGGCACCGATCCCGGCTTCGTCGAGGAGCTGGCCGACCTTGAGATCCCCGAGGAGCCGAGCGACGACTAGCGCGGGCGCCGGCGCTGAGAGGATTCTCACGCTCCAACGGCGCGACTTGCGGTCGGATGCGATGTCCTAGTCGGCGATGCCCGCGCGCCGACTGACGCGCCGATCGCTGCTCGCCGCTGGCGCGGGGGCGCTAGCGGGTGGGCTGGCACGTCCCGCAAGCGTGCTGGCGGCGCTGGCGGGTCCACCGCAGCCGGTGCGATCCGAACGCTGGGTCGGAGAGCTGACCGCGGGTGGCCAAGCGATCGAGCTCGCGCGCAACGCCGATCTCGTGGGCGTGGAGTGGAGCGGGCCGGCGCAGAGCGGTCCGGCGCAGGGACGCGTCGAGCTCCGCTTCCGTGGACATGACGGCCGCTGGAGCAGATGGGTCGCGGCGACCGGCTGCACCGCTGGCCATCACCACGGTCCCGATCGGCCGGGGGCGCCCGCCGTGGTGATCGGCGAGCCGGTCTGGAGCGGTGGGACAACGGCAGTACAGCTGCGGGCGACCCGAGCGTTGAGCGGTGTGCGGCTGCATCTGATCGACGTGAGCGACGGGCTGGGCGCGAGCCGGCGCGCACACGCCGCCGATGCGCTCGGGCTGGCGGGCGCGCTGCCGCTGGCAGCGCCCGTCCTGTCAGCCGGAGCGGGTCAGCCAGCGATCATCGCGCGCCGGGCGTGGGCCCGGGGCATGGCCTACCCGAGGGTGGCGCCGGCCTACGGAGGGGTGCGCGTGGCGTTCGTCCATCACACCGAGAACCCCAATGGGTACTCGCGGGGCGAGGTGCCGGCGATGCTGCTCGCGATCTTCATCTTTCATCGCGACGTCAGAGGCTGGAACGACATCGGCTACAACTTCGTGATCGATCTCTTCGGCCGCGTGTTCGAGGGCCGCGCCGGCGGCGTCGACGAGCCCGTTGTGGGCGCGCACGCGGGCGGCTACAACCTCGTATCGAGCGGCGTGGCGGTTCTGGGCTCGTTCGTCAGCGCGCCGATCTCCGCGCCGGCGAGGCAGACGCTTGAACGCCTGCTGGCGTGGAAGCTGTCACTGCACGGCGCGCCCGCCGAGGGCCGAGTGACCGTGCGGGTGAACCCGGCCGGCGCGATCTACAGCCGCTTCCCGGCCAACGCGCCCGTGGCGCTGCGGCGAATCGCGGGGCACAGAGACGGCGACACGACCGACTGCCCCGGCGATGCCCTGTATGGCGTGCTCCCGGCAATTCGACCGAGCGTTGCCCGCCTGGCGCCCAGACCGGCGCGCGCGACGCTTGTGCTGAGCGCTCAGGCCACCGGAAACGGGCAGGGCGCACCCGTTCAGCCGACCCCGCCGACACCGGGGCAAGCGACGCCCGGGGCCAGCGGCAGTGTGCTCGCCGGCAGCCTCGCGCTGCTCGACGAGACGCCGCTGGCCGGGGCGCCGATCCTCGTTCAGGCACGGAGCGTCGCTCGGCACGGCGAGATCGTGCGCGAGCGCACGATCGCTCAGACCGTCACCGACGCCCGCGGGAGCTGGTCGCTGCCGGTGACGCTGTCCGCCTCGCGCGGCGCCGGAATGTGGCTGCGAGCGCTATATGCCGGCTCCGGCGCGGGCGCTCCGGGGGCGGGCGCTGGGGCAAGCATCTCCGATCCGCTTCACATCCCCGCGGCCGCGCTCAGCGTTCCTCAAGCTCCGCCGCCCACACCAGCAGGAGCTGCGCCTCCCGCGACGTGAGCCCGTATTCGGGCGCGGTGCTCACCAGCAGCGTCGGCGCCTCACGCGCCCGCGCCCACGCGTGGCAGGCCGGGTTGAAGGCGTCGTCGATCCAGGCCAGCGGCCGCGGGCCTGCGTAGCGGTCGATCGCCGCGAGCTTCCAGTGCGCGTGGGTGGTTCTGCCCGCGACGGCGCCGCGGGCGAAGCGGAGGAAGGGCAGTGGGCCGTCGAGACCGAGCAGGTGGGGCAGGTATTCGTTGGCCTTCTCCTCCCAGCCGCTGGCCCAGACCAGATCGAAGGCGCTTGCGAGCTCAAGCAGGTGGGTGGCGGCGGTGGCCGAAAGAAAGTGGGGTATGCCGTCGATCGAATGGAAGGACCCGGCCGTCCCGCCCGCCTCCTCCGGCGACTCGGTGGGCGCGAACGGCGCCGACGGACGCCGAGCGCTGGGCCCGGAGCCGCCGAACAGCGAGACGACGCCGTCGATGTCCACCATCAGCAGCGGCTTGGCCTCCCCCGAGCGCGTTTCGTGTAGTGGCGCGTTCTTTAGCTCGCACACAGGTTGGACGGGCAATCTGCCCAAGACGGGCGATACGCCGAGTTCGCTTCCGGGAAGTAAAGCAGCGAGCGATCTCCCCCGATGATCATTCCGTCATGAGCCCTCAACTATGACCCTCGACCTAGGCATACTGCTCGCCCTCGCGTGCGCGTTCGTGGCGAACCTCGGCTTCTTCTTCAAGCACCGGGGCGCCAACGCCGTGGCCAAGGTTCAGATGCGCCATCCGCTGCACTCGGCGCGCGTGCTGTACTCCTCGAAGTGGTTTGCCCTCGGCATGGTCATCGCGACGGCGAGCTGGGGGCTGCACGTCGGCGCGCTCGCGCTCGCGCCGATGTCCGTGATCCAGGTCTCGCTCGCCGCGGGAATGGTCTTCATCGCCGTGATGGCCGAGCGGATGTTCGGCTTTGAAGTCGGACGACGCCAGTGGATCGGCCTCTTTCTGACCGCCGCCGGGCTGGCGATGCTCGGGCTGACCCTGCCGAGCCTGCACGGCGCGCACTCGCAGTTCTCGCAAGCCGCGATGATCTCCTTCGAGGCCGGCCTGTTCGGGCTCGGCGGCCTGCTGATCATGGGCCCGCGAATGGGCGGCCCGGTCGAGCACCACGGCGTCATGCTCGGTGCCGCGTCCGGCATTCTCTTCGGCGTTTCAGACACGGCGATCAAGGCACTGACCGGCATCACCGGCGCCCATGGCATGCTCGGCCTGATCCTGAGCCCCTGGCTACTCGTCGCCGTGATCGCGTCGATAATCGCCTTCTACGCGTCCGCGCGCGGGCTGCAGGATGGCGAGGCCGTGCCCGTGATCGCCGTGACCGGCACCGCCGCGAACATCGCGGGTATCGCCGGGGGGATCATCGTCTTCGGCGATCCGATGGCCGGCAGCCCACTCGGAATCACGCTGCAGGCGCTGGCATTCGTGCTCGTCGTCGTCGCCTCCGCGATGATGCCCGCGCCGCTGCGCGCCGCCGGCGTCGCCGCACGCGCGTAGCGCTGCTAGCATCAGCGCCCGGATGCCGACCACCTCTCAGCTCGTGCGCAAGGGCCGCGTGGCCCCGAAGAAGAAGCTGGCCACGCCGGGCTTGAAGTCGGGAGCCGGGCGTAAGAAGAAGGTCGCCGCGCCGCAGCGGCGCGGGGTCTGCACGCGCGTGTACACGACGACGCCAAAGAAGCCTAACTCCGCGCTGCGGAAGGTCGCCCGCGTGCGGATCTCCGGCTCGATCGAGGTCACGGCATACATCCCCGGTGAGGGTCACAACCTGCAGGAGCACTCCGTAGTGCTCGTGCGCGGGGGCCGCGTCAAGGATCTGCCGGGCGTCCGCTACAAGGTCGTCCGCGGGACTCTCGACGCCGCCGGCGTGAGCGATCGCAAGAAGGCCCGCTCGCAGTACGGCGTGAAGAAAAAGTAGCCGATGCCCCGCCGCGCTGCAGCTCAGATCCGCCTAGTGGAGGCGGACTCGATCCACCGCTCGAAGCTCGTTCAGCAGGTCATCAACAAGGTCATGCTCGACGGCAAGAAGTCGACTGCCGAGCGGATCGTCTACGACGCGCTGGCGCTGATTGGCGAGCGCAGCGAGAAAGACCCGGTCGAGTTGCTGGAGGCGTCGATCAGGGCGCTGACGCCGACCCTCGAGGTCCGCTCGCGGCGTGTCGGCGGCGCGACCTATCAGGTTCCCGTCGAGGTGCCGGCGCGGCGGGCGCGCACGCTGGCGGTGCGCTGGCTGGTGGAGTTCGCCCGGCAGCGGCGGGAGAAGACGATGGCCCAGCGGTTGGCCAACGAGCTCACCGACGCGCAGTCCCAGCAGGGCGGGGCATACAAGCGCAAGGACGACATCTACCGCATGGCACAGGCCAACAAGGCCTTCGCGCACTACCGCTGGTAGCGGAGCGACGCTCAAGTTTCAGTCTGCGGGTCCTTGGTCCACGCGAGCATGCTCGCGCCTGAGGCCGATCGGAGGGACGCTAGTACGACGCTCGTCCACGGCCCTTGATTCGAGAAGCTGTGGTACCTAAACTTAAGGTACCGAATGTCTTCTTCATCCGAAACCGCCAGCGGACCCGGGCCGGCCGCGACCGACCGGATCGAGCCATACGTCTGGAAGGTCGCCGGCGTGGTGATCCTCGGGATGATCATGTCGATCCTCGACACGACGATCGTGAACGTCGCGTTGCGGACGCTCGGGCACGACCTGCACAGCTCGATCGCGCAGATCCAGTGGGTCGTGACCGGCTACATACTGTCGCTCGCTGCCGTGATCCCCGTCACGGGCTGGGCCGCGCGGCGGTATGGCGCCAAGCGCGTGTATATGACCTCGCTCGTCCTGTTCACGGCCGGCTCGGCTCTGTGTGCGATGGCCGGCTCGACCGCGTCGCTGGTGCTGTTCCGCGTGATCCAGGGCGTGGGCGGCGGGATGCTCATGCCGGTCGGCCAGCTCATCATGGCCCAGGTCGCCGGGCCCAAGCGGATGGGGCGGGTGATGGGAATCGTCGCGATGCCGGCGATGCTCGCGCCGATCCTCGGACCGGTGGTGGGAGGAACGATCCTGCAGAACCTGCACTGGTCCTGGATCTTCCTCGTCAACCTGCCGATCGGCATGATCGCATTCGTCCTCGGCTGGCGCGTGCTGCCGCACACCGACTCCGGGTATGCCGGGCGCCTGGACGTGGTCGGCCTGGGGCTGCTCTCGAGCGGCGCGACCGCGACCGTGTACGGCCTCTCACAGCTTGGCTCAAACAGCAACCTGACCGCTCCGTCGGTCGTCTGGCCCACCGCTCTCGGTCTCGCGCTCGTGGCCGCCTTCTGCTGGCACGCCATGCGTGTCGAGCACCCGCTGCTCGACGTCCGTCTGTATGCCAATCGCGTGTTCAGCGCTGCTTCGCTGACGACCTTCGGCCTCGGCGCCGCCCTGTTCGGCGCGATGATCCTGGTGCCGCTCTATTACCAAGAGGTCCGTCACGAGAGCGTGATCGTGACCGGCCTATTGACCGGTCCGCAGGGCCTCGGGATGCTGCTGGTGATGCCGCTCTCCGGACGGCTCAGCGAACGGTTCGGCGGCGGCCGCGTGGCGCTCACGGGCGTGTCGATCCTGTGTCTGGGGACGCTCCCCCTCGCGTTCGTGGGCCCCGGCACCTCCGTCCTGTCGATCTCGCTCGTGCTCCTGCTGCGGGGCGTGGGTATCGGCTTCTCGTTCATGCCCGCCATGACCGCCGCCTTCGCCTCGCTGAAGCCCGAACAGCTCTCCGATGCGACGCCCCAGCTGAACGTCGTGCAGCGCGTCGGCGGCGCAATCGGTACGGCCGTGCTCGCGGTGGTGCTCCAGCGCGCCAGCGGGCACGCGCCCTCGATCACCAAGCTTGCGGGCGCGTTCGATACCGCCTACTGGTGGTCGCTGGGGATCTGCGCGCTGTCGCTGATCCCCTGTCTGGTACTGCTTCGCGCCGAGAACCCACGCGCGCCGCTCGGTCGTACAGCCGCCAACGCGGATCGATCGGCGGCACCGCCGCCGGAGGCCGTGGTCGGCCAGCCCACCAATCCGCTGGGCGTGTAGGAGGCTCCGATGAGCGCCGCCACCCCCACCAAGACCCCCGCGCCGGCCAAGCGCCCGGCGCGCCGCCCGCCGCGCGAGTGGAGCGATGAGCTGGTCGAGCTGGGCGCGGCCTTCAGGCGAGTGTTTCGCAACCTCAGTCGGCTGCGGGGGCGCGACACGCACCTCGGCGGATCCGAGCTGAGCCACGCCCAGTTCGAGCTACTGATCGAGCTGGAGGAGCGGGGCGAGATGTCCGCGGGCGAGCTCGCGGCCGCCGCGCGGCTGACGCCGGCGACGGTGACCCAGATGCTCGACCACCTCGCCGCCGGCGGCCACGTGGAACGGGCTCGCTCCAAGACCGACCGCCGCGTCGTCGTCTCCCGCCTCACGGCGGGCGGCAGGCGCAGGATCGAGGCCAAGCGGACGGTCTGGCAGGGACGTTGGCAAGAGGCCCTCGCGGGTCTCGAGGACGCGGAGCTGCGTGCCGCCACACGCGTGCTCGAGCGCCTCGGAGACGTGTTCGAGGACACGCCGCCGCAGGAGCGCGGCGAGACGCCCTGATCAGCCGCGAAAAGGGGGCCAAAATGGGCAGGAAAGCGCCTGGATGGCCAGAATCCCTCTGCTATAGTCGGCTTCGCGTCGCGGGTGGGCGCAAGCGCGTGCGCATACCCCCGCGGAGTCCTAAATCAAGATGGTGATCTCGAGCAGATAACGACGCGAACCGGTCCAGAGCCGACCAGCAGCGTTCGTGGGCCCGAGGGGCCCATTTTTTTTCCCCACGCCAGCACCCTCACGACACCCCCACCGATCGATGCCACGCAAGTACTCACTCCAGAACACCCGCAACATCGGGATCATGGCGCACATCGACGCCGGCAAGACGACGACGACCGAGCGCATCCTCTACTACACCGGCCGCACCTACAAGATGGGCGAGGTCCACGAGGGTGCCGCGACGATGGACTGGATGGAACAGGAGCAAGAGCGCGGCATCACGATCACCTCGGCGGCCACCACGGCCGAGTGGAAGGACCACCGGATCAACATCATCGACACGCCCGGCCACGTCGACTTCACGGTCGAGGTCGAGCGCTCGCTGCGGGTGCTCGACGGCGCGATCGCGCTATTCGACTCCGTCGCCGGGGTTGAGCCCCAGTCTGAGACCGTCTGGCGTCAGGCCGACAAGTATCACGTCCCGCGGATCGCCTACATCAACAAGATGGACCGGATCGGGGCGGACTTCGACCGCGGTGTGCAGACGATGATCGACCGACTCGCCGCGCATCCGGTGCCGATCCAGCTGCCGATCGGCGCCGAGGGTGACTTCGAGGGCATCGTCGACCTGGTCGCGATGAAGGCCGTCGTCTACAAAGACGAGCTCGGCACCGAACAGGAGATCGGCGAGATCCCCGACCGCCTCGCCGACGCGGCGGCCGCCGCGCGCGAGCACCTGCTCGAGGAGGTCTCCCACTACGACGACGGCCTGCTCGAGCTGATCCTCGAAGAGGCGGACATCTCCGAGGAGCGTCTCAAGCAGGCGATCCGCAAGGCGACGCTGTCCACCAAATTGACCCCGGTGCTGTGCGGCTCGTCGTTCAAGAACAAGGGCGTTCAGCCGTTGCTGGACGCGGTTATCGACTACCTGCCCTCGCCGGTGGACGTGCCGCCGGTTGTCGGCACCGAACTGATCAAAGGCCAGGAGCAGGAGCGCGAGGTCGTTCGCAGGGCCGATGACTCCGAGCCGTTCTCGGCGCTGGCGTTCAAGATCGCCGCCGACCCCTACGTCGGCAAGCTGACCTACTTCCGCGTTTACTCCGGTCGCCTGGAGGCCGGCTCGCGCGTCCTGAACGTCGGCAGCGGACGCACCGAGCGAATCGGGCGCATCCTGATGATGCACGCCAACGACCGCGAGGAGGTCTCCGAGGTCTACGCCGGGGACATCGCCGCCGCGGTCGGGATCAAGCAGGTGATCACCGGAGACACGCTCGCCGCCCCCGATGCGCCGATCCACCTCGAGAACATCGTCTTTCCCGTGCCTGTCATCAAGGTCGCGGTGGAGCCCAAGACGAAGGTCGACCAGGAGAAGATGTCGATCGCGCTGGGCCGCCTCGCCGAGGAGGATCCGACCTTCCAGGTGCGCACCAACGAAGAGACCGGTCAGACCGAGATCTCGGGGATGGGCGAGCTGCACCTGGAGGTGCTGGTCGACCGCATGAAGCGCGAGTTCGGCGTCGAGGCGAACGTCGGGCGACCGCAGGTCTCCTACCGTGAGACGGTGCGCGGCTCTGTGCACAAGGTCGAGGGCAAGTTCGTGCGCCAGACCGGTGGCTCGGGCCAATTCGGCGTGGTCTACATCGACCTCGAGCCCGCTCCCGGCGAGGGTTTCGAGTTCATCAACAAGATCAAGGGCGGCAACGTCCCCTCCGAGTACATCCCGGCGGTCAAAAAGGGCATCGAGGAGGCGCTCGAGAACGGCGTCAAGGCGGGCTATCCGATGGTCGACATGCGGGTGACGCTCGTCGACGGCAAGTACCACGACGTGGACTCTTCGGAGATCGCGTTCAAGGTCGCCGGCTCGATCGCGTTCAAAGAGGCGGCCAAGCGCGCCAAACCGGTGCTGCTGGAGCCGATCTTCGCCGTCGAGGTCGTCACGCCCGAGGACTTCCTCGGCGAGGTGATCGGCGATTTGAGCCGCCGCCGCGGACGCGTGGAGGGTCAGGAGCGGCGCGGCAACGCGCTCGCGGTGACCGCGCGGGTGCCGTTGAGCGAGATGTTCGGGTATGCAACGGACCTGCGCTCCAACACGCAGGGACGCGCGAACTACACGATGCAGTTCGAGAGCTACGAGGAGGTTCCCCCGAACATCGCCGAGAAGATCGTCGAGCAGCGCACGGGGGAGCCGGTTCCGGCTTAACCGATCGGAGATCGGCCGGCGCAGACCGGGTCGGACACGCAGAGCAAGACCTCAGAGCAGCAGCCAGCAGTCACGGACCACCGCAGTTAGATAGATTTCTCAGGTTCGCCCTCACAGAGGGCGGACACACAAGTCGATACAGGAGCGAACCAAAAGTGGCGAAGGAGAAGTTCGAGCGCGACAAGCCGCACGTCAACGTCGGGACCATCGGTCACATCGACCATGGCAAGACGACGCTGACCGCTGCGATCACGGCAGTCCTGGCCGAGAAGGGCGGCGCCGAAGCCCGCACCTTCGAGTCGATCGACAACGCGCCCGAGGAGAAGGAACGCGGGATCACGATCGCCACCTCGCATGTGGAGTATGCGACCGAGAACCGTCATTACGCCCACGTGGACTGTCCCGGTCACGCCGACTACGTGAAGAACATGATCACCGGCGCGGCGCAGATGGACGGCGCGATTCTCGTCGTCTCGGCCGCCGATGGCCCAATGCCGCAGACGCGCGAGCACATCCTCCTCGCGCGCCAGGTCGGCGTCCCCTACATCGTCGTGTTCCTCAACAAGGCCGACATGGTCGACGACGACGAGCTCTTGGAGCTGGTCGAGGTCGAGGTCAGGGAGCTGCTGTCCGAGTACGACTTCCCGGGCGACGACATTCCGTTCATCACCGGCTCGGCGCTGAAGGCGCTCGAAGGCGACGAGGATTCCAAGCAGAAGATCCTCGATCTCGCGGCCGCGCTTGACACATACATCCCCGAGCCCGTGCGTGAGCTCGACAAGCCGTTCTTGATGCCCGTCGAGGACGTCTTCTCAATCACCGGCCGCGGCACGGTGGCCACCGGGCGAGTCGAGCAGGGGATCGTCAACACCGGCGACACCGTGGAGATCGTGGGCGTCCACGACACCACCTCGACGGTCGTGACGGGCGTGGAGATGTTCCGCAAGATCCTCGACCAGGGCCAGGCGGGCGACAACGTCGGGTGCCTGCTCCGTGGTACCAAGCGCGAGGAGATCGAGCGCGGCCAGGTGCTGTGCAAGCCGGGCTCGATCACCCCCCACACGAAGTACAAGGCCGAGGTCTACGTGCTCAAGAAGGAGGAGGGCGGCCGCCACACCCCGTTCTTCACCGGTTACCGTCCGCAGTTCTACTTCCGCACCACCGACGTCACCGGCGTGGCCAAGCTGCCCGACGGCGTCGAGATGGTGATGCCGGGAGACAACGTTCAAATGGAGATCGAACTGATCCAGCCGATCGCGATGGACCAGGGCCTGCGCTTCGCCATCCGGGAGGGCGGTCGCACGGTCGGCTCGGGCGTGGTCAGCGAGATCGTCCAGTAGCACCCGCCCGACCCTCCGGGTCGGGCGACACACAATTGGCAGTCCGATACGACTAATACGGCCCCGCCCGAAAGGCGTGGTGGCGGCGATGGGGCGGATTTCCCGACACGGAGTCCGCCGGGACCTCACCGCCGCTCCGAGGGGCTGGGCGAGATTCCCCTCGCCGGCTGCCACCCCGCCCACGAACAAGAAGTCACCCAAAAGCAACGCCAGACCAAGACGACAAGCAACAGAGACCGCAAACACTCCAGAGATTCCATGGCATCCGCCACCCAAAACAAGATCCGCATTCGGCTCAAGGCCTATGACACCTCGGCGATCGAGTCGGCCGCCAAGGAGATCGTCGAGACCGCGACGCGCACGGGCGCGAGCGTGTCGGGCCCTGTTCCGTTGCCGACCGAGAAGAACGTCTACTGCGTCATCCGCTCGCCGTTCAAGGACAAGGACTCGCGCGAGCACTTCGAGATCCGCACGCACAAGCGCCTGATCGACATCCATCAGCCGACGCCCAAGACCGTCGATTCCCTGCAGCGCCTGGATCACCTCCCGGCCGGCGTGGACATCGAGATCCGCCTGGCGACCTGAGCTCGCTCGTCGTTGCGATGTCCGCGATCCTCGCCAAGAAGCTCGGCATGACCCAGGTCTTCCAGGAGGACGGGAGCGTCGCTCGCGTCACCGTGCTGCAGGCCGGTCCATGCCCGGTGACGGCGATTCGCACGCCCGAGCGCGATGGCTACGACGCCGTGCAGCTGGCTTTCGGCGAGACCAAGGAGAAGCACTTGACCAAGCCCGAGCTCGGCCATCTCAAGAAGGCCGACGCGCCGCCTCTGCGCCATCTGGCGGAGTTTCGCGACGAGGCCGCCGAGCTTCAGCTCGGCGGGACCGTGACGGTGGAGTCCTTCGAGGTCGGGGCGCGCGTGAAGGTGTCGGGCACGTCGAAGGGCAAGGGCTTCCAGGGGACGATCAAGCGTCACAACTTCGTCAGCGGACCCAAGTCGCACGGATCGCACAACGTGCGCGCCCCGGGCTCGATCGGCGCGTCGGCGACCCCGTCGCGCGTGTTCTCGGGGATTCGCGGACCGGGCCAGATGGGCAACCGACGGGTCACTCAGAAGGGCCTCGAGATCGTCGCCGTGGACAGCGAGCAGAACCTCCTCTTGGTTCGCGGGTCGGTCCCGGGACCGCGCGGCGGCGTCGTCGAGGTGAGAACCGATGCCTGACGCGCCGCTGCTGTCGCCCGGAGCCGCCGCCGCGGCGAAGAAGGTCAAGCTCGACGAGACTGCCTTCGGCGCTCGCTTCGTGGGCCCGCTCGTCCACCAGAGCGTCCGCGCCGAGCAGGCGGCGCGACGGCGCGGGACGGCGGCGACCAAGACGCGCGCGATGGTGCGCGGGGGCGGCGCCAAGCCTTGGCGCCAGAAGGGAACCGGCCGAGCTCGGGCCGGCTCCAGCCGCTCTCCGATCTGGACCGGCGGTGGCGTGGCGTTCGGTCCGCATCCCCGCTCGTACACGTTCAAGGTCAACCGCAAGGAGCAGCGTGCGGCGTTGCGCAGCGCCCTCTCGTTGCACGCCGGCCGGGGCTCGATCGCAATTCTGGATGCGAGCGCATTCAAGGCACCGAAGACCAGCCAGGCGTTCGACCTGCTCGACGACTGGAACCAGCACCAGCCGACGCTCGTGGTGCTGGGCGCCGAGGAGTCATCGGCGGCGCTCTCCTTCCGCAATCTCCCCCGCGTGGCGGTTCTCAGCGCCGAGAACGTCGGCGTCACAGATCTCCTCGGCGCGGCCTCACTGCTCGTCTCCGAGGCGGCTCTCCAGGCGCTCAGTGTGCGCGCGGGCGACGGCGCCGATCGCCCGGATTCCCCGCGCAAGGCCGTACAGGACGCGTCCTGATGGAGCACTCGCAGGTAATCATCCGGCCGGTCGTCTCAGAGAAGAGCTACGTGCTCTCGGCCGCGAACCGGTTCACGTTTCGCGTCCACCCCGAAGCCCACAAGACCCAGATCCGCCAGGCCGTGGAGGCGCTGTTCGACGTGCACGTGGTGGACGTGAGGACGCTGAGCGTGAAGTCAAAGCCCAAGCGCCGCGGTGTCTCTCGTGGTCGCACGCGCACGTGGAAGAAGGCCATCGTTCAGGTGCGCGCCGGCGAGACGATCCCGATCTTCCAGGGCCTGCAGGCCGTCGAGAGCTAGGAGTCTCAAACCGTGGCCATCCGCAAGCCCAAGCCCACGAGCCCCGGCAGGCGCTTCGTCTCCTACCCGGACTTCGCCGAGATCACCAAGTCCAAGCCCGAGAAGACTCTGGTGGAAGGGCTGAAGAAGAGCGGTGGCCGCAACGTGCACGGGCGCAAGACCTCTCGCCATCGCGGCGGCGGAGCCAAGCGCGCCTATCGGCGGGTCGACTTCAAGCGCCGCAAGGACGGGGTGGACGCGAGGGTGGCCGCGATCGAGTACGACCCCAATCGCTCGGCGTATATCGCTCTTCTGCACTACCTCGACGGGGAGAAGCGCTACATCCTCGCGCCTCAGCGCCTGACCGTGGGGATGACCGTCGCCTCGGGCGAGAGCGCCGACATCGCGGTGGGCAACTGCTTGGAGCTGGCGCGGATGCCGGTCGGGACCGTCGTGCACAACGTCGAGCTGCAGCCCGGCCGCGGCGGTCAGATGGCACGCTCGGCAGGTGCCGCGGTGCAGCTCATGGCCAAGGACGGCGAGATGGCCACACTGCGGCTTCCCTCCGGCGAGATGCGCTTGGTGCGTGCCGAGTGTCGCGCCACCGTCGGGACGCTCGGCAACGCCGAGCACCAGAACGTGAAGGTCGGCAAGGCCGGTCGCAAGCGCCATATGGGCGTGCGGCCGCAGACGCGCGGCACCGCGATGAACCCGGTCGACCATCCGCACGGCGGCGGCGAGGGCTCGACGACGGCGGGGCGCCACCCGGTCACCCCGTGGGGCGTGCCCACGCTCGGCTATCGCACGCGCAAGCAGAACAAGTCCTCCGACGCCTACATCGTGCGCGGCAGGCGGAGAGGAAAGGGCAAGCAGAGATGAGCCGCTCGAGCAAGAAGGGTCCGTGGGTGGAACAGCGCTTGATGACGCGCATCGAGGCGCTGAACGCTCAGAACAACAAGAAAATGCTGAGGACGTGGTCGCGCGCGTCGACGATCTTCCCGGAGATGGTCGGGCACACGATCGCCGTCCACGACGGCCGCAAGCACGTGCCGGTGTTCATCAGCGAGTCGATGGTCGGCCACAAGCTCGGCGAGTTTGCCCCGACGCGCATGTTCCGAGGCCACGCCGGATCCGGGAGGGTGCGATGAGCGCCGAGGAGGAGAAGGGCGACGTGACACCGGAGGGCGCGTCGGGCGCCTCGAAACCGGCCGCCAAAAAAGCCGCCAGGAAACCGGCCGCGAAGGCGTCGGATGCGAAAGCCCCCGAGGGCAAGGCGCCGACGGCGAAAAAAGCCGCGCGGAAAACGGCTGCGAAAAAAGCGAGCACGGCTGCGAAAGAGCCGGTGGTTGCCGCGCAGAAAAAGCCGCGCCGCTCCAAAGGTCCAGCCAAACCGCCTCGCCGCCGCCGCGTTCGCGCGCGTGCCCGCTACGTGCGGACCTCCGCGCGCAAGGCGCGAATGGTGTGCGGGCACCTTCGGGGCAAGACCGTCGGAGAGGCACGCGCTATCCTCGCGTTCACCCCTCGAGAGGTGGCGCGCGACTGGAGCAAGCTGCTCGAGTCGGCCGTGGCGAATGCCGAGGCAAACCACGAGCTGCTGGAGGACGATCTCATCGTCCGCGAGGCATACGCCGACGAGGGGCCGACGATCAAGCGCTTCAGGCCGCGCGCGATGGGACGCGCCACGCCGATCCGCAAGCGCACCAGTCACTTGACGATCACGCTGACAGCGGGTGCGCAAACCCGGCCAACCAAGAGATAGATCTGAGCTGAGAATGGGACAGAAGGTTCATCCAGAGGCCATGCGCGTGGGCTACATCCACGACTGGAAGTCAAACTGGTTCAACGAGAAGAACTTCGCCGAGTACCTCGCCGAGGACATCCGCATCCGCGAGCACATCGTGCGCAAGCTCGCCCACGCGGGCCTTTCGGACATCACGATCCGCAAGGATGCCAACGAACTCGAGGTCAACATCCACACCGCCCGCCCGGGCATCGTGATCGGCAAGTCGGGCAGCGAAGTGGACGCGCTGCGCCGTGATCTGCACAGGATGACCAACAAGCAGATCAAGGTGAACATCCTCGAGATCAAGCGCCCGGAGCTCGACGCGTCGCTGGTCGCGCAGTCGATCGCCGAGCAGCTGCAGAACCGGGTGGCGTTCCGGCGCGCGATGAAGCGCGCGCTGACCAGCGCGATGCGCTCCGGCGCAAAGGGCGTGAAGGTTCAGGTTGCCGGGCGCCTGGGCGGCGCAGAGATGGCGCGTACCGAAAGCTACTCCGACGGTCGTGTGCCGCTGCACACGATGCGCGCGGACATCGACTACGGCTTCTACGAGGCCCGCACGACGTTCGGCCGGATCGGCGTGAAGTGCTGGGTCAACAAGGGCGAAATCATGCCGGAGGGCTACACCGGCGCCGACCTCACCGACATGACCGCGCCCGCCGCGCCGAACGCCGATCGCGACGGGCGAGGAGGTCGCGACGGTCGTGACGGCCGTGGTCGCGGACGCGGCGGCGGCGGCCCCGGCGGCGGCGGAGGGCGTGGACGCGGCCCCGGCGGGCCAGGCGGCGGTGGGCGCGGCCGTCCCGGTGGCGGTGGGCCGCCCGGCGGTGGGAGAGGCGCCCGCTGATGCTGTCGCCCAAGCGTGTCAAGCATCGCAAGCAGCACCGCGGCCGGCGCCGCGGGACCTCGCGTGGACAGGTCAAGGTCCAGTTTGGCGAGTACGGGCTCAAGGCGCTCGAGGGTGGTTGGCTCACGAACCGCCAGATCGAGGCTGCGCGAATCGCGATGACCCGCAAGATCAAGCGCGGTGGCAAGGTTTGGATCAACGTGTTCCCCGACAAGCCGATCACCAAGAAGCCGGCCGAGACGCGCATGGGGTCCGGCAAGGGCTCCCCCGAAGGTTGGGTCGCGGTGGTCAAGCCGGGACGCGTGATGTTCGAGCTCGCCGGCGTATCCGAGCCGCTGGCGCGAGACGCGATCCGTCTGGCGTCGCACAAGTTGCCGCTGAAATCCAAGTTCGTGATGCGCGAGGACTGAGGCCGAGGCGCGATGCAGGCAAAGGAGTTCCGGGACATAGAGGACAGCGAGCTCGTCAAGCAGGTGGCGGCTCTGCGCAAGGACCTGTTCGGCCTGCGCTTCGCGAACGCGACCGGCGAACTGGACGACACGGCTGGGGTCGGACGCGCCAGGCGCGATCTAGCGCGCGCGCTGACCGTCGCGCGTGAGCGGGCGCTAGCCGTCGATCGCGATCAAGGCAACTGAGCGCTCGCCAAGGCCAAACGGAACGACATGGCTGACAAATCAGACAAAAAGGCGCCCGACACTCCGGAGACCGCCGAGACGGCCGAGAACATCGACGCTCAGAGCGCTGCCGGCGACGCCGCGCCCGACGCGCCGGTGGAGGAGTCCGGGACTTCCGCCGTGGCCGGCGACCCAACGGAGGCAGAGACGCCCGCCGAGCCTCCCGCCGCCGAGGCTCCCGAGCCCGACGCTGAAGAAGCAGAGACCGAGGTCCCGGCTGCGGATCCCCCCGAGGCCGATGCCTCCGACGCCCCCGCCGGCGACGACGCCGAGCACGCCCGACGCCGACGCCGAGGCAGCCCCGATCAGAGGACGGGGAGCAGGCGGAGGACCCTGACCCTGTCGCCGCGGCTGCCACCGCCGCGCCGTCGTCCGGCGAGGAGCTCTCGCCAAAGGAGCGCCGGCGTCGCACGCGGTCCAAGCACGTGGGCGAGGCGCGGCCGGCTCGCTCGCCCGAGGAGCGACACGCCGAGCGGCTGCTCGAGCGTCGCACGAAGGCCGTTCGTCGCCGCGCACGGCGCCTGCAGGAACGGGCAAAGGCGGCCGAGCGACGCGTCGCTGCGCCGGCTCGCGCAGCCACTCGCTCCGGTGCACGCTCCGGTGGAGGGCAAGCGCAAGGTACGCCAGGGCATCGTGGTCTCGGACAAGGCCGAGAAGACGATCACCGTGCGCATCGACGTCGCCCGGCGGCACCGGCGCTACGAGAAGATCGTTCGCAGCTCGAACACGCTGCACGCCCACGACGAGAACAACGAAGCGCACGAGGGCGACGTGGTGCGCGTTGTCGAGAGCAAGCCACTGTCGCGCTATGAAGCGCTGGACGCTGATCGACGTGCTGGAGCGGGCACGATGATCCAGAATGAGACACGGCTGCGCGTGGCCGACAACACGGGTGCGCGCGAGATCCTGTGCATCCGCGTCAAGGGCGGCTCGCGCCGCCGGTATGCGTTCGTCGGAGACGTCATCACGGCGACCGTCAAGCAGGCAAACCCGCAGGGCGCCGTCAAGAAGGGCGAGGTCGTGACGGCCGTGGTCGTGCGCACCAAGAAGCCGATCGGTCGCGATGACGGCACGTACATCGCATTTGACGAGAACGCCGCGGTGATCATCGACGACCAGAACAACCCGCGCGGGACGCGCGTGTTTGGGCCCGTGGCGCGCGAACTGCGCGAGCGCAACTTCATGAAGATCGTCTCGCTCGCGCCGGAGGTGCTGTGATGGGCCGGCCCGTCGCGACCAAGCGCCGCGCCCTGAAGATCCGCTCCGGCGATCACGTCAAGGTGACCGCCGGCAAGGATCGCGGCAAGACCGGCCGCGTGCTGCGCGTGGAGCCCGCAAAGCAACGCCTGTACGTCGAGGGCTTGAACATGGTCAAGCGCCACATACGTCCGCAGCAGTCCTCGCGCACCTCGCCGATTGCCGGAACCGAGGGGCAGCTTGGCGGGGTTATCGAGCGCGAGGGCCCCGTCCACATCTCGAACGTCATGCTTCTGGACGCCAAGGGACAGCCCACGCGCGTTCGCATCGAGCGCGAGGACGGCACGCGCTTCCGCGTCGCCAAGAGCACCGGCGCGAGGCTGGACTGAGGGGGTGAGCACGATGGACGCCACCGCTCCGCCGGCTCGCCTGAAGGTCCGCTACCAGGAGGAGATCCGTCCCGCGCTGCTCGAGCAGTTCGGCTACACCTCGGTCATGCAGGCGCCGAGGCTCGAGAAGATAACCGTGAACATGGGCGTCGGCATGGCCAAGCAGGACTCCAAAGTGCTCAAGGCGGCGCGTGAGCAGCTGGCCACGATCGCCGGTCAGCAGCCGAGCGTTCGGCGGGCTCGTAAGTCGATCGCGTCGTTCAAACTGCGCGAGGGAATGCCCGTGGGGGTTGCGGTCACGCTGCGGGCCGAGCGCAGCTATGAGTTCCTCGATCGCCTCGTCTCGATCGCGATCCCGCGCATCCGCGACTTCCGCGGCCTGAATCCGCGGTCGTTCGACGGACGCGGCAACTATTCGATGGGTGTCCGCGAGCAGATCATCTTCCCCGAGATCGACTACGACGCGATCGACGAGGTGCGCGGGCTGGACATCACCATCACGACGACCGCCTCGACCGACGCCGAGGCGTTCGCGCTGCTCTTGGCGTTGGGGATGCCGTTCGCCGCCCAAGGCCGACCGGCCGGTTTCGACGCGGACGGATCCAGTCCCGAGGATGACCAAGCCGATCAGCCCGAGGCCGAGCAGCCGGAGCCCGAGGCCGCCGAGGTCGCCCCCTCGTCCGCCGGCGACGCCGTCGAGGAGGACGCGGCCGTCGACGCGGCGGCTGAGCCGGGCGCAGCGGATATCCAGGCCACCGACGACGACGCCCCCGCTGCCGAGCAGGGGGCAACCGAGATCGACGCCTCCGAGGACGAGGTTGAGAAGGCTGAGCAGAACGGGGTGGGCCCAGCCGCGCAGAGCGTCGCGCCGGAGCCCGGGCGTGCGGACGCCGCAGAGCAAGAGGACGCCGCCGAGCAAGAGGACGCCGCCGAGCAAGAGAACGCATCTGATCCCACCCCCGCAGACACCGCCGAGAAAGAGAGCACCGACTGATGGCCAAGACATCGCTGCGCTTCAAGCAGACGCTAACGCCCAAGTTCAAGACGCGTGCCTATACTCGATGCAACCGCTGCGGACGTCCGCGAGCGGTGTATCGCAAGTTCGGGGTGTGCCGAATCTGCCTGCGCGAGCTCGCCCACAACGGCCAGATCCCGGGGATGACGAAGTCCTCCTGGTAGCAACTGGCGCAAGGACCTTTTCAGTAACCATGTCCATGACCGATCCCATAGCCGACTTCCTCACGCGGGTGCGCAACGCGATCCACGCTGCCCACGAGACCGTCGAGATCCCCGCGTCCAAGCAGAAGAGCGAGCTGGCGCGGATACTCGCCGAGCAGGGCTACATCGAGTCGTGGTCGGTAATTCCCGAGCGCGAAGAGCGGGCGGGAGCGCTGATCGAGATCCGGCTGAAGTACACCGAGGATCGTCGCTCGGCGATCTCCGGTCTGCGCCGCGTCTCGCGCCCAGGGCGGCGCACGTACGTCGATGCCAAGCACATCCCAAAGGTGCTCGGCGGCATGGGCACCTCGATCGTCTCGACTTCACATGGCGTGATGACCGGCCACGACGCGCGGGCGGCAGGCGTCGGCGGCGAGGTCCTGGCGCAGGTCTGGTGAGGGTGGGCGCATGTCCAGAATCGGCAGACAGCCAATCCCGGTGCCGAGCGGCGTGACCGTCGCGATCGAGCCCGAGTCCGTTCGCGTGAATGGACCCAAGGGCGAACTGTCCGAGCGCATCCACAGGGACATCGGCGTCACTCAGGATGGCGAGCAACTGCTCGTCACGCGACCGACCGATCGCGGTGAACATCGCGCGCTACACGGGCTGACGCGCTCGCTCGTCGCGAACATGATCCAAGGGGTCACCGCGGGCTATGAGAAGCGCTTGGAGATCCAGGGCGTCGGCTATCGCGCGCAGCTGAAGGGCAAGAACCTCGAGCTCGCGGTCGGCTATTCCCACCCCGTTCCGATTCCGGCGCCCCAGGGCATCGAGTTCGAAGTGCCTCAACCGACGCGAGTAGTCGTGAAGGGAATCTCCAAGCAGCTCGTTGGCGAGACCGCGGCGATCATCCGCAAGCAGCGCCCACCGGAGCCATACAAGGGCAAGGGGATTCGCTACGAGGGCGAGTATGTCCAGCGCAAGGTGGGCAAGCGCGCATGAGCACGCTCACGAAGGGTGATCGCCGCCTGAAGCGCCGCCGCCGCGTGCGCGCAAAGGTCTCGGGCACTGCGACGCGCCCGCGAATCTCGGTGTTCCGCTCAAACCTTGGGCTGTGTGCCCAGCTGATCGACGACGACTCCGGCCACACGCTGGCCGCCGTCAACTGGTTCGAGCCAAGCCTGCGCTCGCTCGCCAAGCCCGAGCGCACGAAGCGCGCGGGGGAGACGCTGGCCGAGCGCGCCAAGGCGGCCGGCATCTCCCAGGCGGTGTTCGACCGCGGCGGATACCGCTACCACGGCCACGTTCGCGCGTTCGCCGAGGCGATCCGCGAGGCGGGCATCAACGTCTAGCGTCCTAAAGATCCTTACCGCTACCCTCTCCTACTGCCCATGTCCATATCCCTAGATCGCTCAGTCAGCCAGTCCGGCCTGGACCTCCAGGAGCGCGTCGTCGAGATCAACCGCGTCGCCAAGGTCGTCAAGGGAGGCCGGCGCTTCTCGTTCACCGCGCTCGTCGTGGTGGGGGACGAACGCGAAGTCGTGGGTGTGGGTTACGGGAAGGCCAACGAGGTTCCGCTGGCGATCCAGAAGGGGGTCGAGCGAGCGAAGAAGGACCTCTTCCGCGTGCCGAAGCACGGCAGCACGATCACCCACCAGACCACAGGCATCTTCGGCGCCGGTCGCGTGCTGCTCAAGCCGGCCTCTCCCGGTACCGGGGTCATCGCCGGAGGGGGCGTGCGGGCGGTGCTCGAGCTGGCCGGGATCCACGACATCCTGTCGAAGAGCCTCGGGACGCAAAACCCGATCAACCTGGTGAAGGCCACGGTGGCCGGATTGCGGGGCCTGCGGACGCCCGAGGAGGTCGCGAAGCTGCGCGGGCTGTCGATCGCCAAGGTTCTCGGACTCTCGAGTGACGCGACCAACGGCGCACCCGAGGCCGCCGCGGCGGGATCGCAGGGCGCTCCACCGAGCCCGGCCGCGCCGCCCGCACCGAACGGTTCGCCCGAGGCGGCCGCGGCCGCCGAGGAGACACCGGCCCGATGAGTGTGCTCACGGTCACTCAGCGCCGGTCGCGCAACGGCGCCAACCAGAAACAGATGCAGACCCTGCGTTCGCTGGGCTTGCGTCGGATTGGCCATACGGTCAAGGTCAAGGACTGCGACCAGGCGCGCGGGATGCTGCACGCGGTGCGCCACCTGGTCGAGGTGCAGGAGGGCAAGTGAGCTCGGCAGACGATCAGAGCGCCGAGCGCATCGGGCTGCACAGCCTCGCACCTGCCCCGGGTAGCCGGCGTCCGCGCAAGCGCGTCGGGCGTGGCGAAGGCTCGGGCACGGGTAAGACGGCGGGTCGCGGGCAGAAGGGCGCCGGCTCGCGCTCGGGCTCCAAGAGCAGGGCGCGTTTCGAGGGTGGGCAGATGCCGATCCACATGCGCATGCGAAAGCTGCGCGGGCCGCACATGAAGAAGTCGATGCCGTTCGAGCCCTTCCGCACGCATACCCAGCCGGTCAACATCTCGGCCCTCGAGAGCCGCTTCGACGCGGGCGCCGACGTCACGCTCGAGCTGATGCAGGCCAACGGACTGGCCACGCGCAAGGACATCCCGGTCAAGGTGCTCGCCAAGGGCGAGCTCAGCAAGGCGATGACCGTGCACGCGCACGCGTTCAGCGCCGGAGCGCGCGAGCGCATCGAGGCGGCCGGCGGCAGCTGCCGGCTCGTCGAGCGCTAGCGCCTCGAACGCCGGTTGACCGGCCCGCGGGCAGGGTCGCATCGACTAGAATCGGCGGCTCTGCGGGCGGTCAAGCGCTGAGCTGTCCTGCGCCGCGGAAGCCAGGCCCATGCTCGCGACGATCCTAAACGCCTTCCAGGTAGCGGACATCCGCAAGAAGATCGCCTTCACGGCGGCGATGCTGCTGATCTACCGACTCGGGTCCCATGTCCCGGTCCCCGGCGTCAACCTCACGGCGGTCAACAACATCCAGAAGGAGTTCGGCGGCTCGAACATCCTCGGCCTCCTCAACCTGTTCTCCGGGGGCGGGCTGTCGCGGATCGCGATATTCGCCCTGGGCATCATGCCCTACATAACCTCCTCGATCATCCTGCAGCTGCTGCAGGTCGCGGTGCCGTCGCTCGAGAAGCTCTCCAAGGAAGGCGAGGTCGGACAGGCGCGGATAACGCAATACACCCGCTACCTGACGGTGGGTCTCGCGTTCGCCCAGTCGATCGGCTACGTGTTCCTATTCCACACGCTGCAGGCAAAAGCCGGCGAATCGGTAGTCAAGACGTTCGACGCGCCGCACATCTTCCTGATCGTCGTCTGCCTGACCACGGGCTGCGTGCTGTTGATGTGGATCGGCGAGCTGATCACCCAGCGAGGCATCGGCAACGGGATCTCGCTGCTGATCTTCGCCTCGATCGTCGCCCGCCTGCCCTCCGGCATCCAGGCGTGGTGGACCACCCAGGACCAGGTGTTCAAGGTCATGATGCCTTTCCTCGTGCTCGCCGTCGTCGCCGGGATCGTGTTCGTGCAGGAAGGCCAGCGGCGAATCCCCGTGCAGTACGCCAAGCGCGTGATCGGACGCCGCATGACCGAGGGTGGCCAGACATACCTGCCGTTGCGCGTGAACATGGCCGGCGTCATCCCGGTGATCTTCGCCGCGTCGATCATGGCGTTTCCGCCGACCGTCGGGCAGCTCGTCAAAACCCATTGGGGCCAACAGGTCTCCGATTTCTTCTCGCCCAACGGCTGGCATTACGTGGTCGGCGAGTCGCTGTTCATCATCATGTTCACCTACTTCTACACCGCCGTTACGTTCAACCCGGTGGATCAGGCGGACAACCTGAAGAAGTACGGAGGATTCATCCCAGGGGTGAGACCCGGTCGCCCAACCGCGGAGTTCCTCGATCGCATCCTCGCGCGGCTGACGTTCCCCGGCGCCTTGTTCCTGGCCGCGGTCGCGGCGCTGCCGACGATCCTGATCGCGCGCACGCACCAGAACATCCCGCTTGGAGGCACGTCGATCCTGATCGTGATCGGGGTCGCGCTGGAAACGATGAAGCAGCTCGAGGCGCAGCTGATGATGCGAAGTTACGAGGGCTTTCTGAAGTAGCGCGCGGGCACGCCGCGACGGCCGACGCAAGGCGCTTGCCACCGCGTGCACCCTCAGCCCGAGCGGATAGGCTGCCTCGGCATTGTCCGAGTTGAACCTGATCCTGCTCGGCCCACCGGGCGCCGGCAAGGGCACGCAGGCCGAGCGTCTGCGCGAGGACTTCGGCCTGCCCCACATCGCGACCGGGGATATCCTCCGCGCCGAGGTCGCCGCGAAGACTGGCCTGGGGACGGAGGCGAAGCGCTACATGGACGCCGGTGATCTCGTCCCCGACGAGGTGATCGTCGAGATGATCACCCAGCGCGTCGGCGGCGGGGAAGCGCGCGACGGATTCGTGCTCGACGGCTTTCCCCGCAACGAGGATCAGGCCGATGCGCTCGAACGCGCGCTGGAGGGCCTGGAACGACGACTGACGGCCGCGCTCGTGATAGACGTGCCCGATGAGGAGGTCGTGCGGCGGTTGGCCGGCCGTAGGGTGTGCATCAAGAACCCGAACCACATCTACCACGTTGAGTTCGATCCGCCCAAGCACGAGGGCATCTGCGACCAGGACGGGTCGCGCCTGATCCAGCGCGACGACGACAGCGAGGAGACGATTCGCCACCGTCTGGAGGTCTACCACTCTCAGACCGAGCCGCTGGTAGCCCGCTACGATCGCGCCGGGCTGCTGCGCCGCTTCGACGGGCGGCGAGAGGCGGATGAGGTCCATGCCCACGTGCGAGCGACGGTCGCCACGCTCCGTCTGGAGGAGAACCTGTAGGACGCGAGCTAAGCTCCGCACGTGATCATCAAGAAGTCCCCCGAGGAGATCGAGAAGATGGCGCGGGCCGGAGCGGTCCTCGTCGCGACGCTGCAGATGCTCGAAGGGAGAATCCGCCCGGGCGTCAGCACGAGCGAGCTCGATCAGGCAGCCGAGCGGTTCATCCGCTCACGCGGCGGCGCTCCGACGTTCAAGGGCTATCGCGGCTTTCCTGGCTCGATCTGCGCCTCGCCCAATGCGATGGTCGTGCACGGGATCCCCGGGCCCTATCGCCTCAAGCGCGGTGACATCGTGTCGATCGACGTGGGGGTGACGCTCGACGGCTGGGTCGCAGACGCGGCGCGGACGTTCCCGGTAGAGGAGGTGAGCCCGCAGGCCCAGAATCTACTCGCCGCGACCGAGGAGTCGCTGCACGCAGGCGTCGCCGAGTGCCGGCCCGGGAATCGCATGGGCGATGTGTCCAGCGCGATCCAGCAGGTCGCCGAGGGTGCCGGACTGTCGGTCGTGCGCTCGCTGGTCGGGCACGGGATCGGACGTAGCATGCACGAGGACCCGCAGGTGCCCAACTACGGCAAGCCCGGCAGGGGTCCGCTGCTGGAGGAGGGGATGGTGATCGCGGTCGAGCCGATGATGACGGCCGGGCGCGGCGCCGTCCGGGTGGGCGGGGACGGCTGGGCGATCTTTGCCCAGGACGGCTCTCCGGCGGCGCACTTCGAGTTCACGGTCGCGGTCACCGCGCGCGGGCCCAAGGTGCTGACCCCGTGGCACCTTGCTTCGGAGGGCTCGCCGGCCGAACCGACGCCAGACCGAGCCGCGAGCCGGGCCTGATCACGTCGCTTGGTGCGAGCGCACGCGCGGCTCGAGTGGTGCCGGCGCGGTCGCGTGTCGCCGCCCTGCCTAGGGGCGCCGCCGCCCGATGGGAGTTGCTACCATCAGGGATTCTGCTCAACTGCGAGCTTTTTGACCGCATGAGGGCATCTCCACGACCCGGTAGCGGCAGCCTAGGCGGCAGCCAGAGCCGAGCCGCGGGAAACCAGCCGCCGAAAGGGATCATGAAGGTAAGACCGTCGGTCAAGCCGATGTGCGAGAAGTGCAAGATCATCCGCCGCCACGGCGTCGTACTCGTGATCTGCCAGAACAAGCGCCACAAGCAGCGTCAGGGGTGATCGACTGATGGCTCGTATCGCAGGCGTCAACCTGCCCCTGAACAAGCGCTCGGAGATCGGCCTCACATACATCTATGGGATCGGCCGATCGACGTCCAACAAGATCCTCGCGCAGGTCGGGGTGAGCCCCGACACCTATGTGCGCGACCTCACCGAGGACGAGGTCGCCAAACTTCGCGACGCGATCGACGACGGGCTGCCCGTCGAGGGAGATCTGCGGCGCGAGCGCTCGCAAGACATCAAACGGCTGCAGGAGATCGCCTGCTACCGCGGCCTGCGCCACCGGCGCGGCCTCCCGGTGCGCGGACAGAAGACCAAGACCAACGCGCGCACGCGCAAGGGCCCCAAGCGGATGCAGGTCGCGGGCAAGAAGAGGGCAGGTAAGAAGTAGTGCCCGCAGCTCCCAAACGCGCCCGCGGGCGCCGCAAGCCAAAGAAGAACATCCCAATCGGACAGGCCCACATCAAGACGTCGTTCAACAACACGATCGTGTCGCTCACCGACACCCAGGGCAACGTGATCGCTTGGGAGTCGGCGGGCGGAGCTGGCTTCAAGGGATCGCGCAAGTCGACGCCGTTCGCCGCCCAGGTGACCGCCGATGCCGCGGCTCGCAAGGGCCTCGAGCAGGGGCTGCAGAAGGTGGATGTATACGTCAAGGGCCCTGGATCGGGCCGCGAGACGGCGATCCGCTCGCTGCAGGCCGCCGGCTTGGAGGTCACCGGCGTCAGGGACGTCACCCCGCAGGCCCATAACGGCTGCCGCCCGCGCAAGCGGCGACGCGTGTAGGCGCGTAGAGACCTTCATCCAGCGACGAGCAAGAACGAGAACGCAGAGCAAATGGCGAGAGATACAGGCCCACAATGCAAGCAATGCCGCCGCGAGGGGCAGAAGCTGTTCCTCAAGGGCGAGCGCTGCCTGACGGACAAGTGCGGCGTCGAGCGCCGCTCCTATCCGCCGGGCGAGCACGGGCGTGGTCGCATGAAACAGAGCGAGTACCGGCTGCAGCTGCGTGAGAAGCAGAAGGCTCGCCGGTACTACGGAGTGCTCGAGAGGCAGTTCCACGGCTATTACGAAAAGGCGTCGCGGCAGCCCGGCATCACCGGTGAGAACCTCCTCGCGCTGCTCGAGTGCCGGCTGGACAACGTCCTGGTGCGCCTCGGCTTCGCGGCCTCGCGCAGGCAGGCTCGCCAGCTCATCCGTCACGGCCATTGGACGGTCAATGGGCGGCGGGTGAACATCCCCAGCTATCAGGTGCGGCCGGGTGAGGTGATCGCCATCAAGGCGGACACGCCGGCCACGCAGGTGGTCAGAGATGCGACCGAGCTGACCGGACAGATCCCCGCGTGGCTACAGGCCGATCATGAGTCGCTCACGGCCAAGGTACTACGCAAGCCGGAGCGGCGCGAGGTCGCCGCGCCGGTGCAGGAGCAGCTCATCGTCGAGCTGTACTCGAAGTAATAGGACGATTTCCCGCGCCGCGCTCGAACTGGGCGGCACTCCCGAGCCGACGTCCATGCGACGGCGGTGCGACACCAAAACGACGTTAGGACTCTGATGCTCGACTTCCAAATTCCCCGGATCACAAGCGAGTCCGCGGAGCAGAACCGTGGCACGTTCACCATCGAGCCCCTTGACCGCGGGTTCGGCTACACGTTCGGCAACTCGCTGCGACGCGTACTGCTCTCGTCCCTGTCGGGAGCGGCCGTCACGAGCGTGCGCATCGAGGGCGTCGCGCACGAGTTCTCGACCATCAGCGGCGTCAAGGAGGACGTGACCGACATCGTCCTGAACCTCAAGGGCGTGGTTTGCCGGATGCACTCCGACGCCAGCGAGGTCGAGGCTCCCCTCGTCGTGACGGGTCCGGGCGAGATCACCGCCAAGGACATCGACCTCCCGGCGGGCGTGGAGATCCTCAATCCCGACGTGCACATCGCGACGCTGGAGAAGAAAACGAAGCTCGAGCTCTACATGACGATCGGTCGCGGGCGCGGATATCGGCCTGCCGAGGAGAACAAGTCTCCCGACCAGCCGATCGGGGTGATCCCGATCGACTCGATCTTCTCGCCGGTGCGCCGCGTGGCCTACGCGGTGGAGCAAGCGCGGGTGGGGCAGAAGACCGACTTCGACAAGCTCACCTTGGATATCGAGACCGACGGTTCGATCGATCCGCAGGCGGCTCTGCGCGAGGCGGCCGAGCTGCTGATCTCCCAGCTCGCGATCTTCACCGACGCGGACCGCATCCAGGAGCTCCGCGCAGCGCCCGGCGGCCAGCTCGACGGCCACGGACTCGCGGTCGGCGCCGGCGGCGCCCCGGCTGCCCTTCAGGGAGAGGAGTGGAGCATCCTGATCGAGGAGCTCGAGCTAGGGGTGCGCTCCTACAACTGCCTGAAGCGGGCTGGTATACAGACGGTCGGCGACCTGATCTCGAAGTCCGAGGCGGAGCTGAATGCGATCCCCAACTTCGGCAAGAAGTCGATCGACGAGGTGATCGAAACGCTGCACTCGCGCGGCCTCAACCTGCGCCAGGACTAGAACGGCCGCTGAGCATGAGACACCAGAAGACCAAACACAAGCTCAGCCGCGACAGCGCTCACCGCAAGTCGCTGCTCATGAACCTGAGCAAGGAGATCATCGAGCACGAGCGGATCACGACGACTGAGGCCAAGGCCAAGGCCGTGAAGCCGGAGATCGAGAAACTGATCACGCTGGGCAAGCGGGGGGATCTGCATGCGCGCCGCCAGGCGCTGTCGACGCTTTCGCAGGACAAGTTCGCCGTGCACAAGCTGTTTGAGGACCTCGCGCCCCGCTACGCCGATCGCCCCGGGGGGTACACGCGCATTCTCAAGCTCGGGCCGCGCAAGAGCGACTCGACCGAGATGGTCTTCATCGAGCTCGTCTGACTTCGCGGCCGCCCGCCCAAACGCCGCGTGCGGATGACCACCAAGCTGACGATCGAGTACGACGGCGGCGGGTTCGCCGGGTGGGTGCGCCAGCCCGGGATGCGAACCGTTCAGGAGGAGCTGGAGCGCGCGCTACGGACGATTCTCGGCGACTTCGGCGACGACGGCGAGCCGCTCACGCTGACGGTGGCCGGGCGTACCGACAGGGGCGTGCACGCGTGGGGACAGGTCGCGAGCTACGCGCACGAGGCGGTTGATCCGCTGCGACTGAACGGGCTGCTCGATGACGACGTGGCGGTGCTGAGCGCAGAACCGGCGCCCGAAGGGTTCGATGCGCGACGCGACGCCGTCAGCCGGACCTACTGCTATCGCGTGCTGCGACGGCGCGCACGCGGCGCGCTCGAGGGCGGGCGCGCGCTTTGGTGGCCAGGCGAGCTGGACCAGGACGTGCTCGCCGAGTGCGCGCGAGCGCTCGCGGGCAGACACGATTTCAGGGCGTTCACGCCAACCGAGACCGAGCACACGCGCTTTGAGCGCGACGTACTCCGTGCCGAGTGGAAGGCCTTGGCCCCGGGCTGGCAGCCGGCACAGCCGCGAGACGGGGCGCGCGCCGACGCGGGCGTGCTGCTCGAGTTCTGGATCGAGGCCCACACGTTCATGCGGCACATGAGCCGCGCCCTCGTCGGGACCATGCTCGACGTCGCCGCCGGCGCGATGACGGTCGAGGAGTTCAAGCGTCTCCTCGAAGGCTCACGGCGCGAGGATGCGGGCAAAACCGCGCCCGCCCATGGGCTGGCGCTGGCGGGCGTGTCCTACGCTTAGCACCGCCCGCGCCGCGGCCGTGGCTGCGGCCCGGGCGGTGCAGGCCGGCCACCTCGCGCCGATTGCGCGCGCGACATATCTTCACGCGGGGAGGCCGAAACGGCCCCTATGCTGGAGATCGATGCTGAACGTGCTGCTGACCAACGACGACGGGATCGAGGCGGAAGGCCTGCAGGCGATGCGCCGCGCCCTGACGGAGCTCGATGGCGTGCGCCTGGCCGTGATCGCGCCGGACGGCAACCGCTCTGCGATGGCCAGGTCGATCACGACGCGCAGGCCCCTCTGGGTGGCCGAGGTGCCGTTCTCCGACGGTACCGTCGGCTACGCGACCGACGGCACGCCGGTCGATTGCGTGCGGCTCGCGAGCCTCGGGCTGGTCGAGGACTTCGAGGCGCACCTCGTAGTCGCCGGCATCAACCACGGAGCGAACCTGGGCGATGACATCACCTACTCCGGCACCGTGGCGGCCGCGCTCGAGGGCGTCGTGCTCGGACTGCCGGCGATCGCCGTCTCCCAGCAGTCGGGGGCGCGCGCCCTCGACTACCGCTTCGACGGCGGCTTCGGCTTCGAGGTCGCGGCCGCGTTCGTCGCGCGCTGGGTGCAGCGCATCGAGGAGGTGCCGCTGCCGCCGCGGACGCTGATCAACGTGAACGTCCCCGCGGGCGAGCCGAGCGGGGTCGAGGTTACAAGCCTCGGCAAGCGCATCTACCGCGACGAACTGAAGCTAGAGCAGGAGGAGGAGCACCGCCGGCGCTACTGGATCTACGGCTCGGACCCCGGCTTCCACGACGAGCCCGGCACCGATCTGGCCGCCGTCGCGGCCGGACGAATCGCCGTCACCCCGATTCACTTCGACCTCACCCACCGCCCGAGCCTCGAGTTGCTGCGGCGCTTCGATCTCGATGAGCTGTTCCTGCCGGTGGCTCCCGACGCCGCGTGAGCGCCGAGCACAAGCGTCCCTCGGCGGTGCGGGGATCAGCCGGTCGCGGCGAGCGGAATCGAGACGGAGCTGGAGCGGCCGCAGGCCGGCCCCCGCGAGCGGCAGTGACCCGGGCGAAGGAGTTGCGCGAGGCCCTCGAGCACCACTCCCACCGCTACTACGTGCTCGACGATCCAGAGATCGGCGACGACGCCTACGACGCTCTGCTCGATGAGCTGCGGGCCCTGGAGGCGCTTCATCCCGAGCTCGTGACGGCGGACTCGCCGACTCAGCGGGTGGGCGGCGAGCCGGTGGGTCGCCTGGAGAAGGTCACTCATCTGGAGCCGATGCTCTCGCTCGGCAACGTGCGCTCCGAGCAGGAGCTGCGTGCGTGGGTAGAGCGGATGCGCAACCACCTCGCCCGCGAGGGGATCGATGACCCGCAATTCGAGTTCGTGGTCGAGCCGAAGATCGACGGGCTGGCGATCAGCCTGCTCTATCGCGACGGAGTCCTGGAGCGGGGCGCGACGAGGGGAAACGGCGAGATCGGAGAGGACATCACCCACAATCTGCGCACGATCGGAGCGATCCCGCTGCGCGTGCAGGACGTGCCCGCGCTGCTCGAGGTGCGCGGCGAGCTGTACATGTCGTTGAAGGACTTCGCCGCGCTGAACGAGCGCCGTGCCGAGGCCGGGCTGTCGACCTTCATGAACCCACGCAACTCGGCGGCGGGCACGGTTCGCCAGCTCGACCCCGCACTGGCCGCGGAGCGTCCGCTGTCGATCTGGTGCTATCAGGTGGGGGTCGTCGAGGGGATCTCGTTCGAGACGCACTGGGAGGCCCTCGGCTGGCTGCGCGAGCGCGGCTTTCGCGTCAACCGCGATATCAAGCTGCTGGCGAGCGCCGAGGAGGTGATCGAGCAGTGCCTCCAGTGGCAGCGGCGCCGCGGAGAGCTGGACTTCGAGATCGACGGCGTCGTGGTCAAGGTGTCCGACCTCGAGCTGCAGCGGCGGCTGGGTTCAGTCGGCCGCGATCCACGCTGGGCGGTCGCTTGGAAGTTTCCGCCCACGACGGCCGTGACGAAGCTCGAGAAGGTCATGTGGAACGTGGGCAAGTTCGGTGACCTGCGCCCGTACGCGGTGCTCGAGCCGGTCGCCGTCGGCGGCGTGACGATCAAGCTCGCGACGCTCCACAACGAGGAGGATCTCGCGCGCAAGGACATCAGGGCGGGGGAGGATGTGATCGTGCTGCGCGCGGGCGACGTGATACCGCAGGTGCTCTCTCCCGCCCCGCACGTCGTCGAGAACAAGGCTCGCCCACCGCGACCACGGCCCCCGGCGCGGTGTCCGTTCTGCGCGACCGAGACGGTCAAGCCGCAGGACGGCGTGTTCACCCAGTGCCCCAACCGGGACTGTCCGGCGCGGGCTTGGCAGCTGCTCAAGCATTTCGTCTCGCGCGGCGCGATGGACGTCGAGGGCCTCGGCGAGAAGCAGGTGGCGCTGCTGCAGGAACGCGGGCTGCTGCGGACGGCGGGCGACTTCTACCGACTCTCCGAACAGCAGCTGATCGAGCTCGACGGCTTCGGCGAGCTCTCGGCGCAGAACCTGCTCGAGGCGATCGACGCGTCGAAGCAGCGACCGTTTGCTCGCGTGCTGTTCGCGCTCGGGATCGAGGAGGTCGGCGAGGTCACGGCTCGCAACCTGGCCCAACGCTTTCGTGACGTCGACTCGCTGTTGGGCGCCAGCACCGAGGAAATCGCCGAGACCCAGGGGATTGGCGAGAAGATGGCGAGCTCGATCCGCGAGCAGCTGGACGACGAGCGCATGCGGTCCTTGATCGAGGACCTGCGCCTCCTCGGGCTGCGCCTGCACGAGCAGGGACCGCCTCCTTCGGAGGGGCCGCTTGCCGGAAGGACACTCGTGCTGACGGGCACGCTCCCACAGTGGTCCCGCGAGCAGGCCACGGAGCGGATTTTGGCCGCCGGGGGCCGAGTGACGGGATCGGTGTCGAAGAACACCGACTACCTCGTCGCGGGCGAGAGCCCCGGGTCAAAGCTTCAGAAGGCCGAGCGGTTGGGGGTCGCCGTGCTCGACGAAGCCGGTCTGCAAGGCGTCTTGGAGGGCGACGGCCGCCGCGCTGACGCACCCTGACGGGCCCGCGTCTCGGGTCTCAGTAGTCGGCGATCGTGATCGCCATGTGATCCTGCAAGACATGCGCGGCTTCGATCCCGATGCCGTCCGTGAAGATCGCAAACGCGAGCAGGTGCCCATCCGCGGATTCGCAGTAGCCGGCCAGGTTCGAGACGCCCGTGAGCGTGCCGGTCTTGCCTTGGCAGTGCCCGGCGGCGCCGGTGTTGCGCATTCGGTGGGCCAGTGTGCCGGTCCGCCCGGCCACCGCCAGGTCAGCTCGGAGCACCCCACCGGCCGGCGTCGGCGCGAGCTCCACGAGCAGGTCGGCGACTTCGTACGTTGACGTCGCATCGGCCGGTGAGAGCCCGGACCCGTCGACCACGCGCGGGTGGATGCCGAGCAGTTCGGCGATCGTCTGCCGCACGATCGCGGCTCCGGCCCCGGTCGTGCCGGCGGCCCCGAAACGGGCGCCGAGGACCTTGATGAGCGTCTCGGCGAAGAAGTTGTCCGACGGCGGCAGCATCAGCCCGAGCATTTGCGCGATCGTCGGGGACTGCGCCTGGGCGAGCGGGGTGGCGCCGGCGGGCGTCAGCGCGGCGCCGCTCGATCCCTTGATCCTGACCCCGTCCGCCTTCAGCGCCGCCCACAGCTGGCGGGCCGCGTAGGCGGCGGGCGCATGGCGTCCGCGTTCGGATCCGCTCGCTCCGCGGTTGAAGGCGAGTCCCGAGAGCGTGCCTTCGAGGAATGGGTCCGGTGCGTAGCCGCTCGAGGGCTCGCCTCGCAGGTTGTTCAGCAGAGACTCGTCGCCCTCGACCGATCCGGTGATCTCGTGGATGCCGTCGACGCGGACGATCTGGGCGACGAGCGTCGAGACGCTGGCTCCGCGCCCGCCGTAGTGGCTGCGGATGAACGATGTTGTGCCGAACGTGGGATCTCCGCCGCCGCGCAGGTAGATATTCCCTTCCCAGACGCCGCCCCTCGCGAGGTGGCCGCTGCCGAGCACGGCGGTGGTCAGCTGGGCCGTAGGACCCAAGCGCTGCAGAGCCGTCGTGGCGGTGTAGAGCTTCTCAACCGATGCGGGCGCTCGCTGTGCGGTTGCGCGCTCGGAGAACAGCGCCTGTTTGGCCGTGACGTCGTACACATAAGCGCTCGAGCGCGATCCGGCCAACTGCAGCTGGCCGCTCAGGTCGGACTGGAGCCCGGCGAGGCCGCCGGGCGGACCCGCCAGCGCGGGCGTCGCTCCGGCGCAGGCGACCGCGCAAAGCACGGCCGGCACTGCCCAAAGCCTCCCGCGGCGAGCACAGCGAGCGATCGCCCAAATGCCGCAGGGGCGGCCGTTCGGCCTCGGAAACGGTTTTCTGTGCACCTTGACCGTAGAATGAAGCTGGCATGGGAAAGGTTGTCAAGCTGGAACCGACGGGCAAGGGGGCGGCCGCGGCCAAGCGGCGGGCGCGGAGCATGGCCGCACGCGGCGTTGGGCATCCGCATTCGACTGACCGCCGGCGCCGGCCCAGGCGCCACAAGACGGCGCTCGTGCTGGGGGGCGGCGGGTTCACCGGAGGTGTCTATGAGATCGGCGCGCTGCGCGCGATCGACCTGCTCGCGGTCAACAGTTCGGTCAACCAGTTCGACGTCTACGTGGGAACCTCGGCCGGCGCGTTCATCGCCGCGCTGTGCGCCAACGGCGTGACACCCGAGGAGATGATGCGGGTCGTCACCCGCCAGGGCAAGCCGCCGTTCCAAGACATCAACATCAACGACCTGCTGCGACCCAACGTAGTCGAGTTCGCGCGCAAGGGTGCGCTGCTGCCGTTGCGCGCGCTGTCGCTGGCGCGCCAGATGGTCGCGCAGAGGGGAGCCGTGTCGTTGATGGACGTCGTGCTCGGCCTCGCCGAGGGGTTGCCATCGGGCGCGTACACGGGCGCCGGTATCGAGACCTACCTGCACAAGGTGCTGGGTGAGCCGGGCCGCACCGACGATTTCGGCGAGTTGGCCTGCGAGCTCTACCTGACCGCGACCGACCTCGACACGTGCGAGCGGGTCGTATTCGGCGTGGAGGGCTCAGAAGACGTGCCGATCTCCACCGCGGTGCGCGCGTCGGGGGCGCTGCCGATGGTCTACGCACCCGTGCGCGTCAAGGATCGCGAGCTGATCGACGGGGGCATGGTCTCGACCACCAACCTCGACATCGCCGTGCAGGCCGGGGCGAAGCTGATCCTGGTGATCAACCCGATCGTCCCCTTCGTCAACGACTTCGGTGGCACCGTCAGGACCATGCGCGGGACGCGCCCGCGACGGGTCTCGGACATGGGCTTCCCGCAGATCGGCTACCAGGCGTTCAAGCTGGTCGCCCACCAGCGGCTGCACGAACTCGCCAAGGGCTGGGAGGAGCGGTATCCGGGCGTGGACATCGTGCTGATCGAGCCGGAGCCTACGGACGAGCTGATGTTCCAGACCTCGATGATGAACTTCGCCTCTCGCGTTGAGATCGCGCGCCACGGGTTTGAGTCGGTGACGATGCACCTGGCGGGCGAATACGAGCGCTACAGCGAGATCGCCGAGCGCCATGGACTACAGATCTCGGGCAAGCGTGTACGCAAAGTCGTCGAGCATTTCGACGCCGAGCCCGAGCAGGTGAGCGCGTGGCGCAAGATCCTCGAAGGAACCACCGGCGCCCTGCTGCGCCAGTCGGGGTCAGCCGGGTGACCGGGCGAGACGGTCGGCGCTCGCAGGCCTGACCGTAGTCGCTCAGCTCACTCGCAGCGCGTTGTCCACCGCAGCGAGCAGCCGATCCGAGGCGGCCCGGTCGCGGATCCCGATGCGCACGTGCTGCGGCTCATCGAGCGCGCCACCGGCTGCGATCAGCACGCCGGCACGCTCCAGGCGGGCCGCCAGCACGCCGCCCTCCAACGCCGGATGCGCGGCCCACACGAAGTTGGCCTGGCTGTCGGTCACGTCAAATCCGCGCTCGCGCAAGCCTGCCGTCAGGCGCGGACGCTCCTCGCGGATGCGTCGGACGTGGCGCTCGAGCAGCTCCGAGCATCCGCGCAGCGCCTCCAGCGCTCCGGCTTGGGAGACCTCCGAGACGCCGAGGTCGGGCTCGAGCTCGGCCAGCAGGTCCTCGGCGCCGGGACCGCCGAGCGCGTAGCCGACGCGCAGGCCTGCCAGCCCCCAAGCCTTGGAGAAGGTGCGAAAGACGAACAGGCGCGGATAGCGCTCGAGCAGCGCGAGCGACGCGTTGGTGGGCTGGGCGTCCGCGAACTCCACCAGCGACTCGTCGAGCAGCACGGCGACTCCCTCGGGTAGTCCGTCGAGCAGTCGCTCGAGCGCGGCGGCTCCCAGCAGCTCGCCGGTCGGATCGTTGGGGCTCGCAAGCGCGATCACGCGTGTGTCGGGGTCATCGTGCGCGGCAGCGAGGAGGGCGTCCACGCCACCCGACACCGGCACGGCGCGACCGTGAGCGCGACGCGCGATGATCGGGTACAGCGGGTAGGACGGCCAAGAGGTGAGCAGCAGACGGCCGGGCTCGATCAATGCACGGGCGGCGGAGCTGAGCAGCTCGGCGGCGCCGTTGCCGAGGATCAGGCGGGCGGGGTCGACGTCGTTGCGGCGGGCCAGCTCCTCGCGCAGCTCGGAGCCGCGCAGATGCGGGTAGCGATTCAGGCCACGCCTTGCGACGAACGTGATCGCGTTGACGACGCGCGGGTGGGGGAGCTCCGGCCAGGTCGTCTGGGAGAGGTCGAGCGTCTCGACCCGTGTCAGCGCCTTGCGCCGGCGCTCGGCGGCCTGCTCGCGCAGCTCCGCGTTGACCTCCTCCTCGGACATCCCTTCGAACTGGCGGTAGTAGTCGAGCAGACCCACGGTAGGCCTCGTTCTAGCAGCGATCTTCAAGCGCGATCCCGCGTGCGGCAGCGCCGCGCGCTTGATCGGCGCTCAGGTCCTGCCGCCGTCACCGATCACGCTCATGCGCTGCCGTTGCCGGAGACGATGCTCGAACCGGGCCCATGGATGACAAGGAACCAGAAGGCGAACACGAGCGCGCAGACGGCAGCCGTGGCAGCAAAGATTCGCCCCAAGGCACCGGCGCGCTGGTCATGCCCGGCAGCACGGCGTACGAGAATCCAGGCCTGGTCGATGCGACGCAGAACCGATAGCGTTCCGAACAGCAGCGGGAACAGCGCGAGGAACGCAACGAGGATGCCCAGGCCGACGCTGCCCGAGAGGTAGTCGACCTGAGAGCCGATCCACAGGCACGCGAGTGGAATCGGGCCCCAGCAGAGCAGGCTGAGGGCTGCCATCGCAGCGAGAAGAACGCCGGCGAATGACCCGTCGATCCGCTGGCGCACCTCGCTCCCGCGTTGCGGCAACGCCCGAAAGCGTGTCGGTGCCGTGCCTGGACGACGGCCGACGAACAGACCACCTGTGTCGCTGGGATCGGTGCGCATCGACTCCTATGTTCGCAGCTAATGACCCGACCCCGCTGCGGAGGAGGTCAAGAGCCGCGACTCTGTCTCTCCGGCGGCGCCGGTGAGCCAGTCTTCGGGGCTGTTCGGCGGCGTCAGCTAACCGGCATACAGCGCGTCGAACACGCCTGCGTATTTCTCGTTGACCACGTTGCGCTTGACCTTCAGCGTAGGCGTCAGCTCGCCCGTCGCCTGGGAGAGGTCGTGATCGAGGATCGCGAACTTCTTGACCTGCTCGACCTGCGCGTATTTGGCATTCGCGCGGTCGACCTCATCCTGGATCAGCGAGCGGACCTGGGGATCGCGCGACAGCGAGGGGATGTCCTCGGCGAGCCCGTGCTCGCGCGCGTAGATCTGCATCTCTTCCTCGTCGAGCGTGATCAGCACGACTGGGTAGGGGCGCGCGTCCCCGTGCATCACGGCCTGTGAGATCCAACGACACTGCTTGAGGTCGTTCTCGATGTTCGCCGGCGTGAGGTTCTTGCCGCCGGCGGTGATGATGATGTCCTTCTTGCGCCCGGTGATCGACAGGTACCCGTCCGCGTCGATCGAGCCGAGGTCACCGGTGTGCATCCAGCCGTCCTCGACCGCACCGAAGCTCGCGTCGGCGCGATTGTGATAGCCCTGGAAGATGTTGGGGCCCTTGATCAGGATCTCTCCGTCATCGGCGATCCTCAGCTCCACCCCCGGGAGCGCCCGCCCGACCGTGCCGAAGCGATGGTTCTCGAGCGTCGAGATCGTCGCTGCGGTGGCCGTCTCTGTCATGCCGTAGCCCTCGAACACGGGCACGCCGCACGCGTAGAAGAACTCGAGGATCTCGCGGGCGATCGGCGCGGCGCCGCTGGTGGCGTGCCTGACGCGGCCGCCGAAGATCGCGCGCACGTTCTTGAACAGCTGCTCGTCGGCCTCATCGAACTGCCGCTGCAGATCCTCGGGCACGGGCTCGCCGCGGGTCATCATGTCGCGCACCTTCACACCGAGCTCGATCGCCGCCTGGGCGCGCTGCTGCTCCTCGGGCGGTTGGGCCTCGATCGCGCCGTGGGCCAGCGTGTAGATCTTCTCGAACACGCGCGGCACCGACGGCAGGTAGGTCGGCTGGACCTCCAGCAGCTCCGGGACGACCTGTTTGGTGTCGCCGCCGAAGTAGGCCAGCGTGCTGCCCAGATCGAACGCCGCCAGCTGGACGAGCAGGGCGTATGAGTGGGCGAGCGGCAGGTAGAGGTAGGTCACCTCGTCCGCGGTGATCTCCCGAACCTCGCTGATCATGTTGACGATCGCGCGGTAGTTGCCGTGGCTGAGCACGCAGCCCTTCGGTGGTCCGGTGGTACCGGAGGTGTAGATGAACGTGAACGGGTCGTCCGGGCGCACGGCGCCGCGGCGTGCTTCGAGCTCGTCGGCCGAGCGGCTGCGCCCACGCTCGCGCACCTGTTCGAGCGTGATCGTCTCGAGAGCGTCCGCCGCTGGGGCCGAGCCGTTTGAGCTGCGGCCCTCGGCTGGAGGGTCGATCACTATTATCGTCCGCAGCTGCGGGACCTGGTCGCGGATCGCGGCGATCTTCGCCAGCTGCTCCTCGTCCTCGCAGACGATCGCGCAGGCATCGGAGTCGGAGATCACCCATAGGCACTCCTCCGGGGAGTTGGTCTGGTAGATCGGCACGACCACGGCGCCGGCGGACGTCGCCGCCATGTCGGCGTAGGACCACTCCGGGCGGGTGTTGCCGAGGATGCACAGGCGCTCGCCCGGCTGAATTCCGAGGTCGATCAGCCCAAGGCCGATCTCCTGCACTGTCCTCGCGACCTCGGTGTAGGTCACGTCGTGCCAAGCACCGTCGCGCTTGTACCGGACCGCGGTGCGATCGGGATGGGCGGCGGCCGCGCGCGGCATCAGATCCGCGATCGTGCGCGACCCCGTTGTCGACGCCGTGCTCGACGTCGTTGCGGTGGCCTCCATGACTCTCTCTCCTCGATCAATCAAGCTGACGGTTCGAGATCAATCTTAGACACCAAAGGTCCAGTTCGCACAAGTCGGCCAATCAGACCGGGTTGGGCACGTCGAGGAAGACGTGGCGAAGCCCGAACCGCTCGGCGAGATGGTCGCCCAGTCGCCGGACGCCGTGGATCTCGGTCGCGTAGTGGCCCGCGGCGATGAAGTGCAGTCCCGACTCGCGCGCCTGGGCCATCACGCGCTCCGCCGGCTCGCCCGTCAGCAACGCATCCGCCCCCGCCGCGGCTGCTTCGGCCAGATAGTCGGCTCCGGCTCCCGAGACGATCGCCACGCGGCGCACGTGAGCCGGCCCGGAGTCGAACACGAGCGGCTCGCGCGCCGTGATCTGGTGGACCCGAGCGAACAGCTCTGCGGCACGGAGCCCAGCGCCGGGGAAGCTCGCGACGAAGCCGATCGGCTCGCCATGATGGAGCGCGAAGGGCTCGAGTTCGCTTGCGCCGAGAGCTCGGGCGAGCAGCGCATTGTTGCCGACCTCCGGATGGGCGTCGAGCGGCAGGTGGTAGGCCGCGAGGCCGATGTCCGCCTCGAAGAGGATCTGCAGGCGTCGCTTGAGCGCGGCATCGATGGCGCCCGAGCTCGAGCCCCAGAACAGCCCGTGGTGGACGACAAGCAAGTCGGCCTCCTCGGAGGCCGCCAGCTCGAACAGCTCGGCATGGGCCGTCACGCCCGTCGCGACCGTCGTCACGCTCGCCGCGCCGGGCACCTGCAGCCCGTTGGGGCAGTAGTCCTCGAAGCGGGCGGGCTCCAGCAGACGATCGAGGTCGTCAAGGATTTCGCGGACGTCAGTGGGCACCAAACGAACATAGCGGTGTGGGATACTTCGATCGCGCCGGGGCGTGGCGCAGCCTGGTAGCGCGCACCGTTCGGGTCGGTGAGGTCCCGAGTTCGAATCTCGGCGCCCCGATAAAAAGCCCCCGGAAATCGGGGGTTTTTTCTTGCCAGAGTGGTTGCTCTGCCGCCGCTCAGCGCCGTGGGCCCCAACGCGAGCGCGCCATGCGCCAGCCTGCCATTCGCCCTGGCCGCGTCGCATCCCATGATCGCGATTCCGTCAGGCGCCTGGGGCATCTCCGCTGCTGCGCTCTATTCGGCCCGCTGGTAGATCTGGACCTGGACGCCGTCGGAGCCGACCTGCTTTGAGTGATCGAGCCTGAGCTTGAGCCGGTCGATCTCCTCCGGGAAGAGGCGCTTGCCGCGTCCGAGAACGGTCGGGAAGACCATCAGCCGGAGCTCGTCCACGAGGTCCGCCTCCAGCAGCGTGCGCACGAGCATGCCGCTGCCGGCGACAAGAATGACTCCGTTGGTCCGCTCCTTCAGCCTGGCGATCTCGTCCGCGACGTCGCCGGAGATCACGGTCGTGTTCTGCCACCCGGGATCCTTGAGCGTGGTCGAGACCACGTACTTGGGATCGCTGTTGAGCTTTTCGGCGAACTCGCCCTCCCGTGACGGCCAGGCCTCCGCGAAGCCCTCGTAGGTCACTCGGCCGAGGAGCTGCACCCGCGCCTCCATCACCTCATCGAGCTTGAACTTGTCGCCGTCGCGCCCGCGGTCGTACTCGAACGTCCAGCCGCCGTGCTCATAGCCCTCGGATCCGCCCGGATCCTCGAACACTCCGTCCAACGACACGAACTCGCTCACCACAAGCTTGCCCATCTCATCCCTCCCGATCGGTTGTTGATTTCTACCTAGGATCGAAGGAGGCCGCGGCACTCATCGGTCGACCGCGCGGATTTCGCGCGAACGCCCTCAACGCACCGATGAGTTTTCGTTGCCCTGCGAGTCTAAGCCTTAAACCAGCAACCTAAAGGAGGCACGATGACCACGACAACGACCGGCATACAGGCGATCAACCTCGTGATGGTCCCGTCGAGCGACCAGGACCGATCGATCGCGTTCTACGAGAGCATCGGCTTCGAGAAGCGCACAGACATTCCCTTCGGCGGCGCCTACCGCTGGGTCGAGGTCTACCCGCCCGCTGGGACCGCCGGAATCGCGCTTGCGCCGCCGCGAGCGGGCGAAGACGTCAAGCCAAAGGAGATCGGCGTCAGCCTTACGACGACCGACATCGACGCCACATACGCAGAGCTGCGTTCGCTCGGCGTAGATGTGGACGAGCAGGTCATGCGCATGGGCGACCCCGTGCCGCCGATGTTCTGGTTCCGCGACCCGGAGGGGCACTCGTTGATGGTCGTCGAGCAGAGCTGAGGCGAGCGCAGCTGGCGTTCACGGCCAGCGCCGAGCCACCCGAGACCGACTCCTGATTTGCGGCTGAGCAGCCCCGCGGACCCGCTGCGCGTCGTAGACGAGGGCTGGGAGTCGGCCTAAGCGGTGGGGGCGCAGGCCGTGAGGCCGTAGGGGTGCGCGAGCTGCGCAAAGTCAGCGAAACCGGCGCCGCCCGCCAGGAGCGCGGGGTTGCTCTTGATCTTGTTGAGGTCCGCCTGGGCGACGTCCAGCATCTTCGAGACGGCGGCCTGGTCTGTCGCGGGAGCACCCAGTGCACGCAAACCATCGATCTCACTCTGGATGTCTGGCGCGAATGCAGTCGTCACGAAAGTTGTGATTTGTGCCCTGCTCGGTTGGTTGCCGAGGGCTTTGTCGGGGCCGGCGAGCCTCTGGTCACCCCGTGCGCAGATCGCGTTGCCCTGCGCGAGGAATTGAGGCTTCGAAAGCGCCGCCGCTGTCGAGCTTTTGCTGCTGCTCCCGCAGCCCACAGCGATCGGCCCGAGGACCAATGTCGCCGTGACTGCGATGACACGGGTCAGCTTGAGCCGCGGCGGAGCGCCTGTGCTGGCGAAGGTGCGCTCGCGGTGAAGTCGGTGCAGCATGGATGCGTCCTTTCTGGAGACGGTCGATGTGGGTGGTCATTCGAGACAACCTCGAGACGACCGTAAGCGGATGAGCTCTTCCTGTCGTCAGCCGTGTGGCTGATTACGGCTCCTTCGCGAGGACGATCCGCGAGACCCTGCCGTCGTCCTTGCGGATGACGCTGGATCGTCGTCAATGAGGATGCCGCGGCGGTCGCGCGGCGCTACGTTTGCGTGCATGCTGTTCCGCGCGCGCAGGCTGTCCGACCGGATACGTGGTTTCGATCGGGTCCGCGCGGACGAGCTGATCGGGTTGGTGCTTCTGATCGAGATCGAGCTCCAGGTGTGGCTAAGCCCCTACGTCCATCATCGCGTGCCGGCGGCCCTCGGTGGCGTGGCCCTGTCAGCGGTTGTGGCAGTGCGCCGTCGCTGGCCGCTCGCAGCCGTCCTCGTGGGGGTGGGCGCGGTCGCGGGTCAGGACGTATTCGGCGGCCGCTTGACCGAGCACGCAATCGGAGCAATCCCGGCGGGAGTTCTGGCCTTCTACGGCGCCGGCGCTTTCCTTTCAGCTCGGCGGGCGCGCTGGGCGCTGGGGCTCGGTGTGACCGTGCTCTGGGTCGATGTCCTGATCACGAAGCCGACGTTCTCGGAATTCTCCTTCGCGGGGCTCCTGCTCGGTGTTCTGCCGTGGACGGTCGGGCGGATTCTGCGAGAGCGCGGCGCTCGCGAGAGCGCTTACCGCGAGAGCGCCGAGCGACTCGACGCTGAGCGCGAGCAGCGCGCTCGCACGGCGGCTTACGGGGAGCGGACGCGGATCGCACGAGAGCTGCACGATGTGATCGCGCACAGCGTCTCGGTGATGGTGATCCAGGCCGGGGGTGCGCGGATGGTCATGGACTCCGAGCCGGAGCGCGCCGAAAACTCGCTGCGATCGGTTGAGCATGCCGGTCGTGATGCGCTGGCCGAGATGCGCCGTCTGCTTGGAGTGCTCGACAGCGGCGAGGACCCTCGCGCGTTGGCGCCGCAGCCGGGGCTCGCGGACATCGAGGATCTCGTCTCCCGCACGCGCACGGCCGGTCTAGCGACCAAGCTGCAGATCGAGGGCGAGCCGGTGATCGTCTCACCGGCGCTTGACCTGTGCGCCTACCGGATCGTCCAGGAGGCGCTGACCAACGCGATCAAGCACGCCGGACCAGCGCGAGTCACGGTCTGCTTGCGTTGGACGCGCGATGCGCTCGAGCTCGATGTCTCAGACAACGGGCGCGGCCCGATCGCCGTCAATGGGGCCTCGGGCGGACACGGCATCGCCGGTATGCGCGAACGCACAGGTCTGCACGGCGGAGAGATCCAGGCCGGCGCCGGCGACAACGGCGGCTTCGCCGTGCAGGCACGGCTTCCGCTCACTCCCGAGCGTGTCGCATGAGAGCGCTGCGTGACCGCATCGCCGGTCTCGACGCCATGCGCCTCGACGCGATCCTCGCCGTGGCGATCCTGATCGAGATCGAGGTGGAGGTGTGGCTCGATCGCGGGACTCCGGACTCGCACCGGCTGGGGACTGCTGTCGTGGCTGTGCTGTTTGCCGCCACGATCGTGGTCCGGCGGCGCTGGCCCGCTGGCGCGTTGGTCTTTTGCTCGACGGTCGCCGTGACCCAGGCGCTGCTTGGCGGGAACCTCAGCGCCTCAAACGGCGTCCTGCTGGTGCCGGTAGTGCTCGCCTACTCCGTCGGCGCGTGGCTCGAGCTGCGTCTTAGCCTCGTCGCGGTGCTCCTCGGCGTCAGCCTGTTCGGCGGCTTCGTGCTCCTCTCAGAACCCAGCCAGAGCTCGTTCGGCGAAATCGTCGGGGACCTCGTGTTCGCTTGCCTGCTGTTCCTCACCCCCTGGTTCGTCGGTCGCCTGGTACGTGAGCGCAGCCGCCGGGCGGCCGCCTTCGCCGCACTGGCCGTCCAGGCGGCCACTGAGCACGAGGAGCGTGAGCGCGCTGCGATCGCGCAGGAGCGCGTGCGGATTGGGCGCGAGCTGCAGGACATCATCGCCCACAGCGTCAGCGCGATGGTGATCCAGGCCGGCGGGGCGCGGCGGCTCTTGAACCGCGAACCCGAGCGGGCGCGGGACTCGATCCTGTCGGTGGAGCAGACCGGCCGGGAGGCGCTCGCCGACATGCGCCGTCTGCTCGGCATGCTGCGCAAGGACGACGATCCACGCGCGCTCGCGCCCCAGCCCGGGCTCGACCAGCTCGCGAGGCTGCTTGGCACGATGGGAGACGCGGGTCTTGAATGCGACATGGAGAGTGAGGGCGAGCCGATCGAGCTGACCCCGGGAGTGGACCTCGTCGGCTATCGGGTCGTCGAGGCGGCGCTCACCAGCGCCGCCCAGCATCGCAGCGGCCGCGCAGTCGTCACCGTGCGCTACCGGCCAGACTCGCTCGAGCTCGAGGTCCGCGGTGACGGCCCGACGCCTGACCTCGAGCATGAGCTGCGGGGCATGATCGAGCGCGTCGAGCTGTATGACGGCAGCCTGCGAGCACTGTCTGCACACGGCGACGGTTTCGCGTTGCAGGCCCGACTGCCGCTTGGGGCAGCGGTCGCCGGATGAGCATCGGGATCCTGGTCGCCGACGATCAGGCGCTCGTGCGGGCGGGCTTCCGGATGATCCTCGAAGCCGAGCAGGATCTGCGTGTCGTCGCCGAGGCCAAGGATGGCGCTGAGGCTGTCGAGGCTGCTCGTCGCGCCCGGCCGGACATCGTGCTGATGGACATCCGGATGCCGAAGCTGGACGGCCTGGAGGCGACAAGGCGGATCATGGCAGCAAGCGACCAGCCGCCGCGGGTGCTGATGCTGACGACATTCGACCTCGACGAGTATGTCTTCGACGCGCTCCACGCCGGCGCGAGCGGCTTCCTGCTCAAGGACGTTCCGCCGGAACAGCTCGTGGCCGGGATCCGCGTCGTGGTCGAAGGCGATTCGCTGCTGTCCCCGACCGTGACCCGCCGGCTGATCGAATCCTTCGTGCGCGACCACCCGCGCGCCTCAAAGCCTCCAGCGCAGCTCGAAGAGCTCACGCCCCGCGAGCTGGAGATCCTAGAACTCGTCGCTCGCGGCCTCTCCAACGCCGAGATCGCCGACCTGCTCGTCGTGTCCGGCACGACCGTCAAGACGCATGTCGCCCGTGTGCTCTCCAAGCTCGGGCTGCGCGATCGCGTCCAAGCCGTCGTGCTGGCCTACGAGACGGGAGTCGTGTCGCCGGGTCAGAGCTGACCTCCGGGTGCCCCATCGGTCTCCACAGCGTGGGCCTGCGCACTGACCTGGCCGCTACTCGAGCGAGTTTGGCCCAGAGAAATCGATCTTGACGGCGGGCCGCGCTTCTGGAAGCGTTATCGCGTGCTCGCAGATGGAGTGTTCTCGGGCGGAGGGATCAAGGGGCTGGCATTCGCCGGCGCCCTGCAGGCGGCAGCTGAGGCCGGGTACGACGAATGGGCGCAACTTGCCGGCACCTCGGCGGGGGCGATCACGGCAATGGCTCTCGCGGTCGGCTATGACGCACAAGGCCTTCGCGCACAGCTCGATGGCATCGACTTCAGCACGATTGCCGACTACGGCCCGCTGGGGAAGCTCGAGATAGCGGCGAACCTAGAGCTGAATCGGGGGGCCACAAAGGGTAAGGCGCTGCATGCCTGGATCGAAAAGCTCCTGGCCGAGGCGCCGCGCAAGGCGAGGAAGTTCGGCGATCTCGAACCGGGCAAGCTCCAGGTCGTCGGCGTCGACCTCGCGCACACGCGGATGGTCGTTTTCCCCGAGGATGTCGCGCTGTACGTTGACACGCAAGGCAAACCGCTGGTTCCCGAGGATTTTCCAATCGCGGACGCCGTCCGGATCAGCGCCGGCTACCCGTACTTCTTCCCTCCGCTGAGTCTTCGCGACGGCCACACCAAGAAGCCGGGGGCACTCGTTGACGGCGGCGTCGCCAGCGCATTCCCAGTATTCCTGTTCGACGCTCCGAACCCTGCGCACCCGACCTGGGGTTTTCGACTGTTCGGCGGAAGCGGTCCCGAACGGCCGAGCTACACGGCGATCAAGGGCCTGCTTTGGCCGGTGGACATGCTCAAGGCGATCGTCGACACCTCCACAAACGCGCTCGACAAGCTCGAGATGCTTGCGTTCAAGCCGCGGACGATTTCGATCCCCACCGGCGACATTCCGACGCTCGACTTCGCCCTCACCGAAGCCCAGAAGAAGGAGCTCTACGACTCTGGCTATAAGACCACGAAGGCATTCTTCGACGCCAAGCCCGACGGACGCAACACGTACGGCAAGGTCCCTCCGACCTCTTAGGCGGGTGCTTCGCCGCCGCTTTCGCCGCCGACACGCTATCGGCGCGTCCAGCGCCACGGGCGACGCATGAAGAGGAGGAGGTCGAGCTATACGCTGGGAGCCGATGGCCGACTGGTCGACGATTGCCTCGCTGGCGACCGCGGGCGGCACCCTGGTGCTCGCCGTCGCGACGTTCTCCTCGGTGCGGTTCGGGCAGCGCTCCGCGCGCGTCGCGGAGCGCTCGACGGCGATCGCCGAGCGGGCCCTGCTGCTCGGCCTGCGACCGGTGCTCGCGCCCGCGCGGGTGACCGATCCACCCGAGGTCGTCCGCTTCGGAGAGGGGCGGATCGTGAGCGTCGAGGGCGGCATGGCCGCCGTTGAGCGGGACGGCGACAGCTACTACTTCGTGATCCCGCTGCGCAACGTCGGCAACGGCCTCGCGGTCCTTCAAGCCTGGCGCCTGTCGGCGCGGCCCCCCGATCTGGACACCCCGCACGCCGAGCTGGCCGAGCACCGCCCGCAGACGCGTGACCTGTACGTGCCCGCCGGCGACACCGGCTTCTGGCAGGGGGCCATACGCGAGCCGGACGATCCCTTCCGCGAGGGCCTGGGCCAGGCGTTCCTCGGCGGCGAGGTGCTCACGGTCGATCTGCTCTATGGGGACCATGAGGGCGGCCAGTTGACTATCAGCCGTTTCATCCTGACCCGCGAGGAGGACGGCCACTGGCGCCCAGGGGTCGTGCGCCACTGGGCGCTCGAAGGCATCGACCCACGCTGGCGCTAGCGGCGGCTGGCCTGGCGCTCGCTCGCCCGCGTGCGCATGCGGCCGACCACCTGGCCTTCGAAGGCACGCCGGCTGCGGCCGTCGCGTGTCGCTCGCTCGCCGCGAAGGTCGATCGCTCGCGGCTCCATTGGCGGAGGCTCCGTCACACTGCTGGGGCCGGACGGTCTGCCGTCGACGGTGATCTCCACGCTTCCCAGCGCGCGCGAGACCGCGCAGCTCGCGGCGGCGTCCTCGACGATGCGCTGGAACTCAGAATGGGACATCTCGCGCCTACGCGCGTCCTCCTCCAAGGCGATCTCGCACTCGAGGTCGCTGCGTGTGATCGTCCAGCTGCCGTCGCGGCGATCGAGGTGCAGCTCGGCTCGCGCGCGGATGTCCTGCGTCTTGTGGCGTGCGCCCGAGAATGCGAGCTGGAGTGCCATCGCGAACGAGGCCGCATGGGCGGCCGCGAGCAGCTCCTCGGCGTTCGTGCCCGCGCCTTCCTGCAGCCACGCAGGCGTGTATGCAAGCCCGAGGCGCTCGCCTCCGATGCGCACCTCGCCCGTTCCGTTGCTCATCTCGCCAGTCCACTCGGCATGCGCGATGCGGCGTGCCATCGTTCTCACCTCCGTTGATCGACTCGTGTCATCTTCCGGCTCGCGATTGCAGGTCGTCTACGAACGAGCTGAGGGTCTCTGCCGCGGCCGAGAGCGCCTGCAGCTGTTGGTCTGAGAGCTCCTGCAGGTCAGCTCGCATCGCTGCGAGGAACTGGGCACGGAACTTCTCTTGCGCCGTGCGCCCCGCCTCGGTGAGGCTGATCATGGCCACGCGTCCGTCGTGCGGCAGTCCGTCGCGCCTAACCCAGCCCTTCTCCTCCAGGCGCTTGACGAGCAGCGTCATCGTCGGCTGCGCGATCCCCTCGAGCTCGGTGAGCTCTGTGATCCTCCGCTGCCCTTCCCTGAGGATGCTCAAGACCTCCATTTCGGTGCGGGAGATCTCCCGGCTGCGCACCTGCTTGACGAGCAGCCGCACAAGCAGCGCAGCGCGGGAGGGCAGGTGGTCGGCGACGTAGTCGACTTGCTCTGCCCGCTCTTTCTCCGTGGCGACGCTCACCTGACTCATATTGTAGACTATATAGTTATATGCTATATATGTCAATGCATTCGATATTGAGCTCCACACAACAAGGAGCGGACCATGTTCCAGAACATCCTCGTCGCGATCGACGGCTCGCCGGACGCCGATCAGGCGCTCACACAGGCAATCGACCTCGCCGAGTCAGAGCACACACGTTTGACCGTCTTCAGCGCCGTCGTGACACCTCCCGCGGTCGCCTACGCCGGCGTGAATGGCGGCGTGACGGCGAATCTCATCCGCGACGCCGAGTCCGAGACCGAAAGGATCCTGCGGTCAGCCGTTCAGCGGGTCCCGAACGGGGTGTCGGTCAGCACCGTGCTCGGCAGCGAGCCGGTGAGGCAGGCGCTGATGCGCCAGATCACAGCCGGACACCATGATCTCGTTGTCATGGGTTCTCGCGGGCGCGGCGCGCTCCGCTCGGTGCTGCTCGGCAGCGTGAGCCACTATGTGCTGCACCACAGTCCCATCCCCGTGCTGATCATGCACGCCGAGTCAGGGCGAGGACTCCAATCCCCGGTGACATCATCCGCGACCGTCTCCGGCGAGCCGCAGGCAACGGATCGCTCGCCGGTCAGTGCGGGCGCCTGAGATGGAGCCTCGAGTGGCTGCGACGTTGCCCTCAGTACAAGACGCAACCGACCCGTTCAGCGAAGCGGTCGTGGGGCAGAGGACCCCGCAAGTGCGGGGCCTGCTCGGCGTCGCGCACGAGACTGCCCGCGGGATGCTCGAGGCCGAGGACGCGCTCCAGCTCCTGCGCGAGCGATTCGAGCACGCCGAGGACCCAGATGCGCAGGGAGAGCTCGCGACCGAGGCGCTCGACCAGGTCGAACGCCAACTGAGCCTCACTCGCGGGCGCCGCCAACAACTGGACAGCATCGAAGCGAGGCTGTGGACCAGACGGAACCGTCTCGAGCAGTTCCTCATACATACGCGGGGATCGGCCTGGTGGCGCGCGCGCCGCAACCTCGCGCTGACGAACACGCCCGGGCGCGACTAGTCGACTGCGGACACGTGCACCGGCCGGGGAGCGCAACGTGCAGAGCCTCGAGCTGGTTAGCTCTCGGGAATGCTTGGGCTACCCGCCGGTGTGACTGCGTGCCTATTTGACCTCGACGGAGTACTGACGGAAACGGCCAAGGTGCACGCCGCCGCATGGAAGCAGATGTTCGATGACTACCTGCGCCGGCGTGGGGGACAGGGCGGAGAGGCATTCGTCGAGTTCGATCTCGTCCGCGACTACGACGAGTACGTCGACGGCAAGCCCCGCTATGACGGGGTCCGAGCGTTCCTGGCCGCGCGCAAGATCGAGCTCCCAGAGGGCGCGCCGGATGACCCGCCGGACGCCGAGACGATCGACGGACTCGGCAATCGCAAGAACGAGATCGTGCTCGAGCTGATCCACCGTCATGGCGTGCAGCCCTACGGGGGCTCGGTGCGTTACGTGAATGCGGTGCGAGCTGCAGGGTTGCCCCGCGCCGTCGTTTCCTCGAGCACCAACTGCCGCGACGTTCTGCTCGCGGCCGGCATCCAACGGCTGTTCGAGGATGTCATCGACGGTGTCGTCGCCGAGCGTGATCATCTGCGGGGCAAGCCTGCACCGGACACCTTCCTGGCGGGCGCACGGGCGTTGGGCGTCGAGCCCGCTCAAGCGGCCGTGTTCGAGGATGCGCTGGCGGGTGTCGAGGCCGGCCGAGCGGGCCAGTTCGGCTTCGTCGTCGGCGTCGATCGAGTCGGCCAAGCCGACGCGTTGCGCGCCCACGGCGCTGATGTCGTGGTGGGAGACCTCGCCGATCTGCTGGAGGCGCGGTGATCCAGCATCCGGGCTTCCGCACCGAGCCATGGGCCGTGTGCGAGACCGAGCTCGACCTCAGCAGACTCGCGCAGACGGAGTCGGTGTTCGCGCTGGCCAACGGCCACATCGGCCTCCGCGGAAACCTCGACGAGGGCGAGCCGTTCGGCTTGCCGGGTACCTACCTGGCGGGCTTCTACGAGGTGCGGCCACAACCCTACGCCGAGGCCGGCTACGGCGATCCGGAGGACGGCCAGACGATCATCAACGTGACCAACGGCAAGATCATCCGCCTGCTCGTGGAGGACGAGCCGTTTGACATCCGCTACGGCGAGTTGCGCCGCCACGAACGCGTGCTAGACCTCCGCGCCGGCGTGCTGCGCCGCACGCTCGAGTGGGTATCGCCAACTGGGCGTTCGATTCGGATCGCCTCGACGCGCCTGGTCTCGTTTGCGCAGCGGGCGGTCGCGGCGATCTCCTACGAGGTCGAGCTGCTCGACGGCAATGCGCCAGTTGTCGTGCAGTCGGAGCTAGTCGCCAACGAGGAGCTGCCGGTGACCGAGCGCGATCCGCGTGCCGCGGCGGCGCTCGCGTCGCCGTTGCGCTCCGAGCTCTTTCTTGCTCGCGACACCCGCGTGCTGCTGGCGCATTCGACTCGCGCGAGCGGGCTGCGGATGGCCGCCGCGATCGATCACGTCATCGACGGTCCAGCGGGCACAGCGGCGACCGCTGAGAGCTTCGAGGACCGAGGTCGCCTACACGTAGCCGCCGACCTGGTGCACGGCGAACCCCTTCGCCTGATCAAGTTCCTCGCCTACGGGTGGTCGAGCGAGCGCTCACAGCCGGCGATCGTCGACCAGGTCTCAGCCGCGCTGGCCGAGGCGCAACACGCCGGCTGGGACGGTCTCCTCGCCAAGCAACGCGCATACCTCGACGAGTTCTGGGATTGCGCGGACGTGGAGATCGACGGCGACGCCGAGCTGCAGCTTGCGGTTCGCTTCGGCCTCTTCCATACGCTCCAGGCCGGCGCCAGGGCCGAGCAGCGAGCGATCGCCGCCAAGGGCTTGACCGGACCGGGCTACGACGGGCACGCCTTCTGGGACACCGAGACATTTGTCCTGCCGGTGCTGACGTACACGGTTCCGGATGCCGCGCGCGACGGCCTGCGCTGGCGCCATCTCACGCTCGAGCTCGCACGAGAACGCGCCGCCTCGCTTGGGCTCGCGGGCGCGGCGTTCGCATGGCGGACGATCCGCGGGCAGGAGTGCTCCGGCTACTGGCCCGCAGGGACCGCGGCCTTCCACGTCAACGCTGACGTCGCCGACGCCGTCGTGCGCTATCAGGCGGCGGCCGGCGACGAGGAGTTCGCGGCCTCCGTCGGCCTCGAGCTGCTCGTCGAGACGGCGCGGCTGTGGCGCTCGCTGGGGCATCACGACGCTGCCGGGCGCTTCCGCATCGATGGTGTCACCGGCCCCGACGAGTACAGCGCGATCGCCGACAACAACGTCTACACCAACCTCATGGCCGAGCGGAACCTGCGCGAGGCCTTCGACGCCGCCCAACGCCACCCGAACCGGGCCGCCGAGCTGGGAGTCGATGACGAGGAGGCCGCGGGTTGGCGCGACGCGGCCCAGGCGATGCTGATCCCCTATGACAAGGAGCTGGGAGTACACGCCCAGGCGGAGTCGTTCACGGAACACGCGATTTGGGACTTCGACGGGACCGGCGCCGAGCAGTATCCGCTGTTGCTGCACTTCCCCTACTTCGACCTGTATCGCAAGCAGGTCGTCAAGCAGGCCGATCTCGTGCTCGCCCTGCACCTGCGGGGCGACGCGTTCAGCGACGAGGAGAAGGCGCGCAACTTCGCCTACTACGAGCCGTTGACCGTTCGCGACTCATCGCTGTCGGCCTGCACGCAGGCGGTCGTGGCGGCAGAGGTTGGTCACCTCGAGCTGGCCTATGACTACCTGTCCGAGGCCGCGCTGATCGATCTCGACGACCTCCAGCACAATACGCGCGACGGCCTGCACATAGCATCGCTGGCCGGGACTTGGATCGGCGCCGTCGCGGGGTTTGGCGGGATGCGCGATCACGACCGAATCCTGAGCTTCACGCCGCGCCTGCCTCAGGCGCTCACCCGGCTCACGTTCCGCCTCTGCTTGCGTGGGCGAAGGCTGCTGGTGGAGGTCGGACACGACCAGACGACCTACTCGCTACTACAGGGCTCCTCGCTCGAGATCGTCCATCACGGCAACAAGGCGACCGTCGACGCGCAGCGACCCGTCACCCGCCCGATTCCTCCGCCCCGCGCGCGCGAGACTCCATCCCAGCCGCCGGGGCGGGCACCGGAGCGCCGACGGCCCGCCCCATGAACGACGGCATCTAGTCGGCGCTTGCGAACCGCACGAGTAAGATCGCGGCCGGTGACCGACTCGCCCATCGACCAGCTGCTCAGGGCCATCGACCGGCTCGATCTGGACGCGGTGATGGCACTGATGGCGCCCGACTGCCGGATGCTGACGGTGGATGGCCGGCGCGCCGAGGGGATGGCGGCGGCGCGCGAGCTGGTCACGGACTTTCTCGCGACGGTGCGCTCGACGACGCACCGCGTCACCGACCAGTGGCATCAGGACAATGTGTGGATCGCCGAGGTCGAGGCGACCTACGAACTGAAGGACTCGCTGGAGACAAGCGCGCTTCCGCGCGCGTTCGTGGCGCGCGACGGACCAGACGGCCTGGTCGACCTTCACGTCTACGGCGCGCACGAGCGCCCGCTCGTTGACCATCGCACTGGTCAGGAGGGAATGCGGATCGGTGGGCTGTGGATGCCACCGCTGTGACGGCGACGCCGTGGGAGCGGGACTCGCTCGGGGATCTCCACTTGGCTCACCTGGCGAGCGGGTGTAGTCTCGAGCCGCATGGCCCAGCACGACCGCGAGATCCCCGAGAAGGACCGATGCTCGGTGTGCGGCGGCTCGGGCTGGACGTTGTGGCCGGCAGACGAGTTGCCGCCGTCTGCCAAACGGGTCGTATGCCGCGAGTGCAACGGCACGGGACGCACCGACCGCAAGGGCCGTAAGCGGCTCAAGCCGGACGACTCCGGCGACGACTAACCACTGGCTGCCAACGGCGCGCGCCAAGGGTTGACGCGGCCGTCGCCGCCTCGCGGCCGATACCGATCAACCGATGGGGGTAGAACGTCCAAGAGCGCGACGGCCAACGTCAGTCAAAATCGAGCAACGAGAGAAAGCGAGCACGACAAATGGCGATTACAGCTGGTTCAGCACACCTACCGGCGCTTGGCAAGCACGAGCGAGATGAAATCGGAGCCGAGCTACAGGCGACACTGCTCGAGCTGGTCGACCTGTCGCTGCTCGGCAAGCAGCTGCACTGGAGCGTCACGGGCCCGTTGTTTCGACCACTGCACCTCTACCTGGACGAGTTGATCGACTCGTGGCGCGGGCTCGCCGACACAGTCGCGGAGCGCGCGGTCGCCGTCGGATTCTGGCCGGACGGGCAAGCGGACGCGGTCGCGGCGGGCAGCGAGGTCAAGCGGATCGACCGCGGCCCGATCGAGGATCGCTCGTTGCTACACGAGCTCGTGACACGCCTCGCCGAGGTCGCCGAGCGCAGTCGAGAGCGCATGGATCGGCTCGCCGAGCTCGACTCGGCTTCAGAAGACGTCTTGGTTGAGGTCGTCCGCGCGCTTGAGGAGCAGCTGTGGATGGTCCGGGCGCAGCTTCCGCACTAAGAGGCCGCGGTAGCGACGGTCACGCCTGATCGCTGGGCGGTGACTTCTGCTGGTCGACCCAGGCGAAGATGTCGCGGGAGTGGGCGATGACCGTCCCGCCCGCCAGCTTCAGCGCCGGCAGCTTTGTCGCTCCGGTGGCGTTACGGAGCTCCTCGCGCGAGCCTTTGCGCAGAAAGGGGAACGGGCTACCGTGCGCGGCGATCACCTTCTCGTACTCGATGCCCGCGGCGCGGAGTGATTCCTGCACGCGGCGGCACGGGTGCATCCGCGGACCGCCGTCATCGCCGTGGCAAACGAACAGCGTCGGGGTCTCGGTCATCTTCGTCCTCCGGCTCGTGGGCTTGAATGGAGCCTAGCGCCGCGACTCCGCGATCTCACAGGCGATTGAGTAGCTCGTTGTCCGCTCGCCCCGCACGCCCACGGGCTGACAGCCTCGGGGTCCTGGGCAAGATCACCGATACACTGATAGGCACGTGTGTTCGCCTCCGGACCGCTAGACGGGGACGGGGCGGAACGCGGGTCGCGCGCGCGGATTTGATCCGTCTCCTTCCTGCCATTCGCGCGGCCCGCCGTAAGGAGGGGGGCGAGAATACGAGTCGGCTTGTCCAGCTTGCCTCCCGATGGCGCGACCGTGGGATCGATGGCCGCGGCGATCTCCAACGCGACGGTGCGCCTGTTGAGTGAGTACACCGGTCGCGGGCCGACGCGGGCTCGCACGTACATCAACGAGACGCTGATCAGTGTCGTCCTACAGGACACGCTGACCAGGGGCGAGCGCAGCCTGGTCAACAACGGCGAAACTGACCTCGTCCTGGCCAACCGCAAGGCCTACCAGAGGACGATGGGTCCGGAGCTGATCGCCGCCGTCGAGCAGATCTCCGGACGCAAGGTGCTCGCCTTCTTGAGCGACAACCACATCGAGCCGGACTGCGCCGTCGAGTCCTTCGTCCTCGTTCCCAGGGTCGATGGAAACTCCATCGGCGCGGGCGGAGGCGATGACTTGGACGGGGACGGGCCGGCAGGTTAGAGGCCTCCCGGCGCGGCGAGTGCCGCGTGCGTACCGCCTATCTGGCTGCGGTGAAGACGTCGGCGCCGAAGACGCTCGACACGCTTGCCGCCTCGGCTAGTCGGGCCAGGCCGAGCAGGGACTCCCAGCTGGCGAGCGAGGAGTAGTGGTTGTATGGGGTCGCGCTGACCGTGCCGGGCTTGATGAAGGGGGAGAGCAGCACCGCGCCGACGAGGCCGCCGCCCGGGCCCGTGATCCCCGGGAAGGGCGAGCTCGGGCCAGGCGTCTCGCCGCAGCAGGCCGTGGCGTCGGAGTTGGGCCCCTCGTCGAAGGTGATCTCGAGCAGCCCGTTCCTCTTGTAGGCCGGCGAGCTGAGGATCTTCGGAACCCACGTTTCCAGGAAGCTGTCGATGTCGGCGAGCGCCGAGGCGCCACTCGCCTGGTTCGTGCACGGGTAATCGTGGCCGTCGTTACAGAGGTTGGGCGTGATGAACGAGACCCTCGGTGTCCTTGCGGCTGACGTCAGATCCGTGGCCAGTCCGGTCTCTCCGCGCAGCGCCGCCGGCGGCATCGCTCCGCTTGGCGAGCCGAGGGCGACGACGTGCTTGTCGCAGTAGGTCTGGTTGTCGATCACCGAGTGGAAGTAGACGAACGGGTCGTGACGGGTCGCATAACCGTCGCCGGCCTCGGCTTTCTGGGTTTCGTCTTTTGCTCCGATCGCTGGGTGCCCGCAGGCCGCGGTCTCCCGGTTGGGATCGTTGCCCATGTCCTCCTGATAGGCCTTCCAGTTGAGCTTGCGGGCGGACAGCTGGGTACCGATGTTGGCGACGGAGGCGGGATAAACGCACCCGGTGCCGCTCTCGACGCCTTCGGGAAGGGTCATCGCTCCGGTGAATTCGCTGAACACCTGACAGTCGGCCTGGTTTTCGGGATTCGGCGGCTGGCCGGAGATCAGCGAGATGTAGTTGTCGTTGCTCTCGTGGCCGGTGGCGTAGTAGTTCTGAAGGAGGGCTCCCTCCGCGGGAAGGGTGCTGGCCAGATAGGGATCGCTGGACGGTTCGCCGAAGGTCGAGGAGTAGCCCTCGTTCTCGAGCACGATCACGAACACATGTCGAATCGGCGGCGCGTGATAGCTCGTGGACGCGGAGGCGCGGCCCTCGGCCCCGAACGCGATCGCCGCAACGACGATCGCGCCGAGCGCAAGCGCCCGCAGTGACTTGGCGATCGGGGAGCGGTCCGACGGGACGGTGAGTGCGATCTGCATTTGTTCCTCCGTATCAGGTGGTGGCGGCAGCAGCCACGGGAGCCGGCGGTTCGGCGATCGTGGGCGGTTCCAGGAAAGCTGCTTGTTCGAGGTCGAGGAAGTCCTTGACGGTCTTTGCGTTCGCGTCGCGGTAGGTGAGCGCCGGCAGGTTCCACTTCGCCTCGATCGTGGCCAGAAAGGAGGTGTGGTCGTGCACCACGTTCGTGACCCCGCCCGGCTTCGAATAGGGCGAGACGACGACGGCGGGCACGCGCGGCCCATAGATGTCATAGCCGCCCGGCACGTCGCCGGGGCCGAGCGATGGCGGAATCGAGTCGGGCGCGATCGCGGGCGGCGGCGGGACGTGGTCGTAGTAGCCACCGTGCTCGTCGTAGGTGTAAAGCAGCAGCGTGCGCGGCCAGGCGGGCGAGCTAAGCACCGCTTTCACGATCCGGGAGGCCCAGTACTCGCCGTAGGACATGTCCTGTGGGTTCTCCTCCGAGCCGCCGGTGGTGTGGAGCTTGTCGGCGATCGGGGCAAGCGCCGGCAGGGTGGCGAGGGCGGATCCGGCTTCGCCGAGCACACCGAACTCTGGGTCCACGAGGCTGACCGAGGGCAGCGTTCCGGCGGCGCAGTCGGCGAAGAACTGCGCGATTGGCGACAGGTTCTGGGGATATTTCTCGACCGTCGTGCCGATGACGCCGACGGAGGGCAGGTCGGTGAAGTAGTTGCGCCAGCTGATCCCGTACGCGTGCAGTCGGTCCCAGATCGTTCCGTTGGGGGGCGGCGGGTCCAACAGGCTTTGCGTGTTCGTGGAGATGTTGCCGTATGCCGTGCCCGCCATCAGGAAGCGGCGGTTGGGGTAGGTCTGGCAGGGCGCGGAGCCGAACCAGCGGTTGGCCACGCAGAATGTGCGCGCCAGCGAGTAGGCGAAGGGCAGTACGTCCTGCGTCCAGTAACCCATCGGCTGGTCGTCGTCCACCGAGCGGACGAACCCGTCCATTTTCCCACCGTCGATCTGCTCGTGGGTTGCGTTCCAGCTCTGCGACACGTGTGGGCCCTGCGCGGTGGAGGTGAACGGGAACGAGCGCACGCGGCCGCTCAGGCCGGGATTGCTGTTGAGGGCTAACCCCGCGGTGTTGAATTTGAGCCCTTGCGCCTTCGGCTGGCCCGACCGTGACAACGCGCCGAGCAGGTTGTCAAAGGAGTGGTTCTCCATCATGACGACGACGATGTGGTCGAATGGAAGCGCCGTCGTCACGGTGCCGGCCGGCCGCGTGGGGTCCGGCAGGCTGTCGGGCCCACGCAACCTTGCGGCGCTCGCGTTCGTCAACCGCCACAGCGCGCCGGCGCCCGACATACCGGCGACGGCTGCTCCGAGCGAGCCCCCGTAGCGCAGGAGGGCCCGCCTGGTCATCGGGTGCTCGAGAGAGTCGTGTCGGAGGTCGAACATGGCCTTTAAGGCGAACGCTTGGTTCGCGCTGGACCCGGGATCTTGTCACACCGGGTAGTCAATAGGTGAAAATCGTGTAAGAGAAACGAGTGTTACGCGGGGTAATTCCGCGTCACCTGAGGTAATTCACAGTTACTTAGGGCTGACGCGCGCGAGTGACCCCCCGCTAGGGTGAGGATTCGGCGCTGCGCAGGCCGCCCCTGGCCCACAGGCCAAACAGCAGCACGAGCCCCAACGCAACGGCGAAGGCGAGCGCAACGACGGTCGGGTCGCCGGAGATGAAGCCGCGGCCCGCCTCCAGCACGGCAGTTGCCGGGTTGATCGATGCGACCGCGTGGATCCAGCCCGTGAGGAGCTTGAGGGGCACATAGACGGGCGCGAGGAACAGGATCAGGAAGACCGGGATCTGCATCAGCGGGCCGCCTTGAATCGATCTGATCCGCATCGCCACGCCGGTCGCCCACATCGTCGCAGCGACGTTCACGATCAACGCGAGCCCGAACAGGCCGAACAGGTCGACGCCGTTGCCGTCGATGTGCATGCCGGCGAGGAGCGCGACGGCCGTCAGCAGGGCCCAGGTGAGCAGCGCCCGCGTGAGCGCGGCGATCGCGTAGCCGACGACGATTCCGCCACGATGGGGCGCGGCGAGCAGCAGACGTCGCGCGAAGCCGTTCTCGAAGTCCATCGCCACGGAGAAGCCCGTGAAGACACCACCGAATGCGGCCGATTGCAGGAGCACGAACACGAACTGGAATGCCGTGTAGCCGGTGGGGAAGCCGAAGCTCGGGACTTTGCTGATCGTCGACAGGCCGCCGGCGAAGGCGGTGAAGAAGAACAGCGGGAAGATCAGCGACGGCACCAGGAAGGCTGGATTGGTGAGGAAGTTGTGAACCATGCGCCAGGCGACGGCGAGCGCCACGTTGGCCCGGAGCCGGGTCGGCTGCGGCCTGCGCTCTCCGCTCATGTCCGCACCAACCTCGTCCGCAGCGCGTAACTCGCCGCCGTCATCGCCAGCACGGCGATGGCCGCCGCGATCCCGAAGCCGAGCGCGAGCGCTTTGCCGTCCCAGCCGGTGATCAACAACGAGCGGATCGCCTCGATCAGGTAGGAGACGGGGTTGTACGTCGCCACCTCGCGAAACCATTCGGTGTGGATCAGGTTGCGGGGAAGCGCCATCGAGGACAGGAAGAGGCTCACGAAGAAGAGCGGGAAGAGCCCCTGCACGGCCTCTCCCGAGCCGGTCCGCAGGGCCGCGAACAGGCCGATCCCGCCGAAGCCCAGGGTGATCAACACCGACAGGGCGATGATCACGAGCACGCCGGGAAAGCCGGTGGCGAAGTTCGCGCCGGCAGCGAGCCCCACGAGCAGGTACGTCACGGCCTGGATCAAGGCCAGCACGATCGCTCCGGCGAGCAGCCCGGCGAGCAGGGCGGGCCCGCGCAGGGGGGTGAGCGAGAGGCGGTTGAGAAAGCCGCTCTCGATGTCACGCGCGAGATCGGTCCCAGAGTTCATCACCGAGAACAGCGCCCCCTGGATGAACGGGATAGCCAGCGCGAACGTCAGATAGGAGTGGGTCGGGAACCCGGGGATCCGGGTCGCTTTCTGCAGGCCGCCGGTATTGACCGCGAGCAGGAACAGCGGGAAGATCAGCGCCGGAACGATCTGCGCGGGCTGACGTAGCGTGCGCAGCACCGACCGTCGGGCGAGCTGACCGACTTGGATCAGCAGGGCGGATCCGCTCACGCTGCGGCTCCGCTGGTCTGCTCGGTAACGACCGTGGCTTCCGGCCCGCCCAGCTCGCTCCCGGCGCCGCCGGAGCCCTCAAGCGAGCGGCCGGTCTTGGCCAGGAACACGTCGTCCAGCGAGGGAGCGTGCAGCTGGATGTGCTCCACCGCGATCTGCTCGGCGTCCAGCGCGCGGACCACGTCGGCCAGATCGCGCTCCCCTCCACGGAGCCGCACGGCCACTCCCTTTGGCGATGCGCCGGTGCGCTCGCCGAAGCGCTCGAGGACGGCCGCGATCTTGTCGCGGTCGGCGACCGTGCGTGGAACGACCTCGACGCTGGGGCGGCCGATCTCGTTCTTGAGCGCGGTGGGCGTGCCCTCGGCGACGATCCGTCCGTGGTCGATGATTCCCACGCGATCGGCGAGCACGTCGGCCTCCTCGAGGTACTGCGTGGTGAGGAAGACCGTGACGCCGTCCTCGGCGGCCAGCCGGCTGACCTCGTCCCACAGCGCCGTGCGGCTCTGCACATCGAGACCCGTCGTGGGCTCGTCGAGGAACAGCACGCGCGGCCGGTGAACGAGCGCGAGCGCCAGGTCGAGCCGGCGCTTCATCCCGCCCGAATAGCCGCCGACCTTGCGGTCGGCGGCCTCGATCAGGCCGACACGCTCGAGCAGCTCGGTGCCGCGCGCGCTGCGCTCGGCCCGCGGGAATCCGTGCAGCGCGGTCTGCAGGCGCATGTGCTCGGCGCCGGTGAGGAGCGGGTCAAGCGCAGCCTCCTGCAGGGCCGCGCCGATCGCGCTGCGCACCTGCGGACCTTCGCGCACGACGTCGTGGCCGGCGACGCTGGCGCTGCCCGCCGTCGGTGGAAGCAGCGTCGTGAGCATCAGAACCGTCGTCGACTTGCCCGCCCCGTTGGGGCCGAGGAAGCCGTAGATCTCGCCCGGCCTGACGTGCAGGTCGATGCCATCGACCGCACGCGGTCCCTTCTTGAACTCGCGCACGAGACCCGCGGCCTCGATGCTTGCGACGGGGTCGGCGCTCACGCTCGTGCTCCTCTCATGACGGCTCGCTCTCTCATCAGAAATAGATCCAGACAGAATGATTCATAGCACAAATCATTTCGCCGCCCTATGATCTTGACCCGGCAGGTGATCCGCCGGGTCGCGGCGGCGATCGCGGTGCCCCGTACGCTTAGCGTATGTACAGCTCGACCCCGCCCTCTATACGCGAGATCCTCGGCGACAGGACCGGCGAGGAGATGGCCCTCAACGACCGTTTCCTGAACCCTCAGATGGGGCGGATCCTGCGCACGTTGGGGTTCGACAAGGTCTGGAGCGGAGGCGAGGGGGCTCACCTGATCGACTCCGACGGCGAGCGCTACCTCGATCTGTTCGGCGGCTACGGGGTGTTCGCGATCGGGCGCAACCACCCCGAGGCGATCGCGGCGATCGAGGAGGTGATGGCGGCGCGGACCGGCAACCTGCCGCAACTTGGCGTGACGCTGCTGTCGGGAGTCCTCGCGGAGCAGCTGCTCGGCCGGGCACCGGCCAGCGTGGGCGCGATGGTCCCGGCGAACAGCGGCACGGAGGCGGTCGAGGCGGCGATCAAGATCGCGCGCGCCGCGACCGGCCGCGCGCGCGTGCTGTACTCCGAGCACGCCTTTCACGGGCTGACGCTGGGCTCGCTCTCGATCAACGGGAACGCCGAGTTTCGCGATGGCTTCGGGCCGTTGCTGGAAGGCTGCGATCCCGTGCCGTTCGGTGACCTGGATGCCCTCGAGCGCGAGCTCGGCCGGGGCGACGTCGCCGCGTTCGTCGTCGAGCCGGTGCAGGGCAAGGGGGTGAACCTGCCTCCGGCGGGGTATCTGATCGGCGCCCAGGCGCTGTGCCGCGAGGCGGGGACGCTGTTCGTGTGCGATGAGGTCCAGACCGGCATCGGCCGCAGCGGGCGCTTTCTCGCCTTGGAGCACTGGGGCCTCGAGCCCGACATGATCTGTCTCGCCAAGGCCCTGTCGGGCGGGCTCGTGCCGATCGGCGCGGTGCTCGTCTCGCGCGCGGCGTTCGAGAAGGTCTTCGACGGGATGGAACGAGCCGTGCGGCACGGATCGACGTTCGGCGGCAACGACCTCGCGGCCGCGGCCGGTCTTGCGACGCTGCGCGTGCTCGACCGGGAGGGACTGACGGGCCGTGCCGAGCGCTTGGGGGCGCTCCTGCTCGAGCTGACCGAGCCGCTGGTAGAGCGCTACGAGGTCGTGCACCAGGTCCGTGGCCTCGGATTGATGTGGGCGATCGAGCTCGGGCCGCCGGCAGGACGCGCGCGGCGGTCGCTGTGGGACGCCGTCGAGCGGCGGCAGGCCGGGCTGTTCTCCCAGCTGATCACGGTGCCGCTGTTTCACGACCACAAGATCCTCTGTCAGGTGGCCGGCCACCGCATGAACACGATCAAGGCGTTGCCGCCCCTGACGATCGAGGAGGATGAGCTTCGCCGCTTCGCCGCCGCCCTCGAGGAGACGATCGCGGCCGCGGAGCACTACCCGTCGGCGTTGGCGCGCTTCGGCTTGCGTACGGGTCTGAGAGCCGCGGGCATACGCCGCTAGCCTGGGGAGCCGTGCTCGTCCCCAGAGATGACATCCGCAACGTCGCGATCGTCGCGCACGTCGACCACGGCAAGACGACGCTCGTCGATGCGATGCTGTGGCAGTCGGGCGCCTTTCGCGTCGGCCAGGATGTCGCGACACGCGTGCTTGACTCGATGGACCTGGAGCGCGAGAAGGGGATCACGATCCTCGCCAAGAACACCTCGCTGCGCTACCGCGACGTCAAGCTGAACATCATCGACACTCCCGGGCACGCCGACTTCGGAGGGGAGGTTGAGCGCGGGCTGACGATGGTCGACGGGGTGCTCCTGCTCGTGGACGCCTCCGAGGGGCCGCTGCCGCAGACGCGGTTCGTGCTGCGCAAGGCGCTCGAGGCTCACCTGCCGGTGATCCTGGTCGTCAACAAGGTGGACCGGCCCGACGCGCGCGTGGCCGAAGTGGTCGACGAGGTGTACGAGCTGTTCTTGGATCTCGACGCGGACGAGAAGCAGATCGACTTTCCGATCGTCTACTGCAACGCCAAGGCCGGGCGAGCATCGCTGAAGTACGACCCTTCCCATCCGATCGAGGAGACCGACCTCGCACCGCTGTTGGACCTGCTGCTCGAACGCATCCCGGCTCCCACCTACGACCCCGAGCACCCGCTGCAGGCGCTCGTGACAAACCTCGACGCGTCCCCCTACGTTGGACGGCTCGCGATTTGCCGCGTGCGTCACGGATACATCAAGAAGGGCCAGCAGATCGCCTGGTGCCGGGCCGACGGCTCGATCGAGCGCGCGCAGGTGGCCGAGCTCTACGTCACGGATGCTCTGGATCGCGTCGATGCGCCCGAAGCCGGTCCGGGCGAGATCATCGCGGTCGCCGGGATCGCCGAGGTGACGATCGGGGAGACCCTGGCCGACCCCGAGGATCCGCGGCCGCTGCCGGTTATCACGGTCGACGAGCCGGCGATGTCGATCACGATCGGGGCGAACACCTCGCCGTTGGCGGGCAAAGACGGGGACAAGCTGACCGCCCGGCAAATCGAGGCGCGCCTCGACCAGGAGCTCGTCGGAAACGTATCGCTGCGCGTCAAGGAGACCGAGCGCCCGGACACCTACGAGGTGCAGGGCCGCGGCGAGCTGCAGCTGGCGGTGCTCGTGGAGATGATGCGCCGGGAGGGATTCGAGCTGACGGTGGGACAGCCGCACGTGGTCGAGCGGGAGATCGACGGCAGGCGCCACGAGCCCGTCGAGCTGCTGTCGGTCGACGTCCCCGAGGAGTACGTAGGCACCGTGACGCAGCTCCTGGCGACGCGCAAGGGCCGGATGGAGCACATGACCAACCACGGCACCGGCTGGGTGCGAATGGACTATCTCGTACCCGCGCGCGGACTGATCGGCTTCCGCACCGAGTTCCTGACCGAGACGCGCGGCACGGGCATCATGCACCACGTGTTCGACCGCTGGGAGCCATGGGCGGGAGAGCTGCTGACACGAACGTCCGGAGCGCTGGTGGCCGACCGGCGCGGCGCGACGGTGAGCTACTCGTTGATGACGCTTCAGGAGCGCGGCGCGCTGTTCGTCGGCCCGGGCGAGGAGGTCTACGAGGGGATGATCATCGGCGAGAACACCCGCTCGGAGGATCTCGACGTGAACCCCGTCAAAGAGAAGCACCTCACCAACATGCGCTCCTCGACCTCCGACGTGCTGGTGCGGCTGGACGCCCACCACAAACTTACGCTCGACGAGGCGCTCGAGTTCGTCCGCGAGGACGAGGCGGTCGAGGCGACACCCACGTCAGTGCGAATGCGCAAGGTGGTCCTGGCGAAGGTGGATCGCCTGAAGACGGCGAGACTGCTGCGCAAGTGAGCGTTCTCCTGAGCTTGCTCGCGATCCGCGCCTACCGGCGGGACACCGGACGGATGTAGGCACTAGGGTACCGCCGATGAACAGATCGATTAGAGGACTCCGGAGCATCATCGCGGCGCTGTGCCTGACCGTTGCCCTGCTGACGGCGGCGGCGAGCGCCGGTGCCGCGGAAGCGGTGCACTACACCAAAGAGAGCCTCGCGCAGTTCGAAGCGCAGATGAACGCGGGCCAGATCCAGACGGCGGTGTTCAACAAAAAAGTCGGCTCGATTCGCCTGACGCTGAAGAATGGCGAACACCTGCTGGTGCACTACGGGAAGGGCGCCGCTCCGTCGCTGGAGGCCAAGCTCAAAGAAAAGCATGTGGCCGTGACCGTGCTGAGCCAGGCCGCGGCGAACAAACAGATCAAGGAAGCGCCCAAACACCACAAACTGCGCTACATCGCTGGCGGAATCGTGCTCGCCGTGATCATCGTGGTCGGGGCAGTGCTGCTGGTACGCCGTCGGCGGCAACGCGACTGAGCACGACCGCGCCTCGCCGGCTCCGCCGGCGCCGAGAGACGGCCAGCCGTGTCGAGGTGCGCACGATCGCTCAGCAGGCCGGGCGACGGCGCGGGCGGCGCGGGTGGACGCTCGCGCGCTGCCCAAGCACCTCCATCGATCCCCGCACGTCGTGCGCCAGCATGTCGACCATGTCGCGCGAGAAGTTCTCCTTGACGACCATCCGCAGCACGGTCATGTGCTCGGCGTTCGGCGGCAGCGTATAGGCCGGGACGATCCAGCCGCGCTCGCGCAGCAGATGGGAGAGCGTGACCAGGTCGATCGCCTCGGGATCGGCTGCACGTAGGACGACGATCGGGAAGACGGCGGCGTCGTTGAGAAGCTCCAAGCCGTCGATGTCGGCCAGCTCGCGGGCGAGGGTCTGGGCGTTGGCCAGCGCGCTCGCGATGATCCGCTGATAGCCGGCTCGACCGAGGCGCAGGAAGTTGAAGTACTGGAGCACGACGGTATTGCTGGCGCGCGAGAAGTTGAGTGAGTAATTGGGCATGTCGCCGCCGAGGTAGTTGATGTGAAACACGAGCTCCTCGGGGAGGTCCGACTGCTCGCGGAAGACGACGGTTCCCATGCCCGGATAGACGAGGCCGAACTTGTGGTTTGAGACGTTGATCGAGCGTACGTGGGAGAGGCGGAAGTCCCAGATCTCCTGCGGCCGGGAGAACGGGAGGATGAAGCCGCCGGTCGCGGCATCGATGTGCATCGGGATGCGCAGGCCGCGCTCCTGCTCGACGCGGGCGAGTAGGCCGTTGATCGACTCCAGGTCGTCCATTTCGCCGGTGAACGTCGTGCCGAGGACGCCGGCGACTGCGATCGTGCGCTCGTCCAGGCACGGCTCGACGTGCTCGGCGGCGAGGGTGTAGCGCCCCTCCTCCATCGGGATCACGCGCGGTTCGACCTCGAAGTAGCGCGCGAACTTCTCCCAGCAGGTGTGCACGTCGCCGCCCATGATCATGTTTGGCCGCTCGGTCGACTCGCCGGACGCTTCGCGGCGCTGTTGCCAGCTGCGCTTGTGGGCGAGCATCCCGAGCATGATCGCCTCGGAGGAGCCGATCGTCGCGGTGCCGACGGCCTCACCGTCGGCCGGCGCGTGGAAGAGCTCGCCGATCATCGATACGACGCGCCGGTGGATCACGTCGGTCTGGGGGTACTCGTCCTCGTCGATCAGGTTCTTGGATTGCGTCTCGACGGACAGCTTGTCTGCCTCGGGCTCCATCCAGCTGGTGACGAACGAGGCGAGGTTGAGCACCGGGTTGCCGTCCAGCGCGAGCTCGTCGTGTACCAGCTGATAGGCGGCTCGGGCATCGATGCCCTGCGACGGCAGCTGGAACTTCGGCACCTCCGCAGAGAACGCACGCGCCGCGTATGTGGGGGCGTGGACCGCGTCGGAGTCGAGCGTGAGTTTTTTCATTGGGGGCTCCTGGGGTCGGCGTGACGGAGGTTTGCGTGGGGTCTTTCGCGAGATCGTACGCACGGACGGTCTCACGCCCGCGCAGGTGCACGCCGCGCCGGCGGGCCCGACGGAGAAACTGAGAACAAGACTCAGTCTTATGATATGTTGCCGCGGACGATGACACCGCGACGCCGGATGAGGAGCTCCCGCTCCAGCAGGCGTGCCCACGAGCCGACGCGTCCGGGGCCGCGTAGTGGCGGATCGGCGATCGAGCTGGACCGGGTAGCGGTGCGAATCGGTGGACGAACGATCTGGAGCGACGTGTCGATGAAGATGGGCCGCGGAGAGTTCGTCGCGCTGCTCGGAGCGAACGGATCGGGCAAGTCGACGCTGCTGAAGGTCGTGCTCGGCGCGCTGGCGCCGGCCGCGGGCGAGGTCGCCGTGCTGGGGTCCGCGCCAGGTGCCGCGAACCGGTCGATCGGCTATCTGCCTCAACGGCGCTCGTTCGATGAGGGCATGCGGTTGCGGGGGATCGACATCGTGCGGCTCGGACTCGACGGCGACCGCTGGGGTCTGCCGCTGCCGCTGGACTGGGGCCCTCGGGGCGCGGGCCGGCGCGCCGCAAGAGCGCGGATCGACGAGGCCGTCGAGATGGTCGGAGCCGGCTCCTATGCGCGGCGGTCGATCGGGGAGCTCTCGGGCGGCGAGCAGCAGCGGCTGCTGATCGCGCAGGCGCTCGTGCGGCGTCCGGAGCTGCTGTTGCTGGACGAGCCGTTGGACAGCCTCGACCTGCCCAACCAGGCGGCTGTGGCGGGGCTCGTCGGGGAGATCTGCCGCGAGCACGGCGTCGGCGTGCTGTTGGTGGCTCACGACATCAACCCGCTGCTGCCATACCTCGACGGGGTGGTCTACCTCGCCGGGGGGCACGCCGTGCAGGGGCCGGTAGAAGAGGTGATAACCGGGCCCACGCTGACCGAGCTGTACGGCCTGCCGGTCGAGGTCCTGCGGGCCTCGGACGGGCGCCTGGTCGTCGTCGGCCAGCCCGAGGCGCCGGCCCACCACCACGACCGTCACGTCCACGCTGATGTCGCCGCCGGCTGACGCGTCGGCACCACAGCTGGGATGGAACGTGGCGCGCGACGTGGGCGAGGTGTTCGAATACCACTTCATGGTCAACGCGCTGCTGGCCGGGAGCATCGTGGCGGTGATGGCCGGAGTAGTGGGTTGGCTGATGGTCATCCGCCGCGAGGCGTTCGCGGGGCATACGCTCTCGATCATGGCGTTCCCGGGGGCGAGCGGAGCGGCTCTGCTGGGGATCCCGCCGGCATGGGGATATTTCGTCTTCTGCAGCGCGGGCGGGCTCGCGATCGCTCGGTTCTCGCGCGGCGGGCGGAGCTCGTGGAGCGAGCAGTCGGGAGGCACCGGCGTGGTGCAGGCGCTCGCGCTCGCCCTCGGCTTCCTTTTCGTCGGCCTGTACGGCGGCGTTCTCGGCGATCTGGAGAACCTCCTGTTCGGCAACATCCTCGGCGTCTCCGACGGCCAGGTGCTCGCGCTGCTGGCCGTGGCAGCCGCGGCGCTCGCCGTCCTCGGCGGGCTGGGCCGCCGGCTCATGTTCGCGTCCGTCGACCCCGACGCGGCCCGCGGTCGCGGGCTGGCGGTGGGGAGGCTGTCGACGGCATTTCTGCTCGTGCTCGGCCTGGCGGCAGCGGCGACCAGTCAGATCACAGGTGCGATGCTCGTGTTCGCGCTGCTCGTCGCGCCGGCGGCGAGCGCCCAGGCGATCACGCCGCGCCCGGCGCTGAGCCTCGCGCTTACCGTCGCGCTGGGCCTGCTGATCGTGTGGCTCGGTCTGGGCGTCGCCTACTTTTCGATCTATCCGGCGGGCTTCTTCATCACGGCGTTTGCGTTCGCGCTCTACGTCTTGGTCCGGGTCCTGCGCGCGATCGTTCGGGCGCGGTCGTCCGCAGTCCCTGTGTCGGGTGCCCCGGTCATCGGCCCCGACGGGGTGATCGCGTGATCTTCTCCCAGGAATTCATGCGAAACGCCTTGCTCGCCGGCACGTTCGTCGCGTTGGCGTGCGGTGTGAGCGGTTGGTTCGTGGTGCTGCGCGGCCAGGTGTTCGCCGGCGATGCGCTGAGCCACGTTGCGTTCCCCGGGGCGCTCGCCGCCGCGGCCGCCGGTATCGATGAGCGAATCGGCCTGTTCGCGGTCACGGTCGCCGTGGGCGCGGGGATCGGGCTGCTCGGGCGCGGCGCGCTCGCGCGCGGGGGGGCCAGTGCCTCGGCGGCCACGCCGGCCGACGACACCGCGATCGGGATCGTCTTCACCTTCATCCTCGGTCTCGGGGTCTTCTTCGTGACGCTGCTCAGCACGAGCTCGGCCGGAGGATCGGGGATCCAGGCCTCCCATACGCTGTTCGGATCGATCTTCGGCCTCGGCGCCGGCGAAGCCCGCCTGGCCGCGGTCGTGGCGATCGCCGTCGTCGTGGTCACGGCGGCGATCGCCCGACCGCTCCTGTTCGCGTCGATTTCCCCGGATGTCGCGGCGGCTCGAGGCCTGCCGACGCGCCTGCTCGGGATCGGCTTCGTGACGCTCCTCGGGGTGGTCGCCGCCGAGGCGACCCAGGTCGTGGGCGCGCTCCTGCTGCTCGGCTTGCTGGCCGCTCCGGCGGCGGCCGCGCACCGGATCGTCGCGAGTCCGTTCGCGGGCATGGCGTTCGCGGGCCTGTTTGCGCTGCTTGCGATGTGGGGAGGGCTCGCCCTCGCCTACGCGGTGCCGTCGCTACCGCCGAGCACGGCGATCGTGTCGATCGCCGCGGCGATCTACATCGCCTCGAGGTTCCTGCGGTGAGTGCGCCGAGCGACGCCTGGGTGCATCGCGCCGAGGAGACACTCGCCGCGGCCGGGCGCAAGCGAGGGGGTGCCCGGCGCGCGGTGCTGGAGTTGCTCGGGGACGAGACGTGTGCGCTGACGGCGGTCGAGATCGAGGACGCCCTGCGCACCGAGCCGCGCCGCGCGGTCAGCCGCGCCAGCGTCTACCGGATTCTCGACGAGCTCGAGCGCGTCGCCCTGGTTCAGCGCGTGGAGACCGGCCAGGCGATGGTCCGCTACGAGCGAGTGTGTGACAGCCGCGAGCATCATCATCATCTCGTCTGCGATGGATGTGGCCTCGTGACTCCGTTCTCCGACGCCGGCCTCGAGCGCGCGATAGAGGCTCTCAGCGCGAGGGTTGCGCTGGCGGTGTCAGAGCATGAGATCGTGCTCCACGGAGCGTGTCGGGACTGTCGCGATGACTGAGCGCGGGTCCGGCGCGAGCGGCAAGGATGTCCGGCAGGGCGAGCCCGCCCGGCGCGAGGCTCCTCAGCCCGCCCTGCATGGCAGCGTCGCCGCGTGGCCGGTGACGCACGAGCCCGGAGCGGAGACACCATGGCAGCGACGCTTCGACGATCCGTCCCGCGAATGGCGCCGGTGGTTCTCCGAGCTGTTCGGGACCTTCCTGCTCGTGCTCGCCGGCGCCGGCGCGCCGGTCGTCAACGCGTTCAGCCACGGGGGAATCGGCCGCGGGGCGGCGGTGACCGCGCCCGGCCTCACGGTCATGGCGGTGATTCTGTTCATGGGCGCGGTCTCCGGCGCGCACCTGAATCCAGCGGTGAGCATCGCGTTCGCAGCGCGCGGAGACTTTCCCTGGCGGCGCGTGCCCGGCTACATCCTCGTGCAGCTCGTGGGGGCGACGCTCGCGATCCTGTTCCTCGACGCGATCTTCGGAGAGGTGGGCATGCTCGGAGCGACCGTCCCCGCAGCGGGCATCGACAGCGGTCAGGCGCTGCTGATGGAGCTGGTGCTGTGCGCGGGTCTCGTGAGCACGATCCTCGGCACGGCGTCGCGCTCGCAGAACGTCGGCCCGCTGTCGGCCGTCGCGGTGGGCGGCTACATCGTCCTGGCGGGCCTGTGGTCCAGCCCGGTGACGGGTGCGTCGATGAATCCGGCTCGCTCGTTCGCTCCCGACCTCGTGCGCGGCGATTTCAGCCACTACTGGGTGTATGCCGTCGGTCCGATCGCGGGCGGCCTGATCGCCGTGGGAATCGCCTTCATCCTCCGCGGCCCGGGCGGCGACCGGCATTCCGCGGCCGCCGCCCAGGGGACGCTCGACCGGCCGGACACCGCCTGAGGCGGCCCCGCGCGAGCATCTCGAGGGTTGCCGAGGCGTATCGTTGGGCGGGCGATGGCGAGCATAAAGTGGCTGGGCGAGCCGGAGGAGAAGGATTACGTGGCGGCGCACAGCTACCTGTCGCTGCTGCTGGCCCCCGACCCGTTGCGCGAGGCCGTGACGCTGCTGCGCGAGGCGCCGGAGGGCCGGTGGCGGGCGAAGGACGTCCTGCGCGCGGCGAGCCTGCCGTTGCTCAAGCGCAAGCGGAGCGCCGAGGTTGCCGAGAAGCTCAAGCACATCGCCGACGGAGTAGCGATTTCGCCAATCCTGCTGATCCATGACGGTCGCGGCGCGCTCGTGATCGCCGACGGCTATCACCGCGCGTGCGCGGCCTGCATTGTCGAAGAGGACGTCCAGGTGCCCGGGCGCCTGGCGCTGTTCAGTGGCGTGTCGCCGCGCTAGCTTTCGCTGCGCAGCCGACTACGGGACCGTCGCAGAGCGAGCCGAGCCTCTAGCAGAGGCGGGCGCAGGCCGGCCCCACAGGTAGCTGAGGACGCAGCCGAGCGCGAACACGGCGACGACCAGCAGCACCGGGCCGGAGTCCTCGACGAGCGCGCCGACGACGCCTGCGGCGAGCCCGCCGGCGAGTGCCGCAAGCCACGCCGGGTCCGATGCGACGGGCGCCAACAGACGATCCCGCCGGCGCAGGCCGAAACCGGCCCCCACGAGCGCGAGCGCGGTGGCCACCGGCATCGCATGGTTCTTCAGCTCGCGCCAGGCGGCGCCGTAGCGGCGCACGAGGACGTCGCGCAGATCGCCGGCGGAGCGCGCGTGCAGGATGCTCCCGGTGTAGTGACCTGAGCCGTGTGCGGTGGCCAGGTCCAGCGCCGCGAGGACGACGAGTCCTACGAGCGGACTGATCAGCACGATCAGCGCGCGCGGGCGCGTCACCGGGCCGGCGAGCAGCATCACGGTGGCGACGGCCGTGCCGGCGCTCACGAGGATCACGCCGCCGACGCCGGCGCCGATCCGCGCGGAGCCCTCCACGAGCGCCAGCAGGACGCCGGCGCCGGCCATCGTGGCGGCGGCGCGAGCGCCGTCGCGGGGCCGGCCGTCCGCGGTCGAGGCCGCGATCGGATACAGCGCGGCCGCGACGCCCGCGAACACGAGCACGGCGAGTCCGGACTTGAGCTCGTTGCCGATGCCGTAGAACCGTGCTCCGAGGATCGGGTTCGGTCCAAGCAGCGAGCGCATCAGCAGTTGGGTGTGCAGGAGCGCGTCGGCCACGAGCGCGATCACGGTGACGATCGCCGGGGCCAGCGGCCCGCGCGGCCACGGCAGCAGCGCGTCGGTCAGCGCTCCAAGCGCGAGGCCGGCAACTGCCACCGTCGCGTACTCGACCGCCTCCCCGGGCTCGAGCGCGGCTGTGATCAGCGCCGTGACGGGCGCCCACAGCACGCCGAGCGCACCGATACGCATCGCCCAAGCGCGCCGCGTGCCCTTCCGTGGGCCCGGCAAAGCCGCCGCCGCGAGCAGGACCAGCGCCCACGCGCACAACAGGAATGCAAGCGCCGCCAGTCGCCTGCCGCCGATCACCCGCAGGCGCGCCATCAGCGAGCGAAGCCCGGCCGCGCTCAGTCGGCCATCGGTGTGAATCCGAGCGCCGCGCATGTCTGCGGGAATCGGCGTCAACCCCAGGTGGGCGAGGATCGTCGGGGCGAGGTCGATCGCGGCGATTAGCCCGCGCTCGTTGGTCGTCGTCGAGCTGAGCTCGCGGCCGCCTCCGCCGGCGAGCCCCGCGGCGGCCGCCCACAGCAGCTCGTGCCCGGCACCGCCGTCGGCCCGCTGGACCACGATCAACAGCTCATCCGAGCTCCGCCCGCGGCCGAGCGCGCGCAGGTCGGCGTATCCTTCCTCGCCGCGCGGCAGGTCACAGACGACGAAGCGCTTGCTCTGACGCAACGCTGCGATGCGGGCGAGCAGCGTCGGCGCGGCGCCGATCGAGACGGCCGCGATCGATCCCTGGCGGTCGGCGGCGACCGCGCCGTCGAGACCGCCTTCGCCCGCTACGGCGGCGTAGGCGCCGCCGCCCGGGATCCGTGCGGCCAGCAAACCCGGCCGCAGCAGCTGCGGGGCATCTTCCGCACGCCTACGGGCCGCAGCCCAGCCCTGCACGACCGCGCCGGCGCCGCTGGGCTGCATAGTCATCGCCGGCGGTCGCGAACGGGGGTAGGCCGCGGAGGCGATACTCGCGCCCTGGGTAACGTCGAGGACGAACTGGCTCGTCGTGTAGGTGCCCTGGGTGGCCGACATGATCCCGATCGACAGGCCGGGAGCGCGCGCGAGCTCCGCCTCGAGCGCATCGTCGGAGGAGACCGAGCGCGACAGCGGCGCGCCGGCGGGCGCGCCGCTCGCGGGTAGAAACGCCAACAGCACCGTGGAGGCGCTCCGCGGGGCGACGGTCGCCGCCGCGGCACCGGGCCCCAGGGCGGCCGATGGTGCGATTGCGATGGCCAGGGCCGGCAGGGCGAGCAACGCCCTCCGCCGTGCTGGGCTCAGGTTCTCAACCCTCCGCGCCTCCGGTCGCGACGCCCGACCGCCGCCGGGTGGAGGCGCCGCCTCCGGGCACGAGATCCGAATGCTCGTCCTCGACCGGGGGCGGGCCGGCAGGGCTGTCCCCTCGATGTTTATGCGCGGCAGCACCCGCTCCAGCCACGCCGGCAGCAGCCACGTGCGGCGACCGACGAGGTGCAGGACGGCGGGCAGCAGCAGGCAGCGGACGACGAGCGCGTCGAGGAACACGGCGCTCGCGAGGCTGAGTCCGAACTCCTTGATCACGCGGTCTTCGCCGAGCATGAACGACAGGAACACGCACACCATGATCGCGGCTGCCGCCGTGACAACGCGTCCGGTCAGCGCGAGACCCTCGGCGACGGCGCGCGAGTTCTCGCGCGTGTGCGTCCAGCGCTCGTGGATGCGGGAGACGAGGAACACCTCGTAGTCCATCGAAAGGCCGAACACGATCGCGAACAGCATCACCGGAATGAACGACTCGATCGGGCCCGGATGGATGCCCAGCAGGCTGCCCAGCCACCCCCACTGGAAGATCGCGACGATCACGCCGAGCGATGCGCCGATGCTGAGCAGGTTCATGATCGCCGCCTGCAACGGAATAACGAGCGAGCGGAAGACGACCATCAGCAGCAGCGCCGACAGGAGCACGACCACGCCGATGAACAGCGGCAGCTTGTGGCCGAGCACCGTCGCGAAGTCAACGGCTCCTGCGGTCACCCCGCCGACGTAGACGGTCATGCCCGTGCGGGCGCTGACCGGCGGAACCACCGTGCTGCGCAGTCGCTGCACGAGCTGCGTGGTCGCGTAAGCCTGTGGGGAGGAGCGCGGGTAGACGCTGATCGTCGCCACATCCCCAGCGGGGTTGATCCTCGCCGGGGCGACCGCCACGACGTCGGGCGTCTGCGCGATCGCCGCGCGCAGGCCTTCGACCGGGGTCACACTCGGATGGGTCGGGATCTTCGCGACGACCAGCAGCGGTCCGTTGAAGCCGTTGCCAAAGCCCTGTGCGAGCAGCTCATAAGCCCGGTGCGTGGTCTGGTTGGAGGGGTCATTGGCGGCGTCGCTCGAGCCGAGTCGCAGGGCGGTGGCGGGCGCGGCGATCACCAGCATCACCAGCGCCGATGCCGTTGCGATCGTCCACGGCCGGCGCTGCACGAAGGCGCTCCAGCGCACCCATGCGCCGCCGCCGTATGGCCCCCGGCCGCCGCCGGCGATTCCTGTGCCGCTCCGTTTGCGCTCCGTACCGTCGCCGCCGTGGATCCGGGTGCGAGCTCGCCGCGCGAAGCCTCGGATCGGCGGGCACGGGCACGCGCCCTGCGGGAGGGTCTCGCCAGGCGCTTGCCCGCGAACGTAAGCAGCGCGGGCAGCAGCGTCAGCGAGGCGAGCATCACCAGCAACACGCCGATCGACGCGGAGATCGCGACGCCGTAGAGGAAGCTGACGCCCAGCAGCATCATCCCCAGCAGCGCGATCACGACCGTGCAACCCGCGAACAGGACGGCCCTTCCAGCGGTGTCCATCGACTGCAGCACGGACTCGCGCGCATCGCCGAATGTCGGCCCCGGCGTCGCATACGCCTCGCGGAAGCGCGTAAGGATGAACAGCGAGTAGTCGATCCCCACGCCCAGCCCGATCATCGCGGCGAGCTCGGAGGAGAAGTTCGGTGTGTCTACGACATGCGTGAACAGAGCGATCGCGCCGAGTCCGGTGCCGAGCCCGAACAGCGCGGTGACGATCGGCAGGCCCATCGCGACGAGCGAGCCGAACGTCAGCAGCAGCACGACGATCGCGGCCATCAGGCCGACCGCGGTGGAGATACCGAAGCCGGCCTGCTGGGTCATCTCGATCGCCTGCCCGCCGAGCTCGACTTCGAGCCCGGGGCGCGCGGCTGCGCGGGCGACGTGGACCACGCGTTCGGGTGCGCTCTTCGGCAACAGGTTGGCTTTTTTGTCGAACACGACCGTGGCGAAGGCGATCTGGCCGTTGGCCGAGATCGCCTTGCCACCGGCGCCGCCGCCGTACGGGCTGATCACGCCGGCTACGTGCGGCAGCTTGGCGACTTCCGCGAACGTCGCGCTCATGCGCGAACGCACGGCTTGGTCGAGGACCGTGCCGGAGCTCACCTTGTAGACGATCGTGTCCCGGTCGCCGGCCTGCGCGGGGAAGCTGCGCTGCAGGAGGTCCGCGGCGCGCTGGGCGCCGGAGTTAGGAAGCGTGAAGTTGTTGGAGTAGCTCGTCCCGGCGGACTGCGCGACGGCGTTGACGATGAGCAGCAGCGCAAGCCAGCCGAGCAGCACGTACCAGCGATGCGTTGTGGACCAGCGGGCGAGCTTGAGCATGTCGGTGTCCTCGGGGAGGGTCGGCGGGGACAGGGGGAACTTTAAGTCAGCCGTCGCTTGCGAGCGATGATCGCCTATCGACTGTAGCGATGTCCCGCCGACGCGCCATCGGGGATGTCCCCTACGGCGCGGCGGATCGATCGGGAGCGTGCAGGTCTCTCAGTTGACGCTTGGATCCGCCGGCATGCGCGCGATCAGCGCGTAGCTGCCGCCCTTGCGCGTGAGCACATCGCTCCAGAGCCCCTCCGGCAGTCCGGTGAACACGTCGTCGGGGAGCGCGCTGTGCGCGATCCAGTCGCCCTGCTCGATCTCGGCGTCGAGCTGTCCCTCGCCCCAACCGGCAAAGCCGGCGAACACGCGTCCGCGCGCTATCGCCTCGGTCAGCTCGTCGATCTCCGCGTCGGGCGCCGGGAAGCCGATGCGCCCGAGCACCAACAACCCCGCCGGCGAAGGATCCTCGAACTCCGCCAGGAATACGATCGAGCTCGGCCGGACAGGACCGCCGATGTAGATCGGCTCGTGCGCCGTGACCGCCCGCTCGAGTTGCGGAACGGCGTCGCCCACGGTCACCTCCGAGGGGCGGTTGAGCACGACGCCCATAGCTCCGTCGGCGGTGTGAAGGCCGATCAGGACCACCGTGCGGGTGAAGTTCGGATCCTGCAGCGCGGGTGAGGCGAGCAGCAGCTGACCGGCGAGCGAGTCCGCCATCAGCGGCCGATCAGGATCAGCGCGATGAGCAGCAGCCCTCCGACCGATGCCAGGCTGGCTGTCACCGTCAAAACGCGCGCGTCGGCACTCCGGTAGCGGCCTGCCGAGACCGCCTCGTCGACCTCTCTGGCACGCCGGCGTCCGTATACGACGAGGATCAGGCCGAGCACGGCGAACAGGACGCCGACGAGACTGTAGAGCGCCTGCGGACCGCCGGCTATTGCGGGCACGAGCCGCCCCGAGGCGACGCTGACGGCGAATGCGGCAAAGCCCGTGCGCCACCAGGCGAGGTACGTGCGCTCGGTGGCCAGACGCGTGCGTCGCGTCGCGTCGCCGTACTCGTCGAAGCGCCCACCTTGCGGCGGCTCGCTGTCGTGATCGCTCGAGGACATGCTCAGAATGTATTGCCGCTGCCGCCTGTTCGCCGCCAGGTCTCGCTCCTGGCAGCGCTGGTGCGCGCGCTAGACGGCCGAGAAGATCTCGAGCGTGCCAGTGCGCTGGTGATCGTTTGCGTTGCCCTCGGGCTCGACGACGTGTCCGTCCACGACGATTGGGCTGTTCCAATGGCCCGCGGATCCAGCGAGCTTGACGATTGGCTGCGATGAGGAGGGACGGTAGATGTAGACCCCGCCGCCCGAAGGGTCATACACGTAGAGCAGGCCGCCGGCCATCACCGGGCTGGTTCCCGGTTTGCCGTTCGCCCACGCCTGGAACAGCTTGCCGCCACGCAGCACGTAGGCGCCGGTTCCGTTCTCGCCGGCCACGAACACCGTCGTGCGCCCGCCTCCTCGCCACACCGCCGGCGCCGTGAACAGCTGCCCACCTCCGGGAATCGAAAGCCGCTGGACTTCGCCGCCCACCACGTCGTGGCCTGACGGAGGGTGGCCGTCCAGGCGGGCAAGATCGAGCACGCGCAGGATCCCGTCCTTGCCCGCGACCACGACGCGCCGGTCGCCGAGCAGGGCCGGCGCACTGGAGCCCAGGTCGGTGTCGGTTTCGTTGAGTTGGGCCTGGTTCCTCGGCGTGTAGGCCTGGCGAAGGGTCAGGCCGGGGAAGTTGAGCTCGAGCACGCTGTCACCGAAGTTCGTGCTCCCATTCCACGGTCCGTTGCCGGTGCTGATCAGAATGCGCCCGCCGCCCGCCTCGACCACGGCCCCGCCTCGGGAGAGGATCGCCGAGTCGCTCGCCCGGCAACTGCTGGGAGTCAACAGGCCCCGTCGGTCCGAGCAGATCGTGTTGTACACGGTGCGCAGCTTCCCGCTCGCCCGGTCGATCAGTGCGAGGTGTCCTTGATAAGGAGGCGCGTCGCCGAAGTAGCCGCCCGTGGCCGCCAGGACATCGGCGCCGTCGATGTTGAGCGCCGCGGCCAGCTTCTCGTGTGTGGCGTCACGCGTGACGCTCACCGGCCACGTGCCCTGACGATCCTCGCCGCCGTTCGCGATCGAGAGCTTGTGGATCAGCCCGTTCGGCGAGGCTGCGTACACGAACCTGCGATCGGGGTCGATCAGCGGGCTGGTTGTCGTGATCTGGGTGCTGCCCGCCCAGCGGTCAAAGCCGGGAGGTGTGAACGTCCACAGGATCCTCCCGCTGTCTGCGTCGATCGCCAGCGTCTTTCCATACGTGGTCGTGACGAGGATCGCGTTCGAGCGTTGCCGCCGATGAGCGCCCGGTGCAGGTAGACCGGCGAGGAGTCGACAGTTCCCGGCAGCGTCACGGTGGTCCGCCGCAGCCGTCTGATGTTCGCGCTCGTGATCCCAGTCGCATCTTCGCTGACGTCGGAACGCTGCGGATTGAGCCCGAACTGCGGCCAGTCGAGCAGCCGCGAAGTGGAGATTCGCGCGATTGAGGGGATCGCGCCGGCTCCGGCGATCGGAGTCGAGACGTCCGCCGGCGCGCTTGACCCGCAGCCGGCCAAGAGCGCGCATGCGGAGCGAACCAGCGCCAGCCGCGTGAGGTGGGAAGCGCGCATGCAACGACGTTGTAGCGCATCGTCGCTGCGAGCGATGCCCGTATGCTGGCGCAGCGAGCGACGCGGAACCAGGAGGATGCGATCATGGCCAAGACCCCGCAGGTGGGCGAGCAGGCGCCGGATTTTGAGCTTCCGGGCACGGACGGGCCGTTTCGGCTCTCAGACCATCGCGGAGAGCGCGTCGTGCTGCTCTTCTACCCGGGCGACAACACGATGGTCTGCACCAAACAGTTCTGCTCATACCGCGATCGGGCCGGCGACTTCGCCGCGCTGAACGCGACCGTCGTCGGCATCTCCTCGCAGGACCTCGCCACGCACGAGGACTTCATCGCCAAGCACTCGCTCAACGTTCCCTGCTGGCGGACGTGGACAAGGCGGTCGCCAAGTCATACAGCGCCTTCTCAGCCCGCCTCGGCACCAAGCGCGCCGTGATCGTGATCGACGAGCAGGGCGTCGTGCGCCACCGCCACGACCACCTGCTCGGGCTCGACTACCAGTCCGTGGACGAGCTCAAATCTACGCTGGACGCGCTGCCCACGCCTGCCGCTCGGTGACCTGCGCGGGCGCGGCCCGCTGTTTCTGATCGGATGAACGCGGCTCGGCGGCCTCCGCGGCGTACAGCTCGGCGAGCTCGAGCTGCAGGCTTCGCGGCTGCTCGCCCGCGCGTGGCGATCGCCGCGTCCACGTCCCTTCGCCGTCCAGCTCCCACGAGTTCTGGTTGTCGGCGAAGCCCCGTTCCAGCGTGTCGAGCAGCTCGGCCTGCAGCTCCTGCGACTCGATCGGCGCCGCCAGCTCGACTCGGTGGTCGAGGTTGCGTGGCATCAGGTCGGCCGAGGCGATGAAGATCGTGTGCTCACCGGCGCGCTCAAAGGCGTATACGCGCGAATGCTCGAGCAGCCGCCCGACGATCGAGACGACACGGATGTTCTCTGAGATCCCCGCAAGGCCCGGCCGCAGGCAGCAGATGCCGCGCACGTTGAGATCGACCCGCACCCCCGCCTGCGAGGCTTGATAGAGGGCGCGGATGCAGCGTCCGTCGACGAGCGAGTTCATCTTCATGGCGATCCGCGCGGGGGAATCCTCGGAGTGGGAGGCGATCGTCTCCTCGATCTGATCGAGGATGCCGTCGCGCAGCTGGTTGGGCGCCATCAACACCTTGCGGTAGTGCAGCGGGCGGCCGTAGCCGGTGAGGTAGTTGAACATGTCCGCCACGTCCGCGCCGATCTGCTCGTCGGTCGTGAACAGGCCGAAGTCCGTGTAGAGACGGGCCGTGGCGGAGTGGTAGTTGCCGGTGCCGATGTGCACGTAGTTGCGCACGCCGTCGCCCTCGCGGCGCACGACGAGCACGCACTTGGCGTGCGTCTTCAGCGCCGGCTGGCCGTAGACAACGTGGACGCCGGCCTCCTCGAGCGCCTTCGCCCAGTGGATGTTCATGCCCTCGTCGAAGCGCGCCTTCAGCTCGACCAGCGCCACGGCCTGCTTGCCACGCTCGGTGGCATCGATCAACGCGGGCACCAGCGGCGAGTCGTCGCTCGTGCGGTAAACGGTCTGCTTGATCGCGAGCACGTTTGGGTCCGCGACCGCCTGCTCGACGAAGCGCTCCACCGATGTCCCGAAGGAGATGTACGGGTGGTGCACGAGCAGGTCGCCTTCGCGCATCGCGCCGAGCACGTCCGGTCGCTCCCCTCGTGGCGCAGCAGGCGCGGGTGCGTCACACCGATCAGCGGCTCTTCGCGCAGCTCGGAATGACCGGGCAGCTTGACCAGCTGCCAGAGGGCGCCCATGTCGAGCAGCCCGTCGACCGGGTAGACCTCGTCGTCGTCGACGCCGAGCAACCCCGTGAGCTCGCCCAGCAGCGGCTGCGAGCAGCTCGCGCCGACCTCCACCCGCACGATCTCGCCGAAGCGACGCCGGCGCAGCTCGTCCTCGACGGCCTGCAGCAGGTCGGCGGCGTCGTCGGAGACCTCGAGGTCGGCATCGCGCGTCACCCGGAAGACGTCATAGTCGACGATCTCCATGCCCGGGAACAGGGCGTCGAGGTGGTGGGCGATCACGTCCTCCAAGGGCACCAGCAGCGCCGGCTCCGGAGGCGGCTGCTTGATCGTCACGAAGCGCGGCAGGATCTCCGTCGGCACCTTCACGCGCGCGAATACCGTCTGGCCGTTGATCGGGTCACGCACGAGCACGGCCAGGCTGAGCGACAGGTTCGAGATGTAGGGAAACGGACGCCCCGGCGCCACCGCGAGCGGTGTCAGCGCGGGAAAGATCGTCTTCTGAAAGTGCGCCGCCAACTCGGCGCGGCGATCCTCGTCGAGCGCGCCCACCCCGACCACGTTGATGTCATGGTCGGCCAGCGCCGGGCGCAGCCGGCCTTCGAAGCAGCCGGTCAGTCGGGAGCTCAACGCGCGCACGCGCTCACGGATCAGCGCGATCGTCTCGGACGGGATCAGGCCATCCTGGCTGGAGGTCTCCACGCCGGCGTCGATCTGGTCGTGCAGGCCGGCGACACGCACCATGTAGAACTCGTCGAGGTTTGTCGTGTAGATTGCGCAGAACTTCACCCGCTCGAGCAGCGGCACGCGCTCGTCCTCGGCGAGTTGGAGCACGCGATCGTTGAAGTCCAACCACGACAACTCGCGATTGAGATACAGCGACGGGTCCTGCCCAGCGCCGCGGCTCGGCGCGTCGGCGATCGTCGAGCGTTCGTTCTGAGTGTGTTGGAGATCGGCATCCATGCTTTTCACGCTACACCCTTGCAGGTTGGCGCCGATACAAATCGTCACACGGGCGCCAAATAGACGCGGTAGTGTGGCCGCGAGGCAATGGCTCGTCAGCTCTGGCTACTACGTCACGGGGAGGCGGAGCCCCACGGGACGCGCGCGGACGCCGAGCGCAAGCTGACCGCGCGCGGCGAGCGCCAGGCGAGAACCGCGGGACGCGCCGTCTCGCGCCTGGAAACGAGCTTCGAAGCCGTGCTGTTCAGCCCCAAGGTGCGCGCGCGCCAGACCGCGGAGCTGGCGGCCGCGGAGTGGAACGCGCAGCAACGCGAGCGATTGCAGGCCCATGCGCCGCTGGCGAGCGGCTTCGACGCGCTCCAAGCCCGCGACGCGCTGGACGGGCTCGCTGCCGATGGGCGCTTGCTGCTCGTCGGTCACGAGCCCGATCTCTCGCGCATCGTCGGCGAAGAGACCGCTGGCCGTGTGGACCTCAAGAAGGGAGGGATTGCGGTCTTGCGGCTAGAGGGCGTCGGCGCTGAACTCGCGGTCCTGCTGCGTCCCCGCGAGCTTGCCCTGATCGCCGGCGTCCCAGCCGACGGGAACTGACGCGGGCACGTCGACCTCGACGGCGTCGACGTCGAGCGATTCGGCCGCGAAGCGGTAGCCGATGCCGAAGTGGGTGTGGATGTAGCGCCAGCGCGGCGAGGCCTTCTCGAGCTTCTGGCGCAGCTTTCGCACGAACACATCGACCGAGCGGTCGCCCCGCACCATCGTGTATCCCCACAGGCGCGAGTAAATCTCCTCGCGCTCCAGCACGCGGCCCTCGGCCGCGGCGAGCAGCTCGATCAGCTCGAACTCGCGGCGCGTCAGGTCGAGGCTCGAGCCGCCGACGAACGCCTGGAAGCGATCGGAGCAAATCTCCACTTCGCCGCCCACCAGCGGCTTCGACTCGGTCCGGCTGTTCGGGCGCCGGCGTCGGCGCACGACGCTCTGGACGCGTGCGATGACCTCTTCCGGATGACACGGCTTGGTGATCCAGTCATCGGCGCCGAGCCGAAGGCCCCGCACTCGCTGGGCGACCGTCGAGGGACCGGTGCAGACGATGATGCCGAGCTCCGGCAGCGCTCCGCACAGGCGCTCGAGCCACTCCCACGCCTGTGGCCCCAGCACGGCCAGATCAACGATCAGGGCACTGAGTCGCATCGAAACCACCGCATCGGCGGGCACGGGGCTGGCGAGCACTCGGTGCTCCCAGCTGAGGCGGTCAAGGCGCTTGCTCAGGACCTGGATGAATCCGCTGTCGCGGTCGAGCACGGCGATGCGCAGTGCTGAGGCCGCGCCCCCCGGGCTCGACGGCGCCGCCTCGTCCCTGGCGATGATGCTCTCCGTCATCGGGGCCAGTCTAAGGCACCGATGCGACGTACGGGCGTCGCGGACGCCAACGGTCACAGGATATTCACATCGTAAACGCGCTGGTTGCGGCCAACGTCGCCCCGCCGGTGCCGTCAGCCAGCCTCGGGGCGGGGGTCGGGCGCCGTGTCCACCTGCGCGCCCGGAGGGTGCGAGGAGTCTGAGAACTCACGGAACAGTCCCGTGACCACGAAGGCGACCTGCTCGCCGATGTCGACGGCGTTGTCGCCGATCCGCTCGAGCGCGCGCGCGACGAGGATCATCAGCACCGCCCACTCGCGCGTATCGGTGTCATCGCCGACCTCGATCGCCCAGCGGAAGATCTCACGGTTCAGCCGATTGATCTCGCGGTCCTGGCGCACGAGATCCTCGGCCAGGCCGACGTCCCGACCGGCGAACGCGGCCCTGCACTGCACCACCTCCGAGCGCGCCTGGGCGCCCATCTTCGCCAGCGGCCCCTGCACCTCCTGGCGCACGGGCGGCTCGTTTCCGGACAAAGGGATCAGCTTGGCGATGTTCACGCACTGGTCGCCCATACGCTCGATGTGCTTGATCATGTGCAGCAGCGCGGCGACCAGCCGCAGGTCGCCCGCGACGGGGGCCTGCAGAGCCAGGAGCGAGAGGATGCCCTGGTGGACCTCCAGGTATCGCCCGTCGACGCGGTCGTCGTCGGCGATGACCATCTGGGCGAGCTCGACGTCCTGGTGCTTGAGCGCCTCGAGCACGCGGTCGAGCTGCTCGACGATCAAGTCAAGGCCACCGAGCGCATGCGCTTCGAGCGCGTGAAGCTGCTGCTGGAAGTGCGCGCGACCCGGCTTGGGAGCGTCCTCGGGACTCTCGGGAGCACCGTTGACCGCGTCGCCCCGCGGCGCCAGTGCGCCGGAGGCGCTATCCGAACTTTCCGGTGACATATTCTTCGGTGCGGGGGTCGGCGGGTTTCGTGAAGATCTCCTGCGTCGGGCCGACCTCGACGAGCCGACCGTCGAGCATGAACGCGGTCCGGTCGGCAACGCGGGCTGCCTGTTGCATGTTGTGCGTGACGATCACGATCGTGACCGTGCGCTTGAGCTCCTCGATCAACTCCTCGATCTTGAGCGTCGCGATCGGGTCCAGCGCCGAGCATGGCTCGTCCATCAGGATCACCTCGGGGTCGACGGCGAGCGAGCGAGCGATGCACAGTCGCTGCTGCTGACCCCCCGATAGCCCGGCGCCGGGCTCCGTCAGGCGCTCCGCCACCTCCTCCCACAGGCCGGCGGCGCGCAACGCCGACTCTACCTTGGCGCGCAGCGCGGCCTTCGAGCGCTCACTGCGCTCACGCGAGCTCAGGCGCAGGCCGGAGGCGACGTTGTCGAAGATCGACATCGTTGGAAACGGGTTCGGCTTCTGAAAGACCATTCCGATCGCGCGGCGCACGGCGACCACGTCGACCGAGCCGGCGTACACGTCGAGGTCATCGAGCAGCACGCTGCCCTCCGCATGGGCGCCGGGGATCTCCTCGTGCATGCGGTTGATGCAGCGCACCAGCGTCGACTTGCCGCAGCCGGATGGCCCGATGATCGCGGTCACCTGGTCGGCGTTGAACTCGAGGTCGATCCCCTTGACGGCCTCGGCGCTGCCGTAGAACGCGCGCAGCTGCGCGAGCTTGACGCTCAGGCCAGGCTTGGCATGAGCGTCGTGCTGCCCACCGACGCCCGAGTCGGGGTCCAGAGAAGCCGCGGTCGAACCGGCCGCGGGTGGCGAGGCCGCGGCGGCGGCGTCCGGCTGGAGCAGCTCGTCCGGCTCCATTTCAATGGTCCTCAAAGGCGATCCGTCGGATGTCATGCAAGGCGACTCCTTCTCGCGACGAGACGAGCGATCATATTGAGCATCAGGATCATCGCGACCAGCGTGAGCGCCGCTCCCCACGCACGGTTTACCACGGCGGTCGTCGGAGATGTGACGTCGCTGTAGATCTGCACGGGCAGCGAGTTGGTGAACTGACCGAGGTTGAAGTTCGTCTTGAGCGTCGCGCCCGCGGTGAACAGTAGCGGCGCGGTCTCGCCCGCGGCGCGCGCGATCGCCAGCAGCACGCCCGTAACCATACCCGGGAGCGCTGTCGGCAGAACGATCCTGAAGATCACCCGCCAGCGCGGTGCCCCTAGCGCGAGCGCCGACTCGCGCAGCGCCCCCGGGACGAGCAGCAGGATCACCTCAGCGGAGCGGATGACGACGGGGAGCATCAGCAGCGACAACGCGAGAGCCCCCTTGTATCCGGCGTAGGTGCTGCCCGTGCCAACGATCAGCACGATGTAGATGAACAGACCGAAGACGATCGACGGCACGCCAGTGAGCACGTCGACGAAGAAGCGGACCGTCGAGGCCAGGCGGCTGTCACGGCCGTACTCGACAAGCCATACCGCGACGCCGATCCCGACCGGGATCGCGATCGCCGAGGCCAGTGCCACGATCTCGACCGTCCCGAGGATCGCGCTCTTGATGCCGCCGATGCTCGAGCTCTTGAAGAAAGTGTTGCCGGTCGGATTGGTGCTGAAGAAGCTCCCGCTCCACGAGCCCAGCCCCTTGCGCAGCAGGTAGTAGACGATCAGCACGAGCGGGATCAGCGCGATCACGGTGGCGGCCAGGATCGCGCCGCGGGCGAGCCTGTCCGACGCCGGCGCGCCGGGCTGACGGCAAAGCGCGCCAGTTGCGGCGGCTCTGGGCGCGGAACGCTCATGCGCCCGCCGCCGTCCCCGCGACGAGGGGGCCAACGCCGCCGACGTGCTCATTGCCGTTCCGTCGCACGTTGCCCGTCCGCGAGGCTCGCAACACGAGCGCGCGCGCGATGCCGTTGACGATCAGCGTCAGGACGAACAGAACCAGGCCCGCGGCGAACAGCGCCGAGCGGTGCAGCCCCTGAGCCTCGCCGAACTCGTTGGCGATCACCGCCGCGAGGCTGTAGCCCTGTCCGAACAGGTGGCTGCCGAGCTGCGGCGCGTTGCCGATCAGGATCGTCACGGCGATCGTCTCGCCGATCGCGCGGCCCAGTCCGAGCATCGCCCCGCCGACGATGCCCGCGTGGCAGTACGGCAGAACGGCGATGCGGATCATCTCCCAGCGGGTCGCCCCCAGGCCTAGCGCGGCTTCCTTCTGATCGGCCGGCACCGTGCTCATCACCTCGCGGCTGATCGCGCTGACGATTGGCAGGATCATGATCGCGAGGATGAGTCCGGTGATGAAATAGTTGGGGATCGTCACGGTGCCACCGCCGATGAACGGGACGAAGGACAGGCGGTCGGTCACCCACTGCTCGGCCGGTTGAAGTCTGGGGGCGAGAAAGAAGATGCCCCACAGGCCGTAGACGACCGAGGGGACCGCGGCGAGCAGCTCGACCAGGACAGTGAGCGGGGCGCGTAGACGCTGCGGGCAGAGCTCGGTCGCGTAGATCGCCGCGGCCACGGCCACGGGAACGCCGATCAGTAGGGCGAGCCCCGAGGTGATCAGCGTTCCCACCACCAGCGGCAGCGCCCCGAATCGTTCGGCGCCCACGTTCCAGTCGTTGTCGAAGACGAAGCCGAACACGCCGGCCCGGGCAAACGCGGGGCGGCCCTCGCCGACGAGACGGATGAAGAAGTAGACGATCAGCGCCAGGATCAGCATCGCCAGCGCCGTTAGCCCGTATTTCAGCGCCCGATCCGGGAGGCGGGCGATCGGCGACCGCTCGAGAACCGAGCGGTCGCCGACGGGCATGGATGTGCTCGCCATGACCCGTTGTCTATCGGATCAGCCGCCGAGCGGCGATCCGTTGCACTGAAGGCCGGCCGCGGCGGCCTTGGACCTCGCGAGGATCGGGGCCGGCAGCGCGGCGTAGTCGGCCTGGGCGAGGACCGACTGACCTTCTCCCAGCCCGTAGGCGATGAACTTCACGACGCCCTTGGCCGCGCTTTCGCCGCCCGGTGTACCGGCCTTGCAGAGGTCCTTGTTGACGACGATGAACGTCTGCGAGGTGATCGGGTAGCTGGCCGCGCCGGCGGGATTGCTGATCTTGATGCCGAGGTTCGCAGGGATCGTCACGCCCTGGGCCGCGGCGCTCGTCGACGCGAGACTCGGCGCGACGAACTGTCCCGCCTTGTTTTGCACCGACGCGTACGTGAAGTTGTGCTGCAGCGCGTAGGCCTGCTCGACGTAGCCGACCGCGCCCGTCGTCTGCTGCACGGACCCGGCAACGCCGGCGTTGCCCTTCGCGCCTGTCCCAGTCGGCCACTGCACGACCTTGCCTTCGCCGACCTTGGTCTTGAATTCCGGGTCCACGGCGGCGAGGAAGCTCGTGAAGCCGGCGGTCGTGCCCGAGGAGTCCGAGCGGTAGATGTCGGTGATCGGGGTGCTCGGCAGCGAGGCGCCGGGGTTCAGCGCCTTGATCTCGGCGTCGTTCCAAGCCTTTACCTTGCCCATGTAGATGTCGGCGATCGTCTTGCCGTCGAGCTTCAATCCGGTCTGCACGCCCGGGAGGTTGTAGGAGACCGTGATCGCGCCAAGGAACATCGGGATCTGAACCGCCGGGCTGCCGTTCTTGGCGATTTCAGCTTCGTCGGCCGGCTTCAGGGGCGGGTCGCTGGCGCCGAAGTCTACGGTCTTGCTCTCAATCGAGGTGATGCCGGCGCCCGAGCCGACGGACTGATAGTTGACCGTCAGCCCCGTCTGTGCCGAGGCCCACTGCTGGTAGACGGGAGCCGCGAACGTCGAACCGGCGCCGGAGATCGTCCCCGACGCCCCGCTCGAGGATGCACCGGTCGAGGAGCCCGTGGAGCTGCTGGACGATTTTGAGCTCCCGCATGCGGCGAGGCCGAGCGCGAGCACCGCGACGCTGGCAAGCACGCCAATCTTGGACTTGATCACTACATCTCCTCTGGATGGGATTTCGTGGATTGTTCAGGCAGTGAGCGGGCTCGGCATAGCCTCCGCCGATCCGGTGTTGCGGGGCAAGTCTCTTCAGCGTCGGCTGCCCCGGTGTGAACATTTCGTGAAAGTCCCGAGACATCGGTGACATCGTCCGCATGCGACCGCGCGTCACACCGGCGCTGCCGGGGGCGGGTTGGGACAGCGGTTCGCGCGGAGCAATATCCTCGCCGGATGACCTTGCTGCGTCGTGGCGTGGACGCCGCTCTGATGGCGCTGGTCGAGGAGGCAGGGCGCAACGTGCAGCGCTGCGGTCTGCTGCTGCGCGACCTGCTCGTCGACTACCCCGAGCACGCGACGCTGGCTCAAGACCTGAAGGTGTGCGAGCAGGAAGGCGACCGCATCACCCACGACATCATCCACAGACTCGCCGGCCGCGGGCGTGTCCGAGCGCCGTTCGGCGCCGGCGACGGCTATGCGCTCGCGACGGCGCTCGACGACATCGTCGACCACTCCGAGCACGCCGCGGCCCAGCTCGGGCTCTACCGCGTGGAAGCGCCGATGGAGCAGGCCGTCGAGTTCGCCGACGTTCTGGTCGGCGCCGGAGAGCAGATCGCGCAAGCTCTGCGCTGCCTGCGCACGGGTACCGAGTTGGCTCCGCACCTCGTGGAGATCCACCGCCTGGAGAACGAGGGCGATCGCCTCCAGCGCGACGGCGTTGCGTCGTTGTTCGCGGGCGGCATCGATCCGATGGTCGTGATCCGCTGGAAGGACATCTTCGAGTCGCTCGAGGCGGCCGTGGATGCATGCGAGACGGTCGCGCACGTGCTCGAGGGCATCACGCTCAAGCAGCGCGGCCGACGGGGCCGTTGAGGCGTCGAACAACAATTGTGTTGGACCGCACATGATGATCGTGTTGGACGTCGCATCGGGCGGGCTTCAGCCGCCAGTCGATGGACCGGCACGCGCGGTCCATTGATTCGACGCGCGGCCACGCATCAGCCGCCGTCAGGCCGACGGGAGGAAACTTGGTCGCCAGCCTTGACTTTAGGGCCCGATTGGGTGCATGATGCGAGCTTGAGTCTCGATCACCGGATCTCGACATTTGTTCTAGTCGAGCGATGGCATCATTCGTCCATCGGCGGTGGCGAGCAAAAGAGGTCGGTGGTGGCGAGCAAGGAGGCGGGGAGCGCGGGATGAGTATCGAGACCGGCAGAGGGACCGAGGCGGAGGCGGCGCTGGGCGGGTCGCGAAGCTTCAGGGTTGAGATCGGCCAGCGCCGCACGCCCACGCTGCGGATCACAGAGGCCCGCGGGCCGGCGGCGTGCATGCGCCGTGACGCTCTGTTTCGCCGGGCGTTGCTGGCCGCGGACGTCGTTGCGATCATCACAGCGTTCATGCTGACGGTCGGGCTGTCGTCGCGGTCGCTGCAGCTGACGTGGGTCAGCATCGCGTGCGTGCCGGTGCTGATCTTGTTTGCGAAGCTCACCGGCCTGTATGACCGCGACGAGACGCTGCTGCGCAAGACGACGCTGGATGAGGCGCCGAAGCTGTTCCAGCTGGCCACGCTGACCGCGCTCGTGGCGTGGCTCGCGGGCGGCGTGCTCGTCAGCGGACAGCTCGACCGCCACCAGGCGCTGTTCTTGTGGCTGGCGCTCGCCGCGCTCTTGATTCTGGCGCGCGCCCTGGCGCGAGCGATCGCCCTGCGAGTCGCGCCGGCAGAGCGATGTCTGTTCATTGGCGATGAGCGGTCGGCCGCCACCGTCCGCTCGAAGCTGACCGGTCACGGTGGAGTCAACGCGAAGATCGTTGCGCACCTCGACCTCGACAAGGCGGCGCCCTGGTCGACGGACGCGTTCTCGGCGCCGAGGCTCTCGGAGATACGCGACCTGGCCCAGTCGCTTGACATCCACCGGGCGATCATCGCGCCCGGGTGGGGAGCAGGCGCCGATCCCCGCGAGACGCTCAACCTCGTGCGGACGCTGAAGGCCGTGGGGGTGCGCGTCAGCGTGCTGCCCGCGATGTTGGAGGTGGTGGGCTCATCGGTTGAGTTCGACGAGCTCCACGGCGTGACGTTGATGGGCGTCAGGCGCTTTGACCTGGGGCGCTCGTCCGCGTCGGTGAAGCGCGCGTTCGACCTGCTCGGCGCCTCGATTGGCCTGCTCGCGATTGCGCCGCTGATGATCGCGTTTGCGGTCGCGATCAAGCTCGACAGCCGCGGCCCGGTCTTCTTCTACCAACTGCGCGTGGGTCGGCACGGGCGGCGCTTCCACATGCTCAAGTTCCGCACGATGATTGCGGACGCCGATGCCATGAAGGACTCGCTGCGCGACCGCAACGAGGCACAGGAGGGGCTGTTCAAGATCGCCGAGGACCCGCGGGTGACTCGGGTCGGCCGGTTCCTGCGCCGGACAGCCCTCGACGAGCTCCCCCAGCTCATCAACATCTGTCGCGGCGAGATGAGCCTCGTGGGGCCGCGCCCGCTGGTGATTGAGGAGGATCAGCGCATCGTCGGCTGGAACCGCCGCCGCCTCGAACTCATGCCGGGGATGACGGGCCCCTGGCAGATCCTCGGCCCCGCCCGCGTTCCCCTGAAGGAGATGGTGGCGCTCGATTATCTCTACGTTGCCAACTGGTCGCTCTGGAAGGACATCAAGATTCTGCTGCGAACCGTGCCTCACGTGCTCGGGCGCCGCGGGATCTAGCCCTCCGTCGATTCTCTCGGCCGTCGACCCCGCAGGGCGCTCCGGATGCCCGCGCGAACACGGGCACCATCCAGGATCGAGGCGAGAGCGAGCTGGACGGCTCCGCGAATCAGCCGACGATTCGCCGTATTTGTTGCTCCCGAGCGGTAGTAGTACATGCCGAGAGCCCCCTTGCGGTGCCTGAGCCGCTGCCGTAGGGGTGCCGAAGCCAGCTGGGCGGCGAACTCGTCAGGGCCGATGGGAGCTTGGCCGGTAGCCCGTCTTCGCTGGTTCTCGGCGAGACGCAAGACACCCCGTCTCTGATCCCAGAAGCGGTCGAGTTGCACCGACCCGGCACGCTTTCGATAGTAGACGAGCGGCTCGGCCAGGTTGATCACAACCCCTCGCTCCGCCATGCGGCAGAAGAAGTCGAAGTCGTCCGCCGCGCCGTACTCGGTCGAATAGCCGCCAACGGCCAAGAAATCTGAGCGATGAAACAGGACCGACGAATGAATCACGAAGAAGATCCCGCCTGTCCGTCTCAGGGAATCGTAATCGTCCTCGGTGGTCGGTCCCATGACCGCGGGTGAGATGACCCTTTTCGCATCGTTCATGTTGTAGCCGTGCGTGCCGAGAAGGGCGATCCGCTGGCTTCCATGCCAGTCACGGATGAAGCCCGCCTGCCGCTCAAGCTTGTCCGCAGCCCAGACGTCATCCGAATCACAGTTTGCGATCCACTCGCCGCGCGCCACAGAGATCCCCTCGTTGCGCGCCGCCACCACGCCGGACCGAGACGGGAGCCGGATGTAGCGGACGACGCTCTCGCCCGCTCGCCGGGCACCGAATTCGCGCACGAACTGCTCGGTGCCATCTTCGGAGCCATCATCGGAAACCACGATCTCGCCGGGAGGCAACGTCTGGTTGACGATCGACGTGAGCGCGTCGCCGAGTCGACCGACGTCATTGAAAGTGGGGACGACCACGGAGATGGATGCGGAGTCAACCCGAGCTGACCGGACCCCGTTCATCGGTCCACCGCGGGTGCGAATCGGTCTCCGCAACGATTGGTGACCCGTTCCGGGGGCACACGAGCGGCTCGCGCCTCAGCCGATATCGTCATACCCCCACAGGCTCACCAAATCACGGTCCAGGTGCTCACTGAGGGCGACGACCTCTCCCTTGAAGCGGCGACGCAACTCGAGCATCAGTTTTTCATCCGGCGGCTTGGGCCGGTCGTAGAAGAGTCGGTCACGGATCGCGATCGCCGACTCGCGGCGCAGCTGCGGCGGCGCGAGCGTCCTGACCGTCGCGTTCACGGCTCGCGAGACCGGACCTCGTCCCTGGGCGATCGCGTGAACGAGCCCGTAAAGGTGCGGCGTGCGCACTCGAACGGACGGGTTTGCCTCCCTCGTACGAATTGGAGCCGTCTCGTCCACCCCCAAAAAGCGCCATATCGCGCGTGTAGCGGCCTCGTTATCCTGTCGGAAGTCGTCGTAAATGATCACCTTGATCTGCTCTGGCGGAAATACAGCTTCATAACGGCGCAGCTGCTCGACGTAGTGCACGTGGTCTGAGTACAACGTTGCACCGGGCCAATACTCATTCGGCGGCAAATCACGGCCCTGACGCCGCGCGTCCTCCAGCGAAAGCGCCTTGCCCAGATCATGCTGAACCTCTAGATAGTTCTGTAAGAATTGAAGATGCAGCGAGCACAGGAAGCTCGTCGGCTCGCGCAGGATCGCGATTATGCGTGCCCCGGGCTGCACCGCGGCTATGCGCTCTGCGGCCGTGCGGGATGAGAGGTAAATCGCGGAGGCCTCTCCAGCGCGCTGCTCCGGTCCCGCCGCGTCGAACAACGAAAGGTACTCCTCCAGCGTGCGTGGGGTGCGGCCGTGACCAGCGGGCCGCGTTCGGTCGCGACGGTGCACCTCGTCCGCGAAGAACCATGGCTCCTTGCTGAACGGCATGAACACCTGCGGGTGGCGCATCAACATCGTGTAGAGGGCAGTCGTCCCGCTCTTCATATGGCCAACCACGAAGAAGTCCGGAACCCTCTTCCCCCGCATATAAGCAGCGGTTAACACATCACCGGAGACCATTCCAGCCGCGAAGTATAACGAGTGCAACGCCCATTCGTGGGTCGCGATGTCGCTCACGAGTCACCTGGACGAGCGGTCGCACGACTGGTGGCGAGAACAAACCGCTCGGGGCCAACGCGGATATGAGTGGGGAGCTAGCGGATCCCGCGTGCGGCGATTCGCCGCGTGCGGGGCGACCGGCGACCACGCGAGAGCGGGGCCCCGACCCGACGTCCCCGAGTGATGTCGTGAAGCGTCCAATCGCTCGCACGCGTCGACGAGGGAGGCGCCTCCCACACGACCAACCCGCCGCCGATCGAGCGGGGATGGGCTCTGAGAGCAGGGATGGGCGTGTCGGAGCGTGCGGCCATGACACATAGGACCACCAGCAGCGTCACGACGGTAATCCAGGCTATTCCGATCAGGACGAAGAGCATGTGGTCTCGAGTTTCCCCTCGTATTTCCCGCGACGTACGTCTACTCCTCCCATCGGACGAGATCGCCCATATCTTAATCCCCGCGGATAGGCCGATCCCCCGGGGGCGCGTCGATCCACCGAACGTCCAACGGGGGCGTGCCCTGGGCGTGCGATCAAGCTGATCGACGGGGAATCGCCAGGCCGTTCTCCTCTGCACGGGCAGAGCCGGCCCCGGCGCCGTCGATCAGGCGCTCGAGCGCGACCGAGATGTGCTCGCACACGACATCGGGAGCAAACAGTCGCTCGGCCTCGGTGTGCGCCTTCGATCGCATCTCGGGCGAAGCCGTCTTGAGCCGTTCGAGCAGCGCTGTTATCGCGGTGGCCATGCCGTCGACGTCGCCCGGCTCCACTGTGCAGACGACCGTTCTGTCGACACCCTCGATCGCGCCCACCTCAGTTGTCGCCACGACTGGAACCCCGGAGGCCAAGGCCTCCGCAACTGTCAGAGCAAAAGGCTCATACTTACTTGCCTGTAGCAGAACGTCGCTTTCGGCCAGTAGGCCCGGAATCTCTGATGAGGAGACCGATCCCGCGTATTCGGCATTCTCGCGCGGCAGATCCTCGAGCAACTTGGTGTAGTCCGACCACAGGCTCGGTCCGCCCACGACGCGCAGCCGAACATTGACATTGCGCTCAAGCAGCACCCTCGCGACCGCCACCACATCCTCGATGCCCTTTCGAGTCGAGACGCGTCCCAGCGCCAGCACAATTGGCGGCTCGCCGGTGCGCACGCCGGCAATCGCGAATCGATCGATGCGCACCGGGTTCGGAACGACGATTGTCGCCTCCACCGGATATCCATAGTCGCGGACGAGGTGGTCGCGAAACACGCTGCTGATACACACAAGCAGGCGGGCACGCCGAATACTGATGCGTTGTATCAGTGTCCGAAGCGACATGATCACGATCACAGCGACGAACATGTACCGAGGCTGGCAGCGGCTGCTCAGCCCTCGCTCGGCGAGGAGCCACCTGAGCTCTCCGGCGCTGTGGGTCTCAGGGTGCATGACCAGGGGTACGGTGCGCCTGAGACTCGACGGAAGAGCTGGGGCCTCGATGGTGGAGAATTGGTAGACGAGGTCATACGGCTCGCGCCGATGTCTGCGCGCGATTTCCTGGCGAAGCCGCACGGATGCCAGGCCGCGAGATAGCAGACCACTGACAAAGGCCGCGAATTTCCCGCGGCTGTACCACCGGTTCCACTTCCAGGTATTGGTTCCCCAAATGAACTCGAGGTTCTCATCTTCTGCAAGCTCAGGCGGGAGTGGAAGGCCGGCGGAGGGAAAGAAGCAGTCAATCCGATGCCCGAGCGCTGCGAGGCCGTGCAAGAGCTCCGTGTTGACTCCCGTGACGCCCGTGTCCCCGCCGGGGACCGGCCCAAGCCATGCTATGCGCAGCGATTTGGCAGGCATCGTCGGCAACCTATCGAACTCGTGGCGGTTGATCGCGAGCAGATCCGCCATCTCCTTCGACGGTCCGCGTCACCTCCGCCGACAGCCGACGCTCAAAGGCGAGAACCGAGAAGCGATCGGCGTTCTGCACGGCGCGCGCGGGATCGAAGTGAAGCCGATCGATGTCCGTGATCGCCTGCGCAAACGACTCGACGTCGTCTGGAATCGCCAGCCGTCCGGTCTGTCCGTCGAGTACCGTCTCGAGCGCTCCACCCGCCGAGGCTGCGATCACCGGCCGCCCGGCCGCTTGAGCCTCAACCGCCGTGATCCCGAACTCCTCGACGCTAGGCACGACCACGGCGCGGGCGCTCGCGTATAGCCCGGCGAGATCCTCGTCGCTGACGCGCCCGAGGAACTCGGCCTCCGGATATGCTCTGCTCAGTGTGGTGAGATCGGGGCCCGAGCCGACGACGCGGATCGGCGCGTGTGCCCGGCGGGCTGCCTCCAGCGCGACGTGCAAGCGCTTGTGTCGCACGATCTCCGAGACCACCAGCAGCGAGTCGCCAGGGTTACCGGGAGCGAACCGGTGGGTTTCAACGGGCGGATGGATGATCCGGGCATCGCGGCCGTAGTAGCGTTTGATCCGCTCGCGGCAGAGCTGGGAGTTGGCGAGGTAGACGTTCACCCGCCGGCTGGCAGCCAGATCCCACTTGCGGATCCGCGACAGCTGCCAGCGGATGACCGGGCGCAGGGGAGGGGATACCTCGGCGATCGCACGCGCTTCCTCATACCAGGCATAGCGAAAGGGAGCGTGACAGTAACATATGTGTAGCGCCCCCTCGGGCACCGATATACCGTGTGCGAACGCGCTGCTGCTGCTGAGTACCAGGTCCGACGGGGGTGGCCTCAGCCGCTGCACGGCCCAGGGGAAAAGTGGCAGCAGGCGCCTGAACGTGACCTGGTCCACGCCGAGGCGCTGGAGCGCTGACGTCGTGATCGCGCGGTCGGAAAAGCGACCGCGAGTGCCCTCCTCGTCGTAAAGGAGAGTGAAGATCGGGGCCTGGGGATACAGCTCGGCGATGGCCGCAAAGGTGCGCTCGGCGCCGCGCAACACAAGCAGATAGTCGTGGCTGAGGGCGACACGCAGGGGAGGCGAGCGCTGTAGGTCAGATCGCTTCACTGCGGGCAAGGCTATCCTGATCGAGTCGACGGTCCGCCGTGCGGGCTCCGTGCTTGATCAATCGCGTCGTGTAAGCTGACCGATCTGATGAGCTATCTGGCATCAAGCCGCGATAGAGTCGATCGCTAGGTAGCCCCGGTGCGCGTACTCGTAACAGTGCCATGGGGGCAGCGCCTTGGCGGTGGGGAGGCGATGCTTCACACGGCGCTCGGGGGAGCGCGCGATCGGGGGCACGAGCTGGAGTTCGTGTTCTTCGAGCCGGGACCCTGGCCCGCCGAGCTGAGCGATGCGGGCTTTCGCGTCGAGGTGATTGCGGCAGGTCGCCTTCGGCACGTGCATCGATGGGTCCCTACGGTCACACGGCTCGCCAGGATCCTTCGCAACCGCCGCCCCGATGTGATTCTCAACTGGGCAGCGAAAACCCACCTTTACGCATCGCCGGCCGCCGTCCTCGCGGGCATGACAGATCGAGTGGTCCTGTGGCAGCACGTGATTCCATCGCACAACTGGATCGACAGGTGTGCAACCCTGCTTCCCGCCGCCGCGATCGGATGCTACTGCGAGGAGGCCGCCAGAGCGCAGGCCAGGCTATTCCCGTCGCGCCCCGTCTTCGTGGTTGCACCCGGAGTGTCTGTCCCTGACGCGGACACAGGGCCGGCGCCACTTGATCTTCCGCGCGATGCTCCCGTGGTGGGTCTGGTGGGGCGCCTGCAGCCCTGGAAGGGACAGGATCGACTCCTGAGAGCTCAGGCGCTCCTGCGCGAGCGTGGGCAACGTATTCACACACTGATCGTCGGCGGTGATGCCTACGGATACTCTCCCGAGTATGCCGGGTCGCTGCCGTCTCTCGTCAGCCGTCTGGGATTGGACGACGCCGTCACGATGACGGGCCAGGTTGCCGATGCCGGACCGTATATCGAGCAGATGGATATCCTCATCAACGCGTCTGACCCCGAGCCGTTTGGCATCGTGCTGCTCGAGGGAATGGCAAGAGGAGTTGCGGTCGTCGCAGTCGACTCGGGTGGCCCCGCCGAGTTCATCCAGCACGGGCGGACCGGGCAGCTCGCACGCTCGGGGGAGCCCGTCGACCTGGCAGATGCTCTGGAATCGCTATTGACATCGGCCGAGCTCCGTCACGACGTCGCACGAGCGGGCCACGAGCTGTTTCTGCGGGAGTTCACCGATTCGGCGCTGCACGAGAGGTTCTTCGACCGTCTCGAGGCGCTCTCTCCGGGACAGGGAAAAGACCTGAACGGTCGCCGTGGGCTGCAGAGCGTACGCAAGCCCACATGACTCCTACGCGATCGTCCGAGGCTCCATAGTCGAGGGTCGTCAGTGGTTTAGTATCGTGCGACGCTCGATGCTTGGGCCAGAGGAGCAAGACGCTGAGCATACGGTCGAGTCGGTTCCAGCGCACCGCGATGTGACGATCGTCGCCCACGACATCGGGTCAGTGGGGGGAATGGAGCATCAGTTGGCAGAACTGATACTCGGACTTCAGCGGCTCGGCGACCGGGTCACGGTAATCGCTCGCACCTGCGTGCTGCCACCGACCGCCGGAGTTAGATTTCACCGCGTAAGAGGTCCGAGCCGCCCGCTCCTGCTCGCCTATCCGTGGTTCATGGTCGCCGGCTCGCTCGCGCTGCGCAAATGGCGTCGGGGCGTCGTCCAGACGACCGGTGCGATCGTGCTGAACCGGGTTGACGTCATTACCGTTCACTACTGCCACCAGGCTGGAAAGATCACTCCGAGTCGCTCCAGCAGGCTTTTCCGCATACACGCCGTTTTGGCGAGACGCCTGATCCGGGTCGCCGAGCGGTTGTGCTTTGCCCACAACCGCGCGGCCACGTTCGTGGGAGTATCCGAAGGTGTAGCTGAGGAGGTGCGCGTGCACTATCCAAAGCTCGCCGACCGCGTAGTCAGCATACCCAACGGAGTGGACACAGAGGCCTTCGCCCCGGGGAGGCGCACGGAGGAGGCGCGGGTGCTTCGTGAGAGGCTTGAGATTCCCGACGATCGGCTCGTTGCCGCCTTTGTCGGAAGCGAGTGGGAACGCAAGGGGCTGGAGGCGCTCATCCGGGCACTCCCGCTGACGGCCGGATGGGATGTCGTGGTGGCGGGGAGTGGAGATGAGAAGCGCTACCTGGAGCTCGCCAACTCCCTCGGTGTGGGAGGAGCACTGCACTGGCTGGGGATCTCACGCGATGTGCAGCTCGTGTACGAGTTGGCTGATGTCCTCGTGTTTCCCTCAAGCTACGAGGCATTCTCGTTGGTGACACTCGAGGCGGCGGCAAGCGGTCTGCCGATCCTCGCGACCCCGGTGAACGGTATCGGTGAGCTTCTCACGGATGGAGAGAGCGGCTTCCTGATCAGCCAGGACCCCCGCACGATCGCCCAGCGCTTGGGACAGCTCGCCGCCGATCCGGCCCTGAGGGTGCGCATGGGCCGCGCCGCGCGGCGGTCGGCGCTCGATTTTCGCTGGCAGACGATGGTGGCCAAGCATCAGGAGCTCTACGGACGCGTCGCGGGCGAGTCACAAAGCGAACGGCGCAGACTCACACCTCGACCGCGCGCGGTCGAGGGGCAGCGGTAGCCGCAAGAGCGAGCACCACCGCTATGTCGCGCGAGCGGCCGATGCCCGGACCAGCAAGCTCTCGAGCGAATCGGTCGCCGCGGCGACCGAGAACAGCCCCTCAACGGCGAGCCTGCCAGTCTCCGCCAGGCGCCGCCGGAGGGCGGGCTGCTCACGTAGCTTGGCGAGTTGGCGAGCGAGGCTTTCGTAGTCTCCCTCTGGGAATACCAGCCCTCCTCCCGTCAGCTCGATCAGCCACGGGATCTCCCCCGAATCAGAGCCGACGACGGGGACGCCGCACCACAGCGCCTCGATGATCACGCGACCGAACTGCTCCTTCCAGGTAGGCGTCGTGCGTGACGGCAGCACGAGCACGTCGAGCTGGGCGAAACCGGATGCCATGTCCTCATGGGCGAGGTCGTCCACGATCCGCACGGTCGAGCCCGGAATCGGCTGCCCGTCGAGTTGCGCTCGCAGCTCGCCGTTGCCGATAAGCACCAGGTCCACCGGTGCGTCGAGCCGTCGAACCGCCGCCAGCAGATCGGCGAGCCCCTTGCTCGGCACAAGCCGGCCCGCGTAGCCGACGGTAAAGCGACGTTCGGCGGGCGGCGGCACGCTGTCCCAGCGGGGGACGGCGGGCGGAGCGAGGCCAACCTCCCCCTTCGCTCCCCACGCACGCACGAGCTGGGCGGCGCTCTCGGAGCGGGCAGCGACGAATGCGGCATCGCGCAGCACGCGTGAGCGCAGCCAGCGTATGGGGAGCGGGAGGCGTCTGTCGATGTTCTCGTAGCTTTGAACGCCGAACGGCACGCCCAGCCTGCTCAACGCAAATCCCCACTGCGCCGCGGGCAGCGAGAACGGCTCGGCCTCGATGAAGGCCACGTCGGGGCGCGCTTCGGCGCAGAGGGCGGCGCAGTTTGTCAGATAGAAGTGGCGCTGCGGACGCCCTCGCAACGCGATCCGCGTCGGGCGCAGAGCGCGCTCCATTCCCTCGAGCGCCTGTGGCGCCACATCCGCGTTCGAATACTCGTGGCGCCAGCGGTCGGGCAGAACGATCGTGACCTCCCAACCACGTTGGGCTAGCTCGCGATAGACGACCTGATTGACGTTGACCACAGCCGGGTGGCTTATGACCAGGAGCCGACGCGCGCCGAGCAGGTCGACCGGCTCGCGGCTATGGCGCCATGCGCGCCGATGAATTGGGCTGGCGAGCGATGTCCGCACCGCGGTATCGTTGCATGCAGACTTGCTCAATGCCGCCAGGGCACGTAGTCTTTAGACGCAAGTTACGACAATCCTTATGATGGCTGCGCACCGGCCACGGACGGACCCTGCAGTCAATGAACGAGACCACCGACGCCACCTCTTTCTTCTCGCCGCTCTGGCGGCACAAGTGGCTGATCCTCGCCGTTGGCATCGCGGTGGCGGCTGGCAGCTATTTCTACTATAACCGCGCGAAGCCCCTGTACCGAGCGGTTACGTCGGTCTACCTCGGCGAAGAACAGGCGCCTAATGAAAAAGGCGGCAAGGTCCCAACCGCGGCCGTCAGCGGTCAGGTGGCGATCATAAATGAGATCGTGGCCGAAAGGGTCAACCAACAGCTGCGCAAGGAGCACAAAGGCGCGCTGGTGCGCGGCGGCAAAGTGAAGGCGACCGCCGCGGAAAAGAGCGTGTTCATAACCGTGACCGGAGAAGCGCACACGGCGAGGGGTGCCGCGCTGCTCGCCAACACCGCGGCGCAGACATACATCAAGCGCCAGCAGGCCGCGCATCAGCGTTCGATCGAACAGTCGATTGCGATCGCCCGCCGTCAACTCCGCAGAATCGAAGCGGGGAGCATACCGAAGGTTGTGCCGAAATCGAGTACCGCAAAAGGTAAAACCCCGACCCCGACCCCGACCTCGTCGGGCACCGCCAACGTTCTCCAGGAGGCGAACCTCAACAGCAAGATCAACCAGCTCGAATCGAGCCTTGCCGCCACCGGCGCCCAGCAGATCAAACCCGCCAAGCCCGGCACGGCTCAGCGGCTCTCGCCGACGCCGAAAAGGAACGCGATCTTCGGATTCGTGATCGGCATCGTCCTCGCCGCGATCGCCGCCTATGTGCTCGCTCGAGCCGACACTCGCTTGCGGTCACTCGCGGGCCTTGAGGCGATTTTCGGCTCGCAGCTCCTGGTCGCTCTGCCGAAGGTCAGGCGCCCGATCGTGCGGCGCGAAGGACAGCCGGCGCCTTCGAGGTTTCTGCTCGAGCCGCTCCGGCGATTGCACATCGCCCTCCAGCTGGGGGCCGTGCCCGGCCCCGAGCGCCACAGCTCGTCGCGCGTGATCCTGTTCACCAGTGCAAACGCGGGCGACGGCAAGTCGACGCTGGTTGCGGACCTCGCGCTCGTTCAGCGCGACGCAGGTTCGCGGGTCGCGGTTTTGGAGGTCGACTTTCGCCGGCCCGTTCTGGCGAAACTGCTGGGCTTGGACGGCGCGCGCGGACTCGCAGAGGTGCTCGCGGGAACGCTGTCGGCGGAGGATGCGATGCAGCGCGTGCTTCCAACCGCCGCGCCCGCTCCCGATCCGGCGGGAGGAGCCGCGGGCGTCGCGACCGCCATCGAGTCGCCTAGCAAGGGTTGCCTGTTCCTGCTCGCCGGCGGAGGCCCGGCCGCCAGTCCGGCCGCCCTGCTGGCGGACGGAAAAATGACGGACCTGCTGCGTGCGCTAGCAGAGGACTTCGACTACGTTTTGATCGACGCACAATCTCCGCTGGAGGCGAGCGACGTCATGCCGTTGCTAGGCGCCGTCGACGGGATCGTGATCGTCGCACGGTTGGCGCACACGCGCGAAATGTCGGCTCGACGGCTCCTACAGCTCCTGGCGCATGCCCCGCACGGGCCCCTGCTCGGTCTGGTTGCCAACTGCGTGCCGCGTCGAGAAGCCCAGCGATATGGCTTCTCATCGCCCAACGGGAGGGTGCGCACCGGTCGGATGATCGGCCGATGAACGACCGCCACTTGCGGCTGTCCAGTGCGACCGGCGTAATTCACCCCGCCGTCCTGCAGCGCCGCATCCACGACCTCCTGCTGACCGGTATCACCGGGTTGATTCCCGCGGTGATCGCCCTGGGAATCATCGTCGAGATGCCCAACGCGAGCGTCGCAAACGCGGTGTTGGTGCTCGCGGGCATCGTCGCCGTTCTGGGTATCGCCGCATTCGTGGCCAGTAGTCGCCTCGAGGTTACCGTCACGCTGCTGGCCGCGTATCTCCTACTGCTGTACGGGCCCGTCAAGCTCGGCCTGGGGGGCGGGACACTCGCGCACGGCGCCGATGACGTGCTGATCCTGGCGATCTCCGTTGGTGCGGTAATGCGCCTGGCGGTGCGCCGTGAGCCAGTGAGGCTGCCTCCGCTTGCTGGCTGGGTGCTGGCATTCGTCGCAACGGTGGCGCTCGAGGCCTTCAATCCGAAAACTGGCGGGATATTGAAGGTTCTCGGTGGCTTCAGGCAGGAGCTGCACTGGATTCCGTTCTTCTTCTTCGGCTACATGCTGATCCGCTCGAAGAAGCGCCTTCGCCAGCTCTTTCTGCTCGTGGGGGTGTGCGCCCTGGCCAATGGCATTGTGGCCGCCTACCAGACCGGACTCTCGCCAGCCGCGCTGGCGCGCTGGGGGCCCGGTTATCGCGAACTCTACCAGCCGACCTCGGTCGGCCTGAAAGGCCAGGTGGGCCGTGTCTTCGCCTACGAAGGGGAAGGGCGTCCGCGACCAGTCGGCCTTGGCTCCGACGCGGGATTCAGTGGTGGCGTCGGCCTGATCGCTCTGCCGTTCTGTCTGGCGTTGCTCGCGACGTGGCGCTCACGGCGACGATGGGTAGCCGCGGTGCTCGCGCTCGGCGCACTCATGGGCGTGGCCGCGGGCGGGGGCCGGACTCAGGTCGTCGGCGCGGTGATCAGCGTGACCGCATTTCTCCTGTTTACCGCCTTGGGAGGCCGCCGCGTGAAGCGGCCTCTTGGAGCCCTACTGGTGGTGGTGGCAATCGCGATTCCCGTCGGAGTACTGTTCGTATCGGTTCTCCGCCACGGTAGCTTCAGTCGTTTCGGGACCTTCGAAAAGGCTTCATTGTCATCGATCGTGACCCATAAGTCTGGTGGTTACACCCAGATCCCACAGTTCCTCTCACTCGACCCCTATGGCATCGGCCTGGGTACGACGGGCCCAGTCGGTGGTTTTGGCGGAACCAGCGTCGGACAGGGTGCCGGCGTCGGCGCTGAGACGCAGTACAACTTCATCTCCGACGAACTCGGCGCCCCGGGCTTGGTCGTGTGGGTCGTGCTTTCGGTGTATATCGTCGTGCTTGTCGCGCGCCGACTCCCAGCGGTGCGTGACGATGAGTTGGCAATTCTCCTCGCGGGTGCGTTCGCGCCGTTCGTGACATTGATCTTCATCGGGTTCACCGGACCCACGCTGACGAGCACCGCGCTCGGTCCACTCTTCTGGCTCGCGATCGGCATCGCCGCGTACTGGCTCGCCGGCCCGCGCAATCGAGCCGATTCGGCGAGCGCCCTACTGGCGTCATGAGAATCGCGAAATCACCCGGCGCGGGGAATCGGCCTGGAGCCTTGATGGCCTCCCGAGTGAACTTGCTGATCGGCGATCGGCGCCGATCGATCGTGGCAGTCGCAGGCTGCTCGATCCTGTCCGGCTTCACCGAAGCCGGGACCCTCGCGATCATCGCGGAGCTCGCGACCTCCTTGATCAAAGGGGCGAAGCACGTGAACGCTCACCTAGGACCGGCTCACGTCAACGTGTCGCTCGGGACCCTGATCGAGATTGCGGCTGCTCTCACCTTCCTACGGATCGTTCTCCAGGTGCCACTCTCGGTCCTGCCGGCGAGGATCGTCGCGGACGTGCAGGCTGGGATGCGCAGGCGGCTGTTCGACGCGTTCTCGCGCGCATCATGGGGAATGCAGTCACGGGATCGAGAGGGGCAGTTGCAAGAGACGATGACGAACCAGGTGAATCAGGCGACGGCCGGCGCCATGCAGACCACCATGCTGATCAACGCGCTGTTCACATTCCTCGTCCTGATGGGCTCGGCGCTGGCGCTCAACGCAGTCGCCGCCGCCGTCGTCGGAGTCACGACCGTGTTCATGTTCGCGCTTCTGCGGCCATTGCGGCAACGTGTAGTGCGCAACTCGCGCGCGCTCTCCAAGGCTCAGGTGGGATACGCCGGCGACATAGCGGAGTCGATCCGCGTTGCCGAAGAGACGCACGTGTTCGGCGTCGCTGGCGCTCAGCGCGAGAGGATCGAGCGCTCGGTTCAGGTCTACAATCACCTCTTCTTTCGCAGTCAGCTGCTCTCGAGACTTTCGGGAAAGCTGTATGAAAGCCTGATCTACGTTCTGCTCGTGGCCGGCGTCGCGGGCCTGTATCTCGCGGGCGGCGGTCAATCGGCATCGCTTGGTGGTGTCGTCCTGCTCCTGCTCCGAGGAGGGACGTCAGGTCAGATGGTCCAGGGCGCCTATCAGGGACTAACCCAATCGCTGCCCTTCATCGAACGTACCCAGGACACCGTGCGTCGCTACGTCGAGAGCAGCCCGCCGGACGGAGGTGAGGCGCTCCCGCGAGTGGATAAGGTTGCCTTTCAGAACGTGTCCTTCGCCTACAATGCCGGTTCACCGGTCCTGACCGACATCACGTTCGAGGTGAGCGCCGGAGAGGTAATCGGCATCATCGGGCCATCGGGAGCCGGCAAGTCGACGCTCGTCCAGCTGTTGCTGCAATTGAGGGCGCCCGACAGCGGCCGCTACCTGGTGAACGGCGTGCACGCTGATGCGTTCGCGCGCGAGGACTGGCACCGGCAGGTCGCATACGTGCCCCAGGAACCGCGGCTCCTGCATGCATCGGTCGCCGACAACATCCGCTTCTTTCGCGACCTCGATGACGAGGCGGTGCAGCGCGCCGCGCGGCTCGCCCGGATCCACGAGGACATCATGCGGTGGTCGAACGGATATGAGACGATCGTCGGTCCTCGGGCCGACGCCGTCTCGGGCGGGCAACAGCAGCGCATCTGCCTCGCGCGCGCGCTCGCCGCGCGGCCGGAGGTGCTCGTGCTCGACGAGCCAACGAGCGCGCTCGATCCGCAGTCGGAGACCCTGATCGGCGAGTCGCTGAGCGCGCTCAAGCACGGGTTGACGCTGTTCATCATCGCCCATCGCATGTCGACGCTTGACATTTGCGACCGCGTGATGGTCATCGTCGGCGGCCGGCTGGTCGCCTTCGAGACGAAAGCTCTCCTGCAAAAGGAGAATACCTACTATCGTCACGCCTCCGAGCTCGCCGCTCGAGCATCCGTACGGTGATCGTGGTGGCGCAGCCCGCCGCGTGCCAACAGCCTTCGCGGATATGAGACGGCCAGTAGATAGTGCAAGCACAGCGATCGCGACACCTGCTGCGCACAACCGAATACCCGATTTCTTCATCGTGGGCAACTCGAAGAGTGGCACTACGGCCCTCTATCAGATGCTCCGGCAACACCCGCAGATCTACATGCCGGATAACAAGGAGCCGTGGTTCTTCGCCGACGAGCTGCACGTGCGAACCCCGCCGCGGCCGGAAGGGACTCCGCAGACTCTCGAGGAGTACCTGTCGTTGTTCGACCTTGCCCGGCCCGAGCAACGCGCCGGTGAGGCGACGGCACTGTATCTCTGGTCGCGCACCTCTGCACGTCGCATCGCAGAGGTAGCCCCGGCGGCCCGCATAATCGCCATCCTGCGCGAGCCCGCGAGCTTTCTGCGCTCGTTGCATCTTCAGTTCATACAGACATATGTCGAGACGGAGAACGATCTGCGCAAGGCACTCGCCCTCGAGCAGCCGAGGCGTCAGGGTCGCTGCATACCTCGCTATACCTATTGGCCGGACGCTCTGCTCTATTCCGAGCACGTGCGTTACGTCGAGCAGCTGCGTCGCTTTCACGCCGTGTTCCCACCAGCGCAGACGCTGGTGTTGATCTATGACGACTTTCGTCGCGACAACGAGGCCACGTTGCGCCGAGTCCTGCGGTTCCTGGCGGTCGATGACAGCTTTCCGATCCAGGCGCTTGACGCCAACCCGACGGTTCGTGCACGATCGCAGCGCGTGAGCGAGCTCGTTCATGCCGTATCCGTGGGGCGGGGGCCGGCTTCGCTGGCGGTGAAGGCGGGGGTCAAGGCGCTCACGTCCAGACGCCTGCGCCGAGCGGTGCTCGAGGAGACAAAGCGCCGGGTCGTCTTCAGAGATCCGGGCCCGCCTGATGAGGACTTGATGCTCGAGTTGCGCCGCCGCTTCAAGGGCGAGGTTGTGGCGGCGAGCGAGTACCTGGGCCGCGACCTAGTTAAGCTGTGGGGCTATGACAACATCGACTGAGCTGTCGTCTGCCGGGCGCGCGCCGGCGCAGAAGCGAGTCCCGGACTTCTTCATCGTTGGGCAGTTCAAGTCCGGCACGACGGCCCTTTATCAGATGTTGAGACGTCACCCCCAGATTTATATGCCTGAGCTCAAGGAGCTGTGGTTCTTTGCACCCGAGCTGCTCGCTCGCTCTCGAGCCTCGCGCCCGGATACGCTCGAGGATTACCTGTCGCTGTTTGATGCGGCGCGGCCGGAGCAGCGGATTGGCGAGGCCACCCCCTCTTACCTCATGTCTGCCACCGCCGCGCGCCGGATCGCGGACCTGCACCCGGACGCTCGCATTATCGTGATCCTGCGAGAGCCGGCGAGCTTTCTGCGTTCATTCCATCTTCAATGCGTGCAGAATCGCACCGAGACCGAGAACGATCTGCGCGATGCACTGGCGCTGGAGGAGGCCAGGCGCGAAGGGAAGGAAATCCCCCGCTACTCACCCCGGCCACAGGAACTCCTGTACTCCGAGCACGTGCGATACGTCGAGCTGTTGCGCCGCTATCACGCAGTGTTCCCACCCGAGCAGGTTCTCGTGCTCATCTACGAGGAGTTCCGGCGTGACAACGCGGCGACCCTGCAACAGGTGCTCCGCTTCATCGGCGTGGACGACGCCCATCCAGTTGAGGTGATCGATGCGAACCCCACGGTCCGCGTGCGCTCCCCGCGACTCCACGAACTATTGCTGTCAGTCTACCTGGGCCGAGGACCGGCCTCGCGAGCAGTGAAGCGCGCAGTCAAGACGGTCATTCCCCGGCGGCTACGCAGCAGAGCGCTTCGGGTTACTCAGCGCCGCCTCATCTTCGGCAAGCCGCGGCCGCCCGACGAGGAGCTGATGCTCGAGCTGCGTCGCCGTTTCAGGGGAGAGGTCGTGGCGTTGAGCGAGTATCTCGGACGCGATCTCGTGACGCTGTGGGGCTATGACAGCCTCGACTGAGGCGTCGACCGCCGCTCGCGCGCGCCAGACGCATGTCCCCGACTTCTTCATCGTCGGGCACCCCAAGAGCGGCACGACAGCCCTGTATGAGATGCTCAGACGCCACCCGCAGATCTACATGCCCGATCTGAAGGAGACGCGGTTCTTTGCTCACGAGCTGCACCCTCGCTTACCAGATTCCGATACCCATCCGGACACGCTCGAGGAATACCTACTGTTGTTCGAAGGCGCTGGGCAAGAGCAGCGCACGGGCGAGGCGTCCCCCTCATACCTAAGATCGCGCAGCGCGGCGACCCGTATCGCAAAGCAGCGGCACGACGCACGGATAATCGCGATCCTGAGAGAGCCCACGAGCTTTCTTCGCTCGTTGCATCTGGAGTTGTTGCGCGATCATGTCGAGACGGAGAAGGATCTGGGCGCCGCGATTGCCCTCGAGGCGGCTAGGCAACGAGACCAGGAGGCGCGCCGCATCCTCCCGGGACTCGTGTACTCGGAATACGTCCACTATGTCGAGCAGCTGCGTCGCTATCACGCGGTGTTCCCGCCCGAGCAGGTGCTGGTTCTCATCTACGACGACTTTCGGGCCGACAACGAGGGAACCGTGCGCCAGGTGCTGCGGTTCCTGGGAGTCGATGAGACGCTTCCGATCGAGGTGATGGAAGCGAATCCGACGGTCCGCGTGCGATCCCCGCGCACGTATGAGCTCGTGCGCTCGCTTTACCTGGGACGAGGGCTTCTCGCGAGTGCCGCCAAGACGGTGATCAAGGCGCTCACGCCCCGGCAACTGCGACTCAAGGCGCTCCACGCGACCCGGCACCGCGTTCTCTATGGCAAGCCTCGGCCGGCCGATGAGGAGCTGATGCTCGAGCTGCGTCGCCGTTTCAAGGGCGAGGTCGTGGCGTTGAGCGAGTATCTGGATCGCGACCTCGTGACCTTCTGGGGCTATGACGGCATCACCTGAGGTATCGGCTGCTGCGCATGGGTCCGAGATGAGGGTCCCCGACTTCTTCATTGCGGGCCATTCGAAGAGTGGCACTACCGCGCTGTATGAGATGCTGAGACGTCACCCGCAGATCTTCATGCCCGACCTCAAGGAGCCTTGGTTTCTTGCAGGCGATCTCCGCGGTCGCTTCGAAGGTTCCAATCCGCTTCCAACGACGCTCGAGGAGTATCTGGCGATGTTTGAGGGCGCCTTGCCGGAGCAGCGTGTCGGCGAGGCAACCCCGGGATACCTCCTGTCTCGCACCGCCGCCGCAAGCATCGCCGATCTGCAGCCGGACGCGCGCATAATCGCGATCCTGCGCGAGCCCGCGAGCTTCCTGCGCTCGCTTCATCTCCAATTCATCGAGACCTACGTCGAGACGGAGAACGATCTGCGCAAGGCGCTCTCTCTCGAGGAGATGAGACGGCAGGGCGAGGCGATCCCGCAGGGCGCGGCCAGGCCACGGCTGCTCCTGTATTCGGAGCACGTCCGATATGTCGAGCAGCTGCGCCGCTATCACGCAGTGTTCCCACGTGAGCAGGTGCTGGTTCTCATCTACGACGACTTTCGAGCCCACAACGAGGAAACCGTGCGCCAGGTACTGCGGTTCCTGGGAGTCGATGAGACGTCCCCGATCGAGGTGATGGAAGCAAATCCGACGGTCCGCGTGCGATCCGCGCGCGCGTACGAGCTCGTGCGCTCTCTTTACCTGGGACGAGGACCTCTTGCGAGCGCCGCCCAGACGGCGATCAAGGCGCTCACGCCCCGATCACTGCGGCTGAAGGCACTCCGTGCGACCCGGCAACGCGTTCTCTATGCCGACCCAGGAGCGCCTGATCCAGAGCTGACGCTCGAGCTGCGTCGCCGTTTCAAGGGCGAGGTCGTGGCGTTGAGCGAGTATCTGGGCCGCGACCTGGTGACGCTGTGGGGCTATGACCGCGTCGGCTGAGAGAGATGTGTCACCACCCCGGCCTGACCAACGGCTGGGCGCGCACTGGCGTCTCGGGAGGGAACGCGCCCAGGAAGCGGTACTGCCGTCCGGTCGCGTCGTCGTCTCCTGCTCGGCGCCACTGGGCGTTGGCGGGCTCGGTCGTCACTTCAAGGAGGTCGTCGATGCGCTGCAGCGCGGCGAGCAGCCGACGGTCTGCATCTCCGGCTCCGCGCGTGCGGGCGAGCGGCGCACTCGACGCCAAAAGCTGGCTATCCCCGATCCCGCCAATTTGCTTTCGATTTTGCCGATTCCGCTCTCGCCCGGCATTCGCACGCGAGCCTTTATGGTCGAGTTCGACGCATATGCCGCGCGGCGACTACCAACTGGTGAGCATTTGATCGCCTTCAATGGCCAGGCCCTGAAGCAGTTCGGCGCGGCGAGGCGGGTGCACTACAAATCGCTTTCGCTCATCTCCGCCAACTCTCATCTGCGTGGGGTGGTCCGCCAACACGCCAAGGCGCACCGCCAGTACCCGCTTGAGGGATCGTGGACGACACACCTGCTGAGGCGGAATCTGAGCGAGTACGCCAGGGCAGATCGCATCTACGTGGCGTCTGAGTACACAAGGGAGTCATTTGTTGAAGAGGGCTTTCCAGACGAGTCGCTGTCGCGGTTCCAGTTCACGCCCGATCCTCGCTACGAGCCGAACGGTCCAGCACGTACCTCGGGCACATTCAACATCGTCTACGTGGGGAGCCTGACCGTAGCCAAGGGAGTGCCACTGCTGGTGGACGCGGTCCGCCGCCTTCACCACGCGGATATCAGGCTCGTCCTCGTCGGGGGCTGGGCGACGCGGGGCATGCGACGATTCATCCAGAGCGCGTGTGCCGAGGATCCACGGATCAGCAGCGGCCCGGGTGATCCGCTGCCGCACCTGCGCGCTGCGAGCCTCTACGTGCACCCGAGCTACGAGGACGGTTTCGCCTACGCGCCCGCAGAGGCCCTTGCCTGTGGCGTTCCGCTGATCGTCAGCGCGGACACCGGGATGAAGGAGCTGATCGAGTCCCCTCGCACGGGCCTGATCCTGCCAACGGGCGATCTGGGTGCGCTCACCGACGCGATCGACGCTGCCTACCGGGGCGAGCTGTTCGTTGCCTGAAGCGAGGCGATCTCGGTGATGAGCGAGGTGCTGGGCGAACTCGCAGCCGGGGAGGGCTCCGCGCTGGCCGCTACCGACCCACCGCTACATGCGGCGTGCGTCGGCATGTCCACGAGTCGGATATGCGGCGTGCGCGATCACGCCGTGTTGCTCGCCGGCGCGCTGCGCCACGAGAACGTGTCGTGCTCGCTGCACTGGCTGTGGCACGACGACCACTCGATCACCGTCGAGCGCCGGCAGATCCGTGACTGGGCCCGAGGGCTGGCTGCCGAGCTCGATGGTGCTCAGCCCGATGCCCTCCTGCTGCATTATTCGGTCTTCGCCTTCTCTTACCGAGGCCTGCCGGTGTTTGTACCCTCGACGATGTCGGCTCTCCGTGCTCTGGGGATTCCGCTGATCGCCTTCCTGCACGAGTACGCCTACCCCTGGCATCGCGCAGGAGTCAGAGGTACGGTCTGGGCCTCCTCCCAGCGCGCGCTGCTGTTCGACGTGATGCGCAGCTCCTCGGCTGTCGTGGTGACCGCGGCGTTCCGCGCGGAGTGGCTCGCTTCTCGATTCTGGTTGCCGCGACGGCGGGTCCTCGTGGCCCCAGTCTTCTCGAACCTGCCGCCGCCGAGCGCTGAGGCGAGCCCAGACGGCGCGAGTGAGGTCATCGGGCTGTTCGGTTATGCCTACGAGGGAGCAGCGATCTCGCTTGTGCTCGATGCCGTGCGTCTGCTGACGGATCGGGGCGCAGGAGTGCAGCTGACCCTGCTCGGCGCGCCGGGTCGCCCCTCGGCGGCCGCCGAGGAGTGGCTGGCGGCGGCACGAACCCGTGGCGTCGCGCATCTGCTGCACTTCTCGGGCACCCTCTCGGCTCAGGACCTGTCCGATTCGCTCGCGGCGTGCGACGTCCTCCTGTCCGCGGAACCAACCGGCCCGACCTCGCGAAAGACCACGCTCGCGGCGTCACTCGCGTCGGGTCGAGCCGTCGTTGCGCTCGATGGCCCGCTGCACTGGGCGGAGCTGATCGCCTCCGAGGCGGCACTCGTCGTGCCTCCGACCGCGGCCGCGCTGGCCGACGCGGTCGCCGGTCTGCTCGAGGACGAGGACTGGCGTGAAACGGTCGGGGCTCGAGGAAAGGCGTTCGCCGACCAAGCGATGAGCGTCGTGCGCAGCGCAGGAGTCGTGGCCCAGCTCCTCGAGGATGTCGTCAGTGGACCTGCCCTTTGATCGGCGCCTCGCCCCGCCGCCGGGAGCTACCGGGCGCCGGGCCCACGCTGACGCGCCGGATCATCGCTTCGCTTGTGCTCAATTCCCGCACGAATGACGGCCCCGAATTCCGCCGCCCGAGCCTCGTATGAAAGCTGGTCACGCAGGTGGTCGCGGTCGAACCTCCGCGGCGTCCCGGTGAACTTGGCGGCCGCGAGCGCGACGATGACATCCTTCATGCGCTGGCGGTCGTCGGGCTCGACCAGCCAAACGCCGGGCTTGTCAGCCAGATAATCCCAATTCTCTCCCTTCGGCACCGCGGCGAGGATTGGTCGGTCGGTTGCGAGGTACTCGTAGGTCTTCGCGGAGATGCGACCGCCTCGCGATCCGTTCAGTCGTCGAGGCAGCGTCAAAAACAGTAGATCGGCTCCAGCGATTATGTCTGCGACCTCGTCGTGCGGGAAGGGCCCGAGCACCGTGACGACGCTCGTGATTCCTGAGCTCGCGAGCGCATTGTCGACAACAGGCGCCGGGTATGGGTTGCCGTAAATGGTGAGGTGCACCCTTCCCGACCAGTCGGGCTGTTCGGCGATTGCATCGATCATCGCTTGGCCAATGATTGCCGGCGAGGAAGTCCGGGGATCCAAGGCTGTCCGCTCATGCCGACCAAACCGTGTCCAGGCGTCATAAACACGTCGCAGTCGACTCGCCGGCGCGTGCTCCTCGATCAGCGCCCACCAGCCGGACATTGCGCCCACATAGGCGATTTCGAAATTCGCGCTGCGCGTCGGCCGCGGACGAACGTCAGCAGCGTCGGCTCCGTATCGCACGAGATGAAACTTGGCGCGAGCGTCCTCTGGCTGCCGAGATCTCACTGCGTCGAGGTTTGTCTCCGACACATAAACGATGGCGTCGGCGGAGCGAGCGTAAAAGTCCTCGAGCGCCTTCGCCAGACGAAAGTGCAGGCGCGTGGGAAAACTCGGATGCATGTCGCTGCACGTCGGCGAATCGTCCAGGTTGAGGATCAGCGGGAGCCCGGTGAGCCGGCTGAGGGCGATGCCCGCGAGCCCGCCCGAGTAGGGCATCATGAAGACGACGATCGCGCTTGGCGCGATCTCACGAACGACGCGCCGGCCGGCAAGGACCGCAGGGAGCACCCAAAAGATGGAGTCGTCGGGCCAGACCAGTATCTCGAGCAGCTTGGCCAACCGCAGGCGCCGCAGGGCCATCAGCAGTCTTCTCGGTCGTCGGCTGCGAACGACCTCGACGCGCACGCGCTCATCGCGGTGCCGGCCGTGACTCTCGGTAAGGACCGCGATGCGCCACTCGGTGCTGAGCCTCTCGAGCAGCTTGCTCGCGCGGATCGCCGTCGGCGTGACGTCCGGTGAGAACGACTGCGAGATGCATAGAAGGGCCGGCTGCCGGCCTCCGTTGCGCACTGTGTTAGATCACTCCAGCGAATCGGGAGCCGGGGCGCGTCGGGCCGCCTGCGGTTCGCGGCTGGCGGAAACGATGACGGAGATCGATGTGAGCGACGGTAGGCGCCGCCGGATGCTCGCGGGCCAGACGTGACCTCCGGTCAGCGAAATGACATCCGCTCCGGCAAAGCTTGGTGGTTCGAGCGTGAGATCCTCTTCGGCCAGGATTCGCTCCGTGACATGGGGAAGCGCGGGCGAGAGGTGAGGCTGATTGTCGGGGCGAAAGCTCGTCAAGCGGCCGCGAAGGGCGAGGTCCAGGCGATGACGCAGCGTGGCAAGATTCGGTGTGGAGACGACCAGCCTCCCGCCGGGTGCGACGAGCCTTGCGGCGTGGCGTAGCGCGCTCCAAGGAGCCTCGAGGTGCTCAATGACCTCGATCAGAAGCACGCGGTCGGCGACGGGCAGGTGATCTGCCTGCTCAGCCGCCACCGCGTGAAAGCTCACATCGGCCCTGAGATCCTCGTCCAGCCAGTCGATGGGATCGATGCCGTGAAGCTCCGCGGGCTCCCAGGTGTCCCTTACCTTACGGAGCAGATCTCCGCGCCCGCAGCCGATATCGAGCCAGCGAAGGTGTGGTTGAGGATGGGCGGCCGCGAGGGCGCTCTCTATGATTTCCTCGATTGATGTGCCGGCCGAGGCCGTCTGGTCTGAGTATGAACGCACCGCGCTCATCCTATATGCGCGGATGATCACGCTTATCGGCTGACGCGCGCTGCTGGCGCGGCATGTGCGATCCCGGTTGAGCTGCCATGCCCGTTCGCCTCCCATGTCGAGCGAGCGGTCCGATACGCGTCCAAGAGGGCGGCGAGGTGACGTTGGCGCGAGAAGCGAGCGGCCACCATCTGCTTGCCGGCCGCTCCCATTTCGAGCTGCCGCACCGGGTCGGACAGCAGCTCATTGAGCGCACGTGCGAGCGCGCGCGGATCTCCAGGCTTCACACAAAGCCCGTTGACGCCGTCCTCGAGCCAGTCGCCAATCCCTCCGGTGCAGCTGGCGACGACCGGTCGGCCCGTCGCGAGCGCCTCGATCCCGACGAGCCCGAATGGCTCGGGCCAAACCGAGGGCATGACGACCACCGACGCCTCCGCCAATTCTCGTGCGAGCTCCTCGGCGCCGAGCCAGCCCGTGAAGCACACGCGCTCATTTACTCCCAGCCGTCGAGCGAGCCTGCGCATCGCATCCAATCCAAACCCATCTCCACATATGACGAATTCGGCGTCGACAGCGCGAGCAGCGCGGATCAGAACCCCGACTCCCTTCGGAGCCACGACTCGACCGGCGAAGACGACACGTCGACGCGTGGCGTGTCCAGAGCCTGTCGCCGGAGCCATCGTCGTGAAAAGGGGGATCACCTTGCGCCGAGTCACGCCATTGGCAGACAGGTGTCGGTCCACGGCGCTGGAATACGAGACCGCCAGATCGGCGCGTCTGAGGGCGTCGACTGCTCGGCTTACCTGCCGATACGAAGCGGGCCACGAGCGTAAATGGCGTGTATGGGCACACCCTCGCAACGCCATGTTGGGCACGCATCCCAACCCGTGTGGGCGGTTGCACTCCTGACCAGGACGAAAGTAGTGGACGCCAGATGCGCAGGCTGTGTAGCCGTGGGCGCTCAGCACCACTGGCGCGCTCAACTGCATAAACGCGAGAACGTCAGGATCATTAAATTGATGGGCGTGGATGGCCATCGGCCGCGACGACAGGGCGTTGTCAAGCCGAACGTCGGGTGAAACGTTCCTCTTGAAGAGCTGCGGGCTGTGAAAAAGGTCTATGCCCGGCGCAGGCGCGGTGGATTCGATGCGAGCGGCGAGCACGCTCACATGCACGCCATTTTCGGCGAGTACCGCTGCACTCGCCATCGTATGCGTTGCAACGCCGCCGTCCCTGATCCACTCCGGAGTGACAAGCAGTACCGAGGTCACATTCACCGGCAGTTGGTCGGATCGCCGCTTCCCCGCTCGGTCGTGCTGGTGCGCCCCATTGCTCTCGATCATGGACGGCGAATCATAGCCAACGCTCGCATCCTGCTTGAGCGGTTGGTCCCCGCCGGAGGTGGCGGGAGTCTGAGAGGATACGGAGGTGCGGCCGCTCAGACGGACGATAGGAGCAATATCCCGACGCCTGGGGCGACCGGAGCTGCTCGCCGCATTCTACGCGGGAGCACGGCAGGCCTTACGCGAGGAAATCGCGATCAGCGCAGTCCTCGCAAGCACGCTTCGCAGCGATGCCACATATGTCGATGTCGGAGCCAATCGGGGTCAGATCTTGCGCGAGGCCGTGCGTATTGCGCCGCGAGGGCGACATATCGCCTTTGAGCCAATTCCAACTCTGGCGGCGGATCTTGTGCGGGCCTTCCCTGGCGTGGACTGCCGCGAGATGGCACTGGGGAGTTACCCGCAGGTCGCGAAGTTCTGCCATTTCAAGAACCTGGACGGCTGGAGCGGCCTGCGACGAAGCCCGGAGATCAGTGACGCGCGAGGTGACCCTGAGTACATCACCGTGAAGGTGTCAACGCTCGACGCCGAGATCGGAGACCTGACGCCGCGCGTCATCAAGATCGACGTAGAGGGGGCCGAGCTCGCCGTGATCGAAGGGGGGCGCTCGCTGCTCTCCCAAGCAAGACCGATGGTGATATTCGAGCACGTTGCGGTGGCCGCGGCGTTGTACGGCGCCGCGACGGAGGCGCTATGGGATCTGCTGAGGGAGTTGGATTATGAGATCTTTTCGGTAACTGGAGACGGCCCGCTTACTCAGCGTGCATTTGCCGAGAGCACCAAAGTCGTGAACTGGATTGCGCGGCCGAGCGCAACGAGCTAGAACGGAATGCTATTGTCTTCGCGGGCCCCAGAGGACCACAGGAGCTCATTGACATTGCAGGGCTCTATTTTAATAGGCGACTCGAATCGACTGCTCCCCGTAAGTAGAACCCGTGCTCCATATCGCCACCGTACACCACGGATCACCTCGCTGGATCGAGATTCAAACGCGACATCTACGTCGACATATCTCGACTCCCTATAAAACCTGGACGTCGCTCGAGAAAATCGACCCCTCGTACGCGGTTCACTTCGACCGCGTCATCGATCAAGCGGGCGGCCATGCCGGCAAGTTGAATCACCTGGCGATGGAGATCGCACACGAGGCGGACGAAGGCGACCTGCTGATGTTCCTCGATGGCGATGCGTTTCCAATTGCCGACCCTCTCCCTCTGATACGCGACGGCCTCGCGAAGGCGCCGCTGATTGCGGTTCGCCGGGCAGAGAACCTCGGCGATGCACAACCGCACCCATGCTTTTGCGTAACGACCGTCGGGACGTGGCGCGAGCTGCGCGGAGACTGGTCGATGGGTTACAGATGGGAAGGCCCGGATGGAAGACGTCCGACAGATGTCGGAGGCAACCTCCTCCGCGCGCTCGAGTTGACAGAAACACCATGGGTCGAGGTCCTTCGCTCCAATCGCGAACACATGGACCCGCTACTTTTCGCGATTTACGGCGACACCATCTATCATCACGGTGCCGGGTTTCGTCGCCGAGGCGGTGCGTCGAGAGCCCACTACGATTCGCGGCCCAAGCCGTTGCCCGTCCCCGACAGCCTTTTGGTGCGCGCGGTCATCCGCAAGATCGACGCGGCAAGAGTGCAGCGCTGGACGCTGAAGACACGCGGGCCGCAGATTCGGGAGTCGAAACGCGTCTTCGCAAAGATCCAGCGCGAAGATCCCGACTGGCTGACTGCGCTCAGATAGTGTTGCAAGAGCGCGTCCCGCATCCGAGATGACTGTTACCCGATGACCGATCCATACGCCGCGTCAGCGTCAGCGAGGCGAGGGACGAGAGGGCGGGCGAGCACCCGCCCACTGCGTGTTGCCGGGCGCTGGGCGCGGCGGGTTCTGAATGCGGCCCTGGAATGGGGTCTAGAGCACGCTCAATTCGGCTCCTCGCGTCTGCTTCGTGTGGACTTTCCACCTACTGCCAGGCCAGAGCCTCGTTACGGCCACGGGAAGCCGCCGCACGCCCGGCTGGCTAAGCTTCTCAGCGGTCTTGACGATCAGTACGAGGGTGTCCTGCGCGCGTTCGCCGCGCACGCCGAGGCGCTGGACGCGATCGGGCTCACGCGGACGGGTCCGCGTGAGCCGCATTGGGGCAACAAATTCCTGTTCGGCATCGACGGCGCATCCCTCTACTGCTTCACCCGTGAGCGAGCGCCGCGCCGCTACATCGAGGTCGGCTCGGGAAATTCGACCCTATTCGTTCACCGGGCCCGCCGCGACGGACAGCTCGACACGGAAATCGTCTCGATCGATCCTCATCCACGCCGCGAGATCGACTCGATCTGCGACCGTGTGGTGCGACAGTCTCTCGAGACGGCCGATCTCGACGTCTTCTCTGACCTGGAAGACGGGGATATAGTTTTCCTCGACGGCACTCACCGCGTGTTCACGAATTCGGACGCGGTGGTGTTCTTTATGGATGTGCTGCCCGAGCTTCGCCCGGGCGTGCTGGTCGGGATTCACGATGTCCATCTCCCCGACGACTACCGCCCCGAGCACACGCTCCGGTATTACTCCGAGCAGTATCTGCTCGCGGCCTATCTGCTCGCAGAGCCGGACTGGATACGCGCCGTTCTCCCGTGCTGGTATGTGTCCGGTCATCCGGAGCTCGGGGACCTCGCGCGGGCACTCGTTCCATCGGCCCTGGAGTCACGGGGAGTCATCTTCTGGCTACAGACCGAGCCACGCGCCGCGCGCGCATAGATGGTTGGAGCCGGCTAGCGGGTGACCGTGACGGTGAACGGTGCGCTGAAGCTCGCGCGCCGTTGGCCGTCCGTCGGAATCTTGATTCTCATGATGCTCGTACCAGCGGTTGCGAAGGTGTGCACGATCGTGTATTCGGAGGCGGAGTTTACGGTTCCGGTGTCGACGACGCGGAAGCCGAGGCCGGATGCATACCCGCGTTCGAGGTCGACAATCTCACCGGCGTGGGCTGGGGTGAGCGTCCCGGAGAAGCTTAACTGCTGGCCGGCCTGGACCGTGCTTGGCGTCGCTGTGGCCGCCAGCGCGAACCCCACGCTCTCGAACAGCGCGGTTGACGCTGCGGTGGTGTCGGTCACCCTGTAGTAAATCACCTGCAGCGGTTCTTGGGTGAACGTGTAGTAGCCGCTGGCGTCGGTCGTCGCTTTGGCCACGACCGCAAAGGCGTTCCCCTGGGTCCGCGCGAGCAGCGTAACCTGCTGGTTTCGCGCCCCGGCCGCGACGCCGGCGATCGTGATCGATTGTCCGTAGGCAATCGGGTCGGCCGAGGTCTGGATCGTCAGATCTGGGTTCTGAGGCTGAGAGACGTCGAAGGGGACTGATTCCGAGATCGCAGCCGCCATGTCCGGTCTCGCGGCGTGCACGATCGTCCGAACGCTCGCCTCGCCCGGTGTCCTGAAAGCATGAGCGATCGAGTATCCGCCATCGGCGCCGACCCGGCCGAAGGCAACCGAGTGCCACTGGCCGCCGGACGCGGCGTAAGCGACCTGCAGCGCCACGAGTGCGCCGGTGTCGGCGGGACTGACGGTGCCGGTGAACATGGCCCTGGTTCCCAGGCCGGCGCGCGAATGACCGCTTGCGGCGGATGCCTGCGCGCCCGGGGTGAGCGTGACCTGTGGAGCCACCCTCACGATCGCGCGAGCGCCGCGGGCCTGGGGGGCGCGGACGTAGAGGATGCCGCTGGTCGAGAAGGTGGCCGTGGTGAACCGAAACGAGCCGTCGGCGGCGGTCGTCGCGGTTCCGAGAAGAGCGAGGGCCGTGGCGGGCTGGTGCCGGTAGAAAGTGACCGGCACTTCGGCCGCGCTCACCCCGCTTGCGCAGAGTAGCTTTCCGCTGACCGTGACCGTTTCCCCGACGGTTATCCGCGACGCCGCTGGCGTCAGGGTGACGTCGCAGGGGCGCCGAGGGCTCGCGCGTCGTTCGATGTCCGGTGTACCGGGCGCGCTGCCGGTCGACTGGCTTGAGGTGCCGTTGCTTGACTCTCCGGGAAGCCGGGCGCGGGACAACCGGCGGGCGTTGTGCCGTGCGGCCCGCTCCGCGGCGCGCGCGGCCCTGCGCGCTTCCCTTTCTTGCACCCGCGCAGCCCGTTCCTGCGCCCGGCGCGCGGCTCGTTCTTCAGCCCGCGCGGCCTGTTCTTGGCTCCGCGTAGCGCGTTCTTCGGCCCGCGCGACCTGTGCTTCGGTCGGGGTGGCGCTCTGACTTGCCAGCGAGTAAACGGGAAGGAAGAGGCCGACAGTAAGGGTCGCCGCGCCAAGCCGGGCGAGTCGGACCACAGGACGGCGAAGGCGAATCGGCACGTTCATGCTGGACTCCTGGAGGGGAGCTACGGGGACGAGGCGCGTCGCGGGTCTATCGGCGCGCTGCGCAAGATGCTTGAGAGCGATTTTTCTCGATGGACGGCCGGTTCCGCGCCATGAGCACCCGCCGGCTGCGTGGCGGAGGATCATCTATGTTTGGCCGATGTGTGGCATTGCTGGGAGCACGGATGATCCCAACGCACGGGCGGTGCGGACGATGTGCGCGACGCTGCGCCATCGTGGCCCGGACGACGAGGGAGTGCACACGGATCCTGCGACGGGAGTCACGATCGGGGCGCGTCGTTTGGCCGTGATGGACGTGGAGGGCGGCCACCAGCCGCTCTGCAACGAGGACGGCTCGGTGTGGGTGGCCTTCAACGGTGAGATCTACAACCATCCCCGGCTGCGCGAGGATCTGCGCGCGCGCGGGCACCGCTTCTCGACGAGTGGCGACACCGAGGTGCTGGTGCATCTCTATGAGGAGTACGGCGAGGACTTCGTGCACGCGCTCGAGGGCATGTTCACATTCGCGCTGTGGGACGCCAGCCGCCGACGCCTGCTGCTCGCCCGAGATCGCTTCGGGGAGAAGCCCCTGTTCCTGCACGATCAGGGCGGCGAGCTGATGTTCGCGTCCGAGTTGACGTCGCTGATAGCGGCCAAGCCGCAGCTACGCGAGCTCGATGCGGCGGCGATCGATGCTTACTTCGTGTTCCGCTATGTGCCCGGGCCGGGCACGATCGTGCCCGGCATACGCCAGTTGCCCCCCGGGCATCTGCTGAGCTGGGATCAGACCAGCCGCCGCTCTGATGAGCGCAGGTGGTGGGCGCCACCGGCTGGACGCATCGAGCCGGGAGAGCCGTTCGCCGCGGTGGCCGCCGAGGCGCGGCACCTGTTTCATGAGTCCGTGCGTACGCGCATGGTCGCCGACGTGCCGGTGGGCGTGTTCCTCAGCGGTGGGGTCGACTCCACTCTGGTGGCGATCGCCGCCGCCCAGGAGTCATCCCGGCAGCTGAGGACCTTCACCATCGGCTACGACATCGGATCCGTAAACGAGACGGCGCAGGCAAGCCGCGTCGCTGAGCACCTGGAGACCGAGCACCACGAGCTGACGCTCACCCAGTCTGAAGTCGGCGAGCGCGCACCGGGCCTGCTTGCGAGCATGGATCAGCCGCTGGCCGATCAGGCGCTCGTCCCGCTGCACGCGCTCTCGGAGTTCGCGCGCCCACGAGTGACGGTCGCCCTTGGCGGCGAGGGCGCCGACGAGCTCTTCGGCGGCTATCCGCGCTACCGCTGGCTGGAGCGGGCCCAGCGGGTCGAGACGGCCCTACCCGACCTCGCCGTGAGGTCACTCGGCGGCCTGCTGGGGCAAGCGGGTCGGCTGGGGCCAGGGGCGCGGCTGGCTGGCCGGCTCTCCCCGACCCCCGTGATCGAACGCAACCTCGACTGGGTGACCAGCGGGCGCCGGCACGACCGCGAGGCGCTCTACGGACCTCGCCTGGCGGGACTCGATCGCAACCGGGTTCTCGCGGATCTCGCCGAGCGCGCGGGGCAGCGCGACGGGCAGACGATGACCCGCTGGCTGATGAACCTGGACCAGGTCGATTACCTGCCCGACGACGTGCTCGTCAAGACCGACCGCGCGAGCATGCTCGTGTCGCTTGAGATCCGCACCGTTTTCCTGCACAGGGACCTCGCCGAGCTCGCCGCCTCGGTTTGCACCTCGCTGCATCTCGGCGGAGGCGGCAAGGCCCTGCTGCACGCGATGCTTCCCGAGGGCATCATCACGCCGCCGAGGTTCGGGCACTATCGCAAGACCGCCTTCAGGGTTCCGGCGGCCGAGTGGCTGCGCGGCCCGTTGGCGCCCGTGCTTCAACGCCAGCTGGAGCGCGGAGTCATCTACCAGGAGGGTTACTTCGAACGCGCGCCCGTGCGCGAGCTCGTCCGCGAGCACCTGTCATCCGATCGCGACCACAGCGATCAGCTCTGGCCGCTGCTCTCGCTCGGCCTGTGGGCAGACCGATTCTGTGGACTCGATGGCGAGTAGACCGCGGCTACTCATCCTCACACCCGACTTCCCCCCCGCGAAGGGAGGGATACAGTTGACGGCCCATCGTCTGGCCGCTGGAATCAAGCGCTTCGACACGCGCGTGGTCACACTCGATTCCCCCGGTGCCGCGCAATTCGACCGCGCCAGCCGCCTCGCGGTGCGGCGGGTGCCGGACCACGGGCGGCTTCGCGGCGGGGCGAGCGCTCGGCTCAATCTGGCGGCGCTCAGGCTTGCGTTGAGCTTCCGACCCGACGTAACGATCAGTCTGCACATCATCACGAGCCCGGCCGCGGTCGCCATCCGTCGCGCCATCGGCGCGCCAATCGTGCAGTACTTCCACGCCGAGGAGATCGGGGCGAAGCCAAAGCTCGCGGCGTTCGCCGTGCGTCAGGCCGACGAGGTCATCGCCGTCAGTCCCTACACCGCGGGGCTGATCACCGCGACGGGGTCGATCGCGGCGAGCATGACGCTCATCTCTCCCGGCGTCGACATACCCAGCGATTCGACGCCGCTGACACGGGATCGTCCCACGTTCCTCACCATCAGCCGCATCGCGGAGCGCTACAAGGGTCACGACGTCCTCGTCCGGGCGCTCCCGCTGGTGCGGGCCAAGGTGCCGAGCGTGGAGTGGATCGTGATCGGGGACGGTCCACTGCGTGCGGGAGTCGAACAGCTTGCGAGCTCCTACGCGGTGACCGATTCGATCCAGTTCCTCGGTTCGGTCTCCGACGAGCAGCGCGACGCATGGCTGCGCCGGGCCGATCTGCTCGCGATGCCGAGCCGCCTGCCCGGAGGCGGCTTGCCCGGAGAGGGTTTCGGTATCGCCTATCTGGAGGCGGGCGCCTACGGAATGCCGGTCGTCGCGGGCAATGTCGGGGGTGGCGCCGATGCGGTCGCCGACGGCGAGAGCGGGCTCCTCGTGGATCCTGCGGACTCGGTCGCGGTGGCCGAGGCGATCACGCGGCTGTTGCTCGACCGCGAGCTGGCTGAGCGGCTTGGCAGGGGCGGTCAGCGTCGCGCGCAGGACTCTGCCTGGCCCACGGTCATCGAGCGAGTGGAAGTCACATTGCTCGAACAGCTCGGCGAGCGGTCCCGATCCGGCGCTTCGCGGCGCTCGGCACCCGAGGACTCCGCCCGAACGGCCGCGTGAGCATCCCAGTTACGGCAAGGTCCGGGGCGATGAGAGTCCTCTATGTCAACCACACCGCCGAGATCAGCGGCGGCGAGCGCTCGCTGCTCGGTCTGCTCTCGGCGCTGCCCGAGACCGTCCGGCCGCTCGTCGCGACACCGCCAGGTCAGCTGCAGGGCGCCGTGGAGAGCCTGGGGATACCGACGACCCCAATCAAGGGAACGGCGGGCAGTCTCAGGCTGCACCCGCTGCACACGCCGCGAGCTCTCGCCGAGATGTGCCTCGCCGCGTGGCAGGTGCGTCGCGCCGTCCGCCGACACGGTGTCGAGTTGACGCACGCGAACTCGATCCGCGCGGGAATCGTGCTCGCGCTCGCGCGAGGCCGACGAGCAGCGACCGTCGTCCACGTCCGCGATTGCCTGCCGCCGGGAGCCCTCACCACCGCCACGATGCGCATGATCGCTGCGACCGCCACGACGGTCGTGGCCAACTCGCAGTACACGGCTCGGTGGGTGTCAGCGGCGGCGCCGAGCGCGCGCGTTGAGGTCGTGCACAATCCTGTCGACCTCGAGCGATTCAATCCCGAGAGCATCGATCGGGCGCACGCTCGCGCCCGCCTCGGCGCGGCGGGTGAGAGCGAGCCGCTGCTCGGCGTGCTCGCCCAGCTGACCCCGTGGAAGGGTCAGCGCACCGCGATCGAAGCTCTAAAGCTGCTGTGTGACGAAGGGATGGACGCGCATCTCCTGCTGATCGGATCGGCCAAGTTCGTCGCACGCGCGACTCGATTTGACAACGAGGAGTACGTGGCGCGCCTGCACGAGCTCGTGGCAGAGGCCGGCCTGGAGGACCGCGTGTCTTGGCTGGGAGAGCGCGAGGACATCCCCGAGCTCTTGCGTGCGCTCGACATCCTCCTGCTTCCCTCCTGGGAGGAGCCGTTCGGGCGGGCCGTGATCGAGGCGATGGCAATGGGCGTACCGGTGATCGCCTCGAATGTCGGGGGAGCCGTGGAGATCATGCAGGACGGACGCGAGGGCTATCTGCTCGCGCCGCGCGAGCCGAGCGCGTGGGCGCAGGCGATTCGCTGCATTGCCGAAAGCCCCGAGCGCGCTCAGGAGATGGGACGGGCCGGGCGGCGCAGAGTCGCGCAGGCATTCACCGTCGCCGATCATGTCGGTGCCGTGCTCGGTGTATACGAGCGCGCAATCGCCCGGACGCGCGGGGCGACGGCGTCGTAAGGGACGGAGCCGCCGTGCGCGCACGGCTACTGAGCGACGCTTGCAAAGTCCGGACATGCACCCTAATGTTCACGCGCACGATTCAAGGGGCCGCAACGATGAACCGCGCGGAGCCGAACTCCGGACTCGCAGCCGAGCACGGGCCATTTCCAGTCGCCAAGCAAGGATGCCTGCCACCTACCATCTAACCCACCTGCGCACCCTCGAGGCCGAGGCTGTCCACGTGATGCGCGAAGTGGCGGCGGAATTCGAGCACCCCGTGCTGCTGTTCAGCGGAGGCAAGGACTCGATCGTGCTGCTGCGCCTGGCGGAGAAGGCGTTTCGCCCGGGTAGCTTTCCGTTCCCGGTGATGCACGTGGACACCGGCCACAACTTCCCCGAGGCGCTTGAGTACCGCGACCGGCGCATGGCTGAGATCGGCGAGCGGCTGATCGTGGCGTCCGTCGAGGAGTCGATTCAGACCGGGCGGGTCGTCGATGAGACCGGTCCGCGGGCATCGCGCAACGCCCTGCAGACGGTGACGCTGCTCGACGCGATCGCCGAGCACGGCTTCGACGCCGCGTTCGGGGGCGCCCGGCGCGACGAGGAGCGCGCGCGCGCCAAGGAGCGCATCCTCTCCTTCCGCGACGAGTTCGGCCAGTGGGAGCCGCAAAGCCAGCGTCCGGAGGTGTGGAGCCTCTACAATGGGCGCATTCGCAAGGGCGAGCACGCACGCGTCTTTCCGATCTCCAACTGGACCGAGCTCGACGTGTGGCAGTACATAGCCGAGGAGGCTCTGGAGGTGCCGTCAATCTATTTCGCCCACGAGCGCGAGGTCTTCTCGCGCGACGGGATGCTCTATGCGGTCAGCCCCTTTGTCGAGTTGCTGGCAGACGAGCAGCCGTTCAACGCGACCGTTCGATACCGGACGGTCGGTGACATGAGCTGCACCGGAGCCGTCGAGTCCGCGGCCGCCACGATCGAGGCGGTCGTGGCGGAGATCGCCGCGACCGAGATGACCGAGCGAGGACAGACCCGCGCCGACGACAAGGTCACCGAGGCCGCGATGGAGGATCGCAAGCGGCAAGGATATTTTTGATGGACGTCCCGAGATCCTCATCTGGCGTGGTCACCAGCGGTAATGGGAAGGTCCCCGAGGCCGTCGCCAAGCCCGTAACCTCCGTGGCCGAGGACGCCGAGGTATTTCGGCGGCTAACCGAGCGCCCTGCCGACCTTCTGCGCTTCGCGACCGCCGGCTCCGTCGACGACGGCAAGAGCACGCTGATCGGACGTCTGCTGTATGACTCCAAGCAGGTTCTCGCCGATCAGCTGGAGCACGTCGAGCAGACCAGTCGGCGGATGGGCCATGACTTCCTGGACCTCTCGCTGCTGACCGACGGGTTGCGCGCCGAGCGCGAGCAGGGAATAACGATCGACGTGGCCTACCGCTACTTCGCGACCGCGCAGCGCCGGTTCATCATCGCCGATACGCCCGGGCACGAGCAGTACACGCGCAACATGGTCACCGGCGCCTCCACGGCCGACCTAGCGATCGTCTTGATCGACGCCCGCAAGGGCGTCGTCGCACAGTCCAAGCGTCACGCGTTCATCAGCTCGCTGCTGGCGATTCCGCATGTCGTGGTCTGCGTCAACAAGATGGACCTCGTCGACTTCAAGGAGGAGGTCTTCGACTCGATCGTGGAGGACTTCGACCGGTTCGCCGCGCGCCTGGAGATGTCCGACGTGACGTTCATCCCGATCTCGGCGCTGCTCGGCGACAACGTGGTCGAGCGCTCGCAATCGATGCCCTGGTACCAGGGGCCGCCCCTGCTGTACCACCTCGAGCACGTTCATATCGCCTCAGACCGCAACCTGATCGACGTGCGCTTCCCGGTGCAGTGGGTGATCCGCCCGCAGTCCACGAGCGTGTCCGACTACCGAGCGTACGCCGGGCAGGTTGCAGGGGGCGTCATCCGCCCGGGCGACGACGTGGTCGTGCTTCCCAGCGGCCAGCACACCAAGGTCACGGGAATCGACACGTTCGATGGGCCCGTGGACGAGGCGTTTCCACCGATGTCCGTGGCGCTGAGACTGGCGGACGACCTCGACGTCGGGCGGGGGAGCACGATCGTCCGCACCCACAACCAGCCGACGGTCTCCTCCAAGTTCGAGACGCTGCTCTGCTGGATGTCCGAGCGTCCGCTGGACGGGCGGCGTCGCTACCTGGTCAAGCACACCTCGCGCACGGCGATGGTCGGCGCGGTTGATGTCCGCTACCGGATCGACGTCGACACGCTACACCGCGACGAGAGCGCGACGACGCTCGAGCTGAACGATCTCGGCCGCGTTCACGTCGAACTCAGCTCACCGCTCGTGTTCGACTCCTACCGGCGCAACCGCGTGACGGGCAGCCTGATCGTGATCGACGAGGCGAGCAACGAGACGGTCGCGGCCGGAGTGATCCTGGACACGGAGGTCGAGAGCGACCAGGACGGCGTCCAGCAGATCAAGAGCGAGCGCAGCCCGAACGTGAAATGGCAGGGATCGCGGATGACCCGTGGGCGACGTTGGGAATCGCTTGGCCAAGACGGGGCGACGGTGTGGTTCACGGGCCTGCCCGGCGCCGGCAAGTCGACGATCGCCGCCGCCGTCGAGGAGCGTCTGATCGTCGCCGGTCAGTCGGCGTTCCTGCTCGACGGCGACAACCTACGCCACGGCCTCAATGGCGACCTCGGTTTCGACGAGGAGGCTCGCTGCGAGAACGTGCGGCGCACCGCGCACGTCGCCAGGCTGCTCGCCGAGTCGGGGACGATCGCGCTGGTCAGTCTCGTCAGTCCCTACGCCGCCGATCGCGACGCCGCGGCGTTCCTGCACACCGTCGACGATCTGCAGTTCATCGAGATCTTCGTGGACGTCCCGCTCGAGGTGTGCGAGCAGCGCGACCCGAAGGGCCTCTACGCGCGGGCGCGTGCGGGCGAGCTCGCCGGTCTGACGGGCGTCAGCGCACCGTATGAGGCCCCTGCCAAGCCGGACCTCGTGCTGGGCGCCGCGGGCGAGTCCGTGGACGCCGAGGTTGCACGCGTGCTCGAGCTGCTCGCCGTGCGCGGGTTGACCTCGAGCCAGCCCTGAGATCCTCGAGCAGGGCCGGAGCTCGGCCGTCTAGTGTTTTTTCGCTTGTTTTTTGCGCGCGGGGGCGGCGTGAAGCACGATCGTCTGCTCGCTGAACCCGGACACGAACGCCCCGCGGTGGATTACGACGAACGCGCGGTAGCGTCCGCTGTGGCGGATGCTCACGATGCTGCTGAACCGGGAGAGGGTCTTGGTGGCTCGCTTGACGACGGTGCTGCCCTGAGCCACCCACGCGACAGTTCTTTCGGCGGTCTTTTCCGATCTCCCCGGCCTCACGTGCTTCTGCACTTGGAACTCTACGCGCGCGCCCACGTGCGCGGGTGCGACGGTGCCGTACAGGCGGACATAACCCGGCCGGCCGGCAGAGCGCACTTTGAAGGTCACGCGCACTGCGACCTGCTCGGTGAATATCTTGCTGTAAAGAGGCCGCGGGTCGACGGTGTTGAGGCGGAATTGCGTGCTTAGCGAGAGGGTCCCAACCCGGAACGAGAAGCGGCCGGCGGAGCTGGTGACCTGGCTACCGACGCTGGTGAACGCTTCCAGGAAGGGGTATGGGCTCTCCTGAAGGACGATTGCGCGGTTGGCGCCGCCCACGCCTGAGAGCGTGCCGCTAACGATGAGCGGCTTCCCGAACACCGTCGCTGCGGTCGGCTTGGGTATGACGAACGCGAGCCGGCTGGCGTTGGGCGTCTTGGGCGTGTACGTGCGGTCTTTCCCAAACTTCGCACCCAAGGGAATGAATGCGTTCGTCGCCGCAAGGCGGTAGTGGTAGCCCGGCAGCAGTCCCAGGACCGGCCGGCCAACCTTCACCCTGCGAAAGCCCGCGGGCAGGGTTGCCGACGACGTCCGCCTGCCGTAGGTGATGGTGGGCCCGTATTCGAAGTAGTAGGTCGTGGCAGCGCCGCGTGGGTTGATCGCTCCCAGGAGTTCCGCGGAAGTTCCGCGCACGTGGGCAACGGCTCCGCTGGTGACGAGCGGCGGCCCGGGCTTCGGGGTGCCGCTTGCGGCCTGTGACATGAGCGGCAACGCGAGTGCGGCGCTCGCAAGCATCGGCGTAATCAAGAGGATCTTGCGCCCGATTGTCGCTGTGCTCATGTCCGAGTCCTTCCTCGCTCGTCCTGCCTTTTCACGCCGTCGGACCTCCGCCGCCGCCGAGTGGTAGCCGTTAAACACCAACTGCTCCAGATCGATGCGGTGTGGCCTCATCGCCGTCCTTGTCGCGCTGAGCCTGCTTTCAGGCCGCACCGACGCCGCCCGTGGATCTTACCGCAGCCGCCCAGCGGTGTGCGGATAAAGCTGATAGAGTTAGTGAGGATAGAGATCGAGCCCGGACCACGACAACGGAGCACACATGATCGTCCTATTCGCAGTCGCCGCCTGGATTCTCAGCCTTTGGCTCGTCACCGCGTTATGCTGGGCCGCGCGCCGGGGCGACGTTCAGGAGCACGGCGACCCGCTCGCGGAGCCGGCCGGCGAGCCGATTGAGCGGTTTGTCATCGTCCGCCACGCTGCCGCGGATCGATGCGTAGGCGCCACTCGATCCGAGCCTGTGAGCCGACCGCCCGTGCACCAGGGCGAGGACGGGGGCATCAGCCCGGAGAATCCCTTGCCGCGCCATGCTCAGACGCCCGGAGACCTCGCTCTCCAGCCCGGGTAACCCTGCGCGGTGCGCGCGCTAGCGTGCCCGTTCTTCCAGATCGTGGGTCCGCGGCGATCCATAAGCTGTCGCGCGGATGCACCCAATCTCCTACCTCCAAGCCGTGATCCTGGGACTAACCCAGGGAATTGCGGAGCCGTTCCCGATCTCGAGTCTTGGTCACGGCGTCGTGCTGCCGCGCCTGGCCGGCTGGCATATCCATCAGAACGACAAGTTCTTCCTGACGTTCCTCATCGCCACGCACCTGGCCACGGCGATCGTGCTGCTGCTGTTCTTCCTGAAGGACTGGGTGAGGATCGTCAAGGGTCTGTGGCGCTCGCTGCAGATGCGAGAGATCCGCCCCGACGATACGGACGCGCGCCTTGGATGGCTGCTCGTCGCCGGCACGATCCCGGTCGGCGTTATCGGCCTGCTGCTGCAGGAACCGCTGCGCAAACTGTTCGCCTCCCCGCAGACGGCCGCGGCATTCCTGATCGTCAACGGGATCGCGCTGCTCGCGTTCGAGCGACTACGCCGGCGTCCTCCCAGGCCAGGGGACTATGAAGGTGACGTCGACGCGCGCCTCGCAAGACTCAGCTGGCGCCAGGCGATCGCCGTCGGGACCTCGCAGGCGGCGGCGCTCGTGCCGGGGATCTCGCGGTCGGGCTTCACGATGGGTGGCGGACTGCTTGTCGGGCTGTCGAACGAGGACGCGGCGCGCTTCGGCTTCCTGCTTGCCACCCCGGTGATCTTCGCGGCGGCGGCGCTCAAGCTCCCGGAACTGCTTGGCTCGCAGGGCAACGGCGTGCGCGGTCCGGCATTCCTCGCCGGCCTGTGCGCTGCGGTCACCACGTTCTTCGCAGTCAAGTTCCTGCTGCGCTTCTTCGAGACCAATCGCCTGACTCCGTTCGGGATCTACTGCGTCGGCTTTGGCGTGATCTGCACGCTCGTGTTTGCCCTCGGAGGCTAGAGCGCCGTCCCGCCGAGAGGACCGCCTCTGCGCCGCTCTGCGCCGCGGTCGACCTACGCGTGGGAGCCGGCGGACCCGGTCCTTGGCCCGGTCTGGAACCAGGCGAAGGCGAAGAGCGCGAGCGCGACGACCAGTGCCGCAATCCCGTGCTTGGTGTGGTGGTGGTTCGCTTCAGCGCTGCTCGCCGAGGCGTGGCCAGGGAAGAACGAGGGGAGCGAGTGCTCGGGCTGGACGAAGTAGACAATGGCCACGACGACCAGGACGATGCCGAGGAGCACGGCCGGCACGATCAGTCTCCGCAGATTGGCGTTCATGGCCGCATGATGGTAGAGCACGATCGCGCCCAAGCAGCCATTGCAAGCTTCCTGTCGCCATCATGAAGCAGCCATGACCGCTCCGAAAACGCCACCGAAGATGTTCGAGACTCGCAGCCAGGCATGGCGGGAAGTCGGCCTGCTGCGCCAGATCAGCCCCCGCGTGGTCAAGCGCGCCCGGCTGGAGGCGCTCCTGCTCGTGCCGCTGTTCGTCGGCGTGGTGGTCCTCTACGAAAATCGCGTGAGCCTGGTTGGCACCCCGGTGGCCGCCAAGCCTGGCCCGCACGGCCACCCGGCATACAAGTACCTGGAACAGGCGCTCGATACGCCGATCCGCATCGCGACCGTGATCGTGCTGGTCGCGCTCGGCTGGGCGATCGCGCGCGACGCCGGTCGCGCGCTCGGACCGCCGCTGTTTCGGCGCCTGGAACCGGCGACGGCGGGGACGGTGGGCTTCTTGATTCGCCTCCTGACGATCCTGCTGGCGCTGGTGGTCGCGTTGCGCGTGGCCGGTATCGAAGCTCGGACGCTCGCTCTCGGTGGCGCGTTCACGGCCGTGATCCTCGGTCTCGCCGCGCAGCAGACGCTCGGCAACGTGATCGCGGGCACCGTTCTGCTCAGCGCCCGCCCGTTCCGGGTCGGCGATCGGGTGCGCCTGCAAGGCGGTCCGCTGGCCGGACAGGTCGAGGGCACCGTCAGCTCGTTGGGACTCCTGTACACGACGTTCGCCAAAGGCGAGGATTCGATAATGGTGCCCAACAGCGTCGTCCTCAACGTGGCGGTGCTGCCGCTGCGCGAGCCCGAGGCGGTGAACCTGCGTGCGCGGCTGCGCCCGGGGATGACGCCCAGCGACCTGCAGGAGCTGCTCGAGAAGGCCCTGGCGACGCCCCTGCGGGACGCCCCTCGGATAACCCTGGAGGAGCTCGACGGCGACGAGGTCGTGGTGCGCATCGCCGCGACGCCGCGCGTGGCGGCGGAGGGACGTCACCTGGCCAGCGAGCTCTTGGAGATCGTCTCCCGGGAGACGCGCTCGGGCGCCGAGGCGCACACTCCGTAGCGCAAGAACACCGCGGATTCGCTCTCGAGCGCCCCGAGCAACTCAAGCTCGATGTTCGTCTCGAGCTCCGGCCCGGCAACGATGCGCAGACCCTCGCCGCTCGTCTCTTCGCCTCCGGCGAGCTTGGGCGAAAGCGTGATAAACAGCTCGTCCACGACCCCGGCGGCGAGCAGGTGCGCGTTCAGGTGGGGTCCGCCCTCGCACAGCAGCGTGCGCACCGCAAATCGCTCACGCAACTCGGCTAGTGCAGCGGGCAGATCGAGCGACCCGTTGCGCTCGGCGCGCACGTACTCGACCCGGGCGGGGCACTCGGACAGGCTCGCCGCCGAGGCGGTGACGATCGCCACCCTGCTCCCGGCGGCCGCGAGCAGGGGAATATCCGCGGACAGCGACAGACGGCCGGAGACGATGAAGGCGAGCGGTTCCTCGCTCAGTCCGCGCTCACGCCGCAGGCGCCTGTGGGACTCCTCACGGATGATCTGGCCGTAGCGCTCCGCGCGCACTGTCCCCGCGCCGACGATGACCGCGTCCACGACGGTGCGCAGCCCCCGGAAGAGCGCTCGGTCGGCTCGGCTGCCGATTGGTCCCGAGCGTCCATCGATCGTCGCGCGACCGTCCACGGTGCTGATCATGTTCACAACCACGTACGGTCGGCGGGCCGGACCCGCGTCGCGGTCGAGCAGTCCGAGGCTCTCGACTATCTCCTGCACCGTCGCCGGACCCGCGGGGGGGAGCAGGCGCCTCAGCGTGACCGGCCTGTCCTCGCCGGGCTCCGCTTTCGCCTCGCCTGTCGCGCCCATCGACTGCACCCTAGCCCGTCGCGGGCCGCGACCGGCAGGGGTCCGATCGTCCAGCCTTCAACGTCTCGACAACATCTGCCCGCGACGACCTGCTACGGTCGTGCTGTCTGGCCGGCACATAGACCGGCGAAAGTAGTGCAAGCGCTCGCAGGTCGAAGCTCTGAGCAGCATCCTCCGCGTGCAGCACGCACATACCGTGGAGGAGTTCCCACATATGCCTACTGGCACCGTAAAGTGGTTCAGCGACGACAAGGGGTTCGGATTCATAACCCCCGATGACGGCGACAAGGACCTGTTTGTACATCACACGGGAATCAACGGCGAGGGCTATCGCTCGCTGCAGGAGGGCGCGAAGGTGTCCTACGACCCGGAGCAGGGCGACAAGGGCCCCAAGGCCGTCAACGTCCAAGCGATCTGAGAGCAGCACATAGGTCTACTCTTTGAGGGCTCGCTTCGGCGGGCCTTCACGCATGTCGGGCGACGCGAGAACACTTCCGCTGCGGGACACGCCGCTCGACGCCCTGAGGGCCGGAAGCGGGCGTAGGCTCTGGGGCGGCGGCGTCCGCGCACTCGCGGGCACGACCGTCGCGCAACGGATCGGGGCGCTCGCGCTGATTGCGATCGTCGCCTGCAGCGCGCTTGTCGTGCTGATGGCGGCCAACCGGCCGAGCATCCTCGCGCCGACCACGCACTCGAGTTTCTATCCGCATTGGATGGCCGGCCCGCTCGGCGGGCTCTGGCCGGGTCTGCCGCGCGGCACGAACACGCTCAAGTACATGTTCACCGGTGCGATCGTGCTCATGTACGCGGGCTACCTGCTGGCGCTCGTCTACGTGCCGCGGATGCGCGCCCGCTGGGCTATCGGCGTCGTTGTGGCCGTGCACGCGATCTACCTGCTGGCGCCGCCGTTGGCGTTGACGGATGTCTTCAACTACATCAACTACGGCCGCATGGAGGTCGTGCACCACCTGAACCCGTATACGACGATCCCGATTCTCGAGCCGCACAACGACCCGAGCTACGACCTCAGCAACTGGCACCAGCTGCTCAGCCCGTACGGCCCGCTGTTCACGCTGCTGACGTTCGTCGTCGTGCCGCTCGGCGTGGGCGTGTCGTTCTGGGTGCTCAAGGGCGTTCTCGCCGTGGCGAGCCTGGGGAGCCTGTTTCTCGTCTGGAAGTGCGCCCGCCTGCTGGGACGCGACCCGGTCGCGGCGATCGTCCTGGTGGGGCTCAACCCGATCGTGCTGGTGTGGGGGCTCGGGGGTGACCACAACGACTTCTTGATGGTCTTCTTCATCCTGCTCGGCTTCTATCTGCTGCTGCTCGCACGCGGTCGCGAGAGCGAGCGGCTCGCCGACGCGCCACCGAGCGCGCCGGCAGAGCCCCGCACCGCCCGCGGCGGGGCGTGGCTGGCTGCGCTGTCGCCGGCAGATCTCGGGGCGGGTGCCGCGTTCGTGACGGCTGCGGCAATCAAGGCATCCGGGGGCGTTCTGATCCCGGTGGTGCTCGCGGGGCTGCTCCGTTCGCGCCGGCGGCTGGCGCAGGTGGTGCTGGGGATGGCGGCTGCCGGAGTTCTCCTCGGCGCTGGGAGCCTGATCGCATTTGGCCTGCATGTCCCCGACCTGAGCACGCAGAGCCGGCTGGTAACGAACGTGAGCGTGCCCAACCTGATCGGCTTGTCGCTCGGGAGCGGGGGCGAGACCGAATCCCTGCATCTCGTCCTCTCCGCCGCGCTGGGGATCGCGGTGCTCCTCGCCTGCATTCAGGCGTGGCGCCGACGTGATTCGGTCACGGCGTGCGGCTGGGCGAGCGTCGCTCTGCTCGTCACGCTCAGCTGGGTCCTGCCGTGGTACGTGCTGTGGGTGCTTCCGCTCGCGGCGCTCTCGAGCTCGCGCCGGCTTCGTGCCGCGGCGCTCGCGCTGGGGGTCTATCTGATCATCGCCTGGGCGCCCGCGTCGGGGCTGCTGTGGAACGCGATCGGCTTTCACCCCGAGAAAACATCACTCGGCCGGCTGCACCAGCGGTATGTGAAGGAGCTGCTGAACTGAGATCGACCGCAGGTTGGCCTGCCGGCTGAGTGCGCCGGCTGCCACGAGCTCGCGGACGATCCTCCCTCGTCGCGTCAGCGAGGAGCGCGGCTAGCGTGCCTTGAGCACCTTGTTGCCGAAAGGCAGGTCGGTCGCGGCCCCATAATCCGGCAGATGTTCCTCGATCCATTCCTGGGCCGGGAGCGTCTCGAGGATCAGAAGCGGTCGGCATCGCTTGATGGTGCGCATCGCGCCTAAGAGAGCCCGCTGCTCGGAGCCCTCGACGTCGAGCTGCAGAACGCCGACCCGCCGGTCCGGAGGGACTGCTTCATCGACGGTCACGACCGGTACCGTTTCGTGGCCGCGCCCGTCGGGAGCGCCAGATATCAGGCGGCTCCCGCCGCCGGACGGGCGGCCGTTCCGGTTGCTGGTCACGAGCGATGCCTCACCGGGTACGTCGCCCAGCGCGGCGTGCGCCAGCGTAACGTTCTCCAGTGCGTTCAGGTCTGCGGTGATGTGTGCGCAGCGGTAGCTTTCGAGGTTCGGCTCGAACGCCCATACGATCCCGTCCCGCGAGGACGCGAGGGCGGGAAGGAAGTCTCCGAAGAACGTCCCGGCGTGCACGACGTCGCCGGGGATGCCGCGCATCAGGATGAGCGTGTCGGGCTCCCAGACCCGACAGCGCAAGACGGTTTTTGCGGCGGGCCGGTGACGGCTCGAGCGGGGCACGCAGTAGGCCCCGTATTCGTTGCGAGCAAAAACACAATCCAAGGCGGCGGGAGGCAATGGGGTTGGCCGCACCGCCGCCTTGACGGTACGTGCGCGACCGAGGGCTCGCCGCAACTGACGCTTTACCGGCACGGGCAGCGCCTTTCTCAACTCCTCCGACCGCATGATGCGCGGGAAGCCTAGCAGCGAGCCTACGCTCGCTACGCTCTTGCCGTGATCCAGCCGGTCGAGAGACTCCCGGTCCGCCGCGCGCTCGAGGAGCCGACCGAATGCCCTGGCTGCGGCGGGGGCTCGTGGACGACCCTTCGACGCCACATCACGGCGGAGGGCGATTCCGCCTGCGAGCGTGGCCTGCTGGAGCGTGGCGACGAAGTGGCGTTCGAGCTGTGCGGCTCGTGCGGGCTCGTGTTCCTCTCGCCACGTTTCTCCGCGGACACCCTGGCTTTCTACTACGCCGTCACTTGCCCGGCCAACGAGCCGCGCATTCTGCCGGGCGACAGCGATACTAACCCGCGATACGCGCGGCGGGAGCGCGCTCGGTTCGCCCGCCTCGCTCGCCTGATTCGGCGCCACCGACCGCACGCGAAGGTCGTGGTGGACGTTGGCGCGAGCGACGGAGCCAGCTTGGTGCCCTTCCTGGACTCAGGTGTACGAGGGATCGCGATCGAGCCGGGACTCGACGCCCGGGTCACGGCGGACGCTCGCGTCGAGGCACGGCCGAGCCTGGAGGCTCTGAAGGCAGAGGGGATCGTGCCGGACGTCGTGCTGAGCACACAGACTTTCGAGCACCTGCGCTCGCCGCGGCGGATGGCTCGCACCGCTCTCGAGACGATCGGCGAGGACGGTCTGCTGGTGGTCGAGGTTCCTTACGACCTGCTGGCGATGAACTTCATACTCGATCCCGGCGAACCCGTGCTGGTCGGACATTCCGAGCATCTCAACTTCTTCACGAGCGACTCACTCGCCCGCATGGCCTCCGGCTGGGGCTACGGCGTCGTCGACGTATCGGTGGGCGCGCAAATCCAAAAGTACGGAGGACTCATTCCCAGCATCACCCTCCTGGCGCGACCCCGGGGCTCGACAGACCCCCGCTCCGACGAACAGCGCGGCCCGCCCGAGTCGCTCGCAATGACACTCGAGCGCGATCGTTCCGCCGTGTGGCGTGCACAGCAGCGACTGAGGGTCCTCGGCATGCTCGCACGGCGCGGGCGCTGGTAGCGACGCTCGCCGAGCCGCGCACGCCGCTCTCCTGGCAAGCATCCGGGAACCGGCCTACGGCTCCTCGGGCGGGCGACGCTCGCGCTTGCGTTCGGTCCGCCGACGCTTTGCCGCCAGGCGCCGCTCGCGCGAGGCAGCGGTGGGACGCGTCGCGCGGCGGCGCTTGGGGACGGCGAGCGCTCGCGCGAGGCGCTCGCTCAGCCGAGTCAGCGCGAGCTCGCGGTTGCGTGCCTGTGAGCGCTCGTCCTGGGCGATCGCCACCAGCCGCGGCCCGACGCGAGCCAGCACGCGCTCGCGCTGAGACTCGCTCAGCGACGGCGAGCTGAGCACGTCGAAGCTCGCTTCCACGCGCGAGGCCGTGACGTTGGCGTGCTGGCCCCCAGGACCCGAGGAGCGGCTTGCGCGTATGGTGATCTCAGCGAGCGGTATCGCGAGGTCGGCCGTTATGCGCACCCGCCTCGGCGATCCTTTGTCAGCGTTTGCCACCTGAGCCGCCGATTGGGCCCACCCGGTCTTCGCCATCGGGTACGTGCGCGTCTCGCCCGACGTAGCCGTCCTTGCCGCCGGCGCAAACGTAGATCGCGTCTGCCTCGCCGACGTTGCGGATCTTCCGCGCGGTGGCGGCGTCGACGCGCGCGAATGCGCCCTCCTCGAGGCGCTCGACAGAACCGTCGCCGAACTCCATCTCGATCGTGCCACGGTGGACGAAGTAGAGCTCCTCCTGGGTCTCGTGAACGTGAAATCCCGATTCATAGCCGGGCGGCATGATGATCGCGTTGACGCCGAACGCCGTCACGTCCAGGCCCCTGCGGACCTTGCGAAATCCCGGCCCATCGCCGAGGTCGTCGAGATGCCCGACCGCGTAGCCATCGCCCCTCCTGACTCCGGAGTATTCGGTGGAAGCCTCCATTTGGTCTCCTCTCATCGTCAGACGCTAGTGATCGGCAACGTACCCGCCTTCGGGGGACAGCGGCCTGCCCTCCTGGGCCCATCGCACCAGCCCCCCCTGCATGGAATATGCCTCAAACCCCGACGCACGAAACGCCTGGGCGGCCATCATCGAGCGAGAGCCGACGCGGCAGTAGAAGACGACCGGTCGCCCGCGCTCGAGCGTTGCCGCCGCTCCCGACAGCTCGACCAGCGCGATGTGCCCGGTGCCCTCGATATAACCGGCCTCGCGCTCGTAGGGCTCGCGCACGTCGATCATCTGCAGGCTCGGCTCCGCATCGAGCCATCCCGCCACGCGCTCGGGATCCAGCTCGATCTGAGAATCCTGATCGCCGACGCTCATGATGAGATTCAGCCTAGCGGTGAGCAACGAGCCGTCCGTCGGGTCCACGACCCTCAGCTGTTCCGTCGGCTTGCAACCCTTGGACGCGGACCGTCGCGAACATTCGACCGGTGCCGCGGCAGGTTCTTCTCATCACTAGGATCAGATCATGCAGGCGGTGAGCGACGTCTACGCGATCCCTCAGGAGCACCTCGACTTCTGCGCCACGATCGGGCAGATCGCAAGGGAGAGGATCGCACCGCGCTCGAGTGAGATCGACGAGCGCGCCGAATACCCATGGGACGTGCGCAACCTGCTCGCCGAGCAGGACATCCTCGGGCTGCCGTTTCCAACCGAGTACGGCGGCACTGGGACGGGCACGCTGATGCTGAACATGGCGGTCGAGGAGATCGCCAAGGTCGACGCCGCGTGCGCCCTGATCCTGATGGTCCAGGAGCTGGGCACCCTGCCGATTCAGCTTTTCGGCTCGGAGGAGCTGAAGGAGCGCTTCCTACCGCGGTGTGCGACCGGGGAGTGGTCGCCCGCGTTCGCGCTGTCCGAGCCCGAGGCCGGCTCAGATCCCGCCGGTATGAAGACGACGGCGGTCCAGGACGGCGATGAGTGGGTCATCAACGGCGCCAAGAACTGGATCTCCAACCTCGGCGTTGCCGACTTCTACATCTGCTTCGCGGTAAGCGACCGCGAGAGCAGGCGGATGACGGCATTCGTGGTCGAGGCCGACCGGCCGGGATTCAGCGTCGGCAAGCTCGAGCACAAGCTTGGCATCCGCGCCTCGCCAACCGGCCAGCCGATATTTGATGAGGTCCGGGTTCCCGAAGCAAACGTCATCGGTGAGGTTGGCAAGGGCCTGTCGGTCGCGCTCGGCACGCTCGAGCGTACCCGTCTTGGCGCGGCTGCGCAGGCCGTGGGAATCGCTCAGGGAGCCACCGATTACGCCGTCGCCTACGCCCGCGAGCGGCGGCAGTTCGGCAAGGCGATCAACGAATTTCAGGCGATCCAGTTCAAGCTGGCGGACATGGAGACCCGCACGGCCGCCGCCCGCGAGCTGCTGTACAAGGCCTGCGCGATGGCCGACCGGGGCGAGCCCGATCGCGGGAAGTACTCCTCGATGGCAAAGGTCTTCTGCTCGGATGCCGCGATGGCGGTGACCATCGAGGCAGTTCAGGTGCTGGGCGGCTACGGTTACGTTAAGGAGTACCCGGTGGAGCGCATGATGCGAGACGCGAAGATCACCCAGATCTACGAGGGCACCAACGAGATCCAGCGGCTGGTGATCGGCCGCACGCTCACGTAGGCGCCGAATGCGTTCCTCGAGGCAGCCGACAAGTGCCTCCGGCCATCTGCGGCGGGTGGGCACGGCGGCGTTGATCGCGCTCTCGGTGGGACTCGTGACGATCGTTGTCGGACAGGGCTTCAGCACGATTGGCGCCGTGAGGGCGCTCGAGGACGTCGCCCTCGGCGTGATCGTGGCGGCGGCCCTGATGGGCGCTGCGGCGTTCGTGGCGGTTCGCCTCGCCGGCTGGCGCGACCCCGAGTCCGAGAGCGAGTTCGAGGAGATCGTGCGCCATTCCGAGGCGCTGGCCCGCGACGGTCTGGCCGTGGATCCCGAGGAAAGCGAGTTCTTGGAGCTCGATCCGCTCGACGACGGCGACTTCGAGGAGCTCGTGCGTGACGCCCTGGACGACCTGCCCGACCTGTTGCGCAACGCGCTCTCGCATGTGGCGGTCGTGATCTCCGACGGCGGTCGCCAGCGAGGCGCCTACGGGCTCTACCAGGGCGACGGCGCCACGCGCGACAACACCCACGATCGAATCGTGATCTTTCGCGACACCCTTCGACGCGACTACGGACACGACGGCGAGCTGCTGCGTGACCAGGTCACCCGCACGGTGCGCCACGAGCTCGCGCACCACGTCGGGTTCGACGAGCTGGGCGTGAGTCGTCTCGACCTGTAGTCGCCGGCTCGAGCGGCTACGAGGACTGGTTACACTCGGGAGGTATGACGGTGTCTGCCGAGTCACCGATCCCCGAGGACGTAGCAGCCGGCTCGGTGGTCGCCGCGGAGGCGCGGGGAGCGCCTTCCGCAGTGACGCGTGCTCCAGACGGCCGCAGCGTACCCGACTTCTTCATCATCGGACACGAACAGTGCGGCACGACCGCCCTCTACCGGATGCTGAAGAGTCACCCGCAGATATTCATGCCCGACCTCAAGGAGCCGCGATTCTTCATGCACGAGCCGCGCTCACGGGCACCAAAGTCAAAGGGGTTCTATCCGCAAACCCTCGACGAATACCTCGCGTTGTTCGCTGCCGCCAACCCCGACCAGCGCGTGGGCGAGGCGTCACCTCAATACATCAGGTCTCCTGCTGCCGCGCGCCGGATCGCCGATGCGCAACCCGCTGCACGCATAATCGCCATTCTGCGGGAGCCGACCAGCTTCCTGCGCTCCTACCATTTTGAAAACGTGGGAAGCGCGACCGAGAGCGAGGCGGATCTGCGCAAGGCGATGGCACTCGAGGAGCCCAGGCGCGAAGGAAAGCAGATCCCGCGTCGCTGTCAGGCGCCCGACCGGCTCCTTTATTCGGACCACGTGCGATATGTCGAGCAGCTGCGCAATTACAGCGCCCTGTTTCCACCGGGGCACGTGTTGCCGATCATCTATGACGACTTTCGTCGTGACAACGAGGCGATCGTCCGAATGGTGTTGCGTTTCCTCGAGCTCGACGAGTCCCTTCCAGTCGACCCGATCGAGGTCAAGACCGGCAAGCGGAGGGCCGTCCGCTTCATGCCCCTTCACCACGTGACGCGCGCACTGAAAAGAGCCCGTCACAACCCGGCCGCGGCAGGCCCCGTCTCGCGAACACTCTACGCGCTCACCCCCAGAGCGCTGCGCGGTCACGCGGTCGAGCACATCTGGCGCCGCGTGGTCTACTCCGTTCCTCCACCACCCGATGAGAAGCTTATGCTCGAGCTACGGCGCCGGTTCAAGCCGGAGGTCGTCGCGTTGAGTGACTATCTGGATCGTGACCTGGTGACGCTGTGGGGCTATGACGGCTTAGACTGAGAGTGGCCGCCGCCGTTTCGGATTGAGCCGGATCGAGCCTATGCGTAGGATTCGCGCTCCCAGCCTCAACCAAGGAGTAGTACGCCAATGCCCGAAGCAGTGATCGTCGATGCCATCCGCACGCCAATCGGGCGAGCCGTCAAGGGGTCGCTCAGATCGGTTCGTGCCGATGACCTCGCCGCAATCCCGCTGAAGGCCCTGATCGAGCGCAATCCGCAGCTCGACCAGAAGTCGATCGGCGACCTGATGATGGGCTGCGGCTACGGAGAGGGCGAGTCCGGCTACAACATCGGCCGCGTCGCCGGCCTGCTTGCCGGCATCGATCACCACGTGCCGGCGTGCACGGTCAATCGCTTCTGCGCGTCATCGCTGCAGACGACGCGGATGGCCTTCCACGCGATCAGGAACGGCGAGGGCGACACTTACATCGCCGCTGGTGTTGAGGCCGTCAGTCGAGTTGGAAGAGGGAGCGGGGTCGAGTTCAACCACAAGGTCGACGGTTCCGAGGGCGCCCCTTACGACGTGTACATCCCGATGGGCATGACGGCGGAGAACGTGGCCGAGCGCTGCAGCGTCAGCCGCGAGGCGCAGGACGAGTGGGCGCTGATCTCCCAGACCCGCGCCGTCGCGGCCGTCGAGTCGGGCCATTTCGACAGCGAGATTGTCGCCGTGACGGTGCCGGCTCACACCGAGACCGATAAGGAGGGCAACGAGGTCGAGCTTCCAGAGACGACCGTCACCAGGGATGACGGCCCGCGACCGGGGACGACGATGGAGAAGCTCGCCGCGCTCCCGCCGGTGTTCAAGGAGGGCGGCACGGTGACCGCGGGCAACGCCTGCCCGCTCAACGACGGCGCTGCAGCCCTGCTCGTGATGAGCGATCAGAAGGCGAGCGAGCTGGGCTTCAAGCCGCGTGCGCGCATCGTGGCTTCGACAGTCGCCGGGATCCGTCCGGAGATCATGGGTCTCGGCCCGATCCCGGCGATCCAGAAACTGTTGAAGAACACCGGCATGACGATCAGCGATATCGACGTGGTCGAGATCAACGAGGCGTTCGCGGCTCAGATCGTCCCGTGCAAGGAGGAGCTCGAGATCGACGACGAGAAGCTGAATCCGTTTGGCGGGGCGATCGCGCTGGGACACCCGTTCGGCATGACCGGTGCGCGCATCATGACGACCCTGCTCAACGACCTCGACACGCTCGATGCGACCTACGGAATCGAGTCGATGTGCGCCGCGGGCGGGATGGGCATGGCGATGCTGGTCGAGCGGCTTAGCTGAACCTCACCGCGGGTCACGTGACGCCTGCCACGGCGCGCTCACCCCGAGCAGACCGGCAAGCCGGTCCGAATCCTCGGCAAAATGCTCCCGCAGTCGCATCAGCGTCTCGGGACTTGGCTCGGCATTCGTCCTGACCTCATTCGGAGGGCTGCGCCGGTTCCTGCGCGCAGCCCGGCGGGCGACGCGTAGGTAAGGGTCTCCCAAGTGCCGCTGTCCGTCCTCGGGAATGATGTGCCAAAGCGCTCGGGCGGCCCGGTTACGGCTAAGAGCACGCCCCACTCCTTGGGGGCTCAGCGGAGAGGTGGGACTCATCCACGACGATGGGCTCGTCCAGGAAAATCCGCGCTCGATCGCGCCCTCCCGGAACTTCTTCCCGAGATTATCCGGTTCGAAGTCGGCGCTTACACCTATGAACTCGTGGATGCGGCTCAGAAGTTCTGCCGGCGCGCGCTCCAGTTCCTCGGTAAAGACGACAAGGATCTGTTCGCGCGGGAAGACGTCGAAGTAACCGGCCAGGATTCGTCCATACTCGCCCCATGTGATGTACGCCGTTGTCTCCCGCAGGCGCCTACGCGACCGTTCGAGCGCACCTGGCTGAAACAGTTCACTGATCGCATCATCAAAGGATCGCCGCTCGTCGCCCCTCATCACAAGCATACGATGATGTGAAAGCGCGCGCTCGACAGGATCGCGCAGGATCGCAATCATGCGTATACCCGGTAGGCATTTGTTTATCCGTAACGGCACCGTGCGCTCGTCGCCGTTTCCTGCCGTGAGGTCACGGTTCGGCCGGTTGACCCCGCCTAACATGTATTGAGGTGTCACTGTGCCCCACTTGCGTCCGGGATCGGCAAACGTCTCCTGGTGGGCGAGCTTTCCGATATAGGACGTCCAGCCACGCGCATACAGCCTGTCGTCGCTGAAATACGGCACCTCCTTAGCGGCAGGTAACGCGATCTCTGGATGGTGCCTAAGGTGCTGGAAGAGCGATGTAGTGCCAGCCTTCTGCGCACCGATGATGATGAAGTCGAGTTTGTCCTTCTCGGTTTGCATAACGATCTCGAGGCTAACGCATCGTCGTCCCCGGCAGTGGAGTAGATGCCGTCCCTGAGATCAACGCGGCGGCATCCTCAAAGCGCCGTCGAGCCTGATCGTCTCGCCGTTGAGCATCCGGTTCTCGATCACGTGGCAGGCGAGTTGCGCGTACTCGGCCGGCGCGCCCAGGCGCTGAGGGAACGGTACGCCCGCACCGAGCTTCTGGCGCGCCTCCTCGGGCAGGGCGGCGAGCAGCGGCGTGTCAAACAGGCCGGGAGCGATCGTGTTGACGCGGATCCCGTACTGGGCAAGGTCGCGCGCCGCCGGGAGCGTGATCGCGACGACGCCGCCCTTCGACGCGGAGTACGCGATCTGGCCGACCTGTCCGTCGTATGCGGCGATCGAGGCGGTGTTCACGCACACGCCGCGTTCGCCGTCGTGCAGCGGCTCGTTGGCGACCATCGCGAAGCCGGCGAAGCGCAGGACGTTGAACGTGCCGATCAGGTTGATCGAGATGATCGTCTCGAAGGGCAGCAGCGGGTGCGGGCCCTTGGAGCCGGCGACCTTCTGCGCCCAGCCGGTGCCGGCGCAGCAGACCGCGATGCGCAGGCCGCCGTCGGCCGCGGCTGCCTTCTCCACCGCCGCCTGCACCTGATCCTCCTCGCGCACGTCGCAGGAGACGAACTCCAGCCCGAGCTCCGCCGCCAGCGCGGCGCCCTTCTCGGCGTTGACGTCTGCGACGGTCACGACCGCGCCCTGAGCATGCAGGGCGCGGACGGTCGCCTCGCCGAGACCGGACGCTCCGCCCGCGACGATGGCCCCGCTTCCATCGATCTTCATCGCGCGGGAGCCTATCGTCAGCTGAGCGAGCTTGGTCTGCGCCTGGACAGCGTCAGCGCGAACAGCTCGTCCGGGTCGGTGAGCCAGCGAACGAGCTCGAGTCCCGCGGCGGACAGGTCGCCTTCCAACCGCGCGGGCGTGAACTTGGCGCTGATCTCCGTGCGCATCTCCTCGCCGGCGTCGAAATGAACGGGCAAGTCCAGGGTCCGCACGAGCGTCGTGTGCTCTCGCCGGGCGCGCAAGCGCATCTCGATCCACTCGTGCTCGCGATCGAACAGCGCGACATGATCGAAGTCGTCCGGGTCAAAGGCCGCCCCGAGCTCGCGGTTGAGTACATGCAGGACGTTGCGATTGAACTCGGCCGTGACGCCCTCCGCGTCGTCGTAGGCCGCCTCGAGAACGTCGGCGTCCTTCACGAGGTCCGTACCCATCAGCAGATGATCGTGCGGGCCGAGCAGGCGCGTGATCTCGCGCAGGACTCGCCGGCGGCTGCCGGGAGGGAAGTTTCCGATCGTCCCGCCGAGGAACGCCACGATCCGTGGCCCGACGGCCGACGGGACTCGGTCGAGGTGACGCTCGAAGTCACCGATCACTCCGTGTACCTGCAGGCCCGGATACTCGTCGGTCAGCTCCTCCGCGCAGTCACGCACCATGCTCTCCGTTACGTCTACCGGGATGTAGCGAACAAGCGTGCCGGCGGCGTACAGCGCATCGAGCAGCACGCGCGTCTTGGCGGCGGTGCCGGAGCCGAGCTCGACGAGCTCGGCGGCGTTCGTCAGCGCTGCCAGCTCGCCGGCGCTTTCCTTTAGGATCGCGCGCTCGGCCCGCGTAGGGTAGTACTCGGGCAGCTCGCAGATGCGGTCGAACAGTTCGGCGCCGCGGGCGTCGTAGAAGTGCTTGGGAGGCAGTTCCTTGAAGGGCCGGGTGAGGCCGTCGAGGACGTCATCCGCCAAGGAACGTTCCTGCTCGCTCTCCAGATGCGAGTCGATGCGGATTGCCGTCTCGCTGACGGGTTCCGGTGGCGTTAGCGGCTCCATCAGGCGTTCGCGCTCGCCCGCACGCTAGCGCAGATCGCGATCGCCCCGCGCGCGTTCGTTGTTTCACCGCGACGCACGGCGGGCGGCGGTGCGGCGATCACGCTGAGTCCCTCGCCAGGCGCAGCCCGGCGAAGATCTGCCGGCGCTGGGGCAGGTCCCAATTGCGGAAGGTCCGGCTGGCGACGCGCGGGGCGGTCGCCCAGGAGCTGCCCCTGAGCACGCGGTACCGCTCGCCGAAGAACACCTCGGAGTACTCGCGGTACGGGTGCGCCACGAAGCCCGGGTAGCCGCGGAACGGGCTCTGCGTCCATTCCCAAACCTGGCCGACCGCGTCGAGGACGCCGCGGGTAGCGATCGCCGGGCCCTCGTGGCCGCTCCCCGCCCCGCCCCACGTCGCCGCCTTCTCCCACTCGGCCTCGCTGGGCAGGCGCGCGCCGTGAGCCCGGGCGAACGCGTCGGCCTCGAACCAGGAGACGTGACAGACGGGCGCTCGCGGGTGTCCGGCCTCCACGGCGGGATGCTGGCTGATGTCGTGCTCCTGCTTCCACGCCCAGCCCGCCTGCGACCACCACTCCTCTCGCGCATAGCCGCCGCCCTCGCTGAACCGAATCCACTCGGCGTTGCTCACCGGCGATCCGGCGATCGCGAACCCCGATACCTCGACGCTGTGGCGCGGGCGCTCGTTGTCGTAGGCGAAGCGATCGCCGCCCGCGCCCATCGCGAACGGTCCCGCGGGAATCTCGATCCACTCCGCCGAGGTCCCGATCGGTCCGAGTCGCGGCTCGCCGGACGGGAGCAGCCCGGCGATCGCGAGCGTTTGGCGCATCGTCTCGGAGTGCTGTAGCTCGTGGCGTATGACCATCTCGCAGACGACGCCATCGCCGACGCCGCGGTTCGCGATCGCCGCGACGGCGCGGGCGCGCACGTCATCCATATAGGCGCGCGCCTCAGCCGGCCCGAGCGTCTCGATCTCGCCGCGAATCGCGCGCGGCGTCTCGAACGCGTCGTACAGCTCGGCCAGCTCCGGGCGCAGCAGCTCCATGCCGCCGTGGCGGTGAGCGAGCCACAGGTCCTCATAGGCGGCGATGTGGCCGAGGTCCCACACGAGCGGGCTCATGATCGGCGAGTGCACCCGTCGCAAGGCGTCCTCATCGAGCGCTGCCACGAGCGCGATCGTCGCCGCGCGCGCCTCGTCCAGCGCAACGAGCACCTGCTCGGCATCGGTCTGCAACGGGGTGGATGTGAGTGCGTTGGAGGCCATGCTCGCGGCGCTGCCTCACTGTACGACGAATTCGCCGGCCCGGATGCCTTCGCCGGCGCCGCGGCTGGCTATCGCTCGCTCGCCTCGGCCCCAGGCTCCCCTCGGGCGTCGTTCCAGCAGGACAGCGCCGCGGTCGCGCGCTCGTATCCCAGCACACAGATCGCGCCGGTCGACAGCCGCAGGCGCGCACCCAGCGAGGGCGCGAGCTCGATCCAGCGCGCGCCCAGCACCCGCAGCATGTGTCCGTGCGAGAAGACCGCGACGTCCCCGTCGACGGCGCGAAGCTCGGCGATCAGCCGGTCCGCGCGGGCGCCAACATCGGCAGCGCGCTCGCCACCGGGGCAGCCGTCGCGCCACAGGCTCCAACCGGGTCGAATCGCCTCGATCTGCGGCGTAGTCAGGCCCTCGTACTCGCCGTAGTCCCACTCGAGCAGCTCCTCGCGGGCGAGCGCCTGGTCACCCAGCCCGCAGAGCTCGCACGTTTCGCGCGCCCGGCGCGACGGGCTCACCAGCACGAGCCGAAAGTTCCGACCTCTCAACTTCGCGGCAGGGGCTCGTGCGCCCATGCGTCCGCGGTCCGTGAGCGGGACGTCCGTGCGCCCGGTGTGACGCCCGTCGCGGCTCCACTCAGTCTCGGCGTGGCGCACGAGCACGACCTCCCGTGCGCCGTTGCCACGGCGCCCGCTCATCGGCGCAGTCGGTCCCCGGCCGCCGCGTCGTCGACGATCACCGTCAGTCGCTCGCGCCTGAGCAGGCTCGCCGGGACGTGGCGGCTCGGCTCGGCAAGCATTGCCGTGACCGCGTCGGCCTTGCTCGCCCCGGTTGCCAGCAGCAGGCAGCGCCGCGCGGCGCGCAGCACCGCCAAGCTGAGCGATATCCGCTCCGGTGGCGGCTTGGGCGAGTTCAGTACTCCGAGGCACACGGCGCCGTCGCCGGCGTCCAGGGTGGCGGCGTCGGGAAAGAGCGAGGCGACGTGCCCATCGGGGCCGATCCCGAGCAGAATCAGATCGAGCACCGGCAACGCGGTGCGGCCATTTGGCGATCCGTTCGTCGCGACCTGCTCGCGCAGCGTCTCGGCGTAGCGCCGCGCTCCCTCTTCGGGGCCGACCTCTCCTTCCATCCGATGCACCCGTTGGGGCGGAATCTCGGCTCCTCGCAGCAGCGTGTCTGCGACGAGCCGGTAGTTGCTCTGCTCGTCCTCCGGCGTCACGCAACGCTCGTCGGCGAACCAGATCTCACCGCCGCTCCAGCGCTCGCGATCGCGCGCGAGCAGTTCGTAGGTGCGCGCGGGCGTGGTCCCGCCGCTCAACGCGACGTGGCCGACGCCCCGCGCGGCGACGGCCGCCTGGAGATGGCGAGCCACCTCGGTTGCGGCCCGCAGCGCGACCGCCTCGGCGTCGACGCAGGTGGTCAAACGGGTCACGGCACCATCGCATGCGCGGCCTTCAGCGCCGGCGCGTAGGTGGGATCGCGCAACAACGCTTGGCGGATGCCCTCGCCGAGAATCCCCCTCTCGCCACGCGACGCGCCCACGATCGTCCACGTGCGCTCGATCCCCCGAGCATCGTGGGAGTTGGCGCGCAGGCCGCCCGGTCCGCGGTCGAGGCTCAGGCGTCGGTTGGAGGCGGTCTCCAGCGTGATGCCCTCCAGGCCACGCACCTGTTGCTCCGGAGCGGCCTCGAGCCGCAGCGCGATGTCCTGGCGGCCGGCGTGGGCCTTGCCGACCAGGGCCGGGCCATCGCTCACCAATGGCCCAACCTCCCACTCCAGCCGCGCCGCCAGCCAGCCGATCAGCAGCATCGCCGCCAGGGTGGAGGCGGGGTGGTGGCGCACCGTGATCGTCGTGATCGCGTTCAGCTCGGGACGCCTTCGCGGGGGGTCGAACGTCGCCGCGATCCGCTCTCGCCACGGCGTCGAGCGAAGCCAGGCCAGGTCAACCACGTACACCCGATCGGTCAACGAGCACGCCCGATCGATCGCCTCCCGCCAGACGGGCTCGTCGACCGAGTCCACGAGCACGGCCTGGGCCAGCGGGAGCAGCGCGTCCAGCGCGTCGGGGTGCCCGTGCGGCGACCACAGCAGCGTCGGCAGGTCGGTCACGACGAGGGGGTCGGCGATCGTCAGCAGGTCGTCGAGGTGGCGCTCTCCGAGTTCCACGACCACGGTCTCGTGCAGCAGCCCGAGCTCGTCCGGTTCCGGCTCCTCGGCTGCGATCGTGGCGCGAGCGTCGAGGCGCTGCCGGCGCGGCTCGTAGGAGAGGATGAGCAGGCGCGACGCGTGATAGCGCCCGACGCCGCTCAGCCGGTTGGCGATCTCGCCGCTCCATTCGCGGTCGACGAAGGCGATCATGTTCAGCACACGAGCGGAGACGAAGCTCGGGTTTTCCGCGTGTCGCTGCGCGAGCAGATCGCGCAGCGCCTCTTCGATCGCGTCGGGCGTCGTGCCCTGCGCGCTCCAGACGACGTCGCTCATGAGGCGCGAGGGGTCAAACGGCCCTCCACCGATCGCCCTCGCGCAGCAGCAGGTTTGCCTCCTCGGGACCCTGCGAGCCGGCTTGATAGCTCGGCAGGGGTCCCGGCATGCGCGCCCATGCCTGCACGATCGGGTCGCAGATGCGCCACTGCGCCTCGACCTCGTCGTTGCGGGTGAACAGCGTCGCGTCGCCCCGCATCGCGTCGGTGATCAGCCGCTCGTAGGCCTCGGGCGACTGCGACATGAACGCCGTTCCGTACAGGAACTCCATGTTCACCGGACGGATCACCATCCGCGTGCCCGGAATCTTTGCCCCGAGCTGCAGCGAGACACCCTCGTTGGGCTGCACCGTCAGCACGAGTTGGTTGGGTCGCACGCCAAGCGAGCCGTCCTGGCTGAAGGCGAGGTGGGGCACGGGCTTGAGCGTGATCGCGATCTCGGTGATCTTGCGCGCGAGACGCTTGGCGGTGCGCAGGTAGAACGGCACACCGGCCCAGCGCCAGTTGTCGACCTCGAGGCGCAGCGCGGCGAACGTCTCGGTCGTGGAGTCGGGGGGAACGCCGTCCTCTTCCAGGTAGCCCGGCACGTCCTCGCCGCCGGCATGCCCGCGCGCGTATTGGGCCCGCACCGCCATCTCGGAGACCTCCTGCTGCGTCGGCGCGGGAATCGCCGCCAGAACCTTGACCTTCTCGTTGCGGACTTCTTCGGCGGTGAAGTTGACCGGTGGCTCCATCGCCACGTGGCACAGCAGCTGGAGCATGTGGTTCTGGATCAGATCGCGCAGCGCTCCAGCATGATCGTAGTATCCGGCACGAGTGCCGACGCCGAGGTCCTCGGCGGCGGTGATCTGAACGCTGTCGATGTAGTTGCGATTCCACAGCGGCTCGAACATGCCGTTGGCGAAGCGGAACGCCATCATGTTCTGCACCGTCTCCTTGCCCAGGTAATGGTCGATGCGGAAGACCTGGGACTCCTCGAAGACGCTCAGCACACGGCGGTTGAGCGCGCGGGCCTCCTCGAGCGTCGTGCCGAACGGCTTCTCGATGATCACCCGCACCTGCGCGTCGTCGCGGCGCGCGAGCCCGCTGCCGCCCAGGTGCCCGATGATCACGCCAAAGAACTCGGGCGCAGTGGACAGATAGAAAGCACGGTTGAGCGGCTCGCCGGCGTGCGCGTCAAAGCGATCGAGAACCTCTCCCAGCCGGCCGTACACAGAGTCGTCGTCGAACACCCCCGGCACGTACTTGACGTGCTCGAGCATCGCCTTCAACACATCCTCGTCGGGCTCGCGACGGGAGAATTGGCGAATCGCTTGTTCGCAGTCCAAGCGATAGTCGGCGTGGCCTCGCTCGCGCCGGGCGACTCCGACGAGGTGAAAGTGTTCCGGCAGGGCGCCCTCGTGCGCGAGGTTGTACAGCGCAGGCAGCAGTTTGCGTCGGGCCAGGTCGCCGGTGGCGCCGAAGATGACCAGCGCGGTCGGGGCCACGGGGAGCCGCTCCAGACCCGCCGCGAGCGGGTTCGGCTGCGCGATCTGAGGGCGGTCGGTGGCGGCCGTCGCCATCATCTGCTCGACCCCGAAATCACCGAGCGCCCTTTCGCGGGGCCGCCTTCACGGCATGGCCGCCGAACTGGTTGCGCAGCGCCGCGAGCACGCGATCGGCGAAGTCGCCGTTGCCGCGCGAGCGCAGGCGGGCGTACAGGGAAGCCGTGATCACGGGAGTCGGAACGTCATGCGCGGTCGCGTCGGCGATCGTCCAGCGACCCTCGCCTGAGTCCTCGGTGTAGCCCTCGATCGCCTGGAGGCTGTTGCCGTCGGCTTCAAATGCTCGAGCGGCTAGTTCGCACAGCCACGAGCGCACGACCGAGCCCTGACCCCACAGGTGCGCGATCTTCGCGTTGTCGAGCTCGTACTCGCACTTGTCAAAGACGTCGAAGCCCTCGGCGTAGGCCTGCATCAGCCCGTACTCCACGCCGTTGTGCACCATCTTCACGTAGTGTCCGGCGCCCGAGGATCCGAAGCGCAGCCAGCCGCGCGGCCCGATCGCGGCGCGGCTCTGCTCGTTCGTCGCGGGCGCGAGCACATCGAGGATCGGCGCCAGCCGCTTGACCGCTTTCGGCGGGCCGCCGACCATCATGCAGTAGCCGACCTCGAGGCCCCACACTCCTCCCGAGACCCCGACGTCGATGTAGTCGATGCCCTTGCTCTTGAGCGTCTTGGATCGGCGCTTGTCGTCGGTCCATCTCGAGTTGCCGCCGTCCACGATCGTGTCGCCTCGCTGCAGCAGCTTCGCGAGCTTGTCCACGGTCTGCTGTGTGGGATCTCCGGCCGGCACCATGATCCAAACGATCCGCGGCGCCGTCAGCTGCTTGACGAGCTCCTTCAGCGAGCCTGCGCCCGCTGCGCCGTTCCTCACTGCCGTCTTGACGGCGCGCTTGTCGAAGTCGAACGCCACCACCTCGTGCTCGGAGTCGCGCCGGATGCGATGGACCATGTTGCCGCCCATCTTGCCCAGCCCTACAAAGCCGATCTGCGTCACAGGATCTCCTTAATGCTCGCGGTCAATGCGCGCAGCGCGCCCGCTGCGTCGTCCCCGCCCAGGCGTACGCGCTCGGCGGGTAGCCCAAGCTCGCGCAATGTGCTCAGGTCACCGATCGCCTCGGCGTTCTTGAGCGTCGTGAATGTGTACGGGGCACCTGGAATCTCAACGTCGGTGGCTCCATCGTGCAGCAGCTGCAGGAAGCGCCCCGTCTTCGGCCCGCCCTTGTGGAACTGACCGGTTGAGTGCAAAAAGCGGGGGCCGTAGCCAAACGTCGTCGTCGGTTTGGTCCGGTCGCGGATCGCGATGCGCAGCTCCTCGACGGCGGCGTCGAATGCGACCGACGGCTGGACGTAGCCCATGATCGCGACGTAGTCCGGCGGCGCGGCACCGCCAAGCAGCAGCTCCAGAGCCGACGCGTCGGCGTCGGGGGCCTCGGCCAGCTCGTGGCGGGCCTCATAGTCGGCGAGCACGCGCTTGGTTGCATCCTTGGCCTGCTGGACATTGGGCTGGTCGAACGGATTGATCTCAAGGCCCCAACCGGCAACCGCCACAGCGAGCTCCGAGACGAGGAAGACGCGGCCGAGGTCGGCGGGACCGCGTGTGGGAATCGTGACGACCGGATGCTCGGCGTCGGCAAGCGCGCCAACGGCTGCGTCGAGCGCAGGATCCGGAGCACTCAAATCGGGCAGGTAGGCGAAGACGCGGTCCTCGCCGTAAACCTCCGGCTCGCCCGGCGGCTCGTCGGCCACCGGCAGTATCCCCGTGCCGTGCTTGCCGGTCGACTCGGCGACGAGCTGCTCGAGCCACAGGCCGAGACCCGGAAGCGAGTTCGAGATCACGAACGTGAGCTTGTCGCGGCCGGCGCGCGCGAGCGCGCTCAAGGCCGCTCCAGCCACACGCCGGCGGTCTGCGTGGGGTCCGCCGAGGCCGGGGATGTTCCGGACGTGGGATCGGCCCATGTCTCGCGGACTGCCGTTGACCAGGCCTCATCGGCGCCGCTGAGCAGCGCGCGGATGTCCACCCCCATCAGCGCGGCCGGAACGATGCCGAAGGGGGACAGGGCGCTGTAGCGCCCGCCGATGTTCGGGTCGCCCGCAAAGATGCGTCGGAAGCCATGCTCGCGCGCCAAATCGGCCAGCGGAGATCCCGGGTCGGTGATCGCGACGAAGTTCTCGCCCGCGCCCGCTACAGACCAGAAGTGGGCGAACAGCGACAGCGGCTCGATCGTGCCCCCTGACTTGGAGGACACGACGAACAACGTGCGCCGCGGCTCGATGCTCTCGTCGACCGCGCGAACGGTCGCGGCGTCCGTGGAGTCCAGCACGTGCAGCCGAGGACGGTTTGGCTGCGGTCCGAAGGAGCGCCGCAGCACCTCTGGCGCAAGCGAGGAGCCGCCCATGCCGAGCAGGACGACGTCGTGCAGGCCGTCTTCGCGCACCCGATCGGCGAACGCGCGCAGGTCGTCCACTTCGCCCAGCATGCGCTCGGCGATCGTCAGCCAGCCGAGGCGGTCTGCGATCTCCGCGGTGCCCGCCGGCGCCCACATCCTCGCGTCACCCTGCCGCAGGCGCGCGGCCACCCGCTCGCGTGCCGCCAGTGCCAGCTTGTCCGCCACCACCGGTCGCAGCGACGCTGGTATACGGGCCTCGACGATCGGCGGGTGGTCGATCACTCCACGATCGTAGTCGCAGCGAGATCCGATGAGCTTCCAGAGCCGCCGTGACGCAAGATCCGCGACATTGGGCAAGGATCGAGGCGTCCGTGACGCATACGCCGTCGGGTACGATCTGGACGACCGAGCCACCCCCCGATCGAGCCGGAGCCGCACGCCATTACCGATGAGGCCGTCTTTATGGAGCCGAGAATTTAGATGAACCCGGATCGACTTCCGTTGCTGCGAGCCAAGTTGGCGAGAGTCTGGTTCTTCAGCCCGGAAAAACTCTGGTTGCTGTCGATCGCGCTCCAGCGGCGTGGACACTGGGTGCTGGCCTTTTGTGTAAAGCAATTCAACACCGTCCTGTATCACAACTCGCTCTCGGCAGAGGTATCCGTGAACAGCGACGTGCGCCTTGGCCACTACAGCCACGGCATCGTCGTTGGCAGTAAAGTCGTGATCGGACGAGGTGTGAAAATCTGGCAGAACGTCACCCTCACGGCTGGGCGCCCGCCGCGGGCCGGCGAGGTGCGATACGCCCCGGCGCAGATCATCCTCGAGGATGGCGTGAAAATTGGCGCAAACGCCGTGGTAATCGCACCGCGTGGACGCACCGTGCGGATCGGGCGCGGCGCACGGATCGGCGCTGGAACGGTCATCACTCGTGATGTGCCGGCTCGCGCAACCGTCGTTGCCCCAACTCCGCGGGTGCTGACGACGGAGCCGACCGCGGAGGAGACCGCCGCGGAGGAACCCACCGCGGCGGAGTTGACCGCGGCCGAGACCAGCGACCGGCCTTCCCAGGCCGGGCGGTCGCTCTAGCGACGAAGCCGCTGCTCACCCGCGCCCCGAGGCAAGATCTTGAATCCAACCGCCACCCGCCAGCTGCCCGACCGCAACCTGGCGCTGGAGCTCGTCCGCGTGACCGAGGCGGCCGCCCTCGCGGCCGCGCCCCTCGTTGGGATGGGCGACAAGGAGGCGGCTGACCAGGCTGCGGTCGATGGCATGCGCCACATGCTCCGCTCGATCAAGATGGACGGTGTTGTGGTGATCGGGGAGGGTGAGAAGGACGAGGCCCCGATGCTCTACAACGGCGAGCAGATCGGCGACGGCTCGCCTCCTCGGGTTGACATCGCGGTCGACCCGCTCGAGGGCACGACCCTTGCGGCGAACGGGATGCCGAGTGCACTCGCCGTGATTGCCCTGTCAAGTCGTGGAACGATGTTTGACCCCGGCCCTTGCGTCTATATGGAGAAGATGGCCGGCTCGCCGGAGATCGCCGATCTACTCGACCTCGACCGCCCGCTCGGCGACACCGTCAGGCTCGTCGCCGAGCGCAAGGGTTGCGCGATCGCCGACGTGATGGTCGTCGTCCTCGATCGCCCGCGCCACGAGCAGGGCATCGCGGCGATCCGCGACGCGGGCGCCCGCGTGCGATTGATTGCGCACGGAGACGTCTCGGCGGCGTTGCTCGCCGTGACCGAGCGCTCCGCTGTCGATCTGCTGTGGGGGATCGGCGGTACGCCCGAGGGGGTGATCTCGGCCGCCGCCGTCAAGTGCCTCGGCGGGCAGCTGCTCGGACGGCTGTGGCCGCGCGACGACGATGAGCGCGCCGCTGCAGTCGGAGCCGGATCCGATCTTGATCGAGTCCTCACGCGCGACGACCTGGTGGCTGGTGACGATGTGTTCTTCTCGGCGACGGGGATAACCGATGGAGACGTGCTCCAGGGCGTGCGCTATCCGAGCGTCGGGGGCGCGACGACGGAGTCGCTCGTAACGCGCTCGCGCTCCGGGACGATCAGGCGCGTCCGGGCCACGCACGACCGCGCGAAGCTGAGGGCCGTGACGGGCGAACGATCCTGACGGCGCGACTCTGGTTGCGATTCGACCCCCCGCTAGGCTCTGCCGCCGAACCGCCGCACCCGGGACTCGGCCAGATCCAGGCGCTGTAGCGAGCGCAGGAAGCCGTGCGTGATGATGACGTGGATGCGCGACTGAGTCACGTCATACATCCGCCGACCGAGGCCCGAGGCGATCGCCGGATAGAAGTTGGCCACCTCGACCTCCACGTGGAGCCGAGCGCTCGTCATCTCGCTGCCGGGGGCATCGGGGCGGGGAGCGCGACGAACCTCGATCTGCAGATAGCCGCCGCCGTCACGGCCGCGTTTGGCGACCAGCAGCCCGCGAGCGATTCGCCACCGCACAAGCCCGCGTAGGGGGTCCATCTCGTATTCGGGTGCGGCGAACGTAAGCAGCTTCAATGGCCGCACGAGCAGCACGATCGAGCGCTCGTGCTCGCTGTAGCTGACGTGCACGAGGCCGAGCGTCACCCGCGCGAGGAATCGCCAATAGGTGCGCGCCAGTCGCTCGAGGTGCGCGGGCGACCAGATCTCGTCCAGGGCGTCGGCGGGCAGCAGCAGGTCTGCGGTTTGCACCGATCGCACGGCTCCCGTCGCGCGATCGCGCGAGGTAGAGGTGCGCGGATCGGCGATCACCGCCTCCGCCGCGCCTGGGCCGCGAGCACGGGGCGTCCGGCGCCCGAGCGCCACAACGAGCGCGAGCACGACTGTCGCGGCAACCACCGCCGCGGCGATCCAGATGCCGGTCACCTCGCCAGGCTATCCGCAGCCGCGATGTCTGCGCCAAGCCCGCGGGGCACCGCCACCAGTGCACTGCTCGGAATTGCGAGGCCGCCCGAGGAGCCTGCAGATCGTACGGCCGCAACGCCTACGTCCCTGGTTGGTGATATGCAACGCATATGCGCGGCGATCCGCACATCCCTCGGGCCCAGCACGCGCGGGCGGTCGCGGACGCGCCGCTCGACGCCGTGATCGTCGACGCCGATGATCTCGCGCGGCGGTGGGCGATCGCGTTGATCAACCAGCGTCCGCTGGAGCGGATCGGCGAGATTCCGTTGGAGGCCTTCGCGCGCGAGGCGCCGCCGCTGTGCACCCTCGTGGTGCGGTCGCTCGGATCGGACGCCGAGCTCGAGCGCATCACCGGATACGGCTCGGCGGGCGCCCGCGAGGATTCCGCACCCGCGCGCACTCTGACAGCGCTCGCCGGCGCGCGCAGCGGTCCAGCGGCGGTCGAGGCGGTCGAGGCCCTGAGGGGCGTTCTCTGGGACGCTCTGCTCGGCGAGTTGCGCTGGCCGGTCGCCGATCCATCGCGGTCGCGACTCGTCGCCGATCTCGCTGACCGGTTGGCATACGTGTGCGCGAGCGTACTCGCCGCGAGCCTCGCCCAGGACCCGGTCGAGGCCGGCGATGAATTCGAGGTCGTCACGACACCCCGTGCAGCGGCCGTCGACGAGCTCGACCGCCCGTCTCGCCGTGCGCGGGTGGTGCTGATCGACGAACGCGGTGACGTTCCCGTCGGTAATGCCGCGACCAGCCAAACGACACGGGCCCACGGTCGCGAGGAGGACCTCGCCGAGCCCGCGCGTTCGCCGGGTGCGGGTGGACGTGGGACCGCACAGGAGCGGGCAGCGTCCTCGAGGAACCGGTCAGATCCGCTGCCTCCGATCGGCGGGCTCGATGAGTCGCGCGCGTCCGGCAATCCCCCGACTCGGCCGCGACCGCTCCCGTGGGATACGCCACTACGTGCAGACCGCGCGAACCGCGCCGAGCGAGACGACCGCGCCGAGCGAGCCGGTGAGGCTGCGTCGGCTTTTGGCGAGGGCCGGGCGAAGGCGGACGGCGAGGACGCGGCGGGCGAGGGAGGGACCGCGGCGGGTCATCCTGCGATCCGTGTCACCAGGCGAACGACCCCGGTCGACGGAGCCGCGTAGTCCTCAGAGGGCTGTGACGCCGCCGGTTGCCGCGACGGTGGGAGAGCCGGGGGGCAGGCCGAGCGTGGATGTGTTGGGAACGCTGCCCACGACGCGGGCCCCGATCCGGGCGGTGTCTTCCATGCCGAGCGCGCGTGCGGCTTCGGTGGTCAGGTCCCAGTCGGCGCCGTTGTGACCATAGGGTCCGCGATCGATCACCGGGAGGGTCAGCCGTCGCCCCTTGTAGCTGACCTTCACGAGCGTGCCACACGGAAGCGTTCGGTTGGCGACACCGACGACGACGGGCGTCAGGGTCTGGCCGCAGGCTGTCCTCTGGCCGTAGAAGCCGGGGCCGAACCAGGTCGCAAGAGCGGCCTTGCGGACGGTGAGCGCGGAGGGGGGCCGGGTCGTGGACGGTGAGCCGACGCCTCCCGTGTCCGCGAGCGCGCCAGCGCTCAACGCGAGCGAGCACGCCGGCGCGAGGAAAAAGGCGAGCAGGGTCGTCTTTGTAAACGTCGTTCGCATCATTTCTGCGCCTACGGGGTGAGCTGACGGGCTCGCGCGGCCAAAGGCGGCGCTACGGCCTCAACAGGGCCGATTCGCCCCCGCGGAGAGGATCTTGATCCAGTCCGCATTGGGTCCCCCGTCTCCCGCGACCTGAGTCGCTGGGAGCTCGGCGTGGGGGCCAGTATACAGACCCGTCAGGAGAGCGGCAGCCGCGAGAAGACGTCCTTGAGGAGGCGCTCGCCGGTGGACAATCCCGCTTTCGCGAGCTCGCCGACGATCTCCGCCGCCGACGCTACGAGCTCGGCCGCGCCCGGCGGCTGCACGGGGCCGCTGCCGGCGTCGCCATCGGACTCAAAGCCCTGTCTTGGAGCTGGATCCTGATTCGAGATGCGGCGCTTGGGGGCCGATGTCTGCCGCCGTGCGGACGCTCCTCCGCGGACCGTCCTGCGCGGGCGGTCGGCTGCCCTCCCGCCCGGCTTGTCGGCCACCGGCCGAGCCGCGGCCGGTCGGTCGGCACCGTCTCGGGCAGCGCCTCGGTCGGCCCCCTGCGTGGGCGGTGCCGATCTCCCGCCGCGCCTTGGCGATGCTCCATCCGTACCGGAGGGGCCACCGGCGGTGTTGCGCGCGGACACCCGGCGTCGACTGGCGCGTTGCGGACGCGTCCGGGGTAGATTGGCGAGGACGCCCTGCTCGTCCTGCTGGGCGCTTGAGGCGCCGTCGCTCGAGTTGGCGTCGGTCACAGTGCACATCATTGCTTAAGGGCCGCTCGCAAGCGGTGCCCCAAGCCAGGGCAACCTCGGGCGGCGACGCGTTAGCATGGGGCGTGGAAAATCACGCACGACTTGTAACGTCGGGCAGGCCTCGCCTGTATGTCCCAGGGAGAGCTGTCCTCAGCCAGGATCCGGCAGGTCCAAGGGTGGCCGAAGGGTCGTCGTCGACGGAAGAAACGGAATCAGATGTCAGTAGCCGAGCTTCAGGAGCTGGATGAGGTCAAGGGTCTGCTCGCCAAGGGGCAGCAGGTAGGCGTGCTCTCCTACGCGGAGATAACCAAGGCGATGTCCGAGCTCGACCTCGACGAGTCCGACGTGGAGGAGCTGCACGGGTTCCTCGAGAAATCGGAGATCGAGCTGGTGGAGGACATCGATCCGGCAATCGCGGCCTCGACTCAGGTCGAGCGCGCTCCCGATAAGCGCGGCAGGCGCAAAGCGAAAGCCCAGCTGGACCTCAAGCCGGACATGACGACAGACTCTCTGCAGCTGTTCTTGAAGGACATCGGCAAGGTGCGCCTGCTGACTGCACAGGAGGAGGTCGACCTGGCCAAGCGGATCGAGCGCGGAGACCTCGACGCCAAGCAGAAGATGGTCGAGTCGAACCTGCGCTTGGTGGTGTCGATCGCCAAGAACTATCGCAACCAGGGACTGCCGTTCCTTGACCTGATCCAGGAGGGCACGCTCGGGCTGGTCAGGGCCGCTGAGAAGTTCGACTATCGCAAGGGCTTCAAGTTCTCAACGTACGCGACCTGGTGGATACGCCAGGCGATCGCTCGCGCGCTCGCGGACAAGGCGCGCACGATCCGCATCCCGGTGCACGTGGTCGAGAAGTTGAACAAGATCGGTCGCGCCGAGCGCAAGCTCGTCACCGAGCTGGGCCGCGAGCCGACGGCGGATGAGATCGCCGAGGTGACTGGGATCGATCCCGAGGAGGTCGACTCGATCAAGCGCTCGGCGCAGGCGCCGGTCTCGCTGGAGAAGCCGGTGGGAGATGAGGAGGAGTCGGAGTTCGGTCAGTTCATCGCCGACGAGCGTGCCGAGTCGCCGTACGAGCGCGCCGCCGAGATCCTTACGAAGGAGGCGCTCCGCGAGGCGCTCGAGAACCTCTCCTACCGCGAACGGCGCGTGCTCGAGTTGCGCTACGGACTCGGCGGTGAGCACCCCCGCACGCTCGACGAGGTGGGACGCACGTTCAACGTGACGCGCGAGCGTATCCGCCAGATCGAGAACCAGTCGCTGAAGAAGCTCCAGAGCCTCGCCGAGGCGCAGAAGCTTCGCGACGTCGCGTAGTTCGTCCACCGGCGCGAGCCCATATTCAAGCCGTCCCGGCGAGCTGCCGATCACCAGGGCATGTTCGACGTCAAGCAGGCGCTAGCCGAGCTCGTGGAGCGAGGCGGCTCGGACCTGCACCTGAAAGTCGGGTCGGGAGCCTTGTATCGCGTCAACGGAGACCTGGCGGTCGACGAGAGCCTCGAGCCGCTGACCGCCGAGGACACCGAGGCCGCGCTCAAGGAGCTGCTGGACGACGAGGTCAAGCTCGACGAATTCGCCAAGGAACACGAGGTCGACTTCTCGTTCGAAATCCCCGACGTGGCTCGCTACAGGATCAACGCGTTCCGCCAGCGCGGGGTGATCTCGATGGCGTGCCGCGCGATCCCGCACAGGATCAGCACGATCGAAGAGCTGTCGCTGCCCCCGGTGGTGACCGAACTGGCGGACGAGGAGCGCGGGATCGTGCTGCTGACGGGGACCACGGGCTCCGGCAAGTCAACGACGCTCGCGGCGATGATCGATCACATGAACCACACGACGAGCAAGCACATCGTCACCATCGAGGATCCGATCGAGTTCGTTCACTCGGACAAGCGCTCGGCCATCAACCAACGCGAGGTCGGGATGGACACCACGTCCTTCACACGCGCTCTGCGTCGCGTGCTGCGTCAGGATCCGGACGTCATCCTGATCGGAGAGATGCGCGACGAGGAGACGGTTCAGACGGCCCTGTCGGCAGCCGAGACCGGACACCTGGTGCTCTCGACGATCCACACCGTCGACGCGACGGAGTCGATCAACAGGATGCTCGACTTCTTTCCGCCTCACCAGCATGCGCAGGCGCGCAGCATGATCGCCGGCACCGTCAAGGGCGTCATCTCGCAGCGACTCGTGCCCGGCGCCGACGGCGGACGCGTGGCCGTGTGCGAGATATTGCGGATGACCGGACGCGTCCGCGACATGATCATCGACCCGGCGCAGACGGGGAAACTGGTGGAGGTGATCGCCTCGGGTGGATACTACGGAATGCAGACCTTCGACCAAGCGCTGTTCGGCCACGTCAAGGCCGGGCGCGTGACTTTCGAGGACGCGATGCGCGTGGCGTCGAGCCCGCACGATTTCAAGCTGCTGATGCAGGCCGAAGGTCGCAGGGGCACGACTATGGAGGACGTGGCATCCACGCAGGATCAGCGCGAGCAGGGCGATCCGTCGTCGGCGACGCCACCGTCTGCGCCGTCGTCCGCTGGTCGTCCGCCGCTCACCGTCGCCTAGCGTCGAGCAGACAAGATCGACCAAGCCGGTCCCGCGATGGCCGCGCGAATCACAGCGAGGGTGACCGCGTCGCTATCCTGTCGCCGATGGTGGCACTTTCGGGTAGCGGACTGACCGTCATTGCCGCCGTGATCGTGGGTGCCCTGCTGCTGTTGGCGATTCTGCTGCCGAACGCCTGACCGCTCCCGCTCGCGGCTACGGGTCGCGATTTCTCGTTCTCAGGTTTGCGATCGAGAAAGGGTCGCCACACTTCAGTTGGTAAAGTAACGGTTGGAATGGCCGTAGACGAGACATGTCCGGTATGCCGGACCGCCGAGGTGGTGTGCGCAAAGTGGACGTTGCTGCTCGTGCGGGACCTGGCCGAGGGCAGATCGCGCTTTTGTGAGCTGGAACGCTCGTTGGCCGGAATCAGCCCGCGCACGCTCTCGCTGCGTCTGCGGGCACTCGAGGAGCAGGAGATCGTCGAGCGGCACACGTTCCCGGAGGTCCCGCCGCGCGTGGAGTACGCGCTGACCGAGAAGGGCAGGGCGCTCCTGCCGATCATCGACGACATGCGCGCCTACGGCGAAGACTGGCTCGGGACATCCGATTTGGGATCGGCCGCAGCCGACCGCGTCGACCCGGACGCGCTGGCGGTCGCCTAGAGCGCGTGCAACACGGGCTGCGCTGAGCAGGAGCGAGCTCGGCGAGCGCGAAGTGAGGCCGCGATGCGTTCGCGCCAGCTCGAGACAGCCCTCGCCGACTTCCTTGACGCGGCGGCGAGTCACCTGAGCGCTGACGTGGCCGCGGGTGCGGAGGTGCCGTTCGAGCTCGGCTCAACGGTTACGCGCCGGGGGCAGAGCACCACGCCGCTGTACTGCTACCGCGCGCTGACCGGCCCTTTCATCGCCGAGCGAGAGCCGGCGCTAAAACGCCTGGCCGGCCACGCCGAGGTGGCGAAGCTGCTGGAGGGCTTCGAGGGGCTCGACCGCTACCTCGCCAGCATGGGCGCGGAACCGGGGCGGGCGAAGGGCCGCACGCGTGCGCGCGCAGCGATCAAGGCGTTGATGGAAGACGTTTTCAAGGAGCAGACCGACTTTCAGCTACGTCCCGAGCGCCTCCGCGCGGCGCTCGACCGGCTTGAGCAGTCGGCCTTCGCGAGCGCGAGCCAGGCCACGCTCGTGGCGACGCTGCACGGGCTGACGATCGCTTCGACCGAGCTCCCGCTGACGAAGGGCCTGACGATCGCCCACCGGCACGCCCTGCGGGGGATGCCCGACGCCGCGCTCGCCGAAAGCGAAGCGGGGCGAGACGACAATCACCTGATCGTCGTCCACACGGCCGAGGACGATGACCCCCAGAACGCGCTGCTGCACGGGCGCGAGGTGCTCAAGGACCTCCTGCGCGCGCTGAGGCTGTTCGGCGACGGCCGGGTCACGCTGGGCGCACTCGCCTGGGCACGGATCGGCGCCGGCCCCTGGAGCGCGCTCGCCGTGGGGACGGGGGGCAGGCCGCATGGCATGCTTGTCATCACGGCCGAGCATGAGGACGAGCTGCGGGCGTTCTGCAACCTCGTGTCCCGTCGCGCGCCGGACGGCAATGAGCTGGCGTGGGCGCTGAGGCGCTTCGAGCTCGGCTGTGAGCGCGAGAGCCCGAGCGAGGCGTTGACCGACCATCTGCTTGCGCTGCGGGCACTGCTCGAGCCGGAGGGGCCTTCCAGCGGCCTGCTCGCGGGCCGACTTGCGGCGTTGTGCGCGACGCCCGAGCAACGCGTCCAGTTGACTCGGCGGATCGTGCAAGCGGTGTCCCTCGAGCGCGATGTGGTCGCGGGCGCCGCCCTCAAGCCGTCCGCGCATGCGCTTGCCGAGGACGTCGCCAACCACTTGCGGGCGCTGCTGCGGGACGTGATCTGCGGACACCTGATGCCGGCTCTCGTGACGCTCGCCGACGAACTGCTCGGGTCACCGCAAGAGGCTAATGAGGACGGTCAGGACGCACACCCGCTGGCGGTTGCGGCGGAGGCGGTTGCGGCGGCGGGCGCGGATGGCGCAGGATCCGAGCAGACCCCGGTCTCGCTCGAGGCAAGCTGAGCGAGGCAGCTCAGCCGAGGAGGTGATCGGCGACGAAGGCCAGTCCGCCAAGATCGTGTATGTCTCCGTCGAGGTGAGGCACGAGCACGGGTTCGGCCTCATCGAGCTCGCGTGACAGGCGCGCGATCGTCTCGCGGTCGCGCCGGACGAGCACGTCGAAGTCGGCGAGGTTCGCCGCGGCGCGCGTGGCCAGGCCCTCGCCCAGCGCGGGGGCCAAGAGCGCCTGCACCTGCTCGACCGAACGCCCGTCGAGCCCGTCGAAGTGCACGCGGTTGACGATCACACCGCCGCGCGACATGCTCCTCGCGGCGAGCCTGCCGGCTAGGAAGACGGCCTCCCGCGCCGGCTCGCGCTCGGGCGAGGTCACGATCATGAACGTCGTCGACGGATCGCGCAGCAACGCCGCAACGCCGCGGGTACGTTCGCCGAAGCCGTCGATTACGCCAGAGAGCGCGCGGAAGAAGCGCGACAGATCGGCCAGCATGTCCACGCCGGTCACGCGTGCGAAAATCGCGAATACCAGGCCCGTCGAGCGGCCGAACAGCCGGGCGGCGAGCCCGCTCGGCGCCAGGAACACCTTCAGCGCGCGCCCTTCGAGAAAGCCGAGCAGCCTGGTGGGGGCTTCCAGGAAGTCCACCGCGTTGCGGGAGGGCGGCGTGTCGAGCACGATGACGTCGAAGTCGTGTTCGTGACGGAGCTCATACAGCTTGGCGATCGCGCTGAGCTCCTGCGCGCCGGCCACCGCCGAGGACAGCTCCCGATAGATCGGGTTGGACAGGATCTCCTCGCGCGAGCCGCGATCGGGCGCGAGGCGCGTGACGATGTCATCGAAGGTGCGCTTCGGGTCGAGCATCATCGCCCACAGCTCGCCCTTCATCTCGATGCCCTCCGCGGCGAACAGGTCCCGGTCGATCTGCTGGGGCTGGCTCGAGAGCTCCCGCCGGCCGAGCGCCGTAGCGAGTCGCACGGCCGGATCGATGGTGACCACGGCGACCTTCTGTCCGCGTGCGGCCAGCCCAACGGCGAGCGCCGCGGAGGTCGTCGTCTTGCCGACTCCCCCAGCACCGAGGCAGATGCATACGTGCTTGCCCGCGAGGCGATCTTTGACACTGCCGGCCATCGGCCGATCGTAGCCGCGATTCGTCAGCGGCCGTTCGGCGTTGCGCGGTAGTCTGCGGCGCAATGAGCGCGAGTGCCGCGACGCGTCGCCCCAAGCCAAGGGTGGCAATCCTGATCGTCAATGGGATCGGCAGGCGAGGCCCTTCCGCGTCGGGAATGGCTAAGCGACGAGATAACGCAGATCAGGCCTGCAAATATCCGTGGATCGACTTGTGTTTGCGCCAAATCGAGCGGTGCTCCCAAGGATGGAGCTACGAGGTGTTCGTGTTCGATAACTCACATCTCAAGCTGCACCGAAGGCTCATGCGTGAGCACCGACATGTACGGATACGACCGGGAGCATGGTTCTCGGTGCTCGGTCGTATCGTCAAACAGGTTCCGATTCCACACAGCGATCGTCTATTTGAACTAGCTCACCCAAGAGCGCTTGACTACCTTGCGCGCAAGGTATCAGCGAACTTCGACTACATCGTCACCCTGGACACAGATTCCTTTCCAGTGCGGGCCGACTGGTTGGATGTCCTTGTTTCCGCGTGTGAGCGCGGCGCCGCCGTGGCCGGCGTATATAGAGACGAGATGGCCCCCAAGGTGCGTCCCTTCATCCACGTCAGTGGCTTCTGTGCGCGTCGTAATGATCTTCGAGCTCTCGGCGTGTCCTTCGGCCGGAAGCTGCAAGAGGATTCCGATGATAACCAAGATGTCGGCCAAAAGATCACCTATGAATTTCTCCGGCTGGGCCGGGAGATCGCGCCGCTGGAGCGCAGCAACAAGGTGAACTATCACCCCATCGTCGGCGGCATATATGGGGATGTGATTTACCATCATGGCGCGGGAAGTCGGAAGGCATGGTTCCGGACGGCTGGAGACGTGGTTAACAACACCAAGGTCAGCACCGCGCTGCGCGGTGCAGCATTTCAAGACCTCGATCACCTCATCGCGGTACTGCGCGGTGAGGTGCCGGGAGACCTAGGGGTAAAGGCTCTCTGAGTCCAATTGCCCCAGCGCTGCGGCGGCCCGGTCACGCTAGAGGTCCGGTACCCGCCATGCCCACGCGATGATCGCGTCAAGACGGCGAGGGCACGCGCTGGAGGGCGAGCGCGCCATCTGCCAGCCCGAGCTGCTTCACTCCCGCATCGCGCGCGTCGCGGGCCAGCGCGCCTGCACCGAACGCAAGACAACACCTCTCGGCCGAGCCGCCCCGGGGCGGGTGCGGTCCTCCGTGGCTTCATGGCCAGCATCTTGACGAGGAATCGAGTCCAGTTCGCGTGCAGGAATCCCCCCTTGCTATGCGAATACCCACCGGACGGCTTTCCCACAACCTAGTATCGGAGCCCCCCGTGGAAGGAAAGGCCAAGGTCATCGCGTTCGCCAACCAGAAGGGCGGCGTGGCCAAGACGACGACAACGCTAAACCTGGCCGCGGCCTTCGCTGAGGAGGGCCACCGCGTGCTGTGCGTGGACATGGACCCGCAGGGCAACCTGACGATGTCCCAGGGGATCGACCCGGACACGCTCGAGAAATCGATGTACGACGTCCTCGTCCACAAGGTCTCGATCCGCGAGGTGATCCGCAAGCGCGAGATCGATGTCGCGTGCGCGTCGATCGATCTCGCCGGCGCGGAGATCGCGATGTCGACGATGATCGGTCGTGAGCGCTCGCTGCAAAAGGCGTTCGAGCCGATCATGGAGGACTACGACTTCATCTGCATCGACACCCCGCCGAGCCTCGGCCTGCTCACGATCAACGCGCTGACGGCGGCCGACAAGGTGATCGTCCCCGTGCAGTGCGAGTATCTATCGATGCGTGGACTCATCCAGCTGCAGAACACCCTCGCGATGATCCGCGAGAACCTCAATCCGGGCGTTGACATCGAGGGTATCCTCCCCACGTTGGTGGACTCGCGCACGATCCACGCCAAGGAGGCGATCGAGATCCTCGAGGAAAACTTCGGTGACCGCGTGTTCGCCTCGCGGATCCGCAAGACGGTCCGTTTCGCCGAGGCGCCGGTGAAGGGGATGTCGGTGCTCAAGTACGAGCCGGATGGCGTCGCCGCTCAGTCCTACCGACAACTTGCGCAGGAGGTCCTCGACCATGGCAAACGCTAAACGCGCGAGCATGCGCGAAGGACCGCTCGCGGCGCTGTTCCGCAAGACCGAAGGCGAGGAGGAGTCAGCCGACCAATCGGAGCCCGGCCGCCAGCGACAGGGCCAGGCCGCCGAGCAGTCGGAGATCGGCTCGGGGGAGGCTCGGCACCTGCGCGAGAGTGGCCTCCCACACCCGGCGCTGGGAGCGGAGAGCGGCGACGAGGAGGCGACCCGCGTGCCTACGCCACGGGAGCGGCTGCGGCACGCCTTCTCCTCGGAGATTCCCGAGAACATGATGGACCGATCGGCGACGCAGGTCATGGACCGCTATCCGCGCGAGCACGGGGTCAGCGCAAGCGCCTCCGGAGTGGCCGGTCAGCCGGTTATCCGCGTTGTCGGCGTCGGCGGAGCCGGGGTCAATGCCGTCAACAGGATGGTCGAGGCGGAGGTCGAGGGTGTCGAGTTCGTGGCGATAAACACCGACCTCCAATCGCTCCAGCAGTCGACGGCCGACATCACACTTCACATTGGCGCGGAGCTGACCCGCGGGCTGGGCTCGGGCTCAGACGCGAATATCGGACGTCAGGCGGCAATGGAGGACTTCGACCGCGTCAAGGCGTTGCTGAAGGGATCGGACATGATCTTCATCACGGCGGGCGCCGGCGGCGGAACCGGGACCGGTGCGGCGCCGGTCGTCGCGCGGATCTCGCGCGAACTCGGTGCCCTCACGGTGGCGATCGTGACGAAGCCGTTCGGCTTCGAGGGCTCGCGTCGCGGTGAGCAGGCAGAGCACGGCGTGAGCGCGCTCGCCGGTGAGGTGGACACGCTGATCGTCGTACCAAACAACCGGCTGCTGGCGGTGCTCGACAAGCAGACCGCAATGGTCGAGGCCTTCCGCGTCGCCGACGACGTCCTGCGCCAGGGCGTGCAGGGGATCTCCGACCTCGTGACGCTCCCTGGACTTATCAACCTCGACTTCGCGGACGTGCGCACGATCATGAGCGAGGCCGGAAACGCTCTGCTCGGCATCGGCATGGGTGTCGGCGAGGCCCGCGCGACCGAGGCTGCGATGCAGGCGGTCTCCTCGCCCCTGCTGGAAACCTCGATGGAGGGCGCCCGCTCGATCCTGCTGTCGATAACCGGCGGAAACAACCTCTCGCTGTGGGAGGTCAACGAGGCTGCCAAGTCCGTCTCCGAGGCGGCTCACCCCGACGCGAACATCATCTTCGGGGCGATGGTCGATGAGAAGCTCGACGACCAGGTGTGGGTGACGGTCGTGGCCACGGGCTACGGCGCCGAGGGTAGGCGCAAGAGCGTTGGCCGCCTTCAGGAGCCGACCGGCGAACCGCGGATCCAACGGGCCGGAGCATCGCGCACAAGCCGTCGCGAGCCCCGGCGCGGGGGCCTCGCCGGGGATGAACTGGAAGTACCCGAGTTCATCCCGAACATTTAGGCCCCGCAGCCTTTAGGCCCCGCAGCCGCCTCGACACGAGCCGCTGTGGTATCGCTCTGACATGAGCGGAGTCGAGAAGGGCGTCGTTGCGGCGGGTCATCCGCTGACGGCGCAGGCTGGCGCGAGGGTGCTGCGGGAAGGCGGCAACGCAGTGGACGCTGCAGTCGGCGCGATGCTCACCTCCTTTGCGGCCGAGCCGCTGCTCACCGGTCTGGGCGCAGGCGGCTACATGCTCGTGGCGGGCGCGGGCCGTGAGCCGGCGCTGCTGGATTTTTTTGTGCAGGCGCCGACGCGCGCGGGCGACGGCTCGGAGGCGGTGCTCGAGGCGATCGACGTGTCGTTTGGCGATGCCGCTCAGGTCTTCCATATCGGGCCTGCGTCGTGTGGCGTCTACGGCACGCCCGCCGGTGTGTGCGAGGCCGTGCGGCGGTGGGGAACGATTCCACTGGAACAGCTAGCGGCTCCCGCCGCGCGGCTCGCGCAGGAAGGGGTGGTTTTGAACGCCGGACAGGCGTACGTCGCAAAGATCCTCGCCGAGTTGCTCAGCTCGACGCCCGAGTGCGCAGCGCTCTGGGCTCCGGAGGGCCACATCCTGCGCGAGGGCGAGGTGCTGCGCAACGACGAGCTGGGTGAGGCGTTGCTGCGCCTCGGTACCGACGGCGCGGAGCCCTTTTATCGCGGCGATGTGGCGGTGGCCGTATGCGACTGGCTGCGAGCGCGGGGAGGCTCGCTGCGGCGCGAGGATCTGGCCGACTACCGCGCGATCGGACGCGCCCCCGTGCGGATGCGCTATCGCGACCGCGAGGTCCTCACAAATCCGCCCCCTTCGGCGGGCGGCACGTTGCTCGCCTATGCGCTTGCGCTTCTGGATCGCGGACCGGCGCCGCCCACGCTGAGCGGAGTCGTACACGCGATGAGGGCCGCCCAGACCGAGCGCACGCCGGAATTCGTGGAAGGTCTGTCCGAGGAGGGATTCCTCGACAGGTTCCTGGCGGCGCGACTGGGGTCGACGACGCACATCTCCGTGCTCGACGCGGACGGCTGTGCCTGCAGCGCGACCTGCACCAACGGCGAGGGCTCCGGCGTGGTGGTGCCGGGCACCGGGATGCACATCAACAACGTCATGGGGGAGGAGGACCTGAACCCGCTCGGGTTTCATCGTCACCCCGCTGGACGGCGGATGCCGAGCATGATGGCCCCTTCGATCGTGATGGATGACGGCGAGGTCGAGCTGGTGCTTGGGAGCGCCGGATCCAACCGCATTCGCTCGGCCCTGTTGCAGACCATCGTCGGCGTCGTGGACCACGGCCTCTCTGCACCGGACGCGGTGACGGCCCCGCGGGTGCACTTCGAGGACGGCGTTCTCTACGCCGAGCCGGGCATCGATGAGCGAGAGCTTGCCCGCACCGGCGTGCGCGCAGTCAGCTTCGAAGCGTTGAACCTTTTCTTCGGCGGGGTCCAGGCGGTGCTGCGCCGCGGCGAGACGATCACCGGAGCGGGCGATCCGCGCCGGGGCGGCGTCGCGGTGAGCGCGTGAGGCGGCGGACGGCGATCGTCGCGGTCGCCGCCGCCTCGGCCCTAGGCGGCTGCGGTGGCATCAAGGCGCCGGACCTGTTCATCGTCGAGCGCACCGGCACCGTGCCGGGGGCGCGACTGACGCTCCTGGTCAACGAAGAAGGCGGGGTCCGCTGCAATGGCGGCCGTACGCTGAAGCTGAGCGACCCCCAGCTTGTCGAAGCGAGGGCGATCCAGGAAGATCTTCACGACCTGACCTCCAAGCATGCGACGCTGGCACCCGGCGCGGGATCGGTGCTCAGCTACTTCTTGCGCGAGGAAAGCGGGACGGTGCGCTTCAGCGACAACTCCTCCGGCCAGCCCCACGTCCTGCGCCGGCTCGCGCTGTTCGTTCTGCAGACCTCGCGGCTCGTCTGTCATCTGCCGCTGTAGCTCGCGAGAGCCGGCCGTCGCCGGGCTATCCGAAGCGAACCTTTCCGTTCGAGCGGGCGCGCGCCTGAGCGCGGTCGACGAGCTCGATGCGCTTGATGGCGGCGCGCAGCAGCAGGGTCAGCAGGCGCAGGCGGGCGTTCTCCGATCGCAGCTCGAGCAGCTCCTGCTTGGCGTCGGACCCGAACTCCACCGTCGCGGCCATCTCGTAGGCGTCCATGTTGCTCAGCTCGTCCTCCTCCAGACGCTGGTCGGTCGCCTGCTCGACGAGTTCGCCGTACAGCTCGCGTGCCGACTGGGCGGCTTGCGGATCGATCTCCTCGACCTCCTCGGCGAGGAACTCGACCACGCCGGCCGGGTAGGGGAGATCGTCCTGACGCTCGACCAGTAGGAAAGGCCGCGTCCCGAGGGCGAGGATGTTGAGCCGGCCGTCGTCCATCCGCTCGAGCACCTTCTCGATCTCGCAGGCGCAGCCGACCGGCTTGAGCTCCTCATCGGATAGCCACACGATCCCGAACTCGCGCTCGGATGACTCGGGGCCGGCCTTCATGCACCGATCGATCATCCGGCGGTAGCGCTCCTCGAAGATGTGCAGCGGCACGCTCTCGGTCGGCAGCGCGACGATGCCCAGCGGGAACAGCGGAAAGCCCCGGGAGGGTCGCTCGGGCATGTATTGAGTCTAGGCTGACGCGCCTGGCCGGGGCGCACCGACTGCGGCGAAGGGCGGCTCCCCTAGCCGGCCGCGTGCTCGCGTGGCCGGCGCAGGGGCGGCTCTCCTACCCGGTCGCGTGCTTGCGTGCAGCGATCATCAGGTTGTAGAAGATCGATGCAGGAAGTCGCGACTCCAGCAGCCTGCGGTCGAGCTGCTGCAGCAGGAGGTAGCCGCGATAGGCGTACTGGCGCCAGACCCACGGAACGTCATCGGGCTGCGCCGTGGCCTCCAGCGTGCGGTTGGCCCAGCCGAACCAGTTGGCCAGCAGCTCCTCGCCGGTTACGCGGACGTCCGTCAGGCCGCAGGTGAGCGCCGCGTGCGAGAGCTCGGTCGGGGCGAAGGCGTGGACGTCGACGACGCCCTCCAAAGCGCCATCGGGATCGCCGCCCGCGCCGTCGCGTCGGGCGGGGCGAGCGCCGATCGCACGACGCCAGAGCGGCGCCGCGGAGCTCGCCAGCCGCTTGGGCACACCGGCGATGCGGTCGCCGTGGCGCGAGGGCTCACCGGCAAACAGGACGGTGCCGCCGGGGACGAGCACGCGCTCGAACTCGGCAAACGCGAGCTCGAGGTTCGGAATGTGGTGGAGCACGGCGTGGCCGAGCACGAGGTCGAAGCTCTGATCGCGAAACGGCAGGCGCTCGGCGTCCACGCGGACGGTCTTGACGTCCAAGCCGAGGCTCTGGGCGTTGAGTTGGAGCGTGGCGAGCATGCCGGGCGAGATATCGCTGCAGGTCGCCTCTTCGATGATGCCGGCCCGAAGCAGGTTCAGCGTGAAGTAGCCCGTTCCGGCGCCGATCTCGAGTGCACGCGCGTAGCGCCGCGGGGGGTGGCCGAGCGCCTTGCGTACCTTGCCGATCACCTGCTCGCGGCCGCTCGCGCCGAAGTCGATCCCCCACTTGGCGTCGTATCGATCCGCGGCGACGTCGTGGTAGCGGGTGTTCGCATCGCGGATCTGCTCGGCGGTAAGAGCGGGTGCCACGGAGAGGACCATATACTCGCGCGCCGTGTCAACGCCGGTCTACGAGCAGCGCGATCAGCCCGACGGCGTTCCACCGCTGACGCTGACGGGCGAGCGCACGCTCCCGGACGTGCCCGAGGAGAACTACTGGTTCCGCCGCCATCTCGCGGTCTACGAATGGATCGCGTCGCGAGTGGCCGGCATGCGTGTCGTGGACATGGCGTGCGGCGAGGGGTACGGCTCAGACCTGCTCGCCGGCAGCGCGGCGAGCGTGGTCGGAGTCGATGCCAATCCGCAGGCTCACGAGCACGCGCGGCTGCGCTACCGTCGGGCCAACCTGCGCTTCGAGCGCGACCTCGTTGAGACATTCACGCAGGCGGCCGATGCGGTCGTGTTCCTGCAGACGATCGAGCACGTCAGCGACCCCGGAGCCGTGCTCGAGCACTTTCGCTCGCTGATCGGCACCGTGCCGCCGGGCGGGCAGGAGCGCGGCGTGGTGTTTGTGTCTACGCCGAACGTCCTCACGCTCGCGCCCGCGGGTGCGTCGCGCTCGGATAATCCATGGCACGTTCACGAGTACCGAGCGGAGGAGTTTGAGGCGCTCTGCCAATCGCATTTCGGGAGGGTGGAGATGTATGGGCTCTTCCACGCGCGCAAGCTGTGGGTTCATGAGCAGGCGCTGCGGCTGGGCTGGGACGCGCTGCACCCACGCCTGCGCCTGACGCGACGCTTCTACGACTGGTTCACCCCCGCAATTGCAGCCTCCGATTTCGCACTGCACCCGGCCCCGAGCGCCGAACTCGATCGCGCGTTCGATCTTCTCGCGGTATGCCGGCCGTGAGCGCGCGCCGCGATCGCGGCGCGCTGGCAATCGTCCTGCACACGCACATGCCGTACGTCGAGGGCTTCGGAACGTGGCCGTTCGGCGAGGAGTGGTTGTGGGAGGCGATCGCGAGCAGCTACCTGCCGCTTCTGGATCTGCTGGATCTCGGGGCGCCGCTGACGCTTTCGCTGACGCCGGTGCTGTGTGATCAGCTCGAGGCTGCCGGTGTGCCGGAGCGCTTCGTCCGGTTTGTCCACGAGGTGCGCCGCCGCACCCACGATCAGGACGCGGCCGGACTGCTGGCGGGCGGACACCCAGATCTTGCGCGCGAGGTGGAGCGCGCGCGGGGCGACTACGACGCCGCGGTAGAGGGCCTGGAGCGTCGCGGCGGGGACCTGCTCGGCTCCTTTTCGCGTCACGCGCAGTGGACCTCCGCGGCCACCCATGCGGTGTTGCCGCTACTGGCCACCGACGCGGGCGTCCGTTTGCAGGTGGACAGCGGGGTAAGCGCCCATCGGCGCCGTTTCGGCGATGGCTGGCGAGGCGGCTTCTGGTTGCCGGAGTGCGCTCACGCGCCGTGGCTCGATGGAGCCCTGAAGGCCGCCGGGGCGAGCGCCGTCTGCGTGGAGCTGAGCGGTCGCTTCAGACCAGGTGCGGCTGAGCACCTACGGACGTTCGTGACCGAGCCGGGGGTCGTGCTCGTGCCGGTCGATCGCGCCACTATCTCGCTTGTCTGGAGCGACAGCGGCTATCCGGCGAACGGCGTCTACCGCGACTACCACCACCACACGGTCCATCATCACAATCCATGGAGCAACGATGGCGATGCCTACGATCACGCGGGCGCGCTCGGCGTCGCGCGCGAGCACGCCGCCGACTTCGTCGCGCGGACGATCGCCCGGCTGGGTGCTGCCGGCGCGGGTCTGCCGGGCGGCGGCCTGGCGGTGTGTGCGCTCGACACAGAGCTCCTCGGTCACTGGTGGTATGAGGGAGTGGAGTGGCTGAAGGCGGTCGTCGACGAGTGCACGCGGCAGGGCCTCGAGCTCATGCGCCTGGACGACGCTCTGGAGCGGCACGAGCCGGCGCCGCTTGGCCGTGCAGAGGCCTGGCAGGCGAGCAGCTGGGGGCAGGACGGTGACCTGTCGACCTGGTCGGACCCGGCCGTGGGGGAGATGGCGTTTGCGGCGCGCGCGGCCGAGCTGGAGCTCCTGGCAGCGCTCGAACGAGCGGGCGATGCCGCCGTGCGCGAGCTGCTGGCGCTGCAAGCCAGCGACTGGGCATTCATGGTCTCCCGTGGCATCGCCGTGCCGTACGCGCGCGAGCGCTTCATCGGCCACCGCAGGGCGCTGGCCGATGCGCTCGCCGCCGGCGCCGACGCAAGCGTGGAGGGCTTGCGGAACCTCGCCGTCGATGCGGGCCGCGCTTCGCTGGTAGCGCCGTGAGCGCGGCTGTGCTTACTCCCAGCGCATCGAGCGCGGCTCCTCGCGCATCCTGATCACGCGCGCCGGGATGCCGGCGACGACGGCGTTTTGCGGCACCTCGCCGGTGACGACCGAGCTCGTTCCGACGATGCTGTTGTCGCCAATCGTCACGCCACGTAGCACGCATGCGCCGTAGCCCATCCAGACGTTGTGGCCGACGTGAACGTCGCGCTTGTAGATGCCCTGCTGCCTGATCGGACGATCGACCTCCACGACGCCGTGGTCGAAGTCGATCAGCATCACACGGTCCGCGAGGATGCACTCGCGCCCGACCGACACGTGCTGGAAGGCCGAGATCGTGCACTCCTGTCCCATGACCGTCTTGGCGCCGATGCTGACCTCACCCTCGTGCACGCGCAGCTTTGAGCCGTGGCCGATCCATGCCCAGCGGCCGATCCGCAGCGTCGCCTCGCGGCCGATCTCGAGCTGCACGCCCGGGCAGATGAAGCACAGTCCTTCGGTCTGCAGGCGGTGCCTGTAGCGGAGCTTCAGCCACCCGAACCGGACGATCAGGCGCACGTAGGAGGCGTGCATCATGTCGTTCGCGAGCATGAATCGCAGCAACGCGAGCGGCCCGCCGCGCAGCGGCTCGGGAGCCCGGCGTACCCTGGCGGCGATCTCCTCGTCGCGCGCGGTCGCGCTCGACCGCGCGCTCATCTCCTCGCGCACCGTAGTGGCGGCGTTGGACACCAGCGGCTCCATCGAGTCCAATCGTATTGCCCGCGGGCGCCCTGCGATGATTGCGCGCGCGATGGTCGACGAGACACTTGCCAAGCGCCTGCTCGGCGGCGACCGCCGTGCGCTGGCGCGCGCGATCTCGCTCGTGGAGAACGATCGTCCGGAGGGGTGGGAGCTCGTGAAGGAGGTATATGCCCACACCGGCAACGCCTCAGTCGTCGGCTTCACAGGGCCGCCGGGGGTCGGCAAGTCGACGCTGATCGGCGCCGTGACCAAGGCACGGCGCGAGGCCGGGCGGAGCGTCGGCGTGCTGTCGATCGACCCGTCCTCGCCGTTCACCCACGGGGCGCTGCTCGGCGACCGGATACGCCTATCTGAGCACTTCCTCGACCAGGGGGTGTTCATCCGCTCGATGGCGAACCGCGGCGCCCTCGGCGGTCTCTCGGAGGCGGCATTGCAGGCCGCGCTGCTACTCGACGCCGCCGGGCGTCAAGACGTGTTCGTGGAGACCGTCGGCGTCGGGCAGGCGGAGATCGACATCATCGATCACGCCGACACGATCGTGCTCGTGCTGATGCCGGGCTCGGGCGATTCGATTCAGGCGCTCAAGGCCGGCGTGATGGAGATCCCCGACGTAATCGTGATCAACAAGGCCGACCATCCCCTCACGGACACGATGGTCCGGGAGATCCGCGGTGTGCTCTCGCTGGCCAACCTCGACCGCTCCGGCGAGGAGGCACGGATGCAGTGGCGCGTGCCGATCGTCAAGACCGAGGCGAGCAACGGCGCGGGCGTCGCCGAGCTCGTCGAGGACTTGGACAGGCATCGGGCGCACATCCTCGGCGAGGGCCAGCTGGCGGAACGACGTCGGCGCAACCTGCGTAACGAGGTGCTCGCGATCGCCACTGCCCGGATGCGCCGTCGCCTGGAGGATGAGTTGCGCGAGGACGCCGACTTCCAGCGGCTGCTCGAGGAGGTGGTGCAGCGAAGGCTCGATCCGGCGAGCGCGGCGACGGCGTTGCTCGAGCGCTCCGGCGGCGGCTGAGCGGGTCGCGCCGCGCTAGGCCCCGAGTGCGCGGGCGATCACCATCTGCTGCACCTCATCGGTGCCCTCGCCGATCGTGAGGATCTTCGCGTCGCGATAGAACCGGCACACCGGGTACTCCTCGATGAAGCCGTACCCGCCGTGGATCTGCACCGCCTCCTCGGCGCAGCGGACGGCCAGACGACCCGTCTTGAGCTTTGCCTGGGCCGCGGTCAACGTGAAGTTGCGCTTGGCGTCCTTCTCGCGCGCAGCCTTGTACACGAGCAGTCGCGCGGCCTCGATCTCGGTCGACATGTCGGCGAGCTTGCACTGGATCGCCTGGAACTTGGAGATCGGCTTGCCGAACGCCTTGCGCTGCTTGGCGTACACCAGCGCCTGATCGAGCGCGCCCTGGGCCAGCCCGACGCCCATCGCCGCCACGCCGATCCGGCCAATGTCGAGGATGTGCAGGAACTGCTTGAAGCCCGCCCCGCGCGGACCGAGCAGGTTCGCCTCCGGTACGCGACAGTCGCTGAAGGACAGCGGGCGCGTGTCCGACGCGTTCCAGCCCATCTTCCGGTAGGGCTCGCCCTGCTCATAGCCCTCGGTGCCGTTGGCGACGATCAGGTTCGAGATCTCCCGCTCGGCGGGGCTCCCGCCGCCGTTGGCGCGAGCCTCGTCGGTGACGGCGGTGATACAGACCATCCCTGAGATCTCCGTTCCGGCGTTGGTGATGAACTGCTTGGCGCCGTTGATGATCCACTCGCCGTCCTCGAGGCGCGCGCGGGTGCGCGTATTGCCGGCGTCTGAGCCCGCCTCCGGCTCGGTCAGGCCGAACGCGCCGAGCCGCTCGCCAGAGCACAGCTGGGGAAGCCACCGGCGCTTCTGCTCCTCGCTGCCGAACAGGTACACCGGCTGCGTCCCCAGCGAGGTGTGTGCACACAGCGTTATCGCGACCGAGGAATCCACCCGCGTGAGCTCCTCCACGGCGAGCGCGTATGCCAGCGTGTCGCCCCCGCCGCCGCCGTAATCCTCGGGAAACGGGATCCCCATCAGGTTCAGCTTGCCGAGCTTCTCGACGATCTCGTAGGGAAACGACTTGGTCCGGTCGAGCTCCTCCGCGACCGGCGCTACCTCGCCCTCGGCGAACTCGCGTACGGTGCGCCTGATCAGCTGGTGATCGGGGGAGAGGTCGAAGTCCATCGTGCGGCCATTCTCACAGGTCCGCCCACCCGCGACGGCGCCACGGAGCGGCGGCGATCAGGGCTGGGACGCGTATGAGCGCGCCAGCTCGACGAGCAGGCGCACGCCATATCCCGAGGCGCCCTTGCCGACGTATGCGCGGCCGAGGTCCCACGCCGAGCCGGCGATGTCGAGATGCGCCCAGGGCGTCTCGCCGACGAAGTTCGACAGGAAGGCGGCGCCCACGATCGTGCCGGCCTTGCGCGCTTCTGGCGCGTTGTCGAGGTCCGCGTAGGTCCCCTTGATCAGCTCGTCGTACTCCTTGTGCAGCGGCAGCCGCCAGACGATCTCGCCGGTTCGCTCACCGGCATCTGAGATCCGCCGCGCGAGCTGCTCGTCGTTGACCATCAGCCCGGCATACGTCGAGCCGAGCGCGACAATCACGGCGCCCGTGAGCGTGGCCAGATCCACGATCTGCTCGGCGCCTTCGGCGACGGCGTGACAGAGGCAGTCGGCGAGCACCAGGCGACCCTCGGCGTCGGTGTTGTTGACCTCGATCGTCTTTCCGTTCGCCGCGGTCACGATGTCACCCGGCTTCACCGACCGACCGCTCGGGAGGTTCTCGGTGGCGCCAACGACCGCCACCAGCCTCACTCCCAGGTTCAAGCGCGCGATCGCCGCGACCGCCTCGATCACCGCAGCGCCGCCGGACATGTCGAACTTCATGTCGGCCATCTTCGCCCCGGGCTTCAACGAGATTCCGCCGCTGTCGAAGGTCACCGCCTTGCCGACGAAGCCGAGCCGCGGTCCGTCCGCGCCTGGCCCGTCGTACCGCAGCGTGATCAGCGCGGGCTCCTGCTCTGATCCCTGGGCGACCGCGGCGAACGCACCCATCTTGCGGCCGTTGATGCCCTCGCGCCCCTCCACCTCGACGCTCAGTCCATCAATCTCTGCGGCGAGCGCCTGAGCGTGCTCGGCGAGCGCGCTTGGAGTCAAGTCGTTGCCGGGCCGGTTCTGGAGGTCGCGGGCAGCGTTGACCGCTTCGGCCACGAGCCCGGACTCGGCGACGATCGCATCCGTCGCTCCCGGCGCTGAGATGATCAGCCGCTCGAGTCGCTTGGGCCTGTTCTCGCCGCTCGCGTCCTCGACCGGGGCAGACTTGTATCGCTCGAACCGGTAGTCCGCCAGGATCGTGCCCTCCACCAGCGCGGCCACCACCTCGTCGGCGCTGTCCGCCGGTGTCTGCAAGCAGAGCGTCCGCGTGGAGATCTCACGAGCGCGATCGCGCGCCAGCGCCGCGACCACGCGAGCGCTCTCGGCTGTGAACTGATCCCGCGCGCCGAGCCCGGCGATGAGCCAGCGCTTGCCGCCGGCATGTGTCAGCGCGAGCGCCTTGAACGAACGACCGGCCTCGCCGGTTGCGAGCAGCTCGCTCAGCTCGGCCGGCGCCCGCGGCGATGGCTCCTCGCCCTCGAACACGCCGACCACGACCGTGTCGGCGTCGGTGCTCGCCGGAGGGCTCGTCGTGGCCGATAGCTGCATCGCCGGGCGGACGATATCCGGATCGCTAGCATTGCCGGTCTCTCACATCCTCATCAACTGACAGGAGAATTTCCTCCCCATGGCCAAGACCGTGATCCTCGGCGCCGCGCGTACGCCTATCGGCAAGATGGGCGGCGGCCTGTCCTCGCTCGACGCCACCGAGCTGGGCGGCGTGGCGATCAAGGCAGCTCTCGAGCGCGCCGGCGTGGAGCCCGAGCGGGTGCAGCACGTGGTGATGGGCCAGGTGCTCCAGGCAGGCCAGGGACAGATCCCCTCGCGCCAGGCGCAGATCAAGGCCGGCATACCCAAGGAGGTCTCCTCCGAGACGATCAACAAGGTATGCGCGTCCGGGCTGCGCGCGTCGGTGCTACTGGATCAGGCGATCCGCGCCGGTGACACGCAGGTTGGTGTCGGGGGCGGGATGGAGTCGATGTCCGGTGCGCCCTACCTGCTCCCCAATGCCCGCTTCGGCTTTCGCATGGGCGACGTCGAGGCGCTCGACTCGATGGTCCACGACGGGCTCACAAACCCGTTCTCGGGCAAGCAGATGTTCGTCGAGGCAACCGCGATCGGCGACGAGCTCGAGATGACTCGCGCCGACCTCGACCGCTGGGCGCTGCGCTCGCACGAGCTTGCATTGAAGGCCACCGACGAGGGCAGGCTGCCCGAGGAGATCGTGCCGGTCACGATCAAGGGTCGCAAGGGCGACACGGTCGTCGAGGTCGACGAGGGCCCGCGGCGGGATACCTCGCTCGAGAAGCTCGCCGCCCTGCCCGGGCTCGTCGGCAAGGAGGGCTCACACACGGCGGGCAACTCGCCGGGGGTCAACGACGGCGCCGGCGCGCTGGTGCTCTCCTCCGAGGAATGGGCGCTTGACAACGGCAAGGAGGCGCTCGCCGAGATCGTGGCGCACGCGCAGAGCGCCAACGACTTCGCCTACCTGGCCACGACGCCTGCGAGCGCCGCGAAGAAGGCCTTGGAGAAGGCTGGGCTGCAGCCGGGGGACATCGATGTGTGGGAGATCAACGAGGCATTCGCTTCGGTCACGCTGAACAGCATCCGCATGCTCGGCATCGATGAGGATCGGGTCAACGTCAACGGCGGCGCCGTCGCCCTCGGTCACCCGATCGGGGCGTCCGGCGCCCGGCTGCTCGGAACGCTCGTGCTCGAGCTGCGCCGGCGTGGCGGTGGCTTGGGCTGTGCCGCCATCTGCTCGGGCGGCGGTCAGGGCGACGCGGTGATCCTCAAGGTCGGGGCATAAGCCCGTAGATGCCGGATCGCGCACAGCCGCGTCCAGGTGCACGGTGGCTCCAAGCGCTCAAACGGGATGCGGCCGAGCAGCTCCTCGTCGAGGCAACTGGGCCGAGCCACAACGGCCGCAGTCGCGCGGCTGCGTTCTTCGACCTGGACAAGACGCTGATGGCGGGATCCTCGGGCATCTTCTTCGCCCGCGCGGCCTATGAGACCGGGATGATCTCGCGCGGGCGTCTCGCCCGCGACGCGTATGAGAATCTGCGTTTCCGCCTGCGTGGCTCGACCGACGACCGCGCCGACGCCGTACGCAAGCGCGTGGGGCAGATGATCGCGGGCGTAGGGGTCCGCGACATGCAGCGCCTGTCTCCGCGGGTTCTGGCGGGAGTGCTCCCGCGGCTGTATCCGCAGATGCTCGCGCGCGCCTACGCCCACCAGGACGCCGGGAGGCCCGTTTACATCCTCACGGCAGCCTCGCAGGAGATGGCCGACCTGCTCGCCCACGTGCTCGCGTTCGACGGCGGTCTCGGCTCGCGCTCGGAGATCGTCGACGGCCGCTACACCGGCATGCCGGCCGGGCCGTTCAACTACCGCGAGGGAAAGGTGACCTCGATGCGCGAGTTGGCGGAGCTCGAGGGCATCGATCTCGCCGCCTCCTATGCCTACTCTGACTCCGAGTCGGACCTGCCGATGCTGCGCGTGGTCGGACACCCGGTGGTCGTCAACCCCGATCCGCACCTCCGTCGCATCGCCGCCGACGAGGGCTGGGAGGTCCTGGACCTGGATCGTCTCGGCCGTCGCCTGAAGGTCCTCGCGGCGTTGGGCGCGGGGACCGCGCTGGCCTCCCTGGGAAGAGCCGTGCGCGAACGTGGAGCGGTGGGCGCGACGGGCCCCCGCGCCGCGCGCGCCGGCTCTCTCCCTCTACAATTCCGCCCGCCCGGCCGCTTCGGCGGCGTGGCTCGCGCACGCGAGACTCGTCGACGGGCGCGGCGCTGATCGCGAGCGCGACGCACGCCACCAGGCCGTGTGCGGATCGGGCGCAGGCGGCACCAATTTCGGGCCCGTAGTGCCAACGTCTACACAGCCCGCCGTTATCCAAGTAGTACGGACCACACGAGCCGCAAGCGCAACGTAAGGCGCCACGCCAAGCACGCCGAGCCTCCCGATGACCCCCGCCGCCACCCCGTCAACCGAAAGCAAGATCCGCGTCGTGGTGGCCAAGCCTGGCCTGGACGGCCACGACCGTGGCGCGAAGATCATCGCGCGCGCGTTGCGGGACGCCGGAATGGAGGTGATCTACACGGGCTTGCACCAGACCCCGGAGCAGATCGTTGAGACGGTGATCCAGGAGGATGCCGACGCCGTCGGGCTGTCGATCCTGTCGGGAGCACACATGACGCTGGTGCCGCGCGTGGTCGAGCTGCTGCGCGCCCAGGGCATCGACGACGTGGTCGTCACGGTCGGCGGCACGATCCCGGCCGAGGACATCCCGGAGTTGAAGGATCTCGGCGTGGCTGAGGTGTTCACACCCGGCGCACCGACACAAGCGATTGTCGATTTCATCCGTGGAGCGACCGCCAACCGCGACTGATTGACTCGTCAGTCAACCGCTGAAAGAAGTAAGATTCGCCCCAACAGACCCAAGGAGCTGCCTGAGAATGAAGATATGCGTGTTGGTGAAGGAGGTTCCGGACGCCGCGGTCGAGAAGAGGATCGATCAGTCGACGGGGCGGATGGACCGCAGTGGCGAGAAGAACCTCAATCCCTATGACACGCACGCGATCGAGGCGGCGATGCAGATCAGGGAGGGTGGCGCGGTGTCGGTCGAGGAGATCGTGGCCGTGACGATGGGCCCCGACAGCGCGGTGCGCGCGTTGCACAAGGCCGTCTCGCTCGGAGCCGACCGGTCGGTTCATCTCTCAGATGCGGCGGTTGCGGGCTCGGATGTGGCTGCGACCGGCTATGCGCTGGCCAAGACGCTTCAGCGCGAGAGCCCGATCTGGTGCTCCTGGGCCAGCAGTCCGACGACGGCGAGTGCTACACGATCGGAGCCGTCGTGGCCGAGCACCTCGCGATGCCGTCGCTCACTCAGGTGATCAAGATGGACGTCGAGTCGGATGCCCTGCGCTGCGAGCGCCAGGCCGAGTATGGCTATGACACCGTCCAGGTCAAGCTGCCGGCCGTGATCTCTGTGGGCGATGCGATCAACGAGCCTCGCTATCCCTCGCTGAAGGCGATCATGGGCGCAAAGAAGAAGCCCCTCGACACCGTCACGACGAGCGACGTGGAGATCGACGCCGCGAAAGTCGGCGGCGAGAACTCGGGCGCCCAATGGGTGGCGGCGAAGGCGCCGCCGGCGAAGGCTGCCGGCGAGATCATCGAGGATGAAGACACCGGCGAGACGGTCGAAAAGATCATCGCATGGCTCGACGAGCGCAAGCTCATCTAAACGGCGGACCGCGAAAGGAGGAGAACTGAAATGGCAAACATCCTGGTGTATGCGCTTCACTACGACGGCGCAATCAACAAGAACTCGCTCGGTGCAGTCAGCGAGAGCGCCAAGTTGGCCGCGGAGATCGGCGGCGAGGCGCACGCAATCTTGCTCGGCGAGAGCGTCCCCCAGGACCTCGCGGCTTCGCTCGGCAAATACGGCGCGAAGAAGGTGCTCGTCGCGGAGGGTCCGGAGGGCCTCGCCCAGCCGCTGGTCGACGCGATGGCCAAGGCGATCTCGGACGGCGACTATTCCTACGCTCTGTTCGGCGGCGGCCTGCTCGGCTTCGAGATCGGCGCCGGGCTGGCCGCGCGGCTTGGCGCGGGCGTCGTGATGGAGGTGACGGCCGTGCGCGCCGAGGGCGGCGAGCTGATCGCCGAGCGTCCGATCCTGGGCGATTCGGCGATCTCCGAAGTCAAGTACCGCTCCGAGGTCGGAATAATCATCGGCCGCTTGAACGCCTTCGAGATCAACCAATCGGGCGCCGAGGACGCTCCCGTTGAGCAGCTCAGTTTCGAGTTGAGCTCGCACGCCGCCCAGGCGACGATGCTGACCCGCGGGGAACAGCGCGGTGCCGACGTGGACATCGAGGGCGCCGACATCCTCGTCGCCGGCGGACGCGGCCTCGGCAAGGCCGAGGGGTTCGAGCTCGCCGAGGACCTCGCCAAGGCGTTCGGCGGCAACAGCGCCGTGGCCGCCACACGCGCGGTGGTCGACGCCGGCTGGTATCCGTATGCGGCGCAGATCGGCCAGACGGGCAAGACCGTCGCGCCCAAGCTGTACCTGGCGGCGGGAATCTCCGGGGCGATCCAGCACAAGGTGGGGATGCAGTCCTCGGAGAACATCGTCGCGATCAACAAGGATGCGAACGCCCCGATCTTCGAGTTCTCCGATCTCGGCATCGTCGGCGATCTGAACAAGATCCTGCCCAAGTTGACAGAGGCCGTGAAGGCGAAGAAGGCGGGCTGAGCCATGACCAGCGTGGTCGATTTCGCCTCGCAGAGAGGAGTCTGACACGGTGTCGGGCCACAACGGCTCCCGCAACGGGCGTGTCGCCCCCGCGGCCTTCCCGCCGCCGGTGGACTCGCAGCAGGAGTTCGTCAAGCGAGGCCTGGACGCCGAGGACGAGCTGATTGAGGTCGGCGTCGCGATAGTCGGTGGCGGCACCGCGGGCCTGGCGTGCGCCAACCGCCTGCTGCAGCTGCTGGCCGACGATCCCGAGACGATGGAGCGACTCGGCGAGGTGCCGGTCGCGGTGATCGAGAAGGCCAAGACGTGCGGCGGGCACAACCTTTCCGGCGCGGTCATGCGGCCGGGCCCGCTCGAAGAGCTGTTTCCCGAGGTGACTCGCGAGCAATGGCGCGAGGAGGGATTCGCCTACGGCGAGGTGAACAAGGAGGCGGTCTACGTCCTGCCCAACAGGCGGACCAAGCTGCGCATCCCGCCGCCGCCTCCGCAGCACAACCACGGCAACGAGGTCGTCTCCGTCTCGGCCTTGGCGCGCTATCAGCAGAAGCAGGCCGAGGAGGCCGGCGCCTACATCCTCACCGAGACAGCCGCGACGCAACTGATCGTGGAGGACGGGCGCGTGGTCGGGGTGCGCTCCGGCGACAAGGGTCGCGGCAAGGACGGCGAGCCGCTGTCCAACTTCGAGCCGGGGACCGATATCAAGGCGCACGCGACGGTCCTCGCGGAGGGCTGCTGGGGGCACCTAACGGGCGCGGCGATCAAAGAGTTCGACCTCGCCGAGGGACGCGAGCCGCAGGTGTGGGAGCTGGGCGTGAAGGAGGTGTGGAAGGTCCCCCGGCCACTGGACCGGGTAATCCACACGCTTGCCGGCTGGCCGCTGAAGATCTCGGCCAAGTACCACCAGATCGGTGGCTCGTGGATGTATCCGATGAAGGACTCAAAGACCGGCGAGGACCTCGTCTCGATCGGCTTCATCATCGATCTCGACTACGCCGACGCCACCACGTCTGCGCACGACCTGCTGCAGCAGATCAAGACACATCCCCTGTTCCAGGGCACCCTCGAGGGCGGCGAACGCGTCGCCTGGGGCGCCAAGGCGCTGCCGGCCGGCGGATACTGGGCGATGCCGAAGCTCTCGATGCCCGGCGCCGTGCTGCTCGGCGACGCGGCTGGGATGGTCAACCTGGCGTCCCTGAAGGGCGTCCACTACGCGATCAAGTCCGGGATCCTCGCCGCCGAGTCGATCTACGCCGCGCTCCGGCGCGGGGAGTCGAGCTTCGAGTCCTACGAGCAGGCCGTCGAGGATTCGATCATCGGGAAGGACCTGTGGGAACAGCGCAACACTCGCCAGCCGTTCTCCAAAGGCCTGATCCAGGGCGGTCCGTTGGTGAACATGATGATTGCGACCAAGGGTCGCTTCCCCGGAGGCCGCTGGTCGCTACACCGCAACGACGCCCAGCCGATGTTCATCGGCGACAGCAAGGACTCCTACCCAAAGCCGGACGGGAAGTACACCTTCGACAAGCTCTCCTCGGTCTTCATCAGCGGCAACGCGACACGGGACGACGCGCCCAATCACATTCGAGTACAGACGCACGTGCCGCGCGAGATCGCCGAGACGTGGAGCTGGATGTGCCCGGCGGGCGTATATGAGATCCCAGAGGACGCCCCCGAGGACGGGCCGGTCGACGTGATCGTCAACTACACCAACTGCGTGCAGTGCGGCGCGATCACGGCAAAGGGCGGTCGGCTGACGACGCCCGAGGGCGGCGACGGGCCGCTCTATCGGGTCCTCTGAGCGATCCGCGCGAGCGGGCACGCCCTGCCAACGGGCGGGGAGAGGCCGGCGTGCGGCGCGAGCAGAGACGTGCGACGCCCGCACAATGCGAAACAATCGGCGCATGAGCGGTGTTAGAGGGATGTCATGGACGCGTACTCCCCTCCGACGCGGGTAGGCCGGTTGCCTGCGCTGCGCCTGCTCGCCGTCACGGCCTGCTCGTTGTCGTTCGTATGCATCGCGCCCGTCGGCCACGCGGTCGGTGCGACCCTGAGCCAGAGTGGCCAGCCGGGAGCGGCGACGGCCCCGCAAGAGGAGTCGGCGAAGCTCGAACAGTGCGTCACATCCGTTGTGCAGGCCGAACGCTCGGCGACGTTCGCCGGCGAAATGACGGCGATCGCGGGCACGGCACACATGGCGATGCGCGTCGATGTCCAGCAGCGTCTGCCCGGCGAAGCGTTTTTCCATACCCTCAGCGCCCCCGGGTTGGGCGTGTGGCGCAGCTCTGACTCCAAGGTCAAGGTCTACAAGTACCTCAAGCAGGTGACGAACCTGTCAGCGCCTGCCGTGTACCGCGGTCTCGTGCGCTTTCGCTGGCTGAACCGCAAAGGTCACGTGATCAAGCACTCCGAACGCCTCACACCCAGATGTGCGCAGCCGGCGGCGCCGCGCGCTGAAGTGCCACCTTCGCCCGAAGTCTCCCCGAGCATCGCCCCGCCCACTGCCGCAGGCTAGAGTCCCGCGCTGGACGGCCACGGCCGGCGAACGCGGCGATAGGACTGAGGCGCCAGCTTGAGAAACAGCCTGATCAGAAGAGCGCGACAACGCGCACTCAGAGCTGGACGCAAGATCGCGAGCGGGGCGACCGGCCGATCCTTGCCTCAGCGACGACATGGGCTCGTTGGCCCGGCCGATCTATGGGCGATGAAGCGCCGGTTTCAGTTCGAGTTCCTGACCTCGCGCGGACTGCGCCCCGAGCACCGGCTGATCGACATCGGCTGCGGAGCGCTGCGCGGCGGGATCCCGCTGATCGAGTATCTGGAAACCGGCCACTACGCCGGCGTTGAGGCGCGCGCGGCGGTTCTCGAGGAGGGTCGCAAGGAGCTCGCCGAGGCGGGACTGGAGCATAAGCTTCCACTACTCATACACGCGGCGGACCCCACCCAGGTGGAGCTCGACGCTCGCTTCGATATCGCGTGGGCATTCATGGTGCTGATCCACATGACCGACGAGATCGCGGACGCGTGCTTGGGTCTCGTCGCCAGGGGCCTGACCGATGCAGGTGAGTTCTACGCCAACGTCAACCTCGGCAACAACGCCGAGGCCGAATGGCAGAGTTTCCCAGTCGTGTCGCGGCCGCATGAGTTCTACGAGCAGTTGGCCGCCCGGCATCGGCTGATCGTCAGCGACGTGGGCACGCTGGAATCGCTCGGTCACGGGTCGGGAGGAGACATGGCGATGATGCTCCGGTTCACGCGCGCGTTGTCGTGACGGTCGGGAGCAAGATCGCGATCGGCGAATTGGGACCGCTAGAATGAGCGGACGATGAAGGCGGACATCCACCCCAGCTACGTTCAGGCGCGCGTGCATTGCACGTGCGGAAACGAGTTTCTGACGCGCGCGACTCAGGACGAGTTGCGGGTCGAGGTGTGCTCGAACTGCCACCCGTTCTACACCGGACGGCAAAAGCTCGTGGACACGGGTGGACGCGTCGAGCGCTTCCAGCGCAGAGTCGCCAAGGGCCGCCTGCAGACGGCGCAAACGCGGTCCGCGCAGTAGCTCGATGTCCCCGCGCCTGGCCGCCGGTCCGGCGAGATCCGCGGCCGACCCACAGGCGCAGTCCGGTGCATCCGCGCTGCTCGGCGGTGCCCCAGCCGCTTCTCTGGATCGCGCCTCTGCCGATGCTCCCAGCGCCCAGATGCCCGCGCTCGCCGGCGAGGGCGAGCTGAGCGCAGCGCGCGACGCCCCCGTTGGGGGGCAGGCGGTGCTGGAGGGAGTGATGATGCGCGGCGTCTCCAACTGGGCGGTGGCCGTTCGCAAGCCCACCGCCGAGCAGCTGAGTCGGCGCGAGCGCTCCCCGGAGGAGGCCGCGCTGGGTGAGATCGAGGTGAGCACGTTCCCGCTGGCCTCCGCCCTGAAGCGACACCGTCTGCTGCGGCTGCCGATCGTTCGGGGAGTCGTGGCGCTGGGCGGGTCGCTGCGGATCGGCTTCCGCGCGCTTGAGGTCTCGGCGAACGCACAGCTCCCGCCCGAGGACGATCAGGCAGAGAAGCAGGAGATCCCCCGCGGCGTCTGGGCGGGGACCGTCGTTGTGGCGCTTGCGGTGGCGATCGTCCTGTTCTTCCTGATCCCCGTCGGGCTCACGAGCCTGATCAAGCACCAGCTCGGCTCCTCGGTGCTGTTCTGGCTCGTCGAGGGCCTGGTTCGCACGACGATCTTCCTCGGCTACATGCTCTTGCTATCCCGGCTGCGCGACCTGCGGCGCGTGTTCGAGTATCACGGCGCCGAGCACAAGACGATCTCCTGCTTCGAGGCAGGCCTGCCGCTGACGCCCGGCAACGCGCAGCGCTTCTCGCGGCTGCATCCGCGCTGCGGAACGAGCTTCCTGCTCCTGGTGATGATCGTCGCGATCTTCGTTTTCGCCCCGATCGGCCTGCCGGCCTGGTACTGGCTCGTGGCGACGCGAATCCTCGGCGTGCCGCTGATCGCGGGAATCTCCTTCGAGCTGATCAAGTTCGCCGGTCGCAACCGCAGCAGGCGCTGGGTGCAGGTCCTGATGTGGCCGGGACTCAAGCTGCAGCTGCTCACGACGCGCGAGCCCGACCTCGCGGAGCTCGAGGTGTCGATCGCCGCACTCGAGGCCGTTCTCGCCCTGGAGACGCCGGGCGAGCTCTCGGCGGCCGACCTCGTCGGCGTCGAGCTCGTGGCCTAACTCACAGCTGACGCGGCTGCGCACGGAACGACGCGCCTGACGAGCTCGCCCCAGCCTGCCTTCAGCCGCTGTAGGCGCATCTCGCGCGCGTCGTCCAGATAGAGGAAGAAGTCGACCCCGAGGCAAGCAAGCAGCGCCTCGGCGAGGTACTCGGCGTCGCAGCTGGGATCCGCCTCCCGCAGGAGCAGCGTCATGTGCAGGCGATAGACGGCATATGGGGGAGAGCTGAAACGGGCCGGTCCAACCTCGGCCGCCGCTAGCACCTCCGAGTGCGCGGCGAGCAGATCCAGACGGGCTTCGCCGAAGGCGATCAACCGCTCCGCGGGGGGTGCGCCGGGGCCAAGCGGAGGCTCGCCGCGGATGAACTCTTCCTGAAATGCGGTCTCGCACTCGCTGAGCAGCGCCAGCGCAAGCGCCGCGCGCGAGCCGAAGCGGCGGAACAGCGTTCCCTTGCCGACGCCGGCGGCCGCGGCGATGTCGTCCATCGACACGCAGCCCGCGCCGCGCTCGGCGAACAGGCGCTCGGCCGCCGCCAGGATACGCGCGCGGTTGCGCACCGCATCGGCGCGCTCGCCGGAGGTCTCGTCGATCAGCGGGAGATCGATCACAGGGAGCTCAACACGCGTGTCCATAAGCACAAGTGTACTAACTGGACCACAGTCCGGTTGTGTGCTACGCTCCATGGGCGTAGAAGCGGACCGTAGTCCGCACACCCTCAAGACAAGGAGACATCCGATGACTACCGCCACCACACTTCCAATCGCCACCGGGACCTGGTCGATCGACAAGGTCCATTCGCACGTCGGTTTTGCCGTCAAGCACATGGTCGTCTCGACGTTCCGCGGCCGTTTCGAGGACTACGACGGAGCGCTGAGTGTCGGAGAGGACGGCGCGCCGCGCCTCGAGGGCTCGGTTCAGGTCGACTCGATCGTCGTCAAAGACGAGAACCTCGCCGGCCACCTGAAGGCGCCGGACTTCTTCGACAGCGAGAACTACCCCCGGATCCGCTTCGCCTCCACCGCCGTGCGCGTGCTGGACGGCGGTGAGCTCGAGGTTGACGGCGAGCTGACGATCAAGGATCGCACGCACAACGTCAGCGCGCGCGGCACGATCACCGGTCCGCACGAGGACATCGCGGGCAACGAGAAAATCGGCGTGGAGCTCGAGACGGTCGTCGACCGGCGCGAGTTCGGCCTCGAGTGGAACGCCCCACTGCCCAAGGGCGGACTCGCCGTCGACAACGACGTCAAGCTCGAGGTCTCGCTCGAGCTCGTGAGGCAGGCGTAGGGGCCATGCGGATCCTCGGCCTGTCGGGCAGTTTGCGCCGCGACTCATACAACACGCGGCTCCTGGTGGGCGCCAGCAGGCTGCTGGCGCCCGGAGTGGAGCTGGACGTGTTCGACGGGCTCGCCGCGATCCCGCCTTACAACGAGGACGACGAGCACGAGACTCCGCCGGCGATCGCGGCGCTGAAGACCGCGATCGCCGAGGCGGACGCGGTGCTGATCGCGACGCCCGAGTACAACGCCTCGATCCCCGGGGTCCTGAAGAACGCCCTGGACTGGGTCTCGCGCCCGCCCGCGAGCACACCCCTGAGGAGCAAGCCCGCGGCCGTTATCGGTGCGAGCACAGGCCTGTTCGGAGCGGTGTGGGCGCAGGCGGAGACGCGGAAGGTGCTCAGCACGATCGGCGCGCACGTGGTTGACCGCGAGCTGCCGATCGCCCAGGCGGACGAGGCGCTCGGCCCGGACGGCCTCCCGCTCGATCGGGATGCCCGCGAGTCGCTCGAGGCGACGCTGACCGAGCTGGTGGAGCTCGCGCGCGCAGAGCCGATGGCGGCGGCTTAGCCGGCCTCCGAACGCGCGCCCCGGCCACCTAGACTGGCCGGGATGATCGAAGAGCTCGTCAAGCAGATCGAAAGCCGCTTCGCCGAGCTTGGCGCGCAGATGACCGACCCGGACGTCATCTCCGACCGCACGCGCTACGCGGAAGCGGGTCGCGCCTACCGCCAGCTGGAGGCGGCGGCGAAGCTCGCCGCCGAGTGGCGCCACGCCAAGGACGACGCCGGCGGAGCCGAGGAGCTTCTCACGGAGATGGGCGAGGACCCCGAGCTGCGCGAGGAGCTCGCCAATGCGCGCCGGCAGATCGAGCAGCTAGAAGAGGAGCTTCGCCTGGCGATGGTCGAGCGCGACCCCAACGACGAGAAGAGCGTGATCGTCGAAATCCAGGGCGGCGCGGGCGGCGAGGAGGCCGCGTTGTGGGCCGGCGACGTCTACCGGATGTTGACCAGGTACGCCGAGCGCCTCGGCTACCAGACGGAGTCGCTGGAGATCGGCGGCGGCAAGTATACGTTCGCGATCAAGGGCGACGGAGCGTATTCGGTGTTCAAGTTCGAGGGCGGCACGCATCGCGTTCAGCGAGTGCCCCAGACCGAGTCCCAAGGACGTGTTCACACCTCGACGGCGACCGTCGCCGTGTTGCCCGAGGCGGAGGACGTCGACGTGCAGCTCGACGCGAACGACCTGCAGATCGACGTGTACCGCTCCTCGGGGCCCGGGGGGCAGTCGGTCAACACGACCGACTCGGCCGTTCGCATCACGCACAAGCCCTCGGGGATAGTCGTCTCGATGCAGGATGAGAAGTCGCAGCTGCAGAATCGTGAGAAGGCCTTGCGGGTACTGCGCGCACGGATATACGAGCGCGCCGTGGCCGAGCAGCAGGCCGAGCTCGCGGCCGACCGGCGTTCGCAGGTCGGGACCGGCGACCGCGCGGAGAAGATACGGACGTACAACTACGGCGAGCAGCGCGTCACCGACCATCGGATCAAGCTGACCGTGCACAACCTCGAACAGGTGCTCGAGGGCGAGCTTGACGAGCTCACCGCGGCGCTGCAGGCGGACGAGAAGCGCCGGCGTCTGGAGGCGCAGGCGGTGGCGTGAGTGGGCAGCACGCACCGGTCCCCTACAGTTCACGAGCCTTGAGGACGTCCCTGCACCCGCCCGGCACGCCCGCCCTCGACGCGCTCGACGGCGCGATCACCGCGATCGGCGCCGCGGGATGCGAGACGCCGCGCCTGGATGCCGAGCTGTTGCTCGCGAGCGTGCTCGGTGTGACGCGCGAGCAGCTGTTCCTCGATCGAGGGCTGGTCGTACACGGACCGGCCGTCCGCGCGTTTCAGGACGCGGTGCGCCGCCGCGCGGTCGAGCGCGAGCCGGTCGCCTATATCGTTGGGCGTCGCGGCTTCCGTCGGCTGGACCTCGCCGTCGATCGGCGCGTGCTCGTGCCGCGTGCGGAGACCGAGCTGCTGGTCGAGGCCGCCCTCGCGCTCGGCGCCGGGTCGCGCGTGCTCGACGTCGGAACTGGTTGCGGCGCGGTCGCGCTGGCCTTGAAGGACGAGCGCCCCGATCTCGAGGTCGGCGGCGAGCGAGCTCAGCGAGGCCGCCCTCGAGCTGGCGCGGGTCAACGGGCGACGCCTCGACCTGGACGTGCGCTGGCTGGCACGCCGACCTGCTCGCCGGCGCGCCCGACGAGTTCGACGCGATCCTGCCAACCTGCCCTACGTCGCGGAGTCCGAGCGCGCCGCGCTGGCGCCGGAGATCCTGCGCCACGAGCCCGAGGATGCGTTGTTCGCCGGGCCCGACGGGCTCGCGGTGATCCGTGCGCTCCTCGCGCCAGACGGTCCTCGATCGGTCGCCCCGCGCGAGCGGGTCACGCTGCTGGCGCTCGAGGTGGGGCGGCGAAGCTCCCGAGGTCAGCGATCGGTCCGCGCCGGCGGGCTTCGGAGACGTGCGTTGCGAACGCGACCTGGCGGGTATAGAAGCGCATAGTGATCGGGTGTGAGCGCCGGAAGGCGATCGGGCTTGAAGCTCGACAGCGAGTGTCGAGTGCGAGGCCGTCTGCAGGAGTGCGTGGCGGCCGGCGGCGTCGCCGTGCTCCCCACCGACACGGTATATGGCTTGTGCTGTGACCCCGACAGCGAGGCGGCGGCACGACGGCTGTACGAGCTGAAGGGCCGGTCCGCCAGGCGCGCGTCTGCGGTCATGTTCTTCGCGCTCGACCCCGCCCTGCAGACTCTGGGCGAGCTGCCCGACTCCGAGTGCCGCGCGCTGCAGGCGCTGCTGCCGGGCCCGGTGACGCTGCTGCTGGCAAACCGCGGATCGCGCTTTGCGCCGGCCTGCAGATCGGACCCGGGGACGCTTGGGCTGCGGGTGCCGCGCCTCCCCGACGCCCTGGCCGCGCTCGGCGCGGTGACCCGGCCGGTGATGCAGTCCAGCGCCAACATCTCCGGGCAGCCCGACGCGCGGACGCTGGGCGAAGTGACGCGCAGTCTCGTCGATGGCGCCGATCTCGTGCTCGACGGCGGCGAGCTTCCGGGCACCGCGTCCACGGTGATCGATCTCCGCGACTTCGACGCCGAACGGCGTTGGCACGTCCTGCGCGAGGGGCCGCTCTCGAGGGACGCGGTGCGGGAGCAGCTCGCGCCGCTGACCTGAGGTGCGACGACCGTGCGCCCCTGCCTGTGCCCACTCAGGATGCTAGCCTCGTGAGAGCTGCCGCGACTGGCGCCTGAGGTGGAAGAGACCACCGGGAAGCGGCGAACGAACACGCCGCGCGCCTGGGCACCAAAGTCATCATCGCTCCCCGAAGGAGGCGTCGTGTCCGAGCTCAGCCCCGACTACTTCAACCGCCCGCTGGCCGAGGTGGATCCCGAGGTCGCCGACGCGCTGCGAGGCGAGCTCGAGCGCCAGCAGAGCACGTTGGAGATGATCGCGTCGGAGAACTTCGTCCCGCGCGCCGTGCTCGAATGCCAGGGCTCGGTGCTCACCAACAAGTACGCCGAGGGATATCCCGGCCGCCGCTACTACGGCGGCTGTGAGTGGGTCGACGTCTCCGAGCAGCTGGCAATCGACCGCGCCAACGCGCTGTTCTCCTCCGAGCACGCCAACGTCCAGCCGCACTCCGGCGCGCAGGCCAACACCGCCGTCTACCACGCCCTGCTCGAGCCCGGCGACACGATCATGGGGCTTTCGCTGGCCCACGGCGGACACCTCACGCACGGCATGAAGATCAATGTGTCCGGCCGCCTGTATGAGATCGCCGCCTACGAGGTCGATCGCGAGAGCAGCCTGATCGACATGGACGAGGTCGCACGGATCGCTCGCGAGCGTCGCCCGAAGCTGCTGCTCGCCGGTTGGTCGGCATATCCACGGCAGCTCGACTTCACCCGCTTTCGCGAGATCGCGGACGAAGTCGGCGCGCTGCTGATGGTCGACATGGCCCACTTTGCCGGCCTCGTCGCCGCTGGACTGCACCCCAACCCGATCGAGCTCGGCGCCGATGTGGTCACGACCACGACCCACAAGACGCTCGGCGGCCCGCGCGCCGGAGTGATCCTGTGCAAGGAGCAATTCGCCAAGAAAATCGACTCGGCCGTGTTTCCGGGGCAGCAGGGAGGACCCTGGAGCACGTGATCGCCGCGAAGGCCGTCGCGTTCAAGATCGCCGCGAGCGAGCTCTTCGCCGAGCGGCAGCGCCGGACCGTTGAGGGCGCTCGAGCGCTGGCGCGTGAGCTGCTGGGAGCCGGGCACGGCGTCAACGTGCTGACCGGGGGAACCGACGTGCACCTGATTCTCGTCGACCTCCGCGAGAGCGAGCCCGCTCTGACGGGCAGGCAGGCGGAGGACCGGTTGGCCGAGATCGACATCACGGTCAACCGCAACGCCGTGCCGTTTGACCCCCGGCCGCCGATGGAAGCCTCCGGCCTGCGCATCGGGACGCCGGCGCTCGCCACGCGCGGCCTGCAGGTCGAGGACTTCGCCGAGGTGGGGCGGATCCTGGCAAGCGCCCTGACGCCGGGTTACGAGTCGCGCACCGGTGAGTTGGCCGAGCGCGTCGCCGCGATCGTCGAGCGCTACCCGCTGTACGAGGAGCTCTCCGCCCCGGCGCCGGTCTAGCTTGCGGCGGGGGCCGGACGTGCGCCGCACGGCGCCGGCCGCTGGACTTGGCGTCGCGTCCAGGCCGCTTACGACGCCGGTGCATGCGATGCTGTCTCGATTCGATGGCGCATCTGAACGAGCTCGACGCGCTTTTCGCCTTTCTTGCGGCGGCGGCGGTGACCGCCCTGGTGACTCCGGTCACGATGCGCTTCGCGCGAGCCATTGGCGCGATCGACGAGCCGCGCGAGCGTGGCCTATCAGAGCGTCCCAAGCCGCTGCTCGGCGGCCTCGCGATCTTCGTCGGGGCGCTCGTCGCCGGGCTGATCTGGCTCCCGGCGGGCTTCGGTAAGGAAACGCCGGAACTGTGGCACGGCGTGCTGATCGGCGCCGCGGTCATCACCGTGGTCGGGGCGCTGGACGATCGCTTCGAGCTGCCTCCCGTTCTCAAGCTGGCCGGCCAGGTTCTTGCGGCCATCATCGTCGTGCATTTCGGCGTCGCCGTGAAGGCGATCACGCTGCCGTTCGTCGGTCAGCTGCATTTTCCCAACGCCGGTCCCACCAACGCCGGGCCGATCCTCACGGTGGTCGGTCTGGTGGTGATGATGAACGTCGTCAACTTCTCCGACGGCGTCGATGGCCTGGCCGCAGGCGTGTGCGTGATCATCGCCGCGACGATGGCCGTGATCGCCTTCGACCTCGCCCGGCCGCAGCCCGGCGTCCTGGCCGCGCTCACGGCCGGGGCGGCGCTCGGCTTCCTGTTCTTCAACTTCCCGCCCGCGTCGAGCTTCATGGGCGACTGCGGGGCCAACCTGCTCGGTCTGTTGATGGGCGTGATCACCGTCGAGGCGGCGGTCAAGACGGCGGCAGTCGTGTCGTTCGTGCTGCCGCTGATACTGCTCGCCGTGCCCTTCCTGGACACGACGTTCGTCGTGCTCAAGCGACTTAAGTACAAGCAGCCGATCTACCGCCCAGACAGCGAGCACTTCCACCACCGCATGGCGCGTATCGGATTCTCGAACCGGCGCACGATCGCCTACCTGTACGCCTGGACGCTGCTGCTCGCGGGTCTCGCGCTGGCGCTTCGGTTCGTTCCCTACAGCGATCACAAAGGCCACCTGCACACGGGGTGGACTCTGATGATGGCCGGGCTGGGGCTGCTCGTCGTCGCGGCGAGCATCTACCTGGTGTATGTGCTGGAGATCCTCAAGTTCCGGCGTCTGGACGCAATGCGACTCAGACGGCTCCGTCCCGAAGCCTCACCGGCGGAGATCGAGAGCGGAGTCGCGAGGGACCTCGAGACCGGCGAATTTCACGCCGTGTCGACTGCCGGCGGCGCGCGTGTGCCGGTGGACGATGGTGCGCGTCGGGCTGAGCACGGGGTCGGCGAGCGGCAGGTGGATGAGGATCGCGTAGGCGCAGAACAGGAGCGTGGCGCCACGCAGGCGCCGATCACTGCTGACGGCCGCTAGCGGCAGCACCCAGATCACATACCAGGGCAGAAGCCAGGCGGTCGAGGCCAGCAGCGCGAGCGTCGCCCAGCCGGCGGCCACGCGCCAGTCGCTGCCGCGAGCCGTGCGCCACAACGCTACGGCCAGCACCGCCACGAAGCCCGCAACGAACAGGTGACGCCACCAGCTCGGCGTTCCGCTCAGACCCACCAGGCGCGCGGTCTCTGCCGGGATGCTGTGGACGGCGACGAGCTGCTGCTGCTCGCCGACCGCGCCCAGGAAGCCCAGCGCGTGTGCGCCGAAGCCGACCAGCCCCAGGATCGCCAGCGCCGCGAGGCTGAGCGCCGCGCTGCGCCCCACCCTCAGGCGCTCTCGGACGCGCTCGGGTGCGAGCACCAGAAACGCCAGCACCAACCCCGCCGTGACCTTGATCCCCACGCCGACCACCAATGTGCCGGCGGCGGCGCGAAAGCGCGGGCTCGCCCCGGCGGTCAGCGCCAGCGCGGCGGCGAGGAGAAACATGAGCAGCGTGTCGTTGTGCGCGCCACCCACCGCAAGCTCGAGCAGCACAGGATTCAGGCCCACGAACGCGGCCGCCCAGCGCGACGAGTTCCCCAGCCGGCGGGCGGCGCGCGCGATCATGGCGACGGCGCCGAGGCTCGAGAGCACGGCAATCGCCTTGAACGCCCACAGCCCGCCGGCGATCCCCGAGCGGCGCCGTCGCGTAGCTCGCAAGCGTGAACAACGGCCCGTAGGGGGAATGCTCGAAGGGCCATCCCACGAACGGAAAGACCGCATCGGCCGGTGCTTCGGCGGCGACATGCATGTAGGGGTCCAAGCCGTGCAGCGCCCCCATGCGGGAGAAGTCCAGGTAGCCGAAGACATCCTGGGAGATCAACGGCGGGCCGAGGAGCAGGGCCACGTGCGCCGCCACGATCGCAATTGCGATCGCGCGCAGCGACAGCGACCGAGCTGCCAGCCGGACTGCCCAGGTAGCTCGCGCACATGATCAGCGTCAATGCCTGAAAGCCGCCGCTCGAGATGCCCACACCGGAGGCTTTCCAGCGGCCCTGCCATCCAGCTCGGCCAGCCGCCGCTGCGGGCCGGAGACGTAGCTGCGAGGGCCTGCTTCGCGGCGCCGGCCGCGAGCAGGAAGACCGTCGTTACGAGCGCCGAGCAGCCCCAGCGGCGCCCAGGGCGCGCAACGTGCCCGAGCGATCGCTGAGAGGACTCGCTCACGGCGAGTGCGCCGGGGAGCGCGCGCGTGGTCGGATTTGACGCTGTTTGTTGGGCTCGCGGCCTGCATCGGCTCATTGTTGCGTCTATGCCGACCGGCAAGCATGTGGTGCGCCCGGTAAGCTGTAGGAGTTGCTGCGTGCTGCGCTCGCCGGGGGTTGCCTCTCGCAGGGGCGCACTAATACTAACAAAGCTGCCCCGGCGCGGGCACGGTATCATCTCTCATATGCGTAGTCGCCACCGCAAACCCCACTCGCGCCGGGTCGCCGACCGATCGGAGATCGGCGAGCGTCGGGTCCTCATTCTCTCCGCCGACGTCGGCGAGGGTCACGCGGCCGCCGCGCGGACGCTGGCTCCCAGCGCGAAAACTTCGCCGCAACAGGCCGAGGTCACCGTAATCGACGGCCTCGCGGCGATGGGCGCGTTCTGCGGCCGTCGTCGAGGACGGCTACAGGGTGTACCGGTGCAGCTTCAT
>CAVOPM010000005.1:0-411144 GCA_963697985.1 uncultured Solirubrobacteraceae bacterium
CCAGAGGTCTCACGTCGGGTGAGATGGCTCGGCCGCCAGTGCAAGTCAGGAAGAGCTGAGCACACGTGCCCGAACGCGACCTCCACCCTTTGAGTCTGACCACCTCGCACCGCGCGCTGCCACCGCTCGGCGCAGGACGCGCCGCGCGGCGCCGAGTCCTTTGGCCCGCGATCGCAGCGGTGCTCGCGGTGGCGGGAACGCTCGCCGCCGTGCTGGGGGCGCGTGCCGTCGGGCGCTCGGACGCGAGCCACCAGCGGATGGCGTTCCATCTGGCCTCCGGCGAGGTGGCCGCGAGCCTCAAGCAGACGATCCAGCACGAGGAAGACCTGGTCGTCGCCGCCGGCGCCTTCGTCCGCGACAACCCCAGCGCGACACCCGCCGACTTCGATCGCTGGAGCGAATCGGTGGACGCGATGCGGCGCTACCCGGAGCTTCAGAACGTCGGGCTGGTGGCGTTCGTGCCGGCGGGAGCGCTCGGAGCGCTCAAGGCTCGTTTGGCCGCCGACCCGGTCCGGCCCCTCGGGCCAGGGACGCTTCCTGCCAGCCGCGGCCTTCAGATCGAGCCGGCTGGCAGGCGCCACTACTACTGCCTCGCTGTGGCCGGCGTCGCACGCAGCCTCGCCACTTACATCCCCGCGGGCGTCGACTACTGCGCGCTCTCGCCGCAGCTGATCCTCGCGCGTGAGCACGGACGCGCCGCCTACGCCCCATTCGCCCTGGGGGGCGCGACGGCACTCGGAGTCGAGACCCCCGTGTACCGCGTGCGAGGCGTCCCCGGCACGACGGCGGCGCGCAGGAAGACGTTCCTCGGGTGGCTCGGCGAGCTGCTCACACCCGGCGTCGTGTTGAGCAAAGCGCTCGAAGGCCATCCGGGTCTGCCCGTCAGCCTGCGTTATGACTCGCGCTTCTCGCAGGTCGCCTTCACGCGAGGGCGCCCCGCCACTGGCGGACAGAGCACGACGATCCACCTGCTGGTCGGACGGGAAGCGCTCGGCGCCGGACATGAAGGCTGGTCGGTGGCGACCTTCGGCCCCCGGGTGACAGGCAGCGTGATCGCGAACTGGAACGCGCTGCTGCTGCTGATCGGCGGAGCCCTGTTGAGCATCATGCTCGGGGTGCTCACGCTCGCCCTCTCGATGGGGCGGGTGCGCGCTCTGCGCGAGCTCTCCAGGAAGAACCGCGAGCTCTCCCATCAGGCTCTGCACGACACGCTCACGGGCCTGCCGAACCGTGCGCTCGTGCTCGACCGCGCCGAGCAGCTGGTCGCGCGGGCCCAGCGGCAGCCCGCGATGCTGGCCGGCGTGCTGTTCATCGACATCGACGACTTCAAGGGAGTCAACGACAGCTTGGGCCACGCGGCGGGCGACCTGCTGCTGGCCACGGTGGCGAATCGCCTGCGCGCCGCCGTGCGCCAAGAGGACACCGTCGGGCGTCTGAGCGGAGACGAGTTCGTCGTGCTCGGCGAGCTGAGCGACGGCGAGGCGACACTCGAGCTGCTCGCCGACCGCCTGACCGAGATCCTCCGCGAGCCGGTGACGCTGGACCTCGAGGGCAAGGTGGTCTCGGTCACGGCCAGCATCGGCGTCGCGGTCGGGCGCTACGAGAACCCCGACGCGCTGCTGCGCGACGCCGACCTGGCGCTCTACACGGCGAAGGCCGCCGGCAAGGACCGTCACGTGCTCTATGCCGCGCAGACGCACGAGGACAACGAGGCGGGCGCCGGGCTGCGGGCCGACCTCAGCGCCGCGGTGCACGCCGCGCAGCTGTTCCTGCTCTACCAGCCGATCTGCGCCGTGCCCAGCCGCGAGCTGCTGGGAGTCGAGGCGCTCGTGCGCTGGCGTCATCCGCAGCGAGGCGTGATCGCGCCGAACGATTTCATCCCGCTGGCGGAGGAGACGGGCGTGATCGTGGCGATCGGGCGCTGGGTTCTTGCCGAGGCCTGCCGGCAGGCGGCCTCATGGGCCACCGACGGGCTTCGCATCGGCGTGTCGGTCAACGTGTCGGCGCGCCAGGTCGGCGAGGGCGGGTTGGTCTCCGACGTGCAGCGCGCGCTGCACGACTCCGGTCTCGAACCCTCGTATCTGACGCTCGAGATCACCGAGACCGCCGTGATGCAAAACGCCGACGCCGCCCGCGAGCAGCTCGAGCAGATCAAGACACTGGGCGTCCGCGTTGCGATCGACGACTTCGGTACCGGATATGCCTCTCTCTCGAGTCTGCAGAGCCTGCCCGTGGACATCCTGAAGATCGACCGGAGCTTCGTCGCGGCGCTGGGCGGTGAGTGGAGCCGCGAGCTGCACAAGGCCAGCGAGCTGCTTCACGCGATCATGGGCGTCGGCGAAGCGCTCTCGTTGAGTGTCGTCGCCGAGGGGCTTGAGGACGAGGAGCAGCTACGCGCGCTCGAAGGAATGGGCTGCGAAATGAGCCAGGGCTATCTCCTCGGCAGGCCCTGCGCCCCCAAGGACATCGAGGCGATGCTCGATTCCGGAACGGTCCGCGGGGCTGTGGCCTCACGCCTCCCTTGAGATGGCGCAGCCGAGCACGCTTCCAGGTACGGGCACACTCCGGGGCGTGGGCAGCGGCACGCCGGCGTACCGGAGCACCGTCGCTTGAGCGCGGTTTTGGATGCGCGGTGCGAATCGCCGATGTTGTCCTCCGCCCTTCGGGGTGAGAGGCCGGACTCTTGATCCAGGCGCATGGCTCGACGACGGTTGGGCGCCGTTGTCCGGGCCGCGAGAGACCAGACCAGGCCCTGACTCTCTTCCTCGCCAACGCCGCGGCGGGGGGGCGGGCAGTCTCGCAAGGCAGCTCTATTCAGGTGGAGACCGTTTGCGCCTGAGGAGCTCGCACTGCAGGCAGTTGCTGTAGCTCCCGCGCGGCGAGGTGGCCTGCGCCGCTGGCGTACCGTCGCCGTCCGCGCGTTCCAGCGGGGCACGCCGGCTGCCGCGGGTGCGAGACGAGGCCCGCACCCTGTTCGGGCGCGGGCCCGTCGCGCGGTGGCTATGCGGCGACCTTGGTGCGGCCGTTGCGGGCCGGTTTCGCCGGCGCCGCGTCCTCGGCCGGGCGGGGAGCGGTCAGGAACTCGACGTTCCCGACGACCGAGTAGTCGTGGCGTTTCTCGCCACCCTCGGTCTCCCACTCGCCGTATTCCAGGCGGCCGTCGACCGCGACCAGCCAGCCCTTGGCCAGCACCTTCGCGGCGGCCTCGCCGCCGGCGCCGAATACAGCGACGTTGATGTAGCCGACCTCGCGGCCTCGGCCCATGCCGTCGACTGCCAGGCGCAGCTGACAGACCTTCGTCTCCTCGGAGACCTGACGGAGCTCAGGGTCCTTCGTGAGGCGGCCGGTGCAGATGTACTTGTTGATGTTCATTGCTGCTCTCCTTCGATTGGTGGCTGCTAGTGACGCAGCCCAAAACTCGACGCCGACCGGCGCGCGGAACCGGAGTCCGAAGGACGTAGGGGAACCCCCTCACGGGGGTTGAAGCGCCAGACCGGCGGTGACGAACACTGGGCAAGCCACGTCGGCGGACACCAGGCCGGAGAGCCGATCGATCGAGCAATAACCGCCGCCAACGGCAGCAGGGAACGCGCACGGAGGGCTCCATGGCCTCGCTTAGGCCTTACAGCGTCTCGCCGGACTCAGCGTCCGGAGCACCGCCGGCCACTATGTTCATGGGTCGTAGTCGAGGGTTGCGCGCAGGCCGCGAACGAGGTCGAGGGCGTCGCCCATCGCGCGTACCGCAAACGGGCCCACGCATTTGGCGGACCCGCAGTCCGGGATGTGCCTGTTGACATGCACGAACTCGGCGACCGTCTCGGTTTCAAAGCCATCGGCAAGAGCAGGCAGGCAGTCGAGTACCCAGGTGCGGTGCATCCGACGGAACCTCGCGAGCTGCACGGGAGAGTCGAGCATCTTGGCGTCGTAGTAGAGGAACTCGCCTTCTTGGAGGATCGACGTCAGGCACATGGTGAGCCTGCCGGAGGCGTCACGGCGGGTGCGAGGCTCTCTGGTGGAGGTGGGCATCGCCCAATGATAAACACGGCGACCGCGATTTGAGACCGGCAGTCAGGCAGCCAGTCCCACTCGATTGTGCGAACCGGAGACGCTTGGATTCGGTGGTCGTGGGCGTCGCCGCGACTCCGAGATATTGGAGCCGAGGTGAGGCAAAATAAACGATCCCGGATCTGAGCCGTAGCTTTGGGGGCCGGATGCTCGCGGGCATCCGTGGCGCACTTAGTCGGCGGCGCCGCGCTCAGCGTCGGAGCGCTTCGCCCCGGCCGGGTTGAGAGCGTCCTCGATTCGACGGGCAATGTCGTCGATCGTCTTGGCGTAGGAGCGGATCGCCTCCAGCGCCCCGTCCTCGCCCCAGCCCGCGACGTAGGCAACGCTCGATGCGGAGGTGTCGAGGCCGATCGAGCCGCAGACGATGAACGTCACGGTGTCGACGAGCACCTCGGCGCGGCTGCGCCCGTACTGGTGGTAGCCGATCCCCAGCGCGTGAGCGATCTCGTGGACGAGGACACGGACCTGAGCGTTCGGGGACAGGTGTTTGTTGACGACGATCTGCCGGTTGCGCGGGTCGCACCAGCCGTCCGCCGAGCCATCGAGCGGACGAACGCTCACGCCATAGCCCAGGTCGGCCGCGAACGCGGTGAGCGTCGGCATTAGGCCAGCGTGGGAGTCTCCATGCAAGGGCTCGGCTGGCGGCTCGAGTGGCACGGCGTCCTTGTCGGGAAGGGCGTCCGTCTGCGAAACGTCGAACACCGCGACGGCGCGGAACACGACCCGGCGGCTCTCGGGGTCATCCGTCGACGCGTTGTGCGTGGAGCGCTCCTTTGCGGCCCGGACATTCATCGGGGCGAGGACCCTGATCGCGGTCTCCCCCTTGCGGACACAGCGGTTCAGCTCGAGGAACGCGCGGAACCCCGCGACGTAGGTTGCGTCCGGGCACTGCATCGCGATCAGCAGCTGGTTGTGGAATGAGTATCGGGCGAGGCCGTTCCTTGCACGGACTCGCACCCAGCGCTGCCAGCCCTCTGAGCTCAGCAGGCTGCGTGCGGCCTGTTCAATGCGTTCGCGGTCGGCGCGGCGGCGCTCGGCGCGCCGCGACTCCTCGGTCGTTGTGGTGCTCACTGTGACCTCCTAGTTGGCGGTAGATGAGAGCCCGCACGGGCGGGCCGGAGGACTCCGGTCAGCAGCCAGGTGCCGCCGACCGGAGCCAACCGATCAGTCCGTCGCCGAGTCCTCGGCGTCCTGCGCCGCGCCTCGGTGTCCGTCGGCCCGCGCGCCCGCGGCCAGCTGCTCGAGAGACTTGGCGTGACGTCGCGCCTCGCGCTCGAGCGCTCGCGCGAGCTGCGTGTGCGAGGCGGGAAGTACTCGCTTCGTCAGCCGCTCGAAGGCCTTACGCGCCGCGTCCTTGCGCGAGCGGGGAAGCAGGTGGGCGCGTCGTTGTGAGGCCGGAAGCACGAGGTCGTGCGCGTAGGCCTGTGCGGCGAACACAACCAGCACCCGGCCGTAGAGCTCTCCTGCGCTGCGCGCGCCGTCGAGGAACTTCCACAGCCAGCGCTCGGCGTCCTGCACATCCCCATAGGTGACCTTGGTCTTGCCCGGGTTCCCGCTCTTCAGCGTGGGCGTGGTCGTCTCCCGCTGAGAGTCGATCACGAGCCGGATGCCGTTCGCGGCGAGCGTCGCGGCCACACGATGAGCATCCGAGTAGCCGGGCTGATCTGAGCCGAGCAGCCCGTAGGCGAAGAACCGCGCGACGTCGATGTCGTCCGGCTTGACTGTCGCGAGGTCATTGAGCAGCGCGGCACCGAGATCGAGATTGGTGCCGTGCGCGCGCGCCGTGAGCTCGCGCAACGCGGCGCGATGCTCGGATTCGAGCGTCTGCGCCGGCGAGCGCTGGACGGTCGTTTTGGCGCGTGAGGAGCGCTGTCGCTCCCGCGCCTGGGCGCGGGCCGCGAGGTCTTGCAGCGTGCGATCGATCGCGGCGACCGCGAGGTCGCGGTAGAGGTCGCGGTCGGTGATGATCGGGGTGGCCTGCTCGAACTCGAGCAACACGCCCGCCGCCCGGGCGCGGTCGATCTCCGCCTCAGAGAAGCGGATCGCGGGCGGCCCATAGGGGTGAGGGTCGATGGCGCGGTGGAGCTGCTCGGCCTTCGCGAGGGCGGCCTTCGCCTTGTTCGGAAGCCGAAGCTCGCCCACGTCGACGGTGCTCAACGCGTTCAGGTAGGCGGCGAACACCTTGGCCCTGCCGGGGCTCTCGCGGAGGGCGTGGCCGATCGCCCACGCCGGGTTGCTCGCGAGCATGTCGCCGTCGATCGCCCCGTCGGCGACCGCACGCACGACCGTCTCACACAGCGCCGATGATGCTGACGCGATCTGCTCCAGGGTGGCGACGCTCGAGACTGGCAGCTCGCCGCCGCCGAGCAGGACCTGCGCGGTCTCGGGCAGCTCGAGAATCCTGGCGCGGGCGCTCACCAGCTTGGCGCTCCAGCCGAGGACGGTCGCGGCGCCATCGAGCATGTAGCCCTCATCGAGCATGTGCTTGACGGCGCGTGCCTCCTCGAGTGGCGACAGGGCTTTGCGGACCACGTTCTCCGCGGCACTGTCGGCGCTCGTGCTCTCCTGCTCACGGACGGTGACCTCGACCTCTGCGATGCCGAGGCTGAGGCAGGCCGCGTAGCGGTGGTGACCCGCGATCAAGGTGTAGAGGTTTCCTTTCGGGGCGACAAGCAGCGGGACGATCAGGCCGCGGAGGGCGATCGACGCTGCCAGCGCCTTGACGTGATCCGGGTCGAGCTCGCGGCTGTTCTCGCCGAGGTCGATCAGTTGCAGCTTGACGGTGGTGGGTGGTGCGGCGACTGCGCTCATCAGAGTGATCTCTCTTTCTCGGAGCCCCTTCATGGGGCTCTTCGGTTGTGGTCTCGCCGGGTGCGCGACCGATCCCCGCTTCCCGCGCACGCCGCCAGGCGTGCGAACATCGGGACGGGGTCGGTACGCGCCGGGAGCTGTGGTTGCGCGGGGTCACAGTTCGACCTCGTGCGGGCTCAGGCCGAGGCCCTCGCGGGCGATCAGCGCGAGCGTGTCTGAGTGGATCCACGACGTCGGGTGCGCCTGGCCTCCCTCGGGCATCTGCCCGATCCGTCTTGCAAGCCAGGACGTCTCGCCGCTTCGGTGGCCATTGCGGTCGCGTTTGAAGCGGCCACAGCGGATCGCGATCTCGCTCATGCTGGCGCCCGCGTGGACGTGGCGGGCGACGGCTTCGCGCAGGCCGCGGTTCAGGATCACGGGGCTGCGCAGCAGCCGTGCGAGCTCGAGGCCGAGGTGGGAGACCCGGGCGCTCTCGGGCACGGGCGCGGTGACGGTGCGGACCGTCATGGCGCGGGCGGGCTCGTACTCCTCGAGCGTCCCGATCACCTCGCGGAGGGTGAGGTGCTGTGGCTGGCTGGCCGGCGAGTAGGAGCGCGTCCAGCGCAGCTCATGACGATCCGGGCGCAGTGCCAGCGCACGGATCGCGTAGCGCACACCTGCGGCGTCGATCAGGGCGGACTGCGGAACGCCGGCGGCACCGATGCGCGGCTGGGCGGACTGGAGCTCGGCGAGATCCTCGAGCTGCAGGCGCCGACAGCGTCCGCGCGTGGTGTCGGACAGGTACATGTCCACCATCCGGACCGCGTTGGTGGACGGCTCATCGGCGCTGAGATGCGCGACGACGCGTGCGTCTGCGAGCGAGCCGGCTCGGGTGTCGAGCAGAAGGGTGCTTGCGTCGGGACGGGCGATCGCGAGCAGCTCGCGGTCGGTGCCGGCGTGTCTGTAGACAGCGAGCGTGGTCGCGGGTCCGAGACGAGTCCCGCGGGGCGCAGGAGCCGGATCGGCGTGCACCTGGGCCTGTCTGTTGCGGGGCCGACCGCAGGATCGATTCTGTGGGGCCGCCGTCGCGAGCGCACTATCCATCGTGTGCGGCCCCATTCAGAGTCCTGACCAGCGCGCCGGCCGCCATCGGGATGTCATCGAGCTCTCGCGCGCGGGTCTTGTAGTCCTCGACTAGCGCGCGCAGTTGCCCAAGCGCCTCGGAGCTGTCGAGCTCCTCGACCGCATACCGTTGCCCCTCACCGTCCGCAGGCAGATCCGTGACGCGCACGCGCTCACCGTGGCGCTGGCCGACCAGGACCCGCTGACCGGCGCTGACGCGGTAGGTGAGGAGCTGGACACGGGCAGGACGGTGCCGCACGCCCGCTCCCTGGCGCCCCCCGTGCGGCTTCGACCGCCAGGTCGCAGCGGATCCGAATCCGCTCACCTCCTCCGGGCGCACGGCGGTGGCGTAGGCGTCCTCGAACGCCTCGGGCTGCTCTGGTTCTGTCGCCGAGGCCGGCTCGCTTCGCGAGAGCGCGAGCAGGCGCTCGATCTCATGGCTCGCCTCGCGGCGCGTGCTCGGCGACACGAAGGTCGTTGCCGTGCGGCTTGCGAGCGAGCGTAGGTAGCGAAGCTGGCGATCGGTTGGATGAGCGGCTGCGGTCATCGTGGCCTCCTGTCGTCGGGATCGGGCATGACCCGGCCAGAGCAGGCCGGCGAGGCATGTCAAGCGCCGTCCCGCCAGGGATCCGGCGCGACTCCAAGCGCCGCGCTTGACACGCCGGGGAATGCCGGTCTGCTGGCCTTGGGGGTCGGGCGCGATCCCGACAGGGATGTGAATCAGCTCGCCCATCTCACTGCGTTGAATGAGCGCGAGCTGCCGCTCGCGACCACCGAACATCCACCACGTCGGCGCGGTCATGCCCCGGCCGAAGGGCTCGGTGGATTGGCCAGCCCGCGCAGCCGACACTCTGTCTGCCGGATGTTTGGCGGGTCCGCCTGTGCTTCTCTACAGGTTGGCCCGGTCGCGGCAGTTCAGCTTCAAACGTCCGCGACAGCGTCGAGCGCGAACTCGATCGCCAAGCGCTCGCGCAGTTCCACGAACGCCGTGCCGCGAGGATCGATGCCCCACAGATGCCCCGCGAAGTCGAAGATGCTGCCGCCGCGCCGGCAGCTCGAGCCGAAGCAGTAGAAGCCGCCGTCCGGGTACAGCTGCAGGCTCGGATTGCTGTCGTCGTGAAACGGACAGACGATCTTGCCCTCGCCGTTGGGCTCAAGCGAGGTGAGGACCCGCACGTACTCGACGGGAGGGATCGCGAGCAACTCGCGGTCAAGACGGGTGCGTCCGGTGCGCGCATGGCGGGGCCCGGGAGGCCAGCTGACCGGGTCGGAGTCGACGGGCAACGCGGCGTTCAGCTGTTCAAGGCCGACCGGCAGGCCCGTGTTCAAGCGCGTCAACGTGACCGGCTGCGGCGGGTCGTGCTTGTAGTTCAGGGTGCCGGGTGGGCGAAGGATTCGTGCTGCGTCCGTGCAGCCCGAATCGCCCGCAAGCGCGAGTGCGAGACGTCGGTTCAGGCGTTCCAGCTCATCGACGTTGCAGCGGCGGTCCAGGGCCCAGTAGGCCTGCATGTGCCCGGGCGTGCCCGAGGCTACGAGCATGGTCGGAGGGTGGGCAAAGCTCTCCACGAGCGCCGCGGAGCGCGGATTGTCGGACTCGAGCCAGGCCAGATGGCTCCCGTCGATCGCGGCGCGGCCGCCGTGGGCGCTGGAGCCGCGTAGTGCCGCGCCGAGGTAGATGTCGCCGTGGCGTGCTCGTGAGGCGATCAGGCGCTCGGCCTGCCTGACGTTGCTCGCCTCGATGAAGCGCCGCCGCATGGAGCACCCGGGGGCGCGCCAGCGAACGTCGAGCCACGCCGCACGTGCCGAGGTTGCACACAGAATCCGCAGGTACAGGTGGAGCTGGTCTGCTGGGGAGAGAGGCTGGTCGCTCATCGGCTTGACGTTCGCTGCGGCGAGCGGCGACCCACGCCCGTGTCGGTGGGCGTGGGCCTGCCGCGGTTCACGCGCGGGCGGGGACCTTTTGGCGTGAGGCGTTGGGAGGAGCGCCCTCGGCGGGACGCGGCGAGGAGAGGAACTCGACGTTGCCGACCACGGTGTACTCGTGTCGCGGACCGTTCTCCTCGCTCTCCCACTGCGCGAACTGAAGGCGACCGTCGACGGCGACCAGCCACCCCTTTGTGAGGTAGCGCGCGGCCGCCTCGCCGGGCTTGCCGAACACGCTGACGGTGATGAAGCCCGGCTCCTCCAGGCCACCCATCCCGTCCACGGCAACGCGGAGCTCACAGACGCTTGACCCGGATGGCAGCTCGCGCACCACCGGGTCCTTGGTCAGATTGCCCGTGCAGATGAACCTGTTGACGCTCATGTGCTTCTCCTCTGCTCGTTGGTGGTCCTCGCCGCGCGGCCCACCCGCCGCCGACACGCACATATGCGGCGTGTCAGCAGCGGGCTCTGCCGACCCCCGGGGAGAGGGAGCCGGCGAGGCCGGCGGCGAGAATGAGGCAAGCGGCGAGGCGCCACCGACCGGCGGGGACCGCAAGCACAGCCGGCCGAACCACGCGTCCTTCCGTGGCGTTGACCCGTTGTTGTCGATCGGTGACGCATCGCTGCTTTGGGGTTGTGCGTGCCGCGAGGATCCTTCCTGCGACTCATCTGATGACCCCCACGCGCGGGCGGCGGCCACGCAGTTGAGGTGAGAGCGCTCCAGCCCGGCGGCCGCACCGGTCTATCCGCGGTCAGGGTCTGCGATGTCGCCCTATCCACTTCAGGCTCGGCGGTGCGTGTCGCGGAGGAGGAGGTGCGCCGCCTGATGCGCGTTCATCGCCATGGGCCAGGACCTGCGTTCAGGTACCTCCTGTGGGCGGCGCTGACGCTCCTGGGCGTCGCTGTCGTCTCGGGGGCGCTGTGGTGGGGCTGGACGCAGGCAGCGTGCCTGATCTCCCTTCACCCTCCGATGCGGCTGTCGATCTCGCAGGCGGCGCGCGCGATGTGGCGGCTGCTCGCCGAGGCCGGCTGGTCGCGACCGGAGCAGGCTTTCGCCACCCGGCGCCAGCGCGCAGCCGCACCACCGCCGTGGGCCTACCTGCTCAGCGCGAGCGGGGCGCTCGGCGGACTTCTGCTGCTCGGGTACCGCCTACGGCGGCGCGTGCGGGACTGGCAGGCCGGCTCTCCGCTCGCGCGAGATCGTGGCACGCTTGCGCGTCGCGCGCGGCAGCGGGGGTGGGTCTCGCAGCGCACGTGGGCGCTCGCCAGCGATCTGCGGCGGCTATGGGTCAGGGCACCCGTCACGGGCCGGCCGTATCTGGGTCGCATCGGGCGGCTGCGCTCTCGGATGCTCGCAGCCGAGCGTGAGGTGCAACCGATGGTGATCGCCCCGCCGCGCGCAGGCAAGTCAAGCGGCTTTGTCGTGCCGTGGTTGCTCGACCATCACGGGCCGGCGCTCGTGCTCTCGACCAAGCGCGACATCTACGAGGCGACGGTGGCCTACCGGCAGGCGATCGGTCGCGTCTGGACCTACGACCCGTTCGGCGAGCCGGACAGCGCGAGCTTCACGCCACTGATACCCGCGCGCAGCTGGGCGGGCGCGATCAGGGTGGGCGAGGCGCTTGCGTCGGCGGCCCATCCCGACCAGGCCAACGCCGCCAACGAGTTCTGGGACAAGGAGGCCGCGAGCATGCTCGCCCCGTTGCTTCACGCCGCCGCGCTCCGTGGGGCCGGGATGGCCGAGCTCGTGCGCTGGCTCGACACGCGGCAGTTCGCCGACGCGGTGCGCGTGCTGAGAAGCGCGGGCGCGATCGCGGCCGCCGACCAGCTGGAAGGCGTCGGGCGTCGCGACGAGCGAAACCGCGAGACGACCGTGATGAGTGCGCTGAACCTGCTGCGCGCCTACCGCTACCCGCAGCTCGCAGCGGGCGACGCGGACGTGCTTGACCCCGAGGTGTTCCTCGACGGGCACGCAAACACGATCTACGTCGTGGCGGCCGGGCACGACCAGGACGTGTTGCGACCGGTGATCCTCGCGCTGATCACCGCCACCTACCAGGCGGCCGTCACTCGCGCGCGAGCGCGCGGGTCGCTTGACCCGGCGCTGCTGCTGCTGATGGACGAGGCGGCGAACATCGCGCCGGTGCGCAACCTCGCGGCGTGGCTGTCCCAGTGCGGCGACCACGGCATCGTGATCGCGACGATCTGGCAGTCGATCGCCCAGATCGACCAGCGCTATGGACGCGCGGCGCGCGACGCGATCTGCGCAGCCTCAACCGCGCAGGTCTTCATCCCGCCGCTGGCGGAGCCGACGAGCAGTGGCTACCTGTCCGACGTGCTGGGCGACGAGCCGGTGGCCAACGCCAGCAGGGCAGGCTCGGGTGAGAGCCTCGCGGTGACACAGGCGAAGGCGGCGCAGGCGCCGTGGCTGCGCCAGGTCCCGCGCGGCCGGGCGATCCTCATATACCGCGACCTTCCGCCGGCGATCGTGCGCGCGCCGGGCTGGTTCGAGGACCCGCGGTTCGCCCGATACCGGCAGCTGCTGCAGGCGCACGCGGCCACAGCTCCACCTGGGCGCGGGAGCGGACAGGCGTCGAACGTCGATGGCCGCCTTCGCCGCCCGAAGGCCAGAACACGACGATGAGCGATCTCAGCGGAACAGCGGTGGGCGCAACAGCAACGCGCGTGGGCCCGCGCGGCGCGGTGGTCGTCGGCGACTATCAGGGCGCGCCCGCGGCGCAGGCCGCGCGCGCGGTCCGTCGCGCCGGCCTGCGCCCAGGGCTCGACCGCGAGTTCGGAGGCGCGCCGGAGACGATCGGCCTGGTCCTGGCGCAGGAGCCGCACGCGGGCAGCGAAGCGCAGCGCGGAGCCATGATCACCCTCTACGTCTCAGCGCCCGCCGCGAGCGTGCAGCCGGCCGAGGAGCCAGAGGAAAACGCTCCGGTCAGAGGCGATGAGCCGCCGGCACCGTCCGCCGTTGCGGCACCCGTCGGCCCCCAACGCGCCCGGCGGAAGCGCAGGGCGCGACCCCGGAAGGCACGACGCCCGGAGCAGGCACCGCAGGCTGTCGGAGTCCAGCGCCCTCGGGGGCGGAGCGCTCCCGACCCGCCCGATCCAGCGCACTGGAGATCCGGCGAGTCGACAGCCAGCGTGGAGACCGAGCGTGACCCGGCCTGGGATGAGGTGACGCTCGCGTTCGCTGACGTCTTCAAGACGGAGCCGCCCGGCAAACGCCACCTGCGCGTCTACCCTCGCAAGCCGATGAGCCCTCGGGTTCGCCGACTGTGCGCATGGTTGAGCGGGCACCGGGTCATCGCGGCGGTCGGGTGCATGATCTTTGCGCTGGCGATCAGCGGTCTCGCACGGCATCCGAGCGCGATGCGCCAGCGGGCCAGCGAGCTCGTGGCCGCGAGCCGACCGCACACGGCCGTCAAGCCAGCGAATGCCCGGGTCGCGAGGCGGTCGCGGCGCGCTGGGCGGTCGCGCCCAGATGGCCGCCCCGCTCCCCACCGAACGCCGCCGGCTCTCGCCGCCAGGCGAGCTGCGTCGAGGTCACAGCGAGCAGCACGGGAGAAGCCACCACCGGGTTCGGCGCCGAACCCGGCCGGCGCAGTGGCGGAAGGCCCCGCGGTCGCGGCATCAACACCGGCGGCGTCGCAAACCCAGTCGGGCGGCGGCCCGTTCGCCCCCTAACAGACGAAAACCACACGGAGGTGAGCGCGTTGACGGCGAAGGCGAGAAAGACACGCAGAAGGTGCGTCAGTTGTCGAACGAGATGGACACCGTGGCTGCTGGGCGGCGTCGCGCTGGTCGGGCTGCTGCTGTGGAGCCCCGGGGCGCACACGCACGCGCTGAACGCGGCCGGCGCGTTCTCGGGGACTCCCATCAGCGGCGTTCAGACGTTCGTCGACAAGCTGAAGGGCAACCTCGTATGGCTCGGCGGAACCGCGATGGGCCTCGTGATCGCCGTCGTGGGGATCATGTTCATGGCCGGACACTCGCGAGCACACGACATCGCGATCCGGACTCTCGTCGGCCTCGCGATCCTCGCGTCGATCAGCGGGATCGTCGCTTGAGCGTCGTCGACTCGTTGGGACGGGTGCCGGTCGGGTTCCTCGGCCTGCCCTCGCTGCACAGCATCATCCAGGCGATCGCCGGTGGGTTCTTCGGTGCGCTCGCGGGCGCACTCGTGCCGAGCTGGTTGAAGCACGGAACCGTCGCGACTATTCAGCAGCTGGTGGCGCTCCCCGACCCCGCGAGCTGGACGCACGTGGGCGCGCTGCAGGGCGAGATGACCTACCTGGGCGCGATGCTCGCCCCGGTCACCCTCGCGGTCGGGGCGCTTCGCTACTGGGCGATGGGCCTCACCGGCAGCGCACATCCCGTGAGCGCAGTGACGCGGTGCGCGGGAGCGACCGCGGCGCTCGTCACATACCGGTGGGGGGTCGAGCAGGTCGTCGCGGGCACCAACACGCTGACGCACGGCATCCTCGGCCTGCCGAGCGTCGCCGCAGGACTCCAGCGCATCATCGGCGTCCTGTTCGGGGGCGCGTTGCTGAGCGGCGCCGGCGGCGTCTTCGGCGCGTTCCTGGTGATTATCGGCGTGGCCTTCGCCGCCGCACTGTTCGCGGCACAGGTTCTGCTCACGGTCGTGCTCGCGCTGCTGATCGTCGTCGGGCCGCCGGTGATCGCGGTCGCGGCGATACCGGAGCTCTCACACCTCGCACGAGCATGGCGCGACGCGCTGCTCGCCGTCGCGCTGATCCCACTGGGCTGGACCGTCCTGTTCGCCACGGCGGGCGCGCTGTGTCTCGATGCCACCAGCTTCACCGGCGGCGCCGGGGGCGGGCTCCCCGGGCACGTCGCCGCAGCATTCGCCGGGCTGATCACGTTCGTACTCGCGGTGAAGCTGCCCTTCATGCTGCTGGGAGAGCTGCGCGGACTGCTCAGCCGCGGGAGCCTTCACGGCGGGGCCTCGAGCAGCGCGGTCGGCGGGAGCGCCCATGATCGGGTGCGCAGCGCCCGCGCGAGGCTGCGAGCCGTGGGCCTCGAGGCCGTCCCCGCAATGGGAGCGAGCGTCGGGCGTGCCGCCGGGGCACTCGGCGCTCCCGCAGGCGGTCCGCTCGGGGCGGCCCGCCGGTCGCTGCTAGGAACGATCAAGGCCGACCAGGGAGCTCCGGCGCCGGGCGCCGGCGCGGGCGGGCAGGCGACGGGCGCGGGCAAACGTGGCGTGCGCCAACGTCTGCGCGAGGCCGGCACGATCCTTGCGGGCGCCCCGGCCGAGGCCATCAGCAGCGCGCGAGCCCAGCGATCGGCTGCCGCATACCCGGGCCGCGGCGCTCGGCGAAAAGCAGCTCAGCCGAAGGGAGGACCCCGCGTATCCGACGTCCCCGTGGACGCCAGGGCAGGCGGTGCGGGAGCACGCTCGGAGGCGGGGAGTCGCCCAGGGGCGCAGCCGAGCGCGGGCGAGCGTGGTGGTCAAGCGCTGAAGACGGCGAGACCCGCCGGGCCGGCGGAGCCCCCTCCGCCCGTGCGGCGGACACCAGCAGGGCCCACCGCACCCGTGGCCGCGCGGCCGTCCACCCCACCCCACCCCCCTGAGATGCACGCGATGCGCGATCCGGCGCCTGAGCCAGCACGGAGCGCCGCGAACACGGCCGGCACCGGAGAGCCGCCACCAGCGCAGACACCACAGCGCAGCGCCAAGAGCACGCAACCCGCGCCTCCTGAGGCACGCGCGCCCGCGCAGCCCAAGCCGCCACGGATCGCGCCCGGAGCGCGGCGCCGGCAGGAGCCGCGAGCATGAGCCACAGGACGTTTCGCTCGCTCGATGAGCCACCGAAGCTGGTCGGCTTCAGCGTCCGGCAGTGGGCCGCGCTGATCGCGGAGGCAGTCGCGCTGCTCGCCCTCGTGCATCTCGCCGCGCTGCCCGGCAAGGCGGCGATCACGCTCGCCGTGTTCGCACTCGGGCTGCCGGCGGCGCTGACCTACGTCTCGGAGTCCGGGGGCCTTCGCATCGGCTCCCTGCTGCGCGACGCGCTCATCTGGCGTCTTTCACCGAAGCGTCTGCTCGGCAACACCGGCGAAGCGGATGGCAGGGGTGGGCTCCTCGTGATGGGTGAGCACGCTCACGGCCAGAAGCGCGGCGGGCCGAGGGACCTTCGCGGCCGGCCCTCGGGAAGCTCCGACCGGGCGCAAGCATGACGCACAACCGACGCGCCAGCGCGCTACTGCCGGTCGGGGCGATCGGACTCGACGGCCTGCTGATCACGAGCGCCGGCAGCTATGTCCGCTATCTGCAGACGAGCGCGGTGAACCCGTTCGTGATCGACGCAGCCGACACCGAGCGCATCGCCGGCGCGTTCGCGCAGATCGCGGCGCGGCTCCCCGACGGACAGGCACTGCAGCTCTACGCCAACGCAACCCCGCTCCCGGTGGCGGAGCTGCTCGCGTCAGAGCGTGGGCGCTGCGAGCAGGCGGCCGGAACCGCCGAGGACGACGGGCGCTCCGAGCGGGCAGGCGCGATCAGGGCGCTCGGCGATGCCCAGGAGCACTCGATCGCGAGCACCGCGCGCGAGCTCTCGCCGCTACAGGTGCGGTTCCTGGTGATCTGCCCCTGGCGGCCGGCGGGCGTCGCGAAGCTCCGGTCGGCGCGCGGACCGCGGCGAGTCGGCCTCGCGACACACGAGCGAGGCGTGCGCGAATCCAAGCGGCACACCGATGCCGTGCGCGCGGAGCTCGAAGCGATGGGCCTGCTCGCCCGCGAGCTCGACGGCGGCGAGATCCTCGACGTGCTGCAGGAGCGCTTTGACCCGTCCGCTGCTGGGAGCGGACACGCGCCGGCGAGTTTCCTGCACACCGGCGCGCTTGAAGACGCGATGCCCGGCGAGGACGCGGCGAGTGCAGCGGCGCGAGCCGCAGGAATCGCCCGTGCAGTCTGCAGCGCGCCGATCGACCTCGGCGCGCCCGGACACCTCGATGTCGGCGGGACGCTCGAGCGCGTCCTTCACGTCTCCCTCGCACCCGAGCAGACCTGGCTCGGATGGCTCGCGCACCTGACGCAGGCACCGAGGCCGTTCACGCTGGCGGTGCACATCCATGCGACCGAGCGCTACCGCGAGCGGATGGCGCAGAAGCGGCGCTACAAGCGGCTGTTCGGTGTCAACCGCGGGGTCGAGCAGCACGGGCGGCCGCTTGACCCAGACGCGCGCATGGCCGAGCAGGAGGCGGCCGAGCTGACAGCCGAGCTGAGCGCGAACAGCTCCGCGGCGATCTACCGGATGAGCATCTACCTCGCGCTGCGCGAAGCCGACGGCGACGCGGAGATGCTCGCCGAGCTGAGCGAGCGAAGCGCCCGCGAGCTGACGATGGCAAGCGACGCCCGCGCCGCGCAGGGGACGTTCGCCCAGGCGGGGCTATGGCAATCCACCCTGCCGCTCGGCATCGACGCCGCGCGACGCACACGCAAGTACGTGAGCGCGAACGTCGCCGACAGCTTCCCGCTGATTGGCACCTCCTGCGGCAGTCCCGACGGGATCCCGCTCGGCTACGCGGTCCCGGGACGCACGCTGGAGCGGCTCGACCCCTTCGACGCGGCGCACCCCAACCACCTGCTGCTGATCAACGGGATGTCGGGGGCGGGCAAGACGATGGCCGCGATCATCCTGCTGGCGCGCGCGATCTCCCGCGGCGCGAGCGGGTTCATCATCGACCGGGCCGGGCACTTCGACTATCTCGCCTCGCTGCTCCCCGGGGCGAGCATCGTGCAGATCGGCGGCGAGGCGCACGCGATCAACTCATGGGACGTCGAGAACCCGGCGCTCGTCAGCGCCGAGAAGGTCGACTATCTACTCGCGTTGCACGCGCTGCTGCTCGGCGAGCACCATCCCGGCCGCGACAGCTACGGGCTCACAGACCTCGAGTCAAACCTGCTCGGCCTGGCAATAGTCGAGGTGTACGAGCGTTGCGCGCTGACCGGCGAGGAACCGCGCGAGCTGCTGCTCCAGGAGGAGCTCGAGCGCCGCTATCACACCGAGCGCGCCGAGGGATCGGTCGGGATCGCCGAGGCCCTGCGCAACCTCTCGATGCGACTGAACAACTACCTCCGCGACGGGCCATACGGGTATCTCACCGACAGGCCCACCACGATCCCACCCGACAGCCCGCTGGTCGTCTTCGACACGCGCATGATCCCCGACGCGAAGGCCGCCGCCGCGCTGTTCGTGATCTGCGAGCACGTAAAGACACGCATCGCCGAGGCACGGCGCGAGCATCTTGCCGGCCACGGCCCCGCGCACGAATGGGCCGGACGGCGCTTCCTCGTGATCGACGAGGCGTGGAAGCTGATCGAGCGCCCCGCCACCGGACGGTGGTTCAACGAGTTCTGCAGACGCAGCCGTCATTACGCGCTGTGGCTAATCGCGATCAGCCAACAGCTCTCGGACTTCGAGACCGAGCACGGGAAGGCTCTGCTCGCGAACGCCGCGATGCGGTTGTTCCTGCGACAGGAGGCGCGCGAGCTGGCATACGCCAAGGACGCGCTCGCGCTGTCAGACGGCGCGATCGAAGCGATCGCGAGCCTGCAAACCGTCCGCGGGCGTCACTCCACCGCGTATCTGATGAACGGCACCCGCGGACAGGGCACATTGCAGATCGCGGTCGGACCTGCCGAGTACTGGATCGCGAGCTCTGACCCGGCGCGCGATGAGCCGCTTCGTCAGGCGGCGCTTCGCGCCAGCGGCGGCGACCCGTGGGCAGCGCTTGAGCGACTGGCAGCGCAGCACGGCGGAGACCTCGATGAGGCTTGGCAGGCGAGCCCGTGAGCGAGGTTTCGGTCGCGGTTGCGGTGGCACGCAGTCGCCGCGGACGCCAGGCGCTGGTGGCGGCGCTTGCTCTGATCGTGTTCGTCGCGCTGCTCGGCGCCGCGGCGATCCTCGGCGTCGTCGGCGAAGCCGAACGCAGCTCGTGCGAATCCGGCGCAGCGGAGATCCCGGCCGGCGGTGGGCCGCTGGCGGGAGGCCTGTACGCCGAGCCGTTGGGCCTCCTCCCAGGACGGCGCTATGAGGTCGGCGCGACCGAGTACGGCGGCCCGGGAGACCCGACGTCGGGGTCCTACGGAGCGATCCCGGACCCCGGCCAGTCCTACCTGCCCGCGCACCCGGACACGTTCGCCGAGCTGTCGGTGCTCGCGCACAACCCGGCGCAAGCCGGCGCGTTCTCCTTCAACGACGCCAACGCGCTTGACCGGCTGGCGTACATGACGGCGCTGCGCGTCTGGCACGACGGACGCAGCGCGCTGGTGTTCAAGCGCGATATCGGCTACGGGCAGGGGCCCGGCCAGAGCATCGAAAACGGGCAGCCCTACCGCCTTGACCTGTGGTGGTCGGCCGCCCGAGCGCTGGGCGTGAGCAAGAGCGCCGTTGAGATCTCGCTCTTGCCGCCGAGCGGCGCGGGCGCCACGCTGCAGGCTCTGCCGGAAACCGTGCCGGAAAGCCCGTCCGGAGCGGGTGAATGCCCGGCAAGCGGCGGCTCGGAACTGCCGCCGCTCGTGCCAGGGGCGCGCACGCGGATCCTTGCGAGCGGGCTCGCCGCCGCCGGTGAAGAAGCTCCGCCGGCGGTCAGGGACATGGTCGCGGCCGGCAACCGCCTTTTCGGGACCGCCTACCTCTATGGCGGCGGCCATGGCAGCTCTCTGAGCACGCTGCAGGGCGCCTATGACTGCTCCTCGGCGGTCTCCTACGTCCTGCATTGGGGCGCAGCGCTCGGGGACTTCGCGCTTGACTCGACCGAGCTGGAGAGCTACGGGGCGCCGGGCCCTGGCCGCTACGTCACGATCTATGCCAACGCAGGCCACGCGTTCATGTACGTCGCCGGCCTGCGCCTGGACACCGTCGAGGACGCCGCATTTGACTCGGGTCCGAACTCGGGCAAGCCCGGGGCGCGGTGGCGTGTGTCTCCCACCGTGCCCGGCTGGGCGGCCTGGACAGTGCGCCATCCCCCAGGGCTATGAGCGGGCCCCGGCGTACATCCTGCCCTCTTGCGCTTGCGATGGCGGCGCTCGCGCTCGGCGGCTGCAGCAACCCCGACGCTCCGGTCGCGAACAGGGGCTCGGGCGAAGACCCGGGTATCGCAAGCCCCGGCGAGCCGAAGGCCCCTCCCCCACCCGCGGTGTCGAGCTACACGGCGGCGAACGTCAAGCGCGATCCGAGCGAAGCGCTCGCAGCCTTCGCCACGATCTACGTGAACTGGACCTACGAGAACCTCACGCGCGAGCAGCGGACGCTCGCGGCGATCTCGGTCGGATCGGCGCGTGTCGCCGAGCTGCAAGCCGCGGCGACCAGCGCGTCGGACACGACGATCACGGAGGCCCGGATCGCCAGCCACGGCGCGATCGTGAGCATCGCTCGCGACCAGGCGCGGGGCGGTGTATGGACGATCGTCACGCGCGAGCAGACCAGCGGCGCCGGCGACTACGAAGGGCTCCCCAGTGCCTACCACGTGACGACGGCACGCCTGGCCAGCGTCCCGGGCGGTTATGCGGTCAGCGAATGGCTGCCGCAAAGCTGAGCGACAAAGTAAGCGGGCGGCCACACGGGGCCCGACCAGCGGGAGCCATCCTGCGCGTGTATCTGACGCTGTGGGCGATCACGCTGGGGGGCGCGGCGCTCACCGCCGTGCTAGCGGGAGGGCTCGCGCGGAGCGTGATGGGCCTGGCGCTGAACCCAGCGCACAACCCAGCGCCCTCACTCGCCAGCGTGGTTTCACTGGCCACGCACAACCTGCCGATATGCGCATGGCCGCTGCTGCTCGGCTCGTTGCGCGTCGAAGCAGGCTCGGGCTCGCGGCGCGCAGCGGACGCACTGGTGACCGCGTGCGCACTTGCCAACGTATTGCCGGTCGCCGCGGCGCTCGGCGGCTACGGGTGGGCACTCCTGCCCTACGTGCCGCAGCTGCCGTTCGAGTGGGCGGCGCTCGCGGTCGGGTACGGCAGCTGGTTTCTCGAGCGTCGGCACGGGCTGTCTGCTCGCGAGCGACTGAGGCTGTTAGGCGTGCTCTCGGGACTGCTGCTCGCGGCGGCGGGCCTTGAGACCGGCGCCGCGCCGCATCGCTGAACTCGGCCAGACCGACGGGGCGCTGGAGGCTCTCGCGATAAACACGTTTGGACAGGCTGACAACTCATGGACGAATGTTCTAGTGTTCTGATCGTAATAGGCGCAATTTGCGGCCAAACAAGGGGATCGCGCTTCGTCTGAACAGACGTCGGGAGACCCGCCCAGGTCACGGCTGACTGTGGAGGTAAACGAGCATGGACGTTCACGAGACGGCGCCAGGGACAGGCACATCGCCGCAGCCGAAGGGCGCCAGCGCCGAGAACCGGCCGCCGAGCAGGGCGCGTGTCGGGCAGGCGCTCGGCGAATGGCAGGTCAGCGAGCTGCGCTCGATGTCGCGCCACCCCCATTGCCGTGGACTCAGCCTCGCGCAGCTCGAGGACCTCTACCAGGAGACGGTGCTCGCGCTGCTGAACCGGCCGTTCTTCAACGAGGAGCACCTCCGCAACGCACTGCGCTACGGGCTCTCAAAGCGTGCGCTGCACGTTCACCGCGACGAGCGACGACGCAGTGAGATCCTGATGGAGCACGCGCCCGAGGCACACCTGGCCGCGCTGCGGCGCAGCGAGATCGAAGGCCCCGAACAGGCGGCGCTCGCACGCGAGGACGGGCGGATCGTGCTCGAGTTCGTCTCCGAGCTCACGCCGCTCGAGCGCCAGGTCTACGCGCTTGAAGCCGAGAGCATGCGATACCGCGCGATCGCTCCGATCCTGGGCATCGAGGTCAACAACGCGCGCAGAGCCAGCCGCTCGGTGGCGAGCAAGCGAAAGCGCTTCCAGCTGCTGCACGACACCGGGCGACTGTGCGGATACCGCGCCCCGACGATCCACGCGCTGATCGCTGGCGATGCGACAAGCGACGAGCTCGCGCTCGCGGCGTTCGCGCACCTCGAGGCGTGCGCCGCCTGCCGCGCCGAGCACCGGACGAACGCCAGACGGCTGCGGCTGAGCTTCCAGCAGCGGGCCGCCGCTCTGCTGCCCGTGCCCGCGCTGCTCGGGCACCTCGACTGGGTCACCCGCCTTGACATGCGAGTGCGCACGGTCACGCACCGGTGGCTGCCGAACCTCACAGCCAGCGGCGGGAGCGGGGTACGCGAACGCGCAATTGCGACCGTCACTGGCAGCGGCATCGCGGCGAAGCTTGCCGCCGGCGCCGCGACGGTCGCGATCATCGCCGGCGGCACGCTGAGCGCGACCCACCTGCACCGCGATCGCCCCCCGGCGCACAGAGGACGCTCGTCTGCGGCGCGCGTCCTGCACCGGAGCGCACCCGTGAGTTCGGCGGCGCAGAGAGCACAGGCGGCTCCGGTGACTGCGTTCGCGCCGCGGCAGGAGAGCTCGAACGCCGGCGGCGCGGGCGCCTCGACGCATCCGCGCGAACAGACCGGCTTCGCGTTCCTGGGCGTAGCCGCCGGGAATGAAGCGCAAGCTCCACGACGCGCTCGCGCGGCGAGCACCGGCTCGCAGACCCGCAGCGAACCACCGGCGCCGACGGGAGGCCAACGGGAAGCGCAGAAAGGCGGCGGACCGTTCAGCCCCTGAGTCGGTGGCCGCCCGAGGGTGGCTGCGGTCATGAGTACAGATGGCTCTCGAACTCGCGTCGACCCCCGTTGCTTCTGCCGCAGCCAGTGGCATGCGGATGCACGCCACGCTGTCACGAAGCGCTGCCCGTCGCCGGCTCGGAGCGAGTCTCGGGCTGGCACTCGCTACGTGCGCAGTCCTGCTCGGCTCTCCTGTCGCCCACGCGGGAGAGTGGGTCCAGGTCTCGTGCATAAACCCGAACGGCACCGCGGCCGGCAGCCAGGGATGGGTCGCCATGATCGCGGGCGCCGGCTACGGCTCGAACACAGACACCAACTGTGGCCCTGGGGCCCCCGCCGTCGCCCTGCTCTCAGCCGACGTGGCCGTGCCCGTCGGCTCGGCCGAGACGCTTGACTACATCCCGCCGCCAGGATCGACGCTGGTCGGAGGCTCGGTCGATGTCGCGCTGCTGGCCGACGGCCGCGGGTACGGCGCCTCCGGCACGGCCGTGGCCTACTCGCCCGAATACGCCTACAACGGATCGAACGTCTTCTTCCAGTGCGCCTCCGGCCTGACCCCGTGCGCACCAGGCAGCTATGACTTCGCCGGGGTGCTTGAACTACCCCAGGGCCGCGGCGGGGAGCTGTACCTGAGCGCAGGCTGTGGAGGGCAATCCGATGCAGGACGGCTGTGCAACGAAGGCGGGAGCGAAGGCGCCTGGTCAATGGTGCGGCTTTACTGGGCGCAGCTGGCTCTATCGAACAGCTCCACCCCAGCCGGCACCGGGTTCGGGGGCACATTGCTCGCGGCCAATTCGCGCGGCATCAGCGACCTGATCTTCACGGCCAGCGACCCCGAAGGACCCGGCGTCTACGGGGTCGCGGTGCAGGTCGACGGGGCAACGCTCTACGACGGCACGCCGGACGAGAACGGTGGAGCGTGCGCGCCGGCCGGGACGAGCGGCGCGAGCCTGATGTTCGACGCGACCCAACCGTGCAAGCGCACCGAGACGCTCGACCTGCCGATTGATACCACGGTCCTGCCCGATGGCACCCACACGCTGAAGGTGACTGTCACCGACGCGGCAAAGAACTCGAGCGTCGTCTACGACGGCAGGATCAGCACTCAGAACGCCGAGCCGTCGACCGCGGCGCCGAATGTGGTCTCACTCGGGACGCCGAACGGACGCGGTGCGAGCGAACACGCACAGATAGTCCTTCACGGTCCCGCGAGGGTGGCGCGGCGCTACGGCGAACGGGCACTCACGCTGCACGGCGTGCTCACCGACGCGCAGGGTGCCGCGATCGCTGGCGCAACACTCGAGGTGCTCGGGGGGGCGGCTGCAGGTGGCCAGCAGACATTGCTTTCTCACGCAACGACCGGGGCCGACGGAACGTTCGCGGCGAACGTTCCCCCTGGCCCATCGCGGCGGATCTTGATCGCCTACCGGGCATTCACGGCGGCACCGGGCTACAGCGCTCAGACCGCGCTCACCGAGACGGTGATCGGCAAGGTGACGCTCCGGGTCACGCCGCAAAGAACCCGGCCGGGCGGGACGATCATCCTCAGCGGACGCGTCGCCGGGCCGCTTCCTCGTCGCGGCGTGGTGGTCGAGCTGCTCGTCCACTACCGAGGAGCGTGGGAGCCGTTTCGCGACCCCCGCACAAGTGCGAGCGGGCGTTTCTCGGTGCGTTATCACTTCGAAGGCGCCGTCGGCCGGTTCCCGTTCCGGGCTGAGGTGCTCGGCGAACAGTCGGGGTTCCCCTATGCGACCGGTCTGAGCCGGGTGGTCGATGTTCAGAGCGCTTGAGACCCGTGCAAGGCCCACCGTGGTTCGGGCGCTCGTGCTCGCGGCGTCGGTCCTGGGCGCGGTTTCGCTGACGCACCCGACCCTTGGCTGGGCGAACGAGCTGACCGTGTTCAGCTGCCACGACCCGGCCGGTGAAGCGGTCGGGCACGACGGGTGGGTGAATCAACGGACCGCTGATGCCAACATGGTCGCCTCCGACAGCTGCGCCGCTGGCGCTGGCGGCTACCTCAGCCTTGAACTTCAGGCGAACACCGCCGGCTACGCCAACGGCGCCCGAACCGAATGGGTCTTTCAGGCTCCCCCATGGTCGAGCATCGCCTCCTACACGCTCGAGCTCGGCGGCAGCTACGCCCTCCCGGGGACCGGGTTTGGCGCCGGACAGGCGTTCGTGCAGGCATCCGATGAGAGCGACCCCAACTATGACTACCGTAACCTCGGCGCGGCCGGACAGGGCGCATGGGTGCTCTCCCGCACGCCGCCAGCTCCAGTCGGAACGCTGACGCTGAACGCGTCGTGCGATGGCGCCAGCGGCACGTGCGCGGCCGACACCAGGATCTCCGCGTTGTACCTCACGGCGGCGAGCATCGTCCTACGCGACCCGACGAGCCCGACTGTCGGTGGCCTCTCGGGCAACCTGCTGCCAGGAAGCACGGTAAGGGGCACAGGTGAAGTCGACTTCGCGGCGGCCGACTCGGGGCCCGGTGTCTACAGTGCGCAGCTGAGCCTCGACGGGGCGCCGCAGCCGCCGGTGCTGCTCGACAGCAACGGCGGCTGGTGCCGGGACCTCGGCCAGAGCGGCGAGGGCACGCGCTCCTTCGCCCACCCGGACCCATGCCTTCAGAACCTCAGCGCCGGCGTCTCGCTTGACACGACCGCGCTGGCCGATGGCGAACACTCGATCCGCCTGACGCTCGACGACGCCTCCGGGAATGTGACGACGGCGTTCAACGGGACGCTGAGGACCGACAACGCCCCCGCCGCCGGCGCGCCGCCCATCATCAGTGGCAGCGGCCCGACGGGTCGCGCGAGCACATTCACTGCAAGCGCCGGCTCGTGGTCGGCACCCGTCGGCGCCGGGCCGATCAGCTACGGCTACCAGTGGCAGGACTGTGACGCGCGCGGCGGTGAATGTCAGGACGTCCCCGGCGCGAGCGCCGCGAGCCACAGCGCGACTGGCGCCGACGCGGGACACACGTTGCGTGTGCTCGTCACCGCGAGCGACAGCGATGGGCTCGCGAGCGCGAGCAGCGCGCCGAGCGAAGCGATCGCGGGAGCGCCGTCGGCCGCCCTCCTGCTCACCCCAGCCAGCGCATCGCCTGGGATCCCGAACGGATCCGGCGCGAGCGACAGCGCAACGGTGCGCCTCTCGCAGGCGCAGGCACTGATGCGCGCCTACACGCACAGCGCCTTCACGCTGCAGGGTTCGCTACGCGGTCCCGGCGGAGCGCCGATTTCGGGCGCCAAGCTCGACATCCTCGAACAGGTCGCCGGCGCCACGCCGCGGGTCCTCGGGCAGGTGCAGAGCACGGTGCAGGGAGCCTTTGAGGCTCACCTTGGCACCGGTCCTTCGCGGACGATTCAGATCGCCTATCGCGCATACTCGAACGACCTGGGCTACGCGGCGGGTGCTGCGGTCAAGGAGCGTGTCAGCGCCGCCGTGGCCTGCGCGTGAGCCCGCGTCATACCAGCGCCACGGGCACGATCGTGCTCCGAGGGCGCGTCAGCGGTCGGATCCCGCGCGGCGGGGTGATCGTCGAGCTGCTCGTCCACTACCGCGGAGCGTGGGAGCCATTCCGCACCCCGCGCACCGATGCGAGCGGGCGCTTCAACGTGCGCTACCAGTTCCAGGGCGCCATCGGGCGATTCCCGTTCCGGGCGCAGGTGTTCGGGGGGCAGGCTGGGTTTCCCTACGCGTACGGCTTGAGCAGTCCGGTGACCGTGATCACCGGCTGACGCGCCGATCAGGACGGCCGCAATGTGCCCGATCTCCGCTTGATTGGTGTCCGTGCGGTTACTGGGTGTCCTGGATGAGACCTTGCGATTGCCGGTTAGACGTTGCCTTCATCGGACACATGCGGCTGAATCACGATCGCTCGCGTCGGGAGCTGCTCACTGGGTTGCGACTTTCGGGAAGACCATCGATCTCAAACCAGATGCGTGCCAGGCCGTTGTCGGTGTCGATCGACCAGCGGTCGGCGATTCTGTCGAGGAGGATTTGGTCGTAGTGCGGTCCGCTCGGCTCGGGTGGCCGAAACAGAAGCTCGCTCGATGCTCGTAGCTCGACTCGGGCGACGTCCGAAGATATCCATGCGCGCAGCTCGACGGCTTGATCTGGCGCGCGGTCGCGCTGGCGCACCGCGCGCGTGAGGAGCTCGCTCGTAAGCAGCACGCTGCTACCGCGCAAGTCCGGCGATTGAGCGTAGAGCTCGGCCACCTGCAGGCGAGCCGCGCCCGGCGCGTCTCGATCCAGATTCAGGATAGTTGCCAAGTCCGGCCGCCGTGGATCGACAGAAATCTTCACGCGCGAGGGTCGAGGCGATGAGTCGCCCACGGCTCGAAAAAACCAATCCCGACGCTACTTGATGTGCATCCTCGAGATCGCGCGCGCGATCACGAGCTGCTGGATCTCGGCGGTGCCCTCGAAGATGTCGTAGATCTTGGCGTCGCGGTGCCAGCGCTCGACGGGGAACTCGCGCGTGTAGCCGTTGCCGCCGAGGATCTGGATCGCACGCTCGGTCACCCACACGGCGACCTCGCCGGACTTCAGCTTGGACATCGAGCCCTCGGCATTTTCGAATGGCAAGCCGGTTCGTCCCATCCACGAAGCGCGCCAGACGAGCAGGCGGGCCGCGTCGATCTCGAGCTTCATGCGGGCGAGCGTGAACGCGATCGCCTGGTTCTCGACTATCTTGCGTCCGAACTGCTCGCGCTCCTTGCTGTACTGCAGCGCGTACTCGTAGGCGGCGCGGGCGATGCCGAGCGCCTGGGCGCCGACGGTCGGACGAGAGGACTCGAACGTCTGCATGGCGGCTTGGGATTGGCTCTTCTTGCCCTCACGCACACGCGCGAGGCGCTCGTCGAGCTTGTACTTGCCCCCGAGCACGTAGTCGAGCGGGATGCGGCAGTCGTCGAGGAAGACGTCGGCCGTGTGCGAGGCCCGCAGGCCGTGCTTTGCGACCTTGCTGCCCTGGGAGATGCCCTTGACCTCTGACATCGGCACGACGAACGCGGCGTGACCGCGCGCGCCGAGCTCCCGGTCGACCGAGGCGATGACCACGTGAACGTCGGCGATGCCGCCGTTCGTCGCCCACGCCTTCTGGCCGTTCAGCACCCACTCGCCGGCGGCCTGATCGAACTTCGCGACCGTGCGCACACCGGAGACATCCGAGCCGGCGTTGGGCTCTGAGGCGCAGAACGCGGCGACCTTGACGTTCTCCTCGGTGCCGAAGCAGCGCGGGATCCAAACGCCTGCCTGCTCGGGAGATCCCTGGCCGAAGATCGCGGCCACGGCCAGCCCCGTCCCCATGATCGACATCCCGATGCCGGCGTCACCCCAGAACAGCTCCTCGTTGACGATCGGCAGGGTCAGGCCGGTTGGGTCGGCGAAGAACTGGGCCATGCCTTCGAACCCGTACAGGCCGATCTTCACGGCCTCCTGAATGATCGGCCAGGGCGTCTGCTCCTTCTCGTCCCACTCGTGCGCTGCCGGGCGAACGACGTCAGCCGCGAAGCCGTGAACCCAGTCGCGGATGTCCTTCTGGTCCTGACTGAGCGCCAGGGAGAACGGAGCTTCCTGGGCCGCGGACCCGGTGATCGCCGCGAGTGCAGCGGCGGAGGTTTCGCTCACCTGCGCTGCGTGTGTTGCGGACATGGCACTCGGCTCCCGTTCCAACCGTTGAGCGGCCCACCTGCTAGGGCGGGCCTGCGCTGCAGAGTGCAACAGCATAAACAACGGGAGACGGGTTGGGACTTGCGGGTTGGAGCAGGCGCGGGGCAGTATGCCTTCGCAGGCTGGACGTGGCATGCGGACTTGCGGGTCGGAGTTCAAGCGGGAACACCTCGCGACGCCACCGAGGAAATAAACATCTGTCTATCGGATTATCGCGGCGCTCACGAGGCGGGCGTCAGACACCGAAGCGGCGAGCATGTACATGGACGCCTCACCGCCCGACTCAGACATCGAGAGCCAGGTACTGGTCCTCGGCGAGGAGCTCAAACGCCAGATCCCGGCGGTGATCGCTCGCACGGTCGCACGCAACAGCGAGTCCGGGCTGCTGCTCAACGACATTGTGGAGGAGCGCTTTCGGCGGATGGGCGAGATCTCCACTGCCGCGGTCGCCAGCTGGATGGCCGGTGCGAGCCCGCAAGACGCGATGGAGGTCGGCCAAGAGGTGTGGCAGATCTTCGGTCAGCTAGCCGCCCAGCGCGCGGCGCCGCTGGCGGAGGTCACCAAGCGCGTCTGGCGCTGGCGCGACGAGGCGCGCGAGACGCTCGGCGAGACCGCGACGCGGCTCTCGCTCGCCGATGACGCGCTTGCGCATGCGCTCGCCATGCTCGAGACGACCTTGCGCCTGACCCTCGTGCAGATGTGCGAGAGCTTCGACGCCGAGCGGGCACGCGCGGATGAGGAGCTCGAGCAGCGACAGCACGAGCTGACGTTCATGGCCACCCACGACGCCTTGACTGGGCTGCCGAACAGGGCGCTGATCGTCGATCGTCTCGAGCAGATGATCCTGCGGGCGCGGGGAGCGAATGCCGCCGTCGCGGCGATGTTTATCGATCTCGACAACTTCAAGGCGATCAACGACTCCCTTGGCCACGGCGCGGGCGACGAGCTTTTGAAGGCCGTCGCCGCCCGCTTCGACGGGATCGTCCGCGGCGTCGATGCGATCGGACGTCTTGGAGGGGACGAGTTCGTGGTCGTGACCGGCGACATCTCGATGATCGCCGGACCCGAGCTGGTGGCCGAGCGGCTTCTGGACGCATTGCGCAAGCCGATTCTGCTGGGTGAGGATCAGACGCCTGTGACGGTGACGGCGAGCATCGGCATCGCCGTCGGTGACCGTGCGAGCGCGGGGGATCTGCTTCGTGACGCGGACATCGCGATGTACCAGGCCAAGCTCGATGGACGCAACGGCTACGTCGTGTTCGAGTGTGGCATGGCAGAGGCCGTTCAGAGCCGGATGGCGCTCGAGATGGACCTCCGCGCCGCGCTCGCAAACGACGAGTTCTTCCTCGTCTTTCAGCCGACCTTCGATCTGAGCGACATGAGCCCCACGGGCGTCGAGGCGCTGATCCGCTGGCAGAGCCCGAGCCGTGGGCTCGTCCAGCCAGACGACTTCATCCCGCTGTTGGAGGAGACGGGCCTGATCACCGAGATCGGCCGGTGGGTGCTGGCGAGCGCCTGCCGGCAGGCGGCAATCTGGCACGGCGAAGGCTATCCCGTTGGCATCGCGGTCAATGTGTCAGCGCGCCAGCTGGACTGCGATGAGATCTGCGAGGACGTGCGGGCGGCGCTGGCCGACAGCGGCTTGCCTGCCGGCTCGCTGACGCTCGAGATCACCGAGACGACGCTCATGCGCGACACGGCGGAGACCGTGCGCCGCCTGCGGGCGATGAAGGCGCTTGGTGTGCGCGTGGCGATCGACGACTTCGGCACCGGCTACTCCTCACTCGGACACCTGCGTCAGTTCCCCGTCGACGCGCTGAAGATCGACCGCTCATTCATCACGGGCCTCGCGCAAAACCATGAAGGCGAGAGCCTGGTGCACACGCTCGTGCAACTCGGCAAGGCGTTGTCGATCGAGACGATCGCCGAGGGAATCGAGGCCGACGGTGAGCTCTCCCTCCTGCGCGAGAAGGAGTGCGACGGCGGACAGGGGTTCCTGTTCGCGCGGCCGCTTGACGCCGAGGCGACGCGGGCATTCCTTGGGCAATGCGTCAGCGCGTCCGTTGCGAGCAACGGAGCCGCGGCAAAGGCGAGCCCGGCCGGGCGATAGCCGCGCAGAGGCGCGACGCGGTCATGCGATCCCCCCGGTATCAGAACCGCATCGTCAATGTTTATAGACGCATGGGGGCTGGGGTTGGGCTGGCGCCCAGTAGAAGCATCGGCCGCGTAAGTGTGCGTTTCCTGGCGCCAGCACGCTGCTCTGCCGTGGTGTGGTAGCCTTGTTTATCTCGGGGGCGTCGGAGCCTGTTCGAGCGTAACCTCTCTCCTTTGGGGCGCTCGAAGAAGTCCCGGTATCCCTCCCGGGGAATTAGGACGCCGCGACCCCCCTCTGGTCGCGGCGTCCGCAGCTTTGCCCAAGGAGTTGGCGTGTCCAGCTTCCGTGCCGACCTCGCCGGCTTGGTCGCGTGACTCAGGCTCTCTCGTAGATGCGTACGGCCCGCCAGAGCTCGCCCACGTCAAATGTGGCGGCCGACTCGCTTGGCGCGCGCTCGTCGGCGTAGGCCTGCAGCGCGATCAGGACCTCGGCGAGAGACGGCGGCGGTTGACGCAGTCGTGTCGCAGCACGGCTGAACATCCATATCAGCAGCGTGGCGAGGAGCAGCCAGATCTCAGCGGCATAGAGGACGTCAGCCATGACTGCCTTCGCTAATGAGCGTGTGCCACGGCCCCGCGCTGGGACCGTGGGACCGCTGGAGGGCGAGGAGGATGTCAGGCGGTTGACAGGGGACTCGGCGAACACGCCACCCGGAGGCGGCCCGTTCGAGCAATCTCCCTCCTGCTTGCATCCTCACTCCCTGCTGGGCATCTAAGGGACGAGTGCCAGCCTGAACCGGCTCCTCGACATAAACGGCGACGCATCAGTTTAGCGTCGCTGAGTGGGATGTGTCAAGCTGCGTTGCGTGAGGAAGGACTCAAACCCCGCAAATGCCGGACGTTTGCGGCGCTTTGAGCACTTCTCGTCTTTGAGTGCTTCAAGCCAGCCGCGCAGACCCGGCGTCCTCACCGAGGCCCCGGGTAAACACGATCGCTTCCGCCGAATCCTCGAGGAGGCGGGCTCAGCAGGTGTGGACGATCTCCACGGAGCCGCGCGGACAGTGAGCGTGCTTGCTCTCAAGTCGGATAGCGTTCCCCGGCCGCCCGCCGGGCGGCCGATCCTCGCCATGGCCCAGCAACAGAGAAAGCTAACGCAGCGCCAGCGGCTGATCGCTGGGATGATCGAGGCGACGAACCGGCGCGGGTACACGAATACGAGCGTCGCCGCGGTGATCGCCCATGCGGGAGTGTCGCGCCCCACGTTCTACGACTACTTCGAGGACCGCGACGCTTGCTTTCAAGCGAGCATCCTCGACGTCGACACCGAGCTCCACGACGCCGTGGCCGCCGCGCTCACGGATGCGAGCGGGCAGGCGGCATGGGAGGCGGCCGTCCGCGCGATGGTGGAGTACGCGGCGAGGGAGCCTGCGAGGGCCCGGTTTCTGATGGGCGAGGCGATGGCGGGCGGGCCACCCGCGATCGCCGCGCGGGACGCGGGGGCGCAGCAGCGCGCCCAAGCGATCGCCGCCGCCGTCGAACGGGCGTCGAGCGCGTCGGTGGCCGACCTCGATCCGCGCGTGCTCGTCGGCAGCGTGTACCGGATGGTCGCGATCAGGCTGCGGCGCGGCGGCCTGCGGCGCGAGGAGACGGTGATGGGGACGCTCGGCGACGAGCTGGTCGGTTGGCTGCTTGCCTACGCTCGCCCCGCCTCGTCGCGGCGGTGGGCGACACTCGACCCCGCGTCGGAGCCTGCCCGGTCGGCGCACGTCCCCACCGCGCCGCTACAACGAACGCCGAGCGCGCCCACGAGCGGACGACCACGCGTCGGCAGCGAGGAGGTGACCGAGCAGCAGCGGCTTCGGATCCTCTACGCGACAGCTAGCCTCGCGGAGACGAAGGGCTTCGCTGCGACGACGGTCACCGACATCCGCAAGCTCGCTCGCGTGCACTCAAGCGTCTTCTACCGACTATTCGCCGACAAGCAGGAGGCATTTGGGGCCGTGCACGAGCTCGGCTTCCAGCAGGTGATGGACGTTACGGCGAAAGCGTTCTTTTCGGTCACCGGCTGGGCGGAGCGCAGCTGGGAGGGCGGCCGCGCGTTCACCCAGCTGCTGCAGGAGAACCCGGTCGTCGCCCACATCGCGTTCGTGGAGGCCTATGCGGTCGGCCCGGGCGCGGTACAGCGCATCGAGGACACGCACGTCGCGTTCCTGTACTTCCTGGAGGAAGGGGCGGCCGAGTCAGAGGCCGCGAAGGCGCCGAGCCGCGTGGCGATGGAAGCCGTGATCGCCGGAATCTTCGAGGTCATCTACATGCAGGCGCGCAGGCGCGAGCAGGCACAGATCGCTGCGATGTTCCCCTACATCGCCCACATCTGGCTTACGCCCTTCCTCGGCGTCAAGAAGTCAGACGCATTCATCGACCGGAAGATGAAACGCAAAACCCGCAGGCCGCGGTCGGGCAAACCGTCGTCGCCAGCAGTGCGCCGCAAGCGCTGAGGCCGCTCCGAGCGACCGTCTAGCTCATCGCTCATAGCGCTGGTCGTCGAGGTGAATCGAGGGTAGCCTTGAGGCCGGGTCGTGTGGCGGCGAACATGGGCCGCTCGCCCATCGCAGGAGCGCGAGGCGGCGTGCGCTCCGGGCTCGCGTAGGCCCTCGCCTCGCTGGCCGACAGTTCATGACGCCGCGATGCTCACCGGGCTACTCCTCCATGGCTGCCGATGCCGGGACGCGGACGGCGAACACGCCGGGGACGGCGACGATCGCAACAGCCGCGGCGCTCACCAGGGCGATGCTCTCAAGGATCGGGGCGAAGCCGAGGGAGATTTCGACGGGGTAGTTGACGACGTGCCTCAGCGCCTGGTCGAGCAGGCGCTGGCCGAGGAGGGCGAGCAGACCGCCGGCCAGCGAGCCGACGCCGACGAGCAGGATGCTCTCAAGGACGATCGTTCGCCACAACAGCGCGGGTGAGAAGCCCTCCAGCTTGAGCTTGGCGAGGCGAGGGCGGCGCTGGAAGATCATCGCGCCAATGACCGCCGCGACCGCCAGGGCGGCTGCGATCAGCATCAGTGTCGCGATCTGCGACAGGCGCGAGAGGCCTTGGCGAGTGAGCGTGCGCTGGTGCTCTTCGCGTGAGCGTGCGCTGAGCGCCTGCAGACCGGTGGCCGACAGGCTGGCGTGGATCTGTCCTAGGGCGCTCGGCTCCGCGGCCGGGGATGCGATATGCACCGCCAGTGCGGCCGGATCGGGGCTTCCCCACCCGCGCACGAAATCGTTCGCGTTCATCACGATCGCGCCCGGCGCCCAGCCAATGTTGGTGCCGATCGCGGCGACGCGCAGCGCAATCGGGTACGGGCTCGGCAGCGTGAAGCGCTGCCCGATGCTCAGGCGGTGTTCTTCGGCGAGGGCGAGCGAGATCATCGCCCAGCCTCCTTGGGAGACGTGGCCGCTCGCGCTGGTCACGTTGCCTTCGATCAGCTGACTCGGGGGCAGCAGCGGTCGTTCGGAATGCATCGGGGCGAGCACCCAAACACGCCTTTCCCCCACGTCGAGCAGCGCGCCCATGTACGGGGTGACCCGTACGCCGGCAAGGGATGCGATCGTCCGCTCGGGCTGGCCGCCCGGCTCTCGGAACGGCTGAGTCAAGAGTAGGCTGGAGGAGCCGGGCGGCGACACCCACACCTGCGTGATCGCGTTGACGTCGCGGGCCGCGTTATCGAGACCGGCGAGCAGGTCGCCGCGGGCCGCCTGCAGCGAGCTGGCACCGAGCACGGCGATGCCGCACGTCGCGGTGATCGCGATCGCACGAGAGCGACCGGAGCGCAGCTCCATGATTGCCACGTGGGGGGCGACCGCGAGCAGCAGCGGAGCCACCGCGCGGAGGAGCCAGAGCGTCACGGCGAGGACGAGCGGGAGCAGGGCGACGAGCGCGAGGATCAACGCGAGGATGCCCCATACGGCCTCGGCCGGAGCGGCGAGGAGGATCGCGAGGCTCACGCCGAGTGCCGCCAAGCCAAGCACGGCGGCGGCAGTTGTGCTCGCACGCGAGGTGGCTGCCGGCGGTGCGCTCGCCGCCAGCGGGTCGCGCGAGAGGATCTCGCGCAGGGGGATCAGGACCGCGAGGAGGGCGGCCGCGAGACCTCCGAGGCCAGCGAGCACGGGCGGTTTCCAGCCAACGACTCGCTCTGTGGGAAGCGCGAACGCCGAGGACAGGTAGCCGGGGGTGGCGCTGAACAGGTGGATCGAGAGCTCGTCGCCGAGCAGCAGGCCGACGGCACAAGCCGCGATCGCCAGGCCGAGCGCATCGCCGAGCAGGATCGCGAGGACAGCGCGAGGCCCGTAGCCCTCGCGGCGCAGGTCGGCGATCAGCCGCCGGCGCTGGGGTGCAGTTAGGAGCACAGCGTTGAACGCGAACAGAAACCCGACGAGCGCACTCAGGAGGGCGAACAGGTCGGTGGACTGGTTGGTGGCCGTCGCCGCCTTGGCGAATAGGCGGAGCTCCCAGTCCGAGGGCTGTACGTTCAGCACGCCGCCGGCTTCACCGCGGCGCGGAGAGGAACCGATGCGCTGGATGGCGGCGCGGACCGAGGCCTGCGCGCCGGGCGCCGGCTCGACCAGGATCCGCGTGAGACGCCCAGGTAGGCCGGAGAGCTGCTGTACGTATTCGAGCGGCCCGACGGCGAGCGGAGTTTGCGCGAGGCCCCCGATCTCCGACGTGGTGAGCGTCGCGAACAGCGCCACCGTGTTACGACGGCCACCGAGGTCAAACGTCATTTCCGGTCCTTGGGGGCTCGCGCCGAGTGTGTGCGCGAGGGGCGCGGGCAGCACGAACGCACCGAGGCCCGGGAACGGGGTCAGCGCGACGCGACGGACGAGCCGGCCGTCGAGGGAGCCCAGCGTCTGATCGGCTCCGATCACCTGCACGGCCGCCGTGCCGCGCGGGCCGGTCAGCTGAGCGTCGAGTTCAAGTAGCGGGGCGGCAGCGCGCACCCCCGGGATCGCGCGGACACGGGCGAGGACGGTGGCCGGGAACCCCTGCGGGCCGCGGGCGCTCAGCTGCAGCGTCGCGCGGCCGACGATGCCCGCGTTGAGGTCGGCGATCGAGCCGGTGAGGCTGCCCGAGGCGACCAGCGAAGCGAACAGGAGCGCGACGCCGGCGGCGATGCCGACGAGAGCCAGCAGCTCCTGCCGAGCGCGGGCGCGGAGGCGCACGAGATAGAGGTGAAAGACATTCGCGGGGCCCATCCCGCCCGCCTGGGACTTGACGTGGCCGCGTCTCGGCCGGGTCGGCGGCGGCGCGGCCGCGCTCACGTCGGCCGGGTCGAGGGCTCAGCGGGAGCGCCAGCGCCGCCGCGGGGCTCCGCCTGCAGGTGAAGGCGCCCGTCGCGCAGGGTGAGAACGCGGTCGGCGTAGCCCGCGGCGAGCGGATCGTGACTGACGAGCACGACCGTGACGGCGCGCTCGCGGGCGAGCTCGCGCAGCAGCGCCAGAACCTCTTCTGAGCGGGTGCTGTCGAGGCTCCCGGTCGGCTCGTCTGCGAGCAGCAGGCTTGGCTCGGTCGAGAGCGCGCGGGCGATCATCACCCGCTGGCGCTCGCCCATCGAGAGCGTCTCTGAGCTGTGACGCAGACGGCCTGCGAGACCGAGACGCTCCATGAGCGGTTCGATGCGCCGATGCGCCTCGCGCCAACGGTGGCTCGCGAGCAGCTTCAGCACCGCGTTGTCGATCGCTGAGACGCCGGGCATCAGGTCGAAGCTCTGGCGTACGAAACCGAGCTCGGTGAGGCGGAAGCGTGAGGCCTCGCGCTCCGAGAGGGAGGTGATCTCGCGGCCGTTGACGAGCACACGCCCGCTGGTCGGCTCAAGCAGCGCGGCGACCATCAGCAGCAGCGTCGTCTTGCCCGATCCGGAAGGCCCATAGAGCGCGATCATCTCCCCCTCGTTGACGCCAAGGGAGACGCCATCGACGGCGCGGACCGGCTGAGCCCCAGGCGTCTCGTAGTGCTTGACGAGGTCGACTAGCTCAAGCATCTCGCTCGTTCCAGCCGGCGGGCCGGTAGCTCAGGCCGCGTCCGCACGGGAGGGCGCCGGTTGCGGGGTCTCGACGGTCTCCTGCTCGGCGCGGCGTTCGCCGGGGCATGGCCGCGTGGCGCGCGCGAGCAGGCGACGCAGCGCAAAGACGGCGTCGGCCGGGCCGGCGGTCGGGCCGACCGCGACCCGTACCGCCCGAGCGATCGGGGCCGCCCGCGGCTCACGTGCCTGCGGATCTGACGTGTAGAGGCTCATCATGCTGGCGAGGAGCACCGCGTGCGCGCGGGCGTGGGGCAGGCTGCGTGCGGCGAGCATGGAGCGAGCGGCGAGGTGACCCATCGCCTCGGCGGCGGCGGGGCGCGAGGGGTAGAAGCTGATCAGGCTCGCCTGAGCGATGCGAGCGTCCTCGGACTCGTCGATGAGGCTGTCGAGCAGCGAGTGGAGCGCGCCGATCGGACCGCCGTAGGCAGCCTCGAGGCGCTCAACGGTGTGCGGGTCGAGGCTGCGCACTCCCGCGGCGGCGATCAGGGCGTGGACGCTCAGCGAGGATCCGGCCGCACCGGCGGACTCCCACCAGTTGATCGTGCCGGGCGCTTGAGGCCGTGAGCGGGCCCAGCTCTCAAAGCGATCGGGGCCGACCGAGCTGTGAGTCTGGAACGCCCAGATCTCCGTGGCAGCGATCAGCGCGCGAGCGATCACGAGGTCGACCGACGGCAGGCCCGCCAAGGCGTGGCGACAACGCAGCACCTGCTCAAGCAAGTAGGGGCCATCCGGCGTTGCCAGCTCGCCGGGCTCCGCCAGCGGCGGGTTCGCGCGCGCGGACAGGGCGAGCAGCATGGCGGCGTGTGCGCGGGTGGCGGAGCTCCGGCACTCAGCGGACGTCTCCTCGGCAAGCGCGTCGGCATAGTTGTAGATCGACTGGAACGCGACGAGCGCCCGGAGCGCGTTCGCCCGCGGCGCGCGTGGCAGTAGCGCGGCGAACGCCGTGGCGCCCTCAATGTTGCTGCGCTTTGACAGTGCGGCGAGCGCGACACGGCGGTGCGTCGGATCGGAGATCCCGAGTGCTGCTGCGCGCAGCCGGCGGATCTCCCGGGCGGCTAGCGGGAAAACGGTCAGCCAGTAGCGAAGGGCCAGCAGCACGAAGACCCCGGAGAGGGTCAGCTGCTCGCCGAGCCGGGCGAGCGCGGCTCGGCGGATCTGCCTCGGCGGGTCCTCTCCCACGGCGAGCAGCATCGGGCCGGGGCTAGCGGTGGCGGGGCGGGCAGGGGACGGAGTAGGCGGCGGCGGCTGTGCTGGCGTCGGTGAAGGCGAAGCTGGCGGAGAAGCGAAAGCCGCCGCGCGGGCAGTGCGCCGGCACCGAGACGCCGCGGGGATGGAAGGCGACGCGGTGGCCGTGGCGGCTTTCGTAATAGGTGAGCCCCGCCGGGCCGATCGTGGCATTGACGGAGAGGATCGAGACGGGTGGGCCGCCCGGGACGCTTGCGATCAGGGGCACCTGGGTTTCAAGGCGCCCGGGGATGGTGTTTGTGCCGGCGATCAGTTCGGCCTGCATCACGATCTGCGCGAGGACCGGGGCCAGGCCGTCGGCGTAGAAGAGGACGACGATGTTTTCGTTGGCGGGCGGCCCCATCACGGCCTGGACTTCGGGGATCTCTTTGCCGGCGCCGGAGCCGAAGGGGACTTCGACGAGGGCGCTGCCGGAGCCGACCCGGCTGTTCGGCGGGCAGCCGGCGGGGCCACGGGCCTGCAGCACGGCGGGCTGGCAGATCGCGAGGCCGAGCGTCGTCGAGAGGTAGTCGATGCCCCTCGGCAAGCGCAGGCTGATCGCCGACAGCGGCGCGGGCAGGCCGCCGCCGGTGGCCTGGAGCTTGAAGGAGAAGCCGATCGTGGTGCTCGCGCCGGGGCGGTCGGGCGAGAAGGACGCGTGCAGGGTCGCGGTCTCGGCGCGCACGGGAGCGGCGCCGGTGATGCAGAGCCCGACGGCGGCCAGGGCGCTGGCGAGCACCCGTTTCGGGCACCCTCCTGTCAGCGTTGGCGAGCGGGGCACTGTCGTGCCGCGATCAGTAGCTCAGGTGCCCGGAGAGCTGGACCGTGACGGCGTCGTTTGAGCGTTGGATCGATCCGGTGAAGCGCAGCGCGCCGGAGCGGGCGTGGGCGTAGGTGCCGGTTCCACGCGCGACGTAGATGGTGCCGGAGAACGGGGCGTAGCCGCCGTTTACGTTGTAGCTGGCCGAGCCGGTGGCGGTCAGCGAGCCTGCGTGTGGGTAGATGCTCACTTCGGCGCTGACGTGGTGTTCGTAGATCTTCAGGTGGATGTAGATCGTGCCGTTGATGGTCCCGGAGGCGTTGCCCTGCTCGTTGAGGTGCACGCCGCTCGAGCTCGTGCGGTGCAGGTGGGCGGACTCGGCGAGGTTGACGGTGCGAGCGGCGTGGGCGCGCACGGCTTGCGAGGCGGTGGGCAGGGCCAAGAGGGCGCAGAAGCTCGACAGGGAGGCGGCCAGGAGTCGGGCTTGTGATAGGAACCCGCGCACACGTGCATCCTCCGGCCCTGCGGGCGGCGGGATAAGTCAACGGTTAGAAGGTTCCTGGCGGTGCCCGTGCAAGCCGGCCACGGGGGCCCGCTGGGTAGAGCGCGCGGGCTCAGGGCCCGAGGCGTATCCCCCAGAGATCGGCGACACGGCGAAGCTCGCGCGGGTCGTGGCGCGGGGACCATGCACGCCGCAGCGCGTAGCGGTCGTGCTCCAGGCGCTCGAGCACGCATGGCAGCGCCGCGTCGTCGAGCAGCGCAGGGTGACGTGGATCGTGGGACTGGCGGGCGAGCAGCTCGCGCAGCTCGACCGAATGATCGCTGGCGTAGTCGAGCACGCGCCGACAGATCTCGGGGACGGGCATGTCGCCGTAGGCGTCGAGCACCTCCGCCAGGACCGCGCTGGGAGCGGCCGTAGAGGCGCCCGGCGTGTGCCGGGAACGAAGGCAGCCGATGATGCGGGCCTGCTCCTCGCTGCTTCTCTGCACGGCACGGTTCATGCCAGATGCAGGCTACTCACGCGCGGCGCTGGCTCTTTTGGCGGCTAGTCCAGGCGCCTGCCGTAGAGGGTCGCGAGACGTTCGAGCGCGGCGATCTCGATATCCGGCGGCCAGGCCGAGCGCAGCGTGTAGGGGTCGGTGTCCAGTCGCTCGAACAGCATCAGAGCCTCGGGCTGGTAGAGCAGCGGGTTGGCGCGCTGATCCTGCTCGAAGCGGGCATACAGGGCCTGGAGGGTCTCGCGGTTGCTCTCGATGTAGGGCGCGAGGATCTGAGGGACGATCGCCGCGGCCTCGCCGTCATAGAGCGTGCGCAGCGCCGGGATCAGGCGGGCCGACAGGCCCCTGTCGCCAGCTCGCGGGGTGAACGCGAGCAGCATCAGATCGAGCGCGGGGAGGATCGCGTCGAGCTCGGCGAACCCGGGCTGGGCGGCCAGCTCGAGCAGGAACCGCTCGACCTCGTCGTCGAAGATCTCGGCGAGCACCGCGAGGCGCATCACCCGGCGGGCGACCTCGTCGGGGACGGGCACCACCGACTTGTAGAGGGAGTCGTGCGTCACGGTCGCCCAGGCGCTCTCGGCCTTGGTGTGGATCTGAAGCTCGGCGCTGAGCCCGGCGAGGTGCTGCTCGTCGGCTGCGAGCAGCTCGGGGCGCAGCGCAGCGGTGTAGTGGACGCCGAGGTAGCCGATCTTCTCCGATCCGAGGAGATCGCGCTTGTCCTGCAGGTCGCTGAGCGTCATGAACCGCTCGCAGATCTCGATCACCCGGTGACGGTCGCGGGCGAAGGGCACGACGATGCGCGCCCCGGCCTTGTCGCCGATCTCGCCGAGCGGGTCCTTGTAGCCCTTGCGAAGAGCCTTCTTGATGAACGAGCCGGGATCCTTGGCGCGGGCGCTGACCTCCACCAGGCGCAGGCCGGTGGCGTCCAGGCGCTCACGGATGAGCCTTTGCAGGCAGGAGGCGAGGCGCTCGTAGGCGGGATGGACCTTGGCGTATGCGCCCTGCAGCTGCTCGTAGTCACTCAAGCGCTCACCCCGGTGAGCTCGTCGCGCACGAGGATCACCGGGGGGCCACCGTCGCGGCCCTCTCCGACGCTCACGCGCTCGGCGATCTCATCGGGCGGGCCGGTGATCGTGAGACCGTGCGTGGTGCGCAGGCGGGTGCGCTTGAGCTTGTTATCGATCAGGGTGGTGTCCTTGTCGAAGGCCGTCAGCGGCGCTTCGCGCTCTCTCAGCAACGCGTCGAACGTGGCCTTGTGCCCGTCGCGCAGGAACTGCTCGGAGAACTCCGAGGCGACGATCGTGGGGGTCGGCGAGAGCAGCGTGGCGACCAGCGCGCGGCGGTACTCGATGCGCTGCTCAGGGTCGGGGAGGCTGTCGAAGAAGGCGCTCGCGGCCTCGTAGAAGTCGCGGGTCATGCGATCGGGCTCGGCGGCGAAGTCGCAGCCGAGGAACGCGACGAGGAAGAAGTCGGCGAGCTCGCCCTCGCCGGTGCGGCGCTGGTCGTCGCTGGCGAGCCCTTCCAGGGCGTCCGGGCCGGCGCCGCCGGCGCGAAACAGGGCGGCCTTGAAGACGCGCGCGTCCTCGGTCAGCGTCAGGTCGTCGAGGATCGTCGCGGAGAACGTCTGCTGGCCATCGGTGGTGAGCATCGGGTGGATCTGCATCCCTTCGCGGTACTGAAGCTTGAGCACGACCACGCAGTCCGCGCTTGCCAGTTTGCCGATCACGACGCACAAGAGGCCCGGGTTGCTGACCTTGCGCTGGGCGTTGTAGAGCGCGCGCGCCATGTCCTTGGACGCCGCCACGAGCTGCGTGCGGTCGGCGATCAGGCCGGCGATCAGCTCGGGCATCGTGCTCACGCGGCCCTTCAGCGGCACGATCGCGAACGGGCGCTCCACCAGGGAGCCGTTGATGCGCTGCACGAAGAAGTTAGCGCGGCTCGGGTCCAGATCGGGGATCGGCGTCTCTGAGAAGGTGATCGCGGTATCGGCGTCGATCGCGCGGTCACGGCGAGGCACCTGGTGGACGATCACCTGCTCGACGGCGAGCCCGCGCACGGTGCTGACCTCGATCGCCATGGCCGTCAGGGCGCCGGGTGGCTGCGGCCGCGTGGCCGCGTCGGGGGCGGCGCCGGCGAGGGTGGGGGCGGTCGGCTGGTGTTGGCGTTGGTGGTCGTGGCGGTCGGCATCTGCGTAGCGCCCATGATGATGGCTGTGCGAGCGGGATGGCGCTATGGGCGCCCGAATCCTCCCATCGCCGGTCGCTTGGCGAACGATGGCGGGGGCAAGCCGGGCAGACAAGTCAAGACGTAGAAGGATCGGGCGGGGCGGTCGCGGCGCTCGGTTGGGATGGGCCCCGTTTGCGGGGCCGGGTGATCTGCTTGGCGATCGCCGGCCCGGTGGGGTGAGCGAGAAGCCACGATTTTCGGTCACGCAGGTTGACCTGCATGGGGGCCTGGGCGGGTTGGTGTCGGCGCTCAGCGCTGGCCGCGGCGGGGTGGGCGCCGCGGCGCGCCCGCCCTGGCCCACCCTCGGACATGCACGAGGTGCGGGTGGCGGGCGGGACGTTGTGGGCTAGCCGGGCCGCGCGCGGGAGCCGGCCCGGCTCAGCGACCGGTTCTCTACGCGCGGAGGGTGATCGTGAGGGTCTGCTTGCGGCCGTGGGATGGGGTGAACACGAGGCGGATGTGGCGTTTTGCGCTCCTGCCGCGGTGCTTGGGGTGGATGGTCAGGGTGAGCGTTTCGGTGCCGGCCGCCGTCTTGGCGGCGGAGGAGAGTCCCTTGCCGCCCGCCGTCAGCCTGCCCGCTGCTGGGACGTACACGGACAGCGTGACGTTGCCGCCCTTGACCTTGTGGGAGGCGATCGAGGCCTTGGTGGAGCAGCCGTTCACGCCGACCGGTGTGTTCTGGTGGACTTCGAGGCCGTTCTGGGTTTTGAAGAACGTCGGCAGGCTGAGCTTCTGCCCGCAGAAGTCGTACTTGCCGCCGGGCAGGTTGGCGCCGAACTCGGAGAATGGGCCGGTCGGGACGTTGACTTCGATCGATTCGAAGGGGACGTCGGGGGTGTTGCGGAAGGTCGCGCTCGTGACGCCGTTCTTGATCAGCGTTTCGCCTTGCAGCTGGACGTGGATTCCGTAGCCGTCGAGCATCAGCACGACGTCTGGGAATTTCGCGCCACCGTAGGAGACGAAGTAGACGGGGCCTTCAAGCGGCACGGGCAGCACCTGCGTGTGGACGATCGCGTGGCCGATGATCGAGGCCGCAGGACACGCCGCGCGGTTTGATTCGAAGGTCTGAGCGAGGCACGCCTTCTGGATCGTCGTCAGGCGCGAGGGCAGCTGCTTGGGGATCGTGAATTTGGCTTCGTTGAACCACGACTGGGTGCCCATCGCGCCCTTGGGGTAGGCGATCTTGAAGTTCAGGCTCTCGCCGTTGGCTTTGCTGGCCTTGGCGGCCGTCGTGACCGCGACTTTCGGTTCGAACTTCAGCACCGCGCAGTTGGTCGCCTGGAAGGGGACCGACAGGGGCTGCAGGGCGCCTTCGACGGCGCCGATCGAGCCGGTCAGGGACATCGGGTTGCAGTTGGTCGGGTTGAAGGTGAAGTGTTCGCGGTTGACGGTGACGTTCACGGCCTTGATCTGGACGGGGACGCCGTCGATCAGGTGGGGGATCGCGTGCGGGCCAGAGGGGTCGGTCGTGATCGTCAGTTCGGCGGTGGTCGGGTTGACTTCGATTTTGGCTCTGACCACAACGCAGTCACACGGGGGCTCCTGGGCCGGGTTGCTCGTGTCGTGCTCGAGGTCGAACGGGCCCGCCTTGACCGGGTTGACGATCGAGAGGCCGAACGGGGCACCCGCGTATTTTTCGGTGATGTAGACCTTGCCTCCCGTCACCGAGACGGGGTCCGAGCCGACGCCGGCGGAGACGACCGTTTCGCCGATCAGGCTTTCGGGACCGCAGGTGCCTTCGTTGGCCTGCGCTTCGGGGCACAGCTTCACATTGCTCAAGAGTCCCTCGAGGCCCGCGGGCATGTGCAATCTCACCTGCTGCAGGTTCTGCTGGCCGTCGGAGCGGGAGATCGTCGTGACGAGTGGGCTGAAGCCGCCCGCGTTGATGTTCGTCGTCCCGCCCGTCAGCGACGGGGGCGAACGGGAGCGCTTCGCCCTGGTTCACGCATTTCGTGGCGTTCGGGCCCGAGGTGATGTTGAACGTCGAGGCGCTGGTGGCCGCTTCGTTGCCCGACCACGGCGTGAACGACGCCGTGGTGGTGTAGGCGCCGCAGCGCGCCGGGGTCGCCAGCGGGGCGCGTTCGCCGCCGAAGAAATGGATTTCGGCGTCTTCGAAGGCGAGCTGCGGGTTGTTTTCAAAGACACCCGTCAGCTGCCCCGTCGGGCTGACACGCGTTTCGCCGACCGACTTGAAGACCGTCCCGGAGACCGGGTCTTCGGCAACCAGGTAGAGGGCGATGAGGCTGCCGAAGGGGTTCTGGTTCTGGTCGGCGAGGTAGACAAAGCCCTTCAGCGGCTGCGTCGCCGGCAGCAAGGGCGAGCGGACCGTGACTTCGCCGATCTTCGAGGCGTTCGAGCAGAAGTTCACGCCCGGACTCAGCGTGCCTTCTTCTTTGGGGAGGAGCCCTTCGGCGACCGCCTTGGTGGCAAAGATGTCGCCCGGGATGTAGGGCTTGAACGTCGGCACGGTGACGCCCGGCTCAAGCGGCGGTTCTTCATGGCCCGTGAAACCGACGAGACCCTCCGAGCCGGTGGGGGGCAGGTAACGGAAGTGATAGGGTTGATCGGACCGGTTCGGATGTCGCAGCGGCCCATATCGCCGAGGCAGGGTCCGTGACCCAAGATGTAGAGGAGCCAACGTACGAGCCGTTCCCGTGAATGGCGGTCGCGGTGTCAGCCGCTTCGTCGCTAAAGAACACACGCACTGCGTGGCGGGCGCCGGAGTGATCGACCTCGATGACCCTCTTCGCCTCCGCTGGCGTCCGAGGCAGAAATTCGGGCGCGATCGGGAGCCAAGCCCGACACACACGACCTCTTAACGAGCCGCAGGGGACGTACCCCGAATCCCTCCCTCCACCGCATCGTTCGGGCACCGTTGCTGGCATTCATTGACCTCGGCGACGGCGGTCTCCCGGGCGTCGGCTGAGGGCCTCTCCGCGCGCGGGTGGGCGCGCTCCAGGGCGGCGAGCTGCGCGCCGAAACGCTTGAGCAGTCCCAGACGCCAGGGATCTGCGGGGTCGAGAGCTCATGATGTCCGACCAAATGCTACTCATAAGTCTGTAGACTGACAAGTAGCAGATGGCGAGCCTTCCCGCTGTGGAAGGCGACCTCCAGCGAACAGTCGGAGCGAACCTGCGCACCTACCGCGAAGCCCGCGGCCTCAGCCAGGAGGCCTTCGCCGATCTTGTCGGCGTGCACCGCACCTATTTGGGCGGACTGGAGCGCGGCGAGCGGAACCTCACCCTGAAGAGCCTTGAGCGGGTCGCAGGCCTGATCGGGGTCGATCCGCAAGCTCTCCTTGCACCGAAGGCGCGGGTCGACCCACGGGATCAGAAGCGCGGCGCCAGACGGTAGTCAGCCTGCGCCTGCCGATCGGCGCGGCGGACAGGTCTTGCGCGGGGGCGCCAGGGGAGGCGCGCGCCCCGGTCCAAGGCGGTCAGGGGACGGATCTCCCTCACGCCGCTTCGGTCACTTCGCTCCGTTCCGCCGAGAGCTTGGCTTTAACAAAGTCGGCAGCATCCTCCACCGTGATGAACGGCGCGAGTGCGATGAACACGGCGAGCGGCTGGCAGCGGCGAAGCTCGAAGCGAGGGCCGCGACGGCTCGCCTGGAACGCGAGCTCAAAGATGGTCGCCGCCGCGAGCGCCGACTGCGCGCGCGAGAGCGATTCGGCCTCGGGACGCTCGCGATACCCCTCCTCGAGGAAGAGCGTGAACGCGAGCTGGGTGTCGTGCACCCGCAGGGTGTACTCCGGGCCGACGGCGTAGCACTCGATCAACCCCAGGTGAGCGATCAGGGGCTCGTGCGCCAGGAACGCGGTGAAGGCGGTGGCGCCCTGCCAGACACGCTCGCGCCAGCTGCCGGGGCTGAAGAAGGCGGGTGCAAATGCCGCAATCACCTGCTGGAAGCCGTGCTCGTAGGCGGCCATGTACGCGTCGGCCTTGCAGCGGAACTCGTCGTAGAAGCCACGGCGGCAGACACCTGCGGCGGAGACGATGTCCTGCACCGTGATCGCGTGATAGCCCTTCGCGCGGATCGCGAGAGCGGTGCCGCGCAGGATGCGCTCTCTGGCTGAGCCGGTTGGTCGCACGCCCTCGATCGGCGTCGGCGGGTCGGGCTCTCCCAGCTTCGGTGTGAGCTGCTCGCTGTGAGCCCGCCGTCCCGGCTCGCGGTGGAACGCGGCCGCCCATTCGCGAAGCAGGGCGGGGAGCTCCGTTGCATCTGCGCCGCTGGAGAGCCGCATGGCGAGAAACCGCAAAATGCCGCCGATCAGGATCGCTCTGGGCAGGTCGATCGAGGGCGTCGCCCGTTGCATCTCCTGCTCAACGCGCGCGATCAGCTCCTCGCGCTCGGCGAGGCCCGTCGGGCCGGCCGCGAGGCCTTCGCGGGCCAGCAGGCGCATGGCGGAGGGGTGGACGGCCGCGAAGCCGGCGAGGGCCTCGAGAACCGCGAGCTCAGAGCGGTCCTCTGCAGAGCGCTCAGCGACGTACTGCACGAGCTGCTTGGCGTGATGCCGGTAGGCGCTCCAGAAGCAGTCATCGACGTTGCAGAAGTACTGGTAGAACGTGGCGCGACTGACCCGGGCGACGTCGAGGATGTCCTGGACGGTCAGATGGGCGTAGCCCGCCCTGTCGACCGCCTCGGCGACGGTGTCGAGGATCCGGTCATGCGCAGGCCGGTCCCGACCCACCGCTCCGCGCGCGCCGGTCATGTGCGCCGGGGGGTTGGGCGGCCGCAGGGGGTCAGGGAGCTGGCGCGCCGCGGGATCTGGACGGCGTCGGCGCAGGCCGGCCGGGGTGGCGGACAGGCACCATGGCGCCGCGGCGTGGCCGGGTCAAGACTGCGCCCGGCCGCGCGACACGGGCGCCTGGGTTGCGGGCAGGAGCCGCTCGACCGGTGGCGGACAGGCATGCGCAATAAACAAGGCCTGTGCATTATTGGCTGATAGTCGTCGTTCTCTTGCGATCTCAACAGTCATCACCTATAAGCTTTGTGTACGCTGAGCGCGTCGAGGGCCTGAGGAGCTCGGGCTCACTGCGGCGGGGGAGCGTCTATGTGCCGTGCAGCGCCAGATAAACGTGGCTATGCGATAACGACCGCTTGCGGCCGGGCCGGTTGCGTGTGCGGCTCGCTAGGGCAGCCCCCCGGCCCCTAGCCAGCGGCCTGCTGCCCGGGCGGGCGACGCGGAGCTAGTGTCCGGACGCTCAGGCTCGGCAGGTCCTTCCGGTGGGCGGTTCGCGCCAACGCGAGACGCGGAGGCCCCGTTCGCCGACTTCTACGATGCGATGGCGCCCCTGGTGCTGCGCTTCTTCGCGAAACGCACGCGCGACGCCGAACGCGCCTTCGACCTGACGGCCGAGACGTTCGCCAAAGCATTCGAGAAGCGCGAGCACTTCCGGGGCAGCACCGACGTGGAGACGGCAGCCTGGCTGTGGAGCATCGCGCGCAACGAGCTGGGCCGCTACCACCGGCGTCGAAGCGTCGAGCTGGCCGCTCTGCACCGCCTCGGGCTGGAGCGCCCAGCGCCGAGCGACGCGGACTGCGGGAGGTCGAGGAGCTCGCGGCCACCGAGGACGCAAGAGCGCAGGTCGAGCAGGCGATGGCGGGACTGCCGCCCGAGCAGCAGGAGGTGCTGCGGGTGCGGTTCATCGAAGAGATGGCCTACCCGGAGATCGCGAAGGCGCTCGGGGTGTGGTGCGAGGTCGTTCGGGCCAGAGTGTCGAGGGGTCGGAGGGTTCTGAAGGACAACGCGCATCCGAAGGCCGCGGCGAGGGAGCTCGAGGGATGAGCCCCAAGGGCGAGGAGCGGTGGCGGATGCCTGAGCTCGAGCGGCTCGGGGAGGGGTTCCGCGCGGCGGAGGCCGCGGCGGGCGAGGCCGGCAGATCGCGTTGGTGGCGGACAAGCGGTTCGTGGTTACGCCGCACGTTTCTCGGTCTGCTCGCGATCCTTGCGGGTGCGGCTGGCGTTCTCGAGCTCGTTGCGCCCGCCGGTGCGAATTCACCGGTGAACCAGGCGCCTCTGGCAGCGGAACGATCAAAGTCGGTTCGGTTTCCTCGCCACGGAGAGCATCACGGTCGGCGGGCGGCGGCTGACTCACGTTCGAGAGAGCGGCGAACTTGACTTCGTGACGGGGGCGTTTGCGAGCACACTGACGGTCGGGGAAACCAACGAACCGATCGAACGGCGTCGGGCGGGGAGCACGCTGTATCTCCGACGGGTCAGGACCGACAGCCAGCAGCTGAACACCGTCAAGTGGGCGGCGCTGGGGGTGCGGCAGGGCAGCCTCGTTTCCTTCTCGCCACCGGGGGGCTACGCGCCGATCGATCCGCAGGTTGTGTTTCGAGTAATGGCGGAGACGCGATCGCCGGTAGCCATTATCGGGCGAGATCAGATTAACGGGGTGCGCACGACCCATTATCAGCTTGCTACAAGCCTTGAAGCGTTTCTGCGCGCCGAGCAGGGAACGCCCTCGACCGCCGCCCTAGGTCAGCAAGCAGCGGCGAGGCTCGATGTTTGGCTTGACGCCCGAGGTCGGCCCGCCCGGATCAAGGCAAGCTTCCTCGGTAGGCATGGCGCCAACATGACCACCGTCGTGGATTTCGCTGCGTACGGTATGCCGGTTCATGTGCGCGTCCCGCCACTGAGCGCGATCCTTCCCAGCGGCTCGGACAAAGCCCACATCACACTGGGCGATCCGGCGCGGGCGATCGAGCGCCTGCTGTTCGCGGCGCGGTAGCGGCCCCGCGCGCGATCGCGGGCCGACGCTCGCTCCTATCCCACCGGCAGACAGAACTCGTCGCCGTGAACCGGGAATGTACCTTCTCCAGCCTCAGTTCCGCCGTCGAGCCATTGGATGCCAGTCGGGTAGGGAGCGCCCGAGGCTGGATTGGTTGCGGCGAACTGAAGGCGCCGTTGGTCACGGTTGCATCCTTGGCGCTCCCGTCGCTCCATCGCAGGCGCGCGCTCACAATCCCTGGCGGAGCGAGACCGGTGATCTCCATGAGATTTCCGCCGGCCGTGCCGCATTCGTCTTGAACGGAGATCGCCTGACCTTCGGCAATCGCAGCGGTCGTGTCACACGTTTCTGAGGTGTGGTTGGCATTTGTCTGGATGAGACACTTTGCGCTCGAACCGGCCACGACCGAGGCGATCTGACCGTTGCGGAGCTTGAAGACGGCAACGGCGTCGGCCGGGTTCAAGCCGTACTTCCGGGCGAACTGGCCAGGGCGGCTTTCCGCGACGAGCTGTCGCACCTCGCCCGCAGAGGACCCCGTGAGCCCTTCGGCGGCGGCATAGGCTCCGAGCGCTCCGGCGCCAAGCACGATCGCTCCGGCCACGCCAAGCACAACGCCCTTCTTGCGGTGAGGGTGAGGCGCGAGCACGCTCATGTTTCCGCTTCTCCGCCGACGGTCTCAGTGACCCCAGACTGGTTGGTAAACGCGCGCCCACACGTACTGGCCACCCCCGTAAGAGACCCGGCAGCTCCCGTTGCCAGGTGCGACTTCGTTGACAGTGCCGTTAAATAGCTGACAGGCGAGACGGCCGCCGTTGCTACCCGCGCCAAAGTTGAGCGTGAAGGTGTGAGCGCCAGCTGACTGGACGTAGCCATTGTTACCGATGGAATAGAAGCCGTACTGTTCGTAGAACGCCAAGGCGCCCGCAGCGCTCACGAGCGCGACGACGAGGGCAGTGACAAGAGCTGATACGAAGATGCGCAGCCGTGTACGAAGCGGGTTTCCCACGCGTTCCCCTTTCCTACTTTCGCACTCCTGTTGTGTGACCGATACGGTCGGCAGCTTTGTCTCGCGCGGGCCGTGGGTGTCTGTCGCACACATAGAGTTACGAGCGCGGGATTTGTGACGAGGAGTGAGAAAGTGAAAGCGCCGGGCGGTCGGGTGGTGCGCGACCTCGCTCGGCTGCTCCGGTCAGACCTGGACGGACCGTGTGCGCGCGGCGGGCTGTGTGAACTCCCGGCCCGGCGCCCGCTTGGTCACAGATCCGCAGTTCGCGCATCTAATGAGCTGCTTGGCGTGGCGGGCGCGTGCATCCGCCGGCACCTGGTCGCAGTCTGATCTACATCGCGAGCGCGGCCCGCTGCCCCTCACGCACAGACGTCAGTTCCCTCGCCCCCATGACCACACACGACCTCAGGCCGCTAGGAGATGTGGCGGGCACCTGGACGGGCGAGGGACTCAGCGTCCTCGCCCAACCGGATGCCGGCGCCGGGGGCGGCTGGTCACTGGAGGTCAAGAGGACCCACGAGGGAATTGCATTCGCCGACATCGGAGCGCTCGCCGGCATGTACCGCGGCGTGTACTACCTGCATCACATAACCGAGCGGGCGTCTCGAGAGACACTGCTCATCGGGCCGGGGATGTGGCTGATCCTGCACGCAAGGCCCGAGGCCGCTAAAGAGACGAACGTCGCTCGGCTCGCCACCCTCGGCGAGGGTCACGCGGTCCTCGCCGACGGGACCTCGGTGACGACGCCGGGCGGACCGCAGATCGATCCAGCCAGCCCGACGCCGATCGACCTCACCTCCGCGCGTCCGCTCGCGGGTGAGCGCGCGCATGTGGGCCGCGGCGAGGGGATGCCCGCAGGGGCGCCCGCGGACGTGCTGAGCGATGTCAACACGGTGCTGCGTCGCCAGATCGAGGATCAGAGGGTCCTGAGCACGACCACGATGACGATCGCGAACCGCCCGGGGATCGAGCAGCGACTGCAAGGCATGCCCTTCAGCGCCAGGAACCCCGAGTCGCTCGGCCTCCAGGCCAGCTTTTGGGTCGAGACGCTCGCGGATCCCCGAAGGACACGGGCGCGAGCTTCGCCAGCTTCAGTACAGCCAGACCGTTCTGCTAGAGCGCGACGGCGTCGCCTGGCCCCACATCTCCCTCGCCACGCTCGTCAAGCAGTAGCGGTTAGCAGCGAGGAGAAATGATGCTCGCAATCCTGATCGCGGCCGTCTGGCTCGGCCTCATCGTCATTCTCCTCGCGGTCTGCCGGGCCGCCGCGCTGGACGAGCTTGGGGGTGTCGCGCCGGCAGAGCCAGCGGAGGGAGCGGCGAGCCTCGAGGCATCCACGGGACGGTGATAATGCACGCTGCCGGGGTCGGCCGGGCGTGCCATCCGGGCAACCCTGCCCAACGGCCTGCGCAGGCAGATAGGCGACCCGACTGCGCCAGCGGGATTTGAAGGCGCGCAGGACATAGAGCGCTGAGCGGGCTCAGCGATCGTTCTCGAACCGCTCAGAGATCACTCGGCCGTCGAGGAGCAGCCCGTAGTCGATCGCGGTGGGCAACCAGGTCGAGCCGCGATAGGAGGGGCGCACGAACAGCGGCGTCCCGGGAGGCTGCGCGGCGTGGCTCTCCATCGCCCGCCACCGCCTGCCCGCGTCGCTTCGACGCGGTTCAATTCCACGGCCTTGGGAAATAGGTTCAGATCGAGTCCTCCCCCGGCGGCGTGGGCCACGAGGTGGCCACGGTCGCGGCCCGCTCCCGACCAGGCGGGAGGGTTTGGAATGAAGCCGGATAGCCGCGGCGAATCTCGCGGGGCGGCCGACGGCGCCGAGCGCCACCACACCGCCACGGTTCGGTCCTCGGTCTGGCTGTCATCAAGGGATGATTGCTGGTCAAAGAGGAACGTCAGCTCACCGTGTGTGATCTCGAGGATTTCGGTCGGTGCGTCGCAGACGCGGCGGTAGGTGGTCAGCCAGCACTCGACGAGCACGTCGGCTACGAAGCTATCCCAGCTCTCAGGCGTGACATCGTGCTGGGCGGCGAGGCTCGAGTAGTCGATCGGGTCGATCGCAGTCATGACATCGAGAGACGCCGCCTTGGCCGACGCGAAAGACGTTGCCGCGTCGCTGCGCTCTCCACGCCGCTTCCCTTACGCGACGATCGCGACCACCAGCGTCACGACGGCGGCCGCCAGCGTGAGCGCGGCAAGTACGACCAGGCGTTTCGTCAACCGGTAAAGGCCGCTCCGGAGCTCGGGCTCCTGAGTATGTCGCGCCTCTTCACGCTCGTTGCGCAGCCATTCGGATACTGCCGCTTCACCAACCAGGCCACGCAGCTCGACGGTTGCGGCTCGGAGCGTCGCGGTCTCACGGACGCGCGCGCCGGAGAGAAGCGTGCGGGCCGCGATCAATGCGGCCGTCGAGCTCCACAACCGCCAGCCTTCCTCGGCCTGTTCGCCCCGAATCGCGCGCACGATCAACTCAGCCCAGGTGACGAACGCGGCGTAGCCGGCCATGTTCAGCAGCACAAACCACATGTCGATCGGATCGAGATAGGGCTTGAAACGGGTCAGCATTCAGGCGCGGCGCATTGGTGAACGACAGCCGAGCCGACGGGCACGACGGTCAGATTTTCTGCAACGTTGCCACGCTCACGTGGGGCCAGCGCAGTCCGTTGAAATCGAGCTGCACGAGCTGGGTGTACTGCAGCTGAACCTTCTCGGGCTCGCCGTATCCTCCCGCCACCGTCTCGATCCAGAAGATCGCGTCGACCTCGACGGCGTCGGCGTTCCCGCCGGGGGGTTCGGTCGCGTCTTCCAGGAAGGCCGTGTTGGCCGTGCCGCCGCCGGGGACGGGTTCGTGCTTTGTCGAGATCACCAGCACCGTCGTGCTGGTGATGCTCTGGCCGACGATCGCGCTCTGCAGGAAGCTGTTCGGGTTTTCGACCATCGCCTGGGTCACGGCCGCCGAAGCCTGGCGAAACTGTGTGGGCGTCGCGAGGTTGAGCTCGGTGAAGGTCCCCTCTGCCTGGGCAAAGCCCGAGTTTGGCGGCGGGGGCGTGCCGATCGGGAAGGGGATGATGTTGTTCTCTGCGATCTGCGGGCCGCCGTCGAACGTTTTTGTCTCACCCTGCGCAAGGATTACGGTGCCGTGGGGGATCGAGGCCATCCGGACCACGGTGGCGGGGACCGCCGGGTTCGTCGTGGCAGGCACGTTGGCCCAAATGCCAGGCTCGATGTGAAGGCCTTCGACGGGGTCGAGGCCCTTGATCTGCTGCATGTAGGTGAGGCCGAACATGTTGATGTCGGCCATCAGCAGGCCCCGGTTCGGGATCTTGCCTTCGATCTTGGTGAAGACGAGTGTCTCTTCAGTCAAATTCAGCTCGAGGAAGCGATCCTGACCACCTTCGGCGAGCGGGTGCGGTCGCCAGATCGTGTTGAAGCCCTGGCCCTTCCATTCGCCGCTCTTCCCGCCGGGCGCGATCAGCTGCGCGAGCGGACCAAGTTCGTCTGCGGGCTCAGCGACCGGAGCCTCGACACCTTTGAAGGAAAAGTTGGGATCGGTCTGTGCCGCGTCGGTCATGGCAGCTCCTCATCGGTCGTGCGGTGGCTCGGCACGGCGTGACCATGGGGCGAATCCACCAAAATAAACGTCCGCGAGTACGCTAGCGCAGCGGCGAGATCCGCACAAGCGAAGCCTGTCGCCTGCCGTTCTGGGCGCGCATAAACATGGCTCACCTGGGGCGGGCACGTCGCACGAGGGCGTTAAGGTGTGGCTGTGCCGGCACTCTCAGATCGCCCGTCAATTCACGCCGGAGTCCGTGGTACGCCGGTACGCCCTAGACGCCTAGGTTGTCGTGAACGCGTACGAGACGAGCGCGAGCAGAATCTCAGGCGGCTGGCTGGACACGGGAGGAGCTGAGCTTGCCCATCACCCTCGAGCGGCGACTGAGCGACCTGCTGCTGGTCAAGCCGCGGGACCTACAGGGCGCCGCCGTCGAGCTAATCGGGATGGGCGAGGTCCTGCTGCTGCTGATCTCCGAATGGTCGCAGTGGATGGAGCGGCGAGTTGAGACCGTACGGTTCCTTGACGCCGACACCGTGTCACGCAGCGTGAGCGTCGACTTCATCCTGCCGAAGGTGCCCACGTTCCTCGCGCGCGGCACCGACGGCATCACGTTCGTGCCGCTCGGCACACTCCTCAAGCGCGAGCTTGTGAACTTCAGCCTGCGCGATGAGCAGGATCGCCCCATGGCGCTGCTCTCGGCCAGGCAAAACGGGGCGCTCGCCGCCGCCACGCTCACCGCCGCCGCCCGCATGTGGGTCGGCGCCGTCCATGAACTGCCCGAGCCGGTACCACTCGGCGTGCTCGAGGACCTATGGGCGATCGGCACGAGCGGACCAAACGATGCGCTCACACGCTGGAGGCGGCTACGGATCTCAAGCGGCGACGAACTGGAGAACCAATGGCGAGAAGGGATGCTCGCGACAGGCCGCTTCATGGCACTGGCACGCGATCTCGCCCGGAACTTCATGGTCCTGACCGCGGCTGTCGTCGAACAGCGCCGGCGGATCGTCAAGTTCTCCTACCAGGAGGTCACGGGTATTCCGCGGGTCAAGGTGAGCCCACGCCCATTCCTTGACCGCCGCCGAGCACGCAAGCCAAGCGACCGCGCCTACTCGGAGGGGGTCGGGTTCATCGCAGTGAAGGCGACGTGGCTGAACGACATCTCCCCCGTCGCGGGCGAGAGCAAGCCAACAGCGGAGCCGCAGCCCCTCCCCGGGGTGGCGATCAGGCTGGAGGGCGCCAGCTCGCATACTCTCATGACGCGCACCGACGGCAGGGCGCTCGTGCAGGTTCCTCTCGGCGCCTACACCGTCTCCCACACCGCGCCCGAGGGAGCCTTCGTCGCTTCCCACGTCCAGGCCTGCGAGCTCCTCACGCCCGGTGAAAATCTCGAGTTGTCATTCGAGTTCTGTGCCGGCCCGCAGTTCATAGACCAGGCCCCGCCTGTCAGGCGACTGAGCGTCTGGCAAAAGCTCAGGAGGGCCGCGGCCATAACCCCCAAGCCGATCGACATCTCGCTCCCGTCGATCGGGCAATGCCACTCCTACCATCTGCAGTTCGAGACGGCCGACGGCTTTCACATCGTCGAGGCGAAGATGCGCTACTCGGTATCGGTGAGCGCGCCGGGATCGACGCCGCGGGTGCGCGAGCTCGATCCGCCGCTCACGCCGCTGCAGCAGCGCGTTGGTCTCTACGCCTCCGGCGTCGCGCTCGACCGCGTCGCCGCGGCGACGTTCAGCGTCCGCCCGCGGCCCTCGATGATCGTGCGCGCCGCGTTCTTCGCCTCGCTGCTCGGGTGCGCAATGCTGCTGGCCACCGTGGTGTGGCGCGAATCGCTGAGCGTCGCCCCGGGTCCCTGGGTCGCCCTGATGCTGATCGTGCCCGCCGGGCTCTCGGCCTACATCGGGCGCACACGCGAGAACCTGTTCGCGACCGAGGTCCTGATCGGGCTGCGCGCCCTGGCGCTCCTGAACGCGTTATGGTCCTTCGCCGCAGGCCTCGTCGTCGTTCTCTCCCGCCCGCTGACGGTCGCCGGAAGCGAACCGCAGGCGCAATCGATCGGCGCCGAAAGCTGCGCGACGCGCTGGGCGCTCATGGCGCTCCTGTTGGGGAACGCTTTGACGGCGGTCGTGCTCTTCATCGCGTGGCGACGCTCGCACAACCCGCCGGAGTTCCGCGGAGCGGGACTATAGATGGCTGGTTTCGACGGCCTTGATTCCACGGCCATGCACCGCCGGTGGCACGTCTGGTCTTCGACTGCCCGTGCCGAGAATGGGTACGTCCGCAGTACGACGATACGCGCCACCGGAAGACCGGCACACCGCGGTGGGATCAACCGTCCAGGCGCCCGGACTGAGCGCTATCATCGAGCACCGTGAGCGACTCGGCGAAATACGTGCAGGCGCTCGCGGCGACCGGTGACGCGCTGGGTGGTAACGCCAGGCAGATGTGGCTCGGCTCATCCGCGTCTGCGCCGGCCTACGTGATCGAGTCCGCAGAGGGCATTGTCACGTACCCCGGGTTCGGGAACGACGCCGCCAGCAAGAAGGCCCGCAAGTGGCTCCACGATCGCCTCGCTGCCTACGCGCCCGTCGACATACGGGACGGGGCAGAGGGCGCGCAGACGCAGGGGTAGAACGTCCTGGCAGCGCGGATTGGCGGCAGTGATCCTCGCGAAGAAGGCCACGGCCGACGGCCGAGAGGACAGGGCGGATCGAGATCGCCGGCGCGCGGCTGACGTGAGGGGCGGGGATGAACGGCCGCGGCAGCCCAGCCGACCGGTCCACCAGATATTCACCCGGAGCGGATCGGAGCTAGCCGGCCGGATCGAGGCCACGGATCGTCACCTGCGGCTCGGCGCCGTCGGGGCGAGCCTGGACAGGACTCGACGACAAGTCGCAATCGCTGTCCTGAAGGTCGGGCTTCTGGCGTTCACCGCCTTCGCCGAGAAGACCGGGCCAGATGCCGTCAGGTTCGGCGGCGGAAGGGCGACGGCGTGGCGGCGCATGCAGTCCGCGAACGCGGCCAGCGCGTGGCGGTAGCCTGGCGTGCCGATCTCTTGAGCCGCCCCCTGAGTTGGTTGGGCTGGCGCTCGCCGTCCTGAGCCTCGCCGCGAGGTGTGCTTGGCCGAGGGGTGGGCGCCGGCCGCAGGCGTCACGGTGTGGGGAGCCGTGGTGGCGACGCGGTCGCCGGGGTTGCTGGCGCAGGCGGCCAGGCCGCCGGCGAGCGCGAGTATCGCGACGAGCGCCGGCGATTTGATGCACGCCAATGCTCGCATCAGCCGACACCGTCTGAACGAGCGCTACCTATGGCTGGCGCTGTCCTTCCTTGCTCGCTTTGGGGCCCTGGCGCCATGAGCCTTGCGCGCGGCCCTTTCGCACGCGGCACGCTTCTTCCCGTGCTTCTTGTGGCACGCCTTCAGAGCAGTTGCCAGGAGTTGCGCTTTGGTCCTGGCTTTAGGGCACCCCGTAACCCCGACCGGTGTTTCCGCGTGGATTTCCATTCCGTTCTGCGCCTTGAACAGGATCGGCATCTTCAGGTGCTGGCCGCAGAAGTCATAGCGTTCGTGCGGAAGGTTCGCGCCGAACTCGGAGTACTTGCCCTGGGGGACGGTCACTTCGATCGATTCGAACGGGACGTCGGGGACGCTTTCGAACGTCGCCGAGGTCACGCCCCCCTTGATGAGCGTGTGGCCGTGGGATTCGATCGTGATCCCGGAGCCGTGCAGCACCGCGACGGCGTCGGGGAAGGCCGCGCCGCCGTAGCTCACGAAATACAACGGTCCTTCCACTGGCACCGCAAGAACCGGGGTGTGGACTAGGACGTGCCCGATGATCGAGGCGGCCGGGCAATTCTGGCGTTCGGTCTCGAACACGTGCGCCAAGCAGGCTTTCTGCAGTGTCGTCAGGCGCGCGGGGAGCTGCTTGGGGATGACGAACTTCATCTCCTTCATCCAGGACTGACTACCGACCGAGTTCTTGGGATAGGCGATCTTGAAGAACAGGCTTGAGCCGTTTGACCTGCTGGCCTTGGCGGCCGTTGAGACCGTCAGTGTCGGCGTGTATTTAAGGTGCGCGCAGTTGGTCACCTGGAACGGCACGGAGTGGTCTGATATCGCGGACCCGGTGCTGGTGATCGCCGCGGAGAGCGCCAACTTGCTGCAATTCGTCGGGTTGAACGTGAAGCCGGGGCGATTGATGAGAACGTCGACGCGGCGAAGTTTGATCGGGATGCCATCCGTCTGGCCGTTCGCGCCGACCGGATCCAGGAACGTCGGGAACGGGTCAGAGACGTCGGTGACGTGCGAGTCGATCGGGTCGATGCGCAGCGACTGGCGCACCACCACGTTGCCGAAGTGAAACGGGCCCGGGTTGGCGGATACCACGACTGCGAGGCCGTACGGCCCGCCGTTGTAGGGGCCGGTCAGGAAGACCTTGCCGCTGACGAACAATGGGTTTGGGCCCGGGCCCGCGCCGGCCTGCACGGTGCCGACCTGGCTGGCGACGGGGCAGCCGCCCGGAGCTTCGTGTTCTTCGGCTTTGACTTCCGCTTGACCGCACAGCGGGACGCTGCCGACGTTCGCGAGCAGGCCCGGCGGAAGGTTTACGGTCAAGCCGGCGAGTTCCTGGTCGTCGTCTTCGCGGGAGAACGACGCCTCGAAGGTCGTGAACGCACCGGCCTGCAGGTTCGTCGATCCGCCGCTGAAAGTCGGGGCAAACCCGGTCGCACAGTCTTCGTTGATCACGTAGCTGTCGAATGGGGTGGCCGGCAGCTCGCCGGCTTCGATCGACCACGGGCTCAGTTCGGAGGTCGTGGTGTAGGTACCGCAAACCGGCGGGGTCGCGAGCTCTGCGCGGGGGCCACCGAAGAAATGGACCTTGAGAGCGCTGAACGGGAGCTCCGGCGTTTCGTCGAACACCGCAGTCAGGCGCCCCGTCGCCGGGTCGGATTTCAGTTCGCCCGCGAGCTTCAGTACCACACCGGTGACCGGGTCGTTGACGACGATGTAGGTCGCGAACGTCGAGTGGAACGGGTTTTCGTTCTGCGCGGCGAGGAACACTTCGCCGTGCAGAACGCCCGGGATCAGCGGCGTTTCCAGTTCCAGCGTCCCGATCTTCGAGGATTCCGGGCATTCCGGCGGGGCTTGGGTGAAGTCGAACAGCGTCGGGCCTTCCCAGCCGATCTGCGCGTTCGTGCAGGCCCCGAGCCCATCCGCTGAGGACGGGTCCACGGTCATCCCTTCGGGAAAGGTGATCGTCGTATTCTTCAATGCTGGCGTCGCGTCCCCACCGGACACCTCGCTCTGCGGCAAGCGCTGTTCGAATTCAAGGCCCGTAGGCTTGTCCGCTTCGTGCGTGGTCGGTTGCGCCCCGATCTGAGGCGTGAACGACAGCTGGTTACACCCGATCGCGGGCGGGGATTCCGATGTCGTCTTGGCCCACTGCGGTTCTTGCAGATCGACCGGGACGAGGCCTCCCGGCTGGAAGCGCGCGGGATTGGTCCACGAGTCCATCCACACCGTTGCGACCTGCGGGCTGCCCGAGCACGCCGTCGGGTTCGTGAAGAACGGGATCTGGGGCAGACCAGCCCCGTCGCGAGCCTCGGGATTGCCATAGAACGTCACCACAATCCGACTCAACACCACCTGCGGGATGTCGGATGCGACGAACCGCAGCACATACCCCGCGGGGGTGGGCACGACGCTGACATACCCCGCCACATGCGAGTCTTTCGCGCTGTCGATATACCCGAACTCAGCGGGGTGCCCGTACTCCGGCAAAACGTTCCAGATCGGGCTGTTGATCGTCGCGCCACCGGCGTAGCCTGACCCGTTCGGTTCGCTCGTGAGATGGCCGACGACCGTATCGGCGGGGCAGTGCTCTTCGGAGTTCAGCTGCGCCTCGGTGCACTGCGGCGCCGCGAGCGTCGAACCGGCGAACCCGAGCGGCAGATCGACGACGACGTCCTTCAGGTCTTCGACGCTCGAGGGATAGCCCTGTTCATGACCGGCGCCCTGGCCCTGCTGGTTGCGCAGCACGTCGTTGAGGTCGATCGTTGTCGTCAGCTCGTAGGGATGCCCACCGGCCTGTGATTCGACTCCGCCGCTCAACCCATCTTTGAAGAAGTCGAAACGCGAAGCGCCAAACGGCGGCGGCCCTGAGCCGATCGTATTGACGAGTTGGCCGGACACGCTCGGCGCGCCACCACCGGAGACTTCGGCCTTGTCGGACAATGCGCCCGACGTGCCTTCGTCCACCGTCACAAACACCTTCATCAACAACCAATCGTCCGGCGCCAGCGCGTGCGGATATGTACAGCGCACGACCGGCGCCGTCACGCAATTGTGTTCTGCCGACCCTTCCTGTTCGGATCCGTCCACTCCTTCGGTGGCACCCTGGCCGGGCAATTCTCCAGGCAAGGGCGGCCGTGCCGGATCCGGGTTCTGGACAAGGAACACCTGCACCTTCTTCACGGTCACGCCCGGCGGCGGACTGTCGCTCAGCGTCACCGGCGTGCCATCGGTCGGCGCGCTGCCCGCGTTCATCGCGACCACTTCATACGTGTCACACGGATGGGTTTCCTGGGCTTCCGTCACGTGTTCACGGCATTGCGGGTTCTGTTCGGACCCGAGGAAGTGGGTGGGAGAGGCCACCGGGTCGAGCGTCCACCCGGGAGACGCCGGCGTCGCGTCGGCGATCGCAGAGGATGCGAGCAAGAGGACGGGTACCAGCACGAAAAGCCGTCTAAAGGTGGTCATCGGCCCGTCCTTCGCTTGGAGAGGGCAGACTTCTTCGCTGGCTTCTTACTCTTCTTCTTGACGCACTCCGTTCTCTTCTTCCCTCTCCTCTTGACAAGCACCCTCCTGCATTTAGCCGTCTTCTTCGCGACCTTCTTGGCCGGTGACGAGGATGGTGGCGATGACGTGACGTTGCCTTCACCGTTGAAGCTTGCCGTCCCTGGCGCGAGCAGTGACGGTGTCGCTGCGGGAATGCCGTGGCACTGTTCGCCTTGGCAGGGCGGCGAGGAGGGCGGCGGTTCAGGAGCGCACGGCTGCCCGCCTTCGGGTTCGCAGATACGCGCATCGTAGATGTCGTCCTGCGTGTCGGTGTCCTTAGGCACGAGCTGGTCTGCGGTCGTGAAGAACACGTTGTGCCCGCTCGCGTCGCTGCCCAGCAGACAGACGGACGACCTGTCATTGCCTTCGTCGCCAAAGGCATCTTCACACGTGCCCGACTCGACGGCGTCGCGGCCATCGGAGATCAAAGAGACCTGTCCTTCGTGCCACTCGTACACGTTCTCCGCATAGACGGCGAGGTTCGTGCCACCCAAGTGCCCGATGACGACGTCATCGAGCGCATGTGGCGTGAGCGCCCGCGGGCTCTGGAAAAACACGTATGAGCCGTCGTTGGACATGCTCGGATCGCCGCGGAAATGCCCTAGCTGGTCTTGCGGAAGCGCGCCCACGATCGCGTCGGGACCAATGCCGCCGTTGCCATCATCGTCATACCCCTGCGCGCCGGTCGAGACGCGGGTCAGCGCGCCGGCTGCCGCGGCGTATCTGAACACCTGCACCGAGCCGCCGCTGTGTGTGTCCGGAGTGAGATCCCCTCGACTCACGAACACCAGGAAACGCCCGTCCGGAGTCACATTCGCACTGTGCTCAGGTTCTTCCCACTCATGACCGTCGCCGTCCGACATGATCGCGATGAATGAGGTCTGCGCGGTCTTGGTGTCATAGACATACAGATTGCTGGCCCCCTCCCTGGCATGGCAGCGGCCTTCCTCGGCAACCCCCTGGGCCTGGAATGCGGCCGCGCAACCAGGTCGTTCTTGCCGTGTCAGCACGCCCTGCGCGATGAAGTACACGTGCGAGCCATCGGCTGAGATCGCGACCACTCCCTGCACGCCAGGACTCTCACCGGCACCTTGCGGCGCGGATACGTCGATCAGCTCGTGGCCCGCGGGGCGGTTGAAATCATAGAGGTACAGGTTGCAAGCGCCACCCGATTTGGGACACCGATCGTTGGTTGTGCTCTCGACGGCTTCGTTCGTCAGCTGCTGTGCGCTGAGGAAGTACGCCAGCGACCCGTCTTCGGAGGCGCCCTCGAATTCCGCTTCCCGCCAGTTGCCTTCGGTCGAGATGTTCTTCAGACATTCACCCGTGCAGTCATCGTCCGGCGGGCTCTGCTGCCCGCGGGCGGCTTCGCCCTCGACCTGAGGAGCGTCGGGCTCGGAGATCGCGACCGTGTGCGCGTCTTCGTGTTCGCCGTCCACACGATCGAACAGCTCCTTGACAGGTGGCGCAGCGCTACAGGCCCCACCGCTTTGCGTTGAGGAAACGAACACGCTCTCACCGTCCGCCGACAGCGCGTCCTGCGCGTAACCGTTGTCTTCGGCCCCCAGGGCGCTACCGCAGACACCGAGCAGTTCGGTGCTGTGCTCGGGACCCGTGACGCCGACGAGAAACGGCGCACATTGGGGCTGCCCACCACAGGCACCCGCATACTCATAAAGCGACTTTCCCTCTTGAGTACGATCAAACGGCCAAGCAGCCCCCCCGCTGAGGTTGTCGTCCCAGACCAGGTGGGAAAGGTTCGCAGTCGCTTCGGAAACGGTGACTTGAATGCCACTGCCGTTGCTGACGCCCGGGGGCGTCGCCGGCCCGATCGCGGTGAACGCCCCTTCGGAGTCGCGCCCGATCCACTCTTCTTCTCCCGCGGGACCGGCTGGCGCAGTGAACAGCGCCGTGCCTTCCTCGGCGCTGTAGGCAAACGGGGTCAGCTCGCCGAACCGCGTCGCAGGCGGAGCGAGCTCGGATCCCGTCCAACCGGTCGCGCCGCGCGTAAAAGCGACCATGTTGCCGAGAATCGAGTTGTTGGTCGCGTTGCACGATTCTGCCGGATCAAAGCACTGGATGTCACGGCTCATCACCCGCAGACCGTTTTCAGAGACAGCGGGGGCGGGCTCAAACGGTATGCCAGTGAGCAGCGCGCCGTTCTTGAAGACCGGCGTGACCATTTCATATGCTCGGCCATCGGGCAGTTCCGAGCCCGCGGTCGAGTATACGAACGTATGGTCGAGGCTGGTCGTTTCGCCGTTCTTGTCACGCACGGCCAGCCGCCAGTGATAGCTCGTGCTGGGAAGGAGTTCGTCGATCTGCGCGCTGACGGGCACCGGTTCGACGCCCGCGCCGATCGCAGTGAGCTTCTGTTCGCACTTGGCGACAGACCCGTATTTCGTGCTCGTGCCGTATTCGAACACGCACCGAGTGACCTGAAGGCCCTCGGGGTCGACGCTCGCCCGTAGTTCCGCGCCGCCGGCGCTCAGGTTGGTGGCCTCGGCATTCGCCACGACGGGCACGGGCAATGTCGAGAAGGATTCGCCTTCGCCGCCGACGGAAGTCTCTTCGTGGGTCGCGGTGTCTTCGTGCACCGCGACCAGGCGGAAGCGGTACGCCGTCCCGCCACCTAGCCCACCGACGTTCGCATGGACCGATACCGGGGAAGACCCATCGCCAAGTTCGGGGGCGCCCGGGTGTTCGCAGGGGACGCTGTGCGCGTAATTGTGGAGGGTTTCGTATTCGCCGAGCGTTTCGTATTCGAATTCGCACGCGAGGACTCTGCCGCCCTCGGGGTTCACGTCGCCGGTCAAGGTCGCGGTCGTCGCCGTCACTTCGCTCGCCGCGGTCGTGCCGACTTCTATCACCGGCGCGTAGGCATCCAAGTGATCCGTCGCGGTGTTGGCGGCATAGACCACGGCGCCGGCGGGGTCGATAGCGACACCTGCACCACCGGAGAGTTGGGGCGGACCGAAAGAACCAAGCGCTTCGCCGGCGGGGCCGAACGCTTCGATCACAGCGCCCCGGTCGACGAGCAGTTCGTTCGTCGCTTGGTTGGCGGCCAGACCCGCAACAGTCCCCGGACCGCCGGACACGCCACCCGATAGGTTCCCGCCGCCAGGTGCGAGCTTCAGCACGCCTTCATAGCTGTTGAAATAGACGTCTCCGATGCCATTAACCGCGAGGCCGCCCGCGAGAATGCCGCCATTGCCTTCGTTGCGGGCGAATTCTTGGAGGAAGGTACCGCTCTGGTCGAACTCGAAGACGATCTCCGAGGTCGCGGTTGCGACCAGGAGGTCGCCGGTTGGGCCGACCGCCACACCCGCATAACCGCCTAGGGCGCGTTGCGCGGTGAGACCGACATGTTCTTTCGTGATTGTGGCGGGCTGCGAAAGTTCGCGGTCGAACCCCAAATGGGTGCCGGGCTGGATCCCTTCGCCGGAGAGTTCATCTGCCGAATGAAAGCTGCCACTGGTAGCGGTCAGTTCGCCGATTTTGCTCGAGCCGGTCGTCAGATTACCGGTACCGGTCGCAACGGTAACCGGTGAGGTACCGAGCTGGCCAGCGACACCCCACGTGGTCACAAGCGCCCCTTCGGCGGTGAACTTCGTAACCAGCTGGGTGCCGGTGTCGGCAACATAGACTTCGCCATTGGACGGATCGAGGCTCGCACATTCGCCGCTGCTAAGTACTTTTCCAGTTTTCTGTTCTTGGAGCGCGCATGTGTTATCAACGGCTATGAACTGCGGGTCCTCGAACTCGCCGGGCTGGGAGCCTGATTCCCCCACTTGGCACGTCAACAGACTGCATTCCCCGAACCCGGGTACTCCATCCACGCCCCATCCCCACGCACGAACAAATGCGCCATTTTCGTTGAACTCGTCCACCCTGTGGTTACCAGTGTCCGCCACATAGACGTTGTGGGTCGCAGCGTTCACCGCGACGCCGCTGTTTGGGGCGAGTTGCATTTGTCCGGCGCCCGGCCCCTGTCCACCAAATTCTTTTGCGAACCCATGAAGGCTGTTCGCCCACGCCGGCGCACCCCAGCAGCTGAGCGCCACGAGCGATACGAACAGCGGTGGCAGCGCTCGACGCGCGGGGGCCGCAATGCATCTTCCGCTTCCGTGGACGCGCAGCGGGCCACAGAGCACAGCGAAGACTCCGGGTTTCCCGAAGAGCCGGTTCGTGTCTTGCTCTGTGCGTTTCACTTTATCTCCAGGATTCGCGTGCAGCGTGGGTATGAACTCTTCGGCGCCAGGACCCTTGGCGGCTGCAAGCCGGGCCGTCCGGGTCCTCACCTAGTTGGACGGCTACAACGCTTACGGTGCGGTCACTGCCCAGCTGCCCGAAATTTCAGCCGGTCCTTCATTCGCTCCCTTGTACACGACGGTGGCGATAGCGCCGGCCGTGCCTATGCGTTCTTCGGTCGACCCCGGTTCGCTCCCGTGGTACCCCGCGGTGCGGACTCGGGCCACTTCGACTTTCGCTTCGGCTTCGGTCAGACCCTGATACATGCAGAGCCAGCCCTTAGCGGCCTGCGGGTTTTCGACGCTCCCCTTCACCTTGACTCCCGGTTTGGGTTCCCCTTCGCATTCGGCCGGCACTTTCGCGCCGCCCGTGCCTTCCTGTTCTGCGATCGTGACGAAGTGCCACTGTGCTTCCGGCAGGGGTGCGGCGAGGGGCACCGGGAAGGACAGCGGGGCGCTCACGTAGAGTTCTGTTTCGCCTTCTTTGAATTCGTGTTCTTTGAGGTCGACATGGGCGCTCCACGTCCCCGTCTCGGTTTTACCTTCAGGCAGGGCTACGGGAAGCCCGCTTTCGCCCCCACCCAGCGTTTCGCTGGCTTCGCCGTTGCAGGCGTTTCCTTCACCGGTGGCGTTCTTGAAGTGAGTGCCGCCTTCCTTGCATTCCGCGGAGCCTGCTTTGGTGATCTTTACCGGTTCGCCGGTCGCGCCGGAGGCGCCGTTGGCGCCCGCTGGACCGGCCGGACCGCTCGCGCCCTGCGGACCCACGGGTCCGATCGCACCCGTGGCACCGGTCTTGCCTGCGAGACCAGTCGCGCCGCGCGGGCCGCGCGGGCCGCGCGGGCTAGTTTTATTCTTGGACTTGGCGATCTTGGCGAGTGCCGACAGCCCGTGGTTTCCTCCTGGCAGACCATCCGGGCCACCGTGACCGCTCGCCGCGAACGCGCCGCCCGTCACCGCGAAGACCAGCGCCAGCAACGCGATCAGCATGCTCGGGGTCAGATGCCTGCGAACTCGATCGAACATGGCTATGTCTCCTTCTTGAGGACGGAGGGGACCGATGAGGCCCCTCCGTGGTTGTGTCTCGACGAGCGGGAGTGGCACTGGAAAGCGCTGGCAGTAGACGCACGATTCTCAAGGACCGAGCCGTAGAGAGTCTCAACGAGAGTGGCGGTGCCCGAGCGCTTCCTTGCGTCGCGCTCCTCCGGGATCACGTGGTGTCCTTTCCTTGGAGAGGGGGAGGGAGGCCTGGCATGCTCAGAAGGGAGTTTCGACACAAAGCGGCTTGGGGCGTAACGGCCCGACGGAATTGCGAGTCGCGGTGTCCCAGCCGCGCCAGCTCCAGCGCGTCGCGCCGGGGCGCCACGCCGAGTACGGCCTCTTGGGGCGCACCCCGACGACCTGAGCCACGCATGCTCACGAGAAGAGCATCGCGGGGCGCGACGCGGGCCGTAAGTCAAGAGATAGAAGAAAGGCTGTCCCGAGGACCCGGCGATGCTGGACCCGCTGATGGCAGATCTTCTTTGCCCTCGCCGATTTACATGCTACGGAAGCAGTCACTCGCGGTGGACGCGCTGTACACCTGCGTAAACGGCCCTTGCTGGGCCGTTCGACGCGAGGAGACGGGCGGTAGGTGTCACGAACAGTGGGTCTGGCCATGAGCTCAATGACGACGTTGGTCTGGCGCTGAGAAGATTGCAAGGGCTCGCCGAGCGCGCTGACGACAATGTCAGCGCGGCCGGCGAGTTCACTATGCCGATTCCGGGTTCCGGGACGTCTGCGGCTCAGGCGTCGAGCGTGACGGGCACCGCGGTGCTGAGAGAGGGTTCGCCTTCGATGTGCAGCGCGCTGGCCCACCATCCGCCGCCGAACGGCTCGGATTCGAGGTGCGCTTTAACGATTTCGCCCTGTTCGTTTTCGTATTCGTTGACTTCTGGTTTGTTTTTGCTGGCGTGAACCGCGATCTTCAGCGTGCTGGTCCTGGTGTTCACGGGCGTAACGGGCACGAGGATGCTCCCGCGGACGCCGAGATGTATTCCACTTTCGGTCAGCACCGTCACATAGGGCGCTGGTAGCTTCACGAGCAAACCGACCTGTTTGGTCGCCTTCTTGATGTACACGACGTTGGCGGTGCACGGGAGCACGAGCGTTCCTTCTTTGGCGCCTTCAGTGTGATAGTAGCGTTCGCTTTGGTGGCAGCTTTTCACTTCGAGCGTGAGGGTAGCGCTTTTCGCGCCGGTGATCTCGCCGGTGACGCCGTACCCAGTGCAGTAGCCGAACGGGGCGCCCGTGGCGATTTCCACGGCGCTCGGAGCGGTCGCGCTGGAGCCATTGAACGCAATAGGGAACCCTCCTTCGGAGGGAACGAATTCCGGGAGGGCAGCGGAGGCCGAGGCGGACGCCACCGCCGCAAGCGCGAAGACGGCGAACAGGGTGAGGGTCAGCACTTTCAGACGATGCATGGATGAGTCTCCTCTGGTTGGATCGATGGCGCCGCGCGCGTGGAGATGTGCTGCACGCAGGGTGCCCGTGGGGGCGAGCAGAGCACGCGCGGGTGGGTGCTACTGAACGGTTGTGGTGTCGGGAGACGCCCGGCACGCTCGGCGGCACGGTGCATGGGGCGCCAACAGTTGGGAGCGACAGACGGTCGGGCGCAGCAGGGCTGGCTGGGTGGCCAGACGGAGAAAGGAGCCGCGAAGGGCAGATACGGTGTGCAGGGGGATAGTGCGTGGGTTGGTCGCAGGTGGACGGATGGTGGATCTGGGAGGGGCTTGCTCATATGCACGAGCTGCGTGCGCACGCAGATTGGTGAGCCGCCCTACCGAGTGAGGGGCTCGCTGTACCTGGCGCTGTGGGGGTCGACGTGCGGCGGGCGGTGGATGGCGGGATTGGGGCGTGTCTGGCGTTGTCGACGACGAGCCGGAGGTTGGCGTGATGCACGCGCCCGCAGGGGCGCGTGCGAGAAGTGACTTAGGGGCCGTAGCCGGCGTCTGTAGACGGAGGCGAGCGGCAATGCACGCGCCCTCTGAGGGCGCGTGCGGGCAGACAGGCACGGAGGCACACCGAAGGTCGAGGCGACGGGCATGAGTCGACGGGCGGATCGCCCACCGGGCAGCGGACGGACAGGCCGCGGATCGCAGCGGCAAAACCGCTCCCATCGAGAGCCGAGCAGCGGACACAGACCCTGAGTTGCAACGCAGCCTGACGCGAGCGGACGGCTCGTCGGCGAGGACGCTGCGTGAGGAGTGGATAGGGCCGCTCGGGCGGCCGATCGCATCCGTGGGGTCAGCCCCCTCCCCTCCCCGCCTTCCCACCCTGCCACCCCTTCATGCATCTGATGTGCGGTTGCGATCACGGCGACTCGCGGGGCCGTACTCGAATAGCGCGTCGGCGCCCACGACGCGGCGGTAACAGGCCTGAGAAAGCGGGTCAGCAGCAAGCGGCGGCGCCCGGCAACGAACGGACGAGCGTGGCGCCGGAATGTGAGAAGGCCAACTGCGCCGCGGCGCTAGGAGGCCCCGTGCTGCTCGATCTTCTCCGCGACGTATTCGATCGCCATCGCCGTCGCGCTGATGATGACCACGGTTGCGGCAGTGGCGGCGATCGCCACTATCAGACCGGTTCCGGTCATGATCGCGGCGACGCCGATTGTGCCGGCCGCGGCGATGATGGTCCGGAGCGTCTTGGCGCTGAATGGAGATTCCTCGACGCCGACGATTGGGGTGTCGATGCAATGCTCGACGAAGGCCGTTATGGACGGTTTTAGCTGCATCGGCTCGGGCGGGGTGAGCAGCCGATCGATGCTTCGCATCACCTCGTCGCGGTCGCGCTCGAGAGCGACCGAGGCGAGGACCGCAGGCAGGACGTCGTCGCTGCTCTGCGGGAGGTCGGCCATCAGCTCCAAGCCGAGCGTCTGCGCGACCGCGCGGGTGTCCTCGTGACCGTCGAGTCCCAGCGTGTGCGCCGGCGTCGTCATGATCGACAGCGACACACGATCGCTCGTGTCCAGCACCGTCGTCGAGAACAGGTGCGCGATGTCCGGCACCGGGAGCTGAGACCCCACGTCCGCCATGCCGGGAGATTAGAGCACGGACGAGCTGGCAGCGACGTCACCCACACCTCTGCGATCCGTTCGCACGGCCCGCGATAGCGGTGGAAACCCCGGGGAAGCGGCGGAGCGCCGAGAGCGATGCGAAGAGCTTTGGGCAATCAAGATAAACGCGGGTGCTGCATTTACAGTTGTGGCACAAATGGCAAGAGATTGCTGTAGGATGCGACCATGGGAGCAGGGACCGTAGGGGCTGTGCAAACATCGCCGATGCACTCGCCAGTCAACTGGGGGCTGCTCGGACTGATCATCGAACGGCCCAGCTATGCCTACGAGCTGGCCATGAGGTTCGAGCGGACCTACGATGGGCTGATCGCGCTGTCGGCCGTCTCGCACGTATACACGGCGTTGGCCAACCTGCGCGATCGCGGGCTCGTGGAAGACGTTCCCGGCAGCAGGCCGGAGCCGCGGTCAAAGCGCTACTACCAAGCGAGCGCGCTCGGCGAGGAGGAACATGCGCAATGGCTGGTCGGACAGGTTGCGCAGGAGCGCAAACGCCAGCGTGTGCTGAGCGTGCAGCTCGGCGCGCTCTCGCAGGACCCCGAGCGGGCGATCGCGGTGCTCGACGAGTACGAGCAGGCGTGCCTCGCCGAGATCGCCGCGGCTCCGCCGGGTGGCGCCGAGCAGCAGGGCCCAGGCGTGACGCGGCTCGTTGCGCGCCTTGCCGGTGAGGAGACCCGGCTCAGCGTCGCCGCGAAGCTCAAGTGGGCGCAGTACGCGCGGGCGCAGCTGATCACGCTGATCGCACCGAGCGAGGGCGCGACGCCGGCAAGGCGATGACCCTCCTCGAGCTGCAGGAGGTCACGAAGCGCTACCGAAGCGGGCAGCGAGAGCGAAGCGTGCTTAGCGGCGTTGACCTGCGACTGCAGGCAGGAGACCTCGCTTTCGTCTGGGGGGGGCGCAGGTCCGGGCGAAGCACGCTGCTTCGGATCGCCGCCGGTGTGGAGACACCGGACGGCGGCAGCGTACTTTTTGAGGGAGAGCCTCTCGGTGAGCGCTCAGTGGGAACGGGTGTCGGCTACGTCGCCAAGACGCTGCGCGCCAAGGAAGAGCAGGGCGTGCTCGACCAGGTCGGAGCGGTGCTGCTAGCGCGCGGCGTCGGCGTGCACGATGCTCGCCAGCGGGCGCGCGAGGCGCTCGCCCGCGCAGGCGCCGAGAGGTGCGCTGCGATGAAGGTCTCAGAGCTCGGCGGCGGCGAGGCGCTGCGCGTGGCGATCGCGCGGACGCTGGCACTGGAACCGAAGGTGGTTGTCGTTGACGAGCCCGCCGCGACGGTCGAGATATCCGAGCGCGACGACGTGCTCGCGCTACTGCGAGACCTGACCCGCGTCGGGGTGGCCGTGCTCGCGAGCACGAGCGAGGCCGAGCATCTCGCCGGCGCGAACGTCGCGCTGACGCTGAGCGACGGACGTCTGCAGGGGCACCGGCGCGATGAGGGGGCCAACGTCCTGCCGCTGCGCCGGCCCGCCTAGGGCCGGCGGCGGGGCGGCCCAGGGCGAGCAGACGGGCGCAGACTGGGCGAACACGGCGGCGGAGGGTGAGCTGGGACGCTGGCAGGGTCGGTGGCGCCGCGATACCCCAGGCATAGTGCGAGCACGAACCTAGGCGAAGGCAGACGCGGAGAGAAACAATGCTGCAATCAGGGGAGCGATGCTCGAGCTGATCGACGTGATAAAGCGCTACAGAACCGGCGGCGAGGACGTACACGCGCTCGCCGGCGTCAGTATTGCGCTACACCCCGGGGAAATGCTCGCGCTGCAGGGACCGTCGGGCTCTGGAAAGACGACCCTGCTGCTGCTCGCCGCCGGCGCGCTGTCCGCCGACGCCGGAACGGTTCTCTACGGTGGTCGGGACGTCGCGGAGATGGGCGAGCGGGAGGCCGCACAGTACCGTCTGGGGCAGGTCGGTCTGATAGCCCAGAACACGCATCTGATGCCGCGCGTGAGCGCGGTCGAGAACGCCGCCACCAAGCTGTTGCTCGGGAACGTGCGACTCGCCGAGGCGCGCGAACAAGCCCACCATTGGCTGGAGCGCGTCGGCATGGCCGAGCGGGCCGGGCACACGCCGGAGGAGCTCTCCGGTGGGGAGCGCCAGCGCGTGGCCGTCGCCCGGGCGCTCGCGGGAAACCCAAAGCTGATCCTCGCCGACGAGCCGACCGCGAACCTCGACACCCACCGCTCTGAGGAGCTCGTCGCGCTGCTCGCGGACCTCGCAGCCGAGGGGCGATCCGTGCTGCTCGTCACGCACGACCAAGAAGCCGCGGCCGGGGCAGACAGGGTGCTCTCGCTGCGAGACGGCCAGCTGACGACCGAACTCGCGAGCGGCACAGGCGGATGAGCCCGAGCATGCCCGGGTCGCTCTCGACGCGACGGCTCCTCTCCCCCGCCGCGCTCGTTTACTTCTACAGACGACGCCTGCGCGCCCACGGCACGCAGGAGCTGCTCGCGGGCATCGGGGTCGCCGTCGCAGTCGCCCTCGTCCTGGCCGCAGGGGTCGCGCAATCGAGCATCACCCGAGCGACGAAACAGGTCGTGCGGGCCGTAATCGGGCCCGCGAACCTGGAGCTGCGGGCACGCAGCCCGACGGGCTTCCCCGAATCGATCCTCGCGCAGGTCGAACACCTATCCGGGGTCGCGCAGGCCGCGCCGCTGCTCGAACGGTCGGTCAGGATGATCGGCCCCGGCGGGCACACCGCGAACGTGTACCTAGCCGGGACAGACGTCAGCCTTGCGGTGCTCAACGGGCTCGCGCGCACGCTGCCGCTGAACGCACTAGGACCGGGGGTGATCGGCCTCAGCTCTGCGAGCGCGAGCGCGCTGGGCGTCAGCGCGGCGAACCAGAGCGTCACGCTGCTGGTCGGTGGCGTGGAGCGGCGGATGCACGTCAGCGCGCTCCTCGGGGGCGAAGAAATCGGAGCGCTGTCCGGTGCGGTGGTCGGGGTAATGCCGCTTGCGAGCATGCAGGCTCTGCTCGGCGAGCCAGGGCAGGTGACGCGCGTGCTCGTGCGCAGCGCCCGCGGACAGGCGCAGAGGGTGACCGCCGAGCTGCGCAGATTGGCGGGAGCCGGCCTGATCGCCGGCAGCGCCGAAGAAGACGTGACGCTGCTCGGTGAGGCACTGCGACCGAGCGGACAGGCTAGCGCGCTGTTCGCGATCATCGGCGCGCTGCTCGGGTTCCTGCTCGCGTTCAACGCGATCCTTCTCACCGTACCTGAGCGAAGACAGGCGATGGCCGACCTGCGGATGGCCGGGACGCCGCGCAGCGCGATCTTTCAGCTCGCGGCCTTCCAGGCCCTGTGCCTGGGACTGGCCGCCACAGCCGTCGGCGTCGGCGTGGGCTATGTGCTGTCGCTCACGCTGCTAGCGCAGTCGACCGGCTACTTGGCCGAGGCGTTCGCGATCAGCGGCGCGACCGTGATCGACGCTCAGAGCGTCCTGATCGCCGCGGCCGGCGGCGTGCTGATCACCTTCCTGGCCTCGGCAGTACCGCTGGCGGACCTGCGCGGAAAGCTGCCGCGCGATGCGATCTACCAAGGAGAAGGCGTGCCGGGCAACGCGCTGCAGAGCCGCGCGCAGAGGTGGCTGTTCGCGTGCTCGCTCGCGCTGCTCGCGGCCGCGAGCGTGCTCTACGCGCTGGCACCAGGCACGGCGCTGGTGGCGAGTGTTCTGCTCGCGCTCGCGACGGTGCTCGCGGTGCCGGTCGCCTTCGCAGGCGTGCTGGCGGCTGCGAGGTGGGTCAGCGAGCGCTCGCCGCGGATGCCGACGCTGGCGATGGCGCTCGGGGGCCTGCAGGGAACGACACTGCGCTCGCTCGCTCTCGCTGCGACAGGGGCGGTTGCGCTGTTCGGGAGCGTCGCGCTCGGAGGCGCACGGGCCAACCTGCTGAGCGGAATCCACGGTTTCGCGCACGCCTATGCGGCCGACGCGCCGGTGTGGGTCAGCGAACCCGGCGACAATCAGGCCACCGGTCGGCTCGCGGGCGATGGCGGCGCACGGACGATCGCGCGGCTGCCCGGCGTGGCGAGCGTCAAGGCATTGCAGGGGGCGTTCCTGACGGTCGGCAGTCGGCGTGTGTGGGTGATCGCCCGGCCGCCGGGCGGAGCGCTGAGCGTGCTCTCAAGCCAGGCGGTCGGCGGGGCGGCGCCCGCCACCGAAGCGAGCAGGAGACTGGCCGAAGGCGGGTGGATCACAATCTCACAACAGATAGCAAACGAACGGCAGGTGCGAACAGGTGGTGTGGTCACACTGCCCACGCCGACGGGGCTAAAGACCTATCGGGTCGCGGCGCTGACGAGCAACCTCGCTTGGAGCCCAGGAGTGGTGTTCATGGGGACGCGTGACTTCAGCATGGCCTTTGCAAGCACGGCTCCGAGCGCCCTCGCCGTGACGCCCCGCGACGGAATTCCCGTCACCGATGTTGTCACTGAAGTAAAGCGCGTGCTGGGTCCCGCGAGCGGGCTTGAAGTCGCAAGCGCGACCACCAGGGAGGCGAAGATCGATGCGCTCACAAGCGAAGGCCTCGGGCAATTGGGGGTGATCTCGAGCATGCTCGTGATCGCCGCCGTGCTCGCGTTGGCGGCCGCGCTCACGTCGAGTGTCCACCAACGGCGCGGGGCGCTCTCGAGCCTGCGCCTCACAGGGGCGGCTCCGGGACGCCTGCGGCGGATACTCGCTGTGGAAGCGGCACTGATGGTCGGGGCCGGCTGTGTGACAGGTGCTCTCGCAGGAATCTACGGCCAGTTCGTGATCGATGCGTATCTGCGCCACGTCACCGGGTTTCCCGTCGCGGGCGCCGGCGCTTCAACAAGGCCGTTGGTGGTGCTGGCCGTGGTGCTTGCAGCGGCGTTTACGATCGTGGCGCTGCCGGCCTGGCTGGCCTCGCGGGTCTCGCCGGCCGTCGCGCTGAGCGAGGAGTGAGTGGTGAGAGCTGCGCGAGATCGGGCTGAGATCCGCGAGGGCTTTAGCAGACAGGAGCGGCTTGGCATGGGTCCCCGTGGGGACGCCGGGACGCCGGTGAGCGGTCGCGCCGCGATTGGGGCGCTGGTCGTGGCAAACGGACGGTTCTGGGGGAGCGTCGCGCCGGTCGCGCGCGGCGAGCTCGCACGCTGGGTCGCCGCCGCGACTGGAATCCCCGATCAGAGACTGCGTGAGATGGCGGTTGCGAAGCTCGCCCATGAGGCGTTCAACGCTGAGGTGGCCGCGACGCTCGCGACGACTGCGCCACGCTCGCGACGAGCCGCGGTCGTGAAGGCGATCGTGGCACTCGAGGTGCTGTTCGACTACCTGGACGGACGGACAGAGGCACTGTTCGCTGCGCCCCCGGGCGGCGTGGATCGCGACGGGTCTTCGTGCGCGGCGGGTGGCTCGGATGAGACTGCCCACGGCCGAGCGCGATCCTCGCAGGCAGGTGCGCCTGAGCGCTCCGATGCCGATGTCGTGCTCGAGGAGGGACGGAGGCTGTCCGAATCGCTGCGGGCAGTCATCGACGGCCAGCCGCCAAGGGTGGACGGCGCAGACAGCGATTACGTGAACGCACTGTGGTGCTACGCCCACGAGCACCTCGCATCACTCCCCGGTCATCGGGAGATCATCTCCTCCGCCCTCCCCGCGGCTTCACGCTGCGCCGAGGCGCAGCTGCGGCTTCACGCCGCCGCGGTCCTCGGCGACGAGCAGCTAAAGCGGTGGGCGCAGGAGGCATGCACGGGCAGCGGCCTCGGCTGGCGCGAATGGGTCGGCGGCAGCGCATCATCCGTCCTCGCGATGCACGCCCTGATCGCATCCGCGGCGCGGGCAGACGCCGTCGAGATCGAGGCGCACGCGCTGGACGCGACCTACCTCGCGATCGGCGCGGTGATCACGACGCTCGACAGCCTCGTCGACGACGCTCACGACCGGCGCGCCGGTCAGGCCGGCTACATCCGCCTCTACGACGGGAGGGGGGAGATTGAGGCGCGGGTGGTCGCGCTCATCGGCGAGGCCCTGATGCGCGCCGGGCAATTGCGGGACGGCGCGCACCACACGATGACGCTTGCCGGAGTCACGGCCTACTACACCACTCACCCGGGCGCCGGCGAGCCCGAGAACCGTGCTGTTCGGGCAGCTGTGCGGCGAGAGCTCGCGCCAGCGATCTGGCCCGCCCTCGCCGTGCTCATGACGTGGCGATTGGCGAAGCGGGTGACGGGCGTGCTGACAGGTACGACGCGACGTTGGGGGGCCAGCGCTAAATCTGCGACCGGCGATCAGCGCGCGGCCGGGGGGTAAGATGTCCGTGTGCAGAGAGGACGCCATGAAGCAGGCCGTGGCAGCGCAAGATGAGGCGCGCGCGCGGAGAGCCAGCCGACCCGCCCGCGAGGCGCGCCAGACGGAGCGCGATCGCCGCTGCGCTGAGCGCCATGCTGTGCTCGGCGACGGTCGGGAGTGCGGCGAGCGCGCAGGATGTGATCAGGGCGCACGGTGCCTCGGCGCTGAGCGTGAAAGACGAAGGCAACCTGCGATTCGTCAAGAGCTCGGGCTCAACCCTGATCGACGAAGGCCACGCGAGCGGCACGATACCCGGCAACGTGAGGATCCATTTCACCTACGACGGGAATCCGAACGTCAGCGCACAAATCACCATCTACGGAGCGCACGGAACGATCCAGGTGCGAGGGAGCGGACGGCTCTCCAGCCCGACGAACCCCAACCCGAGCTTCTCCGGGACGCTGAGCATCGCGGGCGGAAGCGGACGCTACAGCCACGCCCACGGCAGTGGCAAGCTCTACGGCGTCTTTCACCGCCGCAGCTACGGCATGATCGTCCAGACGCAGGGCACGCTTCACTACTAGTCGCGGCGACGCGCCGCGGCCTGCGAGAACGCGGGCTGCTGCTCTGCCTGCTGGTGGGGGTGGGCACCGCCACCCTCGGAGGTAGCGCCGCGCGGGCGGCGGGCAGCCCTCGCACGCCAAGGGCGGTGGCCAGCGAAGGGCCGAGCGCCAGCCTCGCCGCATCGTTCGCACCCGAGCGCCTCGGGGAACCCACGACCGTCACGTTCGCGCTCAACATCGACCCCCCTGCGCAAGCCACCCCTCCCCCCCTATCCCAGATCGACTTCAGCTATCCCGGGAACCTCGGGTTCGCGACGAGCGGCCTCGGGCTCGCCGCCTGCGATCCCGGAGCACTGGCGGCGCAGGGCGGCCAGGTGTGTCCGACGAACTCGCGAATGGGAGGCGGGAGCGCAACGGTCGAGGTCGTCTTCGGCGCCGAGGTGATCGAAGAGCACGTAGTGCTTGAACTGTTCGCCGCGCCATCGCCCGACGGGTATGTGCATCTGGCGATCCTCGCGAGCGGAAAGGAACCTGTCGAAGCGCGGATCGTCATCACCGCCGTGCTGCTGGCGGGGCACCTTCAGATCAGCGTGCCTGTGGTCCCAGGGCTCCCCGGCGCGCCGGATGTCGCGATCAAGCAGATCCGCGCGAGCCTCGGCGGGGCGCTGACCTACTACGAACACGCCAACGGGCGTTTGGTTGCCTACCGGCCGAAGGGGATCGGACTGCCGGGCAGTTGTCCTCGCGGGGGCTGGCGGCTCGGGGCGCGGCTGGCGTTCCAGGACGGGGAGCACAGCCACGCCGGGGCAGTGATCGCGTGTCCGCGCAGACGCTTGCGCAGACGCGGGTGAGCGAGGAGATGCCGGCGCGCCGTGGCGCTCCACCGTTCGACGGCGCCGTGCGAGACGGGCGCCTAACGCTCGCGGCGCGCGGCGCGGTCTGCCAGGAGCTGAGAGCCGGCCCGCGTCAGGTGCCAGGCATTGCAGCCGCGCCCAACGCTGGGCCCGTCGTTGGCGATCAGGCCGAGGCCCGACAGGCGCCTCAGCAGCCTTGAGACCTGGCCCTCGTCGATACCGCCCGCGAGTCGAGCCACCGACCGGTTGCTGATCGCGGGCGAATCGGCGATCACCGTGAGAACACGAACGGTGCGCGCCGTCACGCGGAAGGAGGACACCCGAGGGGCCTGATCGCTATGCCGAGGCGGCTTGCGTGGGCGGCTAGCGGAAGCTGAGCGGCGGGCGAGCTCGCTGCGCGCCACGCCCTCCCCCACGAACGGCAGCACGAGCACGGCCATCAGCGCGCCCGAGAGGTCAAGCAGCGCCGGCACCGGATCCTCTAGCAGGCGCGAATGGATGATCGACGCGGCGCCGCTCACGAGCGCCTGAGACCCGAACGGAACCGCGGCCTCCAGCGCGGCGGAGTCAGGGCTATCGAGCTCCAGGGAGCGGGCGAGCTCGGCGAGGACGCGCCGGCGGCGCACGACGAGCGCCGAGTCGCCCGAGACGCCGCCGACGACCAGAAAGCGAGCGAGGTTCGGCCGGCTGTCGAACACACCGAGCAGGACGCAGAGGGACGCGCGGACGCCATCGAGCCAGGAGCTCTCGCGAGCGTAGGCGGCGAGCATCGCCGCACGAAGACGTTCAGCTACTTCGTCGAAGAGGGCGAGCAGACAGTCCTCGCGGTCTGCAAAGGTCGCATAGAAGGTCGTACGCGAGACACGCGCCGCGGCCGTCACGGCGGTCACCGTCAGCTGCTCTGCGCCGTGAGCGCACACGAGGTGCTCCGCAGCGCCGAGCATCCGCGCACGCGGCGTCTCGGCCGGGAGCGGCGAGGGGTAGCGGTGCGGCCCGCGTCGAGATCGGGCCGGAGAGGGGCGAGCGGCGACCACGGGGGCGCTCACGAAGCCCCCGGAAAGAGCCAGGAGACTCCAGGCGGGAGGCACCGCAGCAGAAGCGCGCGGCGCCTCCCGCCACTGAGGGGAGGAGCGAGGCCAACCATCCACTTTCCGGCAACTCGGGCAGGAGGACGGTCGGGGTCGGGAGGGCGGGATCCGATTGGAGGTCGACCTCCCATTGGCTGGCCGATAATCGCCCGGCGAGGCCACGAGAAACAGTCAAGGCGTAGAAAGTTTGCGTTAGGGCAAAACGCACCGGTGGGGCTAGGATCAGGCAACGATGCGCGCCAAGGCGCCACCAACGACGAGGACCGTTTTGGAGAACGGCCGCGGCGCTCACGGCGAGCACGGGGCGCGTTACGTCGCGATCGTCAGCGACGGGAGCGCACGCTGGGCGCAGGCTCGCGGCCTGACGGTCGGCGCCGGGCACGACGCCGCCGCCGACACCGTGGTGGCGCGGATCGCCGACGCGGTGGACATCGGCATCGAGGAGCTCACGCTGTACGCGTTCTCGACCGAGAACTGGGGCCGGCCGGCGGAAGAGGTCGCAGCGCTGCTGGCGATGCTCGCCAAGCGGATCAGCGCCGACACGCCGACCCTGCACGGGCAGGGTGTGCGGGTGCGGTTCATCGGACGGCGCGATCGAGCAGGAGACGAGCTGGCGCGCGCGATGCACTCAAGCGAACAGATGACGGCGGCGAACCGCGGGTTGGCGGTGTACGTCGCATTCGATTACGGCGGGCGCGATGAGATCCTCAGTGCCGCCGAGCGCTACAGCGGCGGGGGCGAAGCCGCCTTTGCGAAGTTGATGCACTGCGCCGAGATGCACGATCCGGACCTCGTGATCCGCACGAGCGGGGAGAAGCGGCTGTCGAACTTCCTTTTGTGGCAGGCCGCCTACTCAGAGCTGGTGTTTCGCGAGGAGATGTGGCCGGACTTCAGCCGGGGGGCGCTCGAGGAGTGCCTCGCCGAGTATGCAGAGCGCAACAGGCGCTTTGGCGGGCGCGAGACGATCGCTGCCATCGCCCGCGAGCCGCTCCTGGCAGCCGGGCAAGCCTGAGAGGACGCGGGACTAGCGCCAGCGACAGGAGCGCAGGCCGTGCAGGCACTCCTCCCCGATGTCATCGCGCGCCCCGGCGATCGTGCCGTGCAGGAACTGCAGCTCGGCCGCCCAGCCGGTGTTCGGGCTCACTACATAGAAGCGATCGCCGTCGCCGACGGCACGCATGACCTCGGCGAGCGTCCAGCGGCGATGAGCGACGCCGTCCTCTGCGCCGGTGCCGACGGCGAGGATCTGGCCCTGCTCCTCTTCGATGCACAAGATGCGGTGGTCCATGGTCACGTGCGCTAGCTGAGGATCGCAAGACTAAACGATCCGCCTGCATTTATAACGCGGGCCGCTCCGTCCGAGGCGCGATTGTTGCGGATATCAGGACCCGGCTCTCTGTCACGAAAAGGAGTAGCGCAGCACGCGTCATCATACAGATCGTCTAAGGTGCGACGCCAATGTTTATTGCGTTGCATATCCGCCGTCAAGCTGGAACGCAGAGGACCGGGCCGAGCCGCCGCGACCTGCGTGGCGGGCGGCTTGAGGATCAGGCTTGGGCGCGCCTCTTCAACCTCCGGAGGCGCATCCGGGAAGGGAGCGGCGGCGAGCATCCCTCTAGCGCGCCAGCCGCGCCATCGGCGAGGGGGTGCCGTGCGCAGCACTATCACGGCGCCCCCCCGTCAGCATCCGCGGGGCGCCGTCGGTGAGCAGCACAAAGAGGCGCCGAGGAAAGAGCAGCGGCAGGAAGCTGGCGGGGGGCGCAAGCAGACCGCCGGGCGAGCTGAGACTGTCGGTTGGCGAGCTTCAGCGGGCACGGATCCTTGGAGCGATGAGCACGCTCCTCAGCAGCGACGGAGCCGAGCGGGCGACTGTGACAGAAGTCATCAGGCGCGCCCGCGTCCCGCGCAGTGCCTTCTATCAGCAGTTCACGGGACGCGACGACGCTCTGCGTGCGCTCGTGGCGAATGCCCTCAAGCGCTCGCGCACACGGGTGATCGAAGCCAGCGAGCCGGAGGTCGGCTGGCAACCCAAGGTGCGCGCGGGGCTCCTCGCGCTGCTCTCGCTGTACGAGGCCGAGCCCGATGTCGGGCGGCTATGCCTGATCCATTCCCGCCAGCCCCAATGGGGCATGCAGCGACTTCGACGCGACGCGGTAGGGCAACTAGTGCGCGCCGTCGCAGCCGGCGCCGGCAGCGCTCAGCACGCACCGGGTGCGCTGAGCGCCGAGTGCACCGTCGCCGGCGTGCTCGGAGTCATCGAGGGGCGACTGCAGGAACGGCGAAAGCCGCGTTTGACCGAGCTCGCCGGGGAGCTGATGAGCTTCACGGTGCTGCCCTACCGCGGTGCCGCCGCGGCACGGACGATGCGCGCCGCGCGAAGAAAACGAACCACACGGCGCCGCGGCCGCGAGGACGACAACGGCGCGCAGCCGGTGATCCGGATTACCTACCGGACGATGCGGGTGCTCGCGACGATCGGTAGCAGACCCGGGCTCAGCAATGCGGCAGTGGCCGAGGAGGCCGGGATCGGCGATCCCGGACAGATCTCAAAGCTTCTGAAACGGTTGCGGGCGACCGGTTTGATCGAGAACAACGGCGGCGGACAGGAGCTCGGCGCCGCGAACGAGTGGCGATTGACCGCGGAGGGGCGGGCGCTCGAGCGATCCGTCCTTGACCATCACGTTCCGCAGCGCCCGTGAGCAGGGATGGAGCGGACAGCGCGAGCCTTCAGATCGTCGCGGTCGCCCTCCGGGGCGGCCACGAGCACGAGCATGTCACCGGCCTGTTGTGGGAGGGGGCCAGCTCCTCCGGGGTGATAACCAGTGAGGCATTGATCGCGTGGTTGCGCGGAGACCCCGCGCACGAGGCGTGGCTGGCCGATGGCGAGGCGCGCGTGTCGATCGAGGTCGTGACGCCGATCGGAGCACCGGCGTATCTGCGTAGCCGCGCGGAGGGGCGATGGGGCGATCATCTGCTCGTGCTGCCCAGGTTCTGAAGAGCAGACGGCGCGGGGCGAATGGCTGGGGTGCGGCGAGCAACCTACCGGTCCGGGCACACGCCCGGACCGGTTTGGCCGGAGGGAGCTAGAGGAGGAGCGACAGGTCGACCGGGACGCTGTCGGCGAGCACGACCGTGTCCTCTGCGCTCGCCACGTCGACCTGGTGATCGAGGACTTCCTTGGCCTGCAGGACACGCGCAGAGACCCAAAGCCTGCCCGTATCGCCGACGATGATTGTGAAGCGCAGCCGATAGTGGACGCCGTCGAACGCGGCTATGCCAGTGCCGTGGAACACGGCGCGATGCTCTTGGATCGAGCAGGCGGCGCTCTGGAGCTTCAGCAGCCGCACGCGCTGGCGGCCTTCCCAACCCATGGCGAAGCGCTGGCGCGTCGAGAGGTCCGTCGACACGTTGAACACGCTGCTGTCGCGGTCACCTTCATTGACGTCGCGCGCTTTGCCGGTGATCGTCGAGCATTCCCACGGGATGAACGGCAGGACCGTCTCGGCCGCGCACGCGCTCACCGACGGCAGGTCGCGTGCGTCGCCTGAGTAGGTCGCCTGCCAATAGTAGGTCCCGGCGGGCAGGCGCACACCCTGTGAGGGGTCGATCGAGCCGAAGCGCACGGCCGAGCGGCCGCGCCCGCCGATTTCCTGGGTGCAGGCGCTGTCGGAGTAGAGCGTGTAGGTGACTTTGCCGTGGGCGCTTGGGGCGTTCGGGCCGGTGAGAGTGGCCGTGTCGCGAACGCGTTGGCCTTCCGTGGCGGTGATGCTCGGGCCGGAGGCGGTCGAGCTCGAGAGCGTCGGGGCCAGTTCCGTCGGTTCGGGGGTCGGCGGCGGCAGGTGCAGCGGGGAGGCGGAGGCAGTCGTGAACGGGGTCATCAGGCCGATCAGCGCTATCGCAAGAGCCGGGGGGCGCACCTCCAACGTCGCAGGGCCACCAGTGCTAGTCCTTTCATTGTGCTCTCCGTTCTCCAGGTTTCTGACTGACGTTGTTGTCGTAAACGGACGCGCGGCCAGCTAGGCGTTCTCGCTGACGAGGCCCCCCATAGGCGATCGCGCGATCGAGCGATCGGGTGCCCCGTAGGAGCGAACCGATGCGGTCGACTGGCGGACTGGCACGCGTCCGTGTTGGGCGGGGAGGCTAGCGGGCGGTGAAGGCGCTGTCAATAGCAGCGCTGATGTTTATTTTATGGCGCCCATGCCATATTTGCTGATGGCCTCAATGCCTATCGTCTGTTTTCAGCGGCAAATGGCCTGGCACGCGGGAGATAGTCTGTTGTTTATCTTGACTGGGCCGAGTGTCCGGGCGCCCGTAGCATCGCCGCCGTCGGCAGGCCGCGCCAGCAAGCGCCGTACCTGGGCGTAGCCGAGTTCGGTCACTCGGCGCTTGGACCACGCGCAGCTGCAGCGTCCCCGTCCGCCTGCGACCGTTCGCGGCTCGCGATACGCATGATCGCGCTCGCAAGCTCATCGGCTGTGACCTGCTCGAGCTTCGTGGGAACGCCGCGCATCCAAGCGCGAAGCAGCGGGCCGTGGATGAACACGCATCGGCCGTCGTCGACGAGGCCTTCGGGGAAGTCCGACCAGAGTACGACGATCGCCTGCACCCAGGTGCGCAGACCCGTTCGACGCTCGATGTCGTGGTTGAGACGCGCGGCGGCGGATAGGGCGCGCGGGCGGATCTGATCGAGACGAGTATCTGCGTCGGGATCCAGTCGACGGCGCAGGCGGGGGACGCCGCTGCGAAGCTCAACGATTCCGTTGAGCTTCTTGGTCTCAAGGAGGAAGACGCCACCGCGACCGACGGCTATGTGGTCGTAATTGCCGTAGCGGGACTGGACATCATGGACGAGATGAAGCCCGGACCGTTCGAGGGGTTTGAGTGCCTTGGCCGTCTTGCGCTCGCCTTCGGCGCCCTCGTTCCAGTGCGCGATGTACGCGGGAGGCTCGTCGCGCATGACGAGCCACGCGCCGCCGAAGATGCCCGCGACTGCGCCAGCGATCCATGACCACGGATGCCTCGCGATGATCAGGTAGAGCAGGCTGGCAAGGATGAACGGGCCGAATATCGCGGCGAAGATCGGCGCGGCCCTCTGCCGGTAGTTGCGCAGACCTCGCCTGTAGCGTTGGTTGGCATACGCGCCGGGTCGACGTTGCCTTGGCTTTGCGCACATGGGGGGTCATCGGCATCGCAGGCCGTTCAGCTGAGGAGTTGGGTGGAGAGGCGTGGTGGCAGGTGACAGCTAGCGAGTGATGACCGCGGTCGGGCAAGGACGCGACGGCGACGGCCCACTCCCTCTAGGGATAGAACCTTAGATTCGAGTCGGATTCCAACCGATCTATGCGGAACGCTAAGGCTGCATGTGGCCACAAACTGCTCTGGCAAGCGGAAAAATCCCGCACACCCCATCAAGCCGAGGTCGCAGTTCGACCAGGCATCGGGTCGTGACACGGCCCGGTCGGCCGGGGCATACGTGGGTCGTCGCCAACCGGCGGGGACCGACATCTCCGCGCGCAGACACCTAAACGATCCGGTGTCGTTTACGATGCGGCGGCATGTCGCCCGGGTCGGATAACTAGGAATTATCATGGGTAGCTGGCGCAACGCAACGGGGCGTCCGCTTAGCTCCGCAGCCTGGCTAGAGGCGCACCATGAAGCAAAGCTGCCAGAGCGCCGCCTTTTCGCCGCGTCCCTCGCCCGGTACGAGCCATCACGGATCGTGGACATCGGCTGTGGGACGGGCCTGTGGCTCGATCTGCTCGACGGCGTGATCCCGGGGACGTGCGAGTTCGTCGGTATCGACAGCGATTCAGAGTCTCTGTCGAGGGCCGAGGCTCGGGCCGCGAGCTGGAATCGACAGAGCACGTTCCTGATGGCTGATATCGAACGGGACTCCGGGATGATCCCACCCGCCGACCTCGTTCTTGCCTTCAACATCCTGCCCTACTTACCCAGCGGGGTTGGGCTCGTGCGCGATCTCTGCACCCGAGGCAAGCTACGACGGCTGGTTCTGAGGCAATACGACGGCGGCACCATCCGACTTGGCCCAATCCTCGCCGAGGACCGGTTCATCATCGACGGGGCACTCCAGGCCGCGATCGGGCCCAGCAACGAATTCGGTCACTACGAGATGGACCGCGCCTTCGATCTCATTAGAGCGACTGGCCTCAAGCCAGAGCGCGTGGAATTCGAGTTGACCCAGCGGATCGCGCCATTCCCAACCAGCTTCGAGCGATTCTTTGAGGCAACTGTCGACTGGATGGGAAGTCTGCTGTCCGAAGATGCGCACGCGCGCCTCGAGCGGAGCGTCACAGGGTGGCAAACATCGCAACCGGCCGGGGCGTACTTCGCGCAAGTGGACCTCGTGGCGGTGTTGTCAGGCTGACGATGAGTCGACGGTGTCGTGGTCCGGGCTGGCGCGCATCCAAAGGTGTTCGAACTGGACTGTGAACATCTGGACGATGTCTCGATCACGGGATAGGAGTACGACTGGGTCCTGCCCGAAATTCCGGAAGTCCCAGTTGAAAAGGACTTCCGCGGTACCGTCGGGGTAGCCCAGCAGCGCGAAGTTCAGTTGCGGCTCGTTGTGTTTGATCAGCCGGTACTGGTACCGGTGGGCCTTTCCGACGGCTACGCTCCCTGCACGGTGCATCGCCCGAAATCGCTCGACCGCCAGGTTATCTCCGATGTCTTTCCAGCGCACGCCCTTCGACGCCCACTCGACGATGGCGCCCTGGAACTCCTCGTACAGGTCCGTGTCGTAGAACATGTCCTCCGCGCGGTCAGTCTGGCCGCGGATATTGAAAGAGGTGTTCCTGACCTCCTGAAGGATCGGCAGGCGTGACGTGATGTAGCGCATAGCCCGCTCCGGCGAGCCGACCTTCGTGACATGCAGGTAGTCCTTGACAGCCTCGTAGATTTCGCGCGACTGGTTCGCCGCCCGCTCCAGCTCGCGGTATGCGGCCACGTTCTGCCCGATCAAAAGGACGACCACGGCGAGCAGGAACGCCGGGATTGCGGCCAGAGCGTGGGGCCCACTGAAGTTCAGTGGGTTGATGTAGTACGCGATGACGAACGACGCGATTGCGGCGATTGGTCCTGCGATCAGGCCGAGCCATGAGTAGGACGGCCTGAGGCTGCGTCGCACTGATAATTCCTAGTTATCGCGGGTGAACGAACCTCCCGAGGACGTCCGCGTCCGAGACGACCCGGCGCAGCGCCTGGTTGGAGACGTGTGTGTAGATCTCTGTCGTACTGAGGCTTGCGTGACCGAGCAGGCGCTGGATGTAGCGGATGTCGACGTTGCACTCCATCAGCTGTGTCGCCGCCGTGTGGCGCAGCATGTGTGGTGTGACCGGGGAATGAAGGCCCGCGGCGTTCGCCGCCTTGGCGAGCCGCGAGCGCATCGCCGCGGTGGTCAGGGGCGCCCTGTGCGTGTTGAACAACAGGAAGGGATGCTGGACGGCGAGAGCGGCGCGCGTGCTGAGGTAGGCCGACGTGAGCTCGGTGATCCAGTCGTTCGTCAGGAATACCTGCCGTTCCCGGCGGCCCTTACCGAGTAGGCGGATGCTGCGACCGGTCAGATCGATGCCGCGGCATTCGATCGTCACGACCTCGTGGACGCGCACGCCGGTGGCAAGCAGGAGCGCGACGGCGAGCAAGGTCGTCGACTCGTCTGGGCGCGGCAAGGCTGGTTGCCTCTTCGGGGCGTCGGTCTCGGCCGCGAGCTCGAGGGACCGCACCAGCCGGTCGAGGTCATGTCCGGACAGGACACGCGGGAGGCGTCTCGTTCTGGCGGCAGCGACGGTCGTGCCGATCCACGGGTCGGTCTCCAGCAGCGCTTGCGACACGAGCCACCGGCAGAATCCGCGCACCCCAGCCGCACGGCGGCGCATCGACATCGGAGACAGGCCGCGCTGTCGCTGCGCGGCCACGAACTCCGTGATGCGCTCACTTACAATCGTGCCCACAGGGGCGCAGCCGCCCAGATGGCGCTCCAACGCCGCGACGTCGCCGCTGTACGCACGGATGGTGTGAGCGGAGAGGTCGCGCGCGAGGAGCCAGTCGAGATACTGCTGACGAGCCTGCGAGATCTGCATGGGAGCCTTCCTTGGTCAGCGATGCCACGAGCGTCGTGGCCGGCTCCCCGTGTCGCCGGCAATGGGAAGCGGACGGGCGCCGGGGGACGAAAGTTCGCGACTGTCTTGGAGTGGTGGTCGCGCGCGTATCGACTGGACTGCGCAGTTCCACGAGAGACGGGCGCGATACGCCAGGCCACGTAGGGCAGTTCGCACGAGCTTCAAGTCCGACCTGGTGTGACCGGAGCGAGTCCTACGATCTCGACACTCGATCTGCTTTCGCTGAGCGGTCGGCTCCTCCCGCGGCTGACACGGCTGGTGTTGATCGTGGGGCTACTGTTTTTCCCGACGGTCGCGGCCGGGGTAGTACTGCAGGCCGGACGCGAAGAGGGCGCGGTTGAGCGCAACGGTCCATCAGACGCTGCAGCGGGATGTCAAACTCGCCAGCCGTCAGCGTGTGCGGCTGACCACGGGCAAGCGAGCATCTCTTCGGAACCTCAAGCCCTAGCTGATTGGGGTCGATATATGGTGCGTTAGAGGCTATAGTGATCGATATATGGACCCGAAAGCTAGAGGCAGCGGTCGGGCCCCCCTGCCCGTTCGCCGGGCGCTCAGAAGCCTCGCCGACAGCGTCTCGACGTGGCGGCGCCTGCGCGGCCTCACCCAGGCCCAGCTAGCAGAGCGCGCGGGCACCTCACGCGGCGTGGTCCGCCGCCTGGAAGCGGCAGACGGCGGCGCGAGCGCCGAGAACCTGCTGCGCATCCTGCGCGCGCTCGGCATAGAGGACCTGATGATCGAGGCGCTCGACCCGATGCGGAGCGACATCGGAAGGCTCCGTGCCGATGGAGATTTGCCTGCCCGCGTACGGCCGAAACGGTTGAGCGACGATGGCTGAGCAGCCCATTCGTGTCAGCGTTCAGATCGCGGGGAAGGACATCCCAGCCGGACGCATGTGGAGCCATCGTCAGGGCCGCAGCGAAACGGCAACCTTCGCCTACCTGCCCGACTACCTCACGCGGCCGGACGCCTACGAGCTCGACCCGTCGCTCCAACTACGGGAGGGGGGAGCACCACACCGCCGTCGGACAAGGCGCTGTTCGGCGCATTCACCGATAGCGCCCCCGACGGCTGGGGCCGACGGCTCGTCGTACGAGCAGAGCAGCACCGCGCGCGCGAGGACGACCGCGCGCCCCGGGGCCTCGCGGAGATCGACTACATGCTCGGTGCGCGCGACGATCTGCGCCAAGGGGCACTGCGATTCCAGCAAGCGCCAGACGACAGCTACCTCGCGCCGAGCGGTGACGGAGTACCGCACCTCGTCAACCTGCCGCGCCTACTGAACGCCGCCGAAGAGCTGGAACGCGACCAAGCGACCGCCGAAGACCTATGGGTGCTGCTGGAAGGCGCCAGCTCACTCGGCGGCGCGCGTCCAAAGGCCCACGTACTGGACTCGAGCGGGCGGCTGTCGATCGCCAAGTTCCCCTCACCCACAGGCGACCGCTGGGACGTCATCCGCTGGGAGCAGGTCGCCCTCATCCTCGCGCAACAAGCTGGGATCGCGGTCCCGGCGCATGAGCTGCACGTGATCGCCGGACGCCCCGTGCTCGTAGTGCGCCGCTTCGACCGCGACGCCACTCAACGCATCGGCTACGTGAGCGCAATGACCATGGTCGGCAGCCGCGACGGCGAGCAAGGCAGCTACCTGGAAATCGGCGAGACGATCGAAGAGCACTCGCCGCGCGCCGCCGCCGACCTGCACGAGCTGTGGCGGCGGATCGTGTTCAACGTGCTGATCTCAAACACCGACGATCACCTGCGAAACCACGGGTTCCTGCGGACCAGCACGGCCGGCTGGAGCCTCTCCCCCGCCTTCGACCTCAACCCGAACCCGGAAGGCGAAAGCAAGCAGCTCGCGACCGCGATCGACGAGAGGAACACGAACGCGAGCCTCGAGACTGCGCTGCAGGTCGCGGAGCTGTTCGGCGTCTCCGAGCAGGAGGGGCAGGGCATCGTGGGCGAGGTGGCCGTGGCGACGGCCAACTGGCCGGCGGCGGCTCAGGCGGTGGGTCTCGGAAAGGTGGAGATCGAGCGGATGGAGGCGGCGTTTGGGAATCCGCAACGGGAGTTCGCGCGCGAGCTGGGCACGCACCTCTGAGAGGCAGGCCGGCAGGGACAACCGAACGTCCGGCATCGGATGTCGGACGACTCCGGTGTTTCTGGCCGATGCGGCGGCGCGGGATGCTAGAAGCAGCCGATGCGGCAACGCACCGTTCACCGACACCTCTCGATCGAGCAGCGCAAGTGCCTCTACTGCCTGGCGTGGGACGAGCCGTTTACGAAGATTGAGCACGTCGTTCAGCGTGCCTTCGGCCGGCCCGCAGATCATTACCGCCTCCGACCTGGGGCCGTGTGTGGTCCGTGCAACTCGTTCCTCGGCCGCCAGGTGGACTCCCGCTTCACCCGCCGATACGACATCTCGCTCATCCGCGGGCTCGAGGGCTGGACGGCGCGAGCCGGAGCGATCACCGAGATCGAGTGCCGCGATCTCGACCCGAGCGTCGCGCCGCGGGAGACACATCGTGCGTCGCCTTAGTGACGCCGCGCGCCCGGACCACGGCGGCGGCATCTAGACCGCACGGTACCGTCAGGTCGTGCCGGTCGACGCCGCGAGACAGACATGGAGTGCCCTCTGTGCACGCGTCGCGAGAGCCGAGGGGCCCATCGTCTGGTCCTGGGCCGCGGCCCAGGACCAAAACGGCGAATGGCAGCTACTGGCAGTATCGGTGCGCGGCGCCAGCGAGGCGCCCCCACGACGGCTGCGCTACGAGCACGCCGTCATCGATACCGCGACGATCACGCCCACGGCAGCCGCCAGGCGCTTGCGGCGCGGGATCATCGGCGCACGCGGGAGCCTCGCGAGGTCGCTGCGGTTCGACCCGCTCGAGGGACACATCGGGGGGCTGTGGTGCTTCAGCCACGACCGAATGTATCTTGCCTCGACCGGGTGGCCGCACTTCTATCTCCACCAGCGCCTGAACGACCGCCCGCCAAGTCCGGGGCGAGCGTGGGAGCCGCTGATCGCCGACGGAGAGCCCTACTTTCCGTCGCTGAGTGGAGCGCTTGCCGAGGTGACCTACGGCGTGGTGCCATCCTCGCTGCAGAACCAGAACACCGGCACGCTGCTCGTGCAGCTGCCTGACACGCGCGCGCGCATCGCCTCGATCGGCGCACGCGACGGGGAGGTGATCGCCGGCGTCGAGACGGGCACGGCCCACGACAGCGTGCTGAGCCTTCGCGCGGCTTGGCGCACCTCTTCCGCGGACGCGTCCTTTTGCCAGCACGCCGTGGCAATCGACGGGACCAGCGAGATCCCGATGCCGACCGCCGGGTCCGGCCCAGATGTCGATTGCGCTGCTCGACGGCAGCGGCGCCCTGCTCGACCAGCGCGGTTGGAGCGAGCAGGAAGGCCAGCAGCCGGCCGACAATGCTGACCTGGACGGGTTACTCGCGCGTTGGCTGGCCGAGGGCGAGAGCGCAAGGGTCGAGTTCAAGCAAGACTTGAAGGGCGAGTCCGTTCGGCGCTCCTTCGCCGAGACGGTTGCCGCGTTCGCCAACGGCGACGGTGGCGTCATCCTGGTCGGGGTGGCCGATGACGGCACCATCGTCGGCTATCGGCCACCGAAGGTCTCCGAGCAGATCACGAGCCTTGCGCGGGACCTCGTAACCGAGCCCGTCAACGTGACGACCACAGAGCTGGCGATCGACTCCAAGTACGTACAGGCCGTCCGGGTTCCACCAGGCGATCCGTCGCGCAAGCCCTACAGATGCCGCGACCGTGTGATGGTCCGCGCGAATGCGACGACGCGGGCAGCGAGCACGTTTGAGATCCGTGCCCTTTCAGCGCAACCCCAACCTGCACAGGTGCTTTTCCCACGGCGGTAAGAGCATCTCCTCGGCCCGGGCGATCAAGTGGACGTCTCGACTCGAACATGGCGTTGCTGCCTTCGGAGATCGGCCCGATGGCCGAAACCGCCTGTCTTGCGGCGCGGCGGCAAGTTGCTAGCTTCTCGGCGGCCGGGGGACGCCGAGAACGCTCTCGGCAGCGCCTCGCGTCCACTCTCGCGCGGCCCGCGACTCATCACTATCCGGATAGAACTCGCGGCGAACCTCGGCTATGGAACGGTAGAGCTTCTCAGGCTTTTTGCTGCGAGACGGGGCCTTGTTCGCAGTCTTTGAGCTGGCGGCGCTCCCAACCCGCGTGGTCGGTTTAGTGGCAGGCTTCCTCCTGTCAGGCACTAGTGCCCCTTTCGGTAGTAGTTCGCAAAGAACTGCTGGTTGAGCTCAGGCTCAAAATAGTGTTTGCGCTTGACCCAGATCAGGCCGTCGCCCTTCGAGATCACCGCGACGTCGATCGGGCCGCCGACCGTCTCCGCTTCCTCGGTCACTTTGCGCTTGAACGAGCTGAGATTGACGAGTGACTCGGCCATCGCGGCGAGCTCGTCCTTGGGCATCATGGCAACGACTCGAATGATCGGTCCATAGACAGCGCGTCGTCGCTCCTTCAGAACGTCCTCGAAGATGCCGGCGGTCGTCTCACACCATTCCTTCATGTCATCACCGAGCTTTTTCTTAGCGGTGTCGTCAAAACCGGCCTTATCGGCGACCTCGGCGACCAGCGCGGGGAGCCGCAGTCGCCAGTAGGCTGTCACCGCGTCGGCGATCGTTCCATCGATCCCCTCCATGAACGTGGCGACCTGCTCGCGCTGTGCGAACGCACGAACGACGGCGGGGGTCCCTTCGGGGCCGATTCTGGTCGCTGGGCCTTCCGAGTACTTCAGTCGGTTGAGGGCGATGGTGTCGAGGTCGAACGAGTACAGGCTGGGGAAGTGCTCATCTGACCCAAAGCCCGCGATGACCAGTCCGGAGTGCCAAGGGCAGAGCGGGTTCGGGCGGCGGATACTCACGAGAGCGCCGGCGATCTCCTGTAGATGCTCGCGAGTCTTTACGGACAGCGGGAGCTTTTGAAACGTGTCCTCAATAGCTCGGTCGATCGCGCTCTCGTAGGCTGTGACTACCCGAGCAGAATGATCGTCTGGCAGCGACGGCGTATTGGGCTCTTCCTTGAGAATGCGATGGACGTCGAGGACCGCGGCGGAGACTTGTAGCTCGATCTTCCTGCGAGTGAGACTCTCACCTTCGTCGATCCGCTGCTCCAGCTTGCTTGTGATCGTCGCAAAGATCGCCTCGAAGAAACGAGCGAACAGCTTCTCGTTGCAATCGACCTGCGCCGCCGTGGGGAACAATGGGTTGGGCCGATCGAAAAAGCCGAGGAAGTTCGCTGCTTGCTCGCGCACCGTGAGAAACGACCGCTCGCCGAGCTGCGCGCGGTAGCTCTTGATGATTGTCTCCCATGGAACACCGAGAAACCGCGCGCTGTCGTTGACCATGATGGCGACAGGATGATGCTTGGAGAGCGCGAAGATCTTGTTCGCGGACGTGAAAACCTTTGGGCCGCTGACGGCGCTGTCGGCGGCCAAGGCTACGGCCTCCTCATTCATCACGGCGATCTCTGCGGTCACGAGAGGTCCCTTCTAGGTGTCTCGAAGACGTCTATATGTAGCTTGAAGCAGCTCATCCAATGCGGTTGCAGCCTCGGGAGTCAAGTTGGGATCCCGTCGCAGCAACATCGAGATCTCTGTGAGAGGCTCAGGTGAGCGGTTTGACGTCGGAATGAAGTTCTCCGGGTCCAGGCCTGCCCAAGCGGCGAGTGCTGCAAACGAATCGACATCAGGACGCTTGCCCTGTCCAACTCGGGTCAGCGTGGAGGGGCTCACCCGCGCCTCTCTAGCAATTTGCCTCCACGTTAGATCTCGCGATCTGCGGGTAGCCTCGAGTGCGGCGAAGAACGCATCGTTGTCGAAGGGGCGGGGTCGAGCGTCGCTCATCTGACATCTCTCGCCGCGCGCCGGCGGCGCCGCGGGCGGATCGAGTCTCGAGTGAAGTCAACGCGCCCGTCCCGCAGCCAGAAATGACAGCGTCCCTGCGCGTCGTGGAAGTTCACCGATGGATACAAGGATGGCCGCTCGCTCGCTGTCTTCAAGCGCCAGTGACGGGTGTGACTGGAGACGAGGCTCACCATAATCCGGTGCCCCGTGCCACACGGACACTCGAAAATGGCCCACTTCGGAACCTCCTCGGAGCCCACTACAGCGACGGTGTGACGAGGGATCGAATCCGGTACCTGATGTTGCCTTTCGTAGCGGACGACACGGTCGAATCGCGGATGTACGAACGCCTGACGGCGCCACAAGTCAGTCAATCGGTCAGCTATGCTGCCCATGTCACCCCCAGAGGCGTGTTGCTATCGCCTCGCCCCCATTTGCTGGGAGTGGCGCAGTAGCATCCGTCGCGCGACGCACCGCCGAGACGACGGATGCGCCGCTGACCGATGTCGAGCAGCGACTTCGGAGGTACGGGCTGCTCTCCGAAGCCGAAGATGCGGGCAAGCATGTCAGACACGGCATGTGAGGCGATCATCGTTGTGTAGGCCACGACGGCAGGGTCACGTTCCTCAAGTCCCTGGGCGTAGCCTTCCCTCTCGAGCGCTTCGCGCTCGGTGCCGGAGTACTGTTCTTCACGCGCCCTCGCCGGATCAAACTCTCCGCGACAGAGCAGACACGGCTCGCTTGGCGTTGCAGTCGTGAGTCGTCCGAAGATCCCCCTTATCTCGGTCCCGGTGGAGGCGATCAGGACGCCCATGTCGATGACTGGAATGAGATACCAGTAGGCGAGGCGCGAGAGAATCCCGCGGCCAGCGTGGTCGTCCGTGCATCCGAAGAGGAGGTCGCAGTCGCGCAGTTGCTTGGCTACCTCCCAGCGTGCGATATTTCCGTTGACCGCGTGAAGCTGCGTCCCAAGGCCGATCGCAGCGAGCTGGTCGCGAGCGACCTCAACCTTTGAGCGACCAACGTCATGAAGGGTCGAAGCATGAATCCGGGTCACGTTGGTGTCGGTAACAATGTCATCGTCAACGAGCGTGAGCGTGCCAATGCCAAGACGACCAAGCTCCTCAAGGACTGCTGAGCCTGTCCCCCCCGCTCCGACGACGCCCACGTGAAGAAGTGCGAGTACGCGCTGCCCGTCAGCACCAAATGCCCGCACCTGGCGGTCGTAGATATCGAGCGAAGCGAGATCGTTTAGGTCGTCCTGGGCAGCCTGAACCCGGAAGCGGCGCCCGACTACACGCAGCCGGCTGATCGGTACAGTCTCACCAGCATGCTGGATGAGCGTGCCGGTGAAGGTCGCGGCGTCAGGCGTGCCGGCCACGACCAGGCTCGCGTAGAGCGGAGTCCCAAGTCGCGTCCAGAACGATGGCGCGAGCTTTTCATCGACTTCGAGGTCGAGAGCGGACGGGGCGGCGCTCGAACTGGGATGGGTGTGGAAGAAAATGGCTACCCAGCCGCTATCGGCGGCGGCACGGAGGGCGGGCATCCAACCGGAGGAGGCGATCCGGAGCTCACGGCTGGTTTGAAGTTCGTAAGACTCCTCGGGCATCGGAATGACCTGGTTCACAGTCAGCGTTATGGCCTCACCCGTGTCGGCTTGGCCGGCGAGCAGGATTGCTGCAGTCTCGCGCGGCTCATCGAGCATGCCGAGTATGTGCTGCCACGCCCCTTCGGAGAACGCGATCGTTGCTTGCTTCATGCGGCCCTTGCCGTGACGGCCCCGGCCAGGTCAGTGCGGATCAGGCGCAGATAGGTCTGGAGGTTGTCGATCCCAGGGCGCCAGGCCGTTGCAAGGTGGCGTGACCAGCGCTGCCAGATGCGTCCGTCATGTTCGAAACGATCGCCGGTCGCGGGCGGCACGCCGCCATTCGCGTAGGAGACATCCGGGCAGAACCAGAACATGTCCGGAGCGGCGTCCGGGAACCCCTGGGGCAGGCGCAGGAGTAGATCGGCGCAAACCGGTATATACCCTGTCGGCAGGGGATATTCGCGGATCACGAGGAAGACGAACTGGCCGTCGGACTTGACCTCATAGCGCCAGCCCTTCGACTTCGAGAAATGCAACGTCGTCTTCTACCAGCATCGCCCGGGATTGATCGTGGAGGGCGCGGAGTAGAAGTGCATGTCCTCTCTCAGCTCTACCGTTCTGGTCGGCGGGATGAGGTGGTCCTCGACGTCGCCTCGCTCCTCTTGCCAGAGGTCAAAGTCCGCAGCGATCGGTGGCGTTGGTAGATCGCGGATCTGGGCGCCGGTGAGCTCATGCTCGGGCACGTCGTACGGCACCCTGTCGACGTGGATCCTGATGGGTTTCTTGGATGCTTGGTCGGTCACTGGACCTCCCTGGGGTCGATTGCAAATGCGAGTAGGTGTTGCAGTCTAGCAACACCTGGGGACGGGCTCAGTGATCTCGAGCGGGCGCGGTAGCAACTCGGTAAGCCCTCTTATGGCGAGGAAGGCGCTGGCGTGAGATCTGGGGCGAACAGGCTGCGAAATGCCATGCCCCAGACTGGGCTTGCCCCGAGATGGGTCTCCTGACTACAAGGCCGCAGGCGGCCTCGAGCTCGCCTACTCGGACTTCGTACTTGCTCCCTCCGGGACGGAACGCGGAGAAATTGATCCCCAATTGATCCCCAGAATGCCGGCGGTGTGGCCGATCAACACGCTAAACCTGGCCATTTGCAGGCCATTTAGAGGGGTGAGCGAGGGGACTGGAACCCCGACCGCCTGGACCACAACCTGGGGCCTCTGGGCGGACTACGCCGTTTTCGCACCGCGAGGCGCAGAGAATCTATCTACCCATTGTCGATGCGGTTCGAAGCCGTCGGACGAGGTGGTCGGAAAGCCAAGCCTAGGGGCGGGCGAACGTCGCCAAATGCATCCTCGGGGGAATGGCTGGGGGAATGAACTTTCGAAAAAGGGGCGTTGGTTGACGTTCGTTGACGCGGCGACGCGAGGCGCGTTGTGGATCGTCGGTGCATCCTTATGCCTGCAAACAGGCTAGATTTGGCTCTATTACGGAGGGGGAGGGATTCGAACCCTCGTCGGAGGAATCTCCCCCGAAACGGTTTTCGAGACCGCCGCATTCAACCGCTCTGCCACCCCTCCTGGGCGACGCGTCCAAGGCTAGATCATCTGGCGGCTGAGCCTCGACGCTCGCCGCCCCAGAACGCTGGGCCGCGGCGCCGAGCCGGTCGTTACCGCCGCGACGCGAAGAACCCGCTCAACAGCGCTCCGCAGTCGTCCGCGAGCAAGCCTCCGGCGACATCAGGGCGATGGTTGAGGCGCGGCTCCGAGAGCACATCCAGCACGCTTCCGCATGCCCCCGCCTTGGGGTCGCTCGCGCCGTAGACGACCCGGGCAACGCGCGCGAGGACGATCGCGCCGGCGCACATCGCGCAGGGCTCGAGCGTTACGTAGATCGCTGCGTCGAGCAGTCGCCAGCTGCCGGCCCGTCGGGCGGCCTCGCGCAGCGCGATGATCTCCGCGTGGGCGGTCGGATCCTGGCGCAACTCGCGCTCGTTGTGTGCGGCCGCGGCCACCTCGCCCTCGCTCACGAGGACCGCGCCGATCGGCACGTCCTCGTGCGGCGGCGCGCGCTCGGCCTCGCGCAGGGCGAGGCGCATGAAGTGGTCGTCGCGTGGGAAAAAGCGCTCGCGCATGGGCCTCGCCCGAAGTGTCTGCGACAGTTGCCTGCCGCCAATACCGGCTCGGCACATCATCATTACCGAAAGACAATGGTCAAACGAGGCGACATCCGATCCCACGACCGCTCGCGGAGGCGCATGCCGATTCTCCTCGTGCTCGGTGTCGCGATCGTGGCGATCCCCACATCGGTAGCCCGCGCCGAACCGACTCCTTACTCGCCGACGCGGGTGCTCGTCAAGTACGCCGGCGCCACCCCGACACGCGTCCGTGCCGTCACGGCACGCGCCGCGGGCGGGATCGATCAGGTCGTGCTAGCGCCGCACACGAGGCTGCTCCGTCTGAGGCCGGGCGTCAGCGTCGGCTCCGCGCTTGCCAGGCTGCGCCGGCGCCGGGACGTCGTCTGGGCCGTGCCCGATTACCGCGCCCACGCCGCCGGCAGCTTCATCCCCAACGACCGCGGCGCCAGCACCGAACCCGGCGGGTGGCAGCAGTCGCAGTGGAACTTCGCCGGGACGTTCGGTGTCCGCGCACCGGAAGCGTGGGCAAATGTCGCTGCCGTCGGCGCTCCGGGCGGCCGCGGCGTGATCGTGGCCGTGCTCGACACAGGCGTCGCATATGCCAACCGCGGCGCGTTCGTGCGCTCGCCGGACTTCTCGCCAACCACCTTCGTCGGCGGCCATGACTTCATCGCGAACACGCCCTTCGCGAACGACCGCAATGGCCACGGGACCTTCGTGGCCGGGACGATCGCCGAGACCACGAACAATCTCTACGGCCTCACCGGCCTCGCCTACGGCGCCCGGATCATGCCGGTCAGGGTGCTGGACACCGTGGGCGAAGGCGAAGCCTCGACGATCGCCGAAGGCGTGCGCTACGCGGTCAACCATGGTGCTCGAGTGATCAATCTCAGTCTCGAGTTCTCCAGCAACGTGACCGCGTCGGACATCCCCGAGCTGATCGAAGCGCTGCGCTACGCGCGCCGGCGCGGCGTGCTCGTCGTCGCCGCCGCCGGAAACGAGGCCCACACCGCGATCGCCTACCCTGCGCGCGCTCCCGACGTGATCGCCGTCGGTGCCACGACCGAACACGGCTGCCTGGCCGACTACTCAAACGACGGCAGCGGGCTCACCCTGACTGCGCCCGGCGGAGGCGCCGACGCGAGCCTCCCCGGCGACCCGAACTGCCACCCTGAGCTGCCCGCCGGCCGGGACATCTATCAGGTCACATTCGACGGATCCTCGCCGCGACGCTTCGGCCTGCCCGCCGGCTACGAAGGCACGTCAATGGCCGCTCCGCACGTCGCGGCGGCGGCCGCCCTGGTGATCGCGAGCGGCGTGCTCGGCCGGCGCCCGACGCCGGCGCAGATCATCGCGCGCCTGCGGGCAACCGCGCGCAAGCTTGGCGGTGCCGGCGATGAACGCCTGTATGGCGCCGGACTCCTGGATGCCGCGGCCGCCACCGCGCCGGGCGGTCCGGGAGCGGTCGTGCGCTAGCGCGCGTGGCGCCGGTGTCCTCGCCCAACCCCGGCGGGCAGCGGCCGCCCGACACCTGCGACCTCGCGGTCGTCGGAGGCGGAATCGTCGGACTCGCCGTGGCTCGTGAGCTTATCCGGCGCAATCCGAAAAGCTCGGTCTGCGTGCTCGAGCGCGAGACCGCCGTCGGCGAGCATCAGACCGGCCACAGCTCCGGGGTCATCCACGCCGGGATTTACTACGAGCCAGGCTCGCTGAAGGCGCGTCTCTGCGTGGAGGGCGCACGCGAGCTGTACGAATACTGCGAGCGCCGCGCGATCGCTAGCGAGCGATGCGGAAAGGTGATCCTCGCCACCGAGCCCGCCGAGCTCGACCATCTGGAGGAGCTCGAACGCCGAGGCCGGGCCAACGGCGTCCCGGGCCTGCGGCGGATCGACGCGACCGGGCTCGAGCGGATCGAGCCCCATGCACGCGCGATTGCGGCGCTGCACTCCCCGGGCACGGGCGTCGTGGACTTCCGCGCGGTCGCGCGCGCATACGCCGACGACGTGCTCGCAGCCGGCGGCGTGGTCGCGACCGGCTGCGGGGTCGAGCGCGTGGACGTGGCGGCGCGCTCGCTTCGCCTGGCCCACGGGCGCGGGACGATCGAGGCCGGCCACGCGATCTTCTGCGCCGGTGCATGGGCCGATCGGCTGGCCGTAGCCGCGGGGGCCGATCCCGATCCGCGCATCGTCCCCTTCCGCGGCGCCTACCTGCGATTAAAGGCCGAGCGCCGGCATCTCGTGCGCTCGCTGATCTATCCGGTTCCAGATCCATCGCTGCCCTTTCTTGGCCTGCACCTGACGCGGAGCATCGACGGCGAAGTGCTGATCGGGCCGACGGCGCTGATCGCCGCGGCCCGCGACGCCTACAGCCCTTTCAAGGCGCGCCGCGCGGACGTGCTCGATACGCTCGCATGGCCGGGCACCTGGCGGATGCTCCGGCGCTGGTGGCCCACCGGCGTGAGCGAGTTGAAGCGCGCCGCGCTGCGTTCGGCGTTCGTGCGCGCCGCCACCCGATACGTGCCCGAGCTTCAGACTGTCGATGTGGAGCCCGCGTTCGCCGGCGTCCGGGCGCAAGCGCTGGGCCGCAACGGGGAACTACTCGACGACTTCCTGTTCTCGCGCACCGAGCGAGCGCTGCACGTGCGCAACGCCCCGTCGCCGGCGGCGACCGCGTCGCTCGCGATCGCCCGTCACGTGGCTGATCAGGCACAGCAGGCGTTCAGCCTGAGATCGTGATCGCGACGGCTCGAGGGTCGGGCTGAAACGGCGAGCGATGTCCGACGCGAGGCTACGCCGTGGCCAGCCGCGCAACCGCGTCGGCGACGCCCTCGGGCGCGGTCGGAAACCGAGGCTGCCACCCCATCTCCCGCTTGATCTTCACGTTGGAGGAGCGGGCAGAGCGGACGGCGGCCGCGACGGCGTTGCGCCCGGCCGCGATGCGCGCGAGCGCAGCCGGAATCCGCCGGGGCGCGCCGACCCCGAGTGCTCGGGCCGTGAGCGCCATGAAGTCGTAGAACGTGATCGGCTCGTCGTCGACGACGTGATAGATCGACCCGCTGCGGCGCCTGCTCGGCTGCGAGCACCAGCGCACCGGCGACGTCGTCGACGTGCACGACGTCCCACAGGTTCTCCCCGCGCCCGATCACCGCGAAGCGACCCGGCTGGCGCAGCCGCGCGACGAGCTCCTCGGCGTACCAGCCACCCGGGCCATAGACGTGCGACGGACGGATCACCGCCGCCGGCAGCCCCGACTGAAGGACGAGGCGCTCGCCTTCCTGCTTGGAGCGCCCGTAGGGCGTCTGTACGGGCAGAGCCGTCTCCTCGGTCAGCAGCGCTCCGCGCGCGTCACCCGTGACGACGGTCGAGGCGAACACAAAGCGCGGGCCGTTGGCCGGCACGGCGCCGGCGACGAGGAGGCACGCGTCGAGGAGTCGCTCGACGCCGCGCACGTTCACCTCGTGAATCTTTCGCTCGCTGCGCTGGGAGGCGATCTCGGCGGCGAGATGGACCACGCAGTCGGGGCGCTCGCCTGCCAACACGTCGGTCAGCCGCTGCGCATCGCTCAGCTCGCCTCCGACCGCTCGCGTCCCGGCCGGCTCCGAGCCCGGACGGCGCACAAGCGCGACGACCTCGTGACCCCGCTCGATCAGCTGCGCACAGAGCGTTCGACCGATAAAGCCGCTGGCCCCGGTGACAAGCGTGCGCATGACGGCGAGCCTAGCCCCTCGCGCGCCGCGGCGGGTGCCTGCGGCCGGCGCTCGCTCTCGGCGCTCAGCGCTCGGCGGTCATATCCGCTCTCAGCGCAGGATCCGGAAGGCGGCGATGCTCCGAGCGCCGACGCGCCCGTCGAACGCCGGAATCGCCACAAGCCGATACTGCCCCGGAACGAGCCATCTCCCGTCGACCCATCCGGCCAGCCGCAAGCTGTTGTGCCCCTGCCGGTCGCGGTGCGCGAAGCCGCCCATTGTCACGTAGCGTGTGCAGCGCCTGGCGCGAGGGACGCGGGATCCGCGAGCGGGCTTGCCGCATCCGCGTTTCGCCGTCCTGATGCCCGGTCGCGGCGCCAACACGATGAAGCTCGTCGTTGCCGGCTGGGAATCGCTGTACCGAACCGTGGCTCCGCCGGAGTCAGCGCCATGGCGGTTCCTCGAGGCGCTGCGAGCGGCGCGGAAGGCCTTGGGCAAGATTCTCAGGCCCCGGATGATGGCCGGTCCTCGGCCGCCGCCTAGGCTGCCGAAGGTTCCGGCTGATGACGTCGGGAGCAGCCCTCCGGCTGGGGTCTGGCCGGGGGCTTCGGTCACATACCCCACACCCGAACGCCCGCTGGTGGCAACCGGCACGCCGCCGGCCCAGTCGATCTCCAAGGACTTCCGCGTGTTGGCAAGCGTCGCCAGAGTGGTGAGGACGGTGCGGGTCGCCGTGTCGATCACCTCGCCGGAGTCACCGACATACACGAAGCGGCCATCGAGGGAGTGCTGCAGCCACCCGTCTCGTCCACAGTCATACCCGCATGGGCTCTCTGTGCCGCTGAGCCCGGACGTGGGGATGACCCCGAGCTGGAACGGCGCAACACCTTGGAAGACCCTGGATACGTCGTAGACCTGTACCTCTTTGTGCACGGCATCGATTACATAAAGCTGCTTCTCATCCGGCGAGAGCGAGATGCCGTGACTCGCCGTGGTGAAGGGGAAGCCTTCGGGGATCGCCCCGAAGGAGATATTGAAGAGGACTTTGCCGCTAGTGACAGAGGAGACCTGGAAGCCGTCAAATTCGGTCGCCGTTGTGAAGGCGAGAGTGTTCGAGCCGTTGACGGTGAACGGTCGCACGCCATTGACGAGCGGACCAACTTCCCGGACATTGCCGGACGTCGTGTCGTAGACGTCCAGGAAGTTGTGGTTGCGTCCTCCGAGGTAGACGTAGCGCCCATCGCCCGAGGCGATCGTGTTGTGAGCGCCGGGGCCCCCCTGGATCGTCCCAATCACCGCGCCGTTGCTGGTGTCGAGGATGTTCCATATGCCGCTGGAGCTGTTCTCACCTGTCGGCATGTACAGGCGTTTTCCGTCAGGGCTGACCTCGCCGGAGTCCACCCCCGTGCTCACTTTGACCTGCCAGAGGATTTTTTCGCTCACCAGGTCATAGGCCAGCACCGAGCCGTTGCCAGTTGCGCCGCCGTCGCCGCCGTAGGAGATGAACAGCAGGTGCGTGGCCGGCGCAACAGTCACGCCCCTGATCCCGATCGCGGTCTGCGGCAGGCTGATGGTTTGCACCAGCGCCTGCCCCTGGTCCATGTCGTAAACCGAGACGCTGCCGTCATCGAAGACGTACTCGTAGTGATGGACCGCTGCGGATCCCGTCGTCGCTGCCGCAGGGGTTAAGACGGGCCGGCAGGCGCAAGGGGTGAGACCGGCGCTCCGCCGCTCGCGTCCGACACCACGGTTTGGCCGAGCGCCCCGGCAAGCAGGGCCGCCGCCCAGATCGCCGCCACGGTACGCACAGCGCAAGAGTATCGTGGGCTCACATATGGATCGACACCGAACGAGCCCGATGCTCCCACGCCGCGGCGCACGGGGCGCCGCTCAACCGCTGTGATCGACCTGCACTCTCACGTGCTGCCCGGCGTAGACGACGGACCGCCGAGCATGCAAATCGCGCTTGCGACCGCGAGCGCGGCGGCGGCGTCGAGGACCCGTACGCTCGTGGCGACACCCCACATCGACCATCACTGGAACGTCGATCCGATCGACGTTCCCCGCCGCGCCGGGCTGCTCGCGCGCGAGCTCGCCAGCGAGGGCATCGACCTCGAGATTCGATCCGGCGGGGAGATCGACCTCGCGCGACTGGCAGATCTCGATCGCGATGAGCTCGACGCGGTGCGGCTCGGCGACGGGCCGTATCTGCTGCTGGAGAGTCCGCTCAGTCCCTCGGCCGGGGATTTCGATGTGCTCATGCTGAGCATCCATGCCCGCGGCCAGCCGATCCTGCTGGCTCACCCCGAGCGCTCGCCGCTGTTTCAGAGTGAGCCGGAGCGCCTCATCCGGCTGGTGGAAGCCGGTTTGCTGTGCTCGGTCACGGCGGGATCGCTACGGGGCCAGTTCGGCGAGCACGTGCGGCAGTTCACCCTGGAGATGCTGCGTGAGGAACTCGTGCACGACGTGGCGTCCGACTGCCATGACCCGATGCGCCGGCCGCCCGGCCTAGGCGATGCACTCGACGATGCCACGCGCGAGATTCCGGGGCTCGAGAGTCAATTGGAGTGGCTCACTCGCCTTGCGCCGGCGGCGATTCTGGCGGGCGAGCAGTTGCCGCCCAAACCCCGCCTGCGTCGCATCGCGGCGTTCGAGGACGCGGCGCCGGAGTGGAGCTGAGGCTGGTCGGCGGCTGCTCCGATTCGCTGAAGGATCTCAGGGCTTCGCCGCGCGCACGACGTAGTGCCAACCCGTCCACTTCAGTCCCGGTACGCCTCGATCTGCAAGGCCCTGCAACCGGTCGTTGAGGCGCATGTTCTTGCGCTCGCCAAACAGCGACCGGCCGAGGAAAGACAGAGGCCCGAAGCCGATAGTTCGTCGGGACAGTGGATTCAATCCGCTTCCTCGCAGCAGCCGGTCGATCTGGCGCGGATAGTCCAGGCGCGAAGTTGCTAGCCCGCGGCGGCGTCGCAGCGCGACCTGCGCGCGCTTCAGCGGCGACAGGGCGAGCATCGCCCGGGGATCGGTGAACGAGGACAAGCGCGCGCGGTTGTCGGCCGTGACGACGAGTTGACCACCGGGGCGCAGGACGCGCGCCATCTCGGCCACGGCGGTCTGCGGTGAGTGAAGCCAAGGAATCACTCCGACGGCGACGATCAGATCGAAGTGACTGGACTCGAACGGGAGCGCGTGAACATCGGCCACCGCGACGTTCACCCGCTCGCCCAGGCCTGCCTCGAGCGCCTGGTTCGCGGCAGCCTCCACCATCGCCGGGCTCGCGTCGATCGCCTCCACCTCCAGCTCCCGTTCGGCGAGTCGAATGGTGAGATGCCCGGCGCCGCACCCGATCTCGAGCACCGGGGCAGCGGCCGGGAGTTTCGCGGCGTCTACGCAGCCCAACACCGCAGCTTGGCGTTGCTGGTAGATAAGTCCTTGCAGGGTGTCGCCACGATAGACTCCGTCCCAGTACGACGCCGAGGAGTCGAAATGCGCGTTGACGTGCTCTTGGACAGCGGCTGGCTGACGGTCACCTTGCAGCGAATGCTCAGTGTCATTTTCACTATTGCGATGACTCATCACACACTCGGTACCCAGCTAGCAAATCCAGGCGGTCGTCCACGACTCTGCTCGACGCCGGAGCCGAGCTGAATGAAGCGCGATCCAGCCGCTTGCAAGCGAGTGTACCGAAGGCCCCGTCGACCCGAAGTCCAGCTTGCAGTCGGGGCTCGGAATGACACGTAACGACCGCGCACTGTCGGGTGCGCTCGACGTGAGGACGCCGATCGTGATGCTCGGGTTGAGCCGTGGCGTGTTTCATCATGGTGTTCTCGGAATCGCCCGCAGCGCCGGTCGACTCGGCGTTCCGGTGCATCGCCTCGGGCTCGAGCGCCGGGCGCCGGCATCCGCGTCGCGCTATATCCGTAGCTGGCGGGTGATTTCCGAGAGCGCACCGGTGGATGAGACCCTCGAAGTCCTGCGCGCGCTAAGCCAGGAGCTCGGTCGAGCGATCCTCATCCCTGTCGACGATTCAGGAAGTGTGTTCGTCGACGATCACGCCGGGGTGCTCGAACGCGACTTCTTGCTCCCGCGCCAGCCCGCGGGACTCGCTGCGGCGCTGTCGAGCAAGCGCGGGATGTATGAATTGTGCGCGGCGCATGACGTTCCCACGCCGCTGTCGGTTTTCCCGCAGAGCGAGTCGGACGTGCTCGAGCACGCGGAGCACGCCGCATTCCCGATCGTGGTCAAGTGCATCAATGCCGGCGACGCACCGCCCGCCGCGCCGAGGGTCATGATCGCGGCGAACCGCGAGGAGTTGACCGACGCATACAGGCTCATGGAGGCGCCCGGTCTGAGCAATCTGATGCTTCAGGAATACATTCCGGGAACGCCCGAGACCGTGTGGATGTTCAACGGCTATTTCGACGAGAGCTCGGAGTGCAAGGTTGGGTTCACCGGCAAGAAGATCCGGCAGTCCCCTCCTTACACCGGCGCGACCACGTTGGGCGTCTGCCTGCCGAATCCGACTGTCCACGAGACCACCGTCCGTTTCATGCAGGCGATCGGCTATCGGGGCATCCTCGACATCGGTTATCGCTTCGATCAACGCGACGGCCAGTACAAGCTGCTGGACGTCAACCCTCGCATCGGCGGCACCTTCCGGCTGTTCGTAGGCGAGGGCGGCGTGGACGTATTGCGGGCGCTGCACCTCGATCTCACCGACAGGGAAGTGCCGTCGACCAGCTCACCCGACGGCCGTCGCTGGCTCGTCGAGCCGCTGGATGCGACGTCCTCGCTCGTCTACGCCCGCCGCGGTGACATCACGCTTGGCGCGTGGGCGCGGTCGTTTCGCGGCGTACGCGAGGCCGCGTGGTTCGCGCTCGACGACCCGCTTCCCTTCCTGGCGCTGTGGCCACACCTGATCAGGGATCAAATCGCCGTTCGAATCAGGCGACGCTGATCCGACACGCCTGAATGGCGCTCGGCCGGCGCCCGCCAGCGCGCGAGGTCAAGTCTCGGCTGCCGCGCAAACCTCGCCCTGATCGATGACGAACACGGCGTCGAGATCGTTGACGTGCTCCAGCACGAATGCGAGGTCGCGCTCCTGCCCGGTGTCGCGCAGGTACTTCGCGCTTCGGCCGTCCAGGAACGCGTCGTCCGGGGCATCGCCGAAGCGCTCGATCACATCCTCCGTCGAGGTGTCGGCCACTCCGTAGCCGGCTCGCACCAGAGCGCGCGCGACGCGCGCGGCGCATAGTTGGTCCTCCTCCCGGAATTCGCCCCTGCTGTCAGCGCCCAGGATCAGCACATCCCGGGACCGTCCCGCGAGGTACGCCGCCTGTGCGTCGGCGTTGCGCAGGCAGCAGACGTAGGTCACCCCGTGACGGACCGCCTCGGCGATCAGGCGGGTACCGGAGGTTGACAGCAGGATGATCGGGCGGGCGGCCTCCTCCAGATCGCCGATCTGCGTCGGGCTGTTCTGCAGGTCGAAGCCGTACGGCTGCACCCCGCCGAGCTCTCCGGCGAGGATCGGGCGGTCGAGATCGGCGGCGAGCCTGACCGACGCCTCGATCGAGCCCGCGGGATAGACGCGCCAGCCGATCGCGGCGGCCGTCACGGCGGTCGTGGTCGCGCGAATCACATCCACAGCGACGATCGCCGTGTCCGCGGCGACCGGAGCAAGGTGCTCGTGAAAGCAGTCGATGGCTACCTCGGGCATCGAGATGAACGCCGCTCAGGTGCTCTCGCCGGCGGGTGGGGTGGGTCGGAGATTGCTCCGGCCGAAGGCATCCGAATGCAACCCGCGCCTGTAGATCTCGACTCGAAGCACCTCCTCCAGTCGCACGTTCCCAAGCTGGACCTCTGGCCCGAAGTGGTCGATCAGCGCGAACTGACTTGCCTTGTTGGGCGCCTCGAACAGCAGCTGCTCCAGGCCGAACGCCTCCGCCAGCCGATCGGCCTGGCGGCCGTCGAACTCGCCTGGGGTCGAGAACAGCCCGACGTCCTCGGCGCTCTCCCTGGCCTCCACCACGAGTCGCACGGCGCCGGCCTGCAGCCAACGCTGCCCTGTTGCGATCAGCTCGTCGGTCTGATCGTCGGTGAAGCGTCCGCTGTGCTTCTCTCCCAGCTCGAACTCGACCTCCAGCCCACGCTCGCCCGCCTGGCGGACGATGTCGGTGGGAGCGTCGCGCAGCTCGGTGAAGCCTTCACCGCACTCGATCCGTGTCAAGCCCATATCCGCGCAAAGGTCGAGGTAGGCCGGGAGCGCTCGCTGCGCGACGGCTGTCTCAAACGGACCGCCTCCGGCGACCGCGGGGATCCCCAGCCGGGTCACCGCCTGGATCTTGCGGCGACTCGCGGCCTCCGCGGCCACCATCCAGCAGGCCATCGAGATCTTCACGGTCCCGATGAGATGGCCGCTCTGCTCCATGTGGCCCTCGAGCGCCGCAGGCGTGCCTCCCGGATCGAACGGGCACGTGGCCCGCGGCGTGTCGCGGACTCCGATCTGGGCGAGATACCGCGCGGAGATCGAGCTGTCGGCTCCGGCCGTCACGGCCGGAACACTACCTGTGGCGACTACGGAAGCCCGACCGCGGACGCGGGCAGAACGCCCACGCGGGCAAGCGCAGCAACGTCCGCTCGTTGGTCGACCATGGGGCGAGAAAGCGGCTTGATTGTTCAAGGTCCATTCCCTAGACTCCCGGGCCTGCATTGCAACGGATTGCGAGCAGCGTCGCGTCGCGACGAATCTGGAGGATGAGGAGCCGTCGCATGAGTGCGCAAGGATGCGGACCAGGGTCACGACGAGCGAAGGCGTATGACGGCGTCGCGGGCAGCCGCGCGTACAACGCGAACACATTCGCCAGCGGGCCGTCGACCCCGTTCGGGTCGGCCACCAAGGACTCCGAGCAAGCGTCGATCTACGCGACGTACACGCCAACCCCGCCACAAGTCGCTGCGCCGGTGAACACGGGGTCGCCGAGCATCTCGGGGACCGCGCAAACGGGCCAGACCTTAACCTCTACCTCAGGCTCATGGTCAGAAAGCCCCTCGAGCTTCGCCGACCAGTGGCAGCGCTGCAACGCGACCGGAGCGAGCTGCTCGCCCGTCTCCGGCGCGACCGCTCAGACCTACGCACGCGGTTCCTCCGACGTGGGGTTCACCATGCGCGTCGCGGTGACCGCCTCGAACTCCGCCGGCAACTCGGGCCCGGCCAGCGTCGCTGTACGCCACCTACACGCCGGGCTAGAGTCGCGCATACTCGGCGAAAACAAGTTGATCCATGGAGGTTTTTTTCCCGTAGAATGTTCCTCTGGCGGGGCCGCTCGGGAATAGGGCGAGCGGTGATCGAGGACGACGAGACAGCAGATATTGGAGGAAGAGCCGGGCATGGCGCATGGAAGCGAGGGGGGAACACAGCGTTCCCGGAGGATCGCGACGGCGGTGATCGTCGTACTCGCGGCGGCGCTTGCGCTCGCTGGAGTACTCGCGCGCGGCGGGGGTGCTCATTCGACCGCGCGCGCCGCCGTGAGCCTACCGGGTGCCACCGTCGCCACCGGGTCGCTGGCGAGCAGCCCGGGCTCCGCGGGGACTGTCCGCACGGTCTACCCGCCGTCGACCAGGTTCTCGCCCAAGGGCCCCTACCTCGCGGGGTCGGTACTCGTCGGCTTCCACTCGGGCGTCTCGGCCGCGCAGCGCCACGCGATCGAGCACGCGGCGGGCGCCTTGGGCGCAAAACGCCTGGGACCGGTCATCAAACCGGTCGGCCACGGACGGGTCACCGGCGCCGAATACCTGGCGCCGTTTGAGCTGCGGGTCCCCGATGGGCAGGTGTTCTCCGCCGTTGACCGGCTGCGACGCGACCCGGGCGTCGCCTATGCGGAGCCGAACTATCTCGAGCGAGCCAGCGCAACGCCGAACGATCCATCCTACCCCCTGCAATGGGGCGATGAAAACACTGGGCAGCTGATCAGGTTCCAGAACGGAAACGAGGAACTCGGCGCGGAAGAAAAAGGCACGCCGGGGGCCGAAGACCACGCAAACGCGGCCTGGGGCGTGAGCACCGGCAGCCGCTCGATCGTGATTGGCGAGGTCGACACGGGCGTCGACTACACCCATCCGGACCTCAAAGCCAACATCTGGTCCAACCCGGGCGGGATCGGCGAAAACGAAAAAAAAAGAACATATATGCGCGGCGGGGACGCACGGCTACAACGTGCTGAACGAAACCTGTAATCCGATGGACGAAGACACCAGCTACGGCGGTCACGGCACCCACGTCGCGGGAATCATGGGTGCGGAAGGCAACAACGGCGTCGGCGTCGCGGGGATGAACTGGCAGACCACGATCCTGCCGGTCAGGTGGCTGAACAACGGGGGAACACTGAGCCCGACCAGCGACCTCGTCAAGGCGCTGCTGTGGCTGGTTGGGGCCAAGCAGGAAGGCGTGAACGTCCGCGTGGTCAACGACTCGGACGTCATCGAAGGAAACACCGGCTCGACACAGCTCGAAAACGCGATCGAAACACTCGGCGCCAACAACATCCTGTTCGTAACGGCGGCCGGCAACACCGGCAAAAACAACGACGAAGTTGAACGCTACCCCTGCAAGTACGACAAGCCGACGGAGATCTGCGTCGCGGCGAGCAACAACAAGGACGAACTTCCCAGCTGGGCGAGCTACGGACCAAAAACCGTCGATCTCGCCGCACCGGGCACGAGCATCTACTCGACGTTGCGCGAAGGCAAATACGGCTACCTAAGCGGCGGTTCGATGGCCTCTCCGCAGGTGGCGGGCGCAGCGGCGCTGATCCTCTCGGTCAAACCGACCTTCACGACGACCGAACTGAAGGCGGACATCCTCAACAACGTTGACAAACTGCCCTCGTTCGAAGGCAAAGTCATCACCGGCGGGCGCCTCGACGTGTGCAAGGCGATGCCGGGATGTACGGAAGCGCTCCCGGTCAACAAAACGCCGCCGACGATCACGGGCTCGCCCGAACAGGGCGTGAGCCTGACCGAGGTCCACGGCACCTGGACCCCCGTCCCGGCGAGCTACGCCTACCAGTGGCTGCAATGCAACAGCTCAGGCGCCAGCTGCGCTCCAATCTCGGGCGCCACCGCCCAGACCTATGCGCCGGCAGCCGGCGACGTCGGGCACACGATCAAGGTCGAAGAGACAGCGAAAGACGCCGGCGGCTCGAGCAGCCCGGCAGCTTCGATCGCCACCGCGGTCGTTACACCGACGTTCGGGAAGGGGAGCGTGGGGGCTTCCCAGGAAGCCCTGGCGGCGAACAAAAAGCGGGTAAGCCGGTACGCGCTTTCCACCCCTGGAGCGGTCAGCAAGCTCAACGTCTACCTGGCGCCGACCGCGACCTCGGGATCGCAGCTGGTGAAGGGCGTGATCTACGCCGACACCGGCACCGCCCCCGGCGCGCTGATCGCCGCATCCGAACAGTTGACGTTCAAAAGCACGGAAACCGCCGGCTGGTATTCGCTCGTCTTCTCCTCGCCCGTGAAACTCGCCGCCGGCAACTACTGGATCGGTGCGATGACAGGAACCGCCGCCAACGTCGCCGCTTTCCGATACAGCACCGTCACCAACGCCCGCGACTTCAACGAAAACACCTACACGTCCGGAGCGTCCAACCCCTTCGGCACGCCGACGGTCGACAACAAGCAGACCTCACTGTATGCCATCTACACGCCACCGCCGGTCAATTCGACAGCGCCCAGCATCACCGGCACCGCCCAACAGGGCAAAGAACTGACCGAGCACAACGGCGAATGGACCAACAACCCGACCGGCTTCACATACCTCTGGCAGCAGTGCGACAGCTCCGGCGCCAACTGCACCACGATCTCCGGGGCCACGACGCAGAGCTACATCCCAGTCGCCGGCGACGTCGGCCACACGATCCGCGTCCAGGAGACGGCGAGCAACTCGGCCGGCCCAAGCGCCCCGGCGACGTCCGAACCGACCGCCGTGGTCAAACAGGCAGTGCCCGTGAACACGAAACTGCCGACGATCACGGGGACACCGCAACAGGGCGAAAAACTGACCGAGCACAACGGCGAATGGACCAACAGCCCGACGAGCTTCGCTTATAAATGGCAGCAGTGCAACAGCTCCGGCACCGGCTGCACTACGATCGCCGGCGCCACGACCCAGGAATACGTCCCCGTGGCCGGAGACGTGGGCCACACGATCAGGGTCGTTGAGACCGCGAGCAACGAAAGCGGCCCGGGCACGCCGGCGACCTCCGAACCGACCACAGTCGTGGGAGGCGTGCCCACGAACACCAAACTGCCCACGATCACCGGCACCGCCCAGCAGGGCAAAGAACTGACCGAGCACAACGGCGAATGGACCAACAACCCGACCGGCTTCACATACCTCTGGCAGCAGTGCGACAGCTCCGGCGCCAACTGCGCCACGATCTCCGGGGCCACGACGCAGAGCTACATCCCAGTCGCCGGCGACGTCGGCCACACGATCCGCGTCCAGGAGACGGCGAGCAACTCGGCCGGCCCAAGCGCCCCGGCGACGTCCGAACCGACCGCCGTGGTCAAACAGGCAGTGCCCGTGAACACGAAACTGCCGACGATCACGGGGACACGCGCAACAGGGCGAAAAACTGACCGAGCACAACGGCGAATGGACCAACAGCCCGACGGCTTCACTTACAAATGGCAGCAGTGCAACAGCTCCGGGCACCGGCTGCACTACGATCTCGGGCGCCACGGCCCAGGACATACGTGCCCGTGGCCGGAGACGTCGGGCCACACGATCAGGGTCGAAGAGACCGCGAGCAACGAAAGCGGCCCGGGCACGCCGGCGACCTCCGAACCGACCACGGTCGTCGGAGGCCGTGCCCACGAACACCAAACTGCCCACGATCACCGGCACCGCCCAGCAGGGCAAAGAACTGACCGAGCACAACGGCGAATGGACCAACAACCCGACCGGCTTCACATACCTCTGGCAGCAGTGCGACAGCTCCGGCGCCAACTGCACCACGATCTCCGGGGCCACGACGCAGAGCTACATCCCGGTCGCCGGCGACGTCGGCCACACGATCCGCGTCCAGGAGACGGCGAGCAACTCGGCCGGCCCAAGCGCCCCGGCGACGTCCGAACCGACCGCCGTGGTCAAACAGGCAGTGCCCGTGAACACGAAACTGCCGACGATCACGGGGACACCGCAACAGGGCGAAAAACTGACCGAGCACAACGGCGAATGGACCAACAGCCCGACGAGCTTCGCTTATAAATGGCAGCAGTGCAACAGCTCCGGCACCGGCTGCACTACGATCGCCGGCGCCACGACCCAGGAATACGTCCCCGTGGCCGGAGACGTGGGCCACACGATCAGGGTCGTTGAGACCGCGAGCAACGAAGGCGGCGCGGGCAAGCCTGCGACCTCCGAACCGACCACAGTCGTGGGAGGCGTGCCCACGAACACCAAACTGCCCACCATCACCGGCACCGCCCAGCAGGGCAAAGAACTGACCGAGCACAACGGCGAATGGACCAACAACCCGACCGGCTTCACATACAAGTGGCAGCAGTGCGACAGCTCGGGCAACAACTGCGCCCCGATCTCCGGGGCCACGACGCAGAGCCTACATGCCCGGTCGCCGGCGACGTCGGCCACACGATCCGCGTCGAAGAGACGGCGAGCAACTCGGGCGGCCCAGGCGACGCCGGCGACCTCCGAACCGACCGCCGTGGTCAAACAGGCAGTGCCCGTGAACACAAAACTGCCGACGATCACGGGGACAGCCGCAGCAGGGCGAAGAACTGACCGAGCACAACGGCGAATGGACCAACAGCCCGACCGGCTACACCTACAAGTGGCTGCAGTGCGAAAGCCTGGGCGGCGGTTGCCTACCGATCTCGGGCGCGACGGGCCAGACCTACACGCCAGTCGCTGGGGACGTCGGGCACACGATCAGGGTCGAAGAGACGGCGAGCAACGAAAGCGGCCCGGGCACGCCGGCGATCTCCGAGCCGACCGCGGTGATCAAATCGGCCGTGCCGGAGAACACGAAACTGCCGACGATTACCGGGACACGCGCAGCAGGGCAAAGAACTGACCGAGCACAACGGCGAATGGACCAATAACCCGACCGGCTACACCTACAAGTGGCAGCAGTGCGACAGCTCGGGCAACAACTGCGCCGCGATCTCCGGCGCCACGACGCAGACCTACATGCCGGTCGCCGGTGACGTCGGCCACACGATCCGGGTCGAAGAGACGGCGAGCAACTCGAAGGCGGCCCAGGCACGCCGGCGACCTCCGAACCGACCGCCGTGATCAAACAGGCAGTGCCCGTGAACACAAAACTGCCGACGATCACGGGGACAGCGCAGCAGGGCAAAGAACTGACCGAGGTCCACGGTGAATGGGACCAACAGCCCGACCGGCTTCACCTACAAATGGCAGCAGTGCAACAGCTCGGGCACCTCCTGCACCGCGATCTCCGGCGCCACAACGCAGACCTACGTGCCCGTGGCCGGGGATGTCGGCCACACGATCAGGGTCGAAGAGACCGCGAGCAACGAGGGCGGCTCAGGCAGCTGGCGACCTCCGAACCGACCGCGAGTGGTCAAACCGGCGGCGCCGAAGAACACGAAACTGCCCGAGCATCACCGGCACCTCCCAGCAGGGCAAAGAACTGACCGAGGTCCACGGCGAATGGGACCAACAGCCCGACCGGCTACAGCTACAAGTGGCAGCAGTGCGACAGCTCGGGCAACAACTGCACGCCGATCTCAGGCGCAACGGCCCAGAGCTACATGCTCGCAGCCGGTGACGTCGGCCACACGATCAGGGTCGAAGAGACCGCGAGCAACGAAGGCGGCTCTGGCAGCGCGACATCGGGCCCCTCCGCGATCGTGAAAGCCGAAGCGCCGAAAAACACCAAAGCGCCGAAAATCACCGGGGCTGCGGTGCAGGGCCAGACGCTGACCAGCACGGAACGTGGGACCAACAACCCGACCAGCTCACGTACAAGTGGCAGCGCTGCGACACGATAGGGGCCAACTGCTCGCCGATCTCAGCCGCCACGGAGCAGACCTACACGCTCGGCACCGCTGACATCGGCTCGACGTTGCGCGTCGCGGTGACAGCTACGAACCCTGGCGGCGCCTCGAGTCCTGCCAGCTCCAGTCAGACGGCCGTCGTCCAGCAGCCGTCCACGACCTTCGGCAAGACGACCGTGGGCGCCTCCGCCGACAAGTTCTCGTCCAACCACAAGCGGGTCAACCGCTACGCGCTGCCGACCGCCGCAGCAGTCAGCAAGCTAAGCGTCTACCTCGCGCCAACGACGACCTCGGGGCAGCAGGTGATGAAGGGCGTGATCTACGCCGACACGGGCACGGCGCCTGGCGCACTGCTGGGGGTCTCCGAACAGCTGACGTTCAAAAGCACAAACGCCGCCGGGTGGTATGACCTCGTCTTCCCCTCGCCGGTCAAGCTGTCCGCCGGTAACTACTGGATCGGCGCGCTCACGGGCGCAGCCACCGGCGTCGCCGGCTTCCGCTACGACAGCGTCGCCGGATCCCGCGACTCCAACGTAAACACGTACACCTCTGGCGCCAGCAATCCGTTCGGCTCGGTTACCGTCGACAAAGAGCAGGCGTCGCTGTATGCGACGTACAAGGAAATCTTCCCGCCGACGGGCATCACCGCGCCGACGATCTCTGGGACCGCCCAGCAGGGCCAGACCTTGACCGAGGTCCACGGGACGTGGGCCAATGAACCGACGAGCTACGCCTACCGGTGGCTGCAGTGCGACAGCTCGGGCAGTAACTGCACGACGATCTCCGGCGCGACGAGCCAGACGTATGTGCCGGTCGCAGGGGACCTAGGCCACACGATCAGGGTTGAAGAGACGGCGAAAAACGCTGCCGGCGCAAGTGCGCCCGCGACTTCAACCGCAACGGCCCAGGTTCAAGTTGGGGTGCCGACCGTGGTAACCGCCCCCACCGTCACGGGTACCGCGCAGCAGGGCCAGACGCTGACCGAGCACAACGGCACCTGGACCGGCGAACCGACCGGCTACACCTACCAGTGGCTGCAGTGCGACAGCTCGGGCATCAACTGCCTGCCGATCGCAGGGGCTACCAGCCAGACCTACATCCCGGCGGCGGGTGACGTCACCTACACGATCGAGGTCCAGGAGACCGCCAGCAACGAAAGCGGGGCGAGCAGTCCGGCGACCTCCGAACCAACGCCGATCATCGTCCCGCCAGCTCCGGTGAACAGCAAGCCGCCGATGATCTCGGGGACCGCTCAGCAGGGCCAGACGCTGACCGAGGAAAACGGCGAATGGACCAACGAACCGACCGGCTACACCTACCAGTGGCTGGAATGCGACAGCTCGGGCAACAACTGCACGGCGATCTCCGGAGCGACGAGCCAGACCTACGTGGTCCTCGCGAGTAACGTCGGCAACACGATCAGGGTGGAAGAGATCGCCAGCAACGAAGGGGGCGAAGGCAGCCCCGCAACCTCAAACGCCACCACGACGGTGATTCCGCTACCGCCGGCGAACAACACTCCACCGACGATCACCGGTACCCCCCAGCAGGGCAAGCCGCTCGAAGAGCACCACGGGACCTGGACGAACGGCCCGACGAGCTTCACCTACCAGTGGCTGCAGTGCGAAGGCCTTGGTGGCGGCTGCCTACCGATCCCCGGCGCCACGGGCCAGACCTACGTGCCCGTGGGCGTTGACGTCGGGCACACGATCAGGGTCGAAGAGACGGCGCGCAACGCCGGCGGCGCGAGCCCCTCCGCGACCTCGAGCGCCACGGGTCTCGTTCTCCCGGGCGAAACGCTCCCGGGCTCACCCAGCAACAACTCCCCGCCGACGATCACCGGGACCTCCCAACAGGGCAAGGAATTGACCGAGCCAACGGCACCTGGAGGGCGAACCGACCAGCTACGCCTATCAGTGGTTGCAGTGCGACAGCTCGGGGAACGGCTGCAAGTCGATCTCCGGCGCGACGAATCAAACCTACGTCCCAACGGCTGGTGACGTCGGCCACACGATCAAGGTAGAAGAGACGGCCAGCAACGCGGTGGGCGCGGGCACTCCAGCCACCTCCGAACCCACCGCCGTGATCAAACCGGCGGTGCCCGTGAACACGAAAGTGCCGGCGATCACGGGGACACCGCAGCAGGGCAAGGAACTGACCGAGCACAACGGGGAATGGACGAACAGCCCGACCGGCTACGCCTACCTCTGGCAGCAGTGCGACAGCTCGGGCAACAACTGCACGACGATCTCCGGTGCCACAACACAGTCCTACACGCCCGTCGCCGGCGACGTCGGCCACACAGTCCGGGTCGAGGAGACCGCCAGCAACTCCGGCGGCCCAAGCGCTCCGGCGAGCTCCGAACCCACCCCCGTGATCAAACCGGCCCTGCCCGTGAACACGAAAGCGCCCAGCATCACCGGCACTCCCCAGCAGGGCAAGGAACTGACCGAGCACAACGGCGAATGGACGAACAGCCCGACCGGCTACACGTACAAGTGGCTGCAGTGCGAAAGCCTGGGCGGCGGTTGCCTGCCGATCTCGGGCGCAACGGGCCAGAGCTACACGCCCGTCGCCGGGGACGTTGGCCACACGATCAGGGTCGAAGAGACAGCGAGCAACGAAAGCGGACCGGGCGCTCCGGCGACCTCCGAACCAACCGCGGTGATCAAACCGCCCGTGCCCGTGAACACGAAAGCACCGACGGTCACAGGGACGCCGCAGCAGGGCAAAGAACTGACCGAGCACAACGGCGAATGGACGAACAGCCCGACCGGCTACACATACAAGTGGCTCCAATGCAACACCTCAGGCACCGGCTGCACGACGATCTCCGGCGCCACAACACAGTCCTACACGCCCGTCGCCGGCGATGTCGGCCACACGATCAGGGTCGAAGAGACCGCGAGCAACTCCGGCGGCCCAGGAACGCCGGCGATCTCCGAACCGACCGCGGTGATCAAATCGGCGCTGCCCGTGAACACCAAAGCGCCGACGATCACCGGCACCCCCCAGCAGGGCAAAGAACTGACCGAGCACAACGGCGAATGGACGAACAGCCCGACCGGCTACACCTACAAGTGGCTGCAGTGCAACAGCTCCGGCGCCTCATGCACGACGATCTCCGGCGCCATAACACAGTCCTACACGCCCGTCGCCGGCGATGTCGGCCACACGATCAGGGTCGAAGAGACGGCGAGCAACGAAGGCGGCCCGGGCGCGCCGGCCAGCTCCGAACCGACCGCGGTGATCAAACCGGCGCTGCCCGTGAACACCAAAGCGCCGACGATCACCGGCACCCCCCAGCAGGGCAAAGAACTGACCGAGCACAACGGCGAATGGACCAATAACCCGACCGGCTACACCTACAAGTGGCTGCAGTGCAACAGCTCCGGCGCCTCATGCACGACGATCTCCGGCGCCACAACACAGTCCTACACGCCCGTCGCCGGCGATGTCGGCCACACGATCAGGGTCGAAGAGACGGCGAGCAACGAAAGCGGCCCGGGCGCGCCGGCCAGCTCCGAAGCGACCGCGGTAATCAAACCGGCGGTGCCCGTGAACACCAAAGCGCCGACGATCACGGGGACACCACAGCAGGGCAAAGAACTGACCGAGCACAACGGCGAATGGACCAACAACCCGACCGGCTACACCTACAAGTGGCTGCAGTGCAATAGCTCCGGCAGCGGCTGCACGACGATCTCCGGCGCCACAACGCAGGCCTACACGGCGGTCGCGGGGGACGTCGGGCACACGATCAGGGTCGAAGAGACGGCGAGCAACTCGGGCGGCCAAGGCACTCCGGCGATCTCCGAACCGACCGCGGTGATCAAACCGGCGCTGCCCGTGAACACCAAAGCCCCGACGATCACGGGGACACCACAGCAGGGCAAAGAACTGACAGACGTCCACGGCGAATGGGCCAACAGCCCGACTGGCTTCACTTACAAGTGGCTTCAGTGCAACAGCTCCGGCGCCTCGTGCACGCCGATCTCCGGCGCCACAACACAGTCCTACACGCCCGTCGCCGGCGATGTCGGCCACACGATCAGGGTCGAAGAGACGGCGAGCAACGAAAGCGGCCCGGGCACTCCGGCCACCTCCGAACCGACCGCGGTAATCAAACCGGCGCTGCCCGTGAACACCAAAGCGCCGACGATCACGGGGACAGCGCAGCAGGGCAAAGAACTGACCGAGCACAACGGCGAATGGACCAACAGCCCGACCGGCTACACCTACAAGTGGCTGCAGTGCGAAAGCCTGGGCGGCGGTTGCCTACCGATCTCGGGCGCCACGGGCCAGACCTACACGCCAGTCGCTGGGGACGTCGGGCACACGATCAAGGTCGAAGAGACCGCGAGCAACGAAAGCGGCCCGGGCACTCCGGCGATCTCCGAACAGACCGCGGTGATCAAGCCGGCCGTGCCCGTGAACACGAAAGCGCCGACGATCACGGGGACGCCGCAACAGGGCAAAGAACTGACAGACGTCCACGGCGAATGGACCAACAGCCCAACCGGCTACACCTACCTCTGGCAGCAGTGCGACAGCTCGGGCAACAACTGCACCACGATCTCCGGCGCCACAACGCAGAGCTATACGCCGGTCGCCGCTGACGTCGGGCACACGATCCGAGTCCAGGAGACCGCGAGCAACTCCGGCGGCCCTGGGACCCCGGCGACCTCCGAACAGACCGCGGTGATCAAACCGGCGGTGCCCGTGAACACGAAACTGCCGACGATCACGGGGACACCGCAGCAGGGCGAAAAACTGACCGAGCACAACGGCGAATGGACCAACAGCCCGACGGGCTTCGCGTACAAGTGGCTTCAATGCAACAGCTCCGGCACCGGCTGCACGACGATCGCCGGCGCCACCGCGCAGACCTACACGCCCGTCGTAGGGGACGTTGGCCACACGATCCGGGTCGAAGAGACCGCGAGCAACTCCGGTGGCCCAGGGACGCCAGCGACCTCCGAACCGACCACCGTGGTGACCGGCGTGCCCGCCAACACGAAACTGCCCAGCATCACCGGCACCCCCCAGCAGGGCAAAGAACTAGCCGAGGTGCACGGTGAATGGACCAACAGCCCGACGGGCTACACCTACAAGTGGCAGCAGTGCGACAGCTCAGGCAACAACTGCACGACGATCGCCGGGGCGACGACGCAGGCCTACACGCCCGTCGCCGGCGACGTCGGTCACACGCTCCGAGTCCAGGAGACCGCGAGCAACTCCGGCGGCCCAGGGACGCCAGCAACCTCCGAACCGACCACCGTGATCAAGCCGGCCGTGCCCGTGATCACGAAACTGCCCACGATCACCGGGATCGCCCAGCAGGGCGAAAAACTGACCGAGCACAACGGCGAATGGACCAACAGCCCGACTGGCTTCGCCTATCAATGGCAGCAATGCAACAGCTCCGGCACCGGCTGCACGACGATCGCCGGCGCCACCGCGCAGACCTACACGCCCGTCTTAGGGGACGTTGGCCACACGATCCGGGTCCAGGAGACCGCCAGCAACGAAGGCGGCGCGGGCACCCCGGCGACCTCCGAACCGACCTCCGTGGTGACCGGCGTACCCGCCAACACGAAACTGCCCAGCATCACCGGCACCTCCCAGCAGGGCAAAGAACTAACCGAGCTCCATGGCGAATGGACCAACAGCCCGACCGGGTACACCTACCTCTGGCAGCAGTGTGATAGCTCGGGCAACAACTGCACGACGATCTCCGGCGCAGTGGCGCAGAACTACACGCCGACGGCCGCCGACGTCGGCCACACGATCAGAGTCCAGGAGACGGCCAGCAACTCGGGTGGTCCGGGCACCCCGGCGAGCTCGACCCCCACCCCTGTCGTGCTGCCGGAAGTGCCGAAAGACACCACGCCGCCCGAAGTCACCGGGACCGCCCAACAGGCCAAAGAACTGACCGAGGTCCACGGCGCATGGACGAACAGCCCGACCGGGTACACCTACCTCTGGCAGCAGTGTGATAGCTCGGGCAACAACTGCACGACGATCTCCGGCGCAGTGGCGCAGAACTACACGCCGGCGGCCGCCGACGTCGGCCACACGATCAGAGTCCAGGAGACGGCCAGCAACTCCGGTGGCGCAGGGACTCCGGCGACTTCGAAAGCCACCGCCGTCGTGCTGCCGGAAGCACCGAAAAACACCAAAGCGCCAGAAATCTCAGGCGCCGCGCTTGCCAACGAAACCCTGACCGAGCACAACGGCGAATGGACGAACAGCCCGACGAAATACACTCTCCAGTGGCAACGCTGCGACGCGACCGGGGCCAACTGCGTGTCGATCTCGGGCGCCACCGCGCAGACCTATACGCTCGGGTCTGCCGATCTCGGCTCGACCATTCGCGTCACTGTCACGGCCAGCAACTCCGGCGGCAGCTCAGCTCCCGCCAGCTCCCTGCAGACAAACGTCGTGGTCGAAGGGAAAACGTTCGGCAAGACCAGCGTCGGCGCCGTCACGACCGAAAAACTTGCCGCGGATACCAAGTGGGTCAACCGCTACGCGCTGTCCGGCGGCGGCTCGATCTCCAAGCTGGATGTCTACCTCGCCCCCACCGCGACCTCCGGACAGCAGCTGCTCAAGGGCGTGATCTACGCCGACACGGGGACCGCACCTGGGGCGCTGCAGGGGGTGACCGAACAGCTTACGTTCAAGAGCACGAGCTCAACGGGCTGGTATGACCTCCATCTCGCCTCGCCGTTGAAACTCCCCGCGGGCAACTACTGGATCGGTGTCATCTCCGGCGCCACCGCCGGCGTCGCCGGCTACCGCGAGGACTCGGTCGCGAGCTCACGCGACCTCAACGCGAACACCTACACCTCAGGGCCCAGCGAACCGTTCGGCACGCCAACGACCGATGCTCAGCAGATCTCGCTGTACGCGACCTACGCGCCGAACCCGCCGGAAAAACCGAAAAACACCGAACTGCCGAAAATCACCGGGACAGCCGCGCAGGGACAGGTGCTGACCGCGCAGAACGGGACGTGGGCGGGCGAACCGACGAGCTTCACCTACGTTTGGCAGCGTTGCAACGCGAGCGGAGGCAGCTGCGCGGCGATCTCCGGCGCGACAGCGCAAACGTACACGCTCGCCGCGGCCGACGTGGGGTCGACGGTGCGCGTCGAAGTCACCGCCGCCAACACGGCAGGCAGCTCTGCCGCCACATCCCTTCAGACCGCAGTCGTGACAAAAACCGCCGCGACGTTCGGCAAGACCACGGTGGGCGCTTCCTCGGATACGTTTGCCTCAGAACGCAAGCGCGTGAACCGCTATGCGCTGCCGACCGCCGGATCGGTCACGAAGCTGACCGTCTACCTGGCGCCGACGTCGACCTCCGGGCAGGAGGTGTTGAAGGGCATCATCTATGCCGACACGGGCACGGCCCCTGGTGCGTTGCTGGGCGTGACCGAACAGCTGACGTTCAAAAGCACGGAAAAAGAAGGCTGGTATGAACTCGCGTTCTCGGCGCCGGTGAAACTCGCCGCGGGCAACTACTGGATCGGGATCATGAGCGGCGCCACGGCCAGCGTCGCCGGCTTCCGCTGGGACAGCGTAACCGGCTCGCGCGACTGGAACGCCAATGCGTTTGCCTCGGGGCCCAGCAACCCCTTCGGCAGCGTCACGACCGACGCCGAGCAGACCTCGCTGTACGCGACGTACGAATAACGAAGCGGGTAATCGCCTTGCGGCGGTCGGACCCAATAGTATGCCGCGGCTTGGGCACGGGCTGAGTGGCCTCGCGCAAGGAACCATGCAAAGATCGACATCCTCGTCATCCCCAACGATGCGTGATACGACTCGTATGACGTTGCACGAGACTTGTGATGACACCGCGCCTTAGCCGCATTTCGCTGCCGATCGCTGTAGTCGCTGTCGTCCTGCTCGCGCAGGTCGGTATCAACATCTGGCAGCACGTCGAAGGTGAAGCTCGGTACTTCGCTTGGGCGCCAAACGACTACCTGGTCACGTACGACCTCCAGGTCAATGCGGGTGGACGCCAGCTGACCACGGCCGAAATCCAGCGTCGCTACCGGCTCGACTTGTCAAACCGCCTCGGCGAAGGAACAAAGGCCAAATTGGGGCTCTCGAAGGTCGAGCGATACGTGTTTGAAGACCCGCCCCAGGAACTCAAGGACCGCATCAGGCGTTATGAGCAGAAAAATGGCAAGAAGGACTCTGCGCAAGTGAGATTGGTTTACCAGCTTGACGGCGGCAAGGAACAGACATGGCTGTGGCCGAGCTGAGAGCCGAGGCGCCGAAACTGGCGAGCTCACTGAATCCCTTTCGCGTCCGTGGGACCGCGCTTCCGCCAAACGTCCTCTTGGCCGCCAAGATTGTCGCGTTGGTGTTCGTGGTCACCGGAGGGTGGCGGCTGACCGATCCGTACCTGCCTTTCATCGGCTTTTTCGGTGATCTTGCTTCACCAGCGACCTTCCAACACGTTGCTCAGGCGATTTGGCTGGTTGCTGCCGCGTCCTTGCTCCTTAATCAGCTTGTCAGGCCGTCGTGCCTGGCGCTGGGTGGAACGCTCCTCGTGGCGCAGCTATGTTCGCAGGCATATCGCACGAACAACCTGACGTTCACGGCCTTGTTGCTGCTGCTGATCGGACTGTCGGATCGAAACACGGCGAAGATGTTCATTCGAGCACAGTTTGTCGTGCTGTACTTCTGGGCTGGCACGAACAAGCTCCTCGACGTAAATTGGCGGTCAGGCGCCTTCTTCGAATCATGGGTGGGGATACACGCCTATGGATCGGCATACCGAAGCGTGGCGAGTCACTTGCCGTCGATGGTCTTGTCCACCATTGCCAGCTGGGGTGTGATCGTCACCGAGCTTTTCATCTCGGTCACGTTCGCGGTGCGCAAGCTCGTTCCCGTGGGAATACTCCTGGTCGTTGCATACCACAGCTCCCTTTTCCTACTGACGGGCACGACGTTCACCATGTTCTGGTTCTCTCTGACCGCAGCGTGCATCGCGCTCGTTGATTGGCCCGCGAGCGCCCCGACGGTCCAATACAGTGGACACGGGCATTTCGGCCGCCTCGTCGGCTTTCTGCGGAGGATCGATTTTGGGCAGGCGTTCACGTGGCATCGGAGCACGGACTCCGAGCTTCAACTCGTGAGCGCTGAGCGGCGCTTCAGCGGGCGTGATGCGCTGGGCAGGGTGGTCCTCTACCACCCGACGATCTACATGGTCTTGTACGCACTCGCGGCGATTCACCAGCCTCAGCGTCGCTGGGCGGCTGTCATCGCGCTTGGCGTAGCTGGGTACGCGGCGCTCCTCCTCCTCAGGAGCAGGCTCTCTCCGCGACCTGCGATCGAGGCGTGAACAACGCGGCGGCCAGACCGTGAGCGGCTACGACGCAGTGGTGGTGGGCTCCGGGCCCAACGGCCTCGCGGCGGCGATCACAGTCGCGCGGGCCGGGCTGTCGGTACTGGTACGGGAGGCGTCTGAAACGATCGGCGGTGGAACCCGCTCAGCGGAGCTCACGCTGCCTGGCTTTCTGCACGATGTGTGCTCGGCTGTGCACCCAATGGCTGTCGCCTCGCCGTTCTTCCGGACGCTTCCTCTGGGCGAACACGGCCTGGAGCTGATCCACCCGCCGGCGCCGCTGGCGCATCCGCTCGACGATGGGAAGGCGGTTCTCCTGGATTCCTCGCTCGAGGCGACTGTGGCCTCGTTGGGAGACGACGGCGAGGCTTACCGGCGCCTCATTGGACCGACCGTGGATGATTGGCCGCTCCTGGAGCCAGCCCTGCTTGGACCGATCTTGAGCGTCCCCCGACACCCGCTCGCGCTGGGTCGCTTCTCGCTTCGCGCCTTGCGATCTGGCGCGGGCTTGGCATCGAGAGTCTTTCGCGGCCAGCAGGCGCAGGCGCTCTTCGCTGGCGCCGCGGCGCATTCGGTCCTGCCGCTCGAGCAGCTCGGGACCGCGTCCTTCGGCCGCGTGTTCCTGGCTCTTGCCCACACTCGTGGCTGGCCCGTCGCGCGCGGCGGATCACAGCAGATCGCGCAAGCGCTCGCTTCGTACCTGCGTACGCTCGGCGGCGAGATTGAAACGAGTGCGCCGGTTACCTCTATTGAGGAGCTCGCGCCGGCGAAGATAGTCCTCTGCGACATCGGTCCCAAGCAGCTGCTCGCCCTGGCCGGCTCGCGGCTACCCGCTCGCTACCGGCGAGCGCTTGGGGCCTATCGTTACGGCCCGGGAGTCTTCAAGCTGGATTACGCGCTCGACGGGGCGGTGCCGTGGAATGCTCCTGAGTGCGGGCGGGCGGCCACCGTGCACGTCGGGGGGACGCTGGCAGAGATCGCCGCATCCGAGCGCGCGCCGTGGCAGGGCCGGCATTCAGAGCGTCCATTCGTGCTGGTTTCCCAGCAGAGCCTTTTCGATCCGACTCGGGCGCCCGAGGGAAAGCACACACTATGGGCCTATTGCCACGTCCCAAACGGCTCCTCATTGGACATGACCGACCGCATCGAGAGCCAAATAGAGCGCTTCGCGTCTGGTTTCCGCGATCGGGTCCTCGATCGAAGCGTCACCACGACCTCAGATTTCGAGCTGAAAAATGCCAATATCGTCGGCGGGGACATCAATGGCGGAGCCGCGAATCTGAGACAGCTGATCGCGCGCCCGGCGCTTCGCCGAGTGCCGTTTTCGACTCCAATTCCCGGCCTGTATCTGTGCTCGGCCTCGACGCCCCCCGGCGGCGGCGTCCACGGCATGTGCGGACACTTGGCCGCGCGGGCAGCACTCAAACGCCTAGGCTCCGCCGCCACCTAAGCTTGTCGAGACGCTGGCCGGACACACACACGAACGACATGAGCCCGTCGTGACGCTACCCGTGCGAATCCTCACCGCGATCTGCCGTCGGCGGTCGGTGATACTCGGCTACCACGGCGTGGCCGAGTCTCGGCGTCGCGACGACCTCAGCCTGCTGCTGCTCGCACCTGACCGTTTCCGCTCCCAGCTCGAGCTCCTGCTGGCTGCGGGGTTTCGGTTCGTCACGCTGGTCGAGCTCGCCCGCCTCGCAGACGGCGGTGTTCCGCCGCCCGGCTTCGCCGCGGTGACCTTCGACGACGGCATGCGCAACAACCACGAGATCGCCCTACCGATCCTCACAGAGCATGGCATTCGCGCGACCGTCTACGTGACGATTGGCTTCATCGGCAACAGCAGCCCGTGGATCGGACCGGCCGGAGACGGCGCGATGATGACCGAGCCGCAGCTGCGTGACCTCGTCGCCGCGGGGTGGGAGCTCGGTGCCCACACGATGACGCACGCCGATCTCTCCACGCTCGACTACGACGCCTGCCGCGAGGAGATCGAGCCAAGTCGCATCGCGCTGGAAGACATCGGCGGAGCGCCCGTCGAGACGTTCGCCTACCCGTTCGGACGCTATGGGCCGGAGGCGATCGCGGCGGCGCGCGACAGCGGGTTGATGGCCGCCGTCACGACCGGCTCGGGGAGCTGGGCGCCGTATGAGCTCACGCGGGCGATGATCGGCGCAGCCGACCCTCTGGGAGTGACGCTGCTGAAGTTGACCGACCGCTACGAGCCCCTCCTGCAGAGCCCGCCGCTGCGCTTGGCGCGGCAGGCGAGCAAACAACTTCGCAGCCGCGCGCAAGCACGCCAGCAGGCCCCCGAGTAGCGCCGTCAGCCGGCGCCGGGTCCGCTCGGTAATTCGTCCAGCCATGCCCGGCCCCGGCTGGACCTGTGAACGATTTATGTCGAGGCTCAACTAGACGGCGATTGCCGCCGAGGCTCAACTCGACAGGAATGGGCGCACAGCCCGTCCGCGATAAAGGCAAACCCGACGCGAGTCGGGGACGCAAAGCCAGGGATCTCCCGGAGATCGCCCAGCCACCGAAGGAGACGAGGATGCGTTCAGGTCGGCGTCGTGCAATCGTAGTTCTTGCGCTAGCAGCGATCGCGGCTTGCGGCCCGGGCTTCGTCGGGAACGCCGCGGCGGACACGGCCGGGACCGTCCACTTCGTTCGTTCGGCCGATAGCTCGTTCGACGCCTACACGAGTAGCCCGTCGCCGGAAGAACAGGCCTGGCTGCGGGCCCACATGTGGCGCATGACCGTCTACTCGCCCTACTTCGACAGCAAGACGAGCTGGTTCCCGCAGGGCTGGCTGTACGACGATTCATACGCGATCTACAAAGGCAGCCAGCTGGCCGCTCAGCACCCGGAATGGATCCTCAAGGACGCGGCGGGGAACAAGCTGTACATCCCGTGGGGCTGCTCGGGCGGGACCTGCCCGCAGTACGCCGGAGACATCTCGAACCCCGCGTACCGTCACAACTGGATCGCTGAAGTCAGGGCGCAGCTCGTGCACGGCTACCGCGGCCTGTTCGTGGACGACGTCAACATGGAACAGCGGACCGGCAACGGCGAAGGCCAGCAGGTCGCGCCAATCGACTCGACCACCGGCCAGGCGATGAGCGCGACCGCGTGGCGGGCGTACATGGCCGAATTCATGGCCGAAATACGGGCGGCGTTTCCAAGCGCGGAGATCGTCCACAACGTGATCTGGTTCGCGAGCTCCAACGCCGGCACCGCCGATCCCAGCATCCGCCGCGAGGTCGAATCGGCCAACTACATCAACCTCGAGCGCGGGGTGAACGACTCGGGACTGACCGGCGGCAGTGGGCAGTGGTCGGTGAACGCATTGTTCTCCTTCATCGACCAGGTCCACGCCCTCGGACGGGGCATCGTGCTCGACGGTGCGGCGGGCGACCCGCACGGGCTTGAATACAACCTGGCCAGCTACTTTCTTACATCGACGGGCAACGACGCGGTCAGCGGCTCGGGCCAGACACCGGGCAACTGGTGGTCCGGCTGGAACGTCAACCTCGGCGAAGCCACCGGAGCGCGCCGTACGTGGAGCAACTTGCTGCGCCGCGACTTCACCGGCGGGATGGTCCTCGTCAACCCGCCGGGAGCGCCGACCCAGACGGTCGCGCTGGGGAGCACGATGCAGGACGCGGGCGGCAACCCGGTCAGCTCGGTCACCCTTGCCGCGGCATCGGGTGTCGTGCTCAGAGGCGCCGCGCCAGCGGAAACGCCAGCGCCGGCGTCCAAGTCGACGGTCACGCTGATCCCAACCCAGACGATCGTCGACACGACGGCGGTGAGCCGACACCCTGCGCCGAGCAGCCACGCCGACCCGGCCGGCTCGACCAAATCGCCGCCCGCGAGCAGACGAGCGGCTCGGCGGGTACGCCGGCACGTCAATCGTCGCCGTTCCCACGCGCACCAGGCTGCTCGTCACCGCGCCGGTGCGCACCGGCCGCGCGCACTGCTCACAAGGATCGGCGGTCGGGTTCTGCGAGCCACCCAGGGCACGGTTGCGATCCAGGTCGAACGGCGGCGCGGGAATCGATGGATAGCGGTCGGGCACCTCACGCTGGGCGTGGGTCCCAAAGGCCGGTTCACGGGCGCGTTGAGCCTGCGAACTGCGGCTCGCTACCGTGTTTGCGCCGTATACATGGGCACATCGGGCTACAGCCCGTCGCGCTCGGGCTATCGCGTCGTCGTGCTCCGCTCTCGCTGAGCGGCCATGGGCTGCGTGTAGTGTGAGGCGTTCGTAATGCGGATCCTGCTCTGCACTCAGCCAACCGACGGCGGCGTCGGGCGGCACGTCTGTGACTTGATCGAAGGGCTGACGGCCGAGGGCGACGAGGTCATCCTCTGCTCGCCGGCGATCCCTTCCGGCCTGCGGCAGCCGGTGGCCCACGTCCGCCTCGATCTGCGCCGCGCGATCGCGCCGTCCGCTGACCTCGCGGCGCTCGCGAGGTTCGTGCGAATCGTGCGAGACGTGCGGCCCGATCTGATCCACGCCCACAGCTCGAAGGCCGGCGCGATCGCGCGGCTGGCCAGGCCATTGTCTCCGCGCCTGCCCGTTCTCTACACCCCACACGGATACGCGTTCGCCGGCCACTTCAATCGCTCGGCCGAGCGCGTGGCCTATCGCATCCTCGAGCGTATCCTGGCCCCGCTCGCGAGCCGTGTGGTCTGTGTCTGCGAGGCCGAGGCGCGTCTGGCCCGCTCGGTCGGTCCGAGCAGTCGCGTGCGGGTGATCCACAACGGGATCGCCCCGGCCGCCGACGGAGATGCCGACCCGCGCATCGCCGGGTTGCCCGATGGCGGGCCGGTGGTCGGCGCGCTCACTCTCCTGCGCCCGGGCAAGGGGCTCGAGACGTTGATCGGCGCCCTTCCCGACGTGCTCGCTCGCCACGCCGACGCCAAGGTCGCGATCGTCGGAGAGGGACCGGACCTGGACGCGTTGCGGGCGCAGTCGCGCGCGCTTGGTGTCGCCGACTCGGTGCACTTCCTCGGTCCGAGCACGGATCCGCTCTCGGCGCTGCGCGGGATGGACGTGTTCGTCCATCCGTCCTGGGCGGAGGCATTCCCGTACGTCGTCCTCGAGGCGATGTCGTTGGCTCGACCGATCCTCGCAAGCGATGTGGGCGGCATCGGAGAGGCGATTATCGACGGAGAGTGCGGCGTGCTGGTACCCCCCCGCGACGAGCGACGCCTGGGGCAAGCGTTGATCGGGCTGCTCGGGGACCCGAGTCGCCGGGCACTTCTGGGCGAGGCGGCGCTGCGCCGGGTTGGACACGAGTTCACTCGATCGGTGATGATCGACCACATGACCGCGGTCTACGCCGAGGCCGTGGGCTCTCGCTCCCGCTCGTCGGCGCCCGTAGGGCAGGCGCATGTCAGCGCGGCAGCGATCGCAGACGCGCGGGCGCCGCTGGTGCGCGACGGCGAGCGCTAGGACGCTCGCGCGAGCAGCGGGAGCTTTACTTTGGGGGCGGCAGCGTCGATGATTAACCCTGTATGACTGAGCTGGCGGCAACGGCATTCGCGTCCCCACGACCTTCCCGTGCGGGTCTCACGGGGCGGGTGGGCGCCTCGCTGCTCGCGCTTGCGCTGCTCGGCGTGGGCTTCGCCGACCTGTTCAACAGCGCGAACATCTCCTTCGGATTGTCGCTCGCAGGCGGCCTGGCGCTGGTGGGGTTCCTGGCGCTGACGATCAGTCATTACGACACGGCGATCGCCATCGGCCTGCTGCTCATGGGAATCGTGCGCTTCGAGCCTGCCCCCCCGGACATCGCGTTTGCCGTGGTCATGTCCGTGGCGGCGATGACCGGCCGCTTCCGCCTGAACCGCGTCCCGCTGCTCCTGCGCTGGATCGTTGGACTGCTGCTGATCGTCAACCTGCTCTCGATGATGGACGTGGTGAATACGTCGGTGGCGCTGCGCTTTCTGTTCATCACCGTCTATCTGGTGATCTTCTCGTTGTGGCTGACGGGCTACGTCGACAACCCGTCGCGAGCCCGCCTGGTCGTCGTGACCTGGCTCGTGATCGGCGTCGCCTCGGCGATCATCTCGGCGGCGGCCCTGAACCTGCCGGTGCCGGGACGCTCGTTCATCCTCGGCGGCGTCGACAACTCACAACGCGCGAGCGGCTTCTTCAAGGATCCGAACGTGTTCGGGCCGTTTCTGATCCCGATTGCGTTGATCCTGTTGGAGCAGCGGATCGCGCCGCGCTCCCCGCGCCTGCTGCGGATGCGGGGCTGGACCACCTGGCTGTGCCTGCTCGCGCTGACGCTCGGCATCCTGCTGGCCTACTCGCGCGCCGCGTGGCTGAACTTCGGGCTCGGGCTGCTGATAATGCTGGCCGCATTGGCGATGCGCAGGAAGGGCGCGCGTCGAGCGCTGCGGGCTCTCTCGGCATTGCTTTTGATCGGCGGCGTCACCGCGGTGATCTTGAGCGCGACCGGATCGATCGGCTTCCTCGAACATCGCGCCCAGCTTCATCAGTCCTATGACAACGGGCGCTTTGCCGCGCAGCATCTCGGCTGGGAACTCGGCTGGACCCATCCGGTCGGCATCGGCCCGGGGCAGTTCGAGACCTACTCTCCCGTCGCCGCACAATCGACGTTCGTTCGGGTCTTCGCCGAGCAGGGTCCGGTGGCACTGCTCCTGTGGGTCGCGATCCTGATGGTCACGCTGGTGCTCGCGTTGCGCAACGTCGTGGTCGGGCGCGACACCTACGGCATCGGCTCGGCGGCGCTGCTCGGAGCGTGGTGCGGCATGATCTTGAACAGCACGGTGGTCGACACGCTCCACTGGCGCCACATGTGGGTAGTTGCCGCGCTGATCTGGGCGAGCACGAACCGGAGTGCGGCCGCGCGCACGGATCCAGCCCCCGCCCGGGTCGGGCTCGCACGTCCGCGCCGGTTGGCGGTGGCGCCCGGACCCACCTGATCTCCGACGATCGTCCAGCGCAGGTAGTCTTTCGCGACCTCGCTGGCCGCGAGGCCGACAGCTTGTTGTAGGGCGCCGCGGCGCTCGACAACCGAACACGCCCCCGTCGCAGCGCGGGAAATCCAAGCTGCAGCGCAAGATCGCGCCCGCTGCTTAGCTCCAATCCACCAAGGTCGATCTATAATCGATGGCCACTCGATCGTTGACCCCCATCCCACGTGACCATATGAGCAGCGATAACGGCCAGTGGCAGGGCGGTCGGATTTCCTCGGGCGAGGATCCGGTGGAGGTTGGCCGCTACATCGAAGCGCTCCGCCGAAGCCGCTGGCTTATCGTCTCGATCGTCACGATCATCACTGTCGCAGTCGCCGGGTACTCGCTAACCCTCCCCAAGAGCTACGAAGCGACGGCCAGCATCGTCGTCAACAACACCTCTGGCCTGCTCGGCGGCAACGAATCCGCCGCGATCCAGCGCAATCTGGCCACGACCGCGACGCTCGCCACGACCGCGGCGGTGCTCGGAGAAGCTGCCAAGTCGTTCCCTGGGGAGACGCGCACGTCACTGGCAAAGAAAGTCTCGGCCTCGGTCGCCGAAAACGCGAACATCATCACGATCAAGGTGCAGTATGGCTCGGCCGAGGGCGCCGCCACGCTGGCCGGTGCGGTCGCACAAGCGTTCCTGAACCAACACGCCTCGATCGAGCGTTCTCAGACATCGAGCGCCCTCTCCGCCCTGAATGGCCAGATTGCGGCTCTCCGCGCGCGGGCCTCGAACGAACCGAACATCGCCGCCCAGCTGAGCGCACTGCAGGCACGTGCCGCGGAACTGGAAGCGCAGAGCGCCGGCACGGGCACCCAGCTGCAGCTCATCCAGCGCCCGGAGGTCCCCGCGTCGGCGAGCTCGCCGCGTCCCACCCGCAACGCCGTCATCGCCCTGTTCGCGTCACTTTTCCTGGCCGTGCTCGTCGCGCTGGGCCGCGAGCAGCTCACTCCGCGGATCACCAGTCAGCGCGAGCTCGGCCACCTTCTGGCGCTGCCCGTGCTGAGCGGCATCCCCTTCATCGGCCGCCGGGTCAGCGCGCGCTACGCTCGCGCCGAGTACGAGACCTACCAGACGCTGTCGGCAGCGATCCGGCTCGCGCTCCCGCCTCGCTCCGAGCCGCATGTCATGCTCGTCTCGAGCGCGGCTCACGGCGAAGGCAAGACCACTGTTACCACCCGTCTGGGCCGAATGCTCGCGCAGGCCGGACACCGGACGCTAGTGATCTCGGGCGACCTGCGCTGGCCCAAGCTCGATGAGGCCTTCAACGTGAGCGGCCGTCCCGGTCTGCGGGAACTGCTCGCGCTCACGCCCGAGAGCGAGCAGGTCGCATTCGATGCGATCGAACGCGTCATCCTGCCGACGCACAACGGCGAGGGTGTCGCCTCGCGCGGCGAGCTCGACGTGCTTCCCGCCGGCGGGCGTCGCGGCGGCGACGCTTCTGAGCTGCTGCACACGCCTGCCCTGCAGTCGCTGATCGAAACGCTGCGCGGTAGCTCGTATTCCTACGTTCTGATCGACTCGCCGCCGCTGCTCGGGGTCGCAGACGCGCAGATGTTCGCCCAGTTCTGCGATGAGCTGCTCCTGGTCGCACGTCTGGATCGGCTGAAGATGTCCGACGTCATCGACCTGCGCGAGATGCTCGATCGCCTGGACTCAAACCCGGTCGGGCTCGTGGTGATCGGCACCCGGCCCGCTGGATCGCCCTACTACGCCGCTCCAGGCGCGACCGCACCGACGCTGACGCCCTGAGCGGCTCAGCTCAGGTGGTTCGAATGATCAGCACCGAACACGGTGCGTGATGAGAGATCTTGTTGGGGACCGAGCCGAGCAGGAAGCGCTTGGCGCCGGTCATACCCTTGTTGCCGACGACGATCAGGTCCGCCTCCCGCTCCTCGGCCACGTCGAGGATCGCATCGGCGGGGTCGCCCTGGCGCGGGTAAGCGGTCGCGGTGACTCCCGCCGCGCGCGCCACCGCGGCCGCCTCCTCCAACGTCGCATCGACGTCCTCGCGCGGGTTGATCGCCCATTGCACGTCCTCGGGGGCGTGACGGCGTTCCTCCTGCAGCCGCTGCGCCGGGACCGGCTCATAGGCGCTCACGAGCTCAACCTCGGCACCGATCGCCTTGGCGAGACCGACGGCCTGATGGACCGCCTGATTGGCGGTGTCTGAGCCATCGGTGCCAACCACGATCGACTTGAACACGCACCGATCATATCCGAAGCGATCAGATTCGCTCAGGCGAGCTTGGTGATCGCCACGATCATTCCGATCAGCACGAACACGACGATCGCGACCTGCATCCAGATCCACGTTGGCGACATTGTGCAGGCAGCGTATCCGGACGCGACCGGCATGCCCGGCGGCGCTCGAATGCACCGCGAGAACCGTCGTGCACGGCGGCGATCAGCCGGCGCCAAGCAACCGCGCCGCGACTATGATCGGACAATGGCTGGATGCCCTCGACGGCCGGCAGGATGCCTTGCTGGAGCGATCACGCGGCTCGGACTGGCGCTGAGCGTGGCCGGCTTGATCGCACTTGGAATGGCCGGCCGGGCCGCCGCGAGCGCACGTCAAGCGGGCGCGACCCCCCTCGGCGGCGTGAACGTCGGCGGCCTCTACGACGGCGCCTCCACCGCGGCCGCCGATCGGGAGATCGCCGCCGCGCGAACGCTGCACGCGGGGGTCGTGCGCGCCTCAATTCCCTGGTCGGTGCTCGAGCCCGTCGGCCGCGGACAGATCTCGCCGCCGGCGCTGGCCTTCATGGACCGGTTGGTGAGCGACGCCTCGGCGGCCGGGATCCGCGTCATCATGATCGTCGACAGCACCCCGTGCTGGGCCACGACCGCGCCCGCATCGCTGGTGCGCGGCTGCGCCGGAGCCAGGCCGAGCAGCGCCAACGCCTGGCCGCCGCGCGACCCATCCACGTATGCGGCCTTCGTCGCTTACCTGGCCCGGCGGTATGGCACGCAGCTGGCGGCGATCGAGATCTGGAACGAGCCCGACCAGTCCAACCAGCTGTACTTCGCCGGCCCCGAAAAGCCGCAGCGGTATGCGGCGATCGTGCGTGCCGCGTATCCGGCTATCAAGGCTGCCAATCCGCTCGTGCCCGTGCTCGCCGGCTCGCTCGTGGGCTCCAACGGCGCCTTCCTGCGCGCCCTGTACGCGGCCGGGATCAAGGGCTATTACGACGGCCTGGCCGTGCACTTCTACAACCTCGTTCTCGCCTCGGTGCGCTCGATTCGCGAAGTGCAGCTTGCCAACGGCGACTCGACGCCGCTGTGGCTGGACGAGTTCGGCTGGAGCAGCTGCTACCCGCGCCAGAAGATCCAGGAGGAACAGGCGTGCGTGAGCACCGCGGTTCAGGCGTCAAACGTCGCCAACGTGTTCCGCTCGCTGGCACGCACGTCCTATTTGGCAGCCGTGGTCCTCTACAACCTGCAGAACTCGGGCCATGAGGAATTCGGGGTGCTGACCGCGCAGGGCGCGCACAAGCCGTCCTTTGCGGCGCTCTCGCGCGTGCTCGGCTCACCGTTCTCAAGCGTCAGTCCCGTGACCCTGGGCCTGCGTCGGCGAGGGAACCGCGCCGTGGCGAGCGGCTCGGCGCCGGTCGGCGACTATATGGGGCTCGAAGCCTTCGTCGGCGGGGTTCTGCGCTACCGCGCCCTGTTCACGCTCGACCGCTTCAACCGCTACTCGATAGCGCTGCCCGCGGTGCTCGGCACGCGCAGCGTCCATGTGCGCGTGTTCCAGTACTGGGCGGGACCGGCGAGGGCGGCACAGCGCAGCATCTGAGGCGCAGCGCGTGAGGACGCGGGCGGCTGCGGGAGCACGCGGGCATCGGTGGATGGGCTCGCACCGCTCAGGCCTGCCGGCCCGGCGCTCAGCGCTCGGTCACTCGGCGTTGCGAAAGACAGCGGCAACCGTGAGCGCGAGTATCTTCAGGTCCAGCCCGAGCGACCAGTGGGCGATGTAGTAGTTGTCCCACTCGACGCGTTCGGCCAACGATGTCTGTCCGCGCAGCCCGTGCACCTGCGCCCAGCCGGTGATCCCCGACTTGACCCTGTGACGATCGCCGTAGCGGACGATGTCCTGGCGGAACAACTCAACGAACTCCGGTCGCTCCGGACGCGGCCCGATCAGGCTCATCTCACCGCGCAGCACGTTCAGCAGCTGCGGTAGCTCATCCAGAGAGCAGCGGCGCAGGAAGCGTCCGACGCTCGTGCGCCGATCCTGGCCCTCGACGCCCCCCGGCGCGGTGTCCCCACCCAGTAGGAACTCCAGCGGGCCCGTGTCGTCGTCGCTGGGATCGCGCCCCGGCTCCAGGCGCATCGAGCGGAACTTATAGAGGTCGAACGCCTTGCCGTCGCGACCAACGCGACGCTGGCTGAACAGAACCGGTCCGCGCGAGCTCAAGCGCACCGCCAGGGCGGTACCCAATATCAGCGGCGCGAGCACGATCAGCAGCGCCAGCGCAAGGACGCGGTCCAAGGCGTGCTTGAGCGCGAACTGCGCTCCCCTCGGGTCAACCGTCGTAAAGGACATCAGCGGCAGGCCTCCGACGGTGTCATAGCCCACGCGATTGTTGATCGTGTCGAACATCCGCGGCACGACCGACACCTCGACGCCGAGCTCCTGGCAGTGCTGGATCAGCCGACTGACGCGCGCGTCTGCAACCGAGGAGAACGCCACGATCAGGTGCCTTACGCCGGTGTGCGCGACGGCATCGTCGAGGTCCTCGATCGTTCCCAGCACCGGTACATCGCGACCACCGACCTCGGCGATCGAACGCGGGTCCTCATCGAGGAAGCCGACCGGAATCAGCCCGTACTCGGGATGACTCTCGAGACGACGCGCCACCTGAGCCCCGACGACGCCCGCACCCATGATCAGCACGGGCTTGCCCACCAGGCGCCGGGCGCGCGCCCAGCTCTGGGTCAAGGACAGACCCACGCGCCCAAGGCCGACGGCCACCAGCGCGAACAGCCACGCCCGCAGAACGTCATATTGCGGCGGAGCGTGTTCGTTGATGAACAGGCCGAATATCGCCACGGTCATCGCTCCGACCGAGATCGCGCTGACGACCGGCACCACCCCGTCGAGGACGAGTGCCCGCAGGCGTGTGCGGTAGAGGCCACGCAGATAGAACAACAGCATCACGAGCGGTGGAAATGCCAACAGCGGAAGGCGAAGCGTGGACGCGTAGAGAGTCGCGTGCAGGCCGCCCTGCGCAAACACGACGGCGACGCACAGCAGCGCAAAGTCGATGACCGGGCGCATGATCCCCCAGCCGGTCCCTTCCAGGGCCCACTGCAGCGGTCCGTCAAACGTTCCGTGCTCGAGCGCTCGTGGCCGCGGCGCAGCGCGCGCCAGCTCGCCGCGGAGCGGAAGCGTCGTGGAGGTCTGTTGCGAGACGGGGTTGCGGGCCATTGAACGAGGGCTTTCGTGTCCTTATCCAGTTACTCGGTCGCCACGCCGCAAGTCTTTAGCTACCGCTGGGTTCCTGCGGCAGTCGTCTGCGTCAACCGGCGTGTGAACACTGCCGCGAGCATCAGCGCTCCGAGCACCAAGATTATGTAAAGAACGTCCCGGCCGCCCAGGCCCAAGACTCCAGACTGCCCTACCGCATGACCTCGTTCGGCGGCGAGATACGCGCTGGCCGGATCCAGGCGCGCCGCCGCGGTCCGTTCGAGCGAGCTCGCCGGCGTGGCCGATTGGCCACGAGCCGAGGACTGCTTGGACGCTCCACGGTGGCCGCGGCCGGAGCCGACGCTCGTGGCCGTCGTCGACGACCCGTTTTCCCCGGATGAGCCACTGCCCGACCCACCGCCCGCCGAGCCCCCACCGCCGCCCGCGGGCCCATTCAGGAGCGCGGAGCCGAGAATCGCCTGATTTCCTTGCCCGGGCCCACCGTAGCCGCTGAGAAGCGGATTGGCCTGGGCGACGACGGGCGTAGCGAGGCATATAGCCAGGCACAAACCAACCAGGGGAGTAATCGTCCGATTCCTTTTCATGCTTCCTTGCCTTGGGTTCCTTGCTCCCACCGGAGCAACCCCGCCCAAACCCTCCTTGTTGTGTCTCGTCGCCACACGTCCCCCCCGTCCTCGGACACCTGAGTGCTTGAGCACCGGGAACGATGAAATCAACGAGGACCCGCTACACACGCTACCGAAGGTTGGACGCGCTGTCGAGCGAAAAGTTCGCATTTGGCGAAATGCGTTCAAGCGACTAAGCGAGTTGTCGAGCCTTGAGCAGAATCGAGCGGCTCAGGGCCTCCAAGCTAACTCGCCGGCCCTGGCGCACGAGCAGCAGGGCGTGCCGGGTCAGCGGATCGCGCGGGTTGAGCCGCACAGCCCGTTCGAGCAACCCCAGCGCCGCGCTGCGTTCTCCCCGGGTCGAGGCGATCGCCCCACGCTCGAGCGTCGCATAAGCATCGCCAGGCACGCGCGCGAGCGCCAGCGAGAACTCGTGATCGGCCCGCGCCAAGTCGCCGTAGCGCGTGGCGATCGTGCCCGCCACGACATAGGCCTGATCGCTGAGCGGATTCAGCCCCGCGGCTTCGTCCAGCTTCGCGTATGCCGCCCTCGGCGCCCGTGTCCAGATCCGCGCCGCGCGCTGGACCTGAAGCTGGCTGAGCCACGGCGCGGCCAGCGACGCCGCGGCGAGCAGACCTGCGGCGCCGGCGGCGAGCCCCAGGGCGCGACCGCGCGGCAGCCATCGGTCGAGGCCGGCGCGCTCCGAGCGCTTCGATCGCATCGGCTCGCCGGGCTCGACCGCGCTAGATCGATCTGACCCGCTCGCATCCTCCGCGCCGTCGCCGGGACGGGCGAGAGAGCGAGCGGACCCTCGTTGGCTCGTCGCGGGGGCGAGCGCGCATGCGAGGCCGAGCAGCGCGAACGCCGGCGCGCCCAGGCCGGCGAACTCCCAGAACCAGTCGAACGAGCCGTGAACCGCCCAATAGGCGAACCCGCCAAGCGCGGCGGCCGCGACATCGCCGCGAAGGAAGTCGGCGCCAGAGCGGACAGAGTCGCGGCACACCCGCAGGCCGGCGAGCAAGGCAGCCCCCAGCCCGACGAGCGCGAGCAGCGCCCCGACCAGCCCGGTCTGCGTGAGCGTGCGCAGCTCGACGCTGTGCGGATAGTGGGGAGTCTCTGTGCTGCGGCCGTGCGCGAGGTAGGGCTGCTGGAAGTTGTCTGCGCCGATCCCGACCACCGGGTGCGCGACGAATTCGTTCAGCGCTACACGATAGAAGTCATACCGGTTGCTGCCGAAGCCACTGGTCAGCCGACTACCGCTTCCGTTCGCCGCGTAGCCGTGGCCGCTCTTGAACGTGTCCCATGCGTGGCGCACGCGGGCGGCGGGGTCGCCGACCGCGGCCCAGCCGGCCGCCAAGCCGGCGACGAGCGTGACGACCGCGACGGCCGCGATTGCCGTGCGCGCGCGCGCGAGCGAGCTCGCCGAGAACTCGCCGCGGCTCTCGACCGCCGCACCCGCGGCGACGACCAGTCCCACGATCACGGCCGCCGCGAACACCGCCGCGGTCGCGGCATGCACCCTCGAAGCGCTCACGGAGTCGCCCGAGAGGTCGTTGCCGACACGCAGCACGGCCGGCGCGGCCGCGCCGATCCCGGCCGCAATCGGCACGAGCACGGCGAACGTCCGCGTTCGCTGCGGTAGCAGCGCGAACACGAGCACCAGCATCACCGGAGTCGCGTACAGCGAACCGCGGCTCTGGCTGAGGAGCGCGACCTCGGCCAGCAACACCGCCCCGCCCGCCAGCGTGCCGCGCAGGATCCAGGGTAGGCGCGCGCTGCGCGACAACAGCAGCGCGGGCCAGAAGGCCATCAGCCACTGCGCCGCGTTGGCGTTTGCATAGCCGCTGGGGTAGACGAGCCGTCCGAACGGCAGCAGGCGTTGGAGACTCGTGCCGGAGGCGGCGTACACGTGCAGCGCGATGAACGCCGCCAACACGATCATCGCGAGCGTCCACAGCGCCAGCAGCAGCACCGCGGCGGCGCCCCGCTGGCGCCAGCAGGCAAACAGGGCGAACACGAGCAGGTACAGCAGCGTCCGGTTGGCCCCTTCCCACGCATCCCCCGGGACCGCAGCCCAGAGAATCGAGAGGTAGCTCAGCGCCGTGTAGCCGGCCAGGCAGCCGAGCGCGATCTTGATCGTCAACGGAATCTCCGCCGCGCCGAGGCCGACCGCGCCGACGGCCACGGCGAGAAGCCCCAGCACGATCAGCCCTCCCGGTCCCCAATGCGTGACCGGATAGCCGGCCTGGTCGGTCGCCCACACGATGAACAGAGCGATCGCTGCCAGCGCAGGCACCGTCGCCGGGGCGTCGCGGAGCGGCGCCGTGAGCCTCTTTGCCATCCAGCCTCACAATAATCCTCGTGGTGGCCGACTCCGCACAGCTGGTCCGCTTCTACGACGACGCCTACTCGCACGATCCCGCGGCGGCCGCGGTGTTCGCGCGCTGGCGCGCGTTGGGAGCCGTCGGCAAGGCCGACCACGCGATCGCTCTCTGCGCCCGCGCCGGCGTGCGCCCGGCGCGCACCCTCGAGGTGGGCTGCGGCGACGGAGCACTGCTGTGCGAGCTTCATCGCCGCGGCTTCGGCGGGCGTCTCGCCGGCCTTGAGATCACGGCCGCGGCCGTGGCGATCGCGCGCGAGCGGCCGCAGATCGACGCAGTCGAGCTGTTCGACGGCGTCCACGTGGCGGCGCCCGACGGCGCCTACGATCTCGGGATCCTCTCCCACGTGCTCGAGCATGTCCCCGAGCCCGTCGGGCTCCTCGAGGACCTCGCCCGGGCCTGCCGCGCGGTGCTCGTCGAGGTGCCGCTGGAGGCCAATCTGTCAGCCCGTCGCGCCCGCAAGCGCGAGCACGCCGCGCAGGTCGGTCACCTCCAGCGCCTGGATCGACAGTCGGTTCACAGGATCGTCGAGCGCGCGGGTCTGTCGATCGCCGCGCGAGCTCGACGACGCGCTGCCGCTCGAGGTTCACCGCTTCTTCGCCTCGACGCGCGCAGCGCGAATCGGAGCATCGGTGAAGTGGGCGACGAGAGCGGGGCTCCACGGCCTCTCGCCGGGCCTCGCGCGGCGCCTGTTCACGGTCCACTATGCGTGCCTGTGCCTGCCGGACGAGTAGCCGCCGAGAACAGCAGCGAGAGCACCCTGCCCATCAGGTCGTCCGGCACTGCGTCGGGGTCGGCCAGCTTCTGGCGGGCGATCCCGTCCGCGAGCGCGTCGATCGCCACCGCCAGCTGCTCGGCCGGGATCTCGAGCTCGAGGTCGAACTCGCGGACGCCGTCCGCGATCAGCTTGGTCAGCAGCTCGCGAACCTGCGCGAACCGCGCCGCCACCTTCGGGCGCACCTGAGCGTCGCGCACCCCATAGGCCCAGAACTCCATGAACAGGAGCAACAGCTCCGGCTCGCGCTCGATCATCGTCATCCACTGCCGAGCACCGCCCGTGGCGCGCTCGGCCACGGTCGTCCGCATTGCCACCGCTTGGGCGATCTCGCGCGCGTGCTCATCGATCTCGCGCTCCATCAGGACGAGGAACAGGTCCTCCTTCCCGTCGAAGTTCGAGTACAGCGCGCCCGTCGAGAAGCCCGCCCGCGAGGCGATCTCCTCGACCGAGGCGCCGTGGAAGCCGCTGCTGGCGAAGGCGCTGCGTGCTGCGCCGAGCAGGCGCTCGCGCGTGTTGGCCTTGCTCTGCTCACGCGTCATCCGAGCCGTAGTGGGGACGTCCGTGCCCGCTGTGGATTCGGTCTGTGCAATCTCCACATCCTCATCCTACTTGACAGAGCGCACGCTATTGCGATAGCGTCCATTATCTGCAACGCGATGGCCGTTCCGGCCGACGCCGCGCACGCGACCCGTGGTCGCGGACACCCCAGACACGCGCGAGGCGCGTGCACGCACGCTCGACGGGATAGGAGCAGCTCCATGGCCATCGCCACACCGACCACGACCTCGACCGATTCCAACCCGGTCGGCCTTCCGACCGACGCGATCTCATACGCGGACCTTTACGCGCGCTGGGAGCGCGGCAACTGGTGTGCCACCGAGCTCGACTTCACCGAGGATGCCCGCCAATGGCGGGAGGACTTCAGCGACTTCGAGCGCCAGGCGGCGCTGTGGAACTACTGCCTGTTCTTCTGGGGCGAGGACGCGGTCGCGGACAACCTCTCTCCCTACATCGACGCGGCTCCGCTGGAGGAGCAGAAGTACTTCCTGACCACACAGCAGGTCGACGAGGCTCGCCACGCTGTCTTCTTCAAGCGCTTCATGCAGGAGGTCTGCGGGATCGGCGACGGCTCCATGTCCAGCGGCCTGAACGCGATCAAGCCGCAGCTGACCTCCGGCTTCCGCAAGATCTTCGACCGCCTCGACCGGATGGCCGACGAACTGCGCGCCGACCGCTCGCCCGCCAAACTGGCCGCCGCGGTGACGCTCTACCACGTCGTGATCGAGGCCGCGCTCGCGCAGCCCGGGCAGCACTTCATCTGCAGCTATCTGGAGGAACGCGACCAGCTGCCCGGCGTTCCGCCAGGGGATGGAGAACATCGCCGCGGATGAGCAGCGCCACATCGGATTCGGCGTCAAGCTCCTGTCGGATCTAAACCGCGAAGACCCCGTGGGCGTTCCCAAGGCCGTCGCCCACATCCTGCGCCAGGTCACCCGCTACACCTCCCAGGTGTTGATGCCGCCTGGCTGGGACGAAAGCTACCTCACGGTCTTCAACGCCACCTTCGACACGGTCGGCGTCGAGGGTCTCACCTCGATGACCACCAAGCTGCGCTCCGCCGGTCTGCCCCTGGAGACCCTGCCCGGGCCGGCGCTCTTGCCGGCCGGCCTGTCGCCGCTTGAGATCTCCCAGCGCGGGCGCGCCCTCGCCAAAGCCGGCGTGATCGGCGTTCGCGAGGGCCCGTCTGACCGCGATCCCGAGACCGTCGCCCTGTTGTTCGACACGATCCGCCGCCAGGTCAACCCCGACCATGGACTCGCCCGGCCGACGACCTTCCAGTGGGAGTTCACCGATCCGGACGTCGCGACCTGGCACCTGACGGTCAACAATGGCTCGAGCGTCGTCGAGCAGGGCGAGGCGCCGAGGCCCGACCTGCGCCTGCGCCTGGCCTATCAAGACTGGGTGGACATCGTCGGCGAGCGCCTGGACCCCCTCAGGGCCATCGCCAGCGGCAGGCTGCGCCCACGCGGGAACCCGCTTGCGCTGGCCCGACTCACCAAGGTGTTTCCCCGCGGCTGACCTCAATCAGTGGCGCGCCGCAGCCGGACCGCCAGCACGCGTAGCTGCTCGAGCAGCTCGGGCGGCTCCTGCACCTCGAAGTCGACGCCGAGCATCGCGATCCGTAGCGCCAGCGATCTGAGGTCGTCGTCGCCCGTCCTGTATCTACAGGTGTGTCGGTCAATCGGCTCGATCGCGCCCCAGTGGGCCGGTACCCGGCTTGTGAGCTCCTCGGCGGAGGCATGCAGGGTGACGACCGCCTCGAACCGGTTCGGTGCCCGGGTGATGCTCTGGCGGACAAACGCGGCCGGATCGTCTGCCGGCAGCTTGCGAGGCGTGAAGCGCACGCCAGTCGGAGCCGGTTTGGTCAGGCGGTCGATCCGAAAGGTGCGCCAGCCCTCGCGGCGACGATCCCAGGCAACGAGATACCAGCGGCGGCCGTGGTTGACAAGCGAGTGGGGCTCGACCTCGCGGCGGCTGTCCGCGCCGTCGCGGCTTCGGTAGGCGAAGCGAAGGCACTCGCAGTCGCGGCACGCGGCGGCGATCGCCGTCAGATGCTGGGGATCGACCGTCGGCCCGGCGACTGGGAGCGTGAACGTAGCCGAGCCCAGGGCTCCGACGCGGCGGCGCAGGTGCGCCGGTAGGACCTGCTCGAGCTTGACGAGGGCTCGTACGGCCGTTTCCTCGATGCCCGCAACGGAGGCGCCGGCAGCGGTGCGAAGGCCGACCGCGATCGCAATCGCCTCCTCGTCGTCGAGCAGCAGCGGCGGCATCGCGGTCCCGGCGCGAAGCCGGTATCCCCCGGCGAGGCCGGTGAGCGAATCCACGGGGTACCCGAGCTGGCGCAGCCGCTCGACGTCGCGCCTGATCGTCCGGCCGGACACTTCGAGCCGATCGGCCAGCTCGTTGCCAGACCAGTCCCGGCGTCCCTGGAGCATCGACAGCAGGTCCAGAAGTCGGCTCGCGGTCTGGCTCATCGCATTTTCATCGTCTCGATCATTGCGGACAGATCCTGACCTAAATCCAACCTAGGGTGCGCGGCAATGCCAACAAGCCAGAAGGGAGCACCAATGCTCGAGCGAGACGGATACCCACCCGGCGTCCCATGTTGGATCGACACCAGCCAGCCCGACCCGGAGGCCGCCGTCGCCTTCTACGGTGGCCTGTTTGGATGGGATTTCGAGGACGTGATGCCGCCCGGCTCAGGCGGTAAGTACTTCATCGCTCGCCTCCGCGGCGGCGACGTAGCGGCCGTCTCCACGCAGCCCGAGAGCGGACCGCCGACGGCCGTATGGAACACGTACGTCTGGGTCGACAGCGCCGACGAGGCTGCCTCGAAGGTGCTGGCCAACGGCGGGCGTGTCCTGATGGACCCATTCGACGTGATGAACGCCGGGCGGATGGCGGTTTTCGCGGATCCCGAGGGGGCCGCTTTCTGTGTATGGCAGGCGAAGGAGCACAAGGGCGCTCAGATCGTCAACGAGCCGGGCTCGCTGAACTTCAATGGCCTGAACACCCGCGACGCCGAGGGCGCCAAGTCCTTCTACGGCTCGCTGTTCGGATGGCAACCGCTTGGCCTTGGCGGCGGCGCCGAGATGTGGCGGCTGCCGGGATACGGGAGCTTCCTCGAGCAGAGCGATCCGGGGCTCCGCGAGCGGATGGCGACGAGCGGCGCTCCGGAGGGCTTCGCGGACGTCGTCGCGACCCTCAATCCGATCGCCGTGAGCCAACCCGATGTACCCGCGCACTGGAGCGTGACGTTTGCCGTCGACGATGCCGACGCGACGGCCGCAAGGGCGGCGGAGCTGGGCGGCCAGGTGGTCGTCCCGCCGTTCGATGCTCCCTGGGTCAGGATGACCGTCGTCACCGATCCGCAGGGCGCGACGTTCATCGCGAGCAAGTTCGTCCCGGAGAACAAGAACCTGGAAAACCGGGCCGACTCGGCAGTCAGCGCCGCTTGAAAGGGCTATCCCGGAGCGAACTCGCGCTGAGCCGCGGGCGCCGGGCCGGATCGGGCGGCGGTTAGGCGCGCGCCCGCGGCTTCAGGGGGCGACCCCGCTTCGGTGGACGTGCTGCCGGCTGAGGATTCGCTCGCCTGCGCTTGGCGCGCGACGAACGCGGCCCTGGCCGAGGGCGAATGCCCCGCAGTGGCGGGCGATCGAGCAGCGCCCGGCGCCGGCCCCTGCTCCGGGCCAAACTCGCGGCTTGCTCTCCATGACTGACCCGGTGTCACGCCGGCGAGGCCGCCGGCGGAGGCGGTCGCGACGCCGCGTCCGAGCGCCGCGGCGATCGGCCCGCCGGCGGCCGGCGATTCGCCGGCATCGGAGCCGAGCGGCGCGGCGACGCGCGCCCGGGTGGTGCGAGCGGGGGCGTGACCGTGCCGCGGGCGCAGTCCGCCGGGATGGTCGGTGAGCGCCACACAGCCCGCTCCGACGCCGAGCGCGAGTAGGCATCCAACGGCCAGCTTGGTGCCAACCGATCCCCCGGCGAGCAGCCAGCCTCCACCGGCGGCCCCCGCCACGCCGGCGGTGCCCGACGCCGACACCGCGCCACCCAACCCGGGACCGGCCGCTGGTCCAAGCCCACCAGCGGTGCCCGACGCGGCACCACTCGAGCAGCCGCCAACGCTGGCGGCGTGCCCACCCGCTCCGATTCCCGCCCCGCAAGACGCGCCGGCTTCGCCGAGTGCACCGCCGAGCGCCCAGTGAAAGAGTGCGGGTACGGGCGGCAGGACGGCTGCCAGACCACGCAGAGATACGACGTAAGCGCGACACGCCGGACACTCGCTTGAGTGCATCACCGCCAGCCGGTGGCGCTCTCCGTCGGGGTCGAGAATGCCATATGCCAGGCCGCGCATCAGCGAGCCCTGCTCTTCGCACCAGCCACCGCCGGCGATCGTCTCGATCAGCGCACCCACCTTGCCTGCCACACCGGGCCGGCCGGCCCCGCAGCCCTCCATCAGCTTGCGCATCCGCGACTCGCTCACGCCCATCCGCCCAGCCGCCTCAGAACGTGAGAGCCCCTGCAGGTAACACAGCGCGGCCGCCTCCACCTCACGCGTGCTCAAGCGACCACGCAGCGCCTCGAATAGCTGGCGCAGCCTGATCCGGTCATCGAGCTCCCCCGCGAAGTCGCGATCCTCGGCGCCGTCCAGTTCGACGTCGGCCAGATGCCTGCGAGCACGGTGCTCCTCGATCGCGCGTCGGAACGTCACGAGCGCCAGCCAGCCGGCCGGGTTTGCGATCTCCTGGCCATCCAGCACTGCCGCATACAGCCCGTGGAACGCCTGTGCGTAGCAGGCATCCAAATCGCTCGCATCGAGGTCCGCTCCGGCCGCGCCCAAACGCAGTCGCACGATCGCCATCACTCTCCCTCGCAAGGCCACAAAGTCCTCTCGTAGCAGGCGCTCGGCGCGGTAGCGGCGGAGGCTCAGAGGACTCACGGCCGGGAGACTACGGATATTGCAAGCCAGGCGAATTCTGCTATCTGGTCACGCCTGGCCGAGCGGCCCGCGGTACGCCTTTGCGTCAGCTGGAGGCGCCGCCAGGCCGGCTCGACGCCTAGGCCGACCGTTCGAACTGCTCGATCTGCGCCATGCTCACGGCGCGCATATCGTCATCTCGACGCTGCGCCCGATGCCACTCGACGACCCTCTGCAGCGCCTCCTCAAGATCCCAGCCCGCGCGCCACGCGAGATCGCGTTCGGCGGCGCTCGAGTCGAGCGCCAGGTGGCCCGCCTCGGCAGGATTCGAATCCTCGTCCAACTCCCATCTGGGCTCCCCGCCCCAAAGCCCGCCCAGGCGCTCGACGATCCAGCTCACGGTTCGCGCATCGGCCTCGCGCGGCCCGAAGTTCCAAGCCCGCGCCACCGCGTCCGTTCGCCACAACTCCTCGGCGAGGCGAAGATAGCCGCTCAGCGGGTTCAGCACGTGCTGCCACGGGCGCACCGCGTGTGGATTTCGCACCCGCACCGGCTCTCCGGCCTGGGCCGCGCGCACGACGTCTGCGACCAGCCTGTCCTCGCCCCAATCGCCTCCGCCGATCACGTTGCCCGCGCGCGCCGTCGCGACCCGGGGATGCTCCGGCCCCGAGAAGAACGACCTCCGGTAGGCCGCCGTCACCAGCTCCGCGCACGCCTTCGAGCTCGAGTACGGATCGTCTCCGCCGAGACGATCATCCTCCACGAATCGCCGCGATGACTCGCCGCGGTTCTCATAGCACTTGTCGGAGGTAACCACCACGACCGCCCCCACTTCCTTCCCGACACTGCGCACGGCATCCAGCACGTTGACCGTGCCCATCACGTTCACCGCGTACGTCGTCGCCGGGTCGCGCAGCGAGCGGCGGACCAGCGGCTGGGCCGCCAGGTGGATCACGACCTCGGGTGCCGCGCTGAGCAGCGCGGCACCGACCTCCTCGCCGTCGCACACGTCGACCGCGTGCTCGCGCATGCTCGCGCCGACGGCAGCCAGCTCATATAGCGACGGGCTCGTCGGCGGTCCCGGAGCCAGTCCCGTGACTTCGGCGCCGAGCGCTTGCAGCCACAGCGACAGCCACGCTCCCTTGAAACCGGTGTGGCCGGTGATCAGAACGCGTCGCTGCGCCCAGAAGTCGGAATTGATCTCCACGGCCGGCCGGTATCTTCACGCAATCGGAACGTCCCCGGCAGCCACCCCTCCCGCTCCGCCTCCGACCGCCGAGGTGCTGAGCATCCCGCTGGCAGTGTCCGACTACAGGCAGGTGCTCGACTGGATGGAGGCGATGATCGCCGCGGACGCACCCGGATATGCCACGGCGGCAGCCGTCAATCTGGTGATGTCCGCCCAGGAGGACCCGGACACGCTCGCGGCGGTGCTCGGCGCTACCCTCGCCGTACCCGACGGCCAGCCGCTCGTGTGGGCGCTGCGCGCGCTCGGACATCGTCACGCGACCCGGATCTACGGCCCCGACCTGATGGCCGGTTTTTGCGCCCGCGCCACCCGGACGGGCGCGTCGATCTACCTCTACGGCGGCCGCTCGCCTGACGCCCTGCGGCTCCTGGAACGACGGCTCGCGGAGCGCTTTCCGGGGCTACGGATCGCCGGTGGGCATTCGCCGCCCTTTCGTCCGCTCACGGCCGAGGAGGAGGATCTCGTGGTCGCGGACATCAACTCGACCGGCGCCGCGGTCGTTTGGGTCGGCACCGGACAGCCCAAGCAGGAGAGGTGGATGGCGAAGATGCGCCCGCGGCTGTCGGCGCCGCTGCTCGTCGGAGTTGGCGCGGCGTTCGACTTCCATGCTGGGCTGGTCTCCCAGGCGCCCCCGTGGATGCAGCGCAACGGCCTGGAGTGGACCTACCGCCTCGCGCGCGAGCCGCGGCGCCTGTGGCGACGCTATGCCCGCTACAACCCCCGCTTCGTCGTAGGCTTTGCCCGCCAATACCTGTGCGAGCGCCGGCGGCTGCGGAGCGGGCGGGCCGTCTAGCGCGGCGCCTGCTGCGCGGTTTCGCGGGCCGGCGTCACTAACCTCTTGAGTCGATGACCGCCCCGGAAAGCACCGCGGATGTGTCCGTTGTCGGCCTCGGCCGCGTCGGGCTGCCGCTGGCCCTGTCGTTCGCAGACCGTGGCCTGACGGTGGTCGGGATCGACAACGACCGCGCGCGCCTCGGCGCCGTGCGCGAAGGCAGGATGCCCTTCGCCGAGAACGGCGCGCCGGAGCTGATCGATCGCGTCCATGCGAGTGGTCGCCTGTCGCTGTCTGAGAGCGTCGTCGACGCCGCGCGCGCGCGTCACATCGTGATCACGCTGGGAACCCCGTCGTTCTCCCACATCGAGATCGACATGCGCGACATCCGCTCCGCGCTCGATGACCTGTTGGGCGTCCTTGAGCCGGGTCAGTCGCTGATCCTGCGCTCGACCGTCGCGCCGGGCACGACCGCGTTCGTCGCCGGCTATCTCTCCAAGCATCGCGGCTTTCGGATCGGGGAGGACCTGTTCGTGGCGCACGCGCCGGAGCGCATCGCCGCGGGACGATTCCTCGAGGAGATCGACACGCTGCCGTGCATCATCGGCGGCGTCGGCGCCCGCTCGGGGGAGGTGGTGGGCGAGCTGTTCAAGGTGTTTGAAGCGCCGATCGTGCAGACGACCCCGGTTCACGCCGAGCTCGCGAAGATCTGGACGAACATCCTCCGCTACACGCATTTCGCGTTGCCCAACCTGCTGATGATGGACTGCGAGCGCTCCTCGGCGAACGTGTTCGAGGTGATCGACCTGATCAACCGCGACTACCCGCGCGGCGGCATCGCGCAGCCCGGCCTGACCGCCGGGACGTGCCTGCGCAAGGACTTCGCCTTCTCCGAGGAGCGCTCGGCGGCGCCGGGCATGCTGCTGGCGGTCTCGCGCGTGAACGAGTCGGTCCCGCTGTTCCTGCTCGAGGGGGTCAAGCGTCGAGTGGGTCCGCTGGCCAACCGCAAGGTCGCGGTCCTCGGCCTGGCCTTCAAGGCCGATACCGACGACGAGCGTGACTCGCTCGCACACAAGCTGATCCGTCTGCTCGAGCGCGAGCTGGCCGACGTCGCCGTGCACGATCCGCACGTGCCCACGCCGACGGTCTCCTTCGCCGAGGCCGTCGACGACGCCGCCGTGGTGATCGTGGCCACCAACCACACGGAGTTTCGCGATCCACGCGCGCTCGCCGCGATCGCCGAGCGGGCGGGCGGTGACTGCCTTGTTGTGGATCCGTGGAACTGCTGGGGCGTGGCCCAGGTATTCGCCTACAGCTCGGAGATCGCCGCCTTGGTCGCCAGCGGATGAGCCGCGTGCTCGTCACCGGCGGAGCCGGAACGATCGGCTCCGCCGTCGTCAGGCGCCTGCTGACAGATCCGGCGTACGAGGTGCGCGTCTCCGACCAGCGCCGGGCGCCGCAATGGATGCGCGAGGGCTGCGAGGTGCATACGGGCGACCTGCGCCTGCCCGCCGAGGCGCTGGCGGCCACCGACGGCTGCACGCACGTGATCCACCTCGCCGCGATCGTCGGTGGCATCGCCAACTTCCACCGCCTGCCGCACACGCTGACCGAGGTCAACAACGCGCTCTACAACGCCGTCATCCGCGCTGCGCTCGACGCCGACGTCGAGCGCTTCGTGTATGTGTCCTCCTCGATGGTGTTCGAGCGCGCGGAGCTGTTTCCCACGCCTGAGGACTACCTGCCGCAGTGCCCCGTTCCGATCTCCGCCTACGGCTTCTCCAAGCTCACAGGCGAGGTCTACTGCCGCGCGGCCCACGCAGAGCATGGCCTGCCCTACACGATCTGCCGTCCGTTCAACGCCTACGGTCCGGGAGAGCGGCCCGACGAGGAGCCCGGGATCGCCCACGCGGTGCCCGACCTGATCAAGAAGACGTTGTCGGGACAGCGGCCGCTCGAGATCTTCGGGTCGGGCGAGCAGACCAGGACGCTGACGCATGTCGATGACATCGCCGCCGGGATCGTCGCCGCGATGGGATCGCCGGCGGGCTTGAACGAGGACTTCAACATCTCGGCGGCGCGCGAGTTGACGGTCGCCGAGATCGCTCGCATCGTGTGGGAGGCATGCGGCGAGGACCCCGACGCGTTCGCGCTGAAGCACCTGCCGAGCTTCGCCGTCGACGTGCAGCGCCGCTGGCCGTCGGTTGAGAAGGCGCGCACGCTGCTCGGCTGGGAGGCACAGATCGACCTGGAGGACGGAATCGCCCAAACGGTCGATTGGCTGCGCGAGCTGCGGGCGCCCGCCGAGACCTCCGTGCCCGCCGAGAGCTCCGTGCCGGCCGACCACTGAGAGGCGCGCTCGAGCCGCTGGCGCATCGGCGCGGGTCTATAGGCTCACGCGAATGACCGATCGTCGCTCAGCCCTGATCACCGGAATCACAGGCCAGGACGGCTCCTACCTCGCCGAGCTGCTGCTCGAGAAGGGCTATGAGGTGCATGGCATGGTGCGCCGCGCCTCGACCGAGAAGTTCGACCGGATCGAGCAGATCCGCGACCGCATCACCCTCCATCAGGGTGACCTGCTCGACCAGCGCTCGCTCGTCGACGCCCTGCGCGCGTCCAGCCCGGCTGAGATCTACAACCTGGCCGCGATGTCCTTCGTCGCCGTTTCCTGGATCCAGCCGACGCTCACGGCGGAGTTCAGCGGCGTCGGCGTCACTCGGATGCTCGAGGCGATGCGCGAAGTCTGCCCCGAGGCCCGCTTCTACCAGGCCTCCTCGAGCGAGATGTTCGGCAAGGTGCGCGAAGTCCCCCAGACCGAGACGACGCCCTTCTACCCACGCTCGCCCTACGGCGTGGCCAAGGTCTACGGCCACTTCATAACCGTCAACTACCGCGAGTCCTACGACCTGCACGCGACCTCGGGGATGCTTCTTAACCACGAGTGCGTCTCAGAGAACACGCCGCTGATCATCCGACAGCTAGGGAATATCGCGATCAAGACTCCCGCCGATCTTGTCCCGTTGCGGCGCAAGGGCCAGAGCGTCCAGAGCTTCGTGCCGGATAACGTCGTCGAGCTATGGGATGGTGAGGATTGGACATACGTACGGGGGATCACCGCTACCCGCCGGCGCCGCACTGACCCCGACCATCAGCTCCTTTGCATCCAGGCGCGTGGAGGCGTCATCGATGCAACGGCCCACCACACGATGCTTGACAATGAGCGCGCGCCGGTCAGGGCCGCGGATGTCCAAGAGGGCGATGAGTTGGCGATCGCGAACTGGATGCCAAACGCGCCCGGATGGACCGCGATCAGCTCCGAGATGGCCGAGTTGTTAGGCCTCCTTGCGGCCGACGGCCACGTTTCCCGCGACGGAGGCCAAGTGAGGCTCACGAACAACGACCTGCTGATCCGTGGACGCGCGATGGAGTTGTGGTCACGCGTCTTTCTTGGTCAGTCGCGCGAGTGGACCGGCACCTCTGGATTCGATGCTGACGCGTCCGTCGAAGCAGTGAACTTCTCAGGCGCCCACACCATCGGGCCATGGCTTCGTGAGCAGCTCTACACGTCGACTGCGCTCAAGCAGGTCCCGCCCGTTGTGCTTAACGCAGACACGGAAATCCAGCGAGCGTTCCTGAATGGCTACTACGCAGGCGACGGCCTGAAGACGGGCAACGGAGACTCGATCAAGACCAACAGCGCGGTGCTCGCACAGGGCCTGTGCCTCATGTACTTCAACCAGGGGCAGCCAGCTTCGGTGTATGTCGAGCAGCGCGCTGGACGCACCTACTACCAGCTGAACCTCCGCTCCGCGGTGAGAGTGGGTGCCAGGGGCGCCCATCTGCTGCGCAGCCCATCGGAGGTCCGGCGCGTCGCGACCGCCACCGTGCCCAGCGATGAATGGGTGTTCGACCTCGAGACCGAGAGTGGCGTCTTCTGCGCGGGTGTCGGCCGCTTGGTAGTACACAACTCCCCCCGCCGTGGCCTGGAGTTCGTAACCCGCAAGATCACCTGGCACGCGGCGGCGATCAAGCATGGCCTGGCGAAGGAGATCCGCCTCGGCAATCTCGACGCCGAACGCGACTGGGGCTATGCGAAGGACTACGTCGAGGCGATGTGGCTGATGCTCCAGCAGGACACCGCCGAGGACTACGTGATCGCGACCGGCCAGGCGCACTCCGTGCGCGAGTGCTGCGAGGTCGCGTTCGAGGAGGCCGGCCTCGGAAACTTCGAGCAGTACGTCGTGATCGACCCCGCGTTCGTGCGGCCGGCAGAGGTCGACCATCTGATCGGCGATCCCTCCAAGGCGGCGCGCGACCTCGGGTGGAAGCCGCAGACTTCCTTCGAGGAGCTGATTCGCCTGATGACCCGATCGGATCTCGAGATGCTGAGGCCGCGCTGAGCGCGATGGCGGTCGCGCTGTTCGATACCTCCACCCCGCTTGAACCGCTTCGGCCCGAGCTGCGAGACGCGTTCGACAGGGTCCTCGACACCCAACGCTTCATCCTCGGGGAGGAGGTGAGCGCGTTCGAGAGCGAGTTCGCCGCCTACTGCGGAGTGGAGCACGCCGTCGGCGTGGCCAACGGGACGGACGCGATCACGATCGCCCTTCGCTCGATCGGCGTTGGGCCGGGCGACGAGGTGGTCGTGCCCTCGTTCACGTTCTACGCATCGGTCGAGGCGATCCCCGCCACGGGAGCCACTCCGGTGTTCTGCGACATCGACCCGAGCACCTACTGCATGACGGCCGACACCGTGCGAGCGGCGATGACGCCGCGCACCAAGGCGGTGATCGCGGTGCATTTGTTCGGAAATGTCGCACCCGTGGCCGAGATCGAGGCGCTCGGCGTGCCCGTGCTCGAGGATGCGGCTCAGGCCGCCGGCTCGGACTCGATCGCGGGTCGTCCCGGCGCGCTCGGAGCGGCCGCCACGTTCTCGTTCTACCCGTCCAAGAACCTTGGGGCCTTCGGCGACGGCGGCATGATCGTCACGCACGACCAGCGGATCGCCGAACAGGCGCGGATCCTGCGTTTCCACGGCTCACGGGACAAGGTCGACTACGAGCAGCTCGGCTACAACTCACGCCTGGACGAGCTCCAGGCCGCGATCCTGCGGGTACAACTGCCGCATCTCAACGAATGGGCCAACGGCCGTCGCGCTGCCGCAAGCCACTACGAGGAGGCGGGCCTCGGCGAGCTCGTCGGGCTCCCCCGACCCGTCGACGGCGCCTCGCCGGCGTGGCACCTGTTCGTCGTCAGCCACCCGGACGTGAAGCGCTTGGAAGGCGCCCTGGCGGTCGCCGGCATCGGTCACAAGCCCTACTACCGCACGCCCGTGCATCGCCAGCTGCCGATGCGCGAATGGGGTGCGGGGATCGAGCTACCGGCGACCGATCAAGCCGCGCGCGCGCACCTGGCGATTCCGATGAGCGCCATGCTGACGCGAGCCCAGGCGGAGGAGGTAGTGGCCGCGATCGCGGCGATGTGACGCGGTCCTATCGCCTCGATTGCGTGTGCGCGGTCCTTCAGCGCCAGCGCTCGAGCAGGTCCTCGTCGGAGACCTGTCGCACGACGCGAGCCGGCACGCCCATGACAACCGCGCGCGGGGGGACAGCTCCCGTCACCACCGCTCCGGCGGCCACGAAGGCCTCCTCGCCGATCTCCACGCCGGGGGTCAGCACCGCGCCGCCGCCGACGCGACACGCGCGGCGGAGGACCGCCCCACGCAGCGGCGTCTGCGGCCCATGGCGACCCATCGCGTCGTCGTTCGTCGTCGTCACGCCCGGGCCCATGAACACGTCGTCCTCGACAATCGTAAACGCCGTCAAGTAGACGTTCGTCTGAACGCGGACGCGAGCGCCAACCGAGACGTCGTTGTCCACGACGCTGCCACGCCCGATCACCGACTCCTCTCCGACCGAGGCGCGCTCGCGCACGAACGACTGGTCACCGATGATCGTCCCCGCGCCGATCCTCGCACCGGCGAGGACGATCGCACCGGCGCACACGGTGACCCGCTGGGCGAGCTCCAGGCGGCCGCAGTCTCCAACCGTCGAGGAGCCGTGAGCGAGACGCGGGCGCTTGCCAAGCACCGCATGGTCCTCGATCGCACAGCCCGCGCCGACGATCGTGTCCGCGTGAACGACCACGTGGGCGCCGAACGACACGCCGGCGCCGATCTCGACGCCCGCGCCGAGCATCAACCCCGGTGCGCGCGCGTCCGGACGCAGGGCGGCGACTCCATCGGGACGCGGGTCCGGCTCGGCGACGCTCACAGCCGGACGACGCCGGGGACTCCCGAGGAGCGAGTGACGCCCCGGAAGTCCACCACCAGGCGCGCGCGCCTGGCGAGCAGATCGTGATCGACGCTCGGGTGCGCGGTGACGATCAGGGCCATATCGGCGTTCGTCACGGCCTCCTCCAGAGACGTGCTGGTCAGGGCGAAGTCCGTGAGAGCCGGCACATGCGGGTCGTGATAGCTGACCTCGGCTCCGAGCTCTCGAAGCAGCGCGATTATCTTCAACGCGGGCGATTCGCGGACGTCGCCGACTCCCGGCTTGTAGCTGACGCCCACAACCGTGATCCGTGCGCCTTTCACCGACAGGCCGGCGTCATTCAGCACGCGCTGGGCCTTGGCCACGCAGTGGTAGGGCATCTGCTGGTTCACCTTGCCGGCCAACTCGACGAACTCCGTAGCGAGGTCGAACTCGCGCGCTCGCCAGCTCAGGTAGAACGGGTCGACCGGCAGGCAGTGGCCGCCCATGCCGGGCCCCGGGTCGAAACGCATGAACCCATACGGCTTGCTCGACGCCGCCTCCACGACCTCCCAGATGTCGATTCCCATCCGGTCCGTCAGCATCGCAAGCTCATTGACGAGGGCGATGTTCACAGAACGGAAGATGTTCTCGAGCAGCTTCGTCAGCTCCGCCGCCTCGGGCGAGGAGACCCGCACGAGTTGATCGCACACCAGTCCGTACAGCGCCTCCGCGCGCTCGGCGCAGGCTTCCGTCAGCCCGCCCACGACCTTCGGCGTGTTGCGCAGCGTGAAGTCCGTCCGGCCCGGATCGACCCGCTCGGAGGAGTACGCCAGATGGAAGTCTCGCCCGGCCGCCAGGCCGGACTCCTCCAGCAGCGGCGCCACGCGCTCGCGCGTCGTGCCCGGATAGGTGGTCGACTCGAGCACGACGAGCTGATCGCGTACGAGCACCTCGGCGAGTGCCCGCGTCGCGTCGATCAGCGGTCCCAGGTCGGGCTCGCGGTTGCGAGTCAGCGGCGTCGGCACACAGATCAGCACGGCCTCCGTCTCTGCCAGTCCGCCGTAGCGGGTCGTCGCGTCGATGCGGCCGGAGAGCTCCCTCAAGGTCTCCGAGGAGACATCCTCGATGTAGGAGTCTCCCGCGGCGATCGCCTCGACCTTACGTGCATCGACGTCAACGGCGACGACGTTGCAGCCCTCTTGTGCAAACGCCACGGCGAGCGGCAGGCCGACGTAGCCCAGTCCGATGATGCCGACATTGGCCATCCAGTCCCGCCAGTGTACGGCGTGTCTTGGACAGGGCGCCCGCTCACGAGCCGGCGGGAACCCCGCCGAGCGCGCGCAGGTCGGCCCGAACCATGCGCTCGACCAGCTCGGGAAAGCCGAGCTGCGGCTCCCAGCCCAGCTGCCCGCGCGCCTTCGCCGGGTTGCCGACGCTCGGAGTGGCCTCGGCCGGGCGGACGAGAGCAGGGTCAACGCGCACGTAGCGCTCCGCATCGAGATCCACGCAGGCGAACGCGATCTGCGCGAGCTCGGCGACCGTGTGCGGCACGCCGCTGGCGAGCACGTAGTCGTCGGCGCGATCCTGCTGCAGCATCAGCCATGCGCCGCGCACGATGTCGCCCGCGAACGACCAATCGCGGACGGCATCCAGCGACCCCAGCGTCAGCTCCTGCTCGAGCCCGAGCGCGATCGCCGCGGCGCCGCGGGTGATCCTGCGCGTCACGAACTGCTCCGGGCGGCGCTCGGACTCGTGGTTGAAAGCGATGCCCGAGCTCGCGTGCACGCCGTGGTGCCTGCGCATGGCGCCCACGAGCTGATGCGCGGCCAGCTTGGCGATCGCGTACGGGTTCGTCGGGCGGCACGGCGTGTCCTCGCTCTGCGGGCTGACCTGGGCGTCTCCGAAGATCGACCCCGACGCCGACATGAACACGCGCACCCCGGGATCGTTGTCCCGAACGGCCTCGAGGATCGCGGCGGCCGAGCCCGCGATCGCACGGAGCGTCTCCGCCGGCGTCGTCCACGAAGCCGGCACGAACGAGGGCGCGGCCAGGTGATAGAGCTCGCCGGGACGGACCCGTTCGATCGCGGCGCGCAGGCTCGCGGGCGCGAGCAGATCGCCGCGCACGAGCTCGACCCGGCCGCGGAGGTGCTCCGCGCACCCGAGCGGCTGCTGCGGCCCTGCTCGCACAAGGCCGGCGACGTCGTAGCCCTTCTCGAGCAGCAGCTCGGCGAGGAAGGAGCCATCCTGACCTGTCAGGCCGGTGATCAGAGCGCTGCCTGGAGGGGGCACGGCCGGAGCTTATGCCCTCGGGTCCGGACCGTCGCGGCCGTCGTACACCTCCGCCAGCGCGCGTGCCACGACGGCCGGCGCGCACAGCGCCCGAACCCGCTCGCGCCCCCTTTCACCCGCCGATGAGTCTCCGGCCAGGCGCGCCATCGTGCGCGCCAACGCGCGCGCGTCGCCGGCGGGCACGAGCCCGTCCTCGTCGACCAGCTCGGGTAGCGCGCCCACGCGGCTGGCGGCCACCGGCACGCCCGCCGCCATCGCCTCCGCGGCAGCCAGCCCAAATGTCTCGGCCGCGCGGGACGGCACCAACGCAATTGCCGCACCGGCGCGCAGCTGGGCCAGCTCCCGATCGCCGACGCGACCCACGAACCGCACGTCGCCGTCGCCGGCGCGCCTGCGCAGCTCGGCCAGCTCGGGGCCCTCGCCGGCTACCACCAGCGGGAGGCCCGCGATCCGGCTGGCGTCGATCGCGACGTCGACGCCCTTCTCGGGCGCAAGCCGCGATACGACGAGCGCGTACTCACCGATCTGCCCATCGCGCGCCGCCGCCGCGACGGCGCGCACGGGCGGAGCGAGCACGCTCACCCGATCCCAGGGCAGTGGCGCCCCGAGTTGACGCAGACGCTCGCGCGCGAACACGCTCGGGACGATCACGGCGTCGGCCTGCGCGACCAGGCGCCGCTGCCACAGCGCCAGCGACGCGCCGTAGGCGACCGCCTCGGGCCAGCTGCCGCGACAGTTCAAGCGCACACCGGGCAGCGTGTCGCGTCCGTGGCAGCGCGTGCACTCCGCGCCGCGGGTGAAGCACACGCCGATCGCGCATACGAGCCGGTATTGGTGCAGGTGAAGCACGACGCGTGCCCCTGCGGCTCGGGCCGCTGCCAGCGCACGCCAACCCAGCGCCGGATGCACGTTGTGCGCGTGAACCACGCGCGCGCCGCCGCGGCGCACTGCGGCGCTCACCGCGTCGGGATCCAAACCACCGCGCAGCAGGGCCAAGCCCGCGCGGGCTTGGCCGAGCGTCGAGGAGCTGCGCGTAAACAGCTCCGCCGGCTCCCCGAGCTGCTCGCGCACCAGCCGCAGCAATTCCTCCACGGCGCGCTCCTCCCCGCCGGTCGTGCGGTAGCGGTTGTGCAGAAACAGGACCATTGGTGCGCGCAGCCTATTGCGCTCGGACCGTCCGATCGGGCGCAAGCGGCCGTCCGGCCGGGCGCAAGCGGCTGGCCGACCGGGCGCAAGCGGCTGGCCGGCCGGGCGCAAGCGGCCGCAAACCTAGACTGTCCCGACCATGACCGATCCGACCGCCTCGATCGTCATCCCCACGCGCGCCCGGGCGTCCTACCTGCGCGTGGCGCTCGCCTCGATCGCGCCGCAGGCTGCGGCGGCCGCTGCCGAGGTGCTGGTAGTCGACGACGCCGGCCCGACCCCCGCCACGCGCGCGCTGGCCGCCCGCTTCGGCGCTCGCTACGAGCCCCACGAGCGGCCGCTCGGCCTCAACGTCGCACGCAACACCGGCGTCGAGCGATCGGCGGGCGAGCTCGTGGTGTTCGTCGACGACGACATCCGCGCGAGTGGCGGCTGGCTGCAGGCGCTTCTCGACGCGGCGCGCGAGCACCCGCAGGTGAACGTGTTCACCGGACCAATCCACGCCCGCCTGGAGGGCCGCGAGCTGCGCACCTGCGGGCGCGAGCAACCGCCGATCACGACGCTCGAGCTCGGTACGCAGGACACCGACGCCCGCTACGCCTGGGGCGCCAACATGGCCATCCGCCGCAGCGCGCTGCAGCGCATCGGGCCGTTCGATGTCTCGCTCGAGCACGGCGGCGACGAGCAGGAGTGGCAGGACCGGATGCGGATGAGCTCTGCCGGCGGCGCCTCCGCCGAAGCCGCACGCGTCCTGTACGTGGCTGGTGCGGCGGTCGATCACCGGCGCGTCGGCGCCGATGCCGGCCTGGGCTCGCTTGCGCGGGGCGCCCACGCGCGCGGTCGCGCCGCGCGGCGCTTCGATCTGCGACGCGGCCAGGCACCCTCGCTTGCCCGCGAGCTGCGCACGCTCGCCGGGTGCGCCGGACACGTCATCCGGTATCGCTGCCCAGCCGGGCTGGTCATGGTGGCGCATAGCGCCGGTCGCATGCGGGAGGTCGCACGCGAGCTGCCGCGGCGGCAGCGAGCCGCCCGAGTGCCGGCCGCGGTGGACACGATCCCGGCCGCCTCGATTTCGATTCCGACGGATCCGCGGCTCGATGCTCACGATCGCAGCTCGGGCGACGATGAGCGCGTGCACGCAGAACCGCTCGACTTCCTCTCCGGGGCGAGCGGGACGGTGGGTGGCTTCGACGCCGTGGGACGCGGCCTGCGCGACGAGCTCCTCGACGCTTGGCAGATCGCGAGCGGACGGCGCCTTGCCCTGAAGCTTGCCGCAAGCCGAGAGCCCCCGCAGCTTCGGGCGCTCGTGCTCGGGGTGCAGCGGCGCGAGCACGGCGCGCTGGCAGCCGCGGCCCGTGCGGAGCTGCAGGGCTCGCGTCACGACGTCGAGCTGCACTTCTGCCCGCCGGGCGGCAAAGGCAAGTTCGAGAACGTGAACCGTCTGCTCGCCGCCCATCCCGTCGATGGTCGTGACTGGCTGTTGGTCCTCGACGACGATGTCGAGCTGCCGCATGGCTTCCTCGATCGCTTCCTGTTCCTGTGCGAGCGATTCAACCTGCAGCTCGCCCAGCCCGCGCATCGCCTGAACTCGCATGCGGCGTGGCCACAGACGCGGCGCCGCCCGCACAGCGCCGTGCGCGAGACGAGCTTCGTCGAGATCGGGCCCGTGACCGCGTTCGCGCGCGCGACGTTCGCGACGCTGCTGCCGTTTCCCGAGCTGCGGATGGGCTGGGGCCTCGATGCGCATTGGGCCGCTCTCGCCCGCGAACGCGGATGGCGCTGCGGCGTCGTCGACGCCGTCGCGATCCGCCACCGCGCGGCTCCGGCGGCCGACGCCTACTCGCGGGCGGAGGCGATCGCCGAGGCGCGAGTGTTTCTGGCCGAGAGGCCATACGTGAGCGCCGATGAGGCGCAGCGCACGCTAACCACCCATCGCCGCTGGTGAAGGTCGTCGTCGTAGCCGAGTTCTATCCGAGCCGCCGCGATCCGGTGCTCGGGATCTGGGCCCATCGCCAGGCCGTTGCCGCTCGCGATGCCGGAGCGGATGTGCGCGTGCTCGTGCTGCACCGGCTCGTCCCTCCGCGCGCGTCGCTCGCGGCCGGACCGGCGCGCGCCGCCGGTGAGCTCGCCGTACGGGTGCGCGAGCCGCGCACGCAGATCCGCGACGGGCTGAGGGTCACCTATCTGCCGTACGCGTCGCCGTCGCGCGATCGCTCTTACGCGAGCTGGGGAGCTTGGGCCGTCCCCGCCCTGGCGCTCGCCCTGCGCCGCCTTCACCACTCCTTTCCATTCGAGTTGGTTCACGTTCACAACGCCGTCCCGGCCGGCGACGCCGTGCGACGCGTGCAGCGCGGCCTGCGATCGGCTGACGTACCGCTCGTCGTATCCGTTCACGGCGGCGACGTGCTCTACACGGCCGCACGCGGCGCTGCCGGCGCCGAGGCCGTGGCGCGCACGCTGAGGGCCGCCCGCCTGGTGCTCGCCAACAGCCAGGGGATCGCCGAGCTCGCCGGCGCGCACGGCGCCGAGGAGACGCGGGTCGTGCACCTCGGCGCGGAGATCCCGGCCGCCGTTCGCGCGCAGCGACGTGATGGCCCATCGACCCTCGTCACGGTCGGGCACCTGATCGCGCGCAAGCGCAACGCGGATGTGCTGCGGGCGCTGGCAGTGCTCGAGCCGCGATACCCAACGCTGCGCTACGCGATCATCGGCGAGGGCCCGGAGCGTATCTCCCTGGAAGGCCTCGCGGTCCGGCTTGGAGTGGCCGATCGAGTCGACTTCCATGGACAGCTCGCTCCGAGCGACGCGATCGAGCAGGCGCGGCGCTGCACCCTATTCGTGATGCCCTCGACCGAGGAGGCCTTCGGCGTGGCCTACGTCGAGGCGATGGCGGGCGGCGTGCCGGCGATCGGCTGCCGCGGCGAGCCTGGGCCGGAGGAGATCGCCGCGGCCGGCGACGGCCTCGTGCTAGTCCCGCCCGGCGACATCGAGCGGCTGACCCAGCGCATCGACGAGCTCCTGTCCGACCCCCAACGGCTGCGCGAGGCCGGTCAACGCGCGCGAGCAACGGTCGCGGCGCACTTCACCTGGGAGCGCTGCGGGCGCCAGACGCTGTCCGCCTACGAGCACGCGTCGCGATGAAGCCCGTCCTTTTCGTCACCGGGCACGCGCCGGCGTACCGCGTCGGCGCGTTTGCGCGCCTGCACGAGCGCGAGGACATCGAGGTCGCGCTGTTCGGTGGGCGCTCGGCGCACGGCGGCGCCTCGTTTGCCGGGACGCTGCCGTTCCCCCACCGGTATGTGGGCCCGCGCGAGCTGGCCGCGCTCGCGGCGAGTCGCGACTACCGCGCCGTGGTCTGCCCCACGGGGGGCCGCCTGGCGCCCGTGGCGACCTGGGCCGGAACGCGTCGCGCGCGCGTCCCGCTGATCCTATGGGCGTCGCTCTGGGCCCATCCGCGCAGCGCAGGCCATGCCCTGAGCTACATCCCCCTGCGACGGCTGTACGGGAGCGCCGACGCGGTCGTCACCTACGGGCCCCACGTGAGCGCCTACGTCCGAGCGCGTGGCGCCCGCAACGTGCACGTCGCGCCCCAATCGGTCGACAACGACTTCTGGCGGGCACCCCAGGTCGAAGCGCCGACCGACCCCGGTTGGCCGGCTGACGCCCAGACGAAGTTCCTGTTCGTGGGGCGCCCCGTGCGCGAGAAGGGGCTGGATGTGCTCATACGGGCCTGGCGAGCTTCGGGGCTGCAGCGCCCCGCCGCCGCGCTCGTGCTCGTCGGCGGCGAGCCTGGCGCGCCCGGCGCGAACAGTGCGGAGGTGGCCCCAGGCGGCGGAGGTGACGGCGCCGTCCTGGGTCTGGGAGCGGTCGAGCCGACGGAATTGCGCAACTTCTACGCCGCCTGTGATGTTTTGGTCTTGCCCTCGATCGCGACGGCAACGTTTCGCGAGCCCTGGGGCCTGGTTGTGAACGAGGCGATGAATCGAGGCCTGGCGGTGATAGCGAGCGATCAGGTTGGTGCGGCAGCCGGAGGTCTCCTACGCGACGGTCGGAACGGTCTCCTCGTACGGGCCGGCGACAGCGCTTCCCTCGCGGCCGCCTTGCAGCGGCTGGCCCGGGACGATGCGCTGCGCCGGAGGCTCGGCACGGCGGGGGCAACCGACGTGCTGGCGTTCAACCACGATGCCTGGGCGGAGGGTTTCTCGAACGCCCTCGCCACGCTCGGCCTCGCCCGTGCCCATTGCTAGCGTTGCGTGCTTCATTTATGAGAATCGTCCACTCTGAGAGTCGACCGAACGGTGGCGTGGCCGCCGGAGGCAGTCGCCGCAGGGCGGTCGGCGGCCTGTCGCTGGCGTGCGCTCTACTGATGCTCCTGTCGATCGCCCCTGCAGCCGGCGCGGACGTCGGCCAGACGATCATCAACAGATGCATCCACGGTCAGTCGCTCAGCGGGTACACCCAACAGGACTACAGCAGGGCGCTGCAGGAGCTGCCGACCGAAGTCGAAGAGTATTCCGACTGCGGGCAGTTGATCCGTCGGGCACAGCTCGCCGCCGCCGGCGGGCGCGGCGGATCCGGCGGAGCCGGGGCAGTGCCGATACCGCTGACCCCGTCCGAGCGCAGCGCGCTGACGAGGGTTCCAAAGACCGGCGCGGCGCCGGTCCAGGTGGGTGGCCAGATAATCCGCCCGGGAGTGATCCACGCCAACATCTCCTCCGCTCTGAGTTCGCTTCCGACGCCCCTGCTGGCCATCCTCGCACTGATGCTCGCGTACGCGCTGGTGCAGGCGGGCGGCACGATCCGAGACCGTGTCCGTACCCACCGCTCGCGCTGAGCGTGCGACCGACTCGCCCGGCTCCCCCGCTCCGCTGAGCGCGGGGCCGAGTGTACGGACCACGGCTGCCCGGCCCACGAGGCCGAGCGGCTCGGCGCTATGGTGGCCGACGCTGCTCGCGGCGGGCGTGCTCTGCTTCGTGGCGTTTCTCGCCGGGGGTGGACTGAACCTCGCACATATGACCGCCGTGGAGATGGCGATCACGATCAGCGCAGGCCTCCTCGTCGCCGGCACCGTCCTGTTCGCGCGCGTTTCTCCGCGCCCCTACGGGACATGGGCAACCGCGTTGCTGGTCGCGTTCACGGCGCTCACGACCCTGTCGGTAGTTTGGTCGGTGCAACCGGACTACAGCTGGCAGGACGCCGGGCGCATGCTCGCCTACAGCGCCTTCTTTGCCGCTGCGGTCGCGCTCGCGCGCGTCGCCCCCGGGCGGTGGCCGGCGGTGCTCGGCGGCGTGATCCTCGCTGCGGCGGTCGTCTGTGGATACGCGCTGCTCACGAAAGTGTTCCCCGATCAGCTCGACGCGAGCGACGTCTATGCCCGGCTGCGAGCGCCGTACAGCTACTGGAACGCGATCGGCCTCACGGCCGCCATGGGAGCGATCGGCTGCATGTGGCTCGGCGCGCGCAGGGCCGGACACGCGTTGATCAGCGCTCTTGCCTATCCGGTGATGGGCTTGATGCTGCTTACGCTGATGCTGGCCTACTCGCGGGGAGCCTTGGTCGCTCTGGCGCTCGGAGCCGCCGTGTGGTTCTGCATCGCGCCGATCCGCCTGCGCGGAGCCGCCGTTCTGCTGGTGGGCGCCGCCGGCGCCGCGGGGGTGGTTGCGTGGGATTTCTCCAAGCACGCGATCAGCTCCGACAACGTCGCCCTCGGCGCGCGCACGGCGGCGGGGCACCAGCTCGGCGCGCTGATCGCGGCGATGCTCATCCTGCTCACGCTTGCCGGGCTGCTGATCGGCTTCTGCACCGGTCGCCGGGCGCCCTCGATGCTGACGCGCCGTCGGGCCGGCGCGCTGTTGCTGAGCATTCTCGCGTTCGCCGTCGTCGGATTCCTCGGCGCGCTCGCCGCGAGCCATCGCGGCCTGTCGGGCAGCGTCACCCATGCGTTCCACTCTCTCACCGACCCCAACGCGCGCGTGCCCAATACGCCCGGTCGGCTGACCGCGGTCTCGAGCGTGCGCGCGCGCTATTGGCAGGAGGCGCTGAAGGTCTTCGAAGCCGATCCGGTGCTCGGGGCGGGAGCCGAAGGCTACGCGACGGCGCGCCTACGCTACCGCACGGCACCGATCGAAGTCCGCCACGCACACGGCTACGTGGTGCAGACGCTCGCCGACCTGGGCCTGGTCGGGCTGGCGCTTACGCTCGCGCTGCTCGTCGCCTGGATGACCGCGGCGGGACGCAGCACGCATCCGTTCAACCGCCGCTGGAGCGGCTGGACGACGCTTGGAGACTGGCGCTCGGTAATACGCGTGCGCTGGCGGCACAGGCCGGTGCGCTACACGCCCGAGCGCGTCGGCATGCTCACGATGCTGAGCATCGTCGTCGTGTTCGGCATCCATTCGCTCGTCGATTGGACCTGGTACGTGCCCGGCGATGCCTGCGTTGCGCTTCTGTGCGCCGGCTGGCTGGCCGGTCGCGGACCTCTGATGGCCCGCGCGCAGGAGCGATCAGCCCCGCACGCGCCGGCGCCCGCAGGCGCGTTCGATCCGCGCGTCGGCGGTTCGGCGTATACGAGCGTTCGCGCGCGCTCAGCGGACTCTCCAGCTCGTGTTCAGATTCGCTGGCTCGGCCCGATGCGGACCGATCTCCGGTCCCTGGCCTTCGCGGGCGCGGCGGTGATCGCGGCGCTGCTCGCCGCCTGGGCGCAGTGGCAGCCGCAGCGCTCGATGGACGCCTCCCAACGGGCGCTCGCGCTGCTATCCGGCAACCCGCGCGCCGCGCAGGACTCCGCGCACGCCGCCGTAAATCGCGATCCGCTGTCCGCCGAAGCCCGGTTCACGCTGGCCGCCGTGCAGCAGGCCGCGGGGCAGCGCGCGCTCGCGAGGGCGACGCTCCAGCACGCCGTGCGCCTGCAGCCGTCTAACCCGCAGACCTGGCTGACCCTCGGCGAGTACGACCTCTCGGACCGCCGCGCGAGCGGACCGGCCAGCGCCGCCGGCGGCGGAGCCGGTGCGGCGCTCAACGAGATCTCGGCGGCCATCTACCTGAACCCCCAGTCGATCGCTCCCGAAGCGATCGCCGAGGGCAAGCCCGAAGCGATCAGGATCCAGAACGACTACGTCGAAGCGCTCCGCGCGAGCGCAGTGCCGCCCCGGGCCAAAGCCACGCCGAGGCGCTCGCGACGGACCACCCGGACGCGTCGAAAAGCCCGGCACTGACCGTTGCCCTGACAGCGGCGTCCATCTCAGAAGCGGGCGCGGCGCGCAGAAGCCAGCAGCAGCCGCCGCGCGCCAGGAATCCCGCCGGCGGCGCGCACCTCGATGTCCTCGAAACCGAAGTCTTCGAGCAACCTCCTCAGCGTGCGGGCCGTATAGAAGCGCAGGTGATCACCGCGGGGATCGAAGTGCCGATCGAGCTTACGGCGAGAGATGGCCAGACCCAGCATCGCGAGCCGCCCGTGCGCCGGCGTGCTCAGGAGCAGGCTCCCGCCTGAGCGCAGCACTCGCCGAACCTCCGAGAGCCAGCCCGCGGTGTCGAGGACGTGCTCGATCGTCTCACCCGCCCACACGACGTCGAAGCTCGCGTCCGGCAGCGGCCACGGGCCGTCGACGGGCACGATCCGCACGTCCAACCCCGGATGCCTTGCCCGCGCGCGACGCAGCGGCTCCTCGGCGACATCGACGCCGATCGGCCTCGCGCCCGCGCGCACGAGCTCGGCGGTGAAGCGGCCCTCGCCGCAGCCGACGTCCAGCACGCGGAGCGGCTGATCGCGCTGCGCGCCTGCCGCAGCGACGCGCTCGAGCAAGAATGCGCGTCGCAGCCCGAGATCGGACGGATCCAGCCCCGACCGGCACGGCTTCCCACAGGCGCTCGTGGTAGCTGGTCAAGTGCGCCAACCGCCGACCGCGAGAGCCGGCAGCAGCTTCATTGGATCACGCAATTCAGCGCTCATAAGTGCACAAACCCGCTCTAAGCGACTATCTTGCCGGGTGTGTTGATTCGGGGGAACAACGTGACGGCGAGCAGCTAGACGTGAGGGTAGCGTTCGACAGCCGGTGCGTCACCGATCCGCGCGGCCTCGGGCGCTACTCCCGCTGCATGCTCCGCGCGCTGCGCGAGACGGCCGCCGCGAGCGCCGAGATCGTCCAGACGCACCGTCCGCGCCACGCCGACGTGTTCCATTCGCCGTGGATGGGCGGCGCGATGCTGCACAGCCCGTGCCCGATGGTCGTCACGCTCCACGACCTCGCTGCGCTCAAGCGCCGCAGCGAGCTCCTGCGGACGGGCGTGCGCCCGCGACTGCGCCAGCTCGCCGTCCAGCGGGCGATGCGCGTGATCGTGCCGACCCGGGTGCTCGCGCACGACGCGCTCACGCGGCTGAAGCTCGAGCCCGAGCGCGTCGTGGTCATTCCCGAGGCGGCCGACGCGGCGATGTACCGGCGCACGCCGCAGGAGATCGGCGAGGTGCGAATGCGGCTGGGCCTGCCAGAGCGCTATCTCGTGTGGGTCGGCGGCCTGCAGCATCCAGACCCCGCGAAACACCTCGCCAAGCTGGCCGGCACGCCGCGAGAGCTGCCGCTCGTGCTCGTCGGCCCGACCCAACCCTGGGCGCACGCGCTCCCCGACGTGACCCTCACCGGGCACGTGTGCGACGAGGACCTCGCGTCAATCTACAGCGGGGCGCACGCGCTCCTGCTCCCATCCGAGGATGAGGGCTTCGGCCTGCCGGCCGTCGAGGCCCTTGCCTGCGGCACGCCGGTCGTTGCCTGCGAGGTCGCCGCGCTGCGCGAGGTGCTGGACGAGCGCGCGACGTTCGTCGCCGCGGGCGACATGGAGGGATTGATCTTCGCGGCGCAGGCGGCTCGACGCCCGGCGCCGGCGCCGCCAACGTGGACGTGGGAGGACGCCGCGCGCGCGACCTGGCAGGTGTACGAGGAGGCGGTGGCACACGTGGACGGCCCGCGCACGGCGTCTCGCCTGCATCGGCGCGCGCCGCGCGAAGGCGACCAGGCCCGGTCGGGCCGCCAGCAGGCCGAGCCGTTTCCTCAGTAGGCGCCGCGCCGCGTGAGCACGGCGGGGATCGTCTTCAGGATGATCGTCAAATCGAGCGCCAGCGACCAGCGCTCGAGGTAGATGAAGTCCAGGTGCACGAGGTCGTCGAAGTCGAGCTCAGATGCGGCCCGACACCTGCCACAGTCCGGTGATGCCGGGCAGCACGAGGTAGCGCTTGCGATGCCAGTCCTCGAGCATGTCGTAGTCGCGCTGGGGCAGCGGGCGCGGGCCGACGAGCGACATCTCGCCGCGCAGCACGTTCACGAGCTGCGGCAGCTCGTCCATCGAGAAGCGCCGTAGCAGGCCCCCGACCCGCGTCAGGCGCGGATCGTCGCGAATCTTGAACAGCGCGCCCGACGCCTCGTTGAGCTCTTCGAGCTCCGCCTGATGCTCCTCGGCGTTCGTGTGCATCGTGCGGAACTTCAGGCACTTAAACGGTCGCTGGCCGATGCCGCGCCTGTTCGATCGGAACACGATCGGCCCCCGCGAGGAGACGCGCACCGCGATTACGATCGCCAGCAGGAGCGGGCTGAGGAGCACGAGCAGCAGGATCGCGCCGACGACGTCGAACGTCCGCTTGAGCGCGAAGTCGACACCCTCGAACACAGGCGGGCCGAGCTCGAACAGCGGCACCGACTGCCCCGGAACGAACTCGGCGCGGTGGATCAGGATCTCCATCGTCGACGGCGCCAGGCGGACGCGCACGCCGCGCTGGTGGCACTGGTCGACGAGCTCGACCGCGTCGAGTTGCGGGAATTCGGGATCGGCGATGATCACCTCGTCGATCCGCTCCGAGCGAAGGATCGTCTCGAGGTCGGCAAGCGTCCCCAGCGCACGCAGGCCGTTGGCTGGCAGCGCCCGCGGCGAAATGAACCCCACGACCTCGATCGGCGAGTGCGGCGCGTCCGCGAGCGCGTGGGCGACGTCGCGAATGTGCTTGCCCGTGCCGACGAGCACCGCGCGGCGCCGGTAGCCGGCCGCCCGCAGGATCACGCCGGTGAGCCACTCGTAGCCCGCGCGCAGCAGCGACACATACAGCAGTGCGAACACGAGCGAGCCCCAGAAGAGGTAGTAGCTCGAGAAATGCTCGCCACTGACGACGGCGAACACGAGCGCGACGAACGTAACCTGGAACAGGGATCCCACGATTCGCGACAGGCCCGGACGCAGCGCGCGCTCGGCGTAGAGACCCGAGCGCGCGAACAGCAGCGCCGTCAGCAGGTAGGCGAACGCGAGGATGCGTTCGGTTTCGTGCAGCGCCGGGGTCACCTGCGCGTGATCGCGCACGAGGGCCTTGAGGATCAGCGCGGTGAAGACCGCGAGGGCGACGCCGGCGAAGTCGAGCGCCAGCAGCGACAACACACGCGCCAGGCGACGCGCGGTCGCCATGCGCAGCAGGAATGAAAGCGCCGGCGGGCGCTTGCGGCGCATGTCGCGATCGGATGGCTCGCGCCGCACGGTGGCTTCGGAGAGCACGGTTCTTCCGGGCGCCGCGCCGCCACGGATCGTGGACCCCGGCGGCGGCGGCGTCGAAGCGGCCGGCAAGGGGGACGTGCGGCGGGTGGGCGGAGCGGACGTTCCTGATGAACGTGGTCCCATCTCGCTACTCACAACGCGTCAGACTGGCAGATGTAGCGGTCATGCGGCCGGTTGGTCCAGATCCGTCAGCGCGGCAGGCGCGCTCAGTGCGAGCTCCCGCCGACGAGCAGCTCGACGCCCGACTGCTCGATCGTGCGCTCCAACCCGTCGCGCAACGACACCTCCGGCCCCCACCCGAGTAGCTCTCGGGCGAGCGTGATGTCCGGCTTGCGCTGCTTGGGATCGTCGACCGGGAGCGCCTCGTAGACGATCTCCGACGTGGACGCCGTCAGCTCCTTGACCGTCTCGGCGAGCTCCAGCAGCGTGAACTCATCCGGGTTGCCGATGTTCACGGGCTCGTGGTAGCCGGACTCCGCCAGCGCGATGATCCCTCGGATCAGGTCGCTGACGTAGCAGAAGGAGCGCGTCTGGCTGCCGTCGCCGAACACCGTCAGCGGACGGTTCGCGAGCGCCTGTCGCAGGAACGTCGGGATCGCGCGCCCGTCGTGCGGGCGCATCCGGCTGCCGTACGTGTTGAAGATCCGCACGATCGCCGTGTCGACGCCCTGCTGGCGGTGATAGGCCATCGTCAGCGCCTCCGCGTAGCGCTTGGCCTCGTCGTAGACGCCGCGCGGCCCGATCGGGTTGACGTGGCCCCAGTAGCTCTCCGGCTGCGGATGCTCGAGCGGGTCGCCGTAGACCTCGCTAGTCGAGGCGATCAGGAAGCGCGCGCGCTTGGCCTTGGCCAGTCCGAGCGTGTGGTGGGTCCCGTATGAGCCGACCTTCAGCGTGTGCAACGGCAGCCGCAGGTAGTCGATCGGCGACGCCGGCGAGGCGAGGTGATAGACGATGTCCACGGGCTCCTCGATGAAGTACGGCTCGATGATGTCCAAGCCGACGTGCTCGAATCGGTCGGGATCGCGGATGTGCTCGATGTTCATCAGCGATCCCGTCTCGAGGTTGTCCACGCAGATTACGCGGTGCCCACGCGAGAGCAGCTCGTCGCACAGGTGGGAGCCGAGGAAGCCGGCGCCGCCGGTGACGAGGCATGTGGCCATCGCCGGAGGATACCCGGGTCTCTTCTACGCGGCACGGCGACCGTCTCGGTGCCAGTGGGTGCGGTGACCGGCGCCAGCAGGGTTGAAGTGGGAACTGGCCTTCGGGTCTCCCAAAAGGACCCGCCTTCCGATCGAGCTCCCCGCGGTCCTTATCATCTGCGCTATGGCCTCCACCGAAGAGCACCTGACCGTCGCCCCGATCGTCGGGCCCGATGACCCGCGGCGCTTCACCGATTCGGGGATCGAGATCGCCGAGCTCTACGCCGAGGCGGACCTGCCCGCGGAGCTCGACCTGGGCGAGCCGGGCGAGTTTCCCTACACGCGCGGCATACACCGCGAGATGTACCGCAAGCAGGCGTGGACGATGCGCCAGTACGCGGGCTACGCGTCCGCGAAGGAGTCCAACGAGCGCTACCGCTACCTGCTCTCGAAGGGCTCGACCGGTTTGTCGATGGCGTTCGACCTGCCGACCCAGCTCGGGCTGGACTCCGACAACCCGCGCTGCCTCGGCGAGGTCGGGCGCACGGGCGTCGCGATCGACACGATCGACGACATGCGCACCGCGTTCGACGGCATCCCCCTCGACCAGGTGTCGACCTCGATGACGATCAACGCCCCGGCCGCCTGCCTGCTGCTGATGTACGAGCTCGTCGGCGAGGAGCAGGGCGTGCCGAGCGAGAAGCTGCGCGGAACCACCCAGAACGACGTGCTCAAGGAGTACATCGCGCGCGGCAACTACATCTACCCGCCCGGCCCCACGATGCGCCTGACCACCGACCTGTTCCAGTACTGCCACGAGCGCGTGCCGAGCTGGAACACGATCTCGATCTCCGGCTATCACTTCCGCGAGAAGGGCTGCTCGGCCGTCCAGGAGGTCGCCTTCACGCTCTCCTCGGGCATCGCCTACGTGCAGGCCGCGATCGACACCGGCCTGTCCGTCGATGACTTCGCGCCACGCCTGGCCTTTTTCTTCAACGGCCACAACAACGTCTTCCAGGAGGTCGCCAAGTTCCGCGCCGCGAGACGCATGTGGGCGCACATCATGCGCGAGCGCTTCGGCGCCACCAACCCGAAGGCGACGATGCTCCGCTTTCACACCCAGACCGGCGGCGTGACGCTGACCGCGCAGCAGCCGGAGAACAACATCGTGCGCGTCGCCCTGCAGGCGTTCGCGGCCGTCTGCGGCGGTACCCAGTCGCTGCACACCAACGGCTTCGACGAGGCGCTGGCCCTGCCCACCGAGCGCGCGGCCAAAATAGCCCTGCGCACCCAGCAGATCCTCGCCAACGAGTCCGGCGCCGCCGATACGGCCGACCCGTTCGCCGGCTCCTATTTCGTCGAGTCGCTGACTGACGAGATCGAAGCGCGCGCCAACGAGCTGATCGCGAAGGTCGATGCGCTCGGGGGCTCGGTCAACGCGATCCAGTTCATCACCGGTGAGATCGACGAGTCAGCGTGGGGCTATGAGGAGCGCTATCGGATCGGCCAGGACATCGTCGTCGGCGTCAACTCCTATCAGGAGGACGACATCGAGGTCCCGGACCTGCTGCGCGTGGACCCGGACTCCGAGCGCATGCAGCTCGACCGACTGCGCGAGTTCAAGGCCGACCGCGACCACCAGCTCGTCGCCCAACGCCTGGAGGAGCTGCGCGACGTCGCCCGCGGAAGCGCCAACCTGCTTCCGGCGATCCGCCAGGCGCTGGGGGATCGCTGCTCCCTCGGTGAGGTCTGCGGCGCGATGCAGGACGTCTTCGGCAAGTACGCGCCGACGTTCTGAGGCGAGCGTCCGCCAGTCGTAGCGGTTACTGTGCGCCGATGCCCGTCACGCCGGCCACCTCGCTCTATGACGTAGTCCTCGCCGTCCATGTCATGGCCGTCGTGATCGCCTTCGGCGTGACGTTCGCGTACCCGATCATGTTCGCGGTCGGCGCCAGCCGCGACCCACGCAGCCTGCCCGTGCTGCACCGCATCGAGTACACGATCGAGCGCACCCTGATCAACGGCGGCCTCGTGCTCGTCCTCGCGGCCGGGATCTTCCTGGCCAGCGACGGCCACCATTGGAGCGAATTCTTCGTCCAGTGGGGCCTCGGCGCCGTGATCGTGATCGGCGCGGTCCTCGGCGCCGTCATGATTCCGACCGCCAAACGCGCCGAGACGGTCGCCGAACGCGACATCGCGTCGGCCGGCGATGGGCCGATCGAGATGAGCGCGGAGTACAGCGCGCTCACTCGTCGCCTCGCGACCGTCGGCTCGCTGCTGAGCCTGCTCGTGCTGGTCACGATTCTGTTCATGGTCATCAAGCCCTAGCCGCCGGCGCTCGGTCGTGCAGCTCGCTTGGAGAATTGCGGCCCTTGACAGGGTTGCGCTGCGGTAGTACCCATCGCCTGATGGGGGGCCGGCCGTCGAGGACAATCGCGCTCGCGGCGCTCGTGCTGGCGGGCGGCGGCGTGCTTGGCGCATGCGGCAGCTCGAGCAAGACCACCGCGAGCACGGCGAGCTCGACCGCTGCTGCCGCCACATCCACTCCGTCGACTCCTGGGTCGCCTCCCTCGACCCCGGCGATCCCCCCCAACGCCCCGCCGGGGCTGCGAGCGGTGGCCGGTCGCGTGCTCAACGCCGGCGACTTGACGGGGTTCGCACCGCAGGGGCGCCGCGTGCTCGGCATGAATGCCTCGATGTGGGTTGAAGAGGAGCACCTGCCGCCAGCCCAGCAGACGAGCGAAACGGCGCGGCTGCAGCACCTCGGCTTCACGACCGGGGTGAGCGAGCGGCTCGCCCCGGCCAGCGGCCCGGCGGAAGCGATCTCGGTCGTCGTGCTGTTCCACTCGGCCCAGGCGGCACGCAGCTACCTGGCCGAAGAAGTCCGGAGGAGCACAACTCGTGGCGCGTCCACATTCGCCGTGCCCGGGATCCCGGGCGCAGTGGGCTTCGGCGGCGCCAACGGGGGAAGCACCGGTTACAACGTGGCTTTCGCCATCGGGAACTACTACTACCTCGTCGGCGCGGGCTATCCGACGGGAGCTCCGAACCCGCCGACGCGCGCGGAGCTGATCGTGGCGGCCCAGCGCCTGTACGCTCGCCTCCACCGCTGAGCAAGGCTCACGAGCGGCGTGCTCACGCCCGCCGGTTGAGGACTGCGAGCCCCACCACCGCCGCCGGCTGCCGAGCCGCAGCGATACCCTGACCGGCATGGCCAGCAAGAGCTACCGAGTCGCCGTCGTCGGCGCCACCGGACAGGTCGGCGCGCTGATGCTCGAGCTCCTGCGCGAGCGCGAGTTCCCCGTCGCCGAGATCGTCCCGTTCGCCTCCGCCCGCTCGGTCGGTCGCGAGCTCGAGGGCGGCCTGGTCGTGCGCGAGCTGAGCGACGAGGCGATCGCGGGCTTCGACCTTGCGATCTTCTCCGCCGGCGGCTCGATCTCCGGGGAATGGGCGCGCCGCTTCGCCGACGCCGGGGCGATCGTGATCGACAACTCCTCGCGCTGGCGCATGCAGGACGACGTCCCACTCGTGGTCGCCGAGGTAAACCCGGAGGCGCTCGAGGATCACCGCGGGATCATCGCCAACCCGAACTGCTCGACGATGCAGATGGTCGTCGCGCTCAAGCCGCTGCACGACGAGGCCGTGATCGAGCGGCTCGTGATCAGCACCTATCAGGCCGTATCCGGCACGGGCCGGCGCGCCGTCGAGGAGCTGCTCGAACAGTCGCACGCGCTGCTGCACGAGCGCGAGATCGCGGCGCCCGAGGAGTACGCGCATCAGATCGCCTTCAATGCGCTACCCCACGCCGGCAGCTTCGCCGACGGTGAGGACCACACCGACGAGGAGCGCAAGCTGATGAACGAGACGCGCAAGATCCTCGGCGACCCGTCGATCCGCATCAGCGCGACGTGCGTGCGCGTGCCGGTCGTCACGGGCCATTCCGAGGCCGTCAACGTTCAGACCCGCGACCCCCTCTCACCGGACCGGGCGCGCGAGCTGCTGCGCGAAGCGCCCGGCGTGACGGTGATCGACGACCCCGAGGCCGCGATCTATCCGCTCGCGATCGACGCCGCCGGCAGGGATGACGTGTTCGTCGGGCGCATCCGGCGCGACCCCGGACACGAGCGCGCCCTGGACCTGTGGATCGTGGCCGACAATCTGCGCAAGGGAGCGGCCACCAACGCGGTGCAGCTGGCCGAGCTGCTGCATGCCCGCGGCCTGATCGGCGCGGCCGTGAGCGGAGCGCGATCGGCACATTCGCCTGCGTAGCCGACCGCGCGGAAGGAGTAGCGCCAGATCGCTCGAATGGGGGGGCGATGGTTTCCTCAGAGGTGCAGCGCACCCTCGTCAAGTCCCCGCCCGAGCTGTGGGCCGAGCTGAGCGACCCCGCCGCGCTCGCCCGCCATCTCGGCGAGCTCGGCGAGATCCACATCACGCGTGTCGAACCCGAACAGAAGGTCGAGTGGGAGGCCGACGAGACGAGCGGCACCGTTCTGATCGACCCCTCCGGATGGGGCACCAGGGTGACGCTCACGGCGACCCGGGAGATCCCTGAGCCAGAGTCGCCGCGTGCGGCAGACGCGCCCACCGAGCGCGACGCCGGCGCGCAGTCGCAGGCCGAGCCCACGGCGCCGTCCCGGCCCGGGTCCCCCGCGCAGTCGCAGTCGGACGCCACCGCCCCGTCGCAGCCCGGGCCCGCACCATCGCAGCCGGACGCCCCCGCGCCGTCCCAGCCCGACGCCACCGCGCCGGTCGATCCTCAGCCTTCCCCCGACGCCGGAGACGAGGCCGAGCCGATGGTCGCAATCGAACCCCGCCGTGGTTTTTTCGCCCGCTTGTTCCGCCGTCACCCGGCGACCGCGCAGCCGAGCTTCGAGCCGCGTGACGCCGGTCTCGCGCAACGGCCCGAGCCCCCCGGCGCCTTCGCTGCGGTGACGCGGGCACTGGCGCCCGAGACGTTCGCGGCCGCACACCCGTTCGCAACCACGCATCTGGCCACGCCGACGCAGCCGGAGACACAGGCTCAGCAGGCCAACGAGGCTCCGCAGGCCAACGACGCCTCCGCCGAGATCGGAACGGAGGACGTCGCGACGGAGGACGCCGCGGCGGAGGACGTCGCGGAGGAGAAGGTCACGGCGGTTCTCACATCGGTCCTGGACCGGCTGGGAGCGGCGCATCACCGGCCGTTCTCGCGCGCCTGAGCGGCGCGGTGTCGGGCGCGCGAGCGCTGCGTGAGGCTGGGCGCGGGATAACGCCTCCATTCGCTCCGCGGCGCGCGGGACGGCCCAGCACGCCGAGTTGGCTGTTTAGCCGTCGGGTGCCCCGCGTACACTTGCCGCCGTGAACCCGGGGTCCAAGGTCATCGTGCCGGACGACGAGAGCGGCGAGTGTGTGTTCGTGCGACCGGGCGATCGTTACGAAGCCATCGAGGTGGACGACCCGGCTGGCGGTAGTCATACATGGGACGTCGGGCTGGTGAAGTACCCGGACGGTTGCATCAAGCCTTGGCCCTACGCGAAGATTCGGGCCGCTAGCGCAAGATTCCCGAGAAGCGAATCTCCAGCCCCCGAGCGAGAGTTGGTCCGGATGGACCGTCGGCTCGGGCACGGGCGCTAGCGCGACCTGCGTCATGTCCGCTCCGCCGGCGGGCACGACGATGCTGGGGCGCTCTCGTCCGCCTACTGCGCCAGCCCCACGGCTTTGAGCGCCTCCTCCTGGTCGAGGAATACCTCCCCGCGCCAGATCAGACCGTCACGCAGCGTCCACACAATCGCGATTGCTTGAGCGACGGGAACTCCGCTTCCCTTCCCTTCGCCCACGATTCTGTACATCCACAGAACCCGGTCGTCGCCTGCATCCAGGTACCGATCATCCTCGGAGTGCCAGTTCGTCCACGTGGCATCGAGATCAGCGGCGTATTCGCGCATCCCATCGAGTCCGTGATAGGTCTTGTGCTCGGTGAAGGCAGACGTGAACTGAACGTCCTCGTGGAAGCTGACGATCGCCCGCCGATCCCGGGAGTTGAACAACTCGACCACCTGGCGCACGCGCTCCACGTTCTCTTGCGACATCGCCTACCCCCGTTCCTCGGCGAGGCGTTCGGCGGCGGCACGGGCCTCGTCGATGTCGTTGTAGTTCGTAATTCGCGCAATCTTGCCGTCCTCCCACACGCTGACGGCCGCGTAGCGCAGTTCAACCTCACCGCTGCTGCCGAGTAGACGGCCCTTCTGAACGAGCACGCGAAAGCCAACTCCATTGCCGAGGTCGAGAATCTCCTCGGCCTCGAACTCGTACTCCTCGTAGGAGACAAACCCAGTCCTCAAGAAAGCCACGCACCGCCGCCTGCCCCTCAAACGCGCCCATCCCCATCGGCGACATGTCCCACACGGCATCCGGCGCGTAGAAGGCCGTGATCGCATCCAGATCGCGGGAACGAGCAGCGTCGGTGAGTCGCTTCTGAAGCTCCACCAGGTCGGACGTCGTGGACTCCTCGGACATCGCCCGGCAAGTATCCCGGCCTCGGTATCGTTGGGGAAGCTCCATGACCGACCTCGCCCGGCTGCGTCCGGACCTCGCCGCCTCCGCCGCCGCCGTGGGCCAACCGCTCACCGACTGGCTGGCCGCCGCGCTGGCTGCCACGGATAAGATCCGGCGTCCGATGGCCAGCTCGCACGATCGACAGGCAGACGCGGCGCTGCTGGCGGCTTCGCGCAGCGGGCATCGCCGGGCGCCGCGCCAGAAGGCGCCGGAGACCTACGAGGAGAAGCTGACGCAGCTGCGCGAGCTGCGCGACGCGGCGTTGCATTCGGCTCCGGAGGCGGAGGAGAAGCAGCACGCGCGCGGCAAGTACACGGCGAGGGAGCGGGTGGAGAAGCTGCTGGATCCCGAATCCTTCCAGGAGCTGGACACGTTCGTGCGTCATCGCACGTATGACTTTGAGATGCAGAAAAACCGGCCCTGGGGCGATGCGGTGGTGACGGGGCACGGCACGATCGACGGCCGCAGGGTATGCGTGTTCAGCCAGGACTTCACGGTCTTCGGCGGCTCGCTGGGCGAGGTGATGGGCGAGAAGATGTGCAAGCTGATGGACCTCGCGGCGAAGATCGGGTGCCCGGTGATCGGCATCAACGACTCGGGCGGTGCTCGCATCCAGGAGGGCGTGGTGTCGCTGGGCGCCTACGGCGACGTGTTCGTGCGCAACGTGAGGTGCTCCGGCGTGATCCCCCAGATCAGCCTGATCATGGGTCCGTGCGCGGGTGGAGCGGTCTACTCCCCGGCGATCACGGACTTCATCTTCATGGTCAAGGAGACCTCGCACATGTTCATCACGGGTCCCGACGTGATCAAGACGGTGACGGGCGAGGAGGTGGGCTTCGAGGAGCTGGGCGGCGCGATGTCGCACAACACGAAGTCCGGCGTCGCCCACTTCGCCTCCGAGGATGAGGACGCGTGCTTGGAGGACTGCCGCTATCTGATGGGCTTCCTGCCCCAGAACAACCTGCAGACGGCGCCGCGGGCGCAGCCGACGGACGATCCGCAGCGGATGGATGCGGAGCTCGACCACGTGGTTCCGGACAACCCGAACAAACCGTATGACATGCGCGACGTGGTCCGGCTGATCGTCGACGACCGGGAGTTCTTCGAGGTGCACGAGCACTATGCGAAGAACATCATCTGCGGCTTCGCGCGCCTGGACGGCTTCGCGATCGGCATCGTCGGCAACCAGCCGGCACAGCTCGCGGGCGTGCTCGACATCGACGCGTCGGCCAAGGCGGCGCGATTCGTGCGGACGTGTGACGCGTTCAACATTCCGCTGCTGACGTTCGTCGACGTGCCGGGCTTCCTGCCGGGCACGAGCCAGGAGTGGGGCGGGATCATCCGCCACGGTGCGAAGCTGCTGTACGCGTTCACGGAGGCCACGGTGCCGAAGCTGACGGTGATCACGCGCAAGGCATACGGCGGCGCCTATGACGTCATGGCGTCGAAGCACATGCTCGCGGACTTCAACTTCGCGTGGCCCACGTCGGAGGTGGCCGTGATGGGGCCGGAGGGAGCCGTGAACATCATCTACCGGCGCGACATCGCCGGCAGCCCCACGCCGGATGAGCGCCGCGGGAAGCTGATGGAGGACTACAAGGCGCGGTTCGCAAACCCGTACACGGCCGCCGAGCGCGGGTACATCGACGATGTGATCGTCCCCCATGAGACGCGCCCCAAGCTGATCGTGGCGTTGCACACGCTGCAGAGCAAGCGCGAACCGGGACCGAAGCGCAAGCACGGCAACATCCCGCTGTGACGGACCGCCCACGGCTGCAGCTGGTCGCGCCGTCGGCCTCGGCCGAGGAGGCGGCCGCGATCGTGGCGGCGCTCGAGCGCTTCATGCGCGCCACGGCCACGCCGGCGACTCCTGTGCCCGAGCACCCCGGGGAGTGGCGAGACGCGGCTATCCTCGAAGGGGTGCAACGCGAGGGGCCGGGGGATGTTCCTGACCCCTGGATAAATACCTAAAAGCCGCTAGGCTTTAGCCTCAATATTCCTTTGACCGGCAGCACATCGTCGAACGCACCCCGGGCGAAGAGCCCGGATCAGGAGGTTTCGTAATGGAGCCAACTTCCATCACCGCCCACCGTGGCACGCTCGAGGACCCCGAGGTGCTCCAGAACGTGCCGGGCCACGTGATCCCGATCCTGCAGCGCGAGTACGACGACTTCAAGACCGAGGCGACCAAGTTCCTCGCCGGTGACACCGAGGAGGACGAGTTCATCAAGTTCCGCCTGAAGCAGGGCGTTTACGGCCAGCGCCAGGCGGACGTGCAGATGATCCGCGTGAAGCTCCCCTTCGGCGGGGTCACGCCCGAGCAGATGGAGGCGTTCGCCGAGGTGGTCGAGAAGTACGTGCCGCTCAACAAGGGCCACATCACGACGCGCCAGAACATCCAGATGCACCACGTCCCGCTGGTGGACGCTGAGAAGCTGATCCGCGAGATCGGCGAGTCGGGTCTCTCCAGCCGAGAGGGCTGCGGAAACACGATGCGCAACGTCACGGGCGACCCGTGGGCCGGCGTGGCAAAGGACGAGCTGTTCGACCTGACGCCCTACGCGGGCGCCTACGTGCGCTACTTCGTGCGCCACCCGACGACCCAGGCGATGCCCCGCAAGGTCAAGACGTCGTTCGACGGCGGCCCGCGCGACCGCGCCATCAGCGGCATCCACGATGTCGCCTTCCGCGCTCGTGTGCGCGAGATCGAGGGCCGCGGCGAGGTGCGGGGAGTCGAGATGCTGGTCGGCGGTGGCACATCGATCATGCCGCGCAAGGCACAGGTCCTGTACGAGTTCCTGGAGCTCGACAACGGCGAATACCTGAAGGTGACCGAGGCCGTGATGCGCATCTTCGATCGCCAGGAGTGGCTGCGTGTCAACCGCGCCCGCGCACGGATCAAGGTGTTCGTCGACAAGTACGGCATCGAGGAGCTGCGCAACCAGGCCGAGCAGGAGATGCAGGGCGAGTGGGTCGCCGAACGCGACTTCTCGATCGAGCACCGGCTGTTCGCCGACGACGAGCGCGAGAGCGCGCCGGCGCCACCGCAGAGCTACGGCAGCCCCAACGGTGACCTCTCGGAGTTCGAGCGCTTCCGCGCGGCCAACGTGCGCGAGCAGAAGCAGGACGGCTTCGTCACAGTCGAGGTCAAGGTCACCCGCGGCGACCTCACGCCCGAGCAGTTCAGGGGCCTGGCGAGCATCATGCGCGCCTACTCCGGCGGCTACGCGCGGACGACCGTGCAGCAGAACTTCGTACTTCGCTGGGTGCGCGAGGAGTGCGTGTATGACCTGTGGAAGGCGCTGTCGGGGCTGGGCCTCGGTGACGCCGGCTCGCGCGAAATAAACGACGTCGTCTCGTGCCCCGGGACCGACTCTTGCAAGCTCGGGATCACCAGCTCGATGGGACTGAACGAGGCCGTGCAGGAGCGGATCGAATCGATGAACATCACCGATGAGCTGACACGCAAGCTGAACATCAAGATCAGCGGATGCCCGAACGGCTGCGGCCAGCACCACGTCGCGAGCATCGGCTTCACGGGCGCGTCGATCAAAGTCGGCGAGCACACTATCCCGGCCTACATCCCGATCATCGGCGGAGTGTTCGAAGGCGGCGACGTCGCGTTCGGGACGCGGCTGAAGCTGCGCCTGCCGTCCAAGCGCGTCCCGGACGCGATCGAGCGCTGGATCGTCCAGTACGAGGCCGACCGCAAGGACGGCGAGGAGTGGAACGAGTACCTGGCGCGGGTCGGGACGGCCGAGCTCGAGGCGCTCGTCAAGGACCTGTCGATGCCCGTGGACTTCGGGCTGGAGACGATGAACGAGTTCATCGACTGGAGCCGCAACGTTCCCTTCGAAGTCATTCGCGGCGAGGGCGAGTGCGCGGTATAGATCAGATGCGACGATCAGACAAGGACCGATCAGATGCCCCAACTAGATAGCCAGATGGCACAGAGCACCTCTCACTTCGACCCCGCGCCGAGCCTCACGCACACGCTGCGCGAGGCGGCGCGCCAGGCGAGTCCAAGGCCGTGTTGCTGTGCTCGTTCCAGAAGGAGGAGTCGGTGCTGCTCGACGAGCTGCTGCGGCTGGATCAGGGAACGGGCCGGGCGGTGCGCATCCTGACGATCGACACCGGCGTGCTGTTCGAGGAGACGATGCGGACCTGGCGCGCCTTCGAGGAGCGCTTCGGCGTGAAGATCGAGGTTTTCGACGCGAGCAGCCCCACAGAGCCGTGGAGCGGTCCGGAGCACTGCTGCTCGGGCGCGAAGGTCGCGGCGCTCGAGCGCGCGCTGGCCGGCGCCGAGGGCTGGATAACCGGCATCCGTCGCGAGCAGGGGCCCACGCGGGCCGCGGCGGAGCTGATCGAACGGGACGACGGCCGCGGGTTGTGGAAGTACAACCCGCTCGCCCACTGGACCGAGAAGGACCTGTGGCGGCGGATCCACGAGCGCGACCTGCCGTACAACCCGCTGCACGACCAGGGCTATGAGTCGATCGGCTGCGCCCCGTGCACACAACCCGGCAGCGGCCGCGACGGCCGTTGGGCGGGTACGGACAAGACCGAGTGCGGTATCCACGTGGAGATCGTCGACCCCTCTCATGGGCCTGTATGACGGCGCCGGATCAGCGTCGTCGGTCACTCGCGTGCAGAGCACGCCACGTTCCCTGCGTCCTTGACCGGCTTGTCCTGCGATCCCATCAGAGCACTGGAAGGACCTACCGGTGAGCAGCACCACGACGCGCCCCCAGCTCAGTCACCTGCGTGCGCTGGAGTCCGAGGCGATCCATGTGATGCGCGAGGTGGCGGCCGAATTTGAGCGCCCGGTGCTGCTGTTCAGCGGGGGCAAGGACTCGATAATCCTGCTGCGGCTCGCCGAGAAGGCCTTCCGTCCGGGGCCGTTCCCGTTCCCGCTGATGCACGTGGACACGGGTCACAACTTCCCCGAGGTGATCGAGTTCCGCGACCGGCGGATCGCCGAGTTGGGCGAGCGGCTCCTCGTGGCCAGCGTGCAGGAGTCGATCGACGCCGGGCGAGTGGTCGAGGAGACGGGACCGCGGGCGTCGCGCAACCAGCTGCAGACGGTGACGCTGCTCGATGCGATCGCCGAGCATGGCTTCGATGCGGCGTTCGGCGGCGCGCGCCGCGACGAGGAGCGCGCGCGGGCGAAGGAGCGCGTGTTCTCGTTCCGCGACGACTTCGGGCAGTGGGACCCCAAGCGCCAGCGTCCGGAGCTGTGGAACCTGTACAACGGACGGATCAAGAAGGGCGAGAACGTGCGCGTCTTCCCGATCTCGAACTGGACCGAGCTGGACGTGTGGGAGTACATCGACGAGGAGCAGCTGGAGGTTCCGTCGATCTACTTCGCGCACGAGCGCCAGGTGTTCAAGCGCGACGGGATGCTGTACGCGTGGCGCGAGGGCACCGAGCTGATCGACGGCGAGAAGGTCTTCTCCGAGACGGTTCGCTATCGCACGGTGGGCGACATGAGCTGCACGGGGGGCGTGCTCTCGCAGGCGACGACGCTCGAGGAGGTCGTCGTGGAGATCGCCGCGACCCGGATCACCGAGCGCGGCGAGACGCGAGCCGACGACAAGGTGTCCGAGGCGGCGATGGAGGATCGCAAGAAGGCCGGATACTTCTAGTGCCCGGCAGGACAATTTTTATGGGCGCGCTTCGCGCGCGGGCAGGCGTGCGTAGGGGTGGCCGGAGGGCGCAGTGACCCTCGACCTGCTGCGCTTCACCACCGCGGGCGCGGTCGATGACGGCAAGAGCACGTTGATCGGGAGACTGCTGTACGACTCAAAGCAGGTGTTCGACGACCAGCTCGAGCACGTCGAACAGGCGAGCGAGCGGCGCAGCGGTGCTGGCGCGCTGGACCTCGCGCTGCTGACCGACGGGCTGCGCGCCGAGCGCGAGCAGGGGATCACGATCGACGTCGCCTACCGCTACTTCGCGACGCCCACGAGGCGCTTCATCATCGCCGACTGCCCGGGACATCAGCAGTACACGCGCAACATGGTCACGGGCGCGTCCACCGCCGACCTGGCGGTCGTGCTCGTCGACGCCAAGCGAGGCGTGACCGAGCAGTCCAAGCGCCACGCCTTCATCAGCGCCTTGCTCGGGATTCCCCATATGGTCGTGGCGATCAACAAGATGGACCTCGTCGATCACTCCCAAGAGCGCTTTGAGGAGCTCGTCGAGGAGTTCGAAGGCTTCGCGGCGAAGCTGAGCCGTGGTCCGGGCAAACGCTCCACTGGAGCCGACCACGCGAGCCCGCGTCCGGAGATGACCTACATCCCGATGTCCGCGCTGAACGGCGACAACGTCGTCGAGCGCTCGGAGGCGATGCCCTGGTACGACGGACCCGCCCTGCTGGATCTGCTCGAGCGGGTGGAGGTCGCCTACGACCATCCCTACGACCGGCCCGCGCGCTTTCCCGTGCAATGGGTGATCCGGCCGGGCTCCGACGCCGCCGGCCGCGTTGCCGGTGGCGCCGATCCCGACTACCGCGGCTACGCCGGCCAGCTCGCGAGCGGCGCGCTGCGGCTCGGCGACGAGGTGGCGGTGCTGCCCGGCGGCGGACTGACGAGGATCGCGGCGATCGACACCTACGACGGCGAGCTGGACGAGGCGGTGGCGCCGATGTCGCTGACGCTGCTGCTCGAGGACGAGCTCGACATCTCGCGCGGCGAGCTGATCTGCCGCCCGGAGGAGGCGGCGAGCGTGTCGCGGGAGCTCCAGGCGGACGTCTGCTGGATGTCCGAGGCTCCGCTGCGAGCGGGCGGCCGCTACGCGATCAAGCAGACCTCGCGCAGCGCCACGGCGATCGTCGATCGGATCGAGGATCGCGTGGACGTGCACACGCTCGAGCGCACCGAGCCTCCGGTGGCGCTCGAGCTCAACGAGATCGGCCGCGTGCGACTGCGCACGAGCGTCCCGTTGGCGTTCGACCCCTATGCGAGCAACCGGCGCACGGGCAGCTTCATCCTGATCGACGAGTCGAGCAACGAGACGGTCGGGGCGGGGCTGATCGCGGGCCCAGCCGCCTGAGCGTGGATCGGCTGCCGCCCTGCAGCAGGCGCCAGAGCCAGCCTCGGCCTCGCCGCGTTAACTAAGCTAGCGGCCGGATGTTCGCGAAGGTACTGGTCGCCAACCGCGGTGAGATCGCGGTCCGCATAATGCGCGCGCTCGATGAGCTCGGCGTCGCGAGCGTCGCGGTGTACTCGGAGCTCGATCGCGACGCCCCGCACGTGAGGCGCGCCGGAGAGGCGTACAACCTCGGCGAGGGGCCGGCGTCGGAGAACTACTTGAACGTGGAGAAGATCCTCGATGTGGCGGCGCGCGCGGGCGCCGAGGCGATCCACCCGGGCTACGGCTTCCTCGCCGAGAACGCGCCGTTTGCGACGGCCTGCGAGGAGGCGGGAATCGTGTTCATCGGGCCGCCCGCAAGCGCGATCGAAGCGATGGGCTCAAAGACGCGGGCACGGGAGCTGATGAAGCGGGCGGGCGTGCCGATCGTGCCGGGGACGACCGAGCCCGTCGCGACCGTCAAGGACGCGCTGAAGATCGCCAAGGGCGAGATCGGCTTTCCGGTCGCGGTCAAGGCGGCTGGCGGCGGCGGCGGCAAGGGCTTTCGCGTGGCGCTGTCCGCGGATGAGCTCGAGGGCGCGTTCGAGGGAGCCAGCCGCGAGGGTGAGAAGTTCTTCTCCGACGCGACCGTCTATCTCGAGCGCTACCTGCACGACCCGCGCCATGTCGAGGTGCAGGTCCTGGCGGACCGGCGCGGCAACGTGATCCACCTGGGCGAGCGCGACTGCTCGATCCAGCGCCGCCACCAGAAGGTCATCGAGGAGTCCCCGGCGCCGGAATGGGTGGTCGATCCGCAGATGCGTGAGCGCATCGGGCAGATCGGCGTCGACGCGGCGAAGGCCGTCGACTACGTCGGAGCGGGCACGATCGAGGGGCTGCTGTCGGCGGGCGAGGACGGCGAGCCGGAGTACTTCTTCCTGGAGATGAACACGCGCGTGCAGGTCGAGCACTGTGTCACGGAGATGACAACGGGTATCGACATCGTCAAGGAGGGGATCCGCGCGGCGGCCGGCGAGGAGCTCTCCTACGCGCAGGTGGACGTCGAGCTGCGCGGTCATTCGATCGAGTGCCGCATCAACGCGGAGGACGCGTCGAAGAACTTCGCGCCGGCGCCGGGAAGGATCGGCGCCTACCGGGAGCCGAGCGGTCCCGGCGTACGGGTGGACTCGGGCGTCGAGGCCGGCGGCGAGATCTCGCCGATGTATGACCCGATGGTGGCAAAGCTGATCGTGTGGGACGTCGACCGCGAGCAGGCGACCCGGCGCATGCTGCGGGCGCTGGGCGAATACGAGATCGAGGGCCTGAAGACGCTGATCCCGTTTCACCGCGCGCTGCTCGCGACCGAGCAGTGGGCCAGGGGCGAGACGTGCCGCGACTTGCTCGAGGACAAGAAGTGGCTGAAGACGCTCGCCTCCCCCGCGCCGACACCGCCGCCGGGCGACGCGGCGCAGGAGGCGGAGAAGGTCGAGCAGAGCTATGCGGTGGAGGTCTCCGGCAAGCGCTTTGACGTGCGGGTCGTCGGGCCGCCGTTCGCGGGCGCCGCCGGCGCGATGAACGGGTCCGCGGCGAGCGCCGGCGCCGGCGCGCGAGCCCCAGCGAGACGATCGGCGCGCACGGCCTCCAACGCGGGGGGTCCAGACACGCTGACCTCGCCGCTTCAGGGAAACATGTGGAAGGTGCTCGTCAAGCAGGGCGACACGGTGCAGGAGGGCCAGCTGCTGTGCATCATCGAGGCGATGAAGATGGAGAACGAGATCGCCGCCCACAAGGCCGGGACGATCGTCGAGCTGCCGATCGTCGAGGGCGCCGCGATCCAGGCCGGCGCGCCGATCGCGACGATCGTGTCGGCTGAGGCGGGCTAGTTCTAGATCGCCTCGACGTTCTGCGCGTGAATGCGCCGCTGTGCCTTGGATCGACGTCCAGCCGGCAGCTCGGCGTCGGCCCCCCGCCCGCGCAGCGCCTGTAGATAGGCGACGTCCTCCTCGAGCACGCTCAGCGCAGCGGCGCCATCCAACACCGGCCCGTGACCGGGCACGACGTGCTCGACGCCACCGACGAGGACCCGCATTCGCTCGAGCGTGGCGAGATAGACCGCCGGGTCTCCCCCGTCGTTCAGCATCGGGATCTCGACCGTCGAGAGATAGTCGCCGCCAACGAGCACTCGCGCCCAGGGAATCACGATCGCCATGCCGTCCGGTGTGTGCCCGGTGGCCGGGTGCAGCTCGAGCTCGCGATCGCCGAGCGAGCAGCGGCCAGGGATCGGCAGCGCCTGGATGGAGCCCAGGGCGAGCGGCCGCGCCCGCTCGATCATCAGGTCTTCGTCGAACGCGCGCAGCTCGCGCTGGGCCTCGCCCGGCGAGGCGCGCAGGCGCTCGGCGGTGCTCTCAGAGCAGCCGAGGGCGACGCCCGGGAAGGCGAGGCGCCCGAGCAGGTGGTCCCAATCGCCGTGGGTGGCGAGCAGGCCGCTGGCGACGGGGAACCCGGCCTGGTCGAGGACGGCCGGCATGGCATCGAGCTCGTCGGGGAGCACGGGCGAGTCGATCACGAACGTCTCGCCGGCCGACGTCGCGCCGCCAACGCCCTCTCGCCGGCCCGGTCCGGCGACAGCACGCTCTCCGACTCCGGCGCCCCCACCCCCTCCGACGCCCTCTGCGGCGCCGGTCGCGGTTCCCCCGCGGACGACCACGCAGTTGACGTGCAGGACGGCGCTCGTGACGACCAGGACGTCGGGATGCAGGGCGACCGCCCGCACGGCGTCAGGAAATGCCGAGCAGCTTGGCGGCCTCGCGCAGGTTGGGGACCTCGGCGGTCGGTTTCCTCTGCGAGGAGTCGAGGACTTCCTTGGAGCGATTGACCCAGATCACGGGGACGCGCGCTTTGACGCAGGGGGCGACATCGTGGTAGTGGCTGGCGGCGACGTGCACCCATCCGCGCTTGCCGCCCATGCGTCGGGCGCACTCGGTGAAATGGGCCGGTTCGGGCTTGTAGGAGCGCACCTGCTGGGCGGTGACGACGAGGTCGAAGTCGATCGGGATGTGGCGACGGGTCTGGCCGAGCAGCTTGTCATCGATGTTGGAGAGCAGGCCGAGCTTGTATTTCTTGGCGAGCTTCTGCAGTTGCGGGTTGGTCTCCCGGAAAGGCTTCCAGCGCTCCACGGAGTCCGGCAGGAAACCCGAGCGCGAGGGCTCCAGGCGCCATTCGAGGCGTTTGGCGATCTCGATCGCCGTGCGCCTTAGAACCTCGGCGTAGAGCTCGTAGGAGCCGCCCTCGATTTCGCGGGAGATCTCGTTGAACAGCGGTATCAGGACCGCTCGGTCGATCTCGAAGCCGTCGCGCTCGGCCTCTTTGGCGAACGCTTCGTAGATCCCGGCCTCCCAGTCGATCAGCGTGCCGTACACGTCGAATGTGACGAAAGTGATGTTTTTCGGGATTGGCACGCGGGCATTATGCCCTGCGGGCGCTCGTACGCGCTCCTACCCCCCTCGGCAACGCCGCTCCAATTCATTTCGCGACCATCGTGGACGCGTGATCGCTCAACGCCCTTACCCCCGTTCCGTTAGAGTCCCGCGCCGGCAATGGACCTGTTGGAGTACCAGGGCAAGCAGCTGTTCGCCCGCCACGGACTGAGGGTCTCCTCCGGCGAGGCGGTCACGACGGTCGACGACGCCGTGCGCGCAGCCGGCAACGTCGGCTACCCCGTGGTCGTGAAGGCCCAGGTGCTGATCGGCGGACGGGGGAAGGCCGGCGGCGTGAAGCTCGCCGCCGACGAGGCGCAGGTGCGCGAGCATGCGGGCAGCATCCTCGGGATGGACATCCACAGACACACGGTGCGCACGCTGTGGATCGAGCACGCGTCGGACATCGCCACCGAGTACTACGCGTCGGTGCTGCTCGACCGCTCGGCCAAGCGGCCGCTGGTGATGTTCAGCGTCGAGGGCGGCGTCGACATCGAAGAGGTCGCGGAGAAGAGCCCGGAGAAGCTGATCCGCCACCACGTCGACCCGCTCCTGGGCCTGACGCGCGAGGAGGCGATCCAGATCGCCCGCGACGGGGGGGTCGACGCCGACGTGGTCGAGGGCGTGGCCGACGCGCTCGTGGCCCTCTATGAGGTCTGGCTTGCGGAGGACGCGACGCTAGCGGAGATCAACCCACTGATCGTCACGCCCGAGCGGGAAGTCAGGGCGCTTGACGCGAAGGTGTCGTTGGACGGCAACGCGCTTTTCCGCCACCCCGAGAACCAGTCGCTGTCGGACCGCGAGAACGAAGACCCGATCGAGCGACGCGCGAGCGAACAGGGCGTCCAGTACGTCAAGCTCGACGGCGACATCGGCATCCTCGGCAACGGCGCCGGGCTGGTGATGTCGACGCTCGACGTCGTCGCCCAGGCTGGAGGCTCGCCGGCGAACTTCCTCGACGCCGGCGGCGGCTCGGATGCGGAGAAGATCAAGCAGGCGGTCGAGCTGATCCTCGCCAACGACGCGGTGAAGGCGGTTCTGTTCAACATCTTTGGGGGGATCACGCGGGGCGATGAGGTAGCCAAGGGGCTGATCGCGGCGTTCGCGGAGATCAAGCCGTCGGTTCCGTTCGTCGTGCGCCTCGACGGAACCAACGACGTCGAGGGACGCAGGCTCCTGCAGGAGGCGGAGCTGCCCAACGTGTACGCGGCGCGAACGATGAACGAGGCGGCCGAGAAGGTCGTGGCGCTCGCGGCCGGGCACAGCGTCGGAGCGCCGGCGTGATGGGCGTCATGCGTCCAGCTGCGTGCGGGCCACGCTGATGGCGGTTCTCGTCGACGAGCAGACGCGCCTGGCCGTGGCCGGCATCACGGGCCGCGAGGGCTCGTTCCACACGCTCAACAACAGGCGCTACGGCACCAACGTGGTCGGCGGAGTCACGCCGGGCAAGGGCGGTCAGGACGTCGAGGGCATCCCCGTGTTCGACAGCTGGCTGCAGGCCGCGCAGGAGGTGCAGCCGAACACGGCGATGATCTTCGTGCCGCCGCGCTTTGCCGCCGACTCGATCCTCGAGGCGGCGGCGGCGGGGATGGAGCTCGTGATCGCGATCACCGAGGGGATCCCGGCGCACGACGAGTTGCGCGTGTACAACGTCCTGGAGCGCGAGCATCCGGGCACCCGTCTGATCGGGCCGAACTGCCCCGGCATCCTCTCCCCCGGCAAGGCGAACGTGGGGATCATCCCGGCGTCGTTCTTCAAGCAGGGCAACGTCGGCGTGGTGTCGCGATCGGGGACGCTGACCTACCAGATCGGCAACGAGATCGCCCAGGCCGGCTTCGGCTGCAGCTCGATCGTCGGCATCGGTGGCGATCCGGTGCCGGGATCGTCGTTCGTGGACGTGCTGGCGCTGTTTCAGGACGACGAGCAGACCGAGCTGATCGTGCTCTCGGGCGAGATCGGTGGGGCCGCGGAGGAGGAGGCGGCTGAGTACATCGCCGATCGCGTGACCAAGCCGGTCGTCGCGTACATCGCCGGCTTCACCGCGCCCGCGGGCAAGCAGATGGGCCATGCCGGGGCGATCGTCTCCGGCTCCGCCGGGACCGCGGCGGCGAAGGCCAAGGCACTCGAAGACAAGGGCGTGCCGGTGGGGCGCACGCCGACGCAGGTGGCGGAGATCGCGGTCGAGGTCCTGGGCGGGGCATCCGTCACGGCGTCCTGACTGCGAAGGGGGGTCTGCTCGCGGGCGAACGCCGGCCGCGGCCGGCGGATCGCCCGACGCTCGCATGTGACCAGCCCACGCGGCGACCGCTACGCTAGGCCAGATGGACCTTGAGATCGCGAGCACGCTGGCCGAGCTGGAGCGAAAGCTCCACGAACTCGAACGCGCGCTGACGGCGATCGGCCGCGGCGAGGAGGCCGCTGCGGACGGCGCCGCGCTCGCCCGCGAGCGGACCTTGGGCGGCGGCCGGCTGATCGACGAGGCGACCGAGCGCGAGCGGACCGTCCGAGTCGGAGACTCGGCGCGCGCACCGGCGGATTCGGGCGCGCGGTCTGCCGGCGGGCGGGCGTCATCGGGTCGGGCAATTGGTTCCGCGCGCGGTTGGCGGCCGATCGAGCGTGCCAGGCCCGCGACCCCGCCGGACGCCAGGCCCGCGACCCCGCCGGACGCCAGGCCCGAGAGACCGCCGGACGCCGGGCCCGCGACGCCGCCGGACGCCGCCGAGCTGCTGCGCTTTCGCGAGCGTCTGGACCGAACGGCGCGTGAGCTGACCCACGATTACGACGAGCTGCTGGGTCGCCTAAGGTACCCGGCCGTGCCAGCTGCACCCAGGCCGACGATCTCCTTCGCGCGCGGCGCGCCGTCGCTGGACATCATCGACGTGGAGGGCCTCTCCGATGCGGCCATGCGCGCCTTCGAGAGCGACCCCGCCGGCACGACGGCATATGGAACCTCGATCGGCTACCCGCGGCTGCGCGCGTGGATCGCCGACCGCCACGGCGTGGACCCGGAGCGGGTGCTGGTCACGAACGGATCGATGCAGGCGGACGCGTTCCTGTTCGAGCACCTGGTGAGCAGCGGCGACGACGTCGTCGTGGAGCGCCCCACATACGACCGCACGCTGCTCTCGCTGCGCCAGCGCGGGGCGCGGCTGCACGCCGTCGAGTTGCAGCCGGACGGGATCGACACGGTCGCGCTCGCGCGCCTGCTCACAGGCCGCGCGGGCGCGCGGCCGAAGCTCGCGCACATAATCCCCAACTTCCAGAACCCGGCCGGCTACACGCTGTCGCTGGCCAAGCGCGAGGCGCTGCTGGCTCTCGCGGCGCAGTATGGATTCATCGTGTTCGAGGACGACCCTTACGTTGCGCTGCGCTTCAGGGGCGAGTCGCTGCCGACGATGCTCTCGATGGACCCCGAGCGGGTCGTGTATGCGTCCTCGTTCTCGAAGACCGTCTGCCCGGGAATCCGCGTCGGCTACCTCGTCGGTCCGCCGGTGGTGATCGACGCGATCGCCCAGCTGGCGACGAACACCTACATCTCGCCGAACATGGTCTCGCAGTCGATCGTCTACGAGTTCTGCGCCTCCGGCGCGATCGAGCGCTCGATCGAGACGGTGCGCGCGGCGCTCGCCGAGCGAGCCGCGACGCTCGCCCAGGCCCTCCGCAGCGAGCTGCCCGACGCCGAGTTCGTCGCACCGGACGGCGGCTACTTCATGTGGGTGACGCTCCCCGCCGGCACCGACGTCCACGCCTTGCACCAGGCCGCGGGCGAGCGCGGCGTGGCCTTCGTGAAGGGCACCGACTTCCTCCTCGATGGCGGCGAGAACACGCTGCGCCTCGCCTACGCGGGCGTCACGCCGGCGCAGATCGAGGAGGGTGTGGGGCGACTCGCCGCCGCCTATCGCTCGCTGTGAGCTAACGGCCCCTCCGACGGGCTGCCGGGCGCGCCGCTAGCGCCCGTAGCGCTGACCCAGCACGAGGCGCTCGGGGAGCGCCGTGCGAGCCGGCGGCGATGGCTCGGCGATCACGGAGACCGTCTCGGCGACGCTTGCGGTGACGGTACACGCACGCCCGCCGGCCGCCTGGACGACCACCTGATCGCCGTCGCGCTCGGAGACGCTGCCCTCGAGGCCCGGCTCGAGTCCGGAGGCCTTGAGGTAGTGCAAGAGGTCCTCGGCCTCGTTCTCGAAGCGCAGCACGCGCACCGAGGCGCCGACCTCGACGTCGGCCAGGGGCACGCCGGCCAGACGCGCGCCGGCGACGATCGGATGGCCATGAGGGCAGGTCTTGGCATCGCCGATCGCCGCGCGCATGCGCTCCTCGAGGACGGGGGACATCGCGTGCTCGAGGCGCTCGGCCTCCTCGTGGACCTCGTCCCAGGGCACGCCGAGCACATCCGTGAGGAAGCGCTCGATCAGGCGATGGCGGCGCACGATCCCCTCGGCGTGCTCAGCGCCGGTCGTGGTGAAGGCGATCGTCCGTTCGCGGTCGCGCGTGATGTAGCCGTCGCGCTCGAGCCGCCCGACCATCTCGTGGACGGTGGGCGCCGAGAGCTGCATCGCGCGGGCAACGTTCGCGCCCGTCATCGGAAGCCCGGCCTCCTGCAGCCAGAAGAGGCTCTGCAGGTACTCCTCCTCGGCGACCGTCGCGCTGTGGCTCGTCATCCGCGCTGATGCTAGTGGACGCCTCGCGTCCGGCGGACGGGATCGAGCCGCCGCGCGGGATCCAGCCTCAGGCGGAGAGCTGATCGAAAGTGCACTCGCGCGGGTCCTTGTCCTCGCGCCAGCGCCGCAGCTTCGCGCCATGGCGGATGCGCCCGGCGGAGACGTGGTCGAAGTCGATCTCGATGACGAGCTCCGGGCGCAGCGCGACCCACTGGAGGTCTCTGCCCGCGCTCCAGCGGCTGGGATCGGCGGTACCGCGCTCACCGGTCTCATAGGACGCGAGAAAGCCGACCAGGCGGCGCTTCTCCGAGCCGGTGAGGCCTGAGCAGTGTCCGACCACGCGGAGATCTGCGCCGTCGTAGAGGCCGAGGATCAGGGCGCCTACGGTATCGGGCTCCTTGCCCGGTCTCCAGCCGGCTACGACGGCGTCGATCGTGCGCACGCGCTTGACCTTCGCCATCCCCTTGCGCTCGCCCGGTCGGTACGGCGCCGAGCGCTCCTTGGCGATCGTCCCCTCGGCATCGATCAGCCAGCGGTGGGCGGCATCGACGTCGGCGGTCGTGTCCATCAGCTCCACGGGGGCGTCACCGAAGCCCCCGGCCGCGAGCAGCGTCTCCAGCGCCGCGCGGCGCTCCGCGAACGGGCTGTCGAGCAGCGACTTCGCCCGATCGGCGAGCAGATCGAATGCGACATACACGGCCGGCGTCTCGGCGGCGAGGCGCTCGATTCGCGAGGCCGCCGGGTGAATGCGCTGCCCGAGCGCATCGAAGTCCTCGCGACCGTCTCCGTCGCGAACGACGATCTCGCCGTCGAGCACATAGCGGCCGCTTGGCAGCGTCAGCTCGGGGAAGTAGCGCCCGAGCGGCTTGCCGGTTCGCGATTGCAGAAACGTCTCCTCGCCGTCCACGAAGGCGACGCAGCGAAACCCATCGAGCTTGACCTCGTATGAGTAGTCCTCGCCGGTTGGGAGCTCCTTGCGCGACAGCGCAAGCTGCGGCTTGAGCGGGGGCTTCAGCGCAAGCACCCTAGCCCACGCCCCGCCCGATCGCGCGCGCGCCCGGCCCGCTCATCGCTGCTCCTTGGTGCGGGCCCGCGCCCGGCTCGGCTGGACGCGCGGCGGCTCGCCTTTCTGCTTGCGGAAGTGCGGCGGCCAGGGAGCGTCGCCGAGACCCTCGCGCTCGTCGCGGGCGGCGAGCTCCAGCAGCGAATCGAGCCGGCCGGCGCACTCGTCGATCTCCGCCGACGGATCACCCCGCTCGCGCAGGCGCGCCGGCACGGTGTCCAGGCGCAGCTCGCCCGGCTCGACGTCGGCGACCTCATCCCAGTCGAGCGGACAGGAGACGCGCGCGTCGGCGACGGCGCGAACGGAGTAGGCCGAGGCGACGGTGCGGTCGCGGGCATTCTGGTTGTAGTCAATGAAGACCCCCTCCCGTTCCTCCTTCCACCAGCGGCTCGTCGCCCGTCCGGGCATCCGGCGCTCGACCTCGCGCGCGAGCGCGAGCGCGGCGGTCCGTACCTGCAGGAAGTCGTGATCTGGCTCGAGCCGCACGTACACGTGAATGCCGCGCGAGCCGGAGGTCTTAGGAAAGCCCGTCAGCTCGTGCTCGGCGAGCACCTCGCGCACGCTCAGCGCGACCTCGCGTACCTCCGCGAAAGGGACATCCGGACAGGGGTCCAGATCGACGCGGAGCTCGTCGGGATGGTCCAGGTCCGTGCGCCGCACGGCCCACGGGTTCCAGTCGATCACGCCGAGGTTGACGCCCCAGACGAGATGAGCGGCGTCGTTCGGAACGAGCTCGCGGGCGTGCCGGCCGCTGGGGAAGGTGACGGTCGCGGTCTGCAGCCACTCGGGGGCGCCATCGGGCACGCGCTTCTGGAAGAAGGGCTTGCCCTCAACGCCGTCGACCCAGCGCTTCATTACGGTCGGGCGCTCGCGCAGGTGGCGCACGACGGCCTCGTGGCAGTCGACGTAGTAGTCGACGAGATCCATCTTCGTCAGGCCGCGGTCGGGGAAGAACGGCTTGCCGGGGTTGCTCACGCGCACCTCGTGTCCGCAGATGTCAACGACGGCGTGCTCGCGCGTCTTGGCCATGGCTGGAAGGATGCCCGATCGTGAGCCCGGGCGAGCGGATACCGACGAGGACCCTGATCGCGACCGGGCCGTTCGGCCCTCGGCTTCCGGCGCCGCGCGTGGCCGCCGCGATCGCGCGTGGGCTGCGGGCGGGCGGGCTGCCCGCTCCCGACCTGTGCCCGATCGTGCCGGGCGAGGCGCCGCAGAGCGACCTGCGCGCGTTGCTCGCAGCGCTGGACTTCGACGCGCGCATGCAGCGCGCGCGGGCGGTGGTCCTGGGCGAGTGGCGCCTGGCGGAGCGCACGCTGGAGGGCAGCGTTGCGTTCGAGATCGCCACTCGCGCGCGTCAGGCGGGCGTGCCGACGTACGCGGTCACCGCGGAGAACAGGCTCAACTCGTTCGACGCGCGGATACTCGACCTGCAGGCGATCGCTCTCGCCGGCAGCCCGCGAGCGCTCGCGGCGGCGGGTCGCAGGCTCGCGGCCCTGATCTGAGCATGGCCGATCGTGTCACCCTCGGGCGTCGCCTGGAGGATCCCCGGCGAGCGCGCGTCCCAGGTCGTGGACCAGCCGCGTCGCGTCGGCCACGGTCGCGTAGTCGAGGTTCGCGGGTATGTCGCTGGGCAGGTGATAGTTGGCCGGACTGCGCCAATCGGTGATCGACACGAGCGTCGCCGTCGGGTAGCCGGCCCGGCTGGGGATCACGCTGTCGGTCGACGCGCGCGCACGGAAGCCCCGCTCCAACGAGATGCCGAGGCGCTCGGCGCGGGCGGCGAGCAGGTCGCGCAGCCAGGGGCCGGTGTAGGGCTCCATCCAGACGGGACCCTCCGCCTCGAGCAGCACGAGGTGCGGCGAGCCGACCGTGTCGAGGTTCACAAACCAGGTGCGCTCGAGCGCCAGCTCATCGCCGTGGCGCGCGAGAAACGCGCGCACGCCGTCCTGGAGCGTCTCCTCGGCACCGCAGGAGACGAGCAGCACGCGCAGCCCCGGCACCGGGTCATCCCGCAACAGCTCCGCCAGGGCGACAAGCGCTGCCGCTCCGGAGAGGTTGTCGTTCGCGCCCGGGACCGTCTGAGTGCGCCATATGTCGACGATAACCGCGCCGGCGAGCCCGCCGATCAACAGCCCCGCGCGGGCGAACCCGCGGCGGCTCCCCACGGCCGCCACCGCCGTGAACACCGGTCCTGCCAGTCCGATCCACCACTGCGGTGCCGGGGTCTTGAACCGTTCGATCACGTGCGGCCAGCGCTCGTAGATTCGACGCTGGAGCGTCTGGTCGAAGATCACTCCCGTCTGCGGGGCGTCGTGGTGGGCGAGCACGACGAGGGTGTCGAGCTGGTCACGCTCACCGGCACGTGCGATCAGGTTGACGGTCGTGCGACGGCGGCGGAGGAGTCGTCGAACGATCCGCGGGCCGTTCTGGGCCTCATCGACGATGCCCGCGATCGCGCCGGCGGCGAGCACCCCTCCCGCGCGGCGCCGACCACGCAGGACGAGCGCTGCTGCGGCCATCCCGAGCAGGCCGAGCCCGGTGGCGGTCGGCGGAAACGTCCCCCACGACGGCTCGTCCTCGAGTGCGACATCGACCCCCGGCACCGTCTCCAGGCGCGCCGCCAGCCATTGCGCCGCCTCGCGCTCGCCGGCGGAGCAGGGGGTCCGGTCGATCGGGGCGAGCGTCTCCACGACCTCGCGCAGGACGCCCTCAAGCCCATCGGGGCTCACAAGAAGCATTGTCCCTCACCACGATAGGTCGGTACCTCCTCGACGATCCGCTCGCCCTCGAGCAGGTGCAGGCTCGAGAAGCGCTCGCACAGCTCACCGGCCTTCGCGTGGCGGAGGTAGACGCGGTCGCCGACCGCGAGCGCATCGGCGGCCGCGCCGAGCAGCGGCGTCTGCACCTCCCCCGCCCCCTCCTGGCCGTCGAGCCGCAGCCCGGAGGGGAGGTGAGCTCGCGGCAGGCGCGCGGCGTCGGCCGGCCCCGAGGCGAGGTAGCCGCCGCCCAGCGCGGTGACCACGCCGGAACCCGGACGCCGCACGATCGGCAGCGCGAACAGAGCGGCCGGACGCGGCGTGAACGCCCGGTAGGCGTCGAACAGAGTCGGCCCATACAGCCCCGAGCCCGCCGTCACCTCGGTCACGACCGACTCGGCCGCCGTGCGCTCGAGGCTGCCTGTGCCGCCGCCGTTGACGAACTCCAGCGGAGGCTGCCCGTGCGCCGCGAGCACCTCCTCGACCGCCGCCACGGCCGCCGCGCGTCGGGGCGCAAGCTCGCGCGCGGAGCGCGTCTGCACCGCGCGCACCGCGCGGGCTCGCAGGGGACGCCCCGGCGGCGTGTCGCCGAGACCCGCGATCTGGGCCTCGTAGGCCATGATGCCGACGAGCTGCAGGCCGTCGCGGTCGGCGATCGCGCGGGCGAGCGCCGCCGCCTGGTCGGGGGTGTGCACGGGCGAGCGCTTGACGCCGACGCGGATGCGCCCACCCAGCGTCCACCAGCCGGCGTCGACGTCGATGCACACGCGCACCCGACCGACGTCCGCGTCCGCGCTCGCGCCGGCCCGCTCGATCAGCTCGAGCTGATCGACGCTGTCCACCATCACCGCCACCTGCGCCCCGCCCCGCCGATCCTGCCGATCGCCGCTCGCAACGCCGCCTTCGACGCGCGGCGCCTCGGCGAGCGAGCGCAGCGCGCGCGTGTCCGCGGTCGGGTAGGCGACGACGAGGTCGTCGAACCCGTGCGAAGCGAGCCACAGGGCCTCGGGGAGCGTGAAGGCGAGCGTGCCGCGGAAGCCCTCGCGGGCCAGGACGCGCTCCTGCAGCGCGCGGCAGCGCACGGACTTGCTCGCCAGCCGGATCGGCCTGCCCGCCGCCCTCCGTTCGAGGTCCTCGGCATTCGACCACAGCGCGTCGAGGTCCACGACCGCGAACGGGGCCTGGAGCCCCGCGGTCGCACGCTCCAGCCGCTCGTACGCGGCCTCAGCCATCGACACCTCCGAGCACGCGGTCCGTCGAGTCGCCGGCGATCTTCCCCTCGCGGTCGACAGGCCCGAGCACGCGGTCGGTCCAGTCGTTGGCGAAGCGTCCCCGCGGATCGAGCCGCGCGCGGACCGCCTGGAAGCGGTCCCACTCGGGATAGCGGGGGCGCAGGGTGGCGGCCGTCTGAAAGTGGCGCTTGCCCCAGTGCGGGCGTCCGCCGAGCTCGTCCATGATCGACTCGACCGCGTGAAAGTACGGCTCCCAGACCATCCCGCGGTACATGTGCACCGCCACGAAGCCGCTCTCACGGCCGCCGGCGGTGCTGAGATAGGCGTCGTCCGGGGCGACCGTCCTCACCTCGATCGGAAACGGCACGGCGAGGCGCCGCTCCTGGATCATCGCCATCACCTGTCGCACCGCCTGCGGCGTGTGCTCGCGGGGCAGGGCGTACTCCATCTCGGTGAAGCGCACGAGGCGCGGGCTGGCGAAGATCTCAGCGGAGCGGTCGACTCGCTCGGAGCTCCCGGCCAGTTGCGTCACGAGCCGATTGATCCGGGGGATCATCCGCGGCAGACGGCGACCTGCGCGACAGAACAGCTCGAAGGCGTGGTTGGTCAGCAGCACGTCGTTGGCGTACGCGGAGACCCTCCCGCGCGGCCGCGGCGGCTCCTCGGTGCGGTTGTTCGTGCGCGTGAGAGCCGTGTCGGCGTAGGGGAAGACGAAGAACTCGAAGTGATCGTTGCCGAGCGCGAGCTCCTCAAAGCGCTCGAGCGTGTCCGCCAGCGGCGCGGGAGCGTCGACGCCGTGCAGCGTGAACGCGGGCACGCATTGCAAGGTCACCTCGACGATCACCCCCAGGGCGCCCAGCCCGACGCGGGCCGCCCGAAAGACCTCGGGCTCGTGCTCGCGCGAGCACACGAGCGTGGAGCCGTCGGCGAGCACGAGCGTCAGCTCGGTCACCTGCGCGGAGATGTTTCGCAGTCGGGCGCCCGTCCCGTGCGTCGCCGTGGAGATCGCGCCGGCGATGCTCTGAACGTCGATGTCGCCGAGGTTCTCCAGTGCCAGACCATGTACGAGCAGGCGGGAGCTGAGCTCGCGGATCGTGATGCCCGCCTGCACGCGGACGAGCCCCGAGGAGCGATCGACGTCGGTCACACCCGCGAGTCGCTCGAGTTTCAGCATCGCCCCGTCGCTGCAGGCGATGTCGCTGAATGAGTGTCCGGCACCGGCCACGCGCACCCTCGAGCCCTCCTCGTGGGCTCGCTCGACTGCCGCCGCGACCTCCTCGATCGATGCGGGTCGCTCGACGGCACGCGGCGTGCAGCGCTGATCGCCGGCCCAGTTTCGCCATCCGGCGGCGCTCGTGTGCGGATCGCTAGGCTCGCTCATCAGATGATCGAGCCCGAGCCTACTCCGAGCCCGGCTCCTCGCGCCTCGCGCGCTCGATCGCTGCCTTCGCCCGGAGCCAGGCGAGCGACGGTGATCGGAGCCGGATCGTTCGGCACCGCGCTCGCCGTCGTGCTGGCTCGGGGCGGGCTACGCACGACGTTGCAGTCGCGCACGGTCGAGCAGGCCTCGCGCCTGGTGGAGGAGCGCGAGAACACGACATATCTCCCCGGCGTCGAGCTTCCGGCTCAGCTGCGCCTGGAGCCCGCATCGGTCGGCGTGGAGCGGGCCGACTACGTGTTCCTGGCGGTGCCATCGAGCGCTCTCGGCGAGGTGATCGCGGCGCTTGGGACGGCCGGCCTCGGTCGGCGCGCGGCCGTGGTGTCGGTGGCCAAGGGCCTTGTCCCGCCCGAGGGGCTGCCACCGACGACGGCCCTCAGCGCCGCCTTCGGCGCCCAGCGCGTGGCCTGCGTGGGCGGTCCGGCGCATGCGCGGGAGATGGTCCACGCGGGCGCCGCGCTCGTGGCGGCGTCCAGCGAGGAGGAGCTGGCGCGCTCGCTGGCCCAGGTGTTCACGCGCGCGGGCGTCGTCTGCGAGCAGTCCAACGACCCGCTCGGCGTCGAGCTGGCGGGCGCCGCCAAGAACGCCGCGGCGCTGGCCGCCGGCGCCACGGAGGCACAGGGGTTGAACGCCGCCGGAGCCGCTGCCGGGCATATCTTCGCGGAGGTCTGGCGCTATGCGGACGGGCTGGGAGCGCGGCCCGAGTCGATGATCGGCCTCGCCGGCGCGGGCGACCTCGTCGCGACGGCGCTGGCCCGAGAGAGTCGCAACCGCCGCGCCGGCGAGCTGCTCGCGGCCGGCGTGCCGTCGGCGGAGATCCCCGGACGCGTCGGCCAGGCAGTCGAGGCGCTGGAGTCGGTGCCGCTCCTGGCCCGCGCGCTGGAGCGAGCGGGCGTCGGGGCCCCCGTCACGAGCGCCCTCGGCCGATTGATCTCGGGCGAGCTGCCGTTGGAGGCTTGGGTTGCGCTCGTGCGCGCCACCGTCCCGCCGCCGGCACGGTGGCGCAGGCGACCCGAGCCGGGCTTCTGGCGGCGCGCCTGGCGGCGCCTGCTGGGCGGCTAGCGCCGCGATACCCGCGGCATCATCGAACCGACGACGGTCAGGCGCGCGGGCTCATGAGCGTGCTGACGACCGCCTCGTATACGCCCGCGCCGTACCCCGAATCGGCGACGCGCACGTTGTCATGGGCGGCGAGCGCCTCGCGCATCGACGGGTCGCGCTCGACCGCGTTGGCGACCAGCCAGAAGGAATCCACCTCGGCCGCGCACGCGAGATCCTCGCGCGAGTCGCCGACCGCGAAGCACTCCTGACGCGCGTAGCCGCGCGCGCGCCGATGGAACGCGACGGCGCCCGCCTTCGACGCGCCCGCCGGCACGAGGTGGTAGCCGCGGACGTGCGGCAGCCCGGCGAGCGCCTCCGAACGGCGGTTGACGACCCCGTTGTCGACCAGGCGCAGGTTCTCGTGGCCGCGCTCGACCAGCAGCCGGTCGACCTCGAGCGCATCGACGAGCCCGCGGAACAGGTGTGAGACTTCGCGACCGACGTGCCACGGCTCGTGGTACTCCAGGCGCCCCTCGTAGCGACCGAGCAGCAGCGCCGGCGCCCCGGAGCGCTCGATCTGCTCGGCGATCGTCAGCTCGCCGGGCAACAGATCGCCCGTCAGCCAGTGCTCCTCGCCGCCGAGCACCACGCACGCGCCGGCCTCGAAGATGTAGGAGTCCTGCCCGAGCAGCCGCGCATCCTCGGCCACCTGCAGGCGCCGGCGACCCGATATCAGAACGACCTCCACGTCCGCCTGCAGGCACGCTTGCACCGCGCGCACGCCGTCGATCGACACCGCTCCATCGCCGTCGTGCAGCAGCGAGGCCCGCCGGCCCAGCAGCGTGCCGTCGAGGTCGACGTACAGGCAGCGAATGCTCACCCGACCACCACGCTCGAAAGCGCCGGGCGCTCCGCCGGAGCCTCCGCAGGGGCGGTCAGTCGCCCTTCTCGCTGCAACCGCGCGGCGATCGTCGCAAGCACCGTGAAGGCCATCGGCGAGAGCGCCGACAGCGGCTGGTGGCCGTGGCGGTGCTCCTCGAGATCGACCTGCGCCATCCCATCCAGCCCGACCTCATTCCACACGTCGATCAGCATCCCGACCTCCACGCCGTAGCCCGTCGTGAACGGAAGCCGTTCGAGCAGCTCGCGCCGCGCCGCAACCTCTCCGGCCAGCGGCTGGCGGACCCCCGCGAGTTGTGGGTAGAACAACTCCAGCGCCGGGCGGGCCGTCAGCTGGTTCACGCGGCCGCCTCCTGTGTCGGCGACGCCCACCGCGTCGCCCCCGTTGGCCGCTAGGTTGCCGTCCTTGGCCGCTGCGTTGGCTCCGCTTGCGTCCGTGGCCACCCCCTGGCCCAGCGGCCGGCGATAGAAGGCCTTGACGAACGAAACCCCCGACTCGCACACGAGCGGGCCGAGCAGGCCGGTGGCGAAATCGGCCGTGAATCCCTCGGTGTCGGCGTCGAGAAAGCAGACCAGGTCGCCGTCGAGCGCCGACAGCGCGCGCCACATCGCGTCGCCCTTTCCGAGCACCGGCCCATATGACGGCATCAGCTCGGCCTCCTGCCACACGACCGCTCCCGCGCGCGCGGCGAGGGCTGCCGTGCCGTCCGCGGAAGCCGCGTCGACGACGACGACGTCGTCGATCGCCCCCTCCCCGCGCAACTCGGCGAGCGCGCCGACGATCTGCCCGACCGTCCCCGCGCATTCGCGGGCCGGCAGGCAGACCGACACGCTCAGCCCGCGCTCGGCGCGCTCGGTCGCGATCCGCGCCGCCGGGTAGAGCGAATGATGGAACGAGCGCGTTTCCGCCCAGCGCGCGGCCGTTGTCGAAGGCATCGCCTCTACTATCGCAAGCCGTGCCCAAAGATCGCCAAACGGTCCCATGGACGGCGCTGCTGGACGCCGGGCGCGAGGACGGGCGGCTCGTGCGCGAGGCGCGCGAGGGACCCGGCCGAGCAAGGCTCATCGAGCCGCCACCGGAGCTTCATCCGGACGTGCTCGCCGCGCTCGAGCGGCTTGGGATCGAGCGCCTGTACTCCCACCAGGCGCAGGCCGTCCACTCCGCGTGGGAGGCGCCGACGATCATCACGACGGGGACCGCATCGGGCAAGTCGATGTGCTTCAACCTGCCCACGCTCGACGTCCTCTGCCGCGATGCCCGCGCCCGCGCGCTCTACCTGTATCCGACCAAGGCGCTCGCTCAGGATCAGGCGCGCGCGCTCACCACATTCGGCCTGACAAAGCGAGTCCGTCCGGCGATCTACGACGGCGACACCCCGCGCGAGGCCCGCGCCCAGGTCCGCCGCACCGCCAACGTCGTGCTCACCAACCCCGACATGCTCCACGTCGGCATCCTCCCCAACCACGCCGCCTGGGCCGATATGTTCGCGAACCTAGCCGTCGTCGTGATCGACGAGGCCCACGTCTACCGCGGAGTGTTCGGCTCGCACGTCGCCAACGTGCTCCGCCGGCTGCGGCGAATCGCGGCGGCGTACGGCACCGAGCCGCGCTTCCTTTTGACGTCGGCCACGATCGCCAACCCCGTCGAGCTCGCCGAGCGCCTGACCGGACTCGAGGACATTCGCCTGATCGACGACGACGGCTCGCCCGCCCCCGACAAGCGCATCGCCGTATGGAACCCCCCCGCGACCGACGAGGCGCTCGGCGCACGACGCTCGGCGCTCGCCGAGGCCGCCGAGCTGCTCGCGCGCCTGCTGCGCGACGGCGCCCGCGCGATCTGCTTCATCAAGTCGCGCAAGGGCGTCGAGCTGCTGAGCAAGCTCGTCAAGGAAGACCTCGAGAAGACGAACCCGGAGATCGCCGAGCTGATCGCCCCGTATCGCGCCGGCTACACCCCGCAGCAGCGCCGCGAGCTCGAGGGCCGCCTGATGCGCGGCGAGCTGCGCGCCGTGATCACGACCGACGCGCTGGAGCTCGGCATCGACATCGGCGAGCTCGACGCCGCCGTCGTCGTCAGCTTCCCCGGGACCGTCGCCTCCCTGCGCCAGATGTGGGGCCGAGCGGGGCGCCGCGGGCGGGGCCTCGCCGTGTATGTGGCCGGCGAGGACGCGCTCGACCAGTTCTTCTGCCGTCACCCCGAGGACTTCCTCGACCGTCCCGTGGAGGCCGCCATCCTGGACCACGAGAGTCCGCTGATATTCCGCCAGCACCTGCTCTGCTGCGCGCACGAGGGGCCTATCTCGCACGCCGACCGCGAGTTCCTAGGACCGCGCTGGGAGGCCCACGCCGAGGTCCTCCTCAGCGCCGGCGAACTCCGAAGAAGACCGGCGGACGCAGCCGCGCACGGCAATCACGACATTAAAAAAGATTCAACCCGCGATCGCTCGACGGCGGGCTCCTACGTTCTCCGCCGCCCCGGCGGCTACCCCGCGGCCGACGTGTCGCTGCGCTCGGCCTCCCCCGACAGCTTTGCGATCGTCGACGTCTCCTCGGGTGAGCTGCTCGGCTCGACGGAGGCGGCACGCGCCCATTCGACGGTCCACGAGGGCGCGATCTACATGCACCTCGGTCACTCATACGAGGTGCGCGAGCTCGATCTCCCGCGCAAGCGCGCGCTCGTGGCGCCGTTCAACGGCGACTGGTACACGCAGCCCAAGCGCCAGACAGAGACGGCGATCGTCCGACTGCTCGACCGCCGCGAGGTGCTCGGGGCGACGCTCTCCTTCGGCGAGGTGAGCGTCACCGAGACCGTTCTCGCCTACCAGCGAAAGCGGCTCGCCGACCACGCCCAAGTCGATCTGCTCGCGCTCGATCTCCCTCCGACGACGTTTTCAACGCAGGCGCTCTGGTTCGAGGTGGACACGGCCGACCTCGGCGAGAGCATCCCCCTGGAGATCCTCCTCGGCGCGCTGCATGCCACCGAGCACGCGCAGATCGCCGTTCTGCCGCTGATCGCCATGTGCGACCGCTGGGACATCGGCGGGCTGTCGACGAACTTCCATGCCCAGACGGGAACCCCCACGATCTTCATCTACGACGGCCACCCCGGCGGCATCGGCATCGCCCGGACCGCCTTTGGCCGCTTCGAGGAGCTCTGCGACGACGCCCGCCGGCTGATCGCCGAGTGCCCCTGCTCGAGCGGCTGCCCATCCTGCGTGCAGTCTCCCAAGTGCGGCAACCTCAACGAGCCGCTCTCCAAGGCCGGTGCCTGCGTGCTGCTGGAGCGGATGCTCGCCGCGGCGCCGCGGGCCGCCGTCGCTGCTCCGCTCTGAACGGCAGCCGCGGCTGTTGAAGCGCGTACACCGTGCGCCCGATGACCCGGAAGACCGCGCTCGTCAAGACCGCACTCGTCGCGATCACCGCCTGCGCTGCGCTCGTCACCGCGCCCGCCGCCGCCGACGGCCCGGCGACCGCGCCGGCGAGCAGCGAAGGCCCGGGCGGCCGCATCTCGCTCGACTCGTGGACGTTGCGCCTTGACCAGGCCGCTCGCGGCGTCGGTCTCGGCTGGCAGCGCGGGGGGTTCACCGGCTCCACGGTCAGCGTGCCCAACGTCGTCAACGCCAGCCGGTTCAAAGGATCGGCCGGAACCCGCAACTACGAGGGCTCCGTAGCCTGGTACCGCACGACGTTCCAAGCGCCGCTCGCCGGAACCTACGCGCTCAGCTTCACCTCGGCGAACTTCCGCGCCAACGTCTGGCTCGACGGCAGCCCGATCGCATCCCACACCGGTCCCTACCTGTCCTTCGAAGGGCGCGCCCGGCTCTCCGCCGGCACGCACACCGTCGTCGTGCGCGTCGACTGGCGCGACCCCGGCGCCCAGAGCGGCGCCGGCTTTCATCGCACGTGGTTCAACTGGGGCGGGCTCGACGGCGCCGTCAGCGTGCGCCCGATCGGCGCGAGCGAGCTGATCGGCCCGACGATCCAAACCACGCTCCTGCCCGACGCGCCCAATGCCCGGGCCGCCAACGTGCGCGTGGGCGTGCAGGTTCACAACGACGGTCCGCTGCGCCAGATCGCCGTCCAGGGAACGCTGTCGCTCGGCACCCAGAGCATCGCGATCGGCTTTCCCGCCCAGACGATCGCCCACGGCCAGACCGCCGCCGAGGTCGCCACCGTCGCCGTCTCCAACCCGCAACCGTGGTCGCCGTCGGACCCCGCGCTGTACGAGCTCACCCTTTCGGTCGGCCAGGAGAGCAGCTTCTCCGCGCGCGTCGGACTGCGCGAGCTGACGTGGCACGCCGGTCGGCTGTTCCTCAACGGCCGGCGACTGCTGCTCCACGGCGCCTCGCTGCAAGAGGACGCGCTCGGCCACGGCGACGCGCTGAGCTCGAGCGATCAGGACACGCTCGTGGCCGAGCTGCGGGCGATCGGAGCGAACGCCGTCCGCTCCCAACACGCGCTGGACCCGGCGTTGCTGGAACGCCTCGATCGGGCGGGGATCCTCGTGTGGCAGGGGGTCGGACCGGTGGAAGGGGCCGCCAACTGGCACGAGACCACGCCGTCGCTGTTGCGTTCGGCCGAACAGCAGGCGCGAGCGGCCGTGATCGCCGCCCAGCTGCATCCCTCGATCTTCGCCTGGAACATCGTCAACGAGGTCGCCAAGAACGGCCGCGACTCCTTCGAGCTCAGATATGTCCAGAACACAACCCGCTGGCTGCACGCCAACGATCCCACGCGCTTGGTAGCCGTCGACGTCTGGGGAGACGACCCCCCTACGAGCGCGGGCGCGCTGTACCGCGCGGTCGACGCCGTCGCCGAGACCGACTACACCGGCTGGTATGACTCGCCCCTGGACTCACCCGCGCGGCAGGTCGCATCGATGCGCTCACGACTGGCAGCAATGGGTAGGACATTTGCCGGCAAGGTCCTCCTGATCAGCGAGTTCGGCGCCGAATCCAACGCGCTCAATCGCCCCGGACAGCCGGGCGGCTACGCCTTCCAGGCGAGCCTGCTCGCCCGCCACATCGCCGTCTACGCCGCCGACCCGGGCCTCAGCGGCATGCTGATCTGGCTCCTGCGCGACTACCCGGTGATCCCCGCGTTCGAGGGCGGCGCGATCCATTCGAGCCTCCCGCGCGTCCGTCTGATCGAAGGGATCAACCAGAAGGGCCTGTTCACCTACGCCGGCGCCGCCAAGCCCGCCGTGGGCGTCGTCGCGCGGCTGTTCACGGCGCTGCCGGCCGGTTGAAGAATCCGCTCAACGCCTCCGGCTCTGGCTGCGCAGCATCTTTGCGATCCACAAAAGGACGGCGACGACGAGGATCAGCGCGACCAATTCCCGCGCGGTCAGGAGGATCGCTTCGCTCGCCACCGTGGCAGTCACGGAACCACGAGCTGGTAGATCCGGACCTGCCCCACGGTGGTGCTCGCGAGGAACGAGGACACCTCGTAGCTCACGCCGCGATAGGTCACCGAGCCTTCGCTCGGCAGCCGAGGTGGTCCCGGCCGCGTGCTGCCGGCGAGCTGGCGGGAACCCGAGCGGATGTAGATCAGCCCCTGCGTGAGGGTTCGCGTGACCTTGATGTATGCGGAGAAGTTTCCCGGCGCCAGGGCGAAGCGGCGGGATATGCGCTGCGCGACCCGGCCCAGCTCGCGGTTCTTGATCTCGGCGCACGTGTCCCTCGCCAGCGAGCGCGGCAGAGGCAACAGCAGCGAGATCCGCAGCGGCCCGCTCGGGAAGGCGCTCGCGTTGAACGAGAACGCCTCATATGCCGTGTTGCGGTAGCTGACCGGCCCGTGATCGGGGATGCGCGCGGGCCCGGGCGCGAGCACGCCTTCCACCGGCACCGTGCGCGAGCCCGTGCGCAGGACGATCGGCGCGCCGATGAATCGCGTCGCGAGCTTCACGTAGCCGAGGTCGTCCTGGACCGACAGCAGATAGCGGCCGACCGGCCGGCCGCCAAAGCGCAGGGTGCCGCCCACCGGCGCGAGGATGTAGGACCCGCCGACGTCGGCGAGCACCGCACCGCCCCTCGTCACGCGCAGGCGCACGACGTGCGTGTGGGAGAACACGAGACTGTTGACGGCCGCGTTCACGGCTGCGCGTTCGCCGCTCGCCACCGCCGCCAGGAGGGGCGTGAAGCGCTCCACCTGGCTCCGATCGCTCTGCGTCTCGGCGCCCGACAGCTCGCCGGCGTAGATCCGTGTCGCGACCGCCCCGGCGGTTCTCGCGAGCACCTCGGCCGCGGCGGCGCCGCACGGCGCCCGCGCGATCGCGGGGGCTTGAGAAGCTGCGGCGATGCCCGCCGGTGCGTGTGCCGAGGAGGTGGCCGTGGGGCTCGTGCTCTGGGCCGAGGCGCCGCAGGCGGCGAGCGCAGTGGCCAAAACCGCCGCGGCCGAGGTGCGGATCCCGGCACGTGCGTCCATTGCTTGAAGTTACCCCTTATTTCCCCGCGCGATCCTCCGCAAGTCGATCGTGTCGTCGTACAGCTTGGCGTCGACGCCCTCCTCGAGCGCGACCTCGCGCAGGGGGCGCCCCGAAGCGGTCGCCTTCTGCACGATCACCGTGCCCTTGTCGTAGCCGATCGCGCCGTTCAGCGCGGCGGCGACGGCCAGGGTCGCCCCGGCGGAGGCATTCGTGCCGGCCCTGTTCGCCTCGATGCCGTCGACGCACTTCGCGGCGAAGACGCGCGCAGTCGACGAGAGCAGACGCAGCGATTCGAGCAGGTTGCGGGCGATCAGGGGGATCCGCACGTTCAGCTCGAACTGCCCCTGCATGCCGCCGATCGTGATCGCCGTGTCGTTGCCGATCACCTGCGCGCAGACCTGCAGGACGACCTCGGGAATCACCGGGTTGACCTTGCCGGGCATGATCGAGGATCCCTTCTGCAGCTCGGGCAGGAGGATCTCGCCGATGCCGGCACGCGGGCCCGAGCCCATCAACGCGAGGTCGCCGGCGATCTTTGTGAGCGACACGGCGATCACCTTCAGCGCACCCGAGAGCTCGACGAGCGCGTCCCGGTTGGCCTGCGCCTCGAACGGGTCGAGCGGCGCGGCGATCTGCCGCAGGCCCGATTCCTTCTTCAGGCGAGCGCGCACCTTCTCGGCGAATCTCGGGTGCGTGTTCAGGCCGGTCCCGGTGGCCGTGCCGCCGAGGGGGATCTGCCCGACGTGGACGAGCGCCGCCTGCAACGCGCTCGGAGCCGAGGGCGATCTGGGCGGCATATCCGCCGAACTCCGCTCCGAGCGTCACCGGAACGGCGTCCATCAGGTGCGTGCGGCCGGACTTCACGACGTTGCGGAAGCTCTTCGCCTTTCTCGCGAACGAGCGCTCGAGCTGCTTGAGCGCGGGCAGCAATTCGTTCTGGGCCACGTCCAGGGCGGCGAGGTGGACGGCCGAGGGAAACACGTCGTTGGAGGACTGGCCCATGTTCACGTGGTCGTTGGCGTGCGTACCGTCGCCGGCCAGGCGCGCGATCACCTCGTTGGCGTTCGTGTTCGTGGAGGTGCCCGAGCCGGTCTGAAAGACGTCGATCGGGAACTGCGCGTCGTGCCTGCCTTCCGCGATCTCGGCGGCCGCCTTCTCGATCCGCGCGGCGCTCCGCTTGGAGAGCAGACCGAGCTCGCCGTTGACCGCCGCGGCGGCGCCCTTCAACCGGGCAAGCCAGCGCAAGACGGGCACCGGCACGGTCTCTCCCGAGATCGGGAAGTTCTCGACCGCCTTGGCGGTCTCCGCGCCCCACAGCTGTGACCTGCTCGCCATCCGCTTCTCCTTTCGCTCGCCGCGAGCAGAGACCCTACCCGCAGAACGCCGCGAGCTCGCGGGCGAGACCGACCGGATCGTCGTAGGCGACGAGGAATCCGGTGCTCTGGAGGATGCGCAGCTGGCCGTTGGAAGCAGGCTCAACGCCTCTTCGGCGGCGGCGAGCGGGTTCAGGCGGGTCGCGGTCGGCCCACAGCAGCAGCACCGGCATGTCCAGGCGCGGGTAGAGCTCGAGCAGCTGGGTCTGGGGCCCGCCCGGCCATGAGCGCGCGAACTTCCCCCACGAGCGCGCGAGGCTGGCATTGCCGGGCACGTCGGCGAACGCATGGCGGAGCAGGTCGGCCGCGGCGGGGTTCCCGCGCGTCGACAGTCGCATGCCGCGCTCGGGCGTGAACACCGCCCGCGTGCCGTAGGAGAGCAGGCTGTCGATCCCGGGCACGGCCGCGGCGCGGGTGGCGATCCGCCACGTCGTGCGCAGCCGAGGGTGTGTGGGCGGGGCGTGCAGCCGGTTTCCCATCAGCACGAGTCGCGCCGGCCGGACGCGCCCGGTGGCGACGGCGTGGAGCAGGATCTCCGCGCCGGCATCGTGGCCGGCGATCAGCGGCCGCGGCCCGAGGACCTCGGCGGCGAACCCGCCGAGCACGTCGGAGAACCAGTCGAGCGTGTAGGGATGACGCGGGCGATGCTCGGAGTCCCCGTGCAGCGGCAGGTCGGGGAGCACGACGCGGAAGCGGTCGGCGAGCTGCTCGACCGCGGGCTCCCACTCCTTGTGGGAGAGCATCAGCGAATGCAGGAGCGCGAGCGGCGGGCCGGCGCCGAGCTCGCGGTAGGCCACGCGGGCGCCGTCGGAGTGGTGGTAGAGGCGCAGCCTCACGGTTGCATCGTATGGAGCGATCACGGCGGTCGCCGAGGGGCCGAGGCCGGGCCAGGTCACGGGGATGACCCCGCCTAGAATGAGCCGCCCCGTGACCCCGTCGCAACGCAACCCGCTGATGCCGCGCCGCGAGGTCGATCCTCGGCAGGAGCTCCCCGCGCTCGAGCTCGACGTCCTGGCGCGCTGGCGCGAGCGCGACGTGTTCGCGGAGTCCTTGCGCGCGCGCGAGGGCGCCGAGCAGTGGGTCTTCTACGAGGGGCCCCCGACGGCGAACGGCCCGCCCGGCTCCCACCACGTGCTCTCGCGCGTCTTCAAGGACATCTACCCGCGCTTTCAAACGATGCGGGGCTACCGCGTCGAGCGCAAGGGCGGCTGGGACTGTCACGGCCTGCCGGTCGAGATCGCCGTCGAACAGGAACTTGGCATTCGCTCGAAGGCCGAGATCGAGGAGTTCGGGATCCGGCAGTTCAACGAACGCTGCCGCTCCTCGGTGTTCGCGTTCCTCGACGAGTGGAATCGGCTGACCGAGCGAATCGGCTTCTGGCTGGATCTCGACCATGCCTACCGAACGCTGGACGAGAGCTACATCGAGTCCGTCTGGTGGGCGCTCGCCCGGATCCACGAGCGCGGGCTGCTCTACGAGGGCAACAAGGTCGTGCCGTACTGCCCGCGCTGCGAGACGACGCTCTCCTCCCACGAGGTCGCGCTCGGATACGCCGACATAGTCGAGCAGAGCGTATTCATCAAGCTGCGCGTCCTCGGCGGCGAGGAGCAGTTGCTCGTGTGGACGACGACGCCGTGGACGCTGCCCGGAAACGTGGCTGTGGCTGTCGCCCCGCAGGCCGCCTACGTGCGGGTGCGGGTAGGGGATGAAATATTTCTGATCGCCGAGCGTCGCGTGAAAGCTGTGCTCGGTGAGGATGTTGAGATCGTCGATCGATTCGCGGGCGCGGAGCTCGTCGAGCGATACGCGGCCTATCGGGGACCGATCTTCAACCTCAGCGACCGCGCTCCGGGACCGTTCCCGATCCTCGCCGATTCATTCGTCACGACCGAGGAGGGCACGGGGATCGTGCACCTGGCGCCGGCGTTCGGCGAGGACGACTACCGCGTGGCAGCCGCTGCGGGACTGTTTCGCCCGCAGGAGCGCGAGACGCTGTACAACCCCGTCCGACCGGACGGACGCTACGACGCTCGCGTGCTGGACCGCGACGGGCGCTCGTTTGAGGGACGGTTCGTCAAGGATCCGGAGCTCACGAGCGAGCTGATCGCAGACCTCTCCGAGCGCGGCCTGCTGCTCAAGGCACAGCCTTATGAGCACTCCTATCCGCACTGCTGGCGCTGCGGGACGCCGCTGCTCTACTACGCCAAATCCTCGTGGTACATCGCCACGTCGCGGCTTCGCGACCGGCTGCTGGCGGCGAACGAGACCGTCGAGTGGTACCCGCCGCGCGTCAAGCACGGGCGCTTCGGGGACTGGCTGAAGAACAACGTCGATTGGGCGCTCTCGCGCGAGCGCTACTGGGGAACGCCGCTGCCCGTGTGGCGCTGTGAGGAGGGTCACACGCACGTCGTGGGCTCATTCGCCGATCTCGAGCGGCGCGCCGGGCGCGCTCTGACCGACCACCACCGACCGTTCGTCGACGAGCTCGAGTTCGCCTGCACGCACGCGGACGATGGCGCCGCGGAGTGCGGGCGGCCGATGAAGCGCGTGCCGGAGGTGATCGACGTGTGGTTTGACTCCGGCGCGATGCCGTTCGCGCAGCACCACTTTCCGTTCGAGCACGAGGAGGTCTTCGCGCAGACGCTACCCGGCGGACTTCATCTGCGAGGCGCAGGACCAGACGCGCGGCTGGTTCTACTCGCTGCTGGCGGTCGCGACGCTGCTGGACGAGCGCGCTCCCTACAGAAACGTCGTCTGCCTGGGCCTGATCCTCGACGAGGAGGGTCAGAAGATGTCGAAGTCCAAGGGCAACACGGTCGAGCCATGGCAGGTCCTCGACACCTACGGCGCCGATGCGTTCCGCTGGTACTTCTTCACCTCCAAGCAGCCGTGGGACGGGTACCGCTTCTCGGCGGAGACGATCGGTGACGGGGTGCGGCTGTTTCTCAAGCAGCTGTGGAGCACGTACTTCTTCTACGTCCTCTACGCGTACGCGTCGGCCGATCAGTTGGACGCCGAGAGCGCGCCGCCGGAAAAGCCACAAGACGCGCTCGACAGGTGGGCGCTGTCGCGCACCGCCGCCACCGCCGAGATCGTCGCCGAGCGGCTCGACGCCTACGACGCCACGTCGGCGGGTCGGGCGATCGCGAGCCTGGTCGAGGACGTCTCCAACTGGTACGTGCGCCGGTCGCGGCGGCGCTTCTGGGACGGCGATCGGGCGGCGTTCCAGACGCTGCACACGTGCCTGCTGACCATCGCGAAGCTGCTGGCGCCGTTCTGTCCGTTCATCGCCGATGAGATCTACGACAACCTCGACGGCACCCTGGCGAGCGTGCACCTGTGTGACTTCCCGGCAACCACCGCTGCCGATGGGAGCGAGGGCGCGGCCGCCGAAGGTTCGCGGCTGAAGCGCGACCCGGAGCTCGAGCGGGCGATGGCGCTCGCCCGCGAGACGGTCCGCCTCGGGCTCGGCGCGCGCGGCAAGGCCAAGATCAAGGTCCGCCAACCGCTGGGCGAGGCCGTCGTCGTGGCCGATGGGCGTGAGCGGAAGGCAATCGAACGGCTGGCGGACGTCGTGCGCGAGGAGCTCAACGTCAGGCGCATGCGCTTTGTCGCCGCGGCCGAGGAGCTGGGCACGTACGAGATCAAGGCCAACTACCGCACGCTTGGACCGATGTTCGGCAAGGACATGCCGCTCGCGGCGGAGGCGATCGCGGCGCTCGATCCGGCGCGTGTCGCGGCGGCGCTGCGCGCTGGCGAACCGGCCGATGCAGGCATCGGCGCTCCCGCCGACGGCCAGGCCGCGGGGGATGCAAGCAACGGGATCGGCGCGATCGGGATAACGGTCGCAGGTCGCGAGCACACGCTGTCGGCCGAGGACGTGATCCTCACGCTGCGCGCGCCCGATGGCTACAGCGTCGAGCGCGAGGGCGCCCACGCGGTCGCATTGGACCTGGCGATCGACGACGAGTTGCGCGAGGAGGGATATGCGCGCGAGATCGTCCACGCGGTCCAAAATGCGCGCAAGGCCGCGGGCCTGGCGGTCGAGGACCGGATCGCGCTGAGCCTCGACGGCGACCGCGCGCTGATGCTCGCGGCCGAGGCGCATCGCGACTACCTCGCCGGCGAGACGCTCGCGGTCGAGCTCACGCTCGGCGAAGCCGCCGCGGCCGCTGCGACGACGCACTACTCGGAGCAGGCGAACGTCGACGGCCTGGAGCTGAAGATCGCCCTGGGGCGAATCGAGCGACGCGCTCCCTGAGCGGTCGGCCACTCAGGTCAGGCGGCGGCGAGGCTGGGCTCCAGCTCGGCCTCGAGCTTCTTCTTGGGGTACGCGCCGATGACGGTCTTGACGGCCTGGCCGCCCTTGAACAGGATCAGCGTCGGGATCGACAGCACCTGGAAGTTGGCCGCGGTCTGCTGGTTCTCGTCGATGTTGAGCTTCACGATCCGCAGGTCGGGGCGCTCTGAGGCGATCTCCTCGAGGACCGGAGCAACGACGCGGCAGGGACCGCACCACGGTGCCCAGAAGTCGACCAGCACGGGGCCGTCGGCTTCGATGACCTCGGCCTGGAAGTTGGTGTCGGTGACTTCGTTCAGAGTGCCTGCCATGGTTTCTCCCTTGATCGCTTTCCTACCACTATACAAAGTGAAGGAGGGGGGTCCCCGTTTCCCTGATCACGCTCCCATACAAGCGGGAGGGTGGGTTCCCGGCGGTTAACGACGTCTGCGATCAACGTCGCGTGCGACTCTAGAGGCAGGTGCGGAGGGAAGTTTTAGCCTTCGGAATTTGGCGACTCTCTACCGAAACTCACGCCGAGGCATACGACTCGACGGCAACCTCTACAACAACGCGGTCGTCTCTCAGCTCGACTCGCGCCACGCCCTTGATCAGTTCCTCGTCGGTGTCCCAGATCACGACCTCGCGCACGCCGTCAGGGTCGTCGCTCTTGAGCTTGGCGATCAACTCGCCGGTCGTCATGGACCTGTGTGCGCGGAGACGAGCCATCCTGCGAGGCTACCAGCCCTGCCTTATGACGCGTGACATATCGCCGAAACGACCGACCCAGAAACCAAGCCGGTGTGGCACTCAGCTTTAGGGGCGGGCGCGGAGAGGCAACGCCATCGATCGCCCCCCCTTCGCGGATGGCCTTGTGGCCGTCCGGTCAGTTATGCATCGACGGTCTTGCTCGTCCGCTCGAGGCTTCGCCTACCCGGTCAACGCGCTGGCCCCGCAGAGAACGCTGTTTGCCTCCGCTCCATCTCCTCGTCCGCGCCAGAGGCGCTTTCGGCGGCATACGGGCTTTGGCCGGCGTTCTGGCCGCAGGGCCAGTTCGCTTCTAACCATACCACTCCGAGGATGCTGCGAAAATCAAACCAGCCCACTACCGGTTGAACCCCACGCGGGGTACTCAGTGCAGGGTGACGGTGAAGCCTCCGTAGTGGCGCACGATCGGCGGCTGTATATGAGTCAGAGCGGCGAACAGGCGGGGCGAGACGTAGACCTCAACGAACGCCGAAGCCACGAGCACGGGGACCGCGACGGCGACGGTCACGAGCGTTGCCGCAAGCAGTTGCTCCCACTCCCCCCGCCGACTCGCGATGATCCAGGCTGCGAGCGGCAGGAACAGCGCGATCAGCTCCGGAATCGCGTGCGGGAGCACACCCAGGAGGAGCAGACCCGGCGATACGTTCAGGAATGCGGCGACGCCGCCGAGCGTGTGTCCGATCAGGTACGCCTGCGCGCTGAGTGAGAATGTCGTGGCGACGACGACGAAGCCGATCGCGAGGCGTCCGCCGTGTTCGTGCACCCAGCGCGAGACGCCGTGATGGTGCTTGGCCTGCAGCGGCAACGAGCTGCCGGCGATGAACCCGGCGACGCACGCCATCGCGTGCAGTGCGAGCACGAGCATGTTGCGCTGGAGCACCCCGAGCACGTCGCCGGCGTCGCCGACGGCGAACGGCGGCCGCAGCGAGACCACCTGCTGCTGGCCTTTGTTCAGCGAGGAGATCAGCCAGACCGCCGCGAGCAGGCCAAACGCGGCGACGGCCGATCCGGCGGTCCACCGCCCCAGCACCGCTCCGGGCGTGCGCTGCCATGAGCGCAGCGTCGCGCGGGTATGGCGCACGCCGTGCGCGAACGCGTATGCCGAGGCGTCCATCGCCTCTGCATCGGCCCGCCGGCGCCCTACCTGAAGCGCAGCCCCGGCACGAGCCACATCGCCTCGGCGGCGATCCGCCACGACATCTTGGACTGGCCGCGCTGACGATCGCGGAAGACGATCGGCACCTCCACGACGCGGAAGCCGGCGCGCACGGCCCGGTAGGTGAGCTCGACCTGGAAGGCGTAGCCCCGCGAGCGCACACCGTCGAACTGGATCGCCTCGAGCACCTCGCGGCGGAAGCACTTGAAGCCGCCCGTGAGGTCGCGCACGCGCAGGCCGAGCACCCAGCGCGCGTACGTCGAGCCGCCCTCGCTGATGAAGCGCCGCAACAGGCCCCAGTCGCGCACTCCGCCGCCCGGGACGTAGCGGGAGCCGAGCGCCAGGTCGGCGCCCCCTTTGACCGCCTCCAGCAGGCGACGGATGTCGGCCGGATCGTGCGAGAAGTCGGAGTCCATCTCGATCACGTATCCCGCGTCGTGATCGAGCGCGTGACGGAACCCGGCGAGGTACGCGGGGCCGATGCCGTTCTTCTCCGCACGGTGGAGCACTTCGACCCAAGCGTGCTCGGCGGCGAGTCTGTCGGCGATCTCGCCGGTGCCGTCGGGCGAGCCGTCATCGACGACGAGCACGCGAAATCCATCGGCCACCGCGTCGGCCAGCACACCACCTGCAGCCGTGACGATCGCCTCGATGTTCTCGGCCTCGTTGTACGTCGGCAGTATCAGCCACGGCTCGCCGGACATCGGTCGGCGTACCCTAGAGCGTGTGCGCGTTTCTCGCCGCACCGCGTGACGGCGGGGCCCGCGCGGCGCATACCCTGATGGGCGTGGCCGCCTCCCAGCTCCCCAACGCCGTCATCGCCGATGCGCTCGAGGAGCTTGGCGACCTATACGAGCTCGATGGGGCGATCGTCCATCGCGTCGTGGCCTACCGCACGGCGGCGAAAACGGTCCGCGAGGCACCGGTGTCGGTCGCCGAGCTCGCACGCGCGGGCCGCGCCAGCGAGCTCTCGGGCATCGGCAGCACGCTGCAGGAGAAGATCGTGGCGCTCCTCGACGGCGGCACGATCCCGGCGGCGGAGAAGCTGCGCGCCAAGTTCCCGCCCGGCCTGATCGCGATAACCCGCCTGCCCGGCCTGGGACCCAAGCGGGCACGCCTGCTGCACTCCGAGCTCGGCGTCGACTCGCCCGAGGCGCTCCGCGAGGCCGCCTTGCAGCAGCGCCTGCGCGATGTACGCGGGCTCGGCGCGAAGTTCGAGCAGAACGTGCTTGCGGCGCTGGACGCGGGGGCAGCGGAGCGGGTGGCACCGCGCGTGGTCCTGCCCAGGGCGATCCAGATCGGCGAGGCGCTCGTGGCCGGGCTCACCGAGCGGGGCGGCGCGGGCACGCACGTGCAGCTCGCCGGATCGGCGCGCCGTCTCGCCGACAGCGTCAAGGACCTCGACCTGATCGCCACCACGACTCGTCCGACCACGCTCGCGAAGAGCCTGGCCAAGCTCGATGAGGTCGAGCGCGTGAGCTCGACCGGAAGCTCCGGCGCACGGGGCCGCACCCACTCGGGCGTGGCGATCGACCTGCGAATCGCCAAGCCCGGGCAGGTCGGCAACCTGCTTCAGCACTTCACCGGCTCCGGGCGCCACAATGCGGCGCTGCGCGAGGCGGCGGTGCGGCGCGGGCTGCATGTCTCCGAGTACGGGGTGCTCGACGACGCGACGGCCAAGACGCGCACCTGTGCGACCGAGGCAGAGCTGTATGAGCTGCTCGGACTCGCCTACATCGAGCCGGAGCTGCGCGAGAACCGCGGCGAGCTCGAGGCGGCGCGGTTGGACGGCGGTGCCGGCCTGCCCGCGCTCGTGACCCTCGAGGACATCCGTGGGGACCTGCACAGTCATACGATCGCCTCGGACGGACTGAACACAATCGAGGAGATGGCGGCGGCGGCGCGGGCGCGGGGCTATGAGTACCTGGCGATCACCGATCACTCCGCCTCGCACGGCTTCGGCAACGATGTCTCACCCGAGCAGCTGCGCCGCCAGATCGAGCTGGTGCGCGCGGCAAATGCCCGGGTCGAGGGGATCGAGCTGCTGGCCGGCAGCGAGGTGAACATCCTGCCGGACGGCTCGCTCGATTACGAAGATGAGCTGCTCGGGGAACTCGACTGGGTGATCGCCAGCGCGCACACGGCCTTCGGGATCTCAGAACAGGCGATGACCGAGCGGGTGATCGCGGCGGTCGAGCACCCCATCGTCGACGCCATCGGCCACCCCACGGGCAGGCTGATCGAGCGGCGCGCGCCCTACGCGATCGACCTCGACGCGGTGTTCGCCGCCGCGGCGAGAACGCGCACGATGCTGGAGATCAACGCCAACCCCGACCGACGCGATCTCTCCGACGTGCATGCCCGCGCCGCGGTGGCAGCGGGCGTGATGATCCTGATCGACTCCGACGCTCACCGCACGAGCACGCTCGCGAACATGCGCTGGGGCGTGGCGACGGCGCGCCGAGCGTGGCTCACGCGCGAAGACGTGGTCAACACGCGGCCTTGGGCGGAGCTGCGGAAGCTAGGCAAGAAGGCGCGGAAGTAGCTCGTCTGCGACCACGCGGTCGGCGGCCGCGCGGCTGAACGGAGCGAGCGCCCGGCGGGCGCGCGAAGCGTAGTCGGCGAGCGGCTCATCGAGGGCCACGCGCAGGGCGCCGGCGAGGTCCTCGCCGACCAGGCGAGGGTCCAGCTCGCGCGCGATCTGCAGCGCCGCATACGGCCCCGGCGCGGGCGTGGTCACGAGCTGGGCGCCGTCGGCGAGCGCCTCGAGTTGGGCGATCCCGTAATCCTCGCGCCGCGGAGCACACACGAACACGCGCGCGCGGCGCAGTAGGCCACGATAGTCCTGCGGAGCGAGCGCGCCGACGATCCGCACGCCCGTTTGATCGCCCCCGACGGGCACGGCGCGCTCGAGGGCCTCCGCGGATGCGCCGGCGACGATCAGCTCCTCCTCCGGAGCGCCCGCGCGACGATCGGCGCGCGCCTGGCGCCAGGCGGACAGGACGCGGTCGAGACCCTTCTTCGAAGGATTGGCCGCGTAGGTGATGGCCGCGATGTCGCGCACCGGCTCGCTCGGCGCATGAGCGCTCGAGTCGGGTGCGGTGGAGGCCTCCACCGGAACCGGGAGCACCACAGCTCGGTCGCCGCGCCGCGCTGCCCGCGGAGCCTCGCGCAACCCGGCCTCGCTCCACGGGAGCAGGAGCGGCGCCTGGCGCAGCCGTCGGCGCTCGAGCGGTCGCTGCCAGAGGCCGTGACGTCCGGGGCGATTCCCCGCGCAGGTCGCGTCGAAGCGGATCGCGCCCGGGCGCGGCCACAGGAGCGCGGCGGTCGTGCTGGAGTAGATCACGCTCCTGGCGGGATGACGGCGCTGGTGCTCGAGCATCTTCTTGGCCGCGTCGCGCGCCGCGCGCGCCCAAACGAGGTCGGTGAGCATCAACGTCGGAATCTCGGCCGGCGGGAACGGGCGCGCAATCGCGACGCTCGCGCCGGCCCGTCTCGAGCGAGTCCTGCAACTCGTCGTCTGCGCGGCGCAGCCCTGCGGTCGAGCCGAGCGAGACCACCAGCACATCGACCGCACTCGCGCGGGCCATCTCAGGTGACGGCGCCGTTTGCGCGCTCCGGGCGCAATGCCTTGAAGCCGGGCGTGCGCTCGAGCGCCATCGGCCTGACCGGCGAGGTGCGACGCACGTAGAAAAAGGCACCGTCGCGCTCCTCGATCGCGGACACCGCCGCGTCCTGGCGCCGCCATGCGAGCGCCCAGATGATCGCGAAGCCGGCGGCGATGCCCGGAATCTGGGGAGCGAGGAAGGCCAAGCCTCCGGCCACCAACGTGAACACGAGCAGCGGCCAGAGGCGATTGAGCAGGACCGCGCTCGGATGGTGCTCGGGCAGCGTCGGGCTCGCCTTGGCGCTCGACAGCAGGCGCGCGATCGGCGGATTGGCCTCGGCACGCCTGCCCAGGCGCAGGCCGAGCGCGGCGGCGATCACCCACCAGCCCACCGCTATCGGTACGAGGTTTTCCTGGTTGTGCGTGGCAGCCGCGAGGACCGTGACCGTCGCCAGAGCGGTCGCCGCGCCCGCGCTGAGCAGAACGGTCGTCCGGAGAAAGTCGACGAAGCGCACGCCGCTACTACAGCAGTGCCTCGAGCAGTTCTCGCACCCCCCGAGTGCCGTCCACGGTCAGGTCTGCCTCCTGCGCAAGCTCCGGTGGCGCTTCGTCGGAGCTGACGGCCGCGCACACGGCGCTCTGAAGCTCGCCGGACTCGACGAGCGCCCGCAGCCCGCGAAAGGCGTCGAGATCGGTCGTGTCATCACCGACGTACAGCGCCGCCGCGACCGGCGATCCCCGCAGCAGCGCGGCGATCCCGAGGCCCTTGTCAAGCACGACCGGCGGGCGCACCTCCAGCACCTTGCGCCCCCAGTGGACGGCGAAGCCCTCTTCCTGCGCGAGCTGGGCGATCTTCTGCACGGCCGCTGCGGCGGCCTCCTCGTCGGGGGCGCCGCGCCAGTGGAAGGCGGCGATCGCGTCCTTGTCCTCGCTGCGCACGCGCACGCGCTGGTGCTCGCTGGTGAAGGCGCGGGCGGCAAACTCGCGCACGCGCGCCGTCCAGGCGGCCACCTCGGGGTCGACCTCCGGGCGGATCGCCCGCGGGCGCAGCAGCTCGCCGCCGTGATTCCCGATATACGCGATCGTGCCAATCGCCACGATTTGCCGCGCCGTGGCGGCGCGGCGGCCGCTGACGCAACCGACGACGCGGTAGCGGTTGGCGATCTCGATCAGAAGCGACCGAGTGGCCTCGGGGACGTGGGCGTCGGCGGCGTGGCGGACGATCGGCGCGAGCGTGCCGTCGATGTCGAGCAGCACGGCGGCGCGGGTTGGGTCGGAGCGGAGCGGCTCGAGCGCCTCCACGAGCGTGGCAGCGGGGGACACGACGTCTAGTATGGCGCGCATGGTGGCCGACCCGTTCTCACGTCAGCGTGGCAGCCGACACACGGTCTGACAGGTCGCTCAACCGCCCGCTCAAACTGATGGCGATCGGCACCGCCGCCGGACTTTTCAGCGGCCTGTTCGGAGTCGGGGGCGGCAGCGTGATCGTCCCGCTGCTCGTGCTGTGGCTCGGCTACGACGAGCGGGCCGCGACGGCCACCTCGCTCGCGGCGATCATCTTCATCGCCGGCTTTGGCGCCGCCGTCCAGGGCCTGTACGGCAACGTGCACGTGCTCGACGCGGCGCTCGTCGGGGTCCCGGCGATCGGGGGAGTGCTGCTCGGGACGTGGCTGCAGCAGCGCATCGACGTGCGCTCGATCTCGCTTCTGTTCGCAGCGGTGCTCGTCGCCAGCGCGGTCGAGCTGGTGCTGCGATGATCGGCGCGATCGCGATCGGGGCTGCGGCCGGCGTGGTGGCTGGGATGCTCGGGGTGGGCGGGGGCGTGCTGTTCGTGCCCGGCCTCGTGTTCTTCGTCAGCCTCTCACAGCACCAGGCCGAGGCGACCTCGCTGCTGGCGATCATCCCCGTTGCGATCATCGGGACCTACCGGCAGGACCGCTACGGCAACGTCCGTCGCTCGGACGCGCTGCTCGTTGGCGGTCTCTCGGTTGCCGGCGCCGCCGCCGGCGTGGCGCTGGCGAACGCGCTCTCCGGGACGGTGCTGCGCGACGCCTTCGCCGCGCTCATGCTGCTCGTGGCGTGGCAGCTCGTGCGCAGGAACCTGCGCGAGCCGGGCTAGCGATGGTCTAGACTCAGGCACAGCCCATGGGACTCGACAACCCACTGCACATCGCGTTTCTGGTCGTGATCCTGCTGCTCGTGTTCGGCGCCAAACGCCTTCCGGAAATCGGGCGCTCGCTCGGGAGCGGGATGCGCGAGTTCAAGCAGTCGGTCACCGGCGAGAGCCAAGCGCCCGAGCAGCCGGCGCTTACCGCGGCGCAGCAGCAGCCCCCGCAGCCACCCGCTCAAGCTCCTGTCGCTCAGCCGGCTCCGGTCGCCCAGCCGGCGCCTCCCCCGCCAGCCCCCGTCGAGCATCAGCAGCAGAGCTAGCCGCAGCCAGCCCGGCCGCCTCATAGCGTCGGATGCGGCTGCCGCGCGTACCGGCTGATCCGCTAGCCGCGGTGGAGGATCGGGCCGGTATGCACGGCCTCGAAGGCCGAGCCGGGGACGGTCTTGAGCTGGTTCAGGTCTTCGTCGTTCCAGCTCGGGTCGGGCGCGCCGGTTATGTACCAGGAGGAGCCGTTGTCGGCGACGATCAGTCCGAAGCGCTTGAGCGCCCGCAGCACGACGAGCGCCTCGCCGTGGTAGCCGGTGAGGCTGAAGCTCGACTTCAACCGCAGGCGCAAGCCCATCGGCGGCAGGCTCGGGTCGGCGCTCGTGGATGCGAGATGGGTCGCGGGATGGATGTAGCCGCGCTGCGTGCGCTGGACGGTCACGCGCAGGGCGTGGTCGATCTGCCCCGCGCGCACCTCCGGGTAGCGCACGAGCAGCGGGAAGATCGGCAGGCCGGCGGCGTCCGCCGAGGTCCACCCTTCGGGGCGAAGGGCGTTGCTGCGGAGGTTGAACACGGCTCCGGAGCCGGCTTCCCAGCCGCCGCCGTGGCGGCGAGCCGAGTACAGCTCATACAGCCGGCAGCTGCCCTTCTGCAGCACGAGTACGTGGCGATCGCCAGCTTCCCCAGCGCCCTCCACCGGGGCGTTCGGCGGTATCGGATAGGGGCCCGGATCGGATTCTTCGCCGAATTCGGTGAACCGGATCGGGACCTTTGGCTGGCCGGCGGCCACGACCGCGTAGGGGATGCCGTAGCTGGGATTGCTCCCGAAGTCGGCGTGCAGGTGAGTGCCAGCGCCGATCGAGGAGATGTAGCTCGCCGAGCGGGAGTCGACGGGAAGATGCGAGATGTCCTGGTTGAGCGGATTGCTCGCCGGAAGAATCGGACAGGAGTACTCGTGCGGGCCGGTGGCGGTGCGAGCCGCGCTTGAGACTGGCACGGCGACTGCGACGACCGTGACAAACGCTGCGCCAATGAGCAGCCGTGAGCCACATCCCCATTGCCTCACGCGACAGACACTATGCAACGCGACCTCCTACAGCAGGCTGCTCGTCATGCGTTCGATCTCGGCGATCGAAGTCAGGCCCTCGCGTACCTTCTCGAGACCGTCGTCGCGCAGGCGGCGCATGCCTTCGCGAACGGCGACAGCGATCATCGCGTCGACCGACGCGCGCTCGAGTATCAGCGCGCGGATGCGCTCGCTCACGGACATCACCTCATACACGCCGACGCGGCCGCGGTAGCCGGAGCCGCCGCAGCGCGAACACCCGACCGCCTCAAACGGTTCGGCGCCCGTGAGCCCGTGGTCGGCGAGCACGGGCTCGGGGACCTTCTGCGGCCGCTTGCAGTGCGTGCACAGCGTGCGCACGAGTCGCTGCGCGACGATGCAGTCGATCGCCGATGACACCAGGAACGGCTCGATGCCCATGTCGATCAAGCCGTCCGAGCCCGCTGGGCGCGTCGCGCGTGTGCAGGGTCGAGAGCACGAGGTGGCCGGTGAGCGCAGCCTCGACCGCGATGTGAGCGGTCTCGCGGTCGCGGATCTCGCCGACCATGATCACGTCGGGGTCGGCCCGCAGCATCGAGCGAAGCCCGACGTCGAAGGTGACGCCCGCCTTGGGGGCGATCTGCATCTGCTTGATCCCCGCGATCCTCTGCTCGACCGGATCCTCGATCGTCAGGATGCTGCGCTCGCCGTCGTTCAACACGTTGAGCGCGGCGTACAGCGTCGTCGACTTGCCCGACCCCGTCGGACCCGTGACCAGCACGGCGCCGTTCGGCTTGTTGATCGCGCTCGTGAAGCGCTCGAGCTCAGCGGCCGGCATCCCCAGCGACTCCAGGCCCTGGACCACCACGCCCCGGTCGAGGATCCGCATGACCACTGCCTCGCCATGGACGAGCGGAAGCGTGACGACGCGGATGTCCACACGACGCCCGTCGACCGTCAACGCGAACCGGCCGTCCTGCGGCAAACGCTTCTCGGAGATGTCGAGGTCGGCCATGATCTTGATTCGCGACACCACGCCCATCGCCATCTTGCGCTTGACGGTGGCGGCCGGAGCCAGCACGCCGTCGACGCGGAACAGCACCCGCGTGTCGCCCTCCTCGGGATTCACGTGGATGTCTGAGGCGCCCTGCTGCACCGCCTGGGCCACTATCGAATGGACGAGCTTGATGATCGGCGCGTCGCGATCGGCCTCGTCGACGACCACATCGGCCTCGTCCTCGGGCTCGACCGCATCCTCGACGATGTCCTCGATCGACTCGTCCATGTGCGCCATGCGCGTCAGCAGCAGGTTGAGGTCTTCCATCGACGCCGCGACCGGCCGCACGCGCCGGCCGGTCATCATCGCGACGTCGTCGATCGTCAGGACGTTCGTCGGATCGGCCATCGCCAGCAGCAGCGAGCCGTCGTCGGAGAAGCCGATCGGAACGGCCTGATAGCGCTTGGCGGCGTCGAAGGCGAGGAGGTTCACTGCACCCACGTCAAGGTCGTAGATCGAGAGGTCCACGTAGTCCAGGCCGAAGCGCTCGGCGACGACCCGGGCGAGCTGGTCGTGGCGCAGGATTCCCTGCTCGACCAGAACCAGACCGGTCGGTCGTCCCTGGGCGCGCGCGACCTCGACAGCCTGATCGACGGTCTCGCGATCGGCGAACCCGAGATCGACGACGACTTCGCCGATCATCCGCGTGGAGCGCCCGCTGTGGCGGTAGAGACGAGCCCGGCTGGCATCGAAGCCCGCTCTGCCTCGGAAGGTTCTCGGCGGTGGTCTCGGCGGTTCGTTCCGCGGGTCCGCGGCCGGGGGTATGGCTGCTGGCGTTTCGACGACGTCGCTCATCAAATTCGTCTATCGGCATCTCTGGCGCGGCGCTTGACCCGAAAAACCCAGACCCCGCAGGGGAAAACCCGCGGGGTACAATTAGCGTTCCGCAGCGCCCCACGCCGTGCTCGAATGCGCCCTTGAGGTGAGCATCGAGCGAGTTCAGGCTGATATAGCGCCAGCTGCCTCGGCTGAGCCGAAGCGCTGCCCGCTGGCCGACTCGGGCCCCGTGATGGAGGAGCACACAGTGCTCCAGCGCGAGCCGCCGCTCCGCCTGCGAGCGCCGGCGGGACGTACTCGGCGATCAGCCTCAGTCCCAACGCGATGTGCCCCAACGGCCTGCCCTCCGGGCTGCGGCGAGATCTCGGCGCCGTAGGCAAACTCGCGGCGTCTTGCCGAGATCGTGCACGATCGCCGCGCTCAACAGCAGGTCGCGATCCAGGCGCGGGTGAAGCGCGCACAGCTCGAGCGCCATCGTCGCGACCGCGACGGTGTGCTCCAAGAGACCGCCGAGGTAGGCGTGGTGGCCCGCGCCGGCGCGCGCGAACCTCCCGGCTCCGGGCGGGCGCGAGCCCGGCCTGCCGGCGGGCACCGAGCACGGCGCGCGGCGAATCTCCTCGCGCAGCCGCCGGTCGGCCAGCATGCGCGCCAAGAGCGCCTTCAGCGCCGGGTCATACACCTCCCGCGCGAGGTGCTCGAAAAAGCCTTCGAGCTCGTCCAGGTCGCGGTATGCGACGGGCAAGAAGCGCGTGGGATCGGCGCCTTCGCCCTCCGCCCGCACAATCGTCGACAGGGCGATCTGGAGCGCCTCGCGGAAGCGCTCGACGCGCCCTCGCACCCGCACCAGCTCGCCTCGCTCGAAGCGCCCGGCGAGCACGTCGGCGTCGCGGAACGCGCGCGCCAGGATCGTGCCCGTGCTGTCGGCGAGCTCGACCGTCAGATACGGCGTGCCCGCGCGCGAGATCTGGCGTTCCTTGCGCGTGCACGCGAACACGCCTTCGACCTCCTCCTCGACGCGCAGCGTCGCGACCGTCTGGGCGTGTTCGAGCGACTGTTTGGTGGCGGAAGCCATCTACGCATGATGTACGGTGGTTCGGATGCAGCCCTTGATCTGGGACCGCCGTCCGGATGGCCTCAGGGCCCCGGCGATGGTGTGCGCGTTTCAGGGTTGGAACGACGCCGGCGACGCCGCCTCGAGCGCCGTCTCGTTCTTCGCCTCGGCGCTCGACGCGCGCCGCTTCGCGCGGATCGAGTCCGAGGAGTTCTACGATTTCCAGGCCAACCGCCCCTGCGTCAGCTTCAACGACGCGGGCAAGCGCGAGATCGTCTGGCCGACGGTCGAGGTCTTCGAGGCGACCGCCCCGCGAGCGCCGCGCGATCTCGTGCTCGTCCAGGGCGTCGAGCCCTCGATGCGCTGGAAGGCCTTCTGCGGGCAGCTGATCGACCTCGCCGAGGCGCTCGGCGTTCAGCTGGTGGTCTCGCTCGGGGCGCTGCTCGGCGACGTACCGCACACGCGTCCGGTCGGGTTGACCGGGCACGCCTCCGACCCCGCGCTCGTCGAGCGCCTGGGAATGCAGACGTCGACCTACGAGGGGCCGACTGGCATCGTCGGCGTACTGCACGGCGCCTGCATCGACGCCGGCCTGCCGTCCGCGAGCCTGTGGGCGGGCGTCCCCCACTACGTCGCCGCCGCCAGCAATCCCAAGGCTGCACTCGCCCTGGTGCGGCGCGTCGAAGGCATCGTCGGCGTCTCCGTCGACGTCTCCGAGCTCGAGTCCGCCGCCGCCGACTACGAGCGCCAGGTGGGACTCGCCGTGCAGAGCGATCCCGACATCCAGGCCTTCGTCGAGCGCCTCGAGCAGGCGGCCGAATCAGAGGAGGAGACCTCGCCGACCGATGTCCCCTCGGGCGAGGCGATCGCGCGCGAATTCCAGCGCTTCCTGCGCCAGCGCGGGCCCGACGCGCGCTAGGCGCGGCCCCGGGTCGATCCCGCGACCTACCCCGAAGCCTTAGCCTGCTTCTCCGCCGCCGGACAGACGATCCGGTAGTCGCAGATCGAGCACGCGGCGCGCGAGGGAGTCGGCTCGAATTCCTGGGCGAGTATGCCCTCGCCGACCGCCAGCACCGTGTCCTTGACCGACTCGGTCTCGATCTCCGCCCTGGGAACGGGGACCTTGAGGTCGTCGAGCACGTAGTAGTAGGCCTGCCGCGAGGACTCAAGCTGCCACGCCTCGCGCGCGGCGAGCGCGTACAGCGACAGCTGGATGTCGTCCTTCAGCTGCGTCGCGGTCTTGGGCCGCGAGGTCTTGTAGTCGATCAGCTCGTATTCCTCCTGGGCACCGGCGGTGAGGCGATCGACGCGGTCGACGCGACCGCGTAGGTGGTGCGGCCCGAGCCGGAAGGCGAACGAGCGCTCGAACCACACCGGCTCTGAGTCCTGGCCGTGCAACCGCCCGTGGTAGCGCGTCAGCGCCGCGCGCGCCTTCGTGTACAGCCCGCGCTCCTCTTCGCTCTCGCCGAAGCCGCCCCGGCGCCAGCCGCTGTCGAGCAGATCGAGCATCTGGCGAGAGCGTCTCCGAGCCGTCGGAGTGGAAGCGCTCGAGGACCTGATGGACCGCGATCCCGAAGCGCTGGTGGAGCGTCTGCTCGGTCGGGATCCGCAGCACGCGCGCGAACTTGTAGCGCAGCGGACAGCTGCGATATGTCTCGATGTCCGAGGCCGACAGCGCCAGGCCGACTCCCTTGCGCGGCAGGAACGGCCCGAGCGATGACTCTTCGCGCGGCGCGATCGCCAGCGCGCGAGCGCGGTCGTAGCGCGCCGCGGCATCGGCGGCGTCCTCGTCCTCGGCGCCGTCGCGGACGACGTCTTCGCCGAGGACGGACGTCAGGATCTCATCGAGCGTCGAGGTCTGAAAGATCTCTCGCTGCACGGGCGTGGTCGCCGCGAGCAGGCGGGCGTTGACATCCGCCAGCGCGTCCGTGAGCGACTGCCCGGCGGGGCGCTGGAGCAGGGCTGCGAGCTTGAGCAGCTCCAGATAGCGCACGACCCCGTGGGAGACGTCCAGCTCGGTGTCCAGGCGCAGCTCGCCGAGGCGCCCGGCGATGCGCGCCACGCTCTCGAGCACCTCCTCGCGCATCAACTGGAGCGTGACCTCGAGCTGGTCCTCCGCCGGCTCGCGCCCAGCCGACGGCTGCGCGCGCGGCTCGATCTCGGCTTCGACCGTCGCCTTGTCGCGATCGGCAGGCTTCGCATCCTCCCGGCCATGCGCACTCTCCGCGGGCACGCGCGCCCCAGGGCGGGCTGCTCGAGCCCGCGCGGCGAGCGATCGAACCCGCGATTGCGCCAGCGTGCCTCAGGCGCGACGGCGGCGAGGTGGCCGGCGAGCTCGCGCGGGGAGGCGCCCGGCCTGCGACGAGCGAAGTCCACCGCCAGCCCGCGCAGCCGCTCCAGGCTCGCCCGCTGCTCGGCGGCGTCCTCGGGCGCGAGCAACGGGCGACCGCGCACGCCCAGGAGCTCGATCAGGCCGGCGATGAACACGTCCGGTCCGAGCGTGTCCAGGCCGGCGGCCACGGTGCGGTGCAGCTCGACGAACCGCTGGATGCGTTCGCGCGCCTCGGGCGGAACCTGCGGTGACTCCGTCGCCGCCGTCAGGCCGGCCACAAGGTCGAGCTTTCGCCGGCGCGCGAGCTGGATCACGCGCGCCAGGTGCACCTGGCGCAGCTCGATCGGCGGGCGCGCGAGCGCGCGCACGACCGCGGCCGCATCCTGCGGGTCGACGAGCAGTCGCATCCACGCGAGGACGTCGCGAACCTCGGCCCGCTCCAAGAACGCGGCCGCCGGGCGCTCCTCGGCGCCACGGTCGCCGGGCTTGAGGGGCGCGATCCTGGGGGCGGGCACCATCCAAGGATACGAGCGCGCCGCTGATCAGGCGCCCGGGACGCGGTCCGCCGGCAAATCGAGACGCCGGCTCGGCCGGGCTACGCTCTTGGGGTGGACGCAATCGATTGGGGTATCGCTCAGCGGATCGGCGAGCGGATCGGCGGGTCGCCCCCGAGCGGGGGCGTGAGCACTGCACCGCTCGAGCCGCTCGCGCGCGACTTCGCCCGTCGAGTGAGTGCCTACAGCGGCCTGCAGGAGCCGGCTGAGCTGCCCGCCCTGGAGGCCGTTGACCGGCCGGCGTGGATCGCGGCGAACCTCACCAGCATGCGCCCGCTGCTCGCACCCCTGACCGAGCGCATGGGCGAGGGGAGCGGCCCACTGGCCGGTCCGCTGCGCTCGGTGTCCGGCGTCCTGCTCGGAGCGCAGGTCGGAGCCCTGACCGGCGTCCTCTCGCAGCGGGTGCTCGGGCAGTACGACCTCGCGTTGCTCGACTCATCCGTGGCGCCCCGGTTGCTGCTGCTCGCCCCCAATCTCGCTCAGGCCGCGCGCAACCTCGGCGTGGATCGCGAGGAGCTAGTCCTGTGGGTGACCATCCACGAGATCACCCACGCGGTCCAGTTCTCCTCCGTGCCATGGCTGCGCGGACACCTCGGCGGGATCCTCAAAGAGCTGATCGACGGGCTGCAGGTGACGCTCCTCGGTCGCCCCTCCGGCGCGAGGGCGGCGCCGAGACCGCCGGGACCGGGGGCCGGGGCGGGCGCCCGAAGCTGCCCGACCCCGCCCAGCTGCGCGAGCTCCTTGAGCGCGCGCGTCGCGGCGAGCTCCTGCGCATGACGCTCGGCGAGGACCGCTGGCAGCTGGTCGAACGTATGCAGGCGGCGATGTCGCTGATCGAGGGCCACGCCGAGCACACGATGGATGCGATCGGGGCCGAACTGCTGCCGTCGCTGCCGCGTCTGCGCGCCGCGATGAACAGGCGCCGTGAGGCTCGTGGCCTGCCCTGGCGCGTGCTCGAGCGCCTGCTCGGGCTCGAGCTGAAGCTGCGCCAGTACGAGGTCGGACGGCAATTCTGCGACGCCGTCGTCGATCAAGGCGGCCCTCGGGCGCTCGCGCGCGCCTGGGAGGGACCGGAGGCGCTGCCGAGCATGGCCGAGCTGCAAGCACCGGCCGCGTGGCTTGCGCGAACGAGCGTCGATGCCGACTCCGGTGATCGAACGCATGTTCCTCCTGTTACAAGCTAAGTCGCTCTTTGCCGCCTTTCTCTCGGCGTTTTGCGCTCCCAGCGGGATCTGTATGTAACAATCTCGTCCGGTCGGGTTACAAACAGATGTTCGTGCTAATCTCAGCGTCGAACGGTAATGACAAACCCGTCACCCGCCCCTCGAGGGCGAGCAACAAAGAGGAGACCGCCTCCACATGCCAACTGCCGCCAACAACGCCTCCACTCGAAGCGCAAAACCCCGCGCCAAAGCCGCGAAAAGCGCAACTTCACGCTCGAAGAGCACAACTTCACGCTCACGCAAAGCCAAAGCGATACGCGCCAAGGGCGCCCGGACGCGTGCGGCAAACCAGACTCGCACGGCCGTCCGCTCAGGCTGATACCGCCACGCGGGACACCGCCGGCGTCTTCGGCGACTACGCCGAGCGAGCGGTCCTGATTCCCGTCGGCGTCGCTCTGACCGCCCGCGATCGGGTGGTCTCGACCGTCAGCGACACGTTCTCCAACTACTCCTCCTCGGCCAAGGCCGAGGCCCAGCTGCGCCGCTTCGAGCGCCGCGGTGCGACCGCCCGCAACCGGCTCGAGCGCGAGGTCCGCAAAGCGCGCGTCCGCGTCGAGCGCAAACTGCGCCAGCGCCGCCGCGAGATCGAGAAAACGGTCGGCGACATCGAGAAGCGTCGCGACGACATCGCCAAGAACGGCACGGAGCTGACCAATCGGGTTCCCGAGCTGGCCACCAAGGTCCAGGAGCGCATCCTCAGCCTGGTCTAGGCGCCCACCACGAACTTCACCCGCCCCGGACCGGAGAGACCGGGGGCACCGCCGCCAAGGGCGGTCGTCGGGAAGGTCTGTCGGCCTCATATCCCGCCGGCAGTAGTAGCACCCTCTCCTCCCTCGACTCGCGGGGCGGCCCTCATCCGCCCCGCGAGTCTTTTTAGGCCTCTCGCGCGGTGGGTTGCATGCGCCGGTTGAAGCTCGACTTGCGGCACCGGCGTAGCCAGCGTCATACGGCGCGAGCAGCGGCCACAGCGCCGGGACTCTGCGCGGGTTTGGCACAATGGAACGCGTGAGCAGCCGTGAGGAGATCCTGAAGGCGCTCGAGGTCGTCATCGATCCCGAGCTGCACCGCTCGATCGTCGAGCTCGACATGGTGCGCTCGATCGACGTCTCAGACAACGGCGTGGTCGACGTGACCGTGTCGCTGACGACGCCGGGCTGCCCGATCAAGGGTCACTTCCAGACGGCTGTCGCCGAGGCCGTCGCGGCGCTCGAGGGCGTCACGCACTGCAACGTCTACTTCGACGTCCTCTCCGACGAGCAGAAGGCGGCGCTGCAGCAGAAGCTGGGGCGCGGCAGCCTGCCCGAAGGAGCGCTCGCCCAGGTCTCAAACGTGCTCTGCATCGGCTCGGGCAAGGGCGGCGTTGGAAAGTCGACGCTGACCGCCAACCTCGCGGCTTCGCTGATGGGCGAGGGCAAGCGCGTCGGCGTCCTCGACGCGGACGTGTGGGGGTACTCGATCCCGCGAATGTACGGGCTCGGGTCGACCCGCCCGCCGGTCTCGCCGCAGCGCAAGATCATTCCGCTGGGCGCACACGGCGTCAGCGTGATGTCGATCGGCTTCTTCGTCGAGGAGGACGCCGCGGTCGTGTGGCGCGGACCAATGCTCCACAAGGCGCTCACGCAGTTTCTGCAAGACGTCGACTGGGGCCCGCTGGACTACCTGCTGATCGACCTGCCCCCGGGCACGGGCGACGTGTCGATGACGCTCGCCCAGCTGCTCCCGCAGGCTCAGTTCGTGATCGTCACCACCCCGCAGCCGACGGCGCAGAAGGTCGCGCGGCGCGCGGCGCACATGGCGCACAAGGTCGACCTGGAGATCGGCGGCGTGATCGAGAACATGTCCGGCTTCACGACCCCCTCCGGCGAGCGCTTTGCGATCTTCGGCGAGGGCGGCGGCAAGGAGCTCGCGGATGAGCTCGACGTGCCGCTGCTCGGGAGCGTGCCGCTGACGATGCCGCTGCGCGAACACGCCGACAGCGGTGTCCCGCTCGTGATCGACGACCCCGAAGACCCCGCATCGCAGGCGATCCACCAGATCGCGCGCGGGCTGATCGCGATGGCCCCAATGGAGTTGCCGGTGCTTCCGCTCGTCGAGGTCCCCGCCGGCGGCGGCGGTCCGCGCAGGCGTGCCCGCTCCCACCGAGGAGCGAAAACCGGTCGGCATGTCGCTGCCGATGGCTTAGTCAGCGCTCACAGGACCCGCACAGACATCCTGCTCGATCGCTTGACAAGCGCAACCCACTTGAGAGGATCGTCTGTATGCCCGTATCGGGACACCAACAGGAGGACAACGAGGCGACGCTAGAGGAGGCCGACTCCTCGCCCAACGGCGTCGTCGAAATCGATGAACGGCGCGCGAAGATGGAGCGCCTTCGCGCCGAGGGAATCGACCCCTATCCGCACGTGAGCCTGCCGGATCGCACGCTGATCTCAGCGGTGCACGGCGCCCACGATCCACTGGCGCTGACGCAGGGTCCGCAGCCCGAGTTGCGTTATCGGCTCGCGGGCCGGCTGATCTCCAGGCGCGGGCACGGCAAGACCTCGTTCCTGGACCTGCGCGACCTGTCCGGCTCGATCCAGATCGTCGTGCGCCACGACACGCTCGGCGCGGAGGCGTATGAGCGCATCATGAACCTCGACATCGGCGACATCGTCACCGTCGAGGGTTGCGTGTACAAGACGCAGCGCGGACAGCTGGCGCTCGAGGCGCACGAGTGCACCCTGCTGACAAAGACGCTGCGCCCGCCGCCGGACAAGCATCACGGGTTGGGCGACACGGGCACGCGCTATCGCTACCGCGAGCTCGACCTGATCGCAAACGACGAGACGCGCGAGCTGTTCGTGACGCGCGCGCGGATCGTCGCGGCGATCCGCCAGTGGCTGGATGAACGCAACTTCGTCGAGGTCGAAACGCCCGCGCTGCAGTCGCTCGCCGGCGGCGCCGGGTCGCGTCCGTTCACCACCCACCACAACGCGCTCGACCGCGACCTCTACCTGCGCATCTCCGTCGAGCTGTTCCTCAACCGCTGCATCGTCGGCGGGCTGGAGAACGTCTACGACATGGGCAAGGTGTTCCGCAACGAGGGGATCTCCCCCAAGCACAGCCCGGAGTTCACGATCATCGAGTTCATGATGGCCTACTCCGACCACTACGACGTGGCGACGGCCACCGAAGAGATGTTCCGCGACGTCGCCCAGCGCGTGCTCGGCAGGACGGAGATCAAGAGGAACGGAGAGGCGATCGACCTCGCCAAGCCGTGGCGGCGGATCACGATGCGCGAAGCGATGCTCGATGCCACCGGCATCGACTTCATGGGCGAGGATCGCGACGCGGTCACGGCACAGATGAAGGAGGCGCTGGAGGAGCGCATCCACCCGGCGACGACATGGGCGGAGCTCGTGCTCGCCGTCTACACCAAGCTGATCGAGCCGCACATCAACCAGCCGACGCACGTGTTCGACTTTCCGCTGGAGCCGTTCCCGATCACCAAGCGCCATGCCGAGCAGCCCGAGCTCGCCGAGCACTTCGACGCGGTGATCGGCGGGATCGAGCTCGTCAGCGGCGACACCGAGCTGAACGATCCGGTCGACCAGTGGCAGCGCTTCGTCGACCAGCGCAAGCGGCGGATGGCCGACGACGAGGATGTCCCGCACCCCAACGACGAGGAGTACGCGCGCGCGATCGAGTACGGCTACTCGCCGACCGCCGGCGGCGGGATGGGCGTCGACCGGCTGATCATGATCCTCACCGAACGCGACACGCTGCGCGAGGTCATCCCGTTCCCGATCGTGCGGGAGATCCGATGACGAGCTCAAAGCTGGACCTCGATCCCGGCGTGATCGCGGCCTGCCGCGCAGCGGCGAGCCAGATCGCCGGCCAGGTCGCCGATGAGATCGCGGGCAAGACGACGGTCTCCGTCGAGCGCACCGTCGCGCGACTGCTCGGCGTGGACGGCGCCAACGAGCTGGAAGCGCCGCTGCCGAACGTGCTCGTCGACCACGTGCGCGACCGCGGCGAGCTCGGCCGGGGCATCGCCTACTGGCTCGGCAACGCGCTGCTCGACGACGAGACGCGCTCGCCGCAGCAGATCGCCGAGGCCGTCGACGCCGGCGAGCTCGACCTGTGCGCCCTGCCGCGCGCGCCGGAGGACGCGATCTCCGAGCGGGTGATGCGCGAGTGCGAGCAGCGCCTCGCGGAGATGAGCAGGCGCATGGCAGATCGCCGCGAGCTGCGCGAGCGCCTCGGCGAGAGCCCCCCGCCGCTGCGCTACGTGCTGACGGCGACCGGCAACGTGTATGAGGACGTCGTACACGGGCTCGCGGTCGCGCAGGCCGGCGGGGACATCGTCGCGGTGATCAGATCGACCGCCCAGAGCCTGCTCGACTACGTCCCCTACGGCCCCACGACCGAGGGCTACGGCGGGACGTTCGCCACGCAGGAGAACTTCCGGATCATGCGCGCGGCGCTGGACGAGTGGTCTCAGGCCAACGGCCGCTACGTGCGGCTGTCGAGCTTCTGCTCCGGGCTGTGCATGCCGGAGATCGCCGCCATGGGCGCGATCGAGGGGTTCGACAACATGGTCAACGACGCCCTCTACGGCATCCTCTACCGCGACATCAACCCGGTCCGCGGCCTGATCGACCAGCGCGTCTCGCGCATGGTCAACGGCTACTTCGGGGTCGTGATCAACACCGGCGAGGACAACTACCTGCGCACCGCCGACGCGCTCGAGGCGGCGCCGTCGGTCACCGCCTCGCAGTTCATCAACCGCCAGCTGGCACGCGACTCGGGCGTCCCCGACGAGCAGATCGCGCTCGGCGATGCGTTCGAGATCGACACGCCGGTCATCAACAGCCTGCTGTTCGAGTGGGCCCAGGCGCAGCTCACGCGGGAGCTGTTCCCGGAGTGCCCGGTCAAGTACATGCCGCCGACGCGTCACATGGACGGCAACCTGTATCGCACACACGCCGCCGACTCGCTGTTCAACCTCGTCACGATCGCCACCGGCCAGGGCATCCAGACGATCGGCGTGCCGACCGAGGGGATCTTCACGCCACACGTCCACGACCGCGTGATCGGCCTGGAAAACGTCAACTACACCTTCGACGCGGCGCGCGACCTCGGCGATGAGATCGAGTTCAAGCGCGGCGGCATCGTGCAGACGCGTGCGCAGGAAGTGCTGGCGGGAGCGCACGAGCTGCTCGAGCGGATCGCCGACATCGGCCTGTTCGCGGCGCTCGGGGAGGGGGTCTTCGGCGACGTGCCGCGTCAGGTCGACGAGGGCCGCGGCAGCGAGGGGATCGTCGCGGTCGGCGAGGGCTACCTGAATCCGGCCAGCGAGCTGATGCGGGGAGCGTCGAGCCTTGCCTGAGCTCTCGCTGCCCAAGCCCGTAGACCTAACACGGGTCAAGCCGTACGCCGACCATCTCGGCGACGGGATCGTGCAGATGAGCTTCACGCTGCCTGTCCCCTACGGCCTCGCGGCGCGCAAGGCCGCGCAGGAGCTCGCGGCGAAGATGGGCCTCGAGCATCCCGAGGTCGTCCACTACCAGGAGCTGACCGAGGGGTACACGTTCTTCGTGATGTTCGGCGAGTGCGCGCACACGGTCGACTATGCCTCGTTGAGCGACGAGGGCTTTGACGTCGAGTACATGACCGAGGAGGAGATCGAAGCGTTCGCGACCGAGCGCATCGGCCGCCGGGTCGTGGTAGTTGGCGCGGCTACGGGCACGGACACGCACAGCGTCGGGATCGACGCGATGCTGAACCTGAAGGGCTTTCACGGACATCACGGCCTGGAGGGCTACAAGGCGTTCCAGACGCACAACCTCGGCAGCCAGGTGCCCAACAGCGTGCTGGTGTCGAAGGCGATCGACCTCGACGCCGACGCGATCCTCGTCTCCCAGACGGTGACCCAGCAGAACCTGCACATCGCGAACCTGACCGAGCTCGTCGAGATCGTCGAGGCCGAGGGCAAGCGCAGGCAGCTGATCCTCACGTGCGGCGGCCCGCGCGTGTCAAACGAGCTGGCCAAGGAGCTCGGCTACGACGCCGGCTTCTCCAAGGGCACCTATCCGCACCACGTCGCGAGCTTCATCGTGCGCGAGCTGGCCGCGCGCATGGCCGGCGCCGGCGATCGGAGCCGGCGCCTCCAACGGGGCGGGCGCGTCGAACGCGGATGGCTAGCGGCGCCGCCGCTCGCCTGACCGACCTGCTGTCGGGTACGCGGCGGCTCGCGCTGGTCGGCCTGGCCAAGAACACGGGCAAGACCGAGACACTCGCGGCGATCCTCGCCGAGCACGCGCGCGGCGGCCCGGCGGGTGGGCGTCACCTCGATCGGGCGCGACGGCGAGGAGCACGACGTGATCGACGCGCGAATCGAGAAGCCCCGCGTCCGCCTCGCCGCCGGCGACCTCGTGGCGAGCACGGGCGCGCTGCTGCGCGCGAGCGGCGTGGCCCACGAGCGGCTGCTGCGGACGGGCGTGAGAACACCGCTCGGCGAAGTCGTCGTGGCGCGGCTCTCACGGGCGGGGACGGTGGAAGTCGCCGGACCGAGCGCCGCCGCCGATGTGCGCGCCGTGAGCGACGCGATGGCCGAGCTGGGCGCCACGCAGGTGCTGATCGACGGCGCGATCGACCGCCGGGCGGCGTCCTCGCCGGCGGTCGCCGACGGCCTTTTGATGGCGACGGGGGCGGTGATCGGCGCCGACATCGCGCAGGTCGTCGCCGCGACCGCGGACGCAGTCGACCTGGTCAAACTGCCGCGCGCCGAGGACATCGCGGGCGACGCCGACGAGGAGCGCCTGGCGCTCGAGCGACGACTCGTGCTGAGCGGCGAGCCGGCGGAGATCGCCGCGCTGCTGGGCGAGCATCCAAACGCGGACACGCTGGTCGTCGATGGCGCGCTGAGCGAGCGCTTCCTCGAGGGCCTCCTGGCCGCCCGGCGCGAGCGCAGCGGGCGCGAGCTGAGGGTCCTCGCGGGTGACCCGACCAAGGTGTTCCTGTCGCGGCGGGGGCCGGACTGGTATCGCCGTCAGGGCATCTCGATCGAGGTCCTCGACACGATCGACCTGAGGGCGATCACGGTCAACCCGGTCGCGCCCCGCTCGCACCGCTTCGACTCACAGCAGCTGCGCGAGCTGATCGAGGAGGTCGCCGGGGACGTGCCGGTGCTCGACGTGCGCGACCCGAGCTACTTGGCGTTGGCGAAGTAGTCGGCGTTGATCTGCGTGTACTTGCCCCACTCCTCGGGAAGCTGGTCCTCGGCGAAGCAGGCGTCGACCGGGCACGCCTCGACGCACGCGTCGCAGTCGATGCACTCCTCGGGGTCGATGTAGAGCATCTCGGCCGCGTCGTAACCGGGCTCGTCGGGCGTCGGGTGGATGCAGTCCACCGGGCACACCTCGACGCAGGAGTTGTCCTTCGTGCCAATGCATGGCTCGGCGATCACGTAGGCCATTGGTTCCTTGTGGTTGGTTGGCGGGATTTTGGGCGGTCTTGCGGGGTTCTTCCCAGGGAGGGGCATATTGTACGAATGATGCTGCTCCTTACCGGCGCGACCGGCCTGGTGGGCTCGGCGCTGCTGCGCCGCCTGGTCGCCGAAGGCGAGCAGGTGCGCTGCCTGGTGCGCGACCCGCGGCGACTGGGCGCCCAGCGCGTGCGCGTGCAGATCGCGCTCGGCGACCTGACCGACCCACCCTCGTTCCGCAACGCCCTGCGCGGCGTCCACACGGTCGTCCACCTGGCCGCCTCGATCCGCGACCAGCCGCGCGGGTCGATCGAGGAGCTCAACGGCATCGCCACGTGGCGGATGGTCGAGGCGGCCGAGCGCCTGGGCGTCGAGCGATTCGTGTTCTTCTCGGTGCTGGACGCCTCGACGCACCACCGGGCGCGCTTCTTCCGCGCCAAGGCGCTCGCCGAGCAGGCGGTGCGCGCGGCACAGCTGCGCTCGACGGTCTTCGCGCCCTCGATCGTCTACGCCCCCGGCGACCCCTGGCTCGCGCTGCTCGAGCGCCTCGCCCTGCTGCCGATCGTGCCCGTATCCGGCCGCGGGCGCGCCGTCTACCAGCCGATCTGGGCCGAGGATGTGGCCGACTGCGTCGTCGCGTCCCTGCGCGATCGCGCTGGCGCATCTCAGAACGGCCAGCACGTTCGCTATGAGCTGGCGGGACCGGAGACGCTCAGCCACAACGACATCGTGCGCGCGGTCCTGCGCTCCCTGAACCGCTCGCGCCCCCTGATCCACATCCCGACGCCGATCGTCTCACGTTCGCTGCGCCTGCTCGAGTCCGTGTGCGGACCGCGCGCGTTTGCCACGTGGGATGAAGCCGAGCTGATGGAGGTGCCGATGATCTCCCCGCGCGGGGTGGCCGACGCTCAGGGGTTGGGGGTGACGCCGGCGGCGATGCCGGCAGTGCTCGGGACCGTCTAGTCCAGGACCCCCTGCGCCATCGGCGCCCGCCGCCCGGCCCACGGCTGCGCCTCTTCCAGCTGCGTGGCGAGCGCGAGCAGCGCGCCCTCGCCGGCGGGGCGGCCGACGAGCTGGACGCCCAGCGGCAGGCCGTCCTCGCCCTCGAACAGCGGCAGCGAGATACCGGGCTGGCCGTCGGCGTTGAAGATGGGGGTAAAGGGGGTGAACAGGCCGGAGCGGGTGAACGTCGCCATCGGTTCGGGCGCCGCCGTGTCGAGTGTCCCGAGCGGAAGCGGGCGCTCGGCGAGGGCGGGTGTCAGCAGCGCGTCGTAGGGGGCGAGGAAGGCGACGAGCCGCCTGGCGAACGCCTGCAGCTGCACGGCCGCGGCCATGCCCTGCACGGCGCCGAGTTTCTGGATCATCGAGAAGATCGCCCAGCTCATCGGCTCCATGTCCTCGGCCGTCGGGTCGCGCCCTGCGATCGTGGCGGAGTAAGCGATCGAGAGCGCGATGTGGTTGGAGAAGACGACCCCGAAGAGCTCCCTCAACCCGTCCGCGTGCCACGGCGGGTCGACCTCTTCGACCTCATGACCAAGCGATCGCAACAGCTCTGCGGCCTCGTCGACCGCCCGCGCGCAGATCGGGTCGACGACGGCGTCCGGGATCGGCGGGCGCGCGGTCATAGCGATCCGCAGCCTGCCGGGCTCGCTCGCCGCCGACTGCGCGAAGGGCTCAGACGGCGGCGGCGCCCAGGTCGCATCGCCGGGCTCGTAGCCGGCGAGCACGTCGAGGATCGCCGCAGTGTCGGCGACGGTGCGCGTGAGGACTCCGTCGATCGTGAGCGAGGAGTCGCCCAACTCGGGGGCCACCGAGACGCGTCCGCGGGTTGCCTTCAGGCCGACGAGCCCGCAGCAGGCGGCAGGGATGCGGATCGAGCCGCCGCCGTCGTTGCCGTGTGCGACCGGAACGATCCCGGCCGTCACGGCCGCGGCGGCGCCGCCCGAGGAGCCGCCGGGAGTGCGCTGCAGATCCCACGGGTTGCGCGTCGGCCCGAACAGGCGCGCCTCGCTCGTGGGCAGGATCCCGTACTCGGGCAGGGTCGTCGTGCCGACGATCATGAAGCCGGCATCGCGCAACCGCCGCGTGACGTTGTGGTCGTAGTCGCAGACGTAGTCGGCCATCAGCGAGCAGCCGTAGGTCAGGCGCAGGCCCTTGACCGGGCGGTTGTTCTTGATCGCGATCGGCACCCCCGCAAACGGACGCTCATCCCCCGGCTTGACGGGATCGGCCGCCGCCAGCGCGCCCTCGGCGTCGACCTGGACGAACGCGTTCAGGGTCGGGTTGAGCTCCTCGATCCGATCGAGCGAGCACTGCACGAGCTCCCTTGCCGAGACCTCGCCGGAGCGCACCATGCTCGCGAGCTCGATCGCCGATTGGAACATCAGATCGCCGTCGGACACGACTCCTCCTCAAGTTTGTGCCGGATCGCCGCCACGCTCAGCGGCGGTGCCGTCGATCGCCGGGCGCGCGCCCGCGTACCGGGAGCCTACCTCGGCGAACATTCCTGCGACGATATGGGCCTGCCCACAAGGCAGCCACCCCGTCAAGCATCAAGCTCAGAAAGCGAGTGCCATGAGCGCGGTTCAGTCCCCACCCGAGGTCCAATCGGGCCTGGAAGGCGTCGTCGCCTTCGCCACCGAGATCGCCGAGCCCGACAAAGAGGGTGGCGCGCTGCGCTACCGCGGGGTCGATATCGAGGACCTCGTCGGCGCCGTCCCCTATGAGCACGTCTGGGGCCTGCTCGTCGACGGACGCTTCAAGCCCGGCCTGCCTCCGGCCGAACCCCATGCGCTGACCGTGCGCTCGGGCGATCACCGCGTCGACGTTCAGTCGGCGCTCGCGATGCTCGCGCCGGAGTGGGGCTTTGGACAGCTGATCGACGTCTCCGACGAGGAGGCCCGCGACAACCTCGCGCGCGCGTCCGTGATGGCGCTCTCGTTCGTCGCCCAGTCGGCTCGTGAAGCCGGCCAGCCGCCGGTGCCGCAGTCGGAGATCGATCAGGGGCAAACGATACCCGAGCGGTTTCTGATCCGCTGGCGCGGCGAGGCGAACCCCGATCACGTAAAGGCGATCGACGCCTACTGGGTCTCGGCGGCCGAGCACGGCATGAACGCCTCGACGTTCACTGCGCGCGTCATCGCATCCACCGGAGCGGACTGCGCCGCCGCGCTGTCCGGCGCGGTGGGAGCGCTGTCCGGCCCGCTGCACGGGGGTGCGCCGTCACGGGTGCTGAAGATGCTCGAGGAAGTCGAAGCGAGCGGCGACGCGGAGCGCTGGGTCTCAGACGCCCTCGACCGCGGCGAGCGCCTGATGGGGTTCGGCCACCGCATCTATCGCGCCGAAGACCCGCGCGCGCGGGTGCTGCGGCGGACCTGCCGGGAACTCGGCTCGCCGCGATTCCAGGCGGCGGAGGCGCTCGAGAAAGCGGCGCTCGAGGAGCTCCACGCGCGCCGGCCCGACCGGGTGCTCGCCACCAACGTCGAGTTCTGGTCGGCCGTCGTCCTCGACCTGGCCGAAGTCCCGCCGGATCTGTTCACGCCGATGTTCACGTGCGCGCGCGTGGCCGGCTGGTCGGCGCACATCCTCGAGCAGAAGCGAGAGGCCAAGCTGATCCGCCCGACGGCGAAGTACATCGGGCACGGGCCACGGTCGGTGGCCGAGGTCGAATAGGCCTCCGAGGCGGGCCGCCGGCATCGCGGGCCCGCCTCCTCCACGGATTGCTAGACCTTGGTGTTCAGCTCATACTTCTGGTAGAACTTTTTACCTTCTCTTTCTTCGAGGAAATCGTCTTTGACGGTCGATGTGATCGTCTGGCCGGCCCGTTCGAACCCTAGTTCTTCGAAATCGCTTTCGAGGTAGGTTTCTTTCGGGGAGCCTTCCCATTTCGACGGGATCTGTTCGCCGGCTTCGTTCTCTTTGTATTTCAGGACTTCTTTTTCGGCCATCGTGTTCGGTTTCACCGGAACGAGGATGCCGTGCTTCGGTGCCGCCCGACAGAGGTTTCGATTTTCGGTTTACATCCGGGTTTCGCCGGATTGTTCCCGATCACTTCGACTTTCAACCCGAGGCAGCTGAACTTGATGAAGAAGCCACCCTCCCAGGACCCGGTTCCAGCTTGAGATCCGTTTTCGTTTTCAGGCTGTTTTCGAAGTCCACGGACCCGATCAGGGTGTTCGTGATCAGTTCGCCCGTTTTGGCTTCTTTCGTCGTGCAGGTGAACCCGCTGGATTTGCAGCTGTGAAATGGACGACCGTTTCCTCGTGTTTGTTGTCAGCGAGCGGGCCACTCATGATGAACGTGCCCGTGCTGCTCTCTTTGGTACAGGTCACCGTTTTCCCGCCCGACGTCTTCAGCGTGGCGGTGGTTCCTGTGCTCGTGAAGTGGTTTTTGCCTTCCACGAAGCCCGGGATCCATTCGTATTTGGCTGCTGTACCTACAGCTTTGTTGCATTTGGAGTCCGAGTATCCCGCGCCACCGACTGTTGCTTTTTTCAGACACTGCCCGATTTCGGGCGCTGCCGCCGAGGCGGTCGCCGCCGCGATCGCGCTGGTGGCGAACACTGCGACCAGGCACGCGCCCAGAATCCTCAAACCTCTCATGTCTCCGCTCCTCTCTCTGCGGCCTCAGCCGCAAGCCCACTGGAGCTTAGCGCTTGAAGTGCCGAGAAGCGAATCGGGCGCGGCGCGGCCACGATCGACGACCCGGTAAATACCGAGGGCCCGGCATCATGCCGGGCCCTCTGCAGCACTTATCGGCAGTTGGCTGCCTGGTTGTTACATCATTCCGCTCATGTCGGGCATGCCGCCGCCACCGCCGCCGGCGCCTTCCTTCTCGGGCACCTCGGCGACGATCGCCTCGGTGGTGAGGATGTTCTTGGCGATCGAGGCGGCGTTCTGCAGCGCCGAGCGCGTGACCATCGCGGGGTCGATGATGCCGGCCGCGACGAGATCGACGATCTCGTTCGTGGCGGCGTTCAGCCCCTGGCCTTTCTTCGCCTTGCGCACGTCGTTGACGACAACCGAGCCCTCCAGGCCCGCGTTCTCGGCGAGCTGGCGCAGCGGCTCCTCGAGCGCCCGCAGCACGATCCGTGCCCCGGTGCGCTCGTCATCGTCGCCGGCGGCGCCGTTGCCGCTGACGCCATCGACCTTCACCGCCGATGAGGCCTGCAGCAGCGCGACGCCCCCGCCGGGCACGATGCCCTCCTCGAGCGCCGCCCGAGTGGCCTGCAGCGCGTCCTCGACGCGGTGCTTCTTCTCCTTCATCTCCGTCTCGGTCGCCGCTCCGACCTTGACCACGGCGACGCCGCCGGAGAGCTTTGCCAAGCGCTCCTGGAGCTTCTCGCGGTCGAAGTCCGAGTCGGTGTTCTCGATTTCGGCTTTGATCTGGTTGATGCGGCCTTTGATCGCTGCGCTGTCACCGGCGCCGTCGACGATCGTGGTCGTGTCCTTGGCCACGACCACGCGACGGGCGCGACCGAGCTGGGAGACCTGCGTGTTCTCCAGCTTCAGCCCCATCTCCTCGGTGATCACCTCTGCGTTTGTGAGGATCGCAATGTCCTCGAGCATCCGCTTGCGGCGGTCGCCGAAGCCCGGCGCCTTCACGGCCACGCCGGTGAACGTCCCGCGCAGCTTGTTCACGACGAGCGTCGCGAGCGACTCGCCCTCGACGTCCTCGGCGATGATCAGCAGCGGCTTGCCGCTCTGGATGACCTGCTCCAGCACGGGAAGAACATCGCGGACCGACCCGATCTTCTGGTTGGCGATCAGGATGTAGGGGTCCTCGAGAACAGCCTCCATGCGGTCCTGGTCGGTGACCATGTAGGGCGAGATGTAGCCCTTGTCGAACTGCATGCCCTCGGTGAACTCGAGGTCCATGCCGAACGTCTGGCCCTCCTCGACGTTGACCACGCCGTCCTTGCCGACCTTCTCGATCGCGTCGGCGATGACGTCGCCGATCTCATCGTCGCCGGCCGAGATCGTCGCCACGCGCGCGATCTGGTCCTTGCCGGAGACCTCCTTGGACTGCGAGGCGATGTTGGCCACGACCTGGTCGACGGCTTTCTCGATGCCGCGCTTCAGCGCCAGCGGGTTGGCCCCGGCCGCCACGTTCTTCAGGCCCTGGCGAACGATCGCCTGGGCCAGGACCGTCGCGGTCGTGGTGCCGTCGCCGGCCACGTCGTTGGTGGCTGTGGCGACCTCGCGTACGAGCTGGGCGCCCTGGTTCTCGAAGACGTCCTCGACCTCGATCTCGCGAGCGATCGTGACGCCGTCGTTTGTGATCGTCGGCGCGCCGAACTTCTTGTCCAGCACGACGTAGCGACCCTTCGGGCCGAGCGTGACCTTGACCGCGTTCGCGACCGCGTCGACGCCGGCCTCAAGCGCTGTGCGCGCCTCTGAGCTGTACTTCAGTTCCTTGTGAGCCATGTCTTCTCAGTTCTCCTTATGCGACCTTGGCGAGAACGTCCGACTCGCGCAAAACGAGCAGATCCTCGCCATTGTCCGGGTCTTTGATCTCGGTGCCGCCGTATTTGCTGTAGATGACCTCGTCGCCCGCCTTGACCTCCAGCGGGATGCGCTTGCCGTCATCGTCGAACCTGCCGTCGCCGACGGCGACGACCTTGCCCTTTTGCGGCTTCTCCTTGGCGGTGTCGGGGAGAACGAGGCCACTTGCCGTCTTCTCCTCCTCCTCGACCGCCCGCACGATCAGGCGATCGCCCAGGGGCTTGAGCTTCATGTTGAAAACCTCCGTCTAGAGATGCGAGCTAATGCGATTCGGCGGCCCGCAGCGTTTGGCTGGAGGTCGAGCCACCTTGTTGGCACTCTCGGCTGAGAGTGCCAATCGCAGCTTCAATATATAGAAGATCCGGCGCTCTTCAACCCCTGATTGGCAGTTCTGCAGCCGGAGTGCCAGTCAAACGGCCGGTTCTGCGCGGCGCGGACGGTCAGTTCTGCGCGCCGCCGAAGCCCTTCATCGCCTCGGTCATGCCGCTCGGGTTCTCGAGGATCTGCGAGAAGCGCACGACGGTGACCGTGTCGTCCATCGCGACGGGGCGCGCGTAGATCTGTTCGAGGAAGCTGACCAGCTCCTCGTGGCGGCGGAACTCGGGGTTGTCGTGCTTGATGTCCCGCGGCGACAGGTCGGCGACCTTCATCACCTCGACCTGGTCGATCACGGCTTCGAAGATCCGTTCGCGGGGCGAGTACTGGTAGCCGATCGTCACCAGCACGGACTGGTTCTTACGGTACTTGCCCGACTTGTCGCCGAGGCGGATGGTCGCCGTCTTGCGACCCCGCTTCAGCTCGTCGGCGAAGATCGTCGAATAGAAATTCAGCACCTGCACGGACGGCAGGCTATCGGTCTTTGCTCTCTTCCTCCAAGGACGCCAGCGCGCGCCCAACCATCTCGCGCTCGGCTGCGTGCGTGAGCGCGGTCTGAGCCTCCTCCAGGCGGATCCACCGAGCCTCTTCGACCTCGTCGTCGTGGTCGGAGGTGTCGCCGCCCAGATAGCGGAACAGGAAGAAGGTCACGGACTTGGGAATCGTCTTTCCGTCGCGCCTGTACCAGTAGCGGGCCTCCCCCAGCTCGCGCACGGGCTCGGCCTCGATCCCGGTCTCCTCGCGCACCTCGCGCTCGGCGGCCGTCAGCGGCGTCTCCCCGGGGTCGATATGGCCCTTGGGCAGCGCCAGCACGCGCGAGCCGTCGAACGCCCGCCGCGTCGGCACGATCACGACGACCTGATCGCCGCGCACGACCACGCCACCCGCGGAGACCTCCCTGGCCTGAGCCCTCTTCGAGCATTTGGAGGACCGGGACCTGGAGGACTTAGAAGACATATTGCTTGAGCGCCTCGGGATCATGCACGACCAAGCGTCCGCGGCCCTGCGATATCACGCCCGCGCGCTCGAGCACGGCGAGGAACCGGCTGGCGGACTCGCGCGAGGAACCGGCCAGCTGCGCGAGGTCGGCCTGGGTGGCAGTGACGAGCACGTCGCCGTCCGCGCCGTCGGCCAGCTCCTGATCGACGAGCTCGGAGAGCACGACCGCGACGCGACTCTGGACGGTCTGAAAGGACTGTCGCGAGAGGCGCTCGTTGGTTTCGCGCAGCCGCCGGCCGAGGGCGATCACCAGGCGCGCGGAGATCTCGGCGTGCTCGGTGAGCAGCCGGCGCATGTCGGGGCCGAGCACGGCGACGACGCTCGTCGCCTCGATCGCTTCGACCGTGGCCGAGCGGCGCTCGTCCTCGAACAGCGCAAGCTCGCCGAAGATGTCGCCGGGACCGAATCGCGCCAGGGTTATCGTGCGCCCGTCGCGGTGCGTGCGGATCGCCCGCGCGCGACCTTCGCGCACGATGTAGCACGTGTCGCTCGCGTCTCCCTCGCGGAAGACGACCTCGCCGGGCTCGAACCCGCGCGGAACGGCCAGCTCGGCGATCTGCTCGAGGTCGCTCCGTACGAGCGTCGAGAACACGGGCACGCGCCCCAGCAGATCGACAACCTCCTCTGAGCGCATCCCGGCCATCCTCGGCAGGGATATCACACCGGCTCAGGGCGGCGAATCGCGCCGATCCTCGATCGCCCGCCCGCCCAGCAAGGGCGCGATCGCAAGATTCACCTGCAAATCATCGCAACATCTGGTCCGCCGAAGGTATCTTCAGTTAGATGTACCGCTGCAAGCCGATCCACGCGTCCCTGGCCGCGCTGGCGGTGCCCGTGGCCGCGCTGGCGGTCCTCCTGCCCGCCCCGGCGCTCGCGGCCACCGGCGCCTCCGCCAAGGCGAGCACCGCCTCCTTTGGCCCGCGCGCCCTGCGCGTGTCGCGCGAGCTGTGGGCCACGATCGACGTGTGCAAGGCCGCCGACCAGCCCAACACGGTCGGAATCCGCGGCTCGATGCCCGGCGACGGGAATGCTCACGACACGATGTACATGAGCTTTCGCCTGCAGTACATGGACACGACGACCAGCCAGTGGGTCAACCTCTCAAAGACCGCGCCCGCGTTCGTCGCCGTAGGTGCCGCCAAGTCGGCGCGCCAGGGTGGCAGCAGCTTCGAACTAAAGCCCGTCACAGGCCAATCCCCGTTCACCATGCGCGGCGTCGTGGACTTCCAGTGGAAGCACTCGGGGAGCTTGGTGGCATCGTTCTCGCGCGCCACGAGCGCCGGCCACCAGAGCCTCGCGGGAGCCGATCCGGCGACGTTCAGCGCGGCAACGTGCATGATCGGCTGAGCGCGCCTCCCGGCTGAGCGCCGAACCGGTCGGCTGAGCGGCTTGTTCCCAGCTGAGCGCCGGGACCTCAGAACAGGCGCGGGTCGTTGGTGATGATGCCGTCGACTCCCATGGCGGTCAGACGCGCGATGTGGGCGGAGTCATCGACGGTCCAGACATACAGCTCGCCGCCGCCGTCGGCCACGGCGCGGACGAGGGACCTGGTGACCACGCGCCAGTGGGCCATGATCGCGTCGAAGCGGCCCTCGAGGAGCGCCGCGCGGGCGCGTCGCGGCAATAGCGCTCGGTAGCCGGTGAGTATCGCCAGCGCGGGAACGGCGGTGAGCGCGTCGGTGGTGTAGTCGCGGCGGACCCGGGGCACCGACCAGCCGAGGCGCAGGGTCGGCTCGGCCGCGCGGATCAGCGCCAGGCCGTCGGGAAACATGCCGCTGATCAGCGTGCGCGGGACGAGGCCGGATTCGCGAAGGGCGTCCAGCACGCGCAGCTCATATCCGGGTAGCTTGACGTCGACGTCGAATTCGAGCTCCGCGAATCGGGGGCCGGAGAGGTGCTCGAGCGCCTGCTCGAAGGGCAACGGCGCGCGCGAGCGCATGTGGGCGTAGTCGTGCGCGACCAGCAGCCGGCCGCTGCCGTCGGGGCGCTCGCTGAGGACGTCGAGCTCGATCATGTCGACGCCGTGGTGCAGCGCCGCGTCGAAGCTGGCCAGGGTGTTTCCCGGCTCGATGTGCGCGGCGCCCTTGTGACCGACGCGGCGGGGACGCGTTATGGAGGACTCGACCATCGCCTCCACGATGGCAGAGAGACCCGCCGGATCCCGGGTGTGCGTGTCCGGGGCCGCCTGAGGGGCCCGGCCGCGCTACTCGACGGCCGTCTCGGCCCGTTCGCGCCCAGCTGGTCAGGCCGTCAGAGTGAGCCGGCGTGGCCCGCTTTGGAAGCCGAGCTCGCGCAGCTCGCCGGCGAGCTCCGAGGCGATCGCCGGCTCGCCGTCGATTCGCTCGAGGGCGAGCTTTCCCACGCGCCCGGCGCGCACCGCGGCGGCCAGCGCGCGCAGCGCCTCGTGCACCGGGTCGGCCTCCAGGCCGGCGATTCCCGTGGCGCCCGACCCGGCGTTGGCGGAGGCTCCACCGAGGGTCACGAGGCCACGGCCGCCGCGCTCGACGTAGAGGATCGGCTCGTCGGCGACCATCACGACATAGGCCCCGGCGACGCGCGCCGGACGGCGGTCCTGCCCCTCGCGTTTGGGCCATGGGAGCGCCGCGCCGTAGGGCTGGGCCGGGTCGGCCGCCGCGATCACGAGCGTGCGCTCGCCCTCCCCGCCGGCGGGGCGCGTCCGCGCCGAGCGTAGCCGCTCGACGGCGCCGGGCAGCGCGAACTGGGCGCCGCCCATTCCCTCGATGAAGTAGCCGCGGCGGCAAACGCCGAGCGTCTCGAGGCTGCACAGCGTGTCGTAGAGCATCGCGAAGCCGCCCCTGATCCCCTCGGCGAGCACCTGCTCGCGCGTGAGGATGCCGTAGCGCTCGAGCAAGAGCTCGGCGAGCGTCCGCCTGCGCTCGGCCTCGGTCGGGGCCGCCGGGCCACCGCCCCCGCCCTCGCCCTCGCCCTTCGCCGCGGCGCCGCGGGCGAAGATCGAGCCTGGTCAGCGACCAGCGGCCCTGGACCTGGGACTGGGCTCCGGTGCGCCGATGGCCGAAGCGACGGACGGACGTTCGACCCTCGGGGCGCCCGCGGGCGAGCGTCAGGCGCGGCGCCCGCAGCGGCGCCCACGCGTCATTCGTCGCCTCGCCCGCCCAAACGAGGTCCCACAGCGCCTCGCGCAGGGCCTCGGCGGTGAGGTCGAGCTCGGCGAGCAGGTCGGAGAAGAAGCACGGGCCGGCTGCCAGGCGCGCGCGCAGGAGCTCGTGCTCGGCGGAGTCCAGCGGCGATTCATCGGTGCCCGTGGCAGAGGCCTCCGTACGGGACGATCTGCGACGAGCCCCAGCGGGCGGCCCGATCAACGGGGCGTCCTCGCGGAAGTACAGCGCGACGCGCCCGGAGCGCCCGAGGGCGCCCGCGCCGACCCACACGAGCTCGCCGCTCGCGCACAGGCTGTCGAGCCAGGACTGCGAGTAGGCGCCGGTGCGCCGGGGCAGGACGTCGCGCTCCCAGATCTCGGCGGGCAGGGCGAGACCCTGGAGCGGCACGAGGACCTCGCGCAGGCGGTCGATCCCCGCGCCGGCGCCGGAATGCCGGTCGACGCCCTGCCACGAGGGCAGGAACGCGGCGAGCGAGCGCTGGTCGGCCGGCTCGATCTCCTTGCGCAGCGCCGCCAGCGAGGCGCGGCGCAGGCGGCGCAGGACCTCGACGTCGCACCACTCGCGCCCCGAGCCACCCGGGCGAAGCTCGCCGCGGACGATGGCACCGGCGCGCTCGAGCTCACGCAGGACGGCGCTCGCGTCGACGCCGTAGCGCTCGCGCAGCTCCTCGGTCGTGAACGGCCCGTGCGTGCGCGCGTAGCGCGCGACGAGGACCTCGAGCGCGTCGGGCACGTTCTGCATGAACGCCTCCGGCAGGCCGCCGGGCGGGGCGGCGGAGAGCGCGTCGCGGTACAGGCCGGCCTCATCGGCCGCGAGGAAGCGCTCCTCGCCGCCGACGCGCAGGCGGATCGCGCGGCGTTCGCGCTCCAGCTCCTCCAGCATGGCGCCCGCGTCGATCCCGTCGAAGACGCGCTCTGAGACCTCCTCGCGGCCCAGGTCGCCGACGTGGCGCAGCACGTCGTGCAGCGCATCGCGGCCGGTCGCTCGGGTCATCTCCGAGCGGTGCTGCAGGTCGTCTTCCACGCGCGCGAGCGCGCCGGCGTCGATCAGCTCGCGCAGCTCCTCCTGGCCGAGCAGCTCGCGCAGCAGGTCGCGGTCCAGCGACAGCGCGGCGGCCCGGCGCTCGGCGTTGGGCGTATCGCCCTCGTACATGTAGGTGGCGACGTAGTCGAACAGCAGCGAGGAGGCAAACGGGGAGGCGGTGGGCGTCTCGACCTCGACGAGCGACACCTCGCGGGTGTGCAGGTCACGCAGCAGGGCTTCGAGACCGGGCACGTCGAGCACATCCTTCAAGCACTCTCGATACGTCTCGAGCACGATCGGGAAATCGGCGTAGCGGCGCGCGACCTCGAGCAGGTTCTGGGCCTTCAGGCGCTGCTGCCACAGCGGCGTGCGCCTGCCGGGATAGGCGCGCGGGATCAGCAGCGCGCGGGAGGCGTTCTCGCGAAAGCGCGCGCCGAACAGCGCCGAGCCGCCGAGCTCCTCGGTGACGGCCCGCTCGACGTCGTCGGGCTCGAGCAGCACGAGCTCGGCGGCCGAGGGCAGCGACTCGGCTTCCTCGGCGTCGAGGTCGGGGAGGTGAAGGACGATGCCGTCGTCGGACCACAGGGCGTCGGCCTCGATGTCCAGCCGCTCGCGGATGCGCGCGGAGAGGGCAAGGCCCCAGGCGGCGTGGACGCGGCCGCCGTAGGGGGAGAGGATGCAGATCCGCCAGTCGCCGATCTCATCGCGAAAGCGCTCGACGACGATCGTGCGCTCGCTGGGCAGCACGCGCGTCGCCGCCTGCTGCTCGCGCAGGTAGGCCAGCAGGTTGCGCGCGGCGCGCTCGTCGAGGTCGTAGTCGCGCTCGAGGGTCGGCGCGTCCTGCTCGACGGCCCAGCGGGCGAACGCGCCGATCGCCTCGCCGAGCTCCTTGGGGCGGCCGATCGTGTCGCCCTTCCAGAACGGCACCGCGCCGGGGGCTCCCGGGGCCGGAGTGACGATCACGCGGTCGCGGCCGATCTCCTCGATCCGCCACGTGGAGGCGCCGAGCAGGAACGCCTGCCCGGGCCGCGCCTCATAGACCATCTCCTCATCCAGCTCGCCGACTCGGCGCCCGTCGGGCAGGGTGACGGTGTAGAGGCCGCGGTCGGGGATCGTGCCGGCATTGGCGATCGCCAGCTGGCGCGATCCCTTGCGCGAGCGGATCGTCCCCGCGACGCGATCCCAGACGATGCGCGCGCGCAGCTCGCCGAACTCCTTCGACGGATAGCGCCCGTCGAGCATGTCGAGGACGTTCTCGAGCAGCTCGCGGCTCAGCTCCGAGTAGGAGTGGGTGCGCCGGACGAGCTCGTGCAGCTGATCCACCGAGAGGCCGCCGCCCGGGGACTCGCCCTCGGTCTCCGTGGAGTCTTGATTTTTTGATGGGCCGGCTGACGCCGGCTCGGATGCCACGGCCATGGCGACAATCTGCTGGGCGAGGACATCGAGGGCGTTGCGCGGGACGACGGTGGGCTCGATCAGGCCTTCGTGCATGCGCCGCGCGACGACGGCACACTCGAGCAGGTCGCCGCGGAACTTGGGAAAGATCCGCCCGGTCGAGACCTCATCGACGCCGTGTCCGGCGCGCCCGATGCGCTGCAGCCCGCGGGCGACGGACTTGGGCGACTCGATCTGGAGCACCAGGTCGACGGCTCCCATGTCGATCCCGAGCTCGAGCGAGCTGGTGGCGACGAGGCATGGTAGCTCGCCCGCCTTGAGCAGCTCCTCGACCTTGGTCCGCTCCTCGCGCGCGAGCGATCCGTGGTGAGCGCGCGCGATCTCACGCGGCGCCTGGGCGCGCCGTACCCCCCCCCCCGTCGTCCTCGCCGCCCCGTTCCCCTCGCGCCTGCGCCGCTCGCTGCCCTCCTGCCGCGCGACGGCGAGCTCATTCAGTCGCAGCGCGACGCGCTCGGCCGAGCGCCGGTTGTTGACGAAGACGATCGTCGAGTTGTGCGCCTGGACGAGCTCCAGCAGCTCGGGGTAGATCGCCGGCCAGATCGAGGAGCGCGTCGACTCCCCGCCGGCCACGGGCTCGAGCGGATCGCGCTCGGGATCGCCGGGGCCGAGCGCGGGTTCGGCCATCGACTCGACGGGGACCTCGATGCGCAGGTCGAGCTTCTTCCGGGCGCCCGCGTCGACGATCGTGACCTTCCGGCCGGGGCCGACGAGGAAGCGGCCGATCTCCTCCAGGGGGTTCTGCGTGGCGCTGAGGCCGATCCGCTGCACGGGCGCCCCCGCCTGCGCCTCCAGGCGCTCGAGCGTGAGCGCGAGGTGGGCGCCGCGCTTTGAGTGGGCGACGGCGTGGATCTCATCGACGATCACAGCCTCGACCCCGGTCAGCATCTCTCGCGCGCGCGAGGTGAGGATCAGATACAGCGACTCGGGCGTCGTGATCAGGATGTCGGGCGGGTTGCGCACCATCGCCGCGCGCTCGCGCTGGGGGGTGTCGCCGGTGCGGATGCCGACGCGCACCTCCTCCGCCCCGATTCCGCGCAATGGCGTGCGGAGGTTGCGCTCGATGTCATATGCGAGGGCCTTCAGCGGGCTTACGTAGACGACGCGGGTGCCTGTGGCCGCGCCGCCGTTCGGGGCATGCCCGCTGGTCGCCTGGTCGTCTCCGACGTCGCCAGCGGGCGGCGCAGCATCGCCGCTCAACCGGTCAAGCGCCCACAGGAACGCGGCCAGTGTCTTGCCCGAGCCGGTGGGTGCGGACAGGAGGACGTTCTCGCCGGCGGCGATCGCGGGCCAGGCTTTGGCCTGCGCCGGCGTGGGGGCGGCAAAGGCCTGCTCGAACCACGCCTGGACTCGTGGACTGAAGGTTGACACGGGCACTCATGCGAGCCTAGCGCGCGCCTGAGGGCATCGTTCATCGCGCGGCCCCGTCCGCTCAACCGCGGCATAGACTCAGTTGTCCATGGACAAGGGCGTGCTCCCATCCCAACATTTGCGCGAGGCCGTCTCCAGCGAATGGATGACCGCCGGCGACTGGCGGATCCCGCGCGAGTCGATCCAGCCCGCCAGCGTTGACCTGCGGCTCGGCGAGCACGCGTGGGCGCTGCGCTGCAGCTTCCTGCCGGACAGCGAATCTACGGTCGAGGAGAAGATCGAGGATCTGGCGTTCGACAGGATCGACCTGCGCGACGGCGCGACGCTCGAGCGCGACCGCCCATATCTCGTGCCGCTGATCGAGCAGCTTCGCCTGCCCGGAGGAGATCCGTGCGAAGACGAACCCCAAGAGCTCGACCGGGCGCCTCGACGTGTTCACTCGCGTGTTGACCGACCGCAGCCACCGCTTCGATGAGATCACAGCCGGCTATCACGGCAAGCTGTACCTGGAGATCGTCCCGCGGACGTTCGCGATCCGAGTGAAGACCGGCCTCGCGCTGAACCAGGTTCGGCTCCTGTCCGGCGACGCTCGCCTCAGCGACGAGGAGCTCGTGACGCTCCACCGCGAGTCGCCGCTCCTCTACCTCGACTCCGGGCCCCTCGGCGAGGACGAGCTATCGCTCGCCGACGGGCTGTTCCTCAGCCTGGACGTGTCCGGCCCCGAGGACTCGATCGTCGGCTACAGGGCGAAGAAGAACAGCCTGCCGATCGACCTCACACGGGTCGGTGCGCTGAAATGGCGCGACTACTGGGAGCCGGTGCATCCGGAGAAGCGCGGGCGGATCGTGCTCGAGCCCGAGGTGTTCTATCTGCTGCTGTCGGCCGAGCGCGTGAGCATCCCGCCGTCATACGCGGCCGAGATGCTCGCCTACGATCCCACGGCCGGCGAGCTGCGCACGCACTACGCCGGCTTCTTCGATCCGGGCTTCGGCTACTCGGCAAACGGTGCGGCTCGCGGGAGCCGGGCGGCGCTCGAGGTGCGCGCGCGGGACGTGTCCTTCATGGTCGAGCACCGCCAGCCGGTGTGCAAGCTCGCGTTCGAGCGGATGGCCGAGGAGCCCGATGTTCTCTACGGCGAGGACGTCGGGTCCAGCTACCAGGGCCAGGAGACGATGCTGAGCAAGCACTTCGTCGAGCAGACGGCCGGGGTAGCATAATCGCGGCGTCCGAGCGCACCATGCCGACGACGGGGAATCGTATTTAGCATGCCGAGAACTGGTTCAAATCGTTCCAAATCTCCAACGTCCGAGGTCGACCCGACATGGTCGATTCCCAGCCTGCGCGAGCCGCGGTACTCCCAGTCGCTGGAGCGCGGGTTGGCGATCCTCGGCTGCTTCACGCCCAAGCGCCCGATCCTCGGCATCGCTGAGATCGCCGAGGACCTCGGCATGAGCCGCTCGACGACGCACCGCTACGTGATCACGCTCGTCGCCCTCGGCTACCTCGAACAGGGCGCCTCGCGCAAGTACCGCCTGGGGCTGCGCGTGACCGACCTCGGGATGTCGGCGCTCAACTCCACCGGGTTGCGCGAGCACGCCCACGCCTACCTCGACGAGCTGCGGCGGCGAAGCTCCTACACCGTGAGCCTGGGCGTATTGGATGGCACGGAGGTCCTCTACATCGATCGGCGCGCGCAGCCTCCGCCGCGGGCAGAGCCAGAACGGCCTCGACCTGCAGGCCGGCTCGCGTCTGCCGGCGCACGCCACGGCGATGGGGAAGCTGCTGCTCGCAAGCCTGCCGGATGAGGAGCAGCGCAGCGTGCTGGCCTCGATGAAGCTGACCAAGCGCGGCCCCAACACGATCACCAGCAAGAAGGCCCTGCGCGCGGAGCTCGACGAGGCACAGCAGGAGGGCTTGGCCGTCAATGACGAAGAGCTCGCCCCGGGCTGTTGGCGATCGCCGCTCCGGTGCGCGATGAGGCGCGGGACATCGTCGCTGCCGTGAGCCTGTCGGCGCCCAGCTCGACGATCTCGCTCGACGAGCTCGTCGACGCGCTCGGCCCGCACCTGGTCTCCACCGCCGACCGCATCTCCGCGCGCCTGGGCTATCGGCGCGACGACGAGCAGAACTGACTCGTCCTCAGGGCCACGCGGATGAGTCTTGGCGCCGCAGCCTGACCGGTCGCGTACTCTCTGGCGCTGCGATGCGATCTCCGCTCAAGCGCCTCCTCGCCCTGCTCGGCGCCGCGTGCCTCGCACTTGGACTGGCCGCGTGCTCGAAAACCCTGTCGATAACCGCCTTCAAGGGCGAAGAACACGCTGTCGCCCAGACGATCTCAAACCTGCAGGCCGACGTCACGGCAGGCGATGAGCAGAAGATCTGCACCAACGATCTCGCGGCCCCCGTCGCGGCGCGTCTGAACGCGGCGCCCGGCGGGTGCAAACAGGCGATCAAAAACCAGCTGACCGAGCTCGACAACTTCGAAGTCGCCGTCCAGTCCGTGCACATCAGCACCACGGGCGCGCAGCCCACCGCCACCGCGCACGTGACGAGCACCTACGGCGGCAAGACCAGGGCCTCGACGCTTTCGCTCGTCAAGGAAAGCGGAAAGTGGAAGATCTCGAGCTTGGCCTGAGCGCTCAGCGGATCCCGGCGAGCAGCTCGCCGGGCGAGGAGAGCCCGAGGCCGCGGGCCAGGATCACGATCGTCTCGAGGCGCGGCGAGCGCTTGCAGCGCTCCAGCAGGCTGATCTCCGTTCGGTGAAGTTCGCACTTGGCCGCGAGGGCCTCCTGGGAGATGCCCGCCTTGCCTCGGGCCTGGCGGAGGTTGGCGGCGAATTGCTCGCGTAGGGCGCTGTCCATGGCTCCACTCTTGCGCGCCTCAGACCAAAGATCTACAGACAAAAGCCATCGCCCGTTTGGGGCGTATTCAACGGTGTCGAATCATCCCAGCGAACGCCCATACTGGCGTTCGTAATATTCGCGGTAGTCGCCCGAGCGGATCGGCTGCCACCACCAGGCGTTGTCGCGATACCAGGACACCGTCTGCGCCAGGCCCTCCTCGAAGCCCACGCGCGGGCTCCAGCCGAGCGCGCGAACCTTCTCCGAGGACAGCGAGTAGCGACGGTCGTGGCCGGGGCGGTCGGCGACGTGCTCGATCTGAGACTCTTGCGCACCCGTCAGCTCGATGATGCGCCTTACGACGGCGATGTTCGGCTGCTCGTCGGGGCCGCCGGCGTTGTAGACCTCGCCGGGCACCCCGTGCTCGAGCACGTGACCGATCGCGCGGGAGAAGTCGGTCGAGTGGATCCAGTTGCGTACCTGCATGCCGTCGCCATAGACCGGCAGCGCATCGCCGTGGATCGCATTCAAGATCATCAGAGGGATCAGCTTCTCGGGGTATTGGTATGGGCCGTAGTTGTTCGAGCCGCGACAGATCACGGCGGGCAGCTCGTAGGTGTGGAAGTAGCTCTCCACGAGCAGGTCGGCGCCGGTCTTCGTCGCCGAGTAGGGCGAGGAGGGGCGCAGCGGCGACTCCTCGGTGAAGGTGCCCGCCTCGATCGAGCCGTAGACCTCGTCGGTTGAGACCTGCACGTAGCGCAACTCGTGCGCGCGTGCTGCCTCCAGTAAGACGTAGGTGCCGAGCGCGTGCGTGGAAACGAACGCATCGGGCTCGGCGATCGAGCGGTCGACGTGGGTCTCGGCGGCGAAGTTGACTATCGCCTCGGGCATCGATTCATTGATCGCTGCGACCACCGCCGCCGGATCCTCGATTGCCCCGCGCAGGAACCGGAAGCGGGGATCCTCGGCGAAGGCGTGGAAGTTCTCCTCGCGCCCGGCATAGGTGAGCTTGTCGAGCACGGTCACCTCATCGCCGTGCTCGTGCAGGCGCTGGCGCGCGAAGGTCGAGCCGATGAACCCGGCGCCGCCGCAGACGAGCAGTTTCATGTCCGCATCATCCCAGCCGTGAGCTCACGCGCGCGAGATCCCGGCCCGTGCGGCGAGATATCCCGCCAGCCCGTCACGCCAGTCGGGCATCGGAATCACGTCCGCGCGCTCCGAGGCGAGCGCGGACCAGGCCGGGCGCGGAGCGGGGCGCGCCATCTGCTCGCTGGAGGCCGGCTCGACCGCACAGTCGACCTCGGCCTGGCGGAAGATCTCGCGTGCGAAGCCGTTCCAGGAGACCGGACCGGTCCCGGCGAGGTGGACCAGACCAGAGACCTCGCGCTCGATCAGCCCGAGCAGCGCCGGCGCGAGATGACCCGTCCACGTCGGGCAGCCGACCTGGTCGGTCACGACCTGCACGGCGTCGCGCTCGCCGGCCAGGCGCAGCATCGTGGCGACGAAGTTGTTGCCGTCGACGCCGAACAGCCACGAGCTGCGCACGACGGTATGGCGGGGAGACGCCGCGAGCACCGCGACCTCGCCGTCGGCCTTGGTCTCGCCGTAGACCGAGCGCGGCCCAGTCGGATCGGACTCGACATACGGCCGCGACGCCCCTGTGGAGTCGAGCGGTGGCTTGCCGTCGAACACGTAGTCGGTGGAGACGTGGACGAGCGGCACGCGCGATTTGGCCGCCGCACGGGCGAGGCTCTCGGGGCCGCGGGCGTTCAGCTCATATGCCTGGTCGCGGTGCTCCTCGGCGCCGTCGACGTCCGTCCACGCGGCGCAGTTGATCGCCGCGTCGGGACGAATCCGCGCGAAGGCCTCTTCGACGGCCGAGGCGTCGGTGATATCGAGCTCGTGGCGGGTCAGCCCGATCAGCTCAAGGCCGGCTTGTTCGGCCGCGCGCACGACATCACGACCGAGCATGCCGGCGGCGCCGGTCACGAGCAGCCTGCGCGGGCTCACAGGATCGAGATGTCGGAGTTGTCTCCGACCATGAAGCGGTAGGCGCGCGGCTGGCGGTCTCCGCGGCGAATCGTCACGTTGCGCCCGAGCAGCGAGGACTCCATGCGTCCGTCGAGATCGCAGACGCTGCACCCGGCGAGCAGGATCGAATGCTCGACCTCCGAGCTCGAGATCGTGCAGCGCTCGCCGATGGCGGTGTAGGGGCCGATGTAGCAGTCGCTGAGGCGAGCGTCGGCGCCGATGATCGCCGGCCCGCGCACGGTCGTGCGCTCCAGGCGCGCGCCGCGCTCGATCACGACGCGTCCGTCAACGCGCGAATCGATCAGCTCGCCCTCGACGCGCTCGATCAGGTTGTCGAGGATCAGGCTGTTGGCCTCGAGCATGTCCTCCAGGCGCCCGGTGTCCTTCCACCAGCCGCGCACGATGTGCGGCTCGACGCGCATGCCCCCGTCGACGAGGTGCTGGATCGCGTCGGTGATCTCGAGCTCTCCGCGCTCCGACGGGTCGATCGCGCGGGCGGCGTCGTGGATCTGGGCCGTGAACATGTACACGCCGACGAGCGCCAGGTCGGTGGCCGGCTCCGACGGCTTCTCCACGAGTCGCACGACCCGCCCAGCCTTGCCGGGCGCGGCGTCGGCCAGCTCGGCGACGCCGTAGTTCTCGGGGTCTGGCACGGGCGTGAGCAGGATCAACGCGTCGGGCTCGTGCTCGCGAAAGGCCGCGACGAGGTCGGAGATTCCCCCCTGGAGCAGGTTGTCGCCGAGGTACATCACGAACGGGCTGACCCCCAGAAAGCCCTCGGCGGTGAGCACCGCGTGGGCGAGCCCCAGCGGCTCGTCCTGGAGGATGTAGGAGATCCGGACCCCGAACTGCGAGCCGTCGCCGGCGGCCTGTTCGATCTCCGGACCCGTCTCGGGCGCGATCACGATCCCAATCTCCTCGATCCCGGCCTGGGCCATCGCCTCGATGCCATAGAAGAGCACGGGCTTGTTCGCCACCGGCACGAGCTGCTTGGCGCTCGTGTGGGTGATCGGGCGCAGGCGCGTGCCCTTGCCTCCCGAGAGGATCAGCCCCTTCAGCGACTCCATTGCGGCAGCAGACTATCGGTGCCGCGGCGGCGCACCGGCCCCGCGACGTACGAGATGTGCCCGGCGGGCCCGACTTCAGTACACGCCGTCGAGCTTGCGGTGGTCCCAGGTGGCGCGACGGCGCTCGACGAACTCGAGACCGACTCGTTTGGGGGCCTGCTGGTCGACCACCGCGCGCACCTCGTCGGGAAGCTCGGTGGGCGGCTCGGTGCCGCGGGGTACCGAGTTGCGCATGAGGATCTCGCCGCCCAGCTTGGCGACCTTCTCGAGGTCTCGGTGGACGATGACATCGCACTCGAACATCACCCCACGCAGCTCCTCGTAGGGCTCGCCCGTCTCGACCTGCAGCGTTGCGAGCGGGTTGCGTTCGAGGTTTTTCACCTTCTGGGAGGCCGCATAAGTCCACGACCAGATGCGCGGGCCCAGCTCGCTCGCTGAGTGGCCGCGCAGGACGTACCAGAGCGGCATCAGGTGCGGCCAGCCGCGCGGGCCGACCGTCGCGCATGTCACCGTCCGCTCGGCGGCGAGGAACGAGGCGACCTCGGCCGCCGACATCTGGATCTGCTCGCGGCGGCTCATTTCGGGAAGCCTAGCCGGGTTGACAGCAGATCCCCGCGCGTGTGTCGCGTCAGCGGACGAGCGTTGGACTCGCGATCGTGCCGACCGAGGCGTCTAGCGAGCCGTGACGAGCTTCTTCGACCGGGCTTTGGATCGTTTCCGGGCCGGCGGATCCTGCGCCTCGCGCAGGCGCGCCACGGCGGCGCCGACGGCCTCGCGGGCGTCCTGGGGCTCGAGCACCGCGGCGTCGCCCGCTTCTCTGAGGATCTCCCGCACGAGCCAGTCGACGCCCGCGAAGCTCAGCTCGACCACGACCGCGCCGTCGCTTCGCTCCTCGACCACGCGGCGCGCCTCGCGCGCCCAGCGCGCGCGGTCGGGTGAGACCCACACGCGCGCGCTGCGCGAGGCCTGAACCTCGCCCGTGCGCAGCCAGCCGTCGACCTCCGCCCCCGGGTCGACCTCCGGGCGCGGCTCGAACTTCTCGCCGGTCACCGTCACGCTCTTGATCCGGTCGAGGCGGAAGTGGCGCATCGCGTCGCGGTCGGGGTCAAACGACGCGACATACCAGCCCTCGCGGCCGTTCGTCAGCGCGTACGGCTCGACGCGGCGCTCCGACAGCTCGTCCTCGTTCTCCTTGTAGTACTCGAGCTCGATCATCCGCCGTTTTGCGATCGCGTCGGATACGAGGCGGGCGACGCCCGAGTCATCGCCGCCCGCCCTCGCCACCTGCAGCCCCTGCTCCATCGGGTCCTCCCCCAGCGCCGCCACGATCTTCTCGCGGGCAGAGGTCAGCGAGCCCTCGGGGATGTGCTCGCCGATCAAATCGATCGCCGCCACCAGCGCCTTGCCCTCGACCGGCAGCAGCCGCGCCGGGCGGTCGAAGTTGTCGCTGTAGGGCTCCGGGTCGACCTCGATCTCCCCCTCCTCCTCCCTGAACTCCGCATACAGCACATACGAGCCCCCACCGAAGTTCACGACGTTCAGCACGTTCACGTCCTCCCGCAGCTCCTCCTCGCTGAGCTGCAGCCGCTCGCACACCTCCTCGATCACCACCCGCTCGCCCGCCCGCCCCGCCTGGATCAGGATGCTCGCGAGCGTCACCAGGCGCGCGAACCGCTCCGGGCGGATCGCCGCCTCGCCGCGGGCGGCGGGCGAATCGTCCTCGGAGTCGGTCGAGGCGTTCCTGCGCCCGGTGCGGGTGCGCGTGGACGCGGAGGCGCGGGTTGCGGACGCCGTGATGCGGGTCGGCTTCGCCTTTGCGCCGGGAAGCGTCTTGCCGTGGCGCTCCTCCAGCAGCGACAGCCGCCGCTCGAATTCCTCGCTCAGCTCCGCTGGGCCCACCAGGCGGGCGTGCGCGCCCAGGCCGAGAACCCATGAGACGAGACCCCGGAGACTCGAGTACCCGGTCAGCAAGACACGATCCCCACGGTCCGCGTCGACCGCGTCAACATCCCCGTCGAGGTCCTCCTCGACACCATCATCTTCCTCGCCCGTCTTGACAGCTGCGCCGGGCACCTGGATCTCGCCGTAGCGGCCGAAGTGGCGCTCGATCTGCCAGGCGATTCGCTCCGAGATCAGGATCTCCGCCACGCCCCGCTCCTCGCCCAGCTGCCAATCGGCGCGGTTGGCGTACGCGCGCGGGTCGAAGTCCTCCGGGCGGCGGAAGTCGTGCTCGGCCTTCGTCGCGTAGGAGACCTTTCCGCGGATCCGCGTCAGGCGGAACACGCGGATCGCCTTGCGCTCGTGGGAGTAGCCGAGCAGGTAGAACTGGCCGCCCTGGAACAGCAGGTGGTAGGGGTCGACGCGTCGCGGGCCCACCTCGTCGCGCTCCATCGTGTAGTAGTCGAACAGGATCGTCTTGTTGCGGAAGATCGCCGTCTCGACCTTCGCCAGGCGCGCCGAGAGCTCGTGGCCGCCGGCCGAGGCCGTGATCCCGAGCGCGACCGACCGCTGCTCGGGCGCCCGCAGCGGGCTGGGGCGGCCCCAGGTGATCTGCTGCAGCGCCAGGCGCAGCGGCTCGGCGTAGGCGAATTCGCCGTCCAGCAGGCTGAGGGCGGTCTGCAGGGCCGCCAGCTCCTTGTCCGTGAACGCGATCGACGGGAGGTGGAAGTTCTCCGGGCGCAGCGAGTAGTTCTCCTGCTCGGCCGCCCCGTCCGCCGGGCGCTCGACCGTCAGCTGAATGCGCAGCGATTCGAGCTCCGAGCGGTCCGCGTAGAAGCGCCGCGCGAACGCGTCCTCGTTCATCCCGCTGTAGCCCTCCACGTCCCGCCGGATCTCAAGCGCCGTGACCGGCCTCCGCTCGGCCATCAGGTAGGAGATCAGCGACAGCTGGCGGATCAGCTTCTCGGTGTCCTTTGCCATCGCTGCAACGATAGAACCCGACGGCGAGACGATGCACGCGCAGCGTGGCCCGGGCGACGCTATTTGCGGGTTTCAGGAGTTTCGGGAGTCGGGCTCAGGCCGCTTCGCGCGCCGGCGCCGGCTGCCGGCCGCTCTGCGCCTGCTCGATTCCCCGCTCGGCGAAGAACGCGCCGCCGCCGATCGCGCGGTCGAATCCCGACCAGCGCCTGCCCGGCGCGAGCTCCTTCTCGAGGCGATCGAAGCTGCCGAGGCGTCCGCCGAGGTTGTCGATCATGTGCACGAGCGTCGCCTCGCGCGTGCACGGAACGACCGGGCTGCCGTGCTCGAGCGCGCCGTGATGGCTGAGGATGATGTGCCCGATCGCCTGCGCCAGCTCGGGCGGAAAGCCGTCGATCTCCTCGATCGCGCGCCGGATCCGGTAGTAGCCGAGGGCGATCTCCCCGTGCAGCCTGCCCGCGTCGGTCAGGTCGATGTTCTGGGGGTCCTCGGTGTAGGCCTCGAGCTTGCCGATGTCGTGCAGCAGCGCGCCCGTGACCGCCACGTCGCGGTCGATGCCCGGGAACGTGGCGCTGATCGCGCTGACCGCATGGGCGACCCCGAGGCAGTGCTCGAGCAGGCCGTGGCGGTAGGCCTGGTGGTAGTACTTGGCCGCCGGCGCCACCCGGTAGCCGGCCCACAGCTCGGAGTCCTCGCCGAACACGCGCTCGAGCAGGATGCGCAGGTGCGGCTCCTGGATCGTGGCCAGCAGCTCGCGAACCTCGGCTTCCATCTGCGAGACCTCGCGCGCGGGCCCGTCGAGCAGGTCCTTGAGGTCGAACGTTCCCGCGTCGGGGGGCTCGAGGCCGCGCAGGTTGATCTGCGGGCCGAAGCGCGGGTGGATCGTGTAGCGGCCGCTGACGTGGACGGGAGCGCCCGCTCGCGCGAGCTCTTCGGTCTCGACGAGCTCCTCCCAGACCATGCACGCGACCGCGCCCGTGCGGTCGCCGAGCTGCAGGCGCAGGTACTCGCCGCCGTCGCGTCGCTGGCGGCGCTCGGCCTCGCGGACCAGGAGGACCTGGTCGATCTCCATGCCGTCTGTCAGCTCGTTCAAGAGCATGGAATTGACGGTAGAGATGGGTGCGGACGGGACGCGCCCGGGTAAGGCAGCAGAGCGCTCCTGGAGTGACCTCTTGCCACACGCGCGAGCGCACGACGTGCCCGCGCCTGCTGTGGTTTCCTTGCTCCTACGACGGCCTACTCCAGCGGTCGTCTTCGAGGCGGACATGAGGAGGCTCTGATGAGCGCGACGGAGATTGACGAGGCCAAGCTAGAAGCCTTCATGGGGCAGGCGGTAATGGACATGGGCGCGACCATCAGCGCTCCGCTGATGGTGATTGGCGAGAAGCTCGGCCTGTACAAGGCGATGGCTCACGCCGGGCCATTGACCTCACAGGAAATCGCCGAGCGCTCGGGCGCAGCAGAGCGTTACGTGCGCGAGTGGCTGGGCAACCAGGCGGCCGGGGGTTACGTGACGTATGACCCCGAGAGCGATCGCTACACGCTGCCGGACGAGCACGCGCTTGCACTGGCGGACGAGGACAGCCCGTTCTACATCCTTGGGGTATATGACTCGATCGCGTCCTTGTATGCCGATGAGGACCAGCTGCTCGAGGCATTTCGAACCGGCAAGGGGATGGGCTGGCACGAGCACGACCACCGCCTGTTTCGCGGCACCGAGCGATTCTTCCGGCCCGGCTACCGCGCCAACCTCGTCGCCGAGTGGATCCCGGCTCTGGATGGCGTGCAAGAGAAGCTCGAACGGGGAGCGAGAGTCGCCGACGTTGGCTGCGGACACGGAGCGTCGACGATCATCATGGCCGACGCCTTCCCGAACTCAGAGTTCTTCGGGTTTGACTACCACGACGCCTCGATCGAGCGCGCTCGCGAGGCTGCCACAGAGGCCGGCGTAGGGGACCGCATCACATTCGAGGTGGCCTCCGCCAAGGACTTCCCGGGGGACGGCTATGACCTGGTGTGCGTGTTTGACTGCCTGCACGATATGGGCGACCCGGTTGGTGCGTCCGCACACGTTCTGGAGACACTCGCCACCGACGGCACCTGGATGATCGTCGAGCCATTCGCCAACGACCGCGTGGAGGACAATCTGAACCCCGTCGGGCGTGTCTTCTACGGAGCCTCGACCGTTATCTGCACGCCGGCGTCGCTCGCCCAGGAGGTTGGCCTGGCGCTGGGCGCACAGGCGGGCGAGGCACGGCTGACCGAGGTGCTCGAACAGGGTGGATTCACCCGTGTGCGTCGCGCAACCGAGACGCCGTTCAACCTGATTCTGGAGGCGCGGCCCTAGAGCACTCCCCGAGTGACCTCCGTGCCGCTCTCGCCCGCGAGGTCAAACAACCTATTTGCCGCCCGCGTGCAGTCCACTGGGTCGCTTCGGAGAGCCGGGCTCCTGGCTCGGCATCGTCTGGGGCGCAGGCGGGAGCGGGTATCCGGTGACGGTCGGGAAGTTCGGTTTGACGTAGCTCGGGGCCTGCGTGGGGCAGTTGCTTTTCAACACACGGGGATCGGCCAGCGACGGGGCCGGCAGGTGCGGCACCGATCTGTTCGGCGCGGCAAAGTTGAAGGCGCTCGTCAGATCGCCGGTCGCGCCGCGGCGCCAGGCCGACAGGTTCGGGACCTCCGCTCCGAACCTCGTCTCCAAGAAGCGCAGCATCGAGGTGTGGTCGAAGGTGTCCGAGGAAACGAAGCCGCCCCGTGAGAATGGCGAGACCACGAGCATCGGCACCCGAAAGCCGAGCCCGATCGGCCCGCGGATTCCGCCCGCCTCGGGCGGTAGCTGCGGGGCCGTCAGATACTCGCCCGGCGTTCCCGGGGGGGCCACCGGAGGCGGCACGTGGTCGAAGAAGCCGCCGCACTCGTCCATCGTCATCAACACCGCGGTCTTCGCCCAGACCCTCGGGTTAGCCGTCAGCGCGTGCAGGATTTGCGCCGCCGCGACCTCACCGAAGCTGACCGGCGCCGGCGGATGCTCGGTGTCGAGCAGTGGGGCGAGCACCCAGGAGACGTGTGGCAGCCTCCCCGCCGCGCAGTCGGCTCGGAAGCTGCCGGGAAAGGTTGATCCGAACGCCCTCGCCGCGAGCTTCGGACGTGTCTGGTAGGGCCTGAAGTACGTCAGCAGGTTGTCGCCCAGATTGGCCTCGGGGCTCGCGTAGACCTTCCAGCTGATGCCCCTGGCCTGCAGCTGCTCCGGGTAGGTCGTCCACCTGAGCGTGCCCGCCTTTTTTGCCTTGCTGAGGAGACCTTCGGTCGTCAGGACGGGGCCGCCGTGCGTGCCATCCGGGTCGATCGACGCGCTGATCGAGTAGAGGCGGTTCGGGTTCGTGGGTCCGATGACCGAGCCGAAGTAGTTGTCGCAGATCGTGAAGGCGTCGGCGAGCGCGTGATAGAAGGGCAGATCCGAACGCGTGTAGTAGCCCATCGTGTTGATCCCGGTTTGCGGGCCATCGATCGCGGGCGAGATGTCGACCTGGAGGAAGCTGTCCATCTTTCCGCCGTTCCAGGCCTGATGCTGCGGAGCCCAGTCGTGTGAGATGTCGTTCACGCACTCGCCGTTGTGGCGCGTATCGAAGTGGAACGGCAGAAGATGTTCCCCGTAGGCGGCCGAGGCCGCCCCGAACGGGCTGTCGGCGAATCGCTGGGCGAACACCGGCGTCCCGTCGGCCTGCCGGAGAGCGGCCGGATCGGCGAATCCGCGGACACCCCTGTAGGTACCGTAGTAGTGATCGAACGAGCGGTTCTCGTTGACGAAGATGACGACATGCTCGATGTCGGACAGCCGCCCCCGCGCGGCCGGCGCGGCGAGAACGCGCGCGAGCACCTCCGCTGGCGCGAGAGCCTGCAGGCCAGCGAGCGCACCCGCCGCAGCGGCGGTACGCAACATCTCGCGGCGAGTCACCCCCGACGCCATCTCCCTCTGACGCACAGCGCATTTCTAACCGGTCTGGACGCGCCCGTCAAGGAGCACTGATGGGCGACCGTCCGGAGCCGCAGGGCGTCGCTATGGTGTGTCACTTCGCCGCGAGCAATCGGGCCGGCGCTACGCACACACGCCGTCGCCGATATCTCGGATGTGGGGGAGCCGACAAATGGCTGACAGCGATGGCTAGAGATTCCGCAGGACGCGACCTGGCGGCGGGTCCGCCGGCGCAAGCCGCGACCGGCCGCCTCGCCGCTGCGCGGCGGCTGGGCGCCCGCCGGTGGCTGCCGGCCGGGGTCGCTCTCGCCGTCGGCGTGGCCCTCGGTGCCCTGGTCGCGCTGAGCCTGTCCGGATCCTCCACAAAGCCGAATGCGGGGGGTCCCGCGGTGCTCGTCGGCCAGTCGACACTCGGGAAGGTCCTCATCAACAGCAGCGGACTGACGTACTACATGTTCACGCACGACAAGCGTGACGTGAGCAATTGCACCGAAGCGTGCCTGCGTGTGTGGCCCCCGGCGATCGCGACGGGGACGCCGACGGCGGCTGCGGGCGTATCGCGCGCCAAGCTCACGACGATCAAGCGCTCCGACCACCGCAGGCAGCTCGCCTACAACGGGCATCCGCTCTACACCTTCTCCGAAGACACGCGCAAGGGGCAGGCGGGCGGCGAGGGCTTTCTCGGCGCCTGGTTCATGCTCTCGCCGGCCGGCAGACCGGTCAAGAAGCCGGGTGCAGCTGCGCCGGCGGGCTACTGAGCTGCGCGCGCCGAGCCGCTCAGGCGCGCGCGCGCCGGTTCAATGTCCAGGCGATCACGAGGAAGAACACCGCGATGAAGGCCGCCAGGATGAGATAGGTCGAGCCGCGGGAGAGGGTGAAGTAATGGTGGCCGAAGCTGCTGACCTTGGCGTAGTTGGGGCTTTCGGCGATTCGCTTGTTCATGTCGATCGCCGCGCCGAGGCCCGCGTAGGACCACTGGGTCACCACGATCTTCGTGATCGCCCTGAGCGGAGCGCTCATCGTGGCCGTGGCGACGATCGAGCCGCCGAAGAACAGCTGCGGGATCAGGATCAGGGGTATGAAGCTCGTCGCCTGATCCTGGTTGCGAACAACGCCCGATACGAGGAGCCCCATGCTCACGGCGGCGAACGCGGTCAGCACCACGATGATGAGGACCGCGGCATAGACATCGAGGTGCGAGTGAAGTGGCTGGAAGAGCAGCACGATGCCGGTCAAGATCAGGGCCTGTATCGCCGCCAGCGTGAACAGGACGATGGCCTTGGAGAGCAGATATGCGCTGAGTCTGACCCCGACCGAGTTCTCGCGCGTAAAGACGCCTTTCTCCTTGATGATCTCGCGCGAGGCGTCGATCATCCCGATCCACACCGTCGTGACGAGCAGCAGGAACGTCAGCTTGACGGCCTGCCCCGCATCCGAGCTTGGCCGGGTGAACACCGATATTTTGAAGAGGCCTGCGATCGCCAGCCCGAGGATCGGAACCTGACCGAGCAGGATGAACATGTTCCGCCGGTCGCGCGTGAAAAGACGCGCGTAGCGGGACGTGAGCACCCGTGCTTGGTGAACGATCGAGCTTCGCACGCGGCGAGCTTTCTGCGCTGGGCGGGCGCCGTTGGACCCTGCTCGTGAGGCGACGGGCGGCCTGCCCGTGGTGAAGCGGTGCTGCCACTCGCGCGGGTCGCGCTCCTCGAGCAGGGGATAGATGTCGTCGTAGCTCTCGGCGCCGAAGAACTTGCGCGCCTGGTCTGGCGATCCCTGAAAGCACAGCACCCCGCCACGGCCCATCACCACGAGCCTGTCGCACAGACCGAGACTCTTGGTGGCGTGCGTGACGACGATCACGGCGCGCGAGCTGCCGGACAGCTCGCGCAGCAGCGCCATCATCCTCGACTCCAGGCCCGGGTCGAGTCCCGTCGTCGGCTCGTCGAGGAACAGCAGGCTCGGGCGACTGAGAATCTCCGTAGCAAGACCGACGCGCTTGCGTTGTCCGCCCGAGAGGGAGCCGATGCGCGTGTCGGCATGGGCTGCGAGCCCAAGCTCATCGAGGGCACGCGTGACCGTGGCGGCGATCTCGTCATCTCCGCTGTCGGCGGGGAGCCTCAGTCGAGCGGAGTAGTGGAGCGACTCCGTGACGGTGAGATCCGGATGGACGATCTCGTCCTGGGGCAGATACCCGATGTCCGTCAGCCGTGCGCCGACGGACTCGCCGTTGACGGTGACCGAGCCACTCGACGGGGTTGTCACCCCGGCGAGCGCCTTCAGAAGCGTCGTCTTGCCCGAGCCGCTCTCGCCGATGAAGGCGACGAGCTGGCCGGGTTCGACGCTGAGCGTCGTCTCGGCCAGGATCTGCTTTTCTCCAATCCGCATCGCCACGCCCTCAGCATCGAGGCGCAGTGCGCCCTGCTCGGAGCGAGCGACAAAGGCCGCCCCGTCGAAGACCAGCCGGTACGGTCCGATGCCCACCTCGGAGCCCGCCTCCAGCAGTGCCGTGCGCACGAGCTCGCCGTTGACCCTCGTGCCGTTGCGCGAGCCGAGGTCGCGGATCGCAACGCGCCCCTCTTTCAGGCGGGCGACCTCCGCGTGGAAGCGCGAGACGTTCGGGTCCTGCAGAACGACGTCGTTGGCCCTGTCTCGCCCCAGGGTGAGGTGCTGCTTGGTGAGCTGGACGACCTGCATCCCGCTGACCGGCGTCTCCGGGGCGCCCCCGAGGCGAGTCTCCTCGCCCGTGAGGAACCGCAGCACCTCTTCGCCGATCACGATCGTGTCTCCGTTTGCAAGCCAGCGCGACTCCTCTCGGAAGCGCTCCCCGTTGAGCTGCGTGCCGTTCTGGCTACCGAGGTCCGCGATCCGGTAACCACCCTGTGCAGCCTCGATGCGAGCGTGGTGCCGGGAAACGCCGTCCTTGGCGATCGCGAGGTCGTTATCGGGCAGGCGCCCGATCGTCCACGTGGCCTCCAGCAGCACGAAGCGCTCGCCGGCGTGCAACACGGTCGCGGGTGCGCTGATCGGCCGATTGGACGCCTGTGGGGCGCTGCGTGAGCCGTGCTCCATCAGCCCACCGGCGACCAAGCGGCGTCGCACGGCCACCCGTGCGACGGCAGGCGCACGCCCAATTGGAACCTGCTCAGTTCCGGAGCTTCCCCCCACACGTCAACGGTGCCACGCAAGCCGACTCCTTTCACCCGTGGCGCGAGACTACCCCAAGACCGTCGAGCCGTGCAACACCCTCGTCCATATCGGTGGGCGCTACTTGAGCCGCGCCCGCACCGTGAGCATGTAATTCTGTCCACGCAGTTCTGCCCCCAGGCTTTCTACGTAGATCCGGGGGTCGCCGAAGACCGTGATCTTCGCGATCGACCCGAATGGGATCCCTTCCGGGCGCACCACCACGCGGCCCGAGTCGGCCAGCACCGCGATCCGCTCCGTGACCCGGTGGCCGAGGACCGAAGCAGAGACCCGTGCGACGATTCCGTTTTCGGTCGCCGAGACGGGACGGAGGTCGAGGAAGCTGGGGAGCGCGGCGCTGAGGTCCTGCTGGGTCAGCCGCGCCTGGGCAACCAGCACGTCGCCTTCCTTGTGCAGGCGGACTTCGTGCAACGTCACCAGGTGTGATTGGAGGATTCCAACACTGACGTCGAGCTTGCCCGTGTCTCGCGTCTTGCTGAGGAAGTCGGCGAGCGAACCGTGCTGCCCCGAGGGCTTGGAGCGATAGCTGTCCATCGCTACTTCGACGAGATCCGCGCGATGCCAGAGCAGCTGGATGGCCGGTGAGGACTCGACGTGGACGCGGCGGACGACCCCGTAGCGGGCGAGATCGGATCGAAGTTTCTGCTCGGCGACGCCGGGCAGGGCGAGCTGGGCGACACCCACCGCCAGCGCCGCTAAGGCGACGACGATCAGGGCCCAGCCGATGCGGCGTCGCGCGAAGGCGGGGCGACGGCCGGCTGGCGCCCGCGCGGGTGGCGCCGCGCCGCCAGTCGCCTCGCCTTCGCCGGGGGCGTGTGGCGGAGCAACCGAGTCCGCCTCGACGCGCAATTGCTCATCGCCGAACTGCACGCGCTCCCCGCCGATCAGCACCCGTGAGCCCGACAACCTGACGCCGTCGACAAATGTGCCGTTACGCGAATCGAGATCGCGCAGAACCACTCGGCCACCGTCGTGCATCTCGATCACGGCGTGATGACGCGACACCTTGTCGTCGACGAGCTGGACGTCGTTCTCCGCGATCCGGCCGATGGTGATCCGCTCGCGGTTGATCTCGACCGCGCGGCGCTCGCGGTCCTCCGAGGTGAAGACTAGAAGCATGTCCTGCTGCTCACCGGAAAGATCGGCCCCCCTCGATACGCAGCCTAACGCCGAGCAGCGGCGTAGTCCAGGCCGATTCGAGCCGCGCCCGTCGGTTGCGCCGCTCGCGCCGCAGCGCGAAGCGTTTCCGGGTCGTCCGCCTCGTTGCGGGCGCATCACGATTGGCGTAGACTCGCCGTCAGTGGGGGATGACCTAGTCATTGGGGGGCAGCTCGGCAATTACCTGATCGAGTCGGTTATCGGGCGGGGGGGCATGAGCGTGGTCTACCGCGCCAAGCATTCGCGCCTGGGAACGTCCGTCGCCCTCAAGGTGCTCGCGCCGGCGCTCAGCTCCGATGACACCTTCAGGGAGCGCTTCCTGCACGAGGCCCAGATGGCAGCGGCGATCGATCATCCGAACGTCGTGCCGATTCACGACATGGGCATGCACGAGGGCTCGCTGTTCATCATCATGCGCTTCGTCCCCGGCGGGGACCTCAAGGCCATGCTCGTGACCTCGGGCCCCTTGGACGCGGAGCAGGCCCTCGCAGTGTTGAGGCCGGTTGCGCTCGCGCTCGACGCGGCGCACGCACACGGTCTCGTTCACCGTGATGTCAAGCCCGGGAACATTCTGATTCAGCGCTCGGCCGCGGGCGAGATCGATCACGTTTACCTGTCCGACTTCGGCATCGCAAAGAGCTCCTCCTTCAGCGGCCTCACGCGGGCCGGTGGTCTGATCGGGACGGTGGAGTACATGGCGCCCGAGCAGCTCGAGGGACGGAACGTCACTGCTCAAACCGACGTCTACGCGCTGGCCGGAGTCTTCTTCGAGTGCATGACCGGCCGGATCCCGTTTGAGAAGGAGCTATCGCATGGCACGCTTCCGGCGCAGGGGCCGGTCGAGTCGATCAGCCGCACGCGCCCGGAGCTGCCTGCGGCGCTCGACGGGGTGATAGCCAAGGCACTGTCGCCTAATCCCGCCGATCGGTACGCGACGTGCGAGCAGTTCGTGAATGCATGCAGCTACGTTCTCGAGACTCGGACATCCGCCGACGAGCCCGCGGCCCCCGCTACGATCGCCGATGCCGGTCCGCCCGCGAAGGAGACAGCGTCCGCGGCGAAGGAGACGGTGGGGCCCGCCTTCGACCAGTGGCCCGAGACCAGCGCATCCGAGCGCGAGCCAGCGCTCGCGCCGGCGGGCACGGAGCCGTGGGCCGCTGCAAACGAGCCCCCTCCACCACCCCCGAGAGCTCCGGCGGGTGGCGGCATCGGCGCGCTGTTTGCCGGACGCGGTCGGCTCGGCGCTCTGCTCGCGGCGGTCGTCGTCGCGGTCGTCGCGGTCGTCCTGTTGACCAAATCCTCCAAGAGCACGAATGCAAGCGCGGCCGGGGCACCCGCAGCGGTCCTGGCGCAGGTGCCGACGAACCACGTCACGGGCTCGGGCAACGCGACCGTGAGTCTGAAAGGCGACGTCGCGACGGTCACGTTGACGACCAACGGACTGGACTACAACGAGTCGCTTGGACATGCGCTCCATATCCACGGCGGCGGAAAAGGCGAGTGCCCGCCGGCGTCGGCGGCGCGACGCCATAACGGCCATCTGTCGATCAGCACCACCGACGGGATCAATTACTACGGTGCGCCTGTTCAGGCGCTGACGACGCGAGGCGACACCAGCACGTCGAGCATCCTGACGTTCTCCCGCTATCCGACCGGCGGGACGATCCGCTACAAGCGGACGATCAACCTTCCACCACCTGTCGCGGCCGAGATCCGGCAGAACAACGCCGTGATCGTCGTGCACGGCACGGACTACGACCACAGCGGCATCTACAGCGGGGTGCTCGACCGCAGCGACCTCAACAAGAGCGTGCCCGGAACGGCGACGGCGCCGGCGCTGTGCGGGGCACTAGCCCCTCCGAAGAAAACTACGGCTGCCAACTCCACCTCGAGCGCTCATGCGGAGGTCTACACCGCGAGGCTCGTCGACCCCGCCGCGCAGGCCGTGCCTCCGGGCTGGCTGTTCTTCTGTCACGTCGCTGAAGCCAGCCCGGCCGTCACGGAAAACCGGCGCGCGAGCGCGTACGCGACTACTCAGAGCGGATCGACGCTGGGCTGATCCTTGGAGGAGGAGGCTGCGTTGCCGCTACCCAGCACCGGCGAGCGTGAGCTGAACGAGCAGGCCGACCGCAGCTTCGGTGGGGCTCCATTCCTCGTCTACCTTGACGGAGCGGGAGTCCAGCGGACCTCCGTGCTCGAGGGCGACCGGGCTCTGACGATCGGGCGCGGCGATGAGGTCGACCTGTGCCTGGACTGGGATCCGAGCATCTCGCTGGTGCACGCCGAAGCAGTACGGATCGGGCCGCGCTGGCTGATCGGCGACGACGGCGTTTCGCGCAACGGCACGTTCGTCAACGGCGAGCGCCTGAAGGGGCGCCGCCGCCTGCGCGACGGTGACGTGATCCGCGTCGGACGCACGGCGCTCGTGTTCAACGATGCGAGCGAAGGCCACCGGGCGGCGACGACGATCGCCGATCCGCGGATCCCCAGCGGAACGGTGACCATGCTGTTCACGGACCTCGTGGGTTCAACCGAGCTGATGGATCGGCTGGGCGACGAGGCCGGTGATCGCGTGCTGCACCAACACTTCGCGATCTTGCGTGCGGTCGCGAGTGAGCATGACGGGCAGGAGGTGAAGAGTCTCGGCGACGGCTTGATGCTCGCGTTCACAAGCGCCCTCAGCGCGATCGCATGCGCAGTGCGGATGCAGCGACGAATCTCGACATCCTGGGCGGGGGATGGCGGCGAGGCGAATGGGCTGCGCATTGGTTTGAACGCAGGAGAGGCGATCAGCGTCGAGGGCGACTATTTCGGTAGGCCGGTCGTGGTCGCCAAGCGCTTGTGCGATCAGGCGGGACCTGGTCAAATCCTGATTTCCGACGTCGTCCGCTCGCTGGTGGGTCGCAGAGGGGGATACCGCTTCATCGCCTTGGGAGCGATGCCGCTGAAGGGGTTCGTCGAGCCGGTGACGGCATTCGGGCTCGACTGGCGCTCGCGAGATGAACTCGCGTTGCCCACCGGAATTGCCGGATGACTCCCTACCCATCCGAGCTGAAGGCGCAGATCGAGACCGAGCGTCGCGGGCTGCCGTTCCTCGTCTACCGTGACAGCTCCGAGCGCCAGCGGATCTTCGAGCTGGAGAGCACGCGCCGCGCGTCACCATCGGCCGGGGCTCGGCGACCGACGTGTCGCTGGAGTGGGACGAGAAGGTCTCCTGGGTCCACGCCGAGCTCGAGCGCATCGGCGACGCCTGGACCGTCATCGACGATGGCCTGTCACGCAACGGCACGCATCTCAACGGCGAACGCGTGAGCGGGCGCCGCCGGCTGCGCGACGGTGACCTGCTTCGGGCTGGAGAGACCTCGCTTCTGTTCCGCGACCCGCAGCACGGGAAAGCGGGCGTGACGGTCGTCACGCCGGAGACGGGAACGCAAGCTCGCCTGTCCGACGCTCAACGACGCGTCCTGGTCGCGCTCTGCAGGCCGTTCAAGGACGGTGATGCGTACGCTTCGCCGCCGCCCAATCAGCAGATCGCCGAAGAGCTGTTCGTCGGCGTCGACACGGTCAAGACACACCTCCGAGCGTTGTTCGCGCACTTTGAGATCGAAGACCTGCCGCAGAACCAAAAGCGACTGAAACTCGTCGAGGTCGCGCTCAAGAGTGGCGTCGTGTCACCGCGGGACCTTTGATAGCCGACGATTCATCTCAGCGTGACCGTGGCAGGTCGAGAGTCTCGGCCGCTGGCACCCCAGCCTTGACCTCCTTCACGCGCTCGATCTCCGCGTTGACCTCCGCCCCGAACAGCAGCGCGACGTTGGTCAGCCACAGCCAGACGAGCAGGATGATCGCCGCCGCGAACGTGCCATAGGTCACGTTGAAGCTCTTGAAGTTGGACAGGTAGGTTGAGAACCCGGCCGACGCCGCGAGCCACACCGCCACCCCGGTCACGGCGCCCGGCGTTATCGACCGGAACGCGCGCTGGTCCACGTCGGGCGTGACGTAGTAGATGAACGAGAACGCGAGCAGCGCGCTCGCGAACGCTCCGATCCAGCGTGCGATCCGCCAGACGGAAACCGCCTCGGCGCCGAGCACTTCACGCGCAACGCCTCCGCCGGCGAACATCAGCACGAGCGTCGTGAGGACGAGTGTCATCAGCACGAAGGTCGACGCCACGTCGATCACCTTTCGACGTACGAAGCTCCGCCCGCGAACCGACCCGAGCACGACATTCAGCGCCCGCCGGGCGGCCTCGAGGTAGCCGGTCGCCCCGTAGAGAGCCGTCACGATCGCTAGCGCGAGGCCTGCGGCGGCGGTGCCCTTGCTCTTCAGAGCCGCGCGCACCGCGGCGTCGAGCGGCGCCAGCGTGGTCGCGGGCACAACGCCGCGCAGGTGGCTGACGATCGCTTCGTAGGTATCGGGGAACTCCCCCAATAAGCCTAGGAGCGAGACCGCGAGAAGCAGCGTCGGAAACAGCGACATCAGGGCGTAGTAGGTGAGCGCGGCGGCGTGGTGGGTGCCCTGGTCGTCGTAAAAGGACACCACCGAGCGCTTCGCGACGCGCCATGCCCGACTCACGACCGAAGAAGGTATCGGTCGGCGGCGACCGCTGGATCTCCGAGCACCCGGCAGCGGCTGATCCGGCGTCAGATGCAGGCCCGCGAGGGTGGAGAGGGTTCACCCCTAAGGTGCCTACCCGGCGGCTCGATGGCGGGCGAGGATGGTCGCATAACCAATTCCGCCTGAGGAGGCACACGAAATGCTCAGCAAGACCCGCACCACCATCATCGCCCTCGTCGCAGCGTTCAGCTTCGCGGGCGCATCGGTAGTCCCGACCGTCGCGCAGGCCCGGAAGAAGGTCTCGAAAGTCAGCTTGTGCAACGGTCTCGAGAGCATGTACGAACTCGATATCAAAACCCTCGAACAGGACAAGGCGAACCACGCTTCAAAGGCCACGCTCGAAAGGGACGAAAACCACATCACCGCCGACCTGGACAAAGGCGAAGCGGCCGGTTGCGACATTACGATCTGGCAAGTGTCCCCCACGAAACACCTGCCGACCGAAGGGCTGCTTCCCGAAGGCGAACCGAAGAGCGCGCCAGAACTTGGCAGCCCATCGCCTACTCGTCCCACTCCGCCGCCGCCAGCAGGCATGCTTGGTTGACTCATAGCCGGACCCTGAAGCAGGAGAGACACCAGAGAGCCCCCGTCATGTGGGGGCTCTCTGCTGCGTTGGCGCCGTCTGTCGCGCGCTGGCATCGCGCCGGGTGTGGGGCATCAAGTCACTAGGATGTTCCACTGACCCCGAGCAATCACGGGTTTACGAAGAAAGACTCGGTTTACACGTAACCAGTCGTCCGGGTTTACCGTGAAAGCGGCGGTTTACATACCGCGATTACTGCGGGTTTACCGCGAAAGAGTGGGTTTATCGAAAATGGCTTGACGCCGGCTCAGTCGTATGTCACGTTATGGACAGATCGGACGTGGAGCAGAGTCAGGGTAAATCCGGGATTGGGCCGCTTGATACCGAGTCTGCGGTCGCGCTGGTGACACACGCGATCTCCGACATTGAGAGCAGTGACGACGAGCGCCGCTTCGTCCTACTTGACGATTTCCTCTGCGCGGCGTGGCCGAGCCGCTGGGCGCAATCTCAATGACTGCGACGATGGCCCGTCTAGTTACGAAGTGGCTCCAAGCACGCATCGAGCGCGCGCACCGGGAAGCACAGGCTGAGCAGGCGAATGTCTATATCGCGAGAGACGGTCGTGGACGAGTGGTAGCCGCCCGTTGATCCGCCTCGACAGCGGAGTGTCGCACCGCTCGAGTGACCTGTTGTCAGGGCGGCAAGAGGTCGCCGGCTCATCGTTTCGCCCAACGGCGTCGCGTCGCTCCCGGCACTGGACCTGTTAGCGAGAGGTCAACGCCCATAAACGACCGTTGGGGCGTTTATGGCTTCACCAGATTATCCGCCGACTTCCGTCACGCTGTCCGGGGGGATCAGGAAGCCTTTTTCGGTCGCGCACCGCAGCGTCTATAGCTTTCCTCGCCCGAAGTGGCGTTTGCTTTTCGCCACGCACGTGTGGTAGGTCCGCGTGCCCGTTACTTTGCGACCATCGCTCGCTGTCGCCGTGATCGACAGGACGAAGCGGCCCTTAGGAAGGCCAACGAGGTTCACGAACGCCGTGATGTGGGACCGCCCGATGGACTTTATGCGCTTGCCGTTGATCTTGATGACAGCGCCTATCCACGTGACACCGGGATACCTGCGGACGTGGACGGTAAAGTGACGACGACTCACACACTGCTTCGCTGATGGAAGCTGGAACGCCAAGGCGGCAGAGAGCGCTTTGCGTGTTGCCGTGGGTTTAGGGGTGGCGACGGACGTGGTGACGTGCGTGGCGACAGGTGTGACGATGGGCGTGGTGATCGGGGTGGTGATCGGAGCCTCGGGACACATGATGGGTGGCGTGATTGCCACTCCGCGCGCGTGCAGGCCCATGGGGATGGTGATGGTGGCTACGACACTGTTTGTAGCGGTGCTGATCACCGCGACATCATCGGAAACGCCTTCGAACGTCACGTAAGCAAACGCTCCGTCGGGCGTGATCGCGATAGCGCTGGCGCGAGTTATCGGCACGGTCGTAACGACGGTGTTCGTCGCGGTGCTGATCACCGAGACGACGCCGGAGCCTTCGAAGCTCGTAACGTAGGCATATTGGCCGTTGGGCGTGATCGCTACGTCCCCCTCGGCCCCGTCGGCCACGGGAATTGTCTTGACGACGGTGTTCGTCGCGGTGCTGATCACCGAGACGACTTCCGGAGCCGCGCCCGTCACGTATACGTACGCGCCGTCGGGCGTAATGGCAACTCCCTGCGGGAGGGTGACGGGGATTGTCGCGACCACCGTGTTAGTGGCCGTGCTGATCACCGAGACGCTATTCTCGAAGAAGCTCGTGACATAGGCACGTGCTCCGTCGGGAGTGATAGCGACGTCGCTCGAGGATTCGAAGGGTATGGTGGCGATGACCGTATTGGTGGCGGTGCTGATCACCGAGACTGGCCTTCCAGCGACGGTGCTTGTTGCGTAGACCAACGCGCCGTTGGGCGTCACGGCCAAGTTCGCCGTCGGAAAGCCGAGGTGAACGGTGGCCACGACGGTATTCGTGGCGGTACTCATTACGAAGACCTCTTCGAAGCTCGCTACATAGGCGTAGGACCCGTCGGGCGTGATCGCGATGCCGCCGCTCGTTGAATCTTCAACAACTGGGGTCGCGACGACCGCATTCGTTGATGTGTTGATGACCGATACAGCATCGGCCTGCGATGACGGGACGTAGGCACACGGCGTCAATACCGTCGCATGGGCGACGGCCACACCTCCCGCCAGCATCGCAATCGTCCCTGTCACGCTGAGGAATGGGGCAATGATCGCTGGTCGCCAGCGCCGCGACCGAATACCGCAGCGCTGGTCGCGCTTTCTGGTTGGACGTTGACCAGCCCTCACCCTTAGGAGCAGCCCACGCGCGACGGCAACCGCGTACAGCCGCTTCGCTCGCGAGTACCTCCCGCCTCCAGTTCGTCCAGGCTTCCTCGGCATCGTGCGCCCCCCGTCGTTCGTCAAAGTGAGCGCTCCCCCAGATGCCCTTCTATCCTCGACAGGGCCCACCTAGTCTCCGCGTCAAATCTACCCAGACCTCCTGGTCGTGTCAATAGCAACGATCACCATTCTCGCTCCATATGGCCGGGCGGAACGCAGGAGGCTTCGCTAGCTCTTTGGGCGTTTGCGCCTGTGCCGAGGCTAGGAATCCAATCGGCCAGTTCGCTATCTGAAGCCTTGACGCCGACGCTGTCTATCTCAAGAAAGGTGAGCATCGGCACGAGCGCGGTTCGCTTCCCGTCGATGAAATGCTGGCCCTCAGCAACGCGCTTCGCAAGGACCCGGTTTGAAGCGCAAAGTCCGCTGTCCCCAATTGCGCATCGACGCTCTGCAGTGCATCCTCGTCCGCTCCATGATGCGCTAACTGCGCTGACGATCTGGCGAATCTTGCCGCGGTTGCCATACACAAACGAGGGGCTGTGACGCCCAGACGTGGGACCATACATCGAGTCGTCCATGTCCGAGCCTGCCAGCCACATCACGCTGGCGAGTGACCTCTTGTTAAGGCAGCAGCAGGTCATTCGCAGGCGATCGGACTCGGACTGTGCTGCCGACGCGGCCAGTGCCGCTTACATGCGTCTTGTCAAGCAATCAGGTCAGCCACGCCAACGAACAGCCCACCCAAGAAGATCAGCAGTGTGCCAAACGCGAAGAACACAACACTGGTTCGCGCTTCACCGAGCGCTGTTACGAGCGAGCTAAGTGCCGTCACGAAGTCGCTCGTGGCGCCAAGCCGGTTGGCCTGCTTAGCTTCTTTCCAGGCCACGGCGGCGCCCAGCAGAACAAGGATAGCTCCCAACCCCATAACGGCTAGACCGGCCACTGCGCGCGCTGCCATTAGCTGCCCTCCCTATACCAGACGCCCAAGCCCCACATATAGGAGGCCAAGTGGATTGTACTTACCGCATAGCGCTGCGAGCCTTGCGGCAAGGAACGCCTCCCCCGGAACGGGGTGAACTCCCAGGTATGTATAGAACTGTTCTGCCAACCCCACGGCGAAACCCTCCGGCACTTCGGTCCTCGGCGCGATGACCGCGCAGCCATGGCGAGCGAGGTCGACGCTAACGCTAAACAGCTCCTTGCCGACGTTCCCCGCGGCAGTACAACAATTGAGCCATATCAATGGCCGTGCGGCCTCAGGCGCCCGCTCGCGGGCAAGCTCGATCGCGTCACTGAGGTCAAGAGTACGGACTGAGAATTCTCTGCGGCCGCCGAAGCCCCGATGTTGCTGGTAGCGGAAATCGATCTTGAAAGGTTCAATGAAGCCAGTGCCTTCCCGACCGTGTGCGTAGACGTGGATATCGGAGACCACCGGCTGTACCTGGTCGCGGTCGTTCGGCTCGAGCAAGTACCGTGCGACCTTCTCGCGGGTGTCAAGCAGACCGTGGGCCGGTGCTGGATCCAACACTAGCGGTGGCTGGTGGTGAGAGAGACAGTCCCTCATTTTCTCCCACAGCTTAGTCTCGGTGCTCCGTAGGAAGGCTCGTCCTCGCGGCTCGTATACGGCGCCCTGAGGGAGCAGCGCATGTCCCGGCGAGTCAGTCGCTGCGACATCCGGACCGTAGAACAATTGCTGGAGAACGCACGAGAATGCCGGCAGTCTCGTGCAGACATCGAAGAGGTCGTCGCCTGCACGTGCGCGAGGCCCAAGCGGCAAGATCTCGATCGGTACCGGGCTTTGGCGGCCCATAACCAGTTCCACGATGGGAGCTCGCTGTGCAGCCTGAAGCGGGTCGTTCCGGGCGTGTTTGACGATCTCTGCGCCGACGGTCGTAAGGATTTTGCCCAGTTCCGTTCGGCGCTTGTGCTGTTTCAGCGAGCTCGTGTCGCTCTTGTCCCAGTACCCGTTCAAAGCGCGAACGTACTCGCCTAGGTGGAAGCCGCTCTCGTGAACCTCGCCTTGATCCCTTTTCCCTAGCTCGTCCAATAGTTTGACGAGCGACGCGGAAAGCAAGTGATTGGCCGCGTCAACCGTCGCGCGCGGAGCTTCCCAGATGACATTGTCGTCCTCTGGCCATGAAGCTACGGCGACGCCCGACGCGCGCAACGTGACGTTCGCGCCATCGCTGGTCTGCTCGATGCGAAGCAGCGCTGGCCGACCCATCAGGGAACTGACTCGGGTGCGTTCTTCCCACTTGCAGGCAATTCGATGAGCTGCACGGTACGGCCAGCCTGCCCGATGTCAACGAGCAGTGTCGGCGCCGTTGGCCAGCTCGCGCTCCCTCCTTCCGCGTCGGTGGGCGCAACGTCACGCACGATTGTAAAGTCGTACATGTCGGATACCTCGGCGACGGGCACTGTCAGTTCTCGGGAACGCGGAAATGCCGCGAGCCCAGTTTCGACGATCACAGAGACGGCGAACGAGGCCTCATCAGCGAGCTCGCCCTCGTCAACCCTGATCGGACCGGTCACCCAACCCTGATCGTCGTCGGAGTTCGCGCGAGCAGCCGGAACAAATACAATGCACAGCGAGCCGAGTACGATGCCGTCTCCGTCTTCCGGGCTGAACCGGAGGCGCACCGTGCCGTTGTATTGCTGGCTGCGTGCTCCAGTGACCCCGAGTCCGATCTCGCTGAGAGCAATATCGGCAATCGTGCGGGCCTCCACCGCGTTACCTTGGTCAGTGAGGAGGGAGTTCGTCCATCCTCCGAGCAGCAGTCCGTACAAGCCTCCGAACGCGGCTCCCGACGCGAGGCTCGCCTGACCAGAGCGGACGGAAAACAATGCGATTGCTGTGAGGACGGAGAAGGCACCGGCCGCCATACCCGACACCACCGGAACGAAGACAGCCATGAATCCGTAGCGCGCGAGCGTATCTTCAAGCGGCACGAGGCCTCCGCGGCGCAGCAGCATCGCGACGGACGAAGCAACCGATCCGGCGAGCCCGCCGATGATGACTTGCTTCTGATCCGTGCCCCGGCCGTCGAGTAGGGTCACGGTGCCTGCGATGAGCACCGCGGTTACAGCGACAAGCACCAGCGCTAGGGCGTTCGCGGTCTTGGGTGCTCCGGTCCTCACATGGCTCTCTACAATCGTCTTCTGCTGGCTACGACGGGGCGACCCTACTGGATTCTCGGGTGTCACGTCGGGTGGAGCAGCGAGCATTAGCGAGGAGCTCACCCCGACACTTTGATGCGCCCAGTTGCGGCCAAGTCGGCAGTCTCATCCGGTCGAGTCGTGCGGCGCCCACCTGGCTCGCGAGACGACGAGACCTGCAGCCAGCCGGCAAGGACGGGCGTTCCCCGAGAAGGGAGAGCGTCCTCTTAAGCCGGACCCGCTTCGCTATTTGCGCCTCAACCAGCCGGTCAACCGACCCAGCAGGTGCCGCTTTGGTCGCGGCGGCCCATGGAGGGCTTCATATCTCGCGCGCTGGGCCTGCTCTCGAGCGAACTGATTTGCCTCTCGCTCGCGCTGAACGCTGAGACGGTTCTTGGCATCCTGGGTTAGAGCCCTGACGCAGTGCGCACACACTCCCTGATCGTTGATGACTTTTGCTGGTCGGAGCTGGTTACACCGGGTGCATCGCCGGTGCATCCCGGGTGAGTACCGGTAGTGGCCGGAGCTGCTCATGGGCGGGGCCAAGTTACGCCGTGGACCCGATCCCGGCCCCGTACGCCGCCCTGAAGTCCTCAGAGCATGTACACGGTCGCTAGGCTCCGTAGCATGAGCGAGAAGGCGCACTTCACCGCCGAGGAGGCTCGTGCGGCCGGCGAGGGGATTGGCGTCGACTGGGAGACATCGCAGTTCGATGTCGAGCAGTTTCGGAAAGGGATCGACGTCGAGCTCGAGCACGGCACGCGGGACCTCGATACTAACGTCACCGACGACGATGTGACCGTGACCGCAAAGATCGCGCGAGCGCACCTCAACGAGTTCCCGGATTACTACTCCCGCTTGGCCGTCATGGAGACCGAGGCTCAGGCCTACTGGGCCGCGCAGGGCGGGTAGCGCCTGTAGCGAGCCGCTGACGCACTGATCATCGCGCCTCGCGACAGCGCGGCTGGCGCGAGCAGTACCGCCAACACGACGCCGAAGCGTAGCCTTACTGCCGTGACCGAAAGCGCTACACCTCTCAGCGAGCTCCGTGTCGTGATTGCCGGCGGAGGAGTAGCGGCCCTAGAGACCGCACTCGCCTTGGCCGATCTCGTGCCCGACCGCACGGACGTAACCGTCGTCGCACCCAACACCGAGTTCGTCTACAGGCCAACGGTCGTTCGCGAGCCATTTGGCTACGGCTCGGCGCAGCGCTACCCGCTGGCACGGATCGTCCGCGACGCTGGAGCAAAACTGCTCGAAGGTGAGCTTGGCTGGATCGACCCGGTCGCGCAGACGATCCACACGACGGCCGATGAGGCGATCGCCTACGACGCGCTGGTGCTGGCGCTCGGAGCGACAATTACCAGGCGCTACCCGCATGCCCTGACGATCGACGACCGCAGCCTGGACGAGACGCTGCACGGGCTGATTCAGGACATCGAGGGGAACTCCATCCACAAGCTGGCATTTGTTTCGCCGGGACGTATTGCGTGGCCGCTACCGCTATACGAGCTGGCGATGATGACGGCTGGGCGCGCTTACGACATGCAGATCAAGCTCGAGACGACCATCGTTACCCCAGAGGACGCTCCGCTGGCGATCTTCGGCTCGGCGGCTAGCGACGCCGTCGTCGACTTGCTTTCCGCCGCTAACGTCGAGACGATCAGCTCCGCCTATGCCGAGGTTCCCAGTTACGACAAAGTGATGATCAACCCCGGCGAACGTCACCTCGGGGTGGATCGGGTGGTCGCGCTCCCCGAGCTCTACGGCCCTGTCGTGCGCGGCATTCCCCTCGGCGAAAACGGCTTCATCCGAGTGGACCCACATTGCCGGGTACCCGATGTCGAATACATCTACGCTGTCGGCGACGCGACCGATTTCCCAATCAAGCAGGGGGGCATCGGATCCCAGCAAGCCGATGTTGCTGCGCAGTCGATCGCAGCTCTGGCCGGGGCCTTCGTGACGCCAGAACGGTTCAACCCCGTGATCCACGGCATGCTTCTGACCCATGAGAAGCCGCGATATCTGACCGCTCACATCACCGGTGGACATGGGTTCAGCTCGGAGATCACCGATACACCGACGTGGTCGCCTCCGAGCAAGATCGCCGCGAAGTACCTGGCACCGTACCTGGCGGAGCGAGACCGCGAAAGCGCCTCTCAGGCAAGCACCGGCGCCTAAGGCCGTACGCAGTGCTGCTCGACAGTCTCATGCCCGAGTTCGATGCAAGCCGCATCGAGCACCGGGTAATCGACGGACCGATGGCCGATGTTTACGAGGCCGTGCTTCACGCCGACTTCCTCGACGCCGTACGCCGGAGCCGGACCGTTCGCGGCCTGTTCGCGCTGCGCGCCGTTGGGGAGCGTATGGCCGCGGCGGCACGACGATCGCCGCTCGTCAACCCACCCGAGCCGTCCGCCCTTCGGCTCGCCGATCTGCCAGAGCACGGAGACTGGATGCGGTTGGGTGAGGATCCCCCGAACGAGTTCGCGTTTGAAGTAATCGGGCGCTTCTGGGGTGGGGTGACGACGTGGAAGCAGATCGACTCGTCCGCGTTCACATCGTTCGGGAGTCCGGGGTACGCCAAGATTGTCGCTGACCTCTCCCTGCGCTGCTATGGGCGTCAGCGAACCCTCGTCAGCTATGAGGCTCGCACTCAAGCCACGGACGAAGCTGGTGTGGGAGTCGTTATGCGATCGGCACTAGCGGTCGTCGCGCGAGAAGGCCAGGTCGGTTTACCGAACCGACAGCCCTGAGACGTGGGCCAGTCATCGCAGCCCACCGCCCCGGGCTCGCCTGCTGGCGCCGACCATTCGCGTCCAGAGCCGAATAGTGTCAGCGAACAGCTTGAGCGCTGGCTGCGAGCTGAGGGCGACAGAACCTTGGGCAGCCTCATCGACGTATTCGAGGAGAAGAGCTTTGCGATTCTTTTCGTGCTTCTGCTCGGCGTGCCCGCGCTCCCGCTGCCGACCGGTGGCGTCACACACGTGTTTGAGATCATCGCCGTACTGCTCGCGCTTGAGTTGATAGCCGGCCGCGACCAGATCTGGCTCCCCCAGCGCTGGCGCAAGCTCGAGCTGGCGGGCCAAAAGCAGCAGCGCTTCATCGCTGCCCTCATGAAGATGATCCGCCGACTCGAGCGCTTCTCCAGACCCCGCCTGCGTTTCCTGTTCGATCATCGATTGAGCAACATCGTCTTTGGGCTGCTAGTGATCTGCGGGTCCGTCGGCGCCTTCTTCGCTCCTCCGTTCACTGGGCTCGACACCCTGCCGTCGCTCGGAGTCGTACTGCTGTCCCTCGGCGTGTTGCTCGAGGACTTCATGGTGGTGGTCGTCGCGCTGGTCGTCGGTGTCGCCGGCGTCATGCTCGAGGTCGTTCTGGGCAAGGCGGCCATCAATGGTCTCGGGACGCTCATCTAGGGCAAGCCCGGGTGTTGACTTCCCTATCCGCGTTGGATGCGAGCGCGTGGGCCACGTCGCTCATGCTCCTGGATCGGACGAGCTGCACTCGTCCCGGCTTGGGCCGCCGAGACGCTCGCTTCGCCATGGCGAAGGAGGAGTCTCGCGAGCGCCAGACGAGACGCAGAGGCGCCACGAGCGCTAGCTTCCTGAGCATGGTCCGCACGCTTGTCACCGGAGCCTCCGGTTACGTAGGCAGCCGACTGGTGCGCGAGCTGCAAGCGCTCGGCGAACCGGTTGGGTGCGTCGCGCGCGACCCGAGTCGGGTCAGCTTCGATCCAGCCGTCAGGGTACACCGCGCCGACATGCTCGAACCAAGCTCCCTCAGCGCCATCGACGACGACTACACAACGGCCTACTATCTCGTCCACTCGATGGGTCGCGGCGGCGACTCCGACTATGAGCAACGCGACGCCGTCGCCGCCTCCAACTTCGCTCGCTTCGCGATCGCCACCGGCATCGAGCGGATCGTCTACCTCGGCGGCCTCGGCGATCGCCCCGCATCCAAGCACCTGCGCTCGCGGCTGCGCGTCGGAGAGATCCTGCGCGATGAGGGACCACCGCTTACCTGGTTTCGCGCCGGCATGGTGGTGGGAGCCGGATCGGAGAGCTACCGAACGCTGCGCTCGCTCGTCGAACGCCTGCCGGTGATGCTCGCACCCTCGTGGCTGTCCACACCCACCCAGGCGATCGCCATCGACGACGTGCTGAGCTACCTCATCGAGGCTCCCGGCATACCTGACACGCGCTCCCGCGAGATCCAGATCGGGTCTGCCGAAATACTCACATACGGGGAGATGCTCGACCAAATGGCCGACGCGTTGGGACTGCACCGCCGCCCACGCATCCCGGTGCCGCTGCTGACGCCGTGGCTCTCCTCGCACTGGATCGGGCTCATCACGCCCGTTGACGCCGGCGTCGCGAGACCATTGATCGAGGGGCTCTCCACCGACACGACCATCACTGATATATCCGGTATGGCGCTGTTCGACATCCAACCCAGATCCTTCGAGCAGGCCCTGCGCGAGGCAATCGCCGAGGACCAAGCCAGTCGACCCACGCCGTAGCCCCCTTCGCCCGAAAGCAGGCGTGTCATTCATCCAGCCCGAGTGGCTGCTGCGGACGACAAGCGGGCGTCCGCGGACGCTTGGCTCGTACTCGCAATGCGCGAGAAGCAGCAGTTGTTCAGCGCCAACCGCGATGTCCCGCCAGGACAAACGCAATGCCACCCAGAACGAGTGACCTCTTGCCATCTGCGCAGAGGGTCACTCGGTCATCGGCCGGCGAAGCCACGGGGTGCGATCCCCCGTCGGCGACCTCCGGCCTTGTCAGCAAGCGGTCGCGCAACACACGATCGAGAACCCCCAGACACGACGACAGCCTCGCGACTGAGAGTGCCGTAACCACGCGGAAGCAGCAGCCCGCCTCGTGGTGATGGTGCTTTCGTGTCTCGTCCCATGCGGGCGTGAGCGCACCCGCTGCTCGGATCATCGCTATCGCGCGGACGGCGAGAGCAGGCTGCTTGCCAGTCCGAGCGCGTCGGGCTAGATCTTCACGCGCACGGTGCTCGAGGCGGAGGTCAGTCCCGATGCATCGATGGCGGTGATGAGGACTTGGTAGACGCCCCTCTTCAGGCGCCTGCGGTTGCCGAGTGTTCCGTCGAACAGCAGCGTGTTGACTCCCGCATGCCCGGAGAAGCTGCGCTGCCCGCGGGTGATGTCCAGCGTGCAGGTACCGCGGTGTGCTTCGCGTGGGCTCACAGCGACACAGACGCCCCGGTCCAGCCGCCCTGCGCCCGGTTGCGTGAAGTCCAGGCGGATCGTCGCCCCCTCGCTGAGGCTGACCCGGAATCTGATCGCGCGCAACCCGGAGGTGGGTTTCGTTGTGTGAGCAGGCGCGGTCGCTACGCCCGACACGAACGGCACGAACTGCTCCGCGTACTCGACGCGCACCGCAGACCCGCCGTCGCTCTGACTCTGTGTGATGGCGACGTACGCCTTTCCGGCGACGTCGGCAATTCCCCCCTCGGACGCGCTCTGGTTTTGATCGATGTTGAGCACGCCGCCAACCTGGTCCCAGCTCGCGCCGTTGAACTGCTTGACGAAGACGTGGCCGAGCTGGCGATTATCGGGGTATGGCCGAGACGACTCCGTCCACGCGATCCAGGGCACCCCGCCAACGCTCGCGATGCGCTTCGAGTAGACGTTCTCGTTGCCGTCGATGTTCAGTGACTGGTCGGCGATCCAGTGGCCATTGCCGACGTATCGCGCCACATGGAGCTGTGCGTGTTGGTTGGCGTCGTACTGCGACCAGGCGACGAAGATGCGCCCTCCCACATTGGCGATCGACGGGAAGAACCCGCCTGGGGCGACGAGACCTGGGACGTCCGTCCACGTTCCGTTCTGGAACGTCGCGACGTGCAGTCGTTGCGCGTCGGAGTAGGCGAGGAAGGCGACTCCGTTGACGCTCGTCATGCTCGGGCTCGCAGCCACATTGCCGACGGCGAACGGCGACCCGACATAGGACACATTTCCGCCGTCCACGCGTGCGACCCAGAGGGCGTTGTCCGGCCCCTCCTGCCATGCCACCCACGGCACGCTGCCCACGTTTGCGATGGTGGGCGGGCTGCTGGGCTGCGCATTCTGGGTCTCGTTGTGGTTGAGCGACCCAGCGACCGGGTTCCAGATAGAGGCGCCAGCGTACCGCGCGATGTACACCTCAGCGTTGACGGTCGGTGCCGTCCGAGTCTCTATCCAGGCACCATAGACCGGGCCGCTCGCGGTCAGCGCAACGCTGCTGCCGAGCGCCGCACCGGGGACGCGCTCCAGCGGCACCGAGAGCTGCCACGGCGCGGATCTCAGCGACGCCACCTGCAACGTCGGGGAGGAGAAGCCGGGGCCGAACTGGGTCATGGCTACGAGCGGTTCGCTGCCGTCGCCGCGGATGTCCGAGGCCGTCGCGTCCCGCTGGTTGAGCGGCCCGACGACTGGCTCCACCCACGCGGCCCTCGCGGCGATCGGTGCAACCAGGCTCGCCGCCACGAGCGCGATCGCGACCCCCAGGGCCCGTCGCGACATCAACCGGCCCGTCGATCCGACTCGAGCCGACACCGACATACAACCCAGCAAGCCGCAGGAAGGCGGCGTTCGCAGCAAACCATCGGAACCTCCGTCCTCCGTGTCCGGGCATCCTATGCCCCCGACACGTGCATAAGCAAGGCGAACGCCGCAGCCCGCCCTCACGGCGTCGGGGCGTGAGCGCCTCAAACCCACCAGCGGCAGTCGATCGCGGAGAGCTTTAATACCGCCCCGAACCTCGGCGGCCATTTCGACAGTGCAAGCCCGTCGGGCACGATGCAACCGACGGCCGGCCTTGAGCTCTGAACTACTGCTTCGCGGGACGTACCCGGGGGTGTGACGACCATCGGCTGGGACGCTCGCAGCTCGTCCAACTGGGCCGTGTCGGGTGGGCTGATCTGGACGCTCGCTTTAGCCTCCAAGGCGGCACACGCTCTCGTATAATCCCCGGTCGTTGTGTAGTACGCACGAACGGTCAGCTGAGAGGCCACGGACTCGCGACCGCCGCCCACGGTTCGCTGCGCAATCGGCATACGCCTCATCCGGCTCATCTGTCGCGCTCTCGACCGACGCGCCGTACTTAGCCGCCGTCGCGTTGACCGGATAGTGCGGTTCATCCCTGCGCCGCGATCCGATCATCAACACGGCACACGGACCGTCGCCAGCACCTACGAAAACGTGCTCGACACCGGCCGGACAATGGAAGAAGTCCCACTGTTTCAGCGGCCGCTCCTCGCCGTTGACGATGGCGATGCAGTCGCCATGCAGCACTAAGAAATCCTCCTGCACCGGCTCCGAGTGGTAGCGGCAGTTCGGCTGGCCCGGCTGCATGATCTGGACGTTGACGCCGGTGTCCGGCCACGCGTTGTCATCAGACCCGAAGTCGATGATCGTCGCCCGCCTCGGATGGCTGAGCGCCGGAGCGTCGGCCAGATTGATGATCAGCGGCTCGTCCATTCGACAGAATGTACCGCCGCTGCCTTCGAGGCTAAAGCGAGCGTCCAAGCTATACCCGAGCAGGCGAGCGGATCGGACGATGAGCGGGCGTGTGCGTCCATGCTCCACCCGCTCTCGCAAAGCGCGAAGAGCAGGCGTGACTCCTTGTCCTCACCACAAGGAGTCATACGAGAGATAAGTCGCCGCCGAGCGACGCCGACTGTGGCGACGGGTGGCAAACACGCCCCCTAAGGCTCCAACCGATGAGGCCCCCGATACAAAAACGTCACCTCCCGCACATTCTCCTGCCCAAGCATCTGCATCAGCAGCCGCGTCAACCCGAACCCAAACCCCCCATGCGGCGGAGCCCCAAACCGGAAGAAGTCCAGGTAGTACTGGATCGGGCCGGTGTCGACCTTCTTGTCCTTGGCCTGCGCGAGCAACTGGTCATACCGGTGCTCGCGCTGGGCGCCGGTCGTCAGCTCGATCCCCTTCCACAGCAGGTCGAAGCTCTTCGTGAGCGTCGGCCGATCGGCGTGACGCATGTGGTAGAAGGGCCGCACCGTTATCGGGTAGTCGGTGACGAACGCGAACTCGTGGCCGTGCTGCTCCCTGATGATCGCGGACAGTGCCCGCTCGCTGGGTGGGTCGAGGTCGAGCTCCGGTGGCGGCGCGTCGTGGCCGTGCTCGCGCAGCAGGTCCTTCGCGTCGGCGAGCGCAATCCGCGGGAACGGGACCGCGGGCACGACGACCTCCGTGTCGAACGCCGCCTCGATCGCCTCGCCGTGCGTCTCCTTCACAACCGCGAGCACGTGCGCGAGCCAGCGCTCCTCGAACGCCATCACGTCCTCGTGTGACTCGATCCACGAGATCTCGATGTCCACGCTCGTGAACTCGGTGTCGTGGCGCGAGGTGAACGACGGGTTCGCGCGAAACACGGGGCCGACCTCGAACACGCGGCCGAAGCCGGCCGCCATCGCCATCTGCTTGTAGAACTGCGGGCTCTGCGCCAGGTAGGCGTTGCCGTCGAAGTACTCGACCTTGAACAGCTCCGCGCCGGACTCGCTGGCCGAGCCCATGAACTTCGGCGTGTGCAGCTCGATGAACCCGTCCTCGTGCCAGACCTCGCGCATTGCGTGCTCGGCCGTCGTCTGCACCTCGAAGATCAGCTTGCGGTCCGGCCGGCGCAAATCCACGTAGCGCCAGTCCATGCGCTTGTCCAGGGCCGAGTCCGGCGCCACCGGCAGCTCCGGCTCGGCAAGCGAGTCGACCTCAAGCTCCTCCAGCTTCACCTCGAGACCGCCGAGCTTGACCCGCTCGTCAGCCACGACCGTCCCCGAGATCGTGACCGCCGACTCCGCCGTGAGCGCCGAGACCCGCTCGTTGAGCTCGCTCGGCCGATCCTCCTTGGGCAGCACCACCTGCGCGAGCCCCGTTTCGTCGCGGATGACCAGGAACTGCACCTTCTTCTGGTCGCGGATCGCGTGCACCCACCCGCGGATTCGCACCCGCTCTCCGACCTTCTCCCCCAGCTCCCCTATCAGCGTGCGCTCCACTGCCTGGACCCTATCCGAGCGCCTACGCCGCGGGCTCCTCCGCGAGCTCCACCTCGACCGTGAACTCCTCCTCCTCGACGCGCTCGATCGCCTCGATCGCGCCCGCCAGCAGCAGGTCGCCCCGCCCCAGCTCGAGCGCCGCCAGCCGCTCGCCGGTGTCGTGCACGACGACCCGCCGAACGGGCGAGCGCATCGGCCGGCGGGCCTCGGACTTGGCCTTGCGCACCTCCCGCAGCACATCCGCGGCCACCGCGAGCGCGATGTCCTCCGCGGCCCGTGCGTCGGCCCCGCCCTGTGCCCCGCCGTCACCCTGGCCCTCGCCCGCTGAAACCTCCGCGCGAAGCTCCTCGGCGTCGGGCCACGGCGCGTGGTGCACGAAGCCCTCCTGCCACCACGACCACACCTCCTCGGTCACGAACGGCAGGAACGGGGCGAGCAGGCGCTGGAAGACCGACAGGGACATCTGCAGCGCGCGGCTCACCGAAGCGGCGACCTCGGGTGCGGCGTAGCGGCGGCCCTTGACGAGCTCGAGGTAGTAGTCGCAGTACCACCAGAAGAAGTCCTCGACGCGCTGCATCGCGCGCGCGTAGTCGTAGCGCTCGAAGCAGTCCGTGGCCTCGGCCACGACGGTGGCGAGCCGCCCTATCATCGCCCGGTCGAGCGGGTGGGAGAGCTCATCGCCCTGCGGCGGCAGGTCGGTCAGCGCGAACTTGGACGCGTTCAACAGCTTCACGGCGAGCCGTCGCCCGACCTTCATCTGCTGCGCGTCGAATGCCGTGTCCGCGCCCGGACGCCCGCTGGCGGCCCAGTAGCGCACCGCGTCGGCGCCATGCTCCTCGAGCAGGTGCATCGGCGTGACGACGTTGCCCTTGGACTTGGACATCTTCTTGCGGTCGGGGTCGAGCACCCAGCCGGAGATCGCGGCGTTGCGCCACGGCAGCACGCCGTAGTCGAGGTGCGAGCGCAGGATCGTCGAGAACAGCCAGGTCCGGATGATGTCGTGCGCCTGCGGGCGGACGTCCATCGGGAACACACGCGCGAACAGCTCCTCATCCTCGCCGGCCTGGCCGCAGATCTGGGGCGTGAGCGAGGAGGTCGCCCATGTGTCCATCACGTCCGGATCGCCCGCGAACCCGTTCGGCTGCCCGCGCTGGGCGGGTTCGTATCCGTCCGGCACGTCGGTCGAGGGGTCCACGGGCAGCTGCTCCTCGCGCGCTCCTATCGGTGACTCGTGACGGATTCCGCCGCTGTCGTCGAGCGGATACCACACCGGGAAGGGAACGCCGAAGAAACGCTGGCGGCTGATGCACCAATCGCCGGTCAGCCCGTTGACCCAGTCCTCAAAGCGCGCGCGCATGTACGGCGGGTGCCACTCGAGCTCGCGCCCGCGCTCGATCAGCGTGTCGTGGTGCTCGATCGTCTTCAGGAACCATTGGCGGCTCGTGATGATCTCCACCGGCCGCTCGCCCTTCTCGAAGAACTTCACTGCGCGCGTCACGGGTGTGGGCTTGCCGATCAGATCGCCGGACTCCTCGAGCAGCTCGACGATCCGCCGGCGCGCCTGGTTGATCGTCCTGCCCTGGAGCTCCCCGTAGGTCTCACGCGCGCGCGCGAGGTCCGCGGACTCCCAACCCTGCGAGCCCCACGGGACCTCGGCCAGGCGACCGTCGGGGCCGAGCACCGAGCGAACGCCGAGACCGAGCTCGCGCCACCAGACCACGTCGGTCAAGTCGCCGAAAGTGCACACCATCACGAGACCCGTCCCCTTCTCGCGCTCGACGAGCGGGTGCGTGAGCACGGGGACGCGCGTGCCGAACAGCGGCGTCAGCACCTCCGTGCCGACGAGATCGCGCCGGCGCTCGTCATCGGGATGGGCAAGCAGCGCCACGCAGGCGGGTATCAGCTCCGGGCGCGTCGTCTCGATCACCGCCTCTGAATCTTTATGGCCGTCCCTCCGGGACGGATCGGTTGCCTCGCCGGATTGGTGAAAGCGGACCTTGTGCATGGCTCCTGGGCGCTCGCGATCCTCGAGCTCTGCCTGCGCAACCGCCGTCTGGAAGTCGACGTCCCACAGCGTGGGCGCCTCGAGCTGGTATGCCTCACCGCGCGCGAGCAACGCCAGGAACGAGCGCTGGGAGATCCGCTGGGCGAGCGCCCCGATCGTCGTGTAGGTCGTCGACCAGTCGACCGACAGGCCGAGCGTGCGCCACAGCTCCTCGAATGCGCGCTCGTCGGTCTCGGTCAGCGCCAGGCACAACTCGACGAAGTTCGGCCGCGAGATCGACACCGGCTCCTTCTCCGAGGGCTCGGCCGGCGGCTCGAAGTCCGGGTCGTAGGCGACCGACGGGTCGCAGCGCACGCCGAAGTGGTTCTGCACGCGGCGCTCGGTGGGCAGGCCGTTGTCGTCCCAGCCCATCGGGTAGAAGACCTCTTTGGCGCGCATCCGCTGATAGCGCGCGATCGTGTCGGTGTGCGTGTAGGAGAACACGTGCCCGACGTGCAGCGAGCCGCTGACGGTCGGCGGGGGCGTGTCGATCGAGAAGATCCGCTCGCGCGGAGCGGAGCGGTCGAAGCCGTAGGCCCCGTCGCGCTCCCAGGCGGCCGCCCACTTGGCCTCCAGGCCGTCGAGCGTCGGGCGCTCCGGGACCTGCGCCCCCCTCGCTGCGATGTCGGTGTCTGAACGCTGCGGCGGCAAGCGTTGATCGTATCCGCCTCAATCGGCCGTGGCGCTCGGTGGGTGGCCGACGGTCCGAACAATGCGGCTGCGCAGCAGTCCGACCCGCCCGTCGCCCGTGCCGCGGCCTCGGCGGATCGGTCAGGCGTACAGAGCTTGCTCGGCCGCCTGATTGCTGCCGCGGGAATCGGCGACGAACGAGTGCTCTTCGCGTTCTGCGCCGTGCGCGGGGCAGTAGACGCCCCGAACGCCGCCCTCCTTGAGTCCGTAGGCGAGCCATGCGCCGTCCTGCCACTCAAAGCGGAAGAAGCGATCCTCGCGTACGCCCGATCGCTCGAGCTCGTTGGCCCATGCGGCCGTCACCACTGCCGCGGGAATCCGCGCGGCGCACGGGCAGACGTTTGACCGGTAGCCCGTCCATACACAAGCCATCGGGTCTGCTTGAAAAGCTTGCATGTCAGCCTCCCCTTTGCTCTTCCCAAAGGGCCGAGATCCGGTCGCGGTATCTGCACCTTTCGGGCATTCCATGTCGTTCTTTTCGGACGACAAGCCAAATCCCGTCAATCCTTCGAGATTTTCTGGACACCTGTCCTAGGAGGCCGACGGGCGCCCGACCGGGGCCGGCGAAACCGACCGGCACGAGCGCGCAAGAAAATGGCTTTGGGGGGGATTGCTTGGCGGCTGCTTCCGGGTATAGACTCACCGTCGGTTGGAGAGCCAGCAAGGGTGAGCGAGGATCGGCCGTGACCCTGTTCGTGAAGAAGCTATTGGGCGTCGGTGCCGCCGTGGCGGTGCTCGGAGTACTGATCGGCCTGTACGTCGCGACGTGGGCGTCGAGCTTCCCCAAGACGGTCGCGGGCGTCTCCACGACCACTGCCGCGGGGCCGAGCACCCAGCTGACGCTGGAGACGGTGGCCGCGGTCGGTCCGAAATACAGCCCGTCGCATCCCGACTGGGTCTCCTACCTCGTGCAGAGCCGCGGCCAGTGGGTGCGCAGCACCGTCTTCTCGGTGCCGGCCAACTCGCTCATACACATCACGATCTATCAGTTCGACTCGCCCACCGGCCTTCGCAATCCGTTCCTGTCCCAGCCGCAGGGGACGGTCGGCGGAACCGAGACGGTCGACGGCAAGCCCGTCGGCTCGATCAACCCCGAAGAAGCCTCGCACACGTTCGCGGTGCCCGAACTCGGCGTGTTCGTGCCGCTTCCGGGCATCACCGAAGCTCAAGAAAAGAGCGCCTGCGAATTCGCGCCGTGTGAGCTCTCGAGCGGCCATCGCACGATCAACTTCACGATCCGCACGGGCAAGAAGGGGCGCTACCGCTGGCAGTGCTTCGTTCCCTGCGCTGCGGGATCGCTCACGGGCAACGGCGGACCGATGCAGACCCTCGGCTACATGGATGGCTTCCTCGACGTCGTCTAGATATGGCTGAGCGCAATCACGCACGCCGGTTCGGCACGATCTGGGTGGTGGCGACGCTGATCGCCACGCCGCTGGTGATCGTCCTGCTCGGCCCGATCCTGCCGCCCGGGAACGGCTCCGAACAGGCCTCGGGTCACGTCACCGACAACACAGTGCTGCTCGCGATGGCGACGCCGGTGCTGCTGCTCGTCGTGATCTACCTGATCTACGCGATCATCTACTTCCGCCAGCCCCAGGGGGCCGCGCTCGAAGGTCCCGCCGTGCGCGGCAACCCGCGACTGCAGACCACCTGGATAGTGATCACCTCGGCGCTCGTGCTCTCGCTGGCCGTCTACGGAACGGTTCGCCTGGAGGAAGACGGCGCCGGCTCGGGCGGCGGGCCCTCGCCGCTGGTCGTCCCGAGCGGCCCGAAGCTGCCGGTGCAGGTGATCGCGCAGCAGTGGGCGTTCACGTATCGCTACCCGACCTACGGCGGCATCGAGACGCCGCACCTGGAGCTGCCGGTGAACCAGATGGTCGAACTGCACGTCACCTCGCTGGACGTGATCCACTCGTTCTGGGCCTTCCAGCTCGGCGTCAAGGCGGACGCGAACCCCAACGTCGACAACATCGTGTTCGTCAAGCCGACGCACGAACAGACGTTTGAAATCCGCTGCGCCGAGCTGTGCGGGATCTGGCACGGCGCGATGTTCGACCACGGCCACGTCGTGAGCTCGAGCGCATTCGCGACCTGGATCCATCAGGAGCAGCTCACATTCGACCCGGCGCACAAAGTCCTACCCCCGTACAGCAAGACATATATCCCCGAACCGACGAGGCGTGGCGGATGAACGCAATCGCAGCAGCCCACACCCCCGCGATGCCGTCCCGCCCGCTGTGGCGGCGGCTGATCGGGTTCAACCTGCTGAGCGCGGTTCTGCTCGGCGTCGGCGGCTACTACCTGGGGTGGTTCATCGGCCACCAGATCTCCGGTAAAAGCTTTGAATTCCAGGCGAAAACCGACGAGAACGACGTCGCGCTGCTGCTCGCGTACCTGTTCGGCGTGGTCGGCTTCCTGATCGGGCTCGGGTTCGCCAACTATCCCGTCTCGCGCCTGCTCGGTCGCCCCGCGTCGCTGCGCGAGAAGGAGCACGAGGGAATCGGCCGCTACTTCGGCCTGTGCACCGACCACAAGGTCGTCGGCATGCAGTACATGGTCGGGATCGGGGTCTTCTTCTTCGTCGGCGGCCTGAACGCGATGCTGATCCGCACCGAGCTCCTGCACCCGACTCCGACCGCGTTCGGCCCCAATCAATACCTGTCCCTGGTGGGCATGCACGGCACGATGATGATGGGGATGATGACCTCGGGCATCCTCGGCCCGTTCGCCAACTACTTCGTCCCGATCATGATCGGCGCCCGGCGGATGGCGTTTCCGCGGATCGAGGCGCTGACGTTCTGGCTGTTGATGGCCGCCGGGTTCATCCTGACCTCGACGATCTTCTTCGGCGGCTTTCCGACCGGTTGGACCGGGTATGAGCCGCTCAACGACCAGGCCGTGATGGGCATGGACTCCTACATCTGCTTCTTCGCGCTGGTCGGGGTCTCGATGGCGCTGTTGGGGTTGAACATGATCGCCACGATCGTCACCCTGCGCGCCCCCGGGCTGACGTTCTCGCGCCTGCCGATCTTCGTCTGGGCCGTGCTGGCTACCTCGGTGCTGATGGTGCTTGCGGCGCCGGTGCTGATCGCGACGCTGGCGATGGCGGCGCTCGACCGCACGATCAACACGTCGTTCTTCGTCGTCGGCGGTGGTGGCACCCCGTACCTGTTCCAGAACCTGTTCTGGTTCTTCGGCCACCCCGAGGTCTACGTCCTCGCGCTGCCTGGATTCGGCATCGTGCTCGAGCTCTTGCCCGTGTTCACCCGCAAGCCGCTGTGGGGCTACCGGCTGGCCGTCTCCGGCATGCTGGGCGTAACGCTGTTGAGCTTCTTTGTCTGGCAGCACCACCTGTTCGTGAGCGGGATCAACGCCGATTTGCGCCCGTTCTACATGCTCTCGACGGAGATCATCTCGATCCCGACCGGGTTCATCTTCCTGTGCGTGATGGGCACGCTGTGGAAGGCCCGAAGTACGTTCTCCGTGCCGATGCTGTTCTGCATGGCATGGGCGTTCAACTTCCTGATCGGCGGCCTGTCGGGGGTGTTCCTGTCGGACACGCCGAGCGACACCGACACGCACGGCAGCTTCTTCGTGATGGCCCACTTCCACTACACGATCATGGGCGGGCTGATCTTCACGTTCTTCGCCGCGATCTACTACTGGGTGCCGAAGATGACCGGGCTGCGCTTCAACGAGCGCCTGGCCAAAGCCCACTTCTGGCTGATGTTCGTGGCGTTCAACTCGACCTTCCTGCCGCTGTTCGTGCTCGGCATGAAGGGCATGCCCAGGCGTGTGAGCAGCTACGCCCCGAACCTGCAGGGGTTGAACACGTGGGTGTCGATCTCGGCGTTCGTGCTGGGGCTCTCGATGCTGATCTTCCTCGTGAACGCCGTCTACTCGCTGATCTTCGTCCGCCTGCGCGCGGAGTCGAACCCGTGGCGCTCGAAGTCGCTGGAGTGGCAGGTGCCCACGCCGGTGCCCGTGAACAACTTCGAGCAGATCCCCGTGATCGACTCCGATCCCTATGACTACGGCACGCCGGTTCCGATCGCCGGGGCCGAGCCGGCGCCGGCGGGGGCCTGAGCATGCCCTCCGCCGAAGAGCAGCCCCTGGGCAAGTTGATCCCGCCCGTGCCGCTCGGGGTGGAGATCCCGCCCGAGCCGCCGGACGTCGCCGCGCGCGGGCTGTATGTCGCCGGCCGCCTGCTCGCGGGCGCCTCGACGTTCTTCTTCCTGGCATTCGTGTTCGCCTACTTCTACCTGCGCTCGCTCAACGAGAGCGGCCTGTGGCACCCCGCGACGAACCCGGCCCATCACCACATCAAGCCCGTCCAGGGTCTCGGCGCGGCGCTGATCGCGTGCGTGCTGATCAGCGCCGTGCTCGCGGTCCTCGCCGGGCGCCGGATGAAGCGCCAGTCGCACAACTGGTCCGCTCCCGCGATCGGCTCGCTCGTGCTCGGTCTGGCGGCTGTCTGCCTGCAGTGCATCGAGTTCACCTCCCAGAAATTCGGTCCCACCGATGGCGGGTACGCGAGCGTGTTCTGCGCCTGGAGCGCGTTCTACGCGATCGCGGTGCTCTGCACGATGTACTGGCTCGAGACCCAGATCGCGACCGAGTTGCGCGCGCGTCGCGCGCCCGCGCACGCCCACGGCGACATCGCCGATCCGGACCGGCTGATCGCCCCCGGATTGGACGCTTGCGTGTTCTTCTGGGCCTATCTGGCCGCGCTCGGCGTGGTCGCCTACGTGACGCTGTACATCCTGTAGTGCTGGGCGCGGCAGCAGCGACGCCGGGCTTCTGGGATTGGTCATTCGATCCGCCGCTGGTGGCGGTGATCCTCGTTGGAATCCTGTACCGGATCGGCGACCGCCGCACCGTCGCCCCCGAGCGCACCCGGCGAGAGCGGCGCTGGCGAACCGTTTCCTTCTACGCCGGCCTGACCACCCTCGTGCTCGCTCTGGACTCGCCGCTGGACGCTCTCAGCGGACAGCTCTTCTGGGCGCACATGCTCCAGCACGTGTTGCTGCTCGTCGTCGCCCCGCCGCTGATCGTCCTGGCCCGCCCGTGGATTCGCCTGTGGCGCTCGCTCCCGCTCGGCGCGCGTCAGTGGCTCGGCCACGGCCTCGGCCAGGGACGGCGCGCGGCGCCGCTTCGTGCCCTGAGCCGAACCCTCGGGCGCCCGCTGCCGAGCTTCGTGCTGTTCTCGGGCGTCCTGCTCGTGTGGCACGTCCCGGCGCTGTTCGACGCGACGCTGCGCTCGATCGCGGTGCACGCGCTCGAGCACACGCTGTTCTTCTCCACGGCGCTGCTGTTCTGGAAGCAGGTGCTGCCCTCGCCGCCGCTGCACGCGCGGCTGGTCCCGCTGCAGCGCGTCGTCTACCTCATCGGCGCGATGGTCGTCAGCTGGATCCTGGCCGTCGTGCTCGCGCTCGCCCCGCATCCCCTGTACGCGCACTACGCCCACGAGGCCACGCGGCCGGGCGGGCTCTCGGCGCTGGCCGATCAGCAACTCGCCGCCGGCATCATGTGGGTGCCGGGCTCGATCACCTTCCTGATCGTCATGTTCGCCTACGTCCACCGCTGGCTCTCGCCGTCGGCGCCCGCGCCGGCCCGGGTAACCCGACTGGCGGGCGAGCACTAAAGGAACCAGGAGGACAGATGCCCGAGATCACGATCCCGATCGCCACCCACTTCCTCACCGGCTCGATCCTTTCGCTGGTCCTGCCGCTGGGCGTGCTGATCGTCATCGTCGCCTGGTATCTGCTGCTCTTGCGCCGCGGCGCCGGCGAGCGCTGAGGCGCGGCGGGCGCCCCCGGGCGCCGAGGCGCCACGGGCCTCTAGTCCGGGGGCTGGCCGAGCGGCGGTGGCGGTGGCCCGTGGCGCACCATGCCGAGCTCGCGCTCAACGGCCTCCATCCGCTCGGCGGGCACGCGCGGGCCGTCCGCGGGTGGCGGTAGCCAGGGCCACTGTGCGGGCTCGGACAGCGCGCGAGCGTACTGCTCGATTCCAGCCGGCGTGCTGAGCACCAGCATCCGCGCGGTGTCGGACTCGACGCGAAAGGAGTGCGGCGTTCCGCCGGGAGCGTATGTGACGGCACCCGGGCCGCATCGGCGCGCGCGCTCGGCCACCCACGCGGGCGGCTGCTCCTGCTCGCCGCCGACGTGCTCGGCCTCGACGATCCAGATCGTCACCTCGCCGTCGAGGATGTAGAAGGTCTCATCCTGCGGGTGGGAGTGAAGCGGCGGCGCTGCGCCCCGTGGGAGGACTCCATCGAAGACGCCCAGACGTCCATCGGTCTGAGCGCCGTCGAGCTTGACACGCATGAACGTGCCGAGAAACCACAGCGGATCACCGCCGCCCGCGGGCACGACGGACGGCCTCGCGCCCGACTCCGGGGCCATGGGCGGCGAATGCTCCCGGGCTCCCTGCCTGCTAGGCCGCGACCGCCGGGTCGGGCGCGCCGAGCTTGAACGGGTCGGGGCGCTCATACAGCTTGCCCGGAACGCCGCCCAGCGCGAGCACGCGAATTCCTTCCGCGCCGGGGAGCACCCTGCGCTTGGTTCCCGCCGGGACGCGGACGATCCGCTCGCGGTCGACCGCCACGCGCTCGCCGTCGATCTCGATCTCGCCCCCGCCGCTCAGCACGACGTAGACCTCCTCCTGGCCATCTTCGGAGTGATCGTGCTCGGGATAGCCGTCGAAGTTGGGGGGCATGTCGAACACCTGCAGCCCGAACGACTCGACCCCCAGCTCGGCGCCCGCGCGCCGGAAGGATCCGTTGTAGATCGCCTCCATCTCGTCAATTCGCTTCGCTGTGTAGCCCATCGCTGCTCCCTTCCAAGTGTCTGTGTCCAAGCGCGATTGGAACATAGTCGCTTTCCCGCGGTCGTGCTCCCGCAGCGCCCCTATGGGCGCCGGGACCGGCCGGATAGTGCAAGCGTGGAACATGGCGGCGAATGCTCAAGAGCGCACCGCGGATGTCCGACCATGTGCCCATGCGGGCGGAAGCTGGCTCAGACGAGGCCATCCAGGCAGACCCGTCGCGTGAGGTCGCGGCGGAACCGCAGGACGCCGAGCGCGAGGTCTCGTGCTCGATGACGAGCGTCGTGTTGCGGCTGATCCGCAGCGAAGGGGGCGAGGCTGCGGTCACGGAGCTGCTCGCGCTCTCACAGACCAAGCGCGAGGTCGCCTACCTCGAAAACGTCGACAACTGGGTCTCGCTCAACGAGGCCACCGCTCTGCTCGCCGCAGGCGTGAAGCAGACAGGCGATGAGCGGTTCGCCCGGCGAGTCGGCGAGCAGACACTGCGCCAGCACGCCGGCACCCAGGTTGCGACGGTGCTGCGCTCGCTCGGCTCGACCGAGGCGGTGCTGAAGGCGGTCGCCCAAACGGCGGCCAGGCTCAGCGCGGTCACCAAGATGGACACGCTCGAGGCCAGTCCCGGCCACGCCGTCGTCCGCGCCCTCGCGCGCGAGGGATTCCAGCGCGGGCGGCTGCACTGCGACTGGGCCACGGGTCTGATGTCCGGAACCCCGATCCTGTTCGGACTTCCCCTCGCCCGCGTCGAGGAGACCGAATGCCAGGTGCGCGGAGACAAGCAGTGCCTTTACACGGTTACCTGGGACGCCGAGCTCGCCGCCGAAGCGGCCGATCCCCAGCAGCGGGTGACGGCATTGGAGGCGCAGATGGTCGCGATGTCCGAACGGCTCCACAGCGCCTACGCGACCGCCGGCGACCTGATCTCGACCGAGGATCTCGACACGGTGCTGCGCCGGATCGTCGAGCGGGCAGCCAACGCCGTCCGCGCTCCGAGCCATATCCTCGCGGTGCGTACCGCTCCGGACGCCGAGCTGCAGGTCTATCGCCACGGCATCGACCGGCGCAAGGCAGAGCTGCTCGTCCACGCGACGCTCGCCGACGAAGCGCCCGACGGCGACTCGACGCTGTCGGTGGAGGTCGCCTCGAGCCGTCGCCGCTACGGACACCTGATCGCCCGCTACCCGGGCGAGGTCGCATTCTTCCCGCAGGAAAAGGAGCTGCTCAGCCTGTATGCGAAGCACGCCGCCGCGGTGCTCGACATAGCGACCGCCCTGCAGGAGTCCGCGCAGCGCCACGAACAGGTGAGCGCGCTGCTGTCGCTCTCCCACGCCCTCGCGCAGGCCGGCACGAGCTTGGAGGTGGCGGAGCGCCTCGCCGCCGCCGTCCCCGACGTCGTGGACTGCGATCGAGTCGGCGTGTGGCTGTGGGACCACGTCGAGCAGCACCTCTCCTCGCTCGCCGCCTGGGGGCGGACGCGCGAGCAGTCCGCCTTTATGGAGAACCTGGGGATATCGCCCGAGGACACCCCCTACCTGCGCCAGATGATCGCCGTCCCGGAGCCGCAGTTCTTTGACACGGCGACCGAGGACCCCTACATCCGCCAGCTGATGGCGAGGCTGGAAGTCGTCACGCTCGTGGTCGTTCCGATCGTCGCCCGCGAAGTCTTCCTCGGCACGCTCACCGTCTCGGTCGCCGAGCGCCCGGAGCGGCTGCGCCGCGACGACGAGCTCGTGCAACGGCTAACGGGTGTGGCGTCGCTCGCCGCGACGGCGATCCAGAACGGGCAGCTCGTGGACAAACTGCGCCACAAGGCGAGTCACGACGGGCTGACCGGGCTGTTGAACCGGGCCGGCTTCCGCCAGCAGATCGACACCACGCTCGGCTCCGTCAGCCCCGAGGACGGCCACGTGGGCCTGCTGTTCGTGGACCTCGATGACTTCAAGCACGTCAACGACGCCTACGGGCACGAGGCCGGGGACGAGCTGATCCGCAAAGCGGGCGCTCGCCTCGACGCCATCGCCCGCGGCAGCGATCAGGTCGCGCGGCTGGGCGGCGACGAGTTCGCGGTGATCCTCTGCGGCGTCGACGAGCGCGATCAGGTCCGCGCCGCCGAGCGGCGGGTGCGAAGCGCGTTCCTCGAGCCGTTCGAGCTCGGCGACATCACCGTCTCGGTCACCGCGAGCGTCGGCGGCGGCATCTGGCCCGAGGACGGCCGCACCGTGAAGGAGCTCGTGAGACGCGCCGACGCGGCGATGTACGACGACAAGGCCAAGGGCGAGCACTCGCCCGTCGCCGTTTAGGGCGGCTGTACCCCGCCTAGAGCGGCTGTACTCCGTCGGCGCGCCGTCGACGTCGCGCCGCGTATAGAATCGCCGCAAACCCGGGGTCGACCCGCGGACTGGAGCAAACGCGTCGCCGAGGAGGCGAACCGCAAGCCGCACGCACGAGGGCGTGAGCAACGGCTCAGTCGCTCGCCGAGGATCAGCACCCCCACATCCAGGAGAGGGGACGACAAGATGTCTTCGAGGGCCAGCTTGATCAGATCGCTCCGTGTCGTGGCAATCCCGCTCGTGCTCGTCGCGTTCGGCGCGGCCGCAAGCGTCGCCTCGGCGCATCACGTGAACATCGTCCGCCAGGGCCCACCGCCGAACGTCAAAATCCCGCCGAACGTGCACTACTTCACGACGATTCAGGAAGCCGTGAACGCGACCGTCCGTGGCGACTGGGTGCTGATCGAACCCGGCGTCTACGACGAAGAAGTGAAGGTCACCGGCGAACACCCCGGGATCAAAATCCGCGGGATGGACCGCAACTCGGTCATCGTCGACGGCCAGCACATCTCCAAACCCGAAGGACGCAACGGCATCGAAGTCCTCAAAACGAGCGGTGTCTCGGTCGAAAACCTCACCGTGCGCAACTTCGACCGGCCATCGGCGAACGGCCCGGGCGGAAACGAGATCTGGTGGAACGGCGGCGACGGCTCGGGCGTGATCGGGGAGCACAACTGGCGCGGGAACTACCTGACCGCCTATGACGACGAACTCAACGGCGGATATGGCCTGTTTGCATCAAACGCCGTGACCGGCTCGCTGGAAAACTCCTACGCGTCGGGCTTCAACGACTCCGGCCTGTACATCGGCGCGTGTCGCAACTGCAAGGCGCGCGTGTTCAACGTGGTGATGGAAAACAACGCCTTGGGCTACTCCGGCTCGAACGCGGGCGGGAAACTGCTGATTGAAAACTCGGTGTTCAGCCACAACGGCGTCGGCTGGGCGCCGAACTCGGAAAACCCGGGCGATCCCCCGCCGCCGCAGGATGGCGCCTGCAACTCCGGCATGAACCACAGCGCCACGCCGACGTTCAAAACGACGGAAATCGAACGGTGCACGATATTCCGCAACAACGTGGTCGAAGAAAACAACAACATCAACGCGCCGGGGAACTCCTCCAGCGAGGCTGCCCCGTGGGGCGTCGGCGTCGAGCTCCCGGGTGTGTATGCCGACCTCGATCGAAAAAAACACGATCAAGAACAACCCCAACGTCGGCGTGTTCGGGTTCGAGTACCCGAACCCGTTCCCGCCCGGACCGGAAACGATCTACTTCCAGTTCGCGGGCAACCGAATCAGCGACAACGTGTTCTCCGGCAACGGCACGGGCGGCGAGAATACGCCGGCGACCTGGCGATGGAGGGAGGCCTGTTCGGTCAGATGAAATCGACCAACGACTGCGTCTCCGGCAACTCGTTCACGGCGGCGACATACCCGGCGAACGTCGAAGGAACCTGGGGCTGCCAGAACAGCACGACACCGAACCCCGAAGAATTCGGGGAGATCAACTACATCCTCGAACTGCAGGCGCAGTCGGAAGCGAGGACCCCGACACCGCAACCGCCCCCGCCGGCCCAGCCGACGATGCCCAACCCGTGTCGGGGCGTGCCATATAACCCGCTCTGCCAATGAGCCGAGGCGCTCACCGTCGGTAGCAAGAAGCAGCTGATGGACGCCGCCGCTCCGCCCGAACGGAGCGGCGGCGAGTAGTGCCCTCCTCGTCCTTGCGGATCCTCCGCAGATTGGACGACCTCGACGCCGCCTGGCTCGCGGATGCGCTGGCAAGCGGGCCTGTCGCATCGTTCACACACGCGCCGATTGGGACGGGTCAGATGAGCGAGAGCCATCGGATCGCCCTCACCTACGCCGATCCCGAGCCGACGGGTCCCGCGACGATCGTCATCAAGCTCGCCGCCTCCGACGCCGCGAGCCGGGCCACGGGCGTCGGGCTTGGCATCTATGCGCGTGAGATCCGCTTCTACGGCGAGCTCGCTCCCCGCATCGGCGGCCCGCTCGCCGCCTGCCGCCTCGCGCGCTTCGACGAGAGCGACGGCTGGTTCACGCTGCTGCTCGAGGACGTGGCGCCCGCCGAGCAGGGCGATCAGATCGCCGGCTGCTCGGTCGAGCAGGCGCGCCTTGCGATGCGCGAGCTCGCCCGGCTGCACGCTCCGGTGCTCGGCGATCCGACGCTCGCCGCAACCGACTGGCTCAACCAGAGCACGGTCGTCAGCCAGGCCCTGGTCTCGCAACTGCTGCCCGGATTCCTCGAGCGCTACGGCGATCGCATCGCGCCCGAGCACAGCGCGCTGTGCGAGCGGTTCGTCGCGCGACTCGACGGCTGGCTGGCCGAGCGGCGTCCGCCGCTCGGACTCGTCCACGGCGACTTCCGCCTCGACAACATGCTGTTCGGGGCGCCGGGAAGCCCGCGGCCGCTGACGGTCGTCGATTGGCAGACGGTCGCTTGGGGCGGCGCGATGACCGACGCCGCGTACTTCATCGGAAGCGGGCTCGAGATCGACGACCGCCGCGCACACGAGCGCGAGCTGTTCGGCGAGTACTTCGACGCGCTGCTCGGGCACGGGGTCGAGGGAATCGAGTTCGAGGATTGCTGGTCTGAGTACCGACGATTGACGTTCGCGGGGATCCTGATGGCGATCGTCGCCTCGATGCTCGTCGAGCGAACCGAGCGCGGCGATGAGATGTTCATGGCGATGCTCGCCCGCCACAGCCAACAGGCGCTCGACCTCGCCGCCGAGGAGCTGCTCCCCGCCGCCCCGGCCGCGCCCGCCGCGCCCCTGCGGCCCGCGCCCGAGGATGAGGGGCCGCACGCGTCCGCTCCGGAGGAGCTGTGGAACGAGAGCTGGTACTTCGACGCGATCGCGGCCGACGGCAGCATCGGCGTTTGGCTGCGGATCGGCCTGTATCCAAACCTCGGCGCGTGTTGGTACACGGCGCTGGTGTGCGGTCCTGGTCGGCCGACGGTTGCGGTGATCGACTTCGCCGCCCCGCTGCCGGACGACGGGAGCCTGCGGATCGAGACGGAGGCGCTGCGCGCGACGCATCGCTGTGAGCATCCGCTCGAGCGCTTCGATGTCGAGCTCGATGGGGTCGGCGAGGCGCACGCGGACCCGGCCGAGCTACTGCGTGACGAACCCGGATACGAGATACCGGTCGCGCTTCGGCTGCGCTGGGAGACGGCCGGCGTGCCCTACGCCTACCGGCTGACCACCCGCTATGAGATCCCCTGCCGCGTCGCGGGCACGATCAAGGTGGGCGAGGAGCTGCTCGAGCTGCGCGGCGCGGTCGGCCAGCGCGACCACTCCTGGGGAACCCGAGACTGGTGGTCGATGGACTGGGTATGGAGCGCAGGGCATCTCGATGACGGCACCCATCTGCACGCCGTGGAGCTGCGCCTGCCCGACGCCCCGAGGATCGGCGCCGGCTACGTTCAGCCTCCCGACGGCGAGCTCCTCGAGCTCGACGGCGTCGTAGCCTCAGAGCGGGTGGCGGCCGACGGCCTGATCAGCTCCGCCCGGCTGTCGCTGCTCCCGGCCGGCCTGGAGATCGAAGTCGATCCGCTCGCCTTCGCCCCGCTGCTGCTGCTCGCGCGCGACGGGCGGGTCTCAAACTTCCCGCGCGCGATCTGTCGCATCCGCTGCGCCGACGGCCGCGCCGGCCTGGCCTGGGTGGAGTGGAACCTCAACCAGCCGCCGCGGCGTGCGGGAACCGACGCGTCGGTCGCGGGCGCGTCGGAAGCGACGGGCGCTTCCTAGTCGTTGGCGGTCAGCGCGCCGAGCAGGTGCGCAAAGCGCTCGCGCGCCTCCGCGCGGCGGGTCGGGAGATGCTCGGAAGGGATCTCGTCGACCGGCGGCTGGTAGCCGTTCAGGATGCGGCGGGCGACGGTCTGCCGGTGGACCTCGTCGGGGCCGTCGTAGATCCGCGCGGCGCGCGCGAAGCGGTACATCTGCTCGAGCGGTAGGTCGGTTGAGTAGCCGAGTGAGCCGTGGACCTGGAGGGCCCGGTCGACGACATCGTGGAGGACCTTCGCGCCGTAGAACTTGATCAGCGCGACGTCGACCATCGCGGCGCGCGCGCCCTCATTGTCCATCACCCAGGCCGCGTGCAGCGTCATCAGGCGAGCCGCCTGCATCTCCGCCGCGCTGTCGGCGATCCAGTTCTGCACGGTCTGCTTCTCGGCCAGCACGGAGCCGTGCGCCTGGCGGTAGGTGGCGCGCTCGCACATCATGTCGAAGGCCCGCCGCGCGACGCCGAGCCAGCGCATGCAGTGGTGGATGCGACCGGGGCCGAGGCGCTGCTGGGCGAGCACGAACCCGCCCCCCTCGCTGCCGAGCAGGGCGTCTGCCGGCACGCGGACATCCTCGTAGATGATCTCCGCGTGGCCGCCGTAGCCGCCGAACTGCTCCCACGGGTGCTCCATCGTCGGTACATCCCGGAGGATCTCGACGCCGGGCGTGTCGCGCGGCACGATGAACATCGACGCCCGCTGGGAGGGACGCGCGTCGGGATCGGTGACCGCCATCACGATCAGGAAGTCGGCGATCGACCCGTTCGAGGAGAACCACTTGTGCCCGTCGATCACCCACTGCTCGCCGTCGCGGACCGCGCTGGTGCGAAGCTGGGTCGGATCCGATCCGGGCGTGTCCGGCTCGGTCATGCTGAAGGCGCTGCGCAGGTCGCCCGCGAGCAGCGGATGCAGCCAGCGGTCCTTCTGCTCCGGCGTGCCGGCCAGCGCGAGGATCTCCGAGTTGCCCGAGTCGGGCGCGGCGTTGCCGAACGCGAGCGGCGCGATCGGGGACGTGCCGAGGATCTCGTGCATCAGCCCGAGGCGCACCTGACCCATCCCCTGCCCGCCAAGCTCCGGCGGCAGGTGCGTCGCCCACAGCCCGCGGCCCTTGACCTCCTCCTGAAGCGGCGCGATCGCCTCCCCCAGCCCGTCGAGCCCGAGCTCGTGCCAGATCGTCTCGAGCGGCCAGATCTCACGACGGACGAACTCGCCCATCCAGTCGAGCTGCTCCTGGAAGTCGGGATCGGTGGAGAAGTCCCAGCTCATGAGATGCGTCCTTTCGATTGGCCACGTGCGGTCCGCTTGCAGGGAAAGCGTACGCCCCCAACGCGCTGATCGCGCCCCACGGAGCTCAGGCGCTCTGGGGACGCGGCGTCATCAGGGCGACCGGGACCGCGAGGCCGGCCGAGCGTCGCAGCGTCGCGATCCGCCGGCCGGGCTGCACCGCCGGGCGCACCGAGCCGACGTGCGGAGCCAACTCGGCGACCGTGCGGTCGAGGTCCTCGACGATGAATGCGAGACCCCACAGGCGCGCCGGCCGATCGTGTCCACCGCCCTCGGCGACGGCGCCGTCCGGCTGCTGGACGACCTCGAGGATCTCAGCCCCCAAACGGAAGAACGCCTGACGCGGCGCGCCTGCGGGCGTCGGCTGCTCGCGGATCCTGCGGAGGTCCAGGCCGGCCGCCTGCAGCGCCTGCACGCTGCGCTCGAGGGCGGGCGACATCGCCACGACGTGATCGATCGCGAGCACCCCGTTCGGGTGCGCCCCCGCCGGCGCCGGCGACGGCGAGCTCGAGCGCGTCGTCGGGAGACCGTCGAGCTGCTCGGAGGCGATCGCGCGCAGCGACCACCCGAGAATGCCGCGGCCGGTGTCACGGCCGGCCAGTCGCAGCCGGACCGCTCCGAGCTGACAGCACCCGTCCGCGACGGCGAAGCCGAGCTCAGCCCAGCGCTCGGGCTGATCGGCGATCAGGAGCTCATCGATCGTCGGGCCGGTGGGCGCTCGCGCCCCCTTCGGGTCCGGGCTCGCCATTCGCTGCAGCATGACACCCGCACCGACGCGTCCGCGACGAGCTGATCACGCTGTGCGGCTGAAGCGCGTCAGCCGACGCGGCTCGACTGGCCGCCGTCGACCGCGAGCAGTACGCCGGTTATGAAGCTGGCCTCATCGGAGGCCAGGAACACGGCGGCGTTGGCGACGTCCCAGGCCGTGCCCATGCCGCCCTTCAGCGGCACGCTGGCGTCCCGCCTGGCCGCGTAGTCCTCGCGCGGGATTTTGAGCGTGCGTGCGACCGCATCGACGCCCATCGGCGTGTCGATCAGGCCGGGGAGGATCGCGTTGACGCGGATCCCGTGTTGCGCATAGGCCTGCGCGAGCGAGACCGTGAGCGCGTTGAGCGCTGCCTTGGACATCTTGTAGGCATGCGGTGGGTTGCTCATCGGCGCGACCCCCGCGACGAGCGCGGCGATCGAGGAGACGTTGGTGATGACGCCGTGACCCTGCTCGCGCAACACGGGCAGCGCCGCCTTCGCGATCAGCAATGGGCCGCCCGCGTTGACGCGCATGATCAGCTCCCAGGCCTCCAGATCGATCCCCTCACACCAACCGTCGCCGGTGCCGATCCCGACGTTGTGATGGACGATGTCAAGTCCCCCAAACCCCTCCACGCACGCGGCGACGGCGGCTCTGCAGTCCTCCTCGACGCCGACGTCGCCGGTGATGACGATCGCCTCGCCGCCGGCCGCCTCGATCTCGCGGGCGGTCACCTCGGCGGAGGACCGCTCACGGTCGACCAGCGCCACGCTCGCGCCCTCGCGCGCGAACAGGATCGCCGTCGCCCGCCCGTTGCCGATGTTCTGCCCGGATGTCTGCCCGGCGCCGGTCACGATCGCGATCTTGCCGGCGAGCCGGCCCTCGCCGTCCGCCGGGCTCGCCCCCTCCGCGGCGCGAGAGCTCATCGGCCGAAATCGCGCGGCAGCAAATCGGCCATGATCGGCGGGTCGGGCTCCAGGCCCGTGGAGGCGATCAGCCGGGCGATCGCCATGTAATGGCCAATCACGAGCAGCAGCTCGATCACCTGTCGCGCGCCGAGACGAGCATCCAGCTCCGCCACCGCCTCCTCGCTCGCGGCGCCATCGAGGATCACCTCGCGCGCGAAGCGCAGGACGAGGGCCTGCTCGTCGGTCAGGCTCGGATCGGCCTGGCGATCGGCCTCGATCGCGGCCACCTGCTCGGCACTCGCGCCGACAGCCCGGGCGATCACCTCGTGCTGAACCCACTCGTAGCGAGAGTCCACGAGGTGGGCGACCTGCAGGATCGCGAACTCGCGCAGGAGCGGGTCGAGCTCGAGCCGCCGCAGCAGCGTATTGCTGTATTTCAGCCACGGTTCGAATGCGCTCTCGGCGTGGGCGACCATTCCATGCAGGCTCAGCGGGGTGTTCGCGAGGATCTCCCGGACCGAGTCGGGTGCGCTGGCGGGGTCGACGGAGGGTAGGCGTGGCATGACGTTCGGCGTGTCGCTGGTCGCGGGAGCGCCGATCTTACCCGCCCGCCGGAGAGCGGTTACCGGCGAGATGTGAATTGGCCGCGCTTGCGGGTAGTCCCCCTTCAACCGATATCGATGAGAAGGAGCGAATGTGCCCGAACTTCCAGTCGGAACTTCGAAGCTGATCCAGTATCTCAACGAGGCCTATGGCACCGAGCGGCGACTCGAGGTTGCCCTCCAGGCCCACATCGGGCTGGCGAGCCGCGCCGCGTACAAGAAGCGCCTGCGGGACCATCTCACCGAGACCAAGCGCCACGGGCGCGAGGTGTCCAAACGCATCAAACAGCTCGGCGGCGCGGCCGAGACGATCGACCTTCCCGGCCCCGACGCCCTCGGCGAGGTCGCCCAGACGGCCGTCGCCGGCGCCCAGCGCGCCGTCGCGTTCGCCCAGGGACCGCTGCACGCACTGCGCGGCACGGGCGCGGAGGAGAAGCAGCTCAAGAACGCCAAGACCGAGTATGCCTCCGAGGCCCAGGAGATCGCGACCTACTCCGCGATCATCTCGGTCGCCGAGGCGCTCGGCGATCGCGACACCGCGAAGCTAGCACGCGCGATCCTGCGCGAGGAGGAGCGGATGCGCTCGTTCCTGGAGAAGGAGATCCCGCGCATGGCGGGCGCCGTCGTCACAGCCGAGGTGCCTCGCTCCCAGCGCGCGGGAGCTGCAAAAAGGCGCAAGCGGCCCTCGCGCGCGCCGGCCAAACCGGCACGACGTCGGGCCCCGGCCGCAGGGTCGAAACGGTCGGCATCGGCTCGATCGGGATCAAAACGAGCGACATCGCGGTCGGCATCGGCTCGGTCGGGATCACAACGAGCAAAATCAAGGTCCGCATCGGCTCGATCGGGATCAAAACGAGCGACATCGCGGCGCTCGACGCCGCGGCGCGCAACCTCGGCCGCGCGCTGAGGCGGCGGGACGCGCGCCGACCGGCCGGCCGCGCGCCGGACCGGCCGGCCGCGCGTCGGTGTGCGCGGGCGTCTAAGGTCCCGAGCCGGCCACTGCGAGGGGAGCCCCGATGCCACAGAGCTATGACGCGGTCGTGATTGGAGCCGGCCCGGCGGGCGAGGTCGCGGCCGAGCGGCTGCACGCCGGAGGCCTGCGCACGGCGCTCGTCGAGCGAGAGCTCGTCGGCGGGGAGTGCGCCTACTGGGCGTGCATCCCGTCAAAGACGCTGTTGCGGCCGGCCGAGATGCGCCATGAGGCTCGGCGCGTGGCGGGGACCTCCGAGCCCGAGCAGCGCTGGCGCGAGATCGCGGAGTACCGCGACTTCATGATCCGCAACCTCGACGACTCAAAGCAGGTGTCCGACTACCGCGAGGGAGGCATCGACGTCCACAAAGGCGACGGGCGAATCGTCGCCGAGCGCACCGTCGAAGTCGCCGGCGAGAGCCTGTCGGCCGCGCGCATAATCCTCGCCAACGGCTCCGATCCGCACATACCGCCGATCGACGGTCTCGAGCAGGCCGGCTACTGGACCAATCGCGAGGCCACCACGCTCGATGAGGTCCCCGCGAGCGTCGTGATCCTCGGCGGCGGCCCCGTCGGCATCGAGCTCGGCCAGTTCCTCAGGCGCTTCGGCGCCGACGTGACGCTGATCCACGACGGCCCGCGCCTGCTCGCCCGCGAGGATGCCCGCGTCGGCGAGCTGCTCGGCGAGGCGCTCGCCGGAGAAGGCATCGACCTGCGCATCGGCGCCGAGGCGACGGCGGTCGCGCGCGCCGACGGGAAGCGGACGGTGACGCTCTCCGGCGGCGAGGTCGTGAGCGCGGATCAGCTGCTCGTCGCGACCGGCCGCGTACCGCGCGCGGGCGACGTCGGGTTGCAGGCCGCCGGGATCGATGCCGACCCGCGGGGGATCAAGGTCGACGAGCGCTGCCGGGCGGGCGAGGGCGTGTGGGCGATCGGCGACGTGACCGGCGTGATGACCTTCACCCACGTCGCCAAGTACCAGGCGCGCGTCGCGTGCGCCGACATCTTCGAAGCCCCCGCGCGCGCCGACTATGGCGCGATCCCGCGCGTGGTGTTCTGCGATCCCGAGATCGCCGCGGTGGGCCTGACCGAGGCGGGCGCCCGCGAGAAAGGCATCGACGTGGCATCGGCCAGCGTGAGGCTCGCCGATGCGATCGCGAGACCGTGGACCTATGAGCAGGACCCGCGCGGCGAGCTCGGCGTGGTGGCCGACCGCGAGCGCAAGGTCCTGATCGGAGCCTGGGCCGTCAGCCCGCTCGCCGCAGAGTGGATCCACTACGCGGCGCTCGCGATCAAGATGCAGGCCCCGCTCGAGGTCCTGCGCGACACGGTCGCGCAGTTTCCCACCTACTGCGAGGCCTACCTGAAGGCGATCGAGAAGCTCGAGCTCTGACCGGGCGGCGGCCCGCGGGGGCAGCTCGCGGGCGCCTCAGCGGACCCGTGGCGGGCGCGCGAACAGCGCGGTCAGCCGGCCGCTGCGCGGATCGGCCGCGCCCGCGAGCGGCGGCAGTCCCAGCGCCTGCTCGATCGTGCCGAGCACGCCGTAGTGATCGACCGGAGCGCTCTCGCGGGCGCCGCGGCGCACGTCCGGGCCGATCACGACCGTGGCGATGTGACCGCCCCGGGCGGCCCCACCGCAGCAGCCGGCATCCGAGCTCCCCTCATCCCACGTGAGCACGAGAAACCCGTGCGGACCGAGCTCGCGCACGAGCGCCGGCAGGGTCCGCGCGAGGAACCGGTCCGCGACCGATACGCCGCAGTCGTGGCCGTCGTCGCACAGGTTCGGCGTTATCCACGCGAACGTCGGGAGCGTCCCGTCGCGCAGGTCGGCTGAAAGCTGGCCGAAGCCGACGAGCCGCGCGCAGCGACCGGGAGAGGAGGCGATGTCGTCGTAGTAGATGAACGGGTTGTGCTTCTTGGCGTAGCCTCCGGCCGCCGCGCCGCGGAAGCACGGCGAGGGAGCGTCCTCGAGGTAGGCCTTCCACGAGACGCCCGCCGCTTCGAGCTGATCGACGATGTTCTGCGCCCGGACGCGGCAGTCGGTGCAGTCCGAGCTCACGCCGTTCGTCGAGCCGCTCGTCAGCGCAAGGTAGTTCGGCAGCGATGGATGGGCGACCGCGTAGCTCCGGCTCGCGAGGCCATAGCGGCGGACCAGCGCGTTGGTGTACGGGGCGGCCGAGTTCGCGATCACATCCGTGCTCTCCGCGTTCTCCATCACGACCACCACCACGTGCGAGGCGTGCGCCCGCGGGAGCCCGGCGACCGGCTGAACACGCAACGGCTGCCCCGGCTGCGCGTGCGCGCAACCGCCCGCGGAAATCATCCCGAGCGCGACAGCGCTCGCCCTTAAGACACGGCTGCACCGCACGGATCGATCATCGCACGGGCATCACCGGCGCTCGCCGGCTCAGACCGACTCGGGCCGGTACGGTCCCGGCTTCGGCCGCGGCTTGCCACCCGGAAACGCGAGGCGCAGGATCGTGCGGTGGACCGTGCCGAGCTGCTTGCGCAGCGGGCCGGTGTTGTAGGGCAGCCCGTAGCGACGGCAGATGTCGCGCACGCGGGGCGCGATCTCGGCGTAGCGGCTGGAGGGCATGTCGGGATAGAGGTGGTGCTCGACCTGGAAGCTCAGGTTGCCGGCGAGCAGGTGAAACGCCGGGCCGCCGTCGATGTTGGCGGCGCCGAGCAGCTGACGGACGTAGAAGCCGCCGCGCGTCTCGTCGGCGACCTCCTCCTCGCTGAAGGTGTACGTCTGATCGGGGAAGTGCCCGCAGAAGATGATCGAGTAGGCCCACACGTTGCGGATGATGTTCGCGGCGAAGTTCGCGGCCAGCGTCGACTTGAACGAACGCCGGCTCGACTTCAGCGAGCCTCGCCCGGCGACGAGCGCCGAGAGCGCCGGAAAGGCGATGTAGTCCTTGACGATCTGCGTGCGGGCCTTCGCGCCGATCGCCTTGAGCTCGTCGATCACCTGCGCCTTGGACTTCTCACCGGAGTGGATCGCGCCGCGGTCGAGGTCGTGGACGGCGACGCCCCACTCGAAGAAGCCCATCAGCACGAGGTTGTAGAGCGGCTGCAGGAGGTAGACCGGGTGCCACTTCTGGTGCGGGTCGATGCGCATGATCTCGTAGCCCAGGTCGCGATCCTTGCCGCGGATGTTCGTGAACGTGTGGTGCTCGTAGTTGTGCGAGTGGCGCCACGCGTCGGCCGGCGACGCCGTGTCCCAGTCCCAGTTCTGCGAGTTGATGTCCGGGTCGTTCATCCAGTCCCATTGCCCGTGCATCACGTTGTGGCCGATCTCCATGTTCTCGAGGATCTTCGCCAGCGAAAGCGCCGCCGTGCCGGCCAGCCACAGTGGCTTTCGGTGCGATCCGGTGAGCATTGCGCGTGCCGCGAGCACGAGCTGGCGGTGCAGCTTGATCGTGCCGCGGATGTAGCGTGAGTCGCGGTCGCCGAGATCGGCGTACACCTCGTCGTGGATCGCGTCGAACTCGCGGCCGAGCTGCTCGATCTGCTCCGGCGTGAGTCGTGAGAGTGGACTCTCGGGCTCCTCGGGGAGCTGAGGAGGCGGCGGGCTGTGGGTCTGGGTTGCGGACATCTCGTTCCTTTGCTCGGAGGAGTTACAGGGCGATCTCAACGGCGCCTTCGGGCGCGTTTATGCAGGTCTGAAGCATTTCCCCAGGCTGCCCATGGACGCGGCCGGTGCGCAGATCGCGCACCTGTCCGGAGCACAACCGCCCGACACAGGTGTGGCAGATGCCCATGCGACAGCCGAACGGCAGCTCGGCGCCGGCGCTCTCGCCGGCCACGAGGATCGGCTGCTCGCCGTTGCTGACCGCCTCGATCCCGCTCTTTGAGAAGCGGACCGTGCCGCCTGCGCCGCGCTCACCGTCGCCGACGCGCGCGTCGGGCTGGAAGTGCTCCATGTGCAGCCGCGCGGGATCGCCGTCGAGCTCGAAGCGCTCGCTGATCGTCTCGAGCAGCCCGGCCGGCCCGCACAGGAACGTCTCGCGCTCGCGCCAGTCCGGGCACAGCTCATCGAGCTGGCCGGCGGTCACGCGGCCCTGCTCGCCGGTGATCCGCTCGTGCAGTCGATATCCGGCGTGGGCGGAATCGAGCTCGCGCAGCTCGCGGCCGAAGATGACCCCCTCGGCGGTCCGGGCGCAGTGCACGTGGACCACGTCCTCGAGCCCGCGCTCGCGGGCGAGGCTGCGCAGCATGCTCATGATCGGCGTGATCCCGCTACCGGCGCTGATGAAGAGCAGCCGGCCGGGCAGCGGGTCGGGGAGCACGAACGTTCCTTCGACGCCCCCTAGCCGCACGATCGCTCCCGGACGCACGCCCCGGAACAAGAACGGCGAGACCTTCCCCGCCGGCACGAGCTTCGGGGTGATCGCGATGCACCCGTCGGCGCGCTCGGGGTCCGAGGTCAGCGAGTAGGCGCGCCAGTGATGGATCCCGTCGACCTCGATGCCCAGGCGCAGGTACTGCCCCGGGCGGTGCCCCGGCCACTCCCAGCCCGGCTTGATCATCACGGTCACCGCATCGGGCGACTCACGCTCGATGCGCTCGATCCGACCGCGCAGCTCGCGCGTCGACCACAGCGGGTTGATCAGCTCCAGGTAGTCGTCGGGCAGCAGCGGGGACGTGAACGAGCGGACGAGCCCCAGCGCCCTGCGGCGGCCCGCGGACACCTGCGGTACCGCGCCGCGTTCAGCCACGAGCGCCACCCCACTGGAGGGTTTCGTTCGGTTGAGGGAGTCGGATCCGCATGACTTGAGATAATGATACCTCATTCGAGGTAACATTGATTCATGGTACCCTGAATCGTGATGGCGGTTACGAGCTCCAGCGCAGTCGATCTCCCCGAGCAGAACGAATCGGCGTCCTCCGGGTACGACCTCACGGTCGAGCAGCTGGCGGCGCAGGTCGGGATGTCGGTGCGCAACATCCGCAACCACCACACGCGCGGCCTGCTGCCCCCGCCGGAGGTGCGAGCCAGGGTCGGCTACTACAACGCCGAGCACGTGGCCCGGCTGCGCCTGATCCTCGACCTGCAGGCCGACGGCTTCAACCTCGCATCGATCGAGCGGCTGCTGAGCGGCTCAGACGGGCTGGCCGAGCGCCTGCTCGGGCTGCGCCGGGCCGTGACAACTCCGTATGAGCCAGAGACTCCCGAGGTGATAACCGCGCAGGAACTCCTCAAGCGGTTCGGCGAGCTCGACGCGAAGGACATCGAGCGGGTGCGCAGGCTCAAGCTGGTCGTCCCGCTGGGCGACGGCCGCTTCGAAGCCCCGAGTCCTGCGCTGCTCCGAGCCGCCGAGGAGGTCGTGGCACTCGGTATCCCGATGCACGCGGCGCTCGTGCTCGTCGAGCGCGTCAGCCGCGATTGCGAGTCGATCTCCCGCGCGTTCACGAAGCTGTTTCTCAGGGAGCTGTGGGAGCCCTTCGATGAGGCCGGTCAGCCGGACGAGCGCTGGGACGAGTTGATCGAGGCCGTCAACTCTCTGCGACCGCTTGCCTCCGAGGCGCTGCTCGCGCTTTTCAAGCAGCGGATGACAAGCCAGCTGGAGGATGCATTCGGCAAGGTGCTCGAGCACCAGGCCAAGCGCAGGTAGCGCCCTGGCTAAGCGCCGCGCATAGCGTCCGGCCTATGCGGCCGCGCAGGTAGCGCCCTGCCTGTGCCGTCGCGCCAGCGCCCTGCCTATGCCGCCGCGCCGGCGCCGAGCTCGAAGCGAACGCCGGTGAGCTCCTCGGAAACAGCCCACAGGCGTGCGGCGACATCCTCGTCGCGGGCGGCGCGGTTCGGTGAGACAAGATGGGGATGGCCGCGGAACTCGCCGATCCCATCGGGCCCGACGTAGCTTCCGCCCTCCAGCCCCGGATAGGTGGCGGCGTAGAGCACCGGCAGCGCTCCCATGTCCGCGCTCTGGGCCAGGAAGACGTTGCTCGCCCGCATGACCAGCCGATCGAGCAGCGGGGGCGCGGCGGTCTGCAGGTTCGTCGCCGCATAGCCCGGGTGGGCGGCGACGCTCTCGATGCTCGAGCCTGCCGCCCGCAGGCGCCTGTCGAGCTCCAGCGCGAACATCAGGTCCGCGAGCTTTGACTGGCCGTAGGCGCCCCAACGCTTGTAGCCGCGCGCGGACTGGAGGTCGTCGAAGTCGATGCGGCCCATCTTGTGCGCGTTGCTCGACAGCGTCACGACGCGTGCGTCGGCGCGACCCTCCATCGCACCGATCAGGCGACCGGTCAGCGCGAAGTGGCCGAGCAGGTTCGTCCCGAGCTGAAGCTCGAAGCCATCCTTGGTCTCGCGCCGCGGAGGCGCCATCACGCCGGCGTTGTTGAGCAGCAGGTCGAGGCCGTCGTGGCTCGAGCGAAAGCTCTCGGCGAACGCCGCCACCGACTGCAGGTCGCCGAGGTCCAGCTGCGCGAGCTCCAGCCGCGCGTCGGGCGCCACCGCTTGAATCGTGCGCAGCGCCTCCTCGCCCTTGGCGGTATTGCGGCACGCGAGCACGACGCTCGCGCCGTGGCGCGCGAGCTCGCGGGCGCTGACCAGCCCGAGTCCGCTGTTGGCGCCCGTGACCACCGCCGTGCGGCCGCTCTGGTCGGGGATCTGCGCGGTGGTCCACTTCTCGCTCATCGTTCGTCTCCTTCTCTAGGACGGCTTCACGGTACGAGCACGATCTTTCGGTGCGAGCCCGCCTCCACGCGACGCCACGCATCGGCCACCTGCTCGAGTGGCAGCGGTTCGGCCTCGACGCGCACCTGGCCCCGGGCGGCCGCGTCGGTGAGCCGCGCGTAGGCCTCGCGTCGGACCTCCGGCGGCGAGGCGAAATTACTGTGACCCATGATCACGAGCATTTTCCCCCGGATCGAGGCCGAGGACAGCGTCGCCTCGGTCCCAGCGGCGGTCCCGAGGTGCACGAGTCGCGCCGCGAAGCTCGCAGCGTCGACGGCCGCGGCGAACGGCGCCCCGAACAGCGGGTCGACGACGACGTCGATCCGCCCTTCCGCGGCGTCGCTCATGGCGGCGGGCAGATCCTCGCCCGGGTCCAGGCGGACGGTTGCGTCCGCGCCGAGCTCGAGCGAGCGCTCGAGCGCCTCCTGCGATCGCGCCGCGGCGACGACGCGCGCCGCGCCGAGCAGCTTTGCGGCCTGCACGGCGATCTGCCCCAGCACGCCGCTCGCGCCGAGCACGAGCACGTGCTCGCCCTCCTTCAGCTGGGCGCGCCAGCTCAGCGCGAGCCAAGCGGCCAGCCCGGAGATCCCGAGCGCGATCGCCACGCCGTCCTCGACCCCGTCGGGAACCGGGTAGGTCGAGCTCGCATCGACCAGCGTTCTCTCCGCCATTGAGCCGAACGGAGACACCGGCGCATCGAAGTAGACGCGCTCGCCGTCCAGCGTGCCAACGCCCTCGCGGCCGGTGACCAACGGGAGTGAAGGCTTTCCGCCGTAGAAGCGCCCGGCCGAGATCGAGATGTCAACCGGGTTCACCCCGGCGGCGCGCACGTCGAGCACGACGAGATCGGGGCCGGCGATCGGCGCCTGAAACTGCTCGACGCGCGGAACCCCATACTCGTGCAGGACGGCCGCCCTCATCGCCCGCCACTCTAGTGGGCGCCGGGCGCCGCTCTCACACCAGCCGCGCGATGATCACCGGGGCGTGCGTCGGGGCCTGGCTGCCACCGAGCGGCTCGGGGGTGACGAGCACTTCCGCGACGCCGCGCAGGTCGCCGGGAACATCGACGGAAGCGGCGCCCGCCGAGGTGACGCCGAACAGGGCGCTGGTAGGCAGCGGCGGGCCTCCGCGTCGGCGCAGCCAGACCTCGTAGACCTTGCCCACCGGCGCCGCCGGCATCCGCCGGACGATCAGCTCGCCATGTCCCTGGGTCAAGCGCACGACCGCGCTCGCAGATCGTGCAACGACGCTCGCGCGCACGACTCGCGTCAGCGGCGAGTTCCCCGGCGAGTGCGTAAGACCGACCACGACCACGGCGAGCAGCGCCAGCACCGCGGCGAGCGCGAATGCGCCGCGAGCGCGGGTGCCAGCGCCCGTCGTGAGTGGGCCCCATGCGCGCCTGTACGAGGGCCGTCTCGCCGTCGCGACGCGCTCGTCGCGCACGTCGGCGATCACGCGACGCTTCAGCGCGCGCGACGCCGGCAGTTGCGGGGCGGCCATCGGCAGCTCATCGACGACCGACTGCAGCGCCGCGACCTCGTCGCGACAGACCGCGCAGGTGGCCATGTGCCGGCGGAACTCCTCGGCCTCGTCGGGGCCGAGCGCACCGAGCGCGTAGGCGCCGGCGTCGCGCCCGCAGTCGCTCTGCTCGCGCCCGAGATCGCGGGCGGTCATATCGCCGCCACCTCCGACGGGTCGCCCAGCAGTATTCGCATCTTTGTCAAGCCTAGGCGCATCCGGCCCTTGATCGTGCCGACGGGCGTCCCCAGCATCTCGGCGATCTGCGACTGGGTGAACCCGCCGAAGTACGCCAGCTCGATCACCTGCCGCTGCTCGGAGGGCAGCTCGCCGAGCGCGCCGCGCACGGCGTGCGACTGCTCGCGGCGCGCCGCCTCGGCGTCCGTCAGCTCTGGCGCCGCCATCCGCTCGATGATCCCGTCGTCGGCGACGTCGCGACCGTCGCGCGCGAGATGGCGTCGGAGCGCATCGATCGCCCGGTTGCGGACGACGCCCAGCACCCACGTGCGCACGCTGCCCCGGGCGCGGTCGTAGCGCGCTCCGCTGCGCCACAGCGACAGGAACGCCTCCTGCACGACTTCCTCGGCGATCGCGCGGCGGCCACACATGCGGTACGCGAGCGAGAACGCCGGACCGCCATGACGATCGAAGACGACCTCGAATGCGCGCGCCTCGCCTTCACCGACGAGCACCATCAGATCCTCATCGGCGAGGTCGCGCAGGTCGCCGCCACGTGTGAGTCGGTTCGCTCGGAACACCCCACCGATTCTTACGCGCGCGGGGGATCAACGGATCACCGGCGGCGGTCCGGCCGACGCAATCGACGACTGTGATCCGTCCGGTCGGCGCGTGCGTAAGGAGAGTCGGTAACCACCACGTCTCTCGAAAGGGGCCCACGGATATGTCTGCAGAGCACGCACAGCCGGGAACGGACCGGCGCCAGTTCCTCGGCAGGGCGGCCGCGACGGGGGCGGGCGTCCTCGTCGGCGGCTCGACGCTCGAGGCGCTCGTGCCGTCGTTCGCCGCCGCGAAGAAGGGCGGCGCCACGAAGGGCGACATCGCAATCCTCGGGGCGGCGCAGATCGCCGAGGCGCTGGCCGTCACCACGTACACGAACATCATCGAAACGGCGCCGTTCTTCACGCGGCTGGCCTCCGACGACCAGGGCTATCTGAAGGCGGCGCGCCAGGAGGAGATGTCGCACTACCTGCTCGAGCAGGGTGTTACGCGCAAGCCCTCGCCGTTCAGCGAGTTCTTCTACCCGCCGATGATGTTCGCCGACGCGCAGACGACGCTGAACATCCTGGTCACGCTGGAGGACGCGTTCATCGCCGCCTACCTCGTCGGGGTGCGGAACTTCAGCACGCCCGACCTGCGCGTGACGGCCGCGCGGATCATGGGCATCGAGAGCGACCATCGCACGCTCGCACGCGTCGTCGCCCCGGGCGTCGCGACGCAGGACGGCGGACCGATCGAGGCGGTGACGGGGATCCAGAAGAAGGCCGAGAGCGTCGATCCGCCGAACAACAACGGCTACGAGCGCACCCTCGGCTGGACCAAGATCGGCAAGGCCCTGACCGCGCTGACCCCGTTCGCCGACAAGACCGCCGCGGGCAAGGCCGGGTTCGACACGACCAAGCCGTACAAGTTCAAACCGTTCACGCCGACTCTGAGTGAGCCGCTGGGCGAATTCCACTCGTTCATCGGCTAGCTCCGAGGATCACACGGGGGGCGCCCGCGGCGGCGGCGCGCCGAGCGCGACGGCTTCGGTCGACTAGCCTGGGCGGTTCTCGTGAGCGCTCCCCGACCGATCGTCACGGCGCCGCGCCTGGTCCCGGGTGCGCTCGCCGCACGCCACCCCGGCATCGCTGCAACGGCCGGCGTCTTCTTCGCCGCGCTGCTCGCGTTCCTCGCGATCGGCGCGGCGTTGCCGGTGCTGCCGTCCTACGTCCGCGGGCCGCTGCGCTCCGGTGACCTCGCGGTCGGGATCGTCGTCGGCGCATTCGCCGTCACGGCGGTCGTCTGCCGTCCGCTCGCCGGCCGCCAGGCCGACGCGCGCGGGCGCCGGATCGTGCTCGTCGCGGGCGCGCTGACGATGGCGATCGGCGGGGCGCTGTACCTGCTCGCGAGCAGCGTCGCCGCGCTCATCGCGGCGCGGCTCGTCGTCGGCGCGGGCGAGGGAGCGGTCTACACGGCGGGCGCGACCTGGGCGGTCGACCTCGCGCCCGAGGACCGCCAGGGCCTTGCGCTCGGATTGTTCGGGCTGGCCGTCTGGGGCGGGCTCTCGCTGGGGCCGCTCGCCGGAGAGCTGCTGCGCTCGGGCGTCGGATACGACGCCGTCTGGATCATGACCGCCGTGCTCCCGCTCGCCGGCGCGGCGATCGCGGTTCGCCTGCCCGAGCCGCGGCGCGGCGCCGATGCCGACGCGCCGGGACCGCTCGCGTTCTTCCCCCGCGCGGCGCACCGGCCAGGCCTCGCGCTGGCGCTCGCGAACGTCGGCTACGCGGCGCTCGCCGGGTTCGTCGTCCTGCACCTGCGGGCTCGGGGAATCGGCGGCGGCGCGACCGTGTTCACGGCCTTCGCTCTCGCCGTCTTCGCCAGCCGCCTGGCCCTGAGCCGCGTGCCCGACCGCGCGGGCGCACGGCGGACCGCGACTGTGGCGGGCCTGCTCGAGGCGCTCGGGCTGGCGATCATCGCGCTCGCCGGCTCGCTCGTGGTCGCGCTCGCCGGCGCGGTGGTCGTCGGCGTCGGCTTCTCGATGCTGTTCCCGTCGCTCGCGCTGATGGTCGTCGGCGAGGTCGGCGACGAGCGTCGCGGCTCGGCGCTCGGGGCGTTCACCGCCTTCTTCGACATCGGCGTCGGGCTCGGGGCCCCGATCGCCGGGTTGACGGCATCGCTGGCGGGCTACCCTGCAGTCTTCGTCCTCGCCGCCGCGGCGGCCCTGTGCACGGCGGCGCTGGCCGCCACCGCGACGCTCACGACGCCTCCGGTGCGGGCGCGGACGGCAGGCTGAGGCCATGCCCGACCCGGGACACGCTTCGATCGAGCCACCCGACGTCCTCGTCCTCGGTGGCGGGGGAATCCTCGGTGAGGCGTGGATGAACGCGCTCCTCGCCGGGCTCGAGGAGGCGAGCGGCTATGACGCGCGCGAGTGCGCCTGCTTCATCGGCACCTCCGCGGGGTCGATCGTGGCGAGCGCACTGGCCGGCGGCGTTAGCCCGCACGTCCGTCTCGGCGATCTCGCCGAGCGCCCTGCGGCGGCGCAGGCCGACGTCGGCGAGCGCCCGTCGGGAGTCAGGCACGCGGTGGAGGCGCTCGCCGGGCTCGGAAGCGTGGCCGCGGCACCGCTCGCCTCGCTGGCCCTGACCTCGACCGCGGCCGGCGGCGCCGCGCTGCGGCGCCTGGCGCTGGCACGCGCGCCCCGCGGCCGGCGCTCGCTGGCGGAGCTCGGCCGTGCGGTCGAGCGCCTGGGAGTGCAGTGGGACGGTCGCCTCCTGGTCGCGGCGGTCGAGCTCGAGAGCGGCCGGCGCGTGATGTTCGGCGCGCCGGGCGCGCCGGCGCTTTCCGTGTCCGAGGCGGTCCAGGCCTCCTGCGCGATCCCGGGGGTGTTCCGGCCCGTGAGCGCCGGCGGCCGCACCTTCGTGGACGGCGGCGTGTGGAGCCCAACGAACATGGACGCCGCGCCGGTCACGCGCGGCAGTCGCGTCCTGTGCCTGAACCCGACCGGCTCGATGCGCCCGACGCTGCGCGTCCCCGCCGGAGCGATCGGGGTCGTGTCGCGGTCGCTGGCCGCGGCCGAGGCGCTCGCCCTATCGCGCCGCGGCGCGAAGGTGAGGACCGTCAACCCCGACCAGGCGTCGCTCCGGGCGATGGGGACGAACCTGCTCGACCCGCGCCGGCGGGCTGAGGTGATCGGCGCGGGGCTCGCCCAGGGCAGGCAGCTGGCTGAGGCCTTCGCGGCGATGTAGGTGACCTTCTGGGACCGTGCCGCGGGCTGCCCGCGCGCAGCTAATCCCTGGTCCCTAGCCCAACAGCCTCGAGCGCCTCCGCCCGGTCGCTGTAGGTCTGGAAACGTGTGATCAGCCCGTCGCTCAGATGAGCGACCCACGCTCCCCTGGCGTCGATCGCAGCTCCGCTATCCCGCCCGCGGCCCTGAATGTGACCGAGAGCGATCACGCGGCTGCCGAGATCGCGGATCTCCTCGACCTCCCATCTGAGCTCGTCCCAGCTCTCCTCAACGGCGCTGCAGTACTGCGAGGCAGCGTCGGCTCCGCGGAAGGTGATTCCCTCGAGAGCCGCCCGCACCGGCACGATCTCGGCATTCTCATCGAGCAGTGCGTCGAAGCTCAAGCCATCGCGGCTATTGAATGCGGCAAGCGCCGCTCGCATGATGTCCACGTTCGAGGCCATGTACCACTGCTCCAGGCTAGGATCGCACCGTGCCCGACCAGTTGCACTTCACCGACACCGAAGAAGCGAACGAACTCATCGCGACGGATCCGATGGCCCTACTCATAGGCTTCAGCTTGGATCAGCAGGTCACGGTGCAGCAAGCCTTCCTGGGGCCGCTGCGACTGCGCGAACGTCTCGGGTCGCTCGATCCGGTCGCGCTCGCATCGGCAGACCTCGAGCCCGCGTTCCGAGAGAAACCGGCGATCCACCGGTTCCCCGCCAAAATGGCCGAACGCGTGCACGATCTGGCGGTTCACGTCGCCGATGAATATGGCGGCGATGCGGCGCGCGTATGGACCGACGCGACCGACGCGCCGGAGCTGCGCCGCAACATCGCCGCGCTGCCGGGCTTCGGCGAGATGAAGGTCAAGGCGCTCGGGTCCGTGCTCGCCAAACGTTTTGGCGTGCCGGCCGCACAGGGACTGGTGCCGTCGCACCCAACGCTCGGCGACGTGGACTCACCGCAGGCGCTGCTCGACTACCAGGCGGCCAAGCGCGCGCACAAGGCCGAGTGGTCGAAGATGAAGACGCGAGCCGTCTAGCGCGAGCTGAGGCGCTGCGAGGCGTGATGTCGGAGAACCTTGACCTTGTCCGCTCGCTCTATGCGAAAACGGAACGCGGGGACTTCAGTCTCGTCGAACGCGCGCCCGAGTTGCGTGAGTTCTATGCACCCGACTTCGAGTGGCACACTCGAGAGGATCTGCCCGATGCCGGTGTACGCAGGGGGTACGAGGGGCTCGCTCGTCTCCGAGCGGAATGGGCAGAGGCGTTTGACGACCTCCACCTCGACCTTGATGAGCTGATTGATGCAGGAGACTATGTGATCGCCGTTGCACGGATATGCGGGTGTCTGCGAGGCAGCGGCCATCAAGTCGAAGTGGAAGAGACGCAGGTCTGGAAGATGCGAGACGGCAGGGCCACCGAGGTCCGTGCCTACCTGACCCGCGCCGAAGCCCTCGAAGCCGTGGGTCTGGCGGAGTAGGCGATGTCGCAGGAGAACGTGGAGATCATGCGCCGGATGATGGAAGCGACCGCTCGCCGGGACTATCAGGCTGTTCTGGCCTACCTCGATCCTGATCTCAAGATCGACGACACGGATATCCCCGAGGGGACCGCGACGGATTCCTTTCTCCAGTGGCTCGCCCGCTGGGACGCGGCATGGGAGGACTGGCGTATTGAGGATCTCGTGATTCGTGCCGCCGACGACGAGCGGGTCGTCGCGCTTTTCAAGATGGTGGTCAAGGGCAAGAGCTCCGGCATCGCACTCACCCGCCTCGATGCGGTGGTCACGGTATTTCGCGGCGGAAAGGCCGTAGAAACCGGGTACTACAACGACCAGGCCCAGGCCCTCAAAGCCGTCGGGCTGGAGGAATAGGCGATCTCCGAGGAGACCGCATGACGAGCGCCCGGTCGTCATCCGCGACCGATGACACTGCATGGCCACAGCGCCCCTCGGGCCATAGCGCCATGATTCGCGGACACCATGGCCGGCCGGCGTACTAATCAACCATCCACCAACGTGGAGATCGTGCGGTCGGGCTTCGAGGCGTTGAACGCGGGTCGGAACGACTATTCGGGTTTTCACCCGGCGCTCATCTACCACCCCCGCTCGGACGAGCCTGACCCAAGTGCCCACGTTGGCCGTGATGCTTTCGAACGGCTGCGTGATGGGTTTCTGGAGTCGTTCCGCGACCTGAGGTTCGATGTGTTAGAGGTGATCGACGCTGGCGACCAAGTCGTCGTCTCCACGATGCTGCACGGACGGGGAGCGGCAAGCGGCGCGAGCGTCGAGGACGCCTACGTTTTCGTCTACCGACTGCGAGACGGCCTGGTCGTGGAGGGCTGGGAGTACAGGACCGAACAGGAGGCCCTCAAAGCCGTGGGACTAGAGGGGTAGGCGATGTCGCAACGAACCATCGAACTCCACGATCGAGGTGTCGCAGCCCTCGACGCACGTGAGCTTTCCGACGAGCTTTTCGAGGAGCTTTGCGACCCGGACTTCCGGATGGAAAACACGTCCACGGCGGTCACGGACAAGACCTACCACGGCGCGGAAGGGGTGCGCGAATGGATAAGCGATTTCTTCGACGCCTTTGCCGAGGACGCGCGTTACGAGACCGAGGAGATCGTCGCCGACGGCGATGATTTCGTGGTGGCGGTGGTACGTATCGTGGGTCGTGGCGCTCGTTCAGGCGCGCCGCTTACGCTCCGCTGGGTGAATGTCAACTGGTTTCACGGCGACAAGCTGACGCGAGCGGTCGGGTATCTGAGCCGTAGCGAGGCCCTCCGATCCGTCGGGCTGGCGGGGTAGGCGGTGTCGCGGGAGAACCTCGACCTTGTTCGGCGTTCGGTGGAGGCTTTCAACGACCGCGCGAGTCTTGGTGCTCGATCGGCCGCAGGGCGTCGAAAGTCCAGCAGCGTTGCGCGAGCCCGGCGAAACAGACGGCGAAGTCTGTGAGCTCACACCCACGCTAGCCGGGCAGCGAACCGACCCACACATCGGATGGCCGCGGCGACACCCGTCCGTACGTCGCACGAGTAACTTGAGCTAGGCCGGGGCACCGTCGAGACAAACAGATATGTTCGCGTCTACCGGGCAGGCTCCAGGCGCAGCCATGCGTACGCACGGGACCCGCCCCATAGCGACGATCTGGATCGCCTATGGAGCGATGGGCATCCTTCTGGCTGCCTACCTCGCACGTCTGGTGTTCCATGGTGATAACTACTGGCCGTTGGTTGACGGCTGGGGTGTCGACGGCTTCGAGTTGATCGTCGAGCGGCCTTTGCCTAGCGAGGGGTTTCGTGCGGCGGTCGGGGCGAACGGTGGCGCTGGCGCTCGGAGTCGCTGTGCTCGCCTGGTCGCTGGGGGACGTCGTGTTCACGGTCGAGTCTCTGGGCGGGGCGACACCCTCGACACCTTCGCTGGCGGACGCCTTCCACTTGGGGTTTTTCCCATTCGCTTACATCGCGCTGGTGCTCTTCATGCGGGGGGAGACCAGGCAGCTCACCTCCCCAACTTGGCTGGACAGCGCCGTGGCTGGACTTGGCGCGGCGGCGGTATGCGCCGCCTTTGCATTCCCCACCCTGCTGCGCCTGGCGGGGGGCAATTCGCTGGAAGTCGCGACCAACGTGGCCTATCCGATCGCGGACCTGTTGCTCCTCTTCATGGTAGTGGGCGGCACCGCGATGCTGTCCGGCAGGAGCAAGGCGCCGTGGTTGCTCCTGGCGGCCGGAATGGCGGTCAACATCGCCGGGGACACGTCGGCCTTGTTCGGATCATCGGTGGGAGCCACGCGCGTCGGCTCCGCGGTCAACGCGGTTGCCTGGCCGATCTCCATCCTCCTGATGTCCATGGCGGTGTGGCTGCGCCCTGGCTATTCAAGCCCATTCGCGCATACAAGGCCAACCGGGTTCTTCCTGCCCGGGCTAGCAGCTGTTTCCGGGCTCGTCATCCTCAGCGTCGGCACTGTGCATCACATCGGAGAGGTCGCGATCGGACTGGCGATCGCAATACTGGTGGTGGTAGGCGTTCGGCTTGCCCTGTCGGCAAAAAACTTGCGAAGTCTGACCGAGATGCGCTACCAGCAATCGGTGACGGATGACTTGACGGGTCTCGGGAACAGGCGGTCTCTGCTTCAGATACTGGACGCCTTCTTTGCCGAGGAGGTCAGCGCGCCCGCGCCCGAACGGACCCTGGCGTTCCTGTTCGTCGATCTCAACCACTTCAAGGAGCTCAACGACTCGTTCGGTCATCCGGCGGGCGACGAGGTCCTCAAGCAACTGGGTGCGAGGCTCAAGGCATCGTTGCGTGACTCTGACGCGCTGATCCGGTTCGGCGGGGATGAGTTTGCCGTGCTGCTGGCGGACGCGGATGCCGAATACGCCACGGCAACTGCTCAGCGACTTACGGACAGCCTCGCAGAACCATTCCTCCTGGACGCCGTCAGCACACGCATCGCCGCGAGCATAGGAATCGCGCTTGCACCCGCGGATGCCACCGATAGCGCCGGCCTGATGTGGTGCGCCGATGTCGCCATGTACCGAGCCAAGTCGGGAGACTCACCCTTCGCGCTCTTTGAGCAAGAGCAGGAGTTCGATGGTGGCGGCAGCCGCTTGCGTTTGGTGGAAGAGCTGCGTGTCGCGATTGAGGACGACGACCTCGTGTTGCACTATCAGCCCCAGCTCGATTTGCGCAGCGGCGACATCTCGACCGTTGAGGCCCTCGTTCGCTGGCGCCATCCGAGGCTCGGTCTGGTTCCACCGATCAAGTTCGTGTCAGTCGCAGAGGAAGCCGGGCTCATGGGGCCGCTCACCAAGTGGGTGCTGGAGCAAGCGCTTGAGCAATGCGCTGCGTGGCGAGTCGCCGGCCTCCGCCTGTCCGTCTCCGTCAACATTTCAGCGACGAACCTGCTCGATGTCGGGTTCATCGATCTGCTACGAGGCCTACTGGAGCGCTACGAGCTCTCTGCCGATGCCCTAGTTCTCGAGATCACCGAGACGAGCATCATCACCGAGTTTGAGCGAGCCAGACTGGTCATAGAGAAACTCCGAGATCTAGGTCTCGTCGTGTCGGTCGACGATTTCGGGGCAGGATTCACCTCCCTTGCCTATCTCAGCACTCTTGCGGTGGGAGAGCTCAAGCTCGATCGCACGTTCATCACGCCTCTGGCCAGCGGTGAGAGGGAGCGTGAGGCGCAGCTCGTTCGCGCAATGATCGACCTCGGACACGCGCTCGGACTGCGCGTCGTGGCCGAGGGAATCGAGGATCAGGCCAGCCTTACGCTTCTTTCTGATTTTGGGTGCGACCTCGCCCAAGGGTACTTCATCGATAAGCCCAAACCTGCGAACGAGCTCACCTTCCTGCAACGCGCGAAAACGAGCAACGGGTCGGTGTCCGCCCTCCCGCGCCAGCAGGGTCGTGTACATTTTCGGCCTCCGCAGAAGGTGTCAACCGCATCGGCGCGATGATGCGCACCACACGCCTCTTTTCGAGCGAGAGCAGTCGCCTCGAGGGTCGAGCCCGATCAGGTGATCTTCGTTCAGCGGCGACACGCACACGGCAGTCCAGCGTGGATGCGTCTACCGACTGTTGAGTCGCTCGGCCTCTTCCTCATCGAGTTCCGTGGCGATCTCCCGGTAACGGCTTTCGATCTGTTCGACGGCTCTCTCGGTGGCCTTGTTAGCCGTCTGAATCGCGAGGTCCCGTTCGGCTTTAGCTGCTTTGCGCGCAAGGTAGTAGAGCCTTCGCGCGAAATCAGGCTCGGTTGCCTCGGCGGCCTCTTGCTCCGCCGCCTCGCGTTCGCTCTCCGCGAGTTCAGCTTCTTCCCCGCTTTCCAATGCGGGGGCCTGGGCCTCGTTGCTTCTTCGCCGCCCGACTCGGCTTAGGACCGCCGATCTGAGCAGCTCGTACCAAATAACGAAGCCGAGGCCATAGATGAGGACAAGGCCTAGCGGCATTCTGAGCATGAGGGCAAGTAACGCGGTCACCCTCCATTTTTCGGCCTGATTCTCAGAACCCATGAGCACCGCGCCTTCGTGCCCGCCAGATCGACCTCTCGCCGCCGAACGCCGACAGGCGAAAACCTCGGCCCGTAAATGCGCCCAGCCACTGGGGTAAGGCCGTGCGAAACGCCTGAAACCCTGATCACGACTGAGATCTCCTGGCCACCCAGGCGGTCAGGTCCTTGAGGTCGTATGTAGCGGCCGCGCCTCGGGCAAGTCGCGGAAGAAGAAGCTCCGTGCAATCCGACAGCCATCCAACTTTAGGCCCGCGTGCAAGGGCTTTACAGCTGTCGCGCCCAGGGCTGGCAGGGGCATTCCAAAGCTTGGGTGTACGGCGTCTATTCGGACAGTCCTGCCGCCCGCAGACCCTCGGCACGATCGAGGTGCACCCGGTAGCGCCAGATCCTGTCGCCGCGAAAATCGAAGATGCCCGCGAGCACGACCGCGACAGACGGGTCGGAGACCGGCGTAGGATGGCGCCCCGGCCGTGGGCGGCATCGGAACATCACTGTGTAGAACTCCCCCTTACAATCGATCCGCGTCTGTCGGATCGGGTCAAGTGCGTCGGCCTACGCTGGCGCTTTATTCGGGTCTGGAGGAAAGAGCATGAAAAGTGGTCAGTTACGCCGCGCGATGGCCGCGGGTATTGCATTCGTCGTGTTGTTCGTCGCCGGTGTCTTGCTCAACTTCGGCGATACCCCGAACATCAAGTCCTCCGACACGAATGCCGTCGCCGCTCAGAAGTGGGTGACCGAACTCTCGAGCAGCGGCCACCGCGCCGGTCTGATCGTGAGCGCGTACCTACTGATTCTCGCCGGCCTTGCCTTTCTTTGGTTCACGGTTGGCTTGCGAGCCTGGCTTGCCCCCGACCCTTCCGCCGGGCGGCTCGTCTTGGGCCTGGGCGTGCTCGGCGCCGCCGCGATGGCTGCTGCGGCGATGGCCGGCGCCTCGGTAGCCGGGTCGGTGTCGTTCGGCAACGAACCGGTCCCGCTGAGCGGCGACGCGATCCGAGTCGTGATGGGCGTGTTCTTCCCGTTTCTGTTCGTCGTGTTCGGGCTGGTCAGCGCTGCGCTGATCGCGACGGTCGCGGTCGTTGTCGTGCGCACCGGCGTCCTCCCTCGCTGGGTGGCCTACACGGGCTGGCTCGCCGTGCTCGGCAGCGTGGCCGGAGTCGTCTTCCTTCCCTTCGTGCTGCCGCTGTTGTGGTATTTGGTCGTCAGCATCGTGGGGTTGACCCGTGCCTCACCGGCACCCGTGGCGGTGACCGCCCCGACAAGCTGACCTGCCAGCACGACCGGAGAGCGGGATACTTGCCGGACGATGTCCGACGAGGCCACGACGCGCGACCTGGTAGCACACACACAGGGTCTCGAACACGCAACGAACGCACGAGACTTCGACGCGATCGTGAGCCACTTCACCGCAGATGCGGAGATCGACAACTCCGTCGCGGGCCTCGGCATCCTCGAGGGACGTGCCGCGATACGCGGATTCTTCGAGGAGTGGATCGCGGCATACGAGGAGTACACGTTCGAGTTTGAGGAGATTCACGATCTCGGTGGGAGCGTGGCCTTGGGCGTGGCCAATCTGCGTGGACGTCTCCCTGGCAGTACCTCCTGGGTTCAACTTCGATACGCGGCCGTCACGATCTTCAGGGACGGCCTGATCGAGCACCAGACGAACTACACAAACATCGACGAGGCTCGTGCTGCCGCCGAACGTCTCGCTGAGGAACGGGCGTAGGCGATGTCGCAGAAGAACGTCGATCTAGTCCGCGACATCTACACGCTGTGGGGCGAGGATCGGCCGGCTCGTCATCTGATCGACCCGGAGCTCGAGTACGTGAACCCGCCTACGCCGTGGAGTCCGGAACGCACCACAGCCGGCGCACCCTGTCCAAGATCCGCGAGGTCTATCCAGACTTTCGCGTGGAGCCGGAGGGCTTTGTCGACGCCGGCGAGAACGTGGTGGTGATCGGCGTTGCGCGCGGTACCTCTGATGCCGGCATCAAGGCCCAATGCCGTCAAGGCTATGTTTGGACGGTTCGCGAAGGTCGGGCGGTCCGCTTCCGCTGGTTCAACGATCCCAAGGAAGCCCTCGACGCCGTCGGACTGGCTGAGTAGGCGATAGCCCTCATCAGCCGACCGCGGGCTCGCCCGCCTGCGGCAGCGGCGGCAAACCCAGCAGGGCGCGCGTTTCATTCGTGCTGTTGGTGGCCGGGAATGGCTCGTCCGGGACAGCGACGTCCAGGCGCTCGCAGATCGGCCCCCAGCCATCCGACGGAGTCCACTCCAGCAGCCGGTCAGCTGGAACTCCTGCGCGTACCTGAGCGTTATGGCGCTCGAACGCGTCGATCATCGCGGTGGGGTTTCCCAGATCGTCGGAGAAGCGCTCCCCGAACAGCCTGTGGACCGCCGCGAACCACTGCTCGAGCCCAGGCGGCGGGCCGTCAAAGACGTGGAAGATCGTGTTGGAGGCGCTGCGGTACCAGGCATCGGGGTCGCGCGTCGAGAGCAACACGAGCGCATCGGGATTTGCGGCCGAGATCTCACGCCAGAAGGACGCTCCCGGCCAGTCCACGAGTGCCACGTAGCCGCTCAACAGCTCCTGCCAATCAACCTCGCGCCCATCGATCGCGTCCGTCCAACCTGGCACCTGAGCGGGATCGCCGATGATCTCCAGCATGTGGTGGCAGCGACCTCCGAGCAGCTGCTCGAGCGCCAGCTTCAGCGAGGCTGTGCCCGTCCGTCCAACACCAGCTCCGACGACCTTCAGCGGCATCTGCCCCTCCCCTGTAGCTGCTCACCCGACCCGGAATCCCTGCTGGACCCGGAAGCGTACCGAGACGCGGTCGAAGGCGCGAGCGCCGAGCTCGAGCTGACGCGCTGCGCCCGCGATCGGCGACCGCCTCGACTTTCACACGCACCTCTCAGGTCCCCCACAGGGAAACGTGACGGCCGCGACGCATATTGAGGATCGACCAGGACCGAAGCGAAAGGGAACCACCATGATCCTCAGGGACAAGATTTCAAGCAGGCGCAAACTCGCCAGGCTCATCGCCGCGGGCGCCGCGTCCGTCGCGCTGGCGTTCGGTGGCTATGGCATCGTCAGCGCGACCGCCGGCACCGGCTCGGGCGGCGCGTCAACAGCGACGTCCCCCTCAGCAACGTCAGCCCAAGCCGGGCCACGCGGCGGTGGAGCGAACGCTCGGTCTGGACCGGCCGCCGGGGGATCATCCGGCACGGTCGACAGCGTTTCCAGCTCGAGCTTCACGATATCGACGTCAGCGAGTCAGAAGGTGACCGTCGAGAAGGCGTCCTCCACGAAATACCGCAAGGGGACAAGCTCGAGCTCGCCGAGCGCCGTCAAGAAAGGCGTGAGCGTGCTCGTGCTTGGGACGACCAGCGGAACGACGATCACGGCCAGCAAGGTCGTAGTGCAATCGACCGCCGGCGGCGAAGCCAGGACTCCCTCGGCGGCAGGGGTGGTCCCGTTCCAGCGCGGTGCACAGTCCACGTCGAAGCAGGTCGGTCAGATCCCAGCGAACTACAGCCAGGGGTCGGGCACGATCGTCAGCGGAACGGCAGCGAATAGATCGACTGAAGCTGCGCTGGCCGCCTACCCGGGAGGCGTCGTCGACCGTGTCGTGAAGCTGAGCAACGGCGAGTACGAGGTCCACAACATCGGCGTCAACTGGCCGCACCACATCTTCGTCAACCAGAACTTCAAGGTCGTCGGCGCCAACTAGCGCCGTGGCGGTCGGCCCCCTCGCCGTGGAGGTCGGCCGCCTAGCTCGAGCTAACGCGCTGCGCCGGCCGGGTCTCCCCGACGCCGAGCTCGGGGGCGCGCAGGGTGGCGCCGAACGCCGCGACGACCGCGGGGTCGAACTGCGAACCGGCGCAGCGCCGCAGTTCGGCGAGGGCGTCCTCGGGCGTCATCGCGACGCGATAGGGCCGGTCTGAGGTCATCGCGTCGAAGGCGTCGCAGACGTTGATGATCCGCGCGCCGATCGGGATCGCCTCGCCGCGGAGGCCGTCGGGATAGCCGTCGCCGTCGTAGCGCTCGTGGCTCGATCGCACCAATCGGGCGACCTCCGCCAAGGCCGGCGCGGCGCTGACGATGCGCTGCCCGATGATCGTGTGCCGGCGGATGAACTTCCAGTCCTCGGGGGTCAGCGGAGAAGCCTTGCTGAGGATCGCGTTCGGGATCGCGATCTTGCCGATGTCGTGGAGTTGGCCCGCCTGGCCCACCTGCTCAACGAGGTGGGGAGCGAGGTCGAGGGCGCGGGCGACGTCCTCTGCCAGCACCCTGACCGCGTCGATGTGGGTCCCGAGCTGGGGTCGGAGCTCGGCGAGCGTCTGCAGGAGGACATCCCTGCTCTGGACGCTCGACGACGGACGCGAGCCGTGCTTGTGGGCGTACATGCGCAGGTCGGCGGTCCGCAGCACCGCCTCGGCGGTGTCGGCCTCGCTCGGCAGGGCCACCCCGCCGTATGCCGCGGTGATCGTGAACCCCTCGCCCAGCTCGCCCAGCGCGGCGGCCGAGACGGCTTCGACTGACGCGCGGTCGTCGGCCGGCACGCGCCAGATCGCGCAGAACTCATCGCCGCCGAGACGGTAGGCACGGCCGCGGCCATCGAGTACCTCCTGCAGGCATCCGCCGAGGCGGGCGAGAAGGTCGTCGCCGGCGGGGTGTCCAAAGGTGTCGTTGTAGGACTTGAAGCCGTCGAGGTCGAGGATCACCGCGACCGCCGGCTCCTGCGAGGCGAACAGCTCCTCGAGGTCGGCCATCAGCCGGCGGCGGTTGCCGAGGCCCGTCAGGCTGTCGGTCTCAGAGGCGATCTCGAGCTGCTCGTGCGCGGCGCGCATGTTCGCGCGCACGTCCTCGTTCAGCCGCCAGGCCGCGAGCGCGGCGACACCGGCCGCGGCGACGTAGCCGGCGTGGATCGCCGCCCACTTCCACGGGTCCGCCCACTCCTCGGGTCGATCGAACACGCCGTGTGGTTCGAGCGTTCCAAGCACGCCGTGGTGGATCAGGACGAACGCCACCGCCAGCAGGAACGGCATCCAGTCCTCGTACAGAGTCAGCACGATGATCAGCACGAAGAAGTAGAAGTGCGACTCGAGCAGGCCCCCGGAATCGTGGACCAGCAGGGCGGCGGCGGTGAGCAGGCCGAGCGACGCGGCCGCCGTGCGGAGCTTGCGCGAAAGCCGGGGCGCCGCCCCGAGCGCGGCCAACACCGCGAGAGCGGCGCCGCTGTCGAGGTTGTGAACGAGGCTGCGTCCCTGAAGGAGCCCGTAGGTGGGGATCGCGACGACGTTCACCCACAGCAGGACCATGATGCCGGTGTGGCGCCGGCGCCAGTCCTCGATCGGCAGCGATCCGCCCTGGGGGAGAACCTGCCGAATCCGTGCGAGGCCCTGAGCACGCGTCGTGGCCGCGACTCCGGCGGAGGGCTCAGCTGACATGTGGGCGTATCGGAATCGTCGCGCGCGTGCTTGAGCGCGGGTGACTGCCTTTCGACATTCGCACAGCGCGTCGAGGACCGTCTGTCGAGGACCGCGGCGGCGGTCGAGTTCGACCCGCCGTGGCGCTCAGCCGGCGTGCGCGCCGACGCCGTACAGGACGCTCATCAGCAGGACGAACAGCAGCAGGGGAGCCATGCGGCGCGTCGCCGCTTGCGCCCATGCGTGGCGCGCGGACATCATCAGGCTTAGCAGCGCGAAGACGATCACGCACTCGCCGGCCGTCTCGATCACGTCGGCGACCCCGACGGACTCCGGCACCCAGGGGGTCGGCGCGATCGGCACGCCGACCGTCCGCGAGGCGACCCACAGCGCGATGATCGCGAGGTTGAACGCGCATCCGAGTAGCAGCAGACGATCGGAGGGGCGGCGCACGATCCTCACCGCCCATCCGATCTGAAGGCCGGCGAGGATCGTGAACGCGACCGTGTACGGCGGGTACTCCTCGAAGTGGTCGACGCCGGCGCCGATGTGGATCAGGCCGCCCGTGACGGCGAGGGCGGCGACCAGCAACAGAAGCGTCTCGCGCGGTGTGTATGCGGCCGGCGACTCGCTCGGGTCATACCCCCGACGCGGCAGGCCGACCAGTGGACGAAGGCTGATCGCGCTCACGCTTGACTATCGGCGGCCTCGACGACCGGCTTGATCGCCAGCCCGCATGGAGGACAAGGCGCCGAGACGTACCCCACGCGGCATCTGCGCGTTCTGCGCGAGCGCCGGACTGGTATGATCGCACGGCCGACGGGCAGCGGCGGCTGTATGAGCTGCGCGCCGAGGGATTCGCCGAGCTCGAGCGAGCTGGCTGGCCCCCTACCGAGCGCCTGTGGCGGGGAAGCCTGGGCGCGCTCGAACGCCATCTGGAGCGAAAGGGGAGTGAATCGATGTCCGATCGAGACCGACGCGATCCTGCAAGACGATGACGGGCGTGTAGGCGCTGCGCTTCGAGCGCCGCTACCGCACCCGAGACGAGCGGGTCTGGAGGGCGCTCACCGAGCGTGAGAGAGCTCTCCGCGTGGCACCCGAGCCCGTTCGAGTTCGAGCCCGCCCCGGGAGGAACCGTCCGCTAAGACGCGTCGACCGGCGAAGGCTTCCCCGAGTTCGCCGACGGCGAAGTGATCGAGATACGACCCCCCGCGCGTGCTCGCCTACACGTGGGGAGAGGATCGCCTGCGCTGGGAGATTCACCCGCGCGAGGAGGGCGGCTGCTGCTGCCGGCCGGGTGGGCGCAGTCGCTAAAGCAGTGCGGCCCCAGGGTCGATGGTGGGCATAGGATGCGCGTCCACGTGGGGGTAAGGCTGATACCAGCGCTCGCTGCGGCGGTGGCAGTGGCCGCCTCGAGCAGCGGCTGCGGCTCCTCGACCGTGGTGCTCGACCCGGTGGCTCAGGCCGCGGATGCGACCTCGCTCGTCGGCGGTGCGCACATGGCGCTCGCGATCCAGGTGAGCGCCGCCGGGTTGCCGGCGCCGTTGACAATCTCAGGAGCTGGGTTCTTCAACTACAAGACCCACGAAGGAACCCTGTCGATGGACATGACGGGCGTCCCGAGCACGTCCGGCACGAACCTGGCGTCCGGCTCGGTGCACATGGAAGAGCTGTTCAAGTCCTCGACCGTCTACATCGGCTCGCCGCTGTTCGCCGGCAAGCTTCCCGGCGGCGCGCAGTGGATGAAGATCGACATCGGCAAGGTCGGCCAGGCCGTCGGATTCGACGTCCAGCAGCTGACCGGCGGACAGTCGAACCCGGCGCAGTTCCTCGAATACCTCAAGGCCAGCGGCGGCACGGTCACGCCCGTCGGACACGAGCTCGTGCGCGGCGTGGCCACGACCCACTACAAGGGTGCGATCGACCTGAACAAGCTCGCCGACATGCTGCCGTCGGCCAACCGCGACCAGGTGCGCGCGGCGCTCGCCAAGCTGATCGGACAGACGGGGTCGAGCAGCATCCCTGTCGACGTGTGGGTGGACGGCAACCGGCTCGTTCGGCGCATCACGATGGCGCTTTCGATCGCCACCGGCGCGCAGCAGGCGCAGACTCGTATGACGATCGAACTGTTCAGGTTCGGCCCGACGCCTCCGGTCACGCCACCGCAGCAAGCCGAAGTCTACGACGCCACCCAGGCCGCGCTCACCGGGCTCAACGGCGCCGGCTCCGGCTGAGAAGCCTCGCACCCCAGCCGCGGGCGTCAGACCCCGCGGTCGCCGTCGTCGGCGACGCGCCCGCCGAGCTCCACGAGGCCATCCTCGAGCGGTCGTACCTCGATCCTGCAGCCGGGCCCCTGCTCGATCGACAGCGGGCGACCCAGCTCCGCGCAGAGCACGATCGCGGCCGAGCCGGTCGCCGGGTCCTCGGCGACCCCGAAGTCGGGCGCGAACACGCGCGCGCGGACCCTGCCCTGCAGCTCCTCCTGCCAAGCCCACACCTGCAGGCTGCCGCTGCTCGGCGCCGGAAACGCATCGACCGCGGCGGGGTCCTCGAGCCGGCGGCGCTCGAAGCGAGGCGACCACTCCGGTCGTGCGAGGATCCATGCGCGGTCACCCTCGGCCCGCGTCTTCACGACTCCGGCAACCGTGTGCAGCACGGGCCGCCGCAGCAGCCACGCGCTGCCGACCATCGGGTGCCCGGCGAACGGAAGCTCATCGGTAGGGGTGAAGATCTGCACGCGGATCTGATCATCGACGAACACCGTCTCTGAGAACCCAAGCTCGGCGGCGATCGCCTGGCGGCCCGCGTGATCGATCGACTCGGCCGCGCGGACGACGGCGAGCGCATTGCCCGACGCGCCCGCCTCGTCGGTGAACACGCGCAGCACCCGCACGATCGCCATCGGGCGATCGTATCTGCGCTCACGCGCCCTCGGCTCTAGCCGAGCGGGTGGTCGGGGCTTGGGGCCCGCTTGCCGCTTGCGAGCTAACGCGGATCCTCGCGGTCGATGTTCCAGTAGCGCACCACGTTGGCGGAGCGGCTGGTGGCCTCCTCGTTGACCGTCACGCCGAAGCGGGCGATCGCCCGTTGGCCACCCTCATGATCGCTGTAGAGCAGGTCGAGCGTCAGCCGCGTTCCGTCCTGCGCCGCCGCGCACAGCACCTCGTAGGAAGGGTCGGCCGGATCGCGGATCGCGCCCTGCCAGAACCCATTTCCGCTGGCCGGAATGTACAGGTCGCGCTGCTGGCGGCGAAACTCCTCGAGCTCCGGGCGCTCGTGCGGCGTCCCCTCGACGTATGGGGCAACGTGCCAGCCGTGCAGGACAGCGATCCCGGCTCCCGCGTTGCGCAGACCGATCGCCATGTAGATGCGCCCGTCGAGGACCTCGATCACGCCCCCGTGACCCTCGACCGTCACACGGTGTCCCTCGCCGAACATGACGCGCTCGGGGAGGTCCTCCTCGTGGGAGGGGATCAGCACCGGCCGTTGCGCGGCGAGCAGGGAGCGCTCGGCGACGCGCGCCGAGCGGTTGGAAGACCTCGTCGAGCTGAAGGTCGCCAACGCCAGCACGAGCGTTCCACCCGCGGTCGCCAGTGAGGAGATCGTCACCCAGTCGGCCATGACCTAGCGATCCTAGGGCCTGGAAAGCGTGCTCCCAACCAGCCTCCCCGCCGCGCCTGCAACGGAGTACCGTTTAGGGCCATGCCCGGCTGACGCTGACCGCTCGCGTACGCTGCCTACCCTCGTCCGCCGCCTGGCGGCGCTTTTTCCGCGCGCGCTGACACGTTCCCGCTTGCTCTTAGCCGATGGCCCCGACCGCCGCCGACCCGAACATCCATCGTCACGGCAGGAGACTGCACAGCCATCCGCATCGCGGAGCGCACCGTCACCTCAGGCTCGTGCAGCGATCCGCGCCCGTGGCCCCGCAACGACCTCCCGACCGCGACCACGACAATTCTCGCGCCGGTCGTGCCCACGGTGATGTCCGTGCGCACGGCGAGCACGGCCATTCACACGGACTCGTAGACGACAGCATCAAGCGCTCGCGCGCGGGCATCCGAGCCGTCTCGCTCTCGCTCGCCGTGCTTGGACTGACGGCGATCGCGCAGACCGTGGTGTTCCTCGCCAGTGGCAGTATCGCGCTGCTGGCCGACCTGATCCACAACTATGGCGACGCGCTGACCGCCGTCCCACTCGGGATCGCGTTCGCCCTACACTCCGAGCTCGCCGAGCGCCGCGCCGGCCTGGCGGTCGTGGCGGCGATCTTCATCAGCGCGTGCGTCGCCGGCGCGGAGGCCGTCCAACGGCTGATCCATCCGGTGGCGCCAACGCACTTGGTGGTGCTCGGGCTCGCGGGGGCGATCGGCTACGCGGGCAACCTGCTCGCCGCTCGCATCCGCCTGGGGGCCGGTGAACGCCTGGACAGCCCGGCGCTGGTCGCCGACGGACACCACGCCCAGGCCGACGCCTACGTGAGCCTCGCCGTGATCGCCTCGGCGATCGTCGTGGCGCTGGGAGCGCCGATCGCCGATCCCCTGATCGGCCTTGCGATCACCGTCGTGATCCTGCGGATCACATGGCAGTCGTGGCTAACCGTGCGAGCGGGACACTCGCACTGAGCGCATGTCGCCGCCGACCTCGAAGGCGTGCAGGCAGTGCTCTGAACAGAAGTAGAAGGTTTCGCCCGCGAAGTCCTTGCGAACCGCTTTGGCGCGGTCGACCTTCATCCCGCACATCGGGTCGGTCTCGCCCCGGAGCTGCGTGAGCCAGAACAGGCAGGCGAAGATCGCGACGGCGAGCAAGTTCAGGAACAGCTTGTAGTCGACGGAGATCGTGCCGAAGATGTCGCCGCGCGATGGCCGCGGCCCGGTCGGGATCAGCCCCGCCGCGCTGAACAGTCCGTCGAGGATCAGCGCGGCAACGACCATCGTCACGAACATCAGCGCGACGATCCGCAGCGCGAAGCGCGTGCCGTAGTACTTGCGGTAGATCGCGATGATCGGCAGGACGATCAGGTCCGCGAACAGGAATGCCAGCACGCCCGCGAACGAGATCCCACCCGACCACAGCACCGCGGCGAGGGGGACGTTGCCGACCGAGCACACGAAGCTGAGCACGGCGATCACGGGTCCGACGATGACGTTCTCGACGGCCCCCAGCACGCCGCCGGTGTGCTTGAGGAAGAGGCCATTGAAGAAGTCGTTGCCCAGCTGAGCGATGAACCCGGCGAGCAGGAAGCCGACGGTGATCTCCTTGTAGAGCATCTGCCAGTCGCCGCGGAAGTTGTGCGCGACATCCGACCAGGCCGAGAGCGACGTCAACCGCTCGCGCCAGCTCAGCTGCGCAGAGGCGGGGTGATGGTGGTGTCCCGTATCGGCCTGTTGGGCATGCTCACGCGCCTGTTGCTCCAAGCGCGGGGACACGAACCTGCGCAACAGCAGCGCCATCAGGACGATCATCACGAGGCCGCCGAGGTACTCGGCGAGGGTGAACTGCCAGCCGATCAGAATCCACAGCACGAGGCCGAGCTCCCAGACGAGGTTCGTGGAGGCGAACTGGAACGCCAGCGCGCTCGAGGCAGAGGCGCCCTTCTGGAACAGGCTCTTGGCGATCGCGATCGCCGCGTAGGAGCAGGATGAGGAGGCGGCGCCCAGACCGGTCGCCCGCGCGAGCGGGGCGAGGCCTTCGCCCGAGAGCGCTCGCTCGATGCGCTCGCGCGGCACCCATGCCTGCACGATCGCGCTGATCGCGAAACCCAGAACCAGCGCCCACCACACCTCCCAGGCCATCAAAAGCGAGTCACGGAGCCCGTGCCAGAGGACGTCCAGGAAGTCCATCAGGATGGGGCCGTCGCGTTCACGCGCTCGAGGCTAGCATACCCCCCCAGGGTTTATTTGATAGCATCGGGCGAACGATGAGCACGAGCGAGACCGCGCAACCTGAGCGTGGCTACACGGCGACGAAGGGCCAGCTCCAGACGCGATTGCGGCGGATCGAGGGACAGGTCCGCGGCGTCGAGCGAATGGTCGAGGACGACCGCTATTGCATCGAGGTCCTGACGCAGATCGCGGCGATCCAGGCCGCGCTCGACAAGGTTGCCCTGGGCCTGCTCGACGGACACGCCCACACGTGTGTGATCGGCGCGGACCCAAGCGACCAGGACGCGCGTACGGCCGAGATGATGGCCGCCATCGGCCGGCTCATGCGCCGCGGCTGACCGGCCGCGACGCCGGGCGGCCGCGCGCCTGCCGGCGCGGCCGCCCCGCCGGCGCGTTCCTAGCCCGTGCTCTCGCTCGGCGCCGTGCGCGGCGGTAGCGACGGCTCGACGCGCAGCAGCCGCGCCGGCAGGTGGGGTAGCCACCAGTTCCAGCGACCGAACAGGGAGATCACCGCGGGCACGAGCAATGCTCGGATCACGGTGGCGTCCAAGAGGATGCCGGCGGCCAGCCCGGTCGCGAGCACTTTGATTTCGGTCTCCGGGCCAGACGCGAGCGAGATGAAGGCCAGGAACAGGATCAACGCAGCGCTGGTCACCAGGCGTCCGGTGCGCCCGATGCCGCGGACAACCGCCGTGTCGGTCTTCCCGGTGGCGTCATATTCTTCACGCATGCGGGCGAGGATGAACACCTCGTAGTCCATCGACAGGCCGAACAGGAACGCGAACACCATCAGCGGTATCCATGCGGTCACCGAGCCCGTCGCCGAGATACCCCAGATCAAGCTCGAGCCGTGGCCGCGCTGCCAGACGAGGTCGAGCACTCCCCAGGCGGCGCCGACGCTGATCACGTTGAGCACGACGGCCTTCAGGGGAAGCAGCAGCGAGCGGAAGGCGCGCGCGAGCAGCACGAAGGTGATGATCGCTATCAGCGCGATCATCAGGGGAAAGTTTCCGTACACGGCGTCGATGAAGTCCGAGTTCTGCGCGCCAAGCCCCCCGAGGCGCACGCCGCCCCCGGTCGCATGGGCGCTCGAGCGAACGAGGTCAAGCGTGTGGCGACCGCTGGAGGAGGACCCGTCGGGAATCGAGAACGCGTCCACGACGGCAGCGCCGTTCTGTCGCCACTGGGGCGAGGCGGGCGCCACCGCACCATGCACGCCGGGCACCGCGGCCAGGGCCTGGGCCACGCGCTCTGGCGGAGTCGTCCCTTCGACGAGCACCTCGTTGGGCAGCAGCGCGCCGGAGCCGATGCCGGATCGCTCGAGCGCGAGCAGGCCCTGCTTGGCGTCACCCTGCTTCGCGATCGTGTTCACGTTGGGGAGCCCGGGCTGCAGGCTGGTGGCGGCGAGCACCAAGGCCGCGAGCACCGCAGCGGCGCCAATTGCGGCCACCCAGCGGCGGCGCACGACCAGCCGGGCCCAGCTCGTCCACGAGCGACTGGCCTGATCGTCGGTGCGCACATGCGGCCAGTCCAGTCGCGGGCCGAGCTTTGAGAGGACGACCGGCAGCAGCGTCGTCGCCACGATCACGCTGATCAGCGGTATCAGCATGCCGCCGTAACCGACCGAGCGCAGGAACGGAAGCGGCAGCGCGACGAGCGCGAGCAGGCCGATCGCGACCGTCGTGCCGCTGAACACGACCGCGCGTCCCGCGGTCTCCATCGCGCGCTGGATCGCCTCATCGGCGTGAAGGCCATGCGCGCGCTCCTCGCGCCAGCGCACGACGACGATCAGCGCATAGTCGATCGACACGCCGAGTCCGATCAGCGCGATCAGGAACTGGACGATCGGAGAGATTTCGGTGACCGTTGTGAGACCCCAGACGACCAGGAAGGTCGTCAAGATCGAGACGATCGCCATGATGATCGGGACGATCGCGAGGAACGAGGCGAACACGAACGCCAGCACGAGCAGCGCGCCGAAGCCGCCGAGCAGCGCCTCCACGAGCACCCCTGGACCGTTGCCCCCGCCGCTCTGCGCCGACAGCGCATCGAACCCCGTAACGTGCACGGGTGCACCCGCAACGGTCGTTCCGGCGAGTCCCCTGGTCAGTTTCTTGGCGGCTTCAGGGTTGTCTTCGAACGCCTGCTTTGGGTCCGGCGGCGGGTAGGCGACGATGAAGGTAGTGCGCCCGTCCTTGGAGACGAACACGGGGTTGTGGGTGCTTGCATAGCTGGCCACGCGGCTGCCCGGAAGCGTGCTCTGCACGCGCGATTCGACGGCGCGCAGTTCGCTCTGCACGGCGGGCGAGCTGACGGAGGCTCCAGCGGGCAGCGTGACGACGGGCAGCAGCGGGGCGCCGTTGCCGCCGGTGCCATGGAAGTCGCGCGCGATCTGCTGGTTGGTGACCCAGCCTTCCTTGCCGGGGACCGAGAATTTCTGTTTCAGCGCTTTCGTGGCCGAACCGGCGGAGGCCATGCCGATCAGGGTCAAGAGGACCCAGAAGATGACGACAATGCGCTTGTGAGCCAGAACCCAGCGGGTCAGCGGTGCCATGTGCCTTCCTTCGTTCGCGTTGCCATTTGTCCCTAAGACTGCTGGTCGAGTCGAAACTCATCGCCAGCCGCTTTTCCTCGCTTGCTTCCCCGTTAGGATGGTTTGTAGCACAAATAATGTTGGGGTTGTAGAATAGGCGTCATGTGGGAGGGGGGTCCGATACCGGGCGAGCTGACGGTGTTCCCGGGCTATCTCCTCGCCCGCCTGGGCGAGTCCTCCCGGCGTCGCTTTCACGAGGCGCTCGAGCCCGAGGGCCTGCATCCGCGCGACTTCGGCGTGATGACGATGGTGGCGGCGCAGCCGGGGATGAGCCAGCAGCAGCTGCATGAGAAGACCGCGATCGACCCGAGCTCGATGGTCGCGGTGATCGATCAGCTCGAAGCCGGCGGCCTCGCCGAACGCCGCCCGGACCCGGAGGACCGCAGGGCGCGCACGATCTTCCTCACCGACCGTGGCGAGCAGACGCTGCGCCGAGTGCGCGCGCTCGCCGGTGAGCTGCAACGCGAGTTCTTCGGGGCGCTGACGGCCCCGGAGCTGCGCACGCTTCACGCGTTGCTGCGCAAGCTGGCCGGATCGGCGCCGTCCGAGTGAGGGTCACCCAGCGTGGCGCCAAGGCGGGTCAGCCAGGGATCTGAATGTTCACCGCCGGCGTTTTGACGACCGGGAGCGACGGGCTGGGCACGGGGATCGGCGGCACGGGGACGTGCACTTCTGGCACCGGGACGTGCACTTCTGGGATCGGGACGCCGGGAACGTTCACCGGAGGGTTGATCGGTACCGCGGGCGGCGGCGGCACCGTCCCGACCGGCGGCGCAGGAATGGAGGGAGGCGTCGATGGAGCGTTCGCGGGCGGTGCGGGCGCGGCAGGCTCGGGCCCGCGTGGCGCTTGGCTTGTCGAGGGAGCGGTCGGTCCGCTCGCCGACTGACGGCGCGACGCCGGTGCGCTCCGAGATCGGCCCCCGTGCCCGCCACTTGCGTTATGTTCGCGTCGCGGCGACTTGCCGCTGGTCGTCGTCGTCTCCTGGCGCCGGGGTGCGACTGTGGACGCCGCCGGCGGGAAGATCGGCTGTTCGGAGAGCGTGACGGCCGGCTGACGGGATGTCCGCGGATGGACGAGCGCGCCGTCGCGCAGGCCCGGGGCAACCGACAGCAGGCCCGCGGCACCGAGCGCCGGAAGGATCGAGGCGATCCCGCCCGTGCTGGAGCCGAGGCCCAGCGAGGCTGTCTGTACTGCCGCGACGATGCGTTGAGGTATTGCAGCCGCGAGCGCGAACCAGGCAACCGAGCTGCGCGCGGAGTAGCGGCGCCGGAACGCGGCGACGGCGATCGCGTCGAGTTGCGAGCCCGCCTCCTTGTCGAGGATGTCCAGAGCGTTCTTCTGCGTCGCGGCCGGGCGGTAGGCGCGATTCGAGGTGAGCGCGTCGAAGGTGTCGGCCACGGCAACGATCCGAGCGCCGAGCGGTATAGCCTCGCCGCGGAGGCCGTCGGGGTAGCCGCGGCCGTCGATTCGCTCGTGGTGATAGCGGACTATTGCCGGGATCTCCGGATCCCCAACGCCCGCGAGCATCTCCGCGCCGTCGACCGAATGACGCTTGACAACGGCGAATTCGGCATCGGTGAGTTGGCCGGGATTGTTCAGGATCTCCCGTGGCGTGTAGAGCTTGCCGACGTCATGAACCGCAGCCGCCGCGCGGATCCTTGCGACCTCCGCCGGAGGCAAGTGCATCGCCCGCGCGATCCGCCCGGCGTGCCGGGCAACGCGCTGTCCGTGCCCGTGGGTGTAGCGGTCGCGCGCTTCGAGCAGTCTGCTGAGCCCGGTCAGCTGCCCGGCGCTCACCGCCGGCCCGGCCTTCCTGGCGGTGTCGTAGAGGTCTCGCGCCTGCGAGAGCCGTCGCTCCGTCCAGCAGCGACGCACCCACCCCCACAGCATCAGATCGGCGAAGAGCACATCGCGCGATTGGGGGCGACGCTTCCAGACGGCGGCCGCCGCGGAGGCGAGCGCCACCGAGACCGCGATTGCCGACGCCGCCGAGACGGCCGCGAGCGCCAAGCCCCCGCTTGGCACGATCATCGCCGCAAGCAGCGCCGGCAACACAATCACGACGCTGGTCGTGAGCACAGCCAGCGGCAGGTATCGCCGAAGGCGCGGCGGCGCGGGTGGGTTCGTCGCGGCGGCGCGCTCGGTGCGGGGGGCCAGCTCCGCGCGGGTGGGCGCGCGACGAGAGCCGAGCTGATGTCGGCGGACGGACCGCAGCGCCAAGGACGACGACATACTGTTGCGACGGGTTGGCCCGGTGGCTAGAGAAACAAACCGAAACAACGCGGACGCATGTCGTAGGGCGCTCGGGCAAGGATCGCGTGCCGGTCACCCGAAGCTGCTCATCCCGGGCCACGGCTTGGCACACTTGCGTGACTCAACTTGAACCTCGCAACGCACGACAAGACCGGAGGGAACGCATGGCCACTCCATACACGCTCAAGAACCTCGCCGATGTTGAGGACTCAGCCGCCAATTTCGGCATCGGCGAGATCCAGCAGGCGCGATTCGCCTACCGCGACCTCGCGGCCGAGCACACGGGCCTGAGCCACCATCGAATCAACCCGGGCAAGCGTCAGGCCTTCGGTCACAGGCACGTTGCGGCGGAGGAGGTCTACGTCGTGCTCGCAGGCTCCGGCCGCGTGAAGCTCGACGATGAGATCGTCGCGATCGAGCGGCTCGACGCGATTCGCGTCGCACCCGGCGTCACCCGCGCGTTCGAGGCGGGACCCGAGGGGATCGAAGTCCTCGCCCTTGGCCCGCGCCACGAGGGTGACGGCGAGGTGATCCAGAACTGGTGGACGGACTGAGCCCGCGCGCTGGGCGAGGCTACTGCGGCGCAGCCGAACGGGCGCTCGGTTGATCGAGCTTCGTCAATGCGAGCGGGTCCGCCTGCGCGACGTTCGTGTAGCCGCTGAGCGCGAGCGTGAGATCGAACTCGGCGAGCAGGCAGCGCAATACCTGTTCCACCCCGGCCTGGCCATCGAGAGCGAGCCCCCACACGTATGGACGGCCGAGACACACCGCGTTTGCGCCGAGGGCGATCGCCTTGAAGACGTCCGCTCCGGTGCGGATGCCGCTGTCGAACAGGACCGGGAGCTCGTCGCCAACCGCGTCGCGAACCGCGGGCAGAGCGTCGAGAGCACCGATCGCACCGTCGACCTGACGGCCGCCGTGGTTTGAGACGATCAGCCCGTCGGCTCCCTCTTGCACCGCACGTCGCGCGTCCTCGGCGTGGAGGATGCCCTTGAGCAGAATCGGCAGCTTGGTCTGCTCGCGCAGCCACGCCAGGTCGGTCCACGTCACGGTGGGATTGGCGAACTGATAGGCCCAGTGTCCGATCGCCGGTCCGGGATCCTCCTCGGGGGTCTTATCCAGAGCGCCTCTGAAAACGGGGTCGCTGAAGTAGTTGGCGACGCCCTCGCCTTTCAGAAACGGCAGATAGGCGTGCTGGAGGTCGCGCGGGCGCCAACCGAGAAACCACGTGTCGAGCGTGAGCACGATCGCGCCGTAGCCGGCGCGCGCCGCGCGATCGACGAAGCTTGCGGCGAGGTCTCGCTCGCGGGGCCAATAGAGCTGATACCAGCGCCCCGCCTCCCCCATCTCCCCAGCCACCTCCTCGATCGAGTGGGACGCGGCCGTGCTGAGGATGAACGGCACGCCCTGGGCAGCCGCCGCGCGGGCGGCCGCGAGCTCGCCCTGAGGATGGACGATCGACTGCACGCCGACCGGAGCGAGCATCACGGGGGCGGGCATCGCCGTGGCGAGCACGGAGGTGCTCACATCGCGCGAGGACACATCGCGCAGCATCCGCGGAACGATCCGCCAGCGCTCAAAAGCGCGCAGGTTCGCGTCCATCGTGCGCTCCGCGCCGGCACCGCCGGCGACGTAGCCGAACGCCTCCGCGCTCAGCACCTCGCGCGCCGCGGCTTCGAGCTCCGCGAGCGCGACCGGGAGCGCGGGCGTCTCGCCGGCGAGGCCGCGTCCGTAGATCTCATACTGGAAGTTGCCGAGGATGTTCGCCTCGAGATCAGCGGCAGCGTCGGTCACGATGACTCAGACCCTACCTATACGCCTCGCCCGCGAGAGCGAACGTCGCGCCGACCGGAACTGCGAACGGGGTCGCCGGGCGGTGCGTCTCGCTCACACCCGCAGGCGAGCCTGTGCGCTCTCCAGCTCGAGCAGCAGGCGCTTGCGCTCCAGGCCGCCGCCGTAGCCGGTCAGCGCTCCGCTTGCGCCGATCACGCGGTGACAGGGGACGATCACCGCGATCGGATTGCGCGCATTGGCGACGCCCACCGCGCGCGCCGCTGAAGGGTGGCCGATCTCGCGCGCGAGCTCCCCGTAGCTCGTCGTCTCGCCGTAGGGAATGCCTGCCAGCGCGCGCCAGACTCGACGCTCGAACGGATTGCCGTCCATCGCCAGCTGCAGCTCGAACGTCCTGCGCCGGCCCGCGAAGTACTCCTGGAGCTGTGTGCGCGCGCTTGCGAACCGCACCGCGGAGCGCTCCCACCCCGAGCGGATCGCGATCGGCCGGCGGCCGTCCTGCATGTACAGCCCGCTCAACGCCTGCCCGTCTCCGAGCAGGAGCAGCTCCCCGATCGGGCTGTCGATCGTCGTGTACAGGACGGTCTTTGAGGTGGCGGTGGTGGTGTGCGTCATCGGATCTGGCCTCACGCGGCCAGCCGCCCGCGGTCGCGTGCGGCGCTCGCCGTACGCGTCGCGGACCCGGGCTGCCGTAGGGAACCCCAGAGGTGGAAGAGCGCGTACGCGCGGTACGGCCGCCAGCGCTCGGAGAGCTTCTCGACCGCCGCGGGGCGCTCATCCTGCCCCAGCCGCTCGAGCGCGTGGCGAACGCCGAGATCGCTCGGCAGGAACGCGTCGGGATCGCGCAGCGCGCGCATGGCTATGTACTCGGCGGTCCACGGACCGATCCCCGGAAGCGCGAGCAGGCGGCGGCGCGCGTCCGCCCGATCCGCGCCGGCGTCGAGCACGAGCTGATCGCCGGCGAGCGCCCCGGCGAGACCGACCAGCGCACGCCGCCGTGCGAGCGGCATCGCGAGGCGGTCCGGATCCGCTTGGGCCAGCGCCGCGGCGGAGGGAAATGCGTGGGTGACGGCGCCGATCGGACGTCGCAATGGCTCCCCGTAGGAGGAGACCAGGCGGCCCGCGAGGGTGCGGGCCCCACGCAGCGAGACCTGCTGACCGAGCACGGCGCGCACCGCCAGCTCCCGGCCGTCGACGTGACCCACCACCCGCCGCCCCGGCGTCCGCCGTACGAGCGCTCCCAGCAGCTCGTCATCTCCGAGCGCCTCGGCGACGCTGTGCGGGTCGGAGTCGAGGTCGAGCAGCGAGCGCGAGCGCTGCATCGCGGCGGCGAGATCGCGCAGGTCCTCGAGCCAGTAGCGCGCGTGCACGTGCCCGTCGCCGCCTCGCAGCTCGACAACGCCGGTCCCGTGCGGCAGACACAAGCTTCGCCTGAAGGCACCATCGAGCACCTCCTCGACGCCCGGTACGGCGCGCAGCTCGAGGAACGAGATGATGCCGTCCCCGTCGAGCGGCGCTCGATACGGCAGCCGCAGCGACACGCAGCCGCTGTCCTCCGAGCGGCCGTCTCGGCGCGCGCGCGTGCGAACGTCGCTCGGCGTCAGCGCGAACACCTCCTGGATCGTCGCGTTGAACTGCCGCACGCTCTGAAAGCCGGCGGCGAACGTCACGCCGGCGATCGACACGGCGGTCGTCTCCAGCAACAGTCGAGCGGTCTGCGCTCGCTGCGCGCGCGCGAGAGCGAGGGGACCCGCTCCGACGGCCGCAACGAGCTGGCGCTGCACGTGTCGCTCGGTGTAACCGAGACGGGCCGCTAGACCGCGGACGCCCTCGCGGTCGACGACGCCATCGGCGATCAAGCGCATCGCGCGCCCGACGAGATCGGCGCGGAGATCCCAATCCGGAGAGCCCGGCGTCGCGTCCGGACGGCACCGCTTGCACGCCCGAAAGCCAGCCGACTGCGCCGCCGCTGCGGACGCGAAGAAGCGAACGTTCTCGCGTTTGGGCGTGCGCGCCGGACAGCTCGGCCGGCAGTAGATCCCGGTGGTCTTCACGCCGCAGAAGACCCATCCGTCAAAGCGGGGGTCGCCGAGCTCGAGCACCTGCCAGAAGCGGTCGGAATCAAAGATCACGCCCCCACCGTGGCACATGCAGCGGCCAACGTCTAGCGGAAATCGGACGTCACCATTCTTGGGGCTGTTGAGGTCCGAAACCCGCTGGCCGCAGCGGCGCGCGTCGCTCGAGGAGCTCGGCGCGCCGCTGGCCCGCTCCTATTCTTTCGTCGCCGCGTCTGCCGCGCTTGCCAGTTCCTTCAGCGCGTTGAAGAATTCCTGCGCGTGGCCGATGAACAGCCCGTCGGCCGTGAGCGCCTTGACGGCTCCCATCGCCGCGCCCGTCGTCTTCGTCGGGCGCACGATCGAGACGACCGGGAACGACTTCTTCAGGAAGATCGTCGGCTCGGGCATGATCAGGTTCGTTTTGAATTCCTCGCCGCCGAACGGGGGTTCGTTCAGGTTCGGGAACACGAGGCCGTTCGTGGGATCTTCAAGCGCCGGAGCGTTTCCGGCCTTGTCGTGCCAGGTCTGGAAGTGCATCGCCTCGGTCGGTCCGATGCTCAGCACGACACGCAGCACCTCCGGATCGGTGACGCGCTGGGCCAGCGACGGATACAGGCTCGTCCCACCCTGCTCGATCGTGCAGAAGTGAAAGCCGGCGGTGTTCGCGATCGCCTGGATGTGGTTTTTCGGGTGCAGGTCTTTGTCGTTCCTGGGGATCGCCGGGAACTTGCCCGCGGCGAGCCCGGGGATCGCCTGCGCGGAGGAGCCACCGAGGTCGGGGTTCTGGTTGTCGCTGCGGTAGCGCGTCCACCAACTCGTGTCGACGGTGAGTTCCATCAGGTTCGTCAGCCGACCGATCTGCTGCGCACCGCTCGCCTGACTGCTCGGCAGGTTGCGGAACCGATCCAGGTTTACCGGTTCCGCGCCCCTCGATTCGAGGTAGGCGTTGATGAAGAACCAGTGGCTGAACTCGTCGTTGGTGTTGTCGTGGATGTACTGCGGCATGTCTCCGTCGAGCTTCTGCAGCGCTTTGGTGTAGGCCGGACTCCCGCTGCCGCCGGGGACCTCGCTGTCCTGGATGCCCCCGAGCTCGTTGTACTGCTGCCACAGATCCGACTCGAGGATCTCGGCGGCTGCGAGGAACCTGAGAATGGCTGCGTCTCCGGCGGTCAGCGTCGAGGTGGTGGGCTTGGCGAGCGCGGTCGCCGCGCCACCGAGCGGGCCAAGGCTGGCGCCGACTCCGGCGGCCAAGCCCGTAGCGAGGAACGACCGGCGGCTGAGCCCGCGCGCCGGCTCCGTCGAACGAACCGCCCCGTTAGTGTCGGCGCCGGCGGGGCTCTGTGTTGAGGCCTGCATGTTGTACCTTTCTCGCGGAGGGAGTGGTCGTGAAGAGCTACTCCCTCCATGACGCCGTTCGCCGCGATTCCTTGCCGGATCTCTGCAGCCGTTCACAGGTCGTGCACCTCGTCTAAGCTCGGCCGTGGTGGACCACGTGAGCCTGCACGAGACGGATGGCGTCGTCGTCATGACCGTCGACCGGCCGCCCGCGAACGCGATGGACGTTGCGCTGCTGCGCGACGTCGTCGCGGCGATCGAGCAGGTGGCGAACGATCTGCCTCGCGCGCTCGTGCTGGCCGGGCGCGAGGGGTTCTTCTCCGCCGGCGCCGACCTCAAGGCGGTGCCCGGCTACGGCCCGGAGGATCAGCGCGAGATGGTGGAGAGCATCAACGCAATGGCGCTCGGCGCCTACGAGCTCCCGTGCCCGGTCGTCGGCGCGATCACCGGCCACGCGATCGCGGGCGGCCTCGTGCTCGCGCTCTGCGCCGACATCCGGATCGCGTCGAGCGTCGGCCGCTACGGGCTGACGGAGGTCAAGGTCGGCGTCCCCTATCCGCAGGCGGCGATCGGCGTTGTCGCGGCGGAGCTTCCGCCGCATGCGGCGCGAGTGCTCGCGCTTGGCAATTACCTGATCGACGCCGCCGAGTGCAGGCGGCTGGGTGTGTTTGACGAGGTCGTCGAGCCCCACGAGGTCGTTTCTCGCGCGACCGAGCTCGCGAGGGGCCTCGCCGGGTTCCCGCGGGATGTCTACACGCGCACGAAGCGCGACCTGCGCGGAGAGACGACCGCGCGGCTGCGCGCCGCCGCCGCGGAGGACCCGCTGCTTGCGCAGTGGGTCGACTAGGCCGAGCCCCTCCCACCCCAAGTCACGAGGCAGGCGTCGATCACGAGACAGGTGGCGATCAGAGACAGGCCGCGATCACGAAGCTCGCCGTCAGGCCGGAGCTGCACTCTCGCCGACGAGCTCCTCCAGCAGACGACCGATCCGCATCAAGGTCTCGGCTTGCCCGTCGAGCGAGTACTCCGCGGCGATGTCAGCCGGTAGCCGGTAGCCGACCTTCGTCTGCCCCGCGTCCTCCCAAACCAGCACCCGCAACGGCAAGTCGTAGCCGATCTGCGGATCGCTCTGCATGAGCAAGGAGCCGACCCGTGGATCACCGAAGATCAGCAGCTCCTCGTCGGCAAGCTCGAGTCCGACTGCGCGCGCTCCCTCGCCGTGGTCGACACGCGCGAACACGGCGATTCCGCGGCGCGTCAATGCGGCGACCAAACGATCCATCGTCTCGCGCACCGCATGCGGACTCTCGAGGACGGTCAAAGCCATACCGGACGCGTCGCAGTCTGCCCGAATGCGATCGACGACGCAAGCTACGGGACTCACAGCGGTCTGCGGAGCGCGAGCCGCGAGCCGCGAGCCGGTCGCGAGCGATCAATCCCGTCGGGTTCAGCCTCGGTAGATCGTCACCGGCGTGCCTGGTTCGACGCGGGCGACGAGCCAGTCGATGCCGGCCGTGTCCAGGCGGACACAGCCGTGCGATTCTGCGGTCCCCAGGGTCCCGCCGAGGTTGTCGCGTCCGTGCAGCGCGATCTGGCCGGGGCCGCCTTCGAATTCCTGCAGCGCGTCCGAGCGGGCGCTCGTGGCCAGCGCGAACGGCCCTCCGGGCTCGCCGGGAGACATCTTCAATGTCTCCTCGACGAAGAAGGCGCCGGTGGGCGTGGGCGTCGAGGGCTTGCCCACGACCGCCCGAAATGCTCTCACCACGCGGCCGCCCCGATATGCCGTGACTCGGCGCCCGGCGAGATCGACGACGATGTGCCAGCGCGTAACGAGCTTGCGGGTTCCCTGCTGAGCGATCCAGCCGGTCGATCCATTCGGGCGTCCGGGGAGCATCACCAACAGCCACGACAAGCCGCCGGCGCCAACGGCGTGTCCAACCACGGGCAGCGTGGTCCGCTCACCGGTTATCGGCCTGTTGGCGGGTATGAAGGCCATCTGCGGAGCGCCGGCTCGCGGCGCCCGGTGCGCGCGGTGAGAGGTCAGCAGCAACGCGAGCTGTTGACTCGCCGCGACGCGGACAGGGGCCCGGGCTGCGACCGCCGAGTCAGCGCTGACGCCGAGCAAGCACGTCACCGCGAGCGCCAGGAGGAGGCGACGTCCGAGCCGCCGCGAGCGAGCAGCCGTTTGCGAAGGGCGAAGTCCGCGGGGATGCCGGGTGATCAGCGTGGTGTCCATGGCGCCAGGCGTGTGGGCGACGCGGTGCGTCGCCCACACCCGCCTGAGCTCTCGCTCAGCCCGTGAACCCGCTGTGAGTGTGCGGGAGCGCCGGCCGCGCGCGGACATGCCGCGTGGATGCGCGGCGGCGCGCTGCGGCGCGGCGAGCGGCGCGGCGCCGGGCGGCGCGTTGGGCGGCCGTCATCGTCGTTTTCGATCCGATCGGTGGCAGCGGAGTCGTGACCGGTTTTCCGCCCGTGCCGGTGGCTTCGCGGGCGGCGATCGCTTCCGCAACCGTGTTCGCTTCTGCCAGCGTCGCGGCTTCGGTCGGCGTCGTCGTTTCGGTGCCGCCGCCGCTACCGGTGACGCTGGACGCACAGTTAGACGTGGTGATCGTGTTGGTGTCCAGGGTCACCGCGGCGGTCTGCGCGAGCAGCCTGCCGTGGATCGTGGCGGCCGTATTGGCGGTGATCGACGCCGAAGCCATCACGGTGCCGACGAAGCGCGTGCCCGTGCCCAACGTCGCCGAGGAGCCGACCTGCCAGAACACGTTGCACGCCTGCGCGCCGTTGACGAGCAGGACGGTCGTATTCGAGCCGGTGATCAGCGTGGAGCCGATCTGAAAGATGAACACCGCGTTGGGGTCACCCTGGGCATCGAGCGTGACGCTTCCAGACGACAGCAATAGCGAGCTCGACGCGGTGCGGACGCCCGGCGAGAACGTCTGACCGGCGAGGTCGGTCCCGGCCGAGCCGTTGGTTGGACGCGAGGCGGCGTCGTTATATGCGGTCGTCAGAGAATTCTTGGCTTCGATCGCGACGGCATCGTCGACGTGTGTCTGCCCGAGCACGTGAGGCGCGCCGGTCACCGACGAGCCAGGGCTCAGCCCGAGATCGCCGAACATCGTCGTGGGGCCGGTGTTGGTGACCGTCGAGCCGCCAAGCACCGAGTAGCTGGCCGCTGTGCCCAGACCCACAGTCGCGGGCGCGGCGATGGCGCTGCTCGCGAAGAGCAGGCCCGAGAGCGAGGCGAGCAGAACCAGTCCGGCTCGAAACGTGTTGCGGCCGGTCCGAAAGAACGGAGTGGAGCTTGCTGCGAGGGAGTCACATAAAGGCGACTCGTGAATCGGTGGGACGCCGCTGTTCATGGGCGTCTCCTCACTGCGGCGTCGAGCACCGCGATAGAAGGGGATGGCTCCCCAGGTCTGTTCGACCCACTGCCACATCGACGGCCCCCCCGCGATGGACTTAGCCAAAAGTGGGCAACTCAACGTATGTTGCGCAAAATCGCTGCGAACCCGCCACAGTCGCCTCGCGGGAGGCGTCGCCTCAGGGAAATTGTCGCAACCCGTGCCCGCGCCGCGGCCGCGTGCGTAGCGTCGCGGACCGGCGAGGTGGCGACGGCGTCGGCACGAGGCGGCCGTGCTTCAGGGCGGGACCGGGCAGTGCGCTGAGCTCCCGACGAGACGCGACGCCGAGCTTGCGGTAGATGTTGCGCGCGTGGGTGCGGACCGTCTCGACGCCGACCTGGAGCACGAGAGCGATCTGGGCATTTGAGCGGCCGAGCTGAAGCAGCGGAAGCACTTCGGCCTCGCGCCTTGTCAGCATTGCGCCAACCGCCGTCGACCCGCCCCCTGGGTGCGGTGCCGTCCGCGGAATCACCTGAAGGCCGCGCGCGGCGAGGTGGATCGCGTTGAGCACGTCGCGCGACTGCGTGTCGCTGCCGAGACAGGCGCTCGCTCCGAACGCGAGCAGCTGGGAGCATTCGGCTGCGGAGAGGTCGTTTGCGAGCAATATCAGGCGCGTCCCCGGGTACCCGGCGCTGAGCTGTCTGATCTCTACCAGCTTCGCCAGGGCTCCGGCGTCGAGGATCGCGACGTCTGGGCGATGCGCCCGCAGGACGACCGGGAGTCGCCGTTGCTCCACGTCGGCGGCGACCACCGCGAGACTCGGATCGCTCTCGATCAGCTCGCGCAGTCCCCGCGCGAGGAGATCGTCGAAGTGGGCGATTACGACTGTGATTACGGTTCGTGGCGCCATCTGCGGTCCGCGCTGCGAGCGCGTACTCTCGTATCGGCAGAAGCCGGCATAAGGGTGAGCCGCATCTCCCCCGTCCCTCCCCCGGCAGCTCCCCCCAAGATCACCACCACGGAGGAGAAATGGCGAGGACGGCTCGCCTCAGCATGTAGTGCATGGCTCGCCTCATATTCGCCGCCACGATCGGGGCCGCGCTCGCGTTCCCGGTGTCGGCCGGCGCCGCCGGCGGTCGGCTCCGCGAGCCGCACCTCTCGAGCACGACTCGCGGACACGCTGCGGCGCGACGGGCGCAGCGCGGCAAGCTCGCCGGCGGCGACCCGGCGGCCGTGGCCACGACCGTCGCCGAGCGCTTTTGGGGCGCGACACCATGCGGTGGACGGTTCGCGGTACTCGCCGAGAGGCCGCTAGCCCGCGGCTTGGATCCTACGACCGACGGCTGGGTCACATTCGACTCCTCACTCGGGACGAACAACCTCGAAGCGCCGCCGAGCACCTACACGCGCTGCACGATCTCGCTCGCCCGCTGGCAATGGCCGACGCGCACGGCAATGGAGCGCGACTGGAACATGTTCTGCCTGACGGTCATCCACGAGGTCGGTCACCTGCTCGGCCATCAACACTCCACGACCCCGGGCAGCGTCATGGCGCCGGTGTTCACCGACGAATCAAGCGTCCCGGATATCTGCCGGACGACCGCGCCGTCGAGCGCGCGCGCCGCGGCGCGCTCACTCCGGCACTGATCGAGTCGGCTCCGCGGGCGGCCGGCCGTTGGGGTGGTCGCCGGGCAAACATGTGTTGAGTTGGTCACGATTGGCTAGGTCGCCGGTGGCGAAGCGTCGATCCAAGCAACGGTCGAAGAGACCGGGGAGCCATCCTCTTCCATAGCGGTGATCGACATCGCAGTTAGGAGACGCCGTGAAGGATGGCGTCCCAGAGACCGACGAGCCGCATTCGAGCGACTCTCTCGCAGGGGTTTCAAGCGGTTCTTCCGGCGCCGCGCGCAGCGCTGGAGCGAGCCGGTTCTCCGGTCGCATCCGCGCGGCCCTGATCGGCGGCCTGGTCGTCTTGCTCGGCCTCGGTGCTTCTCTCTTCGTCGCCGCGGAATTGCGTTCCAGCGCTCTCGACTCCAACCGGAAGGCGTTTGAGTCCACCGCCACCGACGCGAGCAGTGCGCTCAGCTCGAAGCTCAACGAGAACGTCGCGCTGACGCGCACGATCCGTGCGCGAGCGGCGATGGGGACGGAAGACGGCGAGAGCGGCTTCTTGCAGTGGTATCAGGAGCTGCAGCGCGGCGCCCCCGCCCCGCCGGACATCGTCGCCACATTGATACAGCTGGTTCCGGCCGCGAGCCTGCCGGCGTTCCGGCGCCAGGCAGAGGCCGACCGCGCGTTTCGGACGCTGGTCGGCTCCAGGTTCACGGTGATCCCGCCCGGCAAGCGCCGGTTCTATTGCCTGACTCGGGCGATCGTCGGCAGCGCGGCGGTGACGAGCTTGTATCCCGGGCTCTTTGACTACTGCGCGCCGGCCGCTCCCGGCGCCCCCCCGTCGACGTATTCCGCGCTGGTCCGCACGGCGACGGACACGGGAACATTCATCGTCGTTCCGCTGACCAACGCGCGCGGGAGCTCGCTGGTCGCGATCGGCGCAGCGGTCTACCGGCGTGGCGCGTCAATCGCGACCGTCTCCGCCCGCCGGGAGGCGCTGGCCGGCCTGATCGGCACGACGTTTGACAGCGCCGAGCTGATCCGATCGGTCGTCGGCTCTCGACCGCTGACGATCGCGCTCTATCACCGCGACCCCGGAGGACCGACGCGGGTGATCGGACGCGCCGGCGCCAACCCGAAGGGTCGCTCGCCTGGATACTCCGAGCGCAGCAGCCTGGGCGAGGGCTGGTTTGTCGACGTGACCGGGACGGCGAGGGGCGCCGCCTCCGCCGACTCACAGGGCCTCATCGGCCTCGGCTTCGGTCTGATCGTGACGACGCTCGTCTTCCTGCTCTACCGCGTGCTCTCGCGCTCGCGCCAGCAGGCATGGGGGCTCGTCGGGCAGAAGACCGACGAGCTGGAATACCGGGCGCTTCATGATCCGCTGACGGGGCTGCCGAACGGAAGCCTGGTTCTCGACCGGGCCGAGCAGATCCTCGCCCGAGCCCGACGCCTGGATGTGCCGGTCACAGCGCTGTTCATGGACCTCGATGGCTTCAAGCAGGTCAACGACAGGTTCGGCCACCAGGCCGGGGACGAGGTCCTGAGAAAAGTCGGTGCGCGATTGCAGGCCGTCCTGCGCGACAGCGACACGGTTGGTCGGTTCGGCGGGGATGAGTTCGTGATGCTCGTCGACACCGTCGGGCTCGACGCCGGCCCGGAGCTCGTCGCCGAGCGGATCTTGGATGTGCTGCGCCAACCGATCGAGCTCGCCGCGCCATCGCAGGCGACAGTCTCGGTGACCGCGAGCATCGGGATCGCGACCGGCCGCCCGGCCTCGGCCGAGAGCCTGATGCAAGATGCGGACCTCGCGCTGTACAAGGCCAAGGCGGTCGGCAAGGACGGCTACGCCCTGTTCGAGTCGGCGATGCAGACCGACGCGCAGGATCGCATACACCTCGAGATGGACCTCGCGGACGCGCTGCAGGCCGACCAGCTCTTCCTCGCCTATCAGCCGATGCTGGACCTCAAGAGCGGGCGCGTCGTGGGCGTCGAGGCACTGCTTCGCTGGCGCCACCCCAGCCGCGGCGTGATCATGCCAGACGCGTTCATTCCGATCGCCGAGGACAGCGGCCTGATCGTCCCGATCGGCCGGTGGGTTCTCGAGCAGGCCTGCTTGCAGGCCGCCGGCTGGCACGAAAGCGGGTATCCCCTGGACATCTCGATCAACGTGTCCGCTCGCCAACTCGAGCGGACTGAGTTCGTCGAGGAGGTTCGAGCGGCACTGGAGGACAGCGGCCTGGATGCAGCGACGCTCACGCTGGAGATCACCGAGACGGTACTCATGCGCAAGCCCGACGCCACCGCGAGCCTGCTCGGCGAACTGAAGGAGCTGGGCGTGCGGATCGCCGTCGACGACTTCGGCACCGGTTACAGCTCGCTCGCCTACCTGCGCCAGTTCCCCGTCGATTCGCTGAAGATCGATCGCACGTTTATCACCGGCCTGACGCGCTCGGGCGAGGGGCATGCTTTGACCCACACGCTGATCCAGCTCGGCAAAGCGCTTGGCCTGCAAACGCTTGCCGAGGGGGTCGAACAGCAAAGCCAGGTGCGCCAGCTCCAGACCGAGGGATGCGATCTCGCGCAGGGCTTTCTGTTCGCTCGACCGCTCACGTCGGATGCGGTCGAGCGCTTCCACGAGGACAACCTCCGCTCGGCCAGCTCGTTCACCGCCGAACCATCGACCGTCTCGGCCACGTAGCGCGCGCGACGTAGCGCGCGCCCACGCGCCCCGCGTACGCGCCCACGACTGGGCGCGCCGGCGCGCCGGCGCCGCGGCTCGCGCGCCGACGTGGATCTCCGGGGCTTGAAGACGGTGCTAGAACAAGATCGATGCTCCTGTTGAGCGCCATCGCTACCCAGCCGCCGGCGGGGATCTAGGCATGTCACCGGACGAGTTGCCCGGCTGGACGTTCGAGCCCGGCCACACCGAGGCGGGCTTCCGGGCTCGCCACATGATGGTCACGTGGGTCAATGGACTGTTCAAGGACGTGCACGGCGAGCTCCGTCTGGACTTCTCGGAACCGCTCAACGCGACCTTCTCCGGTGAGATCGACGCCACCAAACTCTGGACCGGCGAGCCCGACCGCGATGCGCATCTGCGCAGCGCGGACTTCTTCGACGTCGAGAACCACCCGAAGATCACGTTCGCCGGTCGCCTGACCGAGCGGACGGGCGATATCGACTACAAGGCGCAGGCCGATCTGAGCATTCGCGGAATCACCCGCCCGGTGGAGATGGATGTCTCCTATCTCGGCCGGTGGAAGACGCCGTTCTGGGTCGGCGCTGAGAACAAGGGCACGCTGACCCGGATCGGGTTTGAAGCCAAGACCCGCATCAACCGACACGACTTCGGCGTCTCCTGGCAGGACGAGATCCCGGGCGGCGGAGTGGTCGTCAGCAACGAGATCGAGGTCACGCTCGACATCGAGGCGATCCTCGACGCCGATCTGCACGCCACCGGCGCGATCGAGTACTACCGTGCGCGCGAGGAGAGCGCAGACGACTAGGCCCGATGCCGAACCCTCACAACCGCTAGATCCGGAGGCTCCATGGCCACTTGCACACACCTCGATCACATTGCCATCACGCAGCTCCCTGAGGCAGTCGACGGCTGCGAGGACTGTCTCGCTACGGGTGATCCCTGGCTGCACCTGCGGATCTGTTTGGAGTGCGGACACGTCGGCTGCTGCGACGACTCGCCGAACCGACACGCCAGCGCACACAGCCATTCCAGCAGTCACCCGATCATCCGCTCGCTCGAGCCCGGTGAGACTTGGTCGTGGTGCTTCGTCGACGAGGTCGCCATGCGCATCCCCGACGTCCGCGGCGAGACCCGCATCCCACCTTCGCCGCTGGGCGGGTGACTCAGCCTCTCGCCGAGGCGGAGCGTGCCGCTTCGCCTCCTCTGGCGCACTTCGCGCCGAGCGATCTGGAGGTTCCCGCGCAGCTGAGCGGGCGCAGGCTGCGCCGGCGCCTGCTGTTCGGAGTCGGTCTCGTCCTCCTCGTGATCGCGGTTGTGACTCTGCTTCCGGGACTGGGGTCGCTGCGCACGCTCCTCTCGCACGCCAAGCCCGAGTGGCTCGCGATCGGCGTTGCGCTGAAGGTGCTCTCGGGCGTGGGCTACGTCGCGGTGTTCCGGATGATCTTCTGCCGGCGGATGACCTGGCGGGTGAGCTTTCAGATCGGGATGTCCGAGCTCGGCGCAAACGCGCTGTTTCCCACCGGCGGAGCCGGCGGTTTGGCGCTTGGAGCGTGGGCTCTGCGACGGGGCGGGATGCAGGCCGCCGAGATCGCGCGGCGCACCGTCGCTTTCTTCCTGCTCACGAGCGTGCCCAACGTCGTCGGGGTGATCGTCATCGGGCTCGGCCTGGCCACGGGAGCTCTCGCCGGCGAGAGCAACCTGCTGCTCACGGCAGTACCCGCCGCGGCCGCTGCCGGCGCGATCGTGGCTGCACTGCTCGCCGGGCGCATCGCTGAGCGGTGGGGCCGGCGTCTGGAGCACGAAGGGCGACACCAGCTCTCCAGGCGAACGCGCGCGCTGTGGCAGGGCTTGACTGCGCTCGGAGACGGAGTCAGGGAGGCGGTCGCGATGCTGCGAGAGGGAAACCTCATCCTGATCCTCGGCCTGATCGCGTATCTCGCGTTCGACGTGATGATCCTGTGGGCGATGTTCCGCGCGCTCGGCCCTGCCCCGCCGCTCGCGATCCTGTGGATCGCGTATCTGATCGGCGAGCTCGGCGGGCTGATCCCCGTTCCCGGTGGGATCGGCGGCGTCGATGCCGGTCTGCTCGGCACGCTTGCCCTGTACAACGTCTCGCTCGCCTCCGCTGCCGCAGCCGTGCTCGCCTATCGCGCGATCGCGCTGTGGGTGCCGGCCGTCGTCGGCGGCGGCGCGTTCGTCGCGCTGCGGCGGACGCTGCGCGACGAGGCCGAGAAGATCGCGGTGTGCGTCCCGCAGACCGAGATGGAGGTAATCGGGCTGGGCCGCGTGGTGATCCGCGCCGAGTCCTGAGACGCAGCCATGCCAGCCGCCGTCATCTTCGACCTCGACGGCGTGCTCGTTGACTCCGAGGTCGCCTGGGATGACGCGCGCAGAGAGCTCGCCCGGGAGACCGGCGCGACCTGGCGCGAGGACGCCCAACGGGCAATGATGGGGATGAGCTCGCCCGAATGGTCGCGCTACATGCACGAGCAGCTCGGAGTCCCGCTGAGCGCGGAGCAGATCTCCGCACGGGTCCTCGAGCGCGTCGAGCATCGCTTTCGCGACCACCTCCCGCTGATCCGCGGCGCTCGCGAGGCGGTCGTGTCGCTCGCTCGGCGATGGCCGCTGGCGATCGCCTCCTCGGCGAACCGATCGATCATCGATCTTGTGCTCGAGCTCGCCGGCCTCGCCGGGTGCTTCCAGGCGACGGTCTCCTCTGAAGAGGTTCCTCTCGGAAAGCCCGCGCCGGACGTCTATCTGGAGGCGGCGCGCAGGATCGCCCGCGATCCCGCCAGCTGCGTCGTGGTCGAGGACTCGGCAAACGGCCTGCGCGCGGGCGCCGCCGCCGGGATGCGCGCGATCGCGATTCCCAACCGCGCGTTCCCCCTGGGAAGGAGGCGCTCGAAAGCGCCGACGTGGTGCTTCGCTCGATCGAGGAACTGCGCCCCGAGGTGGTTGCGGCGCTGGGCGACTGACGAGCGTCGAACCCCAGGGCGCGCATCGCGCTGGGCCGCTCCGGGCCCGCGAATGGGATTTAGACGAAGCTTAAACCTTGTCTTCGCCTCCTCTTACAGGCGCAGTCGAGACTCGAGCAGAGCGCGATGACCGAACGCACCAGCGCACCGCGGTTCGTCTATGCACTGGGGCTTCTCTGCGCCGGTGCGATCGCCGCTGCAATCCTCGTCGTCGGGCCGGCGTCCGGCAGCACGAGCGCTCAGACCCGCACCGTCAACGTCGCGCGCGGAGTGGTCCAGTCGACGGTCTCCGGCAGCGGCAACATCCAGGCTGCCAGCCAGCTCGATCTCGGCTTCAAGACGGGCGGGACGGTCACGCAGATCGACGTGACACAGGGTGAGCAGGTAGGGCAGGGCCAGCTGCTGGCCACGCTCAGTCCACAGAGCGCCGAAGTGACGCTGGAACAGGCGAAGGCGAGCCTGCAGTCCGCCGAAGCCAATCTCGCCAAAGAGGAAGAAACGAACGGGGAAACATCGAGCGGCTCGAGCGGCTCCGGCACGGGCGGCGCCACCACCGCGTCGACCGCGTCCGTGCGCGATCCAACCGCGACGACGACCACCACGCCGAGCACACCGACGGCGTCTCCGAGCAAGCCGACGACGACCTCGACCGAATCCCAGAAAACGACGACAAAGCCGACGACGCAGGCGCCCAAGGCCAAAGCGACAGAACCGGAAAAGGCAAACGAAAAAGAAGCGGCCAAAGAAAAGGGAAAGGTGACGGTCAGCCCGGCAACGCGTGAAGCGAACCTGGCGTCGGCGAGGGCGACGGTCAAGAGCGACAAGCTGACCGTGCAGAGCGACGAACAGGCTGTTGCCAACACCAAGCTGTATGCCCCCGAGAGCGGCACGATCGTCTCCCTTTCGGGCCAGGTCGGCGAAACCGTGACCGGAGTGGGCACGACCAAAGCGTCGACCGCGGCGAGCTCCACCAGCGGCTCAGGGTCGTCCACGGCCTCGGGCGCGGGAGCGTCCGCCGGCGGGGGCTCGGGCCGCTCGGGCTCGTCGAGCTCCTCCTCATCCAGCTCTTCCAGCTCCTCGAGCTCTTCCTTTGCGGTCCTCAGTGACCTCAGTTCGATGCAGCTCGTTGTGCCGTTGAGCGAGTCCGAAGTGGGCAGCGTCAGAGTTGGTCAGACCGCGACTGCGAGCGTGGAAGCTCTGGCTGGACGCAAGCTCGCGGCTCACGTCAGCGAAGTCGCCACGCTCGCGACGAGTAACAGCGGGGTGGTGAGCTACGACGTCACCTTCCAGCTCGACCAGCTGGAATCGGGGTTGAAACCGGGCATGAGCGCCACCGCGGAAGTCGTCGTCAAGCAGGCCGAAGGCGTGAACGTCCCGACGAGCGCGATCTCCGGCGGCGCGGTCACCGCGATACGTAACGGCAAGCGGGTGCGCCAGCCGGTCGTGACGGGACTGGCCGGCAACAGCTCGACGATCATCCTCAGCGGGCTGAACGTAGGGGAACAGATCGCCCTGCCGGTGGCGACCAGCACCGGCGCGAGCCTGACCTCGAAACTGGGCGGACGCGCGGGAGGAGGCGGGCTCGGCGGCGGCGGGCTCGGCGGCGGAGCGATATTCAGAGGCGGCGGCGGAGGTCCGGGAGGTTGAGATGAAACGCCCTCAGCGACGACACCTCCCCGTCCGGCCGCGTGCCCCGCGCACCCGACCTCTGCTCGCGCGTGCGCTGCCCGCTGTCGCGCGCTCCGGCGATGGCGATGGCGGCGGGCGTCACCCGGTGATCCAGGTCCGCGAAGTGTCCAAGACCTACGACCTAGGCCAGATCCACGTGCGCGCGCTGCGCAGCGTCTCGCTGCGGATCGATCGTGGCGACTTCGTCGCGATCATGGGCAGCTCGGGCAGCGGCAAGAGCACGCTGATGAACATCCTTGGCTGCCTGGACACGCCCACGAGCGGCCGCTATGAGATCGACGGCGTGGACGTCGCCCATATGGACGAGGACGATCTCTCCGACCTGCGCAACCGCAAGATCGGCTTCATCTTTCAGAGCTTCAACCTCGTGCCCCGCACGAGTGCCCTCGCCAACGTCGAACTGCCGCTCGCCTACGCCGGATTGAAGGGCGCCGAGCGCCGGCGGCAAGCCGAGCGTGCACTCAGCTCGGTGGGAATGAAGAACCGCCTGCACCACCAGTCCTCGGAGCTCTCCGGAGGGCAGCAGCAGCGGGTCGCCGTCGCGCGCGCGATCGTCACCAACCCCGCCCTGATCCTCGCGGATGAGCCGACCGGGAATCTGGACTCCCACTCAACCGAAGGTGTCCTGCGGATCTTCGCCCGTCTCAATCGAGAAGGCCGAACCGTCGTGCTGATCACGCACGAGCCCGACGTCGCCGAGCAGGCGAAGCGGGTGATCCGCCTGAGCGACGGCGAGGTCGTCGGGGATGATCGCTCGCGCGGAGTGCGCGAGAAGCCACCCGCGCTGCGCAGCCAGAAGTCCGCCCACCGCCCAGCCGACGCTGGCGTCGTGGAGCCGCAATGATCGGCCGCGAGACGCTGCGAATCGCGTGGGGCGGAATCAGCGCGAACAAGCTCCGCTCGGGCCTGACGATCCTCGGCATGACGATCGGCGTCGCCTCGGTGATCGTGCTGATAGCCGTCGGCAACGGCTCCTCCAGGGCGGTCAAGGCACAGATCCAGAGCCTTGGGACCAACGTGCTGCTCGTCCTCTCGGGAGTCGGGCGCGGCGGCGCGCGGGGCGGCGCTTCGAGCACCGTGGCGCTGACCAAGGAAGACGCCGCCGCCCTGCAGGACCCGGCGAAGGCCCCCGATGTCAAGAGCGCCTCGCCCGTCGTGAACGCGTCGAGCGTGAAACTCGTTTACGGCGGCACAAGCTATGAACCGTCCTCGTTCATCGGCACCACACCGTCCTATCTGACGGCTCACAGCTACAAGGTCCAGGAAGGCGCGTCGTTCACGGCCGCCGACGTCGGCGCGCACAAGCGCGTGGCCGTGATCGGCCAGACGATCGTCCAGGAACTCTTCACCGGGCAGAGCGCGATCGGCCAGAACATCAAAGTCAACGGCAGCAACTACGAAGTCGTAGGGGTCCTCGCGTCAAAGGGGACCAACGGCGCCACCAACCAGGACGACGTCGTGATGGCGCCGATCTCGACCGTCCAGGACTCGCTCACGGGCTTCGGATCGATCGGCTCGATCACGGTCGAGGCGAAGTCCGAATCGGCGCTCAACGCGGCCGAAGGCGAGGTCACGCAGATCCTCGAGGAACGGCACAAAATCACGAACACAGCGGAACCCGGCTTTCAGGTCCTCAACCAGGGGTCGCTGCTGTCGACCTCGAGCTCGACCAGCAGCGTGTTCACGACATTGCTCGGCGAGGTCGCCGCGATCTCGTTGCTCGTCGGCGGGATCGGCGTCATGAACATCATGCTCGTCAGCGTGACCGAGCGAACGCGCGAGATCGGCATTCGCAAGGCGATCGGCGCCAGACGCTCGGACATCCTCACCCAGTTCCTGACCGAGGCCGTGCTCGTGTCCCTGATCGGCGGCCTCACCGGCGTGCTCGTCGGCGTGATCGGCAGCCAGTTCCAGATCGCCGGCGTGCACCCGCAGATCGCCACCTACTCGATCTTCCTCGCCTTCGGCGCCGCGGCGCTGTCCGGCCTTTTCTTCGGCACCTACCCAGCCGCTCGCGCGGCCGCCCTGAGACCAATCGAAGCGCTGCGCTTTGAGTAACCCATCTTCCCCCAACGAGGAGCCCGTCATGGCCCATGAGCAAACCCCGGTAGGAGACACCCCGGCCGCCGAAAGCCATGTCCTGGAGCCGACGGACTCCCCATATGAGCCCGTGGCGGAAGAGGAATGGCCCGAGGAGTCCGCAGAGCTTCCCCGCCGCCCGCGCCGGCGCCTGCTCACCCCGGTCCCGCTCGCGCTGCTCGCGATTTTGATCATCGCCTGCGGGTTCATCGGCGGCGTGCTCGTCGAGAAGGGTCAGACCGGCTCGAGCTCGTCATCCGGCACAGGCGCAGGCGCAGGCCTCGCCGCGCGCTTCGCCGGCCTGCGCGGCGGCCGGGCAGGCGCCGGCGCGGCCGGTGGGGGCACCGCGGGCGGGGCAACGACCGCGGGCGGCGCCGCAGCGGGAGGCACGGGCGGCGGCGGGGCGACCGCAGGACAGGTCGCCTACATCTCCGGCAGCACGTTGTACGTGACGACCGCGGAAGGCAACACGGTGAAGGTCACGACATCCGCTGGCTCGACGGTGACGAAGACCGTGAAAGCGAGCGTCAAGGGCATCCACCCTGGCGAAACAGTTCTCATCACGGGCACTGCCGGCTCGAGCGGCGCGATCAATGCCGAATCGATCCGCGTCGGCGGGAGCGGAGGAGCCGGCGGCCTCGGAGCGCTGCTCGGGGGCGCGGGCGCAGGCGCCGGCGGCGCCGGCAGGACGGGCGGCGGTGGTGGCGGCGAACAGGCCCTGTTCGGCAAAGGCGGCTGAGCGATCTCCAACCGTGTTTCCGGCCGCTGCCGGCCGACAGCAAGCGAATTGATCTGCATTTCCGAACAACTCACAAAGGAGCCCGATGTCTCAACCTAACGTCAAGAGCCGTAAGCCCCCAGTCACCGCGCTCGCGGTCGTGCTGGCGTGTCTGGGCATAGCGGCGTGCGGAGGCTCCTCGACGGGTACCTCCTCGAAGTCCACGGCAACCACGACCGCGTCGGCCACTGGTCCCGCAGTGGGCCAAGGCGCCCGCTTCGGCGCGTTGCGCACGTGCCTGCAGAAACAAGGCATCACGTTGCCGAAACGCACACCGGGCCAACGCGCGGGCGGCGGTGGCTTTCTCGGTGCCGGCGCCGCTCGGCAGCTCCCCAACGGCGTTACGCGGGCGCAGCTCGAAGCTGCGTTGAAGAAGTGCGGCGGCGGCTTTCTAGGCCGGGGCCGGCCACTGAGCAGTCCCGCACGCATTCAGGCTTTCACGAAATTCGCCGCGTGCATGCGCGCCAACGGGGTCAACCTGCCGGCGCCGAACACGTCGGGGAAAGGGCCGGTCTTCAACACCAACGGGCTCAACACGACCAGTCCGCAATTCCGCCAAGCGCAGTCCAAGTGCGCGAGCGAGCTGAAAGGCACATTCACCGGCCGGCCCCCGGCCGGAGGCCCTCCGCCCGGCGAAGCGGCTGGCCCCGGGGGTGCGGGCGCCTGAACGCTGACAGGCGCGGTCCTGCGATAACTAGATCGCGCGCTCGCGACCGCGCCAGTAGGGCTCGCGCAGGCGGCGCTTGAAGATCTTGCCGGAGTCCTCGCGCGGGAGGGCCTGGCTGAACTCAACGACCCGCGGCGTCTTGTAGGCCGCGAGCCTGGAGCGAACGTGGTCGCGCACGTCATCGGCCGTGACCCGAGCCCCGTCGTCGAGCTCGACGTGGGCCGCGAGCGCCTCGCCGAATTCGTCGTCGGGAACACCGAACACCGCACAGTCGCGGACGCCCTGAAGCGACTGCAGGCAGGCCTCGATCTCGGCCGGGTAGATGTTCACCCCGCCGCTGATGACCATGTCGCTGCGGCGGTCATTGAGGTACAGGTAGCCGTCGGCGTCGAGATAGCCGATGTCGCCGCAGCTGACGAGGCCGTCGCGCTCGACCGACCGTCGCTTCTCCTCGTCGCCGGCGTAGGTGAAGTCGGGCCAGGTATCGAGCCACATGTAGATCTCGCCGGACTCGCCGACTGGAAGCTCGCGCCCCTCGGCGTCGAGCACCTTGACGACGGCCTGCTCGATCGGTCGCCCGACGGTGCCGGGATGCGCGAGCCATTCCTCGCTCGTGCAATAAACGACCGGGCCGGTCTCGGTGCCGCCGTAGTACTCGGCGACGATCGGGCCGAGCCACTCGATCATCGCGCGCTTGACGTCCTCCGGGCACGGCGCAGCGGCGTGCACGATCGAGCGCAGGGAGGAGAGGTCATAGCGGGAGCGTGCCTGCTCGGGCAGGGCCAGCAGGCGCACGAACATCGTCGGGACCATCTGCACCACGGTCACGCGATGGTCGGCGACGATCCGAAGGAACTCCTCGGCGTCGAAGCTCGGCATGATCGTCATGTCCATGCCGCGAATCGCCGCCGACAGCGCGTACACGTTTGGCGCCGTGTGGTACATCGGTGCCGGTATCACCGTGCGCTCCCCCTCCGCCAGCCCGAAGATCTGGCCCAGGAGCGCCTGGGTCGCCTCGCGCTGTGCGTCGGTGGCGGGCACGCGCACGACGCCCTTCGGTTGACCGGTCGTCCCCGACGTGTAGATGACGCTGACCGGAGCGGCCTCCGGCGGCTCGTCCCACGGCTCGTTGCCCGCGACCCACTCTGGCCACCAGAGCGCACCCTCGGGCGGCTGGGCCGCGTCCTCGTCGGCGCCCGGGACGACGATCACGACGGCGCCGTCAGGCACGCTCGCGGCGATCGCCGGCCACAGGTCGGCGTGCACGACGAGCGCCTTGGCACCGCTGTCGAGGAGCACGTGCGCGATCTCTTCGCCGCGCCAGTGCCAATTGATCGGCACGGCGCTCGCGCCCAGCGGAACGGTGGCGATCGACGCCTCGAGGAACTCGATCGAGTTGCGCAGCAGGAGCGCGACACGGTCGCCGGCGCCGATCCCGAGATCGTGCAGTCCGCGCGTCGCGCGCAGCGCCCGATCGAACAGCTCGGGATAGCTCGTGAAACGCCCGCCGCAACGGACGCCGATCTCCTCGTGGGCTCCCATCGGCGCGGATGCTAGCCGTCTCGGTCGCCGCCCACCAGCTGCAGCGCTCGCCGGAGCGGCAACCGCTAGAGGCCGTGGTGCGGCCACTCGGGGGTTAGGTTGCCGGCCTTGAACGCCGCCGCCCCGAGCGTGTGCGGGTCGCGCCGCATGAACATCGAGATCACCATCTCGGCCTCGATGCGCAGGCGTTCCTCGAGCGTGCGGCCAACCCCGCGCATGATGCTCTCCTTGTCGCTGCGGATCGCTCCCTGCGGCAGCGCCGCGATCTCGTGCGCCAGCTCCCGCGCGCGCGCCAACGCCTCCCCGCGCGGCACGATCTCGTTGACGAGGCCGATCCGCTGGGCCTCCTCGACGTCGATTCGCCGGCCGGTGATAACGAGCTCCATCGCCTTGGCGAAGCCGACTACGAGCGGCAGCCGTACGGTCATGCCATCGCCGCCGACGATGTTCCAGCGCCGCTCGAGCGCGCCGAACTCGGCGTTCTCGGCCGCGATCCGGATATCGGCCAGCAACGCCGTCTCGAGTCCCGCCGCAAACGCGTATCCGTTGACGGCGGCGATCACCGGCTTGAACACGTCGGCCCGGCGCGTGTACCCACACTCCCCGGGGCTGTTGTGGAGGCTGACGCGGAACGCGTCGTAATCGCCGATCTCGGTGAGGCTTGCGGCATCCTGCAGGTCCCAGCCGGCGCAGAAGGTCGTCTCCCCGGCGCCCGTGATCACGAGGACGAACGCATCGTCGTCATCGCGAAAGCGCTGCCACGCGTGATGCAGCTCGGCGTTCATGGTCCTGTTCACCGCGTTGCGCTGGTCGGGGCGGTCATAGGTAAGCGTCACGACATGATCGGCGTGTTCGTAGCGCAGCGTCTCGTAGTTCATCGATCCTCGCTCGTGTCGGTGGCTGTCGGGTCGCGTGGGATTGCCTGGCGAGCGCAGTCTCGCGGAGATTCGCGGCGCGGGCGAGCGGAGGTGCTCTCAGGCCCGCGCTTGGACCCGGCGCAGCGCGTCGGCGTCGCCGTCGCATTTCAGACCGCGGGTGCGAGCCTCGGCAAGGGCCAGCCTGCCGCTGAGCACGCCGATCATGACCTGGGGCGGTGCGCTCAACACGAGGTCGGGCTCCTCGGCCGAGCCGATGCGCGCGCGCACGGCGCCGGCTTCGGTCTCGATCGTCATCGGCTCCTCCCCGGTTCGCAGCTCGATCGTCACAGGAGGCGCCTCGGGTGTCTGGTCAGCGAGAAAAAGCTCCACGGGAAACGCGAGCCAGTGGCCCCGAAACGCGTCCTGATCGGCCGGCTCGAGCATCAGCGGCGCGCCCCATCGTCCGAGCTGTCGCAGGATCGGCCCCAGTTCCTTACCCCGCTCGGTGAGCGTGAACAGCGTCGCCGCGACCGGGGGCGGGGCATCCTCGCGCGCGACGATCCCGGCTTGCTCGAGACCTCGCAGGCGATCGGCGAGCAGATTTGTGGCGATCCCGGGTAGGCCTTCGTGCAGGTCGGTGTAGCGGCACGACTCGCGCAGCAGCAGCTCGCGCACGATCAGCAGGTTCCAGCGGTCGCCGATCACATCGAGTGCCTTTGCCACCGAGCAATACTGGCCGTAGGAGCGCATCACCCGATTGTACCGGACCTAACGTGAGAATCTCAAGCGAGCCCTTGAGAATCTCAAGCGGATGAGCTATACCTGCCCGTAATGCGTGGCCGCCCGCTGATTCTCGTCTCGTTGTTGCTCGCGGCATTTGCGATCAACCTCGACACCACGATCGTCAACGTCGCGCTGCCGACGCTCGTGCGCGAGCTGCACGCGACAAACACTCAGCTGCAATGGGTCGTCGACGCATACAACCTCGTCTTCGCCGCGTTGCTGCTCGCGGCGGGCAGCATCTCAGACCGAGTCGGCCGCAAGGGGATGCTGCTGTCCGGCCTCGCCGTCTTCGGGCTGGCGAGCCTCGTCGGCGGATTCGCCGCGACGCCCGGGCAGCTGATCGTCGCGCGCTGCTTCATGGGTCTCGGCGCGGCGATGGTGTTCCCGGCGACGCTGTCGTTGATCTCCAACGTCTTCACCGAGCGCGCCGAGCGTGCGCGTGCGATCGGGCTGTGGGGCGCCACGGCCGGGATGGCGATCGCCCTCGGCCCGATCGTCGGGGGCTGGCTGCTGCAGCGCTTCTCGTGGACGAGCATCTTTTTCGCGATGGTCCCGGTGGCGGCGCTCGGGGGCGCCCTGGTCGCCGCGAGCGTTCCCACGTCGCGCGATCCGCGCGCCCCGAAGCCGGACGTGCCCGGGTTCCTGCTGTCGACGGCCGCGATGGCGCTGCTGATCTACACGATCATCGAGGCGCCGAACTATGGCTGGAGCAGCGCGCGCAGCATCGGTGGATTCGCCGTCGTGATGGTGCTGTTCGCCGGGTTTATCGCTCGCGAGCGTCGCACGCCCGAACCGATGCTCGACATCAGCCTGTTTCGCAACCCGCGCTTCACGGCCGCGAGCGGCTCCGTGACCGTCGCGTTCTTCTCCCTGTTCGGGTTCATCTTCCTGATGACCCAGTACTTCCAGTTCATCAAGGGATACAGCCCGCTGTCGGCAGGTGTGCACCTCCTGCCGGTCGCGACCTCCGTGGGGATCGCCTCGGTGCTCGGGACCAAGCTCGCGGTGCGCTTCGGCACCAAGCTGATCGTTTCCGTCGGCCTGGTGTTCGTCGCCGGGTTCTATGCGTGGGTCTCGATCGTGGTCTCCCCCACCACCGACTACGGCATCATCGCCGCGCAGATGGTGCTCTACGGCGTCGGCATGGGCCTCACCAGCGCGCCCGCGACGGAGGCGATCATGGGCGCCGTGTCAAAGGACAAGGCGGGCGTCGGCTCGGCGGTCAACGATGCCACGCGCCTGCTCGGTGGAACGCTCGGCGTCGCGATCATCGGCAGCGTGTACGCGTCGCTGTACTCGAGCCGACTGACGGGCGCCCTTCCGGCGCGCGTTCCCCTGACGGTCGCTCACGCAGCCCACCAGTCGGTCGGCGCGGCGCTCCAGGCGGCCGGCCGCTTGAGCCAGGTCGGGCAGTCGACGCTCGCGGGCGAGCTGCATCGAGCGGCGTCGGGAGCGTTCATTCACGGGCTCAGCGCAGGCTGCCTGGTCGCCGGGGGCGTCGCGATCGTGGGAGCCGTGATGGCGGCGGTCCTGCTCCCCGCACAGCCGGAGTCCGCGGCGGTTCTCGACCCACCCGCCCAGGCCCAGCCCGCCGCCGCGCTCAGCGACTGACGGACAGCGCCTCAAGGGGCCGGAGCGCCGCGTGGGAGAACGTCGCTGAGCCTTCTCGACCGTCCGCGAGGAGCTAGCGGCGGGAGAGCACCACAACCGGGATCTCCCGCTCGGTCCTGGTCTGGTAGTCGTCGTATGCGGGCCAGACCTCGGCCATCAGCGACCACAGTCGAGCGCGCTCCTCGCCCTCGGCCACGCTCGAGCGCACCGCCACCTTCTCGTCCTTGACCTCGATCGTGGCCTCGGGATTGGCCTGCAGGTTCTCAAACCAGCTGGGGTTCGTGGGCGAGCCGCCCTTCGACGCCACGACGACCCAGCGATCGCCGTCGGTTCGGTGGATCAGCGGCGTCGTTCTGGACTCGCCGGATCGCCGGCCCTCGGTCGTCAACAGGAGGATGGTCGTTCCGCGCCAGTGATAGCCGCGCTCGCCGGCGGTCTCGCGGTAGACGCGAACGTGCTCCGCGCCGAAGAGCTGATCGTCGGACTCGGCCATTCCTTGGCGAGTGTAGCTGTGAGCGGACCGACCCTCATCGGACGCAGCACCGCGGCCGTCTGATTCCGCTGTTGGAATCGCTCACGCCTGCGACGCAAGCGAGGCCTCCGGAAGGATCGGCTCGAATAGCTCGACCGGGTTGCCGGATGGGTCGTCGAGCAGAACCTGCTTGACGCCAACCCCGGTGACGATGTCGTTGCGAAAATGGACCCCCGCCCGTCGAAGCGTCGCGACCGCGCCGGCGAGATCGGGGACCTCGAGCGAGAAGCGGTTCCAGCCACCGGGCTCGGGCTGTGTGCCGTCCGGCATGGCTTGCCCGCCCCCGCCTGCCCCGCTCGGCGCGCTCAGCACGAGGCGGAGGTCGCCTCGCGAGAGCATCGCGAAGGTCGGAGCCGGATGCATCTCCTGATGGAAGCCGAGATGGCGTGTGTAGAAGGAGATCGCGGCGTCGACGTCGTTGACGATGTAACGAACGCTCACTGTTGCCATTTCGTGCTCCTCCTAGGTGTAGAGCTCACGGTCGCGCTCGTCGATCTGAACGACGGTTCCGTCCGGTGCCCGCACCTGAAGACCACGACCCCACTCGTGATCGACGATCGTGCCCTCGGGCTCGAAGCCGGCCGCGCGCAGACGCTGCTCGACTGCCTCGAGCGGCTCGTCGGCGATGAAGTTGAGCGCCAGCCCGTCGCGGCCCTCGCCGTCGGCCGCGATCGCGGCGTCGTGAAGGCCGAGCTCACCTCCAGTCGCCGTCAGCTCGATCCAGTGCCCGGAGCGCGAGCGGGCTTCGGGCTCCAACCCGATCGCCTGATAGAAGCGCACGGCCTCGCCCACGTCGGGGACGAAGTGAATCGGTCTTAGTTTCATGGCGATCGCTCTTTCTCCAGCTGATCCAGGTGGGCGAGGAGCGCAGTCTCGACGAGCCGCGACAGCGATGTGACCTGGTCGACAGCGGCGTGCTTGGCCCGGCGGATGAGCGCCGGCGGGAGGTAGACGTTGAACTGTTGCTTGTCTATTGCCCGCTGCTGTTGCACCATTGCCCGCTGCTGTTGCTGTGTTGCACCATGCTCGCATACTAGCATCCTAGCCACTGTCGCGGACGGCGGTCGTGTCGCGCCGGGGTAAGATGACGCGCTCGCCGCGACGGCGCGATCGATCGATTCAAGGGAGGTCTCATGGCGGGACGGTTTGGGGCAACGATCGCGATCGAGCGCCCGATCGCCGAGGTTTTTGCGTTCCTCGCCGACGGAGAGAACGACAAGCGGTTCAGCGCGCGCGTAATCGAGATCGCCAAGACCACCGATGGACCGCCTGGCGTGGGGACCGTGTACGCGAGCACCGTCAAGGATGCGGGCGTCAAGACCCAGCGAGAGTTCAAGCTGACGGAGTTCCAGGCGCCGACCCGCATCAGGTGGACGGAGCTCTCAAAGAACGCCGTGACCGTCCCCGAGGGCGGCTACGACCTGGTCGCAGAAGGCGATCGCACGCAGCTGACGTTCTTCAACGAGCTCCAGGGCCACGGGCTCGGCGTGCTCTTCGCTGGATTCGCCCTGCGGTCGGCTCGCAACAGCGCGGACGCGTTCGCTGGTGCAATCAAGGCGGCAATCGAGGCGAGGTGAAGAGCCGGCCACGCCGGCCGCCTTAGCGCAGCCGCTCCTTGAGCAGCGAGGCCTCGCCGGCTGGCGCCCTGTCGGGTCACCTGAGTCAGCCGAATAGAGCCTCGACCGAGACCTCGATCCGACGCGGCGAAGGAGGATTGCCGCTCCCCGGCGCCACCGGCTCGGCAGTCGCGCTCACGGTGAACAGGCGCTGTACGCGATCGGTCAGGAAGCGTGACGCCTGACCGTAGCCGTGCGCGTCGTCGCCGCCGTGCGGACGGTGGTAATAGCGGCGCGGAACGTAGACGCACAAGCGGCGACGGGCCCGAGTCAGTGCGACGTAGAACAGCCGGCGCTCCTCGGCGACTCCCTCGTCGCTGCCGGCGCTCATGTCGGCCGGGAAGTTGCCGTCGTACGCACTGATCAGGTGGACTGCTTCCCACTCCAGGCCCTTGGCGGAATGGACCGTGCTGAGCACCAGGTAGTCCTCGTCGAGGTGGGGAGGCCCGGACAGGTCCGCGCTCGAGGCGGGTGGATCGAGCACGAGCTCGGATACGAAGTGGCGAACGTCCTGGGCGCCGCGGGCGGCGCCGGCGAGCTGATCGAGGTCGGCAACGCGTGCTGCCCCGTCGGGATAGCGAAGGCGGATCAGCGGGACGAGCGCCTCACACAACCGCTCGACCTGGGCGCCGGCCGTTTCGGTGCGGCCCGAGCCGACGCCTGCCAGCGCGTCGAATAATCCGGCGGCATGCTCGCGCGAGCTCTCGGGAACATGGGCGACGGCGTGGATCCAGCGGTTCAGCTCGATCGCGCCTGCGCCGGGCGAGCGCAGGGCGTCGAGGACACGCCGTGCCCGGATCGGCCCGACGCCATCGAGGAGCTGCAACAGGCGAAACCAGCTGACCTCGTCGGCCGGATTATCGGTGAGTCGCATCAGCGCTATCAAGTCCTTGACGTGGGCTGCGTCCAGATAGCGCAGGCCGCCGTACTTGACGAACGGGATCCCACGCCGGGTCAGTTCCAGCTCGAGCAGGTCGGAGTCGTGTCCGGCGCGAAACAGCACGGCCTGCGCGCGCAGCTCCATCCCCTCCTCGCGGGCGGCGGCAACACGATCGCACACCTCCCCTGCCTGCTCGCCCTCGTCGCACGGAAAGCAGAGCTCGGGCTGCTGACCGCCGTCGCGCTCACTCCATAGGTGCTTGGGAAAGCCTGACGCGTCCTGCTCGGAGACGGCGTTGGCGATCGCCAGGATCGGCCGCGTAGAGCGATAGTTGCGCTCGAGCGTAACCGTGTGAGCCTCGGGGAACTGCTGGGGAAAATCGAGGATGTGGTGCGCGCTGGCGGCGCGAAAGCCGTAGATCGCCTGGAAGTCGTCACCCACGACCGTCAGACCCGGCCGCGCGCTTCGCAGGCATCGCACGATGTCGACCTGCAGGCCGTTGACGTCCTGGTACTCGTCCACGAGCACGTGCTCAAGCGCATCTCCCATGCGCGGTCCGATCACCGCGTCGGCTGCGAGTGCGCGCCAGTAGAGCAGCAGGTCATCGAGATCGAGCAGGCCGAGCGCGCGCTTGCGCGTGCCGTACGCTCGGAACGTCTCGCCGAGTGCGTCGAAATGCTCGGCGCACCATGGAAACGAGTCGGCCAAGATCTCCGCCAGCGGCCTCTGGGCGTTGACGGTGCGCGAGTAGATGTCGAGCATCGTCTGGGCGCGCGGGAAGCGCCGAGCGCTCGCGGCGTGGCCCAGCTCTTGACGCACGAAGTCGAGTAGGTCGGCGGCGTCGCCGGCGTCGATCACGCCGACGCCCGGATCGAGATCGAGCGAGGAGGCATGCATACGGACCATGCGGTGGGCGAGCGAATGAAACGTCCCCCCCAGCACGCGGCCCGCGTGCGGCGCGACTCGCTCGGCCAGGACGCGCGCGCGCTCGATCATCTCGCGCGCCGCGCGTCTTGTGAACGTCAGCAGGAGGATCCGCTCGGCTGGAACGCCCTTCGCCAACAGCCAGGCCACGCGGGCGCACAACGTCGTGGTCTTGCCCGTGCCCGCCCCGGCGAGGATGAGCAGCGGGCCGCCGGGGTACGTGGCGGCCGCACGCTGGTCATCGTTGAGCTCGTCCAGCCATGGACACGCGCATTGGTCATCGAACATCTGTTCGCCGACGCTAGGGCACCCCTCGGATGACGCGCAAGCGGCGATGCATCCCGACGATCACATCCGCGTCACAGCGTCGGTGATGGTGCAGGTGCTCCGTCGCGCGTGACCGTCGCCGCGGACCGAGCGCCCAGCGATTAGCATTGGGTGAAGTCTTGGCGAAAGGAGACGAGTTGGCTGTCAGCGCAAGCCTTCCAAAGGCGGTCGCCCACGGGATCGAGGATCTCCAGGCACTCAAGGACCAGGTCGTGGGCCCGAGCCAATGGCGCGAGGTCACCCAGGAGATGGTCAACCAGTTCGCCGATCTGACGGGTGATCACCAATGGATCCACGTCGACGTCGAGCGCGCCAAGGTCGAGAGCCCGTTTGGGACGACTATCGCCCACGGAAACCTGACGCTTTCGCTGATCGACGGATTGCGCCGGGATCTGAGTGAGTGGAGCGGCTTCAGGCTGGGCGTCAACTATGGCTGGAACAAGGTCCGTTTCCCCGCTCCGGTCGTGGTCGGAGCGCGGCTGCGCTGCTATCAGCAGATAGTCGAGGTCGTCGAGGTGGGCGGCGGCTGGCATCAGGTCGTCACTCGCTTCACCGTCGAGGCCGAGGGAACCGAGAAGCCCGTCTGCGTGGCCGACGGCGTCGGACGCGTGTTGGTCGACGCCGCGGATTAGCGCACGACGGCCATACCAACGGCTGGCCCGCCGTCACTGGACGGGCCAGGCAAGCCGGGGGCGTCCCATCGCCGCGTATGCTTGCAGCGCGTGCATGCCCCGAATCCACGCGTCGTCCTCGGCCGCGCAGTGTCAGTCCGCCTCGAAGCGCGCGCAGGGCGCCTGGCGACTCACGCCCTCGGTGCCCCGCGCGCGATGACGCCATCCGCTCTGTCGGATGGTGTGTCCCGTCAGGCTCCAGCGAACTGGCGCCGGCTCGGCCGGCTGGCGCTGGCAGTGGGCGGCGCCGTCGTCCTGTACGAGCTTCGCCCAGGGGCCCTTACCGACGACTCCTACGCCTTCCTGGACTGGGGGCGCGACCTGCGGCACGGTTATCTACCTCTGCTCGAACATCGCACGTTTCATCCGCTGCCGATCGTGGCCGGGGCGCTCGTTTCACTGTTTGGCTCGGCTGCCCCGACAATCGCGGTGCTGCTGACCCTGGCCGGGTTGGTGCTCCTGGCGATAGCCGCCTGGCGGGCCGTCGAGATCCTCGGCTTCGCTCAGCCGGCCCCGGCTCTGGCCGCGCTACTGGTGCTCTCGAGTCCGCTTCTGTCACTGCTCGCACAGGTCGCGTATATAAACCTGCCGTTCGCGACGCTGCTGGTGTGGGCGCTTGTATTCGATCTCGAAGGCCGCTCAAAGGGTGCCTGGGTGCTATTCGTATCCGCGGGACTCGTGCGACCCGAGGGTTGGGCATTCCTGCTCGCCTACGGCGCGCTGCATTGGTGGCGCGCCGGGCGACCGCACGCGCCGCGATCCTGGCTGGGGCTCGCCGCGCTGTCGCTCGGCCCGATGGCGCTGTGGCTGTTGCTGGAATGGCAGCTCTTTGGTGACCCGCTGTACTCGTTCACGAGCACCCGCGCCCCGAACGTCGAAGCCACGGGCAGCGGCTCGGTGACGGGCCTCTGGAGCTCGCTGAGGTTCGCGGTCGCCTGGTCGGTGCTGATCGCCGCTGGGGTTGGCGCGCTCGCCGTGGCATGGATGGCGACCCGCCGCGCCGCGGTGATGATGCTCGGGATGACGGCGGTGGCCGTCATCACGCTGGTCGTGCTTGCGTCCTCAAAGTTCAACGTGCCAGGCCGGCACTTCTCGGTTCTGGTGTCGCTCGTGTACATACTCGCGGCCGTCGGCGCGGCAACGCCCGCCCGCGTGCTGGCTCGACGGCGAACAGCGTCGCGACGCGCGCTCGCGGCGGCGTGCGCATGCGGCGCGGCGCTCGTTGCGGGTCTGGCGCTAGCACCGACGGTGCACCTGCTGCGCCGGAACTTCAAGACCGTACGCGTCACCCACAGCCAGCGCGGGACGTTGGATCGAGCCTTGGCACGAGCGCTTCGCCTGGTCGACATACGCGGTGCCCGACGCCACACCGTCGCGATAGTAGGCGCGGTCGACAGCTCGCAGGTCGTGTGGAGCCTGCACGTGCCCTACGACGTTGTGACCGGCAACGTTGAGCCGCCCACGCGCGTGATCATCGAGCCGTCGCCAGCCGCGTACTCGCGGCTGGGTCGGCTTGGACTGTCGAGCCCGCGCCCCCATGTGATTCCGCGGTCGGGGTGGCGCCGGGCGATTGCCACCGCTGACTGGGACGTCTGGATACCCGCGGGCCACACGCCGATCCGACTCGGCTGAGCGGCGCTGCCCGGCAAGCGCTAGTCGCGCGTTCGCCCGGCCTCCGCCGCGATCTGAGCATCACCGGGCGATAGGTCTCCCGGACGCCAGGAGACGCTCGGCTCGATGGCCCTGGTGATGACCCGGTCGCGATAGCGCCCGATGGTGGTCAGCAGTGATCGGACGAGCTCGTCCCCGAGGTAGTGTGGTTCGAGCCCGAGCTCCAGGAGCTTGCGGTTGACGGCTTTGTAATAGTGGTCCTCGGCCTCGACACGAGGGTTGACGTAGCGCTCGATCGCAACGTCGTAACCCAGCGATGCCCCCGCTCGCCGCACCAGTTCGGCGAGCTGGAGCACGCTGAACTGCTCGGTGAACTGGTTGAAGACCCTGAACTCGCCCAGGGCGGCGGGGTTCAACACTGCGAGCTCGACGCACTGGAGCGTGTCGTGCAGGTTCAGGAATCCGCGCGTCTGCGTGCCGTTGCCATACACGGTCAGCGGATGCGCGATCACGGCCTGCACACAGAATCGGTTCAGCGCGGTGCCAAACAGCTCGTCGTAGTCGAAACGAGTGACGAGTCGCTCGTCAAGGGCCGACTCCTCGGTCTCGATCCCGTAGACGACTCCCTGATTGAGGTCGGTCGCTCGCAGACCCCATGTCCGGCAGGCGAAGTGGATGTTGTGCGAGTCGTGGACCTTCGACAGGTGGTACAGCGACCCGGGCATCTTCGGGAACGGCAGAACGTCGCGGCGTCCTCGATGCTCGATCTCCAGGTAACCCTCCTCGATGTCGATATTGGGAGTCCCGTACTCCCCCATCGTGCCGAGCTTCACTAGGTGGCAAGCGGGCACGTGCTCGCGCAGGGCGAACAGCAGATTGAGGGTCCCGACTACGTTGTTCGTCTGGGTCTCCACGGCGTGACGGCGGGAGAGCATCGAGTAGGGAGCCGAGGAGTGCTCGGCGTAGTGCACGACGGCCTCCGGCAGGAAGTCGCCGACCACCCGTTCGACGAAATCTCCGTCCTGCGCGTCGCCCACGTGGGCGATGATCTCGCGCCCGGAGACCTCGCGCCAAGCGTCCAGGCGATCGGGCAGCGTCGCGATCGGCGTCAACGAGTCGGTTGCCCGTTCGAGGTGCCAGCGCCGGCGGGCAAAGTTGTCGACGATGACCACCTCGTGACCACGCGCGGAAAAACGAAGCGCGGTCGGCCAACCGAGATAGCCATCCCCGCCGAGCACAAGGATTCGCATCTGGGCATCTTATTGAGTGCCGCGGCCAGAGGTAGCGGTCCCAACCGTCGGCTAGGATCCGCGGGCGCCCTCGCGACCGTCCATGAGCCTTCCTCCGCACACCCCGTCACACGCGACGGCCACCGATGACGTTCTCATCAGCGACGCCGCTGGGCCGCTGAGTGCCGGTGACCTCTCGGAGCGGTTCGCGGGCCGCGTTGCCGTGGTGATCCCCGCCTATGACGAGGCCGAGAACCTCGCTGAGCTGCTGCCGCGCGTGCCGGATCAGATCGGCAGCCTGCCGGCGGCCGTGCTGGTGGTCGACGACGGCTCGGCGGACGACACGCCAGCCGCGGTGCTCGCAGCCGGAGCTGTCTTGGCCCGCCTGCCCGAGAACCGTGGCGGCGGAGCCGCCTTGCGGATCGGCTATGCCGTCATGGTGGCCGCCGGGGCCTGCGTAGTGGTCACGATGGATGCCGATGGCCAGCACCAGCCAGAGGAGATCGCGAGGCTCGTCGAGCCGGTCATCGGCGGACGGGCCGAGCTTGTGCAGGGGTCGCGCGTCCTCGGCAGCTCTGAGCCTGGGGCGTTCGCACGCGAGCTCGGGATCGCGCTGTTCAATCGCCTGGTGCGCGTTCTCACACGTGTCCGGGTGACCGACTGCTCCAACAGCTTTCGGGCGATCCGCACGGACCTGCTGGCCGAGCTCGATCTGCGCCAGCCACAGTTCCATGCGGCCGAGTTCCTAATCGAGGGACTAACCAGGGGCTTTGTGTTCGAGGAGGTCCCGGTGGATGTTCTCAGCCGGCGGCACGGTCAGTCCAAGAAGCCCGCCACCGTCCGTTACGGGCTGGGCTTCTGTTGGGCGATCATCAGCGCTTGGAGGCGCTCGATTCTTCGGCGCGACACGATTCGATCCGGCGCCCTCCCGGTGCACGTCGGTGGCGCGACGCAACGCGGTGGGCAAGCGGGTCGCCAACGGCCACGCCTGACACCCGACCCTCACGCCAGGATGGCACCGCGCTCCGAGCGTGAGGACAGCGGTGGCGACGGGGTGCCCGACGCGGGCGCGCTGCTCGTCGGCGAGCCCGGTGAGCGCGCTCCAGAGCATGACTAGCGTTGCCGCGACCGGCCCACTAACGGCAAGCAGGCGGGTCCGCCGCCCGCTTGAGTCGGCCGGTTGTTCATGCGATGTCGCGATCGCCCTCGGGCAGGCGCCCGGGGAGCGTGTAGTAGACCGCCGCCAACGCACACAGGGCGAGACACACCGGCGCGCTGACGAACGCGAGACCGAGCGCAACGACGTAGACGCCCTGACCGACGGCGTTGCGGCGGATGAGGGCGCTCAGCTCCTGCTGTGAGATGGCACGCGTGAGCAGATCGCCGTGTGCGGCGACGTAGCGCCAGCTGGCGGCAAAGCACACGCCCATCACGAGCAGCGTCGCGGAGTACACCGCCGCCGCCACATGCTGGTCGCTTCCCGAATGGAGGTAGCTGGCGAGCAACTCGGTCGGGAACGGGATCAGCACGACGAACATGAGCAGCAGCAGGTTGAGAAACAGCAACGGTCGATCGACCATGGCGATCCGGTCAAACTGGCCGTGGTGGTTGACCCAGATGATCCCGATCGTTAGGAAGCTGACCACGAACGTCGCGTAGTGAGGCCACTCGCGGCCCAGCGCGCTCGCGAGCTGGCCGGGCCGGCTCTGAACGTGAAGGTCGAGCACGAGCAGCGTCGCGGCGATCGCGAAGATCCCGTCGCTGAACGCCTCCAGGCGGGACTTGCTCATCGAATGCCGCCCGTTGACGCCACCGGCCACAGTCTCGCCGAGGGCCAGGACACGTCCCCGGCCTCGACCGAACACCGCGCTTGCCAAGCGGATCAGGCGTCGCTCGACGGCGCCCAGATATTGATGCCGCTATCGACTGCATGGCGCTCGACCTCAGCGAGCTCGTCGGCGCTGAAATCGAGGTTCGCGAGCGCGGCGACGTTCTGCTCCAGCTGCGGAACGCTGCTCGCGCCAATCAGCGCGGAGCTCACGCGTGGGTCGCGCAGGACCCACGCGATCGCCAGCTGAGCGAGCGACTGACCCCGCCGCGCCGCGATCTCGTTCAGCGCGCGGACGCGCGCGAGGTTCTCCTCGCTCAGCAGGTGCTCGTCAAACGCCTCGCCGCGGCGCACACGCGAGTCCTCGGGGACCCCGTCCAGGTAGCGATCGGTGAGCAGGCCCTGGCCGAGTGGCGAGAACACGATCGCTCCGACGCCGCTGCGCTCGAGCACCTCGAGCAACCCGTGCTCGATCCAGCGGTTCAGCAGCGAGTAGGAGGGTTGGTGGATCAAAAGCGGCGTGCCGAGCCGGTTCAGGATCTCAATCGCCTCCGCCGTGCGCTGTGGCGAGTAGGAGCTGATCCCCACGTACAGTGCCTTGCCTTGACGCACGGCGGCGTCGAGCGCGCCCATCGTCTCCTGAAGCGGCGTCTTCGGGTCAAAGCGGTGCGAGTAGAAGATGTCCACGTAGTCGAGGCGCATCCGCGCCAGGCTCTGATCGAGGCTCGCGAGGAGGTACTTGCGCGAGCCGAACTCGCCGTAGGGTCCGGGCCATTGGTCATAGCCGGCCTTGGTCGAGATGACCAACTCGTCGCGGTATGGTCGGAGATCCTCCTCGAAGATGCGACCGAAGTTGTTCTCGGCCGCGCCGTATGGCGGCCCGTAGTTGTTCGCCAGATCGAAGTGCGTGATTCCGAGGTCAAAAGCACGCCTGAGAATCGACCGGCTGACCGCGAGCGGCCGGTCGTCGCCAAAGTTCTGCCACAGACCCAGCGAGATCGCGGGAAGCTGCATGCCGCTGGCGCCGACGCGGCGGTACGGCATCCGCTCGTAACGGGCGGCGTCGGCGAGGTAAGTCGGGTCGGCGCGCGCCGGATCAAACGGCATTTCGCGAGTATCGCACGGTCGCCGCGAAGCGATCAGGGGCGATGCGCTGCGGCGGGCGGTCGAACGACCGGTCGTCATCCGGACCGGACGCTCAACATCAGGATCGCATCGTGAAGATGCCCTCCCGTGCCGCGCCCACCCGCGAGCAGTATGTGTCCGCCGAGCGCCACCGCTGAGACATCGGATAGGGGTTCGGGCAGCGTGCCTGCGGTGCTCACCGCGCCGGCCGGGGAGATCGCGAGGATGCGCCCCGTCTGGCTGTCCGCCGAGGCACCGCGACCGCCGAGCACGAACACGATTCCGTTCAACGCCACCGCCACCGCATGTGTAACTGGATCCGGCAGGTGGGCGAAGGTCGTTACGCGGCCGGTCCGCGGATCGAAGCGGTAGACGTCCTGGCTCGCTTCGACCCCGCTGGTGCCGCCCGCGATCAGCAGCTGCCCGCTCTGCTCGGCAACAGCCGCGTAGCGCAGCGGCTTGGGGAGAAGGCCCACAACTCGTGCGGGCGCGCCGCCCGGTCGCCAGGCGAGGATCGTTCGCAGGGGCGCCTGCCCCGTGTATCCGCCGACGATATAGACAGTTCCGGAGATCACCGTCGTGGCGAGGTCCGAGGCGGGAGTTGGAAGCTGGCCGGCCGGCTGCGTCGTGCCGTCGCCGGAGATGCGCACGATCGACGAGAACGATGTGAGCGCTCCACCACCGAACAGGTAGGCCTGCCCGCCTACAGCGCTCGCCGAGGCATCGTGAGTGGCGGTCGGCAGCGCACCCGCTCTCGACGCTTCGTGGCCGCTGAGGCCGAGGATGTCGCTCAGCGAAGCTTCACTCTGGTCGAGCCCACCGATCAGCAGCACGCGGTCCGGCCCGACCGCCGCGACCGCGGCATCCTGAACGGGCGTGGGCAGCCGGCCAATTGCCGCCGCGACGAGCTTCACGCTATACCGTGGGCTGCCGACCGCGCCCGACCGGCTCTGCCCCGGCGAGTTCGCGGCTCGACGCGAGTTCCCGCTGCGGCCGATCAGTACCGCCAGCCCGATCGCCAGGAGCACCGCGATGCCCGCAACGAGCCGCCGCTGGCGCACCTGACGACGATGGTCCGCGCGGCGTCGGGCGATGCGCTCGGGTGCCGGCGGGCCCAAGGGGCTAGGGGTGAATCACCGCGGCGTAGTCGGGGCCGCCGTTGGGACCCGCAGGCACAAAGTCCATACCGTCCGGAATGCTGAGGTGCCCACGGGCGGTGCCGGGCTGGTCGGTATGCCCGTAGCGCCAGACGATCGTGTTCGTGCGCGGATCGATCACGAGCACCCTGTCGCGGAAGTCGTCGTTGACGGCGACATCTCCGTTCGGCAGCGGGATCGCCAGCGAAGGATGGTCGAGCCGGCCGTAGCCCTGCGACGGACCATAGCGCCAGAGCACGGTGCCGCTGCGGTCAATGATCAGGACGTGCCCTGGGCTCGCGTAGTCGGCGAGCAAGATGCGCCCGCCGGGCAGCGGCTGGGGATCGGATGGATAGCTGACCGGCGCTCGTACGGCGAACACGAGCCTTCCGTCGGAACCGATCTGATCGATCCAGTTGCCCGGAATCTCGCTGATCAGCACCCCGCCTCCCGGGACGGGCGTATCGCCGTTCACAGCGCCAAAGAATCGCGGCGGATCATGTCGGCAGACCCCCGACTTGCCGTACTGACGAACGATGTGCCCGGCCTGGATGAACAGGATCCGGCAGTTGTAGGCATCGGCGACCGTGAACGAGCCGTCCGGCAGGGCGTACGCGTCGTCGGGAGTATTGAGATGGGTGCTATCCGAGCCGACCTGTCCAGGATGACCGAACAACACGCTCAGGCTGTGGTCGGCCAGGCCGACCCGCACGATCGCATGGTTGTCCTCCTCGTTGGCAATCAATCCCTGCCCGCCGGGCTCAACGAAGGTGTCGTCGTTGTACACGAGTCGCCGTCCGGCCGCCAGATCCGCCGGTGTCGGATAGAGGAACACCGTGCGGCCCTGTGAGTCGACGACGAGAATACGGTTGTTGCCCCGGTCGGCGATCAGGAGATAGCCCGGCTGGCCGCGAAGCTTCGACGCCCCCGCGTACGCGGCCGCGGTTCCCGGCTGCGTGCCGACCACATTCTGCGGGGCCTCCAGTGCCGCCAGTCCACCCACGGAGGCCGGAGCGAGCGGTCCGCCCGGAACTACAGCGATCGCACGCGCCGCGTGGTTCCCGGCGCCTCGCCCGGCGTTGCGCGCAGAACCACCACCCGAGCTCGCGATCACCACGACGACGACGATCGTGGCGAGCGCGATCAAGGCGGCGAACCGGCGTTGGCGGCGAACGCGTAGACGGCTCGCAGCGCGGCGTCTCTCGAGCGGAGATTGCATCGACTATTCGGCGGTCAGCAGCCGGCGGGTCGGCGTGCGGGCGATCGGACCTGCGGTCGGTGAGCGCGTCGCTCGGGTCAGATGCACGCGCGAAAGTGTATGGAGTGCTACGGGCGGCTTCCGGGGAACGCGCGCGGCGCCCAGGATTGCGTCCGATCCGCGCTTCACCTCTTGACCCCTACCCATTCCTGAGAACGACGCCGCTGGCGGGGACAAGGGTTACCGATTTGACCCTCCGGCCGTCAAGATTGACCATCGTTCGAGGAAGGCTGACCGTCGCGCTTGAAGCACCCGGCTCGTCGACCAGGACGATTCCGCCGCTGAAGTCTCGTCGCAGCAGGCCGTTCCAGATCCTGCGCGGTCCGCCGGCATCGCCGAGATTGATATCGAATCCGGTCCACCAGTGGTCGGGTGTCATCCCGCCGGCGGCTACGCCATCGTTGCCGCTGGAGATCAAGAAGTAGCTGGCGAGTGAGTATTCTGTCGCCTGCCTTCCGGTGGCGTTGCTGTCCAACAGCACGCCCCGCCCCAAGCCGTGTACTGCGTCCACGTAGGACAGGAAGCTGCCCAGCGAGAGCGGGCCGGTGTGAGCCGTGAGGTTGTTGACACCGCGCTCGAGGTTGATGTAGTCGGCTGCGAGGATCTCCCGTCGGATGTATGGATCGGAGGTCCGCGTCGGAGTGTCGGCGAACCAGATCGGGTTGTGAACGATCTCCGTATGCGGTAGCGCCGCGCGGATCTGCTCCATGAATTGCGCCATGTAGCCGCGCCAGGTGTCGTAGGTCATCGGTTGGCGGGTCGCCGGGTCGATCGGCGCGACGTGCTGTTCTTGACCGTTGCTGACACGGAATTCCATGTTGACATCGTCGATGAACAGGCCACGGTAGCCGTGCATCAGTGTGGCTTTTGCCGCCGCGATCCAGGCCGCGCGGAACGCCGGGTTGGAGATGTCTCCCGCATATTGCGGGCATGTGCCTTGCGCACATTCGTACGGGATATACAGCGGGTTGCCCGCGGAGTCGCGCAGGATCCACTCGGGGTGCCGGTTGGCGAGCGCTGAGCCACGGTAGACGGCGTAGGCATCGTCATAGGTCCAGCCGTTGGGATACCAACTCGTCTTGTCATCAAAATACGGCGAGTAAACGATCATCCGCCACATGTGCCGGCGCAGAAACACGCCGATGGATGGATCCTGGTGACGGGTGAACTTGTCAAAGGCTGAATTTGCGCCTCGCACAAAGTGAACGACACCCTGACCGCCCTTCGGCTTGCTCGTCAGCAGGCCCGATAAGGCAACTGCAATCAGTGCGGCGAGAACGAGGACTCCGAGCCACTTCGCGATCGGCCCGGGCCAGCGGCCATGAAGACGCGCCATGATGCCCTCAGGAGCCGCGAACGGCCAGCGCCAGCGAGGCCGCCAGCGTCACAGCGAGCGCTGTGATCGAGGCTGCTGCCGCCAGCAGCGACGGATGGGCTCCGGCATACGCGAGCGCCTTGGGAGCGCGCGGCGCCACGCGGACGGCGACTGCCGTGAGCGCGATCGCTGCGATCACACCGGGTAGTCGTGTGCGTGGTCGGGGGTTGTGTGGGAGCACAATCAGGTTGCCTTTGGCGCTGGTTTGCCGCGGAAAGATAAGGCCGAGCTTAGGCAAGCTCGGCGAGGAGAGAACAAAGTACGGACCGCAGTTCAACGCCGACTAAAGTGCCGCGCACAGCCTCCTTCGTGCGGTCGCGAATCTCGGACAGATCGCGGAACTCCCGCGCGGTATGCTCCCGGGCTCGCGCCTCGGCCGCGTAGCTGAGTGCGCCGGCGCGGGGCGGACTCTCCGCCGGGCGGCTGCAGTTCAGTCACCGCTTCTCACCACCAAGGAGGCAACCAAAGTGAACAAGACAACGTTGCGAGCGACGCTCGCTGCCGGGGCCGCGCTCGTCGTGGCAATGAGCCTGGTGGCCGCAGGCTCGGCGCAGGCATCGACGCTCCCGACCCTCTCGATCGCGATCACCCCGTCCTCGGCTACCGTAAGCGGGCCCCTCGAATCGGGTGGTGTCAACGTCGCCGTCACGGACACCGGAGTGAAGGAAGGAGCCGTCGTCGTGGCACTCCTGAAGCCCGGCGTGAGCGTGGCCGAAGCCGAAGCATTCCAAAAGGAAAAAAAGGCGAAAGGCGACCTCAACAACGTCTCAAAACTCGCTTCGATCGTGTTCGACGTTGAAGCGAACCCGGGGCCGAAGAGCGAAATCCAGGCCAAGCTTGCGCCGGGGCTGTACATAGTGCTGGTCTCCCAGGGCGAAAAAGGCCAGGCGAAGTTGCTCGCGAACTTCAAGGTGACCGTTGCCAAGGCTCCCGCTACGCTGCCGACGCCGCAGGCGACGATTCGCTCGATCGAGTTCGGGTTCCGCGGCCCGCGCACCCTGCACGACGGTGAGCTGGTCGGGTTCGAAGACGAAGGCTTCCTCGTACACATGGACATCGCGTTTCCCGTCAGGAACAACAAGGCCGCCAAACAGGCCGTCAAGCTGCTGCTGACGGGCAAGGAAAAGGGGCTGGAAAAGCTCATCGCGGGACCGCCGGTGACCTTCACGGGACCTGTTTCCAGCGGTGCCTACCAGCAGGAGACGATCACCGCAAAGCCCGGCATCTACATAGAGGCGTGCTTTATGAACACCCAGGATGGGCGTGAGCACACCCAGTTGGGCATGGAGCGGATCATCAAGATCGTCAAATAGTCGCCGGGGAGTCGGCAAGCAGGGCCCGTCCCGCGCCGCGGGGCGGGCCACTGCCCACGATGCGAACGGGCGTAGATCCCGGCGCCATTTGCCCTACGGTGTGTACGAGCGTCGATGTCCGCTTCGGCTTCGATCATGCCGCCAGCCGGCGACTGGCCATCCCTGGCTCCGCACGCGGGGACGATCACCTGGCGCTACGCCGGAGACGCGCGGCTCCTCGTGGCTGCGGGCTACGCGCTGCTGCTCCAGGTGTCACACCCGACGGTCGGCGCCGGCGTCAGCGAGCACTCCCAGTTTCGGCACGATCCCTGGGGGCGTCTGCTGCGCACGCTCGACTACACCTACACGATGGTCTACGGCGGCCCCTGCGCCGCCGGCGCGATGGGGCTTCGCATCCGCTCGTTTCACAAGCAGATCCGCGGCGTACGACCGGATGGACGCCGCTACCACGCGCTCGAGCCGGAGCCCTATGCCTGGGTCCACGCGACACTCGCCGAGGCGATCGTGGTCGCGCACGAACGCTTCGGCCGGCCGCTCGTGAACGAGCAACGCGAGCAGTTCTGGGCCGAGTGGCGCGCGCTGGGCCGGATGCTCGGCGTCCGCGACCGCGACCTGCCGGCGGATTGGCTTGGGTTTCGCGCCTACGTCGCGGAGATGAGCGCAGACACGCTCCAGCACACCTCCGCGGTCGACGAGGTACTCGAGGCGCTCGCTCAACCGACCCCGCCCGCGCTCGCGCCGCTGCGGGGACCCGGTTGGGCCGCCGTGCGAGCGCCGCTGGGCTACCTCCTCCGCCTGACGACGGTCGGCCTGCTGACGCCGGAGCTGCGCGGGCGCTTCGATGTCCGCTGGACACGGGCGAACGAGGTCGAGTTGCGCGCTCTCGGTGCCGCGCTGCGGTCGGCGACGCCGCTGATGCCCTCGTGGCTGTGCAATACCGGCTCGAGCTATCTGCGCTGGCGTCGGGAGGCGATTGCCCGAGGCGAGGTCGCCTCGGCGACCCGCGTCGCTCCGGAACCTGGCAGTTCCACCAAGTCCGAGTCGCCGAACTCGCCGGACGCCCCGTCGGCGATGCGTTAGCCGCGCAGCGGCGCGTCCCGGCGGATCGCCGCGACCGCGGCGGCCGGGCCTTCGTCGGCGAGCGCGTCGTCGTCGAAGGACATCAGGTCGAGCACGCGCCGGGCAGGAGCTCCTTGCGAGCACACGACACGAAGCGGTTGACCGCGCCGCGCAAGGGCGCCGTGCAGGTCGAATAGCAGACCTACCGTGGCGCTGTCGATGAAGGTGGCAGCGCTCAGGTCGAGCACCATTCCGAGAGCCTCGTTGGGCAGGTCGAAGGTGGCCTGCTCGAGCGCGGCGACGTTTGATATGTCGAGCTCGCCGGCGACCGCGACCACGCGCACGCCGTCATGCTCGTCGCGCTCGATCTCGACCAACGCGCCGCTCGGCGCGGCCGGCTCACGGCCGCCCATTGTCGGCCAACGCCTTGCGCATTCGTACTGTCGTGCCGGTGGCTGTGCGGCGCACGTCGACGGCGTCCATCAGCTGCTCGATTATGCGCAGCCCACGTCCACGGTCTGCCCCGCGCGGCGTGCGCCAGCGCCCGGAGTCCAGGACCTTGATCACGACGCCATCCGATGAACGCTTGGCGAGCAACCTGAACGTGAAACCGCGTTCGGGCCCGTAGGCATGCTCGATCGCGTTTGAACAGGCCTCGTTGGCTGCCAACGTAATCGCAAACACGTCGTCGGGGGACGCATCGGTATTCGACAGCCAACGCTCGAGTCGATGCCTGGACAGCGGCACGGACGCCGGCTCGGCCGGGAGCTCGAGATCCAGCGATCCGCCCGCGTGCTCCAGCCGCCGAACCGCCAAGAGGGCGATGTCGTCCTGAATCCCGGCGCCCTGCTGGACTCGGGCGAGGATGTTCGAGCACAGCTGCTCCAGGTCTCCCGGACCCTCACGAAGCGTCTTGCTCAGCCGCTCGAGCCCGACGTCGATCGTCTCACGACGCCGCTCGACCAGCCCGTCCGTGTACAGCAATACGGTGCTGCCCGGGTCCAGCTCACTCTCCCAATCCTGGAAATCCGGGTACTTCGTCGCGCCGAGCGGCGGCGCGCATCTGTGCTCCAGGAAGCGTGTGGTTCCATCCGATGTCATCAGCAGCGGCGGTGGGTGCCCGGCGCTTGCGAACGCGACACGCGAGCCGTCCGCATCGATCACCATGTACAGCAACGTCGCAACCATCGTGCCGTGGGTGCCCGCGACCAGCGAGTTCAGGCGCGCCAGGACTCGCGCTGGGCTTGGCGACTCGGTCGCGGCGTACGCACGCAGCGCCGCGCGCAGCTCGCCCATCATCGTTGCGGCGCCGATACCGTGCCCAACGACGTCGCCGATCACGAGGCCGAGACCTCCGTCCGGCAGGTTGATCGCGTCGTACCAATCTCCGCCGACCTGTGCAGCGCGCTCGCTGGGCTGATATCGCGCGGCCATTACGAGGCCGGGAAACTGCGGCAGTCGATCGGGCAACAAGTGGTGCTGCAGCGTCTCCACGAACCCGTGCTCGCGCTCATAGCTGCGAGCGTGCTCGATCGCGATCGCCGCGCGGTCGGCACTCAGCCCGAGCACGACCAGGTCCTCGTCGCTGAAGCGACGCGCGCTGCGTGAGCCGAGGCAGAGCACGCCGAGCGGCTCGCTCCCGGCCGGCAGCGGCGCCGCGATCAGCGAGCGCAGCCCACATGCTTGCAGAGCGCCTGGCAACAACTCGCCCGCGCGCAGGTTGGGCATGTTCAGCGGAGCGCCGCTCAGGACCGAGCCGAATGCCTCCCCGTCCGGCGAGTGGTCCAGCTGTTCAAATGAACGCTGCACGCCAGAGCCGGTAACCAGCGTGAGGCTTGCCTGCTCGCCGTCGCGTAGCAGCAGGCCGGCGGTGTCGGCGTCAAAGACGGTCCGAGCTCGCTTGAGGATCTCGCGGAGCAACTCGCCCATCTCCAGGTGGGCAAGCGCCGCATCGGAGACGCTCTGGAGCTTGCCGACCGTGCTCGCGATCGCCTCCGCCTCGGCGCGTGCGCGCGCTTCACGTACGTGCTCGCTGCGCGCATGCTGAAGCTCGACGAAGACCGACACCTTGCCGCGCAGGACGTCGGGGTGGAACGGCTTGACGACGTAGTCGACTGCGCCGGCCGCGTACGCGCGGAACACCTGCTCGACGTCGTCCGCGTGAGCGGTCAGGAAGACGATCGGGATGTGGCGCGTGCGCGGGCGCGCATGGATGTAGCGCGCCGTCTCCAAGCCGTCGAGTCCCGGCATCCGCATGTCGAGCAGGATCACCGCAAAATCGCCGTGCAGCAGCTGACGCAGCGCCTCCTCGCCCGAGCGCGCCGTGACGAGCCGCTGGCCGAGGGGCTCGAGCACGGCGCGCAACGCCCGCAGAGACTCCGAGTCGTCGTCGACCAGCAGGATGCTCGTCGACGCAGGCGCCGTCCCAGACGCGACGCTCGGCGGAGTCCGCGAGACCGCCAGCGCCTGTCGAGCCTCGGGATCGGACGCGGTGCTGCTCAGTGCCGCAGCCATGTACCAATCAGGGAGAGCAGCCGGTCCGGCTCGACCGGCTTGGTGATGTAGTCGGAGGCCCCGACCGTGAGGCTCCTCTCTCGATCTCCCTCCATGGCCTTGGCCGTAACGGCGATGATCGGAAGCTCGTGCAGACCGAGGGACTGCCGGATCGCGGCGATCGTCTCGTTCCCGTCCATCCCCGGCATCATGATGTCCATCAGGACGATGTCGATGTCCCGATGACGATCCAGCGCTGACAGCGCCTCCTTGCCGGTCTCGCCGAAAACGACCTCGATGCCGCGATCCTCGAGCAGGCTCGCGAGCGCGAACAGGTTGCGCACGTCATCGTCGACCAGCAGCACCTTCTTGCCGCGCAGCGCGCTCGACTCGGGCTGCTCGAGCTCCGGAGCCGAGTCGCCCGAGCGGGCCGCCGGCCTGCGGCGGAGGGCCGCCGTGGTGGCCGCGGTCAGCTGCTCGGGGCTCTCGACCACCTCAGCGACGATCGCGGGCGCGAAACGTCGCAGGCGGGCCTTCTCCCGAGCAATTAGGGCACGCTTCAGATACACGATTAGCGGCGCACCGTGGAGCCGTGGCTCGGCACTTATCTTCTCGAGCAGCCCGAACGCGGCCGTCTTCGGGATTCCCGGTCCGAGGACCACGCAGTCGAACCGGGGGCCGGCGAGCATCGCTGCGGCCTCATCGGCCGAGGAGGCCGTCGTCGTCAGCACCTCGGCACCATCCCCCGCGATGCCTCCGATCGCGTTCGTCGCCGCGTGCCCGCGCTCGACGATCAGCAGACGTCTGGCGGTTCGGCCGTCCACTGGAGCCGTGGTCAACATCGTGGCGGTGGCGGCCTCGACGCCCTCTGCGGCGAGAGCTTGGGCGCGCCCTTGCGTGCCCGAGGAGCTCGCTCTCGCGGTATCGGTCGGTGACGGTGACGCAACGACCGGTCTCGACGATGGCTGCAGTGACGCGCCCAGCGCCAGCGAGCGGCTGATCGGCAGGATCAGCGTGAAAGTGGTCCCCCGGCCGACCGTGCTGGCGACCTTGATTTCGCCGCCGAGAGCGCGAGCGAGCTCGCGGCTGATCGACAGGCCAAGGCCCGTGCCGCCGTACTTGCGACTGGTCGTGCCGTCGGCCTGCTGAAATGCCTCAAAGATCGCCTGCAGCTTGTCCGGTGCTATGCCGACGCCGGTGTCCAGCACCGCGAAGGCGATCTTCTCCTCGGCCACGCGCTTGATGCTGAGAGTGACGCCTCCAGTCTCGGTGAACTTGAAGGCGTTTGAGAGCAGGTTCCTGAGTATCTGCTCCAGGCGCTGCTCATCCGTGAGGATCGTCGCCGGGAGGGCGGGGTCCGCGTCGATCTGGAACTGGAGCCCTTTGTCGGCGGCGATCGGATCGAACGTGCGCGTGACGTAGGCTTGCACGTCGCCAAGTCCCACGAGGTCTGGGAGGATCTCCATCTTGCCGGCCTCGATCTTTGACAGGTCGAGGATGTCGCTGATCAGCTGGAGCAGATCGGTGCCCGCCGTGTGGATCGTGCGCGCGAACTCGAGCTCCTTCTGGTTGAGATTCCCGCGCTCGTTCTCCAACAGCAGCTTGGACAGGATCAACAGGCTGTTGAGCGGCGTCCGCAACTCGTGCGACATGTTTGCCAGGAACTCAGACTTGTACTTCGAGGACAGCGCCAGCTGTGCGGCCTTCTCCTCGAGTCCGCGACGCGCGAGCTCGATCTCGCGATTCTTTGTCTCGATGTCGCGGTTGCGCTCCTCGAGCAGCCCAGCCTTCTCTTGCATCTCCTCGTTGGCTCTTTGCAACTTCTCCTGCTGGGACTGGAGCAGCTCCTCGGACGCCTTCAGCGACTCCGCCTGCTGCTCGAGCTCGACGTTCGAGCGCTTGAGCGCCTCCTGGCGCCGACGCAACTCCTCCGACTGCGTCTGCAGCTCCTGCGTCAGCGACTGCGACTGCTGCAGCAGTTGCTCGGTGCGCATGTTCGCGGTGATCGTGTTGAGCACCACTCCAAGGGTCTCCGTCAACTGCTCGAGGAAGGTTCGGTGAATCTCGCTGAACGGCTTCAGGAAGGCAAGCTCGATCACGCCGAGCACCTGCTCCTCGAACAGGATCGGCATCACGATGATGTTCACCGGCGCGGCCTCGCCGAGCCCGGACCTAATCCGTATGTAGTCCGTGGGAGCGCCTGTAATCAGGATGCTCTTGCGCTCGACCGCCGCCTGGCCGACGAGCCCTTCGCCGAGGTTGAAGGCGTCGATGCCGCTCTCGCGTTGCTGGTAGCCATAGCTTGCGATCAGCCGCAGGTGCGTCACGGGCTCCCCACCGTCGCCGGACTCAGCCACGTAGAAGGCGCCGTGCTGCGCGGACACCGTGGGCGTGAGCTCCGACATGATCAACTGCGTCACGGTGCGCAGCTCGCGCTGGCCCTGCATCAGTCCCGAGATCCGCGCGAGGTTGGTCTTGAGCCAGTCCTGCTCCTCATTGCGCTTGGTCGTGTCGCGGAGATTCGCGATCATCTGATTGATGTTGTCCTTGAGCTCGGCCACCTCGCCCTGCGCCTCAACCGAGATCGAACGCGTGAGGTCTCCCTGCGTCACCGCCGTGGAGACCTCGGCGATCGCCCGCACCTGCGTCGTTAGGTTGCCGGCCAGCTGATTTACGTTCTCGGTCAGCCCGCGCCAGGTACCGGACACGCCTTCGACCTCGGCCTGACCGCCGAGCTTGCCCTCGGTGCCGACCTCGCGCGCCACGCGGGTGACCTCGTCGGCGAACGAGGAGAGCTGGTCGACCATCGTGTTGATCGTGTTCTTCAACTCCAGGATCTCGCCCTTGACGTCGACGGTGATCTTCTGCGAGAGGTCTCCCTGGGCGACCGCAGTCGTGACCTGGGCGATGTTGCGCACCTGATCGGTCAGGTTGTTGGCCATGAAGTTGACCGAGTCGGTGAGTCCGCGCCAGGTGCCGGACACGCCTTCGACCTCGGCCTGACCCCCGAGCTTCCCCTCGGTGCCGACCTCGCGCGCCACCCTCGTCACCTCCGCCGCAAACGAGCGCAGCTGCTCGACCATCGTGTTGATCGTGTCGGCGAGCGCCGCGACCTCGCCCTTGGCCTCCACCGTGATCTTCTGCGACAGGTCACCCTCGGCGACCGCCGTCGCCACCTGCGCGATGTTGCGCACCTGATCGGTCAGGTTCGAGGCCATCAGGTTGACGTTCTCGGTCAGGCCGCGCCAGGTACCGGACACGCCTTCGACCTCGGCCTGACCGCCGAGCTTGCCCTCGGTCCCGACCTCGCTCGCGACTCGCGTCACCTCGGCAGCGAACGAGCGCAGCTGATCGACCATCGTGTTGATCGTGTCGGCAAGCGCTGCGACCTCGCCCTTGGCCTCGACGGTGATCTTCTGCGAGAGATCACCTTTGGCGACCGCGGTCGTGACCTGTGCAATGTTGCGCACCTGATCGGTCAGGTTGTTGGCCATGAAGTTGACGTTCTCGGTCAGCCCGCGCCAGGTACCGGACACGCCTTCGACCTCGGCCTGACCGCCGAGCTTGCCCTCGGTGCCGACCTCGCGCGCCACGCGGGTGACCTCGTCGGCGAACGAGGAGAGCTGGTCGACCATCGTGTTGATCGTGTTCTTCAACTCCAGGATCTCGCCCTTGACGTCGACGGTGATCTTCTGCGAGAGGTCTCCCTGGGCGACCGCAGTCGTGACCTGGGCGATGTTGCGCACCTGATCGGTCAGGTTGTTGGCCATGAAGTTGACTGAGTCGGTGAGATCCTTCCACGTGCCGGCAACTCCAGGGACCTCTGCTTGACCACCGAGCTTGCCCTCGGTCCCGACCTCACGGGCCACGCGGGTGACCTCGTCGCCAAACGATGAGAGCTGGTCGACCATCGTGTTGATCGTGTCGGCGAGCGCCGCCACCTCGCCCTTGGCCTCCACCGTGATCTTCTGCGATAGATCGCCCTGAGCGACCGCGGTCGTGACCTGCGCGATGTTGCGCACCTGGCCGGTCAGGTTCGAGGCCATCAGGTTGACGCTGTCTGTCAGGTCCTCCCAGGTTCCCGAGACTCCCTTGACCTTCGCCTGACCGCCGAGCTTGCCTTCGGTGCCGACCTGGCGCGCTACGCGCGTCACCTCATCGGCGAACGAGGACAGCTGGTCGACCATCGTGTTGACAGTTGTGCCGATGCGCAGGAACTCGCCCTTGACCGGTTGCCCCTCGATCTTGAGCGCCATCTTCTGCGAGAGGTCGCCCTCGGCGACCGCGACTATCACGCGGGCGACCTCAGTCGTCGGCCGCACGAGGTCGTCGATCAACGAGTTGACGGAATCGATGCTCGTCGCCCACGCGCCGCTCGCGCCGACCAGAGTTGCGCGCTCGGTCATGCGGCCATCGCGACCGATGATGCGCCCGACGCGGACGAGCTCGTTGGACATGCGCCGATTGGTGGCTGCCAACTCGTTGAACTCCGTCGCGATTTCCGCCAGCAGACCGCCACGACGGGTGTTCAGCCGCGCCGAGAAGTCGCCCGCGCGAACCGCTCGCAGGGCCGCAAGAAGATCGTCGAGTTGCGCCTCGCCGACGGCCTTTGGACCATGCGCCGAGCGCTCGGCCACGGTGTCCGCGGTGCCCTTCGCCGCCCCGTTTGATTTCCCGGATCGCCCGCCCGCGTTCGCGGTGTTGCTCTCGCGCCGTTCGCTGGACTCAGATCGGCGGCGCCCGACCGGCGTCGTTGCCATCTTGTTTCGGCCTCCCCGTGTTGTCCTCGAGCTGCTCCACGAAACCTCCATTTCCTACCCGCTCTCGGCGGCGCTAAACCCAGCTGGCGCGCATACGGACCGGCCCCGTCCGGGGCCAAATCGCCTCATGCGGGCGCTGCGGCTCGTCGCATAGATATTGTCCATCGTCCCTACTGTCCATTCAAAGGAGACGGCGATGGGGACGACGACGGCGAAGATGCTGGGCCCGCAGGACGGCAAGGCGGGGTTCCTCGGGAGCATCGGGGTGCGCTTCATGATCGACGGCGAGGAGGCCGGCGGGAGGTTTTCCCTGGTCGAGCACCCGATGTCGCCGCGCGCGCTGGCCGCCCCACTGCACCGACACACCCGCGAGGATGAGTTCAGCTACGTTCTTGAAGGGCGCGTGGGGGCGTTGCTCGGCGACGAGATCGTGGTCGGTGACCCGGGGGACCTGATCTTCAAGCCCCGCAATCAATGGCACACGTTCTGGAACGGCGGCGATCAGCCGGCTCGGATCCTCGAGATCATCTCTCCCGCGGGCTTCGAGCGGTTCTTTGCCGAGCTCGTCGACCTCGGCGGCGTCACCAACGCCGACCCGCAGACGCTCGCCAGCCTCTGCGCCCGCTACGAGCTCGAGATGAACCCGGACAGCGTCCCCGGGCTCGTCGAGCGGTTCGGCCTCCGATTCCCCGGTGAGCCGGTTTGACGGGCCGTCAACCGAGCCGCTACGGGATCAGAAGCTGGTAGACCCGCACGCTGCCAGCGGTCGTGTCGGCGAGGAACGAGGACACCGAATAGGTCAACCCGCCATATTCAACAGAGCCTTGGTCGGGTAGCTGCGGCGGTCCCGGCTGCGTGCTGCCGGCGATCTGCTGAGAGCCTGAGCGAACGTAGCTCAGCCCGCCCGTGAGGCTTTGGATCGCGCTGACGTAGGACGCGGGCGGCGCTAGGACAACGGAGTAGCGACGCCATATCCGCTGGGCGATCCGCGCCAGCTCGGCGATCTTGATCTCGGCACAGGTGGCCGCCGAGAGCGCGCTTGACACCGGGACGAGCAGCGCGATCCGCAGGGCACCGCGGGGAAACGCCTCGGCTTTGAAAGAGAACGACTCGTAACTCGTGCCCCGGTAGCGAACCGGACCGTGCTGCGGGATCCTCCCGGGCGCAATCGCCAGCGTGCCTTGCAAATGGACCCGACGGGTGCCCTGGAACACAACGAGCGGGACGCCGATGAAGCGCGTCTCGAGCTTGACGTACCCCACATCGTCCTGAACCGAGAGTACGTAGTGCCCCACGGCTCGGCCATGAACGCGGAGGGTGCCACCGACCGGCGCCAGGATGTAGGGGCCGCCGACGTCGGCCAGCACCACGTTCTTCTGTGTCACACGCAGGCGCACCAGATGAGTGTGTGAGAAGACCAGGTGCCTTACAGCTCTCCTCACCGCCGAGCGATTTCGACGCACGAGGGCATTCAGCAGAGGGATATTGCCCTCGACCTGGCTCCGGTCGGCGTGTACCCCGAGGCCCGACACCTCGCGAGCGTAGATCCGCATCCCGACCAGCCCCACAGCTTTGGCGAGCGTCTCCGGTCCGGCTTTGCGACACGGGGCCCCGGCGGTGCTCGGCGCGGGGGTGGACGCGGCAGCCGTCGATCGGATACTGGCCGGATGGCGCGATGTCCGATCGCTCATGCCGTCAGCCGAAGCGCTGTAGGCGCCGCAGGCGACGGCGAGCCCCGCGAAGATCCGGGCCGCGCCGCGTAGGCTGAAGGGCATCACCTCTCCCTGCACGAGCCTGGCGTCGGTCTCGCAAGATGGCCCACCGTATCGCCGGCGGCTATATGGAATGGGCCCATCTCTGACCGGCCATACTAGCGCCCGGCAGTACAGAAAGTCCTGTAAATCGGAGGATTGCAGACTCTGTCATGGCACAGTCCGATAGCTGCGCTTTTCGATCGCCTCCGAGGGTTGCGGAGAGGCATGCACGCCCGTGTGCGTGTTGCTGCAGCGCGGCGGCGTAGCTCCCGCCGGAGCGTCGAGTGCCTACGGCTGGACGCCGGCGGCCGACGACGCTTGGAGCGGCATCCGCTCGAGTCCCACGAGCTCGAGGCTCGTCTTCCACAGATCGGCTGCCCTGGCCCGGTCGTAGGATTCGACCGACGAGCGGATCTCGTTGGTGCCTGACCAGTAGCGACCGCTTTGCCCCTCGAGCGCCGGGTCGGCGATCAGTCGGGCGAGGGCTCTGCCCGACGTTCGCGGCGTGTTGACATTTGCCATCACAATGGTCAGCACGGGCATCACGAAGCGCCACGCGATGCGCTGATATGTGGGGTAGTCGCGCGCGAGGCCGGTGCCGGGCATCAGCCCGGGATCAAATGCGTTGAAAGTAATACCGCGGCCCGCGCAGCGCCGGTCGAGCTCGTAGGTGAAGAGGACGTTGCAGAGCTTTGAGGTGGTGTAGCGCCGGCGCCCCACGGTGACGTCCGATTCATCGGAGTCCTCCTTGGCGTCCGGGCGAGCAAGCTCGGCTGCCGTCGTGTAGCGAGGCACCGGCATCCCGGTTCGCAACTGCGGATTGTGGGTGTTGCTCGCGACTATCACGACGCGGCCGGGCGGGGTGATCTGGTCCAGGAGAAGCGCGACCAGCAGGAAATGCCCGAGATGGTTGACGGCAAAGGTCGACTCATAGCCGTCCGTGCTGAGCGCGAGTCCACTGATGTGCTGCAGGCCGACGTTGCAGGCCAGGGCGCCCAGCGCGGGGCGTCGGCCGGCGCTGAACCGCTCGCTGAACCGGCGGACGTCATCGAGCGAGCCCAAATCGAGGACCTCGGGCTCCGCGCCGATCTCTGCGGCTGCCGATTGGCAGCGCTGTAGGTCGCGTCCGGTGATGACGACGTGCCAACCGGGGTCCGTTGCGAGCTCGGCGGCGGCGCGAAGCCCGAGGCCACTCGTGCCGCCCGTGATCAGGACGGTGCGCTTGGCCGCGCTCGAGCTGGTCATAGCTGGAATGTAGTGCCGTTGCTGGGTCTTCAGCGCATCGGCCGCGGGTTCCCAGCGAGCTTGGCTCATCGCTGCGCCGCCCGGGCCGCCGCCAGCTCGACCGGAACCTCACGCTGGCTGGCAGCCGCGCCCCCCTCCGCGGTCCGTCGCTTGGGCACGAGCACGCCGGCGAGCAAGCATACGAGCAGAAAGCCGGTGGCCATCAGAAACGTCTCGCTGAAGCCGGTGACGGTCGGATGGCCATGGGCAATATGCGCGGCGATGAAAGTGGCCGAGAGCTGACCGCCGAGCGCGCCGCCGAGCGTCCGCATCACCGTGTTCATCCCGCTCGCGACGCCGGTCTGGTGGTTGGGAACCGCCTGGATGATCAGGTTGCCGAGCGCGGCGAATGCCAGGCCGATGCCCACGCCGAGCAAGCCCGCAGCGATCAGCAGGTCGTACGGGTGACCGTGCGCGAGGGCGAGCAGCGCGAAGGACGCGGTGGTGAACGCCGTCCCGCTGAGCAGAGCGGACCGCGAGCCGAAGCGTTGAGAGATCCGGCCGGCGTAGATACCGAGGATGCTCATCAGGATCGTCGAGGGCAGCAGGTAAAGACCGGAGACGACCACCGATGCGCCGAAGCCGAAGCCGGTGCTCTTCGGCAGCTGCGCGAACTGAGGCAGGACGATGAACGACGAATACATCCCGGCGCCCAGCAGGAACGCGGCGAGGTTCGTCGTCCACACACCCCGTATCCGCATCATCGTCATGTCGATGAGCGGGGCGCGGCTGCGCATCTCGACCGCTATCCACGCGATCGAGACGATGACCCCGAGGAATACGAGCCCGAGTGTCTTGGTAGATCCCCAGCCCCATTTGCTGGTCTGGCTGATCGCCAGCAGCACCGTCGAGATGCCGACCGTCATCAAGGCGGCGGCCAGCCAGTTGACTCGCCCGGGAACCCGAACCGGAGACTTCGGGATGAATCGCCAAGTGGCGACCGCTGCGAGCACGGTTGCGACGAGCGGGATCCAGAACAGCCAGTGATAGTTGAGGTGCTCGACGATCACGCCCGAGAGCACGATCCCCACGCCGGCGCCCGCGCCGAGGATCGCCGAGAGCAGGCCAATGCTGCCGGCCACCTTCTCGCGGGGGAACTCGTCGCGGACGATGCCGAACGCGAGCGGGAAGATCCCGCCACTCGCTCCCTGGATGAACCGGGCCACGATGATCACCGCCAACGAGCTCGACACCGCAGCGAGCAGCGTGCCCGCCGCGAGGATCACAAGCGTCCACAACAGCAGACGCTCCTTGCCGTACATGTCACCGAGACGACCGAGGATCGCTGTTCCGACCGAGGCCGCGAGCAGGTACGCGGTGAGCAGCCACGTGATGCCCGTCTCGCTCGTGTGTAGCGCGTGCTGCATCGTCGGAAGCGCCGGCACGACCGACGAGCTCAGCATCGCGTAAGCCAGGCCGCCGAGCGACAGCACGGACAAGATCAGCGTCGGGTGGGTGCGATCTCTAGTCGTTGAGGTCAACGTCAATTCACAAGCGACGCGGGGCGGAATGGGCGTTGCGGCTATCCGGTTACTACGATAGGGCTCTGGAGCGGCCGCTCGCCGCCGCACCGGCCGAGGCCGTCTCCGGCCCGATGCCCACGACGCTCGAGCCGCGGCTGCTGTTCGCCGCCCACCCGCGCCGTCGCCTACAGCAGTTCCGCGGCCCGGCGTGCGCGCTCCACGGCCGGTCGCGCGGGACAGCCGGCGAGGTGGTCGTCAACCAGGCCGCAGGCCTGCATCAGCGCATAGAGCGTCGTCGGGCCCACGAAGCGAAAGCCGCGGCGCTTGAGCTCACGCGCGAGGGCCACGGTCTCTGGCGTCGTCGTCGGTACGTCCGCCCAGGCGGTCGGCGCAGCCTGGTTTGGCGCCGGCGCGTGAGCGCGGACGACCCCATCGAGCGGCTCGCCGTTGGTGCGCAACGCCACGGTCGCTCTGGCGTTTGCGAGCGTCGCTTCGATCTTCGCCCGGTTGCGGACGATGTCCGCGTTCGCGAGCAGGCGTACGACATCGGCGTCGCCAAAGAGGGCGACGTCGTTGGGATCGAAGCCGGCGAAGGCCGCGCGGAACGCCTCGCGCTTGGCGAGAATCGTCCGCCACGACAGCCCTGATTGGAAGGCCTCGAGGCTCATCCGCTCGAACAGCCCGCGCTCGTCGAGCACCGGGAACCCCCACTCCTCGTCGTGGTAGCGGGCCAGCAGAGGATCGCCCTCGCCGAAACATCGCAATGTGGCCGTCACTGACCCTCCAGATTCGTGGTCTCGGCCCCCCGTGGTCCGCCTTGCGGCCGGGCCAACAGGATCGCACCGATGGTCACCGTCGCAAAGGCGAGGATTCGCAACGCTCTCAGGCCACCGCTCGGCAGCGTCTCATCCAGCAGCACCGTGCCGGCCGCGATCGGCAACGCGGTCGTCAGCAGGGTCGCGATTCCGGCGATCGTCAGCGCCGCGCCGCGCTGGTAGCCGATTTGGAGCAACGAGGTGCCAAGCAGGTAGCCGAGAATCGCCACGGGCACGAACGCGACTCGCGAGCCTCCCTGCGTCGCCACCTTGATCGAGATGTCGCCGACCGAGAACAGAAGCCCTCCCGCGATCCCGTCGGCCGCTGACGCGCTCATGAACGGCCGGCGCCCCGTGAGGACGATCGCGGCGGCGGCACAGGTGCCGCCGAGCCACAGCCCGATCTCGACAACTGATCCGTGGGCGCCCCGATCGCCGCCCCCGATCAGCGACAGGGAGAGGAACAGCAGTCCGGCGACCGAGGCGCCGGCGCCCAGGCGCTCGCGGCTGGTCAACCGGCGGCGACCCAGCCGCGCCGTGGCGACAGCGAGGATCCCGATCCCGCCCGCGGCGACGCTCTGCACGAGCGCCAGCGGCGCGAGTGCCAGTGCCGTGACGTACAGCGCGAATCCGCTGGACTCCATCGCGAAGCCCGCCAGCCACGCACGATTGCGGAGCAGCAGGCAAAGCGAACGGAGCGGGCGACGCAGGGACAGCGCGGGCAGAGCCCCGACCGCGTCGTGCTCGCGCAGGTAGGCCAGGCTCGTCAGTGTGGTCGATGCCAGCGCCAGCGCGAGCGCGACGGCCGTCTCGGCGCGGGTAGCGGACATCAGCGCTAAGGGTTGCATCCTTCTGCGAGCGCGCTGGCCGCCCGGTAGCTTTCGATCGGGTTCCGCGTCACGAGCCGCTACGTCGCTGCCGCGAGTAGGGCATAGACCTGCGGCTCGCCACCGCGAGCACGCCGCTCAGAGACCTCTCCAAGAACCGGCCAGCGGCCCAAGCGCACCGGTCCGCGGCGCCGCCGACGTCGCTGCGCTGCCCCGCGCGGGGCGCGCGCTATGATCGATCGAGAGCACACGTGGATGGCCACGCGCATCCAAAAGGCACGGCCTCTGAAACACTTGATCGGATCCGCAGGGGCGGGACGCACCTGATCCTGGCCGCTCAACGGTGGCTCGCGGAAACAAAGACGCTGCTGGACGAGGGCGACTTCCAAGGCGCGATGAAGAGCGCGGCGCAGCTTCACGAGAAGATCAGCGCCCTGGCGGTAGCCGAGGGCTCGCTGGGCACAGTGTCCGATGCCCGCATCCTGAAGTGCAGCGACGTCGAGGTCGGTATGACGCTCGCCGACGTGGGCGAGGTCACGGCGATCGAGCCGTGCCCGTGCGGCCAGACTCATTGCGACCGGATCATTCTGACGATCGGGGATCAGCCGGTGAACTTCCCGGCCGACGCCGAGCTCATCGTGGCCGACTCCTTATCACGCTGAGCAGCGAGGTTCAAGCCGACGGGGCTCACGAAAGTCTCGGAAGTTGCGGGCTGGTCGCTTGCCAAGCCTGGGCCGCAGGAGTAATGCGTGTTCGCACAAAGCAAGAGAACAGGCGGCAGTTATGTCAAGAATCATCGTTGTCCCAGACTATGCCCACCCGCGGCTCGAGGGATGCCCGGTCCTAATGGACGAGGAAGTCCGCCCCGAGCACTTGCTCGACGGGCACGCAGCCGACCAACTGATTGAGCGTGTTGCCTGGGCGGTCTGTGACGCCACCGACGCCGAGCAGCAACCCACGATCGACCGGCGAGGCCGTGCCATTGGGCGCCACCCGTAATGGAGCGCCCTCCGCAACACCCTCCACTGCTTAGCCAGCGCCAGCTCAGGCGGCTCGAGACGCTGCCCGACGACTACAAGGTCGTGAGCGCCAAGGACGGCAGCCCAATCGTGGAGAGCCCGACCGGGCAGACCTTGCGCCTGCAGCCGAACGGTCGCCTGGCTGCGACCAACTTGGTCAACCGGGTTCAGTCCTACCTACACGTCCAACGCGGCTAGCGCCCGGCGGGCGACGGCCGGCGTTGGAGCACGCGACGCCGACCGAGGAGGTTTTCACGATCCGAGCCAGCGCTGTTCAGCGCGCCATCCCCGCGAGTCGCATGGAAGCAAGCGTCAAGGTGAAAAGGTAATAAATCGCCGATTTCTTTGCGACCCGCGTCAAGAAATTTGCGGTCTACCAAGAAATGTGAGTTTTACATCAATTTTGCGTTGACGGGGATCGGCGTCTGTGTCACTGTGACAGCTGAATGGGGGAGAGCTTGCGAGGGACGGGTTGAAGGCGGCTCCTAGACGGGTTCGCTCGGCTGCCCGATCGGCGGCGGTCTCGGCCTGCGCGCTGGTCGCGGTCGCCGGCACGCAGTTCGTAGGCGGCGCGAGCGCCGCTAGCTGCGGTGGGTTCGAGAACCCGTGCTCGCAGGAAACCTCCCAGCAGTTCGGCTATGGCAGCGTGCAGCGAGAAGACACGCCGAACGACCCGAGCTATGACCAGGCCGAGCCCGACACGCAGCAGCCGCCGGCCAATCGCTCCTCGAACTTCTACTCCGAGCGCTTCGACCTATTCGGCTTTCCCTCCCAGCTGACGCCGAACGCGATCTACCGTGTCGGCCCCAACGTAGGCAAGCCGATGGTTGCGGGCTTCAACGCCTCCGGCGCGTGGAAGGCCGAGCGAGGCCGCCAGGACGTCGTGATCGCGATACTCGATGACGGCATCGACTGGGGCGAGCGGGGGCTGCGCGACCAGATCCACCTCAATACGGGCGAGCTTCCCTATCCGGAGCATTCCGACGGCTCCTCGTGCGGGGCCTACGACTGCAACGGCGATGGCGTCGTCAATGTCGAGGACTACGCATCCGACCCGCGAGTGAGCCTCTCCTACTCAGGCCGCCAGGGGCCGTCTGGCCTGATCACCGCGCAGGACCTGATCCACGCCTTCGGGAGTTGCCAGATCGATTCCTCGACCCATTTGATCGTCCAATGCGTCGCAGGCCAGCACTTCGACAATGACGGCAACGGGTTCGCCAACGACATCGCAGGATGGAACTTCTTCGACAACAACAACGAACCGGCGGACCTGTCGAGCTACTTCGCCGCCCACCATCACGGCACTGGTCGCGCCCTCGACGCGGCCGAGCAGGGCAACAACGGCGAAGGATCGATCGGTGTCTGCCCGCACTGCCAGATCATGCCGATGAAGATCTGGGACACATTTGTCTCCGACGCGAACACGTTCGCGCTGGGGATCGTGTACGCGACCGACAACGGCGCCAAGGTGCTCGAGGGGGCCAACGGCAGCCTGTATCACTCGGCGTTCGCGGAGGCGGCCTCGCAATACGCGTATGACCACGGTGTCGTCCAGACCTACTCGGGCGATGACCTCAACACGGGCAACCACAACTACCCGGCCAACTACGGGCACGCGATGCTGATCCAGGGGACGGTCACGGACACCGAAGGCCTGGGGCAGGAATCAAGCCAGTGGCTCGAAGGCGAGAAGCTCTGCGGCGCCACCGGTCAGCCGCAATGCCTCGGCTCGAACGTTCCCGTCGGCACGTTCTTCCGCGGGGCCAACACGACTCAGTACGGCGGCAAGAGCTCGATCTCGATGCAGGGACCGACCGGCTCGGTTAACACGAGCAAGGCGTCCGGCGCCGCCGGGCTCATCCTCAGCGCCGGACTGGACCACGGGATCACTCTTCGACCCGACGAGACGCGCGAGCTCTTGGAGCAGACCGCCGAGCGAGCGCTGTCCGGCAACACCGAAGGGGCCGGCGTCGCCGACCCGGGCGCCAATCCGGCGCTGCCGCCGGACGAGCAATGGACGCCGCACTTCGGCTGGGGGCGCGCCAACGTCGGGGCCGCGGTCGGTGCGGTGGCGAGCGGCGACATCCCGCCGGAGGCGGCGATCGACTCCCCGAGCTGGTACGCGCCGTTGACCGGCTCGAGCGTGAGCATCACCGGCCTGGCGCGAGCGCGCTTCGCCACCGGCGGCCAGTTCCACTGGAAGCTGATGTGGGGCGCCGGACAGGCGCCGGCGTCTTGGACGACGGTCGGGGAAGGTGACTCGAGCACTACCGTTACCAACTTCGGCTCGATCGACCTCGAAGCCGTGCGCCCGGCGCTCGCCACGTATGTCGTACCGCCGGACTCGGGCGGACCGACCTTTGCGCCCGGCGAGCCCAACCCGTTCCAGCACGAATTCACCGTTCAGCTCGAGGTCAACGGGCAGGGCATCGCCCTCACCGGCATCGACCGCCGAGTGTTCGACACCTTCACCGATCCGACGCTCCTACCCGGCTACCCGAAGGCGATGGGCTCCGGCGGCGAAGCGGCGACCCGCTACGCCGACCTCAACGGCGACAACGTCCAGGAGCTGATCGTCCCGGCCGAGGACGGCACTATCCACGCATACGAGCCGAACGGCTCCGAGCTCCGCGGCTGGCCCGTTCACACTCTGACCGAGCAAGCCGCTCTCGGACACTCGGGCTCGCCGGGCCTCAATGCGCTGGGGCTGCCGCCCGAGCCTCCGCGTGCCCCGGTGATCGCCGACCTCGCCGACAACGGGCACCCAGACGTGGTCACTGCCGCGGGAACCCATGTGTATGCCTGGCACGCCAACGGCAAGCTCGTGCCCGGCTTTCCGGTGTCCTCCAACCAGGCGTTCTGCGGACCGGCGCTCGAGACCGACAGCAGTCATCCCAAGTGCGGCTTTGCGGCGACGCCTGCGCTTGCCCATCTCGAAGGCTTCAACAAGAAGCCGGACATCGTCGAGCCAAGCCTCGACGGCCATCTGTACGCCTGGCGGGCGAATGGCACGCCCGTGCCCGGCTACCCGGTGGCGCTCGTCGATCCGGCCGAGGTCGCGGCCGGATCCCAGATGATCGCCGAGTCGATCAACGACCCAGCGATCGGCGATCTCAGCAACGCCGGGCACGACGACGTCGTGGTGGCGAGCAACGAGGTGTACGGCGCCGGGGAACTGGGGAGCGACGTCAGCTTCGCGGGCATCACGGCGTCGGCCGCCGGCTCGAGCGGGCGCCTGTATGCGATCGACGGCGCGAGCGGCAAGATCATGCCCGGCTGGCCGGTAGCGATGCCCGGGATCATCCAGAACGTGCTGCCCCTGGTGGGGCCTGGGCAGGACGCGGCGATCGCCAAGATCGGCGGCGAAACGGTGATCGTCGCATCGGTAACAGGCGGGGCGCTCGAGGAGCTCAGCCCCAGCGGCCAGGTCGTGCGAACGATGCAGCAGGCCGGTTCGCAGGCTTTCGGCGCGGCCGCCGACGCCACCGACCGGACGGCAGCTCTGAACCTGTTCGAGTCGGCTTCAGTCGGCGACCTGCTCGGAACCGGCACGCCAGATGTCGTCAAGTACGAGCTGTCGCTCGGCCAGGCCGCGAACCTGCTGCTGGTCGGCCAGAACTTCCCCTACAACCACCTGATCGGTGCCTTCGACGGCTCGAGCGGCGCGACTCTGCCGGCCTTCCCGACGGTCACCGACGACTACCAATTCCTGTCGGCGAACGATGTCGCCAAGATCGACCCCCAGCTGCCGACCAATCAAATCGTGGCCGGCACCGGGCTCGGACTGCTGCACGCCTACGACGGCGCGAGCGGTCTCGACGTTCCCGGATTCCCGAAGCAGACCGGCGGCTGGTTAGCCGCACCGGCGGCGCTCTCAGTCGACGGCCGGATGGCCGACATGACCCGCGAAGGCTACCTGTTCCAGTGGCAGACTCAGGCCCCAGCCTGCCAGCCGGAGTGGCCGAGCTTCCGCCACGACGAGCAGGGCAGCGGCAACTACAACCACGACGGGACGCCGCCCGACGCGCCCGCCAACATGACCCTGTCGCGGGTCGGCGCCGGCTCCTACCACCTCTCGTTCACGGCGCCGGGCGACGACGGGCCGTGCGGGACGCCCGCCTCCTACCTCACGCGGGTCAATGGACGGCTGCTCACCCCCGGTGTCGGCCCGCCGGTCTCGGGCGGGAGCTCTTTCAGCTCCGAAATCACGCTCCCGTCGGGCGCACACAAACTGTCCATCCAAGCGCGCGATAAGGCCGGCAACCTCGGGCCACCGGCGAGCGTCGCCGTTCGCTGAGAGCCTCCCAGCGCGTCCGTCACCGCACGTCCATCATATTCTCCTCGCGCCGGCCTCGCGGCCGTCGCCGCCGGCTTTACGGGGTCACCGTGCGCGAGCTGCGCCCGCGACCGCCGCACGAGCGCCGGTGCTGGCAGCGTCGAGCGCCGGCAAGCCGCGCCCTTGCCCCTTCGAAACATACATGGCGGCGTCAGCGCGCTTGATGACTTCCTCCACGCCGGCCGTCTCGACGTCCGCGCAGGCGACCCCGACACTCGCCCGCAGCTCCACCGTCCCGGACGACAGCTCGAACGGAGCGCTGAGCGACTTACAGATGCGGTCCGCAACGCGCATCGCGTCGTCCGGTCCCGAGATGTCACGTAGGAGCATGATGAACTCGTCGCCTCCCAGGCGTCCGAGGTCGTCCTCGCGTCGTGCCACCCCCGCGAGGCGCTCGGCTATCACGACGAGCAGCTCATCTCCGGCTGCGTGTCCGAGCGTGTCATTGACCGGCTTGAAGTTGTCGAGGTCGATATAGACCACGCCGGTCAGCGGCGCATCTTGGCGCTCGAGCTCGCGCTTCAGCGAGCCCAGGACAGACGACCGATTGTGACAGCCCGTGAGGGCGTCGAAAGTCGCGCGTTTCTCAAGCTCTTGCCGTGCTCGGGCGCTGTCAGTGACATCGAGCACGGACGTGATCGCACCGCTTACCTCCCCGGTTTGTCGCAGGAGAGCGCGAATACTCATGAGCGCGCGTCGCCACTCCCCAGCCGCAAGCACGAAGTCAACTTCGACATCCTGGTCGACACCTTCTGTCAGCACACGGCTGAGAGCCACCTGGAACTCGGTCGCACCCTCCTTGGTGAGTGTTCGCAGAAGCGATCTCGCTGAAGGGCTCAGTTGCTCGGACTCCTGCGTGTCAGCGCGGGCTGCCGAACCGAGCTCGTCGGCCACCTCGTTTGGCGAGGTCTGCAAGATCTGTAACAAGCGCGCATTGTGGTAAACGACGTTCTGGTCGGTGTCGAGCTGCAACAGCCCGTCCGGCATCGCATCGGTGAGGCGGCGCAGCAGCTCCTCTCGCTCCTGCAGTTCCTCCTGCGCCTTCATCTCCGCCGAGACGTCGATCAGCTCCACGAGCACGTAATTGCGATCGGGCTGGTTGAGGTAGTTGTGCAGGGTGGTGTCAACCCATACCCAGCTCCCGTCCTTGCGCTTGCGGCGCAGTCGGGTCTGCTGATAGCGACGGCTCGACAGCGTCGCGATCCATCCCTCGACTGCGCGGCCCTGATCGTCAGGATGGATTTGGTCGAGGACCGACTTGCCGATCAGCTCCTCGGCGGTGTATCCAAACATCTCGGTGAAGGAGTCGTCGCAGTCCAACACCTTGGCGCTCTCGTCCTCGAGCAGAGTCGAGAAGCGGGGCGCGGCGGGCGGTAGCTCCTCGGCGTCGCCATCGCCAAACTCGTCCTCCGTCGCTCCGTCGCTTGGCAGGATGATGCAGAGAAGTACACCGTCGGTCTTGCGGAGATCGAGAAAATGCAGTGTTACCCAGCGCGACGGCTTGCTCAGGAGGCGCACGTTCCCCTTGACGGTCGTCCCCTCAACCCGGTTCCAGAGCTCGACGACCTTGGCGCGGTCCGCCGCGACGACAACGTCTGTCACCGCGCGCCCCTCAATTCCGCTCTGGCCCCACACCCCTACCGACTGCGGTATCGGCACGATCAACCCATTGGTCGAGAGCCCGCACACGAGGGCGTCGGGATGCTCCCTCAAGAGCGCCTCGGCCGCGCGCCCGAGGGTGTCGTCGCGTTGGTCGGCTGGACTTGACATTTCTGGCGGAGGGGTGGTGTGTGGCGTCACAGGGACGAGGAACCTCCTGCAGGCAGAATCGACGGATAAACGACGCGCGTGAGCTGCGACCGGTTATGTGGACGGGTCGGCTAAGAAGGCCCGCGGGTGCGAATCGCGCCCTAGGAGCGCTCGGGCGCGTCGAAACGTCGCGCTACGCCCGGCGGCAGCGCCCAAAGCGCTCGCAGTCGTGTACCCGGGCTGCCGCGTTCGCCGAGCGCGCACCGCAGCGCGCGCCGTTCGCGCCGTGTCGGGCGCGCCGAGTCCTCGCAGCCGTAGCGCAACTCTCTGAGCAGTCTCAGATACCGGCTCGCCCCGGAACGCCGCGAGTGCATCAGCTGCGCCTCCAGCGCGAAGAGCGTGGTCGCGTGGGAGATCGGATAGTCGAGCCGAACGAGGGCGAGGCGAAGCTCCTCCACGGCGCCCGCGGCGTCTCCGGCGAGCGCCCGGCGCAGGCGTCGCCAGCCCACGATCCACCAGCATGCGCCCACCAGGGCGAGCAGTGCCGCTGCGGTCGCTGCGAGCGCGAGCCATGGTGGCCATGCGCGCGTTGTGCTCAATCGACTGCGTCCGGGAGAGGGCGCGCCGGCTACTGCCCTGCCAACCCCCGACCCTTGGCGTGCGCCCGAGAGCGGCGCGACGCTGCTCGATAGGGCCGACCCGGCGCCGACGGAGGCCGGAGAGGGCACTGTCCGCGGTGGCGTGGGGTCGAAGGGCACCCAGCCGATCCCAGCGAAGTAGACCTCGACCCACGCGTGAGCGTCGAGTGCTCGCACCCTCCACCGCTGGGTCGCCGAGTCGTATACGCCAGGCCTGAATCCGGCCGCGACGCGGGCGGGTATCCCATCCATCCGCAACATCAGCGTCATCGCGCCGGAGAACTGCTGACAGTACCCGCGCCGGTCTTTGAACAGGAATGCTTGGAGCGGAAAGCGCTCGAGCGGAACGCTCTCGTCATAACTGTAGCTGTGCCGGAGGAAACGCTCGAGCCGTGCGACGACGTCGTAGGGCGTGCTGGCGCCCCCGGCTAGACGCTTGGCTAGCGCGAACGTGTCTCGGTAAGGCGATGCTTCGATTCGGCGAGCGATCGCCGGGTCGGCCGCCAGCGGCCGACCGGGCGCCGATGCTTCGACGGCGCGCTCTCGGTGGACAGTGCCAGGCCGGCGCCGAAGGTTTGATGCCTGAAACGTCGATGACGCTGTGCTTGGGAGCTCGAGCCGGGTGTAAGCGAGGTAGGCGCGCGGAAACCTGCGCCCCGCGCGGCGCAGCGCGGCCGGGGTCGGAGTTGGTGCATAAGAGACGACCTCGTAGACGTCGTCCGCCGTGGGCGTCGAAGCGAGCTGGAGCGTGCCGTCGGGGTGGACCCTGACCCGCTGCGGGCCGCCCCGGATCCAGCGCACGTCAATCGGCACCCCGCCGCCGCTCGCGAGTAGATTCGAGCGCAGCCCGCGGACCGTGATCGTCGCCGCGGTGAGCCACCGCGGATCGCGTGCCGCGGAGCGAACACCCGAGCCTGGCGAGCCCGGCTGCGTCGCCGAGCGCGTGAAGCGTTCGCCGTCGAAGCGGTCGAGCGATGTCACGCGCAGCAGCGCCGGGTTCATCTCGGATACTTCGAGCATCGTCGCGGTCGATCGCGACCAGCGAAGCGGGCCGTAGGTCTGATCCCACTGAAAGGAGGCTGTGACCGCGACGGGGTTCCAGGACCTGTAGTCGATCCACGCGCCACCTCTGCCGAGCACTGGCGCCGCCGCGAGCGCGATCATCGAACAGGCAACGAGCCACCACGCGGCGCGGTTGAGGTCTCCCACGCGCGCATCGGGCAGCCAAAGCCACGCCGCGATCAGCGCCACCAGGAACGCTCCCTGAACCCCCGACGCGGGTTCTCTCTCGTTCGCGGCCCCCGCGAGGAAGAGTGCGACGAGCAACGACAGCGAGAACAGCTGGCGTGCCGATCTGGCGCGCGGCGAGGGCCAGAAGGACACGCAGGCCGAGACGACGAGCGCCGGCGGCAGGAGCCCCAGAACCGTTAACCGTCCCCATTCGCCGCTGCCACGATATGGCCACAGCCAGCCGGCGAGGGCGCCGAATCCGCCGCGCAGATCGTGCGCCAGCACGGACCAGCGGGCGGGTGCGAGCAGACCGGGTGGAATGCCGATCGCGACAAGGCCTGCCGCGAGCGTCAGCGGTACGACGACCGTGGCGAGCAGGCGCGCAGCCCAGGGCGGATGGGCGATGCGTGCGCAAAGTGCGAGGCCTGCTGCGCCCGCCGTGGCGATCGCCGTGAGAGCGAGCACGCGCGCGCCCGGCGGGTGCACGACTAGGGTGGAGTAGTGGAGCGAGCAGAATCCCGCCAAGCAGAAGAACGCGACGAGCCGTGGCGCCAGCGAACCGCTCAACGTAGTGCGGCGCAAATGCCCGGTCGGGAGGGCCGCCGGCTGGGCGACGCGCTCAAGCTGCATTCTCGACACCCGCCGCGGCGCGGTCTGACTGGACGGCACAGCCGGAGACGGAGAACAACACCGGGCGGTGCTCCAGTGGGAAGGGCGATACGACGAAGTCGGCGCGAGCGAACGGGCCGGCGGCCGGACCGTACGGCGCAGTCGGCGCTGACGAGAATCACGATCGCGGCCCGATCGACGGGAGCCCGAACAAGCGCGGCTCCGGGCTCAACGAGCGCAAGGCGCGCATGCAGGACAGCCCAGGCGTCGAGGTCCCGACCGATGCGAACCGCGCGCTCGGCTCCCGGCAGCAGCAGCGAGCAGCCGCCCAGTCTGGCGAGCCCAACGCACAGCGAAGCGGCGGCGCGCACGGCCTTGTCGAGCGCGTCGCAGCTCGTTGGATCACCCGCATCGAGCACAACCAGAGGCCGTCGCTCATCCTCGTCACGAAGTCGGCGTTCGAGGAGGGTCCCGGTGCGCGCGACCGTGGGCCAATGGATCAGCGACGCCGCGGCGCCGTCGCGGTAAGGGCGCAGCCCATCGACATCGCTGCCGGTGGCATCGCCCGGACGCGCGGGCATGTAGTGCCCAAGCCCGGTTAGGCGCAAGAGCTGCTCGCGGCGAATACTCACCACCCGGGGGAGGACGAGCAAGTCGCAGGGATCCGACCGCACCGAGCGCGTACACATCCCGAATGGATCGCGAAAGCTCACGATCGATGGCCCGACGTGGTGCAAGCCACGGCGCGGCGGCCGCACGGCGAAGTCGATCGGCGCGCGGCGCGCGCGGCGCAGCGGCTCCACCGGCGCGCCGGGCCACCCGTACACCTCGCCGCCGCCGAACGGCAGCGCCCCCGCTCGGACCCGCAGGGTCAACGACAGGGCCGCCCCCTCTTCGACGCTCGCGGCGCGCGGCTCGCGCGTGATTTGCACCGGCCAGGCCGCGATGCGCACGACTATCTCTGCGCCGATTGCGAGCGCCGCCAGGCCGACGCCAGGCACAAAGAGGGCGCGAACCCCGAATGCGCCCGCGAGCAGGCAGAGCGAAATGCCCAGCGCCGCGACGCCGGGCGCACGCCTCACAGCGCGGGCACCCGATTCAGCGCATCGACCACGATCTCGGCGCGCTTGGCCTCCGGGGCCGTGGGAGCCAGCAGCAGCCGGTGCGCAAGTACCGAGACAGCGAGCTGCTGGACGTCGTCGGGAAGCGCATGGTCGCGCCCGGCGAGTGCCGCACACGCCATCGCGGCGCGGAGCAGCATCAGTCCGGCGCGAGGGCTCGCGCCGAGGTAGGTCCGGGGATCGGAGCGGGTTTGCTCCAGCACCGCCACGACATACCTACGCAGGGACTCGCTCGCGTGCACGCCTGCTGCCACACGCTGTGCTGCGAGCACCTCGGCGATGGTCGCGACTGGCGTCAACTCGAGCACGCGGTCCAGCGCCGCATGCTCGGCAAGCATGGCGGCCTCATCGCCCGGCGTTGGGTAGCCGAGCGCGATCCGCACCATAAAGCGATCGAGCTGGGCCTGCGGCAGGGGGTAGGTTCCCTCGTACTCGATCGGGTTCTGCGTGGCTAGAACGACGAACGGTCGCGCCAGCTCGTGGGTGGCGCCGTCGATCGTCACGTGGAGCTCCTGCATGCACTCGAGCAGGCCTGACTGCGTCTTCGGCGACGCTCGGTTGATCTCGTCGACGAGTACTAGGTTCGCGAAGATCGGACCGGGTCGGAACTCGAACGCCCCATCGCGCTGGTTGAGCACGTTGGTGCCGATGAGGTCGGCCGGCAGCATGTCCGACGTGCACTGAATCCGCGCGCAGTCGGCCTCGATCGTCGCCGCCAGCGCGCGTGCAAGCGCCGTCTTGCCGACACCGGGGTAGTCCTCGATCAAAACGTGCCCGCCCGCGAGCAGCGCGATCAGCAGGTCGCGCAGCGCAGGCGCCGGAACCGTCACCGCGCGCGTGACGTTCGCACTCACGCGCGAGCCGAGCTCCGCAACATCCGTGGGGCCGAGCTGGCCAACCGAACCCATGGCCGCCCGATCTTACGCCAGAATCAAGGGCGCCGATGTGTAGCCGGAATGTGTGACGTGCGGGGGTGGGGCTGCGCCGTCGCTTTGGTTACGGCAGTGTGGCCAGCGTCCAGACGACATCCACGCGGTAGACTTCATTCGCGTTGGGAAGCGTGGCTAGGGTCGTCGGGGTCGCAAGCATGAGACCGTGGGGTTCGGCGTTGTTGAAAACGGTTTCGTATTTGCCCATTCCCTTATTTGCGGCCGCTGAGACGACCTTGTGGGGGCTGCCTTCTGGGGTGTCCACGGTGCACCCAGCAAGACATTCCGCGGTGTAGGTCGGCACGCCGGCGTCGTTCGGCGAGAACGTCGCGCCCGTGCTGTTGAGTGTCAGCGAGTTGGCTTCCAGTTCCTTGCCACCGGTGACGTAGCGTTCGGCGGCGTTTGCGCCGCAGACCGATGCGGATTCGCAGTACTCCTTGAACTTTTCGCTCACGGTCGTCCCCACGGTTGCACGGCTGCTTACCGACACATGCCAGCCGACGCCGGTTCCGCGTGCGTCCTTGACCTTGAAATTGGTCATGTTCGTGTGCGTGGTCTGGGCTTCGCCGTTGAGCGTCACGCCGGTGAGCACGGGCAGGGCCGGCGCCGTGAGGAATTCCAGCGGTCCCGCGGTCACGGTGAAGTAGGTTTTGTCGTTGTTCGCTTCGGCCTTGGCCGCCAGGAACAGCGATACGAACACGGCGCCGGCCAGAGCGAGCGCAATTGCTCTGTGAAGAGCGAGCGTTGGTCTGGTGGAAGTCATTTCCTTTGTAGTCCCGTTGGTTGACTCCGCGTCGACAGCACCTTGCCCGTCGCTACAGGTCTCTCTTGCGATCCAATGGATTCGATGTGGCCCATATCGGCATCCCGTCGGTGGGACTTGAGCTTCTCTGGACGGATGGCATATGCGGCGGGCGACGACGGTGCCAAAGAAGGTCGGCAGGGCTTCGGCCTCATCGGTGTGGGCGGGCAAGGTCGTGGCCCAGGTCGGTCCCTGACTACGGTCCGCTGTTCAGCGTCCAGACGATGTCGACGCGGTAGACTTCATTCACGTTGGGGAGCAAGTAGAGGTTCATCGGGGTGGCGAGCGAGAGGCTCGCCACGCTGAAGCCGGTCGTCTGCCAGCCACCCTTGCCGGCGCCTCCTGCTGCGGCGCTAGCCACCTTTTCTGGCGTGCTGTGATCGACGTGGCATTCGGACGCGCATTCCAGTGCTGGGGCGCTGCCAGTTCCTCCGGGGAGCGCGGTGAAGCTCGCGGTGGTCTTTTTGAGCGTCAGCGAGTTGGCGGGCAGTTCACGACCACCGCTGACGTAGCGTTCGGCGGCGTTCCCACCGCATGGGGATGCGGAGTTGCAGTACTCCTTGAATGTTTCGCTCACGGTCGTACCCACGGTCGCGAGGCTGGCCACCGTGACGTTCCATCCGGCGCCCGCTCCGCCTCTCGCGTCGTCGACGGTGAAGTTGTTCATCGTCGTCGTCGTAGTCTGCGGTTCGCCGTTGAGCGTCACGCCGGGGAGCACGGGCAGTGTCGGCGAGGTCGTGAAGAAGGTCAGCGTTCCTTCGGCGACCGTGATCGCGTGGCTCACTTCGGCGCTCAGGCCTTCTGCGTCGGTCACCTTGAGGGTGATCGTGCAGGGACTGCACGGCGCACTGTACTCGTGGGTCGGGCTCGCGCTGGTGGCGGTGCCGCCGTCGCCGAACGTCCATTCATAGGAGGTGATCGAGCTCGTGGCGTCGGTGGATTCGTTCGTGAAGGTGACCGTCGTGACGCCGGCGGTGTAGGGCCCCGCGCTGACGCTGAATAGCGCCGTCGGGCCCCCGAACGTGAACGAGGCGTAGCCCGACCGGTCGCCCGTGCCGAGCGTTGTGAAGGCGCCGCCGATGTACAGCCTCGAGCCCGAACCAGTTATCGCCACTGCGAGGACTGCGGCGTTGGCGTTGGGGTTCCAGGCGGTGTCGGTGGCAGCGACGGTGGCCGTGGCGTTTGTGTTGATCGCCGCGATCCTGTTGCGGGTTTCGGGAGTGCTGCCGATGGTCGTGAAAGTGCCGCCGACGTAGACGGTCGAGGTGCCCGAAACCGCCAGCGTACTGACTTCGCCGCTGGTGGCGTTGGGATTCCACGTGGTGGCTTCGGCGGTGGCTTCCGCGGTAGCGTTTGTCTTGATCGCGGCGATGAGGTTGCGGGACTGGCTGTTGGTGCCGATGACCGTGAAGGTGCCGCCGACGTAGACGATTGAGGTGCCCGAAACCGCCAGCGCACTGACTTCGCCGCTGGTGGCGTTGGGATTCCACGTGGTGGCTTCGGCGGTGGCTTCCGCGGTGGCGTTTGTCTTGATCGCGGCGATGAGGTTGCGGGACTGGCTGTTGGTGCCGATGACCGTGAAGCTGCCGCCGACGTAGACGATTTCACCCGAAACCGCCAGCGCATTGACGGCGCCGCTCGTGGCATTTGGTTTCCACGTGGTGGCTTCGCCTTCGCCGGCGGCGCCGCTCGCCTTGAGCGCGGCGATGCGTTTGCGGGTCTGACTGTTGGTGCCGATGACCGTGAAGCTGCCGCCGACGTAGACGACTTCACCCGAAACCGCCAGCGCATTGACGGCGCCGCTCGTGGCATTTGGTTTCCACGTGGTGGCTTCGCCTTCGCCGGCGACGCCGCTCGCCTTGATCGCGGCGATGCGCGCGCGGCTCGCGTTATTGGTGCCGATGGTCGTGAAGGTGCCGCCGACGTAGACGATTTCACCCGAGACCGCGAGCGCCTTGACTTCGCCGTTCGTGGCATTTGGATTCCATGACGTCGGTACGTTGCTCGCGTTCAACGCCGCTAGGCGGTTGCGTACCGTAGCGCCGATGGTCGCGAAGGTACCGCCGGCATAGAGGGTCGAGCCGGAGATCGCCAGCGCTTTGACCGTGGCGTTGGCGTTGGGGTTCCAGGCGGTGGCTTCGGCGGTGGCGGTGGCCGTGGCGTTTGTGTTGATCGCGGCGATGCGGTTGCGGGTCTGGCTGTTGGTGCCGATGACCGTGAAGCTGCCGCCGACGTAGACGGTCGAGTTGCCCGAAACCACCAGCGCATTGACTTCGCCGCTGGTGGCATTTGGATTCCAGGTGGTGGCTTCGCGTTCGCCGGCGGCGCCGCTCGCCTTGATCGCGGCGATGAGGTTGCGGGACTGGCTGTTGGTGCCGATGACCGTGAAGGTGCCGCCGCGTAGACGATTTACCCGAAACCGCCAGCGCGTTGACTTCGCCGCTCGTCGCATTTGGATTCCACGTGGTGGCTTCGGCGGTGGCTTCCGCGGTGGCGTTTGTCTTGATCGCGGCGATGAGGTTGCGGGTCAGGCCGTTGGTGCCGATGACCGTGAAGGTGCCGCCGACATAGACGATTTCGCCCGAAACCGCCAGCGCTTTGACTTCGCCGCCGGTGGCGTTGGGTTTCCACGTGGTGGCTTCGCCTTCGCCGGCGACGCCGCTCGCCTTGATCGCGGCGATGCGTTTGCGGGTCAGGCCGTTGGTGCCGATGACCGTGAAGCTGCCGCCGACGTAGACGATTCCACCCGAAACCGCGAGCGTGTTGACGGCGCCGCTCGTGGCATTTGGATTCCACGTGGTGGCTTCGCCTTCGCCGGCGACGCCGCTCGCCTTGATCGCGGCGATGCGCGCGCGGCTCTGCGTTATTGGTGCCGATGGTTGTGAAGGTGCCGCCGACGTAGACGATTCCACCCGAGACCGCGAGCGCCTTGACTTCGCCGTTGGCTTTGGGCAGCCAGCCCAAGTCGACTTCGCCGCTTGACTTGATATGAGCCAGATTTTCGGCTGGGTGGCCTGCCACTTCGGTGAAGCTGCCGCCGATGTAGTAGCCGCCGGAGCCGTCGCTCACCACCGCGGAGATCGATCCGCCGCCACCCCAGACCCGCGCCCACCCCAAGTCGGCGCCGGTAGATTCGTTGATCCCCACGCCGGGGCCGGTGGCGGGCCCGACTTCCGTGAAGGTGCCGCCGATGTAGGTGATGTTGCCGGAATGCGCGATCGCCTTGACTTCGCCGTTGGTCACGTAACCCGAGTCGGGGATCGCGCCGCTCGCCCACGCCGTGGGCGCGAGCAGCAATAGCGCGGTGAGCCCAACCAACGAGGCAAGCGCCGTCGTCGTCGAGCGATGCCAACCGCAGGCTGTTCTGCCCACGCTAGGCGAGCGTCCCAGCCGCGCGGTCTCCGGTCGGCTGACCATCGGATCTTTGATTGTTGACTTGGGCGATCAGCTGCTCGGCGTCGAGTCCGGCGTCGGCCGTAAAGGGGTGTGTTGGGCCAACCATGTTTCCGAGACCCGCTCGGTCGAGCACGGCGGTGAGCTGGCTCGCCAGGCCCCGCGCGAGCTCGTCGCTCGTCTCGGGCAGGATCACCAGCAGGCGTCCGTTCCCCAGATCCCCGATCGCATCGGCGCCTCGGAGCGCCGGCCGGAGCACCTTGACGAACCGGCGCTTGACGTCCCGTGAGGCCACGACATCGAGATATATGAGGCTCAGCGGCGCCCCCTGCTCGACGCTGCCGGCAAGCCGGCGCCGGAGCAGCGACAGCGTCGCCTTCGGGCTCAGCGGGTGGCGTCGCCGGCGCCGCCACCACAAGGCCACCAGAGCCAACGCCAGCAGGCCGGCGATCGCGGAAGCGAACGCCGCCCACGGGACGCCGCCGGCGGCATGGCCGCGGCGGGGCGTGTACTGCGACTGTACGTAAGCCGCATGGCGGCCAAACCTCACGTACGTGTCGAGGTAGGCGACGCCACCGCTGTAAACGAGCTTGGCCCGCACGCGATAGACCGTGCCCGCGCGTGGGTGCTCGCCTGGGGTCGACAGCGGGATCTCGATACCCGTTTGCGAGACGAACGTGCCTGGCGGGATCGTCATCGATCGCACCTGCCGGCTGCCCTGCGTGATCCTCGCGTTGCCATAGACATTCTTGAGGATTACGTTGCCGCTGTTGGTGGCCGAGAGCAGGAATACCGCCGACGCCGGCCAGCGCACCACGCGCGCGCCCGTGAAGTGAATGTTGGGCCGGCGCTGGCCCGGCAGGCTAGTCTCGACGCCGATGACGTAGCGGTAGGTCTCCCCGATCACCATGCCGCGAGCCGGTCGTGCGACCTGTTCGCGTTGCAGCGTCTGGATAGAGATGCCGCTGAGATAGTCACCCGGCTTGGCGGAGCCGGGGACAAGGATCGCGACCGCAACGTTGCTACTGCCGTGTGCAGGGATCGTCAGGCGACGAGCGCCGAGATCGAGCCAGCGCGTCGATCCACCGGGTGCCTTGCCGGCGAGCGCGTAGTCAGAGCCAAGCATGCTGTCGGTGAGTCCGTTGACGGGGTCCAGCCGGACCCTGACGGGAAGGCCCGTGGGATTGGCGACCGTGAGCGACCCCGCGCGCGCCACTGTGCCCGGGCGTGCGTTTACCTTGAAATAGCGCAAAGGCGAGCCGGAGGCCTGATGGATGCCGATCTCCACCCCCGGACCCGCGGCACCCGCCACTCCCGGCGCGAAACAAAGGCCGCCAAGCGTCAGCGCGACGAGCAAGAAGCGCCGGAGGTCCCTCAACCGGGGCTCAATAAGGCGCGAGCAGCGCTTACAATCGCAAGAAGGTAGGCAGGTAAGCATAGGTATGGGCCCCGATGACCAGATCGGCAGATCACAGGGCGGCCTTTAGTCATTTGCGCTTCTGCGGGGGAGACCCCGCCTCGCCATACCCTCAGAAGGTGC